>NZ_CP141614.1:0-2400000 GCF_035593265.1 Limnochorda sp. LNt | reverse complement strand
CCCCACGCCGCCCAGCAGGTAGAAGACCAGGTACCGCAGGTGACCGAGCCGGTCCTCGACGTTGTCGCCGAAGATCCAGAGGTAGAGCATGTTGCTGCCCACGTGGAGCCAGCCCGCGTGCAAGAACATGGAGGTCACCAGCGTCAACCAGGCCGGCGGGAGGCCGGGCAGCGCCCACAGCGCTCCCATCTCGAGGCCACCCCCGGCGCCCCAGAGGCGGGCGGGCACCAGGCCCCAACGGTAGATGAAGAGCCCCGCCTCGCGGCCCAGCACCACCTCGTAGAGGAAGACGAGGAGGTTGATGGCCACCAGCACCTTGTTGACGTAAGGGTAGCGCCGCGTGGGGACGTTGTCCCGGAGGGGTATAATGGTCACGACCTCCTCAGACCTGGAGATGAGCCGCCCGGGCGGCGGCCGTACCGGGAGATGCGCGAGAAGATCTTTCGCGATCCGGTGCACGATTTTATCACGGTGCGCGACCCGCTGCTGGTCCGGCTCGTCGACACCCCCGAGTTTCAGCGGCTCCGGCGCATCCGGCAGCTCGGCACCGCCTCGGGCACCTACCACGGCGCCGAGCACTCCCGCTTCGGCCATTGCCTGGGCGCCATGCACGTGATGGGCAAGGTACTGGCGCGGCTGCGCCAGTGGGACGCCGGCGTCGTCGACGAGCGCCTCGAGCGGCTGGCCTGCGCGGCTGCGCTGCTCCATGATATCGGACATGGCCCCTTCTCGCACGGGCTCGAGCGGGTGATCACCCCTTCGCGAGGGCACGAGCACTGGACCCGGGCCATCCTCTCCGGCCCGTCGCAGGTGCACGAGGTGCTGGAGTCCTACGAGCGAGGCCTCTCCGGTGCGGTGCAGCAGGTGCTGACCGGTGAGCTCCCGGAGCGGCAGCGCTGGCTGCACCACCTGGTGGCCGGGCAGCTCGACGTCGACCGGATGGATTACCTCCTGCGCGACGCGCTGTACACGGGAGCCGTCTACGGGCGATTCGACCTGGAGCGGCTGATCAACACGCTGATGCTGGTCGACGGACGGGTGGTCTTCAGCTACAAGGGCATCCCCACCGCGGAGGAGTACGTGCTGGCGCGCCACTACATGTACTGGCAGGTCTACTTCCACAAGACCACCCGGGCCCAGGAGCTGCTGCTGCAGGCCGTCTGGCGGCGCGCCAGGGAGCTGTGCGCGGCGGGCGCGCTCGGTTCCGGCCTGGAGGTGCCGCCTTCCCTGGAGCCCTTCTTGCGCGACGGCGACGGCACGCTGGAGGCGTACCTGGCCATCGACGACCATGACGTGCTCTACGCCTTCAAGCGCTGGCAGCGTGCCGGCGATGCCGTCCTCGCCGACCTGGCGGCCCGCTTCCTGCATCGCAGGCTTCCCAAGCCCCTGTTTCGCCAGCCCCGCCCGGCCATCCCCGACGAGTGGGTGACCGTGGCCAGGCAGGTATGCAGCCGTCGCGGGTGGAATCCCGACTATTACTGCCTGCTGGACCGGACCTCGGACATCGCCTACGACTACTACACCGAGGGAGTCGCAGCCGTCACGCAGCCGCCCATGCTGGCGGTGGACGAGTTCGGCGAGCTCAAGGAGCTCTCCAAGGTCAGCGAGGTGATCCGGGCCCTGGCCACGCGCCCGCGCAGCGGCGCCAATTTGTACGTCCCGGAGGATTGCCGGTCCGAGATCTTGCAGCGGGTGAGAGACGGTGGCTGAGCCGAGGGGGCCGGTCGGTCCGGAGCCGACGGTCGAGGAGCTGCAGCATCTCGAGCGCGTCGTGGCCGCCGGAGGCCCCGATGCGGAGAGGGCCCGCGCGACCCTGGCCGAGATGGTCGCGGCGTCTGCGTCATGGCCCAAGCCCCAGGCCAAGGAACTTCGGCGCGTGTTGCTGCGCTTGCGCTCGCGGGGGATCGCGGTGGAGCCGCCCTCCGGGGCCGGCCCCTCGCCCGCCGGCCGTGCGCGCCCTGGCCGCGACGGGGTGACCGCGACGCCGCTCAGGTCCGCGCTCTCGCCCATCGAGGGCCCGGGCGTCGCCCGGCTCGAGATGGTCTGGGAGCTGCGTCAGGAGACCTGGCGGCTGCACGCGACGGTCAGCGACGGCCGGGGCCTGGAGGAGCTGGAGGCGGCGCGGGTGGCGCGACGACAGGCCTCTCAGGAGATGGAGCACCTGGCAGACGCAGAGCTGCAGGCCGTCGAGCCGGAGTGGGGCGCCCGGATGCTGGCAGGGGCGGTGGCGCTGGCTCGCCAGCGGGGCGTCGGGCTGCCCCGGGAGTACGTCGTGTTGCGGCCCGAGCTGGAGCCCGCGCTGCCCGAGGCCGACGGGGGCCCGTACGGGTGGGCCCGCGCCTGCTGGAGTCCGGGGCTGCTCGAGGCCCTTGGAGGCGACGCCCAGCGTGTGGAGTGGTGGGCCAGGGGCTCGGCCTCCCTGCTCGAGACGGGCGAGGTCCGCTGGGACCTCCGCGAGGAGCTGGGGCCCCTGCTGGAGGAAGCACGCCGCCAGTCGAGCATCCGCCTGGTGCTGTTGCCGGCCACGCAGCACGCCCTGGTGGAGCGCATCGCCCTGCGCATGAGCGAGGCGCTGCACGAGGGGGCGATGCGCCGGCGCCTGGCCGAGCGGCTGGCCTACGTCGCCCTGCGGTTGGATCGGGCCGGGCGTCTGACGATGGCGCGTCTGGCGGCCGCGGCGTCGATGGTGCTGGCCGATCCCCAGGCGACCGGTCGGGTGGGCGTGGTCGAGGCTCTGGTGGGGGTGCACCTGGCCCCGTACCTGCCGCGCAGGGAGCCGTCGCCGTCACCCGGGCGGCCAGGGGTCGCACGGGAGCCACGAGTCGGTCCGGCGAGGCCCCCCGTCTGGCCGTGACGGGGATGCTCGCCGGGAGCGGACGGATAGAGGGAGCGTAGGGGCCCGGTGGGGCTGGCAGAGGGTGCGAAGCTCGCCACGGCCGTGGCCGTCGAGGGCGCCGCGGTGACGCTGCTGCACGCGGCGTCACTCGCGACGGGGGCGCCCCTGGTGGTGGCGGTGGGATACGCGGGGGCCATCCTGTTGCGGTGGGCGGCGGCGCGGCACGTGGCCGCATCTTTGGTGCCCGACGTCGTAAGCGGTTGTTCCACGCTCGAGCGCCGGGCGACCTGGGCAGCCGCGGGGCTGACCCTGGCGGCCGTGGTGGTGGCGGGCCGGCTGGCGGGCACGGGTGCCTGGCCGCACGCCGCGCCCCTGGCCATCCTGACCTGGAGCCTCGGGTGGGGCCTGCGCCTGGCGCCCCGCCATCCGTGGGTGGCGGCTCTGGCGGGATGGCTGGCGGCCGGAGCCGTCGAGGCCCTCACGCGAGGCGACGGCGGCCCGGCGCCGAGCCAGCTGGCATGGTGGGCAGGCGTCACGGCCCTGGTGGCATGGGCCATGGGTCGGTCGCTGGCAGCCGAGGCGGCGGTGCTGGAGCGGATCTGGGACCAGAGCCGGCGCCAGGCTCGGATCTACGAGCAGGAGCAGAGCCTCTTCGCGCTCCACGACCTCATCGAGGGGGAGGCTGGCGACTGGACGCCCGCCCAGTGGGGAGAACGAGCCCTCGAGCGGGTGGCGGCCATCGTCGGGGTACGCGAGGTGGTCTTGATGGTCCCGGGACCCGACGCCCGGGACTGGGAGCGCTACGCGGCATGGCCGGCGACCGCCGCGCCGCCCGATCCATCGTCGCTGGCGTCGCTGCCCCGCCACGCGGGCCTGCCGTCGCCGGTCTGTCACCCGTTGAGTCCCCGGGAGGTGGCCTGCCGCGTGCGGGTCGCGGTCGGCGACTCCGGCTGGGGGTGGCTCGTGGTACGGCGGGCTCCGTGGCAGGGACGGTTGACCTCCGAGGAGCAGCGGCTGTTGGGGCGGCTGGCCCAGCACTGGGACGCCGCGGTGGACAACGTGATCACCTACACGCAGAATCAACGCCGTGCCCGCCACCTGGCCATCCTGCACGAGATCGGCCGGGCCATGGCTCGGCCGCTGAGGCTGGAGCCCCTGTTCGAGACCATCTTCCGCGAGGTCGAGCGGGTCATGCCCGTGGAGGCCTTCGTCATCACGCTGTACGAGCCGGAGAAGGAGGCGCTGCACGCGGCCTTCATCGTGGACAAGGGCCGGCGCTACGAACCCGTGACGGTGCCGGCCGACCGGGGCCCCACGGTGGAGGTGGTGCGCACGGGGCGCCCCCTCTTCATCAACCGCCGTCCGGAGGAGATGGACCGCCCGGTGCCAGGCCGGCGTCTGGTGGGGGCGCCCGAGGAGCCTGCCTCGGCCATCATCGTGCCGATGATCCTGGAGTCACGGGTGGTCGGGACCATCTCGGCCCAGGCGTACCGGCCCGGCGCCTACACGCAGGAGGACTTCGAGCTGCTGGCCACCATCGCGGGCCAGGCGGCCATCTACGTGGACAACGCCCGCCTCTACGAGCAGACGGTCCAGCTGGCGATGACCGACTCCATGACCGGCCTGGGCAACGCGCGCATGCTCCGGCGGGAGCTGACGCGGGAGCTGGCGCGGGCGCGCCGATCGGGGGCGCCCTTGAGCCTCATCATGCTGGACTCGGACCACCTCAAGCAGGTCAACGACCGCTACGGGCACCTGGTGGGAGATCGCTACCTGGTGCTGCTGGCCGACGTCATCCGTGCCCACGTCCGGGCCGGCGACATCGTCACCCGGTATGCGGGCGACGAGTTTGTGGTGGTGCTGCCGGAGACCCCCCTGGAGGACGCCGAGCGGGTGGCCCAGCGCATCGTGGGAGCGGTCGCGAGCACGCCGCTGTTGGTGGGGCAGGAGCGGGTCTTCACCTCGGCCAGCGCGGGAGTGGCGGCCTATCCCGTCTGCGGCGACGACGAGGAGCAGTTGCTGCGGGCGGTGGACCGGGCGCTGTACGAAGCCAAGAGAGCCGGCAAGGGGCGGATCCACTGCCTCACTCGGGCCTAGAAGGTGACGCGAAGGGCCGCCACCAGCGACGGAGCCTCGTCTCCCTGCGGCAGCACCAGTGCCGCGTCGACCGCCAGGGGCCCGAGCCGCAGGCCCACCCCCATGGTGTCCGACGGGCCCAGGCCGACCAGGTGCCCCTTGCCGACGCGGGCGGCCACCCGGTCGCCCAGCACCCGCTGCTCCAGCCCGATGCCCCAGGCGCCGTCGAGGCCCGCCTCCCCCGTCAGCCGCGTGCGCCGGTCGGGGGAGACGATGACGACGCCGACCCGGGCTCGACTCCCCGAGAGCAGCCACTGCCGGGCGCCGGCGGGGGCGCCATCCTGGTCGCGCCAGGTGATGCTGCCCGCCAGATCGTGCAGGACCAGGCCGACCGACAGCGTCTCGGCCCACGAGGCGCGGAGGGCCGCGTCGACGGCGAAGCCTCGCCCGACCCGGCTCGTGCCCTGGTCCGGGCGCGCCTCCTGAGCCTGCAGCAGGCGCAGGGCCGTGCCCGCCTGCCAGCGGGCCGACAGCCACCGCGGCCCGATGGGGTAGCCCGCCCCGAAGCTGAAGGCGGAGAGCAGGCGGGCCTCCTGCGAGCCGTCCCGCACGTCGGCCTCTCCGAGAGCCATCAGGGCCAGGCCCGAGCCGTCGATGAGCAGCCCGCCCAGCGTGGTGACCCGGGCCCGAGCCTCGGCAATCGGGGCGTCAGGGGTCGAGGCGAGCCGACGCAGGGCATCCAGCTGCTCCGCAGGGGCCGGGTAAGGAGCGCCGCTGGCGACGGCCGTCACCACGCTCCCCTCGAAGCGGCGGCCCGCGAGCCCTGCGGGATCGAGGTAGAGGGCGGAGAGATCGTCGATCCATCCCGCAGCGGTGCCCCCCATGGCCGCTGGCACCGGGCTCGCCGTCGCGACCGCGACGGACGGTGCCATCTCCACCGGCGCGACAGCCCGGCCCCGGCATCCGGCCAGTGCCACGGACGCCAGCGCCAGGCCCAGCATGCAGCCCAGGATGGACCCATGCCGCTTCATGACAGCACTCCCAACACTTCCCGTTTCGCCCGGGGCGGGGCCGTACCCTGCTGGTGTCGCGAAGGAAACCGAATCCTTTCGGTGAAAGGCTAACTAGTCACGTCGACTCAGCGCTGCACGTCGACGGGAAGGAGGGATGCGGGCCGCCTGCCGTTGGACCCGGGGGGTCGGGACGTCATCATCCGGTCGTCGTCCGGCTGGCTCGACGGCTGCCGCCGCGCCCGGTGAAAGGGCAGGGGATAGAGGATTGGTCGGTGAGGAGCGCACGCAGGCGCAGGTCAGCGAAGCGGAGACGGTCAAGAGGCGGATCGAGGAGCTCAGGCGCAAGCTTTACGCTCGCAGCGGGGTCCGTTACGAGGACGACCCCGATCTGCATGATGAATTGGATCGGTTGATCCTGCGGTACGTCCAGTTGACACGCTGGCGCAGGCGGACGTAGCGGATCCGGTCGGCCGGCTCGAGCCGATGATGGCGAACACGACGGAGGGCCCCGCATGCAGCGGGGCCCTTCTCTTTGGTCCCATCTTAGGTCCCCCGTCAGCGGCCAGCCGGGTTGGGCCTGGCAGGAGTCGACGGATGGGCGGAGTAGCAAGGGATGCCAGTGGAGGCAGTGCTTACCAATACTGGATGGGAGTGTTAGCTCTTGCAGACGTTGTTAATCTCCGCTATCGCCGCCCTCGCCATCGCCTCCGTCTCCGGTGCCACCAGTGCGGCGTCCGTCGGCGAGGCATCCCCCCTGGAGACGTCGCCGGTCCGCCCTCACGTCCGGGTCAGGGCCCAAGCCAGCGTGACACGCCTGCCGGTCTCCCCTGACTCGAGCCCCCTGGTCCGGTCTTCCCTGCCTGCGTCGTCGGCCGTCCTGGAGGGAGGGCGGCTGGTCCACCGCTGGAGGGCTGGACTGGACCTGGCTCCGACCGACTGGCGTTGAACAGCTCGTAGCGACAATTCAAGGTGACAAAGAGCGACATGACGGGATCTATAAGGGCTGAGGTGGACAAAGCGGTTGTATCTACGCCGTTTTTCGGGTGGGCGTCACAATCTTCAGGTAGTGGGGCGGTCGGTCGACCTTCAGGGCCTGAAACAGCGCCTTCTGCTCTTCGGTGAGGGGGCGGACCTGCCAGACCTCGCCGTGGGCGGTGGCGTGGCGGCCCACGTCGATGGGGGCGACCAGATCCCGCATCTGTCGCCAGGTCTGGCCCGTCTCGTTCTCGGCCACCCGGATCATGAGGAGGGCCAGCCAGCACAGCAGCACGTGGGACCGGATGCGGTCGTCGAGCCGGTGGTACATCGGCCGGACGTCGACCGTGTGCTTCAGGTCCCGGTGCACCCGTTCCACCTGCCAGAGTTGCTTGTAGCCGTAGACCAGGTCTTCGGCGGGCGAAAGTCGTCGGAGCTGCTGATCACGAACTTCCCGTCGAGGGCGGCTTCTCGGCGAACCTTGGCCGCGTCGATGACCAGTCGCGCGCCCACGTCTGGCGCAGGTAGCGGCCGAAGGTCTCGTGGGCCCGCAGCTCGCAGGCTGCCTTGGTATGCGCCTCGCCCTGCTTCTGTTTGAGCGCTTCGAGCCGCTGGCGAAGCTCGGCCAGGATGGACTCCCGCTTCTGGCGGTCCCGCTCGGCCTCCTCGGGGTTGCGGACGATGACGAAGCGCCGGCGGGCGGCGCTATCCCCTCCGACCACGACCTCCTTGATCTCCAGCCCGTCGGGAAGCCTGCGGTACTTGCCGCCCGGCGCAGCGCCTCCGCGGGCACCCCTGGGGGCCCACCCGCAACTTCTCCCCGATGATGTAGTGATCGCCGGCGCCCTGCAGGATGCGGCGGTTCGCCTCGGAGTTGAAGCCCGTGTCCAACACCACGACCACCCGGTTGAGCTTCCAGCCGTTGAGATCCCGTTTGACCTCGGCCACGACGTTCTGGTCGCCGGTGTTGCCGGGCCAGACCCAGCAGCGGACCGGGATGCCGTCCCGGGTCACGGCCAAGCCGATGACCACCTGGGCCATCTTCGGATGATCATCGGCGCTGTGCCCCCAGCGGCGCAACCCGTCGGCGTCCTCGCCCTCGATTTCGAAGTACGCCGTCGTCGTATCGAAGAAGATGACGTCCACTTCGAGGTTGAAGAGGTTGGCCAGCGTCCAGAAGACCTCGCGCTGGATCGCCTCGGCAGCCTCCAGCAGAAAGTCCATGGCCCGGTAGAGCTGGTGGACTTCCACCGCGGGCAGCTGGTCGATGTAGACGTCCTGCGCCACCCACTTCTCGATGGCCAGCTTGCTGGACGGCGCCAGGGCCCGGTTGGCCACCATGGCGAAGAGGAGCCGCTCGATGGGGGTCTGGTAGTGGCGCGCTTTGAGCAGGCGCTGCAAGGTCTTCTGGATGCCCAGCCGCCGCCACAGCCCGTCCGAAAGCCACGTCCCGCCCAGCTTCAGGGAGCCCAGGTACCGAAAGGGCCACTCCATGCCGAGATCCTTCTGCAGTTGGGCCTGCTCGTCGGGGGGCAGGAACCGGGCGATGCTGCGCACCAGGCGGCGCAGCGCGTCCAGGTCGAGCTGGTCGACCCGGCCGAAGGTGTACAGCACCTGGGCCCGGGGCTGTCCAGTCTTGGGGTCCCGGACGTTATGGGCAAGCTGGGCGTATTGGATGCCCTTGGAAGTGACGGTGCGCACGTACATCGTGCCTACATCGTAACTCGTTTACCACGCTGTGTCAATAGCTACATCTTTTGTGGTTGTGTCTACGCGCATCCGCGTTTTTCTACGGGGAATGGCCCGCAAACCCGCTTCGCACCGTGCGGGTGGGGGCGGGTTGTGGCCACTTACTGTACAACGCCAGACCGACGACGAGTCAGCGCCCCGCCTCCGGTGCGATGTCGAGATCATCGGCGTGGACGGGCACGCTCACGAGCGCGCGACCATCGCGGACGGCGCCCTGGAGGAGGGCATGCGACGGTGGCACGGCACGGGAGGGGGCCTCTCGGTGGGCTACGCCTGGGAGTATCGGTGGGAGCCCCGGCGGGCCATCCGCGTCGAGGCGGGAGGCGCGTACGCCGGATGGGCAGGGCCTCTCGAGCAGTGGACACGCCGCACGGATGCCGCCACGACCCTGCGATGGGCCACGGGTGGCACGGCCACCGGCGGATGGAGCGAGGGGCACCTCGCCGTGCGCGTGGTGGCGCCCTGGGGGGCAGGCGAGCTGTCGGGAGGGATCGGCTGGGTGCAGCATGAGCGATGGTCCCGGTACGTGGCCAGGCCGGCGCCGGTGCTCGTGAGGGACGAGGCGAGCGGGTCGGAGTGGTCGATGTACGATCGCTCCCAGCGTGACGACGTACAGGTGCGCTGGCACGGCCTCGTGCTCCCGGTGGAGGTGCGGTGGCCCCTGGGTTCCCGGGTCTGGGCCACGGCCGGGGGCGTGGCCTGGTGGGCCGCTCGCTCGGGGCGCCTCGAGGACCGGCTCGCCGTGGCCGCGCCAGGGCAGCTGCCCTACGAGCAGGAGCCGCTCGTCATCGAGAGTCGCGAGAGGCCGGTGGCGTGGGCCTGGCGGGTGGGCTTCGACCTCGGCGGTGACGACCAGGCGAGCTGGCACCTCGGGGCCAGTTCGGCCGGATGCCTGACCCTCGGCTTCGCCACGCACCTTTGACAGGGGGTCGAGAGGCCTCGTGGGCGATCGAAGGGTTACGGGCCCCGGCGCCGAAGAGGGGCGGAGTTTGCCGAAGACGTGGACGGCTTGAAGGGAGATCCATGATGGCAGGCTCTAGCGCACTCCATCCCGACCACCGCATCGGGGTCGTGCAGATCGGCCTGGGCCCCATCGGCCAGGGGATCGTCCGTCGGGTCCTGGAGATGCCCGGCGTGCGATTGGTGGGGGCGGTGGACCCGGCTCCCGACAAGGCGGGCCAGGACGTGGGGAGCCTGGTCGGGCGGGCTCGGGTGGGGGTCGAGGTCCAGCCGCGGCTGGACCCTGATGCCGTGGCCGGGGCCTCCGTGGCCCTCCATTCGACGGGGTCGCACCTGGAGGCGGTCATGGACCAGCTCCTGGCCCTGGTGGAGGCCGGACTCAGCGTCATCTCCACCTGCGAGGAGCTGGCCTGGCCCTGGCACCATCACCCCGGGCCGGCGCAGCGCCTGGACCGCGCCGCCCGCCGGGCCGGCGTGACGGTGCTGGGCACCGGGGTCAACCCGGGCTTCGTCATGGACCTCCTGCCGTTGGTCATGACGGGTGTCTGCACCCGGGTGGAGCACGTCCACGCCCGGCGGGTGGTGGACGCCTCTCGTCGGCGGGGGCCGCTGCAGCGCAAGATCGGGTCGGGGCTGGCGCCCGACGAGTTCGACCGCCTCGTGGCCGAGGGACGGTTGGGCCACGTGGGGCTGCCCGAGTCGGCCGCCCTGGTGGCGGCAGGCATGGGCTGGAGGGTCGACCGCATCGACAACGTGGTGCGGCCGCTCATCGCCTCCCGTCCCATCGAGACCCCCCACCTCTCGGTGCGCGCCGGGCAGGTGCAGGGGCTCTTGCAGACGGTGACGGCGTGGCAGGGCGACCGCGAGCGGGTGCGCCTGGACCTGGTGATGGCCCTCGACCCCCCCGCGTCGGAGGACGCTCCGACCGCAGGGGGCGCGCGGGGCGTCGACCACCTGCGCATCACCGGAGAGCCGCCGCTGGAGGTCGTGGTGCCCGGCGGGATCTTCGGCGACACGGCCACCGTGGCGGCCGTCACCAACGCGATCCCGCGCGTGATGGAGGCGCCGCCGGGCCTGCTGTCGGTCAAGGATCTGGCGGCACCAGGGTGGTGGTCCGGGGCCGCCTGGTAGCGCTGGGGCCGTCGGCCTGTCCGATGCCGGCGGCCCCAGGAGTCCTCGACCGGGGGGTCTTCGTCTATGGACGACGAGATCGACCTGCGCCTGTACGCCGAGGTGATCTGGCGGGCTCGCCGCATCGTCGCGGGGGTGACCCTCGTGGCGGCGGCCCTCGCGTGGGCCGTCAGCCGCTTCGCCGTGCGGCCCGTACACGAGGCGTCGACGCTGCTCGTGGTCACGCAGAGCCCGATCCTCGACCGGGAGGCTCCGGTGCTCCGGTTGGAGCGTGACGGGGCGCTGCGGGTGAGCGACGAGCCGGTGGCCCCCGTCCAGGCCGTGAGCCTGGCTCCGGCCGCGCTGGCGGAGATCGTCGTCTCGGACGCCTTCCGAGCCCTGATGCGGGACCGCTCGATGCAAGGCGACGGGGATGACCCGCCCCCGTCGGCGTCGCTGCCGGTGGTGCGGGCCCGTGTGGTCGACGAGGCCAGCCTCGTCGAGGTGAGGGCCGAGGCGCCTCATCCCGCCGAGGCGGCGCGTTGGGCCAACGCCGCCGCGTCGCTGCTGGTGGAGGAGGCCCGTCGGCTCGACGCCGCCCGCATGGAGCGGGCGCTGGCCCTGCTCGAGCAGCAGATCGCTGCTGCACGTCAGGCGCTGGACGAGGCCCGCGGGCGGCTGCAGTCCTTCGCTCGCGAGGGCCCGTCGGTGGAGGCCCTGGAGAGCCAGCAGGCCGCTCGGACGGGCCTGGTATCCGACTACCAGCGACGACTGGCGTCCATCGACGTCGAGCTGGCGTCGGGCCTCGCCCGCCTCCAGGCCCTGCAGCGCCAGCTGACCGGGGAGCCGAGGGTGCTATCGGGTGGTGCCGCCGTCGACCCCGTCTACGCCCGGATCCAGACCGAGGCGGCTCTCCAGGAGGCGGCCCTGGCGGCTCTGCGGGCCGAGCGCGAGAGCGTGGAGCAGGCGCTGGAGCGCTTGGTCGGCGAGTTGCAGGCGACGAGCGCCCAGCTGATGACGGCTCGTGCCGAGATGCAGGAGCTCGCCTGGCAGGTGGAGGTGGCACGCCGCAACTACGAGCGGGCCGTGGCCCAGTACGAAGCGCAGGAGGCGGCGCTGGCCAGCCGGCTCGGCGAGTCCGCCCTGACGGTGGTGCGCCAGGCCATCCCGCCGACCTCCCCGACCCGCCCCCGGGTTGTGCTCAACGCGGTGGTGGCCGGCTTGTTGGGCTTGATGGCCAGCGTCTTCGGGGTCCTCGTGGCGGAGATGTGGCGACAGCCCGCCGAGTCGGGGGTGACTCGGGCCGCCTCGACGGCGAGCGAGGCCGTGCGCTGAGGGCGACGCGGCCGAGGAGGAGGTCGGCCCGGGGGCGTCATACCCTTCGTTGCTGACCATGGAAGGGAGCTGCCCGCGCCATGACCAACTCCCTCAAGCAGCGCCTCCGTGCGGGTCGACCCACCTTCGGCACCTGGCTCACCCTGGGCTCCCCGACCATCGCGGAAGCGCTGGCCTTGCTGAGGCCCGACTGGCTGATGATCGACGCCGAGCACGCCGCCGTCGACGAGCAGACGTTGGAGGAGATGATCCGGGCCATCGCGGCGGGGGGGCCTGACGTCACCCCGCTGGTGAGGGTCGCCGCCAACGACGTCGCCCTGATCAAGAAGGCCCTGGATCGCGGCGCGATGGGCGTGCTGGTGCCGCTGATCGGGTCGCCCGAGCAGGCCCGGCAGGCCGTGGCGGCGTGCCGCTATCCCCCCGAGGGGGTGCGGGGTGCCGCGGGGACCCGGGCCAGCCGCTACGGGCTGTCGCTGGCCGACTACTTCGCCAGCTGGAACGAGCGCGTGCTGGTAGGCGTGCAGATCGAGACCCGGGCAGCCCTGGAGTCGGTGGAGGCCATCGCACGGGTCGACGGGGTGGACCTCCTCTTCGTCGGCCCCAACGACCTGTCCGCGAGCCTGGGGCTCTTTCGCCGATTCGACCACCCCGAGTACCGCGCGGCGGTGCGGCGCATCCTGGACGCGGCCCGCTCGGCGGGCAAGGCGGCGGGCTACATGGCCTCCGGGGCCGAAGAGGCCGATGCCATGGCGAAAGAGGGATTCCAGTTCGTCTCCGTCACCTCGGACCTGCGGCTCCTGATGGGGGCCGCCTCGTCAGCCTTGGAGCGCCTTCGCAAGGGGTGATCCCCAGCATGCCGCGGCGCCGGAGGCACCGCGACGGGAGAGGAGCCTGACGCGATGACGGGCACCTTCGACGTGTACGTGACCCGACGCCTGCCCGAGCCGGGCATGTCCATGCTGGCCGCCCACGCCCGGGTGGAGGTCAACCCCCACGACCGTCCCCTGACCCGGGCGGAGCTCCTGCAGGCGGTCCGTGGCCGGGACGGCCTGGTGACGCTCCTGACGGATCCGATCGACGCCCAGGTGATGGAGGCGGCGGGCCCCCGGCTGCGCGTCATCTCCAACTATGCCGTGGGCTTCAACAATATCGATGTGGCGGAGGCCACCCGGCGCGGCGTGCTGGTCTGCAACACACCAGGGGTGCTGACCGAGACCACCGCGGACCTGGCGTGGGCCCTGATCATGGCCGTGGCCCGGCGGATCGTCGAGGCCGATGCCTTCATGAGATCGGGCCGGTACGAGGCGATGGGCGGCTGGTCGCCCACCCTCCTGCTGGGCTCCGACGTCCACGGCAAGACCCTGGGGATCGTCGGCTTCGGGCGCATCGGCGAGGCGGTGGCGCGCCGGGCCCGGGGCTTCGACATGCGGATCCTCTATCACGACGTCCGGCGGCGCGCCGCCGACGAGGAGCGCCGCCTGGGCGCCGAGTACCGGGAGCTCGACGATCTGTTGCGCGAGTCGGACTTCGTGACGCTGCACGTCGACCTCAACGCCTCGACCCGCCACCTCATCGATGCACGCACGCTGGCCCTGATGAAGCCCACCGCCTATCTCATCAACACCTCTCGGGGGCCCGTGGTCGACGAGGCGGCGCTGGTGGCCGCCTTGCGGGAGCGCCGCATCGCCGGTGCCGGGCTCGACGTCTTCGAGGACGAGCCCCGCATGGCGCCGGGCCTGGCCGAGCTTTCCAACGTGGTGGTACTGCCCCACATCGCCAGCGCCAGCACCGAGACCCGGGCGCGCATGGCGGAGATGGCGGCGGCCAACCTGATCGCGGCCCTGTCGGGCCAGCGTCCGGCCCACGTGGTCAACCCCGAGGTGCTGGAGGGGAAGCGGGCATGAGCGAGCGAGGGACGGCCCTTCCGTCGGCGGTGGCCGCGCACCTGGAGGCCCATCGCCAGGCCCATCTCGACGACCTGCTGGAGCTGCTGCGCATCCCGAGCATCAGCGTTCTCGCAGAGAGGGCCGGCGACGTGCGGGCCGCGGCCGAGTGGGTGGCGCGGCGGCTGGAGCGAGCGGGCATCGAGCACGTCCAGGTGCTGCCCACCCCCCGCCACCCGCTGGTTTACGGTGACTGGCTGCACGCCCCCGGGCGCCCGACCGTGCTGATCTACGGGCACTTCGACACCCAACCGGTGGATCCCGAGCACCTGTGGAAGCGGCCGCCCTTCGAGCCCTGGATCGACGGCGACCGGGTCTACGCCCGAGGCGCATCCGACGACAAGGGCAACATGCTGATCCCCATCCTGGCCTGCGAGGCATGGCTGCGGGGGGAGGGCCGGCTGCCCGTCAACGTGCGGTTCGTCCTGGAGGGCCAGGAGGAGATCGGCAGCCCCCACCTCGATGCGTTCGTGGAGGCGCACCGCGACCTTCTGGCGTGCGATCTGGCGGTGAGCGCGGACGGGGGGCAGTTCGCACCCGACGTGCCCAGCCTGACCGTCGGCACCCGAGGGCTCTGCGCCCTGCAGATCGACGTGCAGGGGCCGGCGACGGACCTCCACTCGGGCACCTACGGCGGCACCATCCAAAACCCCATCCACGCGCTGGTCGCGCTGCTGGCCTCCATGCGGGCAGCCGACGGCCACGTCCTGGTGGAGGGCTTCTACGATCGCGTGGCGCCCCTCACCGCCGAGCAGCGACGGCTGCTTCACGCGGTGCCCCACGACGATGACCGCTTCCGGGAGGCCCTGGGTGTCGTCGCGCTCTTCGGCGAGCCCGGCTACAGCACGCTGGAGCGCCAGGGCGTGCGCCCCACCCTGGAGGTCAACGGCATCTGGGGCGGCTTCCAGGGCGAAGGGGTCAAGACGGTCCTCCCCGCCGAGGCGCACGCCAAGATCACGTGCCGTCTCGTGCCCGACCAGGACCCCGAAGAGATCCAGGCGCTCATCGAGCGGCACGTACGCCGGCACGCGCCGCCGGGGGTGCGGGTGCAGGTGCAGAAGCTCCCGGGCCTGGCCCGTCCCTATGCGATGCCGATGGATCACTGGGCCAACCGGGCGGCCGCCGACGTGCTGCGGGAGCTGTACGGGCGGGAGCCGGTCTACCAGTGGATGGGAGGGACGGTGCCGCTGTACGAGGTCTTCTCGAGCCAGCTCGGCGCGTACACCCTCACCTTCGCCTTCGGCTCTCCCGACGAGCAGGTCCACGCGCCCAACGAGTTCTTCCGGCTGTCCAGCTTCGAGCGGGGCAAGATGGCCTGGGCCCGCCTGCTGGCGCGGCTGGCGGCCGTCAAGGCGGCCGATTGACGCTGCAGGACAGCCGTGCTATCATGGCTCGGCAAAATCCCAGGAGCGTGCTTCTGGCTCTTATCCAGAGCGGTGGAGGGACGGGCCCGATGAAGCCCGGCAACCGGCGCCGACATGGGTCGACGGCGCACGGTGCCAATTCCCGCAGAATGGCGTTCCATTCTGGGAGATGAGAGCCCGGGCTCTTGCCTCTCTTCGAGACGGACAAGAGGCGCGACTTCTCGCCCAGACCACGCAGCGCCGCCCGCGGCGAACGCCAACCGACTGCGTCCAGAGCACGCGAGGAGGCAGGGGGCACGCGTCATGTCCATGCACCGGGATGGCTGGCCCAAGCGCGAGGATGCCGCGCGAGCGCAAGCCGGCAAGTCGGCGCGCCGGTGGGAGTTCACGTCGGAGTCGGTGACCGAGGGCCACCCCGACAAGGTCTGCGACCAGATCGCCGACGCGGTCCTCGATGCCGTCTACCAGCAGGACCCGTATGCGCGCGTGGCCTGCGAGGTGGCCACCAAGACGGGGCTCGTGCTGATCTTCGGGGAGATCACCACCACGGCCCGGGTCGACGTGGCCAAGGTCGCCCGACGCACGCTCAAGGAGATCGGCTACGATCGGGCCGAGTACGGGCTGGACGCGGACGGCTGCGCGGTGCTGGTGGCCCTGGACGAGCAGTCGCCCGACATCGCCCGGGGCGTGGACCGCTCGCTGGAGGCCCAGTCCCGCCCGGATGGGCCCGCCGACGCCTACGACATCCTCGGGGCGGGCGACCAGGGGCTGATGTTCGGCTACGCCGCCAGGGAGACCCCGGAGCTGATGCCCCTGCCCATCGTGCTGGCGCACGCGCTGGCGCGGCGGCTGGCCGAGGTGCGGCGCAGCGGCCTTCTCGGCTACCTGCGGCCCGACGGCAAGACCCAGGTGACCGTCGCCTACGAGGGGCAGGAGCCGGTGGCGGTCACCAGCGTGGTGGTCTCGGCGCAGCACGATCCCGACGTGCCCATGGAGCGGCTGCGGGCCGACATCGAGACCCACGTCGTGCGCCACGTCATCCCGGCCGAGTACCTGACGCCTGCGACCCGCATCTTCGTCAACCCCACCGGGCGCTTCGTGGTCGGGGGGCCTCTGGGCGACTCGGGCATGACGGGCCGCAAGGTGATCGTCGACACCTACGGGGGCATGGCGCGCCATGGGGGCGGCGCCTTCTCGGGCAAGGATCCGACCAAGGTGGACCGCACGGGCAGTTACGCCGCCCGCTACATCGCCAAGAACCTGGTGGCGGCCGGGCTGGCCGACCGCTGCGAGGTGCAGCTGGCCTACGTCATCGGCATGGCCAGGCCCGTCTCGCTGATGGTGGAGACCTTCGGGACGGGCAAGCTGCCCGATTCCGTGTTGGAGTCCCTCGTGGCCCGGCTCGTCGACCTGCGGCCGGCGGCGCTCATCGAGCGCTTCGGACTGCGGCGACCCATCTACCGCCAGCTGGCCGCCTACGGGCACTTCGGGCGGCCGGAGCTGGATCTGCCCTGGGAGCGCACCGACCTGGTCGATGCCCTGCGGCAGGAGGCGCGCCGGCGGCTCGACGCAGAGGGGCCTGCCCAAGCGGCCGCAGCCCTGGCCTCCGAGACGGACGAGCGGCGATGACGGCGCTGGCGGAAAAGGGCCGGGCCCGCATCGAGTGGGCCGACTCCTTCATGCCGGTGTTGCGGCAGATCCGGGAGCGCTGGCGCCGCGAGCGCCCTCTCGAGGGGTTGCGCATCTCGGCGTGCCTGCACGTCACGACGGAGACGGCCAACCTGGTGCGCACGCTGGCGGCTGGGGGCGCGCAGGTGAGGCTGTGTGCCTCCAATCCGCTCTCCACTCAGGACGACGTGACGGCCGCCCTCAACGAGGTCTACGACATCCCGACGTTCGCCCGGCGGGGCGTCGACTCCGACGAGTACTACCGCCACATCCACCAGGCCCTCGAGCACGGCCCGCACGTCACCATGGACGACGGGGCGGACCTGGTCACCACGCTGCACACCCAGCGGCAGGAGTTGCTGGGCGGCGTGCGGGGCGGCACCGAGGAGACGACGACGGGCGTGACGCGGCTGCGGGCCATGGCACGAGACGGGGTGCTCCGCTATCCCGTCGTGGCCGTCAACGACGCCCGCACCAAGTTCATGTTCGACAACCGCTACGGCACCGGCCAGTCGACGCTGGACGGGCTGCTGCGAGCCACCAACGTGCTCCTGGCGGGCAGCACGGTGGTGGTGGCCGGCTACGGGTGGTGCGGCCGCGGGATCGCGGCGCGGGCCCGTGGCATGGGCGCGCTGGTCATCGTCACCGAGGTGGAGCCGCTGCGGGCCCTCGAAGCCGTCATGGACGGCTTCGCCTGCATGCCCATGCTGGAGGCCGCGCCCCTGGGCGACGTCTTCGTCACCGCCACGGGCAACACCGGGGTCATCCGCGAGGAGCACCTGCTGCGGATGAAGGACGGCGCCATCCTGGCCAACGCCGGCCACTTCAACGTCGAGATCGACGTCGAGGCGCTGGCCCGCCTGGCGAGGGCACGCCGGCAGGTGAGACCGGGCGTGGAGGAGTTCGAGCTGCCGGGCGGCAAGCGGCTGCGCCTGATCGGGGAGGGCCGGCTGGTCAACCTGGCCGCTGCCGAGGGTCACCCTGCCCAGGTCATGGACATGAGCTTCGCCAACCAGGCCCTCTCGGTGGCGTGGCTGGTGGGCGAGGCGGGCACCGGCCTGGCGCCGCAGGTGTATCCCGTGCCCGAGGCCATCGACCGCGAGGTGGCGAGCCTCAAGCTGCAGGCCATGGGCGTCACCCTGGACGTCCTCACCGACCGGCAGCGGCGCTATCTGGCCGGCTGGCAGGAGGGCACCTGATCGACGGAGGCGCAGGGGGGCGCCCCCGGGCGTGCGCGCTGCTGTGCACGAGCTGACAGCCCCTGCAACCTCTCCATCGAGCCCTGCCGAGGAGCCTGCCGTTCACGGCGTCCAGGAGACGGCTGGCGCGTCTGCGGGGCGTCAGTTAGACTAACGATCGTCACGCTACCCTCCCGAGGCCGCGCCGCACCCGGGAGGTGTCGCCCCGTGCGACCCGTGTCGAGTCGGTCCCGAAGCTTCGTCATCGTCCTGCTGTCGCTGGGGGTGTCCCTGGGAGCCGTCGTCCCATCGCCGGCGTCCGCGTCGACGGTGCGGCTCCGGGTGACGGTCAAGGAGGCCGCCGAGATCACCTTTCCGTCGGGCCAGGAGGTGACGCTCCAGGCCCGTCCCGGAGAGAGGGCGCAGGGGTCGCTCTCCGTGCAGCTCCGATCCAACGCGCCCTGGGTGCTCCGGCTGGCGGCCGATCGTCGGCCGGTCCTCCCCGGCGAGACGCCACTCGTCAACCTCGTGCAGTGGCAGGCATCCGGCCGGCAGGGGACGGTGGGCCAGGCGTCGCTCCAGGACGTCGCCTCCGGCCAGCCCACCGGCGAGTCCGGCGTCACGATCACGTTCGCCTTCGAGTACACGGCCAGCTACGACGATGCTCCCGGCGACTACGCCGCCGACATCGACCTGGTGCTGGCCGCCCCCCTTTGAGAGCCGGCTCGTCGGAGAGGAGGCGGCCCGGATGAAGCGGGCGGGACGGCTGCATCGGTGGGTGCTGGTGGGCGTGCTCCTGGCGGCGTCACAGATGGCCGGGGATGGAGCCCTGGCTTCGTTGCGGGTCGGCCCCCTGGTGCTGGAGGCCCCTCCCGGCTGCCCGGCTCGCCTCGGGCCGGTGGAGGTCACCAACGTGGCCGACGGGCCGGTGCAGGCACGGGTGGAGGTGGTGGGGCTCACCCACGACCTGGAGGGCTTCCCCGTCTTCCTCGACGATGCCGCGGCCCGGGCGTCGGCCCGGGCACTGCTGCGTCCCGACTGGGAGGACGCTGCTCTCGCGCCGGGAGAGAGGCGCGAGCTCTGGCTGGAGGTGACGGGATGCCCCGACGAGGGCGCCTACGCCGCAGCCCTGATCTCGGCGCCGGTCCTGACCGGCACGCTCAAGGTGGGCGTCCTGGTCCTGCTGCACGGACCAGAGGCCTGGCCGAGCGCGCCCGTGGTGCTGGAGGGGGTGTGGGCGCAGCAGGAGGCCGCGGGGCAGCCCATCGAGGTGGTGGCGCGGGTGCGCAATCCGGGGGCCGTCGGCACCATGGCACGGGTCGAGGCCCTGATCGTGGGGCCGGACGGCGAGACCCGGCAGCGTCTCTGGCTCGGGCCGGGGCGCCTGCTGCCGGGGGCCAGCCGGCTCCTGAGGGCGAGCTGGCAGCCGCCCCTCTTGCCGCCCGGTCGCTACACCATCGAGGCACGGCTGCACCCGGACGGGTCGCCCGACCCCGTGCCCAAAGTGGCGCGCTTCGACGTGATCGGCCCCTACCAGGTGGCCATGGTACGCGGGGGGCTGAGCCTCGCCCTGTCGTCCGAGGCGTCACCGCCTTCGCTGGTGGCCTCCGTGCACAACCGGGGCGCCGTGACGGTGCGACCCCAGCTGGCCGTGACGTTCGCGAGAGACGACGAGCCGGTGGCCTCGCAGCGCCTCTCGGGGGCGCAGGTGGGACCGGGGGAGGTCGGGGGCGTCGAGGTGCCATGGCCGGCGCACCTGCCGCCGGGGACGTACCGGGTGGAGGTGGTCTGGCTCGACGGAGACCGGCCCGTCGCGGCGCAGGACGTGGAGGTGACCTTCGGTGCGGCCCTTGCCAGCCACCCGGGGGAGAGGTCCGCTCCATGAGGGGTGCACGGCGGGCCGGCGGTGGAGTCGGGATGGTCGTGGTGGCCCTGATAGGGGTGATCACCGCACCGGGAGCCGCCGGGGCGTGGGAGCCGTGGATCGGAGCCGACGGGGTGGCGGGGCTCGCCCCGAGCGTCGCCGTCGGGCCCGGCGAGAAGGCGGTGGTGGGGGTCGTCGCCATCGGGACCCATCCCTCCGCCCAGCAGGTGGCGCTCACCATGGAGGCGCAGCAGCCCCATCTGACCGGGCCCGGTGATGCCCGCATTCCCCTCGACCGGCTGGAGTGGGCCTTTCAGCGGCACCCGACCGATCCTCTCACCTTTCACCCGATGCGGACGGGGGTCGTGGCGGTCCATCAGGCCGGCGGAGGATGGCTGGGCGACGTGGTCTGGCGGTTCGGGCCGCGGTGGGAGGACGCGGCGGTGGCGGGCCCCTACGAGGTCGACATAGCCTACACCCTCTCCCCGTCATCCGTCGATCACTCCCCGGCCCTGGTCTGGCCCGACCCCTATCCCCTCGGCTCGGGCCGGACGCTCGACCTCTACGTCTACCGGGACGAGCCTGGCCACGTCTTCGTCCAGTTCTGGCCGGGCGGCGGCGGACCTTGCTCCACGTCGATGGCGGTGGGGTACGGCTACCCTTACCCCGTGCAGGCGGGTTGGAACCTCCTGCGCCTGAGCCCTGGCGATCCCGGCGTCCCCGTCATGCAGCCCGGCGCCTACTGCTACGGCATCTCGGCGAGTATCTACGGCCCCATCATCGCCGGCGGCGCCCTGCAGGTGGTGGAGGCCGGTGCGCTGGGCGCGCTGCAAGTGACCGTCTCGGGCGAGCCGGACGGGCGGCCCCTGGCAGGGGCCACGGTACGGCTGGCAGCCGAGGGCGAGGCCTTCGGTCGCACCGCCTCGACGGGCGACGACGGGCGCGCCGGCTTCGGCGGGCTGACGCCCGGGGCCTACCGGCTCGAGGCGCAGGCCGACGGGTACGTGGCCGCGACGCGGCAGGTGCAGGTGACGGCCGACACCGGGATGCCGACGCCGGTCTCGATGCGGCTGACGCAGGCCCCCGCAGCTACCCTGAGCCTGCAGGTGCGCCCTGCCGGGGCCGAGCCGCGGGTGGCCGTGGGCGACCGCCTCCGCCTCGAAGTGACCCTGGAGCTGCACGGCCAGGGAGTGGAGGGCTTCACCGAGGTGCAGGTGGACCTGGGCCCGGCGCTGGCGGTGGTGCCGGGTTCGTGGCGCATCCGGCCGGCCGCCGGGGGCGACGGTGACGCCGTCACCTGGAGGCCGCCGCTGCTCGTATGGCGCCGGCCGGCCGGCGGGCCGGGGCGCGCCGTGCTGGAGGCGGACGCGGTGGTGACCCCGCTGGCCGCAGGACTGCGCTCGGTACAGGTGGAGGCCGCCTGCCGGATCGGGTCCCCCGGCGGGGAGTGGCGCCCTCCTGCCGTCTCGGCCGCTGTCGAGCTCGACCCCGAGGCGCGTGAGCCCAGGGGACTCGTGCTGGGGACGCTCCAGCGGCCGTCGGTGGGCGGCGCCGAGCAGCCGTGGTGGGTCGTGGCCGAGGACGGCACGTGGGCCGAGGTGGACGCCGCCGGATACTTCTCGATGGCGCTGGCCGAGGGGGTGCACGTGCTGCGCGCCTACCCGGGTGCGGCCAGCGGGTCGGAGCCGGTGCGAGCGGGCCCGGCGGTCGTGGTGCGGGTGCAGCCGGGGGCGGTGGTGCCGGTCACCCTGCGCGGGGATCCGGCGAATGCGACGTCGTCGGGCCTGGCGCGTGCCGTCGAGGTCGATGCGGCGGGCCGGCTGGTCTGGGCACCGGGCGGACCCGTCGAGGGTTGGGCAGGCATGGGGCTGCGAGCGCGTGCACCGGGGCTCGGGTTGAGGGCGGCCGGCTCGGCGGCGGGCGATGGGGTGACGCTCGCCCATGCCGAGCTCCGGCTCGGCCATCACCTCCTGGCCGCCGGCGACCTCGACGCGCTGGGGTTGCGCCGCGCGGTAGGGGATGATGGGGGACGCCTCCCGTCGGGCGGGACGCCTCCCCTCCAAGAGCTAAGCCTCGGCCCCCTCCCGTCGTGGCCGAAGCACGGCCTGGCCTGGCGCTGGGAGCGAGGGGGTCTGGCCGTCGTCGCGTCGCGCAGCGACAAGACGACCGGGGAGCGTTCCCAACCCGATTGGGTCGCGGTGGCTCGCGCCGCGCTGGAGGAGGGCCTGGTCTGGGCCGGGGCGCGCCAGGAGCCGGCCGCACCCTCGCTCTGGGGGGCCGGCTGGGAGAGTCGCCTGGGAGCGTGGCGCCTGAGCGCCGAGCTGGTGCAAGGAGCCGGCGAGGCCGGCTGGGGGGTCGCGGCGGATGACGGGTGGACGAGCCTGAGGCTCCGCCACCTGGCCGCGGACATGGCGGCCCGCCTGAGCGAGGGCTCACGCGACGGGCCGGCTCTGCCCGCCCAGGATCGCTGGGAACTGGAGTGGCGCACCCGCCTCGACCACGCGCTGGCGAGAGGGTGGGGTCTCGGGGCGAGGCTGGGCCGCTCCTCGGACCTCTACGCACGCCTGGAGGCCGGACTCCCCGGCCGGCATGCGGCCCATCCCGCATCGGGTGGTGAGGGCGGGGTGGTGGCCTCCCTGCGCGTGGGAGGGGTCGTCGTCGACGCGGAGGGGCCCGACTCCCCGGCCATCCGGCCGAGGGCGACGCCGTACGTCACCGCGGGCTTGACGCTGCCCTCCTTTCGTCTGGGGCCCCTGCGGGCCGCGGCGGGACTCGACCTGTGGGCGCTCGGCGCCCACCTGGCCGCCGGGACTCCCTGGGAGAGCTGGGTGGCGCTCGAGGGGGCCTGGGACGGCGGGGGCTCGGCGGCGGTGAGGGCGTCGGTGCTCCCGGCGGACGACGCGGCCCGACTCTCCCTGCGGGGCGAGCTGAGGCCGGGTGGGCCGCTGCGGCTCTCGAGCCAGGCTGCTGCGGCCCGGGGCTCCCTGAGGTGGGAGGAGGCGACCATCGCCTGGGAGGCGCTTTACGGCCGTGCCCTCTTGAGGTGGAGGCCGGGCCGCTGGCAGGCCGAGGCCTGGTTGCGCCCACGCCCCGCGCCCGCCACGGACCACCTCCGGCTCTCGGCGGCCCTGCGCTGGGGCGAGGAGGAGCCCGGGGAGACGCTGACACTGGCGGGGGCGTGGCAAAGAGGGCCCGTGGCGGTCTCCGGCGAGGTCCGCCTGGGCGACCGGGCGAGCGAGGCCCGGCTCTCGGGGTGGGCGGGCCTCGGGGACGGTGGCCGGGCGGGGCCCGACGGCACGACGGGCCTCTACGCTCGTCTCGGATGGCGAGGCGTGCCGGAGCCGCAGCGAGGCGCCCGCCTCGACACGATGCAGGCGTCCGTGGGAGCGCGTCGCGCCGTGGCAGGGCCCTTCGGGCTCTTCGCCGAGGCGGAAGGCTTCGCGACCCGGGAGGTCCCCTCGGGCGGGGGCTCGCTCCCCGCGCTCGACGTGGCCACGGGCGCCGCCGCCGTCGCGGGCCTCTTCCTCCTGGTGCCCGGCGACACCGGCGGCATCCTGGAGCTGGGCTGGCGGGCCGCCACATGGGGGCAGGCGCCCCAGGCCGGCGCCGACCTGGCGCTGGACAGGCGGCCCGGCTGGGTGGTCCGGCTCTCGGGGTGGTGGACGGCGCCCGAGGCGGATCGCTACAATATCCCGTGACCTACGACGGATCGCGGCGGGTGGGGGGCACGCGGGAGGCCGTGGCGGATAGGCTGGTCGCCATCCCCGTCTTCAACGAGGAGCGCTCGGCGGAGCGGGTGTTGCGGCGTGTCCTGGAGACGGCGGCGAGGGCGGACGTGCTGGTGGTGGACGACGGCTCCACCGACGGGACGCCCGGCATCCTGGCACGGCTGGAGGCGGTGCGGGTCCTGCGGCACCCGGTCAACCTGGGCTACGGCCGGGCCCTGACGGACGCCTTCGCGTGGGCCATCCGCCATGGCTACCGCCAGGTGGTCACCATCGACTGCGACGAGCAGCACCAGCCCGAGTGGATCCCCACCTTCTTCGAGCGGCTCGACGAGGGCTGGGACATCGTCTCGGGCAGCCGCTACCTGGCGCCCCTGCAGGGGGAGGGGAGCCCCCCGCTCGACCGTCTCGCCATCAATCGCGAACTGACGGCCCGCCTCAACGAGCTGACCGGGTTCGGGATCACCGACGCCTTCTGCGGCTTCAAGGGCTACCAGGTGGAGGCGCTCAAGCGGCTGCACCTGACCGAGCCGGGGTACGGCATGCCGCTGGAGGTGTGGATCGAGGCCTGGAGGCACGGCCTGAGCGTGGTGGAGATCCCCGTCCCCCTCATCTACAAGGTCAACTTCGAGCGCCGCTTCGGCGGCGGGCTGGACGAGCCGGCCATGCGACGCCGCTACTACGAGGAGGTGCTGCGGCGGGCCCTGCGCGGCGAGGCGTGCCGGCGAGAGCGTGCGCTGGGCGCGGCCGCCTGCGAGGGGTGAGTCGTCCGCCGATGCAAGGCGCATCGTGGGTCGAGCGTGCCATCGTCAGCCGGTACGGCACCGGGCTCGAGGCCCCGGTCGACGTGCTGGCCGTGGGGGCCCATCCCGACGACGTGGAGCTGGCCGTGGGCGGCATGCTGGCCGGTCTGGCCCGGCAGGGGGCACGGGTGGCCGTCGTCGACCTCACCGACGGCGAGCCGACGCCCTACGGGACGCCGGAGACCCGTCGCCAGGAGAGCCACGAGGCGGCCCGGGAGCTGGGGCTGGCCGCGAGGCTGACGCTCCACCTGCCCAACCGGTATCTCTTCGACACGGTGGATCATCGCCGGCTGGTGGCGGCCATCTTGCGGCTGCTGCGTCCCCGGCTCCTGCTGGCCCACTACTGGGAGGACGCGCACCCCGACCACTGGGCCGCCTCGGCGCTGGCCGACGCAGGGCGATTCTACGGCAAGCTGACCAAGACGGAGCTGCCGGGGGAGCCCTACCTGGTGCCGCGCACCCTCTACTTCCTGGCCTCCCACCTGAGGCTCCACCCGCCGGTGGCCGCCGTGGTTGACGTGTCGGGCTCGTACGAGCGCAAGAGAGCCGCCATCCGGGCGTATCGCAGCCAGTTCGAGGTCAACCCGGCGGGCCGGGACGTCCCGGACCGGGTGGAGGGCCGGGATCGGTACTACGGTCAGCTGATCGGCGTCGCGTACGGCGAGCCGCTCCTCTCGCGGGAGCCCATCGGAGTGGCCGACCTCACCCGACTCCTCTGGTGAGCCAACGGGCCGCCGTAGCGTGGAGGTTGCGGGGGTATGGCGCGTTGACGCAGGCAGACTGCATCGCGGCCGCCAACGAGACGGACTGGGCGGTACCCGGGCCGGGCCAGGTGCTGGTGGCACCCGAGGGGGCGTCCCTGGCGGCCCAGATCCGCCAGTTCGACGACGATGCCGGCCTGCTCGCCTTCGAGATCGGAGGGGAGCCCGCCGCCGAGGTGCGGCGGGCCGCCCGTGAGGCCGCGTTCTCCATCGGTCGCGCCTTCGCGCGACGCTTCGCCCTGTGGGAGGGACCTGACGGGACACCCCGTCACCTGCTGGTGACGGGACACCAGCCGCTGTTGGCTCACCCCGGCATCCTCGTCAAGACCCTGCTGGTGGCTGACCTGGCCGCGCAGGACCCCGGCGCGGTCGCCATCAACGTGGTGGTCGACTACGACACGGCCGTCGAGGTCAGCGCGCCCTTCCCGTCGCGACGCGACGGACTGCTCTCGATCGAGCGCGTCGCGCTCTGCGCGGTGGGGTACGGCCGGCCCCTCTCCCAGGCGCCCCCGCCCGGGGCGGAGCGGTGGGAGGCCTTCTGCCAGCGGGCCACGGCAGCGCTGGAGAGCCTGGGGCCCGAGGGAGCGCCCCTCGTCGCTCGCCTCGCCCGGCTGCAGGCGGTGGCGGCCGGCCCCGCTATCGGCCGGGCCGGGCACCTGGCGGAGTGGCTGACCGCGTTGCGCCACCGGTGGGAGGCGCAGGCGCTGGGTGAAGGCGCCTGTTACCTGGAAGTGCCCATGGACGAGCTGGCCCGTACCCGACCCTTCCGCCTCTTCTTCGCCCACGTCGCCCTCGCGGCGGCCCGCTTCGCCGCCGTCCACAACGAGACCCTGGCCGAGTACCGGCGCCGCCACCGGATCCGATCCCGGGCCAACCCCTTCCCCGACCTGGCGGTGCAGGGGAGCCGGGTGGAGCTGCCGTTTTGGCTGTTGACGCCGGGCGTCCGGCGGCGGGCGCTGCACGTCGAGCCCCAGGGCGACGGGATCCTGCTCTCGACGGCGGACGGCCCCGTGACGCGGCTGCCCGCCGGGTCGCCCGACCGGCTGGCGGCTGCCCTGGAGCAGGAGGGCCTGGCCATCCGCCCGAGGGCCGTGGCGCTGACCCTGTTCGTGCGGTTGCTGGTGGCCGACCTCTTCGTCCACGGCATCGGAGGAGCGCGCTACGACCGCGTCACGGACCGGGTGGTGGAGCGCTTCTTCGGCGTGCGGCCACCCCGCTACGTCGTGGCCTCCGCCTCGCTTCCGCTGGGGTTGAGCCTCCGCTCTCCGGAGGTCGATGCGGCCGCCCTGCGCCGGCAGCTGCGGGATCTGCGATTCAACCCGCAGCGCTTCGTGGGGCTGCTGGGGGGCGACGGAAAGGCCGAGGGGGAGGCGCTGCGGCTCGCCCAGGAGAAGCAGAGGCTGGTCGCCGAGATCGAGCGGCCGGGGGCGCCGCGCCGTGAGCTGACCCGGCGCATCGAGGCGGTCAACGAGCGGCTCTACGCCCTGCTCGAGCCCGTCCGCAAGACGCTCGAGGCCCGCCTCCGGCAGGCCGTGCTGGCCGAAGCCGAGAGGCAGGCCTCGCTGCACCGGGAGTATCCGGCCTTCCTCTACGAGCCGGTGCGGTTGCGCCGCATGACGGAGACGGTCCTGGCCGGGCTGCGCCGGGTCGACGACGCGGCCCGGTGACGGCGCCACGGGCGCAGGCCCGGGCCGGCCTCGTCGCCCGCCTCGCCCAGCGGGTCGAGGGATGTGGACCGCTCCGGCTCCAGCGCCCGGTCAGCCGGGTCCTCCTCCCAACCCACCTCCAGCTGGCGGTCGAGGAACTCCTCCCGGTGGTGCTCCTCGTCATGAAACACGCGCCGGAACGAGCCGTCGGCCACTGGCTCCGCCCCCTTCGCTCAAAGACCGGCGCCCGCGGACGGCACCTTGGCGAGGAGGGGCGCTGCCCAACGGGCGCAAAACCATTCTACCCGTGGGGTCCTTCCCGGGGCAAGTTAAGGCGTGGAGAGGGGTTCGCCGCATGACAGAGGCTCGGGCGGACGTGGGCATCTTCGGCGGCTCCGGCTTCTACAGCATCGCCGAGGACGTCGAGGAGCTGTGGATCGAGACCCCCTACGGCCCTCCCAGTGACAAGGTGGCACTTCTCACCATCGCGGGACGGCGGGTGGCGTTCCTGCCCCGTCACGGCAAGGATCACCGCCTGCCGCCCCACCGCATCAACTACCGGGCCAACCTCTGGGCCATGAAGGCGCTGGGCGTCAGGCGCGTCATCGGGCCGTGCGCGGCCGGCAGCCTGCAGCCCGACATCCCGCCGGGCACCTTCGTCCTGTGCGATCAGTTCGTCAATCGCACCTGGGGCCGTGCGGACACGTTCTTCGACGGTCCCATCACCACCCACATCAGCGCGGCCGACCCGTACTGCCCCGAGATGCGGGCGGTGGCCGCGAGGAGTTGCCAGCGGCTCGGCATCGACTACCGCCCGACGGGGACGGTGGTGGTGGTGCAGGGCCCTCGGTTCTCCACCCGGGCCGAGAGCCGGGAGTTTCGGGAGCGGGGGTGGCACGTCATCAACATGACCCAGTACCCCGAGGTCATCCTGGCGCGGGAGCTGGGCATGTGCTACCTCAACGTCTCCCTCGTCACCGACTACGACGCCGGCCTGGAGGGCCATCCCGAGGTGCGGCCGGTCACGCACCAGGAGGTGCTGCGGGTCTTCAACAGCAACCTGGAGCGACTGCGAACGCTGTTGTGGGAGCTGATCCCGGCCCTGCCCGCCGAGCGGGGCTGCGCGTGCGGCAGGGCCGTCGAGGAGGCCCGCGGCGGCCATTGACCGTGTCGTTCGCGTGGTTTTGGACGGAGCATGTATAAGCATCGACCGGACGCGCATCCTATGAGCACAACCCCCCAAACCCCACCGGAAAGGCGCCGGGCGCCGCAATGGCCCCGGCGTCTTTCCGTCTACCCGGCAGGGAGCGTGGCCCGTCCCACGAATAGCCGGGCACGGGGGTGGCGCTGACGAACAGTCTGCCGCCGTTGCCGGATGCCGGGGAGATCGAGCGGATCTTGCGTTCGACCCTCGACGCCCTGCGAGAGGGGCGTCAACAGATCGCAGGCCTGGTCGAGCGGCTCGAGGCCGACTACGAGCGGGCCCGCAACACGCTGGAGCAGGTCAAGCAGCAGGCCTTGCGGTGCATCGAGGAGGTCGACGAGCTGGAGGCCAAGAGCCGGGTCGCGCGCTTCGACCTGTTTCGTGTCAGTCGAGACTACCAGCGCTACGGCGAGCACGACGTCCGCCGGGCCTACGAGGAGGCCGAGCGGCTCCAGATCCTGCTGGGGGAGGCCCGGGAGCGGGAGCGGTTCTTGCGGGAGCGGCGCAACGAGCTCGAGCGCACGGTGGCGCACCTGGCGGAGCTGTTGGAGAAGGCCCAGGGCATCGAGGCCAATATGCGGGCCGCCGAGGAGCTGCTGGCGGGCAACTACTCGGGCGTCGCGCACTCGGTCTCCGAGTGGCAGGCGCGCTACGAGGTCGGGCGCCGGGTCATTGCGGCCCAGGAGGAGGAGCGGCGCCGGCTGGCCCGTGAGCTCCACGACAGCACCGCCCAGGGCCTGGCCAGTATCGCCGTGGAGCTCGAGCTCTCGGAGCGCATGATGGATGCCGGCACCGACTCCGTGCGCCGTCAGATGGCCAGGCTGCGCTCCCTGGTCAAGGAGACCCTGACGGAGCTCCGGCACGTCATCTTCGATCTGCGGCCCATGGTGCTGGACGAGCTGGGCCTCATCTCCGCCGTCCGGCGCTACGCCGACTACATCTCCACCCTCGGCGGGCCTCCCGTCGAGGTGGTGGTGCACGGGGTGGAGCGGCGGTTCGACCCTCCCCTGGAGGTGGCGGCCTTCCGCGTGGTGCAGGAGGCGGTGGCCAACGCCCGGCGGCACGGGGCCCCCTCCAGGATCGCGGTCCACCTCGAGATCGGCGACAGCTTCCTGCAGCTGACGGTCAAGGACGACGGCCGCGGCTTCGAGCCGGAGGAGGCCTATCGGCGGGCGCGGGAGCGGGGGTCCATCGGTCTGATCAGCATGGAGGAGCGGGTCAAGCTCTTCGGCGGCAGGTTTTCCATCCAGTCCGCGCCGGGCATGGGCACGCGGGTATCGGCCCGGTTTCCCCTGACGGAGTGGCCGGCCGACTCGCGGCCAGGCGCGACGCGGGCGTCTTGACGCGCACTGGGGGGTCACGGGGCCACGACGGGAAAGGAGCCCTCGGTCATGCCGGAGTCGTCGTCCGAGTCGTCGCCCATCCGGGTCCTGATCGTCGACGATCACGCCATGGTGCGGGCCGGCTTGCGGCGCATCCTCGAACTGGAGCCGGACCTGCAGGTGGTCGGCGAGGCCTCCGACGGAGTGGAGGCGGTGGAGAAGAGCCAGGCGACACAGCCCCAGGTCGTGCTCATGGACATCACCATGCCCCGTCTCAACGGGGTGGAGGCGACGCGGGTCCTGCGGACCAAGGTCCCGTCGGCTCGCGTCGTCGCGTTGACCATCCACACCGACGACCAGTACGTGGTGGCCATGGCACGTGCCGGCGCCTGGGGCTACGTCTTGAAGGACGAGGCACCGGCGGATCTGATCGACGCCGTCCGGCGCGTCGCCGCCGGCCAGGTCTACATCCCGCCGAGCCTCGTCGGCAGCCTCGTCAAGGCCATGCGGGATCAGGCGCCGGCCGACGCCGCCCGCGAGGTGGCGGCCGCAACCCTCTCGGCACCGGAGCGCCCCAGGGTGCCCGCGGCGGGCGCCGCGGCGCCGGCGGTGGCACCCTCCCCTACCGGGGCCTGGCCGCACCTGACCTCGCGGGAGCTCGAGGTGCTGGCCCTCATCGCCTACGGGCGCACCAACCGGCAGATCGCACAGACGCTGGTGGTCAGCGAGAAGACTGTCAAGAACCACGTGACCAGCATCCTGCGCAAGCTGCGCCTCAACGACCGCACCCAGGCCGCGGTCTGGGCCATCCGATCGGGTCTGGTCCCGTGAGGGGCGGACGACCGGGACCGCCGCCCCATGCGCGGCCTTCACGAAAATGAGACTTGAGTTGGATGGAAAGATGAGGGCGAGGCTGGTACGCTGGCAGCAGACCGAGGCGGATCTCTCCGCCGAGGGTCGATCAGGTAGAAAGCGGCTGGCCGGGGCGGCACGCTTTAATTGAATAAAACCCCCAACCCCCGGATGCCCGGCCCGCCGCTTCTACGTTTGCGAGGCGCCGTCCGCCCCCGAGGCGAGGCGGCGCCGTCGCGTCCGAGCCGGCGTGTCCGCTCTCGTCCCCGGTGCATAGCATGGCTCCGCCGCCGGCATCCGGACGGGTTGGGCCAGACGGCACCGGAGGAGGGGAGGCGCCATCCCTCATCGCCAAGAGGCTGGCCACCAGCAGCCTGACCCGTTCGCGGCCCTGACGACCCGGGAACGGGAGGTCCTCCAGCTGATGGCCCGGGGTCTCACCAACCAGGAGATCGCGCGCCGGCTCTTCATCAGCGAGCACACGGTCAAGAATCACGTCAGCAACATCTATCGCAAGGTCGGCAGCGCGGACCGGACGTGGGTCGTGGTGATGGCCATCCGTGCCGGCATCGCGAGGCTCGAGTGAGCGGCGCCCGTTGGGGCGCCTCTTTCCTTTCGGTACAATGGAGCCATGAGCACGACCGACCAGGCCGGCGCCCTCTCGCCGACCGAGGTGCTGCAGGGCGTCGTGCGCCGGGTCACCTTCCACAACCCCGACAATCACTACACGGTGCTGCGGCTCGAGCGGGGTGGCGGAGAGGGGCCCGTCACGGTGGTGGGCCAGTTGACCCCGCCGCCCTCGGTGGGTGAGGAGATACGGGTCGTCGGCCGCTGGACCAGCCATCCCGCCTACGGACGGCAGTTCGAGGCCGACGCCTATCGACCGGTCACCCCGTCGACACGCGACGGCGTCGAGCGTCTCCTGGCCTCCGGCGTCCTCAAGGGAGTCGGCCCTGCCACGGCCCGCCGCCTGGTGGAGGCGTTCGGCGAGCGCGCCCTGGACGTCATCGCTTCCGACCCACAGCGGCTCGCCGCGATCCCGGGCATCGGGCCGCGCAAGGCCCGCGCCATCGCAGCGCAGCTCCAGGTGCACCGGGCGGCCCAGGAGGCCCTGGCGTTCTTGTTTGGGCTGGGGTTGGGGCCCGGCATGGCGCGTCGCATCTACCAGAGGTACGGCAGCCGCACCGTCGAGGCGCTGCGGGCCAACCCCTACGAGCTGGCCTTCGAGGTGGACGGCTTCGGCTTTCGGCGGGCCGACGACGTGGCGGCTCGCTCCGGCATCGGGGCCGATTCGCCCCAGCGCATCGAGGCGGCGCTGTGGCAGGCGCTCAAGGAGGCCGTCGACGAGGGCCACGTCTTCCTGCCGCGCCCGGCCCTCTTCGAGCGAGCCCGAGCGCTGTTGGCCTCGGGCAGGGGCCAGGGCATCGCCCTGGACGACGCCGCCCTGGATGCGGGGCTGGAGTCGCTGGCGCGGCGCGGCGGCGTCGTCGTGGAGGCGGACGACGCGGTCTACCACGCCGTCCTGCATCGCTACGAGGTGGAGCTGGCACGGGCCGTGCGTCGGCTGGCCGACCAGGCGTGGCAGCCGTGGCTGCCGGGGAGCCTGGAACGGCAGCTGAGCGAGGCGGAGCAGGCCATGGGCACCCGCCTCGCCCCCGAGCAGCGCGAGGCGGTGCGTGAGGCGTTGCAGAGGGGGCTGGTGGTCATCACGGGCGGCCCCGGGACGGGCAAGACCACCCTGGTGCGGTTCATCGTGCACCTGGCCCACCGCTCGGGGGCGCGCCTGGCCCTGGCCGCCCCGACCGGCCGGGCGGCCCAGCGCCTGCAGGAGGCCATCGGAGGGGGCCGGAGCAGCCGGCGGCGCCGGCATCGCCGCCCCCCGGACGCTGCACCGGCTCCTGGAGGTAAGGCCCGGGGCGTCCGGAGGCGGCGGCTCGTTCGCGCGGGGGCCGCAGCATCCCCTGGACGCGGACCTCGTCATCGTCGACGAGGCCTCCATGCTGGACCTCCCACTGGCCTGCCACCTCTTCGGCGCGCTGCGGCCCGGGGCGCGGCTGGTCCTGGTGGGCGACGTGGACCAGCTGCCGTCGGTGGGGCCCGGTCAGGTGCTGCGGGACCTGATCGCCTCGGGTCGGGTGGCGGTGGTGCGCCTGACCCACATCTTCCGCCAGGCCGCCCGGAGCCGCATCGTGGTCGGGGCGCACCGGATCCTGGCGGGGCAGGGGATCCTGCCGTCCCGCCCGGCGGACAGCGGCACGCGCCACTCGGCGACGCCCCACGGGGTCGCTCGGGTGCGGGAGGAGACGGGCATCTCGGAGGAGGACAACCTCCGATTCATCGACGAGCCGGACGCCACCCGCGCCGCCGAGGCCATCCAGCGGCTGGTGGCCGTCACGCTGCCGCGTCGCTACGGCCTCGACCCCTACCGGGAGATCCAGGTGCTGGCCGCCACGCATCGGGGCCCGGCCGGCACCGACGCGCTCAACGCCCGGCTGCAGGAGGCTCTCAACCCCCCGGGCCCGGGCCGCCCGGAGCTCCAGATCGGCCAGCGCCTGCTGCGGGTGGGCGACCGGGTGATGCAGACCCGCAACGACTACCAGGCGCGCCGGGTAGGGGGCGAGGCGCCCGACGAGGAGACCGGGGTCTTCAACGGCGAGATCGGGCGGGTCGTCGCCGTCTGGCCCGAACGGCGGCTGGTGCACGTGCAGTTCGAAGACGGTCGGGTCATCGAGTACGACGACCAACGGATCTGGCAGTTGCAGCTGGCCTACGCCATCACGGTGCACAAGAGCCAGGGCAACGAGTTCGCCTGTGTCGTGATGCCCGTGGTGTGGACCATGCCCGCCCTGATGACCCGCAACCTCCTCTACACCGCCCTGACCCGTGGCCGCCGCCTGGTGGTGCTGGTGGGAGACCGGCGCGCCGTGGGAGCCTATATACGCAACGCGTCGGTCGCGGCCCGCCACTCGGGGCTGGCGGCTCGCATCGCCTCGTGAACCGCATGGCCTCGGAGGCCGTGGCAGACTTTAGCACCGGGGAGCTCCAGGAAGGATCGTGTGTCAAGTTAGCGAACTGCGCACACCCGGGAGAAGCGGTAAGGTGGTCATTTTTCGCCTCGGGCCATCCGATAACCGGAATGGACGCCTGTCGTGGCCGGTTTCCGATGGTCGACGTCAGGGAGAAACTAGGTGATGCCGGATTTGGTGGCACCCGTTCGCTTCGCGCTCTTAGGTTGTGGCCGGTTCGGATGGCGCCACCTGGAGGTACTCCAGCGACTTCCGGGGGTCGAGGTGGTCGTCGTAGCCGACATCGACGAGTCCCGGGCCCGTGCGACCGCCGACAGGTTCGGCATCCCCGCCTATACGACCGACTTCCGTGAGGCCGCGGCATGGCCGGGCGTCGACGCGGTCGACGTCTGCCTGCCCACCTACCTGCACCGTGACGCGGTGACGACGGCCGCCGAGAGCGGCCACCACGTCTTTTGCGAGAAGCCCCTGGCCCTGCGGGTGGAGGACGCCGTCGAAGCCGTGGCGGCTTGCGAGCAGGCGGGGGTCAAGCTCCAGGTCGGCTTCTGCCGGCGCTTCGACAACGGCTGGCTGGCGGCCGCCGAGGTGATACGGGAGGGCCGGCTGGGCCGGCCGGTGGTGTGGCGGCACGCGACGGGCACGTCGGGGGCGCCGCAGTCGTGGTTCTTCGATCGCGACGGGGGCGGCGGCCCCTTCGTGGACGCGACCATCCACTGGTACGACTTCGGGCGGTTCGTCTTCGGCGAGGTGGACAGCGTCCGGGCCTCGACCAGCATCATGCGCCCCGGCCGCACGGCCCCCGACACGGGCATCGTCAGCGTGCGGTTCGTCTCGGGCGACGAGCTCCACCTGATGTGGAGCTGGGGGCTCCCCCCCAAGGTGCGGGTGGACGAGCTCCACGAGGTGCTCGGGCCCGAGGGCGCGCTGATCATGCGGCCCCGGCCCGAGCCGGGGGTCGATCCCATCCGCGTCGCCGGCGACGGCGTCAAGGTCTTCGACAGCGTGCCCCACGCCAACGGCGTCGACCCCGGCAACCTGGGCTACCTGTGGCTGTTGGGCCGTGACGCCGCACAGCCCGTCATCTACCAGCGTAACGATATGGTGGAGGATGAGCTGGCCTCCTTCGTGCAGGCGGTGCGACGGGATCAGGACCCGCCGGTGGGGGGCGCCGAGGCGGTGGCCGCGTTGCGGGTGGCGACGGCGGTCCTCGAGGCAGGCGAGACGGGCCAGGCGGTCTCGTTGCGGACGCTGCCCGCGCTGACCCGACGGGCCGCGCGCTGAGCGAACGGGCGGGTGTGCCATGGCCGAGTGGTGGTCGGCGGCCTACTTCTTCGACCTGTCGGCTTTCGAGCACCGGCCTCTCCTGGAAGGCGTGGAGCGGGTCTGGGAGGCGCTGCGGGACCTGCCTCGCTACATCGACGAGCACGTGCAGCCGACCCTGGCGGGGACCATCATGCCGGGCGCCTACGTGGGGGAGCGGGTCCAGCTGGGCGAGGGCTGCGTGGTGGAGCCCGGAGCCATGGTCAAGGGGCCGGCCATCATCGGCCCCGGTACGGTCATCCGCCAGGGGGCCTACGTGCGGGAGTACGTCCTCATCGGCGCGGGTTGCGTCGTCGGCCACTGCACCGAGGTGAAGGGCTCCATCCTGCTCGACGGCGCTCAGGCGCCCCACTTCAACTACGTCGGCGACTCCATCCTGGGCCGCCACTGCAACCTCGGGGCGGGCACCAAGCTCTCCAACCTCAAGAACGACGGCACCGAGGTGACGGTGCGGGGCCCCGAGGGGCAGTTGGTGCGGACGGGGCTGCGCAAGCTGGGCGCCATCGTGGGCGACGGCGTGGCCACCGGCTGCAACGCGGTGACCAGCCCCGGCGCGCTCATCGGCCCGGGAGCCAGCATCTACGCCAACGCGGTGGTGCGGGGCTTCGTGCCAGCCGGCCACGTCCTCAAGCTCCGCCAGGCCCAGGAGCTCGTCCCGCGAGCCTCGGCGTGAGCGCTCGCCACGAGGCAGGCGGCCTCTTCCACCGTCTGCGGGCGGGCCGGACCGTCTCCAGCGACTGACGAGACCGAGGAGCGCGGCTTGGCGGAGGTCGGGTCCGGGCGTATAGTATAGCTAAACCTCCCCGTGGCCGCCCGCCTCCGCTCCGACGGGAGGCTGGTCGTGCGCTACGCTGTCCTGGCCGCCTGGACCCCCGCCGGTGCCCGGACGGCCGTCGTCCCCTTCGTCGCGTTGCCGCCAGACCTGCGGCGCGGGGTGGCGCCCCTGCCCCTCTACGCCGCCCGCTGGGTGCAGGCGAGTCTGGAGTCGATGCGGTGGGGGATCCTGGAGCAGCTGGCCGCAGGGTTCGCCCGGCGGCGGGTGGCCCGACGCCTGGAGCAGGGGCTCGGGAGGATGGGACTCGAGCCGTCAGGCGTGGCGTGGTGCGACGAGGGTCGGCTGGCCGCCGTGGTGCTTGCCCTGGCTGGGAGGGACGCCGACGACGGTGTGCGCAGGGTCCTGGAGGGGCGGATGCTGCTGGGGTCCGAGCTGGTCCGCGCCCTCCGCCGGCCGGGGGGCGACCCCGACGCCGCGCGGTCGGCGGCGGAGGCGCTGGTGGCGGCGGGCGCGGCCGAGCGCGTGGCGGCCGTCGAGGTCGACGAGAGCGGGGCCCGGTGCCAGCGGTGCGGAGGCCGCCAATCGGTTTACCCGGAGCCCTGTGGCCACTGCGGCAGCCCCTTCTGCCCTCGCTGCAGCCGGTGCGCGGCGATGGGGGTGGCGAGGGGCTGCGAGCCGCTCTACGCCATGAGCGGGCCGCTGCTGGCCGCAGGAGACGACGGGCCCGATGCCTCCGCGACGGCCTGGCGGCTGGCGCCCGAGCTGGTGGGCGCGCTGTCGCCGGCGCAGTGCCGCGCGTCGCAGGCCTTGCGGCGCGAGGTGGCCGCCCACCTGCGGGGCCAGAGGGGAGGTGGAGAGCCGGTGCCCATCGGCACCGGCCAGGGCCCCCGGGGCTGCGTGGTCTGGGCGGTGACCGGAGCGGGCAAGACGGAGGTCGCCTTCGGAGCCGTCGAGGTGGCGCTCGGCATGGGAGGGCGGGTGCTGATGGCCGTGCCGCGCCGGGCCATCGCCGCGGAGCTGGCGGAGCGGGCCCGCCGCGCCTTCGGAGGGCAGACGGTCACCCTGCTCATGGGGCGCGGCCCCGACGACCGGGCCGGGGCCGGGCGGGCCCGGTCCAGCGTCTGGCGAGAGGAGCCGTCGCCCCTGGTGGTGGCCACCACCCATCAGGCGCTGCGATGGTACCGGGCCTTCAGCCTGGTGGTGCTGGACGAGTTCGACGCCTTCCCCTACGCGGGCTCCGACATGCTGGCGCTCGCGGTGGAGCGGGCGGCGCACCCCGACGGCTTTCGGGTGGTGATGTCGGCGACGCCGGGCGAGGCACGGCTGGCCTCGGCCCGCCAGGCCGGCTGGCCGGTCATCCACGTGCCGGCCCGGCACCACGGCCATCCCCTGCCCGTCCCGGAGGTGCGCGTGGAGCGCGCCGTGCGCCGATGGGAGCAGGCGCCCGACGACCCGCAGCGGGTGCCCGCTTTCGTGCGGACGTGGCTGGCGGCGCGGCGTCCCCGGACCCGAGTGCTGGTCTTCTGCCCGACGGTGGCCCTGGCCGAGGGGGTGGCCCGGAGCCTGGGCGTCATGGTCTGCCACAGCGCCCATCCCCACCGGGAGCGGACGCTGGCGCGCTTCGCCGCCTCGCAGGACCAGGTGCTGGTCAGCACCACCCTGCTCGAACGCGGGGTCACCTTCGCCGGGCTCGACGTCCTGGTGCTCTTCGCCGACCACCCGGCGGTCTTCGACGAGGCGACGCTGGTGCAGATGGCCGGGCGGGCAGGGCGCAGCGCCGAGCGGCCCGACGGGCGGGTGCTGTTCGTGGCGGCCACGGCCAGCCGCGCCATGAGGCGGGCCGTCGAAGCCATCGAGGCGATGAACCGCCGGGCCGCCGCCGAGGGCCTTCTGCGCCAGGGGACGACGTCCCCCTCGACGGCCGCGCCGGACGAGGATAGCCCTGTCGGCAGGGGCCGGACCGGGAGGCGTGACATGGTATAATGCGCACGATTTGCCACGTTCGGGAGCAGGGGAATCGTGAGCGACGACACGGTCGAACGCGGGACTTCCCGCCCCTTCGCCGACCACCCGCTGCTGGGCCGCATCGGGATGACGCCACTCATCCGCTTGCAGCGTCTCTGGCCGCCGCAGGGGCCGGTGGAGGTGTGGGTGAAGGCCGAGGGCTTCAACCCGGGCGGATCGGTGAAGGATCGGGCGGCTCTCTTCATCATCGCCGACGCCATCGAGCGGGGCGTGCTGCCGGGCAGGCGCCTGCTGGACGCCACGTCGGGCAACACGGGCATCGCCTACGCCATGATCGGGGCGGCGCTGGGCATCGGGGTGACGCTGTGCGTGCCCTCCAACGCCAGCGTCGAGCGGCACCGCATCCTCCGGGCCTTCGGGGCCGAGGTGATCGTGACCGACCCGCTGGAGGGGACCGAGGGAGCCCGCCACCAGGCGGAAGCCCTGGCGAGACGGCATCCCGACCGGTACTGGTGGGCCGACCAGTACAGCAACCCGGCCAACGTGCGAGCGCACCATCAGACGACGGGCCCCGAGATCTGGCAACAGACGGCGGGCCGCGTCACCCATTTCGTCGCGGGGGTCGGCACCAGCGGCACCCTGATGGGCACGGGAGGCTACCTCAAGGCCCGCGACCCCGCCATCCGGGTGATCGGCGTGGAGCCGGCCGAAGCGCTGCACGGCCTGGAGGGGCTCAAAAACATGGCCGCCGTGGAGCCGCCGGCCCTCTTCGACCCCTCGTGGCTCGACGACAGGCTCTACGTCAGCACGGACGACGCTTACGCGATGGTGCGGCGGCTGGCCCGCGAGGAGGGCATCCTGGCAGGGGGCTCGGGGGGCGCCAACGTGGTGGCGGCCCTGCGCGTCGCCTCCCGGCTGCAGGAGGGCGTGGTGGTGACGGTCCTGCCCGACGACGGCACCCGCTACCTCAGCACCGCGATCTGGCGGGAGGCCTGAGGCAGGGGAGGGCACGAGCGCCCGAACGGCGACTTGAGCTGGTCCGATTCAACTCGTCGACCCGGTGCGAAGCCACGACGACGGTTGCGAACGATGAGTGGAATGTCGATGCGTCTTTGTACACTGCCACCAGTTCAAACGTAAATAACCATCAGATAGACCGAACTAGCCGCTCCGTTGCGACGTCCTGTCGGGCGCTCGGCACAAACCTACCAATTCGTCGAAGCTCGTCGAACTCCTCCTGCTCGGATTCCCCCGGCTCGGAGGAAACTTCTCCATGCTGATCCGCCAGACGGGCCGCTGGCTGGCTGCCGTACGGCGGCTCGTGCAGACGCCGGGGGAGGCATGCCTGCACTGCGGCCGCACGCTGCTGCGCGCACACGAGCGCCGGATGGGCCTGTGTGGCAGCTGCCTGGGGCGCATCGCGTGGATCCGCCCCCCGACCTGTCCGCGCTGCGGCAAGCCCCTCCGCTCGACCGGCGCCACCCTCTGCGCCGACTGCCGGGCCCGTCCGGTGCCGTTCGTCTCGTCTCACGGCGCCGCCGTCTACGACGGCTTGTGGAGGGAGCTGGTGCGGCGGCTCAAGTTCGACCAGCGGCGGGAGCTGGCTCGGCCCCTGGGCGTGGCGATGGCGGATGTGGCCTGGCGGGTGGGGCTGCCGCGCCGGGTGCACGCCCTGGTGCCCGTGCCCGCATCGGCCCGGCGCCTGGCCCGGCGGGGCTACAATCAGGCCCGCGATCTGGCGATGGTGATAGCAGAGGAGACCGACGTGCCCGTGCTGGAGGCCCTGGTGAGGACGTCTCGGGGGCGTGGGGCCGGGCCCCAGAGCCTCCGGACGGCCCGGCAGCGCCGGCGGGCGTTGCGGGGGGCCTTCGTGGCCTGGCAGCCGGAGGTGGTGCGCGGACTCACCCTCGCCGTGGTCGACGACGTCTACACCACGGGAGCCACCATGGACGAGGCGACCCGCGCCCTTCTGCGCGCCGGTGCGAAGGAGGTCTTTGGACTGGTGGCCGCGGTCGGCGTCACCGACGTCGACCTGTCATCCGGGGGGTCTGAGGGAGCCGAGGGGGCGACGCGATGGGCGTGAAGAACTGTGCGCGCTGCGGCCGGCTCTTCACCGGCGTCGACGAGATCTGTCCCAGCTGCGCCGGGCAGGAGCAGGCGGAGTTCGACCAGGTGAGGGCGTACCTCGGTCGCCATCCGGGGGCGACCGTCGCCGAGGTGAGCGCGCAGACCGGCGTGGCGGTCGCCCAGATCCACCGGTGGGTGCGAGAGGGGCGGTTGCGCCTCACCGCCGAGCAGCTGGGAGAGGAGCTGCACTGTCAGCGGTGCGGGACGCCCATCGACCACGGGCGCTTCTGCCCGGCCTGCCTGGAGCAGCTGGCTCGGGAGCTGAGCCATGCGGCTCGCCCCGACGCGGGCAAGCCGCCGCCGGGGGCACCGGCCTCCGACCGAACTGGAGGCTCCAAGAAGCCCCGGCTGCACACCCGAGACGACGTGAAGCGCCGCTTCGGCTGACGCCACGCCGTCTCAAGGCGCCGGAGCGTGCGGCCGAGTATAGGTGTGGGCCTCTTGGACCACACCCGTGGAGGTGATGGCGGCCGATGGAGCCGCCCAAGGACGTATCGCCCGTAGGGCGTACGGTGCCGGTGGTGCCCATCGGGCAGGCTCGCCAGCCCAGGCGGGCGGAGCCCGAGGAGTCTTCGGATCGCGTCTCGCTGTCGCCTGAGGCGCAGCGGATGATGGCGTTGCGACGGCGCATCGCCGAGTCGCCCGACGTGCGCGAGGACCTGGTGGCGTCGCTGCGCCGGGCCATCGCCGAGGGGCGGTACCGGCCGGCCTCCGAGGTCATCGCCCAGCGCCTGGTGGCCGCCCTGCGGCGGGCGCAACCCTGACGGAGGAGGAGCGACGGGTGGAGCACCAGCACGAGCCCGTGGCGATCGTGGAGCGGCTCCGGCAGCTGGCCGGGGCCATCCAGCAGGCCGTGAGGCGCAACGACGTCGCGGGCCTGCCGGAGCTGGCTCGGGAGGAGGCCGAGCTGGCCCGCCGGCTGGCCGACCAGCTGGCGGCGGCGCCGGCCGTGCCGGACGCGTTGCGTGACGGCGTGCGGTCCTGGTGGGCCCTGCACGAGCAAAACCGCCTGCTGTTGCAGCACGCGCACCACACGGTGCTCGCCCTGCTCGATCTGCTGGCCGGCGCGGGCAACGAGCCGGCTGGCCTCTACTCGCCCCAGGCCGCCACGGGCGGCGGCCGACGCGATGCCGTCGGCCGCGTGGCGGCTGCGGTGGACCGGAGGGTCTGAGCGCGATGCGCAGCACGTTCTTCGGCATCGAGCTGGCCCGCCGGGCGCTGTTCGCGCAGCAGCGGGCGATGGACGTGGCCTCCCACAACATCGCCAACGCCAACGATCCGGCCTACTCCCGCCAGCGAGCCGAGATGGTGGCGACGGCGCCCTATGCGCCGCCCGGTACGGCCCCGGCCGGCGTGGCCGGCCAGGTCGGCACGGGCGTCTGGGTGCAGGCCATCGAGCGGGTGCGAGATGCGTATCTCGACGGGCGCATCCGCTCGCAAGGGCAACTCACCAGCTACTGGCGGGTGCAGCGCGATACCTTCGAGCAGATCGAGCGGATCTTCAACGAGCCCACCGACCAGGGGATACGGGTCGCGCTGGACCAGCTCTGGCAGGCCCTGCAGGACCTGAGCGTCACGCCCGACAGCATGGCGGTGCGCGAGGTGGTGGTGCAGCGCGGCAAGCTGCTGACCGAGGCGGTGGGTACCGTCTTCAGGCAGCTCGAGGCGCTGCGGCTCGATCTCGATGCCTCATTGGGCCTCAAGGTGGAACGGCTCAATACGCTGGCCGCCGACCTGGCCCGGCTCAACCGCCAGATCGCGCAGGTGGTGGCCTCGGGCCAGCGGCCCAACGACCTGCTGGACCGGCGCGACGCCATCCTGGAGGAGATGGCGGGGCTGGCCGCGGTCCAGGTGACCGTGCGCAGCGGCGAGCAGGTAGCCGTCAGCATCGGCGGGCTCGCGCTGGTGGACGGCGAGATCGCCCATCGCCTGGTGATGGAAGGCCAGGGTGCCGACCGGGTCGTGCGCTGGGAAGGTGCCTCCGGTCCCGTGGTGGCCTTCGGTGGCGGCGAGATCGGCGCCATCCTCGAGATGCGCGGCACCATCGGGTCCCAGGGGCCCGCGTCGGTCAGCGGAGCCATCCCCGGGCTGATGAGGGCGCTGGACGAGTGGACGAGGGCGCTGGCGCAGGAGTTCAACCGGGTCCACCGGGCCGGCTACGGGCTGGACGGCCAGAACGGGCGTGGGTTCTTCCGCGTCGACGCCGACCAGGATGGTTGGGTCGCCGACGATCTGACGATATGGCCGGGCATCATGGCCGACCCGGGGAGGGTCGCCGCTGCGAAGTCGGACACGTCTATCCCCGGCGACGGGAGCCACGCGCTGGCGCTGGCCGACGTGCTCAAGACGGTGCGCTTCGACAGCACCAAACAGGTGGACCTGGGCGGCGTCACGCTCCCCGACTACTTCGCCTCCCTGGTGGGGCGCATCGGAGTCCAGGCCCAGCAGGCCCAGAGGATGGCAGACAACCAGCAACTGGTGCTGGACCATCTGGAGGGGCTGCGGCAGTCGATCTCCGGCGTCTCGCTGGACGAGGAGATGGCCGATCTCATCCGATTCGAGCACGCCTACGGCGCGGCCGCCCGTGCCATGACCGCGATGGACGAGGTACTGGACACCCTGATCAATCGGACGGGGCTGGTGGGCCGATAACCGATACGTACCACCCGTGAGGGGCCGCCGTCCAGGGAGGGACGCCCGGTGCTGGTGCTGACCAGGAGGGTCGACGAGAGCATCATGATCGGCGACGAGATCCGCATCATCGTCGTCGAGGTGCGGGGCGAGCAGGTGAAGCTGGGCATCGACGCCCCGCGTCACATCCCGGTGCACCGCGAGGAGGTCTACCGGGAGATCCAGGAGGAGAACCGCAAGGCCGCCCTGGCCGCAGGCGGCGAGCTGGATCGGCTGGGCGAGGCCTTGAAGCCGCCGCCCCCGGGGAGCCCGGTACCGCCGGAGAGGGGAAAGGCCCTTGAGGATCAGCAGCCGGCAGATCGTTGACAACGTCCTGATCAACCTCCATCGAAACTACGCCCGGCTGGATCGCCTCCAGACCCGCCTATCGTCGGGCAAGCGGGTCATGCTCCCCTCCGACGACCCGGCCGGCGCGGCCACGGCGACGCGGCTGAGGGCCTTCGTGCTCGACAACGAGCAGTACCTCAAGAATGCCCAGGCCGCCCTCGGATGGCTGACGGCCACCGACTCGGCGCTGCAGGACGTGGTCTCGGTGCTGCACCGAGCCCGGGAGCTGACCATCAACGCCGCGCGGGGCGACCTGCCCGGTGATGCCCGGGAGGCGCTGGCCAGCGAGTTCGACCAGCTCATCCGGCACCTGGTGCAGGTGGCCAACACGACCCACGGCGGGCGCTATATCTTCGGCGGGACGCAGACCGAACAGGCTCCGTATGTGTCGACCGACGATGTCGATGGTTACGTCGACACGGTCACCTTCTATGGCAACGACCAGGAGATGATCTACGAGATCGGCCCCGGGGTGCGGCAGGCGGTCAGCGTGTCGGGCGCGACCGTGTTCGACCATGGCAGTGGCGGCGGGAGCGGGCCGCCGGTGACAGTGGCCACGGGGCTCTTCTCCACTCTGATCACAATCAGGCAACACATCTCGGACGGCGAGGTCGACCAGCTCTCCGGCCAGGACCTGGCTGACCTCGACCAGGCCCTCGACCACGTCCTGCGCACGCTGAGCCGGGTGGGAGCCCGGCAAAACGGCTTCGAGCTGGTGGCCGAGCGCCTGCAGAGCCAGGAGGTCAACCTCAAGGATCTCCTCTCCAAGACCGAGGACCTGGACGTGGCCGAGGCCATCGTGGAGCTCAAGATGCAGGAGAACGTCTACCGCCTGGCCCTGGCCTCGGGCGCCCGCATCATCCAGCCGACGCTGCTTGACTTCCTGCGCTAGGACGGACCGGGCGACGGGGCGCGCTGGAGGGGGTGGGGGTTGGTGGAGATCGAGACCGCACGCTTCGGCGTCATCGACATCGACCCGAGCCGGATCGTGACGTTTCCCAAGGGCTTCATCGGCTTTCCCGACTGGCGGCGCTTCGTGCTGCTCCCCCATCGGGACGACAGCCCCTTCTGGATCCTGCAGTCGGTGGACGACCCGGCGCTGGCCTTGGTGGTGATGGATCCCCGGGAGGCGGTGCCGGACTACGTGGCGCGGGTCCCCGCGGCCCAGCTGGCCGACGTGGGCATCGCCGAGGAGGAGGACGTCGAGCGCGCGGTGGTGCTGGCCCTGGTGACGTTGCGGGCGGACCCCGCGGGTGCGACGGCCAACCTCAAGGCGCCGCTGATCGTCAACCCCTCCCGCCGGCTGGGGATCCAGGTCATCCTGGACGGCAGCCCGTACGCCATCCGCCACCCCATCGCCAGTGCTCGGCACGAGGCACTCCCGTCGATGGAGCGAGGCGCGCTGGTGGCGACCTGAGCCCGATCTTGTACGACTCGGAGTGGGGGGCATGGATCGGGACCGGCTGGGCCCCATCCATCAAGAGATCTTGCGCCTCTTGACCCAACGCCAGGCCAGCTACGCCCGGCCGGTCTCCTCGGCGGAGCTCGGGATGGAGTTGCGGGTCGCTCCGTCTTACATCCGAGCCCAGGCCAGGTTGCTGCGGCGCTTCAAGCTGGTGAGCGTGCGGCGGGGGCGGGGGGGCGGCTACTACCTCAACCGGGCCAATCAGGCGCGGTACGAGTCGCTGGTCGGCTCGGGGCGGTAGTCGAGGGATCGCCTGCCAAGGTGTCGAAGCCGCTCTTGACCACCGGAGGCGGCTCGAGGCCCGGCCCGGGCGCCGGCTGGCGCGTCGGGTCGTGTCCTCTTATGAAGGGGCGGGACGAGCAGTGACGGAAGCAGCCAGGGCCTCCTCGCCGGGCAGGCCGGGGGCGGCGGCCAAAGTCGCGGAGCGTGAGCGCCAGCTCGTCATCTTCCAGCTGGCCCGGGAGGTCTACGGCCTCGACATCAACTGGGTGCGCGAGATCATCACCCTGCAGGACGTCACCCGGGTGCCGGGGGCACCCGCCTTCGTGGAGGGGGTCATCAACCTGCGGGGCCACGTGATTCCTGTGGTCGACCTGCGCAAGCGCTTCGGCCTGGAGGCGCCCGTCGATCCCCGTCGGACCCGCATCGTCGTGGTGGACGTGCCCCCGCACACCATCGGGCTGGTCGTCGATGCGGTCACCGAGGTGCTCCGCATCCGGGAGAGCGTGGTGGAGCCGGCGGGCAACGTGCTGGCGGGCATCGACGTGGCCTTCATCCAGGGCGTGGCCAAGCTGGAGCGCCGGCTGATCATCCTGCTGGATCTGCAGCGGTTGCTCCACGCGGCGGAGATCAAGGCCCTGGAGCAGGTGGAGACTTCCATGGAGGTGGGCGAGCTGGGCGGCGCCGGTGAGGCATCCGGCGACGAGACGGGCCAAGCCGAGACGAGCGCGGCGGAGGCGGCCGAGGGCGATGGAGCGGATCCTGAGTCAGCAAGAGATCGATGAGCTGATCCGGGACCTGACGGTCGGGGGCGAAGAGCGGCCCGCCGACGCCTCGGCCGTGGTGGGCGAGGAGGCCGCGGCGGGGATCGTGCCGTACGACTTCCGGCGGCCGTCCAAGTTCTCTCGCGATCAGCTGCGGTCCATCGAGCGCATCCACCAGCAGTTCGGTCGGCTGCTGGGGATCATGCTGGGGGCCCGGTTGCGCACGGAGATGACGGTGCGGGTCATCTCGGTGCAGCAGCTGACTTACGGGGAGTTCATCCGCTCGGTGCCCAACCCGTCGCTGCTGGCGGTCTTCGACTTCGGCGGGAGCGGCGACCACATCGTGCTCGAGCTGAGCCTGGAGCTGGCCTACCACATCTACGAGCGCCTGGCCGGCGGGCCCGGCTCGGCGCGGGTGGGCCAGCGGGAGCCCACCGACATCGAGCTGCAGGTCCTGCGGCACCGGCTGCTGGGCGTGGTGGGCGACGCCTACCGCCAGGCCTGGGCGGGCCTGCTGCCGGTCGGCATCGAGCTGCGGGACGTGGAGGTCAACCCCACCTACATCAACCTGGTGATGGACCAGGACATCGTGTTGTGGGTGGCGCTCCAGGTGGAGCTGGGCGACAACGGCGACACCCTCAACCTCTGCCTGCCCTACTCGGTGCTGGAGCCGCTCTTGCCCAGCCTCTCCAACGAGTACCTCCTGCGGGCCCAGGCCCGGCCCCAGTCACAGGACCGGGCACGGCTGCAGCGGCTGTTGAGCGACACCGTGGTCACCGTGGAGGCCGTGTTGGGCTCCACTCGCCTGGAGATAGGGGAGCTGCTGGAGTTGAAGGAGGGCGACGTGCTGATCCTCGATACGGGCATTCACGACGAGATCGAGCTTCACGTAGCCAACCGGCCCAAGTTTCGGGGACGGGCCGGCCGGGTCGGAGGCCGCCTGGCCGTGCGCCTGACGGGTGCGGCTTCGACGGCACCGGCGCAAGAGCCCGCGTCGACGCCAGAGGGGGAGGTCGCCTCGAGTGCCTCCCGCTGAGCTGCGCCTGACTCCGGCGCAACGAGACGCCCTGCGACGGATGACCACCGAGGCCATGCGGGCGTCGGGTGAGGTGCTGTCCGATCTCATCCTCCGGCAGGTGGAGATAGGCGAGCCCCAGCTGACGGGTGCCACCTGGGAGGAGCTGGTGCAGACCGCATCCGAGCCGATGCTGGTGGTGCGGGTGGAGTACGTGCAGGGGGTGTCCGGCAGCAACCTGCTGGTGATGCGCCCCGCCGACGCCGCCCGGGTGGCCGCCCTGATGATGGGCGAGGAGGGTGACGGCGGCGATGGTCTCGACGAGATGCGCATGAGCGCCGTCTCGGAGGCCATGAACCAGATGATGGGGGCTGCGGCCACCGCGCTCTCACAGCTTTTCCGGCGCGCCATCGTCATCAGCCCGCCCACCACCATGCTGCGCACCTTCGCGGACAACGGGATGCTGCTGGCCGACGGCGACGGGGACGACCTGGTGCAGGTGGCCTTCCCCGTCCGCGTGGCCGACGTCGGCGCGTCGCCCATCGAGAGCCGGATCGTCCAGCTCTTTCCCGGCGAGTTCGCCCGGCGGCTCAGCGACGAGTTTCTGGCTTCAGCAGCGGGGGCGGCCCCGGCGGCGCCACCGCGTCCGAGCGCTGCCCCGGCCCCTCCGGCCGCATCCGAGGCGGTGGGCTGGGAGCCGGGCCCGCTGGCATCGGAGGCCGAGACGATGGAGGCGAGCGACCCGGATCGGATCCCCTTCGACGTGATCAAGCGCATCACGGTGCCGGTGACCGTGCGCCTGGGAGAGGCTCACCTGTCGCTGCAGGAGGTGTTGAGCCTCACCCGCGGCTCCATCGTGCAATTGGACGCCGCCGACGGCCAGCCCGTCGACGTGCTGGTCTCGGGCACGCTGGTGGCGCGGGGCGAGGTGGTCGTGGTGCGGGAGCGCTTCGGGGTGCGGATCACCCAGTTGGTGCGTCCCGACCTGCTGAGCGGCGCCGGCGGGGGGTGAGCAGGCGGTGACGAGCCCTACCCCTGAGCTGGCCCAGTTGGTCGGCCAGTTCGTCGACGAGGCCCGGGAGTACCTGCAGACCCTGGATCAAGGGCTGGTGCAGCTCGAGTCGGCCCCTGCCGACGCCGAGCTCCTGCCGGAGCTCTTCCGGGTGGTGCACAGCCTCAAGGGCATGGCTGGCACCATGGGCTACCAGGCCATGGTCGACCTGGCCCATGCCATGGAGTCGGTCTTCGACCGGCTGCGCTCGGGGGCGGGCGCGGAGACGGCATCGCCCGAGCTGTTCGACCTCCTCTTCGAAGCGGCGGGCGCTCTTGAGGCCATGGTGGAGCGGGTAAGCCGGGGCGAGGTGCCGGAGGGCGACGGGCCGGGGCAGCCAGCCGGCCTGGTCGAGGCCCTGCGGGCCGCAGCCGCGGCCGGCGCCTCGAGCGCGGTCCGTCGGGCCGGGCGGCACCCGCCGCCGGGCGAGAGGGGCCGGCCGGGTCGTCCAATGGCAAGGCCCGACCGCCGCTTTGGTTCCTCGGCGCCCAGGAGATGACGGCCTTGCGCCAGGCCGTGGCTGCGGGCGCCCGAGCCTACGCGGTCGAGGTTGCCATCGACCCCTCCAGTGCCTTCAAAGGGCCCCGTGCGTACGCGGTGCTCAAGGCGCTCGAGACCGTTGGACAGATCGTCGGCACATGGCCGTCACGGGAGGCGCTGGAGCAGGAGCGCTTCGACGATCGCTTCGTCGTCGCGCTGGCCAGCGACCAGCCTCCGCAGGCGGTGCAGGCGGCGGCCCTCAACGTGGTGGAGGTGCGGGCCGCCGACGTCACGCCGGTGAGCGTCGAGGCCCGGGGGGCGTCCTCCTCCGGCGCAGCCACCCCCAAGGCGGCTCCGGGCCGCCGCGACGCCGCCGGTCACGGCGTCGCCGAAGGGACCGTCCGGGTCGAGACCAGCCGGCTGGACGCCCTCGTGGACCTGGTAGGCGAGCTGGTGATCAGCTCCAACCAGATCCAGGATCGCCACCAGCGGCGGCTGATGCCCGACGACAGCCAGATCGCCAAGCTGGGCCGGGTCACCTCCGAGCTGCAGAGCGCCGTCATGCGGCTGCGCATGGTGCCGTTGCGGCAGGTCTTCACCCGGTTTCCCCGCGCCGTGCGGGACCTGGCGCGGCGGTCCGGCAAGCAGGTGAGGCTGGTCATCCAGGGCGAGGAGACGGAGCTGGACCGGCACATCGTCAACGAGATCGGCGAGCCGTTGCTCCATCTCATCCGCAACGCGGTCGACCATGGCATCGAGCCGCCCGACGAGCGGGAGCGGGCCGGCAAGCCTCGCACGGGGCTGTTGAAGCTGTCGGCTCGTCACGAGGGCAGCCACGTCGTCATCGAGCTGGAGGACGACGGTCGCGGCATCGACGTTGAGCGGATCCGCCGCAAGGCCGTCGAGAGGGGCCGTCTCAGCGCCGAGGAGGCGGAGCAGGCGACCGCCGAACGGCTGCTGCAGCTCATCTTCGAGCCCGGCTTCAGCACGGCCGAGCGGGTCACCGAGGTCTCGGGGCGGGGCGTCGGGATGGACGCGGCCAAGGCAGCCGTCGAGGCGCTGGGCGGCCGCCTCGCCGTCCACACCCGGGCGGGCCGGGGCACGTTGTGCATGGTGCGGTTGCCGCTGACCCTGGCTATCATCCAGGCCCTGCTGGTGGAGACCGACGACCAGATCTTCGCCTTGCCCGCCGAGGCCATCCAGAGCATCGAGCGGGTGGATCCCTCGGGGGTCGAGACGGTGCACGGCCGCCGGGTGCTGCGGTACCGGGACGGCATCGTACCGCTGGTGTCGCTCAAGGTGCGGCTCGGATTGGCCGCGGAGGAGGCCCGCGCCGACAGCCTGGCGGTGGTGATCGCCACGGGGCGGCGGCAGGCGGCCATCGCCGTCGACCGGGTGGTCGGACTGCAGGACCTGGTCATCCGCACCCTCACGAGCTACCTCAAGGTGCCCGGGGTGGCCGGCGCGGCCATTCTCGGCAGCGGGCGCATCGCCCTGATCCTGGACCCGTCGTGGCTGGTCTGACGGGGTCACGGTGACGGAGGGAGGATCCTTGTCAGCGTGGGCGCCAAGCGGATCCTGATCACCGACGACACGGCCTTCATGCGCATGACGCTGCGCAAGGTCCTGGAGAGCAACGGCTACGAGGTGGTGGGCGAGGCCGAGGACGGGCTGGATGCCATCGAGAAGTACAAGGAGCTGAGGCCCGACATCGTCACCATGGACATCACCATGCCCAAGATGGACGGCATCACGGCCATCCGGGAGATCATGAAGGTCGACCCTCAGGCCCGCATCATCGTCTGCAGCGCGATGGGGCAGAAGCCCATGGTGATCGAGGCCCTCAACGCCGGCGCGAAGGACTTCCTCGTCAAGCCGTTCCAGCCCCAGCGGGTGCTGGAGGCCATCCAGAAGGTGGGGGGGTAGGTCCTCACGCCCTTCCATCTCAGCGAGCGCCATCGAGACGCCCTGCGGGAGCTGGGCAACATCGGGGCGGGCAACGCGACCACGGCGCTCTCCCAGATGCTGGGCGACCGTCTCGTGCGGATGACCGCGCCGGCGGTGGCCATCCTGGCCGTCCCCGAGGTGGTGGCCTGGGTCGGCGAGCCCCACCTGCCGGTGGTGGCCGCTTACGTCCAGGTGACGGGCGGCGTCGAGGGCCATGCCGTGCTCCTGCTGGCGGAGTCGTCGGCCCAGGCCATCCTGCAGGAGATGCTGGGCGCCTGGGGTGCGGACGGCTCCGGCCCCCTCGCCTCAGGCTCCACTCCCCTGGGCGAGCGGACGGTCTCGGACCTGGAGGCGTCGGCCCTCATGGAGCTGGGCAACGTCGTCATCACCAGCTACCTCAACGCGCTGGGCGAGCTGACGGGGCTGGCAGCCATCCCGTCGGTGCCATCGGTGGCCGCCGACATGCTGGAGGCCGTGCTGAGCTCCATCTTGGCCGAGGTCGGGTGGAGCGACGCCGGGGTGCTGGCCATCCGCACCCACCTGCAGGGCGAGGGGGCGGCGGTCGAGGGGCAACTGCTCTTCGTGCCCGCCGAGGGTCACCTGAGCCGCCTGATCCAGGCCCTGGGCATGGCGGGCGAGGAGCCATCGTGATCCGTGCGAGCCCCGACCAGGCGACCCTGGTGACCGTCCGCATCGGGCAGCTGCACGTGCTCAAGGGACGGGGCGTCCTGGCCGCGATCGGGCTCGGCTCGTGCGTCGGCGTCGCGCTGTACGACCCGGTGAGCCGGGTGGCCGGCCTGGCCCACATCTTCCTGCCGTCGAGTCAAAACGGACGCCTGGTGGCCGATGCACCGGCCCGCTACGCCGACACCGGTGTCCCGGCGCTGGTGGAGGCCATGGCGGCGGCGGGCGCCCGGACCGCTCGCCTCCAGGCCAAGCTGGCCGGCGGGGCGCAGCTCTTCTTGCGAGGCGACCACGCCACGCTCGAGGTGGGCCGGCGCAACGTGGAGGCCGTCCGCGCGGCCCTACGGGCCCTGGGCATCCCGGTGGTGGCCCACGACGTCGGAGGCAGCCGGGGCCGGACGATGCGGCTCTTCGCCGACACCGGGCGGGTCGTGGTGACGACCCTCGGAAGAGAGGCTCGCGAGCTCTAGCGATGCCCGCCGCTTCCCGCCGGGCGGCCCGACCCATCCGGGTCCTGCTGGTGAGCGCCTCGCCGTTCGGGCGCGCCTATCTGAGGCGAGCGCTGGACGCGCCCGGCCAGATCGAGGTGGCCGGGGTGGTGGCCGGCCCCGACGAGGCCCTGGCGTGGCCGTGGTCGCAAGCCCCGCACGTGGTGGTGTGGGACGCCGAGGGGCACGAGACGCAGGCGCTGGCGCGGGCGCCCGAACTGGCCCGACGCTGGCGCGCCCGGGTGCTGGTGCTGGTCGGCGCGTCGCCGGTGCCGCTGGGCGCGGCGGAGGCGGCCTCGGATGGCAGGCGTGGTGGAGAGCCTTCCCAGCCCGCCGGCCCGGTCGCGGCGGGCCGTGCCTTCGCCAGGCGCTCGTCGACCGGGTCGAGGCGCTGGCGCTTCGGCCGTGGGAGGAGCCGCCACGGCTGAGCGAGCGGCCGCCGGGCGCCGACGCGAAGAGTGAGGAGGCGCGGCCGCTGCCCACCGAGGGCACGGGCCGGCCCGCGCGGCGGGTGGTGGCCATCGGTGCCTCGACGGGCGGGCCCCGAGCGCTGGAGGTGCTGGTGCGAGCGCTGCCCGCCGGGCTGCCCGTCGCCCTGCTGGTGACGCAGCACATGCCGCGAGGCTTCACGGCGCCGCTGGCGCGGCGGCTGTCCGATGCGGGTCGCATCCCGTTTTTCGAGGGTTACGAGGGCGCGCCCCTGGAGGAGGGGGTCGGCTTCGTGGCGCCTGCGGGGTGGCACCTGACGGTGGGAGCCGACGGGCGCCTGCATCTGGACGACGGCCCGCCCGTGCACCATGTGCGCCCGGCCGTCGACGTGATGCTGCGGTCGGTGGCCCGGCGCTTCGGGCCCGACGCCCTGGCCGTCATCCTGACGGGGATGGGGACCGACGGCGTGGACGGCGCCCGCGCCATCCGGGCGGCGGGGGGCCGCTGCTTCGCACAGGAGCCGGCCAGCGCCGCCGCTCCCAGCATGCCAGGGGCCGTGGTGAGGGAGGGCCTGGCCGAGTGCGTGGCACCGCTGGAGCAGCTGGCCGGAGCGGTGGTGCAGTGGGCCCTCGGCAGACCGGCCGGCCACGGCCGGGGGAAGGGGTGAGGGAATGGGCACCGACGCCGTCGAGGATGTCGCTCAGGCGCCCGGATCGCCGAGGCCGACGCTCCTGGCGGTCCGAGGGGGCCGGGTGGAGGTGATCCCCGGCGATCCCGACGGGCCTCGCCCCGTCGTGGAGCCCGGGGGGCACGTCAAGGTCTGGGTCAACGGCGCCCTGCTCCAGCGCTCGCGCCTGGTGGAGCCGACCGACACGGTGGTGGCCGAGCCCGACGCGACCGAGCCGCGCCTCTCGCTGGCCGTCCGGGTCTCGGACGACGCGATGAAGGCCTACCTGACCGTGGAGCGGTCGGCAGGCCGGCGCTACCAACTGGTGGACGCGCCGCCGACCCTGCAGCTGCGGGTGCAGGCGCGGCCGGTCGAGGAGGTGCCGGCCCCCCTTCCCACGGCAGAGAGCGTCAACAAGGCCCTGGAGCAGGCCCAGGTGCGCTTCGGCGTCAAGGCCGAGGCCATCGAGCAAGCGGTAACGGACCCACCCCCGACCCCCATCCTGGTGGCCGAGGGACAGCCGCCCGTACCGCCCCGTGACGGGCGCTTCACCATCTGCTTCGAGGAGCGCCAGGCACCCGCGCTCGACCCGGAGGCGGAACGCATCGACCTGTTCGAGCGGGGGGCGGTCACCTGGGTGGAGCCCGGGGCCGTGCTGGCGCGCATCGAGCCCCCCCAGGAGGGGGTGCCGGGCATGGACGTCCGAGGCCGTCCCGTGGCCGTACCCCGTGCTCGCCCGGTCACGCTCAAGGCGGGCAAGGGATGTCGCCTCACCGACGACGGCACCCAAATCGTCGCCACCGAACCCGGCCGTCCCCACCTGTCGGGGCAGACACTGGCGGTGCTACCGGTCTACGAGGTGAAGGGCGACGCCGCCGTGGGGGCGGGCCACATCCGCTTCGCGGGAGACGTCCACGTGCGGGGCGACGTCCTGGAGGGCCTGGAGGTGCAGGCGGGGGGCGAGGTGAGAGTCGGCGGCCTGGTGAGCCATGCGCGGGTGACGGCGGGGGGCTCCGTCTCCGTTGGCCGCACCATCATCTCCAGCAAGGTGGAGGCCGGCGGCCATGCCGCCGCGCTCAACGACGTGCTGCCGGTGCTGGCTCCGCTGTCGACCCAGGTCCAGTCGCTGGTCGAGGCGGCCCGGGAGCTGCGGCGTCAAGTCGCCGAGCGGGCGGGTGAGGGGGATGGCTCCCGCTCCTACCCGGCAGGGCTGCCCGTCAGCGAGGGCGAGCTGTTGAAGCGGCTCATCGAGCGCAAGTTTTGGGAGCTCCCCCGCCTGGCCCGGCGTCTCGCCGCGCTGGGAGAGCGCATCGACACGCTACGAGCCGGAGCCCGCCGCCTCGCGGAGCGCACCGCCCAGGTGCTGGTGGGTGCGGGCCCCCTGCGGGTGACGCTGCGGGAGATGGAGGAGGTGGCCGCCGAGCTCCGGCAGCTGATGGACCTCCTGGAGGGCTTCTCGACGCAGGAGGCCGACATCGTCGCCTACAGCATCCAGAATGCCCACCTGGAGGCGAGCGGTCGGATCGTCATCCGCGGCTCCGGCGCCTTCAACTCCACGTTGCTGGCCGGCCGCGGCCTGGACGCGCGCCGGGGCGTCATCCGGGGCGGGATGGTCACCGTGGCCGAGGGTGACGTGCTGGCGCGGGAGCTGGGCGGCCCGACGGGGGTGCCCACCACGGTGGTGGTGGCGCGTCGCGGCAAGGTGCTGGCCACCCTCGTCTACCCCCGCGTCACGGTCAGCATCGGCGGGCAAAAGCACGTCTTCCGCGACCCGGCCAGGGCATTGCGGGCGTACCTGGATGCCGAGGGCAAGCTGTGCGTCGAGCACTTCAAGGTCCACCCCGATGCCGGCCCGCTGGCCGACGCCCCTGGCTCCGACGAAAGGCCGGCATCCGATGCCGGCGCGGCACGCTGACGGGCAGGGCTGGGGGGATCGGGCGAGGTGACCGGCACCGACCGACCAGCGCCGTCGCTGGAGTTCCAGCTCTTCCGCCGGCGCCTGCACGAGCGGTGCGGCTTCGACCTGGGCGCCTACAAGACCGAGCAGATGGAGCGCCGCACTCGCCAGTGGATGGGCCGGCGCGGCATCGCGACCATGGCGGCGCTGATGCGGCTCCTGGAGCGAGACGAGCGAGCCCGTTCCGACTTCCTCGACTACCTCACCATCAACACGTCGCAGTTCTTTCGTGACCCGGCGACGTGGGAGGCGCTCAGGTCGCAGGTGCTGCCCGAGCTGCTGGCGGCCTTCGGTCGCCTGCGCATCTGGAGCGCGGGCTGCAGCATCGGGGCCGAGCCGTACACCCTGGCCATCCTGCTGCACGAGATGGGGCAGGCCGGCCGCCACCGCATCACGGCCAGCGACATCGACGAGGAGGCGCTCGCCCGGGCCCGGGCGGGGGAGTATCACGAGCTGCACCTGGTCAACGTGCCCGACGCCCTGCGCCGCCGCTACTTCCGCCGCACACCCTCGGGCTCGTGGCGCATCGAGCCCTCCATCGCGGCGGAGGTGCGCCTGTTACGCCATGACCTGCTGCGAGATCCCTATCCGACGGCGCAACACCTCATCCTCTGCAGGCACGTCCTCATCTACCTGACCGCCGAGGCTCAGGCCCAAGTCGTCCGTGGCTTGAGCCAGGCCCTGACGGCCGGGGGTGTGCTGGTCGTCGGCGGCCCCGAGCAGATCGGCGGCCCCTCCGCCTATGGGCTCGAGCGCCTGGGTCACTCCCTCTACCGGCGCCATGCGGCCCCCGTTTAGCCGATCAGCAGGGGCAGCTGCAGGTAGAGCAGCAACGTGGCCAGGATCAAGGACGGGATGGCGGTCACCGCACCGGGCCAGAACCACTCCATGAAGCCCACGCTGCGACGCTCCTGGCGCTCCAGCAGGCCCAGCACCACGATGTTGGCCGTGCTGCCGATGAGGGTCAAATTGCCCAGGATGGTCCCGCCGAAGAGCATCCCCCACCACAGGGGCTGCACCGCGATGCCCTGGGCGGCCAGGTCGCCGACGATGGGGATGAAGCTGGCCACGGCCAGGACGTTGTCCATCAGCGCGGTGAGGGCCCCGATGCTCCACGTGATGGCCACCAGGAGCCTGGGCACCGAGCCGCCCGTGGCGTCGACCAGCGCCTCGGCGATGTGCTCCGTCACGCCCACGTAGCGCAGGGTGCCGGCCGAGGCGAAGAGCAGCAGGAAGAAGGCCAGGGTCCACCAGTCGACCCGCCGCTCCACCAGCTCCCGGGCGCGGTGGCGCTCCACCAGGAGCACGATGCCGGCGGCGAAGAGGGCGACGCCGACCAGCATGGTGTTGCTCTCGAGGCCGAGCCAGTGCTCGAGCTGCTTGTGCAGCACCAGGCCCGCCACGGTGCCGACGAAGAGAAGCGACGGGAAGCGCAGGTCGGGCGTCGAGGAGCCCGCGGCGTGCCCGGGGTTGCCCGCCGCGGCGGCCTCGCCGGCGGCCGCCCGCTCCGCGTCGGCCGGGTCCGCACTCAGACCGACCCGATGCACGGCCTGGTGCAGCTCGCGCAGGGGCCGCCGGTAGTAGAGGAAGCTGAGGATCATGGTCAGCACCAGGGCGGCCAGGGCAATGGGGGTGGCCCAGCGCAGGAAGTCGGGGAAGGAGAGCCCCGCCCGCAGCGCGATGAGGACGCCGATGGGGTTGCCGACCACCGTGGCCGAGCTGCCGATGTTGGTGGCGAAGACGGTCATGATGATGTACGGCACGGGGTTGAGGTGGAAGCGCCTGGCGATGCGCAGGACGATGGCTGACATGAAGAGGATGGAGGTCACCTCGTCCACCAGGGCTGCCGAGAAGAAGGCCATCAGCATGACGGCCGACAGCAACGAGAGCGCCGAGCCTCCCACGTGCGGCAGGGCCTTCTCCACCACGACCTCGAAGAAGCGGCGCTCCTCCAGGAAGCCGATGACGATCATCATCCCCACCAGGAAGAGGATGACGTCCAGGCTCGCGAACTCCACCAGGTGGGGGATGTCGACCAGGCGAGCGGCCAGCAGGATGGCCACCCCGACCAGCGCGAAGGCGAGTCGAAACGGCCAGTACAAGAGGGTGCCGACGATGAAGGCCGAAAAGACGGTGACCGACAGGATCTGCGGCGGGGTGAAACCCGTCTGCCAGGTGACCAGCGCGACCGCCGCGACGAGCACGACGAAGGCGATGAACCGCTGCACGCGAACGGCACCCCTCCCGGTCTGGAATCCCAACCCCGACCGACGCGAGCATACTGGGGGGATCCCGCCCTGTCAATCCCTGGCATGACGGGGGCGACGGCCGAGGCATGGGCGCCCGGTCCCCTGGACCGGGGTTTCTTCGCTCGCCCGACCCTCATCGTGGCGCGGGCCCTGTTGGGCCATCTGTTGGTGCACGAGACCCCGGAGGGGGCGGTGGCGGGGCGGATCGTGGAGACCGAGGCCTACCTGGGGCCCAGCGACCCGGCCAGCCACGCCTACCGCCGCACGCCCCGCAGCCGGATGATGTGGGGCCCACCCGGCCATGCCTACGTCTACTTCACCTACGGCAACCACTTCTGCATCAACGTCGTCACGGAGCAGGAGGGCGTGGCCGGCGCGGTGCTCATCCGCGCCCTCCAACCCGTCGCCGGCGTGGAGTTGATGCGGCGGCGAAGGGGCGTCGAGGGTCTGCGGGACCTGTGCAGCGGCCCCGGCCGACTGACGCAGGCCCTGGGGATCGGTGGCCACCACAACGGTCACGACCTGACGCGGCCGCCGCTCTATGTCGCCCGAGGGGGGCTTGACGACGGTGAGCGGGTGGGGCGCTCCGCCCGCGTCGGCATCAGTCGGGCTGTCGACTGGCCGTGGCGGTTCTTCGTGGTGGGGTCCGCCTTCGTCTCCCGAGGCCCGACCCGGCCCTGGCGGCGCCATCTCAAGGGGCGCGCGACTCCTGCCGACTCAGGACCTGATAGGGCTTGACGGTCGCGCCCTCCCGTCGTGGACAGATGGGTGACGCGACAGACCGGGGGCGGGGCAAGGGAGGATGGTAGGCGTGTCGTCGAGTCTCTCCGGCCAGGCGCCCCAGCCTCTCATCCGGCCGGTCTCCCCGCCGGCGGCAGGGGGAGCGGCGCCCCGCCCGGCGGATGGCGCGATGGGCGTCAACCGGGCGGCGGGGCCGGCGGGTGCCCCCTCGAGCGGGGAGGAGCAGGCGCAGCTGTTGTCGGCGATGAGCGAGGCGGATGCGGCTGCGCCGCCACGCTCGGTCGTCGTGCGGACCACCGAGCTGCTCAACACCATCCTGGCGGACGCCCGGCGACAGCTCAAGTTTCACGTCCACGAGGGCACGGGGCGGATCTGGGTCCAGGTGATCGACACCCGGACCCAGGAGGTCGTCAAGGAGATCCCCCCCGAGCGCAGAGATCGCGCCAGTGTTTACCAGTAAGAAGTTGTTAGTTGATTGGTGAGGTGGGGGTCAGAAGGACAAAACGAGCCGGGCACCTCCCCCCCTCCCCGGGGCCACCCGGCTGGCTTCCACAACATACGGCTTGCCCGGTCGGCTTCCCCCACCCGCCGGCGGGAGGGTCAGCTGGTGTCCGGGACCAGATACAGCCCCAGCGGTCCCTCCCCGATCAGCAGCTCCGCCCGCAGCCGCTCGGCCACGCCCCGCTCGGTCTGCTCCCACGGACCGCGGCGGCGGATGCGGCGGGCCAGAAAGAGCTGAAAGAGGTTGTAGCCAGCGGCCAGCAACGCCCACAGCACCTGCATGCCGGTCGGGTGGTGGAGGAAGCCATGGTCCAGGTGCCACTCCTGCTTCAGCTGCCGGAAGCCTTCATTCTCTACCCCCCAACGGGATCGGGCGATCTCCCACACCACCCGGCCGCTGGCCTCGGCCGGGCTCAGCGTGGTGGCCACCTCCAGGATGCGAAGGGCTTTGCAGTGCCAGACGGCAGTCCCCTGGTGCTCCGTCCAGCTCAGCTCCTCTTCGGCATAGACGACTCGGATAGGGTGCTTGAGCCCCTCCCAGCTGGTCAGCTCCGGGCTGTCCCACACCCGCACCTCCACCTGAAAGGAGCCGATGCGGGTGACAAAGGCTTCGCCGTAGCGGCGGCCCCGGCGCAGTCCCGCTGCGTCCTGGACGACCGCGTAGCGCTCGTCCTTCAGGCGCACCACGACGTGCAGTCCCAGGGCGCGCACCGCCTCGAGGAAGGGAGCCTGCGCATACAGGGCATCCACCGTGACCACGTCGCAGAAATGCCCGTGCGTGCCCTGCAGGCGCCGAAGCAGTCGCAGGCAGCGTCGACCTCCCCTTCCTTCGGCCGCTGGGGCTCCATGCCCACACCACCGGCGGCACGTCCCGACCCTTGCACCGACTCGGATAGTCCCCTCGTCCCCATGCCGCCAGCGCACCGTCTGGGCCGCCACGACCCGGTGGGCGTACTCCACCCGCCCGTCCCGATGCCGGTAGACCTGGCAAGCCGCACAGCAGCGGGCCTGGGTGCGCAGCACCTCGGTCCCATCCAGCGCCACCACATGCCAGCCATGCACGCTGCCGCCCCGGAAGGTCTCGTTCTTGCGGGCCGTGGCCAGGATGGCGTCGTTGATCGCCCACGCCGAGGCCACGTCGGCGGCCATGGCCCAGTCCCGAAGGCAGTCCCGAAGCGGCAATCGGTGGCGTCCTACCAGCTTGCGGAAGGCGCCGGCCCGCACCCAGCGCTCCAGCTCCATCATCGACCGGGCCCGCAGGGCTAACCCCACCAAAAGCACGCAGCCGATGACGAAGCCGGGCACCTCCACCCGCCGGCGCCGATCCCGCAGGCCGCGCAGGTGCCGGCCGAGGCAGAAGGTGGAGGCCATGTACGCGGCGAACTGTCGGACCCGCCGGTGGGAGGGCGTGGCTCCCATCGGCTGTAGCACCCCCTGGTCGCGTGTTCTGGCCATCGTCTTCGTCGCCCGGGGGTGCTTTCCTTTTGCTGGAGGCTTGCCGCCCCCATTTCCAGCGAAAAAAAGAAAGAGCCCCTCCGCCCGCTACCCTCGTGGGCCCAGCCGTCTCCGGCCTTTGATTAGGGCGGCTGAGCTACTGGCGCAGGTTCTGCCCCCGAGCGCTACCTCGATCTGGTCGCGCGCATCTGGGAGCTGGTCGGCATCCTGGTCGACGAGCGAGCGTGAGCCCGACCGCCGCCCTCAGGCGGCGGTCAGGGCCGAGACGGGCTCCACCGTCTCCAACAGCTCGCTCACCGATGTCATCGCCACGCCCAGCGTCGAGTCGCCCGCCCCGTAGTAGACCAGCACCTCGTCGTCGGAGCGGCGCACGGCGCCGCACGTGAAGACGACGGAGCCGAAGAAGCCGGCGCGCTCGTACGGCTCGATGGGCGTCATGATGGGATCCACGGAGCGTCCCAGCACGCGGTGCGGCGCCTCGCGGTCCAAGAGCACCGTGCCCAGGCAGTAGCGGCTCCCTACCGCGGCGTGGTAGATGGCCAGCCACCCCTTGGGCGTCTCGATGGGCACCGCGCCCCCGCCGATGCGACCTGCGTCCCACATGCCGGCGCGGGTGCCCATGAGCCGCCGGTGGTCGCCCCAGTGGAGCAGGTCCGGCGAGTAGGCCAGCCAGATGTCGGGGGTGCTGCCGAAGGCGGACCCCGCCGGGCGGTGGAAGGCTGCGTAGCGGCCGGAGGAGCGGTCCGGGAAGAGGACCACGTTCTTGTTCTCGGGGGGGAAGATCACCCCGAGGCGCTCGAAGTGGACGAAGTCCGTGGTGCGCAGCAGCGGCACGCAGACCCCCATGGGCGACACGGCCGTGTACGAGACGTAATAGGCCCCGTCGATGGGGGTGATGCGCGGATCCTCGACCCCGTAGACCTCGTACGGGGTCGAGGGCACCACCGTCGGCTTGGGATCGATGGCGAAGTGGAAGCCGTCCCGGCTGCGCGCCACCCGCAGATGCGAGACGCTGCTCAGGTACTGGCGCCCCTTGTAGAGGATGCCCCGCGGGTCCGACAGATCCAGCTCCGGCACGTCACGGTCGACCCACTCCACCTCGATGTGACCGCCCGTCTCCGACAGATCGACCCGAGGGATGCCGACACGCCGCGAGTCCGCGGAGATCGGCCGCTCGGCGACCCGCAGCAGCAGCACGATCTCGTCGCCGACCAGGGCCGCGCCTGCGTTGAAGGCCCCGATCACCTCGAGATCCGGGCTGGAGGGCGGGACGTCGGCAGGGGTCACGATTGGATTGTGCTCGTAGCGCTTCAGCTCGATGGCCACCCGTCAGACCTCCTCGAGTCCCGTTGGGAACTCACGCTACAGCGTATGGGATAGCGGTTACGACTGCAAGGCGTCACGCGATGCCAGGGAAGCCGCAAACGCGCGGGATTTCCTTGATCCTCCACCGGATGGGCCGGGGCCTCCAGCGATCTCGAGACGGCTCGTGGCCGTGCCTCCTGGCGCTCGAGCGGGCCTCCTATTGCATTCGTCGGGCAGCGGGCCTATAGTGGAGGCGGATCGCGGAGAGCGTTGCCCCGGCAGGCGCCCTTGCAGGCTCCGGTCCCGTGCAACCTCCGGCGATTACTTCCAGGATCCGGTGTAGAGGGACCGGATTCGGCAAGGGGAGATCGGGTGTCTATGGCCAAGACCCTCTTCTTCGGTAACCTGCCCTGGTCGGTGACGAGCGACGACCTGGCGCGCCTGGTGTCGGAGCACGCGGAGGTGCTGTCGGCCCGGGTCATCACCGACCGGGATACCGGGCGCTCCCGGGGCTTCGGCTTCGTGGAGGTGGCGGACGAGGCCGCCGCATCCGTCATCGAGGCGCTCAACGGCTACGAGCTCAACGGCCGGCCGCTGACGGTCAACGAGGCCCAGGCTCGTCCGGACCGCTCCGATGGCGGGCGGGGCAGCCGACCGGGCGGCGACCGGCGGGGTCCGCGCCGCAGCTTCTGAGCGCGGGCCGACGCCGACGCTCGGTATGACCCTCAGCGGTGGCGTCTCGTAGAGGCGTGCCGCTCGGGGGGTGTCCCTGGCGACGATGGGCAGGAGCCCGGCCACTGGCCGGGCTCCTGGCTTTTCCCGCAGGGCCGGCGGCGCGCCGGCTCGAACCACGCTCCCGGAGGCGTGCCCTGTGCGGCTGAGGGAGCGGATCCTCTCCATCGTCCTCGTGGTGGTGCTGGGGGTGGGCGCGGCGGCTGCCGCCGCCCTGGTCCACCTGCAGCGCGCCGCCGGGCTGCGACAGGTGGAGCTGGCCGCGCAGACGCTGGCCTCCACCATCTACCACGGCCTGGCCCTCTCCATGATCCGCAACAACCCCGACGAGATCGGCGAGATCCTGCAGCACCTGCAGGGCGAGCCCATGGTGCGGCGCATCGACGTCATCACCTCCGACGGCCGTCTCTGGGCCTCGTCGGAGTCGGCCGACGTGGGCCGGGTGGGCGACTACCCCGAGGTGGCGCAGGTGGTAGCGACCGGGCAGCCGCTGGTGCGGGAGGTGGCCGAGGCTGGCGCGCTGCTGGCCGTCCAGCCGGTGCAAAACGGTCCCTCCTGCCTCCCTTGCCACGCCGGGCAGCCGCCCATCCTGGGGGCCGTCTCGGTCTCCCTCGACACACGGCGCCTCTACGACCAGGTCGTCTCCAGCACCATGTGGCTGGTGGCCCTGGTGGCCGTCTCCATGGTCGTGGTGGTGGTCGCCCTGGGCCTGCCCATCTCCCGCCTGCTGCTGCGCCCTCTGGCCGCACTGGTGGCCGGGGTGGAGCGCATCGCTGCTGGCGACTACGCGGCCCGGGTGGCCTGGCGCAGCCATGACGAGCTGGGGCTGCTGGCGCGAGCCTTCAACGACATGGCCGAGCGGATCCAGCGGCATACCACCGGGCTTCAGCGCGAGGTGGGGCAGCTCACCCGATGGCTGTCGGGGCTGCACCTCTTCGGCCGGACGCTGGCCGAGAGCGAGCGGCTCGAGGATGCGCTGGCGCAGGTGGTGGAGGAGACAGGACGCCTCGTGCGCAGCGACGCCTGCGCCATCGTGCTCTCCGACGGCCAGGCCCCCACCATGGCCCGGCAGTGGGGAGCGGCCGAGCTGCTGCGCGAGGGGGAGCCTCCCGCCGTGCGGTTGGAGCTGCCCCTGGTGGTCAAGGAGCGCCGCTACGGCCACCTGGTGGTGGCCCGCAGGTCGGGCCCCGCTTTCTCCCCCGAGGACGTGACGCTGCTCGAGGCGGTGGCCAATCTGGTGGCCATCGCGGTCGAAAACCTGCGCCTCTTCGACGAGGTGCGCGAGAAGGAGCGCCTGCGCGGGCGGCTCCTGACCCGGGTGATGGGGGCCCAGGAGGAGGAGCGGCGGCGCATCGCCCGCGAGCTCCACGACAGCGTGGGGCAGTCGCTGACGGCCATCATGCTCCGCATCGACTGGATGCTGCAGGGCCTGCGCGACCCCGACGGCCAACTGGCCAGGCGGCTCGGGCAACTCCGGCAGCTGGCCGAGGCGACCCTGGAGGACGTGCGGCGCATCACCTACGACCTGCGGCCGGCGGCCCTCGACGACCTCAGCCTGGCCGCGGCGGTGATATGGTACGCCCGCACGCACCTGGAGCCGGCCGGCTTGACGGTGGTGGCCGACGTCGACGCCTGCGCGGACCTGCGCCTGCCGCCCTCGGTCGAGATCGCCGTCTTCCGGGTCGCTCAGGAGGCCGTCACCAACGTGCTACGGCATGCGGGTGCCCGGCGGGTCGAGGTGCGGATCCACTGCCAGGGCGATGCCGACCAGGGGACCGTGGAGATGACCATCGTCGACGACGGACGGGGGTTCGTCCCCGCCGAGGTGATGGCGCGCCGCGACCGCCCGCCCCTGGGGCTGCTCGGCATGCGGGAGCGGATGGATCTCGTGGGCGGGCAGCTCGAGATCGTCTCGAGCCCCGGGCAGGGCACCCGGGTCGAGGTGCGGGTGCCCTTCAAGGCATCCGCGTGAACCCCTCGCCCAGTACCTCGGCCGCCTCGTGCATCACCATGAAGGCCCGGGCGTCCTCCTCGTGGACGATGGCCCGCAAGCGGGGCACCTGGTCCCGGCTCACCACGCAGTAGACCACGGGCCGCTCGGCGCCGGTGTAGGCGCCCCGGGCCTCCAGCAGCGTGGCGCCGCGCTCCAGCTCCTGCAGGATGCGCGAGGCGATGACCTGGTGGCGATCCGAGACGATCATGACGGCGCGGGCCGAGTACTGCCCCTCCAGGATGAAGTCGATGACGCGGCTGGTCAGGAAGAGGGTGACCGCCGCATACAGCGCCTGCTCGGGCCCGAAGGTGAGCGCGGCCGCCGTCAGGACGCCCAGGTCGAAGATGAGGATGAGCTGCCCCACTTTCCAGCCCGTGCGCCGTGACAGGATGCGGGCCAGCGTGTCGGTGCCGCCCGTGGAGCCCCCAGCCCGCAAGACGATCCCGAGGCCGATCCCCTGCACCACCCCGGCGTAGAGCGTCCCCAGCAGCACGTCGTGGGTGATGGGGGCCAGCCCTCGGGTGACGTGGATGAAGAAGGCCAGCGCTCCCACCCCGAAGAAGGTGCGGGCGACGAAGGAGAGTCCCACCACCCGCCATCCCGCCAGGAAGATGGGCACGTTGAGGGCCACCACCAGCGGCGCGATGGGCAGGCCGAAGCGGTAGTGCAGCACGATGGAGAGGCCCACGATGCCGCCGTCGGCCAGCTTGAAGGGCACCAGGAAGACGTTGACGGCGATGGCCGTGACCAGGGCCCCGCCCACGATCTGCAGCCACGGCAGCAGGCGGCCGGCGGCCCGGGCCCACCGGCGCAGGCGGCCCGCTCCCCGGGAGGGCGCCATGGCCTCAGGCTCCGTCGGCGGCGTAGCGCCGGCGCACGTAGGCCTCCAGGATCTCCAGGAACTCGGCGACCAGCCCCTCGCCCCGCAGGGTGGTGACCAGGCGGCCGTCGACGTAGACGGGGGCCCTGGGCTCCTCGAAGGTGCCGGGCAGGGAGATGCCGATGTCGGCGTGGCGGCTCTCGCCCGGGCCGTTGACCACGCAGCCCATCACCGCCACCTTGAGATCCTCGACACCCGGGTAGAGGCGTCGCCACTCCGGCATGCGGCGCTGGATGTAGCGGGTCACCTCTTCGGCCATCTCCTGGAAGAAGGTGCTGCTGGTGCGTCCGCAGCCGGGGCAGGCGCTCACCTGGGGCGCGAAGCTGCGCAGACCCAGCGACTGCAGGATCTGCTGGGCGACGCGCACCTCCTCCGTGCGGGGCTCTGCGGGGCGGGGCGTCAGCGAGACCCGGATGGTGTCGCCGATGCCCTCCCACAGCAGGATGGCCAGCCCGGCCGTGCTGGCCACGACCCCTCGCGTGCCCATGCCCGCCTCGGTCAGACCCAGGTGCAGGGGGTAGTCGCAAGCCTCGGCCAGCCGGCGGTAGACCGCCACCAGCTCGGGCACGCTGGAGACCTTGGCGCTGAGCACGATGCGGTCGTGGGGCAGCCCCAGGTCCTCTGCCATCCGGGCCGAGCGCAAGGCGCTCTCGACCATGGCCTCCAGCAGCACCTCGCGGGCCTCCCGGGGCTCGGGCCGGCGAGCGTTTCGGTCCATCAGCTCGGCCAGCAGCCGCTTGTCGAGGGAGCCCCAGTTGACGCCGATGCGCACGGGCTTGCCGTACTCGATGGCGCGCTGGACGATGGTGCGGAAGTTGTCGTCGTGCGTCTCCCCGGCGCCCACGTTGCCGGGGTTGATCCGGTACTTGTCCAACGCCCGGGCGCAGTCGGGGTAGCGGCTCAGGAGGAGGTGGCCGTTGTAGTGGAAGTCGCCCACGATGGGCGTGGCGTACCCCATCGCGCGCACCCGCTCGACGATGCGGGGCACGGCCTGCGCCGCCTCGTCGTGGTTGACGGTGATCCGCACCAGTTCCGAGCCGGCATCGGCCAGCTCCACGATCTGGCGCACGGTGGCCTCGACGTCGGCCGTCTCGGTGTTGGTCATGGACTGCACGACCACCGGGCGCCCGCCGCCGATGACGACGCCCCCGACGTCGACCGGCACCGACCGGCGCCGCCGCTCCGGGCCGACGCGGACCGCCTCGTCGACCGCCCCGGTGGCGCCGGCGCCCGGCAGCTGCCATCCCTGCATGCGCGACGCCTCCGACTCTCGCAAGGCTTCCCCCGTCATTCTAACCGGGAGGCAGGGCGCATCAAGGAGCGGCCGGGCGCATCCTCCTCTCAGCCCTTGACCGCGCCGGCCGTCAGCCCCGCGATGAAGCGGTCCATGAAGAGGCTGTACAGGACGGCGATGGGCACGCTGGCGAAGAGGGCCGCCGCCATCAGGGAGCCCCAGTAGTACACGTCCCCTCGCACCAGTGCCACCGGCACTCCCAGGCTGACCGTCATGCGGTCGACCGAGCTGACGAAGGTGAGCGCGTAGACGAACTCCTGCATCACCAGCGTGAAGGCGAAGATGACGGCCGTCAGCACGCCCGCCACCGACAGCGGCATCACCACCCGCACGATGCCGGCCAGGCGGCTGTAGCCGTCGATCATCGCCTGCTCCTCCAGATCCCGGGGAATGGAGCGGAAGAAGCCCATCAGCAGCCACGTGGTGAACGGGATGGTGAAGGTGGGGTAGACCAGCACCAGCGCCCACAGCGAGTTTTGCAGCCCCAGCGCTGAGACGAGCCGGCTGAAGGGGATGAACAAGAGCGTCGACGGCACCAGGTAGGTCAGGAAGATCCCGATGCCCAGCCGCTCGCCCCAGTGGCCCACCAGGCGCGCCAGGCTGTAGCCCGCCGGCAGCGCCACCACCAGCGTGATGACCACCACCGCCGCCCCCACCACCAGCGTGTTGTACAGCCACGTCACGTACGGCGTGCCCTGGAAGAGCAGTCGGACGTGGCTGAGGGTGGGCGGCGCGTTGAAGATCCACGGCACGTGACTCAGGTTGGTGGCGCCGACGTAGAGGTCCCGGTTTTGCTTGAACGAGGTCAACAGCATCCAGTAGAACGGGAAGACCGCCAGCACCACGAAGACGCCCACCGCCGCGTAGAGGGCGACCCAGCGAAGCCCCTTGAGGATCCGCGACACGGCCTCCATCGTCTCACGCCCCCACCTCGCTGCGCCGGGCGACGCGCAGCATGACGACCGCTGCCAGCAGCAAGACCGGGAAGAGGAAGAGCGCGATGGCTGCACCCTCGCCCAGGTTGGCCCCCAGGATGCCCCGCTGGAAGGCGAGGCTGGCCAGCACGTGGGTGCTGTTGTAGGGGCCGCCGCGGGTCAGCAGCCACACCACCGACAGATCCGTCGAGGTGAAGACCACGCCGAACAGCACCGCCACCGCCACGACGGGCAACAGCAGCGGCAACTCGATCTGGAGGACCCGCCGCCAGTAGCTGGCGCCGTCGATGATGGCCGCCTCCTGGACGTCCTGGGGGATGGAGCTGAGGCCGGCCATCAACACCACCGTGGCGAAGGGCATCATCCGCCAGACGTGCACGATGATGATGGCAGCCATGGCCAGGTCGGGGGTCCCGAGCCAGTACAGCCACTGCCCCGGCCCCAGCACCCCGAAGAACCGCAGGGTCCAGTTGATGACGCTGAACGTGGAGTCGTAGATCCACGTCCACGCCATGCTGGAGAGGGCCACGGGCGCCGCCCAGGGCAGCAGCAGCAAGAACCGCACGATGCGCCGCCCCGGGAAGGGGATCGTCAAGAGCCGCGCCTGGATGGAGGCCAGCACGATGACCAGGAGCTGAGAGACGCCCGTGAAGAGCAGGGTGTTCTTGAGGGCGCGCTGGAAGGTGGGGTCATGCAGGACAGCGCTGAAGTTGCGCAGCCCCACGAAAGAGAACGACAGACTGCCCGCCGTGGCCGTGCTGAAGCTGAGCGTGATGGCCAGCACGAAGGGCAGGCCCACCAGGATCACGACGTAGAGGAGGGCGGGCGTCAGCATGATCCAGCCCAGCAGCTCGGCCCGATCTGGCAGATAGCGCCAGCGGCTCGCCAGGCCCGCGACGCCCGAGGCGACCTGGACGCTCTGGCGGGTCGCGCTCATCGTCGCACCCTCGTTCCCGTCAAGCGGTCGAAGTATCGCAGGTGGCGCCGGTGCACCCCGAACGGCTGCGCCTCTCCCTCGGTCACGGAGAACGGCAGCGAGACCGGCATCTTGGCGATGACCGTCTCGGTCGTGGTCACGCCCGGCGGCTCCCCCCGCGCGGGAGCCCGCGGCGCCCGCCAGCCCTCGAGCACCCCGTAGATGAGGCGGTCCGAACCCAGGTGCTCGATGCGCCGCACCCGAAAGTCGAAGCGCTGAACCTGCCCCTCCGGGATCGGCCCGGCGCCGTTGCCTTTGGCGAAGGCCTCCAGGGGCATCAGGTGCTCGGGCCGGAAGCCCACCAGGGTCTCGTCGTCCCACGGGATGAGGTTCATGGGCGGTGAACCCAGGAAGGTGGCCACGAAGGTGTCGGCCGGCTCGTCGTACACCTCCAGTGGGGTGCCCACCTGGCGCACCTTGCCCTGGTTCATGACGGCGATGCGATCGCCGAGTCCCATGGCCTCCACCTGGTCGTGGGTGACGTAGATGGTCGTGGTGCCCACCCGGCGCTGAAACTGCTTGAGCTCGTCGCGGGCCGTGGCGCGCAGCTTGGCGTCCAGGTTGGAGAGGGGCTCGTCGAGCAGGAAGACCTGCGGATCCCGTACGACGGCCCGCGCCAGCGCGACCCGCTGGCGCTCGCCACCCGACAGCTGGCGGGGGCGGCGTCCCAGCAGGTGTCCGATGCCGAACATCTCGGCGGCCCGCCGCACCCGCTGGGCGATGGTCTCGGCGGACGTGCGCCGGGCCTGCAGCGGAAAGGCGATGTTGTCGTAGGTGGTCTTGTGAGGGTAGAGCGCGTAGCTCTGGAAGACCATGGCCACGCCCCTGGCCCTGGGCGGCACGTCGGGCCCGATGGGCCGCCCGCCGATGTAGATCTGGCCCGACGTCGGCCTCTCCAGCCCCGCCACCATCCGCATCAACGTGGTCTTGCCGCAGCCGGAGGGGCCCAGGAGCACCAACAGCTCGCCGTCTTCGATGCTCAAGTCGACGCCGTCGACGGCGGCCACCGGCCCGAAGTGCTTGCGCAGATCGCGGGTCTCGACTCTGGCCATCTCCACGTTGCTCCTTCGTCGGCATGGGATGCGGGCCGCCCCATGCTCGGCGGCCCGCATCGTCCCTCGTGCCGTCTCGGTGCGGCCCGACCCGTCCAGGGCGGCAGGTCGGTCGGCACCGCGAACCTATGCGATCAGGCCCCGCTCACGCCACTTGTTGAAGATCTCGATGCAGCGGCGCTCCGCCTCGAGGATGGCGTCGCGCACGCTGAGCTGGCCCGTGGCGGCCTTGGCGAACATGTCGGGCAGGACGAAGGTGTCGAAGACCTCGCCGATGGCCGGGTTGGCCGTGCCCGGGTGACCCACGTTGGTGGACCACTTGAGGGCGTCCTTGAGCGCTGCCAGCTTGTCGGGCGGGTTGGAGCCGAAGGGATCTCGATCGCAGACGGAGGCGATCCAGCGGCTGCCCCCGTCGGGCTTCTGGGCGACGGGAGTGCTGGGATCGGCCACGGAGCCGGGGAAGGAGGGGAAGTTGTAGAGCTTGCTGGCCAGGACCGCATCCCGGTAGTGGTCGACCAGGTAGAGCAGGAACTCCTTGGCCAGATCCTGGTTGGTCGAGAAGCGCCAGATGACGTAGACGCCCATGACGTGCTCGCTGGCCCACTGCAGCCCGGTCGGGCCCTTGAGCGGATCGCAGAAGTAGGTGTCGTCCGCGATGGGCAGCTGGTTGTCCTGCGCGGTGCGGTACGCGGAGATGGAGTTGAGGATGTAGGCGGTCTGGCGAGCGTTGAACGCCTGGTTGTTGGAGGAGGCGTTCCAGCTCAGCACCGCCGGGCTCATGGCCTCACGGAACAGCCGCACCCCGAACTCCAGGGCCCGGGCGGTCTCGGGCGAGTTGATGACGACCCGGGAGTTCTCGTCCTGGACCGACGCCCCGAAGGACCACATGATGGCCCGCGTCGCCATGTTGGAGTCGATGTCCTGCGAGAAGCCGATGCCGACGGGGATCTGGATGTCGGGGAAGCGCTGGCGGATGGCCCGGCCGCCCTCCAGGAGGTCCTCCCACGTGTCGGGCCCGTCGGGCATCCCGATGGCCTCCCAGACGCTCTTGAGGTAGTTGCCCGGGTCGGGCACGTAGTTGTCAGAGAAGCCGAACCACTTGCCCGTCACCGGGTTGTAGGTGCTGCGCTTGGCGAGGTCCAGGATGGGCCCGTGGCGTCTCTCCGCCTCGCGCACCAGATCCGCCATGTCGACGACCTCGGGCTCGAAGGCAGCGGGCGGCGAGATGAACATGAAGAGGTCATGGCCCTGCTGAGCCGCCACCTCGGCGGTGGCGCGAGGCACCAGGTCGGCGAAGTTGATGTGGTCGACCACGACGTCGATGGGCGGGTTGTGGGCGGCGCCCCACTCCTTGGCGAACCGGTCGAACCAGACGTCGTAAGCCGGCACGAAGTGGCTCCACTGCAAGATGGTCAGCGTGCGCCGGGCCTGCGCGCCCACGCGGGGTACCCAGACGAAGGGAGCGGCGGCCGCGGCGGCACCGGCAGCGGCGACCTTGACGAACTCCCGACGAGAGACGGTGGCGGGCTTGGACGACGCGACGCTAAAAGCGCTCTCAGACGATGACGCGACAGGCGCCCGTGCCTGCTCCATCCCCGAGTCCATCCGTGACCCCCCTGCCCTTTTTGTCTCATGGTAACTGTGGTAAGCGTTACCGTCAAGCCAGGGGGCCCGCCGCAGCGCCGGGGGTGGGCCCTCGCCCTCAGGCGCAGGAGGAGGGGATCACGCGGACGGGTCGGGGGGCTTGCGGAAGATGAGCACGAACTCGTGCACCTTGTTGACGCGAAATCGGTAGGGGTAGCCCAGGGGGCGCAGGTGATGGTACTCGTGGCGGCGGTCCCAGACGATGAGATCGTCCCACTCGAAGCCGACGGCCTCCAGTGTTCGCGCCACGTCGGCGTGGAAGGGGTAGAAGCGCCCCTCCTTGCGCAGGTCCATGACGACGACCACGCAGTACTTGCCCGGCCGCAGCGCCTCGAAGACCTGCCGGAAGACCTCACCCAGCGCCGCCAGGAAGGCCGGGTAGGAGGCGATCTTGCCCAGGTCGGCCGTGGACTCGCCATAGTGCCGCACGGGCTTGCCGTCGGCCGTGCGGCGGCGCAGCAGGATGTCCCAGTACGGGGGCGAGGTGACGCACAGGTCGACGCTGCCCGGGCCCACGTAGCGCAGCAGGTGACGGGCGTCGTCGCAGTAGACCCGACGCTCCCCGCGTGGGGACGGAGGCCCGATCCCGCCGTCCGGCGACGGCGGCAGGGGCCGGGGTGCGTGCCAGCTCGCAGTACGCGGGGGAGATCTCGAGACCGATGCCGATGCGCCCCATCAGCTCCGCCGCCACCAGGGTCGCCCCGGTGCCGGCGAAGGGATCCAGGATGACGCGGTCCTCGTGGGTCGTCAAGCACTGGATGAGCCGGGTCACCAGCGCCACGGGAAACATGGCCGGGTGACGCAGGCGCATCTCCTCGGGCGTCTTGCGGATGTCGCTCCAGATGCTGATGGAGTAGCGCTGCCAGGTGCGGCCGTCCAGGTCGTTGGCCCGGCGGGGCCGCGCCGGGGCCAGCTCGTGCTCGCTCTGCGGGGGCATGCGCTCCCCTTCGCCCGCCGGCGGCGCCTCTCCTGCCCTCTGATCCGCGAGCGCCCCGGCCCGATGTGGTGGGCGCAGGCGAAGACGAAGAAGACGAAGGCGGAGGCGCCGCGCGGCTCGCAGCCGCACGCGCCTCCCCTCACTCCCGCAACGCGGCGCCCGAGTAGGACTGTTGGGGGAGCTCCGCTCCCGTGCGGGAATCCGCCCGTTCCGCCGCATGGCCCCTGGCGCCGAGGCCGTCCTCGCTCCCCGGTCTGCCCGCCAGGCGCACGCGGACCCGCTCCACCCGCTGGCCCTCCATGCGCTCCACCGTCAGCTCGACGCCCGCCTGCTCGGTACGGTCGCCTGGCCGGGGGATGCGCCCGAGCTGGGCCATCACCAGCCCGGCGACGGTGTCGGCCTCGTCGCACTCGAGCTGGATGCCGAGCTCCCCGTTGAGCTCCTCCAGGCGCACGCTGCCCGCGACGCTCCAGACGCGCTCCTCGACCTTGCGGATGGCCGGCTCGCGCTGGTGGTCGAACTCGTCGGCGATGTCGCCGACCACCTCCTCCACCAGGTCCTCGATGGTGACGATGCCGGCCGTGCCCCCGAACTCGTCGACGACGACGGCCATGTGGGCCCGCTGCTGGCGCATCTCCCGCAGGAGCTCGACGACTCGCTTGGACTCGGGCACGAAGAAGGCGGGGCGGATGAAGCGGCTCAGGTCGAAGGCGGGGCGCGAGGGGCCGGGCGACGGGGACGCGGCCGGCAGAGGGGCCTCGGGAGGCCCGTGGCCGACGCTGGACGCCCGATGCGGCGGCCTCGACTCCCCCGATGCGTGGCGAGCGGCCTCCAGCATCAGCTCCTTGACGTGCAGGACGCCGATGACGTGATCCATGTCGCCCTCGTAGACGGGGTAACGCGTGAAGTGCTCGCGACGCACGAGGGCCAGCAGCTCGGGCCAGGTGATTTCCCGGGGAATGCCCACCACGTCGACACGGGGCACCATGACGTCCCGCACCCGCAGGTCGCCGAAGGCGAAGATGCGCTCCACCATCCGCTGCTCCTCGGGGGCGAAGACCCCCTGTTGCTGCCCGACGGCCAGCAGGGCCCGGACGTCCTCCTCGCTGACGGAGGCTTCCTGGCGCCGGTGTCGGCCCAGCACGCGGAGCATCAGGTCGGTGCCGGCCCCAAGGACGCGGTTGATGGGAGAGAAGAGCCAGAGGAGGATCTCGACCGGGCGATGCACGCGCCGCGCGAAGGCCTCGGGCGCGTGGGCCGCCACCGCCTTGGGCGTGATCTCCCCGAAGAGCAGCAGCAGCGTCGTGGTGCCCAGCGTCGCGGCCACGAGCGCCGTGCGCTCGTCGGTCACCCAGTCCAGCACCAGCGCGGTGGCGGTGGCGGTGACGGCGGTGTTGACCAGGTTGTTGCCCACCAGCAGGGTGGTCAGCAGACGAGACGGCGACTCCAGCAGCCGGGCGATGCGCCGGGCCGCGGGGTCCCCCGCGTCAGCCAGCCGGCGCAGCCGGATGCGGTTGAAGGCCATCAGCGCGGTCTCGGAGCCGGAGAAGAAGGCGGAGAGAGCCAAGAGCCCAACAAGTATGGCGATACGCCATCCTGTGTCGGGATCCAAACCCAGCATCACCCACCCTCGCGATGGGGGGTCATCCCCGATTATACCGCTACTCCCAGCCCTGCCAGACGGTGCGCGAGGCCGGGTCCCTCGGCTTGGGCGGCGGCAGCTCGCCATCGGGGTAGCCCAGGTAGACGAAGCCCAGGATGTGGGCGCGCTCCGAGAGGCCCAGATGCGCCTTGACCACCGGGTCGTAGGCGGCCGAGCCCGTGCGCCAGTAGGCAGCGAGCCCCGAGCCGTGCGCGGCGAGCAGCAGGTTTTGGACAGCGGCGGCCCCGGCGGCGATCTCCTCGACCTCCACCACGCGAGGATCTTCGATCTTGGGCTCCACTGCGACGACGATGACGACGGGCGCCCGCAAGGGTCGCGTCCGCTCGCCCTCGAGCTGCTCGGGAGTCGGCGCCTTGCCCTGAGCCTGGAGCCGGGCCGACAGGCCCCGGGCCATGGCCTCGCCCAGCGCCTCCCGGGCCCGGCCGGTCAGCACCCAAAAGCGCCACGGCTGGGTCATGAAGTGGTTGGGCGCCCAGCAGGCCGCCTCGATGAGCCGCTCGACCAGCTCTCGAGGGGGGCGGTGGTCCGTCAGCTTGCCCATGCTCCGACGGGTGCGGATGGCTTGGACGACCTCCATGCTCCGGCCTCCCATCTGCTCCCTCTCGGGCTCATTGTACCATCCCACCGGGCTGGCGCTTGCCCGTCGGGGTGAGGGTCGCCGGGTCCTCTCGCGGGGAGACTCTCCAGAGAGGCGGGCCCCATCCCGGCCTCGAATGCCCCCCTCGGGAGGGAGCGCACCCATGCCTGCGCATGACGTCGTGGCCGCGACGCCCCGTCGCCTCACCCGACCGGTGGTCGTCGCGGCCCTGCTGCTGGCCTTCGTGACGGCGTTTCAGTCGCTGGGGTTGCCCCAGCCGGTGACCGGCCCGGTCGTCAATGCCACGCTCTTCCTGGCTGCCTGGCTGGTGGGGCCCCTCTTCGGTGCGGCCATCGGCGCGCTGACCCCGGTCGTGGCCCTGTGGCGGGGGATCCTGGCCGCGCCCCTGGCCCCGCTGGTGCCCTTCATCGGGGTGGCCAACGCGCTCCAGGTGGTGGCGGCCGCGTACCTGAGGCGGGTCCACGCGGCCGCCGCCGTGGGCGTGGCAGCGCTGGTCAAGTGGGCGGTGCTGGCGACCGCCGTGCGGGCGCTGGTGGAGGTGCCGCCGCCGGTGGCCGTCGCGATGCAGTGGCCCCGGCTGGTGACGGCCCTGGCGGGCGGCGTGCTGGCCTGGCTCGTGGGCGGGCGCTGCCCGCCCCTACGGCTGTAGCGGGCGCCGGGGAGCCACCGCCGCTGGCGGGGCCCATCGCCGCGGCCGCGGCGGTGAGGCCCCGCTAGCGGCTCGAGCCCGCCAGCACCAGCATGGCCCGCATCGCGCGAAAGGCCTTGACGTAGTCGGTCTCCTGGTAGCGCACGGTGCGGGGCCCGATGCGCTCGACGCCCGGCATGAGGGCGGCCACGTCGGCCTGGCCCGTATGGGGCGTGGTCAGCTCCACCACCACGGGCGTCTCGAAGACGAACGTGTCGAACCTGCGCCCCGATGCCATCTCCGAGACCACCGCCCGGGCCGCCTCCCGGATGGCCCGGCGGGCGCGCTCCGGGTGCATGGAGCGGGCGGCGTAGCGGCTCAGCGGCTCCTTGACCGCCACCGTGCGCACCCATGGCAGCCACTCCTGCATCTGGCGGCAGGCGACCTGGTCGCCCGTCACCAGCACCACCGGCACCCCGAAGTGGCCGCAGACCGCCGCGTTGATGGCCGCCTCGTTGACGGGGCGCCCGTTGATGCGGATCTCCCAGGCCGACTCGTCGGAGTAGGTGTGGTCCAGCACCGCCGGCGCCGTGCCCGCCGCCGCGTGGTAGCCGATGAAGAAGGCGCCATCGAAGCCCTCCTGCACGCCCTCCACCATGCTGAGAGGCTTGGGGGTGCCCTGGATCAGGTCCGCGGCCGGGTGGAGCAGCTCGGGGTCCAGATTGGCCATGGTGTCGTGGGAGTCGTTGACGACGACCCGGGTCGCCCCGCCCTGCAGGGCCCCCTCGATGGCGGCGTTGGCCTCCAACGTCATCAGGCGCCGCACCTGCGGGCGCCACTCGCCCTGATCCTGCCGCCAGCTGAAGGTGCCGGCGATCCCCTCCATGTCGATGGAGATGTAGATGCGCATGCCGAGCCCGATGCCTCCTCGCTTGCGGAGCCGTCGCCAGGTCGGCCCCGGCGTGCGAAGAATCTTCTGCGCCGGGTCGGTGCCGCCTGCACCGGTCGCCCAGGAGGGGACGTCATGCGAGTCGTCGTGGCGAGTCCGGCCTTCGCCGCCATCGCCGAGTACCTGCCACGCTTCCTGCCGGGCGCCGAGGTGCTCTTTGCCGGCGCCGCCGACCTGCCGCAGGTGCCGGGGGGTGAGGGCCGCCCGGGGGCCGAGCCGAGAAGAATCTGTCCAAGGGGCGGAGAAGAATACGGTATTCACTTTCGTAAGTGTTGAGACGCCGGCTCGCCGCTCCTAAAATGGGCAGAAAACGAGGCTCCCACAACCCGGGAACGGTGAGCCACAGGTGCACGGACCGACACGGGTCGCGCTCCGCCCCGCCCGCGCCGCCTCGGTGGACCGCCTGCGACGGCTGCGCGACGAGGTGCGCTTCCTGGGCGCCTTGCTGGGCGAGGTGCTGCGGGAGCAGGGCGGCGAGGCGCTCTTCGAGGCCGTGGAGCGGGTGCGCCTCACGGCCAAGGCGTTGCGGAGCAGCTTCGACCCCGTCCTGGAGCGTGAGCTGGTCGACTTCCTGGAGGCGTTGCCCGACCAGCGGGCGCTGGAGGTGGCGCGGGCCTTCGGCCTCTACTTCCGGCTGACCAACCTGGCCGAGCAGCACCACCGGGTGCGCCGGCGCCGCCAGTACCTGCTGCGCCAGCACCGCGACGCTCCCCAGCCCGCTTCACCGGCGGCGCTGGTCGCCGAGCTGCGCGCCCGCGGCCTAGATGCGGAGGGGGCGCTGGCCCTGCTGCGGTCGCTCCGGGTGGATCTGGTGCTGACCGCGCACCCCACCGAGGCGGCACGGCGGACGGTGCTGGCCATCCTCCACGACCTGCACGAGCTCCTGGAGCGGCGCGAGGACCCCCTGACGCCGCCGACGGAACGCGAGGTGCTGCGCGACCGCATGAAGGAGCTCTTGACCCTGCTCTGGCAGAGCAGCGAGATCCGGTCGCGGCGCCCCGAGCCCACCGACGAGCTGCGGCGGGTCCTCTTCTTCTTGGACGTGACCCTCTTCGAGGAGCTACCCCGTTTGCACGAGAGCCTGGAGCGGGAGCTGGGGCGGGCCTATCCCGCCCTGGAGGCCCGCATCGCATCCGGTGAGCGGCTGCTGCCGACCATGGTCCGGCTGCGGAGCTGGGTGGGAGGCGACCGGGACGGCAACCCTCACGTGACGGCCCGCGTGACCTGGGAGGCGCTCTGCCGGCAGCGGGACCTGGCGGTGCGCCGCTACATGGCAGCGGTGAGGGGCCTCATGGCACGCTTCGCCCAGAGCACCCGGCTCGTGCCCGTCGCCGAGCGGCTCCTGCGCTCCCTGGCCGACGACGAGGCCGTGCTGGCCCCGGAGCCGGTCGGCTTCGTCCGCTGGAACGACGACGAGCCCTACCGGCGCAAGCTGGCGGCCATGTACTGGCGGCTGGAGCTCTTGCGGCGCCACAACCTGGCGCTGCAGCCCGGCTGGCGGCGACGCCCGGCGGGCACCGAGGGACGGTACCGGTCGGCCGCCGAGCTGCTGGCGGACCTGCGCCTCTTGGAGGAGAGCCTGCTGGCGGCCCGGGGCCAGGCTATCGTCCGGGGGAGCCTGGGCCGGCTCATCCGGCAGGTGGAGACCTTCGGGCTGCACCTGGTGCCGCTCGAGGTGCGCCAGCACAGCGAGGTCCACGAGCGGGCCCTCGACGAGCTGCTGCGGATGGCGGGACTGGCGGCCTCCTACCGGGTGCTGCCCGAGGAGGAGCGCCTGGCGCTGCTCGACCGGCTGCTGGAGGACGAGGGAGCACGGCGGGCCCTGGCCGACGCGGTGGGGCGGGCACGGGTGCAGGCGCGCGGGGCCGTCTCTCCCGAGACGGCGGAGCTGGTGGCCACGCTCGAGGTGGTGCGGGCGGCGCGGGAGGAGATGGGGCCCGAGGCCGTCGACACCTACGTGGTGAGCATGGCGCACGAGCCCAGCGACGTGCTCGAGGTCGTCGCTCTGGCTGCCGGCGTGGGGCTGGCCGGAGCCTCGGCCGAGGCGTCACGTGCGCCCCTGCGAGTGGTGCCCATCGTCGAGACCATCGACGACCTGCGCGCCGCCGACGGCATGGTGCGGCGGCTGGTGGGGGTGCCGGCCTTCCGGCGGCTCCTGGCCGCGTGGGGCGGCACGCTGGAGATCATGCTGGGCTACTCCGACAGCAACAAGGACGGTGGCTACCTCGCGGCCAACTGGGAACTCTACCAGGCCCAACGGCGGCTGCTGGGGCAGGCGCACCAGGGCGGTTTCGAGGTTCGGTTCTTCCACGGCCGGGGCGGGGCCCTGGGGCGGGGCGGGGGGCCCACGACGCGGGCCATCCTGGCCCAGCCCCCGGGTTCGACGCGGGCCGGCATCAAGCTGACCGAACAGGGCGAGGTGCTCTCCGAGCGCTACCTGCTCGGCGAGATCGCCCAGCGCAGCCTGGAGCAGGTGGTCTGGGCGGCCGCGGTCAAGGCGCTCGACGACCGGGCGGCCCTCGAACCGCAGGGCTCGCCAGGTGGGGAGGCGGGCGTGCCGGGCGGACCGGGGGAGGAGGTGCCCCCCGGCTGGGAGGCCGTCATGGACCGGCTGGCCGCCCTGTCGATGGAGGCCTACCGAGACTTCCTCTTCGGCCGGGACGAGGAGGGGCTGCGCTACTTCTTCGCGGCCACGCCCATCGCCCACATCGGCGAGCTCAACATCGGCTCGCGCCCGCCTTCGCGGCAGGTGGGGCAGCGGTTCGAGGCGCTGCGGGCCATCCCGTGGGTCTTCGCGTGGAACCAGAGCCGCCACCTGCTCCCGGCGTGGTACGGCGTCGGCTCCGCCTGCGAGCGATGGGCGGAGGAGAGCGGCCTGGGGGAGCCGGCGGCCGTCGCCGCGCTGGCCGAGATGTACCGGGACTGGCCGCTCTTTCGGGCCGTCGTCGACAACCTCCAGATGGCGCTGGCCAAGGCGGACATGCGCATCGCCGCCCTCTACGCCGGCCTGGCCGGGGCCGGGGACGACGCGAGCGCCGGCCGGGCGTCGGCCGCGGGGGCTCAAGAGGGGCCTTCGTTCCGGCAGGTCTTCGACCGGATCGCGGACGAGTACCGGCGGACGGTGCACTGGGTGCTGCGCGTGACGGGCCAGCAGGCGTTGCTCGAGCGGGAGCCGGCTCTGGCCCAGTCCATCCGGCTGCGCAATCCCTACGTGGACGCCCTGAGCTACCTGCAGGTCCGCTTCGTGCGTCGGCATCGCGCCCTTGCCGACGAGACGAGCCGCCTGGGCGTGCTGGTCACCATCGCCGGCATCGCAGCGGGGCTGCGCAACACGGGCTGACGGTACCCCGCGGCTCCGTGGTATGCTGGGGCCGGAGGGAGAGGGGGAGCCCATGCCTCACATCGGGCCTGCCGAGCTCCTGGTCATCCTGCTGTTGGCCCTGATCGTCTTCGGCCCCGGCAAGCTCCCGCAGCTGGGCAAGGCGGTGGGCCAGAGCTTCCGCGAGTTCAAGGAGTCGCTCAACGCCGCTCGCGGAGACGAGGCCGACGAGGAGAGGCGCAAGCCCCAGCAGCCCTGACCCGCCGCCCCGAGGGGCGCTCTCCGACCTAGACCGGCGGCCAGAAGGGCACCGGTGCCTTGAAGAGCAGCCGGCGGTCGCCCATGGGGTGGACCAGCCACAGCTTGCGCGCATGCAGGGCCGGCCACGGGCGCTGCAGCGCCGCCTCAGGCGGGCCGTAGAGGGTGTCGCCCACCAGGGGATGGCCCAGGAAGGCCAGGTGGACCCGGATCTGGTGCGTCCGGCCGCTGGCCAGCCGCAGGACCACCAGGCTGACCGGCTGGCCCTCGAGCCACGTCCGCCGCGCGACCCGGTAGCGCGTGACGGCGGTGCGGCCGGACGGATCCGGCCGGCGCGGCACCGGCCCAGCCGGCTGCCGGGGCGCCGGCGGCGGCTCGTCGATGGGCACCGAGACGACGCCCGACGGGGCGGCCAGATGGCCGAGGGCCAGGGCGACGTAGCTGCGCCCCAGGCGCTGGCGGCCCGCGAGGCGGTGCGGTGCGAGTCGCTCGTGGACGTAGGGGTTCTTCGCGACCAGCAGGAGCCCGGAGGTGCCCCGGTCCAGGCGGTGCACCGGGTGGACCCAGGGAGGCTCCCCCCGCTGGAGACGGTGATGCACCAGCCCGTTGACCAGCGTCCCGCCCGGGTGTCCCCGGGACGGATGCACCACCATGCCTGCCGGCTTGTCGACCACCACGAGCCACGGATCCTCGTAGACGATGGGCACCGCGACGGGCTCGGCCGCCGCGGGGGGATGGGGAGGCAGCGCCAGCTCGATGCGCTCCCCGGTCTGCACGACGCGATGGCCGCGCACGGGCTGCCCGTCGACCCACAGACCGCCCAGGGCCTTGACGCGCCGAAACAGGGTACGGGACAGGTGCCAGCGCCGCAGGACGACGTCCCGGACGCTCCGTCCCGCCTCGTCGGGCTGCACGGTGCAGGATAAGAAGGGCACCAGCGCCGTACGCGCACCTCCATCCAGCGCCTGCCATGTTATCATCGCGGACGGATGCGCGTCGGGGGCTTGCGCCGCGCCATCTCGACGGCGAAGGGAGACGGTCGCGATCGAGACCCCCACCGTGACATCGTCACCGGCCCACCGGACCCCGGCGGCAGACGGGGCGTGGCACGTCGTCGCCCCGCCCGACGTCTGCCGGCGCCTGGGCACCGACCCGCAGCACGGGTTGAGCCGCGAGGAGGCCGCCGCCCGGCTGGCCCGGGACGGGCCCAACCTGCTGCCCGAGGCGCCCCGCCGCTCGCTGCTGGCCATGGCGTGGGAGCAGGTCCGCGAGCCCCTCGTCCTCATCTTGCTCGCCGCCACGGCCGTGTCGGTGGTGCTGGGGGAGTACACCGACGCCGCGGTGATCCTGGCCATCGTGGCCCTCAACACGCTGCTGGGCGTGACGCAGGAGAGCCGGGCGGAGCAGGCCCTCGAGGCGCTCAAGGCCATGGTGCGCCCCACGGCTCGGGTCCTGCGGGGCGGTCACGTCGTGGAGCTGCCCGCCCAGGAGCTGGTCGTCGGCGACGTCGTGCTCCTCGAGGCCGGGGCCCGCATCCCGGCGGACCTGCGGTTGCTGCAGACGTACAACTTCCAGGTGGACGAGTCGCCGCTGACGGGCGAGTCGGTACCCGTCCACAAGGAGGCCGGGGCCTCGGTGCCCGCCGACGCGCCGCTGGGTGACCGGCGCAACATGGCTTACATGGGCACGACGGCCACGTACGGCCGAGCCGTCGGCGTCGTGGTGGCCACCGGGCAGGGGACCGAGATGGGGCGCATCGCCGCCCTGCTCCAGGAGGGGGAGCCCGAGCCGACGCCGCTGCAGCGGCGCCTGGCCGAGCTGGGCAAGGTGCTGGGCGGCCTGGTGCTGGGCGTGGTGGTCGTCGTCTTCGGCGTCGGGCTGCTGCGGGGCGAACCCCTGCTCGACATGTTCATGACCGCGGTGAGCCTGGCCGTGGCGGCCATCCCCGAGGGCCTGCCGGCGGTGGTGACCATCGTGCTGGCCCTGGGCGTCCAGCGCATGGCCCGCCGCCGCGCCATCGTCCGGCGCCTGCCGGCCGTCGAGACCCTGGGGGCGGCCACCGTCATCGCCTCCGACAAGACCGGCACCATCACGCAAAACCGCATGGAGGCCGTCCAGGCGTGGGTCGATGGCGAGATGGTGGACCTGCGCCAGCCCGGCCAGCCGGCGGGGGGCCTGGTCTGGCTGCTGAGGGGCGGGGCGCTCTGCAACGACGCCCGGCTCGAGTGCGAGGAGCGCGCGGACGGCGCCCCGTGGCGGGCGGTGGGCGATCCCACGGAGACCGCGCTCCTGGAGGTCGCGGCCCGCTGGGGCATCTGGCCCGGCGAGCTGGCCGAGGCGCTGCCGCGCACCGGCGAGGTGCCCTTCGACTCCGTGCGCAAGCGCATGGCGACGCTCCACGCCAACGCACCCGGAGGCCTGACCTGGCCGGGGCCCGCCGAGCTGGCGCAGGCACGGTGGCTGCTCTTCGTCAAGGGGAGCCCGGAGTCGGTGCTGAGCCGCTGTCGGGCGCTGGCCCAGGCCGGCGCGATCCGCGACCTCGACGACGACGCCCGGGCGGCCGCGCAGGAAGCGGCGGCCCGCATGGCCCAGGGCGCCCTGCGGGTGCTGGCCGTGGCCGCCCGCCCGCTGTCGCAGCCGCCCGAGGCCATGGACGAGGCCACGGCCGAGCGGGATCTGGTGCTGGTGGGCCTGGTGGGGCTCATCGACCCTCCCCGGCCCGAGGTGGCCGAGGCCGTGCGCCTGGCCCGCAGCGCCGGGGTGCGCCCCATCATGATCACGGGTGACCACCGGGAGACGGCGGTGGCCATCGCTGCGCAGGTGGGGCTGCTGCGCGAGGGCGACGGGCGGCGCCGGGTGCTGACGGGCGTCGAGCTGGACGGCACGAGCGACGCCCAGCTGGAGCAGATGCTCGACGACGTCGACGTCTACGCCCGCATCAGCCCCCAACACAAGCTCCGGATCGTCGAGGCCCTCAAGCGCAGGGGGCACGTCGTGGCGGTCACGGGCGACGGCGTCAACGACGCCCCTGCCTTGCGCCGGGCCGACGTGGGGGCGGCCATGGGCGTGACCGGCACCGACGTCGCCAAGGGTGCCGCCGACATGGTGCTGGCCGACGACAACTTCGCCACGGTGGTGGCCGCCATCGCCGAGGGCCGCACCATCTTCGACAACATCAAGAAGTTCGTCCACTACCTGCTCTCGGCCAACCTGAGCGAGATCATGGCCATCTTCGGCGCCATCCTGCTGGGCATGGGCCGGCCGCTGACAGCCGTGCAGATCCTGTGGGTCAACCTGGTGACGGATGGCCTGCCCGCCCTGGCGCTGGGCGTGGAGCCGCCCGAGCCCGGCCTGATGCGCCGGCCGCCGCGCCGGCGGGGCGAGGGCGTCTTCGCCGGCGGAATGGCCTGGCGCGACGCCTACCAGGGGCTCTTGCTGGCGTCGCTGGTGCTGGGCGTCTTCGGGTGGATGCAGCGCACCGGGCACGACATGGCCGCCGCTCGCAGCGCCGCCTTCGCGACGCTGGCCATGGCCCAGCTCGTGCACGCGTTCAACATGAGGTCCCTCACGCAGTCGCTCTTCCGGATCGGTCTGGCCAGCAACCGGTGGATGGTCGGCGCCTTCGTCGCGGCGCTGGCGCTGCAGCTGCTGGCGCTGCTGTGGCCGCCGCTGGCCTCGGCCTTCGGCGTCGTGCCGCTGGGGCGTGCCGAGTGGGAGGTCATCGCCGTGGCCTCCCTGGCACCGCTGCCGGTGGTCGAGGCGGTCAAGGCCATCGAGCGCGCCGTCCGGGCTCGCCGGGCCTCCGGCAACGCACGATGAGACGACGGCATCGCGAGGAAGGGGAGTCATCGATGGCAGCGATGGACGTGGTAGTGCGGCATGTGGGTGGCATGGCCTTCGTCGGGCACGGGCCCTCCCAGCACTATCTCGTGATGGACGGGCGCGAGCCCGGCACGGAGGAGCCGCAGCGGGCCCCGGGCCCCATGGAGGTGCTGCTGATGGCGCTGGGCGGCTGCACCGGGATGGACGTGGTGAGCATCCTGCGCAAGAAGCGCGTGCCGTTCACCGGCGTCGAGCTGCGCATCCACGGGGAGCGGGCGCCCGAGCATCCCCGGCGCTACACCGCCATCCGCGTCGAGTACGTGGTGACGGGGCGCGACCTGCCCCGCAAGGCCGTCGAGGACGCCGCACGGCTCTCCTTCGAGAAGTACTGCTCGGTGGCGGCGTCGCTGAGGGGGGGCGTGGAGCTCGCCTACGAGGTGACGCTGCAGGAGCCGCCGCCGTCTGGCCAGGGAGCGGCCACGAGCTGAGCGCGCCGCCCGCGCATGGTGCGCGCCGGCCGGCCACCGCCGGTCGGCCGGCGCGCCTGCGGAGGCTCGCCCGTCAGGAGGCCCGTGGCTCCGGGCCCGACTCCTGCCCGGCTCGCGCCCGCCGCCGAAAGAGCCCCGTGCGGGTGCGCAGCAGCCAGACCACCACGACGCTCAGGACCGCCTCGGGCAGCATGTAGGTGAGGTTGTAGACCAGCGAGTAGATGGCGGCGCTCTGGCCGGCCGGCGCGTACTCGGCGAAGAAGGCGACGCCCGCCAGCCAGTGGGCCGCCAGCCGCAGGGCCGAGCCGACCACGACGCCGACCTCGGCGGCCGCGAAGGCGCCGGCGACCCCCAGCACGCCGAAGGCGACGGGGTAGTCGAGCAGCCCTTGCAGCCAGTGCACCACGTAGCCGCCCATCATGGCCTGCAAGAGCCCCGAGGCGGCCCCGGCCGCCACCCCCGGCCACAGGCCCCACCGGGCGGCGTAGACGAAGAGCGGCACCATCTCCAGCGAGACGGAGCCACCCTGGGGCATCTGGAAGAGCTTGAGGTAGCTGAGGGCCAGCGACAGCGCCGCCGCGACGCCACCCTCGGCGATGAGCAGCGCCTGGGGGCGGCGGGCTCCCGCTTGCGTCTCGGTGCGTGCCATCCGGGCTCCCTCCCGAGGGGACGGCGGGGACGGACCCCGCTCGCCACCGTTCTCCTTCCCCGGCCAATTCGCTTCGCGCGCCGCGTTCCCTGTGGGGCCGCCGGCAGGAGTCACGACCGGGTGGGCGAACACCCGCCCATCCGGTACCGTTCGGAGAGGTTCGAAGGCATGGGCCGCTACATCGCCGCGCGCATCGCGCTCATGGTGCCCGTCCTCCTCATCCTGGTCACGGTCATGTTCGTCGTCCTGCGCATCATGCCCGGCGATCCGGTGCTGGCGGTCCTGGGAGGGCGCAACGTCTCGCCCGAGGTGATCGAGGAGTACCGGCGCCGCCTGGGGCTGGACCGCCCGCTGGCCGTGCAGTACGTCGAGTACCTGGGCCAGATCGTCCGCGGCGACTTCGGCGTCTCCATGCGCTCGGGCCGGCCGGTGGTCCGGGAGCTGATGGAGCGGTTCCCGGCCACGCTGGAGCTGGCCGTGGCGGGCATGGGGGTGGCCTTCGTGGTGGGGCTGGCGGGCGGGATGCTGGCGGCCACCCGGGCGGATCGTGCGGCCGATCACGCCATGCGCCTGGCCAACGTCGGGCTCTTCGCCATGCCCATCTTCTGGTTCGGGTTGATGCTGCAGATGATCTTCGCGGTGGAGCTGCGATGGCTGCCGGTCGGCGGGCGGCTCGACCCGGTGAGCCAGGCCCTCTTCGAGCCCATCACGGGCTTCTACGTCCTCGACGCCGCGCTGCGGCGAGACTGGTCCACCCTGGGCCTGGCGGTGCGGCACCTGGTCCTGCCCGCCATCACGCTGGGCGTCGTGCTGTCCGGCCTCGTGGGGCGGCTGAGCCGCACCCGGCTGCTGGAGGTGCTGGGCGCCGACTACATCCGGACGGCCCGTGCCAAGGGCGTGGGGGAGCGCCGGGTGCTGTGGGCGCACGCCCTGCGCAACGCCCTGATCCCCATCGTGACGGTGGTCGGCATGCAGTTCGCCCTGCTGGTGGCCGGCGCGGTGCTGACCGAGACGGTCTACTCGTGGCCAGGGGTGGGGCGCTACCTGCTGACGAGCATCGAGTACCGGGACTTTCCCGCCATCCAGGGGACGGTGGTCTTCATCGCGCTCTTCGTCTCGCTGGTCAACTTGCTGGTGGACCTGACCTATCCGCTCATCGATCCGCGGGTGAGGTTGTGACGATGGCGACGCCGGTACGCACCGAGACCGTCTCCGCCGTCCAGGTCGGCATCGGCTGGCTGGGGCTGCGCCGCCTGCGGCGGCACTACCTGCTGGCCATCGGCGGCAGCATCGTGGCCGTGGTGGTGGTCCTGACGCTCCTGGCGGGGATGGTCGCCCCGCACCCGCCCACCCAGGCGGTCGGGGAGCGCCTGGCCCCGCCGGGGCCGGGGCACTGGATGGGGACGGACCAGCTCCGCCGCGACGTGCTGAGCCGGGTGCTCCACGGGGGGCGCGTGCCGCTGGCGGTGGCCGCCATCGCCACCGTCATCTCGCTCAGCGCCGGGGCCCTGCTGGGCTGGATCTCCGGCTTCTGGGGCGGAGCGATGGACCGGGTCCTCTGCCTGGTGATGGACGCGATGTACTCCTTCCCGGCGCTGGTGCTGGCCATCGTCGTGGTGGCCATGCTGGGGCCGGGCATGCTCAACATGATCGTGGCCATCGGCATCGTCTACATCCCCACCTACTTCCGGCTGGCGCGGAGCCAGACCCTGGAGGTCCGGGCCATGGAGCACGTGGAGGCCTCCCAGGCCCTGGGCGCCTCGCGCCTTCGGACCCTCTTCTTGCACGTCGCGCCGCTGACGGTGCCGGCGCTGCTGGCGGTCACCTCCTTCACGGTGGCTGACGCCATCCTGACGGAGGCGGCGCTGGCCTTCCTCGGCTTCGGGCTGCCGCCGCCCACCCCTGACTGGGGCTTCGACATCCAAAACGGTCAGAAGTTCTTGCAGGCCGGGCACTGGTGGCTGGTGGCCTTTCCGGGGGCCTTCATCATCCTGGTCTCCGTGGGCTTCGGCATGCTGGGCGAGGGGCTCAACGACCTGCTCGACCCGCGGCGCCGGCATGTCCGCTGAGGGATGGCCGAGAGGGAGGAAGCCCGGCCCAGGGACGGAATAGATCCGCCACCAAGTCGCGGCGTCGTGGCGGGCGACGGGATCCTTCGATGGAGGTGACGGACCGAGGTGAGAGGCCTATTGCGATCGGGCATGTTGGCGTTGGCCCTGGCGCTGGCGGTGGGGGCGGTGGCCTCCGCCGGCTCGACGGTGATCATCGGCACCACCGATCGGGTGACCCAGCTCGAACCGGCCAACTCGTACGACTACTGGACCTGGCACGTGTTGCAGCAGACCACGGAGACGTTGGTGACGACCGAGCCGGGTACCGGCCGGATCGTGCCCTCGCTGGCCGAGCGGTGGGAGACCTCGCCGGACGCCCGGGTGTACACGTTCTACCTGCGTCGGGGGGTGCGGTTCACCGACGGCACGCCCTTCGACGCCGAGGCCGTCAAGTGGAGCTTCGAGCGGGCACTGAGGCTCGACGGGCCCGAGGGCGCCGTCGGACTCATCAAGGGCATCGACCGCATCGAGGTGCTCGATCCGTACACGGTGCGCTTCACCCTCGAGGAGTCGGACGCCACCTTCCTGTCGCGCCTGGCGGACCCCATCGCCCCCTCCATGATCTTCAGCCCCAACTCCATGCCCGCGGATGCCTTCGTCAACGGCCAGTACGCGGGCACGGGTCCGTACCGGCTGGTGCGCTACGATCCCGACCAGATGGTGGTCTTCGAGGCCTTCGAGGGCTACTGGGGGCCCAAGCCCAAGACCCAGCGGATCATCGAGGTGATGTACGCGGACGCCTCGGCGTTGCGGGCCGCGCTGGAGGCCGGGCAGATCGACGTCGGCTTCCGCACCTTCAACCCCGAGGACATCCCCAGCCTGGAGCAGGACTCCCGCTTCACCGTCATCCGGGGCGAGGGCAGCCTCTCGGTGCGTTACCTGGTCTTCAACGTGACCCAGCCGCCCTTCAATGACGTTCGGGTGCGGCAGGCCATCGCCCTCGCGGTGGACCGCGAGCGGCTGGTGGAGGACGTCTTCGGCGGGCTCAACACGCCGCTGTACAGCATGGTGCCCAAGGGGCTGTGGAGCCACGTCGAGGCCTTCCCCCGTCGGGACGTGGCGCAGGCCCAGCAGATCCTGCGCGGCCTGGGCTACAGCGCGGCCAATCCCTTGAGCATCACGCTCTGGTACACCCCCAGCCACTACGGCACCACCGAGGCCGATGTGGCGGCCGTGCTCAAGGACAGCCTGGAGCAGACGGGGCTGATCCGCGTCGACGTCCAGTCGCTGGAGTGGGGCACCTACACCACCCGGTTCAGCGAGGGGGCGCTGGGGCTCTTCCTGCTGGGGTGGTACCCCGACTTCATCGATCCCGACAACTTCCTGGCGCCGTGGCTGGTGGAGGCGCCCGGCTCGCTGGGCACCCACCTCGACAAGAGCTCCAATCCCACGGATCGGGCCTTCTATCGGGACTTCGTGCGGCTGCTGACCGCGGCCAAGCACGTGCCCGACCAGGACATCCGGTCCGACTTCTACGTCCAGGCGCAGCAGAAGCTGGCCGAGAGCGCCATCCTGATCCCGCTCTGGCAGAACAATCTGCAGCACCTGGCCATCGCCCGGCGCAACGTCCGGGGCATCGTGCTGGATCCGTCGATGAACCTGCGCACGTGGCTCCTCTACAAGGAGTGAACGCCGCAACGTCCGCGGCGTGAGAGGGGGAGCGACCGGCGCCGTCGATGCGGCGGCGCCGGTCTGCTCCGTCTGGTGGGAGGAGTGACCGATCGATGAGTCGGGCGGCTCGCGGTCTGCGGATGGCTGCCGCCGTGGCGGCCGTGCTGGTGGGGGCCGCGCTGGCGGGGCTGCTGCCGTCCGCCGGTGTGCGGGCGGGGGCGTCGGGGGTCCCATCGGTGCTGCGGGTCGGCACCGACGCCACCTACCCACCCTTCGAGTTCGTGGAGGGCGACGAGTTCAAGGGCTTCGACATGGACCTGATCCGGGAGATCGGGCGGCGACTGGGGGTGCCCGTGGTCATCCAAAACGTCGCCTGGGACGGCCTCATCCCCGGTCTCAACAACGGCAACTACGACGTCATCATCTCGGCCATGACCATCCTGGAGGAGCGGGCGGCCGTGGTGGACTTCTCGGATCCTTACTTCACGGCCGGCCAGGTGATGGTGGTGCGCCGGGGCGAGACGGCCATCCAGCGACCCGAGGATCTGCGGGGCCGGGTGGTGGCCGTGCAGATCAACACGACGGGCCAGTTCGCCACCGAGCAGATCGCCGGGGTGCGGCGCATCGACAAGTACGACACCACCCCGCTGGCGGTGCAGGCCGTCATGCAGCGGTCGGCCGACGCGGCCGTCATCGATCTGGCCGTGGCGGTGCAGCTGGCGCGGGAGTTTCCCGGCCAGGTCCAGGTGGTGGGGGAGCCCTTCACCGAGGAGTACTACGGCATCGCGGTGCGCAAGGGCCGCCCCGAGCTGGTCCAGGCCATCAACCGCGCCCTGGCCGAGATCAAGGCCGACGGCACCTACGACCGGCTCTACGCCACCTGGATCCGGACGTAGAACGGTCGACGCCGCCCCAGGCCGGGTGAGGGCCGCGCATCATGGACTTCCGATGGGACATCGTCTGGAGCAGCTTTCCGTACCTGCTGGTCGGCGCCCGGGCCACGCTGGTGTTGACCACCGTATCGGTGAGCGCAGGCATCGTGCTGGGCACGGTGCTTGCGCTCATGCGGCTCTCCCGTAGCCGCCCGTTGTCGGCCGTCGCCGCCGCCTACATCGACGTCTTCCGGGGGACGCCGCTGTTGGCCCAGATCCTCTTCGTCTTCTACGGGCTGCCCCAGGTGCTGGGCTTTCCCCTGTCGAGCCTCGCGGCGGGCCTGCTGGCCCTGAGCCTCAACAGTGCCGCCTACGTGGCCGAGATCGTCCGCTCCGGCATCCAGTCGGTGGAGAAGGGGCAGATCGAGGCCGCTCAGTCCACGGGGATGACCCACGGACAGATCATGCGGTACATCGTGCTGCCCCAGGCCTTCCGGCGCATCATCCCGCCCATCGGCAACGAGTTCATCGCGATGCTCAAGGACTCGTCGCTGGTCTCGGTCATCGCCATGGAGGACCTGATGCGCCGGGGCCAGCTGCTGGGCAGCCGCACCTTCCGCTACTTCGAGGTGCTGCTGGCGGTCACCGTCATGTACCTGGTGCTGACGCGGGCGGTCTCGTACCTGGTGGGCTGGGTCGAGCGGCGCGTGCGGGTCGCCGCCTGACGGTGCGGCCGTCGAGAGAGAGGGTTTGGCGGACCCGCGGGGAAGGATGTCGATGGGGGGCCGATGCCATGGCCTATCAGCCCGAGGCGTCCGGCATGACCATCCTGGTCAAGGGCAAGAACGTCGAGATCGTCCCGGCCCTGCGGGAGTATGCCCAGCGCAAGGTGGGCAAGCTGAGCCGCTACTTCGACACCCATGATGCGGTGCGGGCCGAGGTGGTCGTCGGCACCTTCCGCGGGCAGTACCAGGCCGAGGTGACGCTTCAGCTGGGCGGGCGCTTCCTGCGCGGCGCCGGCAAGGGCCCCGACGCCCTGGCGGCGGTCGACGAGGCGTCGGAGAGGGCCGAGCGGCAGTTCCTGCGCTTCAAGTCTCGCCTCGAGCCCGCCAGGAGCCAGGGGGGCGGCCCGGCCACCGTGCGGGTGCCGGCCCCTGAGCGGTCCGAGGAGCGGGACGAGACGTCCGGCGACGAGCCGCGGGTCGTGCGCACCAAGCGCTTCGCCTTCAAGCCCATGTCCGTGGACGAGGCCATCCTCCAGATGGAATTGTTGGGTCACGACTTCTTCGTCTTCGTCAACGAGTCGACCGACGAGGTCAACGTGCTGTACCGGCGCCGGGACGGCAACTACGGGTTGATCGAGCCGGGCGAGTAGCCTCCCGTCCCGCCCCGTGGGGGGCGGGGGAGGCCACGGCGTCTCCCCGAGGGCAGGGGCCATGGTATCCCTGGTCATCTTCGAAGGGGGCCCGGCTCGCAGCTGGGTCGAACGTATGCTCGCCGAACTGCGCGAGGCCATCGTGCTCGACACCATCCGCCGGGCCGAGGCCTGCGGGGCCATCGAGCAGATCGTGGTGGTGACCGACCGGGAGTCGCTGGCGGAGCACGCACGGGCCTTGGGCGCCGAGGTGGATCGGGACGGGCAGGGGCAGCCCTTCCATTTCGGCCGCCGGCTGGCCCAGCTGGTGCGTGCCCGCCGATTCGAGCGGGTCATCTACATGAGCGGCGGCCTGGGAGCCCTGGCCACGCCCGACGACCTGGGGTGGATCGCCCGGGAGCTGGCGTGCCGGGAGCGGGTGGTCATCGCCAACAACGTCCACTCGGCCGACCTCATCGCCTTCACCCCCGGCGACGCGCTGGACCGCATCGATCCCCCCTCCCTCGACAACAGCCTGGCCATGGCCCTCAGCGCGGGCGCGGGGCTCGAGCTGGTGCACCCGCCCCGCACGCTGGGGCTGCACTTCGACATCGATACGCCCACCGACGCCCTCGTGCTGGGGGTGCATCCGGGCACGGGGCCGGCGGTACGCGAGTGGCTCGAGCGCCACCCCCTGGATCGCCGGCGGGTGCAGGCCGTCCTGGCCATCATGGACGACCCGATGGCCGACCTCCTCATCTTCGGCCGCATCGGCGCGCCCCTCTTCTATTACCTCGACGACCGCACGCGCTGCCGCCTGCGGGTGCTCTCCGAGGAGCGCGGCATGAAGTCGCTGGGCCGGGATCGCAGGGGCGAGGCCGTCTCGCTGATGGGGTACCTGTGGGAGAGCGTGGGCGATCGGGGCCTCTTCGAGCGGCTGGGCCTGGTGGCCGCGGCCGCGCTGCTCGACACCCGGGTGCTGTTCGCCCATCGTCGGTGGGAGGTCTCGCAGTCGGATCGGTTTCTGTCCGATTTGGGGGAATGGGAGAGCATCGACCATCCGGGCGTGCGGGCCTTCACCAGGGCTGCCGTCGAGGAGTCGCCCATCCCGGTGCTCCTGGGCGGCCACTCGCTGGTCAGCGGCGGCGTGTGGGCCCTGGTGGACGCCCGCCTGCGGGAGGGGGGGTAGCCCGACGCCGGGGGACCAGTGGGCCAGCCCGATGCGGGCGGTGGTCGTCCAGCCTGAGAAGGGCAGGTGAGGGAGACTGTCCTCGAGCGCCACGGGCCTCCACGAGTCCGAGTCCGGGACGCCCCGTTCGGCATCGCCCGACCCAGGCGCGTACGGCCGCCAGCCCCGCCAGGCGCCGGAGAGCCGGGTCGTCGAGGAGGACATCCGCACCATCCCGGGCGTGGCGGACTGCCGGGTCGTATGGGACCGCGAAGGGCACGTCAGCGAGATCCACGTCATCGGCACGGGCGAGCGCTCGGCCAAGATGATCGCCCGAGACATCCAGAGCCTCTTGCTGGTCAACCACAACCTGTCGGTCCCCTATCAGAAGGTCAGCATCGTCAACCCGGGCCGGGCCGGCGGCCGGGCCGCCCGCCCCGAGGCTTCCCGGACACCGGCTGCGACGGAGGAGATGGGCTCGCCGGGCCCCCCGCACCCGGCCGCCGCTCCTCCTCGCTCCGAGGAGGCCCCGGAGCAGGCGCCCCGGACATCGGACGAGCCCATCGCCGTGCAGGTCACGGTAGGGCCCTGGCGGCTCGACGGCCTGCAGCTCCGCCTGGCGGAGGGCCGCGTCGAGGTGACGGCGGAGCTGGTGGCCCCATCGGGCGAACACCTGCAGGGGCGCAGCGCCGGGCCCTCGACTCCCGAGACGATGGCCGCCCTGGGCGCAAGGGCCGTGCTGGAGGCGCTCGCACCCCGCTGGGAGCCGTTCCGATGGGTCTCCCTGCAGTGGGTGGATCTGGCAGGCCCGCAGGCGTCGCAGGCCGTGGTGGTGGCGGTGACCAGCGCCACCTGGAGCCGGGCCCGGGAGGTGCGCTGGAGCATGGGCGCCGCCCTGGTGCAGGGCAACGCAGCCGTGGCGGGGGCCCTGGCGGCCCTGGACGCCCTGGGCAAACTTTCGTCCCCGGGAGGGCCGGCGGTATAATAGCGGCGGCTTCGCCGGGCCCGAGACGCCCGCGGCATGGCACGCGGAGGGGCGGGCTGAGAGGGTGGCGGCGGGGCGTGATCGGGGAGGCATGGGCGTGCTGGGTCTCATCAAGAAGGTGATCGACCCCAACGAGCGGGAGGTCCGCCGCCTGCGCGGCATCGTCGCGCAGGTCAACGACCTGGAGCCCACCGTCTCGGCGCTCCCCGACGAGGCCCTGCGGGCCAAGACGGCGGAGTTTCGCGAGCGGATCCAGCGAGGGGCGACCCTCGACGAGCTGTTGCCCGAGGCTTTCGCCGTGGTGCGGGAGGTGGCGCGGCGCACGCTGGGGATGCGGCCCTTCGACGTGCAGGTGATGGGGGCCGTGGTCCTGCACGAGGGGCGCATCGCGGAGATGAAGACCGGCGAGGGCAAGACGCTGGTGGCCACCATGCCGGTCTACCTCAACGCCCTGCTGGGTCGGGGCGTGCACGTGGTGACCGTCAACGAGTACCTGGCACGCCGCGACGCCGAGTGGATGGGGGCCATCTACCGCTTCCTGGGCCTGTCGGTGGGGGTCATCACCCACGACATGGGCTTCGCGGAGCGCCGGCGCGCCTACGCCTGCGACGTCACCTACGGGACCAACAACGAGTTCGGCTTCGACTACCTGCGCGACAACATGGTCTGGGACGTCTCGCAGATGGTGCAGCGGGAGCTCTACTACGCCATCGTCGACGAGGTCGACAGCATCCTCATCGACGAGGCGCGCACCCCGCTCATCATCTCGGGGCCGGCCGAGGAGTCGACGGAGCACTACTACACCATGGCCCGCCTGGTGCCCCGGCTGGTGGCCGGTGAGGATTACACCGTCGACGAGAAGGCCCGCACCGTGGCCCTCACCGAGGCCGGCGTGGCCAGGGTCGAGAAGATGCTGGGCGTCGACAACCTCTACGACCAGCAGCACTTCCAGCTGACCCACTACCTGCTGCAAGCCCTGCGGGCGCACGCGCTGTTCAAGCGGGACCGCGACTACGTGGTCAAGGACGGCCAGGTCATCATCGTCGACGAGTTCACGGGGCGGCTCATGTTCGGCCGCCGCTACAGCGACGGCCTGCACCAGGCCATCGAGGCCAAGGAGGGCGTCCCCATCCAGCGGGAGAGCCAGACCCTGGCCACCATCACGTTCCAAAACTACTTCCGCATGTACGAGAAGCTGGCGGGGATGACGGGCACGGCCGCCACGGAGGAGGCCGAGTTCCAGAAGATCTACGGCATGGACGTGGTGGTCATCCCCACCAACAAGCCCATGATCCGCATCGACTACCCCGACCTCGTCTACAAGACGGAGCGCGCCAAGTTGGAGGCGGTGGTGCAGGAGATCGAGGAGATGCACCGCACGGGGCGCCCGGTGCTGGTGGGCACGGTCTCCATCGAGAAGTCCGAGCGCCTCAGCGAGATGCTGACCAGGCGGGGCATCCCGCATGTGGTGCTCAACGCCAAGTACCACGACAAAGAGGCTCAGATCGTGGCCCAGGCCGGCAAGCTGGGTGCCGTCACCATCGCCACCAACATGGCTGGCCGCGGCACCGACATCGTGCTGGGCGGCAACCCCGAGTACCTGGCTCGGGAGCGCCTCAAGGCCAGGGGCTTCACCGACGACGAGGTGGCGCAGGCCGTCGACCGGGTGCGCTTCGCCAATCTGCGCCTGGGCGTCGACGGCCGCGCCGCCTCGGCCGACGGGGTGGCCTCCGGCGGGGCGATCGAGCCGGCCTCCGACGACGGCGCCGCCCGCATCGACGAGGCGGCGCGGCTCTACGTCGAGCTGCTGGAGCAGGCGCGCCGGGAGACCGAGCCCGAGCACCGCAAGGTGGTCGAGCTGGGCGGGCTCCACATCATCGGCACCGAGCGCCACGAGGCACGACGCATCGACAACCAGCTACGGGGTCGCTCGGGGCGCCAGGGCGACCCGGGCTCGTCACGCTTCTACGTCTCCCTCGAGGACGACCTGATGCGGCTGTTCGCCGCCGACTGGGTGCGGCGGTTCATGGACCGGCTGGGCTGGGAGGAGGACCAGCCCATCGAGAACATGCAGCTGACTCGCGCCATCGAGAACGCCCAGAAGAAGGTCGAGAGCCGCAACTTCGAGATCCGCCGCCAGGTGCTGGCCTACGACGACGTGATGAACCGCCAGCGGGAGGTCGTCTACCAGCAGCGCCGCCGGGTGCTGACGGGACAGGACCTGCGCGAGAGCGTGCTCGACATGGTGGCCCGCTACGTCGACGCGCTGATGGCCACCTACGCCGACGAGAAGGTGCACCCCGAGGACTGGGACCTGGCGCAGCTGGCCGAGCGGATCGGCGACGTCATCAATCGCCCCGGCGCCGTCTCGGCGCAGGAGCTGGAGGGCCTCAAGCGGAGCGAGCTGCGCGAGCGGCTCGTGGAGCTGGTGCGGCAGGCATACCAGCAGCGCGAGCAGAGGCTGGGTGCCGTCACCATGCGCCAGCTCGAGCGGTTGGTGCTGCTGCGGGTCATCGATGCCAAGTGGATCGACCACCTGCGCGCGATGGACGACCTGCGCGAGGGCATCGGGCTGCGCGCTTACGGCCAGCGCGATCCCCTCGTGGAGTACAAGATGGAGGCGTTCAACATGTTCAACGCGATGATCGCCTCCATCCAGGAGGACGCGCTGCGCTACCTCTTCCGGGTACAGCTGGTCAGCCCCGAGCAGGAGGAGGAGCAGGCGCGGCTCCGCCTGCGCCACCTCCAGCTCAACCGGACCGAGGACGGGGTCTCGCCCGCCGCCCAGCGGGCGGCCCGGGCTCGGGCAGCGCCGTGGCCGCCCGGGCGGGCGGCGGCAGCCTCGGGAGCCCCTGGCGGGGAGGGGGCCTCGGTGGTGCAGCGCCGGGTCGGCGTCAAGGTCGGCCGCAACGATCCGTGCCCGTGCGGCAGCGGCAAGAAGTACAAGCACTGCCACGGGCGCAACGCCTGACGACGACGCCGGGCCCCGGCGGGCTGCCGGGCGCCGAGCCTGCCACATCCGCGTGCGACGGGAGGTCATCACCCCATGGAGCCATCCAAGGTCGAGCTCATCCCCTGGAGCGCCCTGACCGAGCGGGTCGAGGAGGCCCGCCGGCGGGTCGAGGCATTGAGGGAGTTTCTTTGACATCGACGGCAAGCGTCGCCGCATCGCCCAGCTCGAGGAGGAGATGGCGCGCCCCGGCTTCTGGCAGGACGGGGCCGCGCGCTCGCTGATCGACGAGCTGCGCCAGGTGCGCCGCAGCGTGGAGTCCTTCGACGAGGTGGCGCGCCAGGTGGAGGACCTGGCGGCCCTGGTCGCCATCGCCCAGGAGGAGGCCCGGGAGGCCGGCCGGGCCGGGGAACCGGTCAACCAGTCGGCCATGGGAGCGGAGCTGCTGGAGGAGACCCAGCGGGCCGAGTCGGCGCTGGAGCGGCTCGAGCTGGAGACGCTGCTGTCGGGCCCCTACGACCGCCACGACGCCATCGTCTCCATCCACCCCGGCGCAGGGGGCACGGAGTCGCAGGACTGGGCCCAGATGCTCCTGCGTATGTATCGGCGGTGGGCCGAGGCGAGCGGCTTCAAGGTGGAGGTGCTGGAGCTGCTGCCCGGCGACGAGGCGGGCATCAAGAGCGCTACCCTGGCCATCAAGGGGCCCAACGCCTACGGGTACCTGCGCGCCGAGAAGGGCGTCCACCGCCTGGTGCGGATCTCGCCCTTCGACGCCTCGGGCCGGCGGCACACGTCGTTCGCGTCGGTCGACGTGCTGCCCGACCTGCCGACGGACCTGGCCGTCGAGATCAAGCCCGAGGAGCTGCGCATCGACACCTTCAGGGCGGGGGGCCACGGCGGGCAGTACGTCAACAAGACCGAGTCGGCCGTGCGCATCACCCACCTCCCCACCGGCATCGTGGTCTCCTGCCAGAGCGAGCGCTCGCAGCTCCAAAACCGGGAGACGGCCATGCGCATCTTGAAGGCACGCCTGCTGGAGCGCAAGCTGGCCGAGCAGCGCGAGCAGCTGGAGGAGCTGCGGGGCGACGTCGGCGAGATCGCCTGGGGCAACCAGATCCGCTCGTACGTCTTCCAGCCCTACACCATGGTGAAGGATCACCGCACGGGCTTCGAGACGGGCGACGTGCAGTCGGTGATGGACGGCGAGCTGCAGGCTTTCATCGAGGCCTACCTGCGCTGGCAGGCCGCCGGGGCCCCGAGTCGGCGATGAGGCGGGCACCCGCGGCCGGCCCGCGCCGGGCGAGCCGCAAGGCGGCCCTGGTGGTGACGGCCCTGGTGGTGGCGGCCGGCGTGGTGGGGGGTGGGGCGTGGAGCCGCACCCTGCCGCACCGGGCCTCGGAGCAGGTGCGGGTGGCCCTGGCCGCCATGGTGCAGGATCCGGCCGCGCTGGAGGTGACGCTGGCGAGCCGGCCCGGCCTGGCGCTTCTGGCGGGTCGCATCGACCGCCTGGAGGTGTCGGGGCGGGAGCTGCAGGCGGGGCAGATCCGAGCCGAGCGGTTTCGGCTTTACGGCGAGGGCGTGACGGTAGATCTGGCGGCCTCGGCCCGAGAGGGCCGGCTCGTGGTCAGCTCCGCCCGGCGGCTCGAGCTGGAGCTGGTGCTGAGCGAACAGGCGCTCAACGAGTACCTGCAGCGCAACGGCCAGCTGGCCAGGTTGCTGCGGGTGCGTCTGACGCCGCAGGGCCCCCGGCTGGTGATGGAGGCGTCGGTGGACGACGAGACCGTCAGCCTGGGCCTCGACGGGCGGCTGATGGTGGAGCCGGGCAACGTGGTGGCACTGGTGCCCGACCGCCTCTCCATCGAGCGCGACGGCACGCCGGCGCTCTCGCTGGACGTGGCGGGGGCGCCGGGCGTGCTGAGGGTGCCGCTGGGCACGCTGCCGGTGCCCGTGGTCATCGAGCGGCTCCAGACGGGCGAGGGCCAACTGCTCGTCTGGGGCCGCCATCGCCCGGCGGCCCCGTGAGGAGGACCTCTCGTGAGCGGAGGCGGTGGCTGGGCCCCTTGGCGGAGCGGGTGGTGGCTCGGGGCGGCCGCGGTCGCCGTCGGGCTCGTCGCGGCGTCGTGGGCGCTGGCGCCCCGCGCCGGACGGGAGGCGGCCGACCGGGGGCCCGTCGAGCTGACCATGGACTGGTCGGCCCTGCAAGAGGCGGCCCGGCTCCGGTGGGGGCTGGAGCCGGTCACCGTCCTGCGCGAGCTGGCGGCCGCCGGGCTCGTCTCGGTGGCGGTGGCCGAGCAGACGGTGCAGGGCCTGCTCGACTCCGGGGAGGCGGTGGTGCTGACCGACCGCCAGGCGTCGCTGCTGGGGGTGTCTCTCCGGGGCCGGGCACGTGGCTGCTGCGCGCCTCGGGGCCGCCGCGGCCGCTGCCCTCCCCTGCCGGCGGCGCTCGCCCTGGGAGCCGGCCTTCCGGAGCAGGCGCTGGCCGCCGCCGGGAGGCGGACGTGCTCGTCCTGCTGCGTTACGCCGACCGCCCCCGGATCGAGCCGTGGGCCTTCGCCCCGGCGGATCCAGCGGCGGCCACCGCCGCTGGGACCGGGCCGACGACTCCGGCCATCAGCCGCGTGCTCATCTTCGAGGGGTCCTCGGTGCCCGACCCGGCGGCCGTGGCCGGCCCCATGCGCCGGGCGGGGCTGGCGCTGGGCCTGGTGGAGTTCGCCGGGCAGCAGGGGGCGCCCGAGCTGGCGCGGCGCCTGGACCTGGCGGCCGTCGGCGTCCACAGCATGCGGGCCGAGGAGATGGCGGCCTCGACGGTGGACGACGCCGTGGCGCGCTACGTGCGGGCCGTGCGGGAGCGGGGTGCTCGCGTCCTCTACTTGCGGCCGGCGGCCACGGCCGACGAGACCGTCGCCCTGGTGCGGGAGATGGCCGGGGCCCTGGAGCGTGAAGGGCGGGTCGTGGCCGGCCGGGCCCGAGCCGGCGCTGCCCGCCCGCCGGCGTGGCTGCTCGCGCTGGTGGGCGTGGGGGCCGGCGGCCTGGCCGCCTGGGCGTGGGAGGGTTGGCGGGCGGCCGCGCGGCGCCCTGGCGGGTGGATGCCGCTCGCAGCGGTGCTGGCGGGCTCGCGGGCGGGGCCGCGGTGGCCTGGGCACGGGCGCGCGGCTGGGAGACGCCCGTCTCCGTGCTGCTCCGGCAGGCTGCGGCCCTGGGTGTCGCCCTGGTCGCTCCGGTGGCGGCGGCCGGAGCGGCCGCCGCCCTGGCCGAGGCGGACCGGAGCCGCCGGTGGCCGGCGGCGAGGGCGCTGGGGGGCTGGCCGTCTTCGTGGCCATCGGCGTGGCGGGCGGGCTGATGGTGGCGGCCCTGCTCAGCGACGGCCTCTTCGTGCTGCGCCTCGAGCAGTTTAGGGGGGTCAAGCTGGCGCACGCGCTGCCGCCGCTGGTGGTGGGGCTGGCCGCCCTGGCGGCCTCCGGCGGTGGCGTGGCCCGGCTGCGGGCGTGGGCGACCCGACCCCTGCGGTGGGCCGACGCTGCGGCGGCCGTGCTGGTGGTGGCTGCGGCGGCGTATTACCTCGTGCGGACGGGCAACGAGGCCGGGGCCGTCTCCCAGCTGGAGCGGCTGGCGCGGGGATGGCTGGAGCAGACCATGGCGGTGCGCCCGCGCACGAAGGAGTTTGTCGTGGCCTACCCCGCGCTGGCCGCGGCGCTCTACGGAGAGGGCCGGCGCCTGTGGGCGCGGTGGCCGGTCGCCCGGGCGGGACTGTGGGCCATCGCCTCCATCGGGGCGGTCTCCATCGTCAACAGCTTCGCCCATATCCACACGCCGCTGGCCGTCACCGGCGTGCGCGTGCTCAACGGGCTGGCGCTGGGCCTGGTCAGCGGGGGCGCGACCTGGCTGGCGTGCGAGCTGCTGTCGCGAGCCGGGGTGCTGCGTGAAGGGGCCGAGGGCCACGAAGGTCGTCCTGTCGGGCTACTACGGCTTCGGCAACCTGGGAGATGAGGCGGTCCTGGCGGGGCTCTTGACGGCGCTGCGCCGGGCGGAGCCTCACCTGCGTCCGGTCGTGCTCTCGGCCGACCCCGACCGCACGTCGCGTCTGCACGGCGTCGCGGCAGCGCCCCGGGATCCTCGAGGGGTCTGGCGAGCCCTGGCGGGCGCCGACCTCCTGGTGAGCGGCGGCGGCAGCCTCCTGCAGGACGTCACCAGCGCCCGCAGCGTCCTCTACTACCTCGCGGTCATGGCCATGGCGCGCCGGCGCGGCGTCCCCGTCGCCTGGGTGGCGCAGGGAGTGGGCCCCGTCCGACGGCGGTGGCTGCGCACGCTGGTGGGGCGCGAGGCCCGGCGGGCGGTGCACCTCTCGGTGCGCGACGAGGGGTCGCGGCGCGCCCTGGCCGCCTGGAGCGGGCTCGACCCGAGCCGCATCGTGACGCTGCCGGATCCTGCCTGGGCCCTGGCGGGGCAGCAGCGGCCACGAGCTCTCCGGCGCCCGAGGCCGCCGACCTGGGGCCGGTGGCCGACCGCGATGCTCCCGCCGACCGGCGCCGTCCTGCGTGGCGGGTGGCGGTGGCGTGGCGGGACTGGCCCGGCCAGCCGGTGCCGGCCGAGCGGGCCGGCCGGGCGCTCGGCGAGGGCATGGCCGCCGCGCTGGGCGGGACGGTGCGGGTCTCGGTGCTGGCCCTGCAGCCCCGACGCGATCTCGGGGCGTGTCAACGTCTGGCCCGGGGCCTGCAGCAGCTTCTGCGTGACCGGGGGGGCGACACCCCTGTCGACGTGCAGGTGGCGCCGGCTGATCCGGTCGAGGCCGTCCGGGCCCTCGGCGCCTTCGACGTGGTGGTGGGCGTCAGGCTGCACGCCCTGATCCTGGCCGGAGCGGCGGGCGTCCCCTTCGTCGGGCTGGCGTACGACCCCAAGGTGACGGCGCTCCTGGCCGAGGTAGGCTGGCCGGTGGCGGCCGTCGAGCCGCGAGACGCCGCCGATGCCGGGGCGTGGCGCCAGCGCCTGGAGGCCGTCGCAGCCGACCATGCCGGGCTACGGAGCCGTCTCGAGTCGATGCGCCGCGACCTGGCGAGCCGGGTGCTGGACGGATTGGCCCCCCTGGCGCGCCTCGAGCGGGTCGAGCCCGAGCCGCTGCCTCGGGCGGGCTCGCCGCCGGCCCCGGTGGAGGTGCTGGGGGTGGGGGTGCACCCGGTCAGCCTGTCGGAGGGCGAGGCCATCGCGGCAGCATGGCTGGCTGAGCGCGGGGACGACTCCGCGCCCGTGCGCCAGGTCGTGACGCTCAATCCCGAGATCGTGATGCAGGCGCGATGCGACCCGGCCCTGGCCGGCATCGTCCGGCAGGCCGACCTGGTGGTGCCCGATGGGATCGGCGTCGTGTGGGCCGGGCGCATGCTGGGGCACCCGATGAAGGGGCGGGTGCCCGGCATCGAGCTGGCGGAGCGATTGCTGGCGCTCTGCGCTGCCAGAGGCCTCGCGGTCTTCCTGGTGGGGGGGCGGCCCGAGGGGCCCCACGGCCGGTCGGTGGCGGAGGAGGCCGCCCGGCGGCTGCAGATGCGGCCGGAGATGACGGGGTTGGTGGTGGCGGGCGTCCACCACGGGTACTTCGCCCCGGGATCGGCGGAAGAGGCAGCGCTCCTGGAGAGGCTGGAGAGGACCGGGCCGGCCCTGCTGCTCGTGGGAATGGGCAGCCCCCGCCAGGAGGCCTTCATCGCCCGCCATCGCGAGCGTCTGCGCGGCCGGGTGCGGGTGGCCGTCGGCGTGGGTGGGAGTCTGGACGTGTGGGCCGGGCGCGCCCGGCGCGCGCCGCCCCTGGTGCGGCGGCTGGCCCTGGAGTGGCTCTATCGCACGGCGCTCGACGTGCGGCGGCTGGGGCGCCTCGCGGCCCTGCCGGGCTTCGTGGCCGCGGTGTTGGCCGAGAGGATGGGCGGTATAATGGGTCAGCGGGGCCATCGCCGGGCGTAGCCGACGGGGTGGGGTACCGGGCCACGGAGTGGGAGGAGCCCGTTGAAGAGACGCCTCTCTCGGTCATGGCCGGCTCTCTTGGTGGTCGCCGGGTTGGTGGCCGTCCTCCTGGCCGCCACCACCCTGCTGGGCTCGGGCGCGTCGTCGACGCCGGGGGATCAGGGGGCGGATCTGGCGACGGCCCTGGAGGTGGTGGGGGTCATCAAGACCCACTACCTGGAGCCCATCGGCACGCTGGATCTGCTGGCGGCCTACGTGCGCACGGGCAGCATCAACGGCATGCTGCGCGAGGCGGTCAAGGACCCCTATACCCGCTACATGGACGCCCGCGCCTTCCAGCAGCTGCAGGTGGAGACGACGGGCCATTACGCCGGCATCGGCGTCTACATCGGCATCAAGGAGGGCCGGCTGACGGTGGTGGCGCCCATCCCCGGCACGCCGGCAGCCCGTGCGGGGCTGCGGGCGGGCGACTGGATCGTGGAGGTCGACGGCCGGGCCACCGCCGACATGTCGCAAGACGAGGCCTCGGCGTTGATCCGGGGCCCCCAGGGCACCACGGTCCGGCTCACCATCGAGCGGGATGGCCAGCGCTTCACCGTCGCCATCGAGCGTGAGGAGATCGACGTGCCCGCGGTCGCCGCCGTGCAGCTGTTGCCCGCGGGCATCGGGTACGTGCGGCTGCTGCAGTTCTCCGAGCGGGCCGGCCGCGAGACGGAGGCGGCCCTCGAGAGCCTGGAGCGCCAGGGGTACCGGGCGCTCATCCTGGACCTGCGCAACAACCCGGGCGGGCTGCTGACGGCGGCCATCGACGTGGCCAACCTCTTCCTCTCCGACGGCCCCATCGTGCACGTGGTGGGCCGCAGCGGCGAGCGCAACACCATCGACGCCAGCCCCTTGCGCACCCGGCCCCGTGTGCCCGTGGTGGTGCTGGTCAACAACGGCTCGGCCAGCGCCTCCGAGATCGTGGCGGGGGCTCTGCGGGACCGGGGCGTGGCGACGCTGGTGGGCACCGCCACCTTCGGCAAGGGACTCGTGCAGACCATCATCCCGCTGCGGCGGGGCGATGCCGTCGTGGTCACCACCCAGCGCTACCAGACGGCCGGCGGGCACTTCATCGACCAGGAGGGGATCGAGCCCGACGTCGTGGTGGAGGTGAGCCCCGAGCAGGCCGAGCGGCTGCCGCTGGTCGAGGACCGCGTCGACCCTGACGACGTGCAGCTTCAGAAGGCGGTGGAGATCTTGATGCAGCAGCTGTCGCGGACCGCCCGGGCGGCGGGTCGGCCAGCGGCTGCTTGAGGAGGGGGCGTTGACGACGCTGCCCGTCGGCGACCTGGTGCGTCTCATCCTGCAGACCGTGGCACAGATGCTGCAGTCGCCCGGCACGCTCATCCTGCTGACGGTCGTCTTCTGGTTCGTCTACGTGCAAGCCGCCCGATCGGCGGCCGTGGAGCAGTACATGTTCGGCACGGTGCGGGTCTCGGTGGGGCGGCAGGCCCTGCAAGCCCTGGGCATGGGGCTTCTGGGCGGGGCCATCGCGACGGCGCTCTTCGTGGGGCTGGGCATCGCCTTCGACGTCAACCTCTGGATCTGGTGGCCCGTCCTCTTCCTGACTGCCCTGGTGCTGGCCATGGTGCAGCCCCGGTTCATGTGCTTCGCCTACGCCGGCGGGCTCATCTCGCTGGTGGCCCTGGTGCTGGGGACGCCCACCGTGGACGTGCCCGTGCTGATGGCGCTGGTGGCCGCGCTGCACCTGGTGGAGGCGGTGCTGGTCTGGCTGACGGGCCACGTGAGCCCGACGCCCCTCTACATCAAGCAGCCCGACGGCCGGGTGGTGGGCGGCTTCGCCCTGCAGAAGGCGTGGCCGCTGCCCTTCATCGCCGTGGTGGGCTTCATCGTGGCACGGGAGGCCCTGGCGGGCAGCCAGGGCGTGCCGATGCCCGACTGGTGGCCGTTGTTTCGGCCGGCGGTGGAGGTGCCGCCGGGCCACGAGCTGGCCTTCCAGCTGATCCCGGTGGTGGCCGGGCTCGGGTACGGCGACTTCACCGTCACCCGGGACCCCAAGGAGAAGGCCCGGCACTCCGCCGGGGGGCTGGTGCTCTTCAGCCTGTTGCTGCTGGCCCTGTCCCTGGGCGCGCGCCGCTGGCCGCTGCTGGCCTGGGCCGCCGCCCTCTTCGCCCCGGTGGGGCACGACCTGTTGATCCACTGGGGGCGCTGGCGGGAGCGGGGCGAGCCGGTCTTCGTCAACCGGGACGGCGTGATGGTGCTCGACGTGGTGCCCGACTCCCCGGCGGCGCGGATGGGGTTGCGTTCCGGCGACGTCATCCTCAGCTTCAACGGGCAGCCGGTGCCGGACCGGCAGGCCCTGCAGGCGGCCATGGAGCCGTGGTCCGTCGACATCGAGCTGGAGGTGGAGAGCCGGATGCCGGGCGCGTGGCGGCGCCGGCGGATCGTGCGCTACCCGGGCAAGGTGCCGCCGCTCGGCATCGTGCCGGCCCCCGACCCCGACGAGCCCCGGTACGTGACGCTCCAGTACAGCGGGCCCCTCCAGCGGATCTGGCGGCGGGTGCGACAGTGGAGGGCCGGGCGGCGTTCGCTGTGACGGGCGCGGGAGCGCCCACCTGCCTGCGGGCCGCCCGGAGCCGGGCGGCGGCCGTGGCGGGGCTCGGCCTGTTAGCGTCGGTGATGGGGGCCTGCTTCTGGGTGCTGTGGCACTGGCAACTGCGGGCCTACCCCGAGTGGCTGGCGCGCCAGCCGGCGCCGGCGGTGACGAGCCTGGAGCGGCGGGGCGACGTGGGACGCCCAGGCCTGCCCGGGCGTCCGGACGGGCCCGGTGCCGGTCGCGAGCCGTGGCCGGGGCGGGAGCCGGCTCGCGCCCGGCTGGCCATCGTCATCGACGACTGGGGCTACGCCTGGTCCGCCGCCGAGACCTTCCTGGCGATGGACGTGCCGCTGACGGTGGCGGTCATCCCCTTCCTGCCTCACAGCCAGGAGCAGGCGGCCGCGGCGCGGCAGCGGGGCTTCGAGGTGCTGGTGCACCTGCCCATGGAGCCGCTGGACCCTGCCGTCGACCCGGGGCCTCACGCCATCACCATCGGGCTCGCCCCCGACGAGATCCGCCGCCGGGTGGAGATGGCCATCGACGCCGTCCCCGGCGCCGTCGGCGTCAACAACCACATGGGCTCCAAGGCTACCGCCGACCGGCGCGTCATGGAGCTGGTGCTGGAGACGGTGAGGCGGCGGGGGCTCTTCTTCGTGGACAGCCGCACCACCGCGCAGTCGGTGGTGGGCGAGGTGGCCGCCGGCATGGGGATGCCCTGGGCCCGCAACGACCTCTTCCTCGACGGGGAGCGGTCGGTGGGCTACGTGCGGGCGCGCCTCTTGCTGGCGGCCCGCCGGGCCCTAGAGACGGGGCAGGCGGTGGCCATCGGCCACGTGCGGCCCGCCACGGCCGCCGCGGTGGCCTCCGTGCTGCCGGAGCTGCGGCGGCAGGGGATCGAGGTCGTGCCGGTCTCGGCGCTGCTGGGGGAGCGGCAGCGGGCCTCGATTGACCGCGCCGGGCCCGCCCCCGTACAATAGCCGAGACGACATACTGCCAGGCAGGCGATGGAGCTCGCCTGAAGCGCCGCGGCCGGCGGCTGATGGCTCCTACCCGACGGGTGAGGAGCCTTTTTGTTGGGTCCGGGGCCCTGGCGTCGATGGGGGAAGGGGCGTTGGAGCGCAGGATGCTGGTGACGCGGCTGGCGCTGGTGGCGCTCGGAGGGGCAGCAGGGGCCCTGGCTCGCTACCTGGTGGGCGGTTGGGTGTCCGAGCGGCTCGGGATCGGCTTCCCGTGGGGCACGGCGGTCATCAACGTCTCCGGCAGCTTTCTGCTGGGCCTGCTGGGCGTGCTGGCCTCGGAGCGTCTGGTGGTGTCGCCGGAGGCGCTGACCGCGCTGGGCGTCGGCTTCCTGGGCTCCTACACCACCTTCTCGACGTGGCAGTACGAGACCTTCCGGATGCTGGAAAACGCCAGCTGGCCGGCGGGCCTGGTCAACCTCGTCGGGCTGCCCATCCTGGGCCTCGGGGGGGGGGTCGTCCTTGGGGTCGTGCTGGGGCGCACCCTGTGAGTCGCGCGGCCGTCTCGCGGCGGTGGCCGCCTCAGGCGCCCGGCGCCCCGGCCTGGCCGCCGGCCTGCCGCGAGCGGTAGAGCACCACGTGCACCCGCTCCAGGGTGACCAGCCCCTCGCGCACCATCCGGTGCACCACGGGCAGGAAGGCCTGGATCTTCTCCTCCGTGTCGGCCATCTCCACCACCACGGGCAGGTCCTCCGACAGCCGCAGCACCTTGGCGGTGTGGATGCGGCTGTGGGCCCCGAAGCCGGCGACGCCGCGAATGACGGTGCCCCCGGCCAGCCCCATCTCCCGTGCTTTGACCAGCAAGGCCTCGTAGAGCGGCCGCCCCTCGAAGCGGTCCGAGTCCCCGATGAAGATCCGCAGGAGCATCCCCGGGCTCTCGGCGTCCACGGTGGCTCTCCCTCTCCTCATGACACGCCGGCCGCCCGTGAGGCGGCGACGAGGAGGGACCCGGCCGGGCCTGCCGACCGGAGGTCCCGTCGGGATTCGCCGTGCCGTCCCCTCCGGCCTGCCGATGGTCGGCGTGCCGTCGGGAGAGTCTATGAGGGACGCGGGAGGTGGGGACGTCGGGCGGCTTCCGACAGGGAGGCGATCATGGAGGCGAGCGACCCGTGAGGCGTCGGCGCTCGGCCAACGTCGTGGATGCGGCACTGGACGAGGCCCTGTCGCAGCCGGGGTGTCCCGTCTGCCGCCTGGTGGAGCAGGGTACGGCCCGGTTCTTCGACAGCCTGCTGTGGGAGCTGGTCAATGACCCGGGCGCGCGCCAGGAGCTGCGCGACAGCCTGGGGCTTTGCCCGCGTCACGGATGGGAGCTGGTGCACGTCGAGCGCACCCGCACGCACAACGTCCTGGGCCTGGCCATCCTGCTGCACGACGTCATCCAGGCCATGGGGCAGGCCCTGGAGCGGTGGGGCAGAGGCGGCTCGGGGCCCGCGGTGCGCCGCCTCCACCCCTGCCCGGCCTGCCGGCGGGCCGCCTCCGCCGAGGCCGCCTACGTGCAGCGGCTGGTGGAGCGCTACCAGGCGCTGGGCGACGCCGGCGACCCGGACGCCGCGGCTCGGCAGGCCGGGACCTGCGCGCGGCCCACGCGGGAGCGGCTCTGGCCCGTCTCGGCAGCCTGGGCGGCCACTGGCCGGGTGGCCCGTGGCGGTGGTCGCCGGTGCCGAACCGGCGCTGCTCCTGCCCGCCCGCGCGCATCGCGGCCGCTCGGACAGGACCTGTCCGGGGCGGACGGCGACGCGGCGGCGTCGCCTGCGTGGTCTGCTCGGCGCTGGCACCGGCTGTGGCGGACGCCTCCGGGCGCAGGCGACGCCTCTCCCCGGCGGGCGGGTGCCGGCGGGGCGGGGTGCGACGCTCTGCACGGCGCACGTGAGCGCCGAGCCCGACCCGACGCCATGGGTCGAGGCCGCCCGGCGGGCGAGGGCCAGCGGCAAGGTCTACACCCTGCGCTGCGTACGCTGCGAGCAGGAGGCGGTGCTGCAGCGGGAGCGCCTGGCCGGGGCGCAGGGACCCCTCTGCTTCCCCCACCTGATGCAGCTGCCCCGGCCTCCCGCCGCCGTGGTGGAGGCGACGGCCCGCTGGGCGGCCGATCTGGTGCAGCGGCTGGCCGGGTTCATCCGCAAGCAGGACTGGCAGGTCCACGAGCCCCTGACCGCGGCCGAGCGCACCAGCGTGCGAGACGGGGCGCTCTTCGTGGCGGGGGCCTACGTGGTGACGGAGTGAGGCGCGCGGCGTCCGGCAACCCTTGCCCTTCTCGTGGCATCGCGTCCCCCAGGTCGTCGTCGGGGAGGGACCTGTTCGGTACCGCCCCCGGGGCGCGCATGGTATAATCGCCTGCGCGCCGAACCTGTGTGCGGATGGCCGCTTGCGCGGCGGCCCTCCAGACCGCAAGGGACGGTGCGGGGAGGTGCGCAGGCATGGGCGTAGCGGCCCGGGACACCGAGCAGTTGCCGGGCCGATTCGAGGTCGTCTCGGACTTCGAGCCGGCCGGCGATCAGCCCAAGGCCATCGAGGCGCTGAGCCGGGGCGTGCTGGAGGGGCTGCGCTACCAGACGCTCCTGGGGGTCACCGGCAGCGGCAAGACCTTCACCATGGCCAAGGTGATCGAGCGCGTCCAGAGGCCGACCCTGGTCATCGCCCATAACAAGACCCTGGCGGCGCAGCTGGCCAACGAGTTCCGCCAGTTCTTCCCCCGCAACGCGGTGCACTACTTCGTCAGCTACTACGACTACTACCAGCCCGAGGCGTACGTGCCCGAGACCGACACCTACATCGAGAAGGACGCCAACATCAACGACGAGATCGACCGGATGCGCCACGCGGCCACCAGCGCGCTCTTCGAGCGGCGCGACGTCGTCATCGTGGCCAGCGTCTCGTGCATCTTCGGCCTGGGCTCGCCCGACGACTACGTGGGCATGACCCTGAGCCTGCGCCACGGCGACTTTCGCGATCGTGACAACATCCTGCGCCGGCTGGTGGGCATCCACTACGAGCGCAACGACATCGGCTTCAAGCGGGGCACCTTCCGGGTGCGGGGAGACACCATCGAGATCTACCCCGCCTACTCGGAGAGCGTGCTGCGGGTCGAGTTCTTCGGCGACGAGGTGGACCGGATCCTGGAGCTGGACCCGGTGACGGGCGAGGTGCTGGGCGAGCCCGAGACCGTCACCATCTACCCGGCCACCCACTACGTCACCACCGAGGAGAAGCTCAAGCGGGCGCTGGTCACCATCGAGGAGGAGCTCGAGGAGCGCCTCGCCTACTTCAAGGCCCAGGGCAAGCTGCTGGAGGCCCAGCGCCTCGAGCAGCGCACCCGCTTCGACCTGGAGATGCTGGCCACCGTGGGCTACTGCAACGGCATCGAGAATTACTCGCGCCACCTCAGCGGGCGTCCGCCGGGCTCCACCCCCACCACGCTGCTCGACTACTTCCCCCGCGACTTCCTCATGTTCATCGACGAGTCGCACCAGACCATCCCGCAGCTGCACGGGATGTACAACGGCGACTACTCCCGCAAGCGGACGCTGGTGGAGTACGGCTTCCGCCTGCCCTCGGCCCTCGACAACCGACCGCTGCGCTTCGAGGAGTGGGAGCGGCACATCAACCAGGTCATCTTCGTCTCGGCCACGCCCGGTCCCTACGAGCGGGAGCGCAGCCAGCAGATCGTCGAGCAGATCATCCGCCCGACGGGCCTGGTGGATCCGGAGGTGTCGGTGCGGCCCATCCAGGGGCAGATCGACGACCTGATCCACGAGATCCGGGAGGTGGTGGGCCGGGGCGAAAGGGTGCTGGTCACCACCCTGACCAAGAAGATGGCCGAGGACCTGACCGACTACCTGGCCGACATGGGCTTCCGGGTGCGCTACCTGCACTCGGAGGTGGAGACGCTGGACCGGGTCGAGATCCTGAGGGGGCTTCGGCTGGGCGAGTTCGACGTGCTGGTGGGCATCAACCTGCTGCGAGAGGGCCTCGACCTGCCCGAGGTGTCGCTGGTGGCCATCCTCGACGCCGACAAGGAGGGCTACTTGCGCTCCGAGACCTCGCTCATCCAGATGATCGGGCGGGCGGCCCGCAACGTGCGGGGCAAGGTGATCATGTACGCCGAGACGGTCACCGAGTCCATGCGGCGGGCCATCGAGGAGACCAACCGGCGCCGGCGCCTGCAGCTGGAGTACAATGAGAAGCACGGGATCGTCCCGCGCACCATCCAGAAGGCCGTCACCGACATCGTGCAGGCGTGGCGCGCCGAGCAGGAGCAGGAGAAGGATCGGAGCCTGCGGAGCCTGCAGCGCAAGGCCAAGGAGATGGCGCCCGACGAGCTGGCCGCGCTGATCCGGAGCCTGGAGGAGGAGATGTACCAGGCAGCCCGGGAGCTGGCCTTCGAGCGGGCAGCCGAGCTGCGCGACCAGATCAAGGCCCTGCGCCAGGAGCTCCACGGGTTCGTGCCGGCATGAGCAGCAAGGCCATCGTCATCAAAGGGGCTCGCCAGCACAACCTCAAAAACATCGACCTGACCATCCCCCGGGATCGCCTGGTGGTCATCACGGGGGTCTCGGGCTCGGGCAAGTCGTCGCTGGCCTTCGATACCCTCTACGCCGAGGGGCAGCGCCGCTACGTCGAGTCGCTGTCGGCGTACGCGCGCCAGTTTTTGGGCCAGATGGACAAGCCCGACGTGGACTTCATCGAGGGGCTCTCGCCGGCCATCTCCATCGATCAGAAGACGACGAGCCAAAACCCCCGCTCCACCGTGGGCACCGTCACCGAGATCTACGACTACCTGCGGCTGCTCTTCGCCCGCATCGGCAGGCCCCACTGCCCCAACTGCGGCCAGCCCATCGCCCAGCAGACGGTGCAGCAGATGGTGGATCAGCTGCTGGCCCTGGGCGAGGGGACCCGCCTGGTCATCCTGGCGCCGGTGGTGCGGGGGCGCAAGGGGGAGTACCGCAAGCTCTTCGAGGAGATCCGCAAGGACGGCTTCGTGCGGGTGCGGGTCGACGGCGAGGTCTACGACGTCGCCCAGGTGCCCGAGCTCGACAAGCACAAGAAGCACACCATCGAGGTCGTGGTGGATCGGGTGGTGGTGCGCCCCGACGTGGCGGGCCGGCTGGCCGACTCGATGGAGACGGCCCTGCGCCGGGGCGAGGGCATCGCCATGGCGCAGGTGGTGGGCGGCGACGGATCGGTGCTCACCTTCAGCGAGCGCTTCGCCTGCCCGACGTGCGGCTTCAGCTTCGAGGAGATCTCGCCCCGGATGTTCTCCTTCAACAGCCCCTACGGGGCCTGCCGCACCTGCAGCGGGCTGGGGGTGCGCATGGAGGTGGACCCCGAGCTGGTGCTGGACCGCTCCCGCAGCGTCGTCGACGGCGGCATCCGCCCCTGGGCCGACAACGGCAGCCGCTGGCTGCACACGCTGCTGGAGGCCACCTGCCGGGAGTACGGCATCGACCCGCGCAAGCCCATCGGCAAGCTGAGCCCCGAGCAGGTCGACGTGCTGCTCTACGGCACCCGGGGGCGGCCCATCACGTTCCGGTACCGGACCCTCTCGGGCCAGGAGAAGACGTACGCCCACCCCTTCCCCGGGGTCATCCCCAACCTGGAGGAGCGCTACCGCGACGCCCAGTCGGAGTGGGCCCGCAGCGAGATCGAGGCCTACATGAGCTCCCGCCCCTGCCCCGACTGCGGGGGCGCCCGCCTGCGGCGGGAGAGCCTGGCCGTGACGGTGGGCGGGCTCAACATCATGCAGGTGACGGCCATGTCGGTGCGGCAGGCGCTGGCGTGGTTCGAGACCCTGGAGGCGCGCCTGACCGAGCGGGAGCGGGCCATCGCCGCTCAGGTGCTCAAGGAGATCCGGGCGCGCCTCTCCTTCATGGTGGACGTGGGGCTCGACTACCTGACGCTGGACCGGGCGGCGGGCACGCTGGCGGGCGGCGAGGCGCAGCGGATCCGGCTGGCCACCCAGATCGGCTCCCAGCTGGTGGGCGTCCTCTACATCCTCGACGAGCCCAGCATCGGGCTGCACCAGCGCGACAACCGCCGCCTGCTCAACACCCTCAAGCACCTGCGGGATCTGGGCAACACCGTCATCGTCGTGGAGCACGACGAGGAGACCATCCGCGAGGCCGACTTCATCATCGACATCGGGCCCGGCGCCGGGGTGCACGGCGGCGAGGTGGTGGTGGCCGGCACGCTGGAGCAGGTGATGGCCGAGCCCCGGTCGGTGACGGGGCAGTACCTGAGCGGCAAGCGCCGCATCGAGGTGCCGGCTCTGCGGCGCCCGCCCGGCGACCGGTGGCTCGAGATCCGGGGCGCCCGCCACCACAACCTCAAGGGCATCGACGTGCGCATCCCCCTGGGCCTCTTCGTCTGCGTGACGGGGGTGTCGGGCTCCGGCAAGAGCACGCTGGTGGGCGACATCCTCTACGCCCGGCTGGCCCGGGAGCTCAACGGCGTGACCACGGTGCGCCCCGGCGAGCACGACGCCATCCTGGGCCTGCAGCACCTCGACAAGGTCATCGCCATCGACCAGTCGCCCATCGGGCGCACGCCCCGCTCCAACCCGGCCACCTACACGGGAGCCTTCACCGGCATCCGGGAGGTCTTCGCCCTGACGCCCGAGGCCCGGGCCCGGGGCTACAAGCCGGGGCGTTTCAGCTTCAACGTCAAGGGCGGGCGCTGCGAGGCGTGCCAGGGCGACGGCATCATCAAGATCGAGATGCACTTCCTGCCCGACGTCTACGTGCCCTGCGAGGTCTGCAAGGGCAAGCGCTACAACCGGGAGACCCTGGAGATCCGCTACAAGGAGAAGACCATCGCCGACGTGCTGGATATGACGGTCGACGAGGCGGTGGAGTTCTTCCGCCACATCCCGGCCGTCTACCGCAAGCTGCAGACGCTGCAGGACGTGGGGCTCGGCTACATCCGCCTGGGCCAGCCGGCCACCCAGCTCTCGGGCGGCGAGGCCCAGCGGGTCAAGCTGGCCACGGAGCTGAGCCGCCGGGAGACGGGCCGCACCATCTACATCCTCGACGAGCCCACCACGGGGCTCCACATGGACGACGTGCGCAAGCTCCTCGACGTCCTGCAGCGGCTGGTGGACGCCGGCAACACCGTCGTCGTCATCGAGCACAACCTCGACGTCATCAAGTGCGCCGACTGGATCATCGACCTGGGCCCCGAGGGCGGCGAGGGCGGCGGCCGGGTGGTGGCCGAGGGGCCCCCTGAGGCGGTGGCCCGCACGCCCGGCTCCTGGACGGGGCTCTACCTGCGGCCCGTGCTGGGCATCGCCGGGGACGTCGACGGTGGCGGCTCTGCCGGCCGCGGCCGACGGCCCCTGCCCGCCGGGCGGCCGCCTCCCGGCGTCGACCCGGCCGCAGCTGACCCGGTGGCCCGCATGGGGCGATCCCTCCTCGCGCATGCTCCCCTTGGGGCATCGGCCATGCCGCTGGCAGCGCCCGCGGCGGCGCGGCGCGGCAGGCGTGCCACCGCTTCGGCGAGGGGAGAGTCGGCATGCTGCGAGACCTGGACCTGGTCAACCACACGGCCCACGAGATCCAGCTCCTGATGAGCAAGGCCAACTTCTTCGCCCAGCAGGTGCAGGACCCCGTCATCCGGCACCTGCTGCAGGACGCGGCGCGCATGCACCAGCGCCACCTGGCGACGCTGTCGACGACCCGCGGGCAGCTCCAGCAGCAGCTGGGCGGCGCCCAGCCGTCGCTGCAGCAGCTGTCGGGGCCGGGCGGCGGCCCGATCGGCGCGCGCTGGACCCCGTGAGTGAGGGAAGGAGGCGCTCGCTCGCCCATGCTGTCGGATCGAGACGTCTGCCTGGACGTCGTCAAGGATCTCAAGTACATCAGCTTCATGGAGACGGTCTTCGCGGCGGAGGCCTCGCCGGACCTCAAGCCGCTCTTCTTGGGGCAGCTGCGGGATCACGAGGATCTCCACACCCAGCTCCTGCGCCTCATGGAGCAGCGGGGGTGGTATCCGCGGGTGCCGGGCGACTGGGCCTTCAACGAGCCCTACACGCTGCAGGGGACCGGGGCGTGGCAGGCGCCGCAGGCCGGCACCGCCTGGCAGCCCACCCCCACGGGCGCCTGGCAGGCCCAGTCCGGCACGCCCCCCACCGGCCCCTCGTGGCAGGCGGGCCAGCCGGCGGGCGGGAGCTGGCAGGCCCCCTCGACCCTCCAGAGCCTCCAGCAGAATCTGCGGGAGTCTCGCTAACCCCGGCCGTCCCGCAGGGGCGGGCGGCTGGCAGCAGGGCGGGAGGCGCCGGCGCCGGGCCGGGGCCTCCCGTTGTGCTATCCTGATGGCGGGTCGAGACGTGATGGTGCGCCTGACCAAGCTGACCCGCCACAGCCGCGAGGAGACGGAGGCCCTGCCCGATCCGCCGCCGCAGCCGGTCGCTCCCGGGCGCGCCTCCGAGGCCATGTCGTCGCCCGCCCGTCGCCTGACGGGAGGCGGCCGACGGGCCGCGCCGAGCCGACCGCCACCGCCGGCCTCGGCCTCGAGGAGAGCTGGCGCGCCTGCCGGCGCGCCCGGGCGTCTACCTGATGAAGAACGCCGCCGGCGAGGTCATCTACGTCGGCAAGGCCTCGTCGCTGCGCAGCCGGGTGCGCTCCTACTTCCAGGCGGGCCGGGCGTCGAGCCCCCGCCTGGAGGCGCTGGTGGCCGACATCGCCGACCTGGAGTACATCGTCACCGCCTCCGAGATCGAGGCGCTGGTGCTGGAGTCCAACCTCATCAAGCGCTACCGGCCGTGGTACAACGTCAAGCTGCGCGACGACAAGGCCTACCCCTACCTCAAGGTGACCCTCGACGAGCCGTTTCCCCGGGTGCTGGTGGTGCGGCGCATCAAGGACGACGGCGCCCGCTACTTCGGCCCCTACACCAACTCGACGGCCCTGCGGGAGACGCTGCGCTTCCTGCGCAAGCTCTTCCCCATCCGCACCTGCGACCTGCCCCTCGACGGCAAGCGGCAGTATCGCCTTTGCCTGCAGTACTACATCGGTCGGTGCCTGGGGCCGTGCGCGATGCGCACCACCATCGAGGCGTACCGGCAGATGATCGACCAGGTCTGCCTCTTCCTGGAGGGGCGCCAGGACCGCATCATCCCCGCTCTCGAGGCGCGGATGCGCCAGGCGGCGGAGCGGCTCGAGTTCGAGCAGGCGGCCCGGCTGCGGGACCAGATCCGGGCCCTGGAGAAGGTGGTCGAGCACCAGAAGGTGGTGACCGCCGGCGAGGACGACCAGGACGTCACGGCCTTCGCCCGCTTCGGCGACACCGTCTGCGCCCAGGTCTTCTACGTGAGGGGCGGCAAGCTCATCGGGCGCGACCACTTCATCTTGGAGACGACCGAGTCCACCTCCGACACCGAGGTGATGAGCTCCTTCGTCCAGCAGTTCTACGACAAGACGCCGTCGGTGCCACCGTCGGTGACGCTGCAGCACCCGGTCGACGAGCCGGAGCTCATCGAGCGCTGGCTCAGCGAGCGGCGCGGCTCCCGGGTGCGGCTGGTGGTGCCCAAGCGGGGCGACCGGCGCCGCCTGGTGGAGATGGCGGCCGAAAACGCCGCCCTGGTGCTGCAGGAGCTGCGCAGCCAGGCCGACCGGCGCGCCGCGGAGAAGGAGCGGGCGCTGGCCACGCTGCAGGACGTGCTGGGACTCGACCGGGTGCCCCGGCGCATCGAGGCCTTCGACATCTCCAACATCCAGGGCACCGACGCCGTGGCCTCCATGGTGGTGATGGAGGACGGCGAGCCCAACAAGGCCGACTACCGCCGCTTCAAGATCCGGCTGACGGGCGGGCCCAACGACTTCGCCATGATGAAGGAGGCCGTGCGGCGGCGCTTCGCCCGGGGCCTCGAGGAGCGGGAGGCGCTGGAGGCCCTGCGCCGCCGCATCGAGGCCCGGGACGGGGCCGACCCGGAGCTGGAGGCGCGCCTGCGCAAGGCCGAGGCGGAGGCCAAGTTCGCGCGGCTGCCCGACCTGCTCCTCATCGACGGGGGCAAGGGGCAGCTGGGCGCCGCCCGGGAGGCGCTGCGGGAGCTGGGGCTCGACGAGGAGATCCCCGCCATCGGGCTGGCCAAGCGCCTGGAGCAGATCTTCGTGGAAGACGAGCCGGACCCCATCGAGCTGCCCCGGGACTCGTACGCGCTGCACCTGCTGCAGCGGATCCGTGACGAGGCCCACCGCTTCGCGCTGGGCTACCACCGCCAGCTCCGGGAGCGGCGGGCGGTGCGCTCGACCCTCGACGAGATCCCCGGCGTGGGGCCCAAGCGCAAGAAGCAGCTCATCGAGCACTTCGGCTCGGTCAAGCGCGTGCGGGAGGCGACGCTGGAGGAGCTGCTGGCCGTGCCGGGGCTGCCCCGGGCGGTGGCCGAGCGGGTCTACCAGGGCGTGCGCTCGGCGGCCCGGCCGGAGTGACCTGGCACTCGAAGACTGGCTCCGATCCCGCCCGCACTGTCACGCCACCCTCATCGATGTTAATCTGCCATATTGACATCCTTCACATACGAGTTTAATGTTGTGTTCGGCAGACGGGATGCCGCCGGCGGCGCCCGGCCCGGAAGAGGGGTGGGCGCCTTGGATCTCATGCACCCGTGGCTCGTCTACGAACTGGCCCGTGCGCGGCTGGAGCGGCTCATCCGGGAGGCCGCCGTGGACCGGCTGGTGGCCGCCAGCCGACCGGATGGGCGGGCCTCGACGGGCCGAGGGATGGGGGACGTACCGGAGGCGGATGCTTGGTGGCGGAGGTGGGCCCATGGCCGAGCGACCGGTGGTGCCGGGTCGATGCCCCATCTGCGGGACGCGTCTCGCCGTGCAGCGGCTGCGCTGCCCCGACTGCGGCACGGCCATCGAGGGCGACTTCGCGCTCTGCTCGTTCTGCTCGCTGACCGCGGAGCAGCGGCAGTTCGCCGAGCTCTTCATCGTGGCGCGGGGCAACCTGCGGGAGATGGAGCGCATGCTGGGGATGTCGTATCCGGCCGTGCGGGCACGCCTGGAGTCGGTCATCGAGGCGCTGGGCCACGGGCCGGCGCGGCCGGCGGAGCAGGAGAGCCCGCAGGAGGCGCCGGCGCCGCCCCGGGCGACGGCGTCGGAGCGGCGGGCCGTGCTGGAGGCGCTGGAGCGAGGCGAGATCGACGCGGAGGAGGCCCTGCGGCGCTTGCGGGGCGGCGGCTCGGGCGGGGCGTCGTGAGCGCGGGCGAGCTCTGACCACGGAGGCGGAGGGGGAGCGGTCATGGACGAGCGGGAGCACGGCGGCAGGCCGCCCGGTGAGGGCGGCGAGACGGGCGGCGGCGAGCTGGCCGAGGAGCGCCGCATGATCCTGCGGATGCTGGAGAGCGGGCGGATCACGCCCGAGCAGGCCCTCGAACTGCTCAAGGCGCTGCAGGCGGGGGCCCCCGCCGGGGAGGGTGCCAGGGCGCCAGAGAGCGGCGAGCGGGGCAGCGACTTCATGGGCTGGGTCGAGTCGACGGCCTCCCGGATGGGCGAGCTGGCCGACGAGCTGGGCGAGCGGGTCTCCCGGGCTCTCTCCAACCCGGCGGTGCAGGAGCGGCTGACCGACGTGGGCGAGCGGCTCGAGGAGATCGGGCGCACGGTGGCGGAGCGCATGGCGCGGGCCTTCGGCCAGCTGGGGCGGAGCGCCTACCCCGAGCACGTGATGCCCCAGGAGCTGGCGGGCGACTTCGCCGAGGGCGCGGTGCCCGTCGTGGAGCTGGCCACCGGCAACGGTAGCATCCGGGTGGTGGGCGTGCCGGGGGCGGAGGTGGGCGGCCCGCGGGGCTGGCGGCTGCGGGTGGAGCGGCGGATAAGGGCTCGCAGCCGCGAGGAGGCCGAGCAGGAGGCCGCCAATCTGGTGGAGATCGACCGGGGGCCCGGGCACCTGGCGGTTCGCGCCACCGACGGCGACTGGCGCTGGGGTCCGGGGCACGCGGTGGGCATCGAGCTCGTCCTCTCGTCGGAGATGGCCGTCTCGCTGCGGGCTTCCACGGCCAACGGCAGCGTCTCGGCGCGGGGCGTGGCCGGCGACGCGGTGGAGGTGCGCTCCACCAACGGCCGGCTCGACCTGGCCGACGTGAGCGCCCGCCGCGTGAGCGCCACCAGCACCAACGGCGCCGTGCTGCTCGAGCGGGTGCAGGCCCAGCGGGTGGAGGCCCGCTCCACCAACGGCAGCGTCACCGGGGCGGTGGCCGCCGACGAGCTCGAGGCGTCGAGCGTCAACGGGGCCGTGACGGTGCGGCCGCTGGCGGCGCCGGGCGAGGCGGATCCCGGCAGCGGGTCGAGGCCCGCACCGTCGACGGCAGCGTCCGGTGGCGCTGCCGACGGAGACGGCCCGGGCGGCGGCCCGGGGCGAGGTGGGGCTCTCCCTGGAGGCCACGACGGCGTGGGGGTCGGCCCGCATCGAGCTGCCCGACGGCGTGGCCATCTCGCAGACGACCCGGGCGGTGGGCCACCAGCGAGCCGTCTACCAGAGCCCGCACCTGGAGCAGGCGGCCCGGACCGTCTGGGTGCGGGCCTCGACCCGGCAGGGTTCGGCCGTCATCGAGGCGGACTGAGAGGGGCGACCTCCCGTGACGGTGCCACCGGCGGTGCCGCCCTCGCCGCAGGCCCGCGGCGAGAGCGGGGCGGAGGACGAGCGGCTGCGGATCCTGCGGCTCGTGCAGCAGGGCAAGGTGACGCCCGAGCAGGCCCTGGCCCTGCTGGATGCGCTGGGGCGCCACCGGCGGAGGGGCGCCGGGCGGGCGCCGGAGCCCGCCCGCGCTCCGGCCGGGGGCCGGGGCCGCATCCTGCGCATCCGCATCGTGGAGGACGACGAGGAGCGGGTCCACCTCAACATCCCCCTGAGCCTGGCGCGCTCCGCCCTGCGGCTGGTGCCGGCGCGGGCCCAGCGCTACCTGGCCGGGGTCGACCTGGAGGCGCTGCTGGAGCAGGTGGAGCACGGGGCCAGCGGCCGGATCCTGGTGGTGCGGGACGACGAGGACAACGGCGTCGAGGTGACGGTGGAGTAGCGCGCTCGCGGAGCGGATGGCAGGGAGGCAACGGATCCGATGCGGGGTTGGGCGGGTCGCTGGCTCATCAATGCGGTGGCGCTGCTGGTGGTGGGCGGACTGCTGGGGGGCATCCGGCTGGGTGGCGTCTTCGCGGCGCTGCTGGCCGCCGCCATGTTCGGTCTGGTCAACGCCTTCGTGCGGCCGGTCTTCCTGCTGCTGACGTTGCCGCTCAACGTGCTGACGCTGGGACTCTTCACCCTGGTGGTCAACGCCCTGATGCTGTGGCTGACGGCGGGGCTGGTGCCGGGCTTCGAGGTGCACGGCTTCTGGGCGGCCCTGTGGGGCAGCATCCTGCTCAGCCTGGTCAGCGGCGCCATCGGGTGGCTGGTGCAGGACGCGGGGGCTTGAGGCGGGGCGGCCCCGTCCGTCATGGTTAGACGCGCTAGCGCTTCCAGGGCCTGCCTCGAGGCGGGCCCTTTCTCATTCATGGGCACATCGGCCACCTCTTCCGCCCCCTGGCGGGGTGCCCAGCAGTTAGCGGGACCGCTCCGGCAGGAGGACTAACCTCCCCTCCCTAACCTCTCCGGCGGCAAGGACGACCCCAGGCCACCGGACGGCCCGACCTTCACATCCCCCATCCAGACGCGGACGACCTTTGGAGCGACCACGGACGGCCCTCCATCGCTTCACGCCCGCCGCCGGGCCCCGAGAGGAGGGGAGCGCGTGGTCGGTGGGGCCTGCCGGCCGAGCCGGCAGCGGCAGGGGGGCCGCAGGGCCCCGGGCGTGTGGGAGCAGCAGACGCAGCCGTGATGCAGCCGGTGGGGACGGGCGAGGCGACGGCGAGGAAACGAGGAGACTCACCGAGGGCCTCCCCCTCCCGGAGGGCCGGCGACGCATCGCCGACGCAGCAAGCATCGTCGCCCTGTCGGGTAGTCAACGTGGCGTCGTGAGAGGACAACGGACGCACTCCGTCGAGGGGGATACGTGACGAGATGAAGAAGCTGGCAGTCGTCTTGTCAGCGCTGCTGGTGGCGGCCCTGTCGGGGCCGGCGCTGGCGGCTGGCTTCGAGCTGTCGGGCTCGCTGGAGGGGGGCTTCACCTGGCGGCAGCAGGCCACCGACGAGGGCCCGCGGGGGCTCTCGACCTCCACCGAGCTCACCATCGGCGCCCAGACGGGCACCGCTGAGCGGCGCCTGCGGGCCGAGGTGACGGCCTCGCCCGTCTGGTACCCGGGCCTGACCGACTCGGTGGCCTCCGTCAACATCACCCGGGCCTTCATCGAGGCGACGGGGCAGCTCTGGCGCGGCGGCGCGCCCGCCACGGCCCGCATCGGGAGCCTCGACGTGGCCTACTCGCCCTACATCGGCCAGTTCGCCGAGGAGGGCCTCTCCATCTCCGGGATCGGCTACGGCCCGGTGGGGCTGTCGGCCTTCGCCGGCCGTGACGTGGCCGTGAGCCGCGACAACACCGTCGTGGGCGCCCAGCTGCGCGCGGCCCTGCCGCAGGCGGGCCTGGCCGCCACGGCCCTCAACGTCAACGGGCGCTACGACCTGGAGCTGGCGGCCGCGGCCATGCCCGTGCCCGGCGTCACGGTGAGCGGCATCTACGCCCGCTCCGAGACCAGCGGCTCCGACGTGCCCCAGCTGAGCCGCATCGACGCCCAGGTCCAGCTGCAGCCGGACCTGACGGTGGCCGCCGGCTACCGCAAGGTGTGGAACACCTTCATGCCGGTCTACCGGGCGTTTGACGAGGACGGCAACGAGTACGGCTGGCTGGCCGACAACCGCGGCGAGCACGGCGTGACCGTGGCCGTCAACACCGTCCAGCGCGGCGTCAACCTGGCCGCCGGCGTCGACCTCTACGACAAGTGGGTCGACGAGGACGGCCGGCCCATCGCCGCCCCGACCCAGCACCGTGAGATCGCCCTGGCGGCTGCCACCCACCTGCGCGGCGCGCAGCTGAGCGGCTCGACCCAGTGGGATCTGCTGCAGCGGGCGCCCATCGAGAGCAGCCTCTCGGTGGCCTACCCCGTGGCCCGGCCCGGGCTGATGGTGGTCCCGACCTACAAGGCCACCCTCTACGGCACCGACGCCGTTGAGCACGAGCTGAGCGCCGAGGCCACCGTCGACGTCGTGCCGCAGCTGCCCGGCATCGGGCTGAGCGGTCGGCTGACCCGCGAGACCGACGGCCAGCTGACCTGGGGCGCCGGCGTGCGCTACACGGCCCCCAGCGGGCTCTCGGTGTCGGTCGAGCACGACTCGGTGGACGGGGCCAAGGTGGAGGCGGGCCTCAAGGCCTCCTTCTGACGGGCCCGGTCCGTTGCGAGGTGGGTGCCGCCCAGGCGGCCCCCACCCGCTCTCACCTGCCCGCTCCCACCCAGGGGGGTCGTGACGCGGGCCGGCGCCCGCCCCCGGCGGGCAGGTGGCGAGCCCCGGGAGGTGGTCCCGGGGCTCGTTCGCGCGATGGCGCCCGGCTCCTCCTCTTCCCACCCCTGAGCACGCACCCAGGAGAAGGAATTTCCCATCAGCCATCGAAATCCGGGGGCGTAAACGGCACGACGCCGTGGGCCCACGATTTCGAGGGGACAAACCAGGCCGCAGGGGAGGTGGCGGAAAGGGAAAAGGATCGTAACGACGCGGCGGACCCCGATGCCCATGAGGCGGGGTTCTGCGGGGAAGGAAACAGGGAGACTTCTCCGGGCTCGGCTTCGCAGGCATCCGCGGATTCGCCGCTAGGTCTTGTCGCGAAGCGTCTAGCTGGTGTGTGTTCCCATATTCCGATACAGGGGAGGAGCAGAATGCGACGCACTCTCACGCTGGTGCTGGTAGCGTTGCTGGCGGCGGCGGTGCCTGTCGCCGCAGAGGAGGCCGCGGAGGTAACCGCAAGCATCGGCGGGTCGTTTGAGCTGTCGACCAGCTCGACCGTCGATACCACCAACTTCGACAAACCCGACAATGGGCCCGGGCTCGACTTCAGCCCGAAATTCGGACTCAAGGCGGAGGCTTCCCAGGGCGACGCTTGGTCCCTGGACGCGACGCTGGTGGTTGAGAACGAGCTGACACCGTATGGGAAGGCGTCGCTCGCCACCTCAAGCCTGAAGGTCAGCGTCGCCAAGGACGTTGGCAACACGTTCCAGCTCAGCCGCGTGTCCGATCCGTTGAGCCTGATCGTGATCAACGATCCGGTGGTCTTCGACGGGGCGGATGCTAGCCAGGTCCGACTCGAGTCTGCCGTGGCAGGCACGAATCTGTTGGTGCAAGCTGACAGCGTGAACGGCGTGACGGCCGGAGCGAGTGTCGACCTGGCCCCGGTCACCGTGGGCGCGTACGTGCGGCCGGTGATCCCGAGCTCCACCGCGGGCAAGACTAACTTCCGCCTGGCCGGCTATGCAACGGTCGACCTTGGGTTGGCCAAGGTCTCCGGTGCTGTCGGCGCGACCACCGAGGCTGAGGATGATCGCTTGGCCTTCGGCGCCAAGGCCGAGCTGACGCCCATCGAGGGCCTGAAGAGCAGCGTGAGCTACGCGACGGCCCAGGCTAACTTCCCGGCAGGATTCGCGTATGGCAGCAAGGATCGGACCCTCCTGAGCGCCAGCGCGACTTACTCCCTCGCTCCGTTCACCATTACCGGTAGCTTTAGCCGGGAGACTCTGACCTCCAGCGGCGTTGTGCGGCAGGGGTCGATGGGTGCGACGGTCAAGTACGCGGGCGATCCCATTGAGGCCAGCCTGGGCGTCACCACCCGCCAAAACCGCAACATCGAAGTTGGCGCAGGAACGGCCACGCCGAATCCCCTGACGTCCATCACTGGCTCGGTGAAGTTCGCGCTCCTGCCCGACGTGGCTACTTTGAACCTGGACTTCGTGACCGAGTCCGACAAGGACGGCGACATCGGGGCCTTCGCTGAGGGCGCGTCCATCGTCGAACTCACCGAGATCACAATCGGGGACGTTCCGTACTACTTCGATCCCGGGAGCGTCACGTGGGGCGGCAATACGAGCAAGTTCGAAGAGACGGCGACAGCTGGCGTCTACAAGGATGACATCGACCGCTACCGCTACTGGGCGAAGTCCCACTTCAAGATCGGCGGCGGCGTCGAGTACAAGCTCAGCGACCGGCTGACCGTCACGCCCGCCTTCGCGTACCACTCGTACGGTGACATCTCGGTCGTACTGCAGCAGTACGACGAAGCCAACGACTACTTCAAGAACACCGACGACAAGTACGGCGACGGCGTTGACGGCAACGTGACCTCCCTGGAGCTGAGCCTCGCGGCGAGCTACAAGGTGAGCGACAGCGCGAGCGTCACGGCGAAGGTCGGTCGGACCGCGTACTCGTTGCCGGTGTTCGGAAGCAATCCGACCTCGGCGGAGTCCACGACCATCTCGCTGGCGACGAAGATCTCCTTCTGAGTTCGGAGTCGGGGCGAACTGAGCGACGAGGAGCCGGGAGCCTTTCCCGGCTCCTTTGTCTCTTCAGGCGGGAGACTCGGTGCCAGCAAGTGTGGATCATGTATACACACCTGCCCAGGCAGGAGAGCCGCGACAGGCGAGCGAACCGTCCCCCTACGAGCATCGCGCCGCGTAGGCAAGCACGAGGAGGCATCGGGGCCCATGGCGAGCGTCACTCTCGAAAACGTGACCAAGCGGTTCGGCAACGTCGTCGCCGTCAACCGCGCCAACCTGGAGATCCAGGACAAGGAGTTCGTCGTGCTGGTCGGCCCGTCGGGCTGCGGCAAGTCGACCACGCTGCGCATGGTGGCGGGCCTGGAGGAGATCAGCGAGGGCAACATCTACATCGGCGAGACCCTGGTCAACGACGTGCCCCCCAAGGACCGGGACATCGCGATGGTCTTCCAGAACTACGCCCTCTACCCGCACATGAACGTCTACGACAACATGGCCTTCGGGCTCAAGCTGCGCAAGTTCCCCCGGGCCGAGATCGACCGGCGGGTCAAGGAGGCGGCCCGCATGCTGGGCATCGAAAACCTCCTGAGCCGCAAGCCCAAGGAGCTGTCGGGCGGCCAGCGCCAGCGGGTAGCCGTGGGCCGGGCCATCGTGCGGGAGCCCAAGGTCTTCCTCATGGACGAGCCGCTCTCCAACCTCGACGCCAAGCTGCGCGTGCAGATGCGGGCCGAGCTCTCCAAGCTGCACCGGCGCCTGGAGGCCACGGTCATCTACGTGACGCACGACCAGACCGAGGCCATGACCATGGGCGACCGGATCGTCGTCATGAAGGACGGCTTCATCCAGCAGGTGGGCGCGCCGCTGGAGGTCTACGAGAAGCCCGTCAACGTCTTCGTGGCCGGCTTCATCGGCAGCCCCGCCATGAACTTCATGGAGGGCGTCCTGCGCCGCGACGACGGCCAGTACTACGTCGACGCCCAGCCCATGCGCCTGCCCATCCCGGCCAAGAAGGCGACCGAGTACCGGCGCATCGGGGAGTACATCGACAAGCCCGTCATCTTCGGCATCCGGCCCGAGGACATCGACGACACCGAGCTGATGGCCAACCCCGACGAAAGCATGACCGTGGTGGCCAACATCGACGTGGTGGAGCCCATGGGCTCCGAGTCGTACCTGTACGCCACCGTGGGGCCGCACTCGTTCGTGGCCCGGGTCGATCCGCACACCTCCGCCAGGGACGGCGAACCGCACCGGCTCACCCTCAACATGGGCCGGGTGCACCTCTTCGACAAGGAGACGGAGCGGCGCATCGACTGAGGAGGCCCGCCGCGCCGCGGGTAGGCGGAAGGGGCCGTCCAACGTCGCACGCAGGGTGGCCGCCCGGCCAGGGCGGCCACCTCGCTCTGAAGCCCCCGGGCGCCCCGCGCCTGGCCGGGGCGCCGCCCGGCGTGATATGATCGCCGTCGTGCAGGGAGGTGCGCCAGGTGTCTTTGGGCAGAGGCGCAGGCGAGCCGGGCGCCAGCGCGGCAGGGCTGGAGGCCGCCCGGCAGCGGCTGGACGACCCGGCGGCGGTCGCTCGACTCGACCCCTACGGCATGCTGCGGCTCATCGAGGGGCTGGCCGACCAGGCCCCGGCGGGCTACGAGGCGGGGCGGCGGGCCGTCCCGGAGCGGCCGGCCGGGGGCTTTCGGGCGGTGGTGGTCGCCGGCATGGGCGGGTCGGCCATCGGAGGCGACCTGCTCAAGGGAGCCACCGCCGAGCGGCTGACGGTGCCCGTCGAGGTGGTGCGGGACTACCGCGTGCCGGCCTACGTCGACGAGCGGACCCTCTTCATCGCGTCCAGCTACTCCGGCAACACGGAGGAGACCCTGGCCGCCCAGGAGGAGGCCGCCCGGGCAGGCGCCCGGGTCGTGGCCCTGACCAGCGGCGGGCAGCTGGGCGATTTGGCCGCCCAGCGGGGCTGGCCCGTGGCCAAGATCCCCTCGGGGCTGCCGCCCAGGGCGGCACTCGGCTACTCGCTCTTCGCGGCGCTGGGGATCTTGGAGGCCGCCGGCCTGGCCGACGACGTGCCGGCCCTGGTGGAGCAGACCGTGCGGGCCCTGGGCGAGGTGCGGGAGCGCATGGGCATGCGCCGCCCCCTGCGCGACAACCCGGCCAAGCAGGAGGCCGTGGAGCTGGTGGACCGGCTGCCGGTCGTCTACGGCAGCGCGGGTATCGGGGCCGCCATCGCCTACCGGTGGAAGTGCCAGATCAACGAGAACAGCAAGCATCCCGCCTACTGGACCAGCCTGCCGGAGCTCGACCACAACGAGGTGGTGGGCTGGGAGGCGCCCCCGCCGGCGGTGGCGCGCCAGATCCGCCTGATCCTGTTGCGCACGGGCGACGAGTCGCCCCGCATGCAGCGACGTCTAGAGGCGACCCGCCGCATCGTGGAGGGGGCCGTCGCCGGCCTGGCCGAATACGAGGGCACGGGCGAGGGACAGCTGGCCCGTGCCATGGCGCTGCTCCACATCGGCGACTACGTCAGCTACTACCTGGCCATCGCCAAGGGCGTGGATCCGACGCCGGTGCGGTTCATCGACCGGCTCAAGGCCGAGCTGGCCACCATGCGCTAGCACGAGCGTTGGAGGCGACGACGTGGCACGACTCGTGGCAGGCATCGACCTGGGGGGCACCAAGATCGCCACGGGCCTGGTGGACGAGACGGGCCGGGTGCTGGAGCGGGCGGTCCACCCCACCCGGCCGGAGGAGGGGCCGGCGGCCGTCATCGCCCGCATGATCGGATCGCTGGAGGAGGTCTGCGGGCGCAGGGGGCTCGACCTGGCCGCGCTGGAGGCGGTGGCGGTGGCCTGCCCGGGGCCGCTAGATCCCCTGCGGGGGGTCGTGGTGGAGGCGCCCAACCTGCGCTGGCGGGAGGTGGACGTGGTCGAGCCCATCCGGGAGGCGACGGGCGTGCCCGTCTACCTGGAGAACGACGCCAACGCCGCCGCCCTGGGCGAGTGGTGGGCAGGGGCGGGCCAGGGCACGCGCCATCTCATCTACGTCACCGTCAGCACCGGCATCGGGGGCGGCATCGTCATCGACGGCCGCATCTACGGCGGCGCCCACTGGGCCGCCGGGGAGATCGGCCACACGGTGGCCGTGGTGGAGGACGGGCCGCTGTGCGGGTGCGGGCGACGGGGCTGCCTGGAGGCCATGGCCTCGGGCACGGCCATCGCCAGGCGAGCGGTGGAGGCGCTGCAGGCAGCCGGCTGGCGCGAGGGCGACGTGCCCGGGGAGTCCGACGCCCGGCCGGGGCGCCGCTGATGCGGCGGGCGCAGGGCCGGCTGGGCGAGGTGGACGCCCGCCTGGTGGGCGAGGCCGCCCGGGCGGGCGACGAGCTGGCACGGGAGGTGCTGGATCGCACCTGGCTCTACCTGGGCGCCGGCATGGTCAACCTGATGAACCTCTTCGACCCCGACGTTATCGTCATCGGGGGCGGGGTCTCCCGGCTGGGCGACATGATGATGGAGCCGCTGCGCCGCTACGTGCGCCAGCGGGCGGTCTCGGGCCCGGCCGAGGGGACGCGCCTGGAGCTGTCGCGGCTCGGCTCCGACGTGGGCATCGTGGGGGCCGCCGCGGTGGCCCTGGAGAAGGCGGGGCGCCTGCGCCAGGCGGCCGCCCTTTCGGGCTGAGGCCCGCGGGCGAGACGCCGGGCAGGGGGCGGGACGCGACGCCGGTGCTGGTCCAGGAGCTCGACCTGGCGGGGGGCCCGGTGCGGATCCGGCCGGCGGGCGACGCGGCGGTGCTGGTGGAGCTGGGCGACGGCGTCGACCCGGCCGTCCACCGGCGCGTGATGGCACTGTGGCGGACGCTGGTGGAGCGGCCGCTGCCGGGGATGATCGAGGCGGTGCCCGCCTACCGGTCGGTGCTGGTGACGTGGGATCCCCGGGTCACCGACGGGGCTCGCATCCGGGCCGCCCTCGAGCGGCGCCTGCGTGAGGCCGTCGACGGCCGGGGGCCCCGGCGGCGGGGTCGGCAGGTGACCATCCCGGTCATCTACGGCGGGTCCTACGGGCCCGACCTGGAGGCCGTGGCGGAGCGGGTGGGCCTTTCGCCCGACGAGGTGGTGCGCCGCCACGCGGCCGGGCGCTACGTGGTCTACATGCTGGGCTTCCTGCCCGGCTTCGTCTACCTGGGCGGGCTCGACCCCGCCCTGGCGGTGCCACGGCGGGCCTCCCCCCGGCTGGAGGTGCCGGCCGGCTCCGTGGCCATCGGCGGCAGCCAGACGGGGATCTACGGCCTCGGCGGCGCGCCGGGCGGCTGGCACGTCATCGGGCGCACCTGGGTGACACTGTGGGATGCGGGGCGCAGGCGCCCGGCCACGCTGAGGCCGGGAGACCGGGTACGCTTCGTGGCCGCCTCGCCCGAGCAGGCGCCGCCCGGCTGGCAGGAGGCGGCCGGCGAGCCGCGAGCGACGATGCCGGCGGCGTGAGGAGAGTCGGGATGCCCTGGCTCGAGGTGCTGCACGGAGGGCTGTCGACCACCGTCCAGGACGCGGGCCGCCCCGGCTACCTGGCCCAGGGGCTGGCCCCGGCGGGTGCCGTGGACGGCTTCATGCTGGCCTGCGCCAACATGCTGGTGGGCAACCCGCCCGAGGCGGCGGCGCTGGAGATCACCCTGGACGGCCCCGTGCTGCGGGTGGTGGGCGACACGGTGATGGCCCTGGCCGCGGTGGAGGCCGACTGGTACGCCGGCGAGACGGGCTGGCCGCTGCCGACGTGGGAGGCGGTGCTGGCGCGGGACGGCGCCGTCGTCAGCGTGGGAGCGGTGCGTCGCGGGGTGCGGGCCTACCTGGCGGTGGCGGGGGGCATCGACGTGCCGCCCGTGCTGGGCAGCCGCAGCACCCACGTGCGGGCGGGCGTCGGCGGGCTGGACGGGCGCCCGCTGGCCGGGGCGACCGGCTCCGGTGGGCCGCACCGAGGAGACGTCGCGCGCTGGGCCGGGCGGTCCGTGCCCGAGCGCCTGCGGCCCCACCGCCGCTCGGGCCCCATCCGCGTCATGGCCGGTCCCCAGGCGGACGCCTTCTCCCGGCGAGGTTTGCGGGACTTCTTCTTCGGACGCTTCCGGGTCAGCGCCCGGGCCGACCGGATGGGGGTGCGGCTCGAGGGGCCGCCCATCCGCGCCCGGGGCGGCTACGACATCGTCTCCGAGGCCACGGCTCCCGGCAGCGTGCAGGTGACAGGCGACGGGCAGCCCCTGGTGCTGCTGGCCGAGCGGCCGACCACCGGCGGCTACCCTAAGATCGCCACCGTCATCACGGCCGACCTGGACGTGATGGGCCAGCTGCGCCCGGGGCAGTGGGTCAGGTTTCTGGAGGTGGGCGAGGCCGAGGCCCGGCGGGCGCTGGCCGAGCGCCAGCGGCGCCTGGAGGCGGTGCGCGCCCACCTGGAGGCGCGGCCCCCCGGCCGGCCGTGGGTGGTGGTGACGGCCGCGGGGGTCTACCGGGTGGAGTGAGGTCGGGCGGCTGCCGATGCGAGGAGGCGGGGGCCACGGGCATCAGGGCCCGTGTCGACTGAGGGAGGCGATCAGGGCCATGGAGCCGGCCGAGGGCCAACGGCCGCTCATCGGCATCGTATCGGGGCAGGAGAGGGACCGGGAGGGGGCGGCGCGGCTGGTGCTGCCCCGGGCCTACGCCAGCGCGGTGGAGATGGCTGGCGGCGCGCCGGTCCTCATCCCCCTGGTGGAGGACACCCGCCTGGCGGAGAGCTACCTGGAGGCCCTCGACGGCCTGCTGCTGGCCGGCGGGGGCGACGTGGACCCCGCCCGCTTCGGCGAGGATCCCTCGCCGCACCTGGGCTCCGTCGACCCGGAGCGGGACGCGCTGGAGCTCGCGCTGGCCCGCCGGGCCCTGGAGCTGGACCTGCCGATCCTCGGCATCTGCCGGGGCATGCAGGTGCTCAACGTGGCCGCGGGGGGCAGCCTCTACCAGGACATCGGGGCGCAGGTGCCCCACCCCCTCCAGCACCGCCAGTCGGCGCCGCGGTGGTATCCCATCCACGAGGTGCGCCTCGAGCCCGAGAGCCTGGTGGGGCGCATCCTGCAGGTCGAGAGCGTGCGGGTCAACAGCTTCCACCACCAGGCGGTGCGGACGGTGGCCCCGCCGTTTCGGGTGGCGGCCAAGTCCAAGGACGCCGTGGTGGAGGCGGTGGAGAGCCGGGCCCACGCCTTCGCCGTGGGGGTCCAGTGGCACCCCGAGTGCATGGTGGAGCGCTACCCCGTCCAGCGCCTGCTCTTCACGGCCTTCGTCAAGGCCGCCCGAGGGGCGAGGGTCCGCCGCGCGGCGCCGGCCGAGACGGTCCGGGCCGCGACGGCCCCGGCAGCACGCGGGTGAGGGCATGGGTGCGGCGTGGCGGCTCGTCGCTGACGGTCCCGAGGCGACCATGCGGGTGGGCGAGGCCCTGGCCGAGCGGCTGGCCGCCGGCGACGTGGTGGCCCTCTACGGACCGCTGGGCGCCGGCAAGACCACCCTGGTGCGGGGGCTGGCCAGGGGCCTGGGCGCCCCCGAGGGGGCGGTGGTGAGCCCCACCTTCGTCTACGTGCGGGAGGTGCGGGGGGGACGGCTGGCCCTCTATCACGTCGATGCCTACCGCCTGGTGGGGCGTCTCGACGACGAGCAGGCGCGGATGCTGATGGAGCAGCTGGGGCTCGACTGGTACCTGGAGGCCGGGGGCGTCGTGGCGGTGGAGTGGCCGGAGCCCATCGAGGCGTCGCTGCCGCCGGAGCGGCTGGTGGCGAGGCTCGACTTCGCCGGCTGGCCCGAGGGGCGCATCCTGACCCTGCAGGGGCTGGGCGAGCGGCCGGCCCGGCTGCTCGAGGAGCTGGCCGGGCGGCACGGCTGGAGGCCGGTGGAGGGCGCGTGAGCGGCGGTCGGATCCTGGCCATCGACACGGCCACCCGCACGCTGGGCGTCGCCCTGGGCGGCGAGGCCGGCTGGTGGCTGAGCTCGGCCCACCCGGGCGGGGGCGGGCGGGGCGAGGCCATCGTCGAGGTGATCCGGCGGGGGCTGGCCGAGGCGGGATGGCGGGGCGCCGACCTGGACGGCGTGGCGGTGGCGGCCGGGCCCGGCTCCTACACGGGGCTGCGCATCGGCCTGGCGGTGGCCAAGGCGCTGGCGTGGGCGTGGGAGCTCCCCCTGGTGGGGGTCGACACGCTGATGGCCATGGCGCTGGCCGCCGGCTGGGCGGCGCCCTGGTGGTGGCGGCCATCGACGCCCGGCGGGCGAGGTCTTCGGCGGCGTCTACGCCGGGCGGCCGAACCGCCCGTGGCGGCGCTGGAGCCGGCCCGCGCCATGCCCGTGGAGGAGCTGGCCGAAGCGGCCCGGCGCCACGCCCGCGACCGGGGCGTGACGGTGGCGGCGGCGGTGGGTGACGGCTGCCATCGGTACGCCCAGACCCTGGCGAGGCTGTCCGAGTTGGAGTACATTTGGGTCCCCGAGGCGTGCCAGCTGGCGCGGCCGGTGGCCGTGGGCCGGCTGGGGGGGTGGTCGCTCTCGGAGGGACGCCGGGACGACCCGCTGACGCTGGGCGCCCGGTACTTGAAGGCGACGGAGGCCGAACGCCGATGGCAGCAGCCGCCGAGGAGCCCCTGACCGTCGTCATCGACCCCATGCGGGTCCGGGACCTCAACGACATCATGGTGATCGAGCGGCTCTCGTTCAGCACGCCCTGGTCCAGGGCGGCTTTCCTGTCGGAGCTGCTCGACAACGACCGCGCCCACTACCTGGTCGCCCGGGCCGACGGTCGGGCCGTGGGGTACGTGGGCATCTGGCTGGTGGCCGACGAGGGGCACATCACCAACGTCGCGGTGCACCCCGACTACCGCAGCCGCGGCGTGGGCCGGCGCCTGATGGAGGCCATCACCGAGCTGGCGCGCCGCAAGGGCATGCGCCGGCTCACGCTCGAGGTGCGCAAGTCCAACGTCCGGGCCCAGCGCCTCTACGAATCGCTGGGCTTCCGCAGCGCCGGCATCCGGCGCGGCTACTACCGCGACAACAACGAGGACGCCATCATCATGTGGCGGGACCTGGAGCAGGAGCGGGAGGCCGGCCAGCGGTGAGGGCCTACCGGGGCGGGCCGCTGCTGGGCATCGACACCAGCTGTGACGACACGGCCGCCGCGGTGGTGCGGGGCGGCCGGGAGATCCTGTCGAGCGTGGTCGCCTCGCAGGTGGCGCTGCACCGGCGCTTCGGCGGGGTGGTGCCCGAGATCGCCTCGCGCCAGCACCTGCTGGCCATCCTGCCCGTCATCCAGCAGGCCCTCGACGAGGCGGGGGTGAGGCGGGAGCAGCTGGAGGGCGTCGCCGCCACCTACGGGCCCGGCCTGGTGGGAAGCCTGCTGGTGGGCTTCATGGCGGGCAAGGCCCTGGCGCTGGCCCTGGAGCTGCCCTTCGTCGGCGTCGATCACCTGGAGGGGCACGTCGCCTCGGCGTGGCTGGCCCGACCCGACCTGCAGGGGCCCGTCGTGGTGCTGGTGGCGTCGGGGGGCCACACCGAGCTCTTCCGCGCCGAGCGGCCCGGGCGGCTGCGGCACCTGGGAGGCACCCGCGACGACGCGGCCGGCGAGGCCTTCGACAAGGTGGGGCGGCTCCTGGACCTGGGCTACCCGGCCGGGCCGGCGGTCGACCGGCTCGCCCGCCGGGGGCGGCCCGGCAGGGTGACGCTGCCGCGGGCGTTGCGGGGCAGCGACACGCTCGACTTCAGCTTCAGCGGGCTCAAGACGGCGGCCCTGCAGCACCTGCTGCCCGCCGTGCGGGCGGGGCTGCCGGTGGAGGACGCCGCCGCCGAACTCCAGCAGGCGATCGTGGAGGTCCTGGTCGAAAGGCTCTTCGAGGCGGCGGAGCGCACGGGTGCGCGGGCCGTGGCCGTGACGGGGGGGGTGGCGGCCAACCAGGGGTTGCGGGAGGCCGTCGCCGAGCGGGCCCGCCGGCACGGGCTCGAGGCCGTGCTGCCGGAGCCGGCGCTCTGCACCGACAACGGGGCGATGATCGCGGCCGCCGGGCACTGGCGACTCCTGGAGCAGGGCCCGTCGCCGCTGGAGATGGCCGTGGACCCGTCGGCCCAGATCGGTCGGGGAGGTTGATGCGCCGTGCAGTTGTACCTCGACACCGCCAGCGTGGCCGAGATCAAGGAGGCCGCGAGCTGGGGCATCCTGGCCGGGGTGACCACCAACCCGACGCTGGTGGCCAAGGAGGGCCGGCCCTTCGTGCGGATCCTGGAGGAGATCTGCGAGATCGTCAAGGGCCCGGTCAGCGCCGAGGTGGTGGGCCAGGACGCCGAGACCATGGTCAAGGAGGCCCGGGAGCTCTCCCGGGTGGCGCCCAACATCGTGGTCAAGATCCCCATCACCGTCGAGGGGCTCAAGGCCGTCAGCCGGGTCTCCCGGGAGGGGATCCGCACCAACGTCACCCTCATCTTCACGCCGCTGCAGGCCCTGCTGGCCGCCCGGGCCGGCGCCAGCTACGTCAGCCCCTTCGTGGGGCGGCTGGATGACATCGGCCACACGGGGCTCGAGGTGGTCCAGGACACCGTCGAGATCTTCGACCAGCACGGCATCGAGACCCAGGTCATCGCCGCCAGCATCCGGCACCCGGTGCACGTCCTGGAGGCCGCCCGGGCCGGCGCCCACGTCGCGACGGTGCCGTTCGCGGTGCTCAAGGCCATGGTGCTGCATCCCCTCACCGACCGGGGGCTGGAGCGCTTCCTGGCCGACTGGGCCAAGGTGCCGCCATCGGCCATGCCGGGCAACGCCTGAGAGCACCCCGCCGGCGTCGCCTCGCCGGGCCGGGCGGCGCCGGCGCATGTTCCCCCACTCCGCCTCCGTAGACTAAGGCCTGGCCGCCACGACGAGCCGCTCTGCCGGGCCACGAGCAGAGCGGCCGGCTTTTTGGGCGGCTCCCACCACCCGGCAGGGTCTGCGGAGGGCGAAGCGTGCAGACGGTCAAGGCCATCGTCATGGCGGGCGGCCAGGGCAGCCGCCTGCGTCCTCTCACGTGCGACCGGCCCAAGCCCATGGTGCCGGTGCTGGGCGTCCCCATCATGGGCCACATCGTGCGGCTGCTGGCCGACGCCGGCATCCGCGAGGCCATCACGACCCTTCACCTGATGCCCGAGCAGGTGATGGAGCACTTCGGCGACGGGTCGGCGTGGGGGGTGCGCCTGCAGCACCTGGTGGAGGACGAGCCCTTGGGCACGGCGGGCAGCGTGGCACGGGCCCGGGCGCTGACGGAGGGCCCCGTCGTGGTCATCAGCGGCGATGCCCTGACCGACGTCGACCTGGCGGCGGTGCTGGACTTCCACCGCCAGCGGGGGGCCGCCTGCACGCTGGTGCTGCGCCGGGTGGAGGATCCGTCGGAGTACGGCATCGTCATCACCGGCGAGGACGGGCGCGTCAGACGTTTCCTGGAGAAGCCGGGACGGGGGCAGGTCTTCTCGGACCAGGCCAACACGGGCATCTACGTCCTGGAGCCCGAGGCTCTGGAACGGGTGCCCGAGGGGCGGCCCTTCGACTTCAGCAAGGATCTCTTCCCCCTGCTCCTGCGGGAGGGGCAGCCGCTCTTCGGCTGCGTGGTCGACGCCTACTGGTCCGACATCGGCACGCCGGAGCAGTACCGCCACGCCCACCTCGACGCCCTGGCGGGCCGGGTGCGCCTGCCCGAGGCGGAGCGGGGGCCGGGGCGCTGGCGCCGCCCCGGGGTCTGGGTGGGCGAGGGGGCCCGGGTGGCCCCGACGGCCCGACTGGAGCCGCCCTGCCACGTGGGGCCCGGATGCGAGATCGACGACGGCGCCGAGGTGGGGCCCTTCGCCGTGCTGGGGCCCGGCTGCTGGGTGGGGCGGGGCGCCACCATCCGCCACAGCGTGCTGTGGAGCGCCTGCCGGGTCGGGCCGGCGGCGGAGCTGCGGGGGGTCGTGCTGGCCGAGTCGGTGACCGTGGGCCGGGGCGCCCGGCTCTACGAGGGGGCCGTGGTGGGGCGACGGGCCCGGGTGGGCGAGGCGGCGGTGGTGGCGCCCGACGTGCGCATCTGGCCCGACAAGGTGGTCGACGCCCACCAGTACCTGCGCCGCCCCCTGGTCTGGGCCGGCACCCTGTCGCGGGCGGTGGTGGGGCCGAGAGGGGTGCGGGGCGAGGCCGGCACGGAGCTCTCCCCCGAGCTGGCGGCCGCCGTGGCAGGCGCCTACGCCTCGTCGCTGCCGCCCGGAGAGTGGCTGGTGGTGGGCCACGCCGGAGGCGCGGCGGCGCGGGCCTGGCGCTGGCCGCGGCCAGCGGCGCGGCGTCGGCGGGACGCCGGTGCGCTGGCTCGACGAGGCTGCGGCGGCGGAGGTGCGGCGGCCTGCCGCCACGCAGGCGGCACCCCCGCATCGCCGGGGCCGTCTACGTGCACGCCGACGAGCCCGACGGCGGCGTGCGCCTGCGGCTCTGGACGAGCGGGGCGTGGACGCGAGGGCCGCGACGGCCCGGGGCATCGACGGGGCCGTTCGCCGCGACGAGTGGCGGCGGGTGGGCGAGAGGCGTTCGGCGCCATCGCCCTGATGAGGAGCTGCGGCGAGGCGCCCGCGAGGCGATCTCGAGGCCCTGGCGGCCCGGGTGCTCCGGATGGCCCGGCGGCTGGCGGCGAGGCCACAGCGGGCGTCCGCGGGCGGGGTGAGGGCGACGGCCTGCCGGGTCGGGGTGGTGGCCGAGGAGGCCTCGCCGGCCTCCCGCCTGCTCGAAGAGGCGCTGGCGCGGTGCGGCTTCGAGGTGGTGCGGGCGCGCTCGGCGCAGCCGCCGGAGCTGGGGCCCGCTCCCGTCGTGTGGGTGCGCCTCGACCGGACCGGCGAGCAGGTCCGGGCCTGGGACGCCACGGGACGCCCGGTCCCTGAGGCGGTGCTGCACGGCCTGGCGGCCGTGGGCGCGGGCGAGGACGGAGCGGTCAGGCTGGGCGTCGACGCCAGCGACCTGGCCGAGCGGCTGGCGCGCCGGGAGGGGCACAGCATCGAGTGGGGGGATGGCACGGGGCCGGCCGTCGACGGGGTGGAGCTGGCCTGCCTGGCGGCCGCGGCGGCTGCCGCGCCCGGAGGCCTCGAGGCGCTGGAGCGAGCGTGGGAGGTCCCGGCGCGCCTGCAGCTGACGGTGCCGGTGGCCTGGGAACGGGTGGGCCAGGCCATGCGCGAGCTGGCCCAGCGGGCCGGGGGCCTGGCCGAGTCGCCCGGCGACGGGGTCAAGGTGCGCCACGAGACCGGGTGGGCCCTGGTGCGGCCCGATCCGGACCGGCCCCTGCTGCGCCTGCAGGTCGAGGCCGCGACCCTCGACGACGCCCGGGACCTGCTGGCCCGCTACGCCACCTACCTGCGCCAGGCGGTGCGCGCCCCGGACAGCAGGGACGGCCCCGACCCCGGGCGAAATGGCGGGGCATGAGGCGATGCGACACGATTCGAGGCGAGCGTCGGCGCCGCGCAGCCAGACCTCGGCGACTCGGCGCGTTGGCGCTGGAGGCGATGCTGTGGGTGGCCGCGGTGGCGGCCCTGGTCTCCGGCGCACCGCCGGCCCTGGCCCAGGGCTGGGTCAGGGTCGCGACGCAGCCCGCCCCGGCTCCGTCGGTGCTGGAGATGGCCATCGCGGATCTGGACGGCGACGGTCGGGCGGAACTGATCCTGGTCGGCCGTGACTACGAGCGCCAGCAGGACCGGCTCTACGTCATGGGCTGGTCCGGCTCCTCGGGCTCGCCGCTTCGCACCCTGAGCCAAAGCCCTCCCTTCGTCGAGCCGATGAGCCACGTGGCGCTGGCGGTGGGTCCCTTCACCCGCCAGGACGGGCCCGAGATCCTGGTCGCCACCAACAGCCGGCTGGTGGTCTGGCGCTGGGAGCGCGACCGGCTGTCGCGCGCCTGGGAGGGGCAGTACTCCGAACGGGTGGAGCAGGTGGCGGCCGTGCACCTGCCCGGTGAGCCCGCCGCTGTCGCCATCGCCCACGTCCGCACCGAGCCCCGCTGGCACTACCTCCTCCACATCTGGCACTGGGACGGCCGCTCCCTGGAGCCCGTGGCCGGGCCCTTCGCCATCGGGTCGGTGCGGGCCATGACCGCGGGCGACGTGCTGGGCGACGGGCAAAGCGAGCTGGTGCTGGAGGTGGGCCAGGGCAACGACCCGGGGCAGATCGAGATCTGGCGCTGGGAGCGCGACGCCTTCATCGCCGCGGGCTCGGCCCGCCTGCGGGATGCCCCCGTCTTCGGGCTGGGGGCGGGGCGGGTCGTCGAGGTGAGCCCCGACTTCGACCTGATCATGACGGCCGACGACCGGGGGCGGGTGGCGCTGTACCGGTGGGACGGGCGCGCCTTCTCCCGGGTGGGCGACGTCCTGACGCTGAGCTGGGGGCTGGTGGCCTCGGCCGTGGGCGATCTGGACGGCGACGGCCGCACCGAGGCCGTCGTGGCGGAGTACCCCAACATCCTGCACGTGCTGCGCTGGCGACCCTGAGGGCGAGCGGGAGGCGACGGCGGTATGGAGGCGAGGCCATTGTCGGGCGACGCGATGGTGATCGAGGGCGGCACGCTGGTGGAGCCCTTCGAGCCGCCGGTGGAGGACGGGGCCGTCCTCATCGAGGGAGGGACCGTCACGTACAGCGGCCCTCGCCGCCGGCTCCCCGGGCGCGCCGCGCAGCTGCCCCGGCTGGACGCGGGCGGCGGGTACATCGTGCCGGGCTTGGTCGACGTCCACGTCCACGGGGGCGGCGGGGTCGACACCATGGACGCCTCGCCCGACGGCCTGCGCGCCATGTCGAGGGCCCACGCCCGAGCGGGCACCACGTCGCTCCTGTGCACCACGGTGACGGCGGCCCTGGAGCCGCTGCTGGAGGCGGAGCGGGCCGTGGTCGAGGCGGCGCGCCGGCAGCGCGCCTGGTGGCGGGGCCAGGCCCCGGCCCGGACGACGGCGGCTGGGGCGCCCGCATCGCGGGCATCCACCTGGAGGGGCCGTACCTCAACCCCGAGCGCAAAGGCGCCCAAAACCCCGACTACATGCGGGATCCCGACGTCCGGGAGCTGCAGGCGCTGCTGGAGGCCTCCCGGCTCGACGGCGAGGTCCTGCTGCGGTTGATGACCATCGCCCCCGAGCGGGAGGGGGCCCTGGAGGCCATCGGGTGGCTCGTCTCGCACGGCGTGGCGGTCGCGGTGGGCCACTCGGCCGTGGACGGCGAGCGGCTGGAGGCGGCCATTCGAGCGGGAGCTTCCCAGGTGACCCACCTCTTCAACGGCATGCCGCCCTTCCACCACCGCACGCCGGGGCTGGCCGGCGCTGCCCTCTCCGACGAGCGGCTCGTGGCCCAGCTCATCGCCGACGGGGTGCACATCCACCCGGCGGCGCTGCGGGTGGCCTACCGGGCCCGGGGCGCCCGCGGCATCGCCCTGGTGACCGACGCCCTGGCCCCGATGGGCCTGGGCGAGGGGCGCTTTCGGCTGGGCGAGTACGACGTCGAGGTGCGCGGCGGGGCCTGCCGCATGCTGGACGGCACGCTGGCCGGCAGCATCCAGGGGCTGGGCGAGCTGGTGCGGCGCATGGTCCAGGAGGTGGGGGCCCCCCTGGCCGACGCGGTGGCGATGGCCAGCCGGGTCCCGCCGACTCGGTGGGGCTGGCCGGTCGGGCCGGCACCCTGCGGCCAGGCGCCTGGGGCGACGCGGTGGTGCTCGACGCCGGCGGCCTGGAGGTGCGGGCCACGGTGGTGGCGGGGCGGGTGGTCTACCGCCGCTGAGCGGGCGAGCCGTCAGCCGCGACGGGTGCGGCGGTGGTAAGATAGAGCCGCTGCCGGGCCGGTCGGGCCGGCGGCGGGGGGAGGGGCGCATGGGTTCGACGACGCCGGAGCGGAGCTCCGAGCGGCCCGAGGGCCCGCGGCCCATCTTCGTCATCGTGACGGGCCTGTCGGGGGCGGGCAAGACCGAGGCGATGCGCGCCCTGGAGGACCTGGGCTTCTTCTGCGTGGACAACTTGCCGCCGGCCCTCATTCCCACGTTCGCCAGCCTCTGCCAGCAGTCGGGCCGCATCGACAAGGCCGCCCTGGTCAGCGATGCCCGGGGCGGGCAGTTCTTCCACGATCTCTTCCGGGCCCTCCACGAGCTGGAGGAGCAGGGGGTGCGCTACCGCATCCTCTTCCTGGAGGCCTCCGACGAGGCCCTGGTGCGCCGCTTCAAGGAGACGCGGCGGCGCCACCCGCTGGCGCCCGAGGGGAGCGTGCTCGAGGGGATCCGGGCCGAGCGCCAGCTGCTGGAGCCGTTGCGGGGGCGGGCGCACTTCATCGTCGACACGACCACCCTCTCCCCGCGGCAGCTGCGCGAGCAGGTGGCGCGCCAGGCTCGCCAGCTGAGCCCCACGCGAGGGCTGTCGGTGACGGTGGTCTCCTTCGGGTACGCCCGGGGCATCCCCATCGACGCGGACCTGATCTTCGACGTGCGCTTCCTGCCCAACCCCCACTACGTGCCGGCCCTCCAGCCGCTGACAGGCAACGATCCGGCCGTGGCGGAGTACGTCTTCCAGTGGCCGCTGGCACAGGCCTTCATGGAGCGCCTCTACGGGCTGGTGGACTTCCTGCTGCCGCACTTCGTCGACGAGGGCAAGCAGCACTTGCTGATAGGCATCGGTTGCACGGGCGGGCAGCACCGCAGCGTGGCAGTGGCCAACGAACTGGCTGCCCACCTGCGGCGGCTGGGGTACGATGCGGTGGCCGAGCACCGCGACGTGGGGCGTCGCCCCACGCCCGAGCCGGACGAGCCGCCTGCGTCGGGCCCGGACGCCCCGTCCGGTCGGGAGGAGACGTCGTGAACGCCCCGCCCGCGGCGTCCCCGCCACCGGGGCCCGGGGCCGTCGGTGCGGCCCGGGCGGCGGACGGCGGTGGCCAGCGCCGGGCGGCGCCTGACCGAGGCGCTGCGCGACCTCTTGCCGGGCACCGGCCTCGAGCGGTGGGGGCTGCTGGCCGTGGGTGCCGTGCTGGTGGGCGCGCTCGGGACGCGCCTGGGCCGCAGGACGCGCCGACTGGGCCCTGGCGGCGGTGGCGGTCGGCGCGGGGATGGCGGCGGTCGCCGTGCGCCGCACGGTGGTCACGGTGGCGGGCACCCTGGCGCCGCATCCGACCCGGCCGCTGCTCGACGTCCTGCGGGAGCGGCGCATCCGCGAGCGAGGACCCCGCACCGTGGCGGTGGGCGGCGGCACGGGCCTGTCGACGCTGCTGCGGGGCATGAAGTTCCACAGCGACCACCTGACCGCCGTGGTGACCGTAGCCGACGACGGCGGCAGCTCGGGGCGGCTGCGCGAGGAGATGGGCATCCTGCCGCCGGGCGACGTCCGCAACACGCTGGTGGCCATGGCCGACACGGAGCCGCTCTTGGAACGCCTCTTCCAGTACCGCTTCACCCGGGGCGAGGGGCTGTCGGGGCACACCTTCGGCAACCTCTTCATCGCCGCCATGTCGGAGATCACCGGCGACTTCCAGGAGGCCATCCGCCAGTTCAGCCGGGTGCTGGCCGTGCGGGGGCAGGTGCTGCCCTCGACGCTGGCGTCGGTGCAGCTCCGGGCGGAGTTGGCCGACGGCAGCACGGTGACGGGGGAGAGCGCCATCCCCCGCCAGCGCAAGCCCATCCGGCGCATCGCGCTGGTGCCGCCCGACGTGCCGGCGGTGCCCGAGGCGCTGCAGGCCATCCTGGAGGCCGACATCGTGGTGCTGGGCCCCGGCAGCCTCTACACCAGCGTCATCCCCAACCTGCTGGTGCGCGACCTGGCGGCCACCGTGCGCGCCACGCCGGCCCTGCGGGTCTACGTCTGCAACGTCATGACCCAGCCGGGGGAGACCGACGACTACCGGGCCTCCGATCACGTGCGGGCCCTGCTGGACCACGGCGGTGGCCCGGGCCTCGTCGACTGCGTGCTGGTCAACACGGCACAGGTGCCCGAGGGGCTGCTGCGCCGCTACATGGCCGAGGGCGCGCGCCCCGTCGAGGCCGACGTGGAGCGCCTCACCGGCATGGGGCTGGTGGTGGTGAGCGGGCCCCTGGTCTCCCACACCCACGTGGTGCGTCACGACTCGGTGCGGCTGGCCGAGGCCGTGGCCGCCCTGGCGGCCTTGGGGCGGGATCTGGCGCCGCCGGGCAGTCACCTGACCGTCGACGAGGTGCTGGCCAGGGCCCAGCACCCCCGCCGTCCCGCCAGCCGGCGGCGCGTCGCCGTGGCGCTCTGAGCCGCCGTCCATGCCCCCCTGGGGCCCGCAGGCAGGAATTGGGCGGGTATGCGGCGTACAGCCCAGGCAGGATGGCGCCGGGGGGAGACGGCCGTGCGCGCGGGGCGGGTCCGGCCGGCGGCGGCCGTTTCGCGTGCCGATTTCGGGACATTTCCAGTCCCTCTTGGCGGCAAACGTCCCTGCCGCGGCCGCGAGGGCCGGCGTACGCTATACGGGGAAGGCTCGGAGGGGATGGGACAACCACTTTCGGTCATCCTCAAGGTCGCGCCGGAGCTGTCGGAGGTCATCGAGCGCCGTTACATCGTCTTGCGCAACGTGGCGTTTTTGCAGCCGGTCGGTCGGCGGGGGCTCGCGGCCCGGCTCCACTGGCCCGAGCGCATGGTACGCAACGAGGTCGACTTCCTGCGCCATCAGGGCTTCCTGGATCTGGCCGCCGACGGGATGCGGGTGAGCGAGGCCGGGCAGCGCTTGCTCAACGATCTCAAGGATCTGGTGCGAGAGCTCCGAGGCCTGGCCGACGTCGAGCAGCGCCTGGCCCGCCGGCTGGGGCTGCAGCGGGTCATCGTGGTGCCGGGTGACGCTGACGTCGATGATACCTCCAAGAAGGAGATCGCCCGGGCCACGGCCCGTTTCCTCAAGGAGGTGCTGCGGGAGGGGCAGGTGCTGGCGGTGACGGGCGGCAGCACCCTGGCCGAGGTGGCGCTGAGCCTTCCCGAGGAGAGCGTGCCGCTGGGCATCACGGTGGTGCCGGGGCGGGGCGGATTGGGCGAGGACGTGGAGCTGCAGGCCAACACCATCGCCGCCGAGATCGCCCGGCGCCTGCGGGCAAACTACCGGCTGCTGCACGTCCCCGACGATCTGCCCGAGGAGGCGGTGGAGACGGTCGCCTCCCAGCCGCAGGTGCGGGAGATCCTGGATCTCATCCGGCGGGCCGACATCGTCCTGCACGGCGTCGGCACGGCCGAGGAGATGGCCCGGCGGCGCCGGCTGGGGCCGGCCGAGACGGCCCGGTTGCGGGAGCGGGGGGCGGTGGGCGAGGCCTTCGGCTACTACTTCAACCGGCAGGGCCAGCCGGTCTACCAGACCGCCAGCTTCGGCTTGAGGGTGGAGGACCTGGCCCACTGCGGCCAGGTGGTGGTGGTCGGTGGCGGCCGGAGCAAGGCCGAGGCGGCCCTGGCCGTCATCTCGACGGGGTACCAGGACGTGCTCATCACCGACGAGGGCCTGGCCTGGCGGGTGCTGGAGCTGACGGAGGGCCCCCGATCGGAGGAGATGGCGGCGGCCACCAGCGCGTCCCGCTAGGGGCCGCCGGCAGACCAGACCATGGAAGGAGCGGTTGGCATGGCGATTCGCGTGGGGGTCAACGGCTTCGGGCGGATCGGGCGGCAGATCGTGCGCGCCGCCATCCACGACCCGCAGCTGGAGATCGTGGCGGTCAACGACATCACCGACGCCCCGACCCTGGCCCACCTCTTCAAGCACGACTCGGTGCACGGCACCTTCAAGGGCGAGGTGCGGGTCGACGGTGACAGCATCGTCATCGACGGCCGCCGCATCAAGGTGCTGGCCGTCAAGAACCCGGCCGAGCTGCCGTGGAAGGATCTGGGCGTCGAGTACGTGCTGGAGTCGACGGGGCTCTTTCGGGATCGGGAGAAGGCCTCGGCTCACCTGAAGGCCGGCGCCCGCAAGGTGATCATCACGGCCCCCGCCAAGGGCGAGGACATCACCATCGTGCTGGGGGTCAACCACGAGCGTTACGACCCCGCCCAGCACCACCTGGTCTCCAACGCCTCGTGCACCACCAACTGCCTGGCGCCGGTGGCCAAGGTGCTCGACGAGCGCTTCGGCATCGTGCGGGGCACCATGACGACGGTGCACAGCTTCACCAACGACCAGCGGGTGCTGGACCTGCCCCACAAGGATCTGCGCCGGGCCCGCGCCGCCTCTCTCAACATCATCCCCACCACGACGGGTGCCGCGCAGGCGGTGGGGCTGGTGCTGCCGCACCTCAAGGGCAAGCTGGATGGCTACGCGCTGCGGGTGCCGACGCCCGACGTCTCCATCCTGGACCTGGTGGCGGTGGTCGACAAGGCCACCAGCGTGGAGGAGGTCAACCGGGCCCTCGCGGAGGCCGCGGCGGGGCCGCTCGAGGGCATCCTGCGCTACAGCGAGGAGCCGCTGGTCTCCAGCGACCTCATCGGCGACTCCCATTCGGCCATCGTCGATGGCGAGCTGACCATGGTCATCGACGGCACCTTCGTCAAGGTGGTGGCCTGGTACGACAACGAGTGGGCCTACTCGGTGCGGTGCGTGGACCTGGTCAAGTACATGGCCAAGAAGGACGGGCGCCTGTGAAGGCGCCCGTCGCCGCGTAAGGGCGTAGCCATAGCCACTACCATCGCCGGCGGGCGTCCGGTGCCGCCGCCGGAGGACCCACGAAAGGGGCGAGCGCCCTCATGACCTCGTACCAGAAGAAGAGCGTGGAGGCCGTCGACGTCCAGGGCAAGCGGGTCCTGGTGCGGGTCGACTTCAACGTGCCGATGGACGAGCAGGGGCGGATCACCGACGACAAGCGGATCCGCGCCAGCCTGCCCACCATCCAGTACCTGCTGGGCCACGGGGCGCGGGTCGTGCTCATGTCGCACCTGGGGCGGCCCAAAGGCAGGCCCGATCCCCGCTACAGCCTCCGGCCCGTGGCCCACCGCCTTGGGGAGCTGCTCGGCATGCCGGTGCGGATGCTGCCCGACTGCGTGGGCGACGAGGTGGAGCGGGCCGTCCAGGATCTGGCCCCCGGAGACGTGGCGCTCCTGGAGAACCTGCGCTTCCACCCCGAGGAGGAGAAGAACGACCCCAATTTCGCCCGGCGCCTGGCGCGGCTGGGCGACGTCTACGTCAACGATGCCTTCGGCTCGGCGCACCGGGCCCACGCCTCCACCGAGGGCGTGGCCCATCACCTGCCGGCCGTGGCGGGCTTCTTGCTGCTCAAGGAGATCGAGACCATGGGCAAGGCCCTGGCCGAGCCCGAGCGCCCCTTCGTGGCCATCCTGGGAGGGGCCAAGGTCTCCGACAAGATCGGCGTCATCCGAAACCTCCTGACCCGCGTCGACGCCCTGCTCATCGGCGGGGGCATGGCCTACACCTTCCTCAAGGCCAGGGGCTACGAGATCGGCGACTCGCTGCTGGATGCCGAGCACGTGGATCTGGCGCGCGAGCTGATGGCCGAGGCCGAGCGACGCAAGGTGCGGCTGCTGCTGCCGGAGGACGTGGTGGTGGCCCAGGCCTTCAGCGCGCAGGCGCCGCGCCAGGTGGTGGCCGCGACGGCCATCCCGGCCGGGTGGCAGGGGCTCGACATCGGGCCCAGGACCCGGGAGCGCTTCGAGGCGGAGATCCGCCAGGCCCGCACCGTCATCTGGAACGGCCCCCTCGGCGTCTTCGAGATGGCGCCCTTCGCGGAGGGCACCCGGCACGTGGCCCTGGCGCTGGCGCAGAGCGACGGCACCACCATCATCGGGGGCGGCGACACGGCGGCCGCGGTGGAGCAGTTCGGTCTGGCCGACCGCATGAGCCACGTCTCCACCGGGGGCGGGGCGTCGCTGGAGTTCCTGGAGGGCCGGGAGCTGCCGGGCGTGGCCGTGCTCCAGGACCGCTGACCGGGGCGACGGAGAGGCGGCGAGCCCTTTGAGCAGCGTGAGTCGCAGCCGCGTCATCGCGGGCAACTGGAAGATGCACAAGACCCCCTCGGAGGCACGGGCCTTCGCCCGGGAGCTCCTGGCGCAGCTGGGCGGGGCGGCGCGGCCCGAGGGGGTGGAGGTGGTGCTCTGCCCGTCTTTCCCGGCGCTGACCGCCGTCCACGCCGAGATCGAGCGGTCGGGCCTGGGGGCGTGGGTGAGCCTGGGCGCCCAGGACCTCTACTGGGAGCGGCAGGGGGCCTTCACCGGCGAGGTGTCGGGGCCCATGCTGGCCGACGCGGGGTGCCGCTACGTCATCGTGGGCCACTCGGAGCGGCGCCACCTGCTGGGCGAGAGCGACGAGTGGGTGGCCCGCAAGCTGCGGGCGGCGCTGGAGTCGGGGCTGACGCCCATCCTCTGCGTGGGCGAGACCCTCGAGGAGCGCCGCCAGGGCCTGACCGAGACGGTGGTGAGCCGGCAGCTCGAGACGGCCCTGGAGGGCCTGGCGGCCGGGGCGGTGGCCGGGGTGGTGGTGGCCTACGAGCCCGTCTGGGCCATCGGCACGGGCGAAAACGCGACGGGCGAGGAGGCCCACCGGGTCATCGACGGGGTGATCCGCAGCCGGGTGCGGGCACGCTTCGGGGAGGAGGCGGCCGGGCGGTTGCGGATCCAGTACGGGGGTAGCGTCAACCCGGCCAACATCGGCGAGTTCATGGCCTACCCGTCCATCGACGGCGCGTTGGTGGGCGGGGCCAGCCTCAAGGTCGACAGCTTCACCGCCATCGTGGCGGCAGGGAGGCGCGCGACGTGACGACCATCGACGAGATCGTGGCTCGAGAGATCCTGGACTCCCGCGGCAACCCCACCCTGGAGGTGGAGGTGGTGCTGTCGGGCGGCGCCATCGGGCGGGCGGCGGTGCCGTCGGGGGCGTCGACGGGCAAGTTCGAGGCGCTGGAGCTGCGTGACGAGGATCCCAAGCGCTACCTGGGGCGGGGCGTGCAGCGGGCCGTCGACAACGTCCACGACCTCATCGCACCGGAGCTGCTGCATCTCGACGCCAGCGACCAGATCGCCATCGACCGGCGCCTGCTGGAGCTGGACGGCACCGAAAACAAGAGCAAGCTGGGCGCCAACGCCATGCTGGGCGTCTCCCTGGCCTGCGCCAAGGCGGCGGCCCAGGCGGCCGGGCTGCCGCTGTACCGCTACGTGGGCGGCACCCAGGCCCGGATGCTGCCCGTGCCCCTGATGAACGTGCTCAACGGCGGCAAGCACGCCGACAACAACCTGGACATCCAGGAGTTCATGATCGCGCCGGTGGGGGCCGGCACCTTCCAGGAGGCCCTGCGAGCCGGCGTCGAGGTCTACCACCACCTCAAGCAGGTGCTCAAGCGCCGCGGGCTGTCGACGGGCGTGGGCGACGAGGGCGGCTTCGCTCCAAGTTTGCGCACCAACCGCGAAGCGTTGGACCTGCTGGTGGAGGCCATCTCGGCCGCGGGCTACAAGCCGGGCGACGACGTGGTGCTGGCTCTGGACGTGGCCGCCTCCGAGCTCTACCGCGACGGACGCTACGTCTTCGCCGGCGAGGGCACCGAGCGAGACGTCGAGCAGATGGTGGCCTACTACCGCGACCTGGTGGAGTCCTATCCCATCGTCTCCATCGAGGACCCTCTCGACCAGGAGGACTGGGAGGGGTGGCGGGCCATCACGGCAGCCCTGGGCCATCGGGTGCAGCTGGTGGGCGACGATCTGTTCGTCACCAACACCAAGCGGCTGCGCCGGGGCATCGAGAGCGGCGTGGCCAACGCCATCCTGGTCAAGGTCAACCAGATCGGCACCCTGACCGAGACGCTGGAGGCGGTGGAGACGGCGCACCGGGCCGGGTACCGGGCTATCCTGTCGCACCGCTCCGGCGAGACCGAGGATACCACCATCGCCGATCTGGCGGTGGCGGTCAACGCCGGGCAGATCAAGACCGGCGCGCCCTGCCGCTCGGAGCGCGTGGCCAAGTACAACCAGCTCCTGCGCATCGAGGAGGAGCTGGAGGACGCCGCGCAGTTCGCCGGCAAGGGGGCCTTCGCCCGGGCGGGTCGCTGAGCGGCCCGCCGGCGTTGGTGAGCTCGCCCCGGCGGTGATACAATGCCCCTGTTGACAACGGGCGACCGCATCGGGGCGGGGCAGGCTGGCCGCCCCGGGGCGAGGGAGGGGGCGCAGGGTTGGTCACGTTCCTGTTCGTGCTGCAGCTGCTCATCGCCGTCGCGCTGACGGTCGTCATCATGCTGCAGCCCAGCAAGGGCGAGGGGCTGGGCTCCATCGGTGGCGGCGCTCGCATGTTCTTCCGCAAGGCCAAGGGCTGGGAGCTCTTGCTGGAGCGGGCGACCGTCATCCTGGCCGTCGTCTTCATGGTGATGTCGGTGGCGCTCGTGCTGGTGGTGCGCTGAGGAGGGGGACGAGCAGCGGATGGACGTGCTCTCATGGGCGCCGGTGGGAGCCATGGGCGCCGGCGCGCTCGCGCTGATCTTCGCCGCTTACTTCTACCAACGGGTCCAGGCCCACGAGCCCGGCAACTCCCGCATGCAGGAGATCGCCGGCGCGATCCAGGAGGGCGCGATGGCCTTCCTGGGACGGGAGTACCGGACCCTGGTCGTCTTCGTCGCGATCGTCGCCGCGGCCATCCTGCTGGCGGGGCTGCTGACGCCGGCCCACAGCATGCAGCCCCTGGCGGCCGTGGCCTTCCTGGTGGGCGCCGTCTGCTCGGCCAGCGCCGGCTACGTGGGGATGCGCTCGGCGACCAGGGCCAACGTCCGCACGGCGCAGGCCGCCACGGGCGGGCTCAACCGGGCGCTGACCGTGGCCTTCTCCGGCGGGGCCGTCATGGGGCTCACCGTGGTGGGCCTGGGCCTGCTGGGGCTGGGCCTGGTGGTCTACCTCTTCGCGGACCCCGCTAACCCCATCAGCTTCAACATCGTCAACGGCTTCGCCTTCGGAGCCAGCTCCATCGCGCTGTTCGCCCGCGTGGGCGGCGGCATCTACACCAAGGCGGCCGACGTCGGCGCCGACCTGGTGGGCAAGGTGGAGGCGGGCATCCCCGAGGACGACCCCCGCAACCCGGCGGTCATCGCCGACAACGTGGGCGACAACGTGGGCGACGTGGCCGGGATGGGAGCGGATCTCTTCGAGTCGTACGCGGCCTCCGTCATCGCCGCCATGACCATCGGCGCCAGCATGGCGGCGACGGGCGGCGGCTGGGGCCTCATCATGCTTCCTTTGCTGCTGGCGGCCGTCGGCATCGTGGCCTCCATCGTGGCGGCCTTCATGGTGCGCACGGGCGAGGGCGGCAACCCGCGCCTCGCGCTGCGCAACGGCACCTGGATCGCCGCGGTGCTGGTGGCGGTGGCCTCCTACTTCGTCATCGCCTGGGTGCTGCCGCAGGGCGGCGAGCTGACGCCGGTGCGGGTCTGGATCGCGACGGTGGCGGGGCTGGTGGTCGGCACGGCCATCGGCTACATCACCGAGTACTACACCTCGGCCGACTACCGGCCGGTGCGCGAGATCGCCGAGGCCTCCCAGACCGGCACGGCCACCAACATCATCCAGGGTCTGGCCAACGGCATGATGAGCACGGGCTGGCCGGTCCTGCTCATCGCGATCGGCACCTGGGTCGCCTACCGTTACGGCGGGCTGTACGGGATCGCCCTGTCGGCGGTGGGCATGCTGGCCACCACGGGCATGACGGTCTCGGTCGACGCCTACGGCCCCGTGGCCGACAACGCCGGCGGCATCGCCGAGATGGCCCATCTGGGCAGCGACGTGCGGCGCATCACCGACCAGCTCGACTCCGTGGGCAACACGACGGCGGCGGTGGCCAAGGGCTTCGCCATCGGCTCGGCGGCGTTGACGGCGCTGGCGCTTTTCTCGGCCTACAAGACCGCGGTCAACGTGGAGACCATTGACGTGACCCGCCCGCAGGTGATCGTGGGGCTGCTCGTCGGCGCGATGGTGCCCTACCTCTTCGGCTCGCTGGCGATGCGGGCGGTGGGACGGGCGGCCTTCCAGATGATCCAGGAGGTGCGCCGCCAGTTTCGCGAGATCCCCGGCCTGATGGAGGGCAAGGCCCGCCCTGACTACGGCCAGTGCGTCAGCATCAGCACGGGCGCGGCTCTGCGGGAGATGGTGACGCCCGGCTCCATGGCGGTGCTCCTGCCCATCGCCACGGGCATCATCCTGGGCAAGGAGGCGCTGGGAGGCCTGCTGGCGGGGGCCACGGCCAGCGGCGTCCTGCTCGCCATCATGATGGCCAACTCGGGCGGCGCCTGGGACAACGCCAAGAAGTTCATCGAGGCTGGCGAGTTCGGCGGCAAGGGTTCCGACGCCCACAAAGCCGCCGTCGTGGGCGACACGGTGGGCGACCCCTTCAAGGACACCGCCGGCCCCTCCATGAACATCCTCATCAAGCTGATGTCCATCGTCGCCCTGGTCTTCGCCCCGCTCTTCGGCGCGGGGTTGCTCTGACGGCGGAGGCCGGACGGTACGGGCCATCGGGCCCGGCGACGAAAATGGCGAGGGGGCTTGCGGGCGTGTGCCGCAAGCCCCCTTCGCGACCGGCGCTCGAAAAGATGGTGGAGGTGGGCGGAGTTGCACCGCCGTCCATGAGCGAGGCCGCCACAGCCTCTACGAGCGTGTCTCCCGTTTGGTGGTGCTCGCCGCCGTCCGATCCCGGGAGCCGGATATGACGGCCGCCAGCCTCCTCAGGTTTCCCCCGGCGGCCCGGAGGCGAGGCCCCCGCGGTATCCCGCCTCGATGACGCCCGGCCCTGCGGCGACGGGAAGACCGTCAGGCGGGCGTGGCCGCGTTAATTAAGCAGCCAGAGCAAGCTCGGGTTCGGCAGTTGTTGACTGCCCTGCGGTTTTACGAGTCGCAGGAGCTCGGCTCGCAGCCATGGCCACCCGCACCCATGTCGAACCTGACTCACCCCCACGAAAGCTGTCGACCGGGTGAGGCGCCCATCGTCCGACCTCAGCATACGCGGTCGGCAGCCGTCGTGTCAACGCGCTCGCCGCTCCCGCTCGGCCAGCGCCTGCTCGATGCGGCGCTGCTCGTCGCGCCGCGCGATGGCCTCGCGCTTGTCGTAGCTCTTGCGGCCCCGCGCCACGGCCAGCTCCACCTTGGCCAGGCCCCGCTCGTTGAAGTAGATGCGCAGCGGCACCAGCGTCAGGCCCTTCTCGGCGACGCGCCCGGCCAGGCGGGCGATCTCCCGGCGGTGCAGCAGGAGCTTGCGGGGCCGACCCGGGTCGTGGTCCCAGACGTTGCCGGCCTGGTACGAGGAGATGTGGGCCCCGATCAGGTAGACCTCCCCGTCCCGGACGCGCGCGTAGCTGTCGCGGAGCTGGGCCCGGCCGAGCCGCAGCGACTTGACCTCGCTGCCGGTCAGCACGAGCCCGGCCTCCAGGGTCTCCAGGATCTCGTAGTCGTGGCGGGCCTTGCGATTTTCGCAGACCGTGCGCGCCTGGGTCATGGCGTCCTCATCATAGCACAGGCGCCAGACGGTGCCAGGGGGCGCCGGGCGGGGCGCGCCAAGAGTCGGGCCGGGCCGTGTCGAAGTCTCTGGTATACTGGGCGGGGCGAGGCAGGCTGGAGGAGGTCGAGGCCGGCGGATGCCGGCACCAAGCGGGTTTGGGGAGGGCGAGCAGCTCCCATGGTACTGCGGACCGAGGGCCTGACCAGGCGATTCGGCAGCGTGGTGGCCGTGGATCACCTGGACCTCCACGTGGCCGAGGGGGAGATCTACGGCTTCCTGGGTCCCAACGGGGCGGGCAAGACCACCACCATCATGATGGTGCTGGGTCTGGTGCCCCCCACCGAGGGGCGCATCTGGCTCTTCGGCCAGCCGCTCGGCGCGGGGAGGTCGCCGGCCCTGCGGCGCCGGATCGGGGTGCTCTCCGAGTTTCACTACCTCTACGAGGAGATGACGGCGCAGGAGTACCTGGAGTTCTTCGCACGGCTGTACGGGGTGTCGGGGGCACGGCGGCGCATCGACGAGCTGCTGGAGCGGCTGGAGCTGGCGGATCGCCGGCGGGAGCTCCTGGGCGGCTACTCCAAGGGCATGAAGCAGAAGCTGAGCCTGGCGCGCACGCTGCTGCACGACCCCGAGCTGCTGATCCTGGACGAGCCGGTCTCCTCGCTGGACCCCTACGGCATCCGTCAGGTGCGGGATCTGCTGCTGGAGGAGAACCGCCGGGGCAAGACCCTGGTCATCTCCTCCCACATCCTCTCCGAGGTCGAGCGCATCTGCCACCGCGTCGGCATCATCCACAGGGGGCGTCTGCTGGCCGAGGACACCATGGATGGCCTGCGCACGCGGCTGGCCACGGAGCAGGAGCTGGAGGTGGAGCTGGAGCGGGTGGACGAGCCCATCGTGGCGGCGGTGCAGGCGGTGGAGGGCGTCAGCGGCGTCGACCGTCGCGACGGCAAGCTCCTCATCCGCACCCGCACCGGGGTCGACCTGCGCCCGGCCATCTCGCGGGCCATCGCCGGCTCGGGCGGCGTCGTACTCTCCATGCAGACGCGGCAGATGTCGCTGGAGGAGGCCTTCGTCACCATCACCGAAAACAACATCTCGCTCCTGGCACGGGAGGGGATGGCCTCATGAGTGCCCCTGGGGTGAGCCGCTGGCACGTGGCGCGCACCATCGCCGGGCGGGACCTGCGATCCCAGCTCTTCGGCCTGTCGCTCTACCTGGCCGTCGCCCTGGTGCTGTGGGGCGTCTCGCACTTCGCCCTGCGCAACGCCCTCTGGCAGGTGGAGCAAAACGGGCTGATGGTGCTGGGCAGCCCCGTCGCCTACCCGTTCTTCCTGGCCATGTGGCTGTCGGCCATCTACTTCGGGCTGATGGCGGCGGTGGCCATCGCCCGCGAGCGCGACAACGGCACGCTGGAGGTGCTCTTCTACGGGCCTGTCGACAGCCTGTCGTATCTGGCGGGCAAGTTCCTGCAGCCCATGGCCTCGGCCCTGGTGGTGACGGCGTTGTACCTGGTCACCTTCGGGGCCGCCGCCTGGTTCACCAACCTGGGCTTCCCCCGGGAGACGCCCCAGCTCGTGGTGCTGGCGCTGGCGCTGACGGCCTGCGTGGTCGCACTGGGGCTGTTGATCTCGGCGCTGAGCCGCCGGGTCTTCCTGGCGGTGCTGGTCTTCCTGGGCCTGATGCTGCTGTTCACCCTGTTCAGCGTGGCCCATGCCGTGCTGCTGGCCATCCCGGGCCAGCGGCTGACGGACCTGCTGGCCTTCGCCCGCACGGTGGTCGACAACGTGCAGCAGGTGCTCACCTGGGTGTCGCCCATCGGCTATTACAGCCGCGGCAGCGCGGCGCTCCAGGTGGGCGACGCCGGGCAGTACCTGGCCGCGCTGGGCTCGTCGCTGCTGTACGCGGCGGTGATGCTGAGCCTGGCCGCCTGGGCCTTCGCTCGCAAGGGGGTGCGTCGGTGATGGCACGGCGGGGGGCCACGGCCCGGGCGCTGGCGCTGGCGGTGACGGCGGCGCTGGTCCTGGTGGCGGGCGTGGGGGTGAGCCCCGGGGTGCGGGCCGCGGAGCCCGTCAAGGAGCGGCAGGTGGTGTACGGCATCACCCCGTGGACGGGCAAGGAGTACGGGGGGACCTTCGCGCCGGCCCAGGTCGAGACGCTGTACCTGACGGCGTCGGAGCGCCACATCGTGGACGTGCTGGAGACGGACGTCTACTACTGGCCCATCACGCAGGAGTACATGGCCGACTGGATGGGCTACCGTGACCCCGTCGCGGGCCGGCTGGAGGTGCGCCAGGGCGAGCGGGTGGTGGCGACGCTTGAGCGCACGCCCTACACCTTCGTCTATCCCGAGGGCTACTTCGGCGGGCAGGTGGAGCTCGCGGTGGGCGACGAGGCGCAGGAGGCCTACGACACCTACCGGCGGCTCATCGACCAGTACTACGACCAGGTGCAGGCCTACCGGGAGGCCCAGGATGCCTGGCAGCAGCGCATGACCGAGATACTCGAGGAGGTCCGGCGCACCGGCCAGCCCGCCGACCCCGAGAGCCTGCCCGAGCCGCCGCAGCAGCCCCAGCCGCCCGCCATGCTGGCCATGCAGCCGGCCCGGGCCTTCCTGGTGGAGCTGCCGGCGGGGGAGTACACCGTGCGGCTGGTCGACGAGGCCGGCCAGGAGGTGGCGGGCACCCGCAAGCGGCTAGTGGTCTTCGCTCCCCGGCGTCAGGGGGTGGGCTACCAGATCATCCCGGAGAGCAAGTGGACCATGCCCGTCGAGTCGGGCGACCCGGGCGACACCCTCTACGTCTCCGACGAGGCCACCTTCTACCTCAAGGCCTTCGACGCCCGGGAGGTCAACCGCTACGCCTACAGCCGGATGGTGGAGTCGGCCCGGCCCCTGGCGGGCTCGGGGCAGCGCAGCGCGTGGCAGTGGGTGCTGGGCCAGGAGCTGCCTGCCATGACCCTGCAGGTGCTCGAGGACGGCCAGGTGGTGGCCTCGGCCCAGCCCAAGCCCTACTACGTCCAGCAGACGCCGGGGTACGCGCTGGGCTACAACATCGTCGACTTCGACCCCTCCAAGCCCGAGTTCGCGGGACGGCGGCCCTCGTTCGTCGCCTACAAGGTGGCGCTGCAGCTGGATCCCGGCGCCACCTACGAGCTGCGCCTGGTGGACGAGGAGGGGCAGGTGGTGGCCTCCAGCGTCCGGCAGGTGCGGGCTGTGCGCGGCGACCCCGTCTGGCCCCTCTACGCCTGGCCGGCGGTGCCGCTGGTGGCGGGGCTGGTGGTGGCGGGCTGGCGGCGGCGGCTGCGCCCGCGCCGGCCGCCCGAGGTCTGAGGCCGGGACGGTAGCCTGGAGGAAATCCTCCGTTCGTCTCGAATAGTGTAGGCTGCTCGGGCCTCGCAGGGGTGCGCCGCACGCCCCTGCGGGGCCATTCCCGGCCGCACCGGCACGCAGGTCGCGGGTCGGTCACGCCGGGTTTTTTGTCCCGAGGGCCTGGCAATACCTGGCAGGCCAGGGAAGGAGCCCCGTCGGGCGTGGAGGCTCACCGGGCCCCAATCCGATGGCTTCGTTGGGGCGCCGTCGCCACGGTGCTGCTGGCGACGGGCCTGCTCGCGCTCGTCGCCCATGCCCGCCAGGCAGCCGCGCCGACCCGCAGCACGGTCTGGTGGGACGGCCTCCCGGTGGCCATGGAGGAGCCGGCCCAGATGCTCAACGGCACGCTGATGGTGCCGGTGCGGCTCTTCGAGGTCGTGGGCGCCCGGGTGACCTGGGACGGGGCCACCAAGACGGCCGTCCTGCAGCGGGGGGAGGCCAGCGTACGGCTGACGGTGGGCAGCCTCCACGCGTGGGTGGACGAGCGGCGGGTCTCTTTGCCCGAGCCCCCTCTCCTGGTGGAAGGGCGTCTCATGGTGCCGCTGCGGGCGGCGGCGGAGGGCCTCGGCCTCGAGGTCCGGTGGGACGCCCGGCTCGGCCGGGCCGAGCTGGTGGCGCCCGCGCCGGTGCCGGAGCAGCCGATCCCGTCACCGCCGCCGAGGCGCCGCCAGGCCGGCTCCGGCCGGGCCGCCGAGTCAGCCCGTCGCGCTGCCGCCGGCCACGCTGCCCAAGGGGGGCCGCACCACGGGCGGGAGCCCCGTGTCCACCGGGCGGCGGCTGCGGCGCCGTCGGCGGCTCCCCAGGCCACGCCCTACGTGCCGTCACCCCTCCCCTCGCCGCCCCCGATGCGCCCATCGCTGGAGGACCGGATGGCGATGCTGCTGTCGGTGCTGCCGGTACCGCGCGCGGCGGACGAGGGACGCCTGGCGGCCTCCACGGGGCGCGCCACGCCCGGCGGTCGCCGGCGCGGAGCTCGCGGCTGGCGCCGCAACGCGGCCGGTCCGCGCTGCCCCGGCCGCCACGCCGTCGCCGACGGTGGCCTTTTCGGGCAGGACCGCTGAGGGGACGCCGACCTCCCGGCCGTGCCCGCCGCTTCGGCAGCCGAGCCTGCCCGGCCGAGCGCCCGGCACGGCAGCCCGACGTCGAGCCGACGCCTCAGGCGCCCGAGCGGCCGCCATCATCCACGGGGTCGTCGCGCCCTGCCCCGATCGAGGCGCCGCGCGAGCAGGCGGGCAACCAGCCGCCCCGGGCCAGCTCGGCGATCGTCGAGGTGACGGGCGTCTCGGTGCGGCGGGAGGCGGGGCGCAGCCGCATCGAGATCATGAGCGAGGGGCCGGTGCGCCTGCGCGGCGAGCCCGTGGTGCTGGCGGACCCGCCGCGGCTGGTGCTGGATCTGGAGGGGGCCCGGCTCGGGGCGGCCACCGTCGACTACCCCGCCGACGGCGCGCTGGTCAAGTCGGTCCGGATGGCGCAGCATACCGCCGACGTGGTGCGTATCGCCATCGACCTCACCTCGCCCGTCGGCTACGAACTCCGGCAGGATGCCGAGACGGGCCAGCTCGCCGTCGTGCTGCGTCACGCCGTCTCGGCCGTCTACTGGATCTGGGGCGCCGGAGGCCGTGGGCAGCTTTGGGTCGAGATGTCGGGCATGGCGGCCGTCCGCACGGCCACGCTGTCGGATCCGCTGCGCCTGGTGGTCGACATCCAGCAGGCCACGCTGGTGACGAGCCCGGGCGAGTGGGAGGTCAGCTCGGGCCCCGTGCGGCGGTTTCGGGTGAGCCAGTTCCAGCCCGACGTCGTGCGCATCGTGCTGGAGGTGGCCCAGCCCATCCAGCCGCGGATCGTCACCTCCCTCGACCTGACCCGTGGCCTGCTGGAGGCGGATCCGGGCAAGGCGCCGCCGGCCCCGACGGGCGACATGGACCTGGTGCTGGACGTCTACAGCCGCATCACGGCGGTGACCGTCCAGCCCATCGGGCCACAGGGGGCGGCGGTGGTGGTGCAGGCGACGGCTCCCATCGAGCCCCGCACCTTCTACTTGCGCAACCCCGGGCGGCTGGTGCTGGACCTGCCGGGGGCCGTGGTCGACCCCGGCCTCGACCGCGAGCAGCAGGAGCAGTACGCCGGGGTGGGGCCGGCGGTGAGCGTCCGCGTCGGGCAGTTCTTGCCGCGCAGTGCCCGGGTCGTCGTCGAGCTGCGCCAGCCCGTGGGCTACCATCTCTTCAGCGCCGACGCCCGCGAGACGCTGGTGCTGGCGCTGGGCGACCGGCCGCTGACCGGCCGCACCGTGGCCATCGACGCCGGGCACGGCGGGCACGACCCGGGCGCCATCGGCGCCAGCGGCACGCCTGAGAAGGTCTACAACCTCGACATCGCCCAGCGCCTGGCGACGCTGCTGGAGTCGGTGGGGGTGGAGGTCTCCATGAGCCGCCGCACGGACGTCTACGTCGGCCTCGACGACCGGGTGGCGGTGGCGGTCAAGGCCGGAGCGGACGTCTTCGTCAGCGTCCACAACAACGCCTCGACGTCGCGGCGGGCGGTGGGCACCGAGGTCTTCTACTCGCCCAACGACCCGGCCAGCCAGCGCCTGGCCGAGCTCCTGTACGACTCGCTCCTGGACAAGCTGGACCGACCGGCCCGAGGGGTGCGCATGCGCCGGGATCTGCGGGTGCCGCGCCTGGCTCCCATGCCCGCCGCGCTGGTGGAGGTGGCCTTCGTCGACAACCCGGAGGACGAGGGGCGATTGCGCGACCCGTCGTTCCGCCAGCAGGCGGCCGAGGCCATGTTCGCTGCCATCGTCAGTTTCCTGAGCCAGGTGGGCAATGATACGGTAGGGACAGCCCGCATACCGGTGGTGCGCTGAAGGGGGGCGAGAAGGTGCGCCGCAAGGCCAGGGCGTGGGTCGTGGCCCTCCTGGCCCTGCTCGCGGCGGCTGCGGTCGGCGTGGGCCTCGTCGCCCGCTACGAGGACCGCCTCCTGCCGGCGTTGGGCCTGGGGCGCTCCGTCGTGCTCTACTTCGCCCGCCCCGACGGCACGGCGCTGGCGGCCGAGGTGCGCTACACCCTCCCGGGCCGAGACGGGCCGATGCAGCGCCTGCGGATGCTGGCGGAGGGGCCCAGGCCCGAGAGCGGCCTCGTGCCGGTCCTGCCCCCCGGGACCCGTCCGTTGGGCGTGCACGTCGACGAGGGCGTCGCGACCGTCGACTTTTCCCGGGAAATCATCGAACGTCATTGGGGCGGGTCCACCGCCGAGCTGCTGACCGTCTACGGCATCGTCAACACCCTGACGGCGGTGCCCGGCATCGAGCGGGTGCAGATCCGCGTGGAGGGGCGGCCGGTCGAGACGCTGGCCGGCCACGTGGACCTGACCCAGCCCCTGCCGGCCGATCCCTCGCTGGTGGCGGCGGCCCCCTCGGACTCGAGTCCACGGCCGGCGCCGTGACCCCACGGTCCGGCGGGGCATAGTGTGGGGCACTGCCGGAGAGGTCGACGCGAGCCCTTGATCGGCGTCTTCGACTCGGGCGTGGGTGGCCTCAGCGTGCTGCGGCACCTGTGGCGGCTCGCGCCGGGAGTCCCCGTCCTCTACGTGGCCGACAGCGGCCGGGCGCCGTACGGCAACCGCCCGCCGGAGCAGATCCGGGCCTTTGGGATCCAGATCGCGGCCTACCTGCGCCGGCAGGGGACCCGCCTGCTGGTGGTGGCCTGCAACACCTCGTCGGCCGTGGCCCTGCCCGAGGTGCAGGAGGCGTTTGGCGGGCCGGTGGTGGGCATGCTGGAGCCGGCCGCTCGGGCGGCGGCGCACCGGTGGCAGGCGCCCGGCGGGAGGGTGGGCGTGCTGGCCACCCCCACGACCGTGGCCAGCGGGGCCTACCGGCGGGCGCTGGCCGCGGCGGCGCCACACCTGGAGGTGGTCGAGGAGGCCTGCCCGGAGTGGGCGCCCCTGGTGGAGGCGGGCCGGTTCGACGGCGAGGCGGTGCACGAGGCCGTGCGGCGGCACGTCGGCCCGCTGGTGGAGGCGGGGGTCCAGGGCGTGCTGCTGGGCTGCACCCATTACCCCTTCCTGCGGCCGGTCATCGAGCGGGTGCTGGCCGAGGAGGGAGGCGCGACGGCGGCCGCGCCCGAGGCGGCGGTGCTGGACCCCGCGGAGGCCGTCGCCGCCGAGGCGGTGCGGCGCCTGAGCCAGGCGGGGGTGGCGATCCGCGAGGGGGAGGACGAGGGCCCCGGCTCCGACCGGTTCGTCACCAGCGGCGATCCGGATGCCTTTCGCGAGGCGTTGGAGCGGCTCGTGGGGCCGGCGCACCGTGCGGCCGGGCGAGCATGGGCCGGTGTCGGTCCGGTAAGATGGAAGGGATCGCCCATGGCCATTCCCACGCGTCTTGCAAGCGAGCTGCCCGCCAGCTGGCAGGGGGTGCGCGTGGCCGTCATCGGGCTGGGGGTGGAGAACCTGCCCCTGGTGCGCTACCTGGTGGCGCACGGCGCCCGGGTGGTGGCGGCCGACCGCAAGTCCGCCGAGGAGATGGGGCCTCGGGCCGAGGCGCTCGAGAGGCTGGGGGTGCGCCTGGTCCTGGGCGACTCCTATCTGGACGCGCTCCAGGAGGCCGAGGTGGCCTTCGTGACGCCGGGCCTGCCCAAGCACCTGCCCGCCATCGAGGCGGCGCGGCGGGCCGGTGTGGTCATCACCGGGCAGACGGACCTCTTCATGCGGCTCTGTCCGGCGCCCATCGTGGGCATCACCGGCTCCAGCGGCAAGACCACCACGACGACCCTGGTGGGGCGGATGCTCCGGGGCACCGGCCGGCCGGTCTTCGTCGGCGGCAACATCGGCGAGCCCCTCATCGAGCGGCTGGCCGAGATCGGGCCCGACGCCTGGGTGGTGCTGGAGCTCTCCAGCTTCCAGCTGGAGACGACGGGCATCAGCCCGCACGTCGCGGTGGTGACCAACGTGACGCCCAACCACCTGGACGTCCACCCCAGCATGGAGGCGTACGTGGCGGCCAAGACCCGCATCGTGGCGTTTCAGGGGCCCGACGACGTGGCCGTGCTCAACGGGGACGACCCCATCACCGTCGAGATGGCCGGGCGTACCGCCGGGCGGGTGCACTGGTTCGGCCGGCGGCCCCGTCGCCCTGGAGCCTGGCTCGAGGGCGACCGGCTCGTGGCCGCCATGACGGCGGCCGGTCCGGGGGACGGCGGGGAGGTGCAGGAGCTCTGCCGCCGGGACGACATCCGCCTGCGGGGCCAGCACAACGTCCAAAACGTCCTGGCCGCCGCCACCGCGGCGCTCTGCTGCGGCACCCCCGTCGAGGCCATCCGGGACGTGGCGCGCACCTTCGAGGGCGTCCCGCACCGGCTCGAGGCGGTGGCGAGCATCGACGGCGTGCTCTACGTCAACGACTCCATCGCCACCACGCCCGCCCGGGCCATCGCGGGGCTGCAATCCTTCCAGGAGCCCATCGTGCTCATCGCCGGCGGCTACGACAAGCACCTGCCCTTCGACGAGCTGGCGCGGGTGGCGGTGGAGCGCTGCCGCCACGTGGTCTTGCTGGGGCAGACGGCCGGCGCCATCGAGCGGGCCCTGGAGCAGGTGCGGGAGGAGACGGGGCGAGCCGTCTCCCACGAGCGGGTGGCCAGCCTGGAGCAGGCGGTGGCGGCCGCCCGGCAGGTGGCCCGGCCCGGCGACGTGGTGCTGCTCTCGCCGGCCTGCGCGAGCTACGACATGTTTCGCAACTTCGAAGAACGGGGCGCACGCTTCCGCCAGATCGTGCGCGCCCTGCAGGAGGCGACCCCATGACCCAGGAGACGGCCTCGCCGACCCCGCCGCCACCGCCGGTCCGACAGGGCAGGGGGCCGACCGAGCTGAGGGCGGTGCGGATCGAGCGCGCCGTCAACAAGTGGGCCGAGGGCTCGGCCCTCATCGAGCTGGGCGACACCCGGGTGCTGTGCACGGCGTCGGTGGAGGAGAAGGCCCCCCCCTTCCTGCGGGGGACAGGCTCCGGGTGGGTGACGGCCGAGTACGCCATGCTGCCGCGCTCCACCCGGGAACGCACGCCCCGTGACATCAGCCGGGGGCGACAGGCGGGCCGCTCGGTGGAGATCCAGCGGCTCATCGGGCGCAGCCTGCGGGCAGTGGTGGACCTGGCCGCCCTGGGAGAGCGCACCATCTGGCTCGACTGCGACGTCCTGCAGGCCGACGGCGGCACGCGCACGGCCGCCATCACCGGCGCCTTCGTCGCGCTGGCCGACGCCCTGTGGCGGCTCAGGGCCGAGCAGGGATGGGCGCACCTGCCGCTGGTCGACTGGCTGGCGGCGGTCAGCGTCGGCATCGTGGGGGGCGAGGTGAGGCTGGACCTGGAGTACGCCGAGGACGCCGTCGCCGACGTCGACATGAACGTGGTCATGACCGGCAGGGGGGCGCTGGTGGAGGTGCAGGGCACCGCCGAGCACGCGCCCTTCGACGTGCAGCAGGCGGGGCAGCTCCTGGCGGTGGCGCGGGCCGGCATCGAGCGGCTCATGGCGGTGCAGCGCCAGGTGCTGGCCCCCGAGGTGGTGGCCGCCATCGAGGCGCGACGGGACCTGCCGCGGCCGGTGCCGCCGGCGGTGGAGGAGTGAGGGCCGTGCGGCCGCGTCTCGTCGTGGCGTCCACCAACGCCGGCAAGCTGAGGGAGTTCCGGGCCCTGGCGGCCGGGGGGCCGCTCGACGGGCTCGTCGAGGTGCTGGCACCGGGTGACCCCGCCCTGGGCGGGCGGGCCATGCCCGAGGTGCCAGAAAAGAGCCTGGACCTGGCCGCCAATGCGGCCGTCAAGGCGCGGGTGGCCGCGGCCACCTTCGGCTGCCTGGCCGTGTCCGACGACACCGGCCTGGAGGTCGACGCCCTCGGCGGGGCTCCGGGCCCCGGGCGGCGAGGCGGGCCGGGCCGGGGGCGACCGACGCGCAGCGGGTCGCCAGGCTGCTGGAGGCGCTGCGGGAGTTGCCGCCCGAGCGGCGGACGGCCCGCTTCCGCTGTGCCGTGGCGGTGGCCGATCCCCCGGGCGTTGCGGGCGGCGGGCAGGTACGGGTCTGGACCTTCGAGGGCGTCCTCCAGGGCCGCATCCTGCAGGCCCCGGCTGGCGGCGGAGGGTTCGGGTACGACCCCGTCTTCTGGGTGCCCGAGGCGGGCAAGAGCCTCGCCGAGCTGTCGCTGGAGGAGAAGAACCGGCTCTCGCACCGGGCCCGGGCCTGGCGGAAGGCCGAGCCGCTTCTGGTAGGCCTGCTGCTGGGCGGTGGTCGGGGCGCCGGGACTTGAACCCGGGACCTACTGCTCCCAAAGCAGTCGCGCTGCCAAGCTGCGCCACGCCCCGTTGACCGTCCCCATCCTACCGTGGCCGGTGGGCCATGGTCAACGCGGTCGCCGGGGCTCGCCGAAAGCCCCGCCCGCCGGGCACGCCCGCCTGCTCCCACGCTGCCCGTGGGTCTCACGTCTCCAGCGGGCAAGACTAACCCCCGAAGGGGCCAACGGCTCGTCACGGGGGTGATCGCGGTGCCGGTCGACGAACCCTCCTCCGGGGAGCGTCACGGCGGCGACGGGGCCGCCGTGGGACAGACGGCCATCAAGTGGTCGGCCATCGTCATCATCGTGCTGGCCATCCTCTACTTCCTCGCGCGTTTCGTGGTGCCGCTGCTGCCGGGCGCCTGAGCGGGCTCCGCCGCAGGCGGGCCGGCGGGCCAGGGGATCGGCCGCGCTCGCCGAACCCTGGAGCCCATGAGCGACCCGCGCACCGGGCGACGCGCCCTCGGGGCCTACCTGATGCTGACCGCCGCCCCGCTCCTCTGGGCCGGCAACTGGGTCATCGGGCGGGTGCTGGTGGCGGGGGTCGTGACGTCGCTGGAGATCACGGTGGCGCGGTGGCTCGTGGGCGCGGCCGTGCTGCTGGGGCTGGTGGCGCGCCGCGAAGGTGGGCTGCCCCGGCTCGACGGCCGGCAGTGGCTGTCGGTGGTGGCGGGCGCCGCCCTGGGCATGGTCGCCTACACCCTGCTGCAGTACGAGGCGCTGCGTCACACCCAGGCCATCAACGGCACCCTCATCTTCTCCGCCTCGCCCGCCTTCACGCTGGTGCTGGCCGCCACCATCCTCGGGGAGCGGTGGGGGCTGTCGCAGGTGGCCGGGATAGCCCTGGCGCTGGCCGGGGTGGGGGTCATCCTGCTCGGCGGATCGGGCATGACGGCGGCGGGGCTGCGCGTGCAGCCGGGCGACGCCCTGATGGTGGCAGCCAGCTGGACCTGGGCGGCCTACACGGTGCTGGCGCGGGTGGCGGCGAGGCGGCTGTCGTCGCTGGCATGGACCGCGTGGGCCATGGCCGTGGCGGGCGTGGGCCTCTTGCCGTGGCAGCTCGTCGAGTGGTGGCGGGGCGCCGGCGGCTTGCCGGCCCTGCTGGCCGAGGGGCTCTCCCCGCGGCTCCTGGCGGTGGCCGGCGCGCTCCTCTACATCGGTCTGTTCGCCTCGGCCGCGGCCTACGTCTTCTGGGGCGAAGGGGTGCGCCGGGTCGGCGCCTCGGTCGGCTCGGTCTTCGGCAACCTGCTGCCGGTCTTCACGGCCCTGCTCGCGGTGGCCACCCTCGGCGAGCGCCTGCATCTCGCTCACCTGTTGGGCGCTGCGGGCGTGATGGGCGGGGTCTGGCTGACGACTCGCCCCGCGAGCGGGCCGGGACCGGCGGCCGCCCCTCGGCCGGTGGGGCGCCCGCGGTAGACCTGTTGGTACCGTACCCACGTTAGGACGTCTGCACCTTTGCCATAAGGGTTGTCGGTATTACCGTGGAGTCGGTGGCGCGCGGCCACCGGTAGCGAGGGGGCTGACGCTGGTGCGCGTCCTGACGCATGACGTCCTGATCCTGGGCAGCGGTCTGGCCGGGTTGCGGGCGGCCCTCGAGGTGCTCTGGGCGGCCGACGGCCGCCTCGATCTGGCCATCCTGTCCAAGACCCAGCTGATGCGGGCCCACTCGGTGGCCGCCGAGGGCGGCACCGCCGCCGTGCTCAACCCCGAGGAGGGCGACAGCCCCGAGCTCCACGCCTGGGACACGGTCAAGGGCAGCGACTTCCTGGCCGACCAGGATGCCGTCATGCGCTTCGTGGAGGCCATGCCCCGGGAGATCCTGCGGCTGGAGCACTGGGGCATCCCCTGGTCCCGGCGGCCCGACGGCCACATCAACCAGCGCCCCTTCGGCGGCCACAGCTTCCCCCGCGCCACCTTCGCCGCCGACAAGACCGGCTTCTTCGAGATGCAGACCCTCTACGACACGCTGCAGCGCTTCGGGCGGTTCACCCGGTACGACGAGTGGATGGCCACCCGCATCATCGTCGAGCAGGGCGAGTTGGCCGGCGTCACCGCATGGGATCTGACCACGGGCGAGTTCGCGTTGCTGCGGGCCAAGGCCCTCATCGTCGCGACGGGGGGCTTCATGCGGCTCTTCGGCTTCACCACCTACTCCTACACGGTGACGGGCGACGGCATGGCCATGGCCTACCGGGCGGGGCTGCCGCTCAAGGACATGGAGTTCGTGCAGTTTCACCCGACGGGGCTGGTGCCCTCCGGCATCCTCATCACCGAGGCGGCGCGAGGCGAGGGAGGGTACCTGCGCAACCGCGACGGGCGGCGCTTCATGGAGGATCACGCCCCCAAGCTGATGGAGCTCGCCCCCCGCGACATCGTGGCGCGGGCCGAGACGCTGGAGATGGAGGCGGGGCGGGGCTTCACCCACCCCAGCGGACTGGGCTACGTCGAGCTGGACCTGACCCACCTGGGCGGGGACCGGATCAAGCAGCGCCTGCCCCTGATCCGGGAGGTGGCCATCAAGTTCAACGGGCTCGATCCCATCGAGCACCGGCTGCCGGTGCGGCCGGCCGCCCACTACTCGATGGGCGGCATCCACACCGACATCGACGGCAAGACGCCCGTGGAGGGCATCTGGGCCGCGGGGGAGGCGGCCTGCGTCTCCATCCACGGCGCCAACCGCCTGGGCAGCAACTCCACCGGCGAGTGCCTGGTCTGGGGAGCCATCACCGGGCGCGAGGCGGCCCGGTACGCCCTGGCACGCAAGGCGCCCCCCGAGCCGCCGCTGGAGGCAGCCCGTGAGGAGCAGGCTCGCCTGCAGGGCCTGCTGGATCGTCGGGGCACCGAGAGCCTCTACGAGATCCGCAGCCGGCTCCGCCAGGTGATGGACGAGAAGGTGGGGGTCTTCCGGGAGGAGGCCGGCCTGCGCGAGGCCCTGGAGGAGGTGCGCACCCTCAAGGCGCGCATGGCCGATGTCGGGCTGTCGGACAGGGGCTGGGTCTACAACACCGACCTGGTCTCGGCCCTGGAGCTGCAAAACATGCTGGACCTGGCCGAGGTGACGGTGCTGGGCGCCCTGGAGCGGCGGGAGTCGCGCGGGGCGCACGCCCGGCGCGACTACCCGAGCCGCGACGACGAGCGCTTCCTGGCCCACACGCTGGCTTACCACACGCCGCAAGGGCCGAGGCTGGAGTACCTGCCCGTGCGGATCACCCGGTGGAAGCCGGTCGAGCGCAAGTACTGAGTCCGGGAGAGGGGACGAGGCGATGGCCCGGCCGTCGTCGATCGAGCCGCGAGCGCCGCAGGGCCTCCGGCCCCGGCGGCTGCCCAACCGCCTGGGCGTCCGGGGGTGGGTCCATGCGGGCCGCTACCCCATCGAGCGCTACCTCTTTACGCTGCACCGCCTGTCGGGCATCGGGCTGGTGCTCTACCTGCCGCTGCACGTCTGGGTGACCAGCCGGCGCCTGCAGGGGCCCGAAGTGTGGGAGCGGACCATGGCGACCCTCTCGCACCCCATCTTCGTGGTGGGGGAGCTGTTGATCCTGGCCGCCTTCGTCTATCACGCGCTCAACGGCCTGCGGCTCATCCTGGGCCACCTGGGCTACACCCTGGGCAAGCCCGCCGAGCCCGTCTATCCCTACCCCGTGGCGCTGAGGCGGCAGCGGCCACTGACCGTGGCCATGATGATCCTGGCGGCCGCCTTCATCGCCGTGGGGATCTGGGAGATCCTGGTCGGGTAGCGCGAGGGGGGCGTCATCGTGCGCGAATCCAAACTCTGGGCGTTGCACCTCTTCTCGGGCGCCGCGCTGGTGGTGCTGCTGGGGGTGCACATGGTCGTGCAGCACTACCCCACCATCCTGAGCTGGCTGGGCTGGGTGGAGGACGACGTGAGGGGCTTCGCCTCGGTGGCCGCCCGGGGCGCCAGCGCCGGCTGGTCGGTAATCTACGTGCTGCTGCTGGGCTTCGCGCTCTACCACGGGCTGTACGGGCTGCGGCGGATCCTGCACGAGATCTGGTACTCGCCCGCGGCCACCCGGGCGGTGGACGCGGCGGTGGTGGTCGTCGGCCTGGTGGTCTTCGTCTACGGGCTAGTGGCCGTCTTCCAGGCCATCCCGCTGGGAGGGGCGTCGTGAGCATGGCCAGGGTGCTGGAGCGCCGAGCGACGGGGGAGCGGGCGACCGGGGCGCCCGCCGGCGCGGGCGGCCCCATCGAGGCGGGCGCCGTCGTCACGCTGCGGGTGGCGCGCTTCGACCCTGAGCGGGACGTCGCCATGCGCTGGCAGACCTACCAGGTGCCCTACACCCCCGGCATGACGGTGCTGGACGCCCTCATCGCGGTCAAGGAGCGGCAGGACGGCTCGCTGGCCTTCCGCAGCTCGTGCCGGATGGGCGTCTGCGGCTCGTGCGGGATGCTGGTCAACGGCAAGCCCCGTCTCACCTGCCAGACCCAGGTCAGCGAGCTCGGGACCCACCTCGAGGTGGCTCCGTTGCCCAACCACGACGTCATCAAGGATCTGGTGCCCGATCTGAGCGGCACCTTCGAGCGACACCGCAAGGTACATCCTTACATCATCCGGCCCGCGGCCGACGAGGCGGAGATGCGCGCGCCGACCCGGGAGTTCGCCCAGACGCCCGAGGAGATGGAGCGCTACCTGCAGTTTGCCTACTGCCTCAAGTGCAGCCTCTGCGTGGCGGCCTGCCCGACGGCGGCCACCGACCCGCTCTTCCTGGGGCCGCAGGCGCTGGCGCAGGCCTACCGCTACATCGCCGACAGCCGTGACGCCGGCTGGGAGGTGCGGGCCGACGCGGTGGACGGCGTGCACGGCGTCTTCAGCTGCCATCTGGCGGGGGCGTGCAGCGAGGCCTGCCCCAAGGGCGTCGACCCGGCGCTGGGCATCCAGCTGCTCAAACGCAGCCTGCTGACGGGGCCGCCGCACGCCGAGCCGGCTCCGGTCATCGGGCCGCGGCCGGTGGTGCCCGAGGATCCGGCCAGACCCCGGCCCAAGGCCCCGCCGCCGACGGTGTAGCGGCCGGCGAGCGCCGGTCGGCGAGCGGGCCGGCGTGCTTGACGGGGCCGCGGCGCCAGCCGTAGAATGGCGTGGGCAGCCGCCTGGCAGCGGTGGTGGGCGTAGCTCAGTCGGTTAGAGCACCAGGCTGTGGACCTGGGGGTCGTGGGTTCGAGTCCCACCGTCCACCCCACTTCCCACATCCCGCTTCGCTTCAGCCGGTGCGCCCGTAGCTCAGGGGATCAGAGCGGGTGGCTTCGGACCACCAGGTCGTGGGTTCGAATCCTACCGGGCGCACCACTTACCCCGAAGCTTATGGCGCCCCCCGCGCGTTCCTTCCTCATCGAGGTCTCCGCAGGACCGGCGCCTCGCGCAACTGGGGCGCCCTTCGCCGGGAGCCGGCCAGGGCGAAGCCCGCCAGCACCACGACGGCGGCCGCGACGCGCACGGGCAGCAGGATGTGGGGGCCGACCCCGACGGCGGTGAAGATGAAGGGATCCTCCAGCACCGAGTGGCAGGCTGCCAGCAGGACGAAGACCCTCCACGCCTCCTGCTCCGAGAGACGTCCGCTGCCCATCCGGTCGATGAGCACCCCCGCCCCGTAGACGAGCCCCAAGAAGAGCCCCGCCAGCACCGGGAAGGCGGCATCGCCCGACAGCCCCAGCCGGCGCATCCAGGGGCCGACCCCGGCCGACCAGCGATCCAGCAGCCCCCGGTGCTCGAGCCACGCCATCGCCAGGGTGGCAGGCGCCAGCACCGCCACCAGCAAGGCCAGGAGCCGCATCAGCCCCCGCAGGCCCTCGACCAGCGCCCCCGCGAGCGGTGGCACGGTGGCCGCCTCGGCGGGGGCCAGGGGGGGCGACGACGGCGCAACGGCGGCCCCGCCCATCCCGGGGGCCGCCTGGGGAAGCAGCGGCACCAACAGCGGCGCCAGCAAGGCGGCAGCCGCGGCCATGGCCAGGCGCACCGCCGTGATGCGCCACGGATCGACCCGGCAGCGCGAGGCGACGGCCACCTCCATGGGCAAGGCGTGGGCGAAGTTGAGGAAGAGCACCACGGGCAGGGCCTGCTCGGGCGTCAGGCCCAGCGAGGCCATGGTGCCGATGGCGGCGTACAGGGCCGAGAAGAGCCCCACCAGCAGCGGCAGCACCGCCGGCTCGGCGATGCCCAACCAACCCAGGGGCCGCTCGACCCAGCCCGTGACGGCGCCGATCCACCCGGTGGCCTCCAGGAGCACGACCAGCATGTAGACCGGCACGACGATGCGCAGCAGCAGTCCCAGCGTCTTGGCGAACCGGTGCCACCACTCGTGAAGCATGCGCGCGACGAGCCCTCCCAGCGGGCGCTTCGCCGGCGCCGGGGCTCTCCCTGCTGCGCGTGCGGGGGCACGCGCAGGACCCGGCCGCCCCCGGTCGAACGAGACGGCACGCACCGTCACGACCTGCCCCCGGACGGAGGTGTCCGCCATGAGGGTCGCCTGCTCCGCCGCCTCAGAGCTGCTCGACGAGCCTGGCCAGGCGGGCCACCACGGGCTCGATCAGGTCCGGACGGGCGGCCATCCGACAGTAGAGGGCCCCCTCGTCGGGGTTGATGCTGACGTGGCGCACCAGAGGGCTACGGGCCGCCTGCACGAGCTGGCGGAGCAGCTCGCGGCTGGTGGACGTGCTGTAGAGCAGGCGGTAGCGGTGGCCGTCGACCTGCAGCCACTCCTCGCGCAGCTCCTCGGGGGCCGGGATGCGGGGCCGCCATAGCCCTGGCCCCACCAGGTAGACGTGGCCGCGCATGCGCAAGGGCTGGTTGGGACGCCAGAGCAGGTAGAGGGTATCGTGGCGCCGCCAGGCCCACGAGATGGGCAGGTAGAGGAGGCTGTGGCGCGGCAGGGCGGTCAGGGTGGCCTCCACCCGGTTGAGATGGCCGCGGCGCACCACGTAGTCGGCCTTGTAGCCGATGAGGCCCCCGATCCACGTGTAGGTCTGATCCTGCGGCCTCAGGGCCCGCTCGCAGGCCTGAGCCGTCTCGCGGATGATGCGCCAGTTGGCGCGCCGACCCCACAGGTACTGCAAGAAGGTGGCGCCGGCCAGCAGGAAGAGGTACGGCAGCCAGGCGCCGGTCGATGCTGACAAGGACTCGACCTGCCTTCCCTCACGGATTTCCCTGGGTCTCGGGGCTCAGGAGGGCTCGGCGCCGGGCAGCAGGTGCGCGGCCACCCGTCGCAGCGCCTCGAGGCCGATGGGCTCCGGCGACTGCACTGGCACGTGACGCACGGGATACGGCTCGCTCGCCCGGCCTCCTGCCGGCAGGGCGCCGTCACCATGTCCCTGCGAGGGCGGGCCGGCGCCGGCCTTGTTGACCACCGTCATGGCCACCGGGATCTCGAAGGCGGCCAAGCCCTCCAGTGCCCGGGCGGTCTCGAAGAGGGAGAGGCGGTCCTCGTTGCGCACCACTACCACGCCGCAGCGGGCCCGATCCCGGAGCCGGCGCTCGAGCGCCTCCATCTCGGCTCGGAAGTCGCGCAGGATCCGGCCGATGGGATCGCGGTCCTCCCGCGAGGGCAGCTCCACCTCCTCGCCACCGACGACGGCCCGCTGGGGACCCAGGACGCGCTCCAGGGCATCCCGGCGCTCCAGCAGGGCCCGCCGCACCAGACCCAGGTGCTGGGCCCACCGCACCGAGACCGATGGGAGCGCCAGCACCCGCAGCGTCAGGCCCGTCGGGGGCGTGTCGATGACCAGGAGGTCCGCGTGGTGCACCCGGGCCGTCTCGAGGAGACGGGCCACCTCCTCGATGGCCGCCTGCTCCTCGACGCCGGGCGAGTGGCGCAGGGTGTCGAGGTAGCCATCCAGGTTGAAGGCCTGCAGGTAGCGGTAGGCCGCCTTGAGCTCGGCGGATTGGCGCTCGAGGTAGCGATCCAGCGCCCGCTCCATGTCGACCTCGACGGCCCACAGCCGCCCCGACGGGCCCACCGCCGTCGGCTCGCCGTGCAGGGGTGTCTCCAGCACATCGCCGAGGTTGTGGGCGGGGTCGATGGAGGCGATCAACACCTGCAGGCCCCGCTCGGCCAGCGCGACGGCCATCGCCGCCGCGACCGTGGTCTTGCCGGTGCCGCCCTTGCCGACCGTCAGCAGCAGCGGCGGCTCGCCGGCCGCGTCGGCGCCCTCACCACCCCGGCCCCCCCGCGCCAGCGTCTCGAGCACGGTCGACGGCGGGGGGTAGCGGGCCGGCGCCGCCGTCTGCTCCCAACTCCTCCTAGAGGTCGAAGAGCGATGCGATCTCCGCATACACGTCGTCCATCTCCTGGGCCCTGGCCCGCATGACGGCCAGCTCACGGCCCATCTGGGGCAGCAGCCGCAGCGCGAGCGGCGTGGGGGGCTACGGGAGCCCCACGAACGACCCCAACACCAGCAGGGCGAAGACGTTCTCCAGCTCCCGTCGCTCCGCCTGGATGTACCCGATGGCGCGCTGGCGCCACCACTCCGTCAGCCAGGTGACGGTCGCGCGCACCGGGTGGCGCACGGCTAGCGGCCTCCCGCCGCGACGCCGGGGGCCGCCTCGATGCGTGCCTCGCGGTACGAGGCGGTGAAGTCGACCAGCAGCAACAGCGACAGCACCGCCATGACGGCGAAGATGACCTTGATGACCATCGAAGCCGGCACCGCCCACAGGTACCAGACCACGCCCGCGAAGACCGTCACCCACAAGAAGAGCCCGGGGACCACGACGGCCGACCGGTAGCCACCGGAGGCGCGCTGCACCCGGACGACCCACATGGCCATGGTCAGCATGGCGACGGCCGCCACCATCTGGTTGGCCCCCGCGAAGGCGGGCCACAGGGTGGTGTAGGCCCCGTCCCACGCCAGCCAGGCCGCGAGGGCAGCGACGATGGCACCGGCCACCCAGCGGTCCGCCAGCACCCGGTACAGGCCGGGGTTGGACTGGCGCAGCGGCTCCATCAGCTCCTGCCAGGTGAAGCGCCCCAGCCGCGTGGCCGTGTCGAGGGTGGTCATGACGAAGGCCGTCACCCACAGCCCTGCGAAGAGCGCGCCGATGGATGCGCCCACGCCGAAGACGCTGCCCAGCAGCTCGCCGTAGCTGCGGGTGAAGAGGCCCAGGGCCCCTCCGATGGGTCCGGCCGCCTTGAGGACGTTGAAGGCGAAGTAGACCCGGTCACCCGCCAGCTGCGTCAGCGACACACCCAGGCCGGCCACCCGGTCGGCCACCTGCTGCAGCACGGGGAAGGCGAAGGCGCCCATCGAGACCACGACCAGCGTCGACAACAGGCCCTCCGTCAGCATGCCGCCGTAGCCCACCGGCAGGCCGTGGCTCTCCTTGTCGAGCTGCTTGGAGGTGGTGCCGGAGGCCACCAGCGCGTGGAAGCCCGACAGCGATCCGCAGGCGATGACCAGCGGGATGGCCGGCCAGAAGGGCGACGGCACGTTGCCCACCGCCGGGGCGCTCCAGACGGTGTAGGCGGGGATGGCGACGCCCTTGAAGGAGACCAGCAGCGCGACGACCCCGAGCCCCAGGCCGACGAAGAGGATGTAGGAGTTGAGATAGTCACGGGGCTGCAGCAGCAGCCAGACCGGCAGGCTCGAGGCGACGATGGCGTACACCGCCGAGATGGTGACCCAGGTGTGGAAGCTGGCGTGCCACGGCCAGACGTACCCCAGCCACATGGCCAGGATGACCAGACCCAGGCCGATGATGGTGGCCAGCGCGAAGTTGAGCTTGAGACGGTAGTAGAGCAGGCCGAAGATGACGGCTCCTGCGATGAACAGGAACGTGGACGTCGGCACCCCGGGGTTGCCGACGAAGTTGGTGCTGGCCACGCTCATGAAGGCCGCGACCACCAGCACCAGGGTCAGGTAGACGAAGATCATCATGATCCGCGACGTGCGCGGCTTCATCACCTTGCCCGCGATCCACTGCACCGACTTGCCCTCGCTGCGCACCGAGGCCATCACCGACAGGTAGTCGTGCACGGCGCCGATGAAGATGTTGCCGAACCAGACCCACAGCAGGGCCGGCAGCCACCCCCAGACGATGGCGATGGCCGGGCCCGTGATGGGGCCGGCGCCGGCGATGGAGGCGAAGTGGTGCCCGTAGATGGCCAGGGGATGGCCCGGCACGTAGTCGACGCCGTCGTACAGCGCGTGGGCAGGCGTCTTGCGAGCGTCGTCGGCCCGCACCACGTTGCGCGCCAGGCCCCTGCCGTACGTCAGGTACGAGACCAGGTAGATGGCGGCGGCTGCGAGGATCAGCCACGTGGTCACTTGGACTCGCTCCTCTCACGGCCGCGATGCGTGTGAAGACGACCGAAGCAAGAAGGCGGGACCCGAGGCGTGGCCTGAGGCTCTCACCTCCCGGGCGCGGCATGCGACGCTCCACGAGGAAGGGAGGAAGACGGTGGGAGGAGAGCCTTGAAAAGGATTACAAGTCTGGCAGGATAACAACGCGTCGAATGCAGAAATGGCGGGCTCCCGCCCGCTATGTTAGCGCGGTTTCAGGCTCGGCGCAACCGGCGTGCCCGGCAGGCCGGCCCGGCTGGGCGCTCAGTGCCGCCGGAGCCGGGGATCGAGGATGTCGCGCAGCCCCTCCCCCAGCGCGTTGACGGCCATCACCAGCAGCAGGATGGCGAGCCCCGGCATCGTCGAGACCCACCAGGCGTTGACCAGGTACTCCCGGCCCGCCGCCACCATGCTGCCCCAGGCGGGCACGTCGGGAGGGGCGCCCAGCCCCAGGAAGCTCAGCGACGCCTCCATCAGCACCATGTAGCCGGTGCGCAGCGTCGCCATCACCAGCAGGGTGTGCGCGACGTTGGGCAGGATCTCGCGCACCAGGATCCCGGCGTGCGAGCGCCCGATGGCGCGAGCCGCCTCCACGTACTCCCGCGCCTTTTGGGCCATGGTCTCGCCCCGGGCCAGCCGGAAGAACTCGACCCACGCCTTGAAGGAGAGGGCCAGGATCAGGTTGGGGATGCCGGGCCCGATGACCCCCATCACCAGCACCGAGAAGAGCAGGTAGGGGAAGGCCATCAGCAGGTCGGCCACCCGCGACAGCGCGTGGTCGAGGCGCCCGCCCCGGTAGCCGGCCAGCGCGCCCAGGGCCGTGCCGACCACTGCCGAGATGGCCACGGCCGCCGCGCCCACCGCCAGCGAGACCCTCGCCCCGTAGATGATGCGGGAGAGGATGTCGCGACCCAGCTCGTCGGTGCCCAGCCAGTGGCCCGGCTTGGAGCCCGCCAGCGGCCACGGCGGTGCCAGCCGCGCCGACAGCACGAAGCGATCCGGCTCGAAGGGCGCCAGGACCGGCGCGAAGATGGCCATCACGACGTAGCCGACCAGCACCACCAGCGCGCCGGCCGCGACCGGATGGCGCCGCAGCCGATCCCACAGGCCGGGCGAGCCTCCCTCCGGCATCGCCTCGAGCTCGTACGCCGGTACCCCGTCGGCTCGCCGGCCTAGCTCATCGCCATGCGCGGGTTGATGACGGTGTAGAGCACGTCGACCAGCAAGTTGGCCGCCAGGAACGTCAGCGCGTAGAGCAGCACCGCGCCCTGCACCACCGGGTAGTCCCGGGCGAAGATGGCCCCAACCACCAGCCGCCCCAAGCCCGGCCAGCTGAAGACCGTCTCCACGATCATGTTGCCGCCCAGCAAGATCCCCACCTGCAACCCCAGCACCGTCACCGCCGGGATCAAGGCGTTGCGCAGGGCGTGCCGGGAGACGACGCGCCACTCGTTCACCCCCTTCGCCCGGGCCACCCGTACGTAATCGGCCCGCAACACGTCCAGCATGCTGGAGCGCACGACCCGGGAGAGCACCGCCGCCAGCTCGGCGCCCAGCGTCACGGCGGGCAGCACCAGGTGCTCCAGGGCCGAGCGAAAGGCGGCCACGTCCCGGGCCAGCAGGGTGTCGACCAGCATGAAGCCCGTCACGGTCGGCACCGACAGCGACGGGTCGATGCGCCCCGACGTGGGCAGCCACCCCAGCGCCACGCCGAAGAGCAGGATCAGCACCAGCCCCAGCCAGAAGGCCGGCATGGAGATGCCCACGAAGGCCGTGCCCATGGCCAGGTGATCGAGCGCCGACCGGTGACGCACGGCCGACAGCACGCCCACCGGGACCGCCACCGCCACCGCGAAGAGCAGGGCGGCCGCCGCCAGCTCCAGCGTGGCCGGGAGCGCCTCGCCGATGAGGGCGGTGACGGGGCGGGCGGTCCGGATGGACCGCCCCAGATCGCCCCGCACCATCCCCTCGATGAAGTGGGCCGCCTGCGCCCAGATAGGCCGATGGAGCCCCAGCTGGCGGCGCAGCGTCTCGATCTCGACCTCGCTGACGTTGCCGGCCTGGCCCATCATGATGTCGACGGGGTCGCCCGGCAGCAGGCGCAGCAAGACGAACGTGACCAGCACGATGCCCGTCGCCAGCGGGATGGCGGCCAGCAACCGGCGCAGGACCCTCAGGGATCGCGACTCACCGGACAACGTAGCCCGCCTCGCGCAGCAGCTCCCGGGCCCGGTCCGGGTCGTACGGGTAGGGCTGCAGCGTCTCGTCGTACCCGAAGCCGCTCGGCAACAGCGCCGTGGCGACCCGGTGCGCGTAGCCCCGGTAGAGCTCGCGCAGGATGGTCTCCCAGTCGACGGCGTGGTTGAGCGCCTGGCGCACCCTCGGGTCGGTCAGGCGGCGGTTGTTGAGCTCGATGGCGTAAAGGCGCGTGCCCGGCGCCACCTGCACCTGCACGCCCCGGGCCCGCTCCAGCTGCGCCACGGCATCGGGCGGCACCTCGTGGATGATGTGCACCTCGCCGGCCAGCAGCGCGGCGATGCGGGTGCCCGGCTCGGGCATCATGCGGAAGACGACCCGCCGCAACGGCGCCGGCCCCACGGGCGGCAACTCCGGCGAGCCACCGTAATAGTCGTCGAAGCGCTCCAGCACGATGTCGCCATCCAGCCGGCCCTGCACGAACTTGAAGGGCCCGGCTCCCACCGGATGCTGCACGAACCCGGCCAGGCCGACCCGGGTCAGGTAGTCCTTGGGCACGATCTGGGTGTGCACCAGCAGCTGCAGGAAGACCGGCGACGGGTCGCGCAGCGTCATCCTCACCGTGTAGTCGTCGAGGGCCTCGACCCGTTGCAGGGGGCCCAGCAGCCCCAGGCGCGGCGACTGGCGTCCCTCGAGCCCGGTGGGCGACAGGATCCGCTCGAAGGTGAAGACGACGTCCTCGGCGGTCAGCGGCTCGCCGTCGTGGAAGCGGATGCCCCGTCGCAGGTGGAAGATGTACGTGGTCGGATCCGGCTGCTCCCACGACGCGGCGATCTCGGGTACCACCTGCCCGTCGGGGGTGCGCGTCACCAGGCCGTCGAAGATGTTGCGCAGCACCGTCTCGGTGTCGCGGTCCCGGTGGTCGGCCGGGTCGAAGCTCTGGATGCGGTCGGCCCGCATGCCCACCACCAGGGTGTCGCCACCCTCCAGCGCCACGTCGTGGAGGTTGGTGCGGTTGTCGACCGAAGGCCGCCAGTTGCGCACCCGGTCCGAGGCGGCCTCGATGGTGTCGAGGTAGTAGCCGAAGATCCACGGGGCGTCCTCGTAGAGGATGCGCTGAGCGCGGTGATACGCGTCGAGGGCGGCCGCCTCGTCGACGGTGGTGGATGCCCGCTCGAAGAGCCGGTCCACCTCGGGGTTGGAGTAGAAGGAGAAGTTGCCGCGATCGCCGGTACGCAGCTTGGGGATGGCCAGGTCGAAGGGCGAGAAGGTGGAGCTGCCCCAGTCGGTGGCGTAGGCGTCACGGGTGCCCCGCTGGGCCTCGGCGATCAGCGTCTGGTACTCCCAGATCCGCACCTGCGCGTCGACGCCGATCTGCCGCAGGTAGCCGGCGACGGCCTGGAGCTCGGCCTCCCGGTTCTTGGCGCCGTCGAGCACGATGCGCAGCACCTGGCCGGCTTCGGCCCGTACCGGCGAGCCGGCCGGCCCCTGCCATCCCACGAGGGCCAGGGCGACGGCCAGCGCCAGGAGGGCCATACCGATCGGAGAACCTCGAAGCGAGCGGACCACGCGGCAAGCCATGGCGCAAGCACCTCCAAAGACGAAAATCCCCGGGGATCGCGATCCCCGGGGTCCAAAGACCCCTCGGGCTCGCCCCCTCTGCCACGCCTGCGAGGTTAGCTGACGGGCTCGGGCAGCCGAGGTTGCCCTATCGGCACCGGATCGTGCCGAATTCGCCCCGATACCTGGGTCCCCCGCTCCGCCCGCTGGGATCCCGGGCGGATTCGGCGCATCGGCGGCCCGCGGCGTCGGCGCGGACCTGGAAGCTGGCGGTGCCCGCGTGCAGGCACTCGCATTCATTGTAAGCCCTGGAAGGGGCCCGGGTCAAACCGCCCTCGGGACCCGGCCGCGCTCATAGGATCCGGGAGGACAGGCCGCGCCGGTCGAGGCGCTTCGAAGGTCTGTCGACGGGGGGATCCGATGCGGATGCGACTCATCGTCTCGGTGACCGCTTGCCTGGTGGCGCTGGTCGCGAGCCTCGCCCTGCCCGCTGGCATGGCGCTGCGGGCCGGCCCGGTGGCGGCGACGGCGACGGCCGACAAGCCGGCGCCTCCGCTCGAGCCGGAGACGGGGCCCGGCGGCAAGGAGTACGCCCACGCGGGGGTGCAGGTGCGCTCGGGCGGCGAGGGGGCGGAGCAGTACTGGATCTTCGCGCCGACGGACCCCACGCCGTACCGGGCACCGGTGGTGGTCTTCCTGCACGGCTGGGGCGCCATGGTGCCCGACGCCTACCTGGGCTGGATCGACCACATCGTGCGCAAGGGGCGCATCGTCATCTTCCCGCGCTATCAGTCGAGCCTCGCCACGTCGCCTGCCGCCATGACGGACCACGCCGTGCGCGCCATCCGCGATGCGCTGCGCGACCTGAGGCAAGGCGACGGCGTGCGGCCCGAGCTGGAGCGGGTCGCCTTCGTCGGCCACTCGCTGGGGGGCGTCATCGCCGCCAACCTGGCGGCCCGGGCTGGCGCCGACGGCTCGGTGCCGGTCCCCTCGGCGCTGATGGTGGTGCAGCCGGGCGACCCACCCCTGACGCGCCTGGGGGGCGCGCTGCGACAGCCCAGCATCATGGAGGATTACGGCCTCATCCCCAGGCAAACACTGATGCTGGTGGTCGTGGGGGACGAAGACGGGACCGTCGGTGAGGAGACGGCCCGCATCCTCTTCCAGCGCGCGGGGGTGGCCGCACCCAACAAGAACTACGTCGTCCTCCGCTCCGACCGGCACGGATCGCCCCATCTGGTGGCGGACCACGTGGCGCCGGCCGCCCTGCGGCCCTCCACCGGGTCGACGGCGCCGGCGGTGACCCCGCCGTGGGTGCAGGGCATGGCGCTGCGGCTGTACGAGCTGCTGACGGGCCAGCCCGACATCGAGGCGCGGGTGCACGAGCCCGACGCGCTGGACTTCTACGGCTTCTGGAAGCTCTTGGATGCGCTGACCGATGCGGCGTGGTACTACCGCCACCGGGAGGTGGCCCTCGGCGACACGCCGCAACAGCGCTACATGGGCGTCTGGAGCGACGGGGTGCCGGTGCGGGAGATGGAGGTGTGGACGGCCGAGGAGTTGGCGGCGCAGATGGCAGGAGGTACGTGAGATGGCCGTGACGCCCCGAGTGCTCATCGTCTACTACAGCTCCACCGGCACCACCTATCGCATGGCGAAGGAGGTGGAGGCCGGGGCTCGGGAGGCGAGGGCCGAGGTACGCCTGCGCCGGGTGGCCGAGCTGGCGCCGCCCGAGGCGGTGGAGAAGAACCCCGTCTGGAAGGCGCACCTCGAGGCGACCCGTCAGATCCCGTTGGCGGGTCACGACGACCTGGAGTGGGCGGACGCCTACGTCTTCGGCACGCCCAGCCGGTACGGCAACGTGGCGTCGCAGCTCAAGCAGTACCTGGACAGCACCGGACCGCTGTGGGGCCAGGGCAAGCTGGCCAACAAGGTCGCGGCGGGGTTGACGACGGCCTCCAACCCGCACGGGGGCCAGGAGGCCACGCTCCTGGCGTTGTACAACGTGCTGTACCACTGGGGATGCCTCATCGTCGGCCCCGGCTACACCGACCCGGCCGTCTTCGCGGCGGGCGGCAACCCGTACGGCGTCAGCTTCACGGCCAACGGGGGCGAGCCGCCGTTGAGCGATGAGGCCCGGCAGGCGTGCCGCTACCTGGGGCGGCGGGTCGTCACGGTGGCGCGCTGGGTGCTGGCGGGCCGCCAGGCCCTCGAGCGGTAGGGCGGCCGAGCGAGTGGGGTGGGGCCCGGCTCCGTCGAGCCTGCGGGGCCCGGCATCCGTGGGGAGGGGGAGCCACATGGCGGCGCACTACGTCGACCTCAACGCGGACGTGGGGGAGGGCTTCGGCGCCTATGCCATCGGCGACGACGAGGCCCTGATGCAGGTCGTCACGTCGGTCAACGTCGCCTGCGGCTTCCACGCGGGGGATCCCCGGGTGATGGCCCGCACGGTGCAGCGGGCGGCACGGGCGGGCCTCGGCATCGGAGCGCACGTCGGCTATCCCGATCGGGTGGGCTTCGGGCGGCGCGCCATGGCGCTGAGCCCCGAGGAGCTGCGCACCGACGTGCTCTACCAGATCGGCGCCCTGGCGGCCTTCTGCCGGGCGGAGGGCGTGGCGCTGCAGCACGTCAAGCCCCACGGAGCCCTCTATCACGCGGCGCTGTACGACGAGGCGGTGGCGCGGGCGGTGGTGGCGGCGGTCGCCTCCTTCGACCCGGGGCTGGTGGTGCTGGCCATCCGGGGTAGCCGGCTGGCGAAGGTGGCGGAGGCGGCGGGGCTGGCGGTGGCGTGGGAGGGGTTCGTCGACCGGCGGTATCGGGCCGACGGGGGCCTGGTGGCACGCGGGCAGCCGGGAGCGGTCATCGAGGAGCCGGAGCGCGCCGCCGAGCAGGCCGTGCGGATGGTGCGGGAGGGCCGGGTGCGGTCGGCCGAAGGGGTGGAGGTCGAGACCTCGGTGCACACCCTGTGCATCCACGGCGATCAGCCGGGGGCGTCCGCCATCGCCCGGGCCGTGCGGCGGCGACTGGAAGCGGCGGGGGTGCAGGTGGGGCCGCTGGCGAGACATCCGGCTCTGCGTCGCTGAGAGACGGCGGCGCGGCAGGGGCGGGGGCGCCGGGGGGCTCGGGGGGGCGCTCGCTGGTGCGGGCGGAAGGGCCGCGCTGAAGCCGGAGCATTTCTCCAACATTGCGCCTCGGTGTGGAGGAGATCTCCGCCTCGGCGTCGAAGCGAGGTGGTGCAATCGACCGTCGCGGACGACGAGAGGACGATGGGCGCGTGTCGGATGCGGCAAGGGGAGAGTCTGGCCAGCCGGGCCCGACCGATCGGCAGCCGGGCGTGCGCGAGCGGGAGGCGACCCTGGCGCGGCTGCAGGGCGGGCTCATCGTCTCCTGCCAGGCACCGGAGGGGGACCCTCTTCACGGCCCCCACTTCATGGCGGAGATGGCCAGGGCGGCCTGGTTGGGCGGAGCCGCAGGCATCCGGGCCAACTCGGGCCCCGACATCCGGGCCATCCGCCAGGCGGTGCCCCTCCCCGTCCTCGGCATCGTCAAGCGGCACTATCCCGGCTCGCCGGTCTACATCACGCCCACGTTGGGGGAGGCCGAGGAGGCCGTCCGAGCGGGGGCCGACGTGCTGGCTCTGGACGGCACGGCCCGGCCCCGCCCCGACGGTGTGGGCCTGGAGCGCCTGGTCGAGGCCATCCGGGCTCGCTGGGCCATCCCGCTCATGGCCGACGTGGGCTCGGTGGAGGAGGGCCTGGCGGCCGCTCGCCTGGGCTTCGATCTGGTCGCGACCACGCTGGTGGGCTACACCGACGATCACCCGCCGCTGGGCTACGAGCCCGACTTCGACGTGGTGGCGCGGATGATCGACGAGGTGACGGGCCGCCTCGGCGTGCCCGTCGTGGTGGAGGGGCACATCTGGGAGCCGGAGCAGGCGGCCCGCTGCCTGGAGCTGGGCGCCTTCGCCGTGGTGGTCGGGAGCGCCATCACGCGACCCCACCTGATCACCCGGCGCTTCGTGCAGGCCATCGACGTGGCCCGGGCGCGGGTAGCGAGGGAGCGAGTGCGATGAGATCGGGCCACCGACGAGACGGCGACCCCGCGGCTGCCCGCCCGCCGCTGATGGCACGGCTGCACAGCAGCCTGTCGGCCCTCACCGAGTCGGAGCAGAAGGTGGCCGCGGCGGTGCGCAGCGACCCGCAGCGGGTCGTCTACGCCTCGGTGACCGAGCTGGCCGAGGCCGCCGGCGTGGGGGAGACCACCGTGCTGCGCTTCGCCCGCAAGCTGGGCTACCGCAACTACCACGCCTTCAAGATGGATCTGGCGCGTGACATCTTCTCCGAGGGGGCGGCGCAGGACGGCGAGGCGGCCTCCAGCCCCGCCTCGGACGACCTGCTGCACCGTGCCACGGAGGAGAACCGCCGCGTCATCGTCGACACCTATCAGATGCTGGACCGCGCCGTCTTCGAGCGGGCGGTGGCCATGCTCGCCGATGCCCGGCAGATCCACTTCTACGGCGCCGGCCACTCGGGCATCACGGCGCAGGACGCTCGCTACCGCTTCTGGCGGCTGGGCTTTCCGGCCGCGGCCTTCGCCGACCCGCACTTCCAGCTGATGGCGGCCGCCACGCTGCAGCCCGGCGACGTGGCGGTGGGGCTCTCGGTCTCGGGGAGCACACGGGACACGGTGGAGTGCCTGGCGGCGGCCAAGGCACGCGGCGCCGGCACCATCGCCATCACGGGCTACGCCCAGGCCCCCATCGGCCGGGTGGCCGACGTGGTGCTGGTGACGGCGACCCGGGAGATGCCGCTGCAGTCGGGCTCCTTCACGTCCAAGATCGGGCAGCTCCACATGCTGGACCTGCTGGTGCGGGCGCTGGTGCGGTCGTGCCCGGAGCGGGTGCGCCAGCACCAGGAGCAAGTGGGCCAGGCCGTCTCTACCAAGCTGTACTGAGCCGGGAGGCTCGCCATGGTGAGACGTTGCGCCATTGGGGTCGACATCGGGGGCACCAAGGTCGCGGCCGGGGTGGTCACGGCCGACGGGGCGGTGCGGAGGGTCGTGCAGCGGCCGACCCCCGTCCAACAAGGAGTGGAGGCCATCGGCCAGCAGGCCGCCGAGCTGGCTCGTGAGGCGAGCCTCCGGGCCGCGCAGGAGGGGTACGCCCCGGTGGGCGTGGGGCTCGCCGTAGCCGGCCAGGTCGACGTGCGCCAGCAGCGCATCGTGGGCGCCACCCGCCGGTTCGAGGGATGGGAGCGGGTGCCGCTCAAAGCCGTCGTGGAGCGGGTGACAGGCCTGCCGGCGACGATGGACAACGACGCCAAGGCAGCAGCCCGAGCCGAGTTGCGGTGGGGAGCGGCCAGGGGGGCGCGCTTCGCCATCGTCGTCACCCTCGGCACCGGGGTAGGCGGAGCGTTGGTGGTGGAGGGGCGCGTCGTCGACGGAGCTCGTGGGCTGGCGGGGCACATCGGGCACATCCCCGTGCAGGATGACGGCCCGACGTGCGCCTGCGGCCGGACCGGTTGCGTGGAGTTGTACGCAGCGGCACCGGGGATCGTCTCGGTGGCGGCCGAGGCAGCAGGGCCCGCGGTCGTGCTGCACGACGCCGGCGACGTTTGGCGAGCGGCGGAGGAGGGCCAGCCGTGGGCCCAACTCGCCCTGGGCCGGGCCGCCGAGAGTCTGGGGATGGCCCTGGCCGGTCTCGTCCATGCCCTGGACCCCGAGGTGATCGTCATCGGGGGAGGCCTGTCGGCATGGGGCGAAAGCTGGCGGAGCCGCATCGAGCGGGCCGTGGGCGCCCGGGTCATGCCCGCATTCTCCGGACGTTTCGAGGTAAGGCTGGCCGCCTACGGGCCCCAGGCGGGCATCGCCGGGGCAGGCGCGCTGGTCCTGGAGCAGGTGGAGGGGGGTGACCGCCATGCACCCGCTGCTGGAGGCACGATCCGAGAGCCGTAAGGTGACGGCTCGCTACGACGTCATCGTTGCGGGCGGGGGGACCGCGGGCAGCGTCGCGGCCATCGCAGCGGCCCGCATGGGCGCACGTACCCTGCTGGTCGAGGAGCAAGGGTTTCTCGGCGGGACCGCCACGGGTGCGCTCGTGACGCCGTTGATGCCCAACCGTTTGAACGGCGCCAACTTGAATCGCGGCATCACCGACGAGATCAAGCGCCGTTTGCGAGCTCGTGGGGCGGGAGGCGAGACGCCAGAGAACGATGGATGGTTCGATCCCGAGGGGCTCAAGTCGGTGCTCGAGGAGATGGCCGTGGAGTCGGGGGTCCTCCTGCTCTATCACACCCGCCTCATCGACGCCGTAGTCGAGCAGGGCCCGGACGGAAGAAGGCGCGTGGTCGGGGCTCTCGTCCACAACAAAGCGGGCCTGCAGCGGATGGACGCGACGGTCTTCGTCGACGCGACGGGCGACGCGGATCTGGCCGCCGCGGCGGGATGCCAGTGGGAGGGCGGCGGCGAGGACGGCACGCGTCAGGCTCTGTCCCTTCGCTGGATCGCCGGCGGGATCGACGTACCCAGGCTGGCGCGCTTCGTGGAGGAGTTGGGCGGCCACCGGTGGCCACCGGGTTACTTCGAGTCGGCGATGGTCTGGGGCCGCGGACACGTACTGGAGCCCGTCTTCCGCAGGGCGGTGGAGGCCGGCGACCTGGAGGAGTCGGACGGCGACTACTTCCAGTGCTTCAGCATACCGGGCCGGCCCGACGCCCTGGCCTTCAACTGCCCGCGCATCGCCGAACGGGTCGACGGGCTCGACCCGTGGGACCTGACCCGGGCGCACATCGTGGGGCGCAGGGCCATCGACCGGCTGGTGCGGTTTCTGCGCGGGTACCTGCCCGGGTGTGAGCGGGCGTACGTGCAGCAGGTGGCCCCCATGGTGGGTGTCCGGGAGAGCCGGCGGGTGCTGGGCGACTACGTCCTGACGCTGGAGGACATCTTGACGGGTCGCAAGTTCGACGATGCAGTGGCTCGAAATCGGTACCCGGTCGACATCCACTTGGTGCGGCCCGGAGGCAGGACGCGGTCCACCCTCGAGCACGGCGACGCTCGACGCCCACCTGAAGGCGATTACCACGAGATCCCATACCGATGCCTGCTGCCCAGAGGCGTCGAGGGCCTGCTGGTAGCGGGCCGGTGCATCTCCGCCACGTTCGTGGCGCAGTCTGCCGTCCGCATCCAGCCGAACTGCCACTCGCTAGGCCAGGCGGCCGGGACGGCGGCGGCCCTCGCGACCCGGGAGGGGATCGCCCCCCGTCAGGTCGACGGGGTGCGGCTGCGACGGGTCCTTCGAGAGCAAGGGGCGGATCTGTGACGAGGTGGGGGGAAGCGCAGGTTACAGCAACCGGCCATCGCCGGTGGTGCCGGCCCCCCGCCCCATCACTCGGAGAGGGGAGTGGATCATGGTTCGGCGTATGGTCATCGTGCTGGTGGCGCTGGGCCTCATCGTCGGGGCGTGGATGTCGACTGCCGTGGCGTCGGAGCGGGCTACCGTCCGTGTGTGGTATGCCGGTACCCCTCGGCCCATGATGGACGTGGTCAACAACGAGCTCATCCCCGAGTTCGAGGCGACCAACCCCGACATCGACGTCGTGGTCGAGTTCGTACCGTGGGGAGACATGTCGACCAAGCTGGCGACCGCCTTCGCGGCCGGGGTCGCTCCTGACCTCTTCATGCACGGCCAGGCGGCGACGGCGGGGTTTGCCGCGGCCAACCAGATCGAACCCCTGGACCGGTTCCTCGAGACCATGCCCGACGCATCGGACTTCGGGCTGACGCTCGATGCCGGAAACTACTTCGGAAGCCGATACATGATGCCGATGTTCGGGTCGGGCTGGTTGTTGCTGTACCGGGCCGACCAATTCCGCGAGGTGGGACTGGATCCCAGCAGGCCTCCGGCGACGTGGGAGGACCTCCTCGAGGCGGCCAAGCGGCTCACGGTGTGGCGTGGTAACCGCCTGGTGCGCGAGGGACTCGACCTTCCATCGACAGGGGTCAACCCTCCCCAGATTTGGGCCAACTTCCTGTGGCAGAACGGCGGGGACTTCTTCACGCCTGACTTCGGGGACATTGCGTTCCACGGCCCCGAGGGTCAGGAGGCGCTCCAGTACATCGTGGACTTGATTCACGTGCACAAGACGACGGACACCCAGGTCAACATGGGGCAGGGCAACGTGCCGCCCCTCGCAACGGGCGAGGTCGCGATGCTGTTTGGAGTACCCGGTGACGTGGCCAACGTCAAGACCTACGCCCCCCAGGTCTACCCCGAAGTCAGGGTGGCGCCCCCGTTGCGACGCAAGGAGCAGGTGGCCCTGTACGCGTTCAACGGGTTCTTCATGTCCAAGAGCAGCCGGCACAAGGACGAGGCCTGGCGGTTGCTGGAGTACCTGGCCTCGCCAACGGCCATGGAGAAGTTCGTTCGATCCCTCCAGGCGATACCCCCGCGTCAGTCCCTGGCGTCGTCCGACTACGTCGCCTCGGATCCTGCGCTGCGGGTGTTCGTCGAGGGGGCCCGGTACGCGCGGGGCAATCCCAACGTGCCCGAGTGGGTGCGCATCCGGGACACCCTCTCTCGCTACCTCGAACAGGCCATGTACGGCGTCATGAGCCCCGAGGACGCCTTGAATCGAGCGGCTTCAGAGGCAAGGCGCTTTCTGTCCATGCCGTGAGCGGAGATTGAGACCCGGTTCACGGCGAGGAGAGCTGAGCGGGGTTCCCGTCCAGCGTGGTATGGGAGGACGGGACTCCGCTCGGTTGGACAGAAGGGATACGGCGTGCAATCGACGACGGGGATCCGCTCTTACTGGAAGAATCGGACTAAGCGGTACACCGCTGGGATGGGCTACCTCTTCGTTCTGCCCGTCGTGCTCTACGTTGCGGTGGTGCACTTCCTGCCGATCGCGTCATCGCTATACCTCAGCTTCACACGGTACACGATCCTCTCGCGGCCGGTGTGGGTGGGCCTGGCCAACTACGCCCGCCTGCTAACGGACGACCCGTTGTTTTGGCGAGCGATGCGCAACACAGCCCAGTATGCCCTCGAGGTGCTGCCCCTCAACATCGCGATATCCGTAGGGCTCGCGCTGCTCGTCAACAAAGCGACCCATGGCGTGGTGCTGTTTCGCACCCTCTTCTACATGCCCGTCGTCACATCCATCATTGCCGTCAGCATGATGTGGCTGTGGCTCTACGAGCCCCGTTCCGGCTTGCTCAATCTGCTGCTGGACCGGCTTGGCCTCGGTCCGGTCCAGTGGCTCGGAAACCCTGCCCTTGCCCTGCACTCGCTGGTCCTCATGCGGGTATGGCGGGGAGTGGGTTGGAACATGGTCATCTACCTGGCGGGGCTCAAGGGGATTCCCCAGGAGTATTACGAGGCGGCTGAGATGGACGGGGCTTCCGCTTTGCAGAAGTTCACGCATATCACGTGGCCGGCCCTCAAGCCCGTCACGTACTACGTCATCGTGATGGGCTTGATCAGCACTTTCCAGACCTTCGGTGAGGTGTATGCGATGACGGCCGGGGGCCCTCTCGACAGCACCACAACTGTGGCGTACCTGATCTATCAGCGGGCCTTCCAGTACTACGAGATGGGAGAGGCCGCCTCGATGGCTTTCACCCTCTTTCTTGTCATCTTCGGTCTCTCCTTGATCAATGTACGATACTTTCAGTCCAGGATGGAGTAGCTCGCCGTGAGGAGCGTCCCTATACAAGCAGCCGATATGCGCAAGCGCAGGGCTCGCCTGCGCCGGATCGCCGTAGACGTCGCCACGTATGCAGTGCTCGTTGCCATCGCCGTGGTGATGGCGGGCCCATTCGTCTGGATGCTCTTGAGTGCTTTCAAGCCCAACGAGGAGCTCTTCGCGTACCCGCCAGTTTGGGTTCCGACGAAGCCAACGCTGGAGCACTTCGTCAACGCCTTCCGATACACCCAGTTCGACCGGTACTTCTTCAACAGCGGGGTGGTCTCCACAACGGCCACCCTCCTCAACCTCTTCTTTTGCTCGCTAGCAGGCTACGCCTTCGCGCGGCTTGATTTCCCCGGGAAATCCGTCCTCTTTTTCGCTATCCTGGGAACCATGATGATCCCCGTCTACGTCACCCTCATCCCTCTCTTCATCCTGGTCAAGATGTTTCCACTGGTGGGCGGCAACGACATCCTCGGTCAAGGGGGCACCGGGCTCATCGACACCTATGGCGGCCTTCTCGTGCCTCACGTCATCACGATCTTCGGGGTCTTCCTGACGCGGCAGTTCTTCAGTGGCATTCCCCGTGAGCTGGGGGATGCAGCGCGAGTGGACGGTGCGGGAGAGTTCGACATCTACCTCCGGATCTATCTGCCTTTGAGTCGACCGGTCATGGGAACGCTCGCCATCTTCGTCTTCACCTCGGTCTGGGACGACTTCCTCTGGCCCTTGGTGGTCACCAACTCCGACCGCATGCGGACCGTACAACTCGGGCTTCAAATCTTCCAGTCACAGTTCCGGGTCGAGTGGGGTCCGCTCATGGCAGCCACCCTCGTCGTTACGCTTCCGGTGCTACTGGTCTTCATCCTCAATCAGCGGCACTTCGTGCGCGGGATCGTGGCGACGGGCTTGAAGGGGTGAGAGCGTGGTCATCGTCCTGTTGCCCCTCGACGAGCGGCCCTGCAACCACGCGTACCCGGGGATGCTCGGAGCCGTCGGGGGCGTCGAGGTGCGGGTGCCGCCCGCCTCGCTCATGGGCCACAAGAAGCAGCCCGCCGACGTCGACGCGCTGGCCGAGTGGCTGAAGGAGGCGGCCGAGACGGCCGACGGGCTGGTGGTGGCCGCCGAGACGCTGGCCTTGGGCGGGCTCATCCCGTCGCGGGTGGTGTCGACGCCGACGGAGCAGGCGCTGGCGCGCCTGCGTGTGCTGGAGGAGGTGCGGCGGCGCCGTCCGGGCCTGCCCATCTTCGTGCAGGGCGTCATCATGCGCACGCCGGCCTACGACAGCGACGACGAGGAGCCACCCTACTGGGCCGTCTACGGGCGGCGGCTCTTCCTCTACTCGGTGGTGCTCGACGCCCTGGAGCGGGGCGAGGCGGCCTGGGAGCGGGTGCGGGGCGGAGCCCGCACGGTCTCGTCTCCAGCCTTCGAGACCGAGCTGGCCGGGGTGCCGTTTGAGGGACTCGAGGCGCGGCGGGCGGCCCTGGAGGCCGAGATCCCTCAGGAGGTCCGGGAGGAGTGGCGGTGGCGGCGCCAGCGCAACCACCGGGTCAACCAGGAGCTGGTGCGGCTGGTCGCCGACGGGGTGGTGGACTTCCTGGCACTGACCCAGGACGACAGCTTCCCGCTCGGCATCCACATGCAGGAGCAACGGCGGCTGGCGGCGCTGGTAGCGGAGACGGGCGCCTACCGCAGGGTGCTCATCTACCCGGGCGCCGACGAGGTGGGGCTGGTGCTGCTGGCCCGCCAGGTGCTGCGGGCAGCGGGCCTACGGCCCCGGGTGGGGCTGCGCTTCTCGTCGACCGAGGGGCCTCGCGTCGTGCCCCGCTACGAGGACCGGCCGCTGCTGGAGACCATCAAGGCGCACCTGACGGCGCTGGGCGGCATCTGGGAGCAGGACTTCGGGCGGGCCGACATGGCCCTCTTCGTCAACAGCCCCGAGGGGCCGCAGCAGGAGGCGGCCCACCAGGACTCAGCCGGCGGGGCAGGGGCGGGCAGCGGGCGAACCCTGCCGGAATTCCTCGAGGCGCTGACCGACGCGCTCCACTCCGACCCGAGCCGGATGGTGGCGCTGGCCGACGTGGCCTACGCCAACGGGGCCGACCGGGCGCTGGTGGAGATGCTGCCGGCTTACGTCTGGCCGCCTGACCTGGCGGCCTACGCCGGGTGGAACACGGCCGGCAACACCCTCGGCTCGACGCTGGCGCATGCGACGATGCGGTGGGTGGCTCGCCGGCGCCTGGAGGGAGCGGCGGCGGAGGAGGCCGAGCGGGCGCACCTGCGGTACCTGGCGCTGAGGCTGATCGAGGACTGGGCCTATCAGGCCGTGGTGCGCCAGGAGATGGCACGGGGGCCCGTGGCGGAGGCGGGCGTGTCGCCGTACGCGCTCGGGCCGCACCGAGAGGCGCTGGCAACCCAGGCACGGGCGCGTCTCGAGGCGGTGTGGCATGCCTGGCGGGCGAGGTGGCAGCCGGAGCTGGCGGTGCGGGAGGCGAGCGGCGGGCGAGACGTCGGGGTCCGGATCACCGGGGTCGACTTCCCGTGGGACAGGATCTTCGAGGTGCAGCTGAGCGTCGAGGTCGAGTGAGCGGGGCGCAGAGGGGCACAGGGGCCCGGGGCGATCCCTCGGGCTGCTCGGGCTCGCCGGGCGCCACGACGCGCCCGGGCCCCGCCCTACCGGAGGGCGTAGCGCACCACCTCGTCGGCCTCGACCCGGACGAGGCGCCCCAGGTCGACCAGGTACTCGAGGTGCGCCAGGGTCTCCCCCATGGCAAACCGTGTCCGGAAGAGGTCGGGCTGCGGCCCGAAGAGCTGGAGGTTGACCTCCCAGGCCGTGGGCGCCCGGCCGCTCTCCTCGATGGCCCGGCGCACGATGCCGAGCGCCGCATCCAGGCGCTGGGCGTGGTGGGTGGCGAGCTCCCGTGCCCGGCCCTCGAGGTCGACGATGGGCTCCCGGTGGCCGGGCAGCACCAGGCGGGCCGGCAGGTCGCGGATCCGCCGCAGGGAGGCGAGGAAGCGTGCCAGCGGGTTGGCGTCGCCCAGCGGGAAGAGGCTGATGTTGGGGCTGATGGTGGCGAGCACCAGGTCGTCGGCCAGCAGCAGGCGCTCGTCGGGCTCCCAGAGCACCATGAGGCCGTCGGCGTGGCCCGGCGCCCAGATCACCTGGAAGCGGCGGGCCCCGGCGGCGATGACGTCGCCCGGCTCGACCCAGCGCACCTGTGGCAGCGGCCGCACCATCGCCATGGCGTCTCGGTGCAGCGCCGGCAGGTCGGCGGTCAACTCGGCGGGCATGCCGTGGCGGGCGAAGAACACCGCCAGGCCGTCGCCGGTCGGCTGGCCGTCGTGCCAGAAGGCCGTCACCTGCGGACGCTCATGCGCCAGCATGACGACCGGGGCGCCCGACAGGCCCTGCAGCCATCCGGCGCACCCGAAGTGGTCCGGATGGTAGTGGGTGACGACGATCTGGACCAGATCCGACGGGCCGACGCCGAGGGCCGACAGGGCCCGCTGCCAGGCCGCCTCGGCATCGGGGGTGTGGAAGCCGGTGTCGACCACCGTCCACCCCTCGTGCCCCCGCAACAGGTAGGCGTTGACGTAGCGGAGCGGCACCGGGATGGGGATGGCGAGGCGCCAGGCCCCGGGGGCCACCTCGACGGGTGGCGAGCTCTCGGCTCCAGAGCTGGCGGGCGAAGCGAGCAACGGCGATCCCCCCGTGCGCGTGTCGAAGGCACGCCACGCAGATTCGCCCCGGCAGCAGGCTCCCCTCCCCGGAAAGGAAGGGGGAGAGGCACGGCGCGGGGCAGGAGGGGCGACGCTGGCCCGGCGGAGGGCCGGCGTCGACGGCAGCAGCAGGGGCGCCACAGCGGCCCTCTGATTGACAGGGCCTCCGCGGCGCCCTTATGATCGGTTTCGGCCGGACGGCTGGCGGGCGGGCGTAGCTCAATGGTAGAGCACTGGCCTTCCAAGCCAGGTACGGGGGTTCGATTCCCCTCGCCCGCTCCATCTCGTCTGCGTCGCCGTCCGACCGCCTCACACCACGCCTCAGGCGGTGCGCCCGTAGCTCAGTGGACAGAGCGGGGGCCTTCTAAGCCCAAGGTCGCGGGTTCGAATCCTGCCGGGCGCACCAGTCGTGACCAGGGCGCGGGGGTCCCTCCCTCCCCCTGCCCCCCGCCCGTAGCGCGGGGGCCGCCGGGCCGTCCGGCGGGCTGCTGTTGGCCTTGGGCGGCGCCAGCCGGCTGCGCATCCAGTAGCTTTCGCCCTTGAGGGTGATGACGTGGGCGTGGTGCAGCAGCCGATCCAGCACCGCGTGTGCTGGCTCCCGGAGACGCCCGTCGAAGACCGCGGTGTGCTAGTCGACGGCAGACGGGGTGCGGACTGCCGTTGATGGACCCGACGCGCGGGTGTAGAATCATGATGGCACACATGCCATCATGATGGAGCTGGTTCGCAGGTGGTTCGCATTCAGGTGCAACTGACCGAAGAGCAGCTTGCCGCCCTAAAGCGGCTTGCCGCGCGTCGGGGCGTTTCAGTCTCGGAGTTGGTCCGGCAAGCGGTCGATGCGGTCTTGCGAGGCCCGCAGGCAGAGCAGGAGCGGCTTCGGCGCGAGCGGGCTCGTGCGGCGGCGGGCCGGTTTCGCTCCGGCCTGGGTGACCTGGCGGAAGCTCACGACCGTTACCTGCTGGAGGACCTTACCTGATGCGCATCTTCGTCGACACGTCGGGGTTGCTGGCTGTCCTTGACGCTTCCGACCGCTGGCATGCTGCCACCCGCCAGACGTGGGAGCACCTCTTGACCACGGACGCCCAACTGGTGACGACCAGCTATGTCATGGTGGAGCTGTACGCCCTTGCCCAGCGGCGGCTTGGGATGGAAGCCGTGCGCACGCTGTACACCGATGTCCAGCCGGTCCTCACCGTCCTGTGGGTGGACGAGGGGATGCACCGTGCCGGCGTCGAGGCCTTGCTAGGCTCCGGCCGTCGGGGGCCGAGCCTGGTGGACTGTGTGAGCTTCGTCGCCATGCGACAAGAGGGGATTGCGGACGCCCTCGCCCTTGACGCCCATTTCGCTGCCCAGGGTTTCCGGTGCCATCCGGAGGTTTCCCTGGGGTAGCCACGGGACGTTCGTCTTGTCCGGGTTGGGAAGGCCTGGTTGGCGAGCAGCTTGGCCGGTGGTTCCTCGGCCATTGCGCTGGGGGTAGCGCCCACGAGAGCCGTCTGGAAGCCTGGTTCAGCGTGGGGTGGCTCGGGGCGACACCACCTTTCGGCCCGGCTCTTGCACCTTCGGCATGTCTTCCCTATGTCACGAGGGTTGAGGGGCTGGCGCGCCACGCCCACCATGCCGAGAGCACCCGTAATCCGGGCGACGAGGCCCGGTCGAGTCCTTTCATGGTGAAGCGGCAGGTACGGTTTGCAACTGTCGACTGACCGCGTACAATCGGCCGGCGGAGGAGGATGGGCCAGGAGTCCGCGCGCGGCTGTCGAAGGTAAGTGTCGCGATGTGCCGGGGGGCACTGCCTGGGCTTCGATCCAGGCGCGGTTTTCGTGATGGGGGTTGGGAGGCTCGGGCCCGTGGGGTGGCCCGGGCACGACGGGCCGCTCGTGGGCGGCCTCGCCTCCTGGCCAGAGCCGGATGGCCAGGGCCGGACGGCAGCGTCGTGTCGCAGCAGCCTCGACCGGTGCAGGTGGCCGGTGCGGGCACGAGTGGCAGCACTCCCGCAGGTGCCGTCGCTACGGCTTACCCATCCCAGGGATCTACCGTCCCCGTGGCGGAAGCCGCGGCTCGCCCATCGGAGAGCCAGTCATCCTCCTTCCCCCCCGGTGAACAAGGGGATGGGAGGAGGGTGCCGTGGGCGTGGCGCACAGCTTCGCTCTCGATCGCGCCGCCGGCGACGGGTCTGCGAGCGGTCGTCCTGGGTCGGCCCTGGGGCATGGCTCCCCTCGATGGGACGTGCCACCGGAGCACCTGCTGGAACTGGGCAGGCGCGCACTCTTCCTGGCGCATGACGTCAACGCGATGCTGAGCGTGGCCCGGGTGGCGCTGGAAAGGTCCGCGGCGGCCGCCTCGCAAGGGAGGTCGGCGGACCCCGGCGCCATGCAGGTGCTGGAAGCCGCCCTGGCGCGCGCCAGCGCGTTGCTGGAGGAGGTCCTTCACTTCGGTGCCCGTCCCCCTCTGCGGCGACGCCCCGTGGCCGTCGCTGAGGTGGTGCGGCGGGTGGCGCGCCTGGTGCGAACCGTCGCCACCCTGGGGCGCTGTGACCGGATGGTGACGGAGCGCTACGACGCCGCTCCCGTCATCTGGGGCGACGAGGTGCTGCTGGAGTCGTCGCTGACCAACCTCGCCTTCAATGCCTATCACGCGGCGCAGCCCTGCCGGGGGCGTGACGCCCGGTTGGACTTCGCGGTCACCTCCCGGGGCGGCGAGACCGTCATCACCATCTACAACTCCACCTGCACCCGGCTGCTCCGCCCCGAGGCGCTGCTGGAGGGGCCATCGCGCGGCAGCGAGGCGGGCCACGGCTTGGGGCTCATCATCGCCCGCACCGGCATCGAGGCGCACGGGGGGCGCCTCATGCTGGAGTCCGACGACGGAGGCGTGAGGGCGACGGTGCTGTTGCCCGCCCCCTCCGAGCAGACGGCAGCGGCGGACGGACCGCCACCGACGGTGGACGTGGCCGGAGAGGGGCGGGGAGCATGGGCGACGCCAACGAGCTCGGGGTCCGGCGAACCCGCGTGATGATCGTGGACGACGATCCGCTGGCCCGCTACGCCTTGCGCAGCCTGGTGGAAGCCGTGGACGGCGTCGACGTCGTAACCGAGGCGGCGGGGTCCCACGACGCCTTGCAGCAGGCCGAGGACTCCCGCCCCGAGCTGGCACTGGTGGATGTACAGATGGGCGACGCAGACGGCCTGCAGCTGACCCGGGCCCTGGTGGAGCGGCACCCCGCCCTCAAGGTGCTGGTGGTGAGCGTCCTCCCGGAGGATCCCTACGCCCTCGAGGCGCTGCGCAGCGGAGCATGGGGGTACCTGCGCAAGGAGCACGTGGCCCGCCACATCCAGGAGGCCGTCATGGCGTTGAGCCAGGGTCTGACCTACCTGGCGCCGTCCGTGGCGCCCGGGCTCCTGCGCCGGCTGCTGTGGGCGAGCGACGCGAGGCCCTCGCCCACCCTCACACCTCGGGAGCGTGAGGTCCTGGCCCTGCTGTCACAAGGCCTGAGCAACAAGGAGATCGCCTCTCGCCTGCACTCTACGGTGCGCACCGTCAAAGCGCACATCTCCCACATCTTGCAGAAGCTCAACGTCCAGGACCGCACCCAGGCCGCCTTGCTGGCCGTGCGCCTGGGGATGTCGCAAGAGGGGGCAGCGGGCCGGCCCGACTAGAAGCCGACGCTCGCCCCCAGACGGTGACGCCCATCGGACCGCCAGGCGGCCTCGACGGCGAGGCGGCCCGCCTCGAGGCGAGCCCCGGCCGACCAGCGCCCCGTCGCGTCCGCGTCGCCGGCTGCGGGGCGCACGTAGGTCCCGGCCAGGCTCAGATACCGGCCCAGCCGCAGCAGCGCTCCCGCGTACGCCACCAGGCCGCTCGCCTCAGCGGCCGGACGATGGACGCCGAGCACCCCCGCCGAGCCCGGGCCCCCGGCAGCCTCAGCCCCAGGCCCGCGTGCCAGCTCGGGCGCTCGCCTGCGGCGCGGCGCCGCCAGCGCCACGTGGTCGGCCGCGGCGCCCAGTGCCAGGCCTCGGGTGAGCTCCCACACCAGCCCGGCGTCCGCGCTCCAGCGGTCCCGGTAGTCGCCCGGCCCGAGCACGGCGCGCTGCAGGCGCACCCGCCCGCCGACCGACAGCGGCGCGACACGCCCGGCCACGGCGTAGGCCACCTCCCACTCGGCGGCTACCGGCGAGCGCCCGTAGCTGCCCGTGAAGCCGCCGGCCAGCGGCCCGCCCGGTTCGAGCACGGCGACGGCGTAGACGGGGTCGGCGCCGGCAGGGGACGACCCGCCGGTCACCATCGACACGGAGACGACGGCCCGCTCGAGGCCGGTGGCGGCCGCGGGGTTGAGCCAGGCCCCATCGGGCAGGCCCGTCATCCCCGTGACGTCGGGAAAGACGAGCAAGGCGTCCAGGGCGTCGGCGGCCTTCGCCGGCTCCGCGGCGAGGGCCCAACGGTCGGTGGCCGTCTCCATGACCCATGCGGCGCCCGCCACCCCCAGCAGCGAGGGGAGCAACGCGGCGGCGACGGCCCGCATCCCAAGGGATCGCACGCGAAGGTCGACGCGCATCGGTACGCTCCTTCCGGGTCGGGTGCGACACCGGCCCTTGGCTTCACGGCCTGGCCGGTGCCGCCTGTGTCGCAGGAGGCAACACGTGGGGCGTGATCAGCACGATCACCTCCGAGCGGCTCTGCTGGGAGCGACTCGACCAAAACAGGTGCCGCAGCACCGGGAGGTCCCCCAGCACCGGGACGGAGGCCGTGACGTCCTCGCGGCTCTCCTGCACCAGACCTCCCAGCGCCAGGGTCTGGCCGTTCGGCACCCGCACGGTGGTCGACACCTCGCGGCGGCTCACCACCGGCAGCCCGTCGCTCATCTGCTCGGTGACGTCGGTGACGGTGGGCTTGACCGTCAGCGTCACCTCGCCGGACTCGGCGATCCAGGGGGTGATGTTGAGGCTCACGCCCGCCTTGATGGCCTCCAGGCGGGTGAAGGTGGTCGAGCCGGACTCGGTCTCGATCTTGATGTAGCGGTCCTGGCCGACGAAGATGGAGGCGCTGGCGCCGTTGACGACGGTGATGCGCGGATTGGCCCGGATGGAGGCCTTGCCCTGATCCACGAGGAGCTTGAGGTCGGCCATGAGCTTGCCGAAGGGCGTCCCCACCACGGCGCTCAGCACGCCCTCCATGGGGTCGTAGGCGACCACGTCGGGAGGCGTCGAGCGGGAGGTCCACTCCCAGTCGAGCCCCAGTTGCCGGCGCGCATCCTCCGACACCTCGGTCACGATGGCCTCGATGACCACCTGGGGTGCCTGCCGGTCCACCATCTGCAGGTCGGCCACGATGCGGGCCAGCAGCTCCGGCGGCGCCGTCACCAGGGCCGTGTTGGTCTCGGCGTCGAAGCGCACGTAGGGCGCGTAGTACTCGGGCATCAGGCGCCGGGCCTGCTCGGCCTTGACGTAACTGAATCGCACCGGCCGGGTCTGGGTGAGGACGTGGAAGTTGGGGCTCTCCCGATCGCCGCGCCCCACCAGGTAGGTCCGGTCGTCCAGCCGCACGAAGCCGTACCCGCCGCCCGCCAGCACCATCCGCAGCGCCCGCTCCAGGGGGACGTCCTGCAGCTCCAGCGTGACGAATCCCTGCACCCCGGGCTCCACCAGGATGTTGACGCCGGCCTGCATCCCGATGTCCTGCAGCGCCTGGGTGATGAAGGTCTCGACGAAGACGTTGGAGATGAGAGGCTGGCTGGCCGCAGACGCCCCGCCGGTCGTGGACGCCATCTCCGGCGGGCCCGTCTCCCGTTGGAGGCCGCCTGCCGAGGCCGCCGGGGCCGCTGCGAGGAGGCACCAGGCGGCCAGCGCCACGCCGGCGGCCACCCACCCGAGCCGCCGCCCCGTCGACCCGACGCCCGTCGCTCCATGCTTCACGGCCATATCCCCGCTCTCGATGTCAGGGGGCTGGCGCCCCCTCTTCTCGCGATGCAGACTCCATTTTGGAGGACCCCGTTACGGGTCGTCCGGCTGCAGCACGCCGTCGGCGACCCGGAAGGTCCGCTGCACGCTCAGGGGCGCTCCCCCCGTCACGCGCACCAGCACGCTCGCCCGGTACTGCCCCGGCTCCGTGGGGATGGCCATCATCGTCCCCATCAGGCGGGTGCCCCCCGGCAGCACCGGCGTCTCGGTGGCCGGCATGGGGAGCCGGGCCATCTGGATCCAGACCGGCTCGCCGACGTACTCGGCGCCGTCCGCCGCCACGGGCGTCTGTTGGCGCTCCAGCACCACCTCGCCGGCGGGCAGGACGTGGATCTGGCCCGTGTTGGTGAAGCGGACGCCCACCGTCATCTGGAGGCCGTCGGGGGAGGGGAGCAGCTCGACGGGCGAGAGCACGCCCTCGATCCGCAGGTCCTTGCCCACGATGGTGTGCACGGGCACGGCGACGTCCGTCTCCAGCATCGGCTCGTTGCCGTCGGTCTCGGGCAGTGCCCGGAGCAGGACCTGGCCGTAGCGGGCGCCGGGCTGCACGTCCGACGGCGTCCGGACGGCCACCTGCAGGTTGCGCACCTGGCCCGGCGCGACCGTGATGCGCTCGGGGCGGAGCGTCAGCCACCCATCGTTGGAGACGGGCGACGGCAGGGCTTCCGTGTTGGGGTTGCCCGCTTCGTCGTAGACCAGCGGCAGGATGGTCCCGCTGAGGGTGACCGGCACTCGATCCAGGTTGCGTACCCGGATGGCCGCGAAGCGGCTCGCCCCCGGCACCAGCTCGAAGATCGCCACCTCGGGCTGCACGTCGATGCGCACCGCCCGGCCTCCCTGGGGGCTGTCCAGGAGATCCCCGCCCAGGACGAAGGACTGCCGGGTGATGGCCGGCCGCAAGCCGCCGTAGTTTATCACCGCCTGCGCGGTGTACCGGCCGGGCGGCAGTCCCCCTGGCAGCAGCGAGCCCACGGCCACGGCGGCGCCCGGCAAGACGGCCCCCCGTCCGGCTCCCAGCGGAAACTCCCGGATCTTGCGCCCGCTCTCGTCCCAGAGGCTGAGCGTCCCGGAGACCAGCGCGTGGACGTTGCCCTCGTTGACCACGTCCGTCAGGAAGACGACCGCCTGGGGGCCGTAGCGCGCCCGGTACTGCTCGAAGCCTCGCTGCTCCGTCGTGGCCACCCGGAAGCCGTCGATGCGCACCTGGGGCCGCACCACGGCCCCCCGGGAGACGGCCTCGACGATGACGGCGAACTGATGGCGGAACTCCTGCCGAGGGCCCGGCTCGCCGTCGGTGGGCGGCTCGGGCACCAGCTCGATGATGACCGCCGCATAGGCCCCGCCGCTGAACGAGCGGGGAAAGGTGAGCCGGCCCTGGATGGCCTGGGATCGGCCCGGCGTGATGGTGAACTGCGTAGGCTGCACCTCGATCCACTCCGCGGCCGAAGGGGCACTGGCCCTGCCGTCGGGGTCGGGGCGGTAGGCGCCCGACGCATCCTGGCGGATCGGCACGACGCTGACCACGAAGTCGGCCGGCGGGCCGTCGCTCTCGTACCCGAGGGAGATGTCGAACGAATGGGAGGTGCCGGGTCGGCCCTCCACCTCCACCAGCAGCGGCGTCAGGCTGAAGGAGAAGGCAGCCGAGCCGGGGAGCGCGGCGGCGTGGACGAAGGCCATCCCCAAAAGCGCCGCCACGGCGAGTCGGCCCCACCCGATGCGGCCCTTCATGGTCTCCCATCCCCTCCGGTCGCGGGCCGGCTGCGCGGCCGATCCCATCGACACGTCCGGACCCTTGCCGTCCTGGAGAAGGGGAGAGCGAGCGCCCTCCCCTTCCAGGCCACCGTCGATGAGCCTCAGCGGGGCCCGACCAGGTCGGCGTAGAAGCCCGTCGCCGGATCGATCCAGAGCTTGATGTTGGTCAGCGTGACGGTGACGGTGCCGACGTTCTCGTACTCCGATGAGGAGTTGGAGGGGCCGACGTTGATCTTGCTCCACAGCTTCCATTGCTGGCCGTAGTGGAGGGCCTCGCTGTCCTCGAGCAGGATGCTGGTCTCATTGAGGTCCTCGGCGGGCACCCAGACGACGAGATTGGGGTCCTCCACGGTGCTGTACCCGTACTCGGTCTCGATGTACTCGTCGACGCCCTGCCCCGGAGCCTCGTATGCCAGCGGGCCGAAGCCGCTGAAGGAGATGACCACGTCGTTGTTGCTCTTGATGGTGCCGGTCATGGAGTCCGAGGCGTAGATGCCGGGCCGGCGGATGCGCCAGTCCTTGCGGGTGCCACTCATGGTGTACTCCACCCACTGGGCCACGGAGGCGTGGTTGGTGAACTGGAACCCGGTGACGGCCTGGTTCGTGATGCCCTGGTTGTAAGGCCCGGAGTTCCAGCTACGCGCCGGCCCGTTGGGGTCGCCGAACGTCAGCCCCACCCAGGTGCTGCCCTGCAGCTCCCACACCTTGGTCTCGCTGGCGCCCGGCGGGAGCGGGTAGCCGTTGGAAGCCGCCAGAGCCATCCCACCGGAGAGCAGCAGCGCCGCCAACACGAGGAGCCATCCCAGTCGCTTCATGCTCGCATGATCCCCTTTCGAGAAATGTGTCCCGTCGTCTTCTATCCCACCGTTACCGCAGGCCACCGGCCACGGTAGGCCACGGTGCAGGCCTCACGGCCCGTCCCTGTCCGGGCGCTCGCGACTGGCATCGACCACCCCCTCTCACAGCCCCTCCTGCGCCGCTGGCGGCAGGACCAGGTCGTCCGGCCGCGGCATCAAGGCATCCGAGCCCGTCGTGTCGGCCGCCACGCCCATGCCGCCGAAGCGGGAGAGGATGAAGACCACCGTCGCGCGGTCCTCGTACTCGCACGAGGGCGTGCCCTCGGAGACCGCCAGGCGCTGCCAGAACGTCAGGGTGCGGCCCTTGCGGAGTGTGGGAGACGCCTCGAGCCAGACCCAGCGGCGGTTGAACTCGTCGGCCTGGACCCAGCCCGCCGCCTCCGCCTGCTCCAGGGTGCTCCCCCGCGCATACCACGCGGGCAGCGTCGGCCCGGGTGCGCAGGCCCCGGACGACGGGCGGTGCAGGTCGTCGAACCCCTCGAAGAGCACCGCCACGGAGCCGTTGCTGGCCACGCCCAGCTCGAAGGCCATCGAGGCGTACTCACCGGGGCGGCGCAGCCGCCAGTCCTTGCGGGTGTTGGAGACCTCGACCCGGATCCACGGGGGGCGCCGGCTGATCACCCGCACGCACGAGAAGCTCATGCTGCCGTCGTGCTCGCGTCCCTGGCGGCCCGAACCCCACCAGACGGTCAGGGCGGAGTCGAGGCAGTACTCGCCTTCGTCGCCGTACATCTGCTTGCCCGCCGGGTTGCGGCCCGTGGCGACGTGAAAGGTCAGCACCGCCGTCGCTCCCGGCGCCAGGTCTCCCACCAGCCACTCCACAGCGGTGGCGCTGTGGGGTCCACCCACGGGCCCGAACGAGACGTGGCCATGGGTGCCGTTGAAGGTGCCAGGCACGACGTCGAGCTCGCTGCTGTAGTGGTTGCGCAGGCGAATCCCCGACAGGGCCTTGTCGCTGCGGTTGGTGACGTGCCAGGCGACTTCCCACTCGATGCGCGACTCGGGGACGACGACCCAGGTGCCGTCCGTCTCCTGGTAGGCCGGGCCGCTGGCACGATGCAGCTCATAGAGGACGGAGAGGGGCGACGGGTCCGGGGCATCGGCCCGGGCCGGCCGCGTCTCCCTGGCGGCGAGCAGGGCACAGACCAATGCAGCAGCGAGCACGGCCCGCTTCATGGACCAACCCCCGTCCTCCGGCCTCCTCCGGCCGTCGCCTCGCGGCCTCGCGGTTCGCCTGCACTCTACCGGGGCGGGGGGAGAAGCCACAATTGTACGAAAGGGAGATCGACCCGGACGATGGCCCCGCGAGGGATGGGATCAACGCACACGTGTGCGCCTTAGGTGACTGGAGCCCCGATGCGGTGCCGTCCGCGGGCTCTCGGGGCGCCGTGGGGCTCGGATCGATGATCCGCGGATCGGGTCGCGCCGGCAGGGCGCGGTGACCTTGCGTACCATTGTGGCCCGGAGCCGTGGGGACTAGCCTCGAAGGGGGGAGGTAGACGGGTGAGCCTCCAGCGGCTCATCGTGGAGTACCTGCGGGCCCGGCAGGCCACGTACCGCCAGCCCGTCTGCTCCCGGGAGCTCTCAGGGGCGCTGGGCGTATGCAGCAGCTACGTCCGCACTCAGGCCCGGGTGCTGGTGGCGCGGGGCCAGGTGGCGGTGCGGCGAGGGCCCGGCGGCGGCTACTACCTGCCGGGTCGCTGCGGGGCCGCGGTCGCCGTCGATCCCTGCGAGCTCGACGGCGTGGTCTCCGAGCTGGCCGAGATCGCCCTCGAGCTGTTGCGGGCCTCCCGACCACGCCAGGCCGAACCACCGGTGCCGAGCCGCACGCCCCTCGAAGACCTCGCGGACCGCCTGCGCACCGCCGTCGACACCCTCCAGCAACTGCAGGGCGCCGGCGGCCGTCCGGTGCCGTGAGCCCGTCAGCTGGCCCCGACGACACCGGGCGTCCTGGCCGGCCTCATGACTCGAATCGGAAGCCGGCGCCGACTCCCAGCAGGTAGTAAAGGGCTGTCGACAGCAGGGCCAGCTGGAGGGCCGACCACAGCAGGACGAGGACCGGACCCGTCCCGCCCAGGGGGCGGTTTCGGGCCAGCAGGTGCGTCGAGCGCCGCAGGTAGACCAGCCAGGCGCTCAGGAGGTAGACGGCCATCAAGGCGGGGAGCAGCTGGCCCACGTAGTAGAGGTCGCCGTACCCCCACCATGCCACGGCGAGGGAGGCCACCACCCCGATGCCCGTCGGGACGAGGCCCCAGGCGAAGGCCCTCGGCCACCTGCAACCACGCGAACTCGCTGGCGAAGGCATCGCGCTCCATCCTCCGGACGCACTGCTCGGGCCCGCTCTCGGCGATCCCGTCCGCCTATCGGTGCGCCCGTAGCTCAGGGGAGAGCGGGGGCCTTCGACGCCCGAGGTCGCGGGTTCGAATCCTGCCGGGCGCACCAGTGGCGCACCAGTCCGTTCAACCGGGCACTACCGCAAACCCCTCGAGGTGGGCTGCCTCCCGTAGCCGCCGGTCGAACACCACCATCTCCCTCCCAGGCGAAGGAGGGTCACCGGCCCACGTCATCGCCGCTGCTAACTGGAGAGCGTCAGCGGCCCGGAGAGCATGCACCCGAAGCAGGCGGATGGCCAGACGTCGCAGCTCCTCCGAAGGCTGCACCTCGAAAGCACCTTGCAGGAGCGCGGCCAGGAGCCTTCCCGCTTCGCCTTCTGCTTCCGGAGAGAGCACCGCGTCCCGTCGCAGGCGTGTCAACGCGGACCAACACTCGACGGCGGTTCCCCACCAGACGACCATGGCAGGGTCTTCTCGGTAGAGTTGCCTGGCTTGTTGTGAGCCCGGCTGGTCGGCGAGCAGCAGCACCAGCCCCGAACTATCCCAGAACCTCATCGCCCTTCCGACCGCTCCTCCAGCAGGGCGGCGAGCAGTCGTCCTTCAGGGTCAGCCGGCCGGGGTCGGTCCAGGAAATCTTCAGGAAGAGGCGCCTGGGGGGGACGGACGAGGCCCGACTCGAGCAGGGCTCGCAGGCGAGGATCCTCGCCGAGCGGCTGGTGCTCGGTCACCGGGGTGAGCATCGCCACCGGCCGACCCCGCTCCGTGACGAGGACCGTCTCGCCCCTCTTCACCAGCCGCAGGAACTCGCTTAGCCGGGCCTTCAGCGCGGAGACGTAGACGACCTTCATGGACACCACCTGATGACCATCATAGACAAAACCTCTGGTGCGTCAAGGTCCTGGCCTGGACTCCCAGCGCCCGCAGGCCCCGCCGCGACAGGTTCTGCACCCAGGCCGGGCGCCTCGTTCCCCGCGCAGGGCGCCTCCCGGGTCTGGCCGGCCGGGGTGGCCCCCCGGCGCCGTCCACTCTAGCGTCCCTCCAGAGCCCGGCGGTACGCCTCGAGCTCCGCGTCGTCGGCCAGCACCCAGTGGCCCGGCCGCACCTCGGCCCACCGGGGCGACCGGCGCCCGTCCTCGTCGCCGGGGGGCTCGTAGCGCACCACCCGGCGGTTGCGCTCCACCCGCGGATCGGGCACCGGGATGGCCGAGAGCAGTGCCCGGGTGTAGGGGTGCAGGGGAGACCGGAAGAGCTCCTCCGTCTCGGCCAGCTCCACGAGCCTCCCGCGGTGCATGACCGCCACCCGGTCGGCGATGTAGCGCACCACCGACAGGTCGTGGGAGATGAAGAGGTAGGTGAGCCCCTTTTGCCGCTGCAGCGCCTGGAGCAGATTGAGCACCTGCGCCCGCACCGAGACGTCCAGCGACGAGACGGGCTCGTCGGCGATGACCAGCTCCGGCTCCATGATGAGGGCCCGGGCGATGCCGATGCGCTGCCGCTGGCCCCCGGAGAACTCGTGGGGGAAGCGGCTGGCGAACTCGGGCAGCAGCCCCACCTCCCGCAGCGCGCTCGCCACCCGGGCCCGGCGGTCCTGCTCGTCGCGGTAGGCGCGGGTGTTGTAGAGGCCCTCGGAGACGATGTAGTCCACCTTGGCGCGTTCGTTGAGGGAGGCCATGGGATCCTGGAAGATCATCTGGATGCGGCGGGTCAGCTCCCGGTCGAGCTCGCGGGGGATGCGCCCGTCGATGCGCCGCCCCCGGAAGCGGATCTCGCCCCCGGCCGTCTCGGTGATGCGCACGATGGCCCGCCCGATGGAGCTCTTGCCCGAGCCGGTCTCGCCCACCAGCCCCAGGGTCTCGCCCCGGTAGACCTCGAAGGAGACTCCGTCGACGGCCACAAAGGGGCGTCGCCCCCGCGCCCGGTACTCGATGCGCAGGTCCCGCACCTCGAGCAGCACCTCGCGCCGCGTGCCCTGCTGACGGCGGTTGGCCGCCGCCTGCCCGTGCCCCTGCCCGTCGGGCCCCATCCAGCCCCCCTCCCAGCGCCGGCGCTCCCGCAGCCGTCGCACGGCGGGCGGGGGCTGCACCCGGGGCGCCCGAGGGTCGAGCAGCCACGTGCGGGCCCAGTGGGTGGGGCTCACCTGGAAGGGCCGCGGCTCCTGGACGAGGTCGATGGCCAGCGCGTACGGGTTGCGGGGAGCGAACGGGTCCCCCCGGATGGTCGCGAGGAGGTTGGGCGGCGCGCCTGGGATGGCGTGCAGCGGCTCGCCCTTGACGCCCAGCTGGGGCAGGGAGGCGAGTAGCGCCCAGGTGTAGGGGTGGCGCGGGTCGCAGAAGATCTCCTCCACCGTGCCCTGCTCCACGATCTGTCCGGCGTACATCACCGCCACCCGGTCCGCGACGCGCGCCACCACTCCCAGGTCGTGGGTGATGAAGATCAGCGCGATGCCCAGCTCGCGCCGCAGCCGCCCGATCAGCTCCAGGATCTGGGCCTGCACCGTCACGTCCAGCGCGGTGGTGGGCTCGTCGCAGACGAGCACCCGCGGACGGCAGGCGATGGCGATGGCGATGACCACCCGCTGGCGCATGCCGCCCGAGAACTGGTGCGGGTACTGATGATAGCGGGACGCCGCATCGGGGATGCCCACCTGCGCCAGGATCTCGACGGCCCGCTCGCGCGCCGCGCTCCCCCGCAGCCCCTGGTGGAGCTCGAGAGCTTCCTGCACCTGGGCGCCCACCGTACGCAGCGGGTTGAGCGCGGTCATCGGGTCCTGGAAGATCATCGCGATCTGCCGGCCCCGGATGCCGAGCCACTCCCGCTCGGCCCGCAGCCGGGCCAGATCCCTTGCGCCCATCAGGATGGCGCCCCGGTCGATCCAGCCGTTGGGGTCGAGCATGCCCAGCCACGACTTGGTGAGCACCGTCTTGCCCGAGCCCGACTCACCCACCAGGGCCAGGGCCTCGCCCTCGTGCAGGTCCAGCGAGAGGCCCCGGATGGCCGTGAGCACCCGGCCCCGCAGGCGGAACTTGATGACCAGGTCCCTTACCGACAGCACCGGCGGCCGGCCGCCCGGCGACCGCGCCGCGGCCGGCGTCGCCTCCATGACGCCGGCGATGCCTGACCTGACCGCTTGCGTGGGCGCTCCCTCCTCGTCAGAAGTGGTTGCGCGGATCCGACGCGTCGGCGAAGGCGTTGCCCAGCACGTAGAACGAGACGGTGATGACCGACAGCACCGCGGCCGGGAAGATGAGCTGGTAGCGCAGCGACGGCGCCATCATCACCTGGCGCCCCTCGTTGAGCAGGTTGCCCAGCGTCGGCTGGTCCAGCGGCAGCCCCAGCCCGATGTAGGTGAGGAAGACCTCCCACCCGATGGTGGAGGGGATGGACAGCGCCATGCGCAGCACGATGACCGAGACCAGGTAGGGCAGCAGGTTGCGGACGACGATGCGGGAGGTGGGCGTGCCCAGGCAGCGGGAGGCCAGGTTGTACTCGCGGTCGCGCAGGATGACGATCTGGTTGCGCACGAAGCGGGCCATTCCCAGCCAGCCCGTCGCGCACATGGCGATGATCATGGTCTGGAAGCTGGGCCGCATGATGTAGGCGAGCAGCGTCAGCAGGATGGTGGTAGGGATGTTGTCGATGACGTTGTACGCCTCGGTGATGACCGCCTCCAGCGGCCGCACGTAGCCCCAGGCCGCCCCCACCAGGATGCCGAAGGCGATCTCCCACGCCCCCACGATGAGGGCGATGATGAGCGACGTGCGGGTCCCCGCCCACAGCCGCGCCCACAGGTCCTGCCCGATGGAGTTGGTGCCCAGCCAGAAGTCGGGCCCCGGCGGCTGATTGCGCAGCTGCAGCCCCGTCACCGGATCCCGGTGGATGTGCACCGGATCCTTCTGGCCGGGCAGATAGGGCTGCACGATGGTCAGCAGCACCAGCGACATCATCAGCGCCAGCAGCACGACCGCCGTGCGGTTGCCCAGGAAGGCCCGCCAGGTGGAGCGCCAGTAGGAGTAGTCGGAGGTGGCCGTGCGCTCGGCCTCGGCCTCGTTGCGGCGGGCCAGCGTGAAGAGCAGGCGCTCTTCCATGCCGGCAACGGCCCGCTGCTCCGGCGCCGTCATGCCCGGGTCGCCCCCTGCCGCTCCAGCCGGATGCGGGGATCGAAGAGGGTCATCAGCACGTCCCCCAGGAAGAGCCCGATGATGGCGAGCACCGAGTAGACCAGGACCAGGGCCTGCACCAGCGGGTTGTCCTGGCGCTGGATGGCGTCCACCAGGAGCCCGCCCATGCCGGGGATGGAGTAGAGGGATTCGATGTAGATGGAGCCGCCGATGGTCAACAGCACGGTGGCCGGCAGGTACTGGGCCAGGGGCACGAAGGCGTTGCGCATGACGTGCTTGATCATGATGGCCCTGCTCGGCAGACCTTTGGCCCTCGCCAGACGGATGTACTCCTTGTTGAGCTCGTCCACCATGAACCGCCGCACCCACATGGCGTAGCCCGCGATTCCGCCGAGGGACATGGAGATGGTCGGCAGGATCCAGCTCACGGGGTCGAAGCTGCTGAACAGCAGGGGCAGCCCCGCGATCTCGGTGACGTAGAGCTGGATGAAGAGATGGTAGACGGCCGCCGGCACGGCATTGACGAAGACGACGTACCCGGTCCAGGCCTTGTCCCACCAGCCTCCCTTGTGGAGCGACATGTGCACGCCCATGGCGAGGCCTGCCATCAGGGAGAGCCCCAGCGCGGCCATCCCGAAGGCGAGCGAGTAGGGGATCTTGAGCGCGAGGATCTCGCGGACCGGGACGTTGGGCCGGTAGATGACGGAGACGCCCAGGTCGCCGCGCAGCAGATGGGAGTAGAAGCGATAGAGCTGCGCGTACCAGGGATCCAGAAGCCCCATCCGCCGCAGCACCGCCTCGCGCTGCTCGGGCGTCAGCTTGTCGTAGCTGTCGCCGAAGTACCCCTCGACGGGCAGGAGGCGCATCAGCAAGAAGACCACCGTCACGACGAGGAAGATCGTGACCAGCGAATGGGCCAGACGCCTCAGCGTGTACTGCAGCATGCGGCTGCTGCGCCTCCCCCCGGCCGTCAGCAGGTGCCTACTGCCCGGCCCCCGCCGCCTCCCGCCGCAGGGCGGCGGCCCGCTCCTGCAGCCACCGCTGGTAGGCCGCGTCGAAGGCCTCGGAGTCCATCGGCCGGTCCATGACCACCTGGCCCTTGTACCGCAGCTCGGAGACCCCGAAGGGCGCGTACGGCGACGTAAAAGGCTCCAGCCTGGTGGCGAGGTAGCCGCCGCCACCGACCCGGTACGGGATGACGAAGGCCTCCTCGATCAGGAAAGCCTCGGCCTCGGCGAAGAGCTCGTAGCGCCTGCCGATGTCGAGGATCTCGGCCTTGGCGGCGCTGACCAGGTTTTCGTAGCGGGTCTTGCCGTTGGCCTCGGTGTAGCCGATGGCCATCTCGGGCCGGTTGTAGGTGCCACCCGGCACGAAGGGGTCCGTGTAGGTCTCGGGGTCGGCGTAGTCGGGGCCCCAGTTGACCTCCTGCAGCGCGTAGTTGCCCGCCCGGCGGGTCGCGTTGAGGAAGCCCGTCGGCGGGAAGCCCACCGGAATGATGTCGATGAAGTCCCGGCCCAGCAGGTCCTCCAGCTGCTGCTCGATGACCTGGACCCGGTTGGTCCAGGAGGTGCTGGAGGTGTTGTAGGGCATCATCACCTTGACGGGAAACCTGGCCTTGCCCGCCAGCTCCTGCCTGGCCCGGTCCCGGTACTGCCGCGCCAGCTCGGGGTCGAAGGTGTCCTGCCAGGAGAGGGCGGCGAGCGCGCCGATCTCCGTGTACTCCTTGCCCCCGTGGGCGGCGAAGTTTCGGGGGGTGATGGTGTTGCTGAGCAGGCGGTCCGGGTTGTACGGGTCCTCGGTGAGCAGGGCGGCGCGGCGGTCGAGGCCGTGGAAGATGGCCTTGCGGAAGTTGCGGTTGTTGACGGCGACTCTCCAGTTGTCCGGCTCGTACTCGGGAGCGAACTTGGGATCGAAGTTGAACGCGTAGAAGTAGGTGTAGAAGTTGGTCATGCCGGGCCGGACCATCTTGCGGCGCACCGGGTCGTTCATCCACTCGTCGAGCGCGGCGGTGGGGATGGCCGCCCCGGTGATCTGGCCGCGCAAGAACAGCTCGGGGGCGAGGGTCGACGCCTCCTTGTTGTAGCGGAAGACGAGTCGGTCGATGTGGACGTTGTCGGCGTCCCAGTACTTGTCGTTCTTGACGAACACCTGGATGTTGTGGGGCTCCCAGACCGAGAAGATGTAGGCGCCGTTGTAGAGCAGAAACTCGTTGTCCGTGCCGAACCTGTCGCCCACCTCCGCCAGGAACCTGCCGTTGACCGGCATGAAGGCCGTGTAGGTGAGCATGCTCAGGAAGTACGGGACGGGCCGCTCCAGGGTGTACTGGAGGGTGTACCGGTCGAGGGCCTTGACGCCCACCTCGTCGAAGTCGGTGATCTCGCCCTTGAAGTAGGGCTCGCCGTTCTTGATGACCCGGTAGGCCACGTTGGCGGTGAGGGAGGCGTTGGCCGGATCGAAGGAGTACCGCAGGGCGTCGACCCAGTCCTGGGCTGTCACCTCGGCGTACTCTTTGCCCTGGTGCGTCACCCACATCACGCCCCGGCGCAGGTGAAACGTCCACGTGAGGCCGTCGGGCGACACCTCCCAGGAGGTGGCCAGGGCGGGCCGCATGATGCCGAGATGGTCGTACTCGACCAGGGTGTCGATGGTGTTGGCCGCCACCGACTGCTCCGAGGTGGAGGCGGTGACGAGGTAGTTGATGGTCGACAGCTCGCCGGCGTAGACCCCGGAGACGTCGCCGGAGCGGCGCGGCGCAGCCCCGGCCGGGGTCGGCGGTGACGTGAGGGTCAGCGCGGCGCCGACCGACAGGGCGACCAGGCTGACGACCAGGCAGGTCCCCACCATCGAGGGTCGTTGTTGGGCCCCTTGCATGGCGACGCCCCCTCCCCCAGGCTTGGCCTCGTGGCCATCTGGCCCGTTTCCCAGCCCGGGCCCCGGTCCCTCGGGGGCCGGCGGTGAAGTAACCATATTCGGTAGAGCCGTGGCCCCTGCCGCCGGGAGCGTGACCGCATCGCAGGGGTTCCGTTCGCCTCCGGAAAACGTCGGATGACATTCAAAATGGTCTCGAATTGCCGACCCACGAAAACGGGGACCCGTAAGTCGAAGCGAGACGACGAACGAAGGAGTCCTGCGCCGAGACGATGGGAACGCACGGTGCCAACGGCAGGAATAAGGTATGATTCTGCTTCCTTCGATCCCGGCAAAGTTGCGCCGCCCCATGCTCCCCGTCCTACCCTCTTGCCAGGATCGGTTGGAAGAGCGGTGGTGTAAACGCGGCCATTGCAGTGGTCATGGGGTTGGTTAGCTTTTCCGCTATCATGATGACCCTTGTGCTCTTTACCCTTCGCGACGAGGAGTGGGTCACCATATCGAGCTTCTTGCGGCGAGTTCTCCCCAGGATGGTCATCTACATAGACGGCTACTGCCCCTATTGCAGGCGCACGGGGCAGATTCTGAAAGGCTTCGACGTCTTTCACGCACTGGAGGTGCGGTCATTTCGCCACGACACGTCATACGAAAAGTACCGTTTGACGGTGGATGCAGTCGAACGCGAGATGCAGCTCGTTGTACTCAACCAGGCAGGATACGAGGTGCATGGGGGGTTCGACGCTGTCGTAGCCCTCTTCAGGTACATGCCAGTCTTCTGGCCCCTTCTACCTGTTGCCTGGCTACTTCGCAAGATGGGGTATGGCCCCAGGGTATACCGCTGGCTCGCCGATAACAGACTGGTCATACCGGACGGCCAGGCGTGCGCCCGCGCATCGTGTATCATCTCCCAGGCGGATGACCACCACGCGTAGCACTGAGGGGGCTCGGATGCGGCCGCAAGGGTACGACATCGGCGACATCGCGGGGCATGTTCTCTGGAGTTTGTCCAGCTGCTTGAGCCGCCTCAATCCGCACGTCATGAAGCAAGCGCTCCGGCAAGTCCGCAACATTCGTGAAGCCCCACTTCGGTTCGGTGGAAGGTTGCCTGAGCCGGAGACCTACGCCCAACAGGTCGAGTATACGCTGCCCTTTGAAGGATGGTGGCTGGTCGCGAATGGTGGCACGATCCCCGAAACCTCCCATTCCTGGGACCTGGTCGAGCAGCGGTACGCCTACGGCTTTGTCCGGATTGAGGAAAGTGGGCACATGTTCACCGAAAAGGGTGTTCGCTTGACGGATTACTTTGCTTACGGTGCGCTGATCCTGGCTCCTGCCGAAGGAGTAGTGGTAAAGGTCCGGGACGATATCCGGGATTGGCCCATCGTGGGGACCATCGATTTCACGGCCCCGGACATTCGCGGAAACTTCGTGGTCATTCAGCATGCCGCCAATGAGTACTCGCTGCTCGCTCACTTGCGAAGGGGCAGCATCTGCGTCCGGCCAGGAGAGCGGGTCCGCCGCGGTCCGAAGATAGCGGAGTGTGGCAACTCGGGTCATTTCACCCAGCCACACCTGCATTTCCAGGTACAAGACCGGCAGGATTGCTTCGAGTCCCTCTTCCTCCCGGTAGGGTTTGCCCGCTTCAAACGGTGGCCGTCCGCGGGGGAAAGACCAAGCCCTGACTTCCTGCAGAAGGGAGACCGAGTGGCTGGGAGTCCCATCCTGGAGTGCCAGGGCAAGTCATAGAAGGGCAGAGGAGAGGCGCCGGCTGACGCTGGAGCACCTCGAATCGCAGGCCTATCCCGCAAGGGTGACGTTCGTTTCCCCCGAGATGACCCGGGGGGGCGACGCCAGCGTCGTCATGGTGCGCCTCTCGCGCGAACAGCCAGCGGCCCTGCGGCCGTTCGCCCCGGTGGGAGTGGAGATCCTGACGGGTGTGCTGGAGCAGCAGCCTGCCGTCGAGAGGGGGCCGTTATACACGAGCGGGGACGGCGAGCCGAGCTTCAGCTCCAGCCCCCGGTTGCCCGGATCCAGCGCGGGCCAAATGGTAACGGTAGACAACAGAGAATCTCTTGTCAGAGAGAAACGCTTGCTCCGGTTTATAGTTGACGCGGCTAAATACCCTCGCGTATACTCGCCCCCGGAGAGGGGGCCCCCACACGTGGGCGCAGCCGCCCTGATCATGTTGCGCGAGGGCCTCGAGGCGGCCCTCATCGTCGCCATCCTGCTGGGTTACCTCCGCAAGATCGGTCAGTCCGCCCATGCCCGCTACGTCTGGGGAGGCGTGGCAGCCGCCGTCGTGGCCAGCGCTGCCCTGGCGGGCCTCTTCCGGGTGGTGGCCGGCGGCTTCGAGGGCAGGGCCGAGGCCATCTTCGAAGGCGTCGTCCTGCTGGCAGCCGTGGTCGTCCTGACGTCCATGATCCTGTGGATGCAGTCCCAGGCCCGCCACATCAGGGGGCAGCTGGAGCGGCGGGTCGATCAGGCGCTGTCGGCGGGCCAGCGGCTGGGGCTGTCCAGCGTGGCGTTCGTGGCGGTGCTGCGGGAGGGGGTCGAGAGCGTCCTCTTCCTGGCAGCCGTCTTCATCGTGGAGCCCGACGCCGGGGCCGTCGCGGGCGCCCTGGTCGGGTTGGCGGGGGCAGTCGCCCTGGCGCACCTCATGTACCGGGCGTCGGTGCGGCTCGACCTGCGGCGGTTCTTCTTCTACACCGGGCTGCTGCTGGTGTTGGTGGCAGCCGGCCTGCTGGCATCGGGCATCCACGAGCTCCAGGAGGCCGGTCTGGTGCCCGTCGTCGTCGAGCGTGTGTGGGACACGAGCGGGGTCCTCGACGAGAGCGGCGTCATCGGCTCTCTCTTGAAGGCGCTCTTCGGCTACAACGCCGACCCGTCGCTGCTGGAAGTGCTGGCGTGGGTGGCCTACGTGGCGGTGGTGGGCGCCCGCTTCGTGGGAGCTACCCGGCCCCGGCCGTCGGCGCCGGCGTCGGCGGCGGCCACCTCGTCGTGAGGACGGTGGCGACGAAGAACGTCCGCCCCTGGCCCCAGGGCATCCGAAGGTCCCGCTCCTCCCGGCACGAGGACCCGGCGCACGTTGACGAAGACCCGGGCCAGCTCGTCGAGGGCGAGGATGTGGTTGAGGGAGTCGTAGAGCGAGACGGCCGCGTCGACCGCCTCGGGCAGGGCGAAGTCACGCGCGTCGGCCAGCACGAAGTCGGCCTGGGGGGCGTGGACCCGGGCGAAGGCCAGCATCCCGGCCGATACGTCGACCCCCACCACCCGGAAACCCCGCTCCGTCAGCAGCGCCGCCAAGTGGCCCGTGCCACAGCACAGATCGAGGATGCGAGCCCCGGCTGGGAGCTCCCCCAGGACCAGTCGCTCCAGGACCGGCAACACCTGGCGGCTGAAGCCGCCCCAATGCCGGTCGTAGAACCAGGCGGACGGGTCGTAGTCGGCGTGTCGGCCCTGCGCTTGCACGGGCCGGTCCCCCTCTGCCCGCGCGACGGCGTCCCTCGAGCGGGGACCTTCTTCAAAAGAACCGCAGCGCCTCCTCGTTGAGGTCGACGATGACGGTCTTGGTCTCCAGGTAGGGCTCCAATGCGTCGGGGCCGAGCTCACGGCCCAGGCCGCTCTGCCTGTAGCCGCCGAAGGGGGCGGTGGGCGAGAGCACCTGATAGGTGTTGACCCAGACCGTGCCGGCCCGGACGCCGCGCGCCACCCGCAGGGCCCGCTTGACGTCGCGGGTCCAGACGCCGGCCGCGAGCCCGTAGAGGGTCCGGTTGGCCAGCTCGATGGCGTGCGCCTCGTCGCGGAACGGGATGACCGCCGCCACCGGCCCGAAGATCTCCTCGCGGGCGATGGTCATCTCGGCCGTCACGCCGGCGAAGACGGTGGGCTCGACGAAGTAGCCCGGCCCGAGCGCCTCGAGCCGGCGCCCGCCGACGACCAGGCGAGCCCCCTCACGGGTGCCCGTCTCCACGTAGCCGAGGATGCGGCGGAGCTGGTGCTCGCGGATGACCGGCCCCACGTCGGTGGCGGGATCGCGGCCGGGCCCCACCTTGAGCTGGCGCACCCGCTCAGCCAGCGCCTCGACGAAGCGCTCGTAGATGGTCTCTTGCACCAGCACCCGGGTGCCGGCCTGGCAGACCTGCCCGGAGTTGAGGTAGACGCCGAAGACGGCCCCCGAGACGGCCTCCTCCAGGGGCACGTCGTCGAAGACGATGTTGGGCGACTTGCCGCCCAACTCCAGGGTGACCCGCTTGATGTCGGGCGCGGCGGCCGCCAGGATCTTGGCCCCCGTCGCCGTCTCGCCGGTGAAGGCGATCTTGGCCACGCCGGGGTGGGCCACCAGCGCCGCCCCGGTCTCGTCGCCGCCGGGCACGACGTTGAGGACGCCGGGCGGCACGCCGGCCTCGGCGCAGATCTCCGCCAGGGCCAGCGCCGTGAAGGGCGTCTCGGGCGCCGGCTTGAGCACCGCCGAGCAGCCGGCGGCCAGGGCAGCGGCCACCTTCCAGGCGGGCATCAGCAGGGGGAAGTTCCAGGGGGTGATGAGGCCCACCACGCCCACCGGCTCCTTGAGGGTGAACAGGAGGTACTGCCCCTGGGGGCCCGGCAGCGAGAAGGGGAGGGTGCGGCCACCGGTGGTCGGCACCAGAGCGGCGAAGTAGTCGAAGACATCGGCCGCCATGGGGATCTCCAGCCACTGGGCGAAGCTGACCGGCATGCCGTTTTCGCGGGTCATGAGGTCGGCGAGCTGGTCCTGGCGCTCCCGGATGAGCTGGGCGATGCGGTGAAGGGTGCGGGAGCGCTCGAGAGGGTCGATGCCCAGCCAGCGAGCGTCGTCCATGGCGGCCGAGGCGGCTCGCACGGCGGCGTCCACGTCGGCGGGGCTGCCGTCGGCGGCTTCGGCGAAGGCCTCGCCCGTCGCCGGATCGATGACGAGGTAGGAGCGGTCGCCGCCGGAGGCGGCGACCCACTCCCCGTCGATGAAGAGGCGGCGCTCCCAGCGCCGCACGCCGTCGATGGCCATGAAGGCGTCACTTCCCTTCCGCGGCGTCGCCGGCCTCCCCGGCGTCCCCGGCCTCCCCCATGCGGATGACGGTGCGCACCGCCCGGCCCGACTCGAGCGCCTCCAAGGCCTCGCCCACCGCATCGAGCGGCACCGTGGCGGAGACGAGCCCGTCCAGGTCGAGGCGGCCTGCCTGGACCAGGGCGAGGATGCGGGGGATGTCCACGTCGGGGCGGGAGCGCCCGTACCAGGTGCCCGTCAGCACCTTGGACTGCGACGGCAGCGAGAAGGCGTTGATGGCCACCTCCTCGTGCGGCGCCGCCACGCCCACCACTACGGCCGTGCCGCCCTTGCGCACGGCGCCGTAGGCGGCCGCGATGGTCTCCGGCCGCCCGATCACCTCGAACGCGTAGTCCGCGCCCAGCCCGTCGGTCAGCTCCAGCACGGGGGTGATGACATCCTCGCTGCGGCCGGCGTCGACGGTGTGGGTGGCGCCGAAGCGGCGGGCCAGCGCGAGCTTGTCGGGGCGCACGTCGATGGCGATGATGGGGTGGGCGCCGGCCAGGCGGGCGGCCTGGATGACGTTGAGGCCGACCCCGCCGCACCCCAGCACCGCGACGCTCGTCCCCGGCCGTACGCCGGCGGTGTGGACGACGGCTCCGTAGCCGGTGGTGACGGCGCATCCCACCAGTGCGGCGCGCTCGAGGGGGATGCCCGGCGGGATGGGGACGACGCCCGCCTCGGGCACCACCGTCGCCTCGGCCATGCAGGAGACGCCCGAGAAGTGGTGCAGCGCCCGCCCGCCCAGCCGGAAGCGGGTCTCGCCCGACGGCAGCGTGCCGCTCACCTGCATGTCGAAGGCCGCATCGCACAGATCGGGCCGCCCGATGCGGCAGTAGTGGCACCGTCCGCAGCCCGGCACCCAGTTGAAGACGACGGGATCGCCCGGACGCACCCGGGTGACGCCGGGCCCCACTGACTCCACGATGCCGGCGCCTTCGTGGCCCAGCACGGCGGGTAGCGGCACTGGGAGCGTCCCGTGCAGGACGTGGAGGTCGCTGCGGCAGACGCCGGCGGCTGCCACTCGCACCCGTACCTCGCCCGGCCCGGGGGGATCGAGCTCGACGGTCTCGACCCGCAGCGGGCCGCCCACGTCCTCCAGGACCGCCGCCCGCACCGCGATGGGGGCCGGCGGCGCCGGCACGGGGGCGGCACTCACGAGAGGAGATCTCCTTCGCCCCGCGCCACCAGCACCTCCCGGTACATCTGGTAGAGAGGGGGCAGCAGGGGCAGCAGCTTGAGGGCTCGGGCGATGGCGCCGCGGGCCTTGACCTGGCCACGGGCCAGGGCGGCCGGCACGTTGAGCTTGCCCTGCCAGAAGGTGTGGCCGACGTCGGCGGGCGATTCGAAGGTGACGTCGGGCGGTGGCTCGAGGGCGTCGAAGCGGACGGTCATGTAAGAGCCGTCGGTGGTGGGCGTGCGGCCGTCCATGACGACCGTGACATCCGGGTTGCGATAGACGAACGCCACCACCAGCTGCGCGTCCCGCAGACCGCGGGCGGCGTCGCTGAAGCGAGCCCGCTCGGCCAGGGCGGCCATGATCTCCTTGAGATGCCGGGCATCCCGGTAGACCGGCATCGTCACCAACTCCCCTCGTCTCCCTCCCGACGGCTCCGCCGCCTCGACGTCGGCCCCCCGCCTCGACGGCGGCCCCGCCTGCCTGGGCGTCGGCTCCCCCGCTCACCCCGTCAGAAGAGCCTCGGCACCTCCCGGTCGACGGCGACCACGGCCACCGCCGGCCCTTCCTCGGGCCGCAGCACCCGGCCCAGGATCGGCTCCAGGGCGTCGGGGTCTTGGACCCGCTCGGCGGCGGCCCCGAGGGCCCGGGCGGCCTCGGCGATGCCCGGAGCCGGCACGTCGAGCCCCGGCACCTGGTCGGCCCCCGTCGGGTAGAAGGCGGCCGCGTAGCTCTTGAGGATGGCGTAGCCGCCGTTGTCGAGCACCACCACCGAGACGCCCACCGACTCCCGGGCGGCCGTCCAGAGCGCCTGGGGGGCGTAGTGGAACGAGCCGTCCCCCACCACCGCCACCACGGGGCGCGCGGGCCACGCCATCTTGATGCCGACGGCCGCCGGCAGCGCCCAGCCCAGGGCGCCACTGGCGGCCGTGAAGTAGTCGCCGCCTCGCCGGATGGGCACGTGCTGGCGAAGCAGCGGGCTGGCCGAGATGGCTTCGTCGACCACCACGGCGTCGGGCGGTAGCAGGCGTCCCAGGGTGTGCAGCACGTAGGCGACGCCCATGCGGCGCCGGGCACGGGCGGCGTCGGCCCGCAGGCGGGCATCCTCGACCGCTCGGCTCGGGAGCGGATAGGCCGGGCGGGCAGCCGCCGCGCCAGCTCCCCAGCACGGCGCCGGGGTCGGCCACCAGGCTGACGGCGGCGGCGGAGCGAGCCGCCTCGGCGGGGTCGTCGGTGACCAGGTAGGCCCGCACGCCCGGCGGCAAGGGCGGCCCGGGCAGGTACGGGTACGTGAGGAAGAGCGGTGCCCCGAACACCGCCACCACGTCGTACCCGGCCAGCGCCTGCGCCAGGCGGGGCGAGGCCGGCAGCAGCATACCGCGGAAGAGCGGATGGTCGGTGGGGAAGCCCGCCCGTGACCCGATCGGGTCGGCGTAGACGTCGCACCCCAACAGTTCGGCGACGGCCACGGCGGCCTCCACGGCCTGCGGCCCCCCACGGGCCACACCCGCCCCCATGACGAGAGCCGGGCGCGTGGCGCTCGCCAGGGCGTCGACGAGCGCCGAGACCCCCGGCGGCAGCGCCGCCGTCTCGACCCGGCGCAACGGGGGCGGCGCCGTCGCCGGCATGTCCCACAGGTTGGACGGCACCGAGACCAGGGCCGGCCCGGGCGGAGCGGCCATGGCGTGGTGCCAGGCCTGCTCGATGGCGGCGGGCACGGAGGCCGGGTCGGCCACCTCGGCGGCCCACTTGACGACGGGGCGGGCCATGGCCACCAGGTCGGCGGCCAGCAGCGGCTCCTGCAGGAGATGGCGGGTATCCTGCTGGCCGGCCAGCACGACGAGGGGCGAGCGGTTCTTGCGGGCGGTGAACAGAGCGCCGATGGCGTTGCCCAGACCGGGGGCCGCGTGCAGGCTCACCACGGCCGGGCGCCCCGTGGCCTGGGCGTAACCGTCGGCCATGGCCACCACCACCGCCTCATGCAGCCCCAGCACATAGCGCACGTCGGGTGGCAGCCCGACCAGCATCGGGATCTCGGTGGAGCCCGGGTTGCCGAAGAGGCGGCTCACCTCCCGGGCCCGTAGCCAGGCGAAGAAGGCCTCCCGGACGTTCAACGGTGGCCCTCCACGACCACGTCGGCCAGCGAATGGCCGTCCAGGAAGCGCAGGACGTTGGTGAGCGCACCCTGCGCGATGCGCTCCTGCGCCTCGGCGGTGACGCCGGCCCCGTGGGGTGTCAGCAGCACGTTGGGCAGGCGGCGCAGCGGGTGGTCGGGCGGCGGGGGCTCGGGGGCGAAGACGTCGATGGCGGCACCGCCCAGCCGGCCGCTGCCCAATGCCTCGACCAGGGCGGCCTCGTCGACCAGCTCGGCGCGGGCGGTGTTGACGAGGAGAGCCCCTGGCTTCATGCGGCCGAGGCGCTCCCGATCCAGCAGGTTGCGGGTCTCGGGCGTGAGCGGCAGGTGCAGCGTGACCACGTCGCTCGAGGCCAGCAGGTCGTCGAGCGACGCGTGGGTGACGCCGAGGGCGTCCTCGTCAGCGGCGGGCACGCGGCGCACGTCGTGATAGAGCAACGCCACCCCGAAGGGCAACAGGCGCGCCGCCACCTCTCGCCCGATGCGCCCCATCCCCACGATGCCCACCGTGCGGCCGGCCAGGTCCCGGGCCGTCGCCATCCACCGGGCAAGGGGCCACTCCCCTGTCCGCATGGCCTCGTGGGCCGCCACGAGTCCCCGCATGAGGGCCAGGATGGCCATCACGACGTGCTCGGCCACCGAGACGGCGTTGGCGCCGGCCACGTTGGCCACCGTGATCCCGAGGCGGCGGGCGGCATCGAGGTCGACGTGGTCGACGCCTACGCCGGCCACCTGCAGGAAGCGAAGCTTGGGGGCGGCGGCCAGCATCGCCTCCGTGATGGGGGTGAACGGGGTCGAGACCAACACCTCCACGCTGGGGAGGTGAGGCTCCAGCTCGGCGACGCTGGTGACCACCACGGTCTCGTGGCCGCTCAGCACCGCCTGGAGCATGGCTGTCTGCGCTACCAGCCGTTCCGACGCCGGCAGGATCGCAACCAGTTTCAAAAGCAGCACCCCCAAGCCTCGGCCCCGTCTCGCCGTCTCGCTCTCCCGGCTCGCAACGCAGCCCGTGCGGATTCCCCGGGGCGCACTGAAAACGGTCTTCATTACGATCTCTATGCCTCGCGGCCGACGAATCCTGCCCCTGTGCGCCCCTTCCTCGCGCCTCGTCGCCGAGGGCTACGCCCCCGCCGGATAGGCGGACACTGGCGGCGGACGAGCAGCCGCTGCCGGCGGACGGGCAGCCGAGAGAGGGCAGCTGAGGCAGGCCAGCCGACGAAGGGCAACCGACGAGGGACGGCCGGGAGCGGTGTCCTCCGTTCGCGACTAGCGGTTTTTAAATAGCTTTTTAAGATCCGCTAGTCGGCGAACCGAGGCCCTCATCGCGCTCCCCCGCCGGTAACGAACTGGCGACGAGGGGTTTCGAGCCTGGGTCTGACGGGCTCTTCGTGCCCACGCAGAGGTGGCCGTACCGCCTCCTCGACAGAGGGAAATGGCCCACCCCGGGGCCGAAAGCCCCGTCACGACGCCATGCGTGCGGTCTTCGACGATCGTTGAAATGCGATCAGTGGCTACCGGGTGGGGTACGGGGCCGGGGCGGTCTCACGGCTGGTTGCTGGGCCTGGCCACCAGGTCGACTTCGATCTGCACCTCGTCGTTGGCCCGCAGCAGTCCCGCGATGGACGGCGGATCGAAGCCGAAGTCCGTCATCCTCACCGTGGTGCGGGCAGACGCTCGCAGGATATCGCCTTCGAGCCGGAAGGTACCATCGAAGGTGACCGGCCGGGTCACGTCCCGGATGGTGAGCCGGCCGTGCAGGGTGACCGGGATGCCGTCGCTGCCATCGCCCGTCGCCTCGTCCACCTCGATGGCGGTCGCCTCGAAGCGGGCGGTGGGGAAACGGGCGGACTGCAGCCAGCGCTCACGGATGGCCTGGTCCCGGCGGGGCTCGTCGGACTGCAGTCGACTGATGTCCACCGTGAAGGTGCCCAGTCGCGACGCCGCCGGCCGAGCGGGGTCCACCAGGATCTCGCCGCTGATGGCCCGGGTGACGCCGACCGCGACGTTGGGCCGGTCGAAGCGCAGGAACGTCTCGCCCACCCGGTAGCGGGCCTCGGACTCCTCAGCGACGACGGTGTAGCGCACGAGGGCCCCTGCGTCGGCGACGGCGCCCGCCGGCGACGGGGCGGACCCTGCCGGCACGAAGGGGGCCTGTCCGCCGGACGGCGTCGAATCCGCCGGCCGTGTGGCGAGCGAGGGCACTGCGGCGTCTCGCGGCGTGACCACCGAAGCCAGGGCGGCCACGGCAACGACGACGGCGGCCGCTCCGGCGACCCACAAGAGCCGGCGTCGGATGCGCATCGGGCCACTCCTTCCTGCTGCAGGGGTCGGGGTCGGGCCCCGGGGGAGGTCCTCGGGCTCAGTCTACCGGTCGGCGTTGCGTGACCATGAAGAAGTTGTGAAGAAGTTGGGAACCGTGGCAACACATCATAGTCGGGCGACCCTCGAGCCGTCGGCCACGTACAGGCCGGGCCGGGATCGCCCTGAGAACTGCCTGTCCCTTCGCCGGGAGGACTGTCGGCCCCTTCGCTCACAGGTCTGGCGGCGCGCCCGGTTCCGGGACCGGCGGCCCGTCCCGCCGGCGGCACCTCCTCATACCCTGCAGGGGTGCCGGCAACGGCAGCCGGCCACGAGGAGGGAGAACCTGGATGAGCCACACCAGCACCCCCGTGCAGACCCTGACCATCGTCTGTCCGACGGGCTGCGGCGGGCCTTACGTGGTGCAGCCGGGCGATTCGTTGTTCACCATCGCGCAGAGGTTCGGCACCACGGTGCAGGCCATCCTCAACTGCAACCCGCAGATCACCAATCCCAACCAGATCTTCGTCGGACAGGTGCTCTGCGTACCGGGTGCCCCCGCACCCACCCAGCCATGCCCCAGCGGATGCGGCGGGCTCTACATCGTCCAGCCCGGCGACACGCTGTTCAACATCGCCCAGCGCTTCGGCACCACCGTGCAGCAGCTCCAGACCTGCAACCCGCAGATCACCAACCCCAACCTGATCCACCCCGGGACGTTTCTCTGCGTGACGCAGGGCGTGGGCGCGCCGCCGTGCCCGCCGGGTTGCGGCAACCCCTACACCGTCCAGCCGGGCGACACGCTCTTCTTCATCGCACAACGCTTCGGGACGACAGTGCAGGCCATCCTGGCGTGCAACCCGCAGATCACCAACCCGGACCTCATCTTCCCGGGCCAGGTCTTCTGCGTGCCCGGCGCACCGGCGCCGGCACCGTGCGGGTGCTAGCGAGATGCCGGTGCCAGAGAGTCCAAGCGAGCGGCCACCCCTCGGGGTGGCCGCCTGGCGTGAGGGCTCGTGCCGTACATCCTTCATTGGCTCGGCCCCATAACTTTCAGCGGACGATGCGCACGGCGGCGGGGAGCGATAGGGTCGCCCACGCCCGGTCGGCCGTCAACACGGGTGCACCCGTCCGTTGCGCGAGGGCGATGCAGGCTCGGTCCCCAAGGGACAATCCGGCGGCTCGGGTCAAGCGGCGGAGGAGCCCGGCGCGGTAGGCCAGATCCTCGTCGAACGGCACCACGGTGAGCGGCATGGCACTCAGCGCTTCGCGAATGGCTGGCTCGGGCACGCCGGCATCGCTGAGCTTGGCCACGACTTCACTGAGATTGACCGCCGCGATGGCCGCATCTTCCGCCAGCGCGTCCTCGACCATGGAGCTGCCAGGCTCACGGTGCAACATCACGAGAAGCGCAGACGCGTCAAGAATCCACCGACTCATCGGCGGCCTCCTGTCGCCGCTCCCGAATGAGCTCGTCCGCGAGGGACCGGTGAGCCGCCACATACTGGCCCACGATCTCTTGCGCGTAGCGGATGGCCCGACGGACGGCGAAGACCCGCAGCTCGTCCCCCGACAGTTGCACCACCAACTCGTCGCCTTCGCGTAACCCCAACGCCTTGCGAAAGTCCGCCGGAATCACGAGCCGTCCGCCCTTCCCCAATCGAACCCGCGCTGTCTGCATGTGACACGCTCCAAATGGATTGTCGTGACGGTTCGTAGATGGCACTTCACAGATACGGTACCACGAGTCCGCGAAAGTGCCAATGACATCGCTTCATGACAAGATACGCAGGGCAGCACTCGCCCGGCGGGACCAAGCCCGGCCGAGCCGCTCGTCTCGGAAGGACGGGGACGCCCCTCGGCGAATGCGCCGCCGTGGCGGGTCGAAAGGAGCGACGGCAGGATGGCGCGTCCCATGCTTCGCATCGATCTCGCCACGGTGCCCGACGAGCTCCGAGACGGCTTGCGGGCCCTCGTGGCGGCACGCCCCGACGCGTTGGTGCAGGCGGGAGACCGGCGGGGGAACGGTGGGGGCGAGGTTGGGGCGGGCGGTGCGACCGGCACCGGCGTGGGTCGGGGGGTGGGCACGGCCGCCGGGGGCGACGTGGCGGACGTGGTCGACGTCCTCTTCGCCCACGACCCGGCGCTGGGCGACCGGCTGGCCCTGGCGGTGGAGGTGCTCGACGGCGGGCGGCGGCTGCGGGTCGCCTACGGCCAGCGGGCGGCGGCCTTCCGGGCCCTCGGGCGCATCCTGGGGCAGCTGGCGTCCGCGAGGAAGACGGAGGGGGGCGCCGCCTCGAGCGCCAGGGGCGGCCGGGTTCGCCTGGAGGGGTTCACCGAGGCGTCGCCCTTCCGCATGCTCGGGATCATGGTGGACGTCTCCCGAAACGGCGTGTTGCGGCCCGAGGCCGTCCAGCGCCTGCTGCGGCTGGTCGCCCTGATGGGCATCAACACCTGCATGCTCTACACCGAAGACACCTACGAGCTGCCGGGTGAACCCTTCTTCGGCTACCTGCGGGGGCGCTACGCAGAGGAGACGCTGCGAGCCCTCGACGCCTACGCGGCCGCGCTCGGCATCGAGATGATCCCGTGCATCCAGACCCTGGGCCACCTGGAGCAGATCCTCAAGTGGCCGCGCTTCTGGGACTACCGGGACACGGCGAGCGTCCTCATCGCCGAGGAGCCCCGGACCTACGCACTGGTCGAGCGCATGATCGAGGCGGCCAGCCGGCCGTTTCGCACCCGGCGCATCCACGTCGGGATGGACGAGGCGTGGGGCATCGGCACCGGCCGCTACCGGGAGCGCCACGGTGAGCGGCGGCCGTTCGACATCCTCAACGCCCACCTGGCACGGGTGCGGGAGATCTGCCGCCGGCGGGGCCTGCGGCCCATGATCTGGAGCGACATGTACTTTCGGTTGGGGTCCAAGCGGCACGAGTAGTACGACCGCGAATCGGTCATCCCCGAGGACGTCCGGCGCAGCATCCCCGGCGACGTCGACCTGGTCTACTGGGACTACTACCACGTGACGAGCGACTTCTACGAGGAGTGGATCGACCGGCACCGGGAGCTGGGGGCCGAGCCCATCATGGCCGGCGGCGTCTGGACGTGGAACCGCCTGTGGGCGACGCTGCCCTTCTCGTTCACGGCCACCGAAGCCTGCATGCGGGCGTGCAAGCGCAAGGGGCTGCGGGAGGCCTTCGTCACCATGTGGGGTGACGACGGGATGGAGTGCGACGTCTTCAGCGCGCTGCCGGGCATCCAGCTCTTCGCCGAACACGGCTATACGGCGGCCGAGACGGTGGATCCGGCGCTGCTGCGGGCCAACTTCAGGGGGGCGTGCGGCCCCGGGGCGGAGCTGGACGACTGGGTGCGGGCCAGCGCCGTCGATGCGCCGCCGGGGGTGCACGACCCGGCGACGTCGCGAGCCAACCCGAGCAAGTGGCTGCTGTGGCAGGATCCGCTGCTGGCCGTGATGGATCCGCTGGTGGAAGGGCGGCCGCTCGCGGCGCACTACGAGCGGCTGGCGACGGAGCTGGCCGAGGCGGCGGAGCGGGCGGAGGTGGCGTGGCGAGAGGCCATGGGTGAGCATCCGGCGTCGGGCGAGCATGCGATGTCGGCAGGGCATCCCGCGTCGGGCGGGCGCATGGCGACGGGCCGTCGTGCGACGGGTGAAGATCGGGACGTCGAGCCGCTGGGGCGGCGGCTGCTGCTGCCGGCCCGGATGGCTCAGGTGCTGGCCCTCAAGAGCGAGCTGCGTCGGCGCCTGGCGGCGGCCTACCGGCAGGGGGACCGGGCGGCGCTGCGCCGCATGGCGGATGTCGAGCTGCCGGCGTTGCGGGCGGCGGTCGACCGGCTGTGGCGCACGCACCGGGCGATGTGGATGGCGACGTACGAGCCCTTCGGGTGGGAGGTCGTCGAACGCCGCTACGGGGGGCTGATGGCCCGCCTCGCCACGGTCGCCGAGACGCTGGAGGCCTACCTGGACGGGCGGGTGTCCCGCATCCCGGAGCTGGAGGCGGAGCTCCTGCCACCGGTGGAGGTCGACCCCGGCACCCTGCCCGAGGTGACCTACGCGCACGTGGCCACCCCCAGCGCGATCAAGTGAGGGGGCACAGGATCAAGCGACGGGGCACAGGATCAAGCGAGGGGACACAGGATCAAGTGAGCGGGCACGGGTCGGCGACGCCGTTGGAGGAGTAGTGGCGCCGGTTCGCGCCGTTCAAATGGGGGCCGCTCCAGCCATGCGGAGCGGCCCCTGCGCGTCGCTCCGACAGCACCCGAGGCCAGCGGGCGGGGAGGGCTAAGCCTCGTTCGACTCCATCCTCGGTGATTCGAAACGCAACGAGGCGTCCTGTCGGCAGGGTTTCTCCTTCCCGCCACGAACGGCTTCAGTCAACGCGCCGTCGGTTCCATCGATTCGTCAAGTGGCGACCCGATCTTGAACAATCCGGAACCTCGAGGGGGTTGGGCGTCGTGGAAGCTTTCAACGGTCGCGACGGCATCCGCTCCTGGTTGAGCGTGGCCCTGCTGGCGTACGTTCTCGTCTTGTCGGCTGGATTGGCCGGGGCCGGCGCGGGGCCAGCGGCCGGGCCCGACGACCTGCCGCCCCTCGAGGTGCGGACCGCTCCCACGGGGCGCTATGTCGACGGCGAGGTCCTCGTCACGGTCGCGCGGGCTCCTGCCTTGGGCATCCAGGGCGGGGTCGACGCCGACGTGCTGGCCAGGCCCGTCGAACAGCTGGGGATGACGGTCGAGCAGAGCGTCCGGGCCATGGGCGGCACGGTGCGGCGCACCATCACGCTGCGGCAGGGGTCGCAGGTGAGGGTGGTCGAGCTCCCGCCGGGCATGTCGGTGCCGCAAGGCATCCAGCGGATCCGCCAGCAGCTGGAGAGGGCCAACGTGGCCGCCGCCCTTGACCGGCGCATCTACGTGGAGCCCAACTACCTGTGGTATCCGCTGGCGGTCATCCCCGACGACCCGGACTTCGAGTACCTGTGGGGCCTCCACAACGAGGGACAGGCCTTCCTGGCGCCACTCGGCATCGGGCTCACGGGGCGGCCCGACGCCGACATCGACGCGCCCGAGGCGTGGGAGCTGCATCGCGACGCCTCGGGCGTCATCGTCGCCGTCATCGACACGGGGGTCGACATCACGCATCCGGACCTGCAGGGCATCATCTGGGTCAATGAGGACGAGATCCCCGACAACGGCATCGACGACGACGGCAACGGCTACATCGACGACGTGTACGGCTGGGACTTCTACCACGACGACAACACCGTCTTCGACCCGGCGGACGGCGACGATCACGGCACGCACGTGGCCGGCACCATCGCCGCCGTCGCCAACAACGCGGCAGGCGTGGCGGGCATCGCCTGGGGCGCGAGGATCATGCCCCTCAAGTTCTTGGGGCCCGAGGGCGGCTCCACGGCCGCTGCCATCCAGGCCATCACCTACGCCGCTCAAAACGGCGCGACGCTCTCCAACAACTCGTGGGGAGGCGGGGGCTATAGCGAGGCCCTGAGGCGCGCCATCGAGGAGGCAGGCACTCTCTTCATCGCCGCAGCCGGCAACGACGGATCCGACAACGACGTCTCCCCCCACTATCCCTCGAGCTACGACCTCGACAACGTCATCGCCGTGGCGGCCAGCGACTGGGAGGACGGGCTGGCGTCGTTCTCCAACTACGGCGGGCAGAGCGTCGACCTGGCGGCACCGGGCTTCTGGATCCTCTCGACGGTGCCGGGCGGGTATGACTGGTTCGCGGGGACGTCCATGGCCACCCCCCACGTCGCCGGCGCCGCGGCGCTGCTCATCGCGGCCTTCCCCGACATGCCCCAGTATCCGGGAGCGCCGGGGTGGAGCCCCGGTGCGGAGACCATCAAGGATCGCCTGCTCGACTCGACCGAGCACCGGGCGGCCTTCGTCGGCAAGATGCAGACGGAGGGCCGGCTCAACCTCTACAACGCCCTGGAGGGCATCTACCCGCCGTTCATCGATGCCTTCGAGGCGGACGTGGTGTACGGCGAAGGGAGCCTGACGGTCACGTTCTCGTGGGTGATCGAGCCGCGCCGCACCGGCACGACAGTATCGGCCACCATCGACTTCGGAGACGGCACGCCGCCGCAATCGGTCGGGCCGAGCGGCACCATCACCCATCGATACCAGTCCCCGGGCTTCTATGTGGCGTCCGTCCATGCGGGCACCAGCCAGGGGGGCGACTCCTACCGGGAGATCGGCATCCTGGTCAACGACCCGGCCAGCGTGCTGCTCATCGACGACGACGGTCACCGGGAGTTTTCGGACGTGATCGAGGAGGCCCTGGCGGTCGCGGGGATCGCCTACGTCAAGGTGCCCTCGGAGTACGTCGAGGCCGGGAGCCTGCCCCCCAACGTGAGCAACGTGCTGGTCTGGACGGCGGGCATCACGGTGCAGCCGTCTCTGACGACCCCGGAGATCGACTTCCTGACGGCGTATCTTGCGAACGGCGGGCGCCTCTTCCTGACCGGGCGCGGGATTCTCAACGACATCGCCGGGACGAGCTTCGCCCGCGAGTATCTCGGCATCGGCACCGTCGTGTTGGACCAGGGCGCGACCTCGATCGCGGGTGTCCCGGGCGACCTGGTGAGCGCAGGCCTGGCCTTCTCGGGAGATTTCCCGCTGGTCGACTATTACAACCCGGCCGGCGGGGCCGTCGGCATCCTGACCGGCGACGCCGAGACGGCGTTACCTTTCGTGGGCCACCGGTACGCCGGGGATTACCGGCTGGTCTTCGCGGCGTTCGACGTCCATCGGCTGCCGGTGCAGGGGACCGGGGCGAGCGATGGGCTGGCCACGCTCCTCGGCCGGGTCTACGCGTACCTCACGCAAGCCAGCGTCAACAGGGCGCCCGTCGTCTCCTACGCCGTGACCGACCAGATCAACAAGACGTTGCCCGCTACGGTGAGCTTCGAGGCACAGGTGTCGGACCCGGATGGCGACGACGTGTACTTCGAGTGGCGGTTCTGGACGGTGCCCGAGGGGGGCGAGCCGACGTACGAGGCCGTGCCGAGCCTGTCGACGACCCGCACCTACACCGAGGGCTTCGACCACCTGGTCTCGTACGTGGCCGACGACGGTCAGGGCAACCGCGTGGAGCGCTTCTTCTACGTCATCACGGCGCCGCCGTCGGAGGGGGCCCGCGACGTGGTCTGGTTCGTGGATGACCCTGACGCGAACAGCCTGATCGTCTTGGGGCCGGACAACTGGGCCATGCTGGATCTGACGGCGGTCGGATTCGATGTCATCTACGCGGACGCTTCCAAACTGCCCCTGATATCCAGCCCCGACGGGACGGCCGCGAGCGGGGCCGAGGACTTCTGGTGGTTCTGGGATGGACGCATCTGGGGCTATCCGGACGACTACGAGCAGCGCTGGATCGCCTCCCTGCTCGACCGGGGCGGCAAGATGTGGCTGTCGGGCGAGGATCTGCTGGGAATGATCGCGGGAGGCGACTTCACGTCGACCACGCCGGTGCCGTTCATGCAGCAATACTTCCACGTGGGCTACGTGGAGCACGACACCGGCTACGGCGTGCTGCCCAACCTGCTCGCTGGCGTGCCGACGGACGAGCTCGGCAAGCACCAGAGCCTGTCCCTGCTTTGGGCTGATCTGGGAGCCGAGGGGCTCGACTTCACGGACACCATCCGCCCGACGGCGTCGGGGGCGGGGGTCTTCTACGACGAGGGGCCGGTGGGCGACCCCGATTACAGCGTCGTCCGCCAGGCGGGCGATTACCGGCGGGTCTTCGCCGCCATCACGCCGCAGATGACGCTGGGGTACGGGTCGCTCCAGACCTTCTTCGGGGCCGAGTCGGCGTCCGCATCGCTGGCGGCGCCAGCGGGCAAGCCCGCGCCGCAGCCGACCCGCCGGCTGGATCCGTCGGTGATGCCGGCGCACCCCGTGATGCAGCGGTACCAGGCGCAGCGCCCGGGGCCGGAGACGCTCCAGACCTTGCAGCGGGTACTCACGGAGAGGGTGGGAGCGCTCAGCTCCAGCTCCGAGGAGCCGCCGCCCGTCGTGTTGCTCGGCGACTACTGGCATGAGCTCCGGGAGCGGGTGGAGTACGGCACGATTCCACCCAGGGCGGCCATCTCGCCGTCGAAGCTCCGCGTCGCGGTCGGCGAGGCGGTTGAGTTCAGGGACGCGTCCGTCGACGATGATGGCTCGATCATCTCGTGGTCGTGGGACTTCGGGGACGGCAATAACAGCGACAATCAGCATCCGGCGCATGCCTACGACGCACTCGGCACCTATCTGGTGACGCTGACGGTCTACGATGACAGGGGAGCGCAGAGCAACGCGGCCTTCGTCCAGGTCCTGGTGAGCGAAAACAGTGCTCCGGTCGCGAACGCGGGCCCCGACCGTCGAGTCCGAGTGGGGTACGAAGTGGTCGTCGACGGCAGCGGGTCTTCCGACCCCGAAGGCGACCCCCTCACTTACCGGTGGGATCTCGTGGCGAAGCCGGAATCGAGCGAAGCGACGCTCTCTACCATCGATTCGCCGACGACGACGTTCACGCCGGACATCCCAGGTCGATACGTGGTGACGCTGGTCGTCAACGACGGCTACGGGGAGAGCCTACCCGACGTGGTGGTGTTCGAGACCACCAACCGCCCGGTGGCCGTGGCGGGACCGGATCGGTACGGGGCCGTCAACAGCCCGATCCTCCTAGACGGGTCGGCGTCGTACGACCCCGACGAGGGCGAGTCCGTGACGGGCTACGAGTGGACGATCGTCGACAGGCCCGTCGGCGCCGTGGCGGAGATCCAACCGCTCGGCGAGCCTGCGGCGAAGGTCCACCTCCTCGTCGACCGTCCCGGCGAGTACCGGGTGCGCCTGGTCGTGACGGACTCGGTGGGCGAGGAGTCGGAGCCCGACGAGGTGCGGGTGGTGGTGGTGCAGACCTACGTTGCCCCCAACCCCGCCCGGCACGAGGCGACTTTCTACTACGACGCGGACCTGGCCGGTGGCACGCTCCGCATCTTCAACGTGGCGGGGCGGCTGGTGCGCACGCTGGCGCTCGAGGCCGACGGCTCGACCACGTGGGACCTGACGGACGCCGGCGGGCGGCCGCTGGCCAGCGGGCTGTACCTGTGGGTGCTGCTGGACCAGGACGGCCGGCCCGTGACCGAGCGGCCCGAGCGGCTCGTCATCCAGCGCTGAGCCGGATGCGGAAGGGACGGGGTGGACCTACCATGACGGGCATGCGGTCGAAGTGGGCGCTGGCTCTGGCGATGGTTGCCGTGCTGGCGGTCGGGCCTGCCGTCGCGGCGGCGGATGGCGACGGCACGGTGGTGGGGGCCGGGGCCATCTTCCAGATCGGTGCCGGCGCTCGGCCCCTGGCCCTGGGCGGGGCCTTCGCGGGCGTGTCGGAAGACGAAAACGCCCTCTTCTACAACCCCGCGGGGTTGGCCACGCTGGGGCGGCCGGGGCTCACCAGCTTCTACTCGACGCAGTACCAGGTCGTCGGCTACGGCGCCCTGGGGCTGGCGCTGAGGAAGTTGGGGGTCGGGGCGCTGTACCTCAACTCGCCGGGCATCCCAGGAGCGGGTGAAGGGGGCGAGATCCTGCCGAACTTCGCCTACAGCAACCTGGCGGGGCTCGTGGGGGCGGCGACCGAGCTCGGCCCCGTGGCGGTGGGGGTGCGGGGCAAGTACCTGCTGGTGAGGAGCGCGGAGCTGGTCGGCGGGGATGAGCCTGACCTCGGCCCGGCGCAGGGCACGGGGGCGGCGCTGGACGCCGGTGCGCTGGTGCAGCTGGGCCCGGTGAGGCTGGGGCTCGTGGTCGAAAACGCGGTCGCCACGCCCATCCGCTACAGCACGGGCGCTGTGGAGGCCTGGGAGCGGCGGCTGGTGGCCGGGGCCAGCGTACGCCTGCGCTCGCTGCTGCTGGCGGCCGACGTCGAGAGCGTCGGCGGGCACAGCCAGTACTACCACGCGGGTGCCGAACTGGGCCTGGGCCTGCTGGCGCTGCGGGGTGGCATCACCGCTCCGATGGGCGGCGACGGCGAGGATGCGGCGGACTCTCGGGAACTCACGGCTGGCATCGGCCTGCGGCTGGGGTCGCTGCAGGTGGACTACGCCTACCTGATGCCGGCCACCCTGCCCGACTCGCACAGGCTGTCGCTGGCCCTGAGGTTTTAGCCGTCCGGTCCGCGGGGGCCCGTGTGGCGCCAGGAGCCGCGGCCGGATACCGGCAGTCAGGGTGAGGGGGTGACTCCGCCGAGGGGTCACCCCCTTGGTATCTCCAGGCGCATCGGGCGCAGGCGCGCCACATAGGTCGTCGCTCTCGCCATAGAAGCGGAATTTAAATAACTTTTTAAAATCCGCCCGTCACGCAGAGGAGGACACCCCCTCCGCGGGCGGGGCGCGGCGGCGACTGGCGGCGGCGGGGGCCAGTGGCCGACCGCCGCCGAACGGGAACCAGCGAGCCATCGAGGACGAGCCGGACGGGGAGCGCCTGTCCGGCTCGTCTCGCGTCCGGCCCATGTCTTCTGTATACCTGTGCCGCCCCTGAAGGAGGGTCGATGGACCCGTCGAACATCGCCCGTCAAATTCTCGATAGCAAAACGGCGTTTTATCACACGTAACACCCGCCTCCTCGAGATCGGACGGCATCGGCCCGGCCAGCCGTCGGGTCGGGGAGGGGCAGGGTGGGGACAGGGGGGAGAGACGGGGTGACGGCGGGATCGACGGGGTTGCCGGGATCGTTGGGGCTGCCGGGGTCTCCGACGGTGTCGCCGCTGGGGTCGCCGACGGACTCGCCGGCGCCTCGCCTGGCGGCCGACACTTACGCCATCGCCAGCGTGGACAAGGCCGTCCAGCTGTTGCTGGCCATGGCCCAGTGGCCGCCGGAGCGCACCGCGGGCGTCTCGGAGCTGGCCCGCCAGCTCGGGCTGACCAAGACGCAGGTCTATCGCCTCCTGCGGACGCTGGAGCGCCACGACCTGGTCGTGCAGGAGCCGGGCGAACGCCGCTACCGTCTCGGCCCGACCCTCCTGGCCCTGGGCGAGGCGGCGCGTGAACGCATCGGCCTGGTGCGGGCCGCCCGTCCCGTCATGGATCGCCTGGCTGCCGAGACGGGCGAGTCCGTCCACCTGGTCGAGCGTCACCAGCGGCTGGCGGTGGTGGTCGATCTGCGCGACAGCGCGCAGCGCGTGCGGCTCACCGCCCGCGTCGGCGGGCGCTACCCCCTGCACGCAGGGGCCTGCCCGCAGGCCATCCTGGCCTACCTGCCCGCCCACCAACAGGAGCAGGTACTGGCCCAGCTGGCGAGCCTGCCGCGCTACACGCCCCGCACCGTCCTGGATCCAGCCCGCCTGCGCCGCATCCTGGACGACGTTCGCGAGCGGGGCTACGCCTTCAGCGACGAGGACGTCGATCCGGGAGCGCGGGCGGTGGGAGCCCCCATCTTCGGCCCGTCGGGCGAGCCTGTGGGGGCCATCAGCGTGGCGGGGCCGTCCTTCCGCCTGCCCGACGCCCTCGTCCCCCGGTACGGGGCCCTGGTCCGCCAGGCGGCCGCCGAGGTGACCGCCCGCTTCGGAGGGGTCGTCCCGCCCGCCTTCGAGCGCGCAGCGGCCGCGGACGGACCGCACCATGGGGAGAGGCCGTCATGATTCGGTTCATCGTCCGGCGCCTGGCCATCATGGCGCCGGTGCTGCTCGGCATCACCCTGCTCAACTTCCTCCTCATCGACCTCGCGCCAGGCGACGCGGTCGACTTGATGATCGACCCGTCGATGAGCGAGGCGGACCGGATGGCGCGCCGCCAGGCGCTGGGCCTGGACCAGCCGTGGCCGGTCCGGTACGGCAAATGGCTGGGGCAACTCGCGGCCGGCAATCTCGGCTTCTCCTTCACCACCTATCAGCCGGTGGCCGATCGCATCGCCGAGCGCTTGGGACCGAGCCTCCTGCTGACGACGGTCGCCACGCTGGTCGCCTACGCCGTCGCGGTCCCCCTGGGGATCGCCTCGGCGCTGCGGCCCTACTCGTGGGTCGACTACGTCGGCGGGTTCGTGGCCGTGTCGGGCGTGTCCCTGCCCACCTTCTTCCTGTCGCTGGCGGGCATCTACGTCTTCGCCCTGCGGCTGGGATGGCTGCCGACGGGCGGCATGGCGACCCTCGGGGGCGAGGCGTCGTGGGGCGACGTGGCCCGGCACCTGGTGCTGCCCGCCACGGTGCTGGCGTTGACCAACGTGGGGATGGTGGTGCGGCTGACCCGCTCCAGCGCCCTCGAAGCCCTGCGCCAGGACTACGTCCGCACCGCTCGGGCCAAGGGGCTGGCGGAGTGGCGGGTCGTCTCCCGTCACGTCCTGCGCAACAGCCTGGTCCCCGTCATCACCATGGCCGGGCTCCAGTTGCCGGCCCTGATCGGGGGTGCCGTCATCACGGAGCAGGTCTTCCAGTGGCCGGGGATGGGGTCGCTGACGATCCAGGCCATCCTCGGGCGTGACTACCCCACCCTGATGGCCATCAATCTGCTGGCCGCCCTGGCGGTACTGTTGGGAGGGCTGATCGCCGATGTCCTCTACGCCGTCGTGGACCCTCGCATCCGTTACGAGTGAGGCATCGGCTGCCACCGATCCGGCGGCCGGCCGCTCCTTCTGGGCCCAGGCAGCGCGCCGCTTTGGCCGCCACCGGCTGGCCGTGGCCGGGTTGATGGTGATGGCGGGGCTGAGCGGGGCGGCCCTCCTGGCGCCCGTGCTGGCCCCGTACGACCCGGCCGCGCTGGATCCGCTGGCGTTCGCACAGCCGCCCTCCCTCGCCCACCCCCTGGGCACCGATACCATCGGCCGTGACGTCCTGAGCCGGGTGCTTCATGGGGCGAGGGTATCGCTCGCGGTGGGCGTGGCGGCGGTCACCATCAACGTCGTGCTGGGGGTGATGGTGGGGGCAGTGGCCGGGTTCGCCGGCGGGATGGTCGACGCGGCCCTCATGCGCTTGAGCGACATCGTGCTGGCCTTTCCCTCGCTGGTGCTCGTGCTGGTGCTGGTCGCCATCCTGGGGCCGGGCCTTGGCAACGTCATCCTGGTGCTGGGTCTCATGGGCTGGCCTCAGATCGCCCGCCTCGTCAGGGCCGAGGTGTTGCGGCTCGAGGCGCAGGAGTTCGTGGCCGCCGCCCGGGCGGTAGGGGTGCCGGAGCATCGCATCCTCCTGCGACACCTGCTTCCCAACGCCCTTCCCCCCGTGCTGGTGGCCGCCACCTTCGGCACGGCGCAGGCCATCATCGCGGAGGCGTCGCTCAGCTTCCTCGGCATGGGGGTCCAGCCTCCCACCCCCAGTTGGGGCAATCTCCTGACGGAGGCCCAATCGATGGCGGTGCTGGAGGGCATGCCGTGGCTGTGGGCCCCACCGGGGCTTCTCATCGTGCTGGCGGTGCTCGCCATCAACTTCGTGGGGGACGGGCTGCGAGACGCGCTCGACCCCCGCACGAGGCTGTGAAGAGGAGAGGAGCGTCGACGTCCATGGGTGTGCGCGGTCGCATGCGAGGTCGCAAACGGGTCGCCGTCGAGGTCGTGGTAGGGCTCGCCCTGCTGGTGGTGTCGTCACTGGCGCTGGCCCCGCTGGTGGGCATGGCCGGGGCGGCCGAGGCCGGCAAGGTGATCCGGGTCGGCCTGTGGAGCGCGCCGGGCAGCCTGAGCGCCATCAACGCCGACTCCAGCTACGGCTACTTCGTGGTCCACTTCATCTACGACAGCCTGGTGGAGATGCGGCCCGACATGAGCTTCCGGCCGCGCCTGGCACGCTCGTGGGAGATCTCGGCGGACGGGCGCACCTACACGTTTCACCTGGATCCGCGGGCGACGTGGCACGACGGGCGCCCCATCACCGCCGAGGACGTGCGCTTCACCATCGAGACCATCGCCACACCGGGCGTCCAGACCAACCGGGGCAACGCCATCAAGTCCATCGAGGGGCTGGACGCCAACGGCAAGAAGATGGGGGCCACCATCCCGGGCGTCAGGGTCATCGACGCCCACACCATCGCCATCACCACCAAGACGGCGGTCGACCCGGCCAGGTTCCTGGAGCAGTTCGGTACGGGGGTCTTCGTCATCCCCAAGCACCTGCTGGAAGGGCTCTCGCCGGAGCAGCTGGCGCGGGCCGATGCGCTGCTGCGCCCGACGGTGGGGAGCGGGCCGTTTCGCTTCGTGCGGTACGTGACCGACCAGTACGTCGAGCTCGAGCGATACGACCACTACTATCGAGGCCCGGCCAGGGTGGATCGCATCCTGATCCGCATCGCTCCGGCGCCCTCCATCGCTGCGGCCCTCATCAACGGAGAGATCGACGTGGTGGCGGGGCCGGGCATCGGCGAGGTGCCGCTGCAAGACTGGGAGCTGGTGAAGCGGGCGGCCCACCTGCGCCCCGTCACGGAGCCGTCCCTGGGGTACCAGTTCCTCGCCATCAACCACGCCCGCCCCTACTTCCAGGACGTGCGGGTGCGGCGAGCCATCGCGATGGCCGTCGACGTCGACCTGATGGTACAGCAGCTCTACAAGGGGCAGGCGGTGCGGGCGCGGGGGCCGTTCTCGCCGGTGACGCCATACGAAAACCGGGACCTCGACCCCATCCCCCACGACCCCGCCGCGGCCCGCGCCCTGCTGAGCCAGGCGGGCTGGGAGCGCGGGCGCACGGTGGAGCTGCTGGTGCCGACGGGCAACACGCTGCGGGAGCAGACGGCGGCCATCATCCAGGCCAATCTGCAGGCTGTCGGCATGCAGGTGCGCATCCAGCGCCTGGACTTCCCGACGGTGCTGAGCCGGGTCTTCAGCGACGACTTCGATCTGGTGGTGTTGGGCTGGACCGACACCTTCGACCCGGACCACGTCAGCTCCACGTTCCGCACCGGCGGACAGTACAACCTCTCCAACTTCTCCGACCCGGAGGTGGACGCGCTCATCGACGCGGCGGCCGCCGAGCGCGACCCCGCCCGGCGCAAGGAGCTCTACGACCGGCTGCAGGTGCTCTTCCAGGAGCGGGTGCCGGCGGTCTTCCTCTACTACCCCAACATGCTGGCCGCGGTCAACGTGCGCCTGGTCGACGCCGATCCGTCCATCGTGCCGTTCGAGTTTCGAGCCTCGGAGTGGGATGTGAGGCCATGAGCGACGAGCGAGTCAACGACGGGGTCCACGAGCGATTCGACGAGCCAGTCATCGAGCGTGTCATCGAGCACCTGCGGGCCCATTTCCGCGAGGACCTGGAGGCGGTGCGCGCCTTCCTGCGCACGCCCAGCGTCAGCTACACGGGCGAGGGCATCCAGGAGACGGCCGAACAGGTGGCCGGCTTCGTGCGGGCCCTGGGCGGACAGGCGCGAGTGGTGCCCACGGCGGGGCATCCCATCGTCTACGGGCGACTCGACCAGGGGGCGCCCCACACGGTGCTGGTCTACGGCATGTACGACGTGATGCCGGCCGACGAGCCCAACTGGAGCTCGGATCCCTGGGGCGCCGAGATCCGGGAGCTGCCCCGGCTGGGCCCCAGCATCATCGCACGGGGCGCGGTCAACACCAAGGGGCCGCTGGCCGCCTTCTTCCGGGCGGTGGCCGGGTATCAGGCGGCGGCCGGGCGGCTGCCCGTCAACCTCATCTTCGCCATCGAGGGCGAGGAGGAGATGGGCAGCCGGCACTTCCTGCCCTTCGTCGAGGCGCACGCCGGGGAGCTCAAGGCGGCGCAGGCGGTGCTCTTCCCCTTCTTCAGCCAGGACGAGGAGGGCGTGCCCTGGCTGACCCTGGGCACCAAGGGCATCGTCTACTTCGAGCTCGAGTGCCGCGGCGGCGACTGGGGCGGGCCCACCGAGCGGGGCATCCACGGCTCCTACAACGCCTGGGTGGCCAACCCGGCGTGGCGGCTGGTGCAGGCCCTGGCCACGATGGTCGACGCCGACGAGCAGGTGCGCGTCGAGGGCTTCTTCGATGGCGCCGAGCCGTTGCCCGAGGAGGAGCGCCGGCTGCTCGAGGAGCAGGTGGCCAGCGGGCGGCTCGACGAGCGGCCGTTCATGGCGTTCGAGCACGTGCGGCGCTTCAAGGGCGGGCTGCGGGGGCTGCCGCTGTGGGAGCGGCTGTTTGCCCAGCCGCAGCTCAACATCGACGGCATCGTGGGCGGATACGTCGGCGAGGGCACCAAGACGCTGCTGCCGCACCGCGCGCTGGCCAAGATGGACGTGCGCCTGGTGCCCCGGATGGACCCGGAGCGGGTGGCGCAGGCCATCCGGGCGCACCTGGACCGGCACGGCTACGCCGACATCGAGATGCGGGTGCTCAACACCTATCCGTGGTCCAAGGTGAGCCTGCACGAGCCGGCGGTGCAGGCGATGGTGGAGACGTACCAGGAGATGGGGGCGCCGCCGCAGGTGTGGCCCCTCAACCCGGGCTCGGCGCCGTACTACGTCTTCGAACGGGTGCTGGGGATGCCGTACGTGACGGGCGGCATGGGCCACGGGGGGCGCCAGCACTCCACCGACGAGTACTGCACGGTCCAGGGCGTGCTGGACTTCGAGATTTCGATGGTGCGGTGGCTGCACGGGCTGGCGAGGCGACTGGGGCAGCCGCGGGGGGAGCGTGCGGCCGGGTGACGGGGCGAGGCGACGCGAGGCAGGCGATGCAGCCGATGCGAAGCAACGAGACGACGCAGGTGAGTCGGGAGAGACAAGACGATACGACCCCACGAGAGTGGCGCCGACTGAGCCCGGACGAGCGGGCGTTGATGGCCAGCATCACCGGCGACGAGGCGTGGCGGCTGGTGGAGCGGTTCGCCACGCTGGTGCGGGAGTCGGGCAGCGAAGACGAGCGCAGAGCTGCCCGGTACGTCGTCGAGCGCCTGCGGGAGGCCGGCGTGCCGGTCGAGGTCTACACGCCGACCCTCTACCTGAGCCTGCCGAGAGGGGCCGAGGTGCGGGTGGATGCGCCGGGCCAGGCGGCCATCCGGGCCAAGACCCCGTCCTTCTCGGCCTCCACCGGGCCCGGCGGGCGGCGGGGCCCGCTCGTCTACGTCCCGTCGGGGTTCGCCCGGGGGAGCGCGGATCTCTTCGAGTCAGGGTTGGATGGAAGCGGGCGGCGTGACCTGGAGGGCGCGGTCGCCCTCACCGAGGGGCTGCCCCTGCCGCAGAAGGTGACCGACCTGGAGGCCCGAGGTGCGGTAGCGGCCATCTTCATCAGCCCGGGGGAGCGCATCCACGAGGCCATCTGCACGCCCGTCTGGGGCGGGCCCGACCTGGACAACCAGCACCGGCGGCCCAAGCTGGCGGTGGCGGCGGTCAGTCGCTCCGACGGCGAGCGCCTGGCGGCGGCCGCCCGGGAGGCGGCGGGGGGCGGGCGCCGGCTCGAGGTGACGGTGGTGACCCGCCTGGAGGAGGGGCTGTATCCGTGCCCCGTGGTGGTGGCCACCATCCCGGGGGCGGTGGAGCCGGAGCGGTTCGTGCTGCTGCACGGGCACCTCGACTCGTGGCACGTCGGGGTCGGCGACAACGCGGTAGGGGACGGCGCGCTGCTGGAGATCGCCCGGGCGCTCTGGCAGCACCGGGCGGCGCTGCGGCGCAGCGTGCGGGTGGCCTGGTGGCCGGGGCACTCCCAGGGGCGCTACGCCGGCTCGACGTGGTACGCCGACGCCTTTGGGGTGGAGCTGGCCGAGCGGTGCGTGGCGCACGTCAACTGCGACTCCCCCGGCTGCCGGTGGGCCGAGGTGCTCCAAGACGTGTCGTGGACGCCGGAGCTGGAGGGGCTGGTCAAGGAGGTCGTGCGGGACCTGACGGGGCAGGAGGTCGGGGGCGGGCGGCCGCCCCGTGCGGGCGACTACTCCTTCAACAACCTGGGGATCAGCGCGGCCTTCATGCTCTCGTCGACGATGCCCGAAGAGATCCGGCGGGCGAAGGGCTACTACGGCGTGGGCGGGTGTGGCGGCAACGTCGAGTGGCACACCGAGGACGACGATCTGGAGGTGGCCGACCGGGAGCTGCTGGTGCGGGACACCCGCATCTACGCCCTTGCCGTGTGGCGACTGGCCAATGCGGAAGTGTTGCCGCTGGACGTGCGGGCGGCGGTGGCCGACATGCGTCAGGCGGCGCAAGCGTACGCGAGGAAGCTGGAAGGCCGGCCGGCGGCGAGGTCGGTGCTGGACGGCGTCTTCGACGAACTCGACCGGCTCGAGGCCGCGCTCGAGTCGATGGAGACGGCGCGCCAGGCGGGGCGGATCGGCGTCGGGCCCCTCAACGAGACGCTGATGAAGGTCAGCCGCATCCTGGTGCGGCTGCACTTCGCCCGGGAGGGCGCATTCCGGCAGGATCCGGCCCTGCCGGTCCCGCCGCTGCCGGACCTGGCGGTGGCGGCGGAGCGACTGGCGGAGTCGCCCGAGGAGAGCGTCGAGGCCTTCTTCGCGACCAACTCGCTGGTGAGGGGCCGCAACCGCGTGGTCTACGGCCTGCGGGAGGCGAGGCGGCTGGTCGAGGCGCTGGCAGCGTTATGAGGGCGCCGCCAGCGCCTCCCTCGCCGGCGCTCCCTGTCCGTGGCGCCTCCGGGCGCCGCGCCGTGCCGCCACCGTCCCACGAGGCGCCGCAAGCGGCGGTCGGCGGGGCGCGGGCGGTGCAGGGGGTATCGGTCTCGACACCCGGCGGAATTTAAATACCTATTTAAAGACCCCTACTCTCGCGAACCCGCACCCATCGCGACCCCCGTAGGGCCGACGGTCACCTTCGCGGGGCCCCGTCGGCGCGCGTCGGCGCCCGTCAGCGCCCGCCGGCGCCCGCACGTGCCGCCAGCCCTTCGGCTTCATCGACGGAAAGGGCTTGCAAGAAGACGGCGGGCGTGGTAATGTGGGCCTGAGATGTTGCAGACTGAAACTTACCTGCTCGGCGCGCCAATGCGTGTCGGACGGGACAAACGCTTTAAGAATGGGATATGAGCCTGTGCCGTGAGGTCCGCGCCATGGCGCACAATCATGACAGTCGACAACAAAGTAAGCGCCCCCGCTCTGCAGCTGTCCGCGCCGCGGCCAGCGGCACCAGCCTGCTGCGATCCCTCAACGCCGCCGCCATCCTGCGGACGCTCCACCGCGAGGGGCCGTGCTCGCGAGCCCGGCTGACCCGCCTGACGGGGATGAGCCCGCCGACCGTCTCCCGCATCGTGGCCCGCCTCATCGAGCGCGGCCTCGTCGTCGAGGTGCGTCGGGGCGAGTCGACCGGCGGGCGACGCCCCGTGCTGCTCCAGATCGACGAGGCCAAGCTCTACGCCGTCGGCGTGCAGGTCCAACGTGACCGCGTCTCGTGCCTTCTCAGCGACCTGCGGGGGGCGCCCCTCGGGAGGCGCGCCTACCCGCCCTTCGACCTCGAGCCCGAGGGGCTCATCCGGGAGCTGGCCCGGGAGCTCGACGGGCTCATCCGCCAGGCAGGCGTCGACCGGCGCCGCGTCCTGGGCGTTGGCGTCGGCGTGGCGGGGGTCGTGGACGCCGGCAGGGGCGTGGTGGTCCGCTCCGTCAACCTGGGCTGGCGGGACGTGCCGGCCGCCGAGCGGCTCGAGCGACTCCTGGGGCTGCCCGTCGTCGTCCAAAACGATGCCAACGCCGCCGCCATGGCCGAGCTCTGGTTCGGCCCGGCGCCCCGTCACGAGACGCTCATGTTCCTCAAGACCGAGGCGGGCGTGGGCGCCGGCATCCTCGTCGACGGCCGCCTCATCTCGGGCCCGCGCGGGATGGCGGGCGAGATCGGGCACGTCACCGTCGTGGAGCACGGGCACCCGTGCCGTTGTGGTCACGCCGGATGCCTGGAGACCTACGTCAACCTCCAGGACGTGCTGGAGCGCTACCGCCACCGCACGGGCCAGGCGGTCGACAAACCTGCCTTCTTCCAACGCGCTCAGGCGGGCGACCCCGTGGCCCGCCAGCTGGTCGACGAGGCGGCGTCGGCGCTGGCGCACGCGGTGGTGTACGCCGGCATGCTGCTCGACCTCCAGATGGTCGTCATCGGGGGCGTCTGGGGTCAGATCGGCGGCGACTTCCTCCAGACCATCGAGGCCCGCCACCAGGCCACCGCTCAGCGCACGGGCCTGCACATGCCCGTCACGATACGGGGCTCCAGCCTGGGGGACGACTCCGAGCTGCTGGGTGCCATCGGGTTCGTGGTGGATCGGTGGTTCAGCCCCGGGGCCATCGACCTGTCGTCGTGGCGGCCGGCGCCCGCCCCGGGCGCAGCCGGAGGGCCGCAGACGTCACGGGACCAAGGAGAGGAGGCGGTCAGAGGAGCGGGTACGGGAGCAGATAGGGAGAGCGGGTAGGTGGGACACGGCGACCGGCGACCGGCGGGCGGCGCCCCGCGACCGGCGAGCGACCAGGCGGCGAGCGCGCCCGTCCGCCGTGGATCGGTCTTGGCTGACGGCATCGGACGCTTCGAGAGGGGGAGAGTTCCGTGCGTCTCGACAGAGGCCTCGTCAAGGGTTTCGTCGCCATGGCGTCGCTGGTGGCCCTCGTGGCCACCCTGGTACCCGTTGCATCCGCCGGGTCCAACCAGCCCATCCGCCTCACGGTCTACAACTACCTGGATGCCACGAGTCCGGCGGCCCACCGGGAGATCGAAGAGGTCTGGAAGGCCTTCGAACGCGCCAACCCCGACATCATCCTCGAGCGCGAGGACATGTTCGGCGAACCCTTCCACCAGAAGCTGGAGGCCTACGCGGCCGCCGGCCGATTGCCCGACGTCATCTACATGTGGCCCGGCGGGCGCTCGAGCACGCTGCACACCAAGCGCCTCGTCAAGGATCTGACGCCATTCCTCGGGGACATGGCGCGGGAGTTCCACGAGGCAGCCCTCGCCCCGCAGGCGGGTGGCTACCTGGCCGAGCTGCCCATCGCCATCACCGCCACCCACGTCCTCTACGTCAACAAGGGCCTGCTCGACAGCCTGGGGCTGCCCGTGCCGACGACCTACGAGGAGCTCAAGGCCATGGTGCCGGCCCTTCGGGCTGCCGGCAAGGACGTCATCCTGATGGGGGCGCAGGACGACTGGGTGGTGCAGTCGACGCTGTTCAGCATGATCGTGGGGCGCCTCGCCGGCGACGACTTCATCGACCGGGTGCTGGCCGGGCAGGCCCGTTTCACCGACGAGCCCTTCGTGCGGGCGCTGCGCTTCTACCGGTCGCTCTTCGACGACGGGGTCCTCAACCGGCGCATCTTCCAGACCTCGTACAACGAGGTCAACGGGCTGTTCGCGTCGGGACGGGCGCCCTTCCTGGTGGACGGCGACTGGAAGACGAGCAACTTCCTCACCGACCCCACCACCGGGGAGGCCCTCATCCCGCCCGACCGGCAGCACGAGTTCGTCCTGACGGTCTTCCCGGCGATACCGGGCGAGGTGGTGCACCGCACCACGTCCATGGTGCCGGGCGTCGGCTTCGCCATGAGCGCCAGCATCCCGGCGGGGTCGGCCAAGGAGCGAGCGGCGTGGCGCCTCATCCAGTGGCTCACGTCGCCCGAGGTGCAGCGGATCCGGCTCGAGACGGGTGCGGCCTTCCCCTCCCGCAAGAACGTCACCAGCGACCGCCTCGAGCCCTTGGCCCAGGAGCGCGCCCGCTTCTACGAGCGGGTGGGCGGGACCTACGTGCTCGACAACGTCCTCGACGCGCAGGTCTACGGGCCGCTCAACGTGGGGCTGCAGGAGATAGGGCTGGGGCTCTCGACGCCGGAGCAAGTGGCCGCCTCCGTGCAGCGGGCCCTGGAGGCGTGGAGGGCTTCGCGGTAAGGGCAGCAGCAAGGGGGCGGGCGCGGGCCGTCACGTCTCGGGTGGCGGCCCGCCGCCTCCTGCATGGCCCGAGGCATGGGCGGAGGGGAGAGAAACGTGCGGCGAACGACCCATCGGGAGCAGCGCCTCGCCTACCTGCTCCTGGTCTTGCCGGCCGTGCTGATCTACTGGGCCGTCGTGGCGTTTCCGACGCTCTTCTCGGTGGGCCTCAGCGTCAGCGACTACCAAGGCGGGCCTCTCCTCTCGGCCGAGTCGCCGGTCCGCTTCGTGGGCCTGACCCACTACGTCCGGATGTTTCAGGACCGGTTCTTCTGGATCTCCCTGCGCAACAACGTCTACATCATCCTCATCTCACTCTTGGGCCAGATCCCGTTGGGCTTCGTGGTGGCGTACGTCCTCTGGCGCAACCTGGTACGGTGGCGGGACTTCTTCCAGACCGTCATCTACCTGCCGTCGGTCATCTCCACCATCGTCGTGGGCATCCTGTGGCAGTCGTTCTTCTCCCCCTACGGGCCCTTCACGACGTTGATGCAATCCATCTTCCCCGGGTGGGAGAATACGCTCTTCCTCAATCCGAGGACCGCGATGCTGCCGGTGCTCTTCGTCATGCTATGGATGTACACGGGGACGTATCTCATCATCTTCCTCGGCAGCCTGCAGAAGATCGACCCCCAGGTCATCGAGGCGGCCAAGATCGACGGGGCGACCGAGACCCAGGTGATGCGCTACGTCATCGTGCCCGGCCTCTCCGGGGTCATCGTGACGGCGGCCATCCTGGCCATCTCGGGGTCGCTCAAGAGCTTCGACCTCATCTTCGCGATGACAGCGGGCAACCCCGCCCGACGCACGTCGGTGCTGTCGCTGTACATGTACGACACGGCGTTCAGGGGGGCGCCCGATTACCCGCTGGCCAACGCCATCTCGACGTTCATGGTGGTGCTGAGCCTGGCGCTCATCGTGCTGCTGCGGGTGCTCGAGGTCCGCTTCGGGGGGCGAGAGTGATGGCGCGGGCGGTCGCAAAGGGGCTGGCCTACCTGGGGCTCGGGGCATTCGCGGTGATGACGACGTACCCCATCGTGTGGCTCGTGATGAGCTCCTTCAAGACCACGCAGGCGTTCCAGCTGGACCGGCTGGGCCTGCCCCGGCGCTGGATGGTCGACAACTACGTGCAAGCGTGGCGGATCGGGCAGTTCGACGTGCTGATGGGCAACAGCCTGCTCTACACGGCCGTGTCGACGGCGGCCATCGTGGTGCTCTCCGTGGCGGCGGGCTTCGCCTTCGCCAAGCTGCGGTCGCGGGCGACGCCGCTCTTGTACGGGGGGTTCGTCATCGGGATCCTGCTGACCATCCAGTCCATCATGGTGCCGCTCTTCCTGATGGCGACGCGGACGCACCTGTACAACACCCGCCTGGGCGTGCTCATGGTCTACACGGCCATGGGGCTGCCGATGGGGGTTTACCTGTGCACGGAGTACATCAAGGGGCTGCCCGACTCCGTCATCGAGTCGGCTCGGCTGGACGGGGCCGGGTACCTGACCATCCTGTGGCGCATCGTCTTCCCGATGGTGCGGCCGGTGGTGACCACCCTCGCCATCGTCACCATCCCCGGGGTGTGGAACGAGTTCATGCTCATCAACGTCCTGGTCTCCGACAACGCCCTTAAGTCGCTGCCGGTGGGGATCCTGCGCTTCTCGGGAGCGCTGTCGTCGGACTACGGCAAGCAGTTCGCCGGGCTCGTCATCGGGATGCTGCCGATGGTCGTCTTTTACCTGCTGCTGCGAAACCAGCTGACCAAGGGGGTCGTGGCGGGGGCCGTCAAGGGGTAGGCGGGCTTTGCGGCTGCGCACCACCGTGGGGCGCACGCCCCGGCGGCCGGGTGGCCGATCCGGTGGGGCCAGGGCCGGTCAACCTCGACCGCCCGGCGAGCAAGCAGGAGCTGGAAACGCGCCTCGAATCCCTCCTCGGGTGGGTTGGGTGGAGGAGGAGCGCGCATGGGTAGGCAGAGGGGTCGGCCGCACCGTGACGGTGGTGCTGCGGGCGGAGTTCGACGCCTACCTGTTGCTGGTCGGCCCCGAGGGCGACGTGGTGGCCGAGGACGACGACTCGGGCGGCGGGAGGGATGCCCGGATCATCTACACCTTCCCGTCGTCGGGCCAGTACCTGCTCGTCGTCAACTCCTACTCGGCCGGTGAGACGGGCCGTTACCTGCTGCAGGCGCAGGTGACGGGCCTCGGGCCCGGCGGGGTCGTCGTCGAGGACGCGCTCAAGTCGCTGCCGCTCTCCGACAGCCCCTACTGGCTGATGCGGCCCGGCGGCTGGTACGAGGGGGAGTCCCTCGACGGGACCGTCCTCGAGCTCTACACCGAGCGAGACGACGACCCCTACCCCTGCCTGAGCGTGGCGGTGGAGGAGCTTGCCCGGTACGGTGTCTCGGACGTGGGGGCGCTCTTCGCCCGCATGGCGATTGCCGACGAGGCGTCGCGCTGGGAGGTCGTGACGGCTGGCTGGACCACGATCAACGGCGTGGCGGTGCACCGCTCCGTCACCGTCGCCCCCACCGTGATGGGCCGCATCCAGACCCTGCGGCTCATGGTGCCGTGGGAGGGGCGGGCGCTGGTCGCCAGCTTCCAGGACCGGGCCGCATCCTTCCGCGACCGCCTGCCCCTCTTCGAGGCGCTGGCCGGCACGCTGGTCGACGTCCGGGAGGACTGAGGCGAGTCACGGTCGGGTGGGGCCGGGCGACCAACGCGGGGTTGCCGCTGCTGGCGAGCGCCGTGGAGCCGTCGGGTCAAGGGGGGGGGGGGTCGCATGGGCGCTGTCTTCTGGCTCAGCGTCGCGGTCGCTTTCGTTGTAGCAGCCACGCCTGCCCGAGTGGCCGGCCCTTTGCCAGCTCTCGGCGCCGCGTCCGGCACCGAGCCCTTGCTCTCCGTGGACGACATCCGGGAAGACCTGCGTTTCCTCGTCCGCACCGTCGAAGATGTGCACCCGGCCCTGTCCGACGCCGGTCGACGGGCGGCCTTCCATGACCAGGCGTTACAGGCCGTCGAGCGACTCCAGGCTCCGATGCCGGTGGGCGCTCTCTTCTTCCTGGCGCAGCGTGTGCTTCGCTCTCTTCCCGAACCCGACGCCCACACAGGCCTCGCCTACCGTCCGGTGGAGCCGGTCCTGCCCGTGCACTTTCGCTGGGTGAGCGACGGGCTGGTGGTGACGCAGGCGGCACCGGGGTCGCCGGTGCGCCCGGGCGACGTGGTCGTACGGCTCGGAGGGCTTTCTCCTGAAGAGCTGCTCGACGAGCTGCGGCACGTCGTTCCGGCCGAGCACGACGGGTGGGTGCGGGCCCGCGGCGAGGCCCTGATCCGGCAGGCGTTCATGCTCCGACGCCTGGGGGCCATAGGTACCGATGGGGCCGTGGAGGTGGTCATCCGCCGCGCGACCGCCGAGCCCGGGGCGGAGGTCGAGCAGGCGCTCTTGGTCGGCCTCGTCTCTCCGGACAGACCGATGGCACCCGGTGGCCTGGAAGAAGAGGCGCGGCCGTGGTTCGGCTGGCGCATCGAGCCGCAACACTCGCTTGGCTTCTTCTGGCTCGACCGATGCGATGACACGCCGGACTACCGGCAGGCAGTGGACGATTTCTTCGAGGCCGTGGCCGTGTCCGGCGTCCGCAAGGTGGCCATCGACCTTCGCCGTAACGGTGGGGGCAACTCTGCTGTCACGGACGCGTTCTTGCGATACGTGCCGGTCGACCGCGTGCGAAGTTACCGTAGCCGAATCCGCTTCTCTCCCGAAGCGGATCGGCAACGGGGTTACGGGCTCGTCGCTCGCATGGTCCACGCGTTTGCGCCCCTGGCGCCGAACACGGTCCGGACTCCCCGGCCTGCGAGACGCGACCGGATCTTCACCGGCGACCTGTATATCCTGACGTCGCCGCACACCTTCAGCTCGGCCGTCTGGTTCGCCACCGTCTTCAGCGACAACGGGCTGGCGATGGTGGTGGGCGAGCCAACGGGCGGCGCTCCGAGCAGCTACGGCGACATCCTGCGCTTCGAGCTGCCCCGGTCGGGGATGGGCTTCAGCGTTTCGCACAAGCGGTTTACCCGCCCGGATCCCGGTCGAGACCCGGCCGAGACGCTGGCGCCCGACCACTGGGTGCCGACGACGGTCGAATCCATCCGGCAGCGGCGGGACCCGCAGCTGGAGTGGGTGCGGGCAGCGGGCCTGTGACGCGACGGTCGCCCCCTTCGCCTCTCCGACGCGTGTGGAGCGCGCCCTTGATGGCAACAGGGCGCGGGGCGTGCGCCATACCATTGGGTCGTTGCACCGCACTGGAGCATGCCCTCATTGACCGACCCACGACAGGGCGGTCTCGATCCAGTGTCCCTCGACGTCGACCAGGTGCAGGGTCACCGCCGGGTGCGCACGCAAGGTGATGGGCACCGCCGAGACCCAGTGCCCGTCCTCCTGCCGCACCGGGACGTCGACCCGCACCAGGTTCCCGAAGTTCTGCGCTGCCCACTCGCTTTGATGCTGCCGTATCTCCTCGGGTGTCGCCATGACTACGGGAGCGAGGCCCGGCCCCTCGATGAGCCGCTGGAGATCCTCCCGGGGAACCGGCACCCTCGCCGTCAAGACGATCTGCACGAACGCCCGGCCGCTCCCCGGCCAGAAGACGAAGGCCGGATGCTCCACCCGGAAGCGGCGCCTCTCGGCACCCACCAGCGGCCCGGGCGAGACGCTCGGCTCCGCCCCATTTCCCCGGAAATGATCCTCTCAACGATCGTTGAAGTGCGCCGCGACCCCGTCCCGTGTGCCACATCGCCGACGTGGCGCCGGTTAGTGGCTGACGGGACCGCGTGTTCGTCCGGGCGCCGACTCCCTCTGCGCCCGCATCGGCACGCGACGACGCGCGCCCGCTGCCGACCTGGAGGCCGGGGAAGACCGTCCTCGGGGGGTGCGTACCGTCGCTTTCGGTGCGGCTGGCCGGGATGCTCGTCCGCGAGCGCACAGGGTGTCCTCGGTAGCGCCCATGGGAATTTAAATACGTATTTAAAAACCCGCTATCGCTCCACCCGAATCCCATGCTCGCGCCCCCGCTCGGCGGCAGGCTGCGTGACTACCTGGTGCGGGAGGCTGGGGTTGGTAAGATGAGATCGAGCCTCAGCTGCCCCTTGCGGGTGGGTACGGAGGGGCACACGTCACCATCGCCGCGACGTACCGGGCGCGTGCGGGCCGGCACGGGGTCGGCGAGGCCAGCTGCGATGCGAGACAGGAAGGGGGCCGAGGCCATGCCCGATGCACTGGGGGAGGCCTTGCGTCAGACCGCGGAGCGTCTCTTCGACGGGCGCAACTACAGCCATGCGCCCATCTGGCGGCAGATCAAGGACCTGTCGGCGGAGCAGGCCCTCTGGCGGCCGTCCCCGGAACGGCACTGCGTCTGGGAGATCGTCCGCCACGTCGCCTTCTGGAAGCGGCATTTCATGGACAGCCTGGCGGGCCGCCCGACGGCCCCGCTCGATGAGGACTGGCGCCTGCCGCCGCGCACGGACGCCGCCGCCTGGGCGGCCGAGCTTGACGACTTCGCGGCGCTACAGCGGGCATGGGTCGAGACATACGGCACCTTTACCCGCCAGGCCCTGCTCACCCCGGACTCCGACGGCCGCTTCGAACGCTTCGCCCAGGTCATCGGCTACCTCGAGCACGAAGCCTACCACACCGGCCAGATCGCCTACCTGCAAGCCCTGATGGGTCTCCCGTCGGTGGAGTGACGGCTCGGTGGAGTGACGGCCACCCGCCCGAGCGCCTTGGCCTGCCCGACCGCGACATGCTGCGGGCGGCGACGGCGGCGGCGATGGCGGGCGGCGATGGCGGGCGGCGATTGCGGTCGCCCAGATGGGGGATGCGGGGCTCGTATCTCGCCGTACCCCTGATGCCGCCTCTGCCCGGCCCACCTTCCCAGCCCTCACCTCAGATCCCCCGGCTCGCCGCCTCCTCGTACCCCTTCGCCGGGTCGAGCGGCTGTTCGACCTGCAGCTGCGTGCGCACCGTCAGGCTGCGGTGCTGGTCGGTCGCCAGGTACTCGGCGATGATCCGGGCCTGCTCGTCGTCGATGGGGGCGCCGTTGTCCCGCATCTTCTGGACGATGTCCAACCACTGGTCGCCCTGGGCGTTGTTTCGGATGACCCGGCCCAGGTCGTGGCAGATGGTGCAGCTCTGCAAGAAGAGCACCTCCGCATCCGACCGCGGCTCGGGCAGCACCAGCCGGCTGGCCCGGGCGATGACAGGACTCACCTCCGCCGCCTGCGCCTGCCTCCGGGCGACGGCGTCGGTCCGCACGTTGGCCTTGAGTGCCATGCCGTTGGGGTTGAGCCCCACCACGACGTGCGTCACCCGCTCCAGCCGCTCGACGTCGATGACCGTCACCGAGTTGGCGCCCCAGTTGGTGGCGTAGGCCGTCTTGCCGTCGGGCGAGAAGTAGATCCAGTGCGGGTTGAGCACCACCGGTATCTCGGCGATGGGCTCCAGCGTCTCGAAGTCCAGCACGGTGACGTAGGCGGCCCCGTTGTGGCTGACCCAGACGTTGCCGTCAGGGCCATAATAGGCGATGTTGGCGCCCCGGCCCGTCGGCACGGTCTCGAGCAGCCGGCCTTGGGCGGCGTCGATGAAGGAGACCGACCCGTCGGCCCGGTTGCCCGTCGCCACCACGTACGTCTTGCCCAGGAAGTCCACGTTGACCGGACCCGGCACCCCGCCGACCCGGTGGATGACCCGGTCCGTCCCCGTGTCGATGACGATCACCTCGTCGTCCAGGGTGTTGGCCACCGCGACGTACTTGCCGTCGGCCGAGATGCCCAGCCCGCTGCCCGAACCGGCGCCGTAGTCGGTGGTGGTGCGCACGATGTGGCGCACCTCCCAGGTGGCGAGGTCGATGACCGCGACCCGGGAGTCGGCCTGCAGGCTGACGTAGGCCTTGCGGCTGTCGGGCGTCACGCCGACGTCCCGGGGCCGGGCGCCCACCTCCACTACCCGCAAGAGGCGCGGATTTTGTGCGTCGAGGACGGCCACGTGGGCGGCGCCGTTGAGGGTGACGAGGGCGTAGTGGCCGTCCCGGGTCAGCCCCATGTGCAGGGGCCCGGCCGGCGTCCCATCGGGCCCCATCGGCAGGTCGATGCGGCGCACGCGGTGGTCGTCTTCGGTGTCGATGGCCGCCACCCAGTCGCCGTAACGAATGGTGACCAGCACCCACCGCTGGTCCCGAGTGATATGGGGGTGGTGTGGCACGCCCCCCTCCAGCCGGATGAAGTCGACCGGCTTGAGGGTCGCCAGGTCGACCACGGTGACGCCCTGGCTCACCTCGTCGGCCACGTAGAGCCAGCAGTTGCCGTCCCACCGGGGTAGGAGCTCGGGGCCGGCGGCATTTTGCGATTCGTACCAGCGCACGTCGTAGAGGCGGTCGATGCCTGAGAGCGGGCTCAGCCACTGCCGCAGGCCCACCGCCAGCGCCACGACGGCGGCAGCCAGGAGGATCGACCATAGGGTACGCCGAGGGAGGGGTAGGGGGGTAGGGGATGGGGCCGTCGGGCTGGATGCAGCCATCCTTGGCGAACCTCCTTCACGTACCGTACGGTGAAGGGTATTATCCTCGAGCAACAAAACCCTATAACTATCATGCCAACGCCGGGAACCGGTGTCAATCCTTACCGGGCGGGCGCTCGCGAGGGTGTCCGGAGCCGTGCTCGGGCCCCGGCGGGTCCGCATCTCAGTGCATTTCAACGATCGTTGAATTGCGCCACGACCGCCATCTGCTGCCCCATGCCCTCGACGGGACACCTGTCGGCCCGGCCTACCTTTTAGGACGTAACGGGCACCGGCTGTCGTCGAGAAGGCCGCCAGACCGGAGTCAGCCGTCTGGGCTGGCTTGGGGCTGCTCCGCCATCCACTCCCGGACGGCTCGCAGGATGGCGGCCGAGTGGGCCAGGGCGCCCTCCGCCTCGCGCTGCGTGTAGGCTTCGCCGGGGATGAGGTCAGCGAGCGCATCGGGATAACGGGTGGGGATGTAGAGCTTGTCGAGCGCCAGCGCGGCGTCGAGCAGCGGCGCAAAGCGCACGCGGACTTCCGGATCCGGCAGGTCCCTGACCAGGCGGCCCAGCGAATGGCCCCAGGGGTCTGCGTCCGTCGCCAGCCAGACAGCCTTCATCGCCTTCTCGCCGGCTTGCTGCGAGAAGAAGGCCGCCTGCGCGAACTTGCCGCTCGTCAAGAGCAGGCGGGCGGCATCGAGATCATCTTCGGCCTGGCGGAGCCACCTCTCCGCTTCGCGTCGCTGCTTCTCCACGCTCATACAGGACCCTCGCTTCCTTGAGGACGCCCCTCAGGAAGGGCAGGTCACGCCGGTCCGCGAACTCCTCCGGCGTGTAAACGACGGGCTCGACCGGCAGGGGGGCGTCCTTGAGCGCCTGTAGCACCAGGCCGATGCGCTCGGTGGGCGGCAGGTCGGTCTGCCATATCACCAGGAGGTCCAGGTCGGAACGGCGCGTCGCGCGGCCCCTGGCCCACGACCCGAAGAGGAACACGCGCTCCACGCCCAGCGCCGCCAGGCGATTGACCGCGCCCGGTAGCCAGCGCTCGACTTCTTGCGCCTTCTCAGGGGCCTTCACGGCACCTGCACCCACCCCGCAGCCCGGCGCCCGCGACGCATGGTGTCACGGGGCATTGTATCACGGGTGCGGGGGCGAAGATGGCGGGGCTCCAGCCCACAGAATCGGCAACGCCGCCCCCTGTCTCAGATCCCCCGGCTCGCCTCCTCGTATCCCTTCGCCGGATCCAGCGGCGCCTCGAGCGCGGGCGTCCTTCGGAGACCATTTCAACCGAGCCGGGCTGCTTCGCCGTGGCAACAGGGGTGAGGTGTATCCGTCTGGGGGTGTATGCCTTCTGTCTGCGTGACCAGGGGAATTTAAATACCTATTGAAAATCCGCTATGTATCCGCAGCGAACCCCGCGCACCCCGTGCCCGTGCCCCCTCGAACCTTGTGCATAGTGGCAAGAGGAAGCCGAGGGCCACCCTGACATACGGGGATCCCCACCATTTTGCAGGATCCGCCCATAGGCGTCGTGCGTGCGCGGCTCGTAAGATCGCAGTGACCCCAAGCTCATCAGGAGTGCTCTCGCGTGCAGGCGAAAAAGAGTAAGTCCAGGCTGCAGATATTTGCAACCCTTATCGTCTTGCTTGCCGTGGTGGGGGGTGTCGCCTACCTCCGCTGGCAGCAGGACCGCCGGGAAGCGCCGGCGGTGACCACCCGCCCCGCCCCGGAGCCGTCCAGGACGGTGACCGAGACCAAGGTGGTCGTCTACGAGGGGCCGTCCCTGCTGGAGAGCTCCGACCGGGTGAAGGTGTTCGTCGAGGGCCACGAGCTCTTCGTCTACGAGACCCTGGTCAACAACGGACGCCTCTTCAGCTTCACCACCCCCACCACGACCACCCCGGTCGCCCTCTTCGACTTCGAGGGCTCGGTCAACGTCACGGTCCGCGTCGATGAAGCGGTGACGGACGCCGTCGTGCGGCCCCTGGCCTACGGCATCACCCCCGAGATCGACGGCAACACCATCACTTTCCGCCTTGACTACCCGGGCCAGTACACCGTGGAGTACAACGGGCGGACCGATCGAGCGCTGCACCTGTTCGCCAACCCCTTGGAGCAGGATGCGCCCGACCCCGATAACCTGCCCGCCGATACCATCTACATCGGCCCCGGGGTGTACAAAGCGGATGCGATCCCGGTCCGCAGCGGCCAGACGATTTACATCGCCGGCGGAGCCGTGGTGTACGGCCATATCCGTGCAGAACGGGTCGAGAACGTCACCATTCGGGGCCGGGGGATCCTGGATGGCTCCATCTACCCCCGCACCCGTCCGTCGGAGTTCACCCTTCCCATCGAATTGCGCCACTCGAAGAACATCACCATCGAGGGGATCACCATCCTCAACCCGGCCGGGTGGGCCATCACGTCCTACTTCGTCGACGGCCTCACCATCGACAATGTCAAGATCATCACGGCGCGGGCCAATGGCGACGGCGTCTCCTTGCAGTCCTCCAAGAATGTGGTGGTCAAGAACTCCTTCGTGCGCAGCTGGGACGACGCCCTGGTGGTCAAGAACTACGATCGTGGCACCAGCTCCGACATCCTCTTCGAGAACATCGTGATATGGAGCGATCTGGCGCAAAGCATGGAGGTGGGATACGAGACTTACGGGGAGACGATGGAGAAGATCGAGTTCCGGGACATCACGGTGCTGCATAGCTTCCACAAGCCGGTGATGAGCATCCACAATGCCGACGACGCGCACATCCGCGACGTGGCCTTTCGCAACATCACGGTGGAGGACGCCCAGATGGAGGGCGACAACAAAGCCTCCGACCACGACAACTTCTTCCTCGACTTCACCATCCAGTACAGCCAGGAGTGGTCCCGCTCGGGCGGTCAGCGGGGTCGGATCTCCGGTGTCGTCGTCGACAACGTCGTGGTGCTCGACGGCCGGGACGACTTCGTCTCGCGCATCATGGGCAGCGGCCCTGACAACCGCGTCGAGGACGTGCTGCTCCGCAACATCACCTACAAGCAGGTCCCCGTGCGAAGGGCCGAGGATCTGCGCCTCTCGGCCAACCAGCACACGACCCACATCCGCGTGGAGTACGTTGGAGGCTCGACCGGGGCGGCTCTCCACCTCCCTTACGTGCTCGACCTCGAGGATGGGGTGCCGGCGCAGGTGACGGTAGTGCCTCGCCGGGACCAGGCGGGCTTCCTGGTGCCCGACTTCGCCATCCGGCCAGTGCCCCAGGTCTACATGGGCGAACGGCTGACGGGTGCGCTGACGGTGACCGCCACCCGCGGCACCAGCACCCTTGAGTGGGACGACGGGAGAGGTCCCTTTGCCGATCCCGGCCATCCGGCCTCTGCCGCGCTGGACGGCGATCCGGCCACGGGCTGGGTCGGCCTTGACTGGCCCGGCGCCCCTGGCGAGTTCGCGGCCCTGAGCATCTGGTTCGACGAACCGAAGCGGGTGGGCACCGTCCGCCTCCACGGCGACCCGGCCTCTCGCGTCGCCCTGCTGCAAAACATCGCCCTCTTCGGCATCCGGGCCACCAGCGAGCGCAACGTGTTCACGCGGATCCTCAACTCGGCTGACTACGAGTTCTCGCCGGCCACGGGCAACGTCGTCGACATCCGGATCAACCCGGGCGAGTACAAGGCGCTCCAGCTCCGCTTCTACAACCGGAGCGGTACTGCCTACTCGGAGCGGGCCTTTGCCCACGAGGTGGAGATCTACCCGGCCAGCCTGACCTTCAACAAGCCGGTGAGCGCGAGCCCGCACGAGGACGTGTACGTGGCCAGCAATATGACCGACGGCAACCCGCTCACCTACTACGAGGCGCGCAAGGGCGAGTGGCCGGCGGTGGTCACGGTCGATCTGGGCGACGCGTTCGACGTCAAGGTGGTCCAGGTGGCCCTGCCGCCCTTGATGCAGTGGGAGCCGCGTACGCAGACCTTCTCCATCCACGGCAGCCTCGACGGCGACGTCTACGAGGAGGTGGTGCCGGCGGCCTCCTACACCTTCGACCCGGCGCAAGGCAACCTGGTCGAGATAACGCTGGCCCGGCCCACCCGGATGCGCTTGCTCCGGCTGGTCGTGACCGACAACACGTCGCCGGGCGGGTACGGCGCCCAGATCTCGGAACTGCTCGCCTTCGACTGACCCATGGGGTCCGATGAGCGACGAGGAGGGGTGAGGCCGATGAGGAAGGGCAGCGGGAAGGTGTGGGCTTGGGTCCTGGCGCTCGCGCTGACGGCCGGGCTGGGGCCACAGCAGGCATCGGCGGCCGCCACCGACAGGGCTCCCGTGCGCCAGGGTGGCGCCTATACCGGCCGAGCGTTCGACCCGAGATTCGACCAGATGTTCGACGACTTCACCCGTCCCATCTTGACGGCTGTGGAGGGGACGGGCCTCTTGTGGGCCACCGCCGAGGGGAGCGACGTGCGCCTGACGGAGCGGGACGGCTTCCTGCGGGCGGCCTACTCTACCACGCTGGGCACCACCAAGGATGCGCCCATCTACAAGGTGGCCTCCCCCAGCAACACCCAAGGCGCCTACGACTTCCTGGTGCTGGTCATGCGGGGCAGCCAGGGGGCCTCCATCGAGGATCTCATCCTCTCCTTCCGATACGACGACAACTACGCGGACATCGACGTCGACTTCGTCGACCTCTTCGACCCCGACTTCGAGCCCTTGCCCGAGCTCACCGACGAGTACCAGGTCTACGTCATCGACCTGGCCAACTCCCTGGACGGGCGGGTCTTCCAGCGCCTCCCGGGGCGCTACGGCCCCGAGACTCTCCCCGCCGATCGCCGGCTGGCCGGCTTTCACCTGATGGCCAGGAGCACCGGTGGGGGATCGGGCATCCTCGACATCCGCGAGGTGTACTGGAGCCGGGATGCGGTGACCCTCGGGTACGTCGATACCCCTGACAACTTCCTGCTCGACGACTTCGAGCGCGAGAACGTCTCCGAGGCGGCCCCCGAGATCTGGTGGCGGGGAGCCGGGCCGGGCAGCTTCATCGTGGGCCGCTGGCTCGCCTTCGACTACACCACCCGGCCGGGCGTCTACATGGCCGCCGGCGCCGACCGCGCCAGCAACGCGGCGGGCCGGTACGAAAACTTCGTGCTGCGCATCCGAGGCGCCGAGGGTGGCGAGGACCTGCTCGTCTACCCGCTGTACATGGTCGACGGCAAGCCAGTCCTGGGCAAGGGCATCGCCCTGTCGGAGCTCAAGGGGCCCGACGGTGAGAGGGTGCCTGCCCTGACGACGGAGTTCCAAAATCTGGTGGTCAACTTCGCCGCCAACGGTTGGGATCCGGCAGTGCATGGCCTGCGCCTCGAGTCGAAGCCAGGTGAGCATGGCCTGGTCTACATCGACCAGATCTTCTTCACCAACCTGGCCTGCGATCCCTCGGAGATCGCGACGGAGTACCCGGTGCTCGACTTGAGCGACGTGCTGGTCTTCGACGACTTCGAGCGCCCTGTGCTCGGGGCCACCCCCGAGTACGATCCCAACAACCCCGTGGCGCTGGAGCACGGGTTGCAGTTCATCATCGCCTATGCGGGGATGGACCGGCTCTCCATCGAAGACGGGGCGCTGGTCTTCGATAGCACCCAGAATCCGGACTACATCCAGTACACCTCGGCCAGCACGCGGGTCAACGACGGGCGCTACCGCTACGTGGTGTTGCGAGTGAAGGGCGAGCAGGGAGCTTCCCTCGACAACTTCCGCCTCTCCACCATCGACGCCAACGGCACCCGCAGCGTGGTGGTCTGGGCCAACGGCGGTCTCAAGAGCGGGCGAGGGCTGCCGACGCCGCCGCTCGACGACCCCGACTACCCGTACATCTCCCCAGACGGGTGGATGGACCTGATCGTGGATCTGGCAGCCAGCAATCTGACGGAGACGGTCAGCGGCTTCGACCTCTTCTATGGCGGCTCGGGCCGGCTGCTGATCGACACCATCTTCTTCGCCAACGCCGTCGACTGACGCGGGGCCGCACCTGCTCCGCCAGACCCATACCGGCCCGTCCCTTTGCCCCGAGGGGGTGAAGGGACGGGCTTCGGTATAGTAGGGCTGGGGGGGCAGCCGGATCGATGTTTAAGATGCTCGTGATCGACGATGAGTACCTGGTGCGCCTGGGGATCCGCCAGGCGATCCCCTGGGAGCGGCACGGCATCGTGGTGGTGGGCGAGGCCGCCAACGGGCAGCAGGGGCTGGATCTGGCCCTCCAGCACGCGCCGGATGTCATCCTCTGCGACGTGCGCATGCCCGTGATGGATGGGATCGCGTTCGTCCGGCGGGTACAGGAGCTGGGCCTCGACTGCGCGGTGGTGATCCTCAGCGGATACAAGGAGTTCGACTACGTGAAGGGCACCCTGGAGGGGGGCGCCTTCGCGTACCTGCTGAAGCCCATCGACGACGACGAGCTGATCGAGACGGTGCGGCGCGCCTTGCAGCAGCTGGAGCAGAGGCGTCGGGCCACCCGGCGTGATCAGCACTGGCAGCAGGTCTTGCCGTCGGTGGCGCAGAGCCTGCTGCTCAAGCTCATCGCCGGGGATGCCTCGGGTGCGCGGGAGCTGCAGGAGGTCCTGGAGGCCTACGGCTTTCCCATCGGTCGACGGGGCCACCTCATCGTGGGGCAGGCCGACCCCGACTCGAGCGATAGCGAGGGGGCGCCACAGGCGGTGCGCGCCCTGCATGACCAGCTGGAGCAGGGGCTGCGGGAGCAAGGCGTTCCCCATCTGGGAGTGCTGCTCGAGTCGCACTTCGTCGTGCTGGCGGGGATGGAGGATGGCGACCTGGTGCAGCGGGTGTGCGAAGCGGCGGTCGCCCGATACGAGCAGGCCGGCGCAGCGACCACCGTCACGGTGGGGATCAGCCAGGCGTACGCGGACCTATCGGGGGTGGAGGCCGCTTACCGCCAGGCTCGAGAGGCGGCGCGGAGCAAGCTCTTTCCCCTGGTCAACGCGGTGGTGCGCTACGGAGCCGAGGGCGGCCCGTACAAGCCTCAGGTGCTGGCCGCCATGCGGTACATCGCGGAGCACTACGCCGAGGACGTGACGGTGCGAGACGTGGCCGCGCACCTGCACGTGAGCGAGTCGTACCTGATGCACCTCTTCCGGGAGAATGTGGGCCTGACCTTCAACGAGTGTCTCACCGCGTACCGCATGATGATGGCCAAGAAGATGCTGCGGGAAGGGAAGTACCGGGTGTACGAGATCGCCGAGCGGGTGGGCTACAGCGACCCCAAGTACTTCAGCCAGGTGTTTCGCAAACACACCGGGCTCCTTCCGAGCCAGTACAGGGGTTGACCGAGGGTGAGCCGGGCACCCCGTGGCAGCCTCTCATCCCGCATCGGCCGCACCGTCATCGTGATGTTCCTGGTCTTGACGGCGGCCTTCTGGTTTGTGGTGCGCGTGGCAGCCACCAGGGGGATGGAGCGGTTCGTCCTCGACGACGTGACGGCGCGGCATGGGGAGGCCGCCAGCGGTCTGGTCATGGTGCTCGACGAGCTCAACTTGCTCTACTCCCGGATGGTGCTGAGTGATGAGCTCTTCCTGCTTCTGCAGGACGGCACCCTGGGGCCGGCGGACAAGGCGCGTCTCTTCCGCCAGATGATGGACCGGGTCGGCGTCAACCACGGGCTGTTTGGCGATGTGCGCCTCCTCTTCGGCGACGAGGTCTACAGCATGGCGGGCGACGCCTTTGGCGACGGTGGGAGCGTCGGCCGCCGCCTGCTGCCGCAGATCCTCACCTCCGCCCGCCTGGTGGAGCCGGGCGGCGTCGTCTTCGATCAAAGCGGCGAGGCCTTCGTGGTCATCGGCAAGCGGATGGTCAACTACCCCGCGGCCGCAGCCAGGGGAGCCGTGCTCTTCTTCATCCGAGAGACCGCCCTGCGGAAGCTGGCGGAGGCCGTCTCCAATGGGGTCGGCTACTCGCTGGTGGTGACCGGCGACGGGCTGGTGGTGACCCACACCCGCGGGCTGCACGTCGGGGCGCACCTGGTCGATGCCGGTGCCCTGCGGGGCGCCTGGCCGGCTGACCGGCAGGTGCGCACCATCGACGGCGAGCGGGTGCTGGTCATCGCCACCCCTCTCGGCCCGCTTCATCAACGCTATGGACTCGACTGGACCATCGTGAGCGTCATCCCCCACGATACCCTGCTGCAGGATGTGATCCGGCTCAACCGGTACAACCTCGGCCTGGGCTTGGTCATGGCCCTGGGAGCCGCTCTGCTCTCGATGCCTCTGGCGGCCGGCATCACCCGTCCCATCCATCGCCTCGTCCGACGCCTGCGGCGCTTCTCCCAGACGGGGCAAAAGGAGCCGGCCTCGGGACGGGTGCGCGACGAGCTGTGGGAGCTCGAGGCCACCTACGACGAGATGGTGGAGCGCATCACCGATCTGATGCGCAAGAATGAGGAGCGCATGGAGGCGCAGCGGAAGCTCGAGCTCGAGGCTCTGCAGATGCAGATCAATCCCCATTTCCTTTACAACACCCTGGACGCCATCGCCTGGATGGCGAAGCTCGAAAAGAAGCCCAACATCGCCCGGCTGGCCATCGCGCTGGCCAAATTCTTCCGGATCAGCCTCCACAAGGGCGACAAGTTCATCACGGTGGCCGAGGAGATCGAACTCGTCAAGCACTTCATCGACATCGAGCTCATCCGCTTTCCTGACAAGTTTACCGTCGAGTACCTGGTCGAGCCCGACGTCCAGCAGGAGCTGACCCTCAAGCTCATCTTGCAGCCCGTCGTGGAGAACGCCATCAAGCATGGGGTCTCGCTGCTGGACCGGGGAGGCCACCTCCAGATCAAGGCATACGGCGACCGCGAACACGTCTGGTTCGAGGTGATCGACAACGGCGTCGGCTTCGACCCGCCGGCCGACCTGCTGGCCCCGTCGGGGGCCCCCGGCAAGGCCAGAGGCTACGGGCTCCGCAACGTCGACGAGCGCATCAAGCTGCAGTACGGGCCGGAGTGCGGGGTCCAGGTCTTCTCGGCCGTCGGCGAGGGCACTCGCGTGGTGCTCAAGATCAAGCGCTCCAGCGCTGCATCTTGGCCCGCAAGCGCATGAGGGGCCCGACGATGGTGCTGCTGAGGTAGCGGCCCAGCAGCCAGGCGGCGAGCGCCGACAGCCCGGCGCACCCGACCAGCAGGAGCAGGAAGGCCCGCATGCGCCGGTAATACGGCTCCAGCGGGACCAGGCTGACCACCTGCGAGCCGGGGGCGGCGAAGGGGCGGGCGACGATGAGGAAGCGCCGATCCCGGGAGAGGGTGGTCGCCCCGGGGACCGCTTCGGAGAGGTAGCGGGCATGCTCCTCCTGGTTGAACGGCGATCGCAGATAGGTGCCTCGGGAGGTCAGGATGTAGGTCTCGATGCCGGCGAAGTTGGGATGCTCACGGTAGTCGAAGAAGCTCTGGTAGATGTAGCGAGGATGGAGATCCATGAACAGGAACCCCTGCGGCAGCCGGACGATGTAGGTGATCATGCCGAAGCTGGGGTCGTAGCGCACATCCTGGTAGATGTGGGCCATGTGGGAGGTGCGCACCGACAGCCAGCTCGGCTCATCGGAGCGCACGAAGGCGGCGATCTGCGGCTCCTGGAGCATCTCGGCCAGCGTCGGCACGCCGGCCATGCCGCTGGTGGTGTAGGTTCGGGTCGGGGTGTACAAGGTGAGCCCGATGATGCCGAAGGACGTGTTCTTCAGAGTGTCGAGCAGGGGTTTGACCGCCGGGCTGGCTTGGTCGCTGGCGAGGGCCTCCAGCACGGCGGTGTTATGGGAGATCTGCACGGCCGAAGCCTGGGCCGCCGCGATGGCCATGGCGCTGCGCTCGACCCGCTGGGTGACGGTGGCCTCCGCCGAAGCGCGGAAGGTGCGCAGGGCGCTGCGGCTCACCAAGAGGAACGAGACCGTCGACAGCACCACCGTGAAAAGAGCGGCCGACAACAGCACGTAGCCGACGATCCGCCTGGTCAGAGCCTGAAACGTCCGACATCGGTCATCGACTGCCATCTGGCGCTGCCGCTCCCCTGGCGGAGGATACGTCTCGCCGGGGGCCAGGTCCTGCGGAGGGGCACCCGCTGGCAGAGGCGGCCACGCTTGGTATCGCTCGCCCATCCATGTCAGCCATCCAAGTCAGTAGACTTGTGCCCCCTTTTTGCGCTTTCGCGCCATGCCGTACGGCGGGCCGGTCGTCTACGATGGAGACGGGCCAACCGTGGACCACGTTCACGACGTCGAGTTGAGCGCCAGGCCTCTCGGCATCGGGGTGTGGGGGTTGCTCATGCGAAGCAGGATCCTGGCCATCGGCATCATGGCCCTGGTCCTTGCCCTCGTCCTGGCCGGCTGCGGCCAGGAGCCGACCAAGATCCGGGTCACCGTGGGCATGTGGCCCGAGCCCTATTTGCGCGAAGACGTGGCCATGTTCGAAGAGTGGAAGCGGCTCTTCGAAGCGGACTACCCGCAGTACGAGATCGTGGGGGTGCCCTACACCTACTCGCCCGATACCTTCTTCCCCATGGCCCAGAGCGGGCAGACGCCCACCGTCTTCCAGACCTGGTTCACCGAGCCCCAAAAGCTGATCGACAACGGCTTCGTGCGGGATATCACGGCGCAGCTGCAGCAGCTGGGATGGTACGACAAGATGGACCCCGTCATGCGGGAGATGCTCTCCCGTGACGGCAAGGTATACGGCGTGCCGCGCGACGGCTATGGCCTCGGCCTGCTCATCAACCTGCAAATCTTCGAAGAGGTCGGCCTGGTCGACGACTGGAACGGCGACGGGATCTTGGACATCCACGGGCCCGACGGATCGCCGCGCTACCCGACCACCTTCCAGGAGCTGGCCGAGACGGCCCGGTACATCTCGGAGACGATGCGTGACCAGTTCGAGCGGGAGGTGGCCGGCCTCATCATCCTGTCGGCCAATAACACCGGGGGCTGGCAATTCTCCAACATCGCCTGGAACTTCGGCGCCAGGCTGCAGGTCCAGGATGCCGACGGCAGGTGGGTGGCCAACCTCAACGCGCCCGAGGCGGTGGAGGCCCTCGAGTGGATCAAGGAGCTGCGGTGGGAGGCGGGGGCGCTGCCGGCCAGCACGTCACTGACCTACTCCGACTGGTACAGCTACATCGGCACCGGGCGGGCGGCCATGGCCTTCGTGGGTAGCGACGCCATCGCGTTGCCTGTGACCAACTTCGGGATGGACCGCGACCTCCTTGCCTTCGTTCCCATGCCGGCCGGTCCGCGGGGCCATCGTTACGCCCTCTTCGGGGGCACCCCGTTCATGTTCGCGGCCAACGCGACCGATGAGCAGGTGATGGGCGCCCTGCGCTTCCTCGAGTACATGGGGCGCTCGCCCGAGACCTCGCCGGTGGCGCTGTCCAGCCTGCGCCGGGGGATGAAGACGGCCATCGACAAGGGGATGCCCATCCTGCCCGAGATCCGTCCCTGGGTCAACGAGGAGTACCGGGCGGCCGCGCGGGAGATCGAGGCGCAGTACGCCAACGTCTACATGCCCAACTTCCAGGACTTCTACGACTTGTTGCCGGTCATGCGCAGGCCGGAGGAGCCCCATTACACCCAGGAGATGTACGAGATCCTCGACGCGGTCATCCAGCAGGTGCTGGCCGACCCCAATGCCAACCCGGCTGCCTTGTTGACCAGCGCCAACAACACCTTCCAGACCCACTACCTCAGCAAGCTGCGCTAGGAGGCTGGAGGGGTGTCGTTCATCCGCCGCAACCTCGCGGGCTGGCTGGTCATGCTGCCCGGGCTGGTGCTGCTCGTCTTCTTCGTCTGGCTGCCGCTTCTCTCCAATGTCTCCCTCTCCTTCTACCAGCTGCAGGGCTACACCAAGCAGAGCTTCGTGGGGCTGGACAATTACGCTCAGGTGTTGCGGGATCCGCAGTTTCAGCGGGCATTCCTCAATACGGGCCTCTACGTCTTCTGGTCCATCGTGGTGGGCTTCCCGGTGCCGATCGCGCTGGCGCTGCTCCTGAGCGAAGTGATCCACCTGCGGACGTTCTTTCGCACCTCTCTGTACTTGCCCAACGTGGTGCCCGGGCTGGCGGCGGCCTTGCTGTGGAAGTTTCTGTACGACCCCGACCCGGGCGGCATGCTCAACGGGCTGCTGGGCGCCGTGGGCCTGCCGCCGCAGCCGTGGTTGAGCAGCCCCACCTGGGTGATCCCCCTCATCGTGGTCGCCCTCACCTGGAAGGCGGCGGGGGCCACCACCCTCATCTACCTGGCCACCATCCAGAGCATCGATGCCACTTACTACGAGGCGGCGCGGATGGACGGCACCAACGTGTGGCAGCGGGTGCGGTACATCACCCTGCCCAGCCTGGCGCCGACCGTGCGGATGCTCTTGGTGCTCCAGATCATCTCGGTCTTCCAGGTGCTGTACGAGCCCCTGGTGATGACGGGCGGCGGGCCCAACAACGCGTCGTTGTCCTTGTTGCAGCTCATCTACCGCTACGTCTTCGTGCGCGGCGACGTGGCCAGCGGGGCGGCGCTCGGGGTCATCGTCGCTGTCGCGCTGCTGGTGCTGACGGCATGCTACTGGTGGGCGACCAAGAGGGCGGGGCACCATGGGTAAGCTCGGGGCGGCGGGCAAGGCCGGCGCCGTCGGCAAGCCCGGGGCCATGCGCGGGCTCGCGGCGGTGGGCAGGCTCAGAGCGGCGGGCAGGCCCAGGGCCATCGGCAGGCTCCGGGCCAAGACCGAAGGGATCATCGTCGCCAGCGACTACCGCCTGGCGAGGCACCGGCTCCTCTACGTGCTGCTCTTCGGCGGGCTCGCGATGGCGGCGGTGGTGGCGCTCTTTCCGGTCGTGTGGCTGGCACTGTCCAGCTTCAAGGGCCCCGTCGAGCTCTACCGGACGCCCCTGACGCTGTTGCCGGATCAGGTGGACCTGCGCAAGGCGGCCCAGGTCTGGCAGACCCTGGCCTTCGGCCGGTACTACCTCAATTCGCTGTGGGTGGTGGCCGGCGCGGTGGCGAGCGCGGTGCTGGTCAACGGGTTGCTGGCCTACGGGGTCTCGGTGCTGCGGCCGGCGGGCCACAAACTGGTGACGGCGCTGATGATGGGCAGCCTGATGATCCCGCCCATCCTCAACATGGGGCCCCTGTTTCGGCAGATCGTCGCCCTGGGCCTCATCGACTCGTACATCCCGCTCTGGCTGGTCTTCGGCGCCAATCCCTTCTACTTCCTCATCATGACCACCTACTTCGACCGGCTGCCGAGGGCGCTGTTCGAAGCAGCCCGCATCGACGGGTGCAACGGGCTGCAGATGTTTTGGAAGGTGGCGGTCCCCCTCTCCCGGCCCATCCTGGCTGTCGTGGCCATCTTCGCCGCCAACGCGGCCTGGTCCGACTTCCTGCTGCCTTTTCTAGTGCTTCGCTCCGATGCGCTGCAGACGGTGATGGTCAAGATCTACACGCTGCAGGCCGCCAGCGCCACCATGCAGGGCTTCGGGCCCGACAAGCTGCTGATGGTGCTGGTGCTGGCCAGTTTGCCGCCCGTGGCTTTGTTCGTGCTCTTCCAGCGGCGGATCACCAGCACGGTGGCGACGACGGGGCTCAAGGAGTGACGTGGGGGCGGCAGCTCGCGGCCGCCGGCGCCTGCGCCACCAGCGCGTTGCTTACGAATGCGGGCATCTCGTAACGAGGCCGCTCCAGGCTCGACCAGTGCCGGTGCGGCGGGGGCGGGACCCGGAGCCGTTATGGGTGCGGCTCCCGCTTCCGGGGGGAAGGCGTACGGCACCAGCGCTCCAGCGCGGACGAGAGGTCGGCCAGGGCTCCCGTGGAGAGGTCAACAATCGACTCGCGGCGCCGACGCCGCCGCCGAACTAGAAGCTATAGGTCACCCCGACGTACGGGGCCGGGAAGAGCAGGGTCGACAGACCCCAGAGGACGCCCACGTCGATCCCTGCCCCAGTGCCCGAAACACCGGCAGTGTCGTATGTCCATCCGAACTCTACCGCCGGGATGATGAGCGCCATCGTGTTGACACCGAAGTATCGGAACCAGCTACGGTCGAGAGCCCTTCGAACCTCTCTCCTGTACTCGTCCCAGGTGAGATCGAGGCCGAGCTGGGCGTAACGTGTAGCGACTCGCTCAGCGGCGGCCTGCACCTCGAGTTCGCTCGGGAGGGAGTAGTTCCTCCACGTCACCCCCAAGCCGAGGTTCGCACCGATCGCCGATCTCGGGTAGCCAAGAGCCCTGTCCTTCCGTATCGAACCTATGGTCAGGATGTCCAGGCCCAGCGTGAAGTGTCCCTGCTCCTGGCGATACGCCTCGAGGAGTCGGTGCACCAGAGCCGTCGAGTCGAGCCCATTCGCGGTTGCTTGCGCGAACGCTGGGCCGGTCGACCCTACCCAAAGAGCCACGCCGAGCAAGGCTGCCACAATTGCTTTGTTCATTGCGACACCCCCCATGCCAAGGCACAGCGAGCTACGACTCGATCTGATACCAGGAGGCCTGTGTGTCTTGTCCCCGCTGACCCGGGAGCCCCCGGCCAACCTCTCACTATCATCTTCGTCACCCTGGCGGAGCGCTTTCAATCCCGGGTCGAGTTTCCCGTAGAGCTGTATCGCGACGCCTTGCGGCGGTCTCCACTCCGCCTCCTTGTGGAGGGCCGCCAGAAGCTCTCGGAAAGCCTCGTGTCGACTTCTCTCCCGGGCCAGCGCTGGACCGGTGCGTGCGCCGTTCACGGTTCGGAGGCTCCCGCATAATCGTCCTACCGGACGTCGAAACTCCTACTCGAGGGGGAGGCATCCGATCTGGACAGGTGCTGTAGGGAGGAGTTAGACTGCTGACGAGGGGCTGTTATCCGATGGGTGTGGTGAGAGTGCTCCCCAAGGGGCAGATCACGATGCCCAAGGCCGTCCGCGAGCGGCTGGGCATCGAGGTCGGGGACGACCTCCTGGTGGAAGTGGTCGGTGAGCGAGAGGCACGCATCATCGTGCTTCCCCGCCCCACGTCGCTCAAGGACCTCCGGGGGCTGGTCAAGCCCCGGCGCCCCCTGGACGACGAGACGGTTCGACAGGCCATCCGAGAGGGGCGCCGGGGACTGGCCGAGCGGTGGCAAGCGTCCCGGCTACGACAGGGTAGCCCTCCGAGCGATGGACGCGGGGCATCGGGCGGATGACCACCTGGCTGCTGGATACCAACATTGTCATCTATTTGCTCACCCGCCCGGAGTATTTGCTCACCCGCCCGGGGCAGCACCAAGGTGCCCCGGCGACACCTGCCGACCCCCATCTCGAGGAGCTCTATCGAGCGCTGGATGCGTTCATCGACCAGGCGATAGCTGCCGGCGACCGCCTGCTGCTGACCCCCCTGGTGGTGTTGGAGACGGTGGCCACCCTGGAGCACGGGAAAGTCTTTCAGCTCCCTGCCGCCGAGGCCGCAGAGAGGGTACTTCATCTGGCCCAGGCGCCGGAAATCGAATGTGAGCAACGCGAATGCGTCATCGCCGCCCTGAGCCTGCAGGCGTTAGGCGAGGGGGATGTGGTCGATGAGTACCTGGTGTGTCGAGCCAGGGAGCCCGACGTCCGTGTCCTGAGCAACGACCGGGAGCTCTGCCGTCGCGCAGCTGGCGAGGCCGTATGGCTGCGGGATCTCCTCGACGAGGCCGAAGGAAGGCGTACGCGGCCAGCGCCTCCCTAAACCTGGTGCTGCGCATCAGAGCTTGCGTCGCCTGGCTCCGCTCAGCCGGCTCCACGACCCGACGGCACGAAGGCCCGAGTCACGCTCGCCCGGATGCGTGAAGGCCTCCAGGGCATCTTCATGTAGACGTCCCCGCGGACGAGCTCGTCCAGCATCTGTTGCAGGCGCTTCTGGCGGGTCTCGAAAGCCGGGCATCTCGTGCCGGGGGCGCCGAAGGCGGGATCCGTCTCGTTCACGCATACCTGTTCCACCTCTGCGGAGGGGATGGCCACACCCTTACCACGGAGCCCGGCGACTTCCTGCTCGACGATGGCGGCGAAGGGCCCGGCCCTGACATCCCAGGGGAACGTGAGCGCCGCCCTTTGCGTCGGGCGGGCGTCCGGCCCGGGGGTGCCTCCGGTCCTCGCACGACCGTCAGCGTCCGGCCCGGGACACGACCCAACGCGGCGCCCGCATGACCTATGTCGTCAGCGTGGGGCTGTACCGGGCCGCTGCCGCCGCCCTGGCCGTGGCCATCCTCTCGCCGATCCTCGGCGGGCGCGGCCTGCTCCCGCCGGAGGAGACCCTAAATGGGCCATGCGCTGGTGGTGGCGGTCCTGTTGGGGGCGCTGGCGTGGGCAGTGTAGGGCACCCACATGGCCCTGCGAGCCCCTCCTCGCCGACGCCACGCACGGCGGGCGACGTCGATGAGGCCCTGCCTCGGCGTTGACGGCTACGGTGCGGAAGCCGGGCCGCAGGGCCACCTGGCAAGCGGCGTAGAGGCGACGCAGCGAAGCCCCCCAGGCCCTCGTCCGTTACGAGCCACACGGGGCACGGAGTTGTCTCGGCCGAGGTGGCCGGACGGGGGGCCCGTCGGGCGTCCTTGGCTATCCCGTGTGCTCAAACAGGCCGATGGCGGCGAAGGCGTCAAGGGGTTGGCCCTTCTGCAGCACCTTCGTGCGGAACTTGTAGGGCGATGGTGGGAACCGGTATCAGGCCGAGTGTGTTGTCTAGCCAGTTGACGTTCTCGTCTATTTGCTCGAGCCTCTCGTTCCAGAACAGGAGCAGGACGAATCGCCGCACCTCGGGCGGGAGAGAGGCCATCTTGACGAGGTCGTGCTTGATCTCGGCTCCGTCCTCGCTGAACCAAACCTTGGACTCGATGCAGGCCAACAGCTGGTCGTCTGCCTTGATGCACAGGTCGGCTCGGGTCGTGGGATGGCTCGGATAAGGCTGCTCCCACCCGATCTCATAGGGAAAGCGCGAGCTCAGCAGCTCCCGCACGATGACGTAGATCAGGGACTGTTCGTAGAGGCACGCTATCCCGTGCGGCCAGTCTTTGTAGAAGCCATATTCCTCCGTGCACGCGTCCAGACAGCCCCGTAGGATCGCGTCCTCCTTGGCTACCGCAGCTGCCGCTAAGCGGAAGTTCAGGGGCTGGCAGCGGGTGAGACCCGCATAGCGGTGAGCATTCAAACAGGTTGAACGCGTGCCAATGTAGCCAAGAGTATGGCCCTAACGTATTGCCTTGGAAGTTGTCATGTGCTACCATTGAGCCATGAGACGCGTATCCAGTGCCATGCACATCGAGACCATCCGCCGCCGGCAGGGCGACAAGGTCTACACCTACCACCTGCTGCGCCAGACCTACCGGGAAGGCGGCAAGGTGAAGCATCGGACCCTCGCCAACCTCTCCCACCTGCCGGAAGCCGTCCTGGAGCTGGTCCGGCGAGCCCTGCGGGGCGAGCCGGTGGCGCCGGTGCCGCAGACGGTGAAGATCCGCCAGTCCCGCCAGCACGGGGCCGTCGCCGCCGTCGTGGGCACCATCCGCCAGCTGGGCCTCGACCAGGTGCTCTACTCTCGCTCGGCCGACTGGGTGCGCTTGGCCCTGGCCGTCGTCGTCATGCGCATCCTGCGGCCCTCCTCCAAGCTGGGCGGGACCCTGTGGTGGACGACCACCACGTTGCCGCAGCTTCTGCGGTTGCCCCACAACGGCGAGGACGTCAACGACGTCTACCGGGCCATGGACGAGTTGCTGGCCCGTCAGGCCGCTATCGAGGCGAAGCTGGCGCGCCGGCACCTGACGCCCAACGCCATGGTGCTCTACGACTTGACCAGCGTGTACCTGGAGGGCAAGACCTGCCCGTTGGCCCGCTTCGGGTACAACCGGGACAAGAAGCGGGGCAAGAAGCAGTTCTGCGTGGGGCTGCTCACCAACGACGAGGGGTGTCCCGTGGCCGTGGAGGTGTTCCCCGGCGACGTGGGGGATCCCGAGACGCTGCGGGCCCAGATCGCCCGGGTCCGGGCTCGGTTCGGCATCGAGTACGTCGTGTTCGTCGGCGACCGGGGCATGATCGTCAAGGCCCGATTGAGCGACTTGGAGGCGGTGGGCTTCGGGTGGATCACGGCCCTGCGGGCGCCGGAGATCCAGAAGCTGCGGGATGAAGGGTTCTTTCAGCCGGGCCTGTTCGACCGGCGGGACCTGGCGGAGATCGCCGACCCCGAGCGGCCCGGGGAGCGGCTGGTGGTCTGCTACAATCCGCTGGTGGCCGAGGAGCGCCGGCAAAAGCGCGAGGCGCTGCTTTTGGCCACGGAGCGGGAGCTGGCCAAAATCGAAGCCCGGGTGCGCCGTCGCCGCCGCAAGCCCCTGACGGCCGACGAGATCGGGGTGGCCGTGGGCAAGGTGCTGAGGCGCTGGAAGGTGGGCAAGCACTTCCAGCTGGAGATCCGCGACGGCCACTTCGCCTTCCGGCGCAAGGAGGCCTCCATCGCCCGGGAGGCGGAGCTGGACGGGTTTTACGTGCTGCGCACCAACGTGCCGGCCGACCGGATGGAGCCGGCCAAGGTGCAGGCCACGTACAAGTCGCTGCGGGCCCTGGAGCAAAACTTCCGCACGATGAAAAGCGCCCTGGACCTGCGTCCGGTCTACCATCGGCTGGAGGACCGGGTGCGGGCCCACGCCTTTTTGTGCATGCTGGCGTTGTACGTGCGCTGGCACATGGAGCGGGCGCTTGAGCCCCTGCTGGCGGAGGACCCTCGTCAGTCCTTCGAAGGGCTGATGATGCAGCTGGAGACGCTGCAGCGCCACACGGTCGAGGTGGCCGGTCAGGAAATCCAGATGCTCGGCGAGCCCGAGCCGCTGCACCAGCGGATCTTCCAGTTGCTGGGGGTTCCCCTGGCGTAGCCAGAAGCCTGAACGCTTGAATCCCACTCCGTTGGCGTCATTGCCGTGATTTGAGGGATATCGGGCTTGCTGAACTTCCGGCTAAGGATACGAAGGTCGACAGTCGAGCGTCCAGATCTGTGGCAGCTAACCGCATTGCAGCCACTCCCTCCTTGCCGCGGCCGTTTGTCGCACGATCGCCGAGAACAACCCATCAGCGAACCAGTGTTTAGCCTGCAGACCGAGAGAGGCTTTCTTGGGCTGCCCCTTCTTGGGGCCGTGGTGGTAGACGGGCGAGGGGTAACCCTTGACTTCGAAGATACGGAGGTTGGCGTCGCGCTCGGCAATCACGTGGGACCTTTCTCAAAGGACCCGGTGTCTGCCGTCTTTCGGATGGTCCAGCCCTGCTGGCAGGCGCGTGATGGTATAAGCTCATGAGGTTTGAAGAATGGAAACCCGACGATAAGAGTTGACGGGGGCTCCTAGACAACGAGCGAGAACGTCGCTGCATAGCTGCAGGATTGCTTTGTCTTGCTTCACAATCCTTGCGTTCACGCCTATTTCCGTGGTAGGATGCCATTGGAAACCCCCTCCGGGCAGGGAGTGGAACGGCGTGCTGGGCCGGCGCAACCGGCAGACCACCTTCGATGACGTCACCTGGCGACAGCGCATCCCCAAGGACTCCTACTGGTGGCGACTCCACGACTGGGCGGTGCAGAACCTGGACGAATCGATGTTTGCTCCGCTGTTCGACGCCCGCACCGGAAGGCCTTCGGTGAGCCCCGTCCACACGTTTCTGGCGCTGTTGATCCAGGTGGAGAAGGGCTACTCGGACCGGGAGATGGAGCAGGAATCCCGCTTCGACGACCGGGTGAAGCTGGCCATCCTGGCGGGGCGGGACTTTGAGGGGATCGATGCGGTGACGCTGTGCGACCACCGCCGACGCTTCTTGCAGCATGGCATCGCGACGGCCATGCTGGAGCGGACGCTGGCCTCGGCGAAGCAGGCGGGGCTTTTTTCGCCGGAGCGCTCCCAGATCGTCGACTCCTTTCTGATCCACGGCGGGGCCGCCGTGCAGGACACCTACACCCTCATCCGCAAAGCGGTCGTGCGGGTCCTGGCGGTGGCCCGGATGCACGAGCGGGACGGTCCGCTTTCGGCCGTGCTGAAGCGCACCGATTACCACCAGCCGGGCAAGTCCAGGATCGACTGGGACGACCCGGAGGCCCGCCGACAGCTTCTCCAAGAGCTGGTCGACGACGCGTTGGCCCTGGTGGGGGCGGCGCGGCGGTCCGCTTCGACCCGGCCTGGCTGGCCGCCCATGAAGCGTTCGTAGGGTCTACGTCCCCCCGCAAAACCGGCGCATCTCAGCGTTCACGTCGGTGGTGTTCACCCAGACCTGGGCCAGGACCCGACCGTACGAGTCGGTCCCTCTCGACTCATACTCAACGTACTTGTGCAGGACGAGGGCGCTGAGGCGCTCTTTTGCGGCTTGACCCCCAGGCTGGTGCAGCTCCGGGCAGTCAACATCGACTAGACGGAAGTACCGCCCGTTCGCTCGGAACGTGTCACCATCAGTCACCTCCGACACCCATACCGTTGTTGCCAAAGTGCCCACCTCCTCCTTCTTCACGCCGTTGCAGGTCGACACGATGGCCAGCCAAGGCGGATGCGCCAACTGAAGTCGCTATCCGGTTCCTGTGAGGAAATTCGGCATTGTTCGCAGGGATCCTCCGTCGTGCGGCATGGGGATCAGTAACGCCGTTCAAGGGAGGGGGTGCCGCCGCGGCGGTGGCACAGGCCCTCGTACGTTAACCGGTTCTCCCCCGGAGTGCTCGGTGCCGCCCCACGCGGGCGCCGGGAAGCAGGCGATCGGGGCTGTGCACCCGCGTATGCGAGTGACGCATCTGACCCCGGTGGAAGGAGCATCCAGCCGTCCTGCTGAAAAGAGGTGTCGACGGGAACGAGATCCAGTAGGAGAGTAGCGCCGCCCACATACAGGTTGGCAGAAGCCAACGGGCGCCTTGGACGGGAGTGAGGCTCAGCTGAACTCACAAAGCAACTTCGATACGGGTACCGACGAACTGCTGGCCGCTCTGCAGGAGGAGGTCGCTGCCCTCAAGCAGGGAGGTGGTTCCAACCGCCACGCCCTGCGCGACGGCCGCCTCGTCGCCGCGGTGGCCGGCCGTTTCCTCTACACCTTCCTGGCAGACTCAGAGCTGGATCTGCCCAACGACTCGCCGGTGCAACTCGTGGTTGGACCGGGCGCTGCATACGAGGCCACGGTGGTCTCCGTCCAGGGGTTCGACGTGACCCTCGCCGTGCCCCGCAACCTGGGCGACCGTATGGGTAACCACCCGGCAAACTGAGTGTTCCCCGAATCTTCTGGATAGGTAAGCGGGGTGGGGCGGTTGCTCTTTGGCGTCGACAATCCTGCGGAGGAAGTAGCGGTGCGTCTGTATGCTGACGAAGTGAAGCCCTTCTCGAGTCCCGCGAACGGACAACGGTGGATGTACATCGGAGTCCTGGCCATCCCCGAGCGTCTCCATGGCGATGCGCTGCGCGAACTCACCGATGCCCGGCAGGAAGTGGGATACGACGGAGAGCCCCACTTCTCCGAGTTGACCCAGCATCGCAAGGTCCACCTCGCCCGGCGGTGGGTCGAGCTCGTGCTGAGCGACGACCGTAAGTGCTTCCATTTCCACATTTTGGGGCTCAACCTCTCGAAGCTGCGTATGGAAGCCTTCGGACAGTCAGGATGGCAGCAAGAACGGCGCATCTACAGCCGATTCTTCCGCTCGACGGTAGCCTCTGTGCTCAAGGGGTTCTTCCTCAGCGACCCCTCTGTGGGCCAGGTGCGGGTCGTAGCTATCTTCCACGACCGGTCGGAGATGGAGCATGACGACCTCTTCGAATGGCACACCATGTGGCGTCTCCAACAGGATGAGCCGGGGATTCTCTTCGACCAAGGCCGGATCCATTTCATCGACACGGACCATCACAAGGAGGAGAACTTCGCATCCGAGAGCCACTTCATCCAACTCATCGACATCCTTCTCGGCGCGACGCGCCAGTGCCTGGACTACACCAGCGACAAGCCTGGGCTGGTTCAGGTGGCCGAGACCTTCCGGCCGCTCCTGGAGCGCCTGACGGACCCCCGGCGAGCGTCGAATCCGCGTTCCCGGTATCGGTACTGGCGGCGCTGCTGCGTGAGTTTCTTCCCCAGCACCGAACTGCGACCGGGGGAGTTGGAGGGCATCGAGCGTGCGCGAAGCCGCATGTACAAAGAACGTCCGCTGTACATGACGTTTGTACATGACGTTTATCCGATCCGGGCAGCAGACCCTTGACCTTCAGGCGCGCGGGCACATCCATCGTCCTCGAGCCCGGTCGGACCGTAGCCAGGAATGAGAAAGACCCACTGGACCCGGGAGCATGGACGGTGTCCGGCCCATCCGTCGAGCCCTACGCTTTCCGTGGGTATCCCGAGGAACCGTTGGCCCGCCGTCGTCTGGGAACTCGCCCAGCCATCGCCGCGACGTACCGCCTCCGTCCCCGTGCTCGTGGGATGCGCCTTACCTAGCCGGCCGGTAGGAACCTCCCTTGTCTTCACCATCCGTACAAGGGATACACGCGGCCGCCACCTCGTCTCGTCGCAGTCCGGGTAGCCACCCCTTGCAAGAGACCCTCTCTGCCGGGTAGCGGTGGCCCATCAGACATCCCGACGCCCCTGGCACGATCCCTTAATGCGCCGACCGTCAGTCGGATGCAGACGCGGAGCTGTGGTTTCCCCGCAGCCCGCGGCCCCCACCACAACCCGCGGCTGGTGAGCTAGCGGGGCTGGAGCAGTCGCCGGACGCGTCTCTCGTGCGGTTGCCGATCCCGCGAGAGTGCGCCTATAATTGAGGCAGCCCGAGACACCGGGCGATATCGGCGGGTGGTTCCGGGCAAATGATCCTATCCCATCGCGTCTATGACATTGTCGTGTACGACAAGTACGGGCAGGCAGTGGCCATCGTCGAGATCAAGGGTAAGCGTGACGTGTCGGCTGCTGTCGCGTCTGAGCTCGCCGCGCGGTTGTGGGGTAGCCCCGATGCCTTACCCCCCTCGGTGCGGTATCTCCTGCTTCTCACGCCGACTGCGGGGTACTTGTGGCAGGTGTCGGGCGGCCAAGTTAAGTGGCACGACCACGTCTCCTTCCCCATGGACGAGATTGTGGCACACTACGGCGGCTTGAAGACCCAGCCCGGCCTGCTGCATCTTAGCCTCGCGTACGTGGTCAACCGATGGCTGTCTGACCTGGCGCTTGGTAGAGACGGACGGGAGCCAGGTTCAGGAGTGGTACTCCAGCGGAGTGGGTTTATCGACGCGATCGCGGGTGGGGACGTTCGCCTTGAGCGAATGGCGTAGGCACAGCAGCCGGCTGGTGCACGGATGGTAGTTTACATCGAGTCGAACTTCATTCTGGAGCTTATATTCGACCAGGAACAGTGTGCCTCCGCCGAACGGGTTCTCGAGTTCGTCGAACAAGGCGGGGCATCTCTTCGCTTACCGTCGTTTGCGTTGCTCGAGCCATTCTACCGGGTTACTAGGCAGGTGACAAGACGCTCAGACGTCCGTCGGTCGCTTGAGCAAGAACGGAAGCACCTGCACAGGGCGACCAACGAGACCGGCCGGCGTGCGACAGCCCTCGTCATGCAGGCCATTGCAGCACTCGATGAGGTAAACCTAGCCGAGTACGGTCGCCTTTACACGATGCTGGATAGAATTATGGCTTGTGCCCAGGTCCTCCCCATTACACATTCCGTCTATTCACTCGCCCGAAGGTACCAGGATGAATTTGATCTTGGATACCCTGACGCGATCATTGCAGCATCCGTGCTCGAGGATCTGGAGCACCATCAGCACGAGTCCGTGTTCCTGTGCCGAGACAGGGTGCTGACGGATAGCTTGCGACCAGAGTTTGAGCGACGGCACTGCGACCTCTTTACGAGCTTCGAGCGAGCGGCGTACTTCGTTGCCGAGCGGAAGGGGTTGGCCGGGTCAGCCTTGCCTTGAGGACTCCCAAACGGCGAGCAGGTGTATGGGGCCGGTGCAGTGACGGGGCGCTCCCTCAGCGAGGCCGGCCCTCTCTTCGACGGCATCAGCCGGGCCAAGGTGACGGCCCCCGCCCGCGCGCTCCGCTGGCCGCCCGACCTCCCAGCCCTCTTCACCGGGTTCGACACGCCGTCACGGGAGCTGGCCGAGGCCTACCAGGCCGCCCTGGCGGCGCACCATGCCCTCGACTTCGCCGACCTCGAACCACCGCGCCACCCGCCGCCTCCTCGACGCGACCAACGTGGTGGCCGCGACGTTCGGCCGACGCCCCCGGCCCCGGCCTGCCGCCCATCTCCCGCCGGGGACACCCATCGTCTACCACTTCGCCCGCAGCACCGAGGCCGAAGCCGACTGGGTCGCCGCCCGGCTGCTGCGGCTGCAGGCCGAGCAGGCGCGGGCCAGCCAGCCGCTGCGCTGGCGGGACGTCGGCGTCCTGGTGCGGCCCAACCACCGCGCCCAGACCATCGCCCAGGCCCTCGAACGCGCCGGCATCCCGCACCTGACCGTCGAGACCTGCGAGTTCTTCCGGCGCCAGGAGGTCAAGGACGCCGTGGCCTACCTGCGCCTGCTGGTCAACCCGGCCGATGGTCACGCCCTGGCCCGTGTCCTGTAGCGGCCCGCTCGGGGCATCGGAGAGGCGACGCTGGCGAGGGCCGCGGCGGGCGAAGCCCAAGGGCTGCGCATCACGGACTTCGCCGACCTGGCCGCCCTGCACGCCGGCGACCCCTTCGGGCCTCTGCTGGAGGCGGTGCGGCGGGGGCGGGTGGTGGTCCTCGACACCGAGACGACGGAGCTGCCGCTGGTCGTCGACACCTACGCGATGGCGCGGCGGCTCGTCGGGGGCCCCGACCTAACCCTGCAGGGCCTGTGCGAACGGCTGGGGACGAGCGCGAGGCCGACGCACCGAGCAGCCGACGACGTCGGGGCGACCCTCGAGCTGCTGGCCCGGCTGCTGCGTGACGTCGAGCGGACCGCCCCGGCGCGGCGCGAGGCGGTGGAGGGGTTGCGCCGGGCTTTCCTGCCGCTCGCCGAGGAGGTCGCCGAGCTGCGGCGGGTCTTCGTGGAGCGAGACGACCCGGCGGCCGACCCCCTGGCGTCGCTGGAAGGCATCCTCACGTTCGCCGCCCTGGCCCGCAACGTGGACCGGCTCGGGCCCGAGGATGACCGGGTGCGTGTGCTGACCGTGCACCAGGCCAAGGGGTTGGAGTTCGAGGTGGTCGTCGTGGCGGGCCTGTCGGACAACGAGTTCCCCAACTACGGCTCCATCAAGGACGGCCGGGAGCTGGAGGAGCGCCGCCTGCTCTACGTGGCCCTCACCCGGGCTCGGCGCCACCTCATCCTGACCGGCCACGCCCGTCACGAGGGCAAGCTCCGTAGCCCCAGCCCCTACCTGCGCCTGCTGGCCGGCCACCTCGTCGAGGAGGGGTCGGCGACCCTGGCGGGGTAGCGCGGGTAGGTAACGGAGAGCCGTCCGGTGGGCCCCGCTGGGACGTAGCTCCGCAGGGGCCGGCGTGCGTCAAACGACACTGCACTCCTCGGCGACCGTCACCACACAGATGGACTGCTCGAGCCCACGCCCAGGCAACGGTCCTCGGAAGGAAGCCCCAGACGTCTCCCTGCTCAGGTTCTCGATCGCAACGGGGCGATGCGAGCCCCCGTCGGGGCGCTTGCGCGGCGCTTGAGCCTCGGGGTGTCCTGGGCTGGCGCGACGGGGACTTGCAGCTACCAGCCCGCCACGGGCCTTGACGAAAGGATGGCGAACCGTTAAACTACTGGCGGATTGGTCAGACCACAATAGCTTGGTGGTCAAACCAATCCTCGTCCGCTCCGGCGGTGGCAAGGGCGTAAAGGCGACGTCCATGCGGGCAAGAGTACGGCGCAGGACGGCGCACCAGAGGGAGGCATAAACCGGGTGGACGGGCTGAAGCCCAGTCCGCACAACGGAGGTACGCAGGCGCGGGGCGCTGGCAAACATCCCCGCAGGGGCCGGCGCAGCTCGGACCAGGCGGAGGACCACCTGATCGGCGCCATCCTGCGCGGGACCTACCCGCCGGGGGCCTCGCTGCCTGCCGAGCGCGAACTGGCCGCCCAACTCGGCGTCTCGCGCCCCACGCTGCGGGAGGTCCTCCAGCGGATGGCCCGAGATGGGTGGGTCACCATTCGCCCCGGCCAGCCCGCCGCCGTCAACGACTTCTGGCAGGAAGGCAACCTCAACGTCCTCGACCGGCTCGCGCGGCAAGCAGACCGCCTGTCGCACGACTTCGTGACGCAGCTTCTGGAGGTGCGGGCGGTGCTGGCTCCTGCCTTCGGCCGGGCTGCGGTGGCACGCAGTCCGGCCAGGGTGGTGGCGGTGCTTGCGGGGCATGACGCCCTCGATGACGACCCCAATGCCTTCGCCGCCTTTGACTGGCAATGGCAAGTGCACCTGGCCCGGCTCTCGGGAAACTACGTGTTCCCGCTGTTGCTGAACGGGTTCGCCGCCCTGTACGGACGGGCGGCCCGGCAGTACTTCGCCCGTGCAGAGAACCGGGCCGCTTCGCTACGGTTTTACGGTCGCCTGCTGGAGGCGGCCATGGTGCGCGATGCCGAGCGAGCTGCCTCGGTCATCGCGGAAGCCATGCACGAGAGTGTCCGGCTGTGGCAAGCAACGGCCGCAGCTCCGCGTCTGGAGGGCGCGCCGGCGGGCGCGGGGTGAGGACGCCCCGCAGAGCCTCTCGACCAATCGGCAGCGCGGCGCAGCGCAGCGGAGCACGACGCGGCGCAGGGCTGGAGGTGGCTGGCCGTGAGGCGCTGGAACGGCTGGGGCGATGAGGGTGTGACCTACCCGGTGCCGGCGGGAGCATGGGACTTCCTGGAGGCCATGCTGGGGCCGGGCATGACGCCCCGGGACGCGACCCTGCCCGAGGTGGTCTCCCGCGTGCCGCCTTCCCGTCTCCCGCCCCACCCTCTGGTGAGCACCGACCCTGAGCAAAGGGTGCGCCACGCCCTGGGGCAGAGCCTTCCGGACTGGATCGCGGCCCGCAGCGGCCGCGTCCCCGCCTTCCCGGACGGGGTGGCCTTTCCCTCCACCCATGAAGAGGTGCGGGAGCTGATTCGGTATGCCGAAGCGGCGGGGGCCCGGCTGATCCCGTACGGCGGAGGCACCAGCGTGGTGGGCCACCTGGCGGTGCTCCCGGGCGCCGATCCGGTGCTGTCCGTGGACCTCGGGCGGATGAGCCAGCTCGTGGACTTCGACGCGCGCAGCCACCTGGCCACGTTCGGGGCCGGGGTGAAGGGGCCGGATCTGGAAGCCTGCCTCAGGGCCCGCGGTTTCACCCTGGGGCACTTTCCGCAATCTTTCGAGTACTCCACGCTGGGGGGCTGGGTGGCCACCCGCTCGGCGGGGCAGCAATCCCTCGGTTACGGCCGGATCGAGGACCTCTTCGCCGGCGGCCGGATGGAGGCACCTGCCGGAACTTTGCTCCTTCCCCCCTTTCCGGGTTCCGCGACCGGCCCGGATCTGCGGCAGGCAGTCCTCGGCTCCGAAGGCCGGCTGGGCATCCTCACCGAGGTGACCGTCCGCGTCCGTCCCCTACCGCAAGCCGAGGAGTTTGCCGCGGTCTTCTTCCCTGAGTTCGAACACGGCCTTGAGGCAGTCCGGGAGATGGTGCAGTCGGACGTGCCCCTTTCGATGCTGCGGCTGAGCATGCCGGCGGAAACAGCCACCAGCCTGGTGCTGGCGGGGCACGAGAAGCTCATGCGCCTCCTCGAGCGGTGGCTGGCCCTCCGCGGGGCGGGTTCCGGCAAGTGCATGCTGATCCTGGGCGTCTCCGGCACCAGAGGCCGGGTGCGGCGCGCCCTGCGCCAGGCACTCGCGATAGCCGGGTCCCACCGGGGGGTGTACGCCGGCCGCAGGTTCGGCCACGAGTGGGTGAAGCATCGGTTTCGTTCGCCTTACCTGCGCAACACCCTGTGGGAGATGGGCTACGCCGTAGACACCCTGGAGACCGCCGGCACTTGGACCCAGGTGCCGCGCCTCATCGAGGCCATCGAGCAGGCCCTTCACGGCGGGCTGGCGGACCAGGGTGAGAAGGTGTACGTCTTCACCCACCTCTCTCACGTTTACCGGCACGGCTCCAACGTTTACACGACGTACCTCTTCCGCCTCTCCCCCGACCCCGAAGAGAACCTGCGGCGCTGGCAGGTGCTGAAGTCAGCGGCCAGCCGGGCCATCGTCGCCTGCGGCGGGACCATCAGCCACCAGCACGGGGTCGGCATCGACCACCTGCCGTACCTGGAAGCGGAAAAAGGTGCCCTCGGGATGGATCTCCTCAGCGCCCTGTGCCGCACCCTCGACCCCGGCGGCATCATGAACCCCGGCAAGCTGGTCTGTCGGGAGGTGGCACCGTGAGCCCGGATCGTACCTCAGCCTGGGCCTCCCTGGCGGAGCCGTGGGACGTGGTGATCATCGGCGGCGGGATAACGGGAGCCGGCATCCTGCAGGAGGCCGTCCGCCAGGGGTTGCGGGCGGCCCTCTTGGAGCAAGGGGACTTCGCGTCGGGGACGTCGAGCCGGTCGGGCAAGCTCGTGCACGGCGGCCTGCGCTATCTGAAGCAGGGGCAGGTGAGGGTGACCTGGCATTCGGTGCGGGAGCGGGAGCGCCTGCTCCGGCAAATGCCGGGGCTGGTCAACTCCCTGGCGCTGGTCCTGCCCTGCTACCGGGGCGACCCGGTGGGGCGGCACCTTCTGGACGTGGGGATGATCCTCTACGACGCGATGGCGATGCGCCGCAACCACCGGCACCTGGACCCTGCCGGGCTGAGGACACTGGCCCCCCACATCCGTCCGGACCGGCTGCAGGGGGGCTTCTGGTACCTGGATGCCCTTACCGATGATGCCCGCCTGGTCCTGCGGATCATCGACGGTGCCGTGGCCGCAGGGGCCGTCGCCCTCAATTACGCCCCCGTGGAGGATCTGTGCCGCACCCGCTCCGGCGCCGTGGAGGGTGTGGTGGTAAGGGATCTGGTAACCGGTCGCACCGCCGAGGTGCGAGCCCGGGTGGTGATCAATGCCGCCGGGGTCTGGGCCGATTCCTTCCGGGCTCGGCTGGGCAAGCGGCCCCGGCTGCGCCTGCTCAGGGGCAGCCACCTCCTGTTTCCCGGGTGGCGGCTGCCCGTCGCCGTGGGGATCAACCTCTTTCACCCCGGGGACGGCAGGCCCCTGTACGTGCTCCCGTGGGAGGGCTTGACCCTCGTGGGTACCACCGACGTGGATCACCGGGAGGGCCTGGACGCCGAACCCCGCATCCATCCGAGCGAAGGGGAATACCTGCTGACGGCAGTGAGGCACCTGTTTCCCTCCCTCGACATTACGGCCGAGGACGTACAGGCTACCTTTTCGGGAGTGCGGCCGGTCGTGGGAACGGGCAAGAAGGATCCCTCCCAAGAACCAAGGGATTACGCCATCTGGGACGAGGAACTCCTCACCGTGACGGGTGGCAAGCTGACCACCTTCGGCGTGATGGCCCGCGCCGTCATGGCCAGGGCCCGCCGGCGCCTGGGCCGCCGTGATACCGGGCGGGCAGCCCCAGCCGCTGCGCAGCGTCCCCTGCCCGCCGAGCTGGAGCAACTCGACGACGCCCGGCGCCTGCGCCTCGTGGGGCGATACGGGGCACAGGCGGCTGTGCTGGTGCGCTCGGCCCGCCCCGGCGAGCTCGAGGCCATCCCGGGGACGAACACCCTGTGGGCCGAGGTGCGCTGGGCGGCGGAGCGGGAAAACGTGGTGCACCTCGACGATCTCCTCCTGCGGCGCGTCCGGCTGGGATTTCAGTTGCCGCAGGGCGCGGCGGCGCTGCTCGAGCAGTTGCGGGGCATCGTCCAGCCGGCCCTGGGTTGGGACGATGCCCGGTGGCAAGCGGAGGTCGAGCGCTACAGGCAGCGATGGAGTCTGGCCTACAGCCCGGCCCTCCTGGCGGGAATCCCCGACAGCGCGCAGAAGAGCCAGGCGCGGGCGACGCCGGCCGGGGGGCCCTGAAGGGGGAGCGGGAGATGGCCGGGGAGCTGCTGCTCGCCATCGACGTCGGCACGCAGAGCGCGCGGGCCCTGCTCTTCGACCCGCGGGGCAACCTGGTGCAGCTCGCTCGGGTGCCGCTGGTGCCTCCCTACTATTCGGAGCATCCCGGATGGGCCGAACAAGACCCCACCCGCTACTGGGAGGCGGTGGCCACCGCCTGCCGGGCTCTGTGGGCGCAGGAGGAGGCCCCTCCGGAGGCCGTGGCGGCGGTGGCCCTGACTACCCAGAGAGGGACGGTGGTCAACCTCGACTCCCGTGGGCAGCCCCTGCGTCCTGCTATCCTGTGGCTGGACCAGCGGCGTTCGGACCGCTACCCCCGGGTGCGGGCAACCTGGGGGCTTCTCTTTCGGCTTGCCGGCCTGCACTCCACCCTGGCTTATCTTCAGGCGGAAGCGGAAGCCAACTGGCTGTGGGCGAATCAGCCGGAGATCTGGGACAAGACGGCTCACTACCTGCTGCTGTCTGGCTACCTGACGTACCGCCTGACGGGCCGGTTCGTGGACTCGGTGGGCTGCCAGGTGGGGTACATCCCTTTTGACTACAGGCGCCAGGAATGGGCCGCACCCCGCGACTGGAGATGGCAGGCCCTGCCCGTCCGGCGGGAGACCCTTCCCGACCTGGTCCCCCCCGGGCACATCCTGGGGCAGGTGACAGCCGAGGCTGCCCGCGCCACGGGCATCCCGCAAGGCACTCCGGTGATAGCGGCGGCGGCCGACAAGGCGTGCGAGATGCTCGGGGCCGGCTGCCTGGAGCCCTCCACGGCGTGTGTGGGTTACGGCACCACGGCCACGGTGAGCGTCACCTCGCCGCGCTACCTGGAACCTATCCGCCTCGTCCCGCCCTACCCCAGCGCCGTCCCGGGCTCCTACAACATGGAGGTGCAGGTATACCGGGGCCTGTGGCTTGTCTCCTGGTTCAAGCAGGAGTTCGCTGCGGACGTAGAGCGACAGGCCCGGGCCGAAGGCCTGGCGGCGGAAGCGTTGCTCGACCGCCAGGCGGAGCAAGTCCAGCCGGGTTGCCTGGGCCTGGTGGTGCAGCCCTACTGGTCGCCGGGCCTGCGCTTCCCGGGGCCGGAGGCGCGCGGCGCAGTGGTCGGGTTCGGAAGCTTCCACACCCGGGCCCACCTCTACCGGGCCATCCTGGAAGGGCTGGCCTATGCCCTGCGCGAGGGGGCAGAGCACATTCAGCGCCGCACCCGCGTGCGCATCGACCAACTGCGGGTCTGCGGGGGCGGGTCCCGCAGCGACCTCGTCTTGCAGATCACGGCCGACGTCTTCAACCTTCCTGCCTTCCGCCCCCACGTATCCGAAACCTCTGGCTTGGGCGCCGCCATGCTGGCGGCGGCCGGCGTCGGTCTCCATCCGGACCTGCCCACGGCCGTGAAGGAGATGGCGCGCCCGGGGCGGGTGTTCGAACCGCGCCCCGAGTCCGCCGCGCTGTACGGTGCTCTCTACCACGAGGTCTACCGGCCCCTGTACAGGCGCCTGCGCCCGCTCTACCGGGCGGTCCATCGTTTGACCACCGGCACGCCGGCGAGAGAAGATGTCCGCGCCGGCGCGTAGCTCCGGTTTTGATGACCATCAAAACCATCCGCCTGTGGCAGCCCCGAGGGCGTTCGTCCCGTCCGATTGAACGCCAGTGTGTCCGGGTCGACGGCGTGACCCAACCTCGTACACATGCTCTACATGCTCTAGTCATTCGGCGAGCGCCGTCCCGGCAAGGGTCGGGCATGGGCCAGCAGCCACCGCGCGATGCCGGGCACGTCGAGTCGATCGGCCTCAATCTCCAGCAGCATGCCGACGATTTCGCTCGGAGACGCGACGATGGTCTGGCCGTTTTGTTCCAGAAAATAGCTGACCGTGGCCCACGCGGCCCGCTTGTTGCCGTCGACGAACCCGTGGTTCTTCACCAAGGAGTGCAGTAACGCTGCTGCCTTTTCCCAGCGGGTACGGTAGAGCTGCCGGCCTCCGAAGCACGCCCGCGGACGCGCCAGCGCTGATTCAATTAGGCCGAGGTCCCGGATGCCCGGCATTCCGCCTGATGCGCGCAGGGCTTCCTCGTGGAGGAACAAAACGTCCGGTAGGCGAGGGTAGCGCAACATTCCAGGGGTCTAGAGTTTGGCAAGCCAATCGTAGAGTTCGCGGTTGGCTTCGAAGTGGGTCTTAGCCCACGTGACTACCTGCGGGTCCGGCCGTGCGCGCCGATGCGACTCCAGTCCCGGGGCGGTTTGCGCACGGTTTTCCGGAGCTTGCACACGCCCGTGCAGGCTCGGTCCGCGAGCTTTTCCCTTGCGGGGTGCCCCAGGCAGGGATTTGAGAGGGGCGTCGGGTTTGTCGGGCCGTGATGACGGCTTACGCACCGGGGTCTCTCCCTTCATAGCTGTGCACCGCTCGCTGTCTCTGCTCTGCCCGGCTTCATTATTCACGGCTGCACCCTTCCTGGCAATTGGCTCGAGGGCACGCCAGACGGCCGGGCGCGACGGCGATATCGACCTTCTGGTCGTACTACGGGAGCTACACGATCGGCTCGGTACGGCCGTCGACATCAGGTTGGTACTGCCGTCGACATCAGGCTACGCATGCAGCCGGATGGCATCGTCGATCGTACGTCCTGGGCGCTGAAGGTCACGAACAGATGGCGAACAGGCGTAGTGCCTTTGTCGGCGGCCTTCCCGCGCCAAGAATTGGCGGAGCCCGCTGCTCTTAAACGGGAGCATCGGCGCGGACGGATGCCGTAAAAGCCGCCTGCCGTAGCTCTGATGTGCCCTCATGCCGATCCTGCAGGCCGCAGGGGCGGGCCAGGCAAGACGATTGAGGGGACGGCCTCCAAGTCTGGCTCTAAGCCAGCGCGCGACCAGAAGTAGAGGGGGAATGTACGAGATCAGCGGCGTCGCCTGTCACAACGAGCGGCCTTCCCGTCGCACGTTGTGGTAGAAGGACGAGGCGCGCATCACCGGGCTTTCCCATACGCGGCGGTTCTCGACGATGAGGCTGATGACGCTATCTGTCTCGAGAGCCAGCGTCTGATCGTGCCCGCGGCCTCCTTGCAGGCCTTCGCGGTCGAGTGCCGGATGTCAGTTGTACCCGGCGAACCGACGCCATGTTTCTCACCCTGGCCGCATCGACGCGGCCGTCTCCCGCCCCAAGCGACGGGCTTCCCACCACGTAGGCGGACCGCACCGGCGGTGGTGTTGGCTGCCGCGGCCGCCCGCACCAAGCGTATCCGGCTCACCAGCGCGGTCAGCGTGCTGAGCACCGACGACCCCGTGCGGGTCTTTCAGTCCTTCGCCACCCTGGACCTGCTGTCGGCGGGCCGGGCCGAGATCATGGTGGGCCGAGGGTCGTTCACGGAGTCGTTCGCGCTGTTCGGCTACGACCTCGCCGACTACGACGCACTGTTCGACGAGAAGCTCGACCTGCTGCTCAAGATGCGCGCGCCGACCCCCTGGCCTCGCTGGAGGGCATCCTCACCTTTGCCGCGCTAGCCGGCAACGTGGACCGTCTCGCCTCCGAGGATGACCGGGTGCGGGTGCTGACGAGGAGGAGTCGTCGCCACGGGCGGGGTAGCCGCCGGTCTGCCGATGTCCCCCGAGATCCAGGGGATGGTGGTCTCGGCGTATCCTGGACGGCCAGCCGTTCGGGTTGCCATGAACGCGGCCCTCCTCGTCTACCGTGGCGGTCGCCATCCGGGCGCAACGTCGCTACCGTGGCCACTGTTGGATCAAGGAGAGCGAGGCGGGGGCGAAGCATCGCACAGGCCCTATGGGGGGCGGTGCGACGCCGCAGCACGGACGGTGGGGGTCGCATGGAGAAGCTACTGACACCGGCGACGCTGGGTCTGCTGGCCGCGGTGGCCCTGCTGGCCTACCTGGTCACCCGGCGGGGTTTCTTCGCCACCACCGCGACCTTTGCCGCCAGCGAGAACAACGACTCTGAATGGCCCCTCGTCTGGGTACGGCCGGGGAGCTGGCCATGCCTTGCGTCCCCTAACCGCCGAGTCCGCGTCTACTGGGAGCCGCCCGTGGCCGAGACGGTGGCGCAAGCGGTGCTCACCGCCGCGACCCGCGTCGATGAAATCCTGGACGAGGTCTTTCCCCGGCTGCGCCGTCCGAGGCTGCGGCTGACCCTCCTGGCCGACTGCCACCATCCCCGGCAGCGAGTGGCGATGACGGGCTTCGGGCTGCACGCGATGGTTGACACGGCAGATCAAGAGGCTTGGCTCGCCAGCCACCGTGCCAGGGAGTTCTTGTTTTCGGCGGTCCCCCACGAGTGGGTGGAGGCAGCCGTTGCCCTGCGTCTATACTGGCGGGACCGCAAGACGCGCTGGGTCGGCGAGGGAGCCGCCGACTACGCCGCTTACCGCGTGGGCCTGGCTTTGGCGCCGGAGGTGGCCCGGGCGCGCCTCGCCATCCTGGCCGAACGCTTGGGCCCGGTCACCGGTACGGAGTGCTTCGACCTCACGGATTTCAGGGTGGCCACGCAGGCGCAGCCGGGCAAGCCGACCGAGGCGCAGCGACGGGCCCGGAGGGGCTACGCCGTCTCCTTCGCCCTCTTCTACTGGCTGGCCGAACGGCGGGGCCCGGCCGAGGTGGCCCGGCTTCTGGCCCAGGCGATGGGGGGCTCCTGGCCGACAGGAGCCCGTGCCCGCCGCGCTTTCGAGCGCGCGCTGGGCTCCGACGGCCCAGCCCTCACGGCCGTGCCGCTGGCCTGGGTCGCCGAGCGGCTCCAAGAGGCGACCCGGGCGCTCCCGGCCCACCCGTAGGGCGCCGTGCGGCTGAAGGCCGGGGCGAGCGGTTCGGCGGGTATTTCAACGGTCGTTGAAATGCCCGAAACCCGTGACACGGCGAGGGACACGGCCGCTTGCCGCGGCACGGGACGCCAGGGCGACCGCGACGTGGCCCCGTCCGGCGGTGGAGCGCTTGGGCCGCCGGGCCGTTCGCAGCAGGGGTAACGAGCGGGAGTGCCGGGCGCAGCGAGGCGGCTCTGCCTGCCCGTCGCGGCGGGGCGGCGAGCCTCCCGGCTGGCCGGGCCGTGAGTGATCGGCTACCGGGACGGCCTGACCGGCGAGGGGGCCTTCGGTTGGTGTCTCCACGGGAATTTAAAAAGGTATTTAAGCCCCGCCGCGTCTCCCGTCTGGACGCACTACCCCCACCGTGCTTCCCACCCGGCCGCCGCATGATGCTGGCGGCCCTCCCATCGGTTGACCCGGCAGTCCCGGGGGCAGACCCGGCAGTCGCGCAGCATGGCCCGGGCCTGTTGGACCTTGGCGGCCATCCGCCCAGCTCGGCACGTACGCAGATAGGCGGGCTCGAAGGGCCTCTCGCTCACGTCCCCATCGGTCGCCCATCGGCGTCGGCGGCACGAGCCGCGAGGCATGACCGCCGCTGGTCGGCTGCCTCCAGCCGATGGGCGACCCGCGCCCTACGCCGCCGACCAGCCGCCGTCCGCGGTGACCAGGGCGCCGTTGAGGAAGGATGCCTCGTCCGAGGCGATCCAGGAGATGATCGCGGCGATCTCCTCGGGCCTGGCCGACTTGGGCATGGTGGCCATGGCGAGCTTGGCCCGTTCCAGCGCCCACGGGCTCTTGGGCATGGCGGTGGCGCCGATGCCCGTCTCGACCGGCCCGGGCAGCACGGCGTTGGACCGGATGCCGAGCGGGCCATAGAAGTAGGCCACGTGTCGGACGAGCCCGATGACCCCGTGCTTGGAGGCCGCGTACGCGGCGCCCGACACCCCTCCGGAGAACGAGGCCTTGGAGGCGACCGTCACGATGGCACCACCCCCGGCCTCGCGCATCCGCGGGAGCACCGCCCGGGTCATGCGCATGACCCCATCCAGGTTGACCGACAGGACTCGCTGCCACGTGGCGTCGTCGAGTTCATCCAGCGGCAGGAAGAAGTCCATGATCCCCGCCACGTTGGCCAGGATGTCGACCCGCCCGGCCTCGGCCACGACCCGTTCCACGTCCTCCTGGCGGGCGACATCGGCCACCAGCAGCGTCGCCGAGAGCTGCGCCTCCTCCAGCTTCGCGCGGGTGGCCGCGAGCCCCTGCGGGTTGACATCGCAGCCCACCACCCGCGCTCCTTCTCGGGCCAGACGCAGCACCGTCGCCTGACCGATGCCGGAACCTGCGCCCGTCACGATGGCTACTTTGCCACTGTGCGTCACTTGCAAACCCCCCGTACGGCATCGGCAGATGCAACTACAAGCGACAATACTTACCACAACCTCGGAAAGTCAAGGGCAAATCGAACGGGCAGCTTGAACGTGCCACCTCCGAGCCCGTCTGTCGGGGCAGGAGGTGCGGAAGTCGCTGTGGATGGCCATGCGCGCGGGTTCGTAGCCGAGCCGTGCCAGCGCCTCGGCGGGGGGTGGCGGAGGGGTAGGGTGCCGTCGCTCGTGCCCGCACCGTAGGCCATGGTCGCACGGTTGGCGGCGCGTGCGGTCGACGAGACCGGATGCTTTCGCCGATGAGCTCGCGTCTACGGGGCGTCTCCGGCGGGCGGCAGGGAGAGGGCGCGCAGCACGAGAGTGCGGGCGGTCGACGCGCCGTGCCGCCGAAGGCGCGAGCGAGTGGGGCCGGGGGCATTTCAACGATCGTTGAAATGGACGAGACCCGTGACGCGGCGAGGGACAGGGCCGGTTGCCGCGGCATGGGAGGCTGGCACGGATGGCGACGCCCCATGGGACGCCAGGGCGACCATGACGTGGCCCCATCGTCTGGCTAGTCGTCTCGGCGGAGCAGGCGGGCCGGTGCAGGGAGCCGCCAGGCCCACCGGGCAGTGAGCGCTCGCCGACCGATACGGCCTGCCCGGCGAGGGAGCCCTCGGTCGGTGTCTCCGCAGGAATTTGAAAAGGTATTTAAGCCCCGGCGCGTCTCCCCCTGGATGTATGGCTCTCGCCGTCTCGCCCGCCCGGTGGGGAGCAGCGGACGCTTTACCCACCCGCTTCGCCGTGCCGGGGCCGAGGTCGCTGGCCACTCGGTCTAGAGGCGCCTCCCCGGCGTCATCCGGGAAGGCCTTGCAGGCGACGGTGAGGCATTGATGGCTGGTCTGATAACCGGTTACAATGCCATCGAGGTGCATGGCGTTGACGCTCCAGGTGCGTCTGGGGGCGGTTCTGGCTGCCAGGGCAGGCCAGGCGATCGTCACGGTGGAGACAACCAGCGACGCGTGGCCCACGGCGGCTGAGGTGCGTGAGCTCGTCGGCCGCCTCTATCCGCCCCTGGCCGAGCACCTGCCGAGCGTCTTGGTGGTGGCTGACGGCCGCGTGCTAGGCCCGGACGAGCCCGTCCTCTCCAGCCAGGTGGCGCTGTTACCCCCGGCAGGTGGCGGCGCCTGACCGCCGCCCCACATCATGCGAACGGGAGGGATGGTTCCGTGAGCGTGACCGCTGCCCGCCAGGCTCCATGCCGTAACGTCGTCGTGTCGAGCTTCACCAACGGCATCCTGGACCCCGACGCCCTCATGCTGGGCCCCGTCCAGGACGGCGGCACCATCATCGCCAACACCGCGCCAGGCTGCTGGGGCCCGATGATCACCCCCCGCCTGCGAGGTGGTCACGAGGTGACCCAGCCCGTGGCCGTCGACGGCGCCGAACCCGGTGACGCCGTCGCCATCCGCATCCGCGACATCACCGTCACGTCCCTGGCCACCGCCTCGGGCCACGACCGCTGGGTCGAGGGGCACTACCTGGGCGACCCCTACGTGGCCGCCCGCTGCCCGCAGTGCGGCACTCTGTACCCCGAGACCCGGGTCGAGGGCATCGGTCAGCAGGCCGTGCGGTGCGCCACCTGCGGGGTGCCCGTCACACCCTTCCAGATCGAGCACGGCTACACCGTGGCCTTCGACCCGACCCGCACCGTGGGCGTCACCCTGCCCGGGCCCGCAGCGGAGCGCATCGCCCATGACGCGGCCCGCTACGCGGCCCTCCCTGACGGCTCCGTGCAGCACCCCATCCTGCTCTTCGCCCCCCACGATCTGGTGGGTGTGGCGGTGCGGCTGCGCCCCTTCCTGGGGCAGCTCGGCACGGTGCCCGCCGTGCGCATGCCCGACTCGCACAACGCCGGCGACTTCGGGGCTGCTCTGGTGGGCGCCGCCCATGAGTACGCCCTGACGGCGCAGCAGCTGGAAGAGGCGCGCACCGACGGCCACATGGACGTCGACGCGGTGCGGGCGGGGGCCCTGCTCCTGGCGCCGGTCAAGGTGCCGGGTGCTGGCATCTACATGGGCGACATGCATGCCCTGCAGGGTGACGGCGAGATCGCCGGGCACACGATGGACGTATCCGGTTCGGTCACGCTCCAGGTGCAGGTGGTCAAGGGCCTCACGCTGGAAGGCCCCGTGCTCTTCCCGCTGGCGGAAGACCTGCCGCCGCTGGCGCGGCCGCTCACCCCCGACGAGAAGGCCCGGGCCCGAGCCCTGGCCCGGCAGTGGGGGCTGGCCGACATCGAGGAGTCGGCGCCCATCTCCGTCATCGGGACCGGCCCCGACCTCAACAGCGCTACCCAGGTCGGCCTGCGCCGGGCGTCCCGCCTGTTGGGGATGAGTCTGGGCGAGGTGCTCAACCGCGCCACCATCACGGGCGCCATCGAGATCGGCCGGCACCCGGGCGTGGTGCAGGTGACCTTCCTGGCGCCGCTGACGCACCTTGAGCGGGCCGGGCTGTTGCCGTTCGTGCAGGAGCAGTACGGCATCGGCTGAGCGGTGCCCCTTGCACGCCTCGACGCCGGGCTATGGCCGGAGCCGTGGCACCCGGGCTCATGTCCGGAGTCGAGGTACCGACCCCTGGCTTGGTCGGAGGGCGACGAGGCCTCGTGGCGGCGCGGCGCCTGCAGCGAAGGCGCATCACGCGCCCCGCCGTGGCCGAAGACGCCTAGCGCACGCCCTGGCTCGGCACCAGGTCGAGGTAGGCGAAGCCGTCTCGCGTCACGACCCGTCCCTGCCGGAAGCCGACGGGGTGGCGGAAGATGGGCCCGTCGTAGACGAAGGTGTGCAGCTCGCCGTGCTCCCCGCAGGGATCGACGCCGGGGGGCAGGGCGGCCACCAGCGCTTCATCCCACGGGCGCCCCAACCACGAGGGGCCGACGCGGGCCACGTCGACGCAGACCACCACCGCCCGGAAGCCCAGCTCCACGAACCGGCGGACGACCTCGGCGGGCTCTCGACCCCACAGGGGGAAGGCGGCCCGCATGCCGGCCCGGGCCATCTGGGCTTCCCGGTAGGCACGCACGTCGACCAGATGCAGATCCCCGAAGACCACGGTGTCGATGCCGGCTTCGCGCAGGTGGCGGCACGCGGTGGCCATCCGGGCCTCGTACACCTCATTGGAGCAGTGGGCGGGGAGCATCACCTCCCAAACCGTCAGCCCCATCGCCTGGGCTTGAGCTCGCACCAGTTCCCGCCGCACCCCGTGCATCGTCACCCGTTGGTAGGGCAGGGTGATGGTGGTCAACAGCAGACGGGCTCCGCCCATCTCGTGCACGGCCAGCGCGCAGTCCTTGCCGCCGCTCCAGGACAGGGCGATGGCGGCTTGGCGTCCGGGCTGATGTCGGGTGGGCGTGCTGCTCATGGAGATCCCATTGGACGGCCACCCCGGGGTTCGCTCGCTGCCGAGCCCTCGTTGCGGGCCGAGGGGGCGAGGTGCCGAGAGGGGCGGCGGCGTGGCGCAGGCCCGCCGTGCGCTTCCACCAGCGAGTAGCGGGAGCGTGCAGCACGCCACGCCAGCCTCGGCCTTCAGCGGCCTTCAGCTCCGAACTGCCCCGACTGCCCGGTGCCGGCGACGTAGGTGTCGTACCCGATGACCGAGGGCCGGCTCTTCTACGGTCGGGCGACGAACCAGACGTCGTTGACGCCGTGGCCGTGCGTGTCCCCCGGCGCCCGATCCGCGATCCAGTAGTACAGAGGCAGGCCCTCGTACGTCACCTGCAGCGTCCCGTCCCGCCGGGTGGTGACCCCCAGCGCTCCCTCGAGGCCCTCCGGAGCCAGAGGGGCGTGAGCGACCCGAAGCGGCGGCCAGTTTTGCTCGCAGGTGTCGTAGCAGCTGCTGGCCCCGGCCTGGTCGCGCGCGAAGGTGTACAGCGTCAGGCCCGTCGGCCCCACCAGGATCTGGCCGAACTGCGGGTGAGGCCGCATCTGCACCGTCGGCGCCAGGTTGGCGACCCACCAGACGTCGTTGACGCCCTGCCCATTGGTCTGCCCGGGGGAGGCGTCGCCCACCCAGTAGTACAGCGGCCAGCCGTTGTACGTCACCTGCCGGCGGCCGTCTCGCCGGGTCGTGGTGCCCAACTGACCCGGCAGCCCCGGGGGCGCGACCGGCGGGCCCGGGTCCACCACCAGAGGGGGCCAGATCTGTTCGCAGTTGCCATAGCAGTTGCTGGTGCCGGGGACGTCCCGGGCAAACACATACAGGGTCCGGCCCTCGGGCCCCGTCAGGAAGAAGCCCAGCCGCTCATCGAAGCGCACCTGGACCGTCGGCTGCGCCCCCAGAGCGACGCCGGCCAGGGCGGCCCCCCAAATGGCCGCCGCCAGCATCCCGAGCCCCACCTGTCGCCGCACATCCCACCGACCCACGCGCATGCCCGCCTCATCTCCCTTCACGGCCGCACCGCCCGGGGGGTACCGAGACCCCGGAGCGGCGGGTCCGTCTTGCGATCAGATACGGGTCGGCGGCACGGGTCGGATCCCTTCCCCAGAGCGGCCAGTCGATCCCGAGTTGCGCCGTCCCCGCGGAGTGCCGGCAGAGGGGCTCATGCGCCGGGTTGGCGCATCCTGAGCAACGACCGGGAGCTGTGCCGTCGCGCAGCCGGCAAGGCCGTATGGCTGCGCGATCTCGCCGACGAGGCAGCAGGGAGGGGCCGACGGCTGCCCTCCGAGTAGGGCACGGCGGCCTTGCTGACGGCTACTTGACCCGCCTTCCTGCCAGGTACCTGGTATGGCCCGCGAAGAGCCACGACATTATAATGTCGGCGGCGGTGAGCAGGGTGAAGCGCACTCAAGTCTATCTGGATCCTGCGGAGCACGAGGCCCTGAAGCGGAAGGCGACGGAGGAAGGCGTCTCGATGTCCGAGTTGCTCCGTCGCATCGTCAGAGAACAGCTCGGGCTCGGCAAGCCCCGCGGTGCGCCTGCCGAGCGGCTCATTCGCCTGGTCGGCATCGGGGAAAGTGGCCTGTCCGATGTCTCGGAGCGACATGACGAGTATCTGGCCAGAGCCCTGCGGCGGGAGACGGAGAGACGGCCGTGACCGTTCTCGTCGACACCGGCGCCTGCTATGCCCTCGCGGACCGGTCGGATGGGCATCACGCCGAGGCGCGGCGGTGGTACCAGAGCCGTGCCCCGCATGAAGACCTCGTGACGACGGACCTCATCCTGGCGGAGACCTTCACCCTTCTCATGTCACGCCTGGGCCACGAGGCCGCTCGCGTCTGGTGGGAGGCGTTTCGTGCGGCGGGCGTCCGGTACATCATCCCCACCCCGGTCGACTTCGACCGGGCAAGCCAAGTGCTTGCGCACTTCCCGGACCAACGCTTCAGCCTGACCGACTGCGTGAGCTTCGCCATCATGGAGAGGCTCGGCATCCGCACGGCTTTCAGTTTCGACGCGCACTTCACCGTGGTTCGCCTGGGATCTCGGTACTCGCGGGCCATCACGCGCGTTCCCTGAGGCTGCTCATCTCTTCACCCCTCGCTCAACCCCTATCTGGCCCAGGGGCGCCGACGCACGCGCATCGGACCCGGCCGCGTCACTGGACGGATTCGCCGCACCGCTTCGACGTTGCGCTCAGGGTCAGCTCCTCCAGGCGCACCCGCCCACGCACCCTCGCGACGAACGCGGGGATTCCGCTCAGCCTTCCTTTCCCGCTACTCCGTGCGACTTCAGGAACTCCCGCCACGCCTCGGCGGCGCGGGCCGTGATCACTTCGAGCCACCGCCGCCCCTTTTCGGCGGCCGGCCGGGTGGCGTCCCCCAAAACACCCCTTGCTCCGATGTCCCCCATCGACAGCGCTGAATGGCCGCACTCCTTCGGCGCAACGCGTCCATCTGTCGGGCAAGGCATTCCGCAGGCCCGACGTCTTGAGCATCGAAGGTCGTTCCCGCCGAAGCGTTCGTGGCCGGCAACGGACGCGCGGCGGGACGGTGGTATACTCGGCTCAGGAGTGAGTGCCGGTGGCGACCACGACCGGCCGTCAGCCGATGACTTGCCCAAGCCTCCGAGGCCGGCAAGCCCTACGAACGGGTGGAAGGCGAGCGGGCAGAGATGGCCCCGCCGGGGGGCGTATGGAGCAGCCCCGCAACCGCTGAACGAGGCGCGGTGGCCTGCCGGTCACGGCGGTTGGGCGTGGTACGATGGGGACGGAGGACGGTGGGAAGGATGGCTGCGGAGGTGCGCTACCTGGTTGACGAACAGGGGCGTCGCGTGGGGGTGGTGCTCGATCCCGACGAATACGAGAAAATGCTGCATGAGCTAGAGGAGCTGGAGTCGATCCGGGCCTACGACGCGGCAAAAGCGTCGGGCGATGAGGCCATTCCGTTTGAGCAAGCGGTGGCCGAGATCGAGCAAGAAAAAAGGTTCCGATGAGGTACTCCGTGTTCATTCTGCGACGGGCCCAAAAGGAGATGGCTGCTCTGCCGCTCGAGGTGTACCCGCGGGTACGCGACGCCATAAGGGACCTGGCTGATGACCCAAGGCCACCGGGCGTCCGCAAGCTCGCCGGTCGCGACGGGTGGCGCCTCCGAGTTGGCGACTACCGGGTCATTTACGACGTCGACGATGAAAGCCGACGCATCACGGTGCTTCACATTGGCCACCGTCGGGATGTGTACCGCTAATATCCTCCTGAATCACATGAAGAGAGGGTGAGTCATTTTCGAGCAGGCCCCCATTCACGACGAACGCAGGTTACGTCCCCGGAGGGACGCAGAGCTACAGCGTGAAGGCTGGTATGCCCTCGCGGATCGGTCGGATGTACATCACGCCGAGGCGCGGCGGTGGTACCAGAGCCGTGCCCCGCATGAAGACCTCGTGACGACGGACCTCATCCTGGCGGAGACCTTCACCCTTCTCATGTCACGCCTGGGCCACGAGGCCGCTCGCGTCTGGTGGGACGCGTTTCGAGCGGCGGGCGTCCGGCACATCGTCCCCACGCCGGTCGACTTCGACCGGGCAAGCGAAGTGCTTGCGCACTTCTCGGACCAGCGCTTTAGCCTGACCGACGGCGTAAGCTTCGCCATCATGGAGAGGCTCGGCATCCGCACGGCTTTCAGTTTCGACGCGCACTTCACCGTGGTTCGCCTGGGACCCCGGTACTCGCGGGCCATCACGCGCGTTCCCTGAGGCTGCTCATCTCTCCGCCCACCGTCCGGAGGTCTGGCCGGTGCCGGCCCGCAGGCTGTCAGCCCGGGCCGCCGCCACATACTCGCCCACGGCCTGCACCGTGTCGATCCAGACCCGGGGCTGCAGGCCCGCCAGCCAGCGCAGCAGCCCCCGCAGCACCCTGGGCTCCACCGCCAGGTAGTCGCCCCCGACCCCGTGGAAGCAGAGGATGGCCCACTGCCCGACCGCCACCGCCCGCTCCACCGCCGCCACCACTTCGGGCGCCCCCACCTCGTGCACCACCCACGACTCCAGCCGATGCAGCCGGCAGGTGGCCGGGTCGTTGCCGGCCCCGCCCAGGGCGCGGGCCACGGTGAAGTGGCGGGCGATGACCGGTTCGTATGACTGCCGCCGGGGCCCCCCGCCCACGAAGCTCTCCCCGCACGGGTAGGCGAAGCTGAAGCGCCCGATGGCCGGCACCAGCGCCCGCAGCCGAGCCGAGGCGGCCAGCACGTCCGCCTCGATCTCGGCCAGGCTCCACCGCTCCAGGGCCTGGCCCGGCTCGACGAAGGGGTGCTCCCCGCTGCAGGGGTGGCGCAGGGTGTGGTTGCCCAGTTCGTGGCCCTGCTGGTGCACCGCCCGCCACCGAGCGAGGTCGCGCTCGAAGCGGCTGCCGGGCCCCGGGTTGACGTAGAAGGTGCCCCTCACGCCGTACGCCTCCAGCAGCGGCACCGCCACTGCCAGCTGGGAGTCCAGCGCATCGTCGAAGGTGAGCGAGACGGCCGCCTGCACCCCCGCCGGCCAGCGGGCGAAGCGTGACGCCATGGGGCGGACGCCTCCTCGCGATACCGACCGACCGTTGCCGGTATCCGGGTCGGGCGGATGACGTCTGGAAGCTCGCTGGGAGTCGGTGACCCGGGACGGGTGTTTTCGGGAATCTCACGCGTTGCTCTTCGGCTCGTTCGCTCGGAGCCAACCGTGAATCTGGCTCGACACGGTGGTGACGAAGCGCTCAGCTTCCTGCACCCACTGCTCGACTTGGGCCCTTTCGAGCTGTGGATCGATGCCGTAGTCACTGGCCGAGCGGATGCTAAACATCTTATTGTAGAACTCTCCGAAGTCCCTCGGGATACGGCCGGGCTTGACCCACCAACGGTTGAATAGCGACTGGACTCCTGAATGCTTCGACGCGGTTCTCCCTTCTGAATGCAGCAAGGCCTCGACCGCATAGAAACACGCATAATACAATCGATTGACACAGCCGTGGAGTTTGCCGTTCTCAAAGAGTAGTCGAGCCTCGTCCAGCGTCTCCAGCGCCCGAGCGAGCCGATACCGTACGAGAGGGGCCATGTCGTTTGTCTTCGTCACAGCCAACGGCCTTCCCGGCGTACGTTTCGGTAAAGTGGCGAAGCGCGTACGGCGGGACTCTCCCAAGCCCGGCGGTCCTGGACGATGAGACTGATGACCATGTCGTTCGCGAGGCCCAGACCGTACAGGGGTCTGTGGATGCGATCATAGAGAGCCGGGGTGGCAGGTTCATCTACCAGGACCAGGACATCCCAGTCGGACTCGGGATCCGCTTCACCTCGGGCTCTCGAACCGAATACAATGACCTCGGCCCCCGGCACCACTCGCCTCACGGTCGCTGCGATCTGCGCGAGCAGCCGTTCGTCGGCTGTTGTCCCCGAGCCCTTTCGTGACCTGACTGTGCGAGAGGGGGATCCGGGACGTCCCCGACGGACCGAGGTCATACTTCTTGTGGCCACCTTGGCGCTTGATGTGGCGCTTCCTGCTCCAGGATATCGGAGTTGAGCGAGGGACTGCAAGGCACCCCAGCCGCCTCAACGAGCCTGGTCATGGTGGACGCCCTCGATCTCCTTCAGATTCGGGCGATCTCCTCCGCCGCTGCCTCGCCCTCGACCAGGTCGTGCGCGAGGATGCGGCCTGCCCGGACGTCCACGTGGTTGATGGCGACCAGGTGGCCGCTGCCGGTCTGGCCGCCGGGCCCGCCACGCCGGTACAGCCCCACCGCCCACGCCCCGCAGAGGAGCGGCACGACCCGGGCCACCAGACCGGCCGCCTGGCCCTGCGCCCGTGACGCCTCGTACATCCTCCGAATGGCGTCACGCCCCTCGAGCGCCCGGTGCGTGCCGCAGTAGACGGCGTCCTCGGCGAACAGGTCGAAGAGGGTGTCCAGGTCCCAGCGATTGCCACCGGCCCCACATCGCCACCGTGAGCAGGTGCGCCGCCAGCTGCAGCCCGAGCCCCGTCCACAGCAGGGGCCGCGGCGTGCCGTCCGGGTGATAGCGCAGCAGGACGACGCAGCCCACCAGGGATGCGCCGACCGGCACGAAGACGAGCAGCGGCAATGCCTCCCAGTGCAGCCGATGGTCCCTTGGGACCGGATCCTTCAGCTCCTGTTCCAATACGGCGCTGCCCGAAACTTGCGGGTCATCCGCCACGAGCAGATCTGCTCACGCCTGGCCCGAAGCGGCAAGCCCGAGGACTTCGAGCGGCTCGTCGACATCCAGCTCTACTGGATCTGGTACGACACGCTGTGGCCCTTGCTGCTCTACGTGCCGCTCGGCCTGGGCGGGCTTGCGCTGCTCATCTGGGGGGCGGTGCGTGAGCTTCCTTGGTGGCTGTATCTGCCCTTCGCCTTCGGCATCGGAGGTGCGATCGCCACGGTGGCAGCACTGGTCGAGCGCGCCCAGCGCCGCCGCGCCCGGGCCCTGGCCCAGCGCTGGATCGAGTGGGCCGGCGCCCAGCGGCCATCCCGGTAGGCACTCCCGGCTATCCCATGTGCTCCAACAGGCCGATGGCAGCAATGGCGTCACGAGGTTCGCCCTTATGCAACACCTTCGTGCGGAACTTGCAGGGTGATGGAGAGACTGCTGTCAGGCCAAGCGTGTTGCGCAGCCAGCCGACGTTCTCATCTATTTGCTCCGTTGTCTCGTTCCAGAACAAGAGCAGCACACATCGCCTCACGCCGGCCGGGAGAGAGGCCATCTTCTCGAGATCGCGCCGGATCTCGGCCCCGTCCTCACTGAACCAAATCTTGCACTCGATGCAGGCCAGCGGCTCGTTACCCGCATTGATGAAAAGGTCGGCCCGATGGGTCGGATGGCCCGGATAGGGTTGCTCCCATCCGACCTCATAAGGGAAGCGGGAGCTCAGGAGTTCCTGCAAGATGACATAGACCAGGGCCTGCTCGTACAGGGACGCTATCCCGTGCGGCCAGCTTTTGTAATAGCCGTGCTGCCTCGTGTATGCGTCAAGACAGTCCCGTAGGAACCCATCCTCCCTGGTTACCGCAGTCGCCGCCAACGATGCGAAGGTCGACAGCGCAGCATCCAAGTCGCTTGCAGACGATCCCATGGTAATCGCTCCCTTTTGTGTGCCCACGTGCCGGTGCAAGGGGGCAGTCCCTGGGACGACATCGGATTGGTGGATTTCTCGCCACGCATCGGTCCCCATTCTCGATGGTCGTCCACTTCCTGTCGGGGCTTGAAAGGCTCCGCCCACAACGGCGTACCTGGCGTCGCTACGCCAACTGGCCAGCGACGTCGACCGCCGGACCCGCCGCCATGGCGGGGTAGGGGCCGGTGGGGGGTGGGCGCAGTCAATCCAGCTATTGTAGGACGACCGACCCGCCACCCCCGCCCGAGCGCAGGCGCCGAGCGTCCCCGGAGCGGCTGGGTGAGCGAGATGGCAGGACGATCCATCGGCCTCGCCGCCGCCTCGGGCGCGTCGACCGCTCCGGCCATCCCAGCCTGCGGCCGCATCGTCGCCTGGAGTGTCGGCTGGCGCAGGGGGTGTGGGCGCCGAGCGACCGCTCAATCCCGAGCAGCAGGCGTCCATCCGAAAGGCCCTCGGCCAGGAGGTCGCCTTTATCTGGGGCCCGCCCGGCACCGGCAAGACCAGCACCCTGGCCCGGTTGGTCGAGGAGCTCGTCGCCGCGGGGGAGCGAGTACTTATCGCGTCGCACACCAACGCCGCCGTGGATGTGGCCTTCGAGCCGGTGGCCGAGCAGTTGTCGCCCGACGCCCGCGAGCAGGGTGCGGCCGTGCGGGTCGGCACTCCCCAGCGCCGTTCCGAGCTTGTGCAACAAAACACCCTGGACGCCATCGTGGAGCGCCGGTCGGCCAGTCTGCAGGCGGAGCGGCAAGCGGCAGAGCGCCGCAAGGAGGACCTGGAGCGCCGTCTTCAGGACATCGAGGCGGCCCTGGGCGCGCTCGAAGGGGTGCGCCAGGCCGATGCAGCCCTGCGGGCTGCACGTGACGCTCACACTCAAGCACAGCAGGCCCTGGAGGCGGCCCGTTCGGAGGCAGCCGCCGCACACGCGCAGATAACGGCGTTGCGCGCCCGTCTCCAAGAGGCCGAAGCCATGGGCTGGCTGCGCCGAGCCCTGACGGGCATGCATCCCGCCACCATCCGGCAGAAGCTCGCCGAGGCGGAGCAGGCGGGCCTGGCATCTGCCCAGCGGGCGGTCGTCCGGGAGCAAGAGGCGGACGTGGCAGTGGCAGCTCTGCGTCAGGCCGAGGCGGCCTACCGGGCGGCGCTGGCCCGTCGAGAGCGCCTCGGCGTCACGGCGGACGAGGCCGAACTGCGCCGGCGCCAGCGCGAGACCACCGAGGCGCTGCAGTCCGCTCAGCGGCGGCTGGCCGAGATCGACGCGGCCATCGCCGCCCTCGCCCGGGTCATCCTCAGGGAAGCCCGGGTGGTGGCCACGACCCTGGCACGGCTCTCCATCATGGATGAGCTCCTCGCGGAGCCGTACGACACCGTGGTCGTGGACGAGGCCAGCATCATACCGGTGCCGTACGTATGGCTGGCAGCTCTGGTGGCGAAGCGTCGGGTGGTGGTGGCCGGCGACTTTCGGCAGCTCCCGCCCATCGCCATGGGTGAGGATGAGAAGCGCTACCCTCGAGCCGCCAGGTGGCTAACCCGAGACGTCTTCGAGGCGGCGGGCATCCTCGACTCGGATCATCGGATACGCGAGGAGGACAAACGCCTCGCCAAACTGTCCCGGCAGTACCGCATGCATCCCGACATCGGTGACTTGGTCAACGTGCTGGTCTACGAGCGGGATGGGAACAAGCTGCACCATGAGGTCGACGCAGGCAGCGACCACGTGAGGCGCGGGCTTCATGCCCCTCCCGAGCCCGGCCATCCCCTGGTCCTCTGCGACACCTCCGACGCCAACCCCTGGTGCGCCAAGGACATGTCCCGCTCCCGCTACAACCTCTACAGCGCCGTGGTAGCCGTGCGACTCGCGGCCCTGGCGGCAGGGAGCCACCCTGCCCTCACCGTCGGCCTCGTCACACCGTACCGGGCCCAGGTGCGGCTGCTGCAAACCCTGGCCGAGCACTACGGCCTTGCATCCGACCGCGTGCGGATCGCGACCGTCCACCGGTTTCAGGGCGACCAGCAGGATGTCATCATCCTCGACCTGGTCGATGGGCCGCCCCACGCCATCGGCCGGATGCTCAAGGGAGGGCACGTCTCACCGGCGACCCGCCTGCTTAACGTGGCCTGCTCCCGCGCCAGGGGCAAACTGGTGGTGGTGGCCCACACCGCGCACTTGGGGCGCCTGACGGCGGGTCACTCGTTGATCGACCTGCTGGGCTACCTCGGCCACCACGGCCGCTGGCTCGATGCCCGAGCCGTCCTGGCCCGGCACGACGACCCCGACGTGATGGCGCTGGCGGGCGTCGTCCACCGGGACGGCACGCCACTACCGTCAGGCGCCGAGCCTGTTCTCTACAACGAGACGGCCTTCTTCTCCGCCTTTCGCCAGGACCTGGCGGCTGCCCGCCACCAGGTCGTCATCTTCAGCCCCTACATCCACGTCAATCGCCTCGCCCAGCTCGTCCCCCATCTGCGGGCGGCCGTGGAGCGGGGGGTCCAGGTCGCCGTGGTGACCCGGTTCGAGCGCGGCGCGGAGGGCGACGGCGTTGGCTTGCACCAGGAGCTGGCCCGCATCGGCGTGCACATCGTCCCGCGCTCCAACCTGCACGAGAAGCTGGCCGTGATCGATGGGCGGGTGGCCTGGTTCGGGAGTCTCAACATCCTCTCCCACAGCCGCTCGACGGAGTGGATGATGCGATTCGGCGATCCGCCGGTGGTGCAGCGCCTGGCGGAGGTGACGGGGGCCGTCACTGTGGTCGAGCGAAGCGAGCGGCGGGACGCCCTCCGGGCCAAGCGCCAGCGGCTGCAAGCGATGCTGGAGGCGCGGGGGTCACCGCCGCCGTGCCCCACGTGCGGGCGGCCCACTCGGCTCGTCTTCGGCCGCTACGGGCCCTTTTTCGGCTGCACCAGCCCTCGCTGCAAGGGGACGGTCAATCTGCCGAGGCCGGTCGTCCAAGCGGTCGTCGACGCCCTGGAGCTGGAGTGTCCCACCTGCGGCTCGGGGCGGCTCAGGGCCCGCTGGGGGAAGAATGGGGCCTTCCTTTCCTGCAGCCACTATCCGGAGTGCCGGCACTCCGAGGACCTGTAGCTGCCACCCCCGGCGTAGCTGTCCTGGTGCTGGGCTGACCAAGGCCCATGTAGTCCGGACGAGATGCGGGCTCGCTTCGTGGACGGCGTCAGGAAGCCTGACCGGATCAGACCGTGCGGTCGAACTCCCCGCGAACCACTCTTGAGACGTCGATGAGCTGGGTCAGCTGCCGATAGAGCATGACAATCCGCTCGTCTTCGTCCACCCGGGCCATCACTTCGTCATGATGGACTGGGTCGCGAAAGGTGCTGATGCCGACGAGGATGACCTCGTCGTCGGCGGGCGAGAGAGCGTCTTGAAAAGCAATGCACCCGTATTTCGGGGCCAGGTCGGCCGGTATCCAGGTGATATCGTCGGGTCAGGCGGACGGTCCGGTCACCCGGCGGAGAAGGTGCTGTTGGACCAGCCGCCGGGCGGGCCAGTTGGGTGGGATCCGCTCGAGTTCCGGCGGTGCCAGCTCCACCTCGTCGGCGTCACTGCCTGGGAGCACTTGACCGGGCATGGCGCCAGCCGCTGCATCGCGCGGCGCGGATGTCGAGCACGACCACCCTCCCTCCCAACCGACGCGTTCGCCGCTTGGACCTGCCGCACGGGCGACAGGCCCAGGATGCGGAGGAGAGAGCGTTGTCGCCCACCAACGGGGCCGGGCCATCCTCTTGCGCGAGGCCCGCTGGTGGCCTGAATGGGCCGAGCGGGGACCTGGCCGGCGCCGTCGGCCCCGCTGGGCGTCCTCCACCGTGCGCACGTCCACGAGACAGCCTGCCGTGTTGCCTAGGAGGTGCAAGGCAACTGGTTGGCGTTCCCAGTGGACAGCCCGTTTTCGCCCTTATGGCCATCGCAGACCACCAGTGGAACGCTTTTGAGTCCCCGGTGCACCAGCGTCCGCAGAAAACTCGATGGAGGACCCGTAGCTTTCGGCCAGGTCCGATGGTAAACGCCAGGACCTCCCGTTCCCCCATCTCCCGTACCCCTATAGCCACCACCACGGCAATGTCTACCAGTGGCCCAGCCTGCCGGACCCTCGCGGCTCGTAGGTACCGCTGTTCGAGGCGGAGTCTTGCCGGTTCCGGGAAAACCCTGGCACGAATCGTAAGCATACAATAGCACTTGACATAAATAGAAGGTTACGTTATGATACCCAACGGCTCCCGACAACCCATCCGGATCGGGGGGAAGGTTTCGTGTCGGCTCGCTTGCGATGTTGTATTGCGGTCGCGGTCGTGCTGCTGCTGGGCATGGTGCCGGCAAGCGTGGCTGCCGAGAAGGTGGTGCTCGAGTTTCCCTCTTACCAGGCCACCGAACCCGGCTTCGCCGAGTGGTGGAAGGCGAACATCGAACAGTTCGAAGCCGAACACCCGAACGTGGAGATCAAGCTGATCCCTGCCCCGTACGAGGCCCATCACCAGACCCTGCTCACTCGCTTTGCGGCCAACAATCCGCCGGACATCGTGCACCTGTCCGCCCGCTACTATTACCGTTTTGCTGACATGGGTTGGCTTGAGCCTCTCGACCCCTACCTTTCCGGAACGGATATCCCGCGGGCCTGGTCGCCCCTACAGAGCGCCCTGACGTGGAACGGCAAGACCTATGCGCTCATGCTGCTTGGGTACGCTTACGGCCTGTACTACAATGAGAAGATGTTCGAAGAGGCCGGGATAGGGGTTCCCTCCAACCTCTCCGAGCTTGTGGCCGCCGCGCAGGCGCTCACGAAAGACACGAACGGCGACGGGCGCACCGACCAGTTCGGGCTTGAAGTGTTCACCGCGGAGCACAGCTCGGCCTATATGTTCGTCACGTGGATGCTGATCGGAAACGGCACCCACTGGACAGATGCGAACGGACAGCTGCAGCTGACCAGCTCGCCGAAGGTCCAAGAGACCATCGATCTATGGCGGCGGATCGTGAAGTCGGGGTGGACGCCGGAAGGGCTCGACGACGTGGCGGCGCGCAAGCACTTCATGGCAGGCAACGCTGCGATGCTAATCGACGGCTCCTGGGTTGCGGCGATGGTGAAGGATGCAGATCCGCAGGTGCGGCCTTACGTCAAGGTGGCCCGCGTGCCGTTCGCCCACGTTCCCTCCGGCCCGAGCAACGTGATCGCTATGCCGGCGTCGCTGAGCCCTGAGAAGAAGCGGTTAGTGTGGGAGTTCATCTTCCAGCTAACTCGCCCCGAAAACCAGCAAGCCTACTCCGAGCTGACCGGAAGCCCGGCCCCCCGCAAGGGCGCTGTCTCCGAGGAACTGCGCCGCAGCTCCCTCGGGATGCAGGTATTCGCCGAAGCGGTCGCCGAGGCTGAGGTGAGTTTCATGCCCAGGGGATACGAGGTCGAGTTCGCGCAGTTCTCCGATACCGTGGTGCGAGGGCTGATGAGGCTGGCTGTCACCGACCTGCCCACTTCGACGATCCTGGCCGAGATGGAGCGGGAGCTGCGCAGTATTCGCGGGCGGTAGCGGGCGGGGCTCACGCCCCGCCACCGTCGTCCAGCCCCTGGCCAGGACGCGCCAACTGGGGACGTGGGTCGACGTGGTTGGCGCGTCCCCCTCCTCGCCACGGGGGATGCCACTTCGGTATGGGACGGGGATGCATGGGATGGTCCTGACGGGTACGATGCGCTGGCGAAAACGCGGGGTTGCTCTGGCGTTGCTGGCACCAGCCACGCTTATCATAGCGGCGATCTTCGTCTACCCGATCGTCGTCGCGGTGCGTATGAGCCTCTTCGACGTGCCCACCTACAACCCCGTGATGTCGGGGCCAGCAAGCCTGCGGAACTACCATGAGCTAGCGACGTCGGGCGCGTTCTGGAGAGCCTTAGCCACGACCATCACATACACCGTCGTCGTCACAGCCTCTGCATCGGTCGTGGGGCTGGCGACTGCGGTCTTGCTGCGGGCTGTGGTCCGGGGGAGGCGCCTTTTTCGCACTGCCCTCGCGCTCCCGTGGGTGATCCCGCCGGCGATTGTCGCCCTCATCTGGAAGTGGATGTTCGAGCCCCAGTCCGGCGTGGTGAACCACCTGCTCCACCTGGTGGGAGCAACTCCCGTCCGCTGGTTCCACAACCCGTCCGCTGCGCTGGTGGCCTTGATTGTGACCGGCATCTGGCACGAGTATCCGTTCTTTCTTATCACGGTCTCCGCGGGGCTGGAGATGATCCCCAAGGAGCTGTATGAGGCCGCCGAGCTTGACCAGGCCAACGGGTGGCAGAAGTTCTGGTACGTGACCTTGCCGGCGCTTCGACCGCTCGTCGGCGTCAGCGTCGTCCTCAGCGCCCTCATGTCCTTCAGGCAGTACGATCTCGTGGCGGTCCTCACCGGCGGGGGGCCCGCTGGCGCCACGGAAACCCTTGCGCTGGCGATTTACAAAAACGCCTTCCAATACTTCCGCATGGGCTACGCCAGCGCCCTCGGGACGGTTAGCCTGATCATCAGCGTGCTGCTCGTGGTCACACTGCTCTCGCGGCTTGCTAAGGAGTTCTACTAAGGCTATGAACAGACGTACACCCGGCGCCTACCTGCTGCTCCTGATCCTGTGCGTCGTCGCGCTCTTTCCCATCTACTGGATGGTGAAGACGTCGCTCACGCCAGAGGGGTCTGTTTACAGGACTCCACCTTCTGTGCTGATTCAGTCGGGTGACCTGGAGCTCGGCCGTTATCAGCGGATCTGGCACGAAAGCCCAGTCGGCCGGTGGCTGCTCAACACAATGTTGGTGGGCATAGTGACGTCGCTGCTGTGCATCCTGGTCTCAGTACCCGCAGCCTATGCTCTGTCCAGGTTCCGGTTCCGCTGGGGTATCGTGGCCGGCTACTCGCTGCTGGTGACCCGCATGATGCCGCTCACGCTCCTGATCATCCCGATGTACATGATCTTTGCGCGGGTGGGATTGCTCAACAAGCTCTTCTCAATCATCATTGCGGATCTCGCGTACATCCTGCCGTTCTCCGTATGGATACTCAAAGGCTTCTTCGACGGGATTCCCGCCGCGGTCGACGAGTCAGCAGAGATCGACGGCTGTTCAACTTTGCGAATCCTGCACTCCATCATCCTTCCGCTCTCGCTTCCGGGCATCGGCGCGGCGGTGCTGTACTCGTTCGTCCGGGTTTGGAGCGAGTTCCTGTTCGTGAGCACCTTCATGACCTCTCCGGAGAACTTCACCGTTACGGTTGGAGCGCAGCTGTACGCCGGATCCCTGCGGGTGTCGTGGGGGGACATCATGGCTGTCACCACCTTGGGCTCGCTCCCGATGGTGGCGCTGTTCCTGTACCTTGAGAAGTACTTCGTCAGCGGATTGGCTGCTGGCGCTGTGAAGGAGTAGACCGCGATGCGTTGCCGGGACACTGCGGGGCCGGGTCATGGTCGCTCGCGGCGACCCCTTGTGCTGTACGGCCCATTCGGTTCGCATGGAGCCTGCGTTGCGCGATAGGAGGGCAACCAGCCATGGAGAAGCGGATATCCGTGTCCACTTACCTGTACAACCACCTTCCGCTCAGCGCAGCGCTGTCCCGCCTGGCGGCTGGCGGTGTGAGCAGAGTGGAGATCTTCGGAGGGGAATACACCCACTGGCGTCCCGACGAGGATCCGGAGCAGTTGAGGGCGCTGGTTGTCGAGAGGCGACTTCAGGTAACCGGCTTCCACCTACCCAAGGAGGAGATCGTGCTCGCTAGCGAACCGAAATACCGCGACGCGCTCGACAGGCTCAAGCGGGGACTCCGCGTCGCCTCGGCCGTCGGTGCGAGCTCGGCGGTGCTCCATGCCGGGTACGAGGTGGCCGACTCGCGCTACGGCGCAAGAGAGCGGCTGGTGGAGGCGGTGGCGGAGCTGGCGGCCGCGGCTGACCGGGAGCACCTCGATCTGCTGCTGGAGAACCTGCCGCGGTTCGGGCCTGCCGTCTTCGGCCACTCCGCCGATGAGCTGCTCAGCCTGGTGGAGCAGGTGGCGAGTCCCAGGGTCGGGATCTGCTTCGACACCGGGCATGCCCTGGTGAACGGGCACGACCCCTCCGAGTCGCTGAAGCGGCTCTTCCCTCTGGTGAAGTCGATCCACTTGTCGGATAACCACGGGCCGAAGCCTGACAACCCGTTCGCCAGCGACGAACACCTGGCGCCGGGCGACGGGGTCCTGGACTGGGATGCCTTCTTCGAGACGCTGGGGGCCCTGGGCTACTCCGGTGAGCTGGTGCTCGAGCCGGGGGCGCAGGCGAACATGAGCGAGGAGGTCGTTTTGGCTCGGTCGATCGCCGCCGTGGAAAGCCACTGGAGACGCCTGGCCCGAAAGGGGACCAGACTCCTGTGAAAATGCGAGGAGCCGTGAAGGTCGCGCCCGGCTCGGTATCGGTGACGGAGATGGAAGTCCCGGCCCCCGGCGAGGATGAGGTGCTGGTGCGGGTTCGGGCATGTGGGATCTGCGGCTCGGACGCCTTCCGGCTTGCTAGCCGCAGCCCCCGGTGGGACAACCTCGTTCCCGGCCACGAGTGCACCGGAGAGGTGATCGATGCCGGCGCGCGCTTCCGCGATCTCACCCCCGGCGACCCTGTGGTGGTCATCCCCCTAATACCCTGTCACCGGTGCTCCTATTGCGCAGCGGGAGATTACGGCCTGTGCGAGTCGTACAGCTTCATCGGTTCCCGGCGCCACGGAGGGATGGCCGAGTACCTGTCCGTGCCGGCCAAGAACCTCGTGCGCCTGCCGGAGGGAGTCGACCTGATCACGGCGACCCTCGTGGAGCCGTTGAGCGTTGCGTTCCACGCGCTGCGCAAGGCGGGTGACGTCTCGGGCAAGTCCGTGGTCGTGCTGGGAAGCGGGGCGATCGGGCTGTTGACCGTCTACGCGGCCCGAGTGCTGGGCGCCTGTCCGGTGATCGCTACCGACAAGGTCGGCAAAAGGCTCCGCTTCGCGAAGCTCTTGGGGGTGGACCAGGTCGTGGACGTGTCTGCCGCGGAAGCAAGCGAGGTCGTGCTGGAGAGGACGTCGGGCCGGGGTGCCGACGTGATCGTGGACTGCTCGGGCAGCGCCCTCGCGCAAAGCCGCGCCCTGAGGATGGCAGCCAAACGAGGCCGGATCGTCCTCGTCGGCACGCCGCACGAGGACCTGGTGCTCTCCCCGGACCTCGTCGATCAGGTGATGCGGAAGGAGCTCAGCCTGACAGGCGCTTGGATGTCCTACGGGACCCCCTTCCCGGGATTGGAGTGGGCGCAAGCCGTCGAGTACGTGGCCCGGGACCAGGAACGGTTGCGCAGCCTGATCACCCACCGTTTCAGCCTGGAAGAGGCGCCGCAGGCCTTCGACCTCGTCCTGGGTCGAAAGGATTCGTTCATCAAGGTGGTTGTGGAGATCGGCCACGGCCGTGGAAGTTCGGAGGGCCCAACACAGGGCAGGGAGTCGGTCAATGCAGGCCCCGTCGAGTAGGGATGCCAGCGCTGCGGAGAAGGGCTCGGCCGAGCGGGCGAAGAGCCCTCTGTTCGCCGAGGAGCGCCATCGACGCATCCTGGAGCTCCTGGAAGAGAGCCAGAAGGTCTGGGTCAAGGACCTGAGCGTCCGCTTCGGCCTGTCGGATGTGACGATTCGACAGGACCTCCGGGCGCTTGAGAGGCAAGGCTTGCTGGTCCGCACCCACGGAGGGGCAATCCCGGTAACGCAGGCCCGCTTCGACCTGCCGACCTCGCAGCGGGAGAGCAAGCGGATCGAACACAAGCAGGCGATTGCCCGCGAGGCTCTCCGGTTGATCGACGACGGAGACACGATCATCCTCGACGCGGGCACGACGGTCCTGCAGCTTGCCCGGCTGCTGAAGGCCAAGAGGGGACTGACGGTGGTGGTCAATGACCTGGGCCACATTCCCGTCCTGCAGAGCCTGCAGGGCGTCGAGATCATCGTGCTCGGCGGCACCTTCCAGAAGGGGAGGGGACACCTGGTCGGGCCGTTGGCCACGCGGGTGCTGGGGGAGCTGTACGCAGACAAGGCCTTCATCAGCACCACGGGCCTCACGCCGGCGAGGGGATTGACCACCACGGACCTCTCCGAGGCGGAGGTTCGCGCGGCGATGATCGCCAACTCGAAGCAGGCCATCGTCCTCGCTGACAGCTCCAAGATTGGCAAGAGCTGCTTCGCCTCGGCGGCGCCCCTGAGCCAAGTCGACATCCTGATCACGGACTGGGAGCTGCCCGAGAAGGAGCTGCTCTCCCTGCAGAGGACCGGTCTCAAAGTGATCCGGGCGCAGGCGCCGCCATGGGCGGGACAGCTGCGCCCGGGTCCCAGCCAAGATACAGAGGGAGCGATCTGAGACGCCAAGTGCCCGCCCCAGGAGGCTGACCGTCGGCAATCCTCGTTGAGACGGCGCGTGACCTGACGCAGTATTCGCTGGGCCTGTTCAAGGTGGAGTTCCCGGGCGCCCTGCGGGCGGACGGCAAGGTCGGGGCGGCCGACCCGGGGCAGCTTTTCGAGGTTTGCAGTCGCCTGAATGCGGCGACCCGCGCACCGTGGGTGATCCTGTCGGAGGGGTGGACCGAGAGGTTGGACACCTCGGCGCCGACGCCGGAGACCGACTGGTTCACCCGGTACTGAGGGTCGGTTTGGGGGGTACTGAGTGATTGCGGTAGTGTGCCCGAACCCGGCCATCGACAGGCACGCAGTCGTACCTGGGTTCGAAAAGGGACGAGTCCACAGAGCCGAGAGCCTTCGGGTCCTGGCCGGGGGCAAGGGACTGAATGTGGCGCGTATCCTGGCGGAACTGGGCCACCGTCCGACGGTTCTTGGCTTCGCAGGAGGCTACGCCGGCCGGCAATTGGAGGAGGGGGTTCGGACCTTCGGGGGTGCCCCGCGGTTCACAGCGGTGGGTGCGGAGAGCCGGACCTGTTACACCGTCGTGGACCCGGTATCCGGAACCCAGACGTTGATCAACGAGCAAGGAATGCCTGTGACCACGGAGGAAGTGGAGCGGTTTTGGCGGGCCTTCGTGGACGAGGCGGCGCGCTCCCGATGGGTGGTGCTGTCGGGTAGCCTGCCTCCGGGAGCACCGGTCGACCTCTACACCCGCATGGTTACCTTCTGCCGACAACGGTGCGTGAACACGGTCCTTGACACCAGCGGCGCTCCTTTGGAGGCGGCGCTCCAGGGGGCGGCGGCACCAACCTACCTCAAGACGAACCGGCTTGAGTACTCGGAAGCCGTTGGCCACTGCCCGAACCTACCCCATGACCTCTGGCAGGCAGCCTCGGCCTCACTCCGAGACTCTGTGGCCCACATCATCACTGACGGGGCTGCCAGGGTCGGTGTAGTCACTAAGGCCGGGACCTGGTTCCTCTACCCGCCGAAGGTGGAGGTGGTCAACGCCGTCGGCGCCGGCGACGCTTTCACAGCAGGGCTCGTCAGCGAGTTGGCGACGGGTGCTCCCCTGGAAGCGGCCGTGCGCTTCGCGGTCGCTTGCTCGTCGATTAAGGTGGCCAACCTTACGCCGACGTTGGGGGTGGACGCCGGCCGCATTCGGGAGATAGCGGCGAAGGTGCGGATCGAGGCTGCGCAAGGCGCACAAGGGCCGCCTCCAGCTTCTTGGGCCTGAGCTGCGGGCTGGTATGATGCACCCCGAAAACAGGACCCAAGGCCGCGGCACGATGCGCGCCAGCAGGCGCCAGGCGTCTATGCGCTCCGGCTTCGCGTGGGTGGTGCGGGGGCTGTCGGCGGTCAAGGTGTTTGGGCGCCTCCTCGTCAGGGTAGACCCAAGCGGCCACCGGGGCGAGGCGCATCATGCAGCCGTTGCCACCATCATGGGCGAGTCCAGGCCCGTTGAGGTGGGGCTCGGCGGGAGGGTGTCCGCCTTCACGCTGACCCGCCTGGGCAGCCTACGCATCCGGGACATCCACGTGGGCCGGACATCACATTTGCCCGGATCATCCCGCTCGTCGAGGAAGCGGAGGCCCATCGGGCCGACATCCAGCGCCTGGTCGATCGCTTCTCTGGCTACTACCTGCCCGTGGTGCTTGGGGTGGCGGCACTGAGCCTGGTGGCCCCGAGGTCCCTTGGGGACGGTAGCCGTGCGGGTCATTGCGTGCGCGTGTTCGCTCGCCCTGGCGACTCCCGGCGCCATGTGGGCCTCGGTGGGTGTAGCGGCGAGCAAGGGGCTGCTCATCGAGGGGGGCCGCTACCTGGAGCTTCTGACCGGCGCCGACGCGGTGATGATCGACAAGACAGGGACCCTCACCCTCGGCCGCCCACAGCTGACCGACGTGGTGCCGCTCGACGGCCCCCAGGTAAGATGGTAGAGGGAGGGGTGCGAGATATGGACACTTGGACGTGCATCCGGACCCGGCGGACCATCCGCGACTTCCGCCCGCACCCGGTGCCTGAGGCCACCATCCGGCGCACCTTGGAAGCCGGACGGCTGGCTCCCAGCGCCCTCAACCGCCAGCCGTGGCACTTCGTCGTCGTCCGCGACCGCCAGCGCCTGGGGGCCCTGGCCGAGGCGTGTTCCACGGGGCGCTTCGTCGCCCAGGCCGCCTTTGCCGTGGTCGTGGCGGTCGATCCCCAGAACCGCTACCACCAGATCGATGGCGCCAAGGCCGTGCAGCAGATGGAGCTGGCCGCCTGGAGCGAAGGCGTCGGGATATGCTGGATCGGCGGCTTCGACGCCGCCCGGGTGGCCCAACTTGTCAGTCTACCGGGCGAATGGGCGGTGTTGACCGTCCTCGCGTTCGGCTATCCCGCCGACGCGGGCCGCTCACGGCGCAAGGGCGTCAAGAAGGCGTTGGACGAGGCGGTCTCCTGGGAGCGCTTCGGCCAGCGAGCGTGATCGATCGCAGGCCCTCCGTCTTGGGGCTCTCCTGAGAGGCAAGCCGGTCATCCGGGGCACCCGAGTCCCGGTCCATCTGGTCGTGGGCAGACTGGCCACCGGCGCGTCCATCGAGGAAGTGGCCGCCGCTTATGGGAGCACGGACGAACAGGTGAGGGCCTGCCCGGCGCTTGCGGCCGAGATCTTCAGCGAGAAAGGGTTCCTTGCGCTTTCTCGTGGATGAGTCCGTCCGATGGGCCGTGACCCAGCAAATCCATGGCGACGACCGAGGGCCGCATCATCGTGACGCAGGACCTGGACTTCGGGCGCTTGGGTGAACAAGGTTGGACCCCAGCGGGACTGGTCTTGCTGCGCTTCCCCTCCACCCTCTGCCCGAGTTCGGTGGCCGAGTACTTCGCGAGGCGCTGGCTCGTCGGCAACGCCTGGAGGTCATTCCGACGAGGCGGAGCTGGGACGCCGCCATCGAGAATCGTCGGAGGCGCTGGAGGGTACCGTCCGCCGCCTCGCCGAGATCGCCGCGGCCATCGCCAGCCTTAGCCGCGTCATCCTGGAGGAGACCCAGGTAGTGGCCGCGACCCTGGCTCGGCTGTCCATCATGGAGGACCTTCTCGCGGAGCCGTACGACACGGTGGTAGTGGATGAGGCCAGCGTCGTGCCGATTCCGTACCTGTGGCTGGCCGCGCTCATGGGGAGGCGGCGGGTGGTGGTGGCTGGCGATTTCCCGCAGCTCCCGCCCATCGCGGCGGGCGACGACCGGGACCGTTACCCACGGGCTTACTGATGGCTCACCCGGGACGTCTTTGAAGAGGCGGGTGTCGTCGACCCGGATCAGCGGGTGAACAGGGACGACCCGACACTGGCCGGCCTGTGCCGCCAGTACCGCATGCATCCCCTCATCGGGGATCTGGTCAACGCCCTGGTCTACGAGCGGGACGGCAACCGGCTGCAGCACGAGGTCGACGCGCGCAGCGACGACGTGAAGCGCGGGCTTGATGCCCTGCCCGAGTCCGGGCATCCCCTCGTCCTTTGCGACACCTCCGACGCCAACCCGTGGTGTGCCCGGCCGGTCGGCTCCCGCTCCCGTTACAACCTCTACAGCGCCGTCGTGGCCGTCCGGCTGGCGGCTCTGGCCGCGCAGAGCCACCCTGCCATCACGGTGGGCCTCGTGGCTCCGTACCGGGCCCAGGTGCGCCTGCTGCAGGCTCTGGCGGAGCGACACGGTCTCGCCCTCGACCGGGTCCGGGTCGCGACCGTCCACAGCTTCCAGGGGGACCAGCAGGACGTCATCGTCCTGGACCTGGTCGACGGGCCGCCCCACCCCATCGGCCGCCTGCTCAAGGGAAGGTACGTCTCTCCGGCGACCCGCCTGCTCAACGTGGCCTGTTCTCGGGCCCGAGGCAAGCTCATCGTGGTGGCCCACACCGCCCATTTTAGGCGGCTCACGCCAGGCCACTCGTTGACCGAACTCCTGGGCTACCTCGGCCGCCACGGCCGCTGGCTGGATGCCCGGGGCATCCTGGGCGGGCACGACGACCCCGATGTGTTGGCCCTGGCCGGTGTCGTCAACCGCGCCGGGACGCCCCTCCCGGCGGGCCTCGAACTCGTTCTCTACGACGAGAGCAGCTTCTACCCCGCCTTTCGCAGGGACCTCACGGCCGCCCGGGGGTACGTCGTGCTGTACAGCCCCTACATCCACCCCAACCGGCTCGCCGACATGGCGCCTCATCTGCGGGCGGCCGTGGAGCGGGGAGTCCAGGTCTCCGTGGTGAGCCGGCCGGCCGGTGGCGAAGAGGCGGACGGCGCCAGCCTGCGGCAGGAGCTGGCACGGGTCGGCGTACGGGTGATCCCGCGCTCTGGGCTGCACGAGAAGCTGGCCGTGATCGATGGGGAGGTCGCGTGGTTCGCCAGCCTCAACATCCTGTCACACAGCCGGTCGACCGAGTGGATGATGCGCTTCGCCGACCCGGGCGTTGTGGGGCGCCTGGCAGAGGTGACCGGCGCCACCGCCCTGGTCGAGCACAGCGAGCGGCAGGAGGCCCTCCAGGCCAGGCGGCAACGGCTGAAAGCGGCGCTGCAGGCCCGAGGCTCGCCGCCGCCGTGCCCCACGTGCGGGCGGCCCACTCGGCTCGTCTTCGGCCGCTACGGTCCCTTTTTCGGCTGCACCAGCCCTCGCTGCAAGGGGACGGTCAATCTGCCGAGGCCGGTCGTCCAAGCGGCCGTCGACGCCCTGGAGCTGGAGTGTCCCACCTGCGGCTCGAGGCGGCTCAGGGCCCGCTGGGGGAAGAATGGGGCCTTCCTTTCCTGCAGCCGCTACCCCGCCTGCAAGCACACGGAACCCCTGTAGCCAGTGCGGCAGAGCGCCGGGCGGTCGCGCCCCGCCCGGGAGCCGGGCAAAGGCCCCGACGGCACAACCCCGGGGCCCGGGCATCCCCGGCCCCATCGTCGCGGCTTGCGACGGCAGCTCATCGCGGCCGCCAGGACATCTTCATGTAGACGCCGCCGCGGGCCAGCTCGTCCAGCATCTGCTGCAGGCGTCTGCGGCGCGTCTGCTCGCGCTTGGCCTGCAGGATCCAGCCGATGCAGTCGTTCTGCTGGTAGGGAGGGCGCTCGAGGTAACGGGCCATCAGGCCGCTGGCCACCAGCGCCTCCCGGACGAAGTCGGGCATCTCATGTCGGGGCCGTCGCACCCGGGCCCCACCCGGCTCGCCAGGCACGCCGTCTCACCTCCGGTGGGGCGTGGGGCACGCCTTCGACGTCGGCCGCCGCACTCCTGGGGATGGGGATCGGCGAGCGGCGCTCGGGCGTGGGTCCTGGTGGGCGAGGCATCCTTCGGTCGATGTCCCGACGCAAGTATGCCCGACATGGCGTCGAGCCGTGTGCCATGTCAGGAGGCTCGACGCGCTCGCCGCGGCTGCGCCGCTACCGCGGCGAGCCGGTCCCGGTGCCGCCAACGGGCGGCCTGTGCCCCGTCCTTCACGGCTGGGCGACGAACCAGACGTCGTTGACGCCGTGGCCGTGCGTGCCCCCCGGCGCCCGATCCGAGCAACCCGAAGCGGCGGCCAGTTTTGCTCACAGGTGTCGTAGCAGTTGCTGGCCCCGGCCTGGTCGCGCGCGAAGGTGTACAGCGTCAGGCCCGTCGGCCCCACCAGGATCCGGCCGAACTGCGGGTGAGGCCGCACCTGCACCGTCTGGCGTTGTACAGTAAGTGGCCACAACCCGCCCCCACCCGCACGGTGCGAAGCGGGTTTGCGGGCCATTCCCCGTAGAAAAACGCGGATGCGCGTAGACACAACCACAAAAGATGTAGCTATTGACACAGCGTGGTAAACGAGTTACGATGTAGGCACGATGTACGTGCGCACCGTCACTTCCAAGGGCATCCAATACGCCCAGCTTGCCCATAACGTCCGGGACCCCAAGACTGGACAGCCCCGGGCCCAGGTGCTGTACACCTTCGGCCGGGTCGACCAGCTCGACCTGGACGCGCTGCGCCGCCTGGTGCGCAGCATCGCCCGGTTCCTGCCCCCCGACGAGCAGGCCCAACTGCAGAAGGATCTCGGCATGGAGTGGCCCTTTCGGTACCTGGGCTCCCTGAAGCTGGGCGGGACGTGGCTTTTGGACGGGCTGTGGCGGCGGCTGGGCATCCAGAAGACCTTGCAGCGCCTGCTCAAAGCGCGCCACTACCAGACCCCCATCGAGCGGCTCCTCTTCGCCATGGTGGCCAACCGGGCCCTGGCGCCGTCCAGCAAGCCTGGCCATCGAGAAGTGGGTGGCGCAGGACGTCTACATCGACCAGCTGCCCGCGGTGGAAGTCCACCAGGCTCTACCGGCCATGGACTTTCTGCTGGAGGCTGCCGAGGCGATCCAGCGCGAGGTCTTCTGGACGCTGGCCAACCTCTTCAACCTCGAAGTGGACGTCATCTTCTTCGATACGACGACGGCGTACTTCGAAATCGAGGGCGAGGACGCCGACGGGTTGCGCCGCTGGGGGCACAGCGCCGATGATCATCCGAAGATGGCCCAGGTGGTCATCGGCTTGGCCGTGACCCGGGACGGCATCCCGGTCCGCTGCTGGGTCTGGCCCGGCAACACCGGCGACCAGAACGTCGTGGCCGAGGTCAAACGGGATCTCAACGGCTGGAAGCTCAACCGGGTGGTCGTGGTGTTGGACACGGGCTTCAACTCCGAGGCGAACCGCCGCATCCTGCAGGGCGCCGGCGATCACTACATCATCGGGGAGAAGTTGCGGGTGGGCCCCCAGGGGGTGCCCGCGGAGGCGCTGCGCCGGGGCGGCAAGTACCGCAGGCTTCCCGACGGGCTGGAGATCAAGGAGGTCGTGGTCGGAGGGGATAGCGCCGCCCGCCGGCGCTTCGTCATCGTCCGCAACCCCGAGGAGGCCGAGCGGGACCGCCAGAAGCGGGAGTCCATCCTGGCCGAGCTTCGCCAGCGGCTCGAAGCGCTCAAACAGAAGCAGGGCGAGGCGCATACCAAGGCAGCCTGCGAGCTGCGGGCCCACGAGACCTTCGGCCGCTACCTGCGCCAGACGCGGGGCGCGCGACTGGTCATCGACGCGGCCAAGGTTCGCCGAGAAGCCGCCCTCGACGGGAAGTTTGTGATCAGCAGCTCCGACGACTTTTTGCCCGCCGAAGACCTGGTCTACGGCTACAAGCAACTCTGGCAGGTGGAACGGGTGCACCGGGACCTGAAGCACACGGTCGACGTCCGGCCGATGTACCACCGGCTCGACGACCGCATCCGGTCCCACGTGCTGCTGTGCTGGCTGGCCCTCCTCATGATCCGGGTGGCCGAGAACGAGACGGGCCAGACCTGGCGACAGATGCGGGATCTGGTCGCCCCCATCGACGTGGGCCGCCACGCCACCGCCCACGGCGAGGTCTGGCAGGTCCGCCCCTCACCGAAGAGCAGAAGGCGCTGTTTCAGGCCCTGAAGGTCGACCGACCGCCCCACTACCTGAAGATTGTGACGCCCACCCGAAAAACGGCGTAGATACAACCGCTTTGTCCACCTCAGCCCTTATAGATCCCGTCATGTCGCTCTTTGTCACCTTGAATTGTCGCTACGAGCTGTTCAACGCCAGACCGTCGGCGCCAGGTTGGCCACCCACCAGACGTCGTTGACGCCCTGCCCGTTGGTCTGCCCGGGGGCGGTGTCGCCCACCCAGTAGTACAGCGGCCAGCCGTTGTACGTCACCTGCCGGCGGCCATCTCGCCGGGTCGTGGTGCCCAGCTGACCCGGCAGCCCCGGGGGTGCGACCGGCGGGCCCGGGTCCACCACCAGAGGGGGCCAGATCTGCTCGCAGTTGTCATAGCAGTTGCTGGTGCCGGGGACGTCCCGGGTAAACACGTACAGGGTCCGGCCCCGTCAGGAAGAAGCCCAGCCGCTCATCGAAGCGCACCTGGACCGTCGGCTGCGCCCCCAGGGCGACGCCGGCCAGGGCGACCCCCCAAATGGCCGCCGCCAGCATCGCGAGCCCCACCTGTCGCCGCCCATCCCACCGACCCACGCGCATGCTCGCCTCATCTCCCTCCACGGCCGCACCGGCCCGGCGGGTGCCGAGACCCCGGAGCGGCGGGTCCGTCTTGCGATCAGGTACGGGTCGACGGCACGGGTCGAATCCAGAACTTCTGGCCGGTTCGCCCGAGGTCCCGCCTGGCGCGTTCCCGGACTCGTGCCAGGTCCCGGAGCGCCTCTTCCTCCTTGCCGGCCGATGGTCGTCCTTTACCTGGCGCTGCAGCGCCACCTGACCCAGGGTCATGGCACGGGCGGTGAAGGGGTAGGGGAGCGTTAGAGGGACAGCACACCTGCCCCGACGTGCCCAAGGTGAGGGCCACGACGTCCACGACCACTGGCAGGTACGAGAGGTTTGTCCACATCGTCGATATCCGAGATCATGGGCTTATTGCTGATCTCGTACAGGCAATACCTAAACACGGATATGTGGAGTTCCTTCGTAGAATTCGTGGAATGTTCAAACATCCCGAAAATTGATATGCTCCTGAATGCCGATCGACCAGCTCAGAAGCCCGATGTGCCGGCGTTCCCTCGGGCTTTCCGTGGCTGCACGGGTGTACACCCGCGCCCGTATTAGTCAACTACCTGCCTGAGTGATCCTGTGAAAGTGCCGTCGTGACGGCCTCTCACGGCCTGCACCCCCCTCTTGACATGGGGCTTATGATGTTGAGTTGGAAGAGTACGGAGAAGGGGGCGTCTGTTCCGCGAGGGCTGACAGAAGGGGCGTGGGGGTTCACGAGAGGCCGTTGGATACGGCCTCCGCCGTATCGGCAAAGGGGGCGGAGTGTTGAAAACCTCAGCGGAAAGGGTGGATTGTTGCGAATCAGAATGATCCGCTCATTGCAATTCAAATGGGCACGATCCGATTTTACCGAATATCCGGAACCGACCACTATATCAAGGCATGGCCATTGATGCGCCTAATGCTCGGAACGACGCAATACATCCTTGCCGTCACCACATCGCCCGAACGCGCTGACTCCGTCACCCTTGAGTGGCTGGTCGTACCGCGTGACCTGAAGCGAATCGAACCGGTCCGCGCATCGGAACTGCCGTCTACGGTGCGTCGCACCTTCGCCAAGGTGCGGGCGGACGATGTCATCGAGGCGTTGGTCCAAGTCGGTGAGGCGCTTTGGGGGGAGATTCTGGACGACGACGGCGATGGCCGGGTGTGCTGAGCGGCGGTTCGATGCCATCCTCCCCGGGAAGGAGAGCGGGAGCATGACGGTCGCCGAGCTGATTGGGCAGTTCAGTGGCGTCACGCAGCCCGTGGTGGAAGAGCTTTGCTGGGCCTGGCAGGCACGGCGCGGTACGGTTCGCGCTGGTGACAAGGAGCTTCTCTTCAAGCGCGGACCCCTCACGCTCCTGCGAGCCTGGCGGTCCAAGCGGCCCGCGGGGAGGCTCCTCTACCTGCCAGTGTACAACGAGTGGCTGGTCTTCACCAAGTACGCCGCGCTGACCGAGGCTGCGATGGAACGGCTGGCGTCAGCACACGTGGGGTGGCGACGTCCTCCCGAGCAGCGGGCGGAGTACCACTGGGTGGTGCCACTGCCCTTCTCCACCAGATGGATCCCGCTCATCGTCGACGCGGCATGGGGCCGGGACGATGCGTTGCCGGCGGCGTAACGAGTAGCCCAGGCGGCAGCGTTGTCCAGGCTGGCGGCTAGCGAGTGAGACTGGCGGCCCTTGCCGGCGCGAGGGGTGGAGTCCGGTGTGGATCACCCTGAGTTGCGGCGAGGGCCGCTCTCAGTTAGAGAGGACGTGGCGAGCTGCGATGGATCGGCGAACGTGGAGGGCGGCGGCGGGAGGGCATGGCAGCACGGCACGGTAGAAGTGTGAGTTCGATAGGGTGATGCGGATGCGGAGCCTGGCCGAGCAGTTCGACGCCTTCCTCTTCGACCTCGACGGGGTCGTCTACATCGGCGACGAGCCCATGTCGGACGCCGTAGAGGCGCTGGGTCGGCTGCGGGCCATGGGCAAGGCCGTGCGGTTCCTGACCAACGACCCGCGTTACACCCGCCAGCAATTCGTCCGGCGGCTCGAGGGGATGGGTATCGAGGCGGTGCCCGACGAGGTGATCGGGTGCGGCTGGGCCACGGCCCAGCACTTGCGGCAGCTGGGGGTGCGCTCCGCCCTGGTGGTGGGCAACGCCGCCCTCGCCTCGGAGCTCGAGGCCGCCGGCATCGTCCCCACCGAAGCGGATGGCGGCGAGCCGCCGACCGTCGATGCCGTCGTGGTAGGGGCCGGGGAGCATCTCGGGTATCGGCACATCTTGCAGGCGAGCCGGGCGATCCTGGCAGGGGCAAACTTCGTGGCCACCAACGCGGATGGGCGCTTCCCTGCGCCCGGCGGGCCCGCTCCTGGTACGGGGGCGATCGTGCGGGCGGTGGATGTGGCCACCGGCAGGCGTCCGCTCGTGGTGGGCAAGCCCAACCCGTTCATGTTCCGGATGGCGCTGGAGAGCCTCGCGCCAGGTGCGCAGGCGGTCATGGTGGGGGACAACCCGGCGACCGACATCCTGGGCGCTCACCTTGCGGGACTGCCGGGCATCCTGGTGGCTCGCGAGGGGGAAGGCGGAAGACCGGGCATCACCGTGCCGCAGGCGCAGGGGGCATCATCGAGGAGAGGGCTTCTCCAGGCCGACGCCGTGGTGTCGACGCTGCTGGCCCTCTTCGAGCCGAGCCCGCCCCTGAGGCACTGGGCTCCGCTGCCCCATCCGTGGCCGGAGCGGGTGAGCCCGGGGGTGGCGGCTGTCGTCCTCGGCCCGGAGGACCGGGTGCTGTGGGTACGTCGGCAGGACACCGGTCGATGGAGCCTCCCTTTGGGCCACGTCGAGCCTGCCGAGAGCCTGCACGAGGCCGTGCGGCGGGACGTGCTCGAGGAGACGGGCCTGGTGGTGCGGCCGGTGAGGCTCACCGGGGTCTACTCAGAGCCGGCTGCCCAGGTCTTCGTCTACCCTTCCGGCGAGGCGGTACACTTCGTCACCTGCTGCTTCCTGTGTCGGGTGGAGGGCGGCTGCTTGCAGCCTGCGCCCGACGAGGTGAGCGAGGCGGCCTTCTTCGAGCCCGGCGCCCCGCCGCCCGCAGCCATGGCCATCCACCTGCAATGGGTGGCCCACGCCCTGGCCGGCGGACCTGAGGCTGTCGTGCGGTGACGCCGGGCACCGCAAGGGGGAGACCCGGTTCAGCCGCCGGCGCCGGGGCCCACGCCTATCCAGACCTGCACCAGCAGGGTGGCGAGGGCCACCATCAGTACGCCGATCAGCAACCCGATGAGGACCATGTCCCACACCCGCAACTGGCCGCTGCCGAAGGCGATGGCGTTGGGTGGCGTCGAGACAGGCAATGCCATGGCCCCCGAGACACCCAGGGCGACCGCGACGGCCATCTGAGCGGCGATCGGCCCGCCCACCCCTGCCACCACCGGTACCAGCAGCGCCGCCGCGGCGGTGTGGCTGATGAACGTGGCGAGCATCAGCGCCACCGATGCCGCTGCTCCTACCGCCGCCCACGGGCCCATCGGCTGCCCCACGGCCCATCCGGCCAGCCCCGACGCCTGCAGGGCGAAGCCCAGGCTCAGGCCGCCCCCCATCAGCACCAGCACGTCCCACTCCATCCGCCGGAAGGCGCCCGACGGCAGCCACCCGATGCCGCCCAGCACGATGACGGGGACGAGCGCGACCACCCACTCGGGGATGCCATGCCATGCGGCCGTGAGCCATCCCACGGCGGTCAGGCCGGCGATGGCAAGCACGCCCCGCTGTTGCGGCGTCACAGGTTCCGGACGGCTTGCCCAGGCCGCCCGCAGGTGCACCAGCGACGTCGGCTTGGCCGGGAAGCACCTCAGCAGCACCCACCAGAGCACCGCCGAGAGCGCCGTTGCCATCGGCACCCCCAGGGCCATCCACCGGGCGAAGCTGACGGTGACACCCAGCCGTTGCAGCGCCCCCAGGGCGATGACGTTGGGCGGCGTGCCGACAGGCGTGCCGATGCCTCCGATGTTGGCGGCGAAGGGCACGGCCAGCAGCAGCGCCCGACGGAAGGGGTCATCCGCGTCCAGGCGAGAGACGAGGGGCAGCATGACGGCCATCATCAGGGCGGCCGTCGCCGTGTTGGACATCCACATCGACAGCGCGCCCGTGACGGCGATGGTACCGGCCAGCACGCCGGGCGCCGTCGCAGGGACGCGATGGAGCATCGCCTGTACGAGGCGGCGGTCGAGGCTGCACTGGCTGAGGGCCTCTTCGAGAGCGAAGCCACCGAGGAAGAGGAGCAGTACAGGATCGACGAACGCGGCCACGAAGGCCCTGGGCCCCAGGTGGGCCAGCGGTCGGCCCGGCAAGGCGAGGAGTACGGTCTCGGCCGTCAGCACCGCCAGGGCGGTGACGTGGAGGGGGAGAGCTTCGGTGATCCACAGCAGCGCGGCGGCGATGACGATGGCGAGGGTGGTGCGCGCCGCCGACTCGAGGCTGCCCGCCAGAGCGAAGGCCGCCATGGCCGCCCCAAGGCTGACGACGAGGCCGGCACCCCGGTGGCGGAGCCAATGAAAGGAGAGGCTCGACCACTGCACCAGCGCCCCACGAGGGGCGGTACTCACCTGACCGGCCAAGGCCTTCCTCCCGTCCGCACCCACCCACGGCGCAGAGCCCTGCCGTCGGCCGGCCGAGAGACGGGGTCCAAAGCCTGCGCCTGCTGGCGGATCGGCCCAGGCACCCATTTCAACGATCGTTGAAATGCTCACGCATTCCGAGGGGACGGGGCCCGACGCCAGCCTCGGGGCCTGGGCCACCCTCGCAGGGGCGGAACTGGCTGTCCTGCCTGACTACGTCCACCGGTGCGTACCTGCGAGTGCAGACCCTCTGTCGGCGTGACGTACGGGTATTTCAATACCTCTTGAAAATCGCCTAGCGGTCGACCGATGCCTATTGCTTGCCGTGGGCTCCTTCGGTGGAAGCCCCGCAGCCGCCCCCCGGGCGCTATCGAGCCTGGCCCGGCCCCTTCACGACTGGCCCCGGACCACCCGGCGCTCCACCGCCTGCAAGAGCCACGTGCTGGCGATGCCCAACAGCGACAGCACCACCAGCCCGGCCATCAGGCGGCTGACCAGCATCAGGGCACCGCCCTGCAGCACCAGGAAGCCGATGCCCGCCTGCGCCGCGATCATCTCGGCCGACACCACCAGCAACAATGCCATGCCGGCCGCCAATCGCAGCCCGGCGAAGACCATCGGCAGCGCGGCCATGATGGTCACCTTGGTCAGGACCTGCCAGGGGCGGGCGCCCAGGCTTCGGGCCGCCCGGGTCAGCACGGGGTCGACGCGACGCACCCCGGCCGCCGTGTTGACCGCGACCGGGAAGAAGCATCCGATTGCGATGACCGCCACCTTGGAGGGTTCGCCGATGCCCAGCCACAGGATCAGCAGGGGCAGGATGGCGATTTTGGGGATGGGGTAGGTGAGGGCGATGAGGGGGTCGAGCAGCCCTTCCGCCACCGGCGACAGCCCCACCAGCAACCCCACGGCGAAGCCGGCCACCGACCCCAGCAACCACCCCAGCGCGATGCGCTGCAGGCTCAAGGCCAAGCTCCTGGCCAGCTCGCCCGACGCGACCAGCCGCCCCAGCTCGGTCAGCACGTCGGAAAGGGGTGGCAGGAAGAGCGGGGGCAGCCACCCGGCCCGGGTGACGGCCTCCCAGGCCACCAGCACCGCCGCCACTGAGGCGAAGCCCAGCACGCCCCTGGGCACCGGCCGCCGGGCCGGCTCCGGAGGCGGCGGGCTACGACCCGGGCGCCGGCGATAGGGCAGTCGGCGCTGCCTGCGTGCGGCCGGCCGCAGCTCTTTCCCGGCCGGTGTCGTCGCCGGCGAGGGCGACACCGGCAGCGACAGCAGCCGAGTCGCCGCGGCCAGCGTCGAGAAGCACCGCTTGGCCCAGGCGATGCGGCTGGCGGGCCGCCTCGGGTCGGGCCACAGCATCGCCCCAAGTGCCCGCCCCGCCCTGCGCCACTTCACCTGGTGCTGCCTCGCCCACCCCCGACGTCGCAAGGCCGTCCACCTGCCACATGGCCAGCCGGGCATCCTCCCGTAGCAGACCCCACAGCCGTTGCACGAAGGCCGCGAACTCCCCCGTGGCCAGCAGCCCTTCATCGCGGGGCCGCCCGAAGGGCACCACCACCTCGGCCTTGACCCGTCCCGGCCGGCGGCTGAGCACGACCACCCGGTCGGACAGGAAGGCCGCCTCCTCGATGTTGTGGGTCACGTAGAGAACCGTCTTGCCGGTGCGTTCCCACAGCTGCAGCAGGTCTTGCTGCAGCAGCGCCCGGGTCTGGGCGTCGAGGGCCGAGAGGGGCTCATCCATCAGCAGCACCCGGGGCTCCACCGCCAGGGCCCGGGCGATGCCCACCCGCTGCTTCATGCCGCCTGACAGCTCGGCCGGCAGGCGCTGGGCCACCGAGCCCAGCCCCACCATCTCGAGGTACCGGCGCCCCGCCTCACGGCGGGCGCCCGACCCCACCCCCCGCACCTCGAGCCCGAAGGTGACGTTGTCCATCACCGTCCGCCACGGGAAGAGGGCGAACTCCTGGAAGACCACGGCCGACAGCGCCTGCCCGGCGCCCATGCCATCGCCGCCCGCCGCCGGCCGCCCGCCCTCTTCCACGAAGCGCACCTCGCCCGCGCTGGGGGCCATCAGCCCGGCCACCACCGCCAGCAGCGTCGACTTGCCGCAGCCGCTGGGCCCGAGCAGCGCCACGAACGCACCGGAGCCCACCTCGAAACTGACCCCGTCCAGGGCCAGTACCGGCTCCCGGCCGCGCCCCGACGCGTACTCGACCCGCACTCCGTCGACCTCGATGCGCATCCCTCTGACCTCGCCTGCTGTCGTCGCAGCTGCCCCCGTCGTGCACGGGCAGCCGCCGCCTCGGCCCCGGCGGCTACCCCGTCAGGCTCCGCTCAGCGGGCCGCCAGCCCGGCCAGCGCTTCGTCGATGAAGGACATGTCGACGAACTGAGCCGGGTCCACCACCCGCGCCAGCAGACCGTGGGCCTGGTACCACTCCTGCTGCTGGCGGAGGTCCGCCACGTCCACCCGGGCCTCGGGGTCCACGTAGGCCAGGGAGAGGGCGATGGCGTCAGGCCGGGCACCGGTGTAGTCGGCGACGATGCGCAGCAGCTCATCGTGCATCGCCGTGCCGGGGCCGCCAGGCCCGCCCAGCCCGAAGGCGGCCTGGTTGTACCAGCGCACGCCCCGGATGTATGCCCGCATGAACCGGACTGCCACGTCACGCCGCGCTGCCATCCGTTGCGAGAAGAAGACGCCCGTCACCTGGTAGGGCAACAGATCCCCGGCCCAGAAGACCACCCTGCCCCAGCCCTCGGCCTCGGCGTTGGCCCCCCAGGGCGGCGAGACCAGGGCGGCGTCGACGGTGCCCTGGCGCACGGCCTGCAGCATCATGGAGATGTCGCGCAGCGGCACGAGCTCCACGTCGCCGACCGACATGCCGTTGAGCTCGAGGATGCGGCCGATCTGGTAGTGGTAGGTGGAGCCGAGCTCGGTGATGCCGATGCGGGCCCCCCGCAGGTCCTGCACGCTTCGCAGGCCGGCCTCGTAGCGCTCCCGGGAGGTGAGCAGCGCGTTGAGCCGGTAGCCCGGCCGCTCCGAGCCCCGATCGGCCACCAGGATGAGACGTGCCCCCTGGGCGATGCTGTTGAAGAGGGCTGCCGTGATGCCGGTCGCTCCCACGTCCAGCTGATTGGCCGCCACGGCGACCGCGATGGGCGAGGCCGCGGAGAACCACCGCACCTGCACGTCGAGACCCTCTTCGGCGAAGAAGCCCTTATCGAGGCCCACGAAGATGGGCGCCCCTCCGATGAGCTTGAGGGTGCCCAGGGTGACCACGTCGGCGGCCGAGGCGCTACCCGGGGCCAGCGCCACGAGCCCGATGGAGAGCAACCCGACGGAGAGCAAGAAGGGCAACAGGCTCAGGGCGAAGGCATGGCGCCACTCCGCCGGCCATGCCGCCCGCCGTGCCGCCCGAGAGGGGCGGGCCGCCGCCCGCTGCGGCTGCTTCTCGCCTGCGTCCGTCACCGCCACGTCACCGTCCCCAGCCGTTTTGGTGGACGCAGGTTCGGGGGTTGCACAGGCTTTCCTGCACGACCCGACGGCACCAAGGCCCGACTCACGCCCGCCCGGATGCGGAAGGCCTCCAGGGCATCTTCATGTAGACGTCCCCGCGGGCGAGCTCGTCCAGCATCTGCTGCAGGCGCTTCTGGCGGGTGTCGTCGCGCCTGGCCTGGGTGATCCAACCGATGTAGTCGTTTTGCTGGTAGGGAGGGCGCTCGAGGTAGCGGGGCATCAGGCCGCTCGCCATCAGCGCCTCCCGGACGAAGTCGGGCATCTCGTGCCGGGGGCGCCGAAGGCGGGACCCGTCTCGTTCACGCATGCCTGTTCACCTCTGCGGACGGGATGGCCACACCCTTACCACCGAGCCCGGCGACTTCCTGCTCGACGATGGCGTCCTGCGCCCGCATCACCTATGTCGTCAGCGTGGGGCTGTACCGGGCCGCTGCCGCCGCCCTGGCCGTGGCCATCCTCTCACCGATCCTCGGCGGGCGTGGCCTGCTCCCGCCGGAGGAGATCTTGATGGGCCATGCGCTGGTCATGGCGGTCCTCCTGGGGGCGCTGGGATGGGTGGTGCGGGGCATCCACGTGGCCCTGCGAGCCCCCCTCGCCGACGCCACGCACTGCGGGCGACGTCGATGAGGCCCTGCCTCGGCGTTGACGGCTACGGTGCAGAAGGCGGGCCGAAGGGCCACCTGGCCACGCGGCGTCGAGGCGACGCAGCGAAGTGCCCCATGGGCCCTCGTCCGTTGCGAGCCACACGGGGGGTCGAGCCGCCACAACCCCAGGCAACGGGCGAATTCGACGGCTTGACGGTACTCGTCCGGCGTGATGCGGCGGGTGAGCTCGGGGCAGCGCGTGTCGCTCACCAGGCCGGCGGGGTGGTACTGGTCCATGATGTTGACGTAGGTGTCCGGGCCTCGAAACAGCCAGAGTCCGTGCTTTCGCCACTGGTCTTGGCTACCCGGTCTCGAGGCCATCCAGCATCCGGATGCCGTCCGCCTCCGCATACGGGATGAGCTCGCCGTCGGTTCGCTCGGCCCACGCGGGTTCCTCATGGGAAAGACGGCTGAGCTCCGCGGCGGCCATTCGTCCGAAACGCGCCACCACCCAGTCGATGGTACGGCGCTCCGCCTCCGTGAACTCCTCAAGACTTTCCTCTTCTAGGGCCTCGACGACCTCCCCCTGGTAAGGGCCGGCCACCCCCTCGACGACCCTCACCGTCCCCAGCTCCTCCAGAGCCGCCATCACGGACGCGAAGTGGTCGGGCGCCGGTCCGTAAGGGCACCGCGCGTACGCAAGACCCGTGATGGAGACTCGCTGAAGCCGGAAATGCCCGAAGTCCGCGAGCCACAGGAGTTTGGCAATCTTGGTCTTGAACGGTGCCGGGCAACGCCGCGCCAGGTAGACGATGAGTTGCTCGACCCGACCCAGATCAAAGGCGCGCAGGCCATGGAGTTCGGGGCGGCGCCGGTAGTCGACGGAAATGGCCCGTTCCACTTCACGTGCGAGTTTGACCGGATACGTCGACGCGGCGGCCCCGAGCGCGGCACTGCGCGCCACCTGCCGGACCCGCTCCGGCAACCGGTCTCCCTGGCGGTCCAGCAGCTCCAGCACGAAGTTCGGATCCTCGAGGGCCCGAAGCAGGTCATCGTGGGACTTGTCCTGCAAGGCGCCCCGCTCGTAGCGCTGGATGGTCACCAGTCCCCATCCGAGAAGGCGCGCCAGCGAGCGCTGCGAGAGGCCGTAACGCTCCCGCAGCCGCCGAATCTCATCGGGCTTGAGCAGCCCCTTGCGCTCTCGGTAGACGTTGTACGCCCGGAGCAGGGTGCGCTCGTCGCGCTCCGGGTCGAAGACGGTCTCGCCGCAAGTGCCGCAGATGAGCACTTCGGCCTCGACTTCGATGGGCTCACCACGAACGACGTAGGCTTCGCGCCGGCGCTCGGTTCGAAGCTGTCGAGTGTCGTCGCAGTTAGGGCAATAGCCAGTCACGGCTGACCCTCCGACACGGACAGACGCTGCAAGACCTGGGGCACGTCTGCGACGACCATGCCGAGTTCCGCGAGGTCTCTCAGATTCTTGTCGCGCTCGGCCAACAAGAAGCGTCCTCTGGCGAGCGCCGTCAACCCCCAATGCCAAGCGCTCCCAAAGCGATCCCGGTGGGCCGGCTGCGTCCGCTATCAAATGATAGCACAGACTCCAGGGAGTGACATGGGGTCAGAGGCGGGCGCTGCTTGCCGCCGCGGAAAGGTCACGAGGGGCAATGACGGCGAACAGCGCGGCAGCGGGCCATGCCGCTCCGGCGCTTCCGTCGCTGGCGCCGCAAGGTGCAGCGGCGCCGGCCCTGGGCTACGCACGTCCGACTCCCGCACACCCTCAGCTCGACGGCTGGGCCGGCGGTGCGGTTGCCGCCCCTCGTAGCTGCGATACAGCGCCCCGGCCAATGTCAGGATGGTCTCTAGCGTCGCCAGTGGCTTCAGCCATCGCGCCGGGATGGGCTCCTGCCCGTAGCACGCACCGGCCACCTTCCCGCACACGGCCGCCGTCGTGTCGGCGTCGTGGCCCAGGTTGAGCGCCCGCAGCGCGGCCTTCTCGAAGCTCCCGCTCACCCAGAAGCACCACAGCTGTCAAGGCCGGCTGAAAAGTGGCTCTCCCGCAAATGTGGTGAAGGTCCACAAGAAGACGGGTAGGAAAGAGACGCACACGCCTTCCTGCAAGGGGTGAAGGGAGTGTGCGATTCCCGTTCCTACCCGTGGACCAGTATACCATTCGTCTGGCTCGTGTCGACGATGAGGTCCTCGTGTTGGTGGTGGGGCGTCGAGCGGCACGCGCCGCATGCCCGGACTGTGGGCGCTGGAGCCGACGTCTTCACTCGCGGCGGTGGCGAACCGTCTTGGACGTGCCGGTGGGAAGCCGATCGGTTCGGCTACGGCTTGTGGTGCGCCGTTTCTTCTGTACGGAGCCGGCATGCCCAAGGACCACCTTCACGGAGCCGTTCCCGCACCTGGTGGGACGCTATGCCCGGCGAACCGCCCGGCTTGAGCGTCTCTTGGGCCGGTTGGCGCTGGCCATGAGTGCCGAGGCCGGCTCCCCCATCGCTCGGACCCTGGGGATCCCGGTCAGCCCGGATACCTTGGTGCGCCTGGTGATGCGGATCCCCCTGCCTCCCGTACCCCCGGTTCGCGTGCTGGCGGTCGACGATTGGGCCTGGCGAAAGGGGCACCGCTACGGGACCATCCTGTGCGACCTGGAGCGCAGGCGGCCGGTGGACCTCCTCCCCGACCGATCCCCCGAGACACTTGCGGCGTGGCTGAGCGCCCATCCGGGCGTCCAGATCGTCGTCCGCGACCGCTCGGAGGCCTATGCACAGGGGATCCGCCGGGGAGCGCCCGATGCGCTCCAGATGGCCGACCGGTGGCACCTGCTCAAGAACCTGGGCGAGGTGCTGGAGCGCTACTTCCAGACGCTCCGCCTGCCGCCCATGGAAGCGGCGCCGTCCCCACCGGCCGCGCCGGTGGCGCCCGGGCCGACCCCGGCGGCGACCCCTCGGGCAACCCCTCGCCGTCGTGCTCTGGAGCAGGCCGCTCGCCGGCAGCGCCGGCGCGAGCGCAACGACCAGGTTCGGGCCCTCCATGCGCAGGGGCTTGGGATCCGGGAAATCAGCCGACGCCTGCACCTCAGCCGGGTGACGGTGCGGCGCTATCTGACCAGCTCGACGGTGCCTGGCACGGGGCCTCGCCGCAGGCGCCCGAGCCAGCTCGATCCGTACCGGAGCTACATCCTCGAGCGATGGGGGCAGGGGTGTCGCAATGCCCGTGCCCTCTATCGGGAGTTGCGGGCTCTGGGCTACCCGGGCGGCCGCTCTCGGGTCGCCGAGGTCGTCACCGCCCTGCGCCGGTCGGTAGGCTTGTCGAAGGAGGCACCGCCCGCCGTGCGCTCGGTGACCCCTCGGCAGCTGGGGCGATGGCCCTGGCAGGCCCCGGACCGTCGCTCCCAGGCCGAGCGGGCCTACCTGACCTCCCTGGCCGAAACCGACGCCCACTTTGCCAGGGTGTGGCTCCTCGCTGAGGAGTTCGCCCAGATGGTGCGCCAGCGTCGCGCCGACACCCTGGCCGCCTGGATCGACGCAGTCAAGCAGGAGAAGGTGCGTCCTTTGACGGGCTTCGCCCATCGTCTCGAACAGGACTTCCAGGCGGTGTATGCGGCGTTGCGTCTGCCCTGGAGCAACGGCCCCACGGAAGGGTGGATTCACAAGCTGAAGGCCATCAAGCGCATGATGTACGGTCGGGCAGGACTGGACCTGCTGCGCCACCGGCTCCTTTCCTGCACCTGAGGTCGCTCCGGTTCACCACATTTGCGGGAGAGCCAATTATCCGCCGGCCGCAACACCGTAGCTAGAAGGATTTCGGATGGGACATGTCGAACTGTTCGAGCGCAGAACAAACAGTTGGCCCGTTGATGGCGGGCAAGTGCCAGACGCGGGTGGGGAGGAGCGATGAGGCAATCCAGCAAGACGGTGTGGCGAGGGGGGAATGAGCTCTCTCAAGAGGTCAACCTGCGGCATGTCCTGAACCTTGTGCGTACCCGAGGAGAAGTATCGCGCGCAGAAGTGAGCAGGGTCCTTGGTTTTAGCCGCTCGACAGTGTCGGGCCTGGTGCGGCTGTTGGTGGCGGCGGGTTTCCTCGAGGAAGGCCCTCGAGTGAAGAGCAGAGCAGGTCGGCGACCGACTGTCCTTCGGCTTCGGCGTGGCGGGCAAATATCTGTGGGTGTGCACCTTGACGACTCTGGGCGATTGTACGCGGTGGCCGTGGACCTCACCGGGGATATCTTGGCCGAAGCTGAACGGACGGGTTCGGAGGACGTGGACCAATGCATTCGGCAGACGACAGAGCTCATCTGGCAGACGTGCCGTGACGCGGGTGTAGAGAGGCCTCTCGGGGTTGGACTGTGTCTGCCTGGGGTCATCGACCGAGCTGAGGGCGTTGTGAAGAAGGCGGTACACCTGTCATGGCGAGATGTGCCTATAGCGCCTAAGCTTCGCGAGTCCCTGCAAGGAATACCCGTTGTTCTGGAAAACGCATCCAACTGTGCGGCGTTTGCAGAGGAATGGTATGCAGGCGGCGGCAGTGTGGGGGATCTTCTGTACCTGCGTATCAGTCACGCGGTGGGCTCAGGACTCATTCTTGGTGGGAGACTGCTCACACGGACCGTCGCTGGCGGCACCGAGATCGGGCACATGGTGATCGAGCCAGGGGGGCCGATATGCCGGTGCGGTCGGCGGGGATGTCTTGAGGCCCTAGTGTCGGAGCTTCTTGCCGAGGGCGCTCGAGATGCCCTTCCTCAGGGGGGCGTTGTTGAGCTGCAAGAACGGACGGCCAGGGCCGCTGCCGAAGGCGACAAGGATGCGCTGGAACGCGTGATAGGGATCGCAAGATACTGCGGAACGGCGGTGGCCAACGTCGTCAACTTGACCGGTGTTCGGCATGTCGTGGTAGAGTCCCCTCTCCTGATGATCGATGCGTTCCTAGACGTTGTGCGCCATTCGGTGCAATCGGAGGTGTTGCCTGGAGAAGGAGACGCGGTCCACGTTCGGGCATCTCGATGGGGAGGTCGCTCGCCAGCGATTGGTGGGGCATGCTTGGTCGCATACCAAAGCTTGTCCCCCGAGCATGTGTTCGAGTCAGTCGTCGAACTCAAAGGGCTCGGAGCGTGATGGAATGAGACTTCTCGTGGTAGGCCTCGGGATCCGGGGCGTGCTCTTTGCTACGGCCGCACGGAGGGATTCTCGCGTGACGTTGGTCGCTGGCGTGGATAATGATGCCAATCGCTGCGATCGTTTTCGGGATATGTTTGGGGTCGGCGCGTACCGCTCCATTCACGAAGCAGTGGAGAGGACGAAGCCGAATGCCGCTGTCATCGCCACTCCAGATGACGCACATCTGGAGGTGGCAGCAGCTTGCGCCAACTACGGGCTCGCGAGCCTCATTGAAAAGCCTCTCGCAACTGACGTGGAAGAGGCGAAGCGCATTCGTTACGAGTTCCAGAAGGCCGGCATCCCATGCATGGTGGCCTTTGAGAACAGGTGGCGCCCGGAATTCGTCTACCTCCGCCGGAAGATTCAGGAGAGCGGAGACCGTGTCCTCTACTTCCGCGCCAACCTGAGCAATCGCCTCGATGTGCCCCTCGAAATGTTGTCGTGGGCTGCCCGGTCATCGCCCGGGTGGTTCCTAGGGCCGCACTGTGTTGATCTGATGCTGTGGCTGTGCGATATGCGCCCCGTCCGAGTCCACGCCGGGGCCTCGTCGGGTGTGTTGAAGTCTCGAGGCCTCAATACAATCGATTCCCTGGTATCGACATTCGAGACCGAGGATGGCCGGATCGGCGTGGTCGAAAATCACTGGGTACTGCCTCGAGGGCGAGGATCCGTCTTTGACTTCAAGGTAGAGGTGGTCACGGAGCGGTTCTCGTGGTCTCTTGACTTTGAGCGCGGTGCCATTGTCGAAGCGAACGATTCGGCTCTGTCATACCCGCATACGGACGTAGCTGAGGTGCAGGGCCGCTTGGTGGGATTTCCGTATCTGATGTTCTCGTCGTGGGTTGACCTGGTTACCCAAGGTGGGGAGTGGGAACGAGACCTGGATGACGCCGTCAGGGTCACGGAGTTGGTTGCTGCCGCTCATGAGGCGGCTCAAACCCACAGAGTTGTCTCGGTAGGACCCTCCGACACCACCGCGTAGGGAAGGAGTGTTTGCCAAGTGATGCCTAGAGTGAAGCGATTCCTTTGCGGCGGACTTATTGTCGCATGCATGGTTGCTCTGGCCTTAGGGAACGCGCCGGCCAGCGCAGCGAATACGGTGCGTCTCCGCTTGTTCTCTCCCTACTTTACGGAGGAACCAACCGGTACACTGCTCCGAGAGCTGGTGGCCACGTGGAACGCACAGCGTCCTGACATCCAGGTTGAGATCGAAGCTGTACCGCATTCGGACCGGGAATCCAAGTTCAGAGCTGAGATGCTGGCGGGGCAGGGGCCGGACATAGTGGCCGTGCCACCGGGTTCCTTGGACGGATATGTGCAGAGCGGCTTTCTCCTTGACTTGGAGCCGCTTATCGCCAAGCACGGAGGGCAGGCGTACAAGGATCAATTCACTGCCGTTGCGCAGGAAGGCGTTACGGTTGATGGCAAGTGGTACGCCATCCCCTGGTGGGGAGGTGTCCACGCCCTGTACTACAACACTCAACTCTTTGACTCGGCCGGGCTCACGCCTCCGAGAACCTGGAGTGAGTTTCTCGACGCGGCCAAGAAACTCACCACGGGACGGGTGTACGGGTACGGAATGTACGGGTACCGCAATGAGGTTTCCGTGAGGGAGCTGTTGCCGTGGCTCTGGGGGAATGGAACTCAGCTCTTCGATTCCGCCATGACACAGGCGACGTTCGACTCGCCGCAGGGCATTGAAGCCTTCACGTTCTTCACGGACCTTGAGCGAAAGCATCGCGTGGTACCTCCGGGCGTCACCGCTCTTGGGTATAACGAAATCACAGTCATGTTCGCTAATGGGCAAGTGGGCATGTATCAGAATGGCCCGTGGGGTCGGGGTAAGACGCTGTATGACAATCCGGCTATGGAAGGCAAGTTTGCTGTGGTGCCGGTGCCTTATCCGGATGCAGCGAGCCATCCAGTGGCCGTCTATGTGGAAGTCGCTCACGCTATCACCGTACAAAGCAAGTATCCGGAGCAGGCCTTCGAGTTTCTCGAGTACTACGCGAATGCAGAGAACATGGTGCGACTCGCACTGCTGATGGGCTTTCTCCCAGCCCGACGCGCGGCAGCGGAGGACCCACGGGTGAAGGGCAACGAGTTCCTGCAGCCATTTGTCCAGTTGCTGCCGTACAGCTCAGTCCGGCCGCGGCATCCCCGCATTCAGGAGATTAACCTTGTCATGGCGGACGCCCTGCAAAGCGCTCTGCTAGGAGTGAGGTCTCCGGCTGACGCACTTCGGGAAGCCGCTCGCGAGGTCACTCGTATCGTTCGGGAGGGCCAGCCCGGTGTCAAGTGAAAGGGGACGAAGCCATCCCGGGGCGGGGCATCCTTACCCCGCCCCTTCCCCTACGAGGAGGACTGTGGGCAACGCACGAGCTGGGGCTCTAGGACGTGCGGTGACGCCGTTCCTGTTCGTTGGACCAGCGGTGATTCTTCTTGCTTGCGTCATCGTCTATCCTATGGTGTACGGGCTCGCCATGAGTTTCACGTCTCTTGACCCCAGACTCAAACTCAGTTGGGTAGGAGTAGCAAACTTTGCCCGGGTCTTCAGCAACGCGGCATTCTGGGCCGCCTTGCGCCAGAGCGTCTACTTTACTGTCGTGAGCGTTGCGATACACATCATTCTGGGCATGGTAATCGCGCTGGCGCTCAATCGTCAGTCCAAACTGGTGCGCGTGGTAAGACCTCTCTTCGTCTTGCCTTGGGCGGTGGCTCCGGTCATCGTAGCGACCGTATGGGCGTGGATGTACAACCCAAGCTACGGGATCATAAACGAGACTCTGCTGCGTGTGGGGCTACTCTCCAGGCCCATCCCGTGGTTGGCACTCCCTGGATATGCCATGTCGGCCGTCATCGTTGCCAACATCTGGAGGGGTACGCCGTTTGTCTCCCTCATGTTCCTGGCAGGGCTTCAGGCAATCCCGGACGAGCAGTATGAGGCTGCGCTGGTGGATGGAGCTAACGGATGGCACAGGTTCTGGTACATCACCGTACCAAACCTTCGCCATGTGCTGTTGGTCGTAGTAATCCTTGACACTGTTTGGAATTTCAAGCTATTCGACCTCGTGAAAGTTATGACGGGAGGGGGGCCAATTGGAACGACTGAAGTGCTGCCGACGCTCATCTACAGGACCGCCTTCGAGTACGGGGATCTTGGAGCAGCAGCTGCTATCGCAGCGGTGATGCTGGTGCTGTCGGTCCTCGCCATGTACGGGTTCCTGCGCACTTTCAGAGAGTTAGGAGAGAGTGTCGAGTGACTCGTCGACTCTGGGGAACTGCGCTCTCTACGATATTGATCGTAGTGCTTCTAGCTTGGACTCTTCTGCCTATCGGGTGGATGATCTCGAGTGCCCTCAAGCCAGTGCAACAGATCTTCGAGGTGCCGCCGCGCTGGATTCCCGAGAGCCCTACCGTAGCAGCGTTCGTGGAAGTTTGGGGGACGCGTCCCCTCGGGCGGTTCCTGATCAATAGCGCCATCATCGGGCTCGTGGTCACCGTCTTGTCCGTGACCCTTGCATTCTTTGCAGGGTACGGCCTTTCCCGGTTCCGTTTCAGGGGGGCTTCTCATCTTGCGCAGTTCATTCTCCTCACCCAGATGCTACCGGAAGTCATGCTGGTGGTTCCGTACTTCGTCATCATGGCGAAGTTGGGCCTAACCAACACGTACGCAGCGCTCATCATGGCTTACACATCCTTTGCACTCCCCTTCGCAACGTGGATGCTGAAGGGTTACATGGACTCGATTCCGAAGGAGCTGGACGAGGCGGCGCTCATCGACGGATGTAGCAGGTTGGCCGCACTGACCCGGATCGTGGGGCCCGTGGCTGCACCTGGAATTGCTGTCACGAGCGTCTTTTCCTTGATTCTGAGCTGGAATCACTACCTCTTTGCTCTTGCACTTACCAACAGAGAGGAGATGTTTACCTTCTCAGTTGGTCTTGCCTCGTTCATGGGAGAGTACCGCACGACGTGGAACTTTGTGATGGCCGCTTCGCTTATCGGCGCTGCGCCTCTCTTGTTCGCGACGGCGCTAGCGGAACGCTCTTTGGTGCGTGGTTTGTCGGCAGGGGCTGTCCGAGGATAGCGCTATTGGAGGAGGAAGAGGATGCAGGGGTTGAGTTGTGACGTCCTGGTGATCGGCGGGGGACCGAGTGGTTCGATAGCCGCCATTGCCGCGGCGCGCGCAGGGGCAGATGTTGTACTGGTCGAAAGGAACGGATTCTTGGGCGGCAACGCCACCACAGGCCTTCCTCTCTTGACATACCATGATGCTATGGGGCGCCAGATAATTCGCGGCATTCCCGACGAATTGGTGACACGGCTCAAGGACATGGAGGGCTCGCCGGGTCACCTCCTCCGCCCAAGGCGTCACTTCGGTGCTACCGTGACACCTGTTGAGCCCGAGCTTGTCAAGTCTGTATTGCTGGAGATGTGCCTGGAGGCCGGCGTTAGGCTGTTCCTCCATACCTCTTGCTTGGACCCCATCATGGAGGGGGAAAGTGTTCGCGGAGCCCTTTTCGTCAACAAGGGTGGCCGCTTCCAGGTAGGGGCCCGCGTCGTGATTGACGCAACGGGCGACGGGGATGTAGCGGCCGCCGCAGGCTGCAGCTACGACATGGGCAACAAGGGAAAGAACATGCCGGCCACATTGATGTTCCGCCTCCATGGCGTTGACACGGATGACGTGGCAAGATTCATGGACGAGGAGCTCATCTACGGACACAAGATCGGTGAGGACAAGGAGAGCGTTGTCTGTATTCAGGGCAATTTCGGGCCGTGGGACGACCTCGTGAAGGAGGAATCCTTGTTCCCCGATGCTCGTCATGCTATCTGGTTTACCTCAGTACGGCGAAACCTCGTTGACATCAACGTGACCCGCATCCTGGGGATCGACAGCACGTCGACGGACGGGTTGACAAAGGCCGAGATAGAGGGACGTCGGCAAATGCACCGGATCGTGGACTTCATGCGCCGACACATCCCACCGTTCCGGAATGCCGAGCTCGTCCAGGCGGCCTCGTTTGTAGGCGTGAGGGAGAGTCGGCATTTCGCTGGAGAGGCGACCCTCACCTCGAAGAATGTCATGGACGGCACCGTGTCAGACGATGCCATCGCGCTAGGGGCCTACGCTATAGACATCCACGACCCTGAGGGGCGCGGGATCTTGCTTGAAGCGACAGCCCCTACGGCATATGGTATTCCATACGGAGCGTGCATCCCAAGAGGGGCGGACGGCATACTCATCGGCGGAAGAAGCATCGCGGCAGACTCACGGGCGTTCTCGACCGTACGAGTTATGGCCACGTGCATGGCGATTGGGCAGGGGCTCGGGGTCGCTGCAGCGATAGCGGCGAGACGGGGAATCAGTCCGCGCGAGGTGCCCCTTGATGAGCTTAGAGAGACCCTGCAGCAGCAGGGGGCCTTTCTAGGCTGATCGGCAAAGGCGGGGAGGCCCCAATGCCATTGCTTCGACCGCGCGCAGCTAGTTGGTCGTAATGGCTGCGGAGCGTTCTAGAGAGCGGCCTTTCAGTGGTGGCGGCCACCGCTCGACCCAGCTCACCTCTGTTTCCAGCGGAGGGACGTGCCGGGGGCGGCGGCCGCCCCGGCTGTGGGTGCCGTCTCGATGGTGCGTAGCCGGGCCCGTGCGCCGTTCCTGTCGGATGTGTTGGACGCCTCGCTGGAGCGCCTCTGGCGGCTCGCCTCGAGGATCGCCTCGCCCTGCCGGCCCCGGTAGAGAACGACACCAACGCCGCCGTGGCCGACCACTGGCTGGGGGCGGGAGGGTCTGGGCCCAGGGGCTGCCTGTCTGGGACAAGATGTCGCCAGTGCCCTGGGGACGGCGGCCGGCGCGGTGGTCATGCTGCTGGACCCCGACCAGATCATCAGCGGCGGAGTCTGGGGCGATCTGGGAGCCGATTTCCTGGGGAATATCGCGGCCGAAACCCGGCCGGCGCCGGTCCCGTCGAGGCCATGGGGCGGTAGCTGTTGCCGTTGCAATCAGGATACCGGCGCCGGAGCTGGGCATGGGAAACGGTGCAGAGGTGAGAGGGCACGCCCTCAGCTGGCAACTGGAGCGGCCCGGATGGCGCCGGCCTTGGACCATCTCCGGCCTTTGACGCCTCGCTTACGTCGGGTTGGCGTGGTGAACGGCGTCCTCATGCCGGACGGCCTGACGGTAGGATCGAAAGAGAGGTTCGTGAGCGGCCACCCAGTCGGCAGGCGGCTCGACGATGGGCCCCAGGCGCACAGCCGCTCGACTCGCTTCTGCCAGGCTTGGCCACCATCCCGCCCCGACGCCGGCCATGAGCGCGGCGCCCAAAGCGGATACATCACCGACCTCCACGCACTGAAGCGGCCGCCCCAACACACCGGCTACGATGTTGCGCCACAGAGGGCTGCGCAGCCCGCCTGCTCCCACACGGATGGTCTCCACGGGCACAGCGGCCTGTTGGAGCAACTCCACCGACTCCCGCAGGTTGAAGGCGACCCCCTCCATGACGGAGCGCACCAGATGCGGCCGCCAGTGGCCCGACCTCAGCCCCAGCCAAGCAGCGGCCAAAGCCGGGTCGAACCCCGGGGTGCCGCCTCCGACCAGGAAGGGCAGCCACAGTACGCCCTCGGTTCCCGGAGGGCAGCTCGCCGCCTCGGCCTCGAGCTCCTCGAAGGGGATGGCGGATGCGACGGCAGCCTCCCCCGGCACGCCAGAAGGGGCCAGCGCCTGGGCCAGCCAGGCCATGGCCAGGCCCCCGGTGAAGTGGGAGCCCATGCAGTACAGCGCACGCGGTTCCGCCTGAGGATGAAAAGTCATCTGGCCGAAGAGCGTCTCGTGGAGGCCGGCGACGGAGGTCACCACCTGCCCGCGGCGAGGCCGAGCCCTTCGCGTTCGAGCTGCGCCCAGCACTCCCGGATGGCTGCGCACGCAGCCGCCCACCAGTCGTCGGGCCCCTGCTCGACCCAGCCTCGATGGGGCGTCGCGGAGGGATAAGGCACCGTCGCCCGTGCCCGCACCGTGCCCCCGGGGTCGATGGCGATGGCCTTGACCGAGGACTGCCCCAGGTCCAGAGCGACTGCGAGGGAGCGTCCGTTCACCGTCGTCACCTTCCAGGGAGGGCGCCACCCGTCGGACGAGAGCTCTGAAAAACCCGGCGAGACCTCTGAAAAAGCTGGCGAAGGTTGAGGCAGGAGGCCGGCCGGCATTGGGAAGGCATGGAAGAAAACGTGCCACTACGCGCCCGCCGAGGGCCACGCTGGACGCGGAGTCCGGGCGATTCCCCGCCTCAGACCCCCTGCCATGCCCGATCGACCCCGCTCCAGGCCGCCATTCGCTTCGTATTGATCACCAGGAAGGTCATCACGGCCTGGAAGGCCACCCCCAGCCGGCCCCGGTAGCGCGCACGGCCCAGGTGGTGCCACTTCTTCGCCTCGGCGAAGACCCGCTCGATGACCTTGCGCACCCGCATGGCGAGGCGAATCCCCTTGGGGCGGGTCCGATCCTTGTCCGGCTGGAGGTAGACGCGCTGGCGCTGGCGACCGTCTTTCAAGCATGCGGCCTTCAGGCTGCAGCGCTGGCAGGTCCGCTGGGAGAAGACGTAGACGAAGCCACCTTGGGGATGCGGGGTGGGCCGGCCCATCGCCCCGGCCGGGCAGATCACCCGGTCGGCCTTGGCCTCGTAGCGAAAGCCCGACGGCAGCGTCGAGCGCCGGTACTTGCGCGGGGTGTAGATGCGCACCGCCTCGTCCTGCAGCTGCTGGCGCAGCGTAGAGGCATCGTAGGCCTTGTCCGCCGCCACGGCCCGGGGCCGCAGGCGCAGGCGCTTCCAGGCCGCCCGCAGCCGCTCGACCTGGGCCAGCTCGCTCTCATTGCCTGCCGCCACCGTCACCGCCGTCACCAGGCCGTCCTCATCGCAGCTGGCCACCACCTTGTAGCCGAGGAACGCCTCCCCCTTCTTCTGAAAGCCCCACCGCGCCTCGGGGTCCGTGAAGCTGGCCATGCCCTCCCCTTTCAAGATCGCCCGGTACTGGGCCGCCAGGCGCCGGACCTCCGGCTCTGGCACGTCCTCCAGCTCATTCAAGAGGGCTTCGCCGCAGGCGCTCTCCGCCGCCAACAGCGCCTCCCGGTCGGGGTAGTCGGCGTCGGGAAGCGGCTCGGCCAGGGCGCGCACCTTCGCGGCCCGCTCCGGCTGGATCCGCTGCAGGGCCCGCACCAGGCGCTTCCGGCCTTCCCGCACCAGCTCCAGCTGGTTGCGGATGGCCACGTCCGCGACCACCTTGGTCCCGTCCACGATCATCCACCGGCCCCGACCCAGGCCCTTGGCCTTCGCCTGCTCCACCACCCGGTCCAGCAGCCGCTCGTACACCCCCGACGCCTTGAGCCTGCGGCGAAAGACCACCAGCGTCGTATCGTCGGGCACCGGGTCGTCCCAGCCGATGCGGCAAAACCACCGGAACAACACGTTGAAACGCAGCTGCTGGGCCACCTGGACATCGGACAGATTCGCCCAAATCCCCAGGACCAGCGCCCGAAACAGCGTCTCGGGCGGATAGCTGGGCCGGCCCTGGTCGGGGGAGTAGAGGGCCTTGACCTCGTCGTGGATGAAGGAGAAGTCCACCGCCTGGTCGATGGCCACCAGCGGGTGGTCGGGCGGGATCATGCGGCCGAAGATCGCGTCGTCGAAGAAGTTGCGCTGGGCCTCGGTCCTTCGCAGCATCGTCCTGCCTCCTGCATCGTGGCCTCGGGAGGAGACTTCGGTCCGGTGGGGAATCCTCCCTGTTTCCGCCCCGCCCGAAACGGTGGACTTTTTCAGAGCTCTCTTCGACTGGAGTTTGACACCTCGCTTTGTGATTTCCCCGTAACGACGAGATTTGGTGAGGACGCGGGGCGGGCGTACCACTACGCGGCAGGGGTCGAGGGCAGCTCTTCGACCCGGTTGGGTGGCCGGATGCCCAGGATGCGGAAGACGGTCGACGCGGTGCCCTCCAGCTCCGTGCGCAGCAGGTAGCGCTTGTCCTTGATTTGCAGCGGCACCGCCTTCAGCTTCTCCAGATCCGTCAAAGCCTCGCGGTAGGAGACCGTCTCCCCCAGCTTGTGGCGCAGGTACGACTCCAGGACGAAGGCGAGGAAGCAAACGGCCACGTGACCCCGCACGTGCTCGTCGGTCCACACGTAGACCGGCCGGATCTCCAGGGAGCTCTTGAGGTCCCGGAAGGCCCGCTCGACCCGCCACAGCGTCTTGTGGGTATGATCCCCCTGGCCGGTAGTCCACGGCAGGGTAGCGACGGAAGTTTGCGAAGTTTCCCCGCCGTTGGGCGGGGTGGGGGGGCAAGCGCAGGGCAGGGCGGGTCCGTTTGACCTACTGGGCTTCGAGCCCGTGTCTTGTTTGGATTCGGGCCCGCCCTGCGCCAACCGCCCAACTGGGCCTGGCCGCTGCCAGGAAACCCGAATGGGTGTATGCCGTTTGGCCATCCCCACCGGACCTGCGCTTGCGACACCACGCAGCAGGGGGTCGGCAATGCGACGCTACATCGGGCTGGACGTGCATCGGGACTACTGCTATGCGCACCTGCTGGAAGCCGGCCAGGGCGAGGGAAGGCGCCTGCGCTTCCCCAACACGGCCGAAGGTCGGGCCGACTTCGTTGCACGGCTCGGCCCCGAGGATGCCGTGGCGCTCGAGGTGAGCAGCGGCGCCTTCCGGTTTACGATATCTTGGCCGACCGGGCCGGGCAAGTGGTGGTGGTGGACGCCCGGGTGATGCGCCGGCTGGGCTCGCGCAAGCGCAAGACGGACCGGGACGACGCGAAGCTCTTGGCCGAGCGGCTGGCGCTGGGGACCTTGCCCGGGTGTGGGTGCCGCCGGCGGCCATCCGGGAGCTTCGGGCGCTGGTGAATTTACGTCGCCAGCTGGTGGAGCAGCGCAGCCGGTGGAAGAACCAAATCCGGGCCGTGCTGCTGCGCCACGGCTACCGGGCTCCCCGGGGGCTGTGGCGGGCCCGCCGCCACCTAGAGCAGCTGTGGAGGCTTTCGCTTCCCGAGGGGGAGCGGGTGTGGCTGGCGGTGGCGCTGGAGCAGTTGCGCTCCACTACCGAGCACCTGCGGGCCGTGGAGCGGGACATCGCCCAGCGGGTCCGGCACTGCCGGCCGGTACGGCAGCTGTTGTCCATCGTGGGTTTTCACATCGTCGCGGCGGCCACGTACTACGCGTACGTGGGCGACCCCTGGCGCTTTGCCTCGGGCAAGCACGTCGTCAGCTACGCGGGGCTCGCACCGCGGGTGACACAATCGGGCACGGTGAATCGGCGGGGCGGCATCAGCAAGGAAGGCCCGGCCGTGTTGCGCTGGGCGCTGGTGGAGGCCGCCGCCATGGCTGCTCGCCATGGGCCACCGGCGTTGCGGACGTTTTACCTGCGCCTGCGGGCCACCAAGGGGCACCAAGTGGCCGTGGTGGCCGTGGCGGCTAAGCTGGCTCGGATTGCCTGGACGCTGTGGCGCACGGGTCAGCTGTTTGCCGGCATCCGCCCCGAGCGCTACGCGGCCAAGCTGTCGGTGCTCGACCAGAACGCGGTGCCGTATCCTACCGCGCAGGTGATGGCCTGGCTCGCGGATCGAGTCGGACGCATCCTGGACCGCCCCGCGTCGTCCGGAGGAAACGCCAGCCGAGCCACGCGCGGGGCTCTCGCAGCCTCAGCGTGAACTTGAAGACTTACTTTGAGGAAAGGTCTTGACGGGGGATCATGGGTGTCGGTGCTCGACCAGAACGCGGTGCCGTATCCTACCGCGCAGGTGATGGCCTGGCTCGCGGATCGAGTCGGACGCATCCTGGACCGCCCCGCGTCGTCCGGAGGAAACGCCAGCCGAGCCACGCGCGGGGCTCTCGCAGCCTCAGCGTGAACTTGAAGACTTACTTTGAGGAAAGGTCTTGACGGGGGATCATGGGGGTAGGCCTGGGCCACCTCGGCGGCGTCCCGGTCCGTGTTGGTCAGCACCACGAACTTGCCGTCGTAGCGGGCATCCGCCTCGATGGCCGCCTCGTTGAGCTCGATGGCCTCCCGGTGCACCTTGAGGTAGCGCCGGTACCGGCTGTGGCGGATGAGATCGCCCGCGCTCCCCTCCTTCAGAACCTGCCGCAGGCGGGCCACCACTTCCTCGCGAACCTGCCGGTCGTGTTCGGCCGCCTCGGGGTTGTAGGCCAGGATGTAGCGACGGCCCTGGCGGATCACCTCTTTGACCTGCAACGTCGGGCTCACCACCCGGTAGCGCCCGGGGCAGCCCACCACCTCGTCCCGCACCACCCGGACCCGCCGCATGCGCATGCCCACGATATACTCGAAGCCCGCCTGCTCCAGCGCCTTCAGCGTGCGCTTGCCCACGGCGCCCCGGTCCGCCACGAAGAGGACCTTCCGGAAGGCAAACCGGCGCTTGAGCTGCCCGATGATGGCCAGCGTGGCCTTCACGTCGTTGAGGTTGCCCGGGTACACGGCGTGGGCCAACGGCCACCCATCCCGCGTCAGCAGCACCCCCACCACCATCTGCCGCCGGTCGGTGCGCTTATCTTTGGCGTTGCCGTACTGCGCCAGCTTCTCGGGACCTCGGCCTTCGAAGCGCACCGTCGTCGTGTCCCAGAGGACGAGCTCCAGGTCCTGGTTGAACAGGTCGGTGAAGCGGGCAAACAAGAAGTCCTCGACGCGGTGGGCGAAGCGATGCACGTACGTGAGCGCCCGGTAGAAGTGGTGCAGCTTCAGGCTCTCGAATCGGGGCTCCCAGAGGGTAGGCAGCCACTCGTCGACGAGGCTTTTGCGGGAGGCGGGATCCAGCAGGCGGTTGAGCACCATGGCGAAGACGGCCTCGGGCAGGTCGAACTCGACCTTCGTCTCCTCCCAAAGCCATCCCCAAAGCCGCGCCAAGCCCAGCTCCTCCCACAGCCGCCGGAAGACCAGCACCGGCCCCCACGTCAGTCCCCCTTCGCCCTTGAGGTCCTTCTGGAGGTTGAGGACGGTGAGCTTGTCGGCAAACTGGCTGAGGGCCTCCAGGATGGCATCGACCCGGGCCCGGCCCTGGGGCTGGTCCCAGCGGCCGAGGGTGGCGATGACCCGCTGGCGGGGCTTGCCATCCACCCGGATGGCCTCGATGACCTGCAGGTACTCGCGCACCGAGCCGTCCTTGTTGCGCTGCTGGTTGATCCGGACGAACATGACACTCTCATGATGGGCCATCTACACCGGCCGTGTCAATACTTGGGCGCCACTTCATGCCTCGAACGTAGCATTACACTCGTGGCGTTTTTCGGGAGCGCCTGCGCGTCATGACGGGCTTTGATCGCATCGAGGTGCCCCAACGAGGCCTGCAAGTGTAAAACTCCAGCCCGACGTACGAGCCGAGGTTGACCACCGTGCGCCCGGCCCGCGCGGCGATGACCCCCGTTTGGGCCCTCTGCGCGTTGATGCGCGCCACCACCTCGCCAACGCTGCGCGCCCCCGACAGGTCGATGCTGACCCCGTTGATGACCAGCCCGCCGCTGGTGAGGCTCAAGAGGCTGGTGTCGATGGCCTTGCCGTCGCCCCAGGCCGCTCCCACGTCTTCGGGGCGGGCGCTGGCGATGTTGACGACCATGCTCGCGTTGGCGTTGGCCCCGATGTGCAGTTTGCGCCCCTGGAAGCTGCCGTCCAGCAGGGTGTGCCGGTTGAACTCCGCGGATGTGGCGATGGCGCGGGCCTCCCGGATGAGCTGGTCGATCTCGTCCTGGAGGGCCGCCCGGTCCTGGTCCGTCAGCGTGTCGTTGGATGCCTGGACGCACAGTTCACGCATGCGCTGCAGGATGGCGTGGTACTCCTGCAAGGCGCCCTCGGCGGTCCGGACCAGCGAGATGCCGTCCTGGGCGTTGCGAATGGCCTGGTTGAGCCCGCGGATCTGGGCCCGCATCTTCTCCGAGATGGCGAGCCCGGCGGCGTCGTCAGCCGCCCGGTTGATGCGCTGACCCGAGGAGAGCCGTTCAAGGGTCTTGGAAAGTCCCGACGTCGTCTGGACGAGGTTGACCCACGCCCCCAGTGCCATGGCATTGGTGGAGATACGCACGGCACGCCCCATCAGCCGCGCCGTCCGTGAGCCGGAATCCTCGTCCGTGAGGTGGCTGCCCCTCCTCGAGATCGAGCCCGGACGAGGGGGACTTTAGGCCCCCGCTCGGAGTCCTATGTCCGGACGGGACCAGGAGCCGGCCAGGGGGGAGGATGGCCTCGCTACGCCACATCACGCCCCAGCTTGCGCAGCTCCACGACCAGGGACTCCCGGGCCTCGCGCAGGCGGCGGAAAGCCTCCGCCAGCCGGACGCTGTAGACAGGGCGCTCGTGGAAGTGCAACAGGACCTCCGCGGCGGCCTTGGCCCGGTCCTGGGATGTGCGGAGCAAGTGCTGCAGGCTCTGATACAGCCGGCCAGCATCTCGCTCGTTGACCCGGAGACGTCGGGCGACGTAGGCCGTCGCCACGTCCCGGCGGCGGGGCCAAAGCAGGCGAGCGAGCCAGGGCCGTGCCGTGCGCCAGATCGCTTGTCGCCTGCGACGGAGTGCATCCACGTGAGCGGCCAACGCCTCCAGATAGGCTTCGGCTGTCTCCTCTACGACCCGCCGGAAGCGCTCGGCTGCAGCCCGCGCACGACGCGCCTTGAGCCAGTTGGCCGGCCGCTTGCCGAGCGTGCTTCCGCCTAGAGCCCCCAGGATAGCGCCGATGACAGCGCCAACCGTCCCACCCAGGACGAAGCCGAGCGCGAGGCCCGCCTTCACCCCCGCTGTGCTGCCAACGCCGACGCCGGCGACATCGATGCCAACGTTCTTCAACGCAGTGGCGAGGTCCGTCCACCCCCGCGCCATCAGGACGACCTCTCTAAACCCCGAAACGGCCAGCGTGATCCACGGCACATGCGCCGCCAAGCCGCCCAGGTCACCGACCCCCTCGAGCGTCTCCCTGACCGACTGGGTCACGTCTGCGTGAGAGAGGTCGTGGTCGACCACGACGCCCGGGGCTTCGGCCAGTTCGTGAAGCTCCTGGGGTATGACCACCGGGATGTCCGGATAGGTGCTTAGATGCTCCCGCACCAGAGACGGATGGATCGTCGTCTTGACCTGCAGAGGCGAGCCGTCGACCAGGAGGTCGTACCCGGCCTGGTTGGGCGCCTCGGGGAACTCCACCACGTGCCCGTCCGCCACCAGGTGAGCGGCGACCTTCATCTCGCCCGTGTAGCCGACGAGCTGGCGGATCGCTCCTTCTCGGGCCGAGGGCTCCATCGCCTCGATGGAGCGCTGCCATGCCTCGACCTGCGCCCAGCTCGAGAAGTCCCCGCCGATGCGCTCGGCGGCCTCGAGGACGTCCGGGTCGATCATGGAGAGCGCGTAGATGGCCTCGTATGCCGTGATACCGGTGACCGCGGCCGCCTCGAGGGGGGCCCGCCGCCATCGTTGGGCCCGCTCGTGATAGTCGGCAAGATACCGATAGACGCCGTTGGCGTCCGGGTACACCGTGATGACCTGACTCAATTCCCGGTGGAAGCCCCGGACCCGGACGTAGCGGGCGACGAGGTAGACGGCCGCAGCCGTTCCGATGATCCACCAACTGACCACCCGGGTACCCTCCTCCGAGAGGTCGGAGCTCGAAAAGGGGGGTTTCCGATTGCTGAGGGAGATGTTACCATACGCAGCCATCTCGCGGCAGGCACTTGGGCTGCCGACTGGTGATGCCAAGGAGGGAGCGGGATGGCGGTGCGAAGCCGAGGGGACCTGCCGTCAGCAGACGACTTCCGCAACGCGCTGCGCCACGGAGCTAGGCGGCTATCCTGCCAAGGGCGGAAACCATCGGATGCCGGTCTGTTGCCACGTCATACGGGCGATGATGGGGCCTGGCGACGAGATCCTCTATTATCAGCCTCCGAAGGGCCTCGGTTCGACGCTCACCATCCGCTACCGCATCCCTCGCGGGTAGGCCTGGGCGTGACGGCGACGCGGTGGACCCTTTTCCGTGCGTCAGGGTGGGCCTCGGCGCCTCGGCTACCCCCTCAACCAGTAGCTCCACCGAGTGTACGATAGGATTCTTCGACCCGATCTTCATGGCCAGGTCTTCATGGCCAGGCTGGCGGAAGTTACGGGGGTGGCGCGCTTCATCCGGCAGGCGGGTCGGGAGCAGGAGTGAAACGCGCGCCGGCCGCTCCTGGCGGAGCGCTGAAGCGGGCGGCGTCGCTGCCAGGGTGCGTCACTTGTGGCCATCCCACCAGGTTCCTCGTCGGCACGCGCGGCCCATGTACGGCCCGGGCCTGCGAGGGCAAGGCTAACCTTCCGAGGCCCGTGCTCAGGGCCTGTGTGGACCAGCTTGGCCTGTTGTGCCCGCCCTGCGGCCAAGGGGGTAGCTGGCGGCCAAGTTGGGCCGGACGGCGCATTCCTGATGTGTAACCGATATCCAGATTGCGACTGAGCAGCCTTTCTAATGCACAAGAAGAGTCAGCCACATGATGCGTCACAGTAAGAGAAGGATCAACCACGCGCAAGCTCCTGAAGCTTTTTCTCGCGCCGCATGGCTTACTCGAACGTCGTCGTTAGAGCGCGTCAATCGCAACACCCTTCACAAACTCAGCCGGACAGTGCCATCACGCTTTAGGCGCGCCCGGCTGCCGTTGTCGGCGAAGGCGGGGCGGGCTTCACGTCAGGAGGAACTCTTGTCTCGGTCGTTCGACGGAACGTGACGGCCGCCGTCAGCTTGCGCGCTGGAGGTGCATCCGCATGAGCACGGGCCCTTGCGCGGGAGCCATTAGGTGCTCCAGCACGTGGCCGTCGACGGTGTTGGGCTCGGGGACGCCGTTGCCGTCTGTATTCGCGACATCATGGTTACGTCTTTGCCCACCGTCTCCGGCCACGATCGCGGGGCCGACGGGAACTTCTGGCAACGCCTACGTGACTACCCGCTGTCTGCGACGCGACACCCTCCAGCCCGAGAGCCAGGTGTGAGGCATCGGCCAGCAGGGCGGGCGCTGCGCCATCTGCAGTGCCGCGGTGACGCCCTCTCCGAGTCAACACGGCCACACCACGATCTTCGAGTCGGCTCCCACCGTGGGTCTCACAGTGCCTCTTCTCGCCGCTGAACGCCTGACTAGCGATGCTACCCGGTTCGCAGGGGTGCCGGATATCCCGCTGTAACACCCCGCCGTGCTCTTTGCCCCGCGCGACCTTTGTGGTGTTGCGGTGCGCCTGCGCCCCCTGGAGTGTCTCGGTGCTGCGCGGTACGTATGCCCGACTCGCTCAACGCCGGCGACGTGAAGCTCTATAGGCGTAGACAACTTGGGGTACGCCGTGCTAAGCCAGGGCCCGGATTCGGACCTCTGAGTGGGACCTGCACGCCCCTTTTTTGCCCGACGACGTCAGGCAAACCGCGGACATGGGCCGGTCGGTGTCCATGCAGGGGGTGAGCGTACTCACCGGAAAGTTCTCGGCCCTTCGCCCGGTAGACGAGATGGTACGACCGCTCCGTCGCCAGCGCCACGGGCGCGGTCGAGAGCCGATGCTGCTTACTCGCGGGGGCACTTGTTGATACTAGGGTCCGCGGACCGGCAGTGGGATGCTTTCCTCTCGTTTGCGGTGGGTCGCTAGGGAAGGGCGAAGAGGGGTTGGCATCGCAAGTTGAGTGCGACGGATCACTGTACTCGCGCAAGCAACGCGAGAAGCAGGAAAACCACCTGGTAACCCCGAAAGTGGCGGCCTCAGGCTTCGCTCCGAGCGGGCCCACGGGCTGATTGCGATAGGCGACGAGGGGTGACCCGGTGTGAGAGTGGATTGGGTCATTGTAGGGGCGGGCTTCACGGGTTGTACCTTGGCGGAACGCATCGCTTCTCAGTTGGGAGAGACAGTGCTTGTAATCGAGCGTCGTCGGCATGTCGCGGGCAACGCCTTCGACTACTATAATGAGCACGGGCATTTGGTTCACAAGTATGGACCTCATGTTTTTCATACCAACTCCAGGGAAGTGTGGGAGTATCTCTCTCAGTTCACTGAATGGCGCCCTTACTACCACAGGGTCGTCGCGGTGGTTCAGGGTAAGCAGGTTCCGCTACCATTCAACCTAGAGTCCCTTCAGCAATTGTTCCCGGCACGTTTAGCGAACATTTTCGAGAGACGCTTAGTTAGTGAGTTCGGCTATGGAGCGCGCGTCCCGGTACTGCGTCTCCTGGAGCACTCGGATAAAGTGTTGCGGTCACTAGGCCAGTACGTCTATGAACGAGTTTTCCTGGGCTATACAATTAAGCAATGGGGGCTTCGTCCGGAGGAACTTGATCCGAGTGTAACGGGTCGTGTTCCCATAGTGGTCAGTCGGGACTGCCGTTACTTTCAGGACTGCTTCCAGGCAGTGCCTAGCCTTGGCTACACCGCTCTCTTCCTCCGGATGCTTTCCCATGCGAACATACGAGTCTTGCTAGGCGCGGACTATAGGGATGTTCGCGAGGACATTCACTTCCGAAAGGGACTAGTGTATACTGGGCCAATTGACGAGTTCTTCGATTACAAACACGGCGCACTAGAATATAGGAGCATCCGATTCGAGTTCGTCACCTTAGATGAACCGATGCATCAGAAAGTAGCAACGGTAAACTATCCGGAGGACTACAACTTTACGCGAGTGACAGAGATGAAACACATAACTGGTCAACAAGCCCGGAAGACGACGCTCATACGAGAGTACCCTGAGCGCTATGAGCCGGGAGCTAATGAGCCCTACTATCCGGTGCCTCGGCCTGAGAATCGAGAACGATACAACCTCTATGCAGAAGATGCTCGCAGACTGGGCCGATCAGTAGTATTTGCAGGTCGCTTAGGAGATTACAAGTATTATAACATGGACCAGGCTGTGGCACGGGCTTTGAAGCTCTTTCGGGACCTTGCAAAGATGTAGAGGATGGGACCGTTCAGAGGCTTCGATTGGGCGAAAGGAAACGGAAACTCGGTGGCTCTAGAAGGGCTAACGGCGCGCCTCGGAGATCGAGTCGTTCGCAACGTCGTTGTCTTGTACGGTCGGGAGGTAGCCAACCGCTTTTTGCCCTTTGTTGCCCTGCCATATCTGGCTCGGGTTCTCGGTCCAGATGCTTACGGAAGCGTGCTGATGAGCCAATCACTGGGGGTTTGGTTGGCTATACTAGTTGAATATGGCTTCAGCTTGTCCGCTACCAGGGACATCGCGGCCTCGGAAGGTGATACCAAGTCTGAGGCTGATATCATCAGGGCGGTTCTCGGCGCCAGGACACTCTTGTTTGCGATTGCTGTCATCATGGCCATTCCAGCGTGGCTTGCCGTGTCCGAGTTTCGTACGACGCCGTCCTTAGTTACTTGGGCTTTGTTGTATGCCGCTGGCCAGGGATTTGATCCCTTCTGGTACTATCAAGGCAAGGAGTTCCCTGGACTCGCCGTCACCATTCAAATGTCGTTCCGAGCATTGGCAACTGTCGGGCAGTTTCTGGCCGTGCGCGGTCCCGAGGATGCGGTTCTTGTTCCAGCTCTGAATGCCTTGGCGGTATGTGCTAGCACGTTGCTGTCTCACGTATGGATGTACAGAAGCGCTCCCTTTCTAAAGCCGACGTATCACCTCGCCCGTCTCGCCCTCAGAAAAGGGCGGCCCATATTCATCTTTCGGGGGGCGGTGGCGCTATACACTAGTATAAACCCTGTTCTCCTGGGAGCCTTCGTACCTTCATCTTCTGTTGCAATGTTCGCAGGCGCCGAGAAGATTGCAAGGGGTATGCTGGGACTTGTCAATCCCATGGCCCAGGCGGTGTACCCGAGGCTTGCTGCACTGGCGGTGCGTGACATGGACCATGCGCGAGCTTTGCACCGTCTTAGTTTCGCTTTGACTCTTGGAGTTGGCCTTGCGCTGGGCGTGTTCGTTGCAGCCGGGGCTCCTCGGATCATTGTGTTGTTGTTCGGAGTTGAGTATGTCAATGCGATCCCAGTGCTCCGTATCCTCTCTGGGCTCATCCCAGCTGTTGCCATTAGTAACGCGCTTGGGATACAGTGGATGTTGCCGTTGAGACTCGATCGTGAATTCACTGCCATTATAGCCTCAGCTGGCTTGCTCAATTTGCTCCTGGCCCCTCTCCTTGCAGTGAAATTCGGTCCGGGCGGGATGGCTGCAGCGGCTGTGGTAGCGGAGGCATATGTCGCATTGGCAATGGGGGTTGTTCTGTTCGCCCGTCGATTGTGGTAAACTGCACGCTCAGGCTACCATGAATCCGGCCGTTAGACGGAATGTAGGAAAGCCCTTGAGTGTGGCAGGCCACATCTAGAAGCAGCTAAGATGCCACCGGCAATGTCGGTTCACCGTATGGGACGATGTCCTGGATGGCTACGGAGAATAGGAGTGAGCCTAGTAAACATCTGGGACGTTGAGGGCAGCATGAGGGGATTCTGAGGGCCTACGTGCTGTGTTGAAAGCAAATGATCTCCCGTCGCCAGACTGTCGACATACCCTAGTCAGCTGTAACCGACGGTTTCCGAGATTGACGGACGGGTGTCTTCGCAGCCTTGAAATGGAGGGAAGTCATGGAGGGTAGGCTCGCGATTGTTGTCTGTTTACCAAGGAGCCCGGTTCGCGGAACCGGTGGTGCGTATGGCGCGGCATATCTCCTACTTCGTGGCCTGGTTAGTCTTGGCTTGTCTCATGACGTGTATTTCCTACCATTGGGCACCGGGCGGCCCGTCCGCGTTGCTACATCCAATGATGTTGAGGCGATTGTACGAGAGATTAACCGAGAGAAGGCGCGTCTGCTTGCACGCTTGAAGACGCAAGAATGGATTTGGCGCAGAATCGAGGACGCCAGGCTACGCAGGGCTTTGGGCCTTGCTCGTAGGGGAAGAGAGCGGGCGCTTGCAGTGCTCGCTAGACTTCAACGCCAGTACTCGAGAGTCGTGGTCCACTGCCACGAGGTGACAAGCGCGTCAGTGATTGCCCGGTTGCTATCTAGTCTGGAACGTACACGGCTGGTTTTCACGGAGCACTCGCAGGGAGGGCTACTGCGGTACGGGGAACAGGTCTTTGAGTCTCGTTGGCCCGATCACCCGTTGTATCGTGAGCTTAAGGATGCCTATTGCCAGGCCATATCTCTGTCGTCCCGCTTGGTGTTTCCGAGCAACGGGGCCCGGAGTGCCTTTGAGACATATGGGATGAATCCGAGGCTGAACCCTTCTAAGGTAAGCATCGTCCCCAATGGGATCGAGGACCCTCTAGAGACCCTGAACGGCGTGCGGGCATTCGACGTGGGGCCACGTTTCTCTGAGAAGGACAGAGTTCTTATTTCGGTTGCGCAGCATCATCCTGACAAAGGCCTCGATACGGTGCTTGAAGTACTCGGCATCGTAAGGCGAAGAGAGCCCCAACTGGATTGGATGTATACGGTCATCGGCGGCTTTAGCGCGCTTACACCGCGGTTGCAACGACTAGCGAAACAACTGGGGATTGGAGATCGGGTAAGGTTTGCGGGGTACCTCCCTCATCCTGCAACCCTATCTGTGGTCGCGGAGTCGAGCATGTTCATTACTCTACCGAGGGTCACCGTCTTTGATCTTGCACTACTTGAGGCTATGGGTTTGGGAAAGGCCGTGGTGACAAATCTTGCGCGAGGTAATCTCGAAGCCCTTGGGGAGGATTATCCAGCCGTGGCGAGTTCAATAGAGGACCTAGCCACACTGGTTCTAGGGTTATTACGTAACGAGGAAGGCTTGACGAATCTGGGGCGGCGAAATCGAGCAAGGTTTGTTGCTCACTATACACTGGGAGCTATGGCTCGGCGGTATGTTGACCTATATGAACTCGTTGCATTCCAGAGGGGATAGAGGGCGGTGAACCAATGTCTGCCTTGCACGAAGACAAAGGCTGTCCGCTCGTGTCGGTAATCATCCCGACGTACAACAACGCGCATGTCCTACCGAGAGCTATCCGAAGCGTGCTGGCCCAGACTTACAGCAATTGGGAGTTAATCGTAGTGGACGATGGCTCATCAGACAACACAGCGGAAGTGATGGGTCAGTTCGAAGACCCGCGAATCCGGTACATACGGCACGACAACCCGGGGATGGGGCCAGGAGCGGCTCGAAACACAGGGTTGCGTCTTGCCCAGGGTGATTACGTGGCGTTTCTGGACTCGGACGATGAATGGCTTCCCGAGAAACTTGAAGCCCAGTTGGGCGTTTTTAAGCGCGCGTCGGAACGGGTCGGCGTAGTTTACTGTGGTGTACTGCGTGTGTACGATGGCACCGGGTTCCGCCGGACGCATATCCCGCGCGTCCGGGGAATGGCGCTTCAGGATGCTTTGGCGCTTGAGGTGGGCTGTACTCCTTCCACGACCATGGTGCGAAGGGCGTATTTGTCTCAGGTCGGGCTATTTGATGAGAGCCTAATGACTGGTGAAGACTTGGACATGTGGCTTCGTTTGGCTCGGGTTTGCTACTTCGACTTCACGGAGCACGTCTTGGTAATAAAGCACGAGATGGACAAGGAAAGCTCAAGGAGTCGAGTACAGCGAGTTGTTGCCGACCGAGAAAGGTTGTGGCGTAAGCACGGTCTTCTCTCTCTGGGAAGAACCCTGACAGGCCGGCAGTATGCGCTACTTGGGCACACCTTGATATTTGAGGGCAGCAGAACAGGGGCTCTGTACTTGCTCAAAGCGATAATGGCAGTCCCGTGGAAGGCTTGGCTGTGGGGTTTCTTGATGCTTTCAATTGTGTCGCCTGCCTTGTACCGAAGGACGGTCTTACGTCTTAAACAGCTACTGAACGCGTGACCCCCGTGAAGCAGACGCGGCAGGCAGGTGAAGACATACCAAGTGGGTCTGATAGTGCCCGTTGCGGCGTTACACTCAGTCTTATACGGCGTGGGTGCTCTGCTGACGATACGTCCGTATATAACGGTTTTTCACTACTTTCTACTGATGTATTGGGTGGAGTTCGCCGTCCACCCGATCCTGGCCTATCTAGTCGGGGGCTACGTCGCCTTCCCTTTTTCTTCCGGAGAGCCGGAGCTGGGAGAAGCCTACGTCACTGGTTTGTTGCTCCAATTGGTCTACTCAGCTGCCTATGTCGGTGGCTACCTAGCTACCACTTGGTCACGGCGAAAGAACAAGGCTTCGAAGACGCCGGATAGCCGTACTGTGGTGCCCTCTGGTTCATTTTCGTATGCTAGGGCTATGTTGTACGCCCTTGTAATTGGTGCCGGGACTCTAGGCGTGATACATTTGTTCACCAATGGAGCTTGGCTGGCCGGGAGACGAGCAACTGTCCTGCCAGACGCAGTCCCCCTCGGTGAATTCCTTTATCGACTGGCAGTGTACCCTCTTTCAGCAGTTACTCCACTTGCCTACTTAGCTATCCGAAAGGACTCCCGAAGCACCTTTGCTGCCGTCGTGGTGTCAACTGCCGCGTTCAGCCTACTCGCCCTTACTGGTAGACGAGGGGCATCTTTTGTCGGGATTCTGCTGATGCTCTTATTAGCGGAACGGTACCGGAGGCTGAGAAAGTGGCACATCGTTGTCGCAACAGCAGGGTTGGCCCTATTGGCCGTCATGTGGAAACCGCTGGCGAATGCTTTGTCAGGGGCAGGCCAGGTTGAGCTAGTACTGGAGCCTGCCCGGGTTGTCCGAACTCTTGTTTTGGGGTCGTTCGTCCAGAGTCAAGTATGGCTGGTAGCATTGCAGTTTGTAAGGTCGTACGGGTTCGACCCGATACGAACCCTCATGGGAATTCCGGGGGGAATTCTGACCCAAGGGTGGCGGAGGGAGCTTGGGGTCGCGCAGGCGTCAGATGCCCTGAATGCATTTTACTACGGGACCCTGTACGATGAGACAGGGTTTGGTTTTGGGGTGGGGAGCCCGATAGAGTGGTACCTGGGATTTGGGGCTCCGGGATTGCTGATCGGAGGGGTGTTCGGTGCGATTACAGCCCTAGTCGATCGTTCCCTGCTGAATAGTGGAGTCGTTCGCCCCAGTTATGTTTTTGTGGGCATGATTCCTTTTGTAACTACAGGATTCACGGCCGGATTATCGAAGTGCATTCAGGAAGCTCTTGTATACGTACTGTTAGGTCAAGGGTTCAACCTCTTGTGCAGACTTCGCCTACGACCTGCTCATTTGCAAGGGCAGTCAGTCCCCCTTCGACCCCGTGACCAGAGACTGGGACCTGTCAAGACTAGACTAACCTGAGCCGCGACTCGTGGCCGACGTCAAGCCAGGTAACGGTGCAGGGTGATGCCCTGTGAGGAGGGCTTTCCATGTACAGGTCGATTCGCGAACGCATTGACCGGCATGCAGCGACGGTTACTGTAATGGGTCAGGGATACGTGGGGTTGCCTTTGGCCCTTCGGTTAGCAGAAGTGGGCTTTCGAACGTTCGGATTTGACACAGACTCCACGAGAGCTAGTGCCTTACAGCAAGGGCATTCGTACGTGGTCGACGTTCCGGATAAGCGAGTTCGGATGGCGTTGTCGTCGGGTTACTATACTCCCACATCTGACGCAAGCGTGCTACGCTTGAGCGACGTTATCATCATCTGTGTGCCAACGCCACTTCGAAAGTCGCGGGAGCCTGACCTGTCGTACGTTGTTGGTGCCGTTGAAATGGTCAAGGAGCACCTGCGTCCGCCGCAGCTCGTCATACTTGAAAGCACTACATATCCAGGAACCACGAACGAGATAGTCGTAGGGAGGCTTGAAGAATCAGGCTACCGAGTGGGGCAGGACTATTTCGTATGCTTCTCGCCTGAACGGGTAGATCCCGGAAACAAACAATACGGGATTCACAACACTCCCAAAGTCGTTGGTGGCGTTACTCCGGCTTGTACTGACCTCGGGGCTGCCGTGTACCGGCACGTCGCGAACGAGGTTATTACCGTTAGTTCGGCCCGCGCTGCAGAGATGGTGAAGCTACTCGAGAACACCTTTAGGGCAGTCAACATCGGCCTCGTGAACGAACTCGCACTCATGGCAGAGAGGATGGGCATCGACATATGGGAGGTCATCGATGCCGCGGCGACCAAACCCTTTGGTTTCATGCCGTTCTACCCAGGTCCCGGAATAGGAGGTCACTGCATCCCGCTCGATCCCGTCTACTTGTCGTGGAAGGCGAAGCAGTACGGGTTCTATAACAAGTTCATTGGCCTCGCCACAGGCATCAACGCGAATATGCCGAGGCATGTGGTAGCGAAGGTGTCGGAGGCGTTGAATCTCATCGGCCGTGCACCCCATGGTGCGTCCGTCCTAGTGCTCGGAGTCGCCTACAAACGCGATGTAGACGACGTGCGAGAGTCTCCGGGAGTCGAGGTGTTTCACCTGCTGGAAGCGCAGGGCGCCCATGTAGATTTTTCCGACCCTCTGGTCGAGTCCATCCGTACGCCGGATGGACGGAGTGTGCGGCGCGTCGACCTCACGGACGAGCGGTTGAGATCCTATGACTGCGTCGTGCTCACCACCGACCACACTGCGTTCGACTATCACTGGATTGCTCGACACGCTCGGCTCATCGTGGACACACGCAACGCATTTCGCGGCATCAATGCACCCCATATCATCCGCCTCGGGGCTCCCACGCCGCACCCGGCGGAGTGGCAAGCCCGTATGGCGCTGAGAGTTTCCGTCGACGGTCAGTGACGAGGCGAAAGCCCAGGAGAGGTCGATGGCGTCTTGGCAAGATGCATCGTTACAGGCGGAGCGGGATTCATCGGGTCGCACCTGGCGGAGGCGTTAGTGCGAGCAGGCCATCACGTCGTCGTGGTGGACAATCTCTCGACGGGACTCGAGGAGAACCTCGCGGCGTTCCGGAAGGAGATCGAGTTCGTCCACGGGGACGTACGGGACACGGAGCGGATGCGGCAGGTATGCCGGGGGGCGGAGGTCGTCTTCCATCAAGCAGCGCTCCCGTCGGTGCCGCGCTCTGTGGCGGACCCCTGGAGCACCAACGACCACAACGTCAACGGTACGCTGAGCATGCTGATGGCCTCTCGAGACGCAGGGGTGCGGCGGTTCATATACGCAGGCTCGTCGTCCGCCTACGGCGACACTGACGAACTCCCCAAGCGGGAGACGATGCCCGCAAGACCTCTGTCACCCTATGCTGTTTCGAAGTATGCCGGGGAGCTTTACTGCCAGGTGTTCCACCGGGCTTACGGCCTGGAGACGGTCGTGCTACGGTACTTTAATGTCTTCGGCCCTCGGCAGAATCCCGATTCGCCCTACGCGGCAGTCATTCCCAAGTTCATCCAAGCCATGCTACGTGGTGAGCGCCCGACGGTCTTCGGTGATGGCGAACAGACCCGAGACTTCACCTTCGTCGCAAACGTGGTGGACGCGAATCTTAGAGCTGCTGAAGCTGATGCCGAGCGGGTGGCTGGAGAGATCTTCAACGTTGGCATGGGCTCTCGTACGAGCCTCAACCAGCTCTTGACGTGGCTGACGGAGCTTACTGGGCAGACGGCGGGAGCGGTCTATGGCCCTCCTCGCGTGGGTGACGTCAGGGATTCCCAAGCTGACATCTCCAAGGCGAGGCGGGCATTTGGCTACAGTCCGTCCGTGTCTCTGTATGAGGGACTGCGACGAACGTTGGCCTGGTTTCGTGAGAGGGAGTTCCTGCGTCAGTCATGAGCAAGGTGGCCGTCGTGGCGAGCTATGCTCCGTCCCTGGTTCGTTTCCGCGGGCACTTGCTGCGTACGCTCGTCGACATGGGGCACACCGTGTATGCGTTTGCCCCCGACATTGATGGAAAAGTCGAGTCGTGGCTCCGTGACGCGGGCATTATAGCCCGGAGGTTCTTCCTACAGCGGACCGGTATGAACTTCGTGGCGGACATGCGGAGTATCAGCGAGCTGCGACGACTTTTCTTGTCGGTACAGCCGGATGTGGTCTTGGGGTACAGCGTTAAGCCCGTGGTATACGGGTCTTGGGCTGCCAAGTTGGCAGGCGTTCGGCGAATCTGCTCGCTTATCAGCGGGCTCGGCTATGCGTTCAGCGGCGATTCCTGGAAGCACAAAGCGCTCCGGGCCGTGGTGCGTCGGTTGTACAAAGAGGCGTTGCGCTGGAACGACGTCGTTATGTTCCAGAATCCGGATGACATGGAACTTTTCAGACAGGGAAGAATCGTGCCGGATTCGGCGAGAATCGTGGTCGTGAGAGGGTCTGGTGTGGACCTCGATCACTTTCGTCCGACTCCTCTCCCTCAAACTGGCATGACCTTCCTAATGATTTCCAGATTGTTGAAGGAGAAAGGGGTCGAGGAATACGCCGAAGCCGCGCGGATCATCCGTTCGAGGTATCCTGAGGCTCGATTCCTTCTGGTTGGGCCGATGGACAGCAATCCAGGCGGAATAAGTCCAACGGACTTGCAGAGATGGACTGCGGGGGGCTTTGTGGAGTACGTCGGAGAGGTTGACGATGTACGCCCCTACATCCGCCAGTCTACCGTGTATGTGTTGCCGTCGTACCGGGAAGGTACCCCTCGGTCAGTGCTGGAAGCGATGGCGATGGGCCGCCCTATCGTCACGACCGATGTGCCCGGCTGCCGGCAAACGGTTGAGGATGGGCTCAACGGATTCTTGGTGCCTCCGCGGGATCCTACTGCGCTGGCGAACGCCCTGGAACGTTTCATCGTCGATAGCAGGCTTGCTTCCCGCATGGGGCAGGCGAGCAGGCGGATGGCAGAAGAACGATTCGACGTTCGGCAGGTGACCGCGGCCATGCTGGATGCTATGGAATTGCTTGTTCAGCCACGTGGGAGATAGGGCTGCCCCACGGCTGTTCCGGGTTTCAATGCTCGGAGCAACCAAAGGACGGGTGCCGCCACGCAAGCCAAAGGGTGGAGGCGGGAATGCATAGAGATCGACATATCCGGCTCTCGACTGCGCGCCTGCGCGAGCCACACCGCTCCGTGCGGTGGCCGTGGGGGCTTGACCTGGCCGTGTCAATGACCTTCGCGGCAGGGGTCTACTTCCTCGCACTTTGGGTTCGGTGGGGTGGCCACGTTCCTCCGGCCCTTTGGTCTCAATCCGCATACGCGGCAGCGGGGGGCGTGCTTGGCTTCCTCATCGGGGGCAATCTTGTTGGGCTGTGGAGCCGACAGCGTTCCTGGGCCTTTGTGGCCTACGCTGCAGCCGTGACATCGCTGGCGTCGGTCCTTACGGCAATGGCCGCCACCTACGCCTTTCGTGCCGTGTCCCTTCCTCGCCTCACCTTTGCTTGGGCAGCTCTACTCCTGTGGGCGGGCATCGTGGTATGGAAGGGCTTCATTGCCTTCCTGCTCGATCGGTGGGAAAAGGTACCCGCCGTTGCTTCCGCGCGAGTGGTGCAAGTCTTGGACCTCGATTCCATCACTCTGGACCGCAAGGCAGCGCTGCAAGGCATCCTGCTGCTGCCAAACGCACGCGAGGTGATTCTGGCATCGAGCCGGCTACTGGACGACTCGGACCGACTGCTCTTGGAGATTCGAGCTCGAGCGTGTGACTGGCCCGCGGTGCTCTTCAAGCGAGTTATCGACATCGTGGTCAGCGTGGTCGGCCTCGTGGTGCTGTCGCCGGTTTACCTCGTGGGCATGCTTGCGATCCGGCTGGACTCACCGGGGCCCGTGCTGTACCGGCAAACCCGGGTTGGGCAGGGCGGGCGTCCGTTCGAGCTCATCAAGCTCCGAACCATGGTTGACCGAGCCGAGGAGCACACGGGCCCTGTACTGGCTTCTCGCGACGACCCCCGTATTACGCGGGTGGGACGGTGGCTTCGGGCGTTTCGAATCGACGAGCTCCCGCAGTTGATCAACGTCCTTCGGGGAGAGATGAGCATCGTAGGACCTCGTCCGGAGCGCCCGGAATTCGTGCAGGAGTTTCGCAAGACGATAGAAGGCTACGACTTGCGACATCTCGTCAAGCCGGGCATCACAGGGCTGGCTCAGGTACATGGGGACTACGATGCGGCGGCGGAGGACAAGCTTCGGTTCGACCTTGTCTATGTGTTCTTGTGGAGCCCTGTGCTGGAGTTGAAGATCATCCTCCAGACAATCGGCATCATGCTGACACCCGCACGGGGTCTCGGGTCCCGCACGAGAGTCGCCCCACCTCAAGCGCGGGCCGTTGAGCCAACCACCAACGGGAGTGCGATGGCAGAGGTGGCGGCCGCGGTGGACGGTGGTGGGCGCCGCGACGGCGTGCAGGGAGAGCCGGCCGCGATACAGGGCGACAGACTGAGCGAAAGGTAGGCGCTCTCCCCGCTACCAGGGGATCGAGTACGTAATGGGTAGTAAGACTGGTTGCGCCAACGTCCTGGGCAGCCGGGGCAGGGTGGAGGAGATTCTCCGGGAGGCGCTGGCCGAGGGGCGGGACCTGTATGTGCCCCCCTCCCAAGATTCGCCGCTTGTTCCTGACCATCCCCGAACTGGTGGCACTGGTGGTCCAGGCCCGGGAGATGGGGTAGAGCGGCGGCGGGTACGCCTCGCGGAACCGAGGCCGGGCGACAAGATGGCCGAGCAGCTAATCGGGGAACGTGAACTGGTCGTGCCCACCGCCCACTCCAAAATAACGCGGCTCGAGAAGCCCTCTCGGGAGTGCGATGCCCCGATCACTCGGCGGGAGAGGATCTACATCGATGGGTGAGGTCTGGCGATTCAAGAGACAGACCGCCGGGGCCGTGACGGCCTGGTGGCTCTTGTGCGACATCCGCCGACGGCAACAGTCGTTGCGCGCCCGGTGGCACCGGGTGTCCGCGGAGGAGATCGAGCGGGAACTGCTGGCCATCGCGCAGCGCCTCATCGACGTGGTGCCGGTGCTGCTGCCACGATTCTTCGGGGCATCCGAGGGCAATGGCCGGGGGTCCAATCGCAGTGACGCCCATGCGCTCGATGGCCAGGTAGCGTCCGTTGATTCATCGATGGTGCCCAACGGCCGCCGTCGCGGTCTGAAGCCCTACGCGGTCGGCGCGTTCGCAGTGGCGAGCGGGCCGGTTCCTGACGTGTGCCGCATCCTCGGCCTGATCCCCATGTCTTCCAGCGGCAAGGGCTTCTCGCCGCCCGAAAGCCGGCAACTCAAGCGGCCGTCCGCTCGTCCGTCCTCCAGACCGACCGACCGCCCCGCGCGCTTCGCCTTCCTACAGCGGGAAAGCCAGCGCCTTGCCGACGACCTGCACCGGGTGCTGAAACAGCTCGGCCTGGCCGATGAGAGGACTGGTGCCTCCTCGTAGCCCAGTGAAAGGGGGGGGGTGACGCATGAACGGTGCTGCCGAGTTCGACAGCACCAAGAAGCAGCTGCACCAGTCGCTCAAGGACATCGCCGAGGGCAAGATCCAGCTCCCAGACTTCCAGCGCGGCTGGGTCTGGGACGATCACCGCATCCGCAGCCTGCTCGGCAGTGTCGCGAAGTCGTATCCCATCGGCACCCTCATGATGCTGGAGGCGGGCAATCAAGAGGTGCGGTTGCGCCCCCGGCCCATCGAAGGCGTCGCACTCAACGGGGCGGTCCAGCCTGAGCTCTTCATACTTGACGGGCAACAGCGACTGACGGCGCTCTACCAGGCCCTCTGCTCGGGCGCTCCTGTGGAAACTCGGGACGAAAAGGGCAAACCCGTCAAGCGCTGGTACTACATCGACATCGCCAAGGCGCTCGACGACCGTGTCGACAAGGAGGAGGCCATCGTCGGGCTGCCCGAGGACCGGATCATCCGGGGCTTCGGCGGTGAGATCGTCCTGGACGTCTCTACTCCCGAGGTGGAGTACGAGAAGGGGCTATTCCCCCTCTCCAAGGTGTTCGACTGCGCCGAGTGGCGGTGGGCCTACGCCGAGTACTGGAACCACCATCCCGAGAAGACGCGCCAGTTTGACCGATTCGACCGTGAAGTCATCAAGCGGTTCGAGCAGTACTGGGTGCCGGTGATCACCCTCAGTCGGCAGACCCCGAAGGAGGCCGTCTGTCAGGTCTTCGAGAAGGTCAATACGGGTGGCGTCCCGCTCACCGTATTCGAGCTCCTCACGGCCATTTACGCCGCTGAGGACTTCTCCCTTCGAGCCGATTGGGAGAAGCGTCGCAAGGAGATGAGCCGGGAACCTGTGCTACGCACGGTAGAGGCCACCGACTTCCTGCAGGCCGTCACGCTGGTGGCCACCTATCGGGCCCGAGAGGCGCAGTTGAGCCAGGGGATGGATCCGAGAGCGGCCCGCCCGGTCAGCTGCAAGAGGGGTGACATCCTTGACCTGCCCCTGCGCACCTATCAAGAGTCGGCGGACGCGGTGACCGAAGGCTTCTTGAAGGCCGCACGTCTGCTCTTCTCGCAGAAGATCTCTCGGACCAAGGACCTTCCCTACCGGACGCAGCTAGTACCCCTGGCCGCGATCCTGACGGTCCTCGGCCCGGAGGCAGACCTGGATGGGGTCAAGGCCAAGATCGTCCGGTGGTACTGGTGCGGGGTACTGGGGGAGCTATACGGGGGCGCTCTGGAGAGCCGATTCGCTCGGGACCTGCCCGAGGTGGTGGAGTGGGTGAGGGGCGGCGCCGAGCCCAGTACCGTGCGAGACGCCAACTTCATGCCGGAGAGGCTGCTCACCCTGCGCACCCGCAACAGCGCCGCCTACAAGGGCCTCTATGTGCTGTTGCTGAGGGAGGGCGCCCTGGACTTCCAGTCGGGTGAGCTCATCGCAGATCGGGCTTACTACGACGACACGATCGACATCCACCACATCTTCCCACGGCGCTGGTGCGACGAGCAGGGGATCGACCCGCAGCGGTGCGAGAGCATCGTCAACAAGACGGCGCTGTCATCTCGAACCAACCGGGAGATCGGAGGGACGGCCCCGAGCATCTACCTGCCGCGCCTGGAGAAGAAAGCGGGCATCACGCCGCCGCGCATGGACGAGATCCTCCGAAGCCACCTCATCGAGCCGTCGGCCATACGGCAGGACGATTTCGACGCGTTTTACAGGGCCCGGGAGTCGGCCCTGCTGCGCTACATCGAACGGGTGATGGGCAAGCCCGTGGCGGCAAGCCCTGAGCCGGCTGCGTAGTCTTCCGAAGAGCCTGCGGCGTCCTGACGGGCCCGACCGACAGCAGGCCGAGGCGTGGAGCCAGGGCGCCGACCCGCCGACCCCTTGATGTCTGGCGTTCGCCTCGATACCGGAGGACCCCGCCGGGTGCAGGCGAATCGACAGGATGGAAGGTAAGGGGGGCGAGGGCGCGGCCATGGCGCGCATCTTTCCGGAGAGCCCGGTGGGATTGCGGAGCGACGCCGAACGGCGCTTCTATGAAGCGTGCGCGGCGCTTCCCCACGACTGGGTGGTCTTCGCCAACGTGCTGCTGGTGGAACGCCAGTACGAGGGCGAGGCCGACTTCGTCGTGGCCCATCCAGACGTCGGGATCGTCGTGGTGGAGGTCAAGGGCGGCCAGGTGGGCTTCGAGCCGGCCGCGGGCCGCTGGTATAGCATCGACCGGCACGGCGTGCGCCACGACCTGGGATCCGGCCCCTTCGAACAGGCGCAAGCCAACGCCCACCATCTCATCAAGCGACTGGCCTCCATCCCGGTGACCGCCCACCACCGCTACCCCTTCGCATGGGCGGTGGCGCTGCCCGACGTCGAGGTGCCGGGCTCCCTGGGCCTCATCCCGCCGGAGCTCATCCTCGATCACGACGCCCTGGCGGACCTGCCGCAGCGGCTGCGCCGCGCGGCGGCCACCCTGGTGCGCCGGCCGTGGGAGAGCCGGGCGGTGGGGGATCGGGCCGTCGAGGCCCTGGTGAGGGCCCTGGGACAGTCCATGGTGGCCCGGCGCCCGCTGCGGATGGAGATCGACGAGATCCAGACGCAGATCCTGCAGCTGTCCGAAGAGCAGTACACCCTGCTCAAGGTGCTGGGCAACCGGCGAGAGGCGGCCGTCTCGGGGTGCGCGGGCTCGGGCAAGACCTTCCTGGCCACCCGGCTGGCGCGCAAGCTGTACCGGCAGGGCTACCGGGTGCTGCTGACGTGCTTCAACCGGCCGCTCTCCGACTGGCTGGAGGAGACCACCTACGATGAGCTGCGCCACGAGGAAGGCGGCTCGGTCGAGCTGGAGCGCCTGGTCGTCAAGAACTACCACCAGCTCTGCCAGATGCTGGCCGGGCGGCACGGGGTGCCCGCGCCGAGGGACACGACGGGCCCGAGAGACCCCGCGTGGGCCGAGACGTTGCACCAGGTGGCCGGCCTGATCGGCCCGCAGTTCGACGCCATCATCGTGGACGAGGCTCAGGACTTCGCCGCCGAGTGGTGGGTGCCGCTGCTGGAGCTGCGGGAGCCCGGCGGGTACCTGTACGTCTTCCTCGACGACAACCAGCGCATCTACGCCCCCCGGCCCGAGGAGCTGCCCGTCCACGAGCCTCCCTTCTGGCTGCCCCGCAACATCCGCTTCACCCGCAAGATCCACGAGGTGGTGCTGCGCTTCTACCGGGGCGAGATGGAGCCGGAGCCGCCGCCGCTGGAAGGGGAGGCGCCCGACATCCGGCCGGGGGTCGGGGTCCGCCAGGAGCCCCGACTGCTGCAGAGGCTGCTGCACGAGGTGCTGGGGGAGGGGAAGGTCCCGGCCCAGGACGTGGTGGTGCTCACCCCTGCCGGGCAGGAGCGGTCGGTGCTGCGGGAAGGCATGCGGGTGGGCAACTTCGTGCTGACGTGGCAGCCCGCGCTGGCACGGATGGGCGCCCCGTACGTCCAGGTCTCCACCATCCACCGGTTCAAGGGGTTGGAGCGTCCGGTGGTGATCCTGGTGGAGCTGGAGGCGTTGGAGGGGTGGGACGCTACGAGGCGCCAGATGCTGCTGTACGTGGGGCTGTCGAGGGCGTCGGCGAGGCTCTACGTGCTGGGCGGGCGGCCGGAGTGGTTCGAGGGGGCGGAGGAGGCGGCGGGCGTCGGTAGGGTGGCGAGCTTCGAGGAGCAGGTGCGGCTGGAGGAGGAGCTGGAGCGGGCGGTCGAGGGCGGCGGCCGGCGTGAGGATGGGGAGGTGGCGGCCCGGACGGCGGCGGAGGCGCCGGCGATGGCAGCGGCCGCGATGGCGACGGTCGAGACGGCTACGCCTGAGCCGGGCGTGAAGCCGAAGCCCGAGTCGGCGTCCACGCCGACGCCTGACGAGCCGGCGCCCGAGATCGAGGCGGTGTTCATTGAGTGCGATCCGGTGGCATTCGAGGGCAATCCGTCGGTGGCGGCGTTCGTCGGGTCAGGGCGGGCCTACGTGGTCAACGAACCCCCGGGCTTGGTCGTGCAGGCGTGGGATGGCCGGCTTCCCGCTGGCAGGTTGCGCATCGTGCGGCGCGTGCGCCCGCTGCCGTTCACCCGCTCGGCGTGGCTGGTGGTGGTGAGGGGGTAGAAAGGGGCCCCTCGTCGTAGTCGGGGCCGGGCCGTGTGGATAGCCGATCCGTGGTGCCATCAGGACGCTGAAGGCAACCTGGTCTGGCAGCCAACGTTGACCGTGAGCAGGGTAGGGAAATGGCACAGGCCATCTGCGTCCGCTTCAATGCGGCTGCTCTGGAGTGGGCGATTCGCCTCGCTCGGCTGAGCGAGGAAGGGCTCGCAAGGGCGGCCGGCGCTATGCCGAGTCGAGCTGAACTCGAGGAGGCGGTGCGGAGCTGTGCTTCGGCCCGGCGGCCGTCGGCGGTGGAGGCGCTCTCGAGGCTCGGCCTTCGGGCGGACTACCGCAAGGTCAATAGGTGTGCATCGCGAGAGGCCGCGGGTAGCCTCTACTGCCTACTGAGCGAACTGGCGCTCGCTGTGGGGGGGGACTCGGCCGGATGGAGCGGGGGGCTGGGGAAGGGCGCCCGCCGGCGCGGGGCCACCGCCCGGTGCAAGCAGCGGATGACCCCCGATCGCCTGTTCGATGGCGTGGGTGAGCCGGTCTACCCGTTCGGCCGCTGAGGCGTGAGCGGCGTGGTATACTGGCCCCGGGAAGCGAAGGACGTCGGCCACTCGGGAAAGGGACGCCCCTTGCCGCGCAAGGAACGAAAGGAGCTGGTTCACAAGGAGCTGGAACAGCTTCCTCCTGAGCGGCTTCAGTCCTGGCATTTGTACGGTGGCTGCGCTCCCGAGGGGGGCCTGCCATCGGAGATCCGTGAGTCCACTGGCAAACCTGTGGCGGAGGACGCGTGACCAGGGCGACTCATGTTTCACATGGGGAGCGGTCAACCCGGAGGGATGCCTGTGAAGTTTAGCCGGATTACGGTCGATCCTCGCCAGATGGGCGGGGTACCCTGCATTCGAGGCCTGCGCATCCCGGTCGCTACCGTGGTGGCCATGGTGGCAGACGGGATGTCGGAGCGGGAAATCCTTGAGGCGTATCCCGATCTCGAACCTGAGGACATCCGGGAGGCCCTCCTTTACGCCGCAGAGGCCCTTAAGGAGCGGCAACTTCCCTTGCTACCGGTCCCATGAGGTTCCTTATCGATAACTCGCTGTCCCCACTCGTCGCACAGGGCCTGCAAGAGGCAGGTCATGACGTCGTCCACGTGCGGGATCTGAACATGCACCGAGCCACGGACGAGGAGATCATGGCGCGTGCGTTGCGGGAGCGGCGGGTCGTCGTGGCTGCAGATATAGATTTCGGGACACTCCTGGCGTGGGGTAAAGGTCAGGGCCCTTCTGTCATTCTATTTAGGCGGGTGTCCCAGCGCCGCCCCGATGCTCAGGTACGGCTTCTGTTGGCCAACCTTCCGGCCATTGAGGAATCCCTCGAGAAGGGTAGTATCGTCGTCATTGAAGACGATCGGATGCGAGTCCGTCCCCTTCCTATTTGAGCTCACCAGCCGTCATGGTGTTGAGAGGCGCGTTGCCGGCTCATGAGAGGGTCTCCTTGGCCTTCCGCCGCCCGTGGCTGCTTGCGAGCCCGGGGGGTGCTCGGTATCTATCCATGAGTTTCTGGGGTACGGGGGTACGACTTCGAGTCGGGCGGACGGCGCATCGAGCTCAAGGGGCGCTCCCGGCCTGACGGCCATCGACCTTACCCGAACGCAGTATCAGGCGCTGTCCGACGAGGGCTATTACGTGTACGTCGTGGCCGACGCCCTGCGCCATCCCGTCCTGTACGTGCTGCGCGGGCTGAAACTGCTCGGGTTGCTGCCCGAACCGACCTTCCGGTACGCCGACTGGCGGGGGCTGGCGGAAGATCGCTACGCCTCGCTGGAGGAAAAGGGGCAGGCGGGCTATGCCGAGTCGAGCTGAACTCGAGGAGGCGGTGCGGAGCTGCGCTTCGCAACGGCGGCCGTCGGTGGTGGAAGCGCTGTACGTCCTGAGCCTTTGCGCAGACCAGTGGCTGGCGAAAGCGAACCTGCGTCTTCGGTATGCGCCGGTCGAAGCCGCGGAGAGCTTGAAGGAGGCCGTCGAGGTTCTCGGGCGCATCGGGGCGTTGGGTGCACAAGGCGCTATCGTTTGGGACAAGACCACCGATACCCAGGAACCTTGCCGGGACGTGGTGAGGTGGGCGTGCGAGGGGCATCTGGCCGGGCTTCAGGAAGCCGTGGAAGGGCGATGCGCCGACTTGAGCCGGCCGGGCCGGCAAATCGCGTTTCTTCTCCTTCGGGAAGGGAGCGTGCGAAAGGGGGAGGTATACGACGGAGGCGGCTTTGGCGTGGCTCACCGGATTGTCTTCTCGGAGGACCTCCTGCCGGAGGCCTTCGAGGAACTGATCTCGGTGGGACTTCTCTACAAGGCCTTCGAGGGGAACCGGACGAAGTACGTGGTTCCCGGTTTTGCCCGCCGCGCATGGGAATACAGGCTGGAACAACTCGCGCGGCTTCCTCGCCTCCACCTGGACTGGCCTGGCGGGGGCGGGTGAATACGGCGCGGGCGCGACGGGGCCTGCCGGGGTGGCGGGGCTGATAGCCCGGAACGGCAACGCAGCAAGAGGCGGACAGGCGTCGCAGCGAGGCCAGTCGCTCCGCGGCAAGGGTCGATGCGATCGAGGCGGCAGAGGGCCTTTCGCAGGTCGTGGCAGGAGCTCCCGTCGGAACGGGTCGAGTCGGAGCCCATGGCGTGGGAACTCGTAGCGGCGGGTCTTCAGTTTCTTCCGAGCAGCATCAATTCACGATTTGAGCTCGGTTACAATGGTGGGCCCGTGCGACCACGTCGTTCATGAGGGCCAGTCCTGGCATCGAACATCTGGCGTCGTACCGGCGCTGCGTCAACGGATTCATTCGTGCCGGCCCGGGTTCCGGGAGGCCGAAGCAGGGGTCGCATACGCCATCGGGGTGCCAAGAGCCGTGTCGGTACGGGTCGAGACGTCTGGGACGGAGGTTATTCCCGACGATGTCATCGCCGACGTCGTCGAACGCTTCCTCGACCTGCGGCCGGGGGCGGTCATTCAGCGGCTTGACCTCCAGCAGCCCATCTACCGGCGGCTGGCGGCGTACGGGCATTTCGGGCAGACGGATCTGGATCTGCTGTCTGGGCGGACGGACGTGGCGCTGCTGCGGGCAGCGAGCCTCGGGCAGGATGGGGCCGGCGCAGTAGTAGGCGCAGGCGGGCCGGGCGGCCGAGCACATGATCCCGGGTCGACGCAGCGGGGGCGTCCACGAGGGGTAGCGCGCGAGGTGTCCAGAGGCCTGGACCACCCGGGTGTGGTGAACAGCCGGTTGGCTGGGACCTCATTTCTCCACCTTTTGCCCCGTTCTTCATAAGCCGCCTGGGAGGTGAGCACGTGGCGCGCCAAGGAAAGATGACACTCGTACTCGCGAAGCTGAGCGTCACGACCACGATGTTCGCGCCCAGCCCTCAGCAAGCATTGTCCTACTTGCTCCAGGAATTGCAAGGTGGTACCAGACAGCTGAATCGAGGACGATCCACGTGGATCCTAGCCAACCTTGTTGTTGAAGGTTCCGTAATCTTTGGTACCTTGTATAAAGCCAAAACGAAAGATTTCCCGGTCATTACTCCAGCCGGCCTGGCTCGCACAACCATCGAGAATCTTGCCGAGGAATGGTCCCATTGGGCTCTGGATACCTCCACTGAGCGCATGGTCTTCGAGGATAGGACGCCAAGGATCTCACCTACAAGCTTCTGCGCGACCGTAGGTGCTATGTTCACGCGTGCAATTGAAGGTAGGGGCGCGGGCTTAGTCACGATTCACCCCCTAGGCCGGGAGGAAGAGCTCTTAGGCTTCCTAAGATCCTCGAAACGAGTCATAACGGCTCAGTTCTCTGTGGTGCCCCCCAACGGCCTGGAGGGCGAGCACACATGGGAACGGCTTGTCGCCAAGTTCCAAGAGCTGAACGCCACGTCACACTTTGTGCAGTGGAGAAGCTCTGACCCCGATGGCCTCAACTGGGAACATACTGAAATCGAGGACTACGCAAGATATACGACTAAGGGGTACGGGGTGGCCTCAATCCAGGCCGAGACTCAAGATGGGCATATTGTGCGTTATAAGTCGTCAGACGGCGGTATCAGGCTAACGCTTGAATGCCCGGACTTAGACGTGTTTCAGGAAGTAATGCGCGTTCTGTCGAAAGCCCTTGCCATAAAAGAGGATCCATCATCTCCAGGAGGCGCTTGAATGCCCAACCTGGGTGACTGGTCGCTTTTATCGCTATTCCGCCGGTACCGCGACAAGGAAAGGCTGGTTTCTTTCCAGTTCTGGACCGCCCTCCTAGTTGCCACTGCTATGTACGGGTTACACCCGCGGTTGTCCCAGACCCAGGACTTTTTGCGAGAGTTGCTGCTCGGGACCCTTCAGGTTTCCGCATCCATGCTCGGCATTGTGATCGCCGCGGTGGCTATAGTTCTTGCGTCTGGGTCCACCGTCTTTTTAGCGTCGATGTACGAGTCAGGAACCCTGGATCAGTTACTTTTCGCTTTTTTATGGACGTCACTCAACTGGGTCGCCGCCTTATTGACAGCGGGTCTGGCCTTGGTTGTCGAGAAAGTTCATTCCCAATGGGCTCAGTGGGGCGTAAGCGTTCACTCATTCTTTTTCCTGCATGCGTTGCTTCTGTCGGCACGGCTAGTGGGTACGATAACCCGCTACGGTCTTGCACGGGGCAGGCTGGCTAGTGAGGAACTACGTTTCCAGCGGTCGCGCGAACGTGCACCGGGAATGGAACATGATCCGTCAAGTCCAGCGCCCCACTGTTCAAAGGCGGGTGACTCTTCCTCGGGAGCAAGATCGTGAGAGAGCATGCACAGTGTGTTACGTGTACGGAGGTCCCAGGTCGGGGGCGGGCACGAGTGCGAGGGTGCCAACGGAAGAAAGCCGGCGGCAGCCCGAGCCGTGGCGAACGGCCGGCGCAGGGCCGCAGGCATGACCGGCAAGGAGGGGGATTCCCCCGCCGCGCCGTGAAACGGGCCAGCCGGGTGTGGGACGTGGCGGGCGGCGCTGTCAGCTGCCTTGAGCGTGTTGCGTCTCCATCCCCGACCTCCCCACGTGGATGTCCGCCGCGGCGTGGTATACTGAGCCTGCCATCGAGGTTCCGGGGGCTCGGCGCCGGTTGCGGGTCGCCCTCGGAGGTCACGCGATGGTGAAAAGGAGCGCAACGGGGCAGTGAGCCAGAAGCTGGAACTGGACTTGGAAGCCATCAAGCGGTTGTGTCAGAAGCACGGTATCAGAGAGCTCTCGCTGTTTGGATCCGTCCTGAGGGAGGACTTCGAAAGCGAGAGCGACGTAGACGTGCTGGTCCAATTCGAGCCCGGTGTTGAGACGGGGCTATTGGGCTACTGCCGCGTCCTGGAGGACCTCGAGGCGCTTTTCGGCCGAAGGGTAGACCTGGTCACGCCGGGCGCGCTCAGCCCTTACCTGAAGGATCGCATCCTGGCGTCGAGGCAGGTTCTCTATGTCAGCGGAGCGTGACGACCTGGTCTTGGTCCGGCACATCCTGGATGCCATCAGCAGAATCCAGCGCTATACCGCGATGTGCTCATCTACCACTACTTTGGGGTCGATCTCTCCGTAGTGTGGAAGACCGTCCAGCGGGACCTTCCCCTGCTGCTGTCCGCCCTTAGACCCGTAGTGGGGGGCCCGGAAGCGAGCGGCGAAGGCGAAGGCCGCAGCTAGATTGGCCGGGCCATTGCAGCCGTCAAGGTGCGGGTTGGGCGCGAAGACCGGACCTGGTGGAGGCCGTATCAGTTCATGAGGCGGCGGGATTGCGTGGCCGACGCTCCGTCCGGCTCGTCGAGGTGCTGCGGCCGTACTGGAGCCGCCTCGATCAAGGTTGCAGCGGGGACAAGCGGTCGAAAGGCAAGCCCGGCCGCCGGATTCGAAGGCGAGTCCAGCGCGTCGCCCTGCCGTAGCTGGAGCGCCGCGCGCCGCCGCACGACCGAGATGGCCTTGCCGCCTCGCTCCAACCGACTGCGTTCGGGAGCTCCGAGGCGGCTCGCAATGGCGGGCGATTGACGGCAAGGAGTGGGCGCCGCCTGCGTTTCCTCGACCCCCGGGCGCTCTCATCCCCGGGATGCCCCGGGCGGCTGAACCGAAGCGGCCAACCTGGAGGCGCTGGCCACCTGGCTCGACGCCCTGGCCGACCAGCTCGCCTCGCTCCTGCGCCGCCTCGGCCGGAACGAACCGCCCAGCACCAACCCGAAGATTGGGTTTGGCCTACACCCCGAACTCGCCTCCGCACCACCCGCTGTCGCTACGTTCAGTCGAACGCGGCCCATCGGGACGCGATACGCGCGGCCGCCGCTCACTTCGGGGGAAGACCCGGCTCCCCAGCGCTCGGTGCTGCCGAACCATCCTTCTGGAGGAATGCCACGAGCTTCGACGAACATTGGGGGCGGGCGAAGGTGTGTTCGGCGCATCAAACAGCTCGCACTCATCCACCTCGTCTACCAGGCGCCGTTCACAGGTGCTTTGACCGCTCGCTGGGCGTCATGGCGGGCGTGGGTCAGTGAGATGAGGGGCGCCGAACGAGCGGGCTCCAGCATGGCAGATGCCGTGCAGACGGGGTGGTAAAGGCAGGGGACGCTGCTTTGCAGCGCATCCAGACCGCACCGGTTTCAGGCGCAACCGGGCGAGGTGATCGGATCGATGAAACCGGGCCTCGGGGTGGAGCATCTCGCATCGTACCGGCGGTGGGTCGAGCGCATCCGCGCCTCGTGGCCGACCTTCCTGGAGATTCGGGCGTCGAGGCTGGCCGAGGGGCAGCGGCACCCGGCGGTGGAGAAGGTGACCGAGAACATCGTCGAAGACCTCTTCACGAAAGTGCTGGACTGGTCCCTGGCCGACCTCAACCATCAGGTCGAGGGAGCGGACATCCTGCTCACGAAGCAGGGCATCAAGTACTTGCTCATCGAAACGAAGCGGCCCGGGGCCCTTGCGTGGCACCGGAGGGCCGTCGAGAAAGCCCTCGACCAGGCGCGCCAGTACGCGGCCGAGCAGCGGGTGCGCTGCATTGCGGTCAGCGACGGGTTCATGTTATACGCCGCGGACGGGGTGGGAGGGGGGATGCGGGACCGGGCCTTCGTCTCCCTGGCTCAGCACGAGCCACCCCTGGACCTGTGGTGGCTGAGTGTCCACGGGATCTACCGCGAGCGTCCCGACACCCAAGGGGCCGAACTGCACCTGCTTCCACCCTCGCCCGTCGAGCGCGAGGAGCGGGAAGAGGGGGCTGAGGAGGCGGCGCTGCTTCACCCCAAGTACGGCCTGCCTGCCCGGTGCTTTGCCTACGTGGGCCACGCCGCCCGCCCTGCCACTTGGAAGCTCCCCTACCGCCTCGCCGACGGAAGCGTCGATGAGAAACGCCTACCCAAGGCGATCCAGGCCGTCCTCAGCAACTACCGCGGAGCGAAGGTCTCCGGGATTCCCGAAGCGGATACGCCCATGGTGCTGATCCGGCTCGCCCGGGCGGCCGCCAGTTTGGGGCGCATGCCGTTTCAGACGGCCAGCCCGGCGACCGTCTACCGGCAGCTGCAGGACGCTCTCGAGCAACTAGGAATCCTCGACAAGGTCGTGGGGTAGCCCGTGCATACACGGGGGCGCGGAGGGGCCGTGAAGTACGCATGACGCAGCAGGTGACCGAAGGGGCGACCATCGACCAGCGGGCGATACAGCAGGCCGGGCGGTACATCGCGGAGTGGAAGCGCTCTCTTCTCGACCTGTCGAGGCGAAACCGGCTCATCGATTTCTATAGGGGCTTTGCGACCCGGGTGCAGATCGCGAGCCCGGGGGTCCGTGCCCTCTATGCGGCCCTCGTCGTCGAGGAGAAGCAGCTCGCTTTCCCGTACGTGCGCGGCATCACGATCGAGGACCTCGACCTGGAGGAGACGGTCGAGCCGGGTGTCAGGGTCGTACCTGGCGACCTGGAGCTCGCTCCACCCGTGGCGACCCCGAAGGACGTGCGGGATCTGCACCGCAAGCTCGAACGGCTGCGGCGAAACACGCGGACCGTCTACGAAGAGCAGGGCGTCCACACGCTTTTCCTCGCGCTCGGCATGCTGGAGTGGAAGGAGGCGGAGAGCGCCGAAGAGAAGGTGCACAGCCCGCTCCTGCTGACCCCGGTCCATTTGGACCGCTCCGACCAGCGTTACGTCCTGCGCCCGCACGAAGACGGGCCGGAGGTGAACCCGACCCTCGAGTACCGGCTGCAGCGGGAGTTCGGCATCGCACTGCCGGCTCTTGAGACGAACGGGGAAGCGGCCGACGGTGGCGCCGCCATCCACCAGTTCCTCGGAAAGGTGCGCGAGTCGGTGCGGCCCAAGGGGTGGGCCGTGCTGGAGCAGGCGTGGCTGGCGCAGTTCGCCTTCTACAAGCTCCCGATGTACCGGGACCTGGAAGCGCCCGGCGTCGCCGAGCGGGCCGCGGCGCACCCGGTGGTGGCGGCGCTGTGCGGGCTGCGGGAGCGCTCCGAACTCGCGCCGGTCGACGTCCGCAAGGTCGAGGAGGAGTCGGCCCGGCCCGAGGTCTTCCCCGTGGCGGACGCCGACTCGAGCCAGCTCGAGGTGATGGAACAGGCGCGCCAGGGCCGCACCATGGTGGTACAGGGGCCGCCGGGCACAGGCAAGAGCCAGACCATCCTCAACCTGATCGCGCAGGCGCTGCGGGACGGGCGGAAGGTGCTGTTCGTGAGCGAGAAGCGGGCGGCTCTCGAGGTCGTCTACGCCCGCCTGCAGCGCCTCGGGCTGGCGGACCTGTGTCTGGACCTGCACAGCAGCCGGGCCAGCCGCAAGGCCGTCGTGGAGGAGCTCGAGGCGAGCCTGGCGCAGCTGAAGAACTGGCAGAAGAGGGCCGACGGGGATGCTTTCGAGGAGTACCGGCGGGTCAGGGCTCGGCTCAACCAGTACGTCGAAGAACTCCACAGGCCTCGGGATCGGCAGGGTCGCAGCGCCTTCCAGGTGCACGGGACGCTGGCCCGGCTGCACGAGGTGCCCTTCGTGGACGCTCCGCTCCCGTTCGACCGACCCCTCGAGGTCGAGCGGGACCGGGAGAACGCGGTCTTCGAGCTGGTGCGCCAGGTCGCGAGGCTCGGCGTCTGGGACGAGGAACGCACGCACCCCTGGCGCGAGGCGGCGGCGCCGGAGGACTTCATCCCTATTGCGGAGGCGGTGAACTCCGCGTACGGGGCGCTGAGGCGGGCGACCGAGGGCCTGCTCGGGGTGGCGAACGCGATCTTCGAGTTCACGGGAGAGCGGGTCGAGACGGCGCGGCACCTCGAGGAGCGCCTGGGCCTGCTGCGGTGGCTCGCGAGGATGCCCGATGCGACCATCCAGGCGGCCTGGCTCATGCTTGACGAGGCCGGGCGGCGGGCGATGGTGGGGTTCGCGCAAAGCGTCGAGGAGCATGCCCGCCGGAGAAGGGAGGGTGCGGCCTACCTTCGGGGGGTAGGCGTGAATCCCGGCGGGGAGCCGGGCGAGGAGCCGGACATCGAGGCCGGCGAGGTGAGGGCGCTGCACAGCGTCCTCGAAAAGGCTTCGAAGCGCCCCTGGCTCCGGCGAGTCATGGCCGAATGGAAGGTGCAGCGGCGGCTCGCCCGCCTGATAGGGCGGAAGCTGCGGCGCTCAGAAGCGGTCGGCGTGGTGCGGGCGCTCTTCGCCGTGCAGGAGAGTCGCGCGTGGATCGACGCCCACGCGGGGCGCATCCGCGGCGAGCTCGGCATCGAGCCCGGCACGGACGATTGGAACCCCGAGGCGACCGTGCGCGCCGTGGAGTGGGTCACCGCGACGGTGCAGGCCGGCGGGGGGCACTTGAGCGAGCGCCTGCGCGAACGGCTCGTTCGCGAGGCGCCGCAGGTCATCCGGCGGACGGCGTCCTCGCTGGTCGAAGCGGCCTCGAGGGCGCTGGACGAGTGGCGGTCGGCGGCGAGTGCCGAACCCGTCGTCCGGTGCTTTCCCGAGGGCCTCGGGGGGCGCTCTTTCCGGGAGGTCTCCCTGGACGAACTGCGAGAGAACGCCGCCACGTGGGAACGGGAGGCCGGGCGCCTCCCGGAGTGGCTCGAGCACCGACGGCTGATGCGGAAGGCCGAGGAGGTGGGGCTGTCGGCGTTCTTCGCCGCCTGCCGCACGAAGGGGCTGCCGGCCGGCCGCCTGTCCGATGCGTTCCGCCGGGCCTACTTCGCGCGGTGGTTGAGGGCCGCGTACGGCGAGTCCGAGGTGTTGCGTTCGTTTCCAGGGCATGCCTGGGAGGAGATTCGCCGGAGATTTCAAGAGCTCGACAAGCAGTTGCAGGAGCAGGCCGTGATCGCCACGTTCGAGGCGGTCGCGGCCCGCCTGCCCGACCCGCTGCCGGCCAGCGAGTTGACGGTGCTCGCGCGGGAGGCGCGCAAGAAGCGGCGCCACCTGCCTTTGCGGAAGCTGTTCCCCGTGATCCCGAAGCTGCTGCTGGCCGTGAAGCCGTGCCTCATGATGAGCCCGCTGTCCGTGGCCACTTATCTGCCGAGGGAGCTGTTCCGGTTCGACCTGGTCATTTTCGACGAGGCGTCGCAGCTCCCGCCGGGCGATGCCGTCGGCGTGTTGCTGCGGGGCGAGCAGGCGGTGATCTTCGGCGACAACAAGCAACTGCCGCCGACGGATTTCTTCCGGGCGCACGCGGAGGGCGAGGAGGAAGAGCCGGACGCCCAGGACTACGAGAGCATTCTCGACATCGCGAGCGTCTACTTCCCCGGGCCCATGCTCAAGTGGCACTACCGCAGTCGGGACGAGCGCCTCATCGCGTTCTCCAACAGGTACTTCTACGGGCGCCAGCTCATCACGTTCCCGGCTCCCGGGACCGACGGCGTCGAGACCGGGGTTTCCTTCGTGCACGTGCCGGACGGCGTCTTTGGCAAGGGCGGGTCTCGCACCAACCGGGTCGAGGCCGAGCGGGTCGCCCAACTCGTGCTCGAGCACTGCCGGAGGACGAGCGGGTTGTCGCTGGGGGTCATCACCATGAGCATCGAGCAGCGGGACGCCGTCGAGGAGGCGCTGCGCAGGCTGCTGAGGGCGCACCCGGAGGTGAAGTTGCCCGACAAAGAGGAGTTCTTCGTGAAGAACCTGGAGACGGTTCAGGGGGACGAGCGCGACGTCATCATCTTGAGCGTGGGATACGGGCCTTCTGAGCCAGGCGGGACGCCTTCGCTCAACTTCGGCCCGCTCAACCGCATGGGGGGCGACCGGCGGCTGAACGTCGCCATCACCCGGGCGCGCTACCGGATGATCGTGGTCTCGTCGATGACGCCGGAGCAGCTGGCGGGCGTCGTCGGCCAGGCGCGCTGGGACGGGCCGAAGATGCTGGCGGGGTATCTGCGCTATGCGAAGCAGGGCGGGGTCAACGCAGACGTATCGGGCACGGGGCAGCCGGAGAGCGAGTTCGAGGAGGCCGTGCGGGACGCGCTGGTGGGGCGGGGGTATGAGGTAGATTGCCAGGTCGGGGTGTCGGGCTATCGCATGGACCTGGCCGTGAGGGACCCCGATGTGCCCGGGCGCTACATCGTCGGCATCGAGTGCGACGGGGCCACCTACCACTCGGCGCGAACGGCTCGAGACCGTGACCGCATCCGGCAGGTGGCCCTCGAGAACCTGGGGTGGAAGATCCTGCGGGTCTGGTCGACGGAGTGGATTCGCGACCCCGCCCGGGCGACCGAGCGCCTCGTCGAGGCTATCGAGCGGGTGCGCGCGGGCGAGGGGCGGGCCGACGGCCACGACCGGCGGCCGCTCGTACGGTTGCAAGGCGCGCCCGAGGGCTCGGAGCCGGTCCGCTTGGGCGCGCCGCCGGTGGCCGCGTCGTACGAAGAGGTTGCGCTGGCCGCGGCGAGCGATGGGCGGGCGGTGGCAGCGAACGATGAGACTTCGCAGCGAGACGTCAGGCGGAGCGGCGATACAGGCGGCGCGCCGAGCCGCGATGATGCTGGCGGATGGAGCGGCGATGCGGCCCGACAGGCGGGCGGCGCGTCTGATTTCGTGGTCCAGTTGCTAGCTTACCGGGTGTACCGGGGCGGCCGGGAGCTGATCCGGGCCTCCGCCGTCGTGGATGAACACCCCGACGTCCTGGCGGAGCTGACCCGCCAGGTCGTGGAGGTCGAGGCACCTGTCCACGTGGAGCAGCTCTACGAGCGGCTGCGCGGCCTTTACGGGCATTCGAGGGCCGGCAAGCGGATCCGGGAAGCCCTGTCCCGAGGCGTCTCCCGGGCGGTCAGGCGGGGATGGGTAAGGAAACAGGGGGATTTCCTATGGAGAGCGGACCAGGAGCCTTCGGGCGTTCGGCCCCGGGGGCCTGGTGAGGCAGCGCGGCCGCCCGAGCACATCTGTGCGGAGGAGTGGGAGGCCGCAGTACTCGAGGTGCTGAGCCAGCTCGGAGCCACCGAACGGTCTCGGGCCGCTCGGGCCGTCGCCTCGGCTGTGCTCGGGTATAGCCGGATTTCGGCCCGGGCTCGCGAGCACGTCATGGAGGCTATCGACCGCCTCGTCGCCAGGGGCGAGCTCCTCGACCTCCATGGCGTGCTGCACGTGCGACAGCCACGGCGTTGAGGGAAGGGGGGGCCGCGATGTCCGAGGATGCGGTGGGGGACCTCCCCGTTCCCTCTGGCAGATGTCCACCTCTTCAGCGTATAGCCGTGCTGCCCGGTGCATACGCTGGGACGCAAGGGTTGCCAGAGGGTATCACGTGATGCATAATAAGGGTGCCAAGAGACATTGTGGGCCAGCTCGGTCCAAGAGCCATCGAGAAAACAACGAAAAGTGTGATCGGACCATGAAGGCGACACTTCCGACTCGCCCCAAGTTGGATTGGACGGCGGAGGAGCGCGCCAGGATCCAGGAGGGCCTCAAGCTCATTGTCGAGTGGACCAGGTCCCAGGGCCTCACCGAGGAAGAGATCGCCGAAATCGCACGCAACGCCGTCAGAAGGCGCCGCGAGGCCGAGGATTGTCGTCATTGACGCCTCGGCCCTAGCCCCTTCGCTTTTCCACGCTAGTGCGCTATATAAGGCCGTACTCAACCGCCACGTGCGCCCCGTCGTCAACCCCAAGATCCACGCGGAGTGGCGCGATGCCCTCACCGAGGTCTGCGCGCGCCGTAATGCCCCCGATGCCGTGGTGCGCGAGGTCCTCAGGCAGCTCGACCTGCTAGTCGGGATGTCGGACCATGTCAGCGACAAGCCACCCGGCTATGTCGTACCCGAGCTAGGGAGCCACACGAAGGACGCCCACCTGTTCTGGGCAGCGGAGCAGGGAGGCGCGGAGGTCATCATCGTACGGGATGGGCACCTGGAGGAGGTAGGCTCGTGGCACGGGATACCCATCCTCGAGCCCTATCATGCCCTCCGGTATCTCAACCTTGATCCCGACGCCCTTCAGAGGAGCACGGTATCTATCTCTTACGACCTCCCCGTCAGCCTGACGGTGGAGGAAGCCGGGGGTCCCTCCCGCGGCAGGGGCTCCCAGGCATAGGTGGCGACCACCATCGCCCGACACCCTCACACCTGAGGCGAAGATGTCCATGACGGGCAAGGAGATCAGGGAGCTGGAGCAAATGGCTCGGGAGGCCGCTCGCCAGCTTCAGGAGGCAGGCTACACTTTACGAACGTGCCGTCGAGGACGTCACCGCCTACATCCACCGGCTCCGGGCACGCCAGGAGCGCCAGCGCACGGGGCGCAGTCGTTGATGGCTGCGCCCGGTGAAGGCGCTGGTGCTGGCGGGCGGGAAGGGGACGCGGCTTAGCCGGCCCACGTGCACCATGCCCAACCAGCCTGTGCCTGTGGCCAAGCGGCCCATCCTGCACTGCGTGATGGATCAGATTGCCCCATAAACGCGGAGGCCGTGCGGGCATTGTCAAAGCAGTGGCCGCCTCGTAGAATCGAAGCTGCCCGGCGGACGGCGAGAAGCGAGGCAAGGCACAGTGTGGATTTCAGACTACGTCTTTGCCGAACATGCGCTCGATCAGGTACGCCGCCGGCAGCTCCAACTGGATGAGGTTCGCCGGGTTCTGAGACGTCCTGAGCAAGCCTTCGAAGTGAGGCCAGGGCGGTGGGTGTTCCAGAGCCGGGTAGCCGGGCATGGTTCACAGCCGTGGGCTCTTATCCGGGTGTTCGTGGATGTGGACAGGCAGCCGGCCGAAGTTGTGACGGTATACCGGACCAGCAAGGTGGATAAGTACTGGAGGCGGTCTGGATGAAAATCACGTACGATGCCCGAACGGACACGCTGACCATCATTCTACGGGATGCGCCGGTATCGGAAAGCGATGAAGACAAGCCGGGCGTCATTCTTGACTATGACGCGGACGGCAACCTGGTGGGTCTTGAAATCCTGGATGCCTCGAGGCGTGTGACCGAGCCAAGGTCTATTCAGTACCAGACGACGTAACGGTACCGGGTGATGTCCTGCCACCACTCCGAGTCCCTGGATGACCCCATGCCGGAGAAGCTGAGGCTCCTGCGTCGGGGGGGGCCGGCTGTGCCTGTGACCTGCCTGCTGCTCGAAGGTCGGCTGACGCGGCGAATCGGCGACTGACCATCCCGTGAGGCGTCGAACCTTCTTGCGGAATTGGCGGAGCTGCCTCGGCTGGTGAAACGTTGCAGCGCTGTCGAAGCAGTCAACTTCGCGAGCGTCCCGCGACGCAAGTGAGGGGTGGCCGACGTGAGACGGAGCACAGGAGCGGAGGCGAAGGGCGGCCAGTCGATTCTGAGGCGTCTCACACCGCACGAAGCCCACGCGGTGTTGACGCGGTTGCTGGCCGCGCACCCCGAGCTAGTAGTGCGTCCCACAAGTTCGTTCACTGCCGCGGGAACGTCACAAGAGGAGCGAGAGGAAGATGCGGCTAGAGCTCCAGGAGAACCCAGCCGAACTGCTCGGTTACCAGGCTGAACAGTTCGGCAAGGGTTCCGGTGAAGGGCGTGGGCTCCCACCCCCCGCGGTGGTTGGCCATGTCCAGCGCGTACCGGCCTTGGTCGATGCGGCCGAAGCGAAGGCGCGGCATCTTCTCGCCCCCCTCCTCCGCGTAGATGACCAGGTGACGGCCTCGGCTCAGCACGCCCAGGTGGGTGAACCCCCGGGCCGTGAGGAGCTGCTGGATCTCCTCCCGGGCTGCCTCATTGAGGACTCGACGCACCTCGGGCCGGTCCCACCAAGGAGGCCTTGGCGGCACTTATGCCACCGCCCTCTCCTGCATCGGGTACCCCCGGAAGGTCCAGTGGAAGGGGTGACCCTCCTCGGTATTCCACCGGGCGATGAAGGCCAGCACGCGCTCTCGCAGTTCCTCGGCGGAGTGGAAGTCCCCGTGCTTGAGGCACCGGCGCTGCAGGATGGAGAAGAAGATCTCCACCTGGTTCACCCACGACGCATGCCGCGGCGTGTACACGAACTCGAACTTCCCGCCGTGACGGGCGTTGAAGCGGCTCCACCGCGCCTGCGGGCCGTCATGGTGGATGTTGAGGTTGTCCCAGATCACGATGATCCGCGCCGCCTCCCGGTACGCCTCGGCGACTGCCTCCAGGAGGCTCACCAGGTCCTCCGCCGTCCGCGTCGGCCCGCAGCGCGCCGTGACGCGCCCGGTACGGATGTCGAAGGCGGCCAACAGCGACTGGGTCCCATGGCGGATGTATTCGTACTCGCAGCGCCCGGGCCTGCCGGGGATCGCGCGGCGCGTCTCGTGCTTGCGCTCCAGCGCCTGCATCCCGGTCTTTTCGTCGATGCACAAGATGACGGCATCGTCCGGTGGGTCCCGGTACAGGCCGACGATGCGGTTCACCTTCGGCTTGAAGTCCGGGTCGGGGCTGTGCAGCCACATGCGCACCCGGTGAGGCCGCAGGGCGTTTTGCTCCAGGGTCCGCCAGATGCTGCTCCGGCTCATCGGCAAACCGAGGGTCCGTCGGACGGCATCGGTGAGGGTGTCGTACGTCCAGAGCGTCTGGCCTTCGAAGCCGTAGTTGGCGGGGGCGTCGCAGGCCAGGGCGATCACCTCGCAGCGCTGCTCCGGGCCAAAGCGCGGCGGTCGCCCCGAGCGGGGTCGATCGTAGAGGCCGGCGACGCCCGCCTCGAGGAACCGGTCCCGCCACTTGCGGACCGTCCGCTCCGTGACGCCGACGCAGGCGGCGACTCGTGCGACCGAGGAACGGTGGTGAAACAGCCCCCAGATGATGGAAGCCCGCAGCCAGAGCCGGTGCTCGACCTTCTGGCCGAACTTCCACTCCCGCAGCGCTTTGCGCTGGTCCGCGGTGAGCTCGGGCAGCGGCCAGCTCACCGGGTCCGCGCTCCGCATCGCCATACGGGCAGCCGTTTCCGGGTCACCTTTGACCCCCGCGAACGTCTCCGGATCCCGTCGTGGCGCCAGTTCGCGCCCTTCGGCCGGACTCCTGCTGCCCTGCGAAATTTCTTGCCCGGCTGTGCCGGTTTAGGTTGTCAAGGAGCCGTCATGTCCAGGGAACGAACTTGTGGGACGTAGTACTAGTAGTGCGTCCCACAAGTTCGTTCACTGCCGCGGGAACGTCACAAGAGGAGCGAGAGGAAGATGCGGCTAGAGCTCCAGGAGAACCCAGCCGAACTGCTCGGTTACCAGGCTGAACAGTTCGGCAAGGGTTCCGGTGAAGGGCGTGGGCTCCCACCCCCCGCGGTGGTTGGCCATGTCCAGCGCGTACCGGCCTTGGTCGATGCGGCCGAAGCGAAGGCGCGGCATCTTCTCGCCCCCCTCCTCCGCGTAGATGACCAGGTGACGGCCTCGGCTCAGCACGCCCAGGTGGGTGAACCCCCGGGCCGTGAGGAGCTGCTGGATCTCCTCCCGGGCTGCCTCATTGAGGACTCGACGCACCTCGGGCCGGTCCCACCAAGGAGGCCTTGGCGGCACTTATGCCACCGCCCTCTCCTGCATCGGGTACCCCCGGAAGGTCCAGTGGAAGGGGTGACCCTCCTCGGTATTCCACCGGGCGATGAAGGCCAGCACGCGCTCTCGCAGTTCCTCGGCGGAGTGGAAGTCCCCGTGCTTGAGGCACCGGCGCTGCAGGATGGAGAAGAAGATCTCCACCTGGTTCACCCACGACGCATGCCGCGGCGTGTACACGAACTCGAACTTCCCGCCGTGACGGGCGTTGAAGCGGCTCCACCGCGCCTGCGGGCCGTCATGGTGGATGTTGAGGTTGTCCCAGATCACGATGATCCGCGCCGCCTCCCGGTACGCCTCGGCGACTGCCTCCAGGAGGCTCACCAGGTCCTCCGCCGTCCGCGTCGGCCCGCAGCGTGCCGTGACGTGCCCGGTACGGATGTCGAAGGCGGCCAACAGCGACTGGGTCCCATGGCGGATGTATTCGTACTCGCAGCGCCCGGGCCTGCCGGGGATCGCGCGGCGCGTCTCGTGCTTGCGCTCCAGCGCCTGCATCCCGGTCTTTTCGTCGATGCACAAGATGACGGCATCGTCCGGTGGGTCCCGGTACAGGCCGACGATGCGGTTCACCTTCGGCTTGAAGTCCGGGTCGGGGCTGTGCAGCCACATGCGCACCCGGTGAGGCCGCAGGGCGTTTTGCTCCAGGGTCCGCCAGATGCTGCTCCGGCTCATCGGCAAACCGAGGGTCCGTCGGACGGCATCGGTGAGGGTGTCGTACGTCCAGAGCGTCTGGCCTTCGAAGCCGTAGTTGGCGGGGGCGTCGCAGGCCAGGGCGATCACCTCGCAGCGCTGCTCCGGGCCAAAGCGCGGCGGTCGCCCCGAGCGGGGTCGATCGTAGAGGCCGGCGACGCCCGCCTCGAGGAACCGGTCCCGCCACTTGCGGACCGTCCGCTCCGTGACGCCGACGCAGGCGGCGACTCGTGCGACCGAGGAACGGTGGTGAAACAGCCCCCAGATGATGGAAGCCCGCAGCCAGAGCCGGTGCTCGACCTTCTGGCCGAACTTCCACTCCCGCAGCGCTTTGCGCTGGTCCGCGGTGAGCTCGGGCAGCGGCCAGCTCACCGGGTCCGCGCTCCGCATCGCCATACGGGCAGCCGTTTCCGGGTCACCTTTGACCCCCGCGAACGTCTCCGGATCCCGTCGTGGCGCCAGTTCGCGCCCTTCGGCCGGACTCCTGCTGCCCTGCGAAATTTCTTGCCCGGCTGTGCCGGTTTAGGTTGTCAAGGAGCCGTCATGTCCAGGGAACGAACTTGTGGGACGTAGTACTAGTCGCGGAGGCGGAAGGAATCGCCAGGACGCTGATATCGAAAGTAAGCTTCGAGGGGGTCGCTGACGACGTAGAAGCGGAGCTACGCCTTCCAGGCCTTGACGAGTTGAATGCCCGGGCAGGACCCAGCCGGTGGGGCTACACGTCTCCCGACGACGCTGCCTGGGAACTCCTTGAGGAGGCGCTTCAGCCCTTCGTCGACGAGATGACCCGCTATGCCGAACTGGGCATGGAGGAGCAGGCGCTGGAGATGTGCCGGGGGATCCTGGTGGGCCTTTACCGCCTGCGACATTGGAGCAAGCGCCAGCGGAATGACGAACATCCGGTGCTGGCGTGGGCGCCCGACTTTCCCTTGGAGGCGGCGACGACGGTCATCAAGACCTGGTTGCAGGTCAGGCGGCCGAAGGGTTCGGCCGGGAGGGCCCGCGAACGAGGGCCCGGTGTCTTGGAGGCGCTCGTGCGGGAGCATCTACCGGAGTGGCAAGGACTCATCGGCGTGTGACGAGCAGCGGCGGGTCGGGGAGCGGAGGCGCGGTCGGATGAGCGAATACCAGTATTATGAGTTTCAGTCCCTTGACCGCAGGTTGAGCCCCCAGGAGATGGCGAGGCTGCGTGCCCTGTCCAGCCGGGCCCACATCACGCCCACCAGCTTCACCAACTTCTACAACTGGGGCGACTTCAAGGGAGACCCTAAAGCCCTCGTGGAACAGTATTTCGATGCCTTTCTCTACCTTGCCAACTGGGGCACTCGCCGGCTGATGCTCCGCTTGCCCTCCCGGCTGCTGAACCTCGAGACGGCTTCCCGATACTGTCCGGGTGGGAGCGCCTCGGCCTGGGCCAGCGGGGAGCACGTGATCGTCGAGTTTACCTCCGACCGCGAGTCGGCAGGGGTGTCGGGCGAGGAGTGGGACCCGGAGGAAGACGAGACGGGGGAAGACTGGCTTTCCGCGATCCTCCCGGTGCGTGGCGAACTGGCGCGGGGCGATTACCGATGCCTCTACCTGGGGTGGCTACGTTGCGCCATGGTCGGCGAGCTGGAGGAGGATGCCGTCGAGCCGCCGGTTCCTGCAGGCCTGGGTCGCTTGTCGGGGGCTCTCGAGGAGATGGCGCGCTTCTTGCGGGTCGACCCCGATCTCATTGCGGTGGCGGCCGAGCGCAGTCCGGATATGGGCGCCGTTCTGCCGGCAGAGCATGCGATGGCCGCGTGGGTCGCCAGGCTACCCGTACAGGAAAAAGACGAGCTTCTGCTGCGTCTGCTACGGGGAGACATCCACGTCGGCCACGAGCTTTTCCAGCGGGCCCGCCGGGAACTGGGGGCGGCCGACGGCCGGCTGAACAAAGGCGGCGATACGCCCCGCACCGTGTCGGAGCTGCTGGCCCGGGCCGAGGCGCGCCGGGCGGCGCGCTTGCGCGAGCAGGCGGAAAGGGAGCGGAAGGAGCGCGAGCGCCGCGCTCGCGAGGAAGCGGCTCGCCGGGCCCGGTACCTGGCGCAGCTGGCGAATCGGGAGGAGCAGGCATGGCAGCAGGTCGAGGAACTCATCGCCACCCGGCGGCCGGGGTTCTACGATCAGGCCGTCGAGCTGCTGCGAGACCTGAGGGATGCCTGCGCGCAGGCCGGGCGGGCAGACGCGTTCGGCTCCCGGCTCCAATCCTTGCGCGCCCGGCACGCCCGCAAAGACACCTTCATCCGCCGGCTGGAGCAGGCGGGGCTGTAGAGATGGCCCGGCAAGGGCAGGTTCGAGCAGCGAGTCTCGCAGCACTGGCAGGCGGCAGCGCGAGCCCTGCACGCGGGGAGTGGTACACTGGGCCTGCCAGCATTGCCGGGCCCTGGTGGCATCGGCGCTGGAGCAGTTCCGCCGGCTGGAGGCGGCCGGCGTGCGGGTCGTCACCGTACCCGGCAACCACGACGAGATCACCTGCGCTGATTCGGTCTACCGCGAGCGGGCATCGGAGTGGCCCGGGCTGCTGGTGCAGAGCCCCGTAAAGGTGGGCAAGTACGGGAGGCGGTCTGGATGAGAGTCACGTACGATGCCCGAACGGACACCCTCACGATCATCCTGCGCGACGCGCCTGTATCGGAGAGCGACGAAGACAAGCCCGGCGTCATCCTCGACTACGACGCCGACGGTAATCTGGTTGGCCTTGAAATCTTGGATGCTTCGAGACGCGTGAGCGAACCAAGGTCCATCCAGTACCAAACGACGTAGCGGCGCGGAGCGAGCTCGGCCGCCTGGGAGGCAGCGCGAGGCCTGCCCTGGAGGTCGTTGCGTCGGCCGTTGGGACGAGCCCGGCGCATGCCGACTCAGGAGATGGGGCAGCCCAGCTCGTCATGGGGGATAGCAAGGTGCCGGGGGCCGGATCTTCGACGAACGGGCTACGTTCTTCTGGGGGCGGGCCTTGACGGAGCAGCAGAGGGAGCGGCGCGACGCCCTTGCCGAGCGAGTCCGCGCCGACCGGCGCATCCGCCACCACATCCTCTTCAAGCGGGGGGAGGAGCTGGCCGGATGGTACTTCGGCCAGCAGGAGACGGCCACACGGTACCTGATGGTCAACACCGCCCTCTTTCCCGAACACCGTCGCAAGGGCATCTACACGGCCCTGCTCAGGTCCTTACTGCCGCATCTCGAGGCGCTGGGCTTCCAGGAGGTGGTCAGCCTCCACCACGCCACCAATAACCCGGTGCTCATCGCCAAGCTGAAGGCCGGGTTCCTCATCACCGGCATGGAGATCGACGATCGGTTCGGGCTTCTCGTGCGGCTGACGTACTTCACCCACCCGATCCGCCGGCGCATGATGGCCGTCCGCACGTGGGAGAGGTGGCTGGACGAGGAGTTGCGGGGGTGCCTGGGCAGGACTGGCGACCTGCGCGGGCGAACACGTGTGCCATGACCCGGCCGATGAGCGGCCGTCCACGTTGGGAAGGGAAACGTTGCCAGAAGCCGCCTCCACGCCCGAAGCTGCCATCAGCGCCGCCGAGCCCGCAACCGACGCGCTGCGCCCGGCCCGCACGCTGGTGCCTGACCGCCTGCTGCGGCAGGTGCGGGAGGCCAGCTACCTGGTCGCCGAGAACGCCCCTCGCTACCGGCCCATCATGCGCTTCCTCTACCTCGAGCACATGCAGCACCGCTACACCCACCGCCTGCACGAGGTGCACGAGTGGATGCGCACCCACGTCGACCCGGCCTATACCGAGGAGCAGTGCGAGCAGGATCTGCGCGCCCTGGTCGAGTGGGGCAACCTCTACGCCGAGCAGGACCGCAGCCGGGCGACGACCGTCGAGGAGTTCGTGCGGCGCCAGTTGCGCTACGGGCTGACGCCGTACGGCATCGCCTTCGAGCGGCTCCTGGTGGAGCTCGAGTCCCAGCGCAACACGGGCGGCTCCCTCGACGTGGGCCTCATCGACGTCTTGTGGGAGCAGCTCCGGGAGATCGACGTCCAGTTGGGGCAGCCCGAGCATGGCGCGCCGGGGGACGGGCGCAGCGCGACCGCCACGCCAGGGGGCGGGAGCGCGGGGGCAGACGCCCAAAGGGACGGCAACGGCGCGGGGGAGGCCGAGCGGGAGGCCCTGCCGGCCCGGCCGGCGCTGCAGGCGCTGTTCACACGCTGGACCCAGGCCATCGACGCCTTCGACAAGCTGGGCAGCCAGTCGAGCGACTACCTGGCGGCGCTGCACCGGGGCGCTCGGGAGCAGATGGCCGACCTGGACGCCTTCCTGGCCTACAAGAACCTCCTGGTCGAATACCTGGCCTCCTTCGTCGACGGCCTCTACAACCAGGGCCAGCGCATCCGCAGCCTTCTCGCCGCCTGGGAGCGCAGCGGCAAGGCCGCCCGCCTGCTGGAGTGGCTGGTGGCCTTCGAGACCCGGTACCGCCCGGGCGCTGACCGGCTGCCCACCGCCGACGAGGTGCGTCCCGTGCGAGAGGCGGAGTGGCGGCGGCTGGTGGGGTGGTTCCGCCCCGACGGGGGCTGGGAGACGCTGCGCAAGCGCACGGCCAGCGCCATCGAGCAGGTGACCCGTCAGGCCCAGCGGCTCATGGACCGGCGGGTGGCCGTCAGCCGCCGCCACGACCTCGAACGGCTGGCGGTCGCCTTCGCCCGGCTCGAGCGCCTCGACGACGCCCACCGGCTGGCGGGTCTGGCCTTCGGGGCGCCGGCGCCGCGGCACCTCCTGGGCAGCGCCGAGGTGTTCATGCTCGACGACGGCGGGTCGGCGTGGGAGGTGGCGCCCCAGCTCATCGAACTGGCGCCGGTGCGGCGGGGCCGGCAGGAGTCAGGCCGGGGGGCGGCGGTGCGGCCGCGGCGGGAGGAGCAGCAGCGGGTGCTGGAAGCCGAGCGGGCCCGCCGGCAGGCCGAGGCGGCCATCTGGGAGGCCATCTTCCGGGACGGCGAGATCGACCTGGGCTCCCTCACCGTCAAGGAGCCGGCCGTGCGCCTCCGCCTGCTGGCCGTGCTGGGGCGTTGCCTGGTGAGCCCCGACTGGACGGCGCAGGCTCCCGACGGCTCCATCATCGAGCTGAAGCCCCCGCAGCCCTTCTCGGTCGGGACGCTGTCCGCCCCGGACGGGCGGCTGCACCTGCCGGCCTTCCGGATGGTGCGCCGCCCGCCAGCCTTCGCCCGCCGCGGCCAGGGGGTGCCCGCTCACGGCGCCTCCTCGGCTGCCACGACCGCCGTGGTCGCGGTCTCTGCCGCTGCGGGCTCCGGCGACTCGGGTTTGGACGGGGGGCAGCCGCCGCACCCATGAACCGGCCTCTCTCCGACTACCAGCGGGCCTTCGTGGACCTGGTGGATCGCACGGCCGTCTTCGCCCGGGAGGACCCCATCGCCTACGGGCGCATCCGGGCAGCGCTGGAGCCCATCCGGCGGTGGTTCGCGGACCGCACCGGCTGGCCCGTGCTGCTCAACCGGGAGCTGGCGCGCCTGGTCAAGATCCCCGCGGCGCCCAGCGCCGGCCACGGGTTTCGGTGGGCGCAGTCGCCGCTGGATTACGAACTGTTCACGTGGGTGCTGTGGTTCGCCGACAGCAACGGCGCCGAACAGTTCCTGCTGAGCCAGCTCATCCAGGAGATCGAGCACCGGGCCAACGTGCTGCTGGGCCCCGGCCACATCGACTGGGACAGCTACGCCACCCGCCTTGCCATGGCCCGGGCGCTGAAGAGTCTGGAGGCGATGCAGGTGCTGGTACGGGTACACGGGGAGACCGAGGAGTGGGTGGCCAGCGGCCGGGGCGACACCCTCTACGAGTTTACCCCGCTGGCGTCGTACCTGACGGTGGAGCTGCCGCCCGGGGCGGGCGAGCCCGATTTTGAGGTGCCGCCGGCCCTGGTGCCGCTGCCCGGCCAGGGCGACGCCCGGCAGCGGCTGTACCGCACGCTCTTGCTCGACCCGGCCCTGTACCGGGCCTCCGACCCCGAGGCCTTCGAACTGCTGCGCCGCCGGGAGGCCCGGGAGCGCATCGCCCTCGACCTTCGGGAGGCGTTGGGGTGGGACCTGGAGGTGACCGATAGCTTCGCGGCCGTGCTGCGGCCGACCGGCTCGGCGGCGGCCGACCCGGACCTGTTTCCCATCCGCGGGGCGCTGGGCCACGTGGTGCTCCTCATCGGCACCGAGCTGCGGGCGGCCGTGCGGCGGCGCGAGCTTCGGCCCGACGCTTGCGACCGACTGCGCATCAGCGAGGGCCAACTGGCCCACCTGGTGAGCCGCCTGCGCCAGCGCCACGGGGCCAACTGGGGGGCCACGCTGGGCCGCAAGAGCGAGCCAGAGCTGGTGCGGGAGGTGCTGGCTGCCATGCGGGGGTGGGATTTCGTGACGGGGCCTGACGCCGACGGCCAGTTGACCGTCTACCCGGCGCTGGCCCGCTACGCCGCGGCCTACGGTGCGGACACCGGCGCCCACGAGCCGTGGGCGGCCACGCAGCCGCCGACGGCCGATGGTGACGAAGGAGGCACGTCGCCGCATGGCCCTCGCTGACCTCCAACGGCCCCAACTGCTCGGCGAAGCCCGGCAGCCCGAGGCGCTGCTGGCGCTGAAGAAGGAGCTCGGGGCCGGCGGGCCCCGCGGGTGGCGGCCCAGCCGGCTCATCCTCATCAACTACTGGCTGTTTGACTACGAGGTCTTCCACTTCGTCCAGGGGCGGCTGCTCTTGCGGGGCGCCAACGGCTCCGGCAAGACCACGGTCCTGGTCAGCGCCATCACGCTGGTGCTGGATGCCGAGAAGCGCCGGGAGCGGCTCGACCCGTTCGGCGGGCAGGGCCGGGGCCTGGCCTACTACCTGGTGGGCGACCCCGAGGCGACGCCCGACAGCGAGTTCTACTTCGACAACCGCACCGGTTACGTGGCGCTGGAGCTGGAGCACGCCCGCACCGGGGAGCACCGCACCATCGGGCTGGGGCTGCGCACCAGCCGAAGCCGCGTCGACCAGTCCGTGGACCTCTGGGGGTTCGTCGTCACCGACGGGAGACGGGTGGGGTTCGACTTCGACCTGGTCGATCCCTCCGGCCAGCCGCTGGCGCCCCGCCAGCTGGCCGAGCTCTTGGGCCCCGGCGGCCGGGTGGTGGAGCGGGCCTCGGACTACCGTGAGCTGGTCAACCGCTACATCTTCGGCTTTCCGCAGGTGGAGCAGTACGAGTTTGTGCTGGAGCTGCTCCATCAACTGCGCAGCCCCAAGCTCAACCGGGACATCAAGCCGTCGGTGCTGTGCGAACTCCTGACCGACTCCCTGCCGCCGCTGCCGAGCGGGTTGCTGGATCAGGTGACCCGGGTCATCCGGGACATCGACGAGGGCATGGAGTCCCTGGAGGAGGCCCGGCGGCAGTTGCAGGTGGTGGAGGATCTCAACGCCCGCTACGCGGCCTACCTCAACCAGGTCGCCCAGCTGGCCGCGGTCGACTACCAGGCGGCCCTGGGGGAGTACCGGGCGGCGGTGGCCCGCCTCGAGGCGGCGTCGGCAGCCCTGGCGAAGGCCGAAGGGGCGCTGGCCGAGCAGCGCGCCCGGCTGGAGGCGGTGCAGCTCGCCATCGGCCAGCTTCGCAGCCGCAGGACGGCCCTGGAGCAGCACGAGGCCCTCAAGGGGCTCGAGGCGCTGCGCTGGCTGGAGGGGCAGCTCGACCGGGCCAGGGAGGCGGAGCGGCGGGCGGTGCAAGAGGTCGGGCGTTCGGAGGACGAGCTGCAGGCCCTCACGGCCCGCCTGCAGGCCCACGAGCAGGAGTGGCGCGGCCACCTGGACCAGGTGCGGGCGCGCGCCGCGGAGACGGTGCGGCGGGCGGTCGAGGCGGCGTGGGCCGCGGGCGTGCAGACCCTCGAGGGGCTCCTGCGGGCCATCGACGAGCGCCGGGGCGCCTCCCGGCCCAGCAGCGGCTGCCGGCCCTGCCGCAGGTGGCCCCTGTCGTGTCGGAGCTGGGTGCCGCCCGCCGTCGGGCGCTGGGGGCGGTCCTGGAGGCGCTGCGCGAGCTGCGCCGGCGGCAGGAGCAGTACCGGGAGGCGAGGCTGCTCGAGGATCGGGAGCGGGAGGTGCTGTTCGAACGGGGCCGGGAGGCCGAGCGCTGCCGGGAGGCGCTGAACGCCGCCAGGGAGGCGGCCGCCCGAGCCGTCGACGGGTGGCTCGAGGGAGCCGGCGGGGTCGACGTGCGGCCCGATGAGCGGGAGGCGGCCCTTGAAGCCATCGCCCGCTACCCGGCGGACGGAGCGGAGCTTTCGAAGCTGGTGGAGCCCCTTCGCCCCGCCTTCGACCGGGCGGCCGGCCGCATCGCGGCCCGCCTGAGGGAGGCGGAGCTGGCCCGGGAGCGGCTGGCCGTGCGGCGAGACGAGGTGGCGAAGGCGCTCGAGGAGTGGGCAGGCAAGGAGGAGGCGGAGCCGCCCCGTTCGGCGGGGCAGGAGCAGGCCCGGCGCCTGCTGGCGGAGGCGGGCGTTCCCTTCGTGCCGCTGTATGCGGCGTGCGAAGTGCGGCAGGCCGTGGCCGGCGAGACGGCGGGGCGGCTGGAGCAGGCCCTGGCCGAGGCGGGGCTGCTCGACGCCCTGGTGGTCCCTCAGGAGTACGCCGACCGGGTGGCCGGTCTACTGGTCGGGGCCGGGCTGGCCGACCGGTGGCTGGCGCCGGGCAGCTCTGCCGTCCTGGCCAACGCCGACGCCTCCGGGAACGGCGACGCCGAGGGCGACGCCGGGGCCCTGACCCTGTGGGACGTGCTGCAGCCGGACCCGGCGCTGCGGGAGGATCCCCGCTGGGCGGCGGCCGTGGAGGCGGCCCTGCGCAGCGTGGGATGGCACCCCGCCGGGCTACCTGCCGCTTCGGCCCATTCCCCAGGAAATATGTCCGCCTACCCGCTGGCGGTGGGGCCGGAGGGCTTTCGGGCGGGGCCGCTTCGGGGCTCGGCCCAACCCAGCAGCGCCCCCGCCTACCTGGGCCGGGAGAACCGCCGCCGCACCCGCCAGGCCGAGGTGGAGCGGCTCCAGGCCCAACTTCAAGAGCTGGAGCGGGACCTGTGGGAGGCCGAGGCGGCCGTCGACCGGACTCGGGGCGAGCTGGAGGCCCTGGAGGGCAAGTGGCGCCAGGGCGAAGCGCTGCCCGCCTGGCAGGCGCTTTATGACGCCGTTCACCGGCTCGATCTGGCCGAGGAGGCCGTGCGCCAGCAGCAGGACCGGCTGGACGGGGCGACGCGGCGGGTGCGGGAGGCGTTCGACGCGCTGGAGGCGGCCCGGGCGGCGCTGGCCGAGGCGACGGGGCCCGTGCCCGAGGCCCGGGGACGCGACGAAGATGGGGTGCGGCTGCTCATCCACCAGACGGACCAGGTCATGCAGGAGGCTCACGCCCTCGACCGGGAGTCGGCCCACGAGGAGCGGCTGGCCGGCGCCTGCTGGCAGGCCGCCGCCGACCGGAGCCAGGCGGCTTCGCGCCTGGAAGGCGACCGGGCGGCGCTGAAGGCGGCCCGCGAGCAGGTGGCGGAACTGGAGGGCCAGGTGTCGGCCCGCCGGGACCTGCTGGCCAGCCTGGGCGTCTCGGTCGAGGCGCTGCTGGCAGAGCTCAGGCGCCTGGAGGCCGAGCTGGCATCGGCCGAGAAGGAGGAGAAGGAGCTGCTCACCCGGGTGGGGTCCCTGGAGACCGAGGTGACGCACTGCCGCCATCAGGTGCAGGAGGCAGCCGTCCGCCGGGACCGCGCCGCCGAGGCGGAGGCCGAGGCCCGGGAGAAGCTGCACGACCGGCTGAAGGCCCACCCGAGCCTGCGCCACGCCCTCGACCTCTTCGAGAGCGGCCCCGACGGGCCGGCCAGGGCGGCCGAGGACCTGCTCAAATTCCGCCGTACCGCTGACGCCCGGCTTCGGGAGAGCGTGGAGGAGAGCCAGCGGCAGGCCTTCCGGGAGTTGACCGTATCCCTTCAAAACGCCCGCATCACCCTGGTCGAGCTGCCGCCCATCCTCGAAGGCGACCGCCTTTACTTCAAGCGGCGGGGGGTGGCGCTGCAGCCCAACGAGCTGGAGTCGGAGCTGAAAGACGAAAAGGCCCGGGACGAGCTGATCCTGCAGCAAAAGGAGACGGAGCTCTACGAGCAGATCATCCTGAAAGACGCCGGCAACGAGATCCGCAACCGCCTGGAGATGGCCTACCGCTGGCGGGACGCCATCAACGCGATTCTGAAGGAGCACCCCCTGGTGGGCGGGGAGCGGCTGACCCTGCACTGGCGGCCCAAGCCGGCGGACCGGGTGACCCACGAGGATCCGGGCCGCCTGGTGGAATTGCTGCAGCGCGACCCCGAGACGCTGACCGACGCGGAGTTCGGGGAGCTGGTGGAGCAGTTCAGGCGGCGGGTCAACGAGGTGAGGCGGCGCTTCCGCGATCCCAACAGCCAGGTGGTGTTCGCCCAGGGGCTGGCCGACGCGCTGGACTACCGGAAGTGGTTCCGCTTCCATCTGATGAGCGCCATGCCGGGCGAGCCGCAGCGGGAGCTGACCGACACCCGGTTCGCGGCGGGCAGCGGGGGGCAGAAGTCGCTGCGGATGTTCATCCCCCTGGTGGCGGCGGCGTATGCCCGGTATCAGGGGGCGGCGGAGGACGCGCCGCGGCTCATCGGGCTCGACGAGGCGTTCGCGGGGGTGGACGAGGCCAACACGCGGGAGATGTTCGGCCTGCTCGACCGGCTGGGCTTTTCGTGGATCATGACCAGCGAGAAGCTGTGGGGCGACTTTCCGACCCTGCCGGCCGGCTCGGTGTACGAGCTCGTGAAGGGCGGCAACGTGGTCACGCCCGTGTGGTTCGTGTGGGACGGGCGGCGGCTGGTAAGCGAAGAGGCGGGGGCCGTGGACGGCAGGGAGGCGGACGGCGCCGAGGCGGGGGACGCCGGCCGCGGGCTGGCGACCGTCCGTTCGCGCGACGGACAGGCCCCCGCGGACGGGAGCCGGTGAGCCGCGGTGGCGCAGCCGGGTCTGGCCGAGGCGGTCCGATACTTTCGGCAGCGCCCGTTTTCCCGCATCCTGGAGGCGCTCCGGCAGCGGTACGAGTCGCTGGGCCGCGTGGGCGGGCGGGTGCGGCTGGTCTTGAGCGAGGAAGAGCGGCTGGCGTTGCGGGACTTCCTGGGGACGCACCGGGGGCGCCTGCGGCGCGACGGCGCGGTGCCCTCGCCAGGCGGAGCGGGGCCAGGCGTCGGCCCGGGGGACGGCAGCGGGGCGGTGCTGACGCTGGACCTGGGTCGATTCGATGCGGCGTTGCGGGCCAGCCGGTTCGCATGCACCCTGCCGGAGCTGCTCGAGGGGTACTTTGGCAGCCCCATCGTCACGCGGCCGGCCAGGCGGCAGGCCCGGGCTATGGCGTGGGGGCGGCTTCTGGACGCGATCCAACAGGAGGCCGCCTCCCTCGATGACCCCGTGGCCATGCGCTGGGCGGCGGCGCTGCAGGAGGGTCAGGCGGCCCACAGCCTCTCCTGGCTTCGGCGTGCGTTCGAAGGGAAGGGCGATACGTCAGCCCGGGTGGGAACGCCTCTTCCCCAAGTTACCCGGGTCGTGGCGAGGGCCCTCGCCTCCCTGCCCGGACCGCGGGGCCGTCAGGAGAGCCTGCCGGTGTTCGCGGCGAGCCTGACGGGCGACCCCCATGCGCTGGACCCTGACCGGGAGGCGGGGCGGCTGCTGGAGCGGGCGCTGGCCGACCTGCTGCCCGAGCTGGCCTTGGACCTGTCGGGCATCGATTCGCCGGCCATGCGCCGCGAAGCCATCCTGGCGGCGGTCGGGCTGGCGCGAGACGACCTTTCGAGCACGGTACTGGTGGCCAACCTGCGCGCTGCCACCCTGACGGATGGCCGGTCGGACCCGCTGGTGACGGGGGTGCGGGAGGCTGGTGTACCCATCGCCTACCCGTTGCGTGCCGTGCGGCGCTGGGTCGAGGTTGCGGCGAGCGACCCCACGTTCATCGTCGAAAACCCCAGCGTCTTCGGTTCCCTGGCGGAGTCCTTCTCGGATCCGGAAGGACCGACGCTCGTCTGCACGGCAGGGCAACCCTCCCTGGCGGCTTACGGCTTGCTGGACAGGCTTGCCCGGGCGGGTGTGAGGATGCTCTACGGCGGTGATTTCGACCTTCCCGGCATCCTGATCGCCCGGGCGCTCAAGGTGCGCTACGGGCAGCGCCTGCATCTGTGGCGGATGGAGCCCGCCGATTACCAACGGGCACTCGCCCGCGCCTCCAACACCGTGCCGCTGACGACCCGAGAGAAGAAGCAGCTCGCCTCCTTCGTCACGCAACCGCCGGGCTTTCTCGGCGAGCTCGGCCCACTGGCGGAAGCGATGCTCCGCGTGGGCCGCAAGGCCTTTCAGGAGAACCTCCTGCCCGAACTCGGCGCGGACGTGGCCGGGGACGTCTCGCATGGGCGTTGTACGTCGACTGGCCGCGAGGCCGATCAGTCAGACGCCGGACCGTCTTGCCCACCGAGAGGCAGCGGGCGCACGAGCAAGGGAGCCCCAGGCGCAGCAGATGCGGATGGTGGGGTGGCAGTGGCTGGAAGGGTGACACGAGACGGTTAGGCCATCCTTGTGACCGATCACCTGTTCGGGTAAACTGCACTCTGGAGGGTCGGCCTGCGACCTCGGTCCGGTAGGCGGAACGGAAGGGGGGCGGGGCCACGTACGAGATCCGCGACCCCGTGCACGGGTTCATCCTGTACGACGACATGGAGAGGGCCCTCATCAACTCGCGCCCCTTCCAGCGTCTCCGGCGCATCAAGCAGCTCGCGACCACGTATCTCCTGTATCCAGGCGCCGTCCACACCCGTTTCGAGCACTCGCTCGGGGTCATGGACCTCGCCACGCGGATCTTCGACCTGCTCGTTCTGAAGCACAGGGCCGAATTGGAGGTGGCCCTTGGACTGTCGGATCGCGCTGACACCAAGAGGCTACGGAGGATCCTGCGGCTGGCTGCTCTGCTCCATGACATAGGCCATGCCCCCTTCTCCCATGGACCTGAGAGCCTGCTACCAGGGGGCCATGAGCAGATGACGAAACGCCTGATCGAAGAGGGCGAGATTCAGCAGCTCGTTGAGGACGGGTTCTACCAGGCCGGTATCAAGGTCAAGGACATCCTTCCCGTTGCCATCGGTCCTAAGGAGTCCCAAAAGGCCGGCCTGGAGCTCAGTGCTCAGAGCCAATTCCTAACGGAGATCATTACGGGGACCTTCGGAGCCGACCGGATCGACTACTTGCTCCGAGACTCGCTGCATACAGGCGTGAAGTATGGCCAGTTCGACGCGGACCGGTTCATCCACACGCTGGCGTTCATCGCCCATCCCGAGACCGGAGATCCGATGGTGGCCTTGGAGAAAGGTGGGGTCCACGCTGCTGAAGGGCTGTTGCTGGCTCGTTACTTCATGTTTCAGCAGGTGTATTTCCACAAGGTACGCCGCATATACGACCACCACCTGACCCAGTTCGTGACGGAGCTGCTCGAAGGCAAGGGCTTTCCCGTCACGGACCTTAACGCCTACCTGCTGTGGGATGATGCACTGGTGGAACATGAGCTGGTGGAGTGGGGGTCTGCCGGACGCTCTCGGGTCGCCAGAGACATCCTGGCGCGAAACCACTACAGGGTCGCCTACGAGGTGCCGCTCGCGGAGCTGGATGAGGACTTAGCAGACTGGATTGGCCCTATTGCCAAGCAGCTTCAAAGAGAATTCGGAGAAGACGTCTGGGTCGATTATGACTACAAGCCCTTCGCTCCTGCCCGAGAATTGGGAATGCCGGTCGTCGATGGGAAAAAGCGGACCTCGTGGGAGCAGGAGTCGAGGTTGTTGAAGACATTGCCGCCTCTCGGTTTCGCTCGGGTCTATGCAAGAAACGACAAGCCGCTACGTAAGGCAGTGGAGAGTCGGGCGCGCGAGCTAGTGGGCTCGAGCGTGAAGCAAAGCGCGTGAGACCTGATCGGCATTGAAAGGATGTAGTTTCTCTATGGAGCGTCGCGAGGCTCGTATGCTGGTCGTGACATTGGTTCGGGAGCTCAACCGGGTCCAAAGCTGGAGCGGAGCCACGCACGTCCAAAAGTGCGTGTTTTTCCTGCGGGAGTTGACGCGGGTCCCGGTCCCGTATGAGTTCGTCATCTACCACTACGGGCCTTTCAGCTTCGATCTGGATGACGACCTCGCCTTCATGCGAATGCGGGGTTGGCTCGAGGTCGAGAGCGGCGACGGGTATGGCGTGCACTACCATCCCGGGCCTCAAGCGCCTGGGGAGTTGCCCGAGTCGGTAGCGCGCTTTCACGATAGTGTTCGGTGGGTAGCCGAGCGGTTTGGCAAGGCAGAGGCCAAGAGGCTGGAGTTGCTGGCGACCAGCTTCTACGTGTGGAAGAGGATGGGGACAGGTGGCGAAGCGCCTCGCGAACCGGACGTCATCGCGGCGGTGAAAGGCTTGAAGCCGCATTTCTCAGAAGCCGCGATCGGCGCAGCCTTGCAAGAGCTGCACGCGATCCAGCGTTGCCTGACTTGATTCTCCTGCAATGCGAACGCATGTGTGGTAGGCTGGATGGAAGGAAGAGCCGGAGAGCTGCTGCGGCGTCACGAGAAGGTCTGGCCACCTGCCGAGGGGCCGCGAATCAGCGTGGGGAGCGGTCGATGCTGAGGCTGCTGCACCTCGCCGACCTTCACCTGGGGTGGGCGCCCGCCTACATGGAGGAGCCCCGGCGCTCCGAGCGCCGCCGGCGGCGGGATAGCCTGCTGGAGCGAGCGGTGCGCTTCGCCCTCGATCCCGCCAACCGCATCGGGATGGTCGTCATCGCCGGGGACCTCTTCGAATCGCACCGCCCCGACCGGGCCCAGGTGGCTTCCGTATTGGAGCAACTGCGCCGCCTGGAGGCGGCGGGCGTCCGGGTCGTCACCGTGCCCGGCAACCACGACGAGATCACCTACCCTGACTCCGTCTACCGCGAACGGGCGGCCGAGTGGCCGGGGCTGCTGGTGCAGAGCCCGGTGCCCGTGCATGCCGGGACCGTGACGGTTGGAGGCGTGCCCGTCCACGTCTACGGCCTGGCCTACACCGGCGGCCTGACGCCCACCCAAGAGCCGCTGGCGCAGTTTCCGCGGGTGGACGAGCCGGGGTTTCACCTGGCGGTCCTGCACGGCACGCTGGGGACGTGGGGCGGCGAGCGGAGCCTGCCGCTGGACGGGGCGGCGCTGGGGCGGGCGGGCTACGACTACGTCGCGTTGGGCCACATCCACCGCCACGAGCGGCACGACCTCGACGGCACCCCAGCCGTCTACTGCGGGGCGGTGGAGGGCAAGGGGTGGGACGACCCGGGCGTCGGGCAGTGGACCGTGGTCGAGGTGGACATGCCCGCGCGGGCCGGGGGGCGGGCACGGGTCGAGGTGCGCACTTGCCCGGCCGAGGGAGTCCAGCCCATCGAGACGATCAGCCTCGATGCCGGGGCCTACGGTGGGGCAGCGGAGCTGCGATCGGCCATCGAAGCGCTGGCCGACCCCGAGCGCATCCTGCAGGTGCGGCTGACGGGTGCCCCGGCGTACGAGGTGTCGGCCCGGGAGCTGCAGTCGGCGCTCGCGGGGCTCTTCTTCCACCTGAGCGTGGTGGACGACGAGGTGCTATTCGCCCCGGCGTTGCTCGAACGCTGGGCGTCCGAACCGACCATCCGGGGCCTCTTCGTCAAGCGCATGCAGGCCAGGATCGCCGAGGCAGAGGATGAGGAGACTCGCCGCCTGCTGCAGCGGGCGCTGCGGCAGGGCCTCTACGCCCTGGCGGGGGGTGAGCCGCGGTGAGCGGCACTCCCGGGGGTGTGGTGTGGCACCGCCTGGTGCTGCGGGGGTTCGGGCCGTTCCGGGACGAGGTGGCGGTGGAGTTCCCGGGTGGGCTGGCGCACTTCGTGGCGCCCAACGAATTCGGCAAGTCGAGCCTGGTGGAGGGGCTGGCGGCGGTCCTGTTCGGGCTGCCGGTCTCCAGCGACCCGGCCGCCTTCGGGCGAGCCCGCTACCGGCACTGGGGCGGGGCCGCCCGGTTCGAGGGGGAGGCCGAGTTCACGGCGGCCGACGGCCAGCGGTACCGGGTATGGCGGGACTTCGACGCGCACCGGGTGCGGCTGGAGCGGCTGGGGACCAAGCCTGAGGTCCTCTTCGACAGTACCCATAATCCCCGGGCGCGCCGCAGGAGCGTCAGCTTCGACGAGCACCTGAGGAGACTGGTCGGGGTCGCCTCGAGGGATCTCTTCATCCAGACCTTCTGCGTGCGTCAGCCATTGCCCGAGATGCCCACGCTGCCCGGTGAGGTCCAGGCGCTGCTGTCGGGTGCGGGCGGCGGTACGGTGCAGGGGGCGCTGAAGGCGTTGGTCGACCGGCTTCGCCAGATCACCCGGCGCAAGGGCGATCTGGGCGTCGCTTCCAGCAACGACCATACCGAACGGGAGGTCGAACGCCTGGAGCAGGCCATCCGGGATCGCGAGGGCGCCATCCAGGCCTCGGCTCGCTCGGCCGACGAGCTCCAGCAGGTGCGCCAACGGCTGGCCGAGCTGCAGCAGGAGCGGACGCAGGTCGGCCGGGACCTGGAGCGGGCCGAGGCGGCCGAACGGGCGTGGCAGGAGTGGCTGCGCCTGGCCGACCGGTACCATGCCCAGGCACGACGGCGTACCGAGCTCAAGGGCCACCTCGAGCAGGCCACGCAACTCGCGGGCCGCCTGAAGGAGGCCGAGGCGCGCCTCGGGCGGGAGTGGCCCGAGATGGAGGGCGAGCCCGAGGAGACGGGGACGCTGCTCGAGCGCCTGGCTCACATCGAGCCCGAGCTGGCGGGACTGCGTCGGCGTCGGGACGAGCGGGTGCGGGCGCTGCGGCAGGCATGGGGGCGGGCGGCGCTGGCGGTGTGGGAGCGCCGGTGCACGCTGCAGGCGTGGCTGGAGGAGCTCGGGCGCCGGCTCGAGGCGTACGCCCCGCTGGGCGAGGCCGATGCCCAGATCCTGGTGCGGCTGCGCGACTACGAACGGGAGCGCGCCCGCCTGGAGCGGCAGCTGCAGGAGGCGCGGGCGGAGCTCGACCGGGCCCTCGAGCGGCGCCGCGACCTCGAGAGCCAGGAGCGCGAGCTGCAGCAGGCCTTCGCCGAGGTGGTCGCCATGGAGCCTCAGGTGGCCACCGCCATCGACGAGAAGCTGGAGCTGCTCGAGGCTCGCGACGCGCTCCGGGAGACCGAGGCCCAGATGGCGGAGCGGATGGACCGGCGCCAGCGGGCGAGGGCGACCGCCCTCGTGGCGGGGGCGGTGGCGGCGGTGGTGGCCTTCGTCGGGCTGAGGGCGGCCGGGGCCGGGGCGGCGGTGGCCGTCGTGGGGGCACTGGCCGTCGGCATCGTGGCGCTGGTGGGGGCGTCGAGGATGCTCGGCGGGGGTGACGCGGGGCCGGTCGACGAGGTGCAGGAGCGGCGGGCGCGGCTCGAGACGGAGCTGGCACGGGTGGACCGGATGCTCGGCGACCTGGCGGGCGAATCGGGGGCGCGCCTCGCGGAGCTGCGGGCGCAGTGGCGGCAGTTCCAGGCGCAGCGGGAGCAGATCGCGCGACGCAAGGCCGAGGTGCCGTCGGACGAGGCGCTGGCGGCGCTGGAGGCGAAGGTGCGGGCGGCGGAAGTCGAGTGGCAGACCTTCCAGCATGCGGTGCGGCCCTTCGTGGCGCGCTACGGCGACCCGGCGAAGGCGTTGCAGGAGAGGGAGGCGCTCGAGCGCCAGCGGGCCGAGGTGCACCAGGCCCTGGAGTCGCTGGCCCGGGAGCAGTGGGGGGCGGCGCCGGGTGCCGTCGACACGCTCTCGCCCGACCGGGCCGGGGGCATGTGGGCGGAGCTCGGGGCGCTGGCGGGGGCTCGCACCGTCGCCGAGCTGGGGGAATGGCTGGGGCGCTTCGACCCGGCGCTGTGGGACGAGCCCCAACAGGAGCGAGCCCGGTGGGCGGCCGCCCCTAGCGAGTCTCGTGCCCGCCTTGACTGGCTCGACGACGTGCGCAGCGAAGCCGCCGGCGCCGCCCGGACCCTGGCGAGCCAGGTGGAGGAGGCCGAGCGCCAGATCGCCGATCTCGAGGCCGAGGCGACGGACATCCGCCGGCGCGTGGCGCCCATCCTGGCGGCCTGCGGCGGCGATGCGGGCCGGGCCCTGGCGCGCTGGCAGGAGCGGGCGCAGCACCTGCAGGAGATGGGCAAGCTCCGCCAGGCGCTGCAGACCCTGCTGGCCGCCCGCCAGGTCGAGACGCCCGAGCAACTGGCCGCCTTGGTGGATCAGGCCCAGGACGGCGCCGTCGCGGCCAGCCGCGCGCTGGACGAGCTCGTGCGCCGCAACCCCGCCCTGCCGCCGGTGGAGATGGTCTCGGATCTCGCGTCGGCCAGCCAGCGCTTCGAGGAGATCCAGACGCAAGCCGACGCCCTCCGGCAGCGCCGCAAGCAGCTCGACGAAGAACTCGATGCGTTGCGGGAGCAAGAGGTCCGGCTCGCCGGCCAGCAGCCGGTCAACGTCGCCGAGGCCGAGGTCGAGCTGGCCGAGCTGCGCCGCCGGCGGGAGGCGCTCTGGTTCGAGGCGCAGGCCCTGGCCCTGGCCTACCGGGAGCTCGAGGAGACGGTGCGGCAGTATCAGGCCTCCTACCGGGAGCGGCTGGAGCGGGGTGCGACGGCCTACTTCGAGGCCATCACGGGGCGGGCGGGGCGGCGGGTGGAGCTGGACGAGCAGTTTGCCGTCTCGGTCGTCGAACCCGACGGCACCCGCGCCGTGCCGGCACAACTGAGCAAGGGCGCCCAGGATCAGCTCTACCTGTCGCTGCGGCTGGCCATCGCCGACTTGATGGCGTCGGATCTGCGGCTACCGTTCATCTTCGACGACCCCTTCCTCAACTGCGACGGCGAGCGCCTGGGGCGCATCCGCGAAACCCTCGACGCCATCGCCGCCGGCGGGCGCCAGGTGCTGCTCTTCAGCCACCGGCCGGACTTTACGACGTGGGGCGAGGCGGCGACGTGCACCGGCGCTTCGCCTGCCCGTCGTGACAGTGCGTAACCCGGGTCGTGCCATCGCAACCGCCGCCAGGGGACGCTCGTCTCGACTCGCCACTGCGCGGGGCCGTATACTGGAGCCGTCCCCGGACCTGCGAGAACGGCTGGTATCGAGGAGTCAGCCATGACGACGACGGATGCCGCCGGCCCGCACGTCGAGCGAGTGGCCCTCAAGAATTACAAGAACATCGCGGCATGCGACGTGTCGCTGCAGCCGTTGACGCTCCTGGTGGGTCCTAACGGGTCCGGCAAGAGCAACTTCGTCGACGCTCTGCGGTTCGTCTCGGACGCGCTGCGGGCGACGCTGGAGCATGCCCTGCGGGATCGCGGGGGCATCCACGAGGTCCGACGGCGCTCGCGAGGCCACCCGACACACTTCGGGATCAGCCTGACCGTCAATCTGGGGGCCGGGACCACCGGTTGGTATGCCTTTCAGGTCGGCGCCCAGAAGCACGGTGCTTTCAACGTCCAACGGGAGGAATGCCTGGTCTTCGGCAACGGGGAGCACTGGCACTTTCTCGTCGAGAACGGACGACTTCGAAAGAGCTCGCATCCGAACTTGCCGGACTCCACGTCACCTGACAGGCTCTACCTTCCGCTGGTCTCCGGCCTCTCGGGTTTTCGCGCACTGCATGACGCACTCTCTCACATGGGATTCTACAATCTCAACCCCGAGCGGATCCGCGATCTCCAGGACCCTGACCCTGGCCAATTGCTCGAGCGCGACGGGCGCAACCTCGCGTCGGTGGTGCGCCGGATCGCGGACGAGCAGCCGGAGCTGGCCCAACGCATCAGCGAGTACCTGAGTTCGGTGGTGCCGGGCGTCTCTTCGGTGGTGGCGCGCGCCATCGGGCCCAAGGAGACGCTCGAGTTTCGTCAGAAGGTGGCCGGCGACGAGGCGCCATGGCGCTTCCTGGCGGCCAACATGTCCGACGGCACGTTGCGGGTGCTCGGGGTGCTCGTGGCCACCTTCCAGGCGAGAGCCAACCAGGTGCCGCCGACCCTGGTCGCCATCGAGGAGCCGGAGGTGGCCATCCACCCCGGCGCGACGGTCAGGCTGATGGACGCGTTGCTGGAGGCGTCCCGCAGGACCCGCCTGCTCATCACCACCCATAGCCCGGAGCTGCTGGACCACCCCGGGATCGATATCTCCTCGATCCTGGCGGTGGAGGCACGTGACAACGAGTCCATTATCACACCGGTGCGGCCGGAGATGCGGCAGGCGATAAGAGAGCAACTGTACAGCGTCGGCGAGCTGCTGCGGCTAGAGCAATTGAGACCCGACGAGCGGGTATATCAAAGGATTCAGGGCCAGCTTCGACTCTTTCCACTGAACGGAGTCTCGGGCCGTGGGGATCGTTCCGATCGTTGAGGGCCACGGCGAGGTCCAGGCCGTACCGGTCCTGCTCCGGCGCCTGTTGGAGCGCTGCGAGGCCCACCACGTCCGAGTGGAGAGGCACATCCGAGTCCCAAGGGGCCAGCTCCGGCACCCTGATGGGCTCGAGCGGGCCGTCCGCCTGGCCTGCATGGTCGCCGATGATGCCGCCGTCCTCATATTGCTGGACGCTGACGACGACTGCCCCGCAGAGTTGGGACCGGCTCTGCTGTCGGTGGCCCGGTCGGTCGCCCGCGCGAGCGTGCCCGTGGCCGTGGTCGTGGCCAGGGCGGAGTACGAGTCCTGGCTGCTGGCCGGACTCGAGGGCCTGCGAGGACGCAGGGGCGTGCGAGAGGACGCGACTGCCCCCGTCGACCCCGAGTCCGTCCGTGGCGCCAAGGAGTACCTTCAGCAGCAGATGGAGCCCGGCCGGTACTACTCGGAGACCGTCGACCAGCCCGCCCTGACGCAGATGTTCGACCTCGACCGGGCCCGGCAGCGCTCGCCCTCCTTCGACAAGTTGTGGCGTGAAGTCGAGCGGCTGGCCGCGTCCCATCCTGCCTGACGCCAACGGAAATAGCCCTTACCTAGCGAACTTGCGCGGGGTAGCGTGAGCGAGCGAGCCTGCATGCACGACGGGGGGCTGCCGGGAGTGAGTGCTGCTCTTGTGCCTACCGCTTGTGCTTGAGAGAGAAGCAGGTGGCCGGGCGACGCGGCGTTACGACCTGGACTGGCTGCGGAGCATGGCGGTGCTGCTGCTGATCCCCTTCCATGCGGCCCGCATCTTCGACGTCTGGGAGCCGTTTTACGTCAAAGACGCCCAGTCGAGTGCCGGGTTGAGTTACCTCGTCGCGCTGATGGGTCCGTGGCAGATGCCGCTGTTGTTCTTCATCGCGGGGAGCGCGGCGTGGTTCTCCCTCGGCCGCAGAGACCCGTCCCGGTACCTGGCGGAACGCTTCAGGCGCCTCCTCATTCCCTTCCTTTTCGGCAACCTCGTCATCGTGCCGCCCCAAGGGTACCTGGCCCGGATGAGGGAGCCCGGGTACGCCGCTTCGTACCTCGAGTTCGTGGGCGGGTACTTCCGTGACTTCCGTGACCTGACCGGATACTTCGGGAGTTTCACGCCGGGGCATCTGTGGTTCATCCTGTTCCTCTTCGTCATCTCGTGCTCGGTGCTGCCTCTCGCACTCGCCTGGAGGGGGGAGGCGGGGCGGAGGTGGCTCGGGCGGCTCGCGAGCTGGGTCGGGAGGCCGGGGGCCATCCTGTTGCTCGCGGTGCCCCTGGCAGCGATGAAGCTCCTGCCCGAAGCAGGCGGCAAGAACCCGTTCTTCTACTGGCTGCTGTTCGTCTACGGCTACGTCCTCATGTCGGAGGCGGCGTGGCAGAGGGCCGTCGATAGGCACCGGCGGATCGCTCTGGCCGTGGGCGCCGTCACCAGCGCCGGGCTGCTGGTCATCTGGGGGAGCCGGCCAGGTTGGGCCTCGTCGGTGGTCGGGGACTTGCTGGTCGGGCTCATGGAGACGGTCAATGGGTGGGCGTGGGTCATCGCCCTGGTGGGGTTGGCGCACGCACACCTCGACGTCGCCCATCCGGTGCTGCGCTATGCCAGCGAGGCGGCCTACCCCTTCTACATCCTGCACCAGACGGTGCTGGTGGCGGTCGGGTGGTTCGTGGTGCGCTGGCCGGTGGGCGTGGCCCTGAAGTGGGCGCTCATCTGCGTGGTGGGGGGCGGGCTCACGCTGGTGGCCTACGAGGTGCTGGTCAGGAGAAGCCGGTTGAAGCGGTTTCTGTTTGGCATGAAGCCGACGGCTCTAAAGTCGGCGGCTGCGGAGTAGGCGGCCGCCGGGACCGGCCCGAGGGCAGTCGGGTGTCGGTGTTCAACGATCGTTGAACACCATGCCGACCCCGTCATGGCGGGCCTGGCGCAATCCCAGGCACCTGGCGAGGCCGTGGCCAGACCACCTGTTCCCCTCACCCCCCTTCGCCGGAGCGTCGACTCGCGCCGATCGGCGGGGCCGACGAAGCCTGTCATGACGCCCATCGCCGTGTGCCGTCGCCCGCGGGCGTGGCGAGTGGGTGCCGGTCCGCGCACTAGGGGGTTTTAAATAGCTATTTAAAAACCCCTATGCGGCGAACCGAATGCCCCTGTACGCGCCCCCTTGGAGGCGACGCGCCTGTGCCGCGAAATGGTCAGTGGGTGCCCCGGGGACCTGGCTTCTCGCCTGTGTCCGAAGGCGCGTGTCCAGCTGAAACCAATCCGGTCCTGGCCTGTACAGACAGGGTAGAGGGCAAGGGAGGGGTGGCGGGCCGGTGTCGGGCCCCGAGGCGAGCGAAGGACGGCTCGTGCGGCGCTGGCTCGCCGGCGACCGGGCGGCCCTGGAGCGTCTGCTCGAGGCCTACTACCCCTACGTCCTGCGACTGTGCAGCCTGATGGCCGGCGAACCGCAGCTGGCCGAGGAGTGGAGCCAGGATGCCTTGCTGCAGGTGGCGTCGCAGCTCCACCGCTACGACCCCCAACGGCCCTTCAAGCCGTGGCTGCGCCAGGTGGTGCTCAACGTCTGCCGCAACCGGCGGGAGCAGGCCCGGTTGCGGCAGCGGCGGGAGACGTCGTGGGAGGCGCTGGCGGCCACGAGCGACGGGCCGGCCGAGCGCGAGGGCCGACGGCCGGCCGAGGCGGCTTCGCAGGACGGCGCCGTCGAGCAACAGGTGCTGCTGCAGGAGGGGCTGCGCACCCTCGAACGGGCGTGGGCCCGCCTCCCCGCCGAGTGGCGGACGGCCCTGTGGCTGCGGGCGGTCGAGGGACTCTCCTACGGCGAGATCGCGGCGGCCGGGGAGTGGCCGGAGGGGACGGCCAAGACCTATGTGTTCCGGGCCAGGCAGGCGCTGCGGCGGGCGCTCTTCGAGGAGGTGGGGGAGTGATGGTTAGCCGGACAGCATGCCCGCCGGAGGAGCTGCTGGCGGAGCTGGCGGACGGCACGCTGCAGGAGCTGCCGACCCTGCTGCTGGTCCAACACCTGCGCCGATGCCCGGCCTGCCAGATGCGGGTCGGCCAGCACGTGGCGGTGGCGCGCTGGGTGGCGGCGCGGTGGGGGGAGGCACCGTCGGTGGCACCGGCGGCAGCGGCCGAAGCGGCCGGTGAGGTGGTCAGCGAGGTGGCCAGCCAGGTGGTGCGGCGGGTGGCCGGCCGGGTGGGCCGGCAGGCAGGCGACGAGCGAGTCGGATCCCGAGAGGCCGCGTCGGGCCCGGCGGGCCTGTGGCGGCAGTGGGACTGGCCGCCCTGGGGCCGGCGGCCGCGTGGCCCGCCGCATGCTGGCGGGGTCGTGGGGGATGGCGACCGGCGCCGTGCGAGCCGCCGCCCGCACGAGAGGCATGGTCAGCCGCCTCGCCAGGAGATGGCAACAGGCACTGGCGCCATCTCCGGCATCCCTTCCGTCACCGCCGGGGCGGCCTTTCGCGCGCCTTGCCCCCTTCGCCGGGCTGGCGCCAGGCATGCTCTGGACGTTGCCGTGGCGGGCGTCGGCCTGGATGGTGCCGGGCGCGCGAGAAGGGCGCCGTTCGGGTTCGGAGGGCGTACGCCGATGGGCCCCGGCCTGACCGCGGCGCTCTCGCTGGCGGGCCTGCTGGTGGCGGCGGGCACCGCGGCTCTCCTGGCCCCCGTCGACCTGACCGTCCGGGGTGAGCGCACCGGGGGGCAGTGGCGCTACCGGCTGGAGGCCACGGTACTGGGGCGATTCCGGCTGCGGCTGCACCCGCGGCGGCGGAAGGCCCATCTTCGCCGGAGCTGGCCGAGGCTTGCTCGCAGGCGAGGGGGAGCCCCGGCTAAGGGTCGGCCCTTACGGCGCCCGCGCACGCTCGAGGGCGCCGCTTCCGCTCGACGCGCCGGGGCGCTGCGGCTGCTGCGTCTCGCCCGGGAGTGGCTGGCCGAGGTGCCGGAGCTCGTGCGGCGCCTGCTCCGGTCGGTCGAGGTGCGGGCGCTCGAGGTCCCTCGCCTTGCCGTGGCCGACCCGGCTGTGGCCGGTTGGGCGCTGGGGCTGGGGGGTGCCGCTCGGGGGTTAGGCATCCCCGTACGGCTGGGGCGGGTCGAGGTGATCGAGCTACCGCCCCTGGCAGGGCGGCCGCCCCTGGCGGGCGAGGAGGGAGGCGAGGAGTGGGAGATGGAGTGGCAGGGGCGACTGCGGCTCTGGCCCGGGCGGGCCGTGGGGGCCGGCATGCGCCTCGCCACGAGCCGCCCGGCCCGCCGGCTGGTGAGGCGAGCGCTGAGTCGCTGGTGGCGCAGGCGGTGGCGCCGCCTGCGCAGGCGCGTGTCTGGCGCCCCCCGATCGGCCCCGTCGGGCGGCACCTGAGCAGTCGTTTGGTCTGGCGCCGCCCCAGCGGACGGCGCCCATCGAAAGGAGCGGATTGACATGGCGGAGACCAACGTGGCGGCCCTCATCGACACCCTCATGCACAACGTCGAACGGATGATGACCACCCGCCGGGTGATCGGCGAGCCGTTCCAGGTCGGCAACGTGACCCTCATCCCCATCATGACCGCTTCGGTAGGGATCGGCGCCGGCGGCGGGAGCGGCACGGGCCCCGTCAGCGAGGGCAAGATGACCGGCGAAGGCTCCGGTGGCGGCGGCGGACTCGGCATGCGGCTCGTGCCCACGGCGCTGGCCGCCGTCGTCGACGGCGAGCTGCGAGTCTACTCGTTGGGCGGTCGGGGCGGCGGCCTGGAGAAGCTCCTCGAGCTGGTGCCCGCCCTTACCCAGAAGCTGGGGGGCTCGAAGCGCTCGCCCGAGGGCGGCGGCAACGCCTCGCAACCCCCGTCCGGCGAGTCCGGGGCCTGACGGCCGACTTGTACCAGGCCTCGCACGGCGAGGAGCGCCCCGTGGCGCTCCTCGCTTTCGCATGGGGGGAGCCGGTGCACTTACCGCACACTCGTGCGACCGAGAGCCGCCACCGACGGGGGCGCCGGCCGCCCCCCCCCCGCCTCACTTCCTCAAGCGGGGATCCATCAGGTCGCGCACGCCGTCGCCCAGCAAGTTGAAGCCCAGCACCGTCACCGCGATGGCCAGCCCCGGCAGCGTCGACATCCACCACTGGTCCACCAGGTAGTTGCGCCCGTCGCTGACCATGGCGCCCCACTCCGGCGTCGGCGGCTGCGCCCCCAGCCCCAGGAAGCCCAGCCCCGCCGCCGTCAGGATGACGGTGCCCATGCGCAGCGTCACCTGCACCAGCACGACCGGCAGCGTCTGCGGCAGGATGTGCCGCAGCAGGATGCGCCACGTCGGCGCCCCCGCCGCCCTGGCCGCCTCCACGAACTCCATGCTCTTGAGCCGCAGCGTCTCGCCTCGCACCAGCCGGGCGTACGGCGTCCACGTCACCACGGCGATGGCCAGGATCATGTTGGGCAGGCTCGGGCCCAACGCCGCCGCGAAGGCCATGGCCAGCACCAGGCTGGGGAAGGCCAGGAAGATGTCGGTGAGCCGCATCAGCACCTCGTCGACCCACCGCCCGAAGTAGCCGCTCACCAACCCACGGCCGTCCCCAGCGTGCTGCCCAGCAGCGAGACGATGAGGATGACCTGCAGCTCGATGCGGGTGCCGTACACGACCCGGCTGAAGATGTCGCGGCCGAACTGATCGGTACCGAACCAATGCCTGGCGCTGGGCGGCTGCAGCCGCTCGCTCAGCACCTGCTGCAGGGGATCGTAGGGGGCGATGAGGGGGGCTGCCACGGCTACCCCCACCAGCCCCAGGATGATGACCGAGCCGATGGCGTTGAGCGGGTTGCGCCACCAGATCCGGGCCAGGCGCCGCCAGCCGTCGCCGGGCGCCACCCGGGGCACCGCTCCCAGCGGTGCGGCTCGAGGTGCGGCGGGGGGTGCGGTCGACATGGCAGCGGCGACGCCCCTTCCTGCGCGGGTGCGCGGACTCGTCGGGGCCTTCATCTAGACCCTCACCCGGGGGTCGATGACGGCGTAGAGGATGTCGACGACCAGGTTGACCAGGCTGTAGACGACGGCGATGTAGAGCGTCCCGCCCATGACGGCGGGATAGTCCAGGGCCAGGTAGCCGGTCGTGATGTAGCGCCCCAGCCCCGGCCACGAGAAGATGGTCTCGGTCAGCACGGCCCCCTCCAGCAGGCTCCCGAAGATGAGCCCCACCAGCGTCACCGTGGGGATGAGGGCGTTGCGCAGCGCATGGCGCAGCACCACCGCCCGTTCGGGCACGCCCTTGGCACGGGCCGTGCGCACGAAGTCCTGGAAGAGCACTTCCAGCATGCTGGAACGGGAGGTGCGCGCCACGTTGGCCGTCGCCGAGAAGCCCAGCACCACCGCCGGCAGCACCAGGTGCGACAGGGCGCTTCGCAGCGCCTCCCACTCCCGCGCCAGCAGGCTGTCGACGAGCAGCAGCCCCGTCACCCGTGGCGGCTCGATGGTGAAGAGGTCCAGCCGCCCGCTGCCGGGCAGCCACCCCAGGCGGAAGTAGAAGACCAGCAGCAGCACCAGCCCCAGCCAGAAGACCGGCATCGATACCCCCACGATGGAGAGCACCCGGGCCACGTGATCCGGCAGCCGGTTGCGCCCGACGGCCGAGACGACCCCCAACGGGATGCCCACCGCCAGCGCCACCAGCGTGGCCGCCAGGGCCAGCTCCAGCGTCGCCGGGAAGAAGCGCCCGATATCCTCGGTCACCGGCCGCCCGGTGCGAAGCGACCGCCCCAGGTCGCCTCTCACGGCCCCCGCCAGGTACGTCACGAACTGCTGGGGCAGCGGCTTGTCCAGGTTGAGCTGGCGGCGCAGCTCCGCTACCTTCTCGGGCGGGGCGTTGCCGCCCAGGATGGCGCCGACCGGGTCGGCGGGGATGACGTGCGACACGACGAAGGTGATGACCAGCACCCCAAACAGGACGATGGCCATCAGCACCAGCCGGCGTGCCACGAACTGGGCCATGCTCACGGGATGGATGGCTTCCCCTCTGCCGGCGACGCCGCCTCCGGTCGCCGCCAAGGTATGGGGCGGCCGGAGCCGGCCGTACCCACGCCCGGCTCCGGCCGCCTGCGCTCGTGCGAGAGCCCCCCTGTCAGGGCCTGCCGGGCGCTCCGTCGATCCGGCTCATCCGGCCTTGCGGACCCGGGTCATGTCGAAGTGCATGGTGCCGAGGGCGGCCGCCTCCTCGAAGCCCTGCACGTTGCTGCGCACGACCCAGGCGTTGACGGGCTGGTAGAGGATGGCGAACGGCCCCTCATGCAGCACCAGCTCGGTCAGCTGCTGGTAGAGGGCCTGGCGGCGCTGGGAATTGCGCTCCACCATGGCCTCGGCCGTCAGGCGCGTCGCCTCTTCGTCGTACCAGGCGTTACGCCAGGCCAGCTGCCGCACGCTGCCGTCGGCGAACGGCTTGGCCAGCGCATCCGGGTCGGGGTAGTCGACGCCCCAGCCCGCCACGATCATCTGCAGACCCTGCTCCCGGTACTTCTCGTACATGGGCCCGGCCTGCATGAGGGTGATCTGGACGCGGATGCCGATGTCGGCCAGGTTGCTCTGGATGATCTGGGCCACGTCGGCCCGGGTCGCACTGCCCGTGTTGGTCACCAGCTCCACGGCGAAGCCGTTGGGATACCCGGCCTCGGCCAGGAGCTGGCGAGCCCGCTCGACGTCACGTGTGTACGGGCGAGCCGGGTTGTGCCCGAAGTACCCCGTCGGGATGAAGGTCTGCAGCGGGATGGCCTCGCCCAGCAAGATGTCGTCGAGGATGGCGTCGTAGTCGATGGCCCAGCGGATGGCCTCCCGCACCTTGGGGTGGGAGAGGGGCTCGTACTTGACGTTCATGGCCAGGTACTCGATGCCGTGGCCCGGCACCCGCACCACCCGCAGGTCGGTGCGGCCCTGGGCGGTGAGCTCCTTGCGCATGAGCGGCGTGAGGCTCCAGGCGACGTCGATGTCGCCGCGCTCGATGGCCAGGCGCTGGGCCGAGGGCTCGGGCATGTCACGGATGATGATGCGGCGGATGGGAGGCGCGCCCCGCCAGTAGGTGGGGTTGGCCTCGAGCTCGACGATCTGGTTGGGCTCCCAGCGCACCAGGCGGTAGGGACCGGAGCCGGCGCTGTGATCCTTGAGGTAGTCGGTGGCGAGGTCGCCGGCGGTGAGGTGGGCCTCTACCACCTCGCGGTCGACGATGCTGGTCAGCGGAAACGTCAGGATCGACAGCACCAGGTTGGGCGCGAACGGCTGCGAGACCCGGAGCTGCAGGCGCCGCTCGTCGAGGGCCCGCACCGTGTCGGTGACGTTGTCGGGCGTGAAGCCGATCTGGTTGAGCAGCCACGCCGGACCGCGGTTGAGGCGGACGGCGCGGCGGATGGAGTACTCCACGTCATGCGCCGTGATGGGCCGTCCGCTGGGGAAACGCATCCCCTCCCGGATGAAGAAGGTCCACGTCACGCCGTCGTCGGCCAGCTGCCACGTCTCGGCGGCCTCGGGCACCACCTCGATATGACCGTCGACCATGGCCAGCTCCACCAGCTTGTCGTAGAGCTGGTCGACGATGACGGCCCCCTCGACCTCGTACACCGCGGCCGGGTCCAGCGTGATGAGGATGCCGGTCGACATGCCGATGACCAGCGTGTCGCGAGGCGTGGCCGCGGCGGCGGGGATGGCCGACCCGGTCGCGACGAGGGCCGCCCCGACGGCGACCGCCAAGGCGGCAGCGACGACCCCCATCATGAGACGACTCCACGGACTGCGCCAGTCCGACTGTCGGTGGGCCCGGTTCACGGTCTCGCCCCCTCTTCTGCGAGTAGACAGTTTCATAACCAGTCCGGCTGGGTGTGGGGTCGGTCTTCGACGGGGCAAGGGCAGATCCTGGTGAGGGGCAGGAGAGAATCGTATCCGCTGCCGAGCAGTGGCGGAGGCGGCGTGGCGGCGGGCACACGGCACGATAACGCTCGCCACGCATTTCAACGATCGTTGAAATGGGGCCCGACCCTCGCCGACGGCCTCGACGAGCGCCCCGGTGCAGCGGCGACGAGCCTCGACGGCAGGGCGGCGACAGGGGGGCGCCGGGTCGTTGCGGCACGGCGACGACAGCCCTGCGCGGTACCGGCGAGGCCCGCAGCGAGCGCCGTGAGCGGGGGGCGGGGCGTGAGGCAAGGGGTGAGTTGCTGTAGTCCCCGGTGATGGTGTACCACTTGCCGGGACGTCATCGGTGGGTTCGCACGTAGGCCGTTTTTAAATAGCTATTTAAAAACCCCTACGCGCTCGACCGGGATGCCTTCGTGCACGACCGCTGCTTGGGCGTACCTCGAGAGGTGAGGGCGCGTTACGCTAACGCCAGCGCAAGGGCGTACCCGGGGCCACCTGTCTCCAGGCTCCATCGTGTGAAATGATGTGGGGTTGCACGACACAAGATGACTCCCGAGCGGGAGGCGGTGCCCGGGAGTCTTGTCTGGGCAGGGTATTGCATCGATGGTGGGACCGATGCCCGCTTCCGTCGAGTCGAGCCTCGCGCTGGCTGTGGTGGCGGTCGTCGCCGCCGTGTGGGCGCTGTGGGCCCACTGGCGGGCCCGGGCCCTCGCCCGGGCCCTCGACGACGCCCGGGCGGTGGTGGAGCGCCTGGCGGAGGGCCAGGTCGCCGTCCGCGCCTTCCATGCACCCGACGCCCCGCCCCCGGCCCGCCGCCTCGCTGCGGCCCTCAACGACCTGGCCCGTCGCCTGGAGGAGAGCGGCATCCAGCGCCTGCGCCGCGACGAAGCCTACCGCCGCCTGCTGGCCGACCTCTCCCACGACCTGCGCACGCCGCTCACCTCCATCATCGGGTACGTCGAGGCCCTGCGCACGGGCGCCAGCCGCGACCCCGCCCGCCACCTCGACGTCGTGGCCGCCCGCGCTGCCCAGCTGGGCCGGCTCGTGGATGACCTGCTCCTGCTGACCCGGCTGGAGGCGGGGGACGGGGTCGTGCGACGTGAGCCGACGGATCTGGGCGAGGTGGTGCGGCGGGCGTGCGAGCCGTTTCGAGAGGCGCTGGAGGAGCGGGCCATCCGCTTGGCCCTGGAGCTGCCCCCGCAGCCGGCGCCCGCCCTCGCCGATCCCACCGCCGTCTCCCGCATCGTCGCCAACTTGCTGGACAACGCGCTCCACCACGCTGGCCCCGTCCACGAGATCGCCGTGCGGCTGCACGCTGCCGAGCCGGGAGGCGGCGCCGACGCCCGCAGCGGCGCCGCCCTCCTCGCCTGGTGCCTGGAGGTGGCCAACGACGGCGACCCCATCGCGCCCGAGGAGCTGCCCATGGTCTTCGAGCGGGGCTTTCGGGGCCGCTCGAGCCGTGGCACAGGGCTGGGCCTCGCCATCGTGCGCATGCTGGCCGAGGCGCACGGGGGCCAGGTCGAGGTCGAAAGCGACCCATCTGCCCGCCGCACCGTCTTTCGGGTGCGCCTGCCGCACGGGTACGACGAGGGGCAGAGGCTGGTTGAGTGGGGCGAGAGCCGGTTTGAGGCCGGAGGCCCGCTGGGTGCGGCGAGGGCCCGTTAGTGGGCGGGGGCCTGTCTTAGGTTTAAGAGATTTGTCACCATTTGGCATGGGGCCGATCACGCCTGCCCGCTACGATGGCCTCGACGGGCGTGATGCGCAGGCCGACCGCGCGGGGCCGACCTCGGCGGGCCGGCCGCCCGCATCGAGCCCGACCCCACGAGAGGAGGGCGTGGCCCCTTGAACCACGGCTCCGCCGCCGTCGACGCTCGGCGCACCGCCACCGAGTCGCGGCCCGTCATCGAGGCCCGGGCCGTGACCAAGCGCTACGGCCGCCAGCCGGTGCTGCACGACGTCAGCCTGACGGTGCGACGCGGCGACATCTACGGCTTCCTCGGCCGCAACGGCGCCGGCAAGACCACCACCATCCGCATCCTGCTCGGACTCGTCCACCCGACGTCGGGCGAGGCCTGGGTGCTGGGCCATCGGGTGGGCGTCGCTCCCCCCTCGTGGCTGCGGCGGGTGGGCGTGGTCCTGGAGCAACCGGGTTTCTACCCCAACCTGACCGCCTACGAGAACCTCGCCCTTCACGCCCGCATGCTGGGGCTGCCCACCGCCAGGCCCGACCCCATCGAGCGTGCGCTGGCCACGGTGGAGCTCCTGCCGCTGGCCCGCCGCCTGGTGCGGGGCTTCTCCCAGGGCGAGCGCCAGCGCCTGGCTCTGGCCCGGGCCCTGCTCCACGAGCCCGAGATCCTGGTGTTGGACGAACCGACCAACGGCCTCGACCCCTACGCCATCCGGGACGTGCGGGAGCTCCTTCGCCGGCTCAACCGGGAGCGGGGCGTCACCCTCTTCGTCTCGAGCCACATCCTGGCCGAGGTGCAGCGGCTGTGCACCCGCATCGGCATCATCCACGAGGGCCGGGTGGTGGAGGAGATCGAGCTGACCCGCCTGCACCAGTTGAGCCGTCGCTACCTGGAGCTCGAGGTGACCGACGCGCCACGCACCGCCTGGCTACTCGAAAACCGCCTCGGCATCACCGACTACCAGGTGGTCGAGGGCGGGGTCGTGCGCATCTTCGACGCCCCGGAGCCGGCACTCGTGCACGAGCGCCCCGAGGCCATCAGCGAGGCGCTGGTGCACGGGGGCGTCGGGGTGCGACGCCTGGCCTACGGGCAGGATTCGCTGGAGCAGCACTTCATCCGCCTGACGGGAGGGCCGACAGGCAGCCCGACAGGCAGTCCGACCGGGGGGATGGCCGACCATGACGGCGCTCATCGGCGCTGAGCTGTCGAAGCTGCGCCGCCACAGCATCCTGACGCTCGCCGTCATCGGGGCGCTCTTTCCGGCCGTCATCACGGTGATGGTGTGGTACCGGGCGACGGCCGGGGGCTTCGAGCTGACGGCGCCGACGCTGCTGGTGCAGTCGTTGCTGATGGTGATGCTGCTGGAGGGGCCGGGGGGCGCGGCCATCATCGGGTCCATGCTCTTCGGTCGGGAGTACGCGGACCGCACGCTGCCCAACCTGCTGGTCTCGGGGCTGCCCCGGCCGGCGTGGCTGGGCGCCAAGTGGGTGGCGCTGGCTCTGCTCGGGCTCGGCATCGTCCTGGGTTCGTGGGGGGCGACGACCCTGGTGACGCTCGTGGCGGTGGGGCCGGACGCCATGCCCTGGCGCATGGCGCTGGCGAGCCTGGCGGCGCACGCTGTGGGGGCGATGGCCCTCTACGCCACCAGCGCCATCCCCGTGGCGCTCGCCCTGGGCTCCCGCAACCAGATGGTGGGGGCCGCCTGGGGGGTCGTGATGACGGTGATGGCGTTCATGGGGCTCAACTCCCGCTACGGCATCCTGCTGCCGGCCACGGCGCCGTGGGTGGCGGCCCAACTCGCCTTGGAGGCGCTGGACCCGGCAGCGGTGGGCACCGGGTCCACGCTGGCGTCGCAGTACGCCTGGGTGGGCCTGCCGGCCGGGTGGACGGTGGCGCTGGCCTGTGCCGCGGTGTGGGGGGCGGGCCTCACCTACTCGGTGATCTACGTGCGGCGAGCCGACTTCGCCTGAGCAGGATGAAGGTGGGCGTGGGGGGCGAGGAAGGAAGGGGCGAGCGAGCCTGCCCCCCGCTCCACCCCGCCCCGTCTAGTCCCTCTCGACCCGCGACCCCGCGGTCGTGGGCCCGCCCTCCAGCACCAGCGTCGCCGCTCCCAGCACCGCCGCCTCGTCGCCCCGGTGTCGCACGAGAAGGAACATGACCGCACCATATCGAACAGCCCCAAGAGAACATCGCCCGTGACGCCTGACAAGGGGGCGTGGTGCTCGGTGTTCTCGGCCGAGCGGCACCGGCGCATCCTGGAGCAACTCCGCCAGTCGGGTCAGGCCAGCGCCACCCAGCTGGCCAGACAGCTCGGGGTGTCGCTCATGACCATCCGGCGGGACCTCAACGCTCTGTCGGAGCGGGGCCTCGTGGTGAGGGTGCATGGTGGCGCGCTGCTGCCCGACGGTAGCGTGTTGGACGAGCCCATCCGAGCCAAGCGCGGCCTCAACCGTGAGGCGAAGCTTCGCATCGGTCGTGCAGCCGCCGCTCTCGTGGAGCCGGGTCAGACGGTCATCCTCGACGCGGGCACCACGACCGGCAGCGTCGCCCGGGAGCTGCTCCGGCGACGTTTGCGTGACCTGACCATCGTGACCAGCGACCTCGACATCGCACGCTCCATGGCGGAGGAGCCCCGTTACCGTGTCTTCTGCGTCGGGGGCCTGGTACAGCCCAAGGTGCTGGCCCTCATGGGGGACCACGCCGTCCGTTTCCTCGAGGGAATCCACGCGCACCACGCCTTCATCGGGACCGACGCCTTCGACATCGAGGCGGGCGTGACGACCCGCACCGTCGAGAAGGTGCGCCTCAAGCAGGCCATGGTCGGGGCCGCCCGGGAGGCGACGCTCGTCGCCGACTCCAGCAAGTACGGCAGAGTGCTTCTGGCGACCGTCCTTCCGCTCAGCCGCTTCCGACGGCTCATCACGGACGCCCCGGCCGACCCGGCGGCCCTGCAGGCGCTGCAGCGGGCTGCACAGGAGCAAGGTTTCGAGCTGGTCATCGGCTGAGGGCGCGTCATCGTCTGAGTCCACGCCAGAGAAGGGTGAGAGGCGAGTTGGGTACTGGAACGGCACAAGTGGCACCCCGGCCCGTCATCGGCGTCACCATTGGAGATCCCGCGGGGATAGGCCCGGAGATCGTCGCCAAGGCCCTGGCTCACTCCGAGGTGCACGGGTGGTCCCGGGTCATCGTGTACGGTCAGGCGCTGGCTCTGGAGCGAATCCGCCACGTCGTGCCGGAGATGCCGCGGCTCGAGGTGGTGGCCGACGTACGGGAGGCTCTCTCGGCCGCGCACGACGGGGTGCCCGTGGTCGAAGTGACAGCGGCCTTCCCCCCGGATGTCCCCATCGGCGAGGTCTCGGAGGCGGGGGGACGGGCCTCCTTCGCCTACGTGCAGGCTGCCGTGCGCGACGCCCTGGCGGGCCACCTCGACGGCATCGCCACAGCTCCCATCCACAAGGAGGCGCTCCGCGCCGCCGGCGTGCCGTACATCGGCCACACGGAGATGCTCGCGGACCTGACGGGCAGTTCGTCTTCGTACACGATGTTCATGACCGGACCCCTGCGGATCTTCTTCGTGACCCGTCACGTCAGCCTGCGACAGGCCTGTGACCTCGTCACTCGCGAACGGGTGCTCGAGACCATCCTGGCAGCCGATCGGTACCTCCGTCGCCTCGGCATCGCGCAGCCGCGGCTCGCCGTCGCGGCGCTCAACCCCCACGCCAGCGACGGAGGCCTCATGGGCGACGAGGAGGCTCGGGCCGTCACGCCCGCGGTGGCGGAAGCCCGGGACCGGGGCATCCAGGCGGCCGGACCGGTGCCGGCCGACTCGGTCTTCGTACAAGCCATCGAGGGCCGCCACGACGCGGTCATCTCCCTCTACCACGACCAGGGCCACATCGCCGCCAAGGTCTACGACTTCGACCGTACCGTGAGCCTGACGCTCGGACTGCCGTTCTTGAGGACATCCGTCGACCACGGGACCGCGCTGGACATCGCCGGCACGGGCCGGGCTCGGGAGATCAGCATGTTGGAGGCGATACGCGTTGCGGCCCTCTATGCTCGCCCGTGGCGTACCGGCACCGGACGGTGAGCCGCGGCCCTCGCCGGTAGCCGTCGTCATCGCTGACGACCTTACCGGGGCCAATGCGACTGGCGTCCTGCTGGTTGAGCGCGGCTATCGTGCCCTATCGTTGCTGAGGGCCGACGGGCCGGTGCTGGAGTCGGCGAGTCGCTGGCTCGCCGACGTGCAGCGTGCGCCGGCCGCCTTCATCCTGGACATCGCCTCTCGGACGGTGCCACCCCAGGAAGCCGCCCGCAGGGTGCGCGACGGTTTGGAAGCGATCGCGAGTCACGTCGAACTTTCACCCATCGTCTCCAAGCGCATCGACAGCACCCTGCGGGGCAACGTGGGCGCCGAGGTTCAGGCGGCCGTGGAGTGGCTCGGGGCGGGCGCGTTCGCCGTGGTGACGCCTGCCTATCCCGCCTCGGGTCGCATCGTGGTCGGTGGGTATCTGCTGGTCGACGGCGTCCCCGTGACACGGACGGGGGCGGGGCGCGATCCCCTGTCGCCGGTGCGGTCGTCTCACGTGCCGACCCTGCTGCGGGCCCAATAGCCGTGGCCCGTGGGCCACGTGGAGCTGTCCGTGACGCTTCGAGGAGCCGAGGCCGTCCAGCAGGCGCTGGTGGATGAGGTCCGGGCGGGCCGGCGTCTCGTGGTCGTCGACGCCGTCTCCGATGAGGACGTGCGAGCCGTAGCTCGTGCCGTGGTGGGCGCTTCGAGAAGTCTCGGCGTCCCTGCGGTATGCGCGGACCCCGGCCCCTTGACCGCACAGGCACTGGAGCTGTGGGGGTGGGGTGAGGGTGCCTCGCCGGAGCGAGTCGCCGTCGAAGGCGCAGCAGCGGACCCCACCGGTGTGTTACAGCGGACCGCACCGGGTCCGGTCATCGTGGTGGCGGGCAGCACCACCGAGCTGACGGCCAGGCAGCTGGAGGCCCTCGAGCAGGCGTTGGGACTCCGCCTGGAACTCGTCGACGTGGGTGCCCTGGCGGGTCAGCGCGACCAGGCGTGCGGCGCCCAATCCCGCCGTGCCTGGGAGATCGAGCGGCTGGCCTCGTCCATCCTGGCCCATTGGTCCCGACCGTGCGTCGGCATCCGCACGAGCCGCGGGCCCGACGATCTGGCGCCTGGCCTGACGGCGCGCCAGCAAGCCGACTTGCTCGATGGCCTTGGCCTGGCGGTGCGACTGGCGCTCCGACGTGCCGCCGAGGAGTCTCGTCCTGCTCCCGCCGGGCTCTACACGACCGGCGGTGACGTCACGGCAGCCGTCCTGAGGGCCCTGGATGCCACCGCGATCGAGCTACTCGACCAGGTGCTCCCGCTCGCCGCGCTGGGGCAGCTGGTCGGCGGGCCATCGCGCGGGCTTCGTCTGGTCACCAAAGGGGGCCTGGTGGGGGGTGAGGACGCGGCCATCCGATGCGTGCGAAGGCTTAGGGGAGAGGCATGAGACGTTCCTGGGACCCGAGAGAGGGGTTGGACTGACGCGATGGACACCGCTTCCATACCGGGCTGGCAACTGGTCGGCGCACTGGTCATCGGCGTACTGGTCCTGGTGCTGCTGATTCTCCGGACTCGTGTGCACGCGTTTCTGGCCCTGATCCTGGCCTCGGCCCTCACGGGGCTTCTGGCGGGGATGGAGCCGACCCGCGTGGCCACGTCCATCACGACCGGATTCGGCAACACCCTGGGGAGCATCGGCATCGTCATCGGCTTCGGGGTGATGATGGGACGACTGCTGGAGGTCTCGGGCGCCGCCAACCGCATGGCCCAGACATTCTTGCGGTGGTTCGGCAAGGGGCGAGAAGACGCCGCCATGGCCGCCACTGGGTACGTGGTCTCCATCCCCATCTTCTGCGACTCGGGCTTCGTCATCCTCTCGCCGCTCGCGAAGGCGCTGTCCCGGCGGACTGCACGCTCCGTCATCACCATTGGGGTCTCGCTGGCCATCGGGCTCGTGGCCACGCATCACGCGGTGCCTCCGACCCCGGGCCCGCTGGCCGTGGCCGGCATCTTCGGGGTCGACATCGGTGCGATGATCATGGCCGGGCTGATCTTCGCCGCGCCCGTCGTCGTGGCGGGGGTTTGGTACGCGCGCTGGTGGGGGCGCCGGCTCTATCAGGTCCCGGACGCCACCGGCCTGGGTTGGGTCCGCGGCTCCGCCGATGCAGTCGCACAAGCAGCCGCAGCAGGGGAGGCCGTCGACGACACGCCAGAGGGGCCGAGTACCGTCGTGGCCTTCGCGCCCATTGTCGTGCCGGTGGTCCTCATCCTGCTCAACACGGTGCTCTCGGCGCTCAAGCTCACCGGGCCGTGGGCCCGAGCGTTCATCTTCCTCGGCAATCCCGTCATTGCAGTGGCCGTGGGACTGTTGATCGCGCTGTGGACACTACTCCCCTCGGCGTCGCGAGCCGACGTCCGGCGGCACATGGAGCAGGGTGTCAGCGCAGCCGGCATCATCATCCTCGTCACGGGAGCTGGCGGTGCACTGGGGCAGGTCCTGCGAGACAGCGGCGTCGGCAACTACCTGGCCGGTGCCATCGCGGCGAGCGGGATCCCGGCCATCCTGCTGCCGTTCCTGGTAGCAACGCTGGTCCGACTCGCACAGGGGAGCGGGACCGTCGCCATGATCACGTCGGCATCCATCACCGCCCCCATCGTCCTCAACCTGGATGTGCCACCGGTGCTGGCCGCTCAGGCTGCGACTCTCGGCGGGCGTCTCCCTCGTGGCGCTGCTGATCGCCGCGGCCATCCTGTGAGCGGCAGGGGTCGGCACGAGGCGCTGGCAGAGCGAGGGGGCAGGCATCCGGCCTGCCCCCTGGGTTTGGTCAGTAGCCCACGTACCACTCGGGCTCGACCGCCGGCGGCGTCGTGTCGATGCGCTCGGTCCACGGCCGGCAGTGGCGCCGGGCCATCTCGCTCAAGTGGCGCATGCGGGGCGTCGCCCGCTCCGCCAGCAGCCGCCGGCGCAACTCGCCGTCGCGCACGACGCAGTCCTTCCAGACCGCCCGGCCTACCATGAACCCGCTGGCCCCTGCCTGGCCGGCGATCTCGACCTCGGTGCAGAAAGCCTCGAAGCTGACGCCCTCCGACAGCAGCACCCACGGCGCACGGCTGGCCGCATCGAGGGCCCCGCAGGCCTCCAGCAGCCGCTGGCGCTCGGCGTCGCCGATCCGGCCATCCTCGGGCACCGCGCCGGGAAACTCCGCCTTGAAGAGGTCGACCCCGTCGCCCGTCAAGTCCGCCGCTGTCTGCGCGACGAGGTCGGGCTTCTCGGCGAGAAAGGCGGGGCTGGTCTTCTCCTGGCCGGGGTCGAGAGGGTAGGAGAGGGCCTCGACGACGAAGAGCACGTCGTGCTGCCGACACGCCTCGGCCACCCGCTGGACCAGCTCGCGCTGCTGGGGAGCCGTGGTGGCCCTGGGGTGGTAGTAGACCAGGAGCTTGACGCCCGAGGCGCCCATCCGCCGCAGCTTGCCGGGGTCTAGCCCCGGCAGCAGCTCGGTCACCCGGCCGTCGGGTCGTCGCACGTAGCCCGTCTTCTCGATGGAGACCAGCGCGCCCACGTGGCCCGGCAGGACGCCCGTGTAGACCAGGGGACGGTAGCCGTACTCGACGTCGACGAGCACCCCCGTCACGCCCGTGCCCCCGGCCTCGGCGGAAGCCAGGGCCCGTGCCAGATCCACCTTGATGGCGGCCATCTCCTCGTCGCCGACCGAGTCGGGAGCCTCGGGGGCGAGGGCTCGCCGCAGGTTGCCCCGATGGTCCATGGCCGCCAACAGCACGAGCCCGTCGGGGCTCGAGATCTGGCGCAGCCCCCGCATCTTGCCCACGCTGAGCCGCCGTCTCTGTGCCGACATGGATGGGCGCCTCCTCTCCGGCCGTGCGCGTGCGCTCAGGCCGTGACCGTGCGCACGCCCCGGGCCTCGACCGCCCGCAGGAAGTCGGGCGATGCCGCCGCGTCGGTGATCAGGTACCGGATCCGGTCGATGGGCGCGATGACCGCCGGTGTCACCCGCCCCAACTTGGTATGGTCCGCGACGACCCACGTCTCGCGCCCCTGTTCGATGAAGGCGCGGTTGACCTGCGCCTCCTCGTGGCTGAACGTGGTCAGCCCGTACTCCAGCGAGAGGCCATCGACCCCGATGACGACCACGTCGGCCACGAACTCCCGGATGGTCCGCTCCGCCACGTGGCCCACCATCTCGTAGGACTGGGGCCTCAGCCGCCCGCCCGACACGATCACCTCGGGGCCCGAGGCCGAGGCCAGCTCCGCCGCCACGTTGACGGCGTTGGTGACGACGGTGATGCGCCGGTTGCGCAGCGCCTTGATCACCTGGGTGACGGTGGTGCCCCCCGTGCAGGCGACCACCTGCCCGTCCCTGATCATGGCCGCTGCCGCAGCCCCGATGCGGCGCTTCTCGGGGAGCAGGGCCGTCACCTTGTAGCGGTAGGGGAGCTCGTCGTGGTCCTCCAGGAGCGTCGCGCCGCCGTGGGTGCGCCGCAGGAGCCCCTCCTGCTCGAGCTCAGCCAGGTCGCGCCGCACCGTGGCCGTCGAGACGCCCAGCACCGTCGCCATCTCCTCGACGCCCACGGCGCCCCGCCGCGCCAGCTCGCTCAGGATGCGATCGTGCCGCTCGGCCTTCAGCATGAGGGGTTCACGCCCGGCACTGTATCACGGATGCGCGTGGCGAGCAAGATCATGCGGTCAGCTAGCGAAAATCGATCATATCAGCGCATGTCCGTGTTGACTCGTGAGCGAAGGTGGGGTAGCATGACGTCGGTGGTCGTCAGCGGATCCAGTCGGGGGAGGGGCGCACAGCCTGCCATGCACAAGACCGCCGTCGAGATCCTGGCCCAGCCCCGGCAGTGGCGAGAGGTGCTCGCGCTGGCCCGGGCGAGGGCGGCGGCGATGCGGCCCCTGCTGGAGCGCCCCGTGGCCATCGTCGGTGCCGGCTCCTCCTACTACGTGGGCCTCGCCGCTGCGGCCTACCTCGAGGAGCGCCTGGCCATCCCGGCCCGGGCTGTCCCGGCCTCCGTCTACCGGCCCCATCCCGGCGAGGGTGCCCTCTTCATCAGCCGCAGTGGCACCACCACCGAGGTGCTGGAGGCCGCCCGGGCCGCCCGGGCGGCGGGGGTGCCCACGCTCTCCGTGACGTGCGAGCCCGACAGCCTGCTGGCGCAGATGTGCGACGCATCGGTGGTGCTGGCCTTCATCCGCGAGGAGAGCGTGGTGCAGACGGGCTCGGCCACGGGGGCCTTCCTGCTGCTGCGAGCGGTGGCGCACGAGCTGTCGGGCGGGGCGCCGCTCGAGTCGCTGGCGACGGAGCTGGAGCAGACCCTGGCCCGGCCCGTCGAGCCGGACGAGCCCTTCGCCCACCTGGTGGTGCTGGGGTCCGGCTGGCGCTACGGCCTCGCCTGCGAGGCCGCTCTCAAGGCCCAGGAGATGGCCCTGCTCTGGACCGAGCGCTACGTGCCCCTGGAGTACCGCCACGGCCCCATCAGCTGCGCCGACGCCGAGACGCTGGTCTTCGTCCTGGACCCGCCGGACGAGGCGGTGCAGCGTCTCGCCGCGGACGTGGAGCAGACGGGCGCCCGGGTGGTGGTGGGTGCGCGCGATCCGCTCGTGGAGCTCGTGAGGCTGCAGCGCCTGGCGCTGGCGATGAGCCTGCGTCGAGGCCTGGACCCCGATCGGCCGCGCCACCTCGTGAGGTCGGTGGTGCTGTGAGCCGGGCCTCCTGCCGGGTCATCGGCGTGGACGTGGGCGGCTCCAACGTGCGGGCCGCGCTCTTCGAGGGCCTGGAGCGCCGGGGCGAGGTGGTCGTGCGTCCGACACCCGAGAGAGCCGGCGCGGTGCTCGACGCGGTCTGCGACGCGGTGAGAGCGGTTGTGGAGCTCCACGCCCTCGCGCCGGCCGAGGTGCGAGCGGTCGGGGTGGGTTTTCCGGGCGTCTTGGATCCGGTGCGGGGCGTCTCGGTGCAAGCCGGCAACCTCCGCGGTTGGCGCGGGGGACCGGTTGCCGGCCCGTTGGAGGCCAGCCTGGGCTGGCCCGTCGCCGTCGACAACGACGTGCGAGCGGGGGCCTACGGCGAGCTTCGCGCCGGTGCCGCCATGGATGTGGACGACGTCGTGTACGTGAGCATCGGGACGGGGGTGGGAGGCGCGGTCTTCGTCGGGGGGAGGCCCTGCTTGGGGAGCGGCTTCGCGGCCGGCGAGCTGGGCCACATGGTGCTGGACGCCTCGGCTGGTGGCGCGGCCTGCCGCTGCGGCCAGACAGGGCACGTCGAGGCCCTGCTCTCGGGCTATGCCATCGAGGCGGCCGCACACGCCGCCACCGGTCGTCGCTGGCGCGCCAGCGAGGCCCTGCTGGCGGGGCGGGAGGGAGCGCCCGGCCTCGACGAGCTGTACCGGTCCGTCGTGCGCTACCTCGCCCTCTTCCTGGCCACCGTCGTCGCCGTCTTGGACCCCCAGCGGATCGTGGTGGGCGGGGGGCTCGGCACCCACCCGGCCTATCCGGTGGAGGCCGCCTGCAACGCGCTGCAGCGGCTGGCTCCCGCCTGGGTCGCCCGCGACGCGAGGGTCGTGCGGGCACGCCTGGGCCCTTGGTCGGGGCTGACGGGAGCCGCCGTGCTGGCATTGCGTCGCGCTGGATGCGAGCAAGACGCGTGACCCGGGATGGGGGGATCGCCGTGAGGAGAGCCCGTATCGCCGCGTTGGTCATCGTGGCCTGCCTGCTCGGAGCCGCCGTGGCGGCGTCGGCCGCGCCGGCGACGTTGCGGGTGTTGCTGCCCATCGGCGGCGGCTACACCGAGGAGGACCAGCAGGCGCTGGCGACGGAGTTCATGCGGCAGCGTCCGGACGTACGGGTGGACATGGAGTTCGTCGGCTGGGACGCCCTGTGGGATCGCATCATCACCTCCATCGCGGCTGGCAACGCCCCCGACATCATCTACATCGGCTCGCGCTGGATCCCGGCGCTGGCCGACATGGGCGCCATCATCCCCCTCGACGAGTACATCACGCAGGAGAAGTACGACCTCTACTACCCCACCGTCTGGGACACCGTGCGCTACGAGGGCAAGATCTGGGGCATCGTGCGCGCCATGTCGACCAAGGCGCTGCTTTACAACCGCGGCCTCTTCGAGCGGTACGGCGTGCAGCCGCCCACCGACTGGGACGAGGTGCTGGATGCCGCGCGCAAGCTGCATCACCCGCCCACCCTCTACGGGTTCGGCCTGCCCGGCAACCGCTTCGTCTCGACGGTGACGGAGTTTCAAAACTGGCTGTACGCCAACAACGGCCGCATCACCGACGAGCAGGGGCGCGCCACCATCGACCAGCCCGAGGCCGTCGAGGCCCTCGACTTCTACATCAACGGGCTCGGGCAGTATGCCCAGCCGTCGCCGGTGGAGTGGCGGCGTGAGGATCTCATCCGGCTCTTCAAGTCGCAGACCATCGGCATGTACACCGACCACGTCTTCAGCGCCATCGAGGCCATCGGCTCGGGCATCGACGTGGGCATCAGCATGATCCCCAAGGGCCCGCGGGGCGTCCAGCCCTACGCCACCGTGCTCGTGACGGACTCCATCGCCATCCCGACCCAGGCCCGCAACCGGGATCTGGCGGTGGAGTTCGCCCTGTTCATGACCAGCTTCGACAATCAGAGCAAGTGGGACGAGCTGCTGGGCTTCGTGCCGCCCATGCCACAGGAGGCGTCGTTGCCCACCTTCCAGCAGTGGTACTGGCGGCCGTTCCTCGAGGGCATCCGCTACGGCGTGCCGGAGGCCGTCTACATCAAGGACTGGGAGGCCACGCAGGAGGCCATCCTGACGGCCATGCAGAAGGTGCTGTTCAAGGAGGCCACGCCCGAGGCCGCGCTGCGGGAGGCGGCCCAGATCATCAACATCCTGCAGGGCTTCCGGCAGTAGCCCGGGGCCGCGAGCCGGCGGCCTCGGGAGCAGATCGGTGGGGCGGCGGGGGCTCCCGGTTCGCTCCCGCCGCCCCGCGTGCCACGAGGCTCGCCGCGGAGAGGTGACATCACCGTCGATGGCGCCGACGTACTCGAGGCCCCGGGCCGATCCGCCCGAGCGGGCCCTGCCGTGGCTGGCTCACCTGCGCGCCGCGGTGCGCCTGGCACGCCGCCGGGAGTGGTACGGCGTGCCGTACGTGCTGCCCCTGCTGCTCTACCTGGGCGTCCTCCTCTTGTACCCGCTCGGGTACGTCGTCTACCTCTCGCTGCACGACGTCAACCTGCTCAGCATGGCGAGCCGGTGGGTCGGGCTCGACAACTACCGGTGGGCGTTCGAGTTCGAGATGCCCGGCTCGCGGGGGGTCTACTTCACCACCAGTCTGTTGCGGAGCCTGGGCTGGGTGGCGCTCAGCCTGTCGCTCAAGGTGAGCCTGGGGCTGGCCGGGGCTGTGCTGCTCTCGCAGCCGACACGGCTGGGCCGGCTCTACCAGGCCGTGACCATCCTCCCCTGGGGCCTGCCGTGGGCCATTGCGGCCATGATCTGGGCCTGGAGCTACAACACGCAGTTCGGCTTCGTCAACGGCATCCTGCGCCTGGCCGGGCTCGTCGAGCAGCCGGTCGCCTTCCTCGGGACCCCGGTCTCGGCCTTCGTCTCCACCGCGGTGGCGGACGCCTGGATCGGTCTGCCCTTCATGGTGGTCATGATCCTGGCCGGGCTCCGGTCGGTGCCGCCGGAGGTGCTGGACGCCGCCCTGGTGGACGGAGCGTCGCCGTGGCAGCGGTGGGTGCGGGTGACGCTCCCCCTGGTGCTGCCGGTCATCCTGACCACAGCGCTTCTCTCCACGGTCTGGACCTTCAACTCGTACGACCCCATCTGGGTGATGACGCGGGGCGGCCCGCTGGGGGCGACCGAGACGCTGCCCATCGCCGTCTACAACGTCGGCTTCCGGCAGCTGCGCATCGGCGGCATCGGCAGGGCCGCAGCGATGACGGTGATGCAGGTGCTGCTGGTCTCGATCATCGCGTGGCTCTACCTGCGGATGCTGAGGCGCAGCCAGCAGCAGGCGGGCTAGACAAGGGGGGCGGGGCCGTGGCGATGGTGCGAAGGTCGCTGCAACCCGGGGCCGCGAGGCGCCGGCGGCGCATCCGCTGGCAGGGCGTCGTGACGCACGCCCTGACGTGGAGCTTCTCCCTCTTCTTGCTACTGCCCATCTACCAGATGGCGGTGACGGCGCTCAAGGCGGAGCCGGAGATCTGGTACTCGCCGCCGACCCTCTACGCCCGGGAGCCGACGCTGTCCAACTTCGTCGCGATGCTGCAGATCGTGCCCCGACTGCCCGTGCACCTGCTCAACAGCTTCGTCTACGGGCTCGGCGTCAGCCTGCTGTCGCTGCTCATCGCCCTGCCCGCCGCCTACGGGCTGTCGCGCTTTCGGGTGCCCGGCGAGGCGGCCATCGTCTTCGGGCTGACCTACGCCAACATGTTCGCGCCCATCATGCTGGTGGTGCCGCTCTACTCCATCATGCGGCGGCTGGGGCTGCTCGACACGCACCTGGCCATGGTCGTGGCCGGGTCCATCTTCACGCTGCCGCTGTCGACCTTGTTGCTCTCGACCTACTTCCGCACGGTGCCCCGGGAGATCGACGAGGCCGCGCTGGTGGACGGCTGCTCGCGACCGGGAGCGCTGGTGCGGGTGGTGCTCCCGCTGGTGGCCCCTGCGGTGGTGGCCGTGGGGATCTACGCCTTCATCACGGGGTGGAGCCAGCAGTTCGTCTTGAGCCTGGTGCTCATCCAGAGCCCTGACCTGATGCCCATCACCCAGGGGCTGTACCAGTTCTTCTCGAGAAGCTCGGTGCGGTGGCCGGAGCTGATGGCCGCCTCGACGGTGGCCGCGGCCATCCCGGTGGCGCTGTTCGTCGCGGTGCAGCGCTACATCGTGCAGGGGCTGACGGCCGCGGCCATCAAGGGGTGATGGTGAGGACGGGGGCCGGGGGGGAGCTGTGTTGGGCACACTCCTCAGGTACCGGCCTCACCGCCCATCCAAGAGCCGTAGCCCGGTGATCCCCAGGAGGATCAGCGCAATCGAGGCCAGGCGCAAGGGTTCCCGTGACTCGCCCATCAGCAGCATGCCGACCAGCACGGAGCCCACGGCGCCGATGCCGGTCCAGACGGCATAGGCGGTGCCGAGCGGGAGCGTCCTCATCGCCAAGCTCAGCAGGGCAAAGCTGAGCATCATCAGGACGATGGTGGCCACCGACGGCCACAGGTGGCGAAAGCCCTCGGAGTGCTTCATGCTGGTGGCCCAGGCCACTTCCAGCAGTCCTGCGACCACCAGGTACGCCCATGCCGTGCCGTTGCTCATCGAGACGGGACCCCTCCATCTCCTCACCAGGATGCGACCGCAACCCCGTCAGCCTGGCGTGGCGGCCGGGTCGGGCCGCGCCCGACGTGGGGTGGGCTGCCCTGGGGATCCTAGCAGATGGAGGCGTGCATCACCACGCCGTCAGGCCCCCGTCCACCACCAGCACCTGCCCGGTGACGTAGTCGGATGCCGGCGAAGCCAGGAAGAGCGCCGCGCCCTGGACGTCCTCCTCCCGACCGACGCGCCCGAGAGGGGTCATGGCCTCGAGGCGCTCGCGGGCTCGGGCGATGACGGCGCCCGAGAGCCGGGTCGGCACGAAGCCGGGGGCCAGGGCGTTGACCCGGATGCCCCAGGGGGCCCACTTGACGGCCAGGTCCCGCACCAGGGCTTCGAGGGCGCCCTTGCTGGCGGTGTAGCCGACGGCGTCGAGCACCTCGGGCGGCTGGCCGACGCGGGCCACCACCGAGCTGACCGCCACGATCTTACCGTAGCCCGTCGCCCGCATGACGGCGGCGGCCTCGCGGGCTACCAGGTAGGTGCCCGTCACGTTGACGTCCAGCACCCAGCGGAAGCGATCCACTGGCATGGCCTCCGATGGCGCCCCCCACGCCACGCCCGCCGCGCAGACGGCGATGTCGAGGCGGCCGGCCCAGTCGCGGCAGTGCCGCACCAGGGCTGCCACGGCATCGGGGTCGGTCACGTCGCAGGCGACCGCCGTCGCCTCGTTGCCCCCGCCGGCGAGCTGCTCGAGGGCCGGGTCCAGCCACTCCCGCCGCCGGGCCGCCACGCAGAGCCGGGCCCCGGCCTGACCCAGGGCCCGGGCGATGGCGAGGCCCAGCCCCCGGGAGCCGCCGGTGATCAGCGCGACCCGCCCGGTCAGGTCGAAGAGGGATGAGACGTGGGTCGGGCCGCCGTGCGGGGGCTGTGGCGCTGGTGCGGCCGATGGGGTACGCGTCAATGGACGCCCTCCTCTCTCCAGTCGGTGCCGCCTCCCTGGCTGCGGTGCCGGGAGCCCTACGGGTGACTGGTGGGATGCCGATCCCGTCCGGAGGCGGAGCTCATCCCGAGGCTAACACAGCTGCCACGTTTTGCAAACGCTAGCAAGGGTGCCAAGACGCGAAAGCGGCCCTCCCGGCCCGTCCGATGTCGGGCCGCATGGCTGCGGTGACGGACGGTGGGGAGGTGGGGGTCGTGCCCGGCCGGTGGCGTCAGGAGATCCGAAAGGGGCCCGGTCGTCGACCGGGCCCCGGCCTCGTCACCCGGTGCGGTCGCTCGCGTGGACGGTCGACCCCGGGCTCGTCGACGTAGCCGCCCGAGGTCAGCGCTCGCGTGCCAAAGCAGCGTCCACCTGTCGTGCGGCCGCATCCAGGAACGACTTGACGCCCACCCGATCCAGGCGGCCTTCGACGTAGGCCGTCAGCACGTTGCGGAACTCACCCACGATGGCGTTTTCGATGTCGCCCCAGACCCCCAGCGGCGGATAGGCCGTGGCGTAGCCCAGCGTCTTCTTGAAGACCTGCCAGACGCCGCTGTTGTAGTACGGGTCGTCGAAGGCCTCCAGCTTGGCCGGCAGCATGTGGGTCAGGTCGCGGGTGTACTCCACCAGGTTGTCGGTGCGCAGCAGGAACTGCACCCACCGGCGCGCCGCCTCCTGGTTGGGGCTGTTGCGGAGGATGACCAGGTTGCTACCGCCCGAGAAGGCCGCGCGCTTGACGGGGCCGGCCGGGGGCTCGGCCACGTCGTAGGGCAACGTGGGGTTCTCGACCTCGATGCCGGCGATGTTCCACGGGCCCATGAAGGCCATGGCCACGTTGCCGCTGATGAACGCGGCGTCCGCCTGCGGCTGGTTGTACTCGGCGCAGGCCGGCGAGCACAACCCCCGGCGCAGCAGCTCCACGTAGTACTCCATGGCCGCCACGCCCTCGGGCCCGTTGAAGGTGGCGCGCCGCGCCTGGACGTCGACGAGATCGCCGCCGTAGGCCCACAGGATGATGGCCCAGTTATGGATCAGGTCCCAGGCGTTGGTGCCGGCCAGCGCGATGGCCCGCCCCGGCCCGTAGCGGGCGGTGATGCGCTGGCCCACCTGCAACAGCTCGTCGTAGGTACCGGGGGGCTGTACGCCGGCTGCCGCGAACATCTCCCGGTTGTAGAAGAGGGCCCGGGTCTCGGCGAACCAGGGCACCCCGTAGTAGCGGCCCTTGTAGGTGGTGGAGGCCAGATTGGCCGCCATGAAGGCCGATGCGCCGCCGAAGGCGCCGATGTCGATCTCGCTGACGCCGCCGGTCGCGGCGAACTGCGGGTTCCACGTGGTGCCGGCCTGGAAGACGTCGACGCCCTCGCCCGTGATCAGGGCGGTGGAGATGCGGGTCCAGGCCACGTCCCACCCGACGATCTCGAAGTTGACGCGCACGCCCGTCTCCCGCTCGAACTCCTGTGCCTTGCGCTCGAGCCAGGGAATGTGGATCTCGTCGGGCGCGTTGGGCATCACCCAGAAGGTGATCTCGGTGCGGGCCTGCCCGGGCACCGTCACCGCTATCAGGATCGCCACCACCGCCAGCGTGGTCAGGATGGCGGCGGCGGTTGGACTCCGATGGGACTTCGCCATCATCTCGGCGCCTCCTTTGCCCGTTACGAAATCGCTCCCGATACCACGAACCCTCGATCCCGCCCCGACATCGAACCCGTGCTCGACCCCCTCTCCCGACGCGCCGGCTCCGCCAGCGTCCCGCGTGGCTGGCCGGGTGCCGGCTCCCGCTAACCCTTCGTGGCGCCTGCCACGAGGCCGGAGACGATGTAGCGCTGCATGAGGGTAAACAGCACGACGACCGGCAGCGTGGTGACGATGCAGGCGGCCATCATGCCGGTCCAGCGGGCCTCCTGCGCGGTGATGTACTCCAGCAGCCCGATGGCGATGGTCTTGGTGCGGCGCCCCGTCAGCACCGAGGCGAAGAGCACCTCGTTCCACCCCATGATGAACGAGTAGATGGCGACGGCGGCCAGCGCCGGGGTGGCCAGCGGCAGGATGACCGAGAAGAGGGTGCGCAGCCGGCCCGCCCCGTCGATCTGGGCCTGCTCGTCGAGCTCGGTGGGGATGGTGTCGAGGAAGCTGCGCAGCATGACGATGGAGAAGGGCAATGCGAAGGAGGTGTAGGTGAAGATGAGGCCCGGGTAGGTATCGCGCAGCCGCACGCCCAGGTGGCGGTCCATCCAGGTGAAGAGGATGAAGTAGGGGATGAGGAAGAGGATGCCGGGCAGCATCTGGGTGGCCAGCACCGAGACCACGTAGGGCTGGCGCCCCGGGAAGGCGAAGCGGCTCAGCGCGTAGCCCGCGAAGAAGGCCAGGCTCGTCGCCAGCACCATGGTGCCCCCGCTGATGATGAGGCTGTTGCGGAAGTAGTCGAAGATGCGCACGGTGCGGTTGACGTTGCGGTAGTTGTCGAGGGTGGGCTGGCGGGGGATCCAGGAGGGCTCGAGCCCGGGCCGGGTCACGTCGGCCGACTGCAGCTCCAGCGTCGACTTGAAGGAGCCCGACACCATCCACCCGTAGGGGATGAGCACGAAGGCCAGCACCGCCGCGATGGCGGCCCAGAACAGCACCTGCCCCAGCAGTCGGCGGAGGCGGCGGGCGGAGGTGGCTCGCATCGCTCACATCTCCTTGAGCGGGGCGGGGGAGCGCAGGGCCCTCAGGTAGAGCACCGTGAAGACCAGCATGATGATCATGAGGGCCACCGACATGGCCGACCCCACGCCGAAGTTGAAGCTGGTGAAGGTCTCCCGCAGGATGAGGGTCGACGGCACGTCCGCCGCCTCGCCCGGGTCCCGGCCCAGCATGATGAAGAACTGGTTGAAGGCGTTGTAGTTCCACAGGATGGACATCAGGATGAGCGTGCGGCTGACCGGCGCCAGCAAAGGCAGCGTGACGCGCCAGAAGCGTTGCCACGGGCTGGCCCCGTCGATCATGGCGGCCTCGTGGATCTCGGCGGGGATGCTCTGCAGCCCGGCCAGCAGCACCAGCGACGCGAAAGGCCACCCCTTCCAGATGGCGGCCACCATGACGGCGTAGATGGAGCGCCACCCCACCAGCCAGATGGGCGGCTCCTCGACGAGACCCAGGGCCAGCAGCCACTTGTTGACCAGCCCGATGCGAGCCTGGAAGATGAAGCGCCAGACGCTGTAGGCGACCGAGTCGGGCGTGATGTAGGGCAGCAGCACCAGGCCCCTCACCAGGCTCTGCCCTGGGAAGGGCCGGTTGAGCAGCAGGGCGACGGCCATGCCGATGACGTAACCGGCAGTGATGGTGACCGCCCCGAAGAAGGTGACGTTGAGCAAGGAGCGCCAGAAGCGGGCGCCGACCCGGGTGGCGGGGTCGAATCCGGTCGCGTAGTTTTGGAGGCCGAGCCACGGGGCGTGCATCCAGTCGGCCACCGTGTACATGTTGACCTCCTTGAGGCTGACCAGCAGGCCCCAGAGCATGGGCAGGTAGTGGACGAAGATCATCCCCAGGACGGCCGGCAGGATGAGCGCGTAGGCGATCCGGTTGGCCCGGATGCGCCGCCACAGGCTCCCCAGGGCGCCCGACGGCCGGGCACGGACGGCCTGCGCGAGCGCCGCGTTGGCCCGCATGGTCACGCCGACCCCCTCACCACGAGCTCGGTCTCCAGCAGCACCCGCTCGGTGTCGAGCCGCTCGCCCCGCGCCAGGCGCGTCACCATGCGGAAGGCGATGGCCCCCATCTCGGCGATGGGCTGGCGCACCGTGGTCAGCGGCGGCACGGACGTCGCGGCGAAGTAGAGGTCATCGTAGCCCATCACCGCCACCCGCTCGGGCACGGCGATGCCCCGTTCGTGCAGGGCCGTCATGGCCCCCAGCGCCATCAGGTCGTTGGAGCAGAAGATGGCCCGGGGTGGCTCCTTGCCGGCGTCGAGCCAGCGCGCCACCGCATCGTAGCCCGAGGGCTGGTTGAAGTCGCCCTGCCAGACCAGCTCGGGGTCGAAGGCGATGCCGGCCTCCTCCAGTGCCAGGCGGTAGCCCCGGATGCGGTCGACCGCGGACTGGATGTTGGTGGGGCCGGTGATCATGGCGACGCGCTCGTAGCCGCGCGAGAGCAGGTAGCGCACGGCGTTGTAGGCGCCGCGCAGGTTGTCGACGCCCACGTGGGGATGGCGGCTGCCGGTGTTGCGATGGTCCACCACCACGACGGGCAGGCGCGGGCTGCGATCGGCCAGGGCCACGTCCTCGCCGTGCCGGGGCGTGATCACCACCAGCCCGCAGGCGTGGTCGGCCATCAGCACCCGCTCGACGACGTCTTGGTGAGAGCGCCCCTCGGTGGTGTAGAGCATCAGATCGTAGCCGTTGGCGAAGGCCTCGCCCTCGACCCCGCCGATGACCGCGGCGTAGAAGGGCGAGCTGACGTGCGGCACCAGCAAGGCCACCACCCGGGAGCGGGAGGGCGGGCGCCGCAGCCGGGACGTCCGATAGCCGAGCTGGGCGGCCGCCCGCTCCACCTGGCGGCGGAGCTCGGGGCTGACCCGCGGGTTGCCGTTGAGGACCCGTGAAACAGTTGCCGGGCTGACGCCTGCAATCCTGGCTATGTCGCGCACGCCTGGCATGAAACCGTCTCCTGTCGTGGGAAACGGGTTTCGACAGGTTACGGGACGTTTCCTGCTCTGTTGCCTGCAAAAGATCGCGGACGAAAGCCGCGGCGGACGGCGGGAGGAGCGGGAGGGCCTGGCGAGGCCGTCGTCTCAGGCGTCGCGGGCGTCGCGCGGCGGCTCGAACCGGTAGCCGACGCCCCAGACGGTGCGGATGAGACCGCCCCGGGCCGGGTCGTCGCCCAGTCGCAGGCGCAGCCGGCGGATGTGCACCGTCACCGTATTGGCATCGACGTCCAGGTAGCGCTCGCCCCAGACGGCCTCGAAGAGCTGCTCGCGGGTGAAGACCTGATGGGGGTGCCGGGCGAGGAAGAGCAGCAGGTCGAACTCCTTGGGAGTCAGCGCCAGCTCCCGGCCGTCTCTCCACACCTGGCGGGAGGCCGGGTCGATGACCAGCCCGGGGAAGCGGAGGGGGCCACGGTCCTGGCGCCGGAAGCGGCGGTAGCGGCGCACGTGGGCTCCGACCCGCGCCACCAGCTCGACGGGGCTGAAGGGCTTGGTCACGTAGTCGTCCGCACCGGCCCCGAAGCCCCGCAGCTTGTCGGCGTCGCTGTCGCGAGCCGTCAGCATCAGGATGGGGACGTCGACGCCCTCGTCCCGCAGCATCCGGCACGCCGTGCGGCCGTCGAGCCCCGGCATGGCCACGTCCAGCAGGATGGCGTCGTAGGGACGGCGCCGAGCGGCCTCCAGCGCCGACGTCCCGTCGGACGCTCCGTCGACCTGCCAGCCCTGCTGCTCGAAGAAGATGCGCACCAGCTCGACGACCTCAGGCTCGTCGTCGGCCACCAGCAGCCGTCCAGCGGCCTCGGGCCCGTCGTCGGCCACGGTTGGTGCCCCCTGCCCGAAGGCATTGTAGCCCCGGGGGCGGGTCTAGCGCGAGACCTTCTCGGGCGGTTGCCAGAGCTCGAGCACGTGGCCGTCGGGGTCCTCGAAGAGGAGGTCGCGGCCGGCGCCCTCGAGGTCCACGATCTGGCCGCGAAGGCGGACACCGGCCTGCTCCAGGCGCGCCTTCTCCGCCTCGATGTCCTCCACCTCGAAGAAAAGACGCACGGTACCGGCTCCCGCGGGGGACCCCTGGCCATCCCACGTGTGCAGGCCCAGGCGGGCCCCGCCCACCTCGAACTCGGTCCAGTGCTCGGACTGATACGTGGGCTCCCGCTGGAACAGCGTGCGGTAGAAGGCTACCGAGCGTGTCATGTCGGTCACGAAGACCAGACCGTGCAGCCGGCGCATGGCTGCCGCCCTCCTCAAGTGGAAACGGTTACTTCTACCATAAGCCCCCGCCCCGAGGGTGGCAAGGGGGGCAGGCCGCCAGGCCGCCGTGCCGCTCAGCCGCCCGCCCTCACCACCAGGCGCCCCGTCATCCCGGCCTGCGCGTGGCCCGGCACGGGGCAGAAGACCTCGTACTCCCCCGCCGGCAGCTCCAGCACCAGCACGGCTCGCTGCCCCGGTTGCAGCGTCTCGGTGGCCACGGTGAAGCCCGCGCCGCCCACCGGCCCCCGGATCTCGAAGGCGTGGTGCAAGCGGCCGCCGTTGACCACCTCCACCCGGAGCCGCCCGCCCTGGACCTCCACCGTGCGGAAGCCCAGCTGCCACTCCTGCAGGTCGACCCGCAGCACCTGCTCCTGCTGAGCGGCCAGGGCCACGGTCGCCATGACCAGCAGGAGCCCCACCGCCAGGGCCGACGCTGCCCGCCTGCGCGCCTGTCGCCGTCGCCAGCCTTTCATCTCGCAGACCGCACCTCCTCGCGGCTTGCTCTCGCTGGGTGATACGAGCCGCGGGGGCGCGCGGATCCGTGGGCGGAAGGCCGGTTGGCGGCCGTTGCCTCGCCTGGCAGAGACCTGGTATTTCCGCACGACGCCGCTGGAGCGCCTCAACCGGGTGGTCCAGCCCTCCTGGTACTGCGACATCACGACGGAACGCTGGACCGGTCGCAAGGCGCTGCGGCGCACCATCGAGCACGAGCGGGAGCACACCCGGAGCATCCTCGCCACCCTGGCGGCTCACGGCGCGGGGGAGCACAGGAGCGCCGGCGGGGGGAGCACAGGAGCGCCGGTTGATCGGGGGGCCCGACCGTTCGTATAATGCCGACGGGCCGCCGTGGCGCAACGGCAGCGCAGCGGACTTTTAATCCGATGGTTGTGGGTTCGACTCCCACCGGCGGCACCAGTCAGGTTCCAGGCTCCTGCGGTGGCCGTCCATCGAGCCGATCCTGGAGGCCTTCCAGCGGGAGTACGGCGTCAAGGCTCTTTATACGCGGATGTCCACCGCCGGCTTCGCTCCCACGGTGCTGACCGAGCACCAGACTGGCCGATCCCAGGGCTCCGTGCTGCAAGCGCCCGTACCGCTGCTCGAGATCCTCAAGGACGCGGGCGTGCTGGCGCCCTACCGGTCACCGGCCGCTGAGGCGTACCCCGAGTGGAGCCGCGACCCAGACGGAGTCATCCAGGTCTTCGGCATCGAGTACGTCGCTCTCATCTACAACAAGCAACTGGTGGCGCCGGGGGACGTGCCCACCAGCTACATGGACCTGACCGATCCCAAGTGGCGGCGCCGCATCGTCATGCCCGATCCGAGCGCGCACGCGACGACCGTCCAGTGGCTGGTCGGCCTCAAGGAGCACAACGTATTCGGGTCGGAGGAGGCCTGGTGGCAGTTCATACGGGGCCTGGCCGCCAACGAGCCGATGTTCGTCGCCTCCTTCGGGCCGACCCCCGGGCCCATCGCCTCCGGTGAGGCTCTCATCGGGATCTCCATGCCCAAGTACATCGTCACGCTGGCCCCGGCACCGCTCGACTGGGCGAGGGTCAAGGAGCCCATGTTCGGGACCCCACGGGGGATCGCTCTGGCCGCCAGGGCACCCCATCCCAACGCCGCCAGGCTCTTCATCGATTACTGGCTGAGTCGCTCGGCCCAGGAGATCCTGGCTCGAGACGTGGGCGAGTACGTGCTTCACGAGGGTGTCTACCCGCCCATCGACGGCATCGATCAGGCGCGGGTGTTGCCGCTTCGCACCATGTCCGATCTGGAGCTGGAGCAGTGGGCGGAGGAGTTCGCTCGCATCTTCCGCTAGATCCTCGCCAGGCGCCGTACCGTTGCCCGACTCTGAGGAGGGACCCGCTCGTCGGTGGCGGGTCCTCTTCGTGTGAGGTCGCGGTCCGGCCGCCCGCCTGGCGAGCCGCGGCGCCAAGCACGCGTGGACGTCAGAGTGGGAGGCATCCATGGAGATCCGGATCCACCAACTGCGCAAGACCTTTCGTACTGCCGAGGGGGACGTCGCCGCCTTGCGGGACGTCACCCTCACCGTCCCCGCTCACCAGGTGACCACCTTGCTGGGGCCCAGCGGCTGTGGCAAGACGACGCTGTTGCGGTGCATCGCCGGGTTGGAGTCGCCCGACGCCGGCGAGATCGCGTTTGGGGAGCAGGTGGTCTGGTCGAGGGGCGACGGCGGTCTCCCTAAGTCCGTCCCGCCGGACAGACGGGGCGTCAGCATGGTATTTCAAACGTACGCCATTTGGCCCCACATGACGGTGTTTCAAAACGTCGCGTATCCCCTGGAGGCGCGCGGGCTGTCGCGCGCGGAGATCGCGCGGCGGGTGCGGGAGGCGCTGGAGTTCGTCCAGCTGAGCGGCTTCGAGCGGCGCCCGGCGACCGCCCTCAGCGGAGGCCAGCAGCAACGCGTCGCGCTGGCCCGCGCCCTGGTCTCGCAGCCGCGCATCATCCTGTTCGACGAGCCGTTGAGCAACCTCGACGCCAAGCTAAGGGAGGAGACCCGGCGGGATCTGCGCAAGCTCCTGACGCAACTGGGGATCACCGCCCTCTACGTGACCCACGATCGCCTGGAGGCCCTCGCGCTGTCCGACCTGGTCGTGGTCATGAAAGATGGATCGGTGGTCGAGATGGGTACTCCCCAGGAGATCTACTTCCGGCCTCGGTCGCGGTTCGTGGTGGAGTTCCTGGGAGGGTCCAACTTCGTCGACGGCACGGTGGCCGGGCGGGACGGCGATCGCGTGCGGGTGGAGACGCCGCTGGGCCTGCTGCTTTGCGAAGGCCAGGCCAGTGCGTCTCCGGGCTCCCGGGTGACCGTCTATATTCGTACCGAAGCCATCCGACCTGCTGCGCCCGGCGATGAGGGTCGGCCCAACGTGGTGCGAGGCCGACTCCAGTCGCTCATCTTCGTGGGCGAGCACTACGACGCTGAGGTGGCGGTCCAAGAGACTCGGCTCACCATGCGGCTCGGCAGCACCACCCCTCCGGCGCAAGAGGGCCAGCAGTTGACGCTGGTCATCGAGCCTGCAGGTTGCCGCATCCTGGAGTGAACAAGATGGCCAGTCACAGCCTGCGTGCATCCCTCGCCATCGGCATCCTGGTCGTCATCGTAGGGGGCCTCACCCTTGGTCCGGCGGCGATGCTGGTCGTCGGCAGCTTCTCCAAAGGTCTGGGGGCCGTGGGGACTTTCACGCTGGAGAAGTATGCGCGGGTGTACGGCGATCCGCGCCTGGCGCAAGTGGTCGTCAACACCATCATCTTCTCGTTCGGCTCGGCCCTGCTGGCCACGGCGCTCGCCCTGGTACTGGCCTACCTCAACCTGCGCACCGACATCCCCTTCCGCGGCGTCCTGCACTTGCTGCCGGTGGTCTCCATGATGATCCCCCACCTCTCCTTCGCCGTCAGCTGGGCGCTCTTGCTCAACCCCACCAACGGCATGATGAACCTGATCCTGGGCCAGCTGGGCCTGGGCCCCATCAACATCTACACCTTGCCCGGCATGATCTTCGTGGAGGGCCTGCTGGACCTGCCCGTCGCCTACCTGGTCATCGTGGCGGCCATGTCCACCTTCGACTCGTCTCTGGAGGAGGCTTCCTGGGTCAGCGGCCGCTCCAGGGCCGCTACGTGGTGGCGCATCGTGCTCCCCGTGCTGCGGCCGGCGATCCTCGCCGCGATCACCCTGGTGCTGATCCGGAGCCTGAGTGCGTTCGCGGTGCCCTCGGTGCTGGGCATGCCGGGGAGGGTGGAGGTGCTGACCACCTTCATCTACCGGCTGATCAGCGTCGGCTTTCTGCCCGACTACGGGCGAGCGGCCGCCGTGGGCGTCAGTGTGCTGGCCGCGGCGGTGGTGTTGGTCTACCTCTACCGCTACCTGACGGCCCGGAGCGAGCGGTTCGTCACCATCTCCGGGAAGGGGTACAGACCGACCATCGCCGATCTGGGACGGTGGCGCTATCCCCTGGGGGTGTTGGTCCTGGCGTTGGGCGTGGTGCTGATCGGGCTGCCGGTGATCGTGCTGCTTTACACGTCCCTGGTGCCCTACCTGATGGCGCCCGGCGCCGAGGCTTTGTCACAGTTGACGCTGCGCCACTGGAACTACGTCCTTCGCGACCCCCTGACCCTGCGTGCCCTGCGAAACAGCGTGACCCTCGCGATCGTCGGTGCCACGGCTGGCATCGTGCTGTCGACGTTCGCCTCCTACGTCATCGTCCGGATGCGCACGCGTACGAGCGGCATCCTCGAGACCCTCACGTTCCTCTCCTTCTCGTTTCCGGGGCTCATCATCGGCATCGGCTTCATGTGGCTGTTCGCCCGCACCGAGCTATACGGCACGCTGTGGGCGCTTCTCATCGCCTACGTGGCGACCTACCTGCCTTATGCGATCCGTCCGCTCACCAGCACGTTCATTCAGATCAGCAAGGATCTGGAGGATGCCTCCGCGGTGAGCGGCGCCGGGTTCTTCCGCACGTTTCGCCGCATCGTGACCCCGCTGGCGCTACCCGGGGTGCTGTCGGGCTGGACGCTGATGGCGGTCATGTTCGTCCGCGAACTGGACGTCTCCACCGTCCTGGCTCGGCCTGGCACGGAGGTGCTCTCGGTGCAAGTGTTTCGGGCGGTGGCGGACGCCCTGTGGGGGAGGGTGGCGGCGTTGGGGCTGATCATGGTCGCCATCTCCACCACCCTGGTGCTCCTGGCCAACGGGCTGGCCAGGCGGATGGTGCGCGTGGGCGCTCTCCGCTGACGGGTCAGGAAGCCAGCCGCGCCAGGATCCACTCCACCGCTGCGTCCAGGGCCTCGTGCAGGTGCGTCGCCAGGGAGTGGTCGGCCCCCTCGAGCCAGCGCAGGGTGACCGACGGGCCGGCCGCCGATGCGTACCGCTCGACGTGGCGGCGCTCGGCCAGGTCGTCGTGCGTGCCGGCCAGCCACATCATGGGAGCCCCGAGCCGGGCGAAGCGGTCCGGCGGGTCGTGCGGGGTCTCGCCGGGCCGGTGGAGCGGGTAGCCGAAGGCCACGACGGCCGCCACCGGGTGCCGCTCGGCCAGAGCCACCGACACGGCGGCGCCCAGCGACTTGCCGGCCAGCACGACCCGCTCCAGGGGAAGCCCGAGCCGCGCCGCCGTCGCCTGCGCGACCGCGAGCATGTCGGCCGTCTCGTCGGCCAGGTCCGGTGAGTACGTCTTGCCCCGCACCCGGTAGCCGAAGTCGAACCGCACCGCCCCCACGCCCCGCTGGGCCAGGCGCTGGCAGAGGTGGCGGCTCAGCGGGTGGGAGGCGTCGTGGTTGGCGCCGTGGGCGACCACCGCGAGCCCCGTCGGCGGCACCTCGACCGGGAGGTGGACGTAGACCTGCAGGAGGGTCCCGCTCGACCCCGGCACCGCCACGGGCTCGGGGTCGTCATCCAGCATCGCGGTCAGCTCCTGGACGGCCGCTGGCCGGTAGGCGCCGGACGCGTACAGGCGCTGCAACTCGGCTCTGGCCTGCTCGGGCCCGGCGGCCCGCATGGCGGCGTTGCACATGGCGGGCCGCTCGACGAACCGCCCGCACTCCTCCCACGAGCCGTCGAGCCCGGGCCGAACGGCGACCGCCAGAGGGATCTTGGGGCGGCCGCCGGTGAGGTGCCGGTCCCGGAGGTCGGGCCACGCGTCGCGCCGCCAGAGCCGAAGCGGCACCCCGCCCTCGTCGGCCAGGCGTGCCAGCACCGGCACCGTGGCCAGGCAGTCGCCGCACCAGTCCTCGGCCAGGGCGTAGACCCGTCCCCCTGCCTCGGCGAAGGCTCGCCACCGGGCTCGCTGCTGCTCCGATGGGGTGGTGGCATCGTAGCGGCGTCGCAGGTGGCGGGCCGCGGCCGGCGGCGCCTCCTCGACGAAGCGCTCGAAGGTCTCGCCCGTCTCCCACTCAGCGGGAGCGAGGCGGGCCGGAAGCCGTGTCGACATGGGGGCCATCCCTCCTCGGCCGGCCGGAGCGGGCCGACCCGCGTGGGTGCTTCGAGGCGGGCCGGCGACTCCCCTGTCGGGGCTCATCCGCCGGCCTCCTGCAGGGTGTCGAACGGAGAGGAAAGGCGTACCCGGGAGACGAACGCTGGTCTGGCCGCCGCGCCCACCCACACCCGTCGGAGAGGCGAATGGCATGACGCCCGCGTCGCACCGTCCCGGACGTCTCGTCGTCATCTGCGGCCCCATGTTCGCCGGCAAGTCCACGGAGCTGCTGCGCCGGGTCAAGCGCGCCCGGCGGGCCCGCATCGAGGTGCTGGTGCTCAAGCCCGCCGTCGACACCCGCACGGTCGCCTCCGTTCGCAGCCACGACGGCGACGAGCTCGGGGCCGTCACCTTCGCCTCGGCCGAGGAGCTGCGACGTCACGTCGCACGGGCCACGCCGACCGGTCGTCGCCTCATCGCGATCGACGAGGCGCAGTTCGCATCGTGGCCGGGCTTCGTCGAGGCGGTGCTGGCCCTGGTGGCGGACGGCGACGACGTGGTGGTGGCGGGGCTGGACCTCGACTACGCGGGGGCGCCCTTCGGCCCCATGCCGACATTGCTCTGCTACGCGGACGAGGTGGAGAAGCTGTCGGCCGTCTGCGTGCAGTGCGGGCGCGACGCCAACCGCACCCAGCGCCTCGTCGACGGCCGGCCGGCGGGGCCTGGCCCGCAGGTGCTGGTGGGCGCGAGCGAGACGTACGAGCCCCGGTGCGCGGCATGCTGGGTGAGCCCCGAGGAGGTCGCCCGGTCGGCGGCGTCTAGCCCCGCGTCAGGGCGGCCAGCCCGGCCAGCATGAGCGCGGCGGCCGCCAGGCGGCGGCGGAGGTCGCCCTCGCCCAGCAGGCGGCTGCCGAGAAAGGTGCCGACCAGCACGCTCACCTCCCGTGCCGGCGCCACGTAGCTGACGGGCGTGAAGGCCATGGCCGTCAGGACCAGGATGTAGGAGAGGGGCGCCAGCAGCGCGATGGCCAGCGCCTCGGCCCGATGGGCTCGCCACTGCTCACGCACCCGGTCCCGTCGCCCCAGCACGTAAGGGCTCAACAGCACCGCCCGTCCCAGGTTGCCCGCCCAGTCCAGCAGCACCGGCGGCACCCCTACCGCGCTGACGGCGTGCTTGTCCCAGAGGGTGTAGCCGGCGATCAAGGCCCCCACCAGCAGCCCCGCTGTCACGCTGCGGCGCAGGCCCCGGCTCCGGGCTCCCGCTCGCCAGGAGATCGCCAGGGCACCCGCCACCACCAGCCCGGCGCCCATCGAGGCCACGACGGAGGGCCGCTCTCCCATCAGCGCCACCGCGGCCGCCATGGCCAGCACGGGGCCCGTGCTGCGGGCGAGGGGATAGACGACGGAGAGCTCCCCCACGTCGTAGCCCCGCTGCAGCGTGACGAAATAGGCCGTGTGAAGCACCGCCGTGCCCACCATGAAGGCGACGGCGACCCATCCCAGGGCCGGGCGCTGGATGGCGTAGACGCCGACGGCCACCGGCGCGTAGAGCAACGCGGCCAGCGCGGAGAAGAGCCAGACGAAGGCTGTTCCGCCGGCCGCCCGCTTGGCGAGGAAGTTCCACGTGGCGTGGCCGAAGGCGGCCACCAGCAACAGGCCCAGCGCCAGCGCGCTCACGGCGACATCCTCGACCTCGGCGACAGGTTTCGAGGCAATGTTCAAATTGACGAAGGAATGGAGCCCCCGGAACCGCGTCCAACCCGCCTTATTGAAATGCCTCTCGACCTGTGATAAGTTAAGCCCCGCCTGTCTCCAAACCGTGGCGGAGCCGGACGACATTTGAATGATCCTGTCGATGGGAAGTACGCCGCTGGCCCGACTTCTCCTCTCGCACACCGGCAAGTCGCGGACGGTCTCCGCATATCGTGGGGGTGAACGCATGGACGAGCCTGCCGTCGTCACGTGGACCGGGGGGGACGCCTCGGTGGCCGCAGGACAGGTGCGCCAGCTCAGCGTCTTGACCGTGATCCTGATGATGGCCGGCGTGCTGGGGGCGGTGGCCGGCTGGACCATCGGCTTCATCCATGGCTATCAGGAGTCCGAGTCGACGCGGGCGCTGGCGGCCGAGCTGCGGCCTGTCGAGGTGACGGCCTCGGCGTCGTGGGTGGAGACCCTGGAGCGGCTGGACCGGTGGGCGGCGTCGATACGGCCGGATCTGGACGTGGCGCACCGGCAGTGGCTCGTGCTTCTGCTGCTGCGAGCCTCGCACCGGTGGGGGGTCGATCCCGAGCTGGTCATGAGCGTGGCGGTGACGGAGTCGGGGCTGCGCCAGGACGCCGTCAGCCCGCGCGGTGCCGTGGGCGTCATGCAGGTCATGCCCGCCACGGCCCGGGCGTACGGGGTCGATCCGTACGACACCATCCAAAACATCGAGGTCGGCGTCCGCTACCTGGCCGAGCTGCTGGCGCGCTACCGGGGTGACGTGCAACTGGCCCTGGCCGCCTACAACGCCGGCCCGTCCCGGGTGCGGAACTCGGTGCCGGCCATCCGGGAGACCCGCAACTACGTGCGCCGGGTGGTGGAGACCTACCGGTCGCGCTGACAGAGGCCCGGACGCCCGTGCCCGGCCTGGCGTCAGGGCTTCAGCCCGGCCGGTCCGGCGCCGAAGCATGGAGAGGGCTCATCCTCGCCTTTCGATCGCGCGCGGACCGCAGCAGGAAAGGGGGAACGCCCTGGGGCGACGGCCGGTCGAGGGCGCCTCCCGGGGCGGCGTGATGCGGAGCTTCAGCCAGCAGCTGATGGCCATCCTCTTTCTCTTCGTGGTGCTCTCCGTGGCGGTGGCCGGCTTCTTGATGTATCGGAGTTCGAGCCAGATCATCCTGGCTCAGATCGAGGCGTCGGCTCGCGGGGAGTTGCGACTCAACGCCCGCCTGATCGAGGCGTGGCGGGCCAACAGCATCCAGCAGGTGGAGTCGTTGGCCTCCAAGCTGGCCCGCCAGGCGCAGCTGACGGGTTTCCAGGACCTGCCCTCCTACGCCGGCACCCTCTACAGCGACGTCACCCGCAGCGACGCCGTCCTGGAGGTGACCGTGGCCGACGTCACCGGCAACGCCATGCTGCTCACCGGGACCGGTGACATGCGACCGACGACGGTCGGCACCGATCCCGTCTTCAAGGCGACCCTGGCGGGCGGGGTGACGGTGGGCGAGCCCTTCCGCTACGGCGAACAGGGTCGCCCGGCCGTGGCCATCGGCATCCCCCTCGTCAACGAGCAGCGGGGCGAGGTGGGGGGCATCTTCATCGGGGTCGTGCCCGCCGACTCCCTCAACCAGCAGGTGGCCAGCCTGCAGGTGGGCGAGACGGGGTACGCGATGCTGGTGCACCAGAATGGGCGGGTGCTGGCTCACCCCGATGCCCGTCAGGCGCTGTCGGCCGACCTGCTGCAGGGCACGACGGATCCGGCGGAGCGCGCGGTCTATCGTGAGCTCCTCTCCCAGGAGCGCGCCACCATCCGCTATGCCCGGGTGGGGGGTGAGTCGCGGCTCTTGGGGGTGCAGCCCGTCGAGGGCACGGCGTGGCGGCTGGTCGTCAGCGCGCCACGGGCGGAGCTGACCCGGGCGCTCGACACCCTGATGCAGCAGACCCTGCTGAGCGGCGCCGTCATGGCCGTCATCGCCCTGCTGGCCGCCTATGCGCTCGGACGCACGCAGGCGCGGGGCGTCGTGGCGGTGGCTCGGGCGATGGCGGCGCTGGCCGAGGGCGACCTCACCCGGACGGTGACGGTGCGGGATCGCACCGAGGTGGGGCGACTGGCCGAGGCCTTCAACGCGACGGTCGGCCGGCTGCGCCAGCTCGCCCTGCAGGTGAGGCGGGGCGCCGAGCAGCTGGCCGCCTCCAGCCAGGAGCTGGCCTCGTCGTCGGAGCAGGTGGGGCAGTCGGTGCAGCAGGTGGCCTCCACCGTCGACCAGATGGCCAAGGGCGGCGAGCGCCAGTCGGCGGCCGCCACCAACGCCTCCGACAGCGTGCGGCAGATGGGGGAGACGGTGCGCAAGGTCTCGGGGGCCATCGAGCGCATCGCCCAGGGCAGCCACGAGGTGGCGGCCCTGGCCCGGGAGGGCGGCTCGGCCCTGGCCAACATCACCCAGCGCATGACCCAGATCGAGCAGACGGCCGGCGAGTCAGGCCGGGCGGTGGAGGACCTGGGCCGGCGCTCGCAGCGCATCGGCCAGATCGTCGACGTCATCACGGGCATCGCCGAGCAGACCAACCTGCTGGCCCTCAACGCGGCCATCGAGGCGGCCCGGGCCGGCGAACAGGGCCGGGGCTTCGCCGTGGTGGCCGAGGAGGTGCGCAAGCTGGCCGAGCAGTCCCGCCAGGCCGCCTCCGAGATCGCCGGGCTCATCGGCGAGATTCGCCAGGAGGTGGAGCGGGCCGTGCGCAACACCGAGGCGGTGCGCGCCGCCGTCGGCGAGGGCGTCGAGGCGGTGGACGCCTCCGAGCAGACCTTCACGGCCATCACACGGGCGGTGGAGGCGTCCGTGTCGCAAATCAACGAGGTGCACGCCGCCGCTCAGGCCATGGCGGCCGCCAGCGAGGCGGCGATCCGGGCGGTGGACGAGATCGCCGCCATCACCGAGGAGAACGCGGCCGCCGCCGAAGAGGTGGCCTCCAGCACCGAGGAACAGTCCTCGGCCGTGGAGCAGATCGCGAGCTCCGCCCAGCGCCTGGCCCGCATGGCCCAGGAGCTGCTGGAGGCGGTCGGGGCCTTCAAGGTGCAGTGAAGCACGTGGTGTGAAACCGGAGGGCGGCGCCGGCGCCGCCCTCCGCCACCCCGCCACCAGCACCTGCATGTTCCAGGCCAAGAGCTGCCCGCGCCCGCGCAGGCCACTCCCTCGTCAGGAAGTCGACGAGGCCCCGCTCTTCTGCCCCCTCGGGCTATCGTGTCGCCCGGCCCCGGCGGATCGGAGGAGCCATGTGCGTCTTCCCTCAACGGACCATCCAATGCTGCGGCCACCACGCCTTGTGCTTGACCGACCGTCGCCAGCGCCGGCAGGAGGAAGGACACCTTGTAGAGGTGGGCCTCGAGCCACGTTCGCCGGTTACCTCAGGGACCTCGTTGCCTGACGCCTGGCTCTCCTGACCTACCGCGCGTGACGGCAACCAGGGGCATTATCCTAAGTCGTCATTCTCCAAGCCGTTGCGGGCGATTACCCCGCAATACCAGTGTCCGCTTTGCTTGATGGTGCGCTTTTGCGAGCCGAAATCTACGTAGACGATCCCAAAGCGCTTGGAGTAACCATGAGCCCACTCAAAGTTGTCCATCAGCGACCATACGAAATATCCCTGCAAGCGAACCCCTTCCTGAATGGCCCGGTGAGCTTGCACAAAGTGCTGGCGAAGGTAGTCGAGACGGTCGGTGTCGCGTACCGTTCCCGACGGGTCAGGACGGTCTTCGAATGCGGCACCGTTTTCCGTAATGTAGAGGACGGGGCTCCCGTACGCCTGATGGATCCAAAGCAAGAGCTCGAATAGCCCCTCTGGATAAATCTCCCATCCCATCGCGGTGTGCGGTCCCGGTTGGCGGATGACGCGTGTGTGTAACAGCCCGGTCCCGGGTGCGTGGACCACGACGTTTCGGGTGTAGTAGTTTACGCCGAGGAAGTCGATAGGCGCCCTGATAACGTCCTGGTCGCTCTGTAGTGTTTCGGGCCAGCTGTCCTTGAACCATTGGACGATCGGATCGGGATAGCGTCCAGTGAAGATGGGATCCAGGAAGAGGCGATTGTGGTAGGCATGCGCGCGTCGCGCGGCAGCCCGGTCCTGTTCTGATTGGCTCCCTGGATGCGGGGGGCGGAAGTTTAATGTGATGCCGATTCGGCCTTCCGGCATGTTCCTCTGACGAAAGGCTAGCACTGCACGGCCGTGAGCCAACAGGAGGTTGTGAACAGCCCGCAACCCTGCCCACAGGTCACGCATCCCGGGCGCGTGCTGGCCGAGGATGTACCCGAGATGAGCCACGCACCAGGGCTCGTTGAGCGTAATCCAGTGATGGACACGGTCACCCAACCGACCAAAAAGCACATCGGCGTAGTCAGCGAACCACCCAGCAACGTCCCGGTTAGCCCACCCGCCCAAGTCCTGGAGCGAACCGGGCAAGTCCCAGTGGTAAAGTGTAACGAATGGGATGATATCTGCTTCGAGGAGCGCGTCCACTAAGCGGCCGTAGAAGGCTAGGCCGTTCTCGTTCACCGCACCGCGGCCTTCCGGGAGGACCCGAGGCCAGGCGATGGAGAATCGGTAAGCTCTAATTCCAAGTTCGCGCATGAGGACCACGTCGTCCCGCCATCGGCGGTAGTGATCGCAGGCTACGTCTCCGGTATCGCCGCCCAACACGTTACCCGGCGTATGACTGAACCGGTGCCATATGGAGGGTCCAGCGCCGTCTGACAGAGGCGAGCCCTCGATCTGATAGGAGGCGGTGGCGCATCCCCACAAGAAGCCCTGCGGAAACTGGCGCATCCGCTCACTTCCCTTCTGGGTCAGTGCCTTGCCGACGCCCACCGAATCCGCTGTCTCTCACGCCAGGTAATGGGGCGACACCACCACTACGAGCGACCGATACCAAACAGTCGGGCTGCGTTCTTCCAGAAGATGGCTTCTTTCACCTCGGCAGGTATCTCAGCGTATTCGACTAGGAGCTTATCGAAAGAGTAGCGGTAATATGGTAAGTCAGAGCCAAACAAGATGCGGTCAGGGCCCAACGTAGTCACAGCCAAGCGAACAGGATCCCGCGTAGTATACCACACAGCGAGATCCAGATATACGTTCGAGCACTTCTGGCTGACGTAGAGCGAACTGGCGAGATGTGTCCCGTTCATAGCGGGATGACCATTGATAAAGACGATGTCCGGAAACGCTTCTGCAACCTTTGCAAGCATGAACGGCGGTTCCAACACCGAGTGCTGCGCCGTATGCATGAGTACCACCGTACCTGGGTACGCCGCCGCGCGCTCGAGAATTTGGTACATGATCGGGTGGTCGATGGGTACTCCCTGGTAGTCGCAGTGAAAGGCTAACCCACGTAGCTCCAGTTCTTCCCTGATGCGCTTCACTTCGTCTAGAGCACAAGCTCCGTGCCTTGGCTCGACAGTGCCAAACCCTGTCGGGAATCGGTCTGGGTGCCGCCTGACTGCCGCAGCGATAGCGTCATTCTGAGCCATCGTGTCGCGGATACCGTCAGGATCGGCGTATCCGGGAATCGGTGACAAGATGGCCATCTCGATCGCGTTGGCGTCCATGAGACGGAGCAAACCGTCGACGTTGACTCCGACTTGGAGAGTCTCACTTACTCCCAAGTGCGCGTGTACGTCGATAATGTGCCGAACCATCGCTCTACCTCCTCCCGTTCGCGAACCGGCAGGCCGTGGGAGTCAAGCCACTCCCGAAGGCGCTCAACGAGTTGCACGTCGAGCTGCCCCAAAGGCAACGTCGCCAGCGGGCTCTGCAGACGGCCGAGCAACCACAGGCATGCCTTTACCACCACCGGGACGGGTCCCAAGCTGTATAGAGCAATCCATCGGTCTATCTCCGCTTGCAATCTGCGGACGGCTTGAACGTCAGACCGCCGGTACGCCTCCCACAGACTCACGAACAACTCGGGAACAACAGCCGCCATAGCGGGAACGACCCCTGTCGCGTAGCCGCACAGCAGTGCCGCCGCTGCCAGCCCTTCATGACCGATGAGCCGGGTGCACGATTCTGGCATTCGGCTGGTCAGGGACTGAAGGTAGATGAGGTCGCCTCCGCTGTCCTTGATGCCAATGACTAGCGCTGCGTGGGCAAGCTCACTTACCGTCTCGACGTCGATCACGTTACCCGTCGTCTGTGGGTAGTTGTACAGCACAAGAGGGATCGGGGAAGCTTTAGCAACGGCACTGAAATGACGAAGAAGAGCCCGGCGGTCCATCCGGTAGTAATACGGGGGTGCCACCACAACTGCGTCAGCACCCAACTGTGCTGCGGCCTTCGCCCAGGCGACGGCGCGCTCGGTGCCAGGTTCTGTGGCTCCAGCGAGCACTGGTACGCGCCCGCCGGCGGCCTCGACAGCGGCCCGGATGGCTCGCTCTTTTTCCCCTTCTCGAAGGGCTGGAAACTCGCCCGTGGACCCCAACACGAAAATGCCGTGTACCCCTGCAGCAACGAGGCGGTCAACTTCCGCACCTAGGGCGGACACATCGACATACTCCCCCTCGACCAACGGCGTTACTACCGGGACCACAATACCGGTGAGACTCGTGTTGCCCACGGTCACAACCCCTCTACTCAGACTCAATCTTCAGGACAGCACCAGCATCCGGATCGTAAGGGTAATCGGACACCAATGATTCCGGTAAGTCAATCCCAAGGCCGGCATGTTCCGGGAGCACAAGCTCACCATGCTCGAGCTGCAGCGGTGCCAGGAGAAGCCGTTCGCGCAACGGATTATGCATTTGCGAGTATTCAGCTATCAAGCCATTTGGCATGCATGCGAATGCGTGCAGATTTGCCATCAAGCCAGGCGCGCTGCCCCACGTGTGGGGGGCCATCATAACCCCGTACTGAGCGGCCAGTGACGCGATCCGAAGCTGTTCAAGCATCCCTCCGGCGTACACGGCATCGGTCTGTAGAATATCGACAGCTCCCTGTTCCAGGAAAGGCAACACCTCGTGGTGTGTTCGCGTGTTTTCCCCGAGGGCAATAGGAATATGCGTCATTTGGCGCAGACGACGGTGACCGGAGACATCGTCGGGAAACAGCGGTTCTTCGAGCCAGTAAGGATCGAACTTCTCCAGCTCTCGCGCAAGCCGCGCCACGTCGACAAGATTGGGAGGACAGGGTAGGTAGCTTGCCCCAAAGTCAAGCAGTAGACGGACGTCTTTCCCGACCGCATGGCGGGCTGCTTCCACGATAGCAATATCACGTGCGTACCCATAGCCGATGCGAACCTTGACAGCCGTGAAGCCGCGCTCCACGTAACTTCTTAGCTCTCGAACGAGCTGATCGAGAGATGAGTCAACGCCCCCGCTTGCGTAAACGGGCAGTCGCGTTCGAACGGCTCCCCCCAGCAATACGTGCACTGGAACGCCGAGACGCTTGCCAAGCAGGTCGAACAGGGCGCTTTCGACCCCGGACAGGACGGAAATGTGGATCCCTCTGCGGCCCCAACCGGGGGCGCTGCGATATAGGCGGTCTAAGAGGCCACGGACGCAGCGAGGGTCCTTGCCCACGAGCATCTGTCTCACCCGCTCGATGATCGGCGGAAGGAGTTGAGGGGCGGGCAACCCATCGCCAATCTCGCCAATGCCATAACACCCTTCGTCGTCCGTGACCCGGACGAAGGCGGCTGTCCATCCCCGATAGGTTCCACCTGGCCAGCCCCAGGCTTGGTCCGGCGAGTAGCGATAGGTGAGTCGAATGAGCTCCACCTTTTCGATGCGCATGCTGTCCTCTCCTCTTCGGCAGATAGTGACGTAGCTGCGGCCGTTAGCCCACACCCTGAGCTCCAGCCAGTAGCCCCAGTCGCTCAGCCAGACTCAAGGCGAGCCGAAGGGTGAAATCATCGGGCGCCTCGCCGGGTTGTCGAAGCGACGACGACTGAATCACCCCCAAGCGGCGGAGGATCTCCTTCTGAATCCAAATGAAGTCGTCTAACCGATGGGAACTAACAACTAGGTACGGCAACAGGTTGCGGTACTGTTCCAACGCACTTTCTTCACGACCCTGTCGAAAAGCCCGGATCACGTTGGCAAACACCCAGGGATGCGCTGAGCCGGGCATCACCCCATCGCTGCCTGCAGCTAGCTCGGCGCATAGGTATAGGCCACCGAAGCCTCCAAGGACGGTGACGTGCTTCCCAAGCTGTTGGCGTACTGCGCGCACCCTCACCCACGTAGGTTGAGATTCGACCTTAAGTCCAATTACCCCAGGTGTCGTGCACAACTCGCAAAGCTGCTCTACCGAGAGATGCACCCTCGACCATTCCGGCGCATCCTGGAGCACGAGAGGAAGCCCCTCCTGTGTAAGCTCGTGAAGGTGGCGCCGCACCTGGGCGAAGCTTTCGGCCCCCGGCGGAGGTGTCACGACAGCCATCGAAGCACCTAGTTCCCGGGAGCGTCGCACTAGCCGACTTGCTACCCTCGTGCTTTCTGCGGCGCACCACGCTACCACGGGGACCCTTCCCTCACAAGCTTGGACGGCCGTCAGTAAAGCCTGCTCCCGTTCGGCTGTGTCTAGCTTCGGAAATTCACTGGCGTAGCCAAATGCCACTGCCGACGCGCCGTTCTCGGTCGCAAACACCGCAATTTTCTTCAGTCCTTCCCAGTCAACTTCCCCGTCTGGAAGAAATGGGATCTGCAACACAGCAACAACGCCTGCGATAGAGTACACGGTCCCCCTCCAATACCCAGGGCGATGACTGCTAACCCTTGACTGCTCCGGCAGTGAGCCCGGCCACAAGGTAGCGCTCCATGAATGCAAAAATGGCTAGAATCGGCACCACTGCGATTGAGCCGATGGCCATCAGCTGGTTCCACTCAATCCCGTATTGAAGCAGGAGCGAGCCTACCCCGACAGTAAGTAGCTGCATATGCTTTGTCGTAGTTAGCACGAGAGCAAACAGGTACTCCGACCACGCCACCATGAACGTGTAGATCATGGTGGCTACAATGCCCGGCTTGGCAACGGGTAGCACCACACGGACAAGGCTTTGCAGGCGAGTACATCCATCGACCATGGCCGCATCATCCAGCTCTCGGGGAACAGCCATCATGTACCCGCGCATCATCCAGGTGGCTAAGGGCAGCGCGAACGAGGTGTAGGCGAGAACCAACGCCCAATAGGTATTGATGAGGCCCAGCCTCCGCATGAGGATAAAGTAGGGAAGAACCAGTAGGACTCCCGGGAACATCTGGCCAACGAGAATGAGGCGAAGGAACAGGTCCCGCTGCCCGAACGAGAAGCGGGAGACGCCGTACCCGGCTAGGATGGCCAGAGCGGTAGCAAGGCCGGTGGTTGAACTGGCCACTATAAGGCTGTTGAAGAACTGGCGTCCAATCGGCTGGGTTCGCCACGCCTCCACAAAGTTGTCTAGGGTCGGAGACTTCGGTAGCCAGTACGTGGGTAACGCGAATGTCTCGGACTTCGGCTTGAAGGCCGTAGACACCATCCAAGCCACAGGGCCAAGAGATACAATCACCATCGCAGCAAGCAAGAGATACACCGTGAGACGCCTCAAGCCGCCGCCCCCCTTAGCTAGTTGCCCCTGATAAAGTCGCCGAGAAAAGCCCGTCGTGACGGGGTGACCCCTCTCCTCCCCGAGACCGACCGATGCTAAAATCGGCCCCAGGAGGCATGGCATCGTGCGTCGGGAGCGCAACGTGGCTTTCAAGGCGGACCTGTTCGAAAGCCTCATCGACCCCCAGCTCTTCGAGCTGCCCAAGGAGCTGGCCATCATCGACCGGCTGCTGGACGACGAGCGCAGACTTTCGCCCATCCGGCGCAAGCTCACGGCTCGGCGGGGTCGGCCCACCATCCCCCTGGAGACGTACCTGCGCATGATGTACCTGAAGCGCCGCTACCGGCTGGGCTTCGAAGCGCTGGTCAAGGAAGTGGCCGATAGCCTGGTCTGGCGGAGCTTCTGCCGGTTGCGCCTCACCGACAAGGTGCCCGATGCCACCACCCTCATCAAGCTGACCCACCGGCTGGGTCCGGAAGTCATCGAGCAACTCAACGACGCCCTGATGGCCCAGCTGGTGGAGGCGCGGCTGATGAAGCGCCACGGCCAGCGGATCCGGGTGGACACCACGGTGATGGAAGCGAACATCCATCACCCCACCGACGCGGGCCTGCTGGCCGACGGGGTGCGGGTGCTGACGCGGCTGATGCGCCGGGCCAAGGAAGCCGGCATCGGGGTCCGCCTTTCGGTTCGAGACCGCCTGCGCTCGGTCCGCCGCCGGCTGCGCCGCATCGGCCAGATGCTTCGCCGGGGAGGGGAGAAGGCCCAGGCCGAGGTGGACCGGCTTACCGCCGAAGTGGCTCGGCGGGCCGAGCAGACGCTTCAAGAGGCGCAGCGCATGGCCCGGGCCGTCCAGCGCCGCATCCGAAAGCTCGGCCCAGCCGTGGGGGCGCGCTACCGGGCCCTGGCGCAGGGCCTGGTCACGTACACCCAGCGCCTGCGCCGGGTACTGGAGCAAACCCAGCTTCGGCTGCAGGGCCTCCGGGCCATCCCGGACCGGCTGGTCAGCCTCTTCGACCCGGATGCGCGGCCCATCCGGCGGGGGAAGCTTTCGAAGCCCGTTGAGTTCGGCTACAAGCTGACCCTGGTGGAGACCCAGGAGGGCTTCATCAGCCACTGGCGGCTGCATGTCGGCAATCCCAGCGACGACAGCTTGCTGGTGGACGCCGTGGCGGGCCACATCCACGCGGTCGGAGCCACGCCCCGAGCCGTGGCCGCCGACCGGGGCATGAGCAGCCGGGCCAACGACGCGGCGCTGCGGGCGATGGGCATCGCGCACGTGGCCCTGCCAGCCCGAGGCGGTCGGGCTCGTCGACTTTTCGAGCGACGCCGGGCCTTTCGGCGGTTGCTGCGCTGGCGCAGCGGCCAGGAGGGGCGCATTGCGCATCTCAAAGACGCCTTTGAACTCGACCGCAGCCGCTATCGGGGCGCCGAGCGGGCAGCGACCTGGAGCGGGGAGGGCCTCTTTGCCCACAACCTGACCCGGGCGGCCCGCCGGCTGCTGGCCCTGGCCCCGGCAGGCGCCTGAGCAGACCCCCGCCGGGGCAGGACCGGACAGGGCGGCATGACGAGCTGGGGTTGCCAAAGGTCCAGACTCCCCTCTAACGACGGACGGCGATTTTGTCAGGAGGCACTAGCTACTGTTGCGCGCTAGTCTTCAATCCTGGTCGCCAGTCGCAAGTAGTACGTGCTCGCGACGAAGAGCACAAGGAAAACAAGAACCCCGAGGGCCGCAGCCTCGCCGAACCTGGCGTATTGGAAGAACATGCGGTAGACCAGCGTTCCGACAACTTCTGTTGCTCCTGCCGGACCTCCTTCGGTAAGCAGCTGAATGAGCGCGAACTCTTTAAACGACCAAATTCCGCTCATCGTTCCGGCCAAGGCCATTGTGTACATGACGCCTGGGAGAGTAATATACCGAAACTGCTGGAAGGAGCCCGCACCATCTACTTGAGCGGCCTCGTAGTGTTCCTTCGGGATCAGCTGCAGCGCTGCAAGCAGCATCACCGCGACGAACGGGCTGCCTCTCCAAACATTTACGAGCACCGTTGCCGCGAGGGCCGTGTCTGGCATTCCAAGCCACGAACGGAAGCTGTCCAGGATACCCGCACGAACGAGCCAGTCATTCATGACACCGAAGTGACTGTCTAGCATCCATCGCCACACTAGGGCGGTAATGACCGTAGGGATCACCCAGGGTATGAGCATCGCCAACCGCATCCAACGCTGACCGCGCAGTCCATAGTTGAGAAGCAGGGCACTGACTAGACCAACAACCAGCTGTCCTGCGACGCCGCCCACAGTGAATACGACACTGTGCCAAAGGGCGGCCCTTACCGTGGGGTCCCGGACGATACGGTGGTAATTTGCCAACCCGATGAGCTCCGTTCGGAGATCAAGTGAAATCCGAGAGAGACTCAAGTAGAATGAGTATAGCAACGGGAACAGCTGTACCAGCGCCAGAATGATAAGCGTTGGCAAGATCCATGGAAGTACTGGATTAAGACGCCATCGATGTGAACGACCAACGGGCTGGGCGGGGGCTACCCGAGCCGTAACTTGCATCTATACCCCTCCGAAACCCCTCCAAAGGCTTGTCAAGAAAATCGGGCAGACGACGCCCAAGTTTGGTGCGTCGCCTGCCCGCGCTCTTCCAGCTTTACGGACGGAGAATGTCCGATCGAATGCGATTCGCTGCGGACCGGAGTGCCTCCTCCGGCGTCTTCTGGCCAAGCAATACCGCCTGGAACGCTTGTTGCACCTCAGTCCAGATTTCGTTAAGCTTCGCCGTCCGTGGACGCGGTACTCCACGTTCAGCCAGTTCACGCGCGAACACCGCGAGGTACGGGTCGTTTAGTATGCGGTCGGCCCCCGCCAGTTCGGTCAGCGACGGAAGGAACCCGGCTACCTCCAGATTCTCCATCTGCTTTTTGCGGCTAACCATGAACTTCATGAACTCCCACGCTTCGCTGGCGTGCCGGGAACCCTTTCCAATCATAAACGCCATGCCGTCCGCGAGGGCGATACGGTTCCCACCGGCGAAGGTGGGAATTGAATAAGGTAGGAAGCGACCCTTCATGGCAGGGTTTTGCTGCTCAATAATGGGCTTCATCCACGAGCCGTTGTGCATGAAGGCGGTCCGCCCCTGGGCAAAGAGGGTGCTCATTGCCGTGAAGTCAATGTCGAGGGGATTCGGCGTTACCTTGTGTACGGTGTACAATTCCACGTATTCCTTGAACACTTTCAGGGCGCCAGGAGAATCAAGATTCTTGCGTATGTCGTCCTCAGTGACGAGCGGCCCACTCAGCTGGGAGAGAAAGCTCCACAGATTGGCCATGGAGCCGGTGGTGTCCTTGCCACGCAACGCCATGGCGTACGTTCCGGCGCCTGTCAACTTCTTGGAAGCAGCTACGAAAGCATCCCACGTGCTCAGGGCCTCCTCGGGGTCGAGACCTGCCTTAGCAAGGAGGTCCACATTGTACCACATGCCGTCAGTGGTTACTACTTCATGCGACAGCGCGTAGTAGGACCCTTCATGCTCCGACAAGGCAAGGGTTACCGGTGTAAAGCTGCGAATGAACTCCGGCCCCTCAGCCTGATAGAACCGGTCAAGATTCTCAACCTGACCCAGGGCCGCGAACTGCACCACATCACCGGTAGTTAGTCCCACCACGTCTGGCGGGTCGCCTGCCAGCACCTGTGCGATAAACTTCTCCAATCGCTGAGCGTGCGGAACAGGCTCTGGTTCAATCCTAACATTTGGATGAAGCTGCTGGTACTCCGCAATCCACTTCATGTACAAAGGTCCGGACACCGGATCGGCCAGCCGCCAGCTTTGAAAGCGCAACGTTACAGGCGCTGCCGCGGCAAGTGTGGCTAGCGACCCGACGAGAGCTAGCGAAACGAGGCACACAGTTAACACCGTGGCTTGGTAGCGACTCGGGTTCATGTCAGTCCTCCCCCCAAAGGTCGGTCAGACGACTGGTCGGCGACTCTGGCACCCACGGTAGGAGTGCCTTGGTGCGGACTCGCGTCCCGGCCTAACCTCCCTTCGATAATGTCCCAGCTAACGTGGTTTCGAAAGGCCTCTGACGCCGCTTTGGGGTGCCCAGTCCTTAACGCGTCAATAAGTGCTTGGTGCTCGGCTCGAGCTCTGGCGGGTGGGTAGGCGCCAGTGAGGTTGCGAGTCATGTGAGCGCAGCGAAGAATTTGGGCTTCGAGCAGCTGGAAGAGGCGGACCAGAACTCTATGCTCTGAACGACGATTCACGTATGCGTGGAAAGCCAGGTCAGCTTCGGCTATTGCTTTGGGATCGTCCTTTGTGGCCGCTTCGACTAGTGCATCGAGCAATCTCTCAAGCTCGACGAAATCCGCCGGTACAAGCCTCGACACGGTACGAGCAGCGCTCAAGCCCTCGATGGTTGCCCGGATTTCGTATACTTCGCGCATTTCTCTGATATCCCAGTTCGAGACAAAGGACCAAACATGGGGTATACTCTCAACAAGACCTTCTTCTTCTAGGGGGCTTGACTCGTACCCATCTCTCGGGCAATACGAAGCTCGGTGATCCGCTGCCCTGGGGAAAGTTGGCCGGTGACGATGGCTTCTCGCAGCGCCTCGAAAACCTGGGTTCTCAGTAGACGGGCCTGGACCGTGCGCACTTCAGGACTTATCCCCTCGATTATCCATTATCGATAACAGGGCCTACCCACAGCTAGCCAGTTCTGCGACCCTGGAGTCCGGTCCCCCGCTAACGAGGTGGCAGAGGCAGCTCCGGCAGAAGGCAAAGGTGCCATGCCCACTGCGTATACCCTCGCCGTTGTCGCTCACGGTCCTGAAATGGCTACGCCCCCCGGGGAAGAGCGCCTCTGCACTTTTACCGTAACCGATTCCGTATGGAAACGCAAGGCGAGGGAAGTTAGCTAAAGGCCGCCTATAAAGGCCCAGGGGGTGGTATGAGGCTCAATCGCGGGATTTCGGAAGCTTACGCCGGCTTGCGAATGCCCATGGCTTAGGGCACGGCTATCGGGCATGGCGAAAGACGAGCGAGTCACACAGTTGACACTTCGATGCCTTTCTGCCGCAGGCGATCCAGCTCCACCTCGTCGGCATGGTCGTCGGTGATGAGCTGGTGCACCACGGAGATGGGGGCCACGTGGGCGGCGGCCACCGCGCCGATCTTGCTCGAGTCGGCCACCACGATGACCCGCTTGGCGGCGGCGATCATGGCCCGCTTTACCTCGGCCTCTTGCAGATTGGAGTTGGTGATGCCCTTGTCGGCCGAGACGCCGTTGCAGCCCAAGAAGAGCTTGTCGGCGTTGATCTGGGCCAGCAGGATGGTGGCCAGGGGATTGACGAGGGAGTGCTGCATCGGCCGCAGGGTGCCGCCGGTCACCACCACCGTCACGCCCGGATGGCGCTCCAGCTCCAGCGCGATGTTGAGGGCGCTGGTCACTACCACCAGGTTGCTCACCGGCGGCAGGTGGCGGGCGATCTCGGTGGTGGTGGTGCCGACGTCGAGGATGATGGTGTCGCCGTCTTCGACCAGGGCGGCTGCTGCAGCTCCGATCCGCTGCTTCTCCTCCCGGAAGCGAGCCTCTTGCTCGGCGAAAGGACGCTCGAAACGGGTGCCCCGGGCCAGCACCGCGCCGCCGTGGGTTCGCCGGGCGAAGCCCTCCTGCTCCAGGCGGGCCAGGTCGCTGCGGATGGTCACCTCGGAGACGTCCAGCTCCCGGCTCAGGGCGGCCACGCGGACCGAACCCTGCGTCAGGAGGATCTGGCGGATCCGGTCGAGACGCTCGGCTGGCAGGAGATGGTCGCTTTCGGATGAGGCACCCATGGCCGGGTAGCCTCCTTTCGGATGAGTGTGGTGACGGCTCGTGCCACCACAGGGTACCGCGCTCGACGGTCCTCGTCAAAGCCCATTAGGCACCCAGCGGCGATCAGAAGGCGTGAGCGCCTTCCGTATGGTCGAGGAGGAGCGCCTAGCGATGCTTGCGACTCTCTTCGCCCTGGCTTGCGTTTGACTGCGCAATGCGACGATGTTAGGATGCAACCGAAAGGGCCCGCTTCGCGGGAATCAGCTGACGTGACACGAAGCCGGTGACGACATGGGAGCGTCGAGATGCACCCGCCTGGGGGCGAACCCGTCGTTGAAACTGGAAGTGCGCCGGTTGCAGGAGCCCGACGGCCGTGCCCTGCTGCTCTACCGCGTTACGATGACGCATGGCGACGAGACGGGTGCGGCGGCTTCGAGCGATGGAGTCAGCGCCGGCGAAACGGGGGAGCCGGCTGCGCCGGTCACGAGCCCGGCCTCCCGCACGAGGATCGGAACGAGAGCCGATGGGTGAACTTCGCTGGCATCCGCTCTTGGGGCAGTGGGTGGTGGTGGCCTCCCACCGCCAGGAGCGCACTTACAAGCCCCCGGCGGAGTTCTGTCCGCTCTGCCCGACGCGCGACCCTGCCCATCCCACCGAGATCCCCGACGAAGACTGGGACATCGCCGTCTTCGAGAACCGCTTCCCCTCCTTCGTCGAGACGCCTCCGCCGCCCCAGGTGGCGGGCACGGCCCTGTCGCCCGTGGCACCTGCCCAGGGCATCTGCGAGGTGGTGGTCTACTCGCCCGACCACGACCGCACCCTGGCCGAGCAGAGCGTCGAGCACATCCGCAAGCTGGTGGAGGTGTGGGCCCATCGCTACGAGGAGCTGGGGCGGCGGCCCTTCGTGCGGTACGTCATGATCTTCGAGAACCGGGGGGAGGCCGTCGGCGTCACGCTTCACCACCCCCACGGGCAGATCTACGCCTTCCCCTTCGTCCCACCCATCCCGCAGCAGGAGCTGGCCCATGCTCGTGAGCACCACGAGCGGACGGGGCGCTGCCTGCTCTGCGACGTGCTGGCCGAGGAGCGCGCCGCGGCCGCGGCCTCGGCCCCCGGTGGCGACCGCCGGCCGGGCCGGATCGTGGTGGAGAACGACGACTTCGTCGTCTTCGTGCCGTTCTTCGCGCGGTTCCCGTACGAGACCATGCTGTTGCCGCGCCGTCACGTCGGCAGCCTGCTGGAGCTCGGCGACGCCGAGCGCTGGCACCTGGCCGAGGCCCTTAAGGGTATCCTGGCCCGCTACGACGCCCTCTTCGGACTGCGCATGCCTTACATGATGGTGATGCACCAGGCGCCCATGGACCGGCCGGTCGGCGGGTATCCGGAGTGCCACTTCCACATCGAGTTCCTGCCCATCCAGCGGGCGCCATCCAAGCTCAAGTACCTGGCCGGCAGCGAGTCGGGCGCCGGCACCTTCATCACCGACGCCACCCCCGAGGAGATGGCCCGGCAGCTGCGTCGAGCCGGCGAGAGGCTCGGAGGTGTGGGAGGCGTGGCACGATGAGCGAGCACGAGCGAGGTTTCCAAGCCGCCCGGCGGGCCGTCGAGGGATTCGAGCGGCGCTGGGGCACGCCGCCCGCCGTGCTGGCCCGCGCCCCGGGCCGGGTCAACCTCATCGGGGAGCACACCGACTACACCGGTGGCTTCGTGCTGCCCGTGGCCATCGACCGTGACGTGGTGGTCGCCGGGCGCGCCCGCCCCGACGACAGGGTCTGCGTCTACTCCGCGGACTTCGACCAGTCGACCTGCTTCGAGCTCGACGAGGCCCGCCTCGACGACGTGCGCAAGGACTCCCGTCACCCGTGGAGCGACTATGTCCGGGGCGTCTACGCGGTGCTGCGGGCCGAGGGCCTGCCCGTGACGGGGGCAGATCTGGCCATCGCCGGCGACGTTCCCCAGGGGGCGGGGCTCTCCTCGTCGGCGGCGCTCGAGGTGGCGACGCTGCTCTTCGCGCAGGTGACGGGGCGCTTCGAGGTCGAGCCGGTGCGCGCGGCCCTCCTGGCCCGCCGCGCCGAGAACGAGTTCGTCGGCGTCGCCTGCGGGATCATGGATCAGTTCGTCTCCCGGCTAGCCCGGCGCGACGCCGCCCTGCTGGTCGACACCGACAGCCTGCGCTACGAGCACGTCCCGCTACCGCCGGACGTGGCCATCGTGGTAACCGACACCCGCGTGCGGCGCCGTCTCGTCGGCTCCGAGTACAACCGGCGCCGCCAGCAGTGCGAGGAGGCGCTGGCCATCGCGCGTCGCCACGTGAGCGGCTGGCGACTCGTCCGGGAGATCCGGGCCGAGCAGCTGCCGGCGCTGCACGACGTCGCGGCCCCGGTGCTGATGCGCCGGTTGCGGCACCTGGTCGAGGAGAACGCCCGGGTGCTGGAGGCCGTCCGGGCGCTGAGGGACGGCGACCTGGGCCGGTTGGGCGAGCTGATGGCGGCCTCTCACGCCAGCCTGCGGGATCTCTTCGAGGTGAGCTGCCCGGAGCTGGATGCGGCCGTCGAGATCGCCCGAGCCGTGCCCGGTGTCTACGGCGCCCGCATGACGGGCGCGGGCTTCGGCGGGTGCACCGTGACCCTGGCCAGGCCGGATGCCGTGCCGGCGCTGCTGGCCGCGCTCGAGGCGGAGTATCCGCGGCGCACGGGCAAGACCCCCCAGATCTTCGTGCTGCGTGCGGCCCAGGGCGCCGACTGGCACGCCCTCTAGCCGCACCTGCGACCGGCCGCGCCTCCCGGCTCCCCGTGGCTGCCACGCTCCAGCAACCCCCATCCCTGACGCCGGCCCGCGAAGGGCAACTTACCTCCGGCCGGCCGCCGCGGCGCGGGCAGCTGCGCTTCGCGGTCCCTGGCGACGGGCGGGCGGTGGAGCGGGAGGCAGGGGCGCTTGCGCGGCGAGACCTTCCGGTGGTTCGTGGTCTTGAGCCTGGTCCCGTTCGTGATGGTGCTGGGCAACTCCATGCTGATCCCGGTGCTGCCCGCCATCAAGTCTCACCTCGACCTGACGCCGGTGCAGACGGGGCTCGTCATCACCGCCTTCTCGCTGCCCGCGGCCGTCACCATCCCCTTCGCCGGCGCGCTGTCGGATCGTGTCGGCCGCAAGGTCGTCATGGTGCCGGCCCTGCTGCTCTACGGGCTGGGCGGCATCCTGGCCGGGCTGGGGACATGGCTTTTGCCCGGCCGCTTCTGGCCGCTCATCGGCGCCCGCATCCTGCAGGGCATCGGGGCAGGGGGGACCTACCAGCTGGCCCTGGCCCTGGCGGGTGACGTCTTCCAGAGCGCGGAGCGGGCCCGGGCCGTCGGCTACCTGGAGGCCAGCAACGGCATCGGCAAGGTGGCCAGTCCGCTCCTGGGGGCGCTGGCGGCCATGGTGGTCTGGTTCCTGCCCTTCTTCGTCTACGGCGCCGTCGCCATCCCGGCCGCCCTCGGCGTCCTGGCGGTGGTGCCCGAGCCGAAGCGGCAGCGCAAGGCGCAGGGGCTGCGAGAGTACCTGGCCAGCCTCGGGGCCATCGCCCGCCAGCGCGGCGCGGCCCTGGCGGCGGGCTACGGCGCCGGGATGCTGGCTCTCTCGGCTCTCTTCGGCGTCTTGAGCCTGGTCAGCGACGAGCTGGAGAGCCGCTTCGCGCTGGGTCAACTGGCGCGGGGCGGGATCATCGCCATCCCGGTGGGGGTCATGGCCGCCGTGGCCTTCGCAGGCGGGCTGTACCTGCAGCGACGGCCGGTCCACCTCAAGGCGGTGGCGGTGGTGGGCCTGGTGCTGGGGGCCGTGGCACTGGGGACGCTGGCGCTGGTGCGGCAGCCCCTATGGGCCGTGGTCGCCCTGTCGGCCGTGCTGGGCCTGGGGACAGGCCTGACGCTGCCCGCGGTCAACGTGCTGGTGACCAGCGCCGCCGCTCGGCAGCAGCGGGGTGCCGTGACGGCTCTCTACGGGACCGTGCGGTTCGGCGGGGTGGCGCTGGGGCCGCCACTCTTCGGGCTGGCGGTGGAGCCGGGGCCGAGGCTGGTCATCCTGGGACTCACCGCCCTGGCCGCCGCCGGCCTGGCGTGCGCGATGGCGATCATCCGCCCTCCTGGCGTGGGTGAGTCGACCCGAGCCCGATCCGAGGAGACGGATGCGCAGGCTACGGGAGGCGGCCCGACCCCGGAGCCGCAGGGCGCGCCGGCGCAGCCCGATCCGGGCTGACGGGGTCGGCTCAGCTGACGGGGCTCAGAGGTACATGGCCTCCGCTACGCAGTGCAGCAGGGCCACGGGCAGCACCTTGAAGGCCTCGGCCCTGGCCACGCCTACCGCCTGGCCGTGCTCCCGGGCGCGCGTGTCGAAGTAGAGGCGATAGGACTCCAGCGTGGCGAGATCGAGCTGGCTCCGGTGGCAGGCAACGGCCTCCCACTTGCGCCGCCAGTCCTCCTCGTCGACCGCTACGTACTGGTTGGGGTGGGCCGTATGGTAGAAGGCGATGGCGACCAGGGGACGGGGCTGGGCCCCCCGGTCGACGGCAGCGTCGGCGTTGCCGACGGAGGCGAAGCCGTGCAGCAGAGCCGCCGCGGCCACCGCCCGCCCGCAGATCAGGTGGTCGGGGTGCGACTCGTAGGGCGTCCAGGGGTCGACCGTGAGGAGCAGGTCCGGCCGCAGCTCCCGGATGGCGCGGATGACGTCGAGACGGACCCGGTACTCGGAGTAGTCGCCGGCGTCGGGGTAGTCGAGCCAGCGAAGCTCCCGCACGCCCAGGATCCGAGCGGCCTGCTCCTGCTCCTGCCGGCGCAGCGCCGTCAGGCGGGTACGGTCGAGGCCCGGGTCAAGCGCACCGGCACTGCCGTCGGTCACGGTGAGGTAGTGGACCTCCGCGCCGAGGCGGGCCAGCCGGGCGACGGTGGCCCCGGCCCCGATGTCGGTGTCGTCCGGGTGGGGCTGCACGCACAGCACCCGTCGGCAGTCGTCGATGCGGGGCGGAGGCACCATCTGCCGGAGCAGCTCGAGCGTGGAGGCCATCGGCGCTCTCTCCTCGAGGGGCAAACTGGAGTGGTGCGGACGGGGGGAGTCGAACCCCCACGGGTCGCCCCAACGGATCCTAAGTCCGTCGCGTCTGCCGGTTCCGCCACGTCCGCACGGCCAGAGGTCCAGGGGGCCTTGTGGCTACCCGCGAGTATAGCAGGGGCGCGGGGCCAGGGGGAAGCACGCGTTGCCGTGCCCTACGTAACGGCTGGCTCCACCCGGAGCCCCTTCGCGTGAGCGGCGTAAGCCAGGGAGCGGTCGAGGGTCCAGAGCGCGCCGCCGGCCACCGTCGCGAGTTGCAAATAGGCTGCGTCGTACACCGAGAGGCCCTCCCCCAGGGCCATCTCCAAGCAGCTTCGCGGCTCCACCTCCCACGTCTCGAAGGCGAAGGCCTGGAGCGCCTCGAGGGCGTCGAGCGCTACTGCCCGGTCGATCCTGCTGCGCCGAGTAGCCACCCACAACACGTTGCCCACCTCGTACCAGAAGGTCGGTGGGACGAGTAGGGCAAAGGCGGGCTCAGCCACCGCCCGGTCCCGCAAGGCGAGCGACGGTCCCGTCTGCTCTCCGGGCAGGATCCAGGACAGGGCGGCCGAGGCATCCACCACGGCGCCGTGGATCATGTCCGCCCTTCTTCTCTCATCGACCGGAGCTCTTCGGCCGTGAACGTCGCCTGGATGCGGCGGCGTACCCGATCCATGTGGGCAGCTGCCCGCCGGCGGTCAGGAGCCTCCAGGACGCGGCGAGCCGCCTCCAGCATGAAGTCGGATAACGCCTGCCCCCGCAGACTTGCCGCGGCCTTGAGGCGGCGGTGGAGCTCTTCGTCGACGTAGACCGTGATTTTGCGGGCCATCGGCGTCACCTTCTGCAAGCCAGAGTAACGGCATAACGGCATGACGTCAACGGGCGCGGGTCGCGATGCAGCCGGTGCTGCCGGTCGGTGAGCCTCGCCAGCACGGGAGCCGGGTGCTGGTGGGTGAGCATCCCACCCCTTCGCGACAGACCGAGCTACATGCTATTGACACCTCCGTCGGGCCGTGCTACCATCCTTGCCAACAACCGATACCGAGGTCCCTTATCAAGAGCGGGCGAGAGACCGGCTCGATGACCCCCGGCAACCTGCAGCCCATCGGGCGGCAAGGTGCCAATCCCGGAGGATAAGAGGACGTGCGCGACCGTCCTCTCCCGGCCGACCGCCGGGCCGGCAGTCGGTGACGTCACGGCTGCGGGCTTCGCGGCGACGCCTAGCGCCGCCGAGCGCAGGGAGAGGTCTTTTGTGGTCCGTCCCTCTGAAGCGGTCTGCCCATTCGCGGACGCCCCTCCGGCCGGCACGTAAGGCCATGGGTGGTACCCGATTGCCATCCGCGGGTCTGCCCCTGTCCCGCCGGGGCTGTCGATGCGCCGGGCACGCCCGCCGTGCAACGGGGGGTTGTCTGCCATGGGTGTGGTGGGCCTGCGCTGTCGCGAATGCGGCAAGGCTTTTGCTGTATCCCCCAGCTATGCGTGCGACGAGTGCCTGGGTCCTCTCGAAGCGGTCTACGACCACGCGGGTGTCGACGCGGCGGCGCTCAAGGCTCGCATCGAGGCAGGCCCCAGGAGCATCTGGCGCTACGCGGATCTCCTGCCCGCGCCCTACGACCCCGACGCCGACCTGCAGGCCGGCTTGACGCCGCTGCTCCCCGCCCGGCGCCTGGGCGAGGCGCTGGGGCTGCGCCGGCTCTACATCAAGAACGACGCCCTCAACCCCACCTGGTCCTTCAAGGACCGGGTCGTCTCGGTGGCCCTGGCCGCGGCGCGCCGCTTCGGCTTCGAGGTGGCCGCCTGCGCCTCGACGGGCAACCTGGCCAACTCCGTCGCCGCCCACGCCGCCCGGGCCGGCATGGAGGCGTACGTCTTCATCCCCGCAGGACTGGAGCGGGCCAAGGTGGTCAACTCGGCCATCTACCACCCGACGGTGGTGGAGGTGGAGGGCACGTACGACGACGTCAACCGGCTGTGCGCGCAGATCGCCGACGAGTACCGGTGGGCCTTCGTCAACGTCAACCTGCGGCCCTTCTACTCCGAGGGGGCCAAGACGCTGGGCTTCGAGGTGGCCGAGCAGCTCGGGTGGCGCCTGCCGGACCACGTGGTGGTGCCCATCGCCTCCGGCAACTTGCTGGTCAAGATCGCCAAGGGCTTCGAGGAGCTGGCCTCGCTGGGGCTCGTCGAGCGCCGTCCCGTGCGCATCTCCGGCGCCCAGCCCGCCGGCTGCAACCCGGTGGCGAGGGCCTACCGGGCCGGGCAGGCCTGGGTGGACCCGGTGCGCCCCCAGACCATCGCCAGGAGCCTGGCCATCGGCAATCCGGCCGACGGCAAGTACGTGCTGGACGTCGTCCGAGCCTCGGGGGGCGCGGTGGGAGAGGCCACCGACGAGGAGATCGTGGATGCCATCGGTCTGCTGGCCCGTACCGAGGGCATCTTCACCGAGACGGCCGGTGGCACCACCATCGCCGTGCTGCGCCGACTGGCGCAGGAGGGGGTCATCGGCCCCGACGAGGTCGTGGTGGCCTACGTGACCGGCATGGGGCTCAAGACCCCGGAGGCGGCGGAGGAGGCGGCCGTCTCGTCGGTCCGGATCCCCGCCAGCTTGCGGGCCTTCGAGACGGCGGTGCTGGCCGACCACCGGGGCGGCACGCCACAACGGGCCCCCAGCGTGGTCACCGGCTGAAGGAACGGCGGTAGACTGCAGACGACGGGAGGCATCGACATCCATGGCCGTGACGGTGAGGATTCCCCAATTGCTGCGCAATCTGACCAACGGCGAGCGGGAGGTGCAGGTGGAGGCCACGACGCTGCGCGAGGCCATCGAGGCCCTGAACGCTCGCTACCCCGGCCTGCGCCAGCGCCTGCTGGACAGCGACGGCCAGCTGCTGCGCTACGTCAACCTCTTCGTCGACGACCAGGACGCCCGCCTGCTCTCCGGCCTCGACACCCCGCTCGCCCAGGGGGCGGAGGTCGCCATCGTGCCCGCCATGGCCGGCGGGTGTTGACCCTACCTCCTCGGCGGCCGCGGCGACCCTCCCCGTGCGGGGCCCGCCGACCGGCCGCCCCCGCTTCCCCCCGCTGAGTCGCATCGTCGATGCCCGTGACACGGGAGGGGTGGTCTTCGTGTACCTTGGCCAAGGTGAACGCTCGGGCCGGCGACGGCTGGTCTGGGGCGTGACGGTGGCGCTGATGGCCCTGGCGGGGATCGGGCCGGTCGCTTGGGCGGCCGCTGACGCCCAGCCGTCGGTGGCGCTGCCCGGGCCGCTGGTCGACGGTGCCTGGCTGGCCCGTCACCTGGGGACGCCGGGTCTGTTCGTGCTCGACGTGCGCACCGAGGACGGCCTCTTCGAGCGAGGCCACATCCCGGGTGCCGTCTACGTCAACCCCGGCCGGGATCTCATCGACCAGGAGCACCCGGTCGAGGGGATGGCCATCGGGCAGGCCCAGTTCGAGGCGCTGATGACCCGCCTCGGGATCCGCCGCACCGACACGGTCGTCCTCTACGACGACCAGCGCAGCCTGTGGGCGACCCGGGCCTACTGGGTCTTCAAGCTGTACGGGCATCCCTCGGTGGCCGTGCTGGACGGCGGCATCACCCGCTGGGAGCGGGAGCGCCGCCCGCTGGAGAAGGGGGCCACGGCGCAGGTCGCGGCGGTCGCGTCGGGCCAGGCGGCCTACCGGGCGACGCCGCCGGACCCCGCGCTGGTGGCGGGATACCAAGACGTCCAGCGCGCCATCGCAGAGGGCGCCGTCTGCGACGTGCGCTCCGCGCGGGAGTACGCAGGACTGGACGTGCGAGCCGCCCGGGGCGGCCACGTGCCCGGCGCGGTCAACGTCGAGTGGCTGCTGGCCACCAACGCCGACGGCACCTTCAAGTCCCGAGACGAGCTGCGGGCCCTGTACGCCCGGTTCGGCGTGGTGCCGCAAGGCGATCGCGAGATCATCGTCTACTGCCAGACGGGGGTGCGCGCCGCGCACACCTGGTTCGTGCTCAAGGAGCTGCTGGGCTATCCGGCCGTGCGGGTCTACGACGGCTCGTGGGCGGAGTGGGGCAACCGGCCCGACCTGCCGATCGAGCGCTGAGACCGCGCCGGCCGCTCGGGCCAGAGAGTGAGGTGAGCGAAGCATGGCCGTGATCGCAAGCACCCGCCCGGCCGTCCGGGGCGCCGGCGTCGTGGTGGGTGCGCTGGTGGCGGTGGGAGCCCTGGCCGTGGGGGTCGCCACCGCCCCCCTCGGCCGAGACTTCCCGCTGTTCTGGGCGTTCGGGCTGGCCTTCGGCTTCGTGCTGCAGCGCAGCCGCTTCTGCTTCGCATCGGCCTTCCGGGATCTCTTCCTCTTCGGCGGGTCAGCCACGCTCAAGGGCATCCTGGCGGGCATGGCGGTGGCGTCGGTGGGCTTCGCACTGCTGGAGTCCAAGATGGTGGCGCTGCCGGGCTTCGGGCTGCTGCCGCCGGAGGCGCACCTCTTCCCGCTGGGGTTGCACCTGGTGGTGGGCGGCGTGCTCTTCGGCATCGGCATGTCGCTGGCCGGGGGATGCGTGTCGGGGACGCTCTACCGCCTCGGGGAGGGCTACGCGGCCTCCTACGTCGCCCTGCTGGGCATCCTGGTGGGGCTGGGCCTGGCCGCCCACACCTGGGGCTTCTGGTGGGAGCGCACCATCTCCACCGGGCCGGTGGTCTGGCTGCCGGCCTACCTGGGCTACGGCGGCGCGCTGGCCGTGACGCTCGGAGCCCTGGCCGCCATCTGGATCGCCCTCGAGGTGTTCGAGGCCCGGCGGGGCTTCGGTGCGCCGGCCTTCCCGACCGCGGCGGTGCTGGGTGCGGGCGGCCAGGGCGGGCCGTCGTCCGGTGCTCTGTCGGGGCCGGCGCCGGTGGGCGAGGTGCTGCGGCAGCGCACGGCCGAGCTGGGCCGGCGGCTGTTTCGGGACGGCTGGCCGGTGCTGGTCGGCGGGCTGCTGCTGGGGGTCCTCAACGTCTACCTCTACACCGCTCACATGCCGTGGGGGGTGACGGGCGAGCTGTCGCGCTGGGCCGTCAAGCTGTACGCCCTGGTGGGCCTCGAGCCGGGGCCGCTGCCGGGCGCGGACCAGCTCCCCGGCTGCACGCTGACCCTGGGCGGCAGCACCCTCTTGAGCCACTCGCTGATGCTGGACGGGGGCATCGTCGTGGGCAGCCTGCTGGCGGCCTCGCTGGCCGGGGAGTTTCGCTGGCGGCTGCCGAGGCAGCGCCGCCGCTGGGCGCAGTCCGCGGTCGGCGGGGTGTTGATGGGGTACGGCGCGGCCATCGCCGGCGGGTGCACCATCGGGGCGCTCTTCTCGGCCATCCCGTCGCTGGGGCTCAACGGGTGGCTCTTTGGCGTGGCGCTGCTGGCCGGAGCGGCCCTGGGCACCCGCCTGGTGCGGCGCCTGGCGTGACGTGGCCGTGGGGGCTACCGCCGACGGTGGACCCCGGCGTCGGATACAATCGCGGTGCACGGAAAGGGGCGACCGGGATCGATGTTGCTGGACGTGCGGGGCGAGATCTGCCCTTATCCCATGCTCAAGGCCGTCGAGGCTCTGCCTCGCCTCCGTGACGGCGAGGCGCTGGAGGTGCTGACCGACCATGCCCCCGCCCTGCAGACCATCCCCGCCTACACCGGGCGGTTGGGCTATCAGACCCGCATCGAGGAGGTGAGCCCCGGCACCTGGAAGGTCGTGGTCTACCGGCCCGAGCCGGCCACGGCCAAGGGCGCGCCGGAGGCCCGTGGGGAGGAACCGGCATGAGCCCCCAGACCCTTTTGAGCTCGGAGCAGATGGAGCGCTACAGCCGCCAGGTGCTCCTGCAGGAGGTGGGCGTCGCCGGCCAGCGCAAGCTGCTCGACGCCAGGGTGCTCATCGTCGGGGCCGGCGGCCTGGGCTCCCCCGCCGCCCTCTACCTCGCGGCGGCGGGCGTCGGCGCCATCGGCATCGTCGACGGCGACCGGGTCGACCTGACCAACCTGCAGCGCCAGATCCTCCACTACACCCACGACGTGGGCCGGCCCAAGACGCAGTCGGCCCGACGCACCCTGGAGGACATCAACCCCGACGTCGAGGTGCGCACCTACCAGACCGTGCTCACCTCCGACAACGCGCTCGAGATCCTGCGGGACTACGACGTGATCGTCAACGGCTGCGACAACTTCCCCACCCGCTACCTGGTCAACGACGCTTGCGTCATGCTGGGCAAGCCCCTGGTCGACGCCAGCATCCTGCGCTGGGAGGGGCAGGCCACCACCTACCTGCCGGGGCGCGGCTGCTATCGCTGCCTCTTCCCGAGCCCGCCGCCACCGGGCAGCGTGCCGAGCTGCGCCGAGGCGGGCATCATCGGGGCGGTGGCGGGACTCTTCGGCACGCTGCAGGCCCTGGAGGCGGTCAAGATCATCCTGGGCGTGGGCGAGACGCTGGCCAATCGGCTGCTGCTGTGGGACGCGCTGACCGGTGAGATCCGCACCGTCCGCTGGCAGCGGGATCCCCACTGCCCGGTCTGCGGCGACCATCCCACCATCCGGGAGCTCATCGACTACGAGGAGTTCTGCGGGGTGCCGCAGCACGCCCGGCGCAGCGCCGCCGCGGCCGGCACGCCGGACGCCGCGGGCGGGCATGCTGGGCAGGACGGACACCCTGCCGAGGTCGAACCTCCCGAGGCGTGGGAGCGGCTCCGGTCCGGCCAGGCCGTGCTGGTGGACGTCCGGGAGCCGGCCGAGCGGGCCATCATGCGGATTCCCGACTCGCTGTTCATCCCGCTCGGGCAGCTGACCGAGCGCTCGGCGGAGCTCCCCCGGGATCGGGAGCTGATCCTCTACTGCGCGGTGGGCGAGCGCAGCGCCCGGGGCGCCCAGGCGCTGCGGCAGCAGGGCTTCAGCCGGGTGATCAACCTCAAGGGCGGCATCATCGCCTGGCTCAACCATCGCCTGCCGACCGAGCCCTGATGGGGGACGGGCCGGCGGGCGGGGCCGAGGAGAGGAGGCGCCCCCGATGGGCCCGGTGCACCAGGGCCAGCTGTACGTCGGCGGCCGGTGGGTCCCGACCCGGCAGACCCTGACGGTGCGACACAAGTACACGGGCGAGGCCATCGGCGTCGTCGGGCAGGCCGATGCCGGGCTGGTCGCCCGAGCCGTCGAGGCGGCCGCCCGGGCGGCGCCGGTCATGGCGGCCCTGCCGGCCCACCGGCGGGCCGCCATCCTGGCCCGGATCGCGGCCATCCTGCAGGAGCGCAAGGAGACCTTCGCCCGCACCATCGCCGCGGAGGCCGGCAAGGCGCTCAAGTACGCGCGGGTCGAGGTGGAGCGGGGCATCACCACCTTCACCATCGCCGCCGAAGAGGCACGCCGCATCCACGGCGAGACGGTGCCGCTCGACGCCGTGCCGGCGGGCGAGGGGTACTTCGGCTTCTTCGTGCGGCGTCCGGTGGGGGTGGTGGCGGCCATCACCCCCTTCAACTTCCCCCTCAACCTGGTGGCCCACAAGGTGGCCCCGGCGCTGGCGGCCGGCAACGCCGTGGTGCTCAAGCCTGCCAGCTACACGCCGCTGACGGCCGTCATGCTGTGCGAGGCGATGGAGGAGGCGGGGCTGCCGGAGGGGGCCATCGAGCTCGTGGTGGGGCCGGGCGCGACGGTGGGAGACCTGCTGGTGACGGACCCCCGGGTGGGGATGGTCACCTTCACCGGCAGCAGCGCGGTGGGCCGCGCCATCACCCAGAAGGCCGGCATCAAAAAGGTGACCCTCGAGCTGGGCAACACCTCACCCGTGGTGGTGGCATCCGACGCCGACCTGGATCTGGCGGCCCGGCGCTCGGCCGTGGGCGCCTTCTACAACTCCGGCCAGGTCTGCCTCTCGGTGCAGCGGATCTACGTGCAGCGCGCCGTCTACGAGCCCTTCCTGGAGCGGCTGGCCGAGGCCACGCGCGCCATGGCGGTGGGCGACCCGCTGCAGGAGGGCGTCGACGTGGGGCCCATGATCGACGTCGCCGAGGCCCGGCGCATCGAGACGTGGGTGCGCGAGGCGACCGAGGCGGGGGCCCGGGTGGTGGCCGGCGGGCGGCGAGAGGGCCCCGTCGTCTGGCCGACGCTCTTGACCGACGTGCGACCGGAGCTGCGCGTGGTGGCGCAGGAGGCCTTCGGCCCGGTGGCGTCGGTCATCCCCTTCGACCAGCTCGACGAGGGCCTGGCCATGGCCAATGCCACCGAGTACGGGCTGCAGGCCGGGATCTTCACCCGAGACCTGGGCGCCGTCCTGCGGGCTATCCGGGCGCTGGACTTCGGCGGCATCGTCGTCAACGACGCGCCCACCTTCCGGGCCGACCACATGCCCTACGGTGGCAACCGCCAAAGTGGCCTCGGCCGCGAGGGCGTGCGCTTCGCCATCGAGGAGATGACCAACGTGCAGATGGTCAGCATCCGCTGTCCGGATGGCGTGTGCTGAGCCAGGAGGCCGGCAGCACCCCTCACCTGCGACGCCATCGGCGTTGGGCGCCGATTGCCCTGGCGTTGGTCGGGGTGGCCTTGTTGGGATGGTTCGTCTACTCGTCCTGGTCTGCCGGCGTCGCCCGCGTCATCCGCGACGCGTCCCCGCCCGTGGTGGCGACAGCCGCGCTCGCGGGGCTGGCCAACCTGGTCCTCAAGGCCTTGCGCTGGCGGCAGATGCTCAAGTGGGCCCTCGGTCGCTCGCTGTCGTGGGGCAAGGCCCTGGCCATGGTACCGGTGGGGGTGGCTGCCGGGGCCGTCGCGCCGGGGCGTGCGGTCGACCTCGGCAAGCCGGCGCTCATGGCTACTGGAGAGGGCGTACGCTTCGGACAGGCCCTGGGCCTGACGCTTTGGGAGCGGCTCTACGATCTGGCGGCCTTGATGCTCCTGGCTGGTATCGCGGGCAGTGTGTGGACGGACGGCCGCCCCGATGCAGGCCTGGCTTTGCTGCGCTGGCTGTCTTACGCGGCAGCCGCGGCGGGCGCCATGGGCATGGGCGCCCTCATCTACCTGCCCGGTCCACTTGGGCCATGGAGCCGGCGTCTCCTCGGCAGTCTGCCTGCACCGAGCGCCGAGCTTCGAGCGGGAGTAGCCGGTCTGTCCATCCTCGCCCTCGGCCTTGAGGCCCTGCGGGCGGAGCTGGCAGCCGCGGCCCTCGGGTGGCGTGGCGGCGTCGGAGATGCCTCCGTCGCGTTCATGCTCGGCTCGCTCACGGGGGTCGCGTCCATGGTGCCAGGGGGCATGGGCATCTCTGAATGGTCGTCGGGGTTGCTGCTGAGCCACGCACTTGACCCCGCCGGTGGCATTTCCCCCGATGCAGCTGGTGTCGTTGTGCTGGACCGCCTCCTCGCCTACTATCTACCTTCCATCGCTGGAGGTATCCTGATGGCCACGTGGAGCACCCTCTTTCGGCGCCGAGAGACCGCGGTGCAATCGTCAGCGGTCGCGACCCGCCCGCAAGCGGCAAGGGCCGTTTCCGGGAGCGGTGAAGGCGGGGGCTCCGCGTGGGTGGTACTGCCCGCTTACAACGAGGCGTCCAACATCGGCCCCCTCATCGGCCGGATAGCGCTAGCCCTCGCTGGTACGCGCCATCACGTGGTGGTGGTCGACGACGGCAGCGTGGACGGGACGGGAGACGCTGCCCGTGAAGCTGCCGAGCGGCATGGATGCCCTGCCACCATCCTCCGGCATCCCACCAACCAGGGGCTTGCCCCGACGCTGCGCGATGGTTTGCAGTGGGCCGCCCAGCGGGCGCATCCCTCTGACGTCATCCTCTGTCTCGACGCGGACGACACGCAGGATCCGGCACAGGCTCCCGCCATGCTGGATCAGGTCTTCCGGGGATACGACGTCGTCATCGCGTCCCGGTACCGGGCCGGCGCGAGGGAGATTGGGGTTCCGTGGCTCCGCCGCTTGATGAGCCGGGTTGTCAACGGGTTGCTGCGTGTCGCGGTGCCGATCCGTGGAGTCCGTGACTACACGTCGGGCTACCGAGCATATCGAGCTGCCGTGTTGCAGGAGGCCTTCGCGCGATACGGCGACGCCCTCGTCGACGGAAGGACGTTTGCCTGCACAGCCCAACTGCTTCTGCACCTGGGCAGCCTGGGTGCACGAGTCAGCGAGATCCCCCTGGTCTTGCGCTACGACCGAAAACGGGGGACGAGCAAGATCCGGATCATCCCCACGGTGCTGGAGTACCTCCGCCTGATCGGGAGGCAGGGGCTTCGGCACCCTGCAACGATGCGCCGCCTGCTATGGGTCAGTGCACTCGTCTTGTTCGTGGTGCCCCTGGCAGCCCCCCTGACGGACGGAGACTCTCACTACTACGCCGAGATCGCGCAGCAGATGCTGCAAAGCCGTGATTGGGTGACGCCCCGCCACCCGGCTGCCCCGGATGCGATCGTCGACAAGCCGCCCCTGACCCTCTGGATGCTGGCCTTGAGCTTCAAACTCTTGGGCGTCAACGAACTGGCTGCCAGGCTGTGGCAGGTGCTCATGGGGCTCGGTCTGCTGTGGTTGACGGTCGACGTCGGACGACTGTACCTGCCGGAGCGGGTCGCCGTCCGGGCAGGGTGGGTGCTGCTGACGTCCACCCTCTTCTGGTACGCGGTCCTGGTCCCGCAGCAAGACGTCGCGACCGCCTTCTTCGCGACGCTGGCCTTCTGGGCGGTCCTGCAGTTCGAGGCCAGGCGGCACGTCGCGTTCGTTTACCTGGCCTGGGTGGCCCTGGCCGGGGAGATGCTGAGCCGTGGCCCCTTTGGCGTCGCACTGACCGCGGTCATCGTGGCTGCCTATGCCCTGCTGGGGCGGAGAAGCCCTGCGCAATTCGTGGGCTCGACTGCGCGTGCCGTGGCGCACACGCTCGGCGGTGCGTTACTCTTTGGCGTGCTCGGGCTGTCGTGGTTCGTGGTGGAGGCGTGGCGACTGGGTCCGTCTTTCGTGGAGGTTTTCTTCACAGGAGGGACGGCGCGGTTCTTCGCCGGCGCCCCCGCCGCCCAAGGACTTGCGCTCGTCCTCGGCTACGTACCGCTCCTGGCAGCCGCCTTCCTTCCCTGGAGCGGATGGCTTCCGGGAGCGCTGACGCAAGCGTTGCGCAAGGTGAGGCAGGAGGGCCCGTCGGCTCACCAGGCCGCGACGACGCGTACATTTGTCATCGTATGGGCGGTGATGGGCTTCCTGGCGTTGCATGCCATCGCCTGGAGGGTCATCCGATACTTGCTGCCCATCCTGCCGCCGATGGCCTTGCTGGTCGCAGAAGCCCTGGAGGAGGAGCGGAAGCCCACGCCGGCGGCGTCCAGCGCGCGCCCGGTGCCTCGGTCACGATGGGAGCGGACGGGGCACATCATGACCCTCGCGCTTCTCGCCCCGCTAGCCCTGGCGGGGCTGGCCCTACCGTGGCTGCCCTTGCCGAGTGAGACGGCCCATCTCCGCCCGCTGGCACAAGCCTTCCTCTCCGTATTCACGGCCGGCATCGTGTTATACTTGGGCCTCATCCGGCGAGGCGTGTCCGCTGCGGCCCGAGGCCTGGCCGTGATGGCCGTCGCGGCCTATCTGGCCCTGGGGGCGGCCCTGGTGAGCCACGGGGACGCGGCGTTTCCCAGACGACTCAGTGCACGAGAGGTCGTGATGAGCGAGGCTCGCCTTGACAGCCGCCCCCCGGGCTGTGTAGACTGCGCCTTGGAGCCGGCCGACGCAGGGCCGGCCCCGCGAGCGGATGTAGCTCAGCTGGTAGAGCATCGCCTTGCCATGGCGAGGGTCGCGGGTTCGAATCCCGTCATCCGCTCCATCTCCTCCCCGTCGCAAGTGGCGGCCTGGTCGGCCCGAGGTCGATCAGGCTGATTTTGCGTCTGGGGCCGGATGGCCACGACCCGCGGAAGGAGCCGCGCCGGTGAGCGTCAAGGCAACGATCCATCCCCTGGAAGGCAGCAAGGTCTCCCTCGAGGTGGAGGTGTCGGCTGACGAGGTGCGCCGCAGCATGGGCGAGGCCTACCGGCGCCTGGCGCAACGGGTCCGGGTGCCTGGCTTTCGCCCGGGTCGGGTGCCGCCCGAGGTGCTGCGGGCGCGGCTGGGGCTGCAGCCCGTCTACGACGAGGCCCTGGACATCCTGCTCCCCCAGGCCTACCGTGAGGCCGTGCAGCAAAGCGGCCTCGAGCCCGTCGAGGACCCCCGGGTCGACATCGTGCAGATGGAAGAGGACAAACCCCTCGTCTTCAAGGCCGAGGTGACGGTTAAGCCCGAGGTCACCCTGGGTACGTATAGAGGGGTGAAGGTCGAGCGGGTCGTCCGCCGGGTCAGCGACGGCGACGTCGACCGGGTGCTGCGCCGGCTGCAGGAGCAACTGGCCGTGCTGGAGCCGGTGGACCGGCCCGTCCAGCGGGGGCTCTACGTCGAGGTGGACTACGACGCTCTCCTCGACGGGCGACCCTTCAGGGGCGGGGCGGCTCGGGGGCGGACGCTGGAGGTGGGCTCCGAGCAGGTGCTGCCGGGCTTCGACGCCGCCATCGAGGGGATGCGCCCCGGCGAGCAGCGCCAGTTCGAGCTCGACGTACCCGCCGATTACCCGGTCAAGGACCTGGCGGGCAAGCGCCTGGCCTTCACCGTCACCGTCCAGGCGGTCAAGGCCAAGCGCCTGCCGGCCGTCGACGAGCTGGCGCAGCAGGTGGGCGGGTACGCCGACCTGGGCGAGCTCAAGGCGGCCATCCGCCGCAGCCTGGAGGCCTCGGCCGACCGCAAGGGGCGGGCCGAGCTGAGCCGGCGGGTGGTCGAGCGGGTGGCGCAGGAGGCCAGGGTCGAAGTGCCCGAGCCCATGCTACGGCGGAGGACCGACCGGCTGCTGCGGGACCTGGCCGAGCGCCTCGCGGCCCAGGGCCTGACGGTGGAGCGCTACCTGGAGCTGACGGGGCGCAGCGCCGCCGAGCTGGTGCAGAGCCTGGAGCCCGAGGCGCGCCGGCAGCTGACCGAGGAGCTGGTGCTCGACGCGGTCGCCCGCCAGGAGTCCATCGAGCCGGATCCCGACGAGGTGGAGCGGCGCGTCGAGGAGATGATGGGGGCCATCCGGGGCGGCGGCGACGCCGGGCCCGTCTCGGAGCGGCGCCGCCGACAGGAGCGGGCCCGCCAGCAGCAGCTGGCGGAGGAGCTGCGAGAGTCGGTGCGCATCGGCCTGCGCCGGGATCGCACGGTGGCCTGGCTGGTGGAGCAGGCCGAGGTGACCGAGCGCGAGGAGGAGGGGCTCGGTGAGGACGAGTCCGCCGAGCTGGCGGCCGTGCTGGAGGTGCAGCAGCCGGCCAGGAGCGAGCCGGTGCCCTCCGAGGCCCACGCCGAGCTGCATGAGGGATAATGGAGCGGTGACGCTGCAGGCGACCCCATCACGGAAGGTGGGAGGACCGACATGGTGACCAACCAGCTGGTACCCATCGTCGTGGAGCAGACGCCTCGGGGCGAACGGGCCTACGACATCTACTCGCGCCTGCTCAAGGAGCGCATCATCTTCATCGGCGGCCCCATCGACGACTACGTGGCCAACCTGGTCATCGCCCAGATGCTCTTCTTGCAGTCGGAGGACCCGGAGAAGGACATCTCGCTGTACATCAACAGCCCCGGCGGGCTGGTCTACGCGGGGCTGGCCATCTACGACACCATGCAGTACGTCAAGAACGTCTCCACCATCTGCATCGGCATGGCGGCCAGCATGGCGGCCCTGCTGCTGGCGGCGGGCCAGAAGGGCAAGCGCTACGCGCTGCCCTACTCGCGGGTCATGATCCACCAGCCGATGGGCGGTGTGCGGGGGCAGGCCACCGAGATCGAGATCGAGGCCCGGGAGATCCTGCGCCTCAAGCAGATCGGCAACGAGATCCTGAGCAGGCACACCGGTCAGCCCATGGAGCGTATCGAGAAGGACACCGACCGCAACTTCTACATGTCGGCCGAGGAGGCCCGGGAGTACGGGATCGTGGACGAGATCCTCAAGGAGCCGGCTCGGCCCGCCAAGCGCTAGGACCGATCCGGGCCCGCGGGGGGCGGCATAGTGGGCATGATGAAGTTCACCGACGAGAAGGCGCAGCTGAAGTGTTCGTTTTGCGGCAAGTCGCAGGAGCAGGTCAAGAAGCTCATCGCGGGCCCGGGCGTCTACATCTGCGACGAGTGCGTGGAGCTGTGCAACGAGATCATCGACGACCAGGGAGCCGAGGAGATCGACGCCCAGCTCGGCACGTTGCCCAAGCCGGCCGAGATCAAGGGCATCCTGGATCAGTACGTCATCGGCCAGGAGCACGCCAAGAAGGTGCTCTCGGTGGCCGTCTACAACCACTACAAGCGCATCAACTCCGGCATGCGGGCCGATGACGTGGAGCTGCAGAAGAGCAACATCCTCCTCCTGGGCCCCACGGGCTCGGGCAAGACGCTGCTGGCCCAGACGCTGGCTCGCATCCTCAACGTGCCCTTCGCCATCGCCGACGCCACGTCGCTGACCGAGGCCGGCTACGTGGGCGAGGACGTGGAGAACGTCCTGCTGCGCCTCGTCCAGAACGCCGACTACGACGTGGAGCGGGCCGAGCGCGGCATCATCTACATCGACGAGGTCGACAAGATCGCCCGCAAGTCGGAGAACCCCTCCATCACCCGGGACGTCTCGGGCGAGGGCGTGCAGCAGGCCCTGCTCAAGATCCTGGAGGGCACGGTGGCCAGCGTGCCGCCGCAGGGCGGGCGCAAGCACCCTCACCAGGAGTTCATCCAGATCGACACCACCAACATCCTGTTCATCTGCGGCGGGGCCTTCGAGAGCCTGGAGAAGATCATCGAGAACCGCATCCGCCAGAAGACCATGGGCTTCGGCGCCACCATCCAGCGCAAGCAGGAGCGCCAGATCGGCGACATCCTGCGCCAGGTGATGCCGGAGGACCTGCTCAAGTTCGGCATGATCCCCGAGTTCATCGGCCGGCTCCCCATCGTGGTGGCTCTCGATGCGCTGGCCGAGGACGACATGATGCGCATCCTGACGGAGCCCAAGAACGCCCTCATCAAGCAGTACAAGAAGCTGCTGGAGATGGACGGGGTGGAGCTGGAGTTCACCGAGGATGCCATCCGCGCCATCGCCCGCAAGGCCATGGAGCGCAAGAGCGGCGCCCGGGGTCTGCGCTCCATCATCGAGGAGATCATGCTCGACGTCATGTTCGACGTGCCCTCGGCCGGCGACGTCAAGAAGTGCACCGTGACGGCCGAGGTGGTGGAGCGGGGGGTGGCGCCCCGCCTGATCCGGGTGGACCGCCCGGCCGCCAGTGCCCCTCGCGCCCGCAAACGAGAGGAGAGCGCCTGAGGCTCTCCCCCAGGTCCGTCCGACGCCCCGATGTGTTAGACCTTCCGTCCCGCGGCATACTAGCCACAGGCTGGAAGCCGGCCCGGCGCCCCAGGGGCCAGCCCCCGGGCGCCGGCCGCGGGGGAAGGGTCGCGCATGTCGGATCTCCTGGCGGTCTTCGCCCTGCTCAACTTCTTCTTCGCCGCCGTCGTCGGGCTGTACTTCTTCAACCTGCTGCGGGCCCAGCAGGTCAACCGCTCGGCCATCGAGCGCGAGTCGCGGCGGGAGATGGAGCGCCTGCGCCGGTTGCGGTCCATCTCGCTGACCGAGCCGCTGGCCGCCAAGACACGCCCCAGCTCCTTCGAGGAGATCGTGGGGCAGGAGGAGGGCGTCCGGGCCCTGCGGGCGGCCCTGTGTGGGCCCAACCCGCAGCACGTCATCATCTACGGGCCGCCGGGCGTGGGCAAGACCGCGGCGGCGCGGCTGGTGCTGGAGGAGGCCAAGCGCAACCCCCTCTCCCCCTTCAAGGCCGACGCCCGCTTCGTGGAGGTGGACGCCACCGCGTCGCGCTTCGACGACCGGGGCATCGCCGACCCCCTGTTGGGCTCGGTGCACGACCCCATCTACCAGGGGGCGGGCCCCATGGGCATCGCCGGCATCCCGCAGCCCAAGCCGGGGGCCGTCACCAAGGCGCACGGCGGCATCCTCTTCATCGACGAGCTCGGCGAGCTGCACCCCATCCAGCTCAACCGCCTGCTCAAGGTGCTGGAGGACCGGCGGGTCTACTTCGAGAGCGCCTACTACTCCAGCGAGGATACCAACATCCCGGCCCACATCCACGACATCTTCCAAAACGGGCTGCCGGCCGACTTCCGGCTGGTGGGGGCCACCACCCGGCTGCCCGAGGAGATCTCGCCGGCCATCCGCTCCCGCTGCCTCGAGGTCTTCTTCAAGCCGCTGACGCCCGAGCAGATCGGCCGCATCGCCCGGGGCGCCGCCGAGAAGGTGGGGCTGCCCATGGACGAGGCGGCGGTCGAGGTGGTCCAGCGCTACGCCGCCAACGGCCGGGAAGCGGTCAACATGGTGCAGGTGGCGGCGGGGCTGGTCATCTCCGAGGGGCGCAAGGCCATCACCGCCGCGGATCTCGAGTGGGTGGTCAACAACGGGCAGTACTCGCCGCGGCCCCACGTGACCGTGCGGCGGGAGCCGGCGGTGGGACTGGTCTACGGGTTGGCGGTCTGGGGCCCCAACTCGGGGATGGTGGTGGAGATCGAGGCGACGGCACGCCCGGCGGCCACGCCCGGCGGCGGCCGGCTGACGGTGACGGGCGTGACCGAGGAGGAGGAGCTGGGAGGCCCGGGCCACACGCTGCGCCGCAAGAGCCTGGCCAGAAGCTCCGTCGAGGTGCTCCAGACGGTGTTGGAGCACCAGTTCGGCGTGCCGGTGCGGGCGCACGACGTGCACATCAACTTCCCTGGCGGCGCGCCCGTCGACGGGCCGTCGGCGGGGGCGGCCATGGCGGTGGCCGCCTACTCGGCCGTGGCGGGGCGACCCGTGCGGCCCGGCATCGCCATCACCGGGGAGCTGTCGGTGCGGGGGCTCATCCGGCCCGTCGGCGGCATCGTCCCCAAGGTGGAGGCGGCCCGTCGCAACGGCATCCGCACCATCCTCATTCCCCGGGAAAACCACCTGGCCATCCTGCAGCAGCTCGAGGGCATCGAGGTGGTGGCGGTCGAGCACCTGCGGGAGGTGGTCGAGCGGGCGGTGGAGGCCGCCGTGCCCGAGCCGGTGGAGGCCCGTCGGGACGGCGTTTTGACGGCCTGCTCCGGCACGGGGTAAGATGAGGGCGACTCCGCCGGGCATCGACGACGAGGCGACGCCCGACGGGAGGCAGGGGGTGTGGCCGGTGGGGGAGGAGCCCGGGCGGGTGTTGCACCTGCCCCTGCTCGCGTTGCGGGGGATGGTCGTCTTCCCTCACATGGCGGCGTCCCTGGAGATCGGACGGCCCCGGTCGGTGGCCGCCGTCGAGGAGGCCGCCGGCCAGTCACCGCCGCTTTTGATGCTGACCGCTCAGCGCGACCCCCACCTGGTGGAGCCTTCGCCAGCCGACATCTACGAGGTGGGCACCGTGGCCCGGGTCGACCAGGTGCTGCGGGTGGCCGGCGGACGCCTGCGGGTGACGGTCGAGGGACTCTTTCGGGCGCGCATCACCGCCTTCGCCGGGGTGGAGCCGCGCATGCGGGTGAGGGCCGTGCCGCTGGACGCGGACGGTGCCGCCCCGTGGGCGAGCCAGCCGCAGGCCGCGGCCCACCGGCGCTCGCTGGTCGATGCGCTGCTGACCTCCCTGGAGGAGTACTCGCGCCTCGGCGGCCAGCCCTGGCCCGAGCTGGCCCTGTCGCTGGCGCGGGCCGCCTCGCCGGAGCGGCTGTGCGACGTGGTGGCCGCCCAGCTCGCGTTGCCCTTCGAGGAGAAGCAGATGCTGCTGGAGTCGTCGGGGGGCGTCGAGAGCCTGGAGCGGCTGCTGGCGCTGCTGCACCGCGAGATCGAGCTGCTGCTGGCGCAACCCCGTGGCGGGCGTGGGCGGGCGCCGGGCGAGCCCGGCCGGGAGCCGGCGGGCCGTGCCGCCGTCAGGGCGGTCGCCCGGGAAGCGGTGGAGCGGGAGGGAGAGGGCGAGCGCGGCTCCGAGTTGGAGGAGCTGCGCCGGCGCATCCGCCAGGCGGGGCTGCCCGAGGGCGTGCAGGCCAGGGCGGAGCACGAGGTGGCACGCCTGGAGAAGATGCCACCGCTGGCCGCCGAGGCCGTGGTGGTGCGCACTTACCTCGACTGGCTGCTGGCCCTGCCGTGGAGCGCCCGCACCACGGACCGGCTGGACCTCGAGGCGGCCGAGCGCGTCCTGGACGAGGACCACTACGGGCTCGAGCAGGTCAAGGAGCGGGTGCTGGAGTTTTTGGCGGTGCGGCAGCTGGCGCGGGAGCGGGCTCGCGCCACCATCCTCTGCCTCATCGGGCCACCGGGCGTCGGCAAGACGTCGCTGGCGCGGTCGGTGGCGCGGGCGCTGGAGCGGCGGTTGGTGCGGATCAGCCTGGGTGGGGTGCGCGACGAGGCCGAGATCCGGGGGCACCGGCGCACCTACGTGGGCGCCATGCCGGGCAAGATCGTGCAGGCCATGCGCCAGGCCGGTGTGCGCAACCCGGTGCTGCTGCTCGACGAGGTCGACAAGCTCAGCTCCGACTTCAGGGGCGACCCTGCCGCCGCGCTGCTCGAGGTGCTGGACCCGGAGCAGAATCACGCCTTCGCCGATCACTACCTCGAGGTGCCCTTCGACCTGTCGGACGTGCTGTTCATCACCACCGGCAACGTGCTGCAGGCCATCCCGCGGCCGTTGCGCGACCGCATGGAGACCATCACCATCCCCGGCTACACCGAGGCCGAGAAGGTGCAGATCGCGGTGCGCCACCTCATCCCCCGCCAGCGCCAGGCTCACGGGCTGTCGGAGGCCCACCTGTCGGTGGCGCCGGGTGCCGTGGCGGCCATCATCCGCGGCTACACGCGGGAGGCGGGGGTGCGGGAGCTGGAGCGCCAGATCGCCACCCTGTGCCGCAAGACGGCCCGCCGGGTGGTCAAGGAGCCCGAGACGCGGGTGCGGGTGAGCGCGTCGAGCCTGGCGCGGTGGCTGGGGCCTCCCCGCTACCACGACTCCCACACCGAGGGGGAGGACCGCGTGGGCCTGGCCCTGGGCCTGGCCTACACCGAGTGGGGTGGCGATCTGCTGGCCATCGAGGTGGCGGTGGTGCCGGGCCGGGGCAAGCTGTGGCTGACGGGCAAGCTGGGCGAGGTGATGCGGGAGTCGGCCCAGGCCTCCTACAGCTACGTCCGCTCCAGGGCCCGGCAGCTGGGCGTCGATCCCGGCTTCTACGAGCGGGTCGACATCCACGTGCACGTCCCCGAGGGTGCCATCCCCAAGGACGGCCCCTCGGCGGGCATCACCATGGCGGTGGCGCTGGTATCGGCGTTGCTGGGGCGGCCGGTGCGCCGTGACGTGGCCATGACGGGCGAGATCACGCTGCAGGGGCGGGTGCTGCCCGTGGGCGGGCTCAAGGAGAAGGTGCTGGCCGCCCATCGCTATGGCATCCGTCACCTGGTGCTGCCACGGGACAACCTCCAGGACCTCGACGAGGTGCCCGTGGCGGTGCGCCGGCAGCTGGAGGTGCACCCCGTCGCTCACATGGACGAGGTGCTGCGCCTCGCCTTCGCCGACATGGTGGCCTCCAGCCTGCCGCAGACCCCGGTGCCGTACGCGGGCGTAGACGAGCTGCCGGCCGACGAGACCGACATGGGCGGCGAGCAGGCGTGGCCGGAGCCCGCCTGAGACGAGACCGGCCCGCAGCCGCCCACCACGGTCCGAGGGTGGCCGCCTGGGCCGTGGCCGGGGTGCTCGTGGCCACCCTCGTCGCCGTCGTCGCCGGTGGCTCGTTGGCCGAGGCGTGGCGGGGCAGGCGACCGCTCGACCCCGTGGCCTTCTGGATCGGGCCCGTCGGGGTGCGCTGGTACGGTCTGGTCATCGCCCTCTCCTTCGTGCCGGCCTGGCTGGTGGCGCAGCCCGAGCGCGTGCGAGCGGGATTGGCCCCGGACGACCTGGTGGACCTGGCCCTCCTGGGGATCCCGATGGGCCTGGTCGGCGCCCGGCTGGTCTACGTGCTGCAAAACCTGGACTACTTCGTCCTGCATCCCCTGGACGCGCTGCGCACGCGCATGGGAGGGCTCTCCATCCACGGGGCCCTGGCCGGCGCGGTGCTGGCCATCCTGTGGCTGGCGCGGCGGCGCCGGCTCGACGCGGCGGCGCTGGCCGACGTGGTGGCGCCCTCGGTGCTCCTGGCGCAGGCCATCGGGCGCTGGGGCAACTTCTTCAACCGGGAGGTGCTCGGCTACCCGACGGAGCTGCCCTGGGGGCTCTACGTCCCCGAGCCGATGCGCCCGCCCGGCTACGAGATGGCGGCCTATTTCCACCCGGCCTTCCTGTACGAGTCCATCCTGGCGGCCCTGGCCGTGGCGGGCCTGCTGGCCTACCGGCGCCGGGCCCGCCGCCGGCCGGGCGAGCTGGCGGCGCTCTACCTGGTCGCCTACTCGGCGGTGCGGTGGGGCGTGGAGTGGGTGCGCATCGGAGAGGCGCTCGCGCTGGGGATGAGCCTGGCCCAGTGGGTGAGCCTGGGCGGGTTGGCGGTGGGGGCCGCGTGGTGGGCCTGGCTGCGATGGCGGGGGAGGCCCGCGATGGTAGAATGAGGGATGGTGCCCGACAGGAGGTGGGACCAGATCGTGCAGTTCGCACTGGACGGGCTGGGCGCGCTGCGGCGTCTCGTGGAGGATGAAGTGGGAGCGGGCATGCGGGGGCGGGACCTGCTCTCGCCGCTGGACCTCTCCCGGGTGGAGACGGAGCGGGTGCTGGAGCTGGGGCATCGGCTCAAGGCGTGGCAGCGGGCAGGGGTGCGCATCGCCCCGCTGGCGGGGCGCAGCCTGGCCCTCATCTTCCAGAAGCCGTCGACCCGCACGCGCGTCTCGTTCGACGTGGCCATGGCGCAGCTCGGGGGCCATGCCCTGACGCTGAGCGCCCAGGAGCTGCAGCTCGGGCGGGGCGAGACCATCCAGGATACGGGGCGGGTGCTGTCGCGTTACGTCGATGCCATCATGATCCGCACCTACGCCCATCAGGAGGTCGAGGCGCTGGCGCAGGCGGCCACGGTGCCGGTCATCAACGGGTTGACCGACTACCTGCACCCCGTGCAGGCCCTGGCGGACTTCATGACCATTCAGGAGCGCCTCGGCCGGCTGGCGGGCGTGCGTCTCGCCTACGTAGGCGACGGCAATAACGTCGCGCGGGCGCTGATGTGGGGAGGCGCGCGGCTGGGGATGCACGTGGTGGTGGCCAGCCCTCCCGGCTACCAGTTGGAGGAGCAGGCGGTCGCACTGGCCCGCATCGAGGCCGAGGCGTCGGGCGGCAGCGTGGAGCTGACCGGCGATCCGCACCGGGCCGTACGGGGGGCGGACGTCATCTACACCGACGTGTGGGCCAGCATGGGGCAGGAGGCCGAGCACGAGCGACGGGTCAAGGACCTGGCGGCCTACCGGGTCGACGCGCGCCTGGTGGCGGAGGCCGCGCCCCACGTGCTGGTCATGCACTGCCTGCCGGCCCACCGGGGCGAGGAGATCACCGACGAGGTCATCGACGGCCCCCACTCGGTCGTCTGGGACCAGGCGGAGAACCGCCTGCATAGCCAGAAAGCGCTGCTACTGCTCCTGCTGGGGGGCAACCTGTAGGAAGGGGCAGCGAGGAGGGCATCCGATGGGCACCCGACCGACCCGCGTCATCATCATGGGCGCCGCGGGGCGAGACTTCCACAACTTCAACGTCTTCTTCCGCGACAACCCCGACTACGAGGTGGTGGCCTTCACCGCCACCCAGATCCCCAACATCGAGGGCCGCACCTACCCGCCGGCCCTGGCCGGCGCCCGCTACCCGCAGGGCATCCCCATCTACCCCGAGACGGAGCTCGTGCGCCTGGTGCGGGACCTGGAGGCCGACGAGGTCGTCTTCGCGTACAGCGACGTGCCCCACACCTACGTGATGCACCACGCGTCGGCCGTGCTGGCGGCGGGCGCGGACTTCCGCCTCATGGGCCCGCGCAGCACCATGCTGCGGGCGCGGGTGCCGGTGGTGGCGGTGACGGCGGTGCGCACCGGGGCCGGCAAGAGCCAGACCACCCGGCGGGTGGCGGAGGCGCTCACCGCCCGGGGGCTCAGGGTGGCGGTGGTGCGCCATCCCATGCCGTACGGGCGGCTGGAGCAGCAGGCGGTGCAGCGCTTCGCCTCCTACGACGACCTGGACCGCTACGACTGCACCATCGAGGAGCGGGAGGAGTACGAGCCCCACCTGGACCGCGGCAACGTGGTCTACGCCGGCGTCGACTACGGGGCCATCCTGGACCGGGCCCAGGCCGAGGCCGACGTGCTCATCTGGGACGGCGGCAACAACGACTTCCCCTTCTACCGGCCCGACCTGCAAATCACGGTCTTCGACCCGCACCGGCTGGACCACGAGCGCACCTACCACCCGGGCGAGACCAACGCCCGCATGGCCCACGTGGCGGTCATCAACAAGGTCGACACGGCCCCGCCCGAGGCGGTGGAGGCGCTGCGCGCCAGCATCGCCGCCCTCAATCCCCACGCCCTGGTCATCGAGGCCGAGTCGCCCATCACGGTCGACGAGCCCGACCGGCTGGCTGGGCGCCGGGCCCTGGTCATCGAAGATGGCCCCACGCTGACCCACGGGGAGATGCGCTACGGCGCCGGGGCGCTGGCGGCCCGCCGGCACGGGGCCACCCTGGTCGACCCTCGGCCGTACGCGGTGGGCTCCATCCGGGAGACCTTCGCCCGCTACCCGCACCTGCACGACGTGCTGCCCGCCATGGGCTACGGCGCCGAGCAGATCCGCGAGCTGGAGCAGACCATCCGGGCGACGCCCGCCGACGTGGTCGTCATCGGCACGCCCATCGACCTGCGCCGCATCATGGCGATGGAGAAGCCGGCCGTGCGCGTGCGCTACGACCTGCGGGAGCGCACCCGTCCGACGCTGGCCGAGGTGCTGGAGCAGCGGATCGTGGCGGCCACCCGGGGGCGTTAGTCCGCCCCGGACTGCCGGGGTATTGACCGGCCCGATCGGGCCGGCTATAGTGCATGTGAAGATACCCTACCGGGTATCGTAGCCTTTAGGGGGAATGGACCGTGCCGTTGCTTTCGGCCAGGGATCGATCGTACCTGCAGGACCTGTTCGCCAAGGTGCCCGGCAAGGTCAAGGTGCTGCTCTTCGTCGACTCCGAGTCGGGACGTTGCCAGTACTGCGGCCAGACCGCCGAGCTGGTGGCGGAGCTGGCCGGCCTCAGCGACCGCGTCGCCTACGAGGTGGTCGAGATCGGCCAGCAGCCCGAGCGCGCACAGGGCTACGACGTCGACAAGGTGCCGGCCCTGGTGCTCCTGCGGGAGGACGGCACCGACACGCGCGTCCGCTACTTCGGCATCCCGGCGGGCTACGAGTTCGGCAGCCTGGTCGAGGACCTGGTGGACGTCTCCAACGGGACGACGCGGCTGTCGGCGGCGACGCGGCAGAAGCTGAGCCGCATCACCCAGCCCGTGCACATCCAGGTCTTCGTGACGCCCACCTGCCCGTACTGCCCCAAGGCCGTGCGGCTGGCCCACCAGTTCGCCATGGAGAGCCCCTTCGTGAGGGCCGACATGGTGGAGGCCCTGGAGTTTCCGGAGCTGGCCGACCGCTACGGGGTCTACGGGGTGCCCAAGACCGTCATCAACGACCGCCAGGAGGTGGAGGGCGCCGTGCCCGAGGCGGTGATGCTGCAGTACGTGCTGGCGGCGGTGGGGCTGGCCGAGGAGCCCGGCGATCCGTGGGGCGAGGCGGATGCCGGTGACGACCACCATCCTGACCATGCCCATCACCACCATCATCACGATCATGACCACCACCACGACCACGGCTCCCACGGGCACCGAGAGGCCTGAGGAGCGTCACGGGCCATGCCGGCGCGGCGCAGGCTGATCGTGGTAGGGGGCGTGGCCGCAGGCATGAGCGCCGCCTCGCGGGCGCGGCGCATGGATCCGAGCCTGGAGATCCTCGTCTTCGAGCGGACCGGCTTCGTCTCGTATGGTTCGTGCGGCTTGCCCTACTACCTCGCCGGCCTGGTGGGGCGCTCGGAGGATCTGGTGGTCTACTCCCCTGCCTTCTTCAAGGAGCGGCGGGACATCGACGTCTTCGTCGGCCACGAGGTGACGGCGCTCGACCCGTCGTCCCGCCGGGTGCAGGTGAGGGGGCTGGCCGACGGCGAGGTGCGCGAGGTGGCTTACGACGTCCTGGTGCTGGCCACCGGCGCGTCGGCCGTGCGGCCGCCGGTGCCCGGGGTCGGGCGCCCCGGCGTCTTCGTGCTGCGCACCCTCGAGGACGGCATCGCGATGCGTCGGCACGTCGACGTGCTGACCGGGCCCGACCGGACGGACGGCGGTCGGCCCCGGGCCGTGCTGGTGGGGGCCGGTCCCATCGGCCTGGAGGTGGCCGAGGCACTGACGGCCCGGGGCCTGTCGGTGAGCCTGGTGGAGATGGCCGGGCAGGTGCTGCCCGGCTACCACCCGGATCTGGCCGCCCACGTGGAGGCGGAGCTGCGCCGCCACGGGGTGGACGTGCACGTGAACGAGGCGCTGGCCGCCGTCGAGGGAGCGGGCGACGGGGGAGCCGCCACGGCCGTGCGGACGGCCTCGGGCCGCACGTTGCCCGCCGATCTGGTGCTCCTGGCGACGGGCATCCGGCCCAACGTGGAGCTGGCGCGCCAGGCAGGGCTGCGGCTGGGCAGTACCGGCGCCGTGGCGGTGGACCACCGCCTGCTCACCAGCGACCCGCACATCTACGCGGCGGGCGATGGGGTGGAGACCTGGCACCGGGTGCTCCGACGGCCGGCCTGGATCCCCCTGGGCACCACCTCCAACAAGATGGGGCGCATCGCCGGCGAGAACGCGGCCGGGGGCGACGCCACCTTCCGGGGCGTGGTGGGGACGGCCGCGTTGCGGATCTTCGACGTGGAGGTGGGCCGCACCGGCCTGACGGAGGCGGAGGCGGCGGCCGAGGGCTGGGAGCCGGTGACCGCCTACGTGCGGCACGGGAGCCGGGCGCACTACTACCCGGGCCCCGGTCCGGTGCACCTGTGGCTGGTGGGCGACCGGCGCAGCGGCCGGCTGCTGGGTGCCCAGGCGGTGGGCCCGGCGGGTGCCGTCGCCAAGCGGGTCGACGTGCTGGCGGTGGCCGTCACGGCGGGCATGGACGTGGACGAGGTGGCCGAGCTGGACCTGAGCTACGCCCCGCCGTTGGCCCCCGTCTGGGACCCCATCCTGATGGCCGCCCGGGCGTGGGGCAAGGCGGCGGGTCGCGAGCAAGAGCCCGGGTCGGCGCGAGCGGCGGGCGAGACGGCGCGGGGGGCGTGAGGAGGCCGTGGGCAGCGGGCCGGTCGTCGCCGTCTGGGGCAGCACCGAGGCGACCGTCGGGGCGGTGCTGGAGGCGCTCATGGCCCGCGGCGCCCGGACGACGCCGGGATGGCGTCGTCACCCCGGCCGGTGAGCGAGCGGGGCGGACACCCTGCCTGACGAGCCCGCCGGGCGGGCGAACGAGCCCCCGTGGCCGGCGCGCTACGAGACCTGGCGCCGGCGGTGGGAGGGCGCGGGCTTCCGCCGGGCCCGCCTCGGTGGCGAGCGTGCCATCCTGGACGTGGGGTGCTCCGAGGGCCGGCTGGCCGCACGGCTCGCCCGGGAGACGGGAAGACCGGTGCTCGGCATCGACACCAGCGACCTGGGCTTCGCCCGGGCCTTCGAAGAGGCGAGCCGCCTCGGCGTCGAGCACCTGGTGGGGTGCCTGCGGCACGACGCCCATCACCTGTCGAGCCTGCGCCTGCCGCGGTTCGCGGCGGCGACGTTCACCTACAGCCTCCATTGCATGCGAGAGCCCTCGCAGGCCCTGGCCGAGGTGGCGCGGCGCCTGGCACCGGGCGGGGTGCTGCTGGTGGTCGATTGGGTGCTGCGCCCCGACGAGGCCGCGCAGGGCTGCCGGCGCCTCACCACCGGGCAGATCGAGGCCATGATGGAAGATGCGGGCCTGACCCCGATCCAGGGCGTGTCCCGCGAAGGCGTGGGTCTGGTGGCCGGCCGACGGCCCCAGGACCTGTCCTGAGCCGATCGTCGACCCGGTGGGATCCGGCTCACCCCGACGCCGGCGTGCCGCCAGGACCGCCGTCCGAGGGGTGCGGCGACCGGCGGCCCCTCAGCAGCGCCCACCCTCGACGGGCGGCCAGCCGGAGCGGCGCGACCAGGCCCGACGGCGGTCGTTGCGCGCGCCGCGGCTGTCGACCGCCTGGCGGTCCGGAGCAGCGGCGCTCGTCGACGCTTCGCCATCGCCGGCCGAGGAGCGCCGGGCGCCGCGGCCGAGGCGGGCGTCGCCGAGCCGTTGCGGGGAGAGCGGATACGCAACCCGGGCGGCCGGGCACCGTCCGGCCAGGCGCGCCCCGGTTGCGCAACGGTCGAGGCCCGCACCACCATCGCGTCCTCGCCCATGACGAGGACGGCGTCGGCGGGGATGGAGGCCCGCCCGCGCAGGCGTTGGGCCAGCCCCGCCGGCGCCAGGATCACCCGCGCCACCTCGCCGCTGCGGGGGTCGATGAGCAGCTCCTCGACGTTGCCGAGGAACTCCCCGTCCTCGGTCAGCACGCGGGTGCCGTAGACCCGCAGCGGGCGACGCAGCAGCGGCTGGAGCTCCGGCAGGGCGCCCGGCCGGGCCAGCGCCTGGGCTCCCCGGATGGTGACGGCGTGCTGACCGACGCCGACCGCCCGGCTCCACTCCAGTACCTGGTCCTCGGCCGGCCAGTGCCCCGAGGCGACGATGAGGGCCCGGACCCGCCGGGCCCGCGGATCGAAGATGAGGCGGTTGACGCGGCCCACCGCCCGGCCGTCGTCGAGGTCGATGACCTGAAGCCCCAGCAGGCGGCGGCTCTTCACCATCGAAGCGTCCCTCCGTTGTCCACTCTCGCCTGGATGGATACGCTGGGAGGCCGGCGAGATAGTACGGGAGGGCGACGAGGCCGTGACCGAGGGCGAGACGGGGGAGGAGCGCCGGGGGAGCGGGCCCGGGGTCGGCGACCGACTGGAGCTGGCCGTGCGATCGCTGGACCCGCACGGCGACGGGGTCGCGCGCACCCCCGACGGCCTGGTGGTCTTCGTCGAGGGGGGCCTGCCCGGCGACCGGGTCGAGGCCACCGTCACCCAACGTGCCGCCCGCCACGCCCGTGCCCGCCTCGAGCGGCTGGTGGAGCGGTCGCCCCAGCGGGTGGCGCCGCCGTGCCCCGTGGTGGAGGCGTGCGGCGGCTGTCCGCTCATGGCCCTCGCGTACCCGGCGCAGCTGGAGGCCAAGCGCCGCACGGTGGTGGACGCCCTGGCGCGCATCGGGGGCCTCGACGGGGCCGAGGAGCGGGTGCGGCCCACGCTGGGGATGGAGCGTCCCTGGTCGTACCGCAACAAGGCCCTGCACCCGGTGGGGCGCGACGAGCAGGGGCGCCCCGTGGTAGGCTTCTACCGCCGGGGTTCCCACGAGGTGGTGCCCGTCTCGGACTGCGCGGTCCAGCACCCGACCAACGTGAGGCTCGCCGCCGCCGCTCGAGACGCCATCGAGGCGCTGGGACTGCCAGTCTACGACGAGGCCTCGGGGCGGGGCTGGGTGCGCCACGTCCTGGCACGGGTGGGCGAGGCGACGGGCGAGGCGCTCCTGGTCCTGGTGACGGCCTCGCTCGAGGAGCCGCGCCCGGGCGTGCTGGCCGACATGGCGCAGCGTGTGCGGGAGCGGGTCGCCGAGCTGGTGGGGATGGTGCAAAACGTCAACCCCCGCCGCACCAACGTCGTGCTGGGCCCGCACAACCGCCTGATCTGGGGGCGCGATCGCCTCTACGAGCGGGTGGCCGGGTTGACGCTGGAGCTGTCGGCCACCGCCTTCTTCCAGGTCAACACCCGGCAGGCCGAGGTGCTGTATCGGGAGGTGCGCCGGCGCGTCGAGGGCTTCCTGGCCAGCCGGGGGCTGCCGCCGGGGCAGGGTCTGCTGCTGGATCTCTACTGCGGGGTCGGCGGCATCGGGCTGGCCGCCGCCGATCTCGTGGAGCGGCTGGTGGGCGTCGAGGAGGACCCCCGTGCCGTCGCCGACGCCCGCCGCAACGCGGCGCTCAACGGCGTCGACCACGCCCGGTTCGTGGTGGGGCCCGTCGAGCAGGTGCTGCCCGAGGAGATGGCGAAGCGGCGGGCCGCAGCCGGAGGCCCGGTCATGGTCGTGGTCGACCCTCCCCGCAAGGGGCTGGACGCCCGGGTCGTCGAGACCCTGGCGCGCGCCGCCCCGGATCTCGTGGTCTACGTCTCGTGCAACCCGGCCACCATGGCCCGGGACCTGCGGCAGCTGCTGGAGCGGACGGAGCGGGCGGGTTCCGCCTACGAGTGGGGCCCGGTGCAGCCTGTGGATCTCTTTCCCCACACGGCTCACGTCGAGGCGGTGACCCACCTGGTCAGGAGGGGAGGCGCACGATGAGAGGGCTCGGAGCGGACGGCCGGCTGGCCGGCCTGGCCTCGACGGTGCTGGTCCTGGCGCTGCTCGGAGTCGGCGGCGGTCTGGCCAGGTCCGGGCGTACGGCCGTCTCCGAGGGCCCGTGGGACGTGACGGTGGGGCCGGACCGGGTGAGGCCCGGCGAGTTCGTCGCGGTGGTCGTGACCGGGGCCGGCGTCGACGGCGAGCCGGAGGGGTGGAGCGGCGAGCTGGCCGGCCAGCGCTTCGGCTTCTACCCCGCGGGGCAGGGGCGGGTGGCGGCGCTGGTGGCGGTCTCCTACCATCAGGAGCCCGGCGCCTACCCGCTGGCGGTGCGCGCGCCCTCGGGCCGGGAGGTGCGGCTGACGCTCCCCGTCGAGCCCCGTGACTTCGAGGTGCAGCGCCTGACGGTACCTCCCTCGCAGGAGGCCCTGGTGCGCCCTCGAGATCCCGAGGCCATCGAGCGCCAGCGCCGGGAGGCGGAGGAGGTGGCGGCGGCACGGGCTCGCTCGAGCCCGCAGCCGCTCTGGGACGGCCCCTTCGTCTGGCCTCTGGACGGGGCCCGCCGGATCACCAGCGAGTTCGGGCTGATGCGGGAGGTCAACGGTCGGGTCACCGAGCGGCACTCGGGGCTCGATCTGGCCGCCCCCGCGGGGACGCCGGTGCGAGCGGCCAACGCGGGCCGGGTGGTCCTGGCCCGAGAGCACATGGTGACGGGCAAGACCGTCATCCTCGATCACGGCTGGGGACTCTTCACCTCGTACCTGCACCTGAGCAGCATGGCCGTGCAGGAGGGCCAGATGGTGCGCAAGGGCCAGGTGATCGGGCAGGTGGGCTCGACGGGCTTCTCCACGGGCCCCCACCTCCACTGGGCGGCGTGGGTGCCCCGGGCTTTCGTCGACCCGCGCCTCCTGCTGGAGGGCGGCCGCTGGCCACCAGAGCTCCTCTCCGTTGCCAGATAGAGGGCAGCGGCGGCCCGGCGTCGAAATGCCCGGCGTCACCGCGGGCCCCCGCAGGGCTCGCGAGTGCGGGAGGGCAGGGACGCCCCATGTCGCAGCAAGCGGGCGGGCCGGCCACGGGCCGGGCAGCGGGCGTGGCGCAGGTCAGCGCCCTGGCGGTGCCGCCGGTCGCCTCGCGGGGAGTCACGGGGCACTTCGTGGCGGTCGGCGTCATCCTGGTGGCCCTGGCGCTGGCGGGCGGCTGGTACGTCAGCGGGCACCTGGGGCGAGGCGTCATCGACGCCTTCTCGGTGCTCTACGACGCCTGGCAGGAGCACGACAACAGCCTGGCCGAGGTGCAGGCGCAGATCCAGGGGCTCCAGCGCCAGCTGAGCGAGTGGGGGGCCCTGGACGAGACGGGCGCACCGGGCGGTGTGCTGGTCATCAGCCGGGACCAGGCTCGTGACGTGGCCCAACGCCTGAGCGGCGCCGCCACCACCGTCGACTCGCTGCGGCGGGTCGTCTCGCAGCGCCAGTCCATCATCGGGCGCACCTCGGAGACCCTGGGCCGCGACGTGCGTGCCAGCCTCTGGGCGCTGGCGGCGGGTATCCTGGTCGCGGCCCTCATCGGAGGCGGCTGGCTTGCTCGGGTCAGCGCCCGGCCGCTCGGCGATCTGCGGCGCCAGCTGCAGCTGGCTGACCAGGGCCAGCAGGCTCTGGCCACGGCGCTGGGGCCGTGGTTCACCCGGGTGGGCGACGGGCTGGGCGAGCAGGCGGCCGAGGCGGCGCGTCACCTCGACGCGCTGGCCGCCCTGCAGGCCAAGGTGGAGGCGATGGCGTCGGCTGCCCGGCGCCTCGACCGCGAGGCGACCTCGCTGGCCGACGGCGTCGAGGCGTTTCGGGCGCTGGCCGACCGCGTGCGGGAGTTCGGCGGCGAGTCCAAGGTGCTGGCCTTGAGCGCGGCCATCGAGAGCGCCCGCATGGAGGGGCACGCCCACGGGGTGGGCGTGGTGGCCGAGGAGCTGCGACGGGTGGCGTCCGAGGCCAAGGAGACGGTGCGGCTCCTGGCCGAGCTGGAGGGGCGCCTCGAGCAGGCCGCGGCCGGGGCTCGCAAGGCGGCCGCGGAGGCGGGCGAGGAGGCCGACCAGGGCGTGCAGCGGCCGGCCGGGTGCGCGAGCAGGCCAGCCAGCCGGCGGCGCGGCTGCGCGAGCTGCAGGCCGCACCCGCCAGGCGGCGCAAGCCGCCACCGCGTGGCCTCCCGCAGCACGGGCGGGCGCAGCTCCTCGACCTGCGGACGTCGGTGGATCGGGCCCTCGGCGGGGCTCCGGTGGCCGATGGCGCGGCAGCGCCGAGCACGCCGGAGGTGACGAGGCCCGGCCGCAGCGACCGGCCGCGCCGGCGCGGGTGGCGTGAGCAGCCCGGCGGCTTAGCCAGCTCGGGCGGCGAGGGGCCCTGGCCTGCTCCGGGGGTTCAGCTCAGCCGGGTGGTCTGCGCGACGGCCGAGGGGCGGGCGCCACCGGCCAGCCGCGGCCACTTGCGGATCCGCACGCTGGAGGGCGTCACCTCGACGACCTCGTCGTCGTTGATCCACTCGAGGGCCCGCTCCAGGTCCATGATCCGCGGCGGCTCCAGCTTGGCGGCCACGTCGGCGGTGCTGGCGCGCATGTTGGTCAGGCGCTTCTCCTTGCAGATGTTGACCTGGATGTCCTGCGGGCGCGAGTGCTCGCCGACCACCTGCCCGGCGTAGACCCGCACCCCGGGCCCGAAGAAGAGGGTGCCCCGCTCCTGCAGGTTCTCGATGGCGTAGGCGGTGGTGGTGCCCGTCTCGGTGGCCACCATCGCACCGCCCGGGCGTGAGCGCCACTCGCCCACGTAGGGCCCGTAAAGGTCGAAGACGTGGTAGAGGATGCCGTAGCCCCGGGTCTCGGAGAGGAGCTCCGAGCGGAAGCCGATGAGCCCCCGTGAGGGGACGTGGGCCCGGATGCGCACCATGCCCCCGCTTTGCGGCTCCACCTCCAGCACCGTGGCGTGCCGCGGCCCGAGCCGCTCCATGACCGCCCCCACCGAGTCGGCCGGCACGTAGAGGACGGCCTCCTCGTAAGGCTCCTCGAGCCGGCCGTCCCGCTCGCGCAGGATGGGGAGGGGCCGGGAGACCTGCAGCTCGTACCCCTCCCGGCGCATCTTCTCGATGAGGATGGCCAGGTGCAGCTCGCCGCGGCCCCTCACCTCCAGGGTGTCGGGGGAGTCGGTGGGCTCCACCTGCAGGGCCACGTCGGTCTGCATCTCCCGCCAGAGGCGCTCGCGCAGCTGCCGCCCCGTCACGAACCGCCCCTCCTGGCCCGAGAACGGGCTGTCGTTGACCATGAAGTACATCCCGATGGTGGGCGCCTCGACCCGGATGGCGGGCAGGGGCGACGGGCGCTCGGGATCGGTGACGGTCTCGCCGATCTCGATGGCCTCGAGGCCGGTCAGGCCGACGATGTCGCCGGCGGCCGCCTGGGTCACCTCCTCGCGCTTGAGACCCAGGAAGCTCAGCACCCGGCCGATCTTGCCGGGCCGCAGCTCGCCCGCGCGGCTGGCCACGGCCACCGCCATGCCGGGGCGCACCACGCCGTTGAAGATGCGCCCGATGGCGATGCGGCCCAGGTAGTCGTTGTAGTCGAGGGTGGTGACCAGCACCTGCAGCGGCTGGTCGGGATCGCCCGACGGGGGCGGCACCTCGCGGACGATGGCCTCCAGCAGGGGCTGCAGGCTGTCGCCGGGGCGGTCCGGGTCGGGGCTGGCCCATCCCTGGCGGGCGGAGGCGTACAGCACCGGAAACTCGATCTGCGCCTCGTCGGCCCCCAGCTCGATGAAGAGGTCCAGCACCTCGTCGACGACCTCGCGGGGGCGGGCGTTGGGCACGTCCATCTTGTTGACGACCACCAGCGGACGCAGCCCCACCTCGAAGGCCTTGCGCAGCACGAACCGGGTCTGCGGCATCGGCCCCTCGAAGGCGTCCACCACCAGGAGCGCGCCGTCGGCCATGCGCAGCACGCGCTCGACCTCGCCACCGAAGTCGGCATGGCCGGGGGTGTCGATGACGTTGATCTTGTAGGGGCCGTAGTGGATGGCGGTGTTCTTGGCCAGGATGGTGATGCCGCGCTCCCGCTCCAGCTCGTTGGAGTCCATGAGCCGCTCCTCCAGCGCCTGGTTGGCGCGGAAGAGGCCGCTCTGGCGGAGCATGGCGTCCACCAGCGTGGTCTTGCCGTGGTCGACGTGGGCGATGATGGCGACGTTGCGAATGCGCTCGCGCACCGATGCCTGCACTCCCCCGCCCCGGAGGGTCCGGGGCCCGGTATCCGGGATCAGCAATCTACCACGAAGGGCCCCGCTGCACCAGGGGCGGGCCTGACGCCCGGCGAAAGAGGGCAGCGCGCGAGGACGCGAGGGGGTGGACCGGGGTCATGACGCCGGAGGAGTCGGCGCTTCGGCGGCAGGAGATCGCCGAGAAGCGGGAGCGCCTCAACCGTCTGCTGCAGTCGCTCAAGCTGGATGCGTTGCTGGTCGGCCGCCGCGACAACTTCGCCTGGGTGACGGCCGGCGGCGACAACCATGTCGCGCTGGCCACCGAGACAGGGGAGGGCTATTTGCTGGTCGAGCCGGACCGGTGGACGCTGGTGGCCACCAACATCGAGACGCCCCGCCTCACCCGGGAGGAGCTCGGCGACCTCCCGGTGCCGCTCGACGTGGAGGCCGCGCCCTGGTGGCAGGGGGTGGAGCTGACCATCGAGCGCCTCGTCAAGGGGCGCCGGGTCGGCTCCGATACGGGCGTCGCCGGCACGCCCAACGTCGCGGCCGCGCTCCGGGAGTTGCGGCTGCCGCTGACCGTTCCGGAGTGCCAGCGGATCCGGGTGGTGGGCCGGCAGGCCTCCGAGGCGCTGGAGGCGGTCATGACCCGTGAGCTGGCGCCGGGCCAGACGGAGCTGGAGCTGGCCGGTCGCATCAGCCGGGCCCTCTGGGAGCGGGGTCTGGAGCCGACCGTGGTGCTGGTGGCGGCCGACGACCGGGTGCGCCAGTTTCGCCATCCCGTCCCGACCGCCCGGGCCGTCGATCGCTACGTCATGGGGGTCGTCTGCGCCCGCCGGGGCGGCCTGACGGTGGCGCTGACCCGGCTCGCCCACTTCGGACGGGTGCCGGGCGATCTGCGGGCCCGCCACGAGGCCGTCTGCCGTGTCGACGCAGCCATGATGGCCGCCACGCGGCCCGGCGTGCGGGTCGCCGACGTCCTGGAGGCGGGAGCCCGGGCGTACCGCAAGGAGGGCTTCGGCGAGGAGTGGCGTCTGCACCACCAGGGCGGGGCCATCGGCTACGCCAACCGCGAGTACCTGGCCACCCCCGACGGCTCGCAGGTGGTGACGGCGCCGGCGGCCTTCGCCTGGAACCCCAGTATCACCGGGACCAAGTCAGAGGATACCATCCTGGTGGGGGCGAACTCCCGAGACGGAATCGAAATCGTTACGGCCCACTCGCCCGCGTGGCCGACCGTCGAGGTGGAGGTGGCCGGTCAGAGCTTGCCGCGACCCGGCATCCTGGAGCTGGCCCGGAGCCGGGCGAGCGGATAGGGCGGGGGGCCGGACTGGCCCGACGACGACGCGTGAGAAGGGGTGCCGGCGGACGGATGATCTTCAGCATCGTGGGTCAACTCGACTCGCCCGTGCGCCAGTGGCTGGCCCAGGGCCTCCGGCAGGAGCTGGAGCGCCGGGGGCACGTCTACGAGGAGCCGACCTCCCGGGATCTGCGGCTCGTCCTCAACTTCGTCGACCCCGGACGGCCCCGCCCGTACCGGCGGCGGGCCCGCGCCACCTTCGTCTGCTCGGTGGCCGAGGCATCCGAGCCGCCCCGCGACGTGCTCAAGGCGGCCTATCCGCTGCTGATCCGGTCGCTGTCCAATCTGCTGCTGTACGTGGTGCCCGACGGCGAGCAGGTCCGGACCTACTTCGTCACGCTCGAGCAGGGCTACTACGAGATCCCCTACGACCCCGACGAGTCCGTCTTCTTCGAGCAGCTGTACGGTCGGCTGCATCCGCTGGCCTCGTCCAACCTCATCATCGACAACGTCTTCGAGCCCGATCTGCCCGAGTCGCTGTGGGAGGGCGACGAGGCGGTGGACCAGATCCGCCGGGCCAGCCGCCGACTGGGGGAGCTGGACCTGCTACCGGCGCCGTTTCCCATCCAGGAGATCCTGCCCCCGGAGGACCTGAGGCACGTCCAGCACCTCTACGGCATCGGCGGGCTCAGCTACGGCAACCTGAGCGCGCGCCGGGACCGCACCTCCTTCTGGATGAGCGCCAGCGGCGTCAACAAGTACCGTCTCGAGACCGTCGGGCAAGACATCCTGCTGGTCAAGCGCTACGACGCCGAGCGCAACGCGATGATCCTGAGCGTGCCGCCCCACGTCACGCCGCGGCGGGTCTCGGTCGACGCCATCGAGCACTGGATGATCTACACGGAGCACCCCGAGGTGGGAGCCATCCTGCACGTCCACGCGTGGATGGACGGGGTGCGCTCGACCCAGGTCAACTACCCCTGCGGCACGCTGGAGCTGGCCCAGTCGGTGGCCAACCTGGTACGGGAGGCGCCGGATCCGCGGCGGGCCGTCATCGGGTTGCGCAACCACGGTCTCACCATCACCGGGCCCAGCCTCGACGAGATCTTCGAGCGCATCGAGGGGCGGCTCATCCGGCAGGTCCCGATGATGTGAGGGCCAGCCCCAGGCTGGCCTCCACCAGGGCACGCCCGTCGACCGGCAGCACCTCCAACGGCCGGCCGACGGCCCGGTTCAGCTCGTCGAGGGTCATGTCGTCGAGGAAGACGGGCGCGTCGGCCTTGAGGGTGACGTCGGGCAGGAGCACGGCGTCGAAGCTGGCCAGATCGCCCCGGGCCGCCAGCGCGTCGCGCAGGTCGCCGCCGGTCAGCAGACCCGCCACGGTCACCGTGGGCCCGTAGAAGCGGTTGACCACCGCCTCCACCTCGATCTCGACGCCGGGCGCCACCCGAGCCAGCCGGCCCGCCAGCGCCCGCAAGACGGCCGATGCGGAGACGCCGGTCACCCACAGGACGCGCCGCCGGCCGCCCGACCCCGCCGCCAGGCACCCCGCCCGCCTGATCTCGCGCTCGGCCTGGCGGACCTCGTCGATGAGCTTGCGCAGCAGCCCGATGCCGTTGGCCAGCTGGGGAAACTCCTCGTAGGCCTCGGCCGGCGGCACCCAGCGCCGTGCCAGCACGTACCACTCGTCGGCGGCGAAGACCAGCCGCGTCCCCCGCTCGGCCAGGCTCCGGCGCTGCCACCATCGCACCTGGCGCAGCACGGCGCGGGCCTCGTCGGGCTCGTACGACCGCAGGGGGTACAGGTGGCGCCGGAAGCGGGTGAGGCCCACCGGCACCACCGAGATGGTGCGCACGTGCGGGAAGAGGGAGGCCAGGTCCGCGATGGAGCGATCCAGCTGAGGGCCGTCGTTGATGCCCGGGCAGAGCACCAGCTGGGTGTGCATGACGATGCCGGCCTGCGCGAGGCGCCGCAGCTGGCCCATGATCCCCCGGGCCCGCTCGGTGCCCATCAGGAAGGCCCGCACGTCGTCGTCGGTGGCGTGGACGGAGATGTACAGTGGCGAGAGATGCTGCTCGAGGACCCGCTGCCACTCCTCTTCGGTCCAGTTGGTCAGGGTGATGAAGTTGGCATCGAGCACCGACAGGCGCAGGTCGTCGTCCATGATGTAGAGGCTGCGCCGCAGCCCCTTGGGCGACTGGTGCACGAAGCAGAAGATGCACCGGTTGACGCAGGTGACGATGCGGTCGAAGAGGGGGTCCTCGAAGCGCAGTCCGAGGTCCTCCTCCTCGTCCTTGTCGATCTCCACCAGGAGCTCCTGGCCGTCGGGCCGCTGCACCAGGATGGAGAGACGGGGTTGGGCGGCGGCGTAGTGGAGCTGGATCAGGTCGGTGGCGGGCGCCCCGTTGATGGAGACGATGCGGTCACCGGCGCCCAGGCCCGCCTCCTGCGCGATGGAGCCGGGCTCGACCGCCGCGATGACCGCACCCGGCTTGAGAGCCGCCCGGGGCGTCCGCCGTCGCATCTCGCGCTCGTCCTGCCTCTCTTACGCCCACTCCACGTCGAGCCGGGCAGGGCCCGTGGGCTCCGGCACGCGCACGACGAGGCGGCTGCGCGACGCATCCCACCACCACGCCGGGCGCTTCGCCCACGGCCCGGCCAGCGCCTGGGCGGCGTCGGCGCGCTGCTCCGGGACCGGCGTCCAGGCCTCGCCGGACGGCTCCACCGGCTCGCCCTGCCAGCGTACCGCGGCGGGCCGGCCGCGGTCGACGCGGTCGACGACCCACTCCAGCCAGGCCCGTCGCGGCACGTAGCGCCCCTCCCGCGGCCCCAGCTCGGCGCAAAGTGACAGTCTGCCCCCGGCCAGGGACCAGGCCGTCTCGATGCGCCGGCGCGCGAAGTCGCCCTCCCGGTAGGCCAGGCTCTCGCCATCGTCCTCGTAGAGCCACGTCCAGCCCCCGACGTCACCCCGGGCCAGGGCCGTCGACGAGGGGGCCGCCACGCCCAGGCTCACCCGCCCGTCACGGGTCAGCTCTCCGGTGTGGAGGGCCTCCGGCCCCAGGGGCAGCGGCACGCCGGCCCGCACGAAGACCGGGATCTGATCGAGCGGCGCCTCCACCGGCGCATGGGCCGGCCCTTGCAGCCGCACCGGCTGCCACAGGTGCACCCACTCGCCGTCGGGAAGGTAGACCAGCCGCTGTCGCTCGCCGGGGCGGGTCACCGGTGCCACCAGCAGGTGCGGTCCCAGGAGCCACTCGTCCTGGACCCGCTCGGCCGCCTCGTCGCCCGGATGGTGCCAGAAGAGCGGCCGCATGATGGGCGTCCCCCGGGAGGCGGCCTCCCAGAAGAGGGTGTAGAGGTAGGGCAGCAGCCGGTAGCGCCAGACGATGAACTCCCGGCAGATGGCCTCCATCTCCTCGCCGAAGCGCCAGACCTCCTGGGGCCGGGTGTTCTTGGCCGAGTGGTTGCGGAAGAAGGGGGTGAAGGCCGCTGCCTGGGTCCACCGGGTCAACAGCTCGCCCGTGACGTGGCCGGTGAAGCCGCCCACGTCCGCCCCCACGAAGGCGACGCCCGACAGGCCCAGGTTGAGCAACTGCGGCCCCATCATGGCCAGGTGCTCCCACCAGCTGGAGTTGTCGCCCGTCCAGACGGCCGCATAGCGCTGGATGCCGGCAAAGCCGGCCCGGGTCAGGACGAACGGGCGGATGCCGGGCCGCAGCTCCAGCAGGGCATGATAGGTGGCCTGGCCCATCAGCAGGCCGTAGACGTTGTGAGCCTCGGCGTGACGCATGGCCCGCCGCTCCTCGGGTGGCCGCTCCTCGTCGGGCCCGTGCACCGCGTCGAGGTCCAGGGTGCCGGTAGGCAGGGGGTGGCGGAAGCTGGCGGGCTCGTTCATGTCGTTCCAGATGCCGGCCACTCCGGCGTCCAGCAGCACCCGGTGCCAGCGCCCCCACCACCGCCGCACGGCCACCTGGTTGAAGTCGGGCCAGACGGTGGGACCGGGCCAGACGGCCCCTTCGAAGGGGCGCCCGTCGGGCTTGCGCACGAAGAGCCCCTGCTCCAGCCCTTCGCGATAGACGGGGTAGTCGGGATCGATCTTGACGCCGGGGTCGACGATGGTGACGATCCGCAACCCCTGCTCGGCCAGGTCCGCCGCCAGCCTCGAGGGGTCGGGGAAGCGCTCGGCGTCCCAGGTGAAGACCCGGTAGCCATCCATGTAGTCGATGTCCAGGTAGATGGCGTCGCAGGGGATGCGACGGCGGCGCAGCTCATGGGCCAGGGCCCGGACGTCCTGCTCGCGCTCGTAGCCCCACCGGCTCTGGTGGAAGCCCACGGCCCACCGAGGCGGCATCGGCATGGTGCCCGTCAGCTCGGTGTAGCGGTGCACCACGTCCTCCAGCGTCGGCCCCGCCATGACGAAGTAGTCGAGCACCCCGCCGTCCACCGCTATCTCGAGGCACTCGGGATCGGTCGCTCCCAGATCGAAGGACGAGCGGTGGGTGTTGTGCAGGAAGAGCCCCCACGCCCGGCCCTGCCGGTAGACCACCAGGAACGGGATGGACTGGTAGAGCGGGTCCGTGTCGGGCATGTGCGGCAGCACGTCCGTGTTCCACATCTCCAGGACGCGGCCACGGCGGTCGAGCCAGCCCGTCTTCTCCCCCAGGCCTAGGCACAGCGCCCCGGTCGGCAGCCGCTTGCGCAGCCGGAGCCGGCCGTCCATGGCGACGGGCCGGTCCGGGACATCCTCCGCGATGGGGCCCGGGTGTCCTGCCGCCTCGATGGAGACGGCGCCGCTGGCACGCGCCACGCGGACGGTGAGCGACGGGGTGACGAGCACCCAGCCGTCCCGTCGCTCCTCGAGCCGGACCGGGAAGCCAGCGTCCCACTGCGACTCGGGCCGCGCCAGGGCCCAACCCACGGTGGCGGGCGGGCGGCTGGCGGGGGCGACGACGACGCGGACCAGATCCGGCGCCCAGGCGCTCACCTCGAGGCGGACGCCGGCCCGATCCTCGAGGACGAGTCGTCGCATCTCGGCGCCGACAGCGCGCAAGGGCCCCACCGACGTGGAGGGAGCGGCATCATCCGCGGCAGCGTGGGAGAGGTCGTCAGGCATGGAGCGTCTCCTTTCGATGCGATGCGGGGACGGGTCTCCTGCCGTCCAGGATCCGAGACGAGCGTGCCACCTGGCTCCCGTGCTGTCAAGGCGACGGCTTGCCCGCCATGGGCGGAGCTGGTATGCTGGTCATAACCACTTTGCGAGGTGCATGGGACCTTGCCCTTCGATCCGGCGACGTTCGCGCTGATCCTGGGGATCTCGGTGGTGGCGGGGTTCGTCGGCTCCCTTCTGGGGCTCGGCGGCGGCGTCATCGTGGTGCCCGTGCTGGCCGGTGGCCTGGGCTTCGACATCCGACGGGTCATCGGGGCCAGCCTGGTCTCGGTCATCGCCACCTCCAGCGGCGCGGCTGCCGCTTACGTGCGGGATCGCCTCACCAACCTGCGCATCGCCATGTTCCTGGAGCTGGCCACCACGTCGGGCGCGCTGGTGGGCGCCTACGTCTCGAGCCTCCTGCCGGTGCGGGTGCTCTTCCTGCTCTTCTCGGCGCTGCTGCTCTACTCGGCCTACGGCATGTTTCAGCGCCGGCACCTGGAGACGGGGGCCCGGGTCCCCGACAGCCCCTGGGCCCGCCGGCTGCGGCTCGAGGGGAGCTACTACGACGAGGCGATGGGGCGCACCATCCCCTACCGGGCCGGCCGGCTGGCGCCGGGGTTCGCCATCATGATGGGGGCGGGCGGCCTGTCGGGGGTGGTGGGGATCGGCTCGGGGCTCTTCAAGGTGCTGGGCATGGACATGGTGATGGGGCTCCCCATCAAGGTGTCGACGGCCACCAGCAACTTCATGATCGGCGTGACGGCGGCGGCGGGCGCCGGCGTGCACCTGGCCCGGGGCAATGTGGACCCCATGCTGGCCGCCCCCGTGGCCCTTGGGGTGCTGCTGGGGGCCTGGGCGGGCAGCCGGGTGCTGCCCCGCCTGCGGGGACGGGCCATCCGCGCGGCGTTCGTGCCGCTGTTGCTCTACATGGCCGGCGAGATGTTTTGGAGGGGGATCGCGGGCTCGTGAGCGGCGGAGGGGCGCGGGTGACGGGCGCCGAGCTGGCCGGGCGCAGCGAGGCGGCGCAACGGCGGGCGCGACCCGCCGACGACCGCCTGGAGGTGGTCATCAGCCGCATCCTGCAGACCGGCGTCCTGGTGGCCGCGGCCATCCTGCTGCTAGGGGTGGCGGCGTGGATCGGGCGGGGCGACGCGGGCTACCCGCCTCCCGGCTACCCGACCCGGGCGGGCGAGGTGCTGGCTGGCTTGCGCGAGGGGCGCCCGGCGGCTGTCTTGCAGGCGGGGCTGCTGGTGCTGCTCATGACGCCCGTGGTACGGGTGGCCGCCTCGGCGGTCGTCTTCTGGGTGCAGGGGGACCGCCTCTTCACGGCGTTGACGCTGGCGGTGCTGGGGCTGCTGGCCTTGGGCTTGTCGCTGGGCGGCGCCGGCGCCTGAGCCTGGCGCCGGTTGCGTGCCCTCAGCCCGGGCGCGCCATCTCCGCCAGCAGGTCCCGCAGGGCCCTGGAGTCGTCGACGTAGTAGCGGGCCCGGGTCGGCCCGAAGCGCACCTTGATGGTGTACGCCTCGGCCGGCAACGCGGCGAACATGTCCTCGTCGGTGGTGTCGTCGCCGGCGGCCAGGATGAAGTCGTAGCGGCCGCCCTCCAGCCACCGGCTGGTCACCCGGCCCTTGTTGATGGCCGCGTCCTTGACCTCCACGGCGCGGTCGCCGTCGAGCACCCCGACGTCGAGGCGGGCGGTCAGCTGCATCAGGGCCGACTTGAGCTCGCCCAGCCGCACCGACGCCAGCGCCGGGTCGACCTGGCGGTAGTGCCAGACGAGGGAGAAGTCCTTCTCCTCGACGAACGCGCCGGGCGTCTGGGCGGCGAACTGCTCCAGGACCGGGCGGATGACCCGCTTCCACTGGGGGTCGGCCAGCTCCTCGACCAGCTCCCACTCGCCCCCCGGCGAGCGAAGCCAGACCCCGTGCTCCGCCGCCATGGCGGCTCCCAGGTGGCCCAGCCACCGGGTCAGGGTATGGCGATCCCGGCCGCTGACGAAGGCGACCCGGTTGCGCGGCTGGTCGCAGAGCGCCTGCAGCAGCTCCAAGAGCTCGGGATCGGGCCAGGCGTAGTCGGGGCGACCGGCGAAGGGCACCAGGGTGCCGTCGTAGTCGAGCAGGATGAGGCGGCACTGGGCCGCGCGGTACGCCTGCACCATGGCGCGGCGGTCGGCCTCGGTGAGTCGCTTCTGTGCCAGGGCTCGCTGCACGCCGCGTGCCTCCTCCAGGCGTCGCAAGAATGTCGTGGCCCACCAGTCGACGTCGTACTGGCGCAGCCGTTGCTGCATGAGCCGGTTGCGTGCCCGCTGATCGTCCTCGCTCATGGACAGCGCCTCGTCCAGCGCGGCGGCCATCTGCTCCACGTTGTGGGGGTTGACCAGCAGGGCCTCGGGCAGCTGCTTGGCGGCTCCCGCCATCTCGCTGAGGATCAGCACGCCCCGCCCATCGCGCTTGCTGGCCACGAACTCCTTGCAGACCAGGTTCATCCCGTCGCGCAGGGGGGTGACCAGGGCCACGTCGGCCACGTGGTAGAGGGCGGCCAGGGCCGCGAAGGGCAGCGAGCGGTACAGGTAGCGGATGGGCATCCAGCCGAGGGTGCCGTAGCGGCCGTTGATGCGGCTGATCCGCTCGTCCACCTCGCGCTTGAGCGCCTGGTAGGCGGGCACCTCGGTGCGGGAGGGCACGGCCACCATCACCATGGTGACCCGCTCCCGGTACTGGGGATGGCGCTCGAGGAAGAGCTCGAACGCCTCCAGCCGCTGGGGGATGCCCTTGGAGTAGTCGAGGCGATCGACGGAGAGCACCACTCGGGTGGCGCCGAGCTGCTGACGCACCCGGCGGAGCTGCTCCTCGACCTCGGGGAGCTGGGAGGCGCCGGCGTAGCGGTCGACGTCGATGCCCATGGGAAAGGCATCGACGGTCACCACCCGGCCCTCCCAGGTGATGCGCCCCACGTTGTCGCTGGCGCCCGTCAGGCGCCGGACGCTCTCGAGGAAGTGCAGGGCGTCGTCGTAGGTGTGGAAGCCCACCAGGTCGGCGCCCATCAGCCCCTCCACCATCTCTCGCCGCCACGGCAGCGTACGGAAGACCTCGAAGGACGGGAACGGGATGTGCAGGAAGAAGCCGATGGTGGCGTCGGTGCCCAGGCGCTGCCGCAACATGCCCGGCAGCAGCATCAGCTGGTAGTCGTGCACCCAGATGGTGTCGCCGGGCTCGACCACCTCGACGACCGTCTCGGCGAAGCGCTGGTTGACGCGGCGGTAGGCCTCCCACAGGGAGCGGTCGTAGACCGCGTACTGGGGGAAGTAGTGGGCCAGCGGCCACAGGGTCCGGTTGGAGAAGCCCAGGTAGTAGCGCTCCACCTCCTCCTGGCTCAGGAAGACCGGACAGTGGCCTCTGCGGCGCAGACGCCCCTCCAGGCTCTCCCGCTCGGCCATGCTGAGCCGCTCGGCGGCGATGCCGGGCCAGCCCACCCAGCGGTCCGACTCGGGGCGGAAGCAGGCCGACAGACCCGAGGCGAGCCCACCGGGGCTGGAGGAGACCCGCAGCCCGTCCTTGCGTTTGATGACGCTGACCGGCAGCCGGTTGGCCACCACGACGAGTCGTGCCATATCTCCTGGTTTGGCCGGGACGCCCGTCGCTCCTCCCTCGATGGACCCGGTGGGCGTCTCCTCGACGTGAGGATGATGAGCATTGCAAGCAGCCGGGCCGTCGTTTATACTGTCCAGAGACGGCTGGGGTTTCGTGACAACGGGTCGACGTGGGTGACCCGGCTTATTTTGGGCCCGATTCGTGCCGGCCTTCACAAAGGCGGCCGACGGCGGACCGGCCGGGGCTCGGGGGGCTTGCGACAGACCGTGGAGGCCTACGGCGCACTCGCGATCTACCTCGCGGTGGTCCTGGCGATCACCCTCACCATCAGCGTCCTCGCGGGCCGCATCGGGCGGCGCCGCCCCGATCCCGTCAAGATCGAGCCGTACGAGAGCGGCTATCCCACGCCTCCGCTGATGGGGCGCTTTCCCGTCAAGTTCTACGTCGTGGCCATGCTCTTCGTCATCTTCGACGTCGAGACCGTCGCCTTCTACCCCTGGGCCGTGCAGGTGCGGGAGCTGGGCGCCTACGGCCTGGCTGTGATGGGGCTCTTCCTGGCCATCCTGGCCATCGGCGACGCGTACGTCTGGAAGAAGGGGGGATTCGAATGGAAGTGATGGGGACGCCCTTTTTCCTGACCACCGTCGACAAGTTCGCCAGGTGGGCCCAGCGCTCTTCCATCTGGCCCATGACCTTCGGGCTCGCCTGCTGTGCCATCGAGATGATGAACCTGGTCTCGCCCCGCTACGACGCCGCGCGCTTCGGCGCGGAGGCCTTCCGGGCCTCGCCGCGCCAGGCAGACCTGATGATCGTCTCGGGGCGCGTCTCCCATAAGATGGCGCCCGTCATCCGTCGGCTCTACGCCCAGATGGCCGAGCCCAAGTGGGTGGTGGCCATGGGCGCCTGTGCCTCCAGCGGGGGCATCTTCGACAACTACGCCATCGTGCAGGGGGTCGACGAGGTGATCCCGGTGGACGTCTACGTGCCGGGCTGCCCGCCCACCCCCGAGGCGGTGCTGGACGCCATCCTCAAGCTGCAGGGGCGCATCCGCTCCAGCGACGCGAAGGCAGGCATCCGATCGTGGCAGGCGACGGCGTGAGGCAGGGGGCGGCGACGCCGGCGGTCGAGGCGTCGGAGCGGACCGTGCAGCGGCTGGTCGCGCGCTTCGGCCCGGAGGTGGAGCCCCTGCCCACTCCCTTCGACGTGCCGGTTGTGAAAGTGCGGCCAGGCGCGCTCCGGGAGGTGGCGGCCCTGCTCAAGGAGGCCGGCTACGCCATGCTGCTGGACGTGGGCGGCGTGGACTACCTGGGGCGGCGTCCGCCCGAGGAGCGCTTCGAGGTGGTCTACCACCTGCTCGACGTGCGGGGCCTGCGCCGCATCCGTCTGCGCGTGCCCGTGCCGGAGGACCGCCCGGAGGTGCCGACTCTCAGCGATCTGTGGCCGTCGGCCAGCTGGGCCGAGCGGGAGGTCTTCGACCTCTTCGGCATCCGCTTCACGGGTCACCCGGACCTGCGGCGGATCCTGATGCCCGACGACTGGGAGGGCCACCCGCTGCGCAAGGATTTCCCGCTGCGCGGCTCCCGCCAGGCCGGGACGCCGCAGGCCCTGCGGCAGCGATTCTTCCCCTTGCGGCTGGACGGCCCGCCCGGCGATGCCGCCCCAGGCTCGGGCGGCGACGCCCCGGCCGGCCGACCCGGCGCCGGCGGGGAGGGCGGCGCATGAGCGAGGCCCGGCGCGAGCTGTGGGTCGACGAGACCGGCCAGGAGCGCATGACGGTCAGCATCGGCCCCCACCATCCCAGCACGCACGGCGTCTTGCGCCTCATCGTCGAGCTGGACGGCGAGACCATCACCGACGCCGAGGCGGAGATCGGCTTCCTGCACACCGGCATCGAGAAGCACGCCGAGCACCTGACCTGGCAGCAGGCCATCACGGTGCTGGACCGGATGGACTACCTGTCGCCGCTCTCCAACAACCTGGGCTACGTGCTGGCCGTCGAGCGGCTGCTGGGCCTCGAGGTGCCCCGGCGGGTGCAGTACGTGCGGGTGCTCTTGACGGAGCTGCAGCGGATCGCCAGCCACCTGGTCTGGCTGGGCACCCACGGCCTGGACCTGGGCGCGCAGAGCATCTTCTTCTACTGCTTCGACCTGCGCGAGGGCATCCTCGACATCCTCGAGGAGACGACGGGCGCCCGGATGAACCCCAGCTACTTCCGGGTCGGGGGGCTGGCGCAGGACATCCCGCCGACGTTCGCCCGCATGGTGGACGCCTGGCTGCGCGAGTTCCCCAAGCGGATGGCGGAGCTGCGGGCCATCCTCGACGACAACCCCATCTGGCTGGCGCGGGTCAAGCGCATCGGGGCCATCTCGGCCGAGCAGGCGCTGGCCTGGGGGCTGACGGGCCCCAACTTGCGGGCGACCGGCATCGGCTACGACGTGCGCAAGGCCTTCCCGTACAGCGGCTACGAGGAGTTCGACTTCGAGGTGCCGGTGGGGGAGCACGGTGACGTCTACGACCGCTACCGCGTGCGCATGGCGGAGATGGAGCAGAGCGCCCGCATCGCCCGCCAGGCGCTCGATGGGCTGCCCGAGGGGCCGTGGCGGGTGGAGGACCGCAAGATCGTGCTGCCGCCCAAGGAAGAGGTCAAGCGCAGCATGGAGGCGCTCATCCACCACTTCAAGCTGGTCTCCTACGGCTTCGACGTGCCGGCGGGCGAGGTCTACCAGGCCATCGAGAGCCCCCGGGGGGAGATCGGCTTCTACGTGGTCTCCGACGGCGGCAACCGTCCGCTGCGCGTGCGGGTGCGGCCCCCCTCCTTCTACAACACCCAGGCGCTGCCGGCGTTGATGCGGGGCCACCTGATCGCGGACATGGTGGCCATCATCGCCAGCATCGACCCGGTCTTCGGAGAGGTGGACCGCTGACGCCGATGACGCCCGAGTGGGCCCAGCGACGCGCCGTCGTCGACGAGATCCTCCAGCGCTATCCCGAGCGGCGCTCCGCCATCATGCCGCTGCTGCACCTGGCGCAGGAGAGCCGGGGCTACGTCGCCCGGGAGGACATCGAGGCCATCGCCGAGATCCTGGCGATGACGCCGGCCCAGGTCGAGTCGGTCGCCTCCTTCTACGCGCTGTACGTGCGCCGGCCCCGGGGCCGCCACACGCTGACCGTCTGCTCCAATCTGGCCTGCGTGCTGGGCGGGGCCCGATCCCTGGTGGAGCACCTGCGCCAGCGTCTGGGCGTGGAGCCGGGCGAGACCACCGACGACGGCCTGTTCACGCTGCAGGTGACGGGCGAGTGCCTGGCCGCGTGCGACCAGGCGCCGGTGCTGCAGGTCGACGGCTACTACGTGCACCGGGCCTCGCCCGACAAGGTGGACCGTCTGCTCGAGGCGCTGCGGCGGGGCGTGCCGATGGCCGAGCTGGCCGATCGCGCCGCGCTGCCTCACGAGGCAGAGGGCGGCGCCCAGGGCGGTGCCCGGCCCGAGACCCCGGCGGGACCCGGGAAGGGGGCGAGGGCCGATGGCTGGCGCCTTTGAGCCCATTCTGACGGCAGGCATCGGCCGCATGGCGCTGGAGCGCATCGAGGTCTACGAGTCCCAGGGGGGCTACGAGGCCCTGCGCAAGGCCGTACGGCAGATGACGCCCCAGGCGGTGCAGAAGGAGGTGACCGACTCCAACCTCCGGGGCCGCGGCGGGGCAGGCTTCCCCACGGGCCGCAAGTGGAGCTTCTTGCCCGACGACGGGCGCCCCCGCTACCTGGTCTGCAACGCCGACGAGAGCGAGCCGGGCACCTTCAAGGACCGGCTGCTGCTGGAGCGCAACCCCCACCTGGTCATCGAGGGGATCATGCTGGCCGGCTACGCCATCGGGGCGGCCCGGGCCTTCGTCTACCTGCGCGGCGAGTTTCGCCAGGCCTACGAGGTGCTCCAGCGGGCGCTGGCCGAGGCCCGCCGGCGGAGCTACGTCGGCGACCGGGTGCTGGGCTCGGACTTCTCCCTCGAGATCGTGGTGCACCGGGGCGCGGGTGCCTACATCTGCGGCGAGGAGACGGGGCTGTTGAGCTCGCTGCAAGGAGGCCGGGGCGAGCCCCGCCTCAAGCCTCCGTTCCCCGCCACGGCAGGGCTCTACGGCCAGCCGACCGTCGTCAACAACGTCGAGACGCTGGCCTGCGTCCCCTCCATCGTGAGCCGGGGAGCCCGGTGGTTCGCCTCCATCGGCAGCCCCAAGAGCCCCGGCCCCAAGATCTTCTCCGTCAGCGGGCGGGTGCGCCGCCCTGGCAACTACGAGCTGCCGCTGGGTACGCCGCTGCGGGAGATCCTCTTCGAGCACGCCGGGGGCCTGGAGCCGGGCCGCCGCATCAAGGCGGTCCAGCCCGGCGGCGGCTCCTCGGCCATCCTGACCGAGGCGCACCTGGACGTGGCCATGGACTTCGACTCCGTGGCCCAGGCCGGCTCCATGCTGGGCTCGGCCGGGGTCATCGTCCTCGACGACCGCGACTGCATCGTGGAGGCCGCCCAGGTGCTGGCGGAGTTTTACGCCCACGAGTCGTGCGGGCAGTGCACCCCGTGCCGCGAGGGGCTCCACTGGGCGGCGCGGGTGTTGCGGCGCATCGTGGCAGGAGGCGGCCGTCCGGAGGACATCGAGGTGCTGCAGAGCCTGCCGAGCCGCATCGCCGGGCGCACCATCTGCCCCCTGGCCGATGCGGGGGTGGGCTTCTTGAGCTCCAGCCTCAAGTACTTCGTGGACGAGTACCGGGCCCACGTGACGCTGGGCCGCTGCGTCCGGGAGGCGTACGTGGCATGAGCGACGCCAATGGTCAGCCGACGCGCCTGACCGTCACCATCGACGGCCGCACCGTGCAGGTGGCGCCCGGCACCCTGGTGGTGGAGGCGGCCCGGCAGGCGGGGGTGCACATCCCGGTCTTCTGCTACCACCCCAAGCTCAAGCCGGTCGGCGTCTGCCGCATGTGCCTGGTCAAGGTGGAGCGCATGCCCAAGCTGGTACCGGCCTGCACGACGCCGGTGACGGACGGCATGGTGGTCGACACCCGGGACCCCGAGGTCCGGCAGATGCAGCAGGCCGTGCTGGAGTTGTTGCTCATCAACCACCCGCTCGACTGCCCGGTCTGCGACAAGGGCGGGGAGTGCGAGTTGCAGGACCTGACCTTCAAGTACGGCCCCGCCACCAGCCGCCTGGCCGACGGCAAGGTGAAGCGCCGCAAGGCGGTCGAGCTCGGGCCCTTCATCGTGCTGGACGAGGAGCGCTGCATCCTCTGTCGTCGGTGCGTGCGCTTCGACGAGGAGGTGGCGGCCGAGGCCCAGCTGGTGGTGAGCGAGCGCGCCATCGACACCCTCATCGCCACCGCGGACGGCCAGCCGTACGATCACTACTTTACCGGCAACACCATTGAACTCTGCCCGGTAGGGGCCCTCACGTCGCGGGTCTACCGCTTCAGGGCCCGGCCATGGGATCTGAGCCCTGTCGCCTCGTACTGCACGCTCTGCTCGGTGCACTGCCCGGTGCGGCTCGACTTCCGCCACGGGCAGCTGATGCGGGTCGTGTCGCAGGGGGCTCCCGAGGAGCGCATCTTCGGCGCTCCCGGCATGATGGCAGCTTACCGGACGCCCGCCGAGGAGGTCCCCGGCTTCCGGGGCATGGGGTGGTTGTGCGACCGCGGCCGTTTCGACTACCGGTACCTCCACTCGCCCCAGCGGCCCGAGCGCCCGCTGGCCGGGCGGGGCGCCCTCAAGCAGCCGCTGCCGTGGGACGAGGCCCTCACCCGCGTGCGCCAGGCGCTGGAGCAGGCCGTGCGCACCCACGGGGCCGGCAGCGTCGCCATCGTCGGCGGGGGGCGTCTGATGGCCGAGGAGGCGTGGCAGCTGCGGCAGCTGGCCGACTGGCTGGGCACCCCCCACCGCGATCACCGGGTCTCGGACCAGGCCGTGGCCTCGCTGGCGTCGCCCTCGGGGCGCACCGGCCACGCGGATGCGCTGGAGCGGGCGCGGCTGGTGGTGCTGGTGGGGCAACCGCTGGTGGAGCAGGCCCCCGTGCTGGATCTCGCGGTGCGCCGGGCCGCGCAGGCCGGCGCCCTGGTCTACGCCGCCGGGCCGGTGCGCTCCGCTACCCGGGCCGGGTGACGGCCCGGCAGGCGGCGGGCGGAGCTGGCCGACGTGTTGCGGGCCTGGCAGGCCGAGCTGGCGCGAGCGGTGGCCGGCGAGCCGGGGGCCAGGGCCTGCGTGATCTGGGATGCGCGGGGCGCCTGGGACGGCACGGCCGCTGCGGTGGGCGAAGCCGTGCTGGAGGTGGCGCAGGCGCTGGAGGCCGCGGGCGCCGAGGTGCACGTGCTGGTGCCCGGCGATCAGGCCCAGAGCCGGGCGGCCGAGGCCGCAGGCATGCTGCCGGGGCCCGGCGGGCTCGACACCGCGGGCATCCTGCGCCGAGCCGCCGACGGCGGCATCCAGGTGCTCTACCTGGTGGGGGCCAATCTGCTGGAGACCTTCCCGGACCGCTCCCTGGTGGAGCGGGCGCTGGAGCGGACGGCCTTCGTGGTGGTGCAGGACCTCTTCGTGACGGCGACGGCGACCATGGCGGATCTGGTGCTGCCGGCACTGCCCTCCGCCATGCGGGCGGGCACGCTGGTGGACCTGGACGGGGTCACGCACCACCTGGAGGCGGCCCTGCCCCCCGATGGGCGGGGCCGGGCCGACGGCGAGATCCTGGCCGGGCTGCTGGCGGCCGTGCGTGCCGACGGGCGCCTCGAGCAGGGGCCCGCCTGGGGCGACCGGGTCGCGGCGCTGAGCCCGGAGCGTGCCCGCGGACTGTGGGGAGTACCGCGTCGGGCGCCGGCAGCCGACACGGCGATGCCCCCCTCCGGCTCGGCGGAGTTGGGCCTGCGGGTGGTGCCCCTCGTGCGGCTTTACGGGGGCGGGGGCACCGTGGCCTTCGATCCCGCCTTCGCCCCGCACCGGGAGCGGCTGGCGGTGCGGCTGCACCCCGCGGACGCCGAGCGGCTCGGCGTCGTCGATGGGGCCGAGGTCGAGCTGCGCACCGCCCACGGGGCCATCCGAGCGCCCGTGCGGGTCGATCCGGCCATGGCAGCGGGCCTGGCCGGCGTGCCGGTGGCGGCGGCCCAGGGGGGCGCGCCCCAGGTGACGGCCTGGGACGACCCGCTTCCGGCCGTGACGTCGCTGGTGGTGCGGGCCGAGGTGGTGGAGCAGCGGTCATGACGGCTCTCTCGCCCCTGCTGTGGGTGGCGGGCGTCGCCATCAAGTCGCTGATCCTGGTGCTGCTGCTGTTGGGCGGCTTCGCCTACCTGCTGCTCTTCGAGCGCAAGATCCTCGGCTACTTCCAGTTTCGGGTGGGGCCCAACCGGGTGGGGCCGTGGGGGCTGCTGCAGCCCGTGGCCGACGGGGTCAAGGCCCTCTTCAAGGAGGACATCGTCCCGGCGCAGGCCGACCGCACCGTCTACCTGGCGGCTCCCGTCATCAGCCTCTTCATGGCCCTGGCGGCCTACGCCGTCATCCCCGTGGGGCCGCCGCTGGAGGTGGCAGGCTACACCATCCCCCTGAGCATCGCCGACCCCGGCGCGGGGGTGCTGGTGGTGCTGGCCTTCAGCTCGCTGGCGGTCTACGGCGTGGCCCTGGGCGGCTGGGCCTCGCAGAGCAAGTACGCGCTGCTGGGCGGGCTGCGATCCAGCGCGCAGCTCATCAGCTACGAAATCGCCATGGCCCTCAACATCCTGTCGGTGCTGGTGCTGGCGGGGTCGGTGCGGCTGGCCGACATCGTCGAGGCCCAGCGCTCGCTGCCCTACGCCATCGTGCAGCCCCTGGGATTCGTGCTCTACCTCGTCTGCGCAGCCGCCGAGTCGGCACGGGCGCCTTTCGACCTGCCCGAGGCCGAGACCGAGCTGGTGGCGGGCTACCACACCGAGTACAGCGGGCTGCGCATGGCCATGTTCTTCATCTCCGAATACATCCACCTCATCACCCAGTCGAGCCTCATCACGCTCTTCTACCTGGGCGGCTGGCTGGGGCCGGGCTTCCTGCACCCCGTCGCGTGGTTCGTGCTCAAGGTGGCGGCGGTGCTCTTCTTCTTCATCTGGGTGCGCGCCACGCTACCCCGGCTCCGCTACGACCAGCTGATGGCACTGGGCTGGAAGGTGTTGCTGCCGCTGGCCGTGGTCAATCTGGTGGCCTACGCGTCGTGGGCCGCCCTGGCCGGATGAGAGGACGACCGAGGGAAGAGGGCCCGAGCGAGATGTCTGCGGTCAAGGGGATCCTCAAGGGGCTGGGGACCACCTGGCGCCTCCTGTGGGAGCGCAAGCACACGGTACCCTATCCGGATCGCCGGAGGGTGCGCAGCCCGCGCTTTCGCGGCCGCCACGAACTGCGCCGCTACGCCAATGGGATGGAAATGTGCGTGGGCTGCGAGCTGTGCCAGGTGGCCTGCCCGGCCAACGCCATCACCGTCTACGCGGCGGAGAATGACCCGGCCCGCCCTCACTCGCCTGGCGAGCGCTACGCCTTCCGCTACGAGATCGATCTCTTGCGGTGCATCTACTGCGGGCTCTGCGAGGAGGCGTGCCCGACCGACGCGCTGCACCTGACGCAGCAGTTCGAGCTGGCCGCCTTCTCCCGGGACGCCCTGGTCTACGGGCGGGATCTGCTGGTCTCCCCCGAAGCCAGCCCGTTCGCCATCCCCGACGGCGTCTATCCGCCGTTTCACGGGGTCACCCGCCGGGGCGAGGGGGAGCCGGCCGGCGTCGAAGGGGAGCGTGAGCGGGCATGACCCTCCTCTTCGTCGCGGCCTCGGCGGTGGCCATCGCCGGCGCCCTGGGCGTGGTGGCGGCGCGGACGCCGGTGCACGGCGTGCTGGCCATGCTGGCCAACTTCGCGGGGCTTTCGGCGCTGTTCCTGTCGCTGCAAGCCGAGTTCATGGCGGTGGCCCAGATCATCGTCTACGCGGGCGCGGTGATGGTGCTGTTCCTCTTCGTCATCTCCCTGTTGAGCGCACGCAACCGGCCCACCGAGGGGCCGGAGGACCGCCTCTGGGGGCAGCTCCCGGCCGGCGTCGCGACGGCGGCGGTGGTGGTGGCCGGCCTGGTGATGGCCGTGGGCGGGCCATCGACCGCGGTGGGGGGCCCGCCGGCGTCCTGGCCGCCGGTGCCCGAAGGCTTCGGCGGGGTGGAGGCGTTCGGGCGAGTGCTGTTGACCGCCTTCCCCTTCGAGCTGGAGCTGGCGGGGCTGGTGCTCCTGGTGGCCCTGGTGGGCGTGATGGTGCTGGTGGGCCGCCGGGTGGAGACGGTCGAGCCACACCTGCCCTCGAGCGCGGAGCAGGTGCCGGCCACGGCCGATGCCGGCGCGGGGGATGGCCGCGTCCCCGAGCCGGTGGGCGTGGCCGTGACGGCCACGGGTGAGGCGACGGGGGTGAAGCCCAGGTGATGCCCGGTGCGACGCTGGAAGCTTACCTGGCGGTGGCGGCCCTCCTCTTCGGCATCGGGGCCATGGGCGTCCTCTTGCGGCGATCGCCGCTGGCCATGCTGATGTCGGTCGAGATCATGTGGAGCGCGGCCGGCCTCGCCCTTGTCGCAGCGGCCCGGTGGTGGCTCGACATGTCCGGCCAGGTCCTCACGTTCCTGGCGATGACGGTGGCGGCCGCCGAGGTGGCCATCGGGCTGGCCCTGGTGGTCATCATCTTCCGCCCGCGCGAGCGGGTCGACGTCGACGACGTGCACGATCTGGCGGGGTAGGGGAGGCGACCGGTGACCGTGGTGACGGAGCCGCAGGGTGTGGTGGCGAGCCTCTGGCCCGCCGCGGTGGTCGGGGTGCCCCTGGCGGGTGCCCTGCTGCTGGCGGCCGCCGGCCGGCGCATGGATCCCCGCACCGTGGCCTGGATCGGCGTCTCGTCGGTCGGGGCGGCCTTCGCGGCAGCGGTGGCGGCGCTGCTCGACTATCTGGCCCGGCGGCAGGCCATGGGCGAGGCGCTGGTCGGGCTGTCGACCCGGCTTTGGTCGTTGGGCGGGCCGCAGGCGCCCGGCATCGATCTGGGGCTCCTGGGTGACGGGTTGTCGCTGTGGTTCGCGCTCGTCGTGACCGGGGTCGGGCTGCTGATCCACGTCTACTCCGTGGGCTACATGGCCGGCGACCCCGGCTTCCGCCGCTACTTCGCCCAGCTCAACTACTTCATCTTCGCCATGAGCCTGCTGGTGATGAGCGACGGGCTCGTCGGCACCATCGCCGGATGGGCCAACGTGGGCCTGGCCTCGTACCTGCTCATCGGCTTCTGGTACCAGCGGGAGGACGCCAGGGCGGCGGCCATCAAGGCCTTCCTGGTCACCTTCTCGGGCGAGGTGGGCCTGGTGCTGGCCACGGCCCTGCTCTGGCACCAGACGGGCACCGTGCAGTACTATGTCCTCTTCGACCGGCTGGCGTACGTGCCCACGGGCGCGCTGACCGCCGCCGGTCTCCTGCTCTTGTGGGCGGCGGCGGCCAAGTCGGCGCAGCTGCCGCTGCACGTCTGGCTCCCCGATGCCATGGCCGGCCCGACGCCCGTCAGCGCCCTCATCCACGCGGCGACCATGGTGACAGCCGGGGTCTACCTGACGGCTCGCATGTACCCGCTGTACGCGGCGGCACCGCTGGCGCAGGCCGCGGTGGCGTGGGTCGGGGGGCTGTCGGCCCTGATGGGGGCCGTGGTGGCCTGCGGGCAGACCGATATCAAACGGGTACTGGCCTACTCCACCATGAGCCAGATCGGCTACATGCTGCTGGGGGTGGGGGTGGCCGCCGAGGCGGCGGGCGTCTTCCACTTCTTCACGCAGGCGTTTTTCAAGGCGCTGCTCTTCCTGGCCGCGGGCCTGGTCATCCATGGCCTGGGCGGCGAGCAAGACATGACCCGCATGGGCGGGCTGGCGCGGTCCATGCGCCTGGCCCTGGGTGCCTACCTGGTCGGGGCCGCGGCCATGATGGGGATCCCGCCCTTCTCGGGCTTCTACAGCAAGGACGCCATCCTGGAGGCGGTCTGGAGCCACGGGCACGTGGCGCTGTGGGCCATCGGGATCGTGGCGGCGGCCCTGACGGCCTTCTATTCGGTGCGCATGCTGACCCTCATCTTCGGAGGGGCGCCCGGCCCAGCGGTCCAGGCCGCCTCGCACGGCGGCCACGGCCACCCGGAGCCGGCGTGGGTGGCGCGCGCGATGGGCGTGCCCGTGGTGGTGCTGGCCGTACTGGCCACGGCAGGCGGGTGGGTCTGGATCCCCGGCCGCACTGCGTGGGCCGTCACGGTGCTGGAGGGCTTCTTCGGCCGCTTCCGGGAGGGGCTGGCGGCGGCCGGCCACGCGGCGGAGGCGCTGCCGGCGTGGATCCTGCGATGCCCGTCGCCGCCACGGCCCTCGGCGCGGTGGCCGCGCTGGCCGTCTACGCCGGGGCGGCGGGGCCGTCCCGCACCCGGCTCCCGGCCCGGCCGGTGGCGGCAGCCTGGGCCGCCGGGCTCTACGTGGACCACGCCTACCGGCGGGTGGTGGTGGAGCCGGCCCTGCGCCTCGCGGGCTGGGTGAGCCGTCAGGTGGAGGCCGGGGGCATCGACGAGGCGGTGCACGGCGTGGCCCTGCTGGCCGCCCAGGCCAGCGAGTGGCTGAGGGGAGTCCAGAGCGGCTTCGTCCGCCGGTACGCGCTGGTGGTGCTGGCGACTGCCGCCGTCTTGCTCATCTGGGTGGTGGCAGGGGTCTGATATGCAACTCGACATGGCGCAGATCTTCCCCTCGACCGCGATGCCGGCCCTGATCCTGGCGGCCGGGGCGCTGGCGGCGCTGGTGGTGGAGCTGGCAGCCCCGCCCGGACGGCGGGCCGGCTGGGTGCTGGGCCTGACGGCGGCGGCGCTGGTCATGGCCGGCCTGGTCGTGGCCACCGGCGGCTCGCCGGCCATCATCGAGCCGGCCTCGAGCGCCGCCCGGCTGGCGGACGACGGCATCGCCCGGCTGGTCTACGGGGTCGTGCTGGTCGCGGCCCTGGTGACGCTCGTCATCGCGGTACCTGCCCTGGACCCCGGTGAGCCGGCCGCCTTCTCGGCCCTCTTGTTGCTGGTGGCGGCGGGCATGGGGCTGCTGGCATCGGCCACCACGCTGCCCGTGCTCTTCCTGGGGCTGGAGCTGCTGTCGCTGGGGCTCTACGTCATGGTGGGCTACCACCGGCGCGAGCCGGCGGCCCGCGAGGGGGCGCTCAAGTACCTGCTTTTGGGCTCGGTGGCGTCGGGCCTGCTGCTGTTGGGGATGGCGCTGGTCTTCGCCGCCACGGGCGAGCTGGCGCTCGACGCCATCGGCCGAGCCGGCGTCGCGCCCGGGGCCCAACGCCTGTGGACGGGTGGCCTCGTGCTGGTGCTGGTGGGGATCGCCTTCAAGCTGGCCCTGGCGCCGTTGCACCTGTGGGCGCCGGACGCCTACGAGGGTGCCGGCCTGGGGGTGACCGCCTTCATGTCGGTGGCCACCAAGGCGGCCGCCTTCGCCGCCCTGCTGCGGGTGGCGCTGGCGGCGCCCGAGCAGGCCCAGCGCCCGCTGTGGCTGATGGCCGCGCTCAGCATGGCCGTCGGCAGCCTGGGGGCGTTGCGCCAGACCGAGCTGCGGCGGCTCATGGCCTACTCCGGCATCGCCAACGCGGGCTACCTGCTCATCGCCCTGCCGCACCTGACCCGGCCCGGGATCGAGGCGGCCCTCTTCTACCTGGGCAGCTACGCGCTGATCAACCTGGGCATCTTCGCGGCCGTGGCCCTGCTGCAGCCCGCGCCCGCCTCCCGCTATCCGCTGCAGATGCTCGACGGGGCGGTCGGGCGCGACCCGCTGGCGGGGTGGGCGCTGGTGGCGTTCGTGCTGGCCCTGGTGGGCATGCCCCTGACGGGCGGCTTCGTGGGCAAGGTGCTGCTGGTGGGGGCGGCGGTGCGCGAGGGGGCGCAGTGGCTGGCCTTCATGCTGGTCGCCTCGACCGCCATCCTGGCCTACCCGTACCTCAAGCTGGTAGAGCGGGCCGTGCGCCGCTCGCCGGAGGCGCCGGCCCCGACGAGCCCGGTGGCGCGGAGCGGGCCGGCGTCGGCTGCTGGCCGTCGCGGTCGTGGTGTCGGCGGCGGCCCTGGTGGCCCTGGGGGTCTGGCCGGAGCCGCTACTGGGGCTCGCCCGGCTCGCCTGGGTGAGCCTGGGTTGAGCGCCGGGCCCAGGCTGAGCCGGGTCGGGGCCATGGCTCAGGGCAGGCCCAGGCCGCGCCAGAGCCACGCGAGCAGGGGAGCGGCCGCCAGGGCCGGCAGCAGGTTGCCGGTGGGCAGGCGGGTGGCGCCCACCATGTTGAGCCCGATGGCCAGGATCAGCAGCCCCCCGGCTGCGTCGACGGTGCCCATCGTCAGGGGATCCAACGCCCGGCCCATCGCGGCCCCGGCCAGGGTGAGCGCCCCCTGGTAGACCAGCACCGTGCCGGCCGACAGGAAGACGCCCGGTCCCAGCGCCGAGGCGAAGGCGACCGAGGCGATGCCGTCCATCACCGACTTGGTCAGCAGGATGCGGGCGTCGCCCGACATGCCGTCGGCCAGACTGCCCACCACCGTCATGGGCCCCACCACGAAGAGCAGGCTGGAGGCGACGAAGGCCCGCGCGAACTCGCCGTCCTGCCGGCCGAAGCGCCGCTCCACCAGCTCCCGGGCCCGCTCGCCGAGCCGGCCCAGCTGCCGCTCGATGGCCCACCGCTCACCCAGGTAGGCCCCCAACGCCATGCCCACCAGCACCGGCAGCAGCGGTGCGGCGGGCTGCCGGGTGACGATGGCCTCGTAGGCCATCTGCCCGCCGATGAAGAGGGTGACGAGCCCGAGTCCCTGCATGACGGTGTCGGTCGCGGCAGGATCGGCGCGCCGGCGCAGCACCATGCCCAGCGTGCTCCCGGCGACGACGGCGGCGGCGTTGACCAGGGTCCCGACCATGGCTGGCGGCTGCCTCCCGTGTCCCGATGGAGGGTAAGACGGGCCCGGCTCGAAAGAGCCATCGACATCGGCGACGACGTCGTCATCGTTTCGCCGCCATCCGAGGAGTTCCTCGCCGGAGCGACGCGACGGGGCCGCCCCGGCGGGGCCCGAGAGGGGGCTGGCGTACGCACGTGCGACACGTGGCGGTCACCGGGGGCACCGGCTTCGTGGGCCGCGCCGTCGTTGCCGCCCTGCTGGGCCGCGGGCTCCAGGTGGCCGTCCTGCGCCGGCCCGGGCGGGACCGGCGGCGTCCCCGCGAGGCCAACCGCACGCTGGCCGAAGTGGCCCGCTCCGGCGGGCGGGTCGTGGAGGGAGATCTCCTGGAGACCGGCGCCCTCTCGGAGCTGGTGGCCGGGGCCGATGCCGTCGTGCATCTGGTCGGCATCATCCGCGAGCGTCCGCGCCAGGGCGTCACCTTCGCACGCGTCGTGGTCGAGGGCACTCGCCGGCTGGTGACCGCGGCGCGCTCGGCCGGCATCCGGCGCTTCGTGCTGATGAGCGCCCTGGGGGCCGACCCGGACGACCCGTGGCCCTATCCCCGCACCAAGGGTCTGGCCGAGGCCATCGCCCGGGAGGCGGGCTTCGCCGATCTCGTCATCCTGCGCCCCTCCATCATCTACGGCCCCGGTGACGGCTTCGTCGGGATGCTGGCCCGCCTGATGCGCCGCCTGCCGCTCTTTCCCGTCTTCGGCGACGGCGCCTTCCCGCTGCAGCCGGTGCCGGTCTGGGTCGTCGCGGAGGCCGTCGCCCAGGCGGTGGCGGAGCCGCTGCCGGCCGGCGGCGGGCCGGGGTCCGTGCGCCTCTACGAGGTCGGCGGTGCGGACGTGCTCACCTACCGGGAGCTGCTGGCGGCCGTGGCCGAGCGGATCGGCGTCCGGCCGCTCTTCGTGCGGGTGCCGCTGGGGTGGGTCAGGGCGGCGGTGCGGGCCGGCCAGGCGCTGCCGGGATTCCCCGTCACGCTGCAGCAGCTGGAGCTGCTCACCCGGGGCAGCACGGGCGACGCTCGCCCCTTTTACACCGCCTTCGCGGTGCCGCCGGTGCCCTTCCGGGAAGGCATTCGGGCCTACGAGATCTAATCTCGATACGGTATCGCCCATCCCTCGACGAGGAGGTTTGACAGCGTTGAAACACACCGTAACCCTCATTCCTGGCGACGGCACCGGCCCCGAGCTGGCCGAGGCCGCCCGGCGGGTCATCGACGCCACCGGCGTCCAGATCGAGTGGGAGGTGGTGGATGCCGGCGCCGACGTGATGGAGCGCTACGGTACCCCCCTTCCCCCGCAGGTGCTGCAATCGGTCCGCAAGAACCGCGTCGCCCTGAAGGGTCCCATCACGACCCCCATCGGCACCGGCTTTCGCAGCGTCAACGTGGCGCTGCGCCAGGAGCTGGGGCTGTACGCCTGCGTGCGGCCGTGCAAGCTCTACAAAGGTGTGCGCTCGCCCTACGAGCACGTGGACCTCGTCATCATCCGGGAGAACACCGAGGATCTCTACGCGGGCGTGGAGTTCGACACCGGCACGCCGGAGGCGCGCCAGATCGTCGAGATGGGCAAGGGCAAGATCGCGCCCGACGCGGCCATCTCCATCAAGCCCATCTCGCCGGGCGCCAGCCGCCGCATCGTCAAGTACGCCTTCGAGTACGCCCTGGCCCATGGCCGCCGCAAGGTGACGGCCGTCACCAAGGCCAACATCATGAAGTTCACCGACGGCCTCTTCTTCCGGGTGGCCCGCGAGGTGGCGCGTGAGTACGAGGGCAGGGTCGAGTACGAGGAGCGCCTCATCGACAACATGTGCATGCAGCTGGTGCAGAAGCCCGAGCTCTACGACGTGCTGGTGATGCCCAACCTCTACGGAGACATCGTCTCGGACCTGGCCGCCGGCCTGGTCGGAGGGCTCGGGGTGGCGCCGGGCGCCAACATCGGCGACGGCTATGCCGTCTTCGAGGCCATCCACGGATCGGCGCCCAAGTACAAGGGGCTCAACAAGGTCAACCCGACCGCCCTCATCCTATCGGGGATGCTGATGCTGCGCCACCTGGGCGAGCAGGGGGCGGCCGATCGGCTCGAGCGGGCCGTGGCCCACGTCATCGCGGAGGGCCGGTACGTCACCTACGACCTCAAGCCGCACCGGGACGACCCCACGGCCGTGGGCACCCGGGAGATGGCGGATGCCATCATCGCGGCGTTGAAGGCGGGCGTCTGACGGGCCGGGACCCGAGCGGGGCCGCTCGGCGCGCTCGTCGGTCGCCCGGCCAGAAGGGATGGGGGGTTGCCGTCGATGCGAGCACGGTTTTGGGGACATGCCTTCGTGGAGGTGATCGGACAGGACGGGTCGAGCATCCTGATCGATCCCTTCGTGACGGGAAACCCGCAGGCCGAGGGAGCGGGAGCCCGGCCCGATGCCTTCAAGCCCCGGGCCATCCTGCTGACCCACGGGCATGGCGACCACCTGGGCGACGCCCTGGCCATCGCCAGAGCCAGCGGCGCCACCGTCGTGGCGCCCTTCGAGCTGGCCATGTACTGCCAGCGCCACGGCGCCACCGTGCATCCCATGCACATCGGCGGCAGCCGGCACTTCGGGTGGGGCTGGGTCAAGCTGACGCCGGCATGGCACGGTTCGGCGGCCGAGGAGGACGGGCAGACGGTCTACACCGGCAACCCGTGCGGCTACCTGGTGCGGCTCGACGGCAAGACCCTCTACCACTCCGGCGACACGGCCCTCTTCGGCGACATGGCCCTCATCGGCCAGCGGCACCCCATCGACGTCGCCTTCGTCCCCATCGGCGACAACTTCACCATGGGGCCCGACGACGCCCTGTACGCCCTGTCGCTTCTCAAGCCCCGGCTGGCGGTGCCCATGCACTACGACACCTTCGACGTCATCCGCCAGGACCCCCAGGCCTTCGCGGTCCGGGCCCGGCAGAGCGGCGTGGAGGTGCGGGTGCTGCGTCCGGGCGAGGCGCTGGAGGTGTGACTGCCGCATACTAAGCCCGTGGCGAGACGGGCTTGGCGAGGGGCCGGTCGGGCCGTCATCGGCCTTTTGGTCGGCCTGCTCAACGGGCTGTTGGGGGCGGGCGCCACGCTGCTGGTGCCCGCCCTCGACCACCTCATGGGGGCGCCGCGGGCGGCCGCCCACGGCACCGCGCTCCCCCTGATCCTGCTGGCCTCGTCGGTCAGCCTGAGCGTCTACGCGAGCCACGGCCGCCTGCCGGTGGCGGTGGGGCTGTTGGTGGCGCTGGGCGGTACCCTGGGGGGACTGGTCGGTGCGTGGCTGATGCGCTACCTCTCGGCGGTGCGGCTGCGGCGGCTCTTCGGGCTGGCGCTGGTGGTGGCGGCGGTGCGGATGCTGTGGGGATGAGGCGTTGACGGCCGTCCTGGTCGCCATCGGGCTCGGCGTGGCCATGGGAGTCCTGACGGGCCTGGGCATCGGCGGTGGCAAGCTCCTGGTGCCCGTCATGGTGCTGGCCATGGGGCTGACGCAGCAAGGGGCGCAGGCCATCTCCCTGGCCGCCTTCATCCCGACGGCCCTGGCCGCGGCGTGGCTGCACTGGCAAGCGGGGCGCATCGCGGCGCCGCTCCTGCGTGGCCTGGCGCCCTGGGTGCTGGTCGGGGCGGTGGCAGGGGCCTGGCTCGCCAACCAGATGGCCAGCGCGGCGCTCAGCCGGGTCTACGGGCTCTTCCTGCTGGCCGTCGGCCTCTACGAGCTGTGGCCCCGCCCATCGGACCGGGCGGCGGGCGCCGGCGGCAGGAGCCGGCGGCGGGGGCGGGCAAGAGAGCGCCCGTAGGTCCGACCGAGGGGAGATGGCCATGCCCGAGGGGCGCTTGCACCTGGCCTGCGTCCAGCAGGAGCTGCGAGCCGACGACTACGTCTCGGAGGCGGCCTTCTACCGCAGAGTCGACGCCTGGATGGCCACCATCCGGCGCAGGGTGGGACAGGAGGGCCCCCTGCTGGTGGCCTTTCCCGAGGACGTCGGCACGTTCATGGTCTTCTTCGGCCACGGCGACATCCTGCGCAGGGCGACGACGCTGCCCGAGGCCATCGCCGCGCTCATCCGGCGCCGACGGCTGGAGGTGATGGTGCGGCGGCTGCGCTGCCGGGCCGGCTGGGTGCGGGCCCTGGCGCTGACCCTGGGCCCTGCGGTGGAGCGGGCCTACCGGCGCATCTTCTCCGAGGCCGCCCGCCGGTACCGGGCCTTCGTGGTGGCGGGCTCGGCGGTGTTGCCTGCGCCGTACCGGCCCTGCGTCACGGCCAACGTCGCTTACGTCTTCGGCCCCAACGGCGAGCTGTTGGGCTGGCAGCCCAAGACGCACCTGACCCCCATCGAGGGGCCCGGCGAGCTCGACATCGCACCCGCCCCCCTCGACGAGCTGCGGGTGATGCCCACCGCCATCGGACTGGCGTTGAACAGCTCGTAGCGACAATTCAAGGTGACAAAGAGCGACATGACGGGATCTATAAGGGCTGAGGTGGACAAAGCGGTTGTATCTACGCCGTTTTTCGGGTGGGCGTCACAATCTTCAGGTAGTGGGGCGGTCGGTCGACCTTCAGGGCCTGAAACAGCGCCTTCTGCTCTTCGGTGAGGGGGCGGACCTGCCAGACCTCGCCGTGGGCGGTGGCGTGGCGGCCCACGTCGATGGGGGCGACCAGATCCCGCATCTGTCGCCAGGTCTGGCCCGTCTCGTTCTCGGCCACCCGGATCATGAGGAGGGCCAGCCAGCACAGCAGCACGTGGGACCGGATGCGGTCGTCGAGCCGGTGGTACATCGGCCGGACGTCGACCGTGTGCTTCAGGTCCCGGTGCACCCGTTCCACCTGCCAGAGTTGCTTGTAGCCGTAGACCAGGTCTTCGGCGGGCAAAAGTCGTCGGAGCTGCTGATCACGAACTTCCCGTCGAGGGCGGCTTCTCGGCGAACCTTGGCCGCGTCGATGACCAGTCGCGCGCCCACGTCTGGCGCAGGTAGCGGCCGAAGGTCTCGTGGGCCCGCAGCTCGCAGGCTGCCTTGGTATGCGCCTCGCCCTGCTTCTGTTTGAGCGCTTCGAGCCGCTGGCGAAGCTCGGCCAGGATGGACTCCCGCTTCTGGCGGTCCCGCTCGGCCTCCTCGGGGTTGCGGACGATGACGAAGCGCCGGCGGGCGGCGCTATCCCCTCCGACCACGACCTCCTTGATCTCCAGCCCGTCGGGAAGCCTGCGGTACTTGCCGCCCGGCGCAGCGCCTCCGCGGGCACCCCTGGGGGCCCACCCGCAACTTCTCCCCGATGATGTAGTGATCGCCGGCGCCCTGCAGGATGCGGCGGTTCGCCTCGGAGTTGAAGCCCGTGTCCAACACCACGACCACCCGGTTGAGCTTCCAGCCGTTGAGATCCCGTTTGACCTCGGCCACGACGTTCTGGTCGCCGGTGTTGCCGGGCCAGACCCAGCAGCGGACCGGGATGCCGTCCGGGTCACGGCCAAGCCGATGACCACCTGGGCCATCTTCGGATGATCATCGGCGCTGTGCCCCCAGCGGCGCAACCCGTCGGCGTCCTCGCCCTCGATTTCGAAGTACGCCGTCGTCGTATCGAAGAAGATGACGTCCACTTCGAGGTTGAAGAGGTTGGCCAGCGTCCAGAAGACCTCGCGCTGGATCGCCTCGGCAGCCTCCAGCAGAAAGTCCATGGCCCGGTAGAGCTGGTGGACTTCCACCGCGGGCAGCTGGTCGATGTAGACGTCCTGCGCCACCCACTTCTCGATGGCCAGCTTGCTGGACGGCGCCAGGGCCCGGTTGGCCACCATGGCGAAGAGGAGCCGCTCGATGGGGGTCTGGTAGTGGCAGCGCTTGAGCAGGCGCTGCAAGGTCTTCTGGATGCCCAGCCGCCGCCACAGCCCGTCCGAAAGCCACGTCCCGCCCAGCTTCGGGGAGCCCAGGTACCGAAAGGGCCACTCCATGCCGAGATCCTTCTGCAGTTGGGCCTGCTCGTCGGGGGGCAGGAACCGGGCGATGCTGCGCACCAGGCGGCGCAGCGCGTCCAGGTCGAGCTGGTCGACCCGGCCGAAGGTGTACAGCACCTGGGCCCGGGGCTGTCCAGTCTTGGGGTCCCGGACGTTATGGGCAAGCTGGGCGTATTGGATGCCCTTGGAAGTGACGGTGCGCACGTACATCGTGCCTACATCGTAACTCGTTTACCACGCTGTGTCAATAGCTACATCTTTTGTGGTTGTGTCTACGCGCATCCGCGTTTTTCTACGGGGAATGGCCCGCAAACCCGCTTCGCACCGTGCGGGTGGGGGCGGGTTGTGGCCACTTACTGTACAACGCCAGTCGGACGGCTCGGTGTGGCCATCTGCCTCGACGCCTTCCAGGAGCCGGTCGTGGAGCGGCTCGTCTCGGCCGGTGCCGACATCCTGGTGCAGCCCTCGGCCAACCCCGGCCCCTGGACGCCGGAGCAGCAGCTCGACTGGAGGCGCAGCGCCTGGACGGCCGTGCGCCGCTGGCCCCAGCTGCGCTGGGGGCTCAACCCCATGATGGTGGGGGAGCTGTTGGGGCTGCGCTTCGAGGGCCAGTCCTCCATCGTCAGCGCCCGCCGGGAGCTGTGGCGGCCGGGCGGCTACGAGGCGCTGCGCGACGAGGAGGGGGGCTTCGTCGCCGTGGCCCCCAGCGCCACCCAGGAGGCGGTGCTGGTGGCGACGGTGCCCCTGCAGGCGCCCGTCGGCGTCCAGCCCTCGAGCCGTCGTTGAGCGGCCGGGGGGACGAATGCGGCCCTCACTTGCGGTGGTCCCGCAGGCGCGGGTCCATCACGTCGCGCAAGCCGTCGCCCAGCAGGTTCCACCCCAGCACGAAGAGCAGGATGGCCATGCCCGGGAAGAAGATGGTGTGCCAGTAGGCGAAGGGCTGCCCGGGCTTGCCCAGGATCCACGGCCGGGCGAAGGCCGTCAGCTGGCCCCAGTCGGCGAAGCCCGGCTCGGCGCCCAGCCCCAGGAAGCTCAGCGAGGCGAAGACCACCACGACCGAGCCGATCTCCAGGGAGGCCTGCACCAGGACGGGGTAGATGGCGTTGGGCAGGATGTGGCGAAGCACGATGCGCACCGGCGACATGCCGATGGCCCGCGCCGCCTCCACGAACTCCATGCTCTTGACCTGCAGCACGCTCCCCCGGATGAGACGCGCGTAGGGCGGCCACGAGAAGAGGATGAGGGCCAGGGCGACGTTGCCCAGCCCCTTGCCCAGGATGGCCACCATGACCACGGCGGCCACGAGGAACGGGATGGCCGACACGACGTCGGCGACGCGCATCAACAGCTCGTCGAAGCGGCCCCCGTAGTATCCCGCCAGGGTGCCCACCACCAGGCCGATGGTCATCGCGGCTCCCACCACGCCCAGCGCCACGCCGAAGGCCGTGCGGGTCCCCCAGACCACCCCGTAGAAGACGTCGTACTGCCCCTCGGTGGTGCCGAAGCGGAAGCGCTCCGAAGGCGGCCGGGGCTCCACCGCGAAGCCGGAGCGGGGGATGCGGTACGGCTCCGCGGGATTGCGGGGCGGCGCCAGGTAAGGTGCGAAGACGGCCACCAGCGCGAAGAAGATCAGGATGACGAGTCCCGCCGTGGCCAGGGGATTGCGCAGCAGACGCCTCAATGAGTCCAAGCCCACCTCACCTCGCCTGCCCGTCGCTCACTCGATCCGCACCCTGGGGTCGATGAGCGCGTAGCTGATGTCCATGGCCAGGATGACCAGCACCAGGATGACCGCGTAGAAGAGGGTGACGCCCAGCACCGTCGCCCGGTCCAGCTGCAAGGCCGCGGTGGCCAGCAGGCGGCCGATGCCGGGGTAGGCGAAGATGGTCTCGGTGATGACGACGCCGCCCAGGAGCCCCAACACCATCAGGGCGATGACGGTGGAGACCGGGATGAGCGCGTTGCGCCGGGCGTGGCGGCGGATCACGCTGCGCTCGTCGAGGCCCTTGGCCCGGGCGGTGCGCACGTAGTCCTGTCGCAGCGTGTCGAGCATGCTGGAGCGGGTGATACGCTGCAGTTGGGCCCAGTACAGGTAGGAGAGGGTGACGACCGGTCCCACCATGTGGCGCAGCGCGTCGACCAGGATGTCCAGGCGGCCGTTGATGACGGCGTCGATGGTGACCAGACCGGTCAACTGCCGGAAGTCGGGCGACAGCATGGCCTGGGTGGCCCATACCGACAGCCGCCCCGGCGGGAACCAGCCCAGCCAGCCGTAGAAGACCATCAGGAAGAGAAGCCCGAAGACGAAGGTGGGGAAGGACCAGCCCACGATGGCGAAGACGCGGCTGGCGTGATCCACCCAGCTGTTGTGGCGCACGGCGGCCAGGGTACCGAGCCATACGCCTCCCACCGCCATGGGGATCGAGGCGTAGAGCGTCAGCTCCAGGGTGGCGGGAAAGTGCCGCACGATGGCATCCCAGACCGGCTCCTTGGCCACCTCGGACCAGCCCAGGTGACCGCCGGCCAACTCCCTCAGCCAGTTGGCGTATTGGGTCGTCAACGGAGCGTCCAGCTGGTATTTGCGCACCAGCTCGTCGAGCGTGAAGGACTTGAGCTCCTGGGGCGAGCGGACGTAGGTCGCCACCCGCTGGTAGGGTGACAGGAGCTGGCTCAGGGCGAAGATGATCAGGCTGGTGCCCACCAGCACCAGCGGCAGCATCATCAGGCGACGGGCGACGAGGCGTATCATGGGGCGACGTCAGCGCCTTCCCTTGGGGATCGGGGGCGAGGGGCGCCCTGCTGAGGGCGCCCCCCCGCGCCACCCGGATGGCTCAGCTCGAGGCCTTGCGCAGCCGGTAGAAGTCCTCGCCCGGCCGGATCGCGTTGGGATACCAGCCCTGCACCCAGTCGCGCATGACGACGGGTTGGGTGCGGTCCACCAGGAAGATGTCGATGGCCTGCTCGTAGGCGATCTGCTGCAGGCGATAGTACGCGTCGCGGCGCACCTCGGGGTCGGTCGTGGAGACGGCTCGGTCGATGAGCGCGTCGATCTCCCGGGTCAGCTCCGCGGGCAGCCGCTGGGCAGCGGCATAGGTGCCCGTCGAGTGCATGAAGGGCACCACGAAGTTGTGGGGATCGGGGAAGTCAGCCAGCCACCCGATGATGAACAGGGGTAGGCGGCTCTCCCGGTAGGCCTGCAGGTAGGTCGGCCACTGCAGGGACTGGATGTCGATCTGGAACTTGGGGTTGAGGCTCTCGATGTTTTGCTCCAGGATCTCGGCGGCGATGCGCCGTGCATCGTTGCCGGCGTTGTAGGCGATGGTCATGCGGAAGCCCGTCTCCCACAGCCGGCCGCCCCAGGCCCGCCGGAAGTGCTCCTCGGCCTTGCGCAGGTCGAGCTGGTAGACCGGCTGCTCGGGGTTGAAGAAGGGCAGCGATGCCGGGATGGGGCCGCGAGCCTGGGTCGCCTCCCCCATGTTGACGTCGTCGATGTAGACCTGCCAGTCGAAGCTGTAGTTGAACGCCTTGCGCACGTCGATGTCGCTGAAGAAGTCGGGCGGGATGCCCTGCCCGTCCAGCTTGCCGCTGCCGATGAAGTCGTTGCCCTCGACGGCGATGTTGAACGTGAAGAAGGCGGCCGTGTTGGCCAGCCAGGGCTGGCGGCGCAGCACCCTCACGCCCGGCATGGCCGCCACCTGCTCCAGGTAGGGCGGATCGACGGTGACGATGTCGGCGTCACCCGACTGCAGCATCAGCTGCCGGGTCGCCCACTCCTGGACGTTGCGGATGACGACGGTCTTGATGGGAGCGGGTTCGCGCCAGTAATCCTCGTTGCGTTGCAGGATGATCTGGTTGCCCTTCTCCCAGGCGACCAGCCGATAGGGGCCCGTGCCGTTGGCCTTGTCGTAGAGGGGGTCGTTCTCGGCCTTGGGGTCGTGCCAGCGGACCCAGTCCTCGCTGCCGTCCCAGTCGCCCTGGGCGATGGCCCACTCCTTGTCGATGATGGACGACCAGCTACCGCCGTGCGCCAGGATGGAGAGGAAGGGCGGGTAGGGCCGGGCCAGCCGGAAGACGACGGTGTCGCCCTCCACCTCGACGGCGGCGTCGACGCGGCGGTACACCTCACGCAGCACTTCGGGCGGCACCTGGTCGAAGCTGTCGACGCCGGCCAGGTCCTTGGCCAGCTCCTCGATGGTGCTGTAACCCAACAGCGGCTCGAGGAACATCCAGATGGGCCCGCCGCTGCGGTCCTGCAGCATGGCCCGCTCGAAGGTGTACTCCACGTCCTCGGGCGTCAGGGGATTGCCGTTGTGGAACCGCACGCCCTGGCGGATGGGGAACCGGTAGACCAGCCCGTCGGGAGAGACCAGCCCGTTCTCGACCGACGGCACCTGGGTGGCCAGCATCGGCACGAACTTGCTCAGATCCCCGTGGTCGAAGTCGATGAGGTTTTCGTAGATCTGGTAGATGACCTCGCCGCTGGCCGTGTCGTAGGCGTAGGCGGGATCCAGGGTCTCCGGCTCGCCGTAGGTCGCCTTCACCATGGTATCCGGATTCTTGACGGTCTCGGCCGCCGCGGGCAGTCCGGCGCCCGCGGACAGCGCGAGAGCCACCACGACGACGGTGAACCATGGGACGGTGCCACTTCGTCGCATTGCAACCATCGCCCCCTGTCAGGCATGCCGACAGCCTACGGTTTCGATGGACCATGCATGGAGCCGGCATGGGGCAGGCTCGTGCCCGTGCATCCCCCCTCTCGGTCGCAGGGCGCCCGTCTGAACGCGGTTTCTCGCCGTAGGTTCGTGACCGGTGATCGTCATTCCTGTCACGCACGGGGACCGGGGTCCCGGTTGCCGTCGGGACCGGCCCTTGACACCCCCGCGGCCTCCTGGTAGACTGCCGCCAAAGATCCGAGCGTCTCGGCGACGACGGGGAGGAGTAGGCGCCCCATCCCCCCTCCAGAGAGGGAGCCCACGGCTGCGAGGCTCCCGGGCGGCGACGGCGCCGAAGGTCGCCCCTGAGCCTCCGGTCCCAGCGGCGGGGCCCGAGCCCCGGCCGGGTAGGGCCGGACGGGTGGCCCGTTACAGCCATCGAGCCTCGCCGGCCCGAGCCCGATGGCGCCGGCACGGCGGGGAAACAAAGGTGGTACCGCGGGGACCCCCTCGCCCTTTGGCGAGGGGGTCTCGCTTTCCAGGCACGATGCGACGAGGAGGCCGCTCGAGCCATGCGTGACGAGTCCAAGACCTCGACCGCCCGGGAGGCGACGCCCCCCACGGGGCCGGCGCCGGGGTCGGCCGATGGACAGGCCCTGCCGCCGGTCTACGAGCCCCGGCAGATCGAGCCGCGCTGGTACGCCTACTGGGAGCGCAACGGCTACTTCAACGGGGATCCGGACCCGTCCCGGCCCGGATTCGGCATCGTCATGCCGCCGCCCAACGTGACGGGCTCGCTGCACGTGGGCCACGCCATGGACAACACGCTGGCCGACATCCTGGTGCGCTTCCGGCGCATGCAGGGCTACTCCACGCTGTGGCTGCCCGGCACCGACCACGCCGGCATCGCCACCCAGGTGGTGGTGGAGCAGGAGCTGGCCCGCGAGGGCAAGAGCCGTCACGACCTGGGCCGGGAGAAGTTCCTGGAGCGGGTCTGGGAGTGGAAGGAGCGCTACGGCGGCATCATCACCCAGCAGCTCCGCCGGCTGGGCTCCTCCTGCGACTGGTCCCGGGAACGCTTCACCATGGACCCCGGCTGCTCGCGAGCGGTGAGGGAGGCCTTCGTGCACCTGTACGAGAAGGGCCTCATCTACCGGGGCGACTACATCATCAACTGGTGTCCGCGCTGCCGCACGGCGTTGTCGGACCTGGAGGTGGAGCACGAGGAGACCGAGGGCCGGCTCTGGTACCTGCGCTACCCGCTGGAGGACGGCAGCGGCGACATCATGGTGGCCACCACCCGCCCGGAGACCATGCTGGGCGACACGGGCATCGCCGTCCACCCCCAGGACACCCGTTACCTGCCTCTCATCGGCAAGGCCGCCATCCTGCCCCTGGTGGGCCGCAAGCTGCCCATCGTGGCCGACGAGGCGGTCGACATGGGCTTCGGCACGGGGGCCGTCAAGGTGACCCCGGCCCACGACCCCACCGACTTCGAGATCGGGCGCCGGCACGGCCTGGAGACGGTCAAGGTCATCGACGAGCGCGGCCGGATCACCGAGGCGGCGCCGCCGGAGTTGGTGGGGCTGGACCGGGCCGAGGCGCGCCAGCAGGTGGTGGAGGCGCTGCGCCGCGGCGGCTACCTGGTGCGCGAGGAGGTGCACCGCCACGCCGTGGGGCACTGCCAGCGCTGCGGCACCGTGGTGGAGCCGCTGGTCTCCAAGCAGTGGTTCGTGCGGATGAAGCCCCTGGCCGAGCCGGCCATCCGGGCCGTGCGGGAGAGGCGGGTGCGCCTGCTGCCCGAGCGCTTCGAGAGCCACTTCTTCCACTGGATGGAGAACGTCCGGGACTGGTGCATCTCACGCCAGCTGTGGTGGGGGCACCGGATCCCGGTCTGGTACTGCTCCGCCTGCGGGCGCGAGACGGTCAGCGTGGAGGATCCCACGGCCTGCCGGCACTGCGGCAGTCCGGCCATCGAGCAGGACCCCGACGTGCTCGACACGTGGTTCAGCTCGGCGCTGTGGCCCTTCTCGACCCTGGGCTGGCCGGAGCGCACCGCGGACCTCTCCTTCTACTACCCCACGTCGCTGTTGGTGACCGGCTTCGACATCCTCTTCTTCTGGGTCGCCCGGATGATGGTGATGGGCCTGGAGCTGATGGGCGACGTGCCCTTCCGGGACGTGCTGCTGCACGGGCTGGTGCGGGACGCGCTGGGGCGCAAGATGAGCAAGTCTCGGGGCACGGGCGTCGACCCCCTGGAGGTGATCGAGGAGTACGGCGCCGACGCCCTGCGGCTCACCCTGGTGATGGGCGTGGGCATGGGCAACGACCTGCGCTGGCACCCCGACCGGGTGGAGGCCAGCCGCAACTTCGCCAACAAGCTGTGGAACGCGGCTCGCTTCGCCCTGATGCGCATGCCGGCGGACGGGGCGATCACGAGCGACGGCCGGGCGACGGGCCCCTTCTCGCCGGAGCGCATCCGGCACTGGGCGGCCGCCGGAGAGCTGGCGCTGCCGGAGCGGTGGATCCTGTCGCGGCTGGCCCGGCGCACCCGCGAGGTGACGGAGCTCCTGGAGCGCTACGAGGTGGGCGAGGCGGCCAGGGCGCTTTACGACTTCGCCTGGGATGAGCTCTGCGACTGGTACATCGAGCTGGCCAAGCCCAGGCTGTCGGGGCAGGTCGACGACGCCGAGCGGGAGCGCACCGCCGCCGTGCTCTGGTACGTCCTGGAGCGCACGGCCCGGCTGCTGCACCCCTTCATGCCCTTCGTCACCGAGGAGGTCTGGCAGCGCCTGCCGCACCAGGGCCCCACCGTCATGCTGGCACCGTGGCCGCAGCCGGACGACGCGCTGGTCGACGAGGCGGCCGAGGAGCGGATGCGCCAGGTGATGGACGTCATCCGCGCCATCCGCAACGTGCGTGCGGAGAAGGGCGTCTCGGTGAGCCGCCGGATCCCCGCGCGGGTCTGGGCGCCCGAGGAGGTCCGGGCCACGCTGGCGGAGCACGCCGACGACATCCGGCGTCTGGCGGGCGTGTCGGAGCTGGGCATCGAGGCGCCGGGCCCCGAGCGGCCGAAGGACGCGGTGCCGGCCGTGGCCGGCCCGCAGGTGGAGATCTTCGTGCCGCTGGCGGGGCTGGTCGACGCCGATGAGGAGCTGCGCCGGCTGGGCAAGGAGCTGGCCGAGGTGGAGCAGCTCCTGAGCCGGTGGCGGGGGATGCTGGCCAATCCGGCCTTCGTCGACCGGGCGCCCCGGGACGTGGTGGAGTCGACCCGGCGCAAGGAGGAGGAGGCCGAGCAGCGCCGGGCCCGTCTGGTCGAGCAGATGGAGCAGCTGAGGCGACTTGTCCGCTGAGGATGCCACGCTGACGCAGCTCGAGGCGCTGCGCTCCTACCTGGCGCACCTGGCACGCTTCGGGATGCGCCTGGGGCTCGAGCGGATGGAGGCCATCCTGGCGAGCCTGGGTCATCCGGAGCGGCGCTACGGGGTGGTGCACGTCGCCGGCACCAACGGCAAGGGCGCCACCGCGGCCATGACCGCCTCCATCGCCCGGGCCGCCGGGCTGCGCACGGGGCTCTACGTCTCGCCGCACCTGGTGCGGTTCAACGAGCGCATCGTGATGGACGGCCGCCCCATCTCCGACGCGGCGCTGGTAGAGGCGTACGAGGCGGCCCGCCGTGCGGTGGAGGCCGTCGGAGCCGACGAGCCGCCCACCCAGTTCGAGTTCGCCACGGCCATGGCGCTTTGGGCCTTCGCACGGGCGGGCGTCGAGCTGGCGGTGCTGGAGGTGGGGCTGGGCGGGCGGCTCGACGCCACCAACGTGGTGCGCGCCCCCGAGGTCTGCGTCATCACCGCGCTGGGCCTGGACCACACCCAGGTACTGGGCCCCACCCTGGCCGCCATCGCGGCCGAGAAGGCGGGCATCCTCAAGCCAGGGGCCGATGCGGTGGTGGCGTCGCCTCCCCCGGAGGCCGCGCCGGTGGTGGCGGCTCGTGCCCGGGAGACGGCGGCGCCGCTGTGGGAGGTGGCCCCGGTGAGGGCGCCGCCGGCGCTCTCCGGGGCCGGCACCTACCGGTGGGAGGGGCGGGTCGTGGGGCTCTCCGGCGGGCGGCTCGACGTGGTGACGCCCCAGGGCGTGCGGCTCGAGGGCCTCACCGTCGGGCTCGCCGGCAGTTTCCAGCTGCCCAACGCGGCCGTGGCCGTGGCGTGCGTGGACCGGCTGCGGGCCCGCGGGTGGCGCATCGACGCGACCGCCATCGAGACGGGGTTGCGCCAGGTGAGGTGGCCGGGGCGCTTCCACGTCGTGGGGACCCGCCCCACCGTGGTGGTCGACGGCGCCCACAATCCGGCGGCCGCCCGGGCCCTCGCCCGGGGCTTCGTCGAGGTGCTGGGCGGGCCACCCCGGCTGCTGGTCATCGGCCTGCTGGCGGAAAAGGACGTGCGGGGGGTGCTGGAGGCGCTGGTCACGCCCGGATGCACGGTGGTGGCGACCCGCGCCCGCTCGAGCCGCACCGAGCCCATGCCTCCCGACCGGCTGGCGCAGCTGGCGATGGAGCTGGGGGCGGGCCGCGCCGAGTGCGTGGAACCGCCGGGGCGGGCGCTGGCGCGGGCCCTGGAGCTGGCGGGTCCCGACGACCTGGTGGCGGTCTGCGGCTCGCTCTACCTGGCCGGCGAGATCCTGGCCGAGACCGGCGGCGTCACCTGAGGGCGCGACTCTCTCGAAGCAAGCAGGGATCTGTCGGCCGCCCCCATAATGAAGGCGCCGGCGAGGAGGGAGAAGCCGTGGGCGAAGGGCCGGAGCCTCATGCCATGTCGAGCCGCGTGCGCAGCGGCATCGCGTTTGGGCTCACCCTCGTCGTGGTCATCGTCGTGGGCGCGCTGGGGGGCTACGTGCTGGGGCGCTACGTCTTCGACCGGCTGATGACCGGAGGTACGGTGGCGCAGGCGCCCCGCTCGGTCGCGACCGCTCCCTCGCGCGTACCGGCGACGGGCCCCGAGCCGGCACCGGCCGTGACGGCGCCGCAGGCCTCCTCGAGCAGCCGCGCCACCGCCCCGACACCCGCATCCCCGGCGCCGACGCCGGTCCCGGCAGCCGGCGGGGGGGCGTCCTTCTTCGTGCAGGTCGGCGCCTTCGGGTCGTCGGAGCGCGCCGCCGACCTGGCCCAGCAGCTCCGCCAGCAGGGTCTTCCCGTGGTGGTGGAGACGCAGTCGGGCAACCCCGTGCTCTACAAGGTCCGGGTGGGGCCCTACGCGCGTCGGGAGGATGCCGTGCAGGTGCTGCAGCGACTCAAGCCCACCATGCCCGACGCCTTCATCCCATGAGCGCGACGGGGCAACCTCTCGAGGGGATGAGGCAGCAGCGACATGCCGGCGCAGCCGGCGGGCACCCCCGGGCGGGCTCGTACGGCGAGCGGCGGGCCGACCTGCTGCGGCGGCTGCGCCGCATCGAGGGGCAGGTCCGCGGGCTGCAGCGCATGGTGGAGGAGCAGAAGTACTGCGTCGACGTCCTGATCCAGATCGCCGCCGTCAAGGCCGCGCTCGACAAGGTCGGCATGGCCCTCCTGGAGGAGCACACCCGTGGCTGCGTGCGGCGCGCCCTGCTCGACGGCGGGTCAGCCGATGCCGCCATCCGCGAGCTGACCGACGTCATCCTGCGCTACCTGCGCTGACCTGGCCAGTAGCCCCGGGATCTTTTGGCATCCTGCGTGTGGCATCTTGCGCGACGCGCTGGCTGGCGTGGGACCGGCAGGTGCCCGTGGCAAGATACCGGCGGCCCGAGGCCGGGCAGGAACGCTCCCGCCCTCCGAGAATATCCGGCACGAATCGACGAGGGGTGGGCGGGGCTGGAGCTCTTGCCGCGAAACGGCTGAGAGGTGCGCCAGGTGATTCGACCTTACACGCGTAGCCTGCGTCTTAGCTTGGTGCTGTTGATCCTGGTGGCGGGCGCGGTCATCGGGAGCGGGATCTCGGAGGCCCTGGCCGACGTCGTCCCCATCCTCGGCAACGCCGCCGAGCTGGGCTTCCGCGTGGACGAGGTCTCCCTGGCCGGCGTCCTCACGTTCGGCCTCCACCTCCATCTCAAGGTCAACCTCGGCACCGCCCTCGGGCTCATCATCGCGGCGTGGCTCCTGCGGGGGAGGTAGGCGCCCCCGTGACCCTGGTGCTGGCCTCGACGTCGCCCCGGCGCCGCCGGCTGCTGGCGATGCTGGGGACCCGCTTCGAGCTCGAGACCCCCGCCGTCGACGAGTCGTCCTTCGACGACATGGCACCGCCCGACCGGCTCGTCATGCGCCTGGCCGAGGCCAAGGCTCGTGACGTGGCCACGCGCCGGCCCGACGACGTCGTGATCGGGGCGGACACCGTCGTGGTGCTCGACGGCCAGATCCTGGGCAAGCCCCGGGATCGCGAGGAGGCGCGGCGCATGCTGACCCGTCTCTCGGGGCGCACCCACCAGGTCTGGACGGGCGTCGCCGTGGTCCATCTGGCCGCCGGGCGCGCCGCGGTGGAGGCGGAGCGGACCGACGTCACGTTCCGGCCGCTGAGCCCCGACGAGGTGGAGCGGTACGTGCAGCTGGGCGAGGGGATGGACAAGGCGGGCGCCTACGCGGTGCAAGGGGTCGGAGCCGTCTTCGTGGAGCGGTTGGAGGGCTGCTACTACAACGTGGTGGGGCTGCCCCTGGCGCGCCTGCATCGGATGCTGGAGGGGTTCGGCCTCTCCTCATGGTGACGATGCGGGAGCGCCCGCCGTCGATGCGACCCCGTGAGCGGCTCGCCTCGGGTGACGCAGCCGGGCTGTCGGACGCGGAGCTGCTGGCGGTGCTCTTGGGGACGGGGCGGCGGGGACGCCCCGCGGTGGAGCTGGCCGCCGAGCTCCTGCTGGCCCTGGGCGGGCTGTCGGGGATGGCGATGGCGGACCCCGGCGCCCTGATGGCCGTGCCGGGGGTCGGTCCGGCCAAGGCGGCTCAGGTGCTGGCCGCCATCGAGCTGGCACGTCGGATGGTGAGGGTGGGCCCCGAGCGGCGCCCGGCGCTGCAGACGCCCGCGGACGTCTACGACCTGATGGCGGTCGAGATGAGCCGGCAGGATCGGGAGCAGTTCGCGGTCCTGCTGCTGGATGCGCGCCATCGCCTCATCCGGGTCTGTCCCGTGGCGGTGGGCCACCTGACGCAGGTGCCCGCCCACCCCCGTGAGGTCTTCAAGGCGGCGGTGCGGCACTCGGCGGCGGCCGTGGTGCTGGTGCACAATCACCCCAGCGGGGATCCGACGCCCAGCCCGGAGGACGTGGCGCTGACCCAGCGGCTGGCGGCGGCGGGCGAGACGCTGGGCATCGAGGTGCTGGATCACGTCGTGATCGGTCACGGTCGATACGAGAGCCTGCGGGCGATGGGCGTGCTGCCCCTCTCGCCGGCGGGCGCCGGGCGCTGGGGGCCCGGCCCTCATCGGGTGCGGCCGGAAGGGAACGGGTGAGCCATCCATGCCTTCGTGGTTCGGGCGGGACATGGGCATCGACCTGGGCACGGCCAATACGCTGGTCTACGTGAAGGGCCGCGGCGTGGTGCTACAGGAGCCCTCGGTGGTGGCCATGGACCGGGAGACGGGCGAGGTGCTGGCCGTCGGCGACGAGGCCAAGCAGATGGTGGGGCGGACGCCGGGCAACATCGTGGCGGTGCGCCCCATGCACGACGGCGTCATCGCCAACTTCGAGGTGACCGAGCGCATGCTGCGCTACTTCATGGAGAAGGCCGGCGGCGGGCGCTGGATGGGGCGTCCGCGGGTGGTCGTCTCCGTGCCCTCGGGGGTGACGGAGGTGGAGCGCCGGGCCGTGGTGGACGCCGCCCTCTCCGCCGGCGCCCGCGACGCCCGGCTCATCGAGGAGCCCATGGCGGCCGCCATCGGGGTGGGGCTGCCGGTCCAGGAGCCCACCGGCAGCATGGTGGTCGACATCGGCGGGGGCACCACCGAGGTGGCGGTCATCTCGCTGGGCGGCATCGTGGCTCAGCGCTCGGTGCGCATCGCCGGCGACGAGATGGACGAGGCCATCGTGCAGCACGTGCGCCGCACCTACAACCTCCTCATCGGCGAGCGGACGGCCGAGGAGGTCAAGAAGGCCATCGGCTCGGCCTACCCGGTGGTGGACGACCAGACCTTCGACGTGCGCGGGCGGGATCTGGTCACGGGTCTCCCGAAGACGATGACGCTGACGGGCAAGGAGATCCGCGAGGCGCTGGCGGAGACCGTGGCGGCCATCGTGGAGGCGGTGCGGGTGACGCTGGAGCGTACGCCCCCCGAGCTGGCGGCCGACATCGTGGACCGGGGCCTGGTGCTGGCCGGGGGCGGGGCGCTGCTCAAGGGGCTGGACCGGCTCATGGCCGAGAGCACCCACATGCCGGTCCATGTGGCCGACGACCCGCTGACGGCGGTGGTGACCGGAGCGGGCATGGCCCTGGAGCACTTCGACCGCATGAACCGCGTCCTCCTCAATCCCCGGCGCGTCTAGGAGGGTCGGGTCCCTGAGGAGGCACGGCAGCGTGAGGAGACCGAGCCGCGATGCGTGCCAGGGGGAAGGGGCAGCCCCACACGGAGGGAGGCCGACCCCGGCGACTGGCGCCGGGACTGGTCGTCGTGGGCACCATCGTCCTGGTCAGCACGGCCTTCCTCAGCGCGCAGCCCCGGCCCGAGCGCAGCGCGCCGGAGCGCTGGCTCGCCGACCTCCTCGAGCCCGGCCAGACGCTGGTGGCCCATCTGGAGCGGCGGCTCCAGGAGGGCCTGGACAATCTGCGGGAGCTGGCCACCATCCGCCGCAGCTATGAGGAGCTGCTCGCGCACAACGAGCGCCTCGCCCTCGAGCTCTCCATGCTGGCCGGCGTGGCCGCCGAAAACCGGGAGCTCCGCCGGCAGCTGGGGCTGCCCGAGCCCGACGAGCACCGCCTGCTGGCCGCCGATGTCATCCAGCGGGAGCCCTCCCGCTGGTACAGTCAGATCGTCATCAACCGCGGCCTCGACGACGGTGTCCGGGGCGGCATGGCGGTGGTCGCCCCGGGAGGCGTCGTCGGCCAGGTCCAGAGCGTCTCCGCTCGCACCGCCGTCATCACCCTCCTGACCGACGTGCGCAGCGCGGCCGGCGGCCTGGTGGTGCGCACCGGGGACCTGGTGCTGGTCGAGGGCACCGGGGCCGGTGGCCCCCTGCACGTCCGGGCGCTGACGCCGGCGGCCTCGTTCGAGCCGGGCGACGAGGTGGTGGCCTCGGGGCTCGGCGGCGTCTACCCCCGAGGGGTGCGCATCGGGACGCTGCGGGAGGTGCGGCCCGGCCAGGCGGGACTGGGGCGGGAGGGGTGGCTGGTCCCGGGTGCCGACGTGGAGCGGCTCTTTCACGTCTACGTGGTGGTGCCCCAGGGCGCGGGGGCCGCGGGGAGCGGAGGCCGTCGATGAGCGCACGCGGCCCCGGTGTGGCGCCACCGGCCGGCGCCCGGTCGAGATGGGTGGTGGGGGGCGCGGTGGTCGGCGCCGTGCTGGCCGACCTCCTGGTCTGGCCGGTGGTGGCGCCCTTCGGCGTGCTGCCCGACACCGTGCTGGCCGTCGCGCTGGCACTGACAGCGGCGGGCAGTCGGCGCGTCGGACTGTGGGTGGCGGTGGGTGGCGGGCTGTTGTGCGATCTGGCCAGCGGGGTCCTCATCGGAATGGGCAGCGCCGCACGGGGCCTCTCGGTGCTGCTGGCCGACTTCCTCGCCGCGCGGGCCCCGTCGGAGCGCTTCGGGGTGACGGTGGCCATCGCCGCGCTGGCGGCGGCGGCCTGTGAGGTGGCCCAGCGGGCGGGGGCGGTGGCCTTCGGGGTCGAGGTGCCCCTCTCGTGGGTGACGGTGGCGCGGGCCATCGGCTTCGTCCTGCTGACGGGCGCCCTCTTCGCGGTGGCCTACACGGCGGTGAGCTGGGCCCGTCTGACGGAGTCGGCCGAGGGGCTGGGGCGGCGGTGGCGGGCATGATGCGTCGGTACCCGTCGCCGGTGGACGGCCGGCGCCCCGAGGAGCTGCAGCCGCGTCTGGTGCGGCTGAGCGCGGTGATGGCCGTGGCGCTGGTGCTCCTCGCGGCCCGACTCTGGCAGGTCCAGATCATGGACGGCGCCCGCTTCGTGGCGATGGCCGACCGCAACCACATCCGCGTGGTACCGGTCAGCGCGCCCCGGGGCCGCATCTACGACCGGCAAGGCGAGGAGCTGGCCCGCAACCGGCTCTCCTTCACCCTGTCGGTCCTGCCCGAGGCCGTCGACGGGCCCGTCGAGGATCTCCTGGCCAGGCTGTCAGCCATCCTCGACATCCCGCAGGCCGAGCTGGCGGAGCGCTGGAGCCAGGCCACCCGCCGCTACAGCTTCGAGCCGGTGCGCCTGCTGCGCGACATGACCCTGCCGCAGATGGTGGCCGTGCAGGAGCACCGTAGCCAGTTGCCCGGCATCTTCGTCGAGGAGGAGCCCGTCCGGCAGTACCCCGAGGGGGCGCTGGCCGCTCACGTCCTGGGGCGCATCGCCCCCATCACCGCCGAGGAGCTGCGGCGGCTCTCCGACGAGGGCTACCAGGGCACCGACCTGATCGGCGCCGCGGGCATCGAACGCTATTACGAGCGCTACCTGCGGGGCAGCCGGGGCTACCGGGAGATCGAGGTGGACGCCCTGGGGCGCTTCCGCCGCCTGGTCTCGGAGGAGCCGCCGACCCCGGGACTGGACCTGCACCTGACCCTGGACCTTGAGTTGCAGCGGCGCACGGAGGAGGCGCTGGTCCTGGGCATCCAGCGAGCCGAGCGCAACCGACAGAGCTCCACCGACCCGCAGGTGCGGTCCGCCCGCCCCGTGCAGGCCGGCGCCGCGGTGGTGCTGGCGCCGGCGACCGGCGAGATCCTGGCCATGGCCAGCTTTCCCGGCTTCGATCCGGAGAAGCTGCTGCCGTGGGCGCCGGATCGGCAAGCCTACTTCGCGCTGCTGGAGCGGGATCCGGCTGCTCCCTTCCTCAACCGCGCCACCGCGGGCACCTACCAGCCCGGCTCCGTCTTCAAGCTGGTGACGGCGGTCGCGGCCCTGGAGGAGCGGGCCTTCGCCCCGGGGGAGCGGTTCTTCGTCGACGGGGTGGCGCCGTATGGCAAGCAGGACTGGATGGTGCGGGTCGGCATCGCCCCGCCCGGGCTCATCGACCTGGTGGGAGGCTTCGAGTGGTCGTCCAACGACTTCTTCTGGGAGCTGGGGCTGCGGGTGGGGGTCGACCGGTTGGCCACCTGGGCGCGGCGGTTCGGCTTCGGGCAGAGCGCCGGCATCGACCTGGACCCCGGGGATCGCCCGGGCCTGGTGCCGGACCGGCAGTGGAAGCGCCAGCAGTTTCGCGATCGGCCGGCCTGGGACCAGCGCTGGTACGAGGCCGAGACCATGGACATGGCCATCGGGCAGGGGTTCTTGACGGTGACGCCCTTGCAGGTGGCACTCAGCTACGCCGCCGTGGCCAACGACGGCGTGGTCTACCGCCCGCACCTGGTGGCGAGGGTGACGAGCCCCGACGGCACGGTGGTCTGGGAGAACCGCCCCACGGTGCTCCTGCAGGTGCCCGCCTCGGCCCGCACCTGGCGGCTGGTGCGGGAGGGCCTGGAGGCGGTCGTCAACGGGCGCCATGGTACGGCCCGGGGACGATTCGACCAGGTGCCCGTGCGGGTCGGCGGCAAGACGGGTACCGCCCAGGTGCAGGCGGGCGAGCAGTCCCATGCGTGGTTCGCGGCGGTGGCCCCCATCGACGATCCGCAGGTGGTCGTGGTGGTGGTGGTGGAGAACGGCGGGGGTGGCGCCAGCGTGGCGGCCCCCATCGCCAGCGACATCCTTCGGGCCTACTTCGAGCTGCGCCCCGTCGGGCAGGAAAGGTCCTGAGGTGCCAGAACATGGGCTTCGCGGAGCCGTGGCAGGGAGGTAGGCCCACGCCGGTGTCACAGGCAACGGGCAAGGCCGGGCCGGGCCGCTCCGACGGGGTCGTCCTGAAGGGGACCCGGCGAGGGTTGCGCATCGTGCTCGACGAGACCGCCAGCCTGGAGGAGCTGGTGGCCGCATTGCGACGCAAGCTCTGGCCGGCTCGACGCTTCTTCGCCGGGGCGACCGCCACCCTGGAGGCAGGCCAGCGCCAGGCCACCTGGGCCGAGTGGAGCCTCTTGCTGCGCACCCTGCGGGAGTGCGGACTGCGGGTCGCCGACAGCCCCACGGATCCCGATGCGCCGCCAGAGGGCGGCCCCGACGGCTCGCGCCGGAGCCGGCGAGAGACGGACGGTGGCGTGCGGGCGGTGGTGGGCAGCGCCCGCCTGACCGCGGAGCTGGCACGGGCCATCGGCGCGCTCGCGGGCAGGGCCAGGGGAGGGCCGGCCGTCCCTGCGGATCGCACGCTGCTCGTGCGGCGGACCCTGCGCTCGGGACACCGCGTCGCCTACGACGGGCACGTGGTCGTGGTGGGCGACGTCAACCCCGGCGCGGAGGTGGTGGCCAGCGGCGACATCGTGGTGATGGGCTCCCTGCGAGGGGTGGCCCACGCCGGTGCCCGCGGCGAGGAGAGCGCGGAGGTCGTCGCCCTCCAGCTCCAGCCGCTGCAGCTCCGCATCGCGCACCGGGTGGCGCGGGCGCCGGACGAGCCGCTGGCCGAGCGCGGGCCCGAGGTGGCGCGGATCCGAGACGGCATGGTCCAAGTGGAGCCACTGGCAGGGATACTCGAGGAGGGCACATCGGCATGGCGGGGCGCGTCATCGTAATCACCAGCGGCAAGGGCGGCGTGGGCAAGACCACGACCACTGCCAACCTGGGCGTGGCACTGGCCCAGGAGGGGCGGCGGGTGGTGGTGGTGGACGCGGACATCGGGCTGCGCAACCTCGACGTGGTGCTGGGCCTGGAGAATCGCATCGTCTACGACCTGGTCGACGTCGTGGAGGGCAACTGCAAGCTCAAGGCGGCCCTCATCCGCGACAAGCGGGTGGACAATCTGGCCCTGCTGCCGGCCGCGCAGACCCGGGGCAAGGACGCGGTGACCCCGGAGCAGATGCGGGATCTGGTGGCCCAGCTCCAGGAGGAGTTCGACTACGTGCTGGTCGACTCGCCGGCGGGCATCGACCACGGCTTCCACACCGCGGTGGCGGGGGCCAGCGAGGCGCTCATCGTCACGACGCCCGAGGTGGCCGCCGTGCGGGACGCCGACCGCGTCATCGGGCTGTTGGAGAGCAAGGAGATCTACGAGCCCCGGCTGATCATCAACCGGATCCGGCCTCGTATGGTGCGTCGGGGCGACATGATGGAGGTGGGGGATGTGATGGAGATCCTGGCCATCCCCCTGGTGGGCATCGTGCCCGATGACGAGGCCATCATCGTCACCACCAACCGCGGCGAGCCGGCGGTGCTGGACGGGCGGTCCCGGGCCGGCCAGGCCTTCCGCAACATCGCCAGCCGGCTCGAAGGCCACGAGGTGCCGTTCCTCGAGCTGGAGGAGGGCGGGCTGATGGCCCGGCTGCGGCGGCTGATGCGGGGTTCGAGTGCGGCGTCGTGACGATCCCCGTCGGGCACGGGGAGGGAGCAGGGGGCCGACCAGACCATGTCGTGGCTGTCGAAGGTGATGGGGACCCGTGGCGGCAAGAGCGCGGACGTCGCCGCCCAGCGTCTGCAGCTGGTGCTCAAGTACGACCGGGCCAAGCTGCCGCCCGGGCTCATCGATACGCTCAAGGACGAGCTCTTGGCCGTCATCTCCCGTTACGTGGACGTCGTCGAGGACGGGATCGAGGTGTCGCTGACCGGCGAGGCGCGGGGGACCGGCGCGCCGGTGGTGCTGGTGGCCAACGTGCCCATCCGGGGCCCGCGGGAGGCGGTGCGGAGCCGGCGCTGATGCCGGCGGCTCCGGCGGCGGTGACGGCGATGGGAGATCGGGCCAGGCACGGGCCCGTCCGCCGACTGGCGGCCAGCGGCGACTGGACGCTGGCCGGCCTGGCGGTGGCGCTGAGCCTGCTGGGGCTGGTGATGATCTACTCCGCCACGCGCTCGTGGGTGGTGGGCGATCCGACCTACTACCTGCGGCGTCAGGCCGTCAGCCTGGCCATGGGGCTGGTGGGCCTGGTGGGGGGGCTGTTGTACGGCTACCGGCGGGTGCTGCGGATGGCCTACGGGCTGTACGGCCTGTCGGTGCTGCTGCTGGTGTCCGTGTTGCTGCTGGGCCGACGGGTGGCGGGCACCCAGGGGTGGCTCGTCTTCGGCCCTCTGTCGCTGCAGCCCGCTGAGCTGGCCAAGGTGGCCCTGGTCGTCGCCCTGGCCCGCTACCTGGGTGATCGCCGGGCGCCCGAGACCTGGCGGGATCTCGTCGTGCCCCTGGCCATGACGGGGGCGGTGGCGGGCCTGGTGCTGCTCCAGCCGGACCTGGGCACGGCGGTGGTGTTTGGCATCATCTTGCTGGGGATGCTGTACGCGGCGCAGGTGCCCTCCCGCATGCTGGCCGCGATGACGGCACTGGCGGTGGCCGCGGTGGTCCTGGCGGTGATGGCCAGTTGGTACGGTTGGGTCGACGTGCTCAAGCCCCATCAGATCCAGCGCCTGGCCGTCTTCCTGGACCCCGAGGGCAACCGGCAGGGCGCCGGGTGGAACGTCACGCAATCCCTCATCGCCATCGGCTCGGGGCGGCTCTTCGGCCAGGGGCTCTTCCAGGGGCCCCAGACCCAGCTGGCCTTCGTCCCGGCCCGCCACACCGACTTCATCTTCGCCACGCTGGGCGAGGAGCTGGGCTTCTTCGGCGCGGCGGCGACCCTGGCCGCCTACGGGCTGCTGTTGCGGCGGTGCATGGCCGTCGCGGGCGGGGCCCGGGACCGGGGTGGGGCGCTGTTGGCGTCGGGCGTGGCGGTCACCGTCGGCTTCCACGTCGTCTTCAACATCGGCATGACCATGGGCCTGGCACCGGTCATGGGCATCCCGCTCCCGCTGCTCAGCTACGGTGGCTCCCACCTCCTCGCGATCCTGACGGCGCTGGGCCTCGCGGCCGGCGTCGGGGCGCGGCGGCTCGGCTGGTAGCGACCGGCGTGGCCGTCAGAGGCGGGCCGTCGGCTCATAGACATGGGACGAGGCCGCCAACTCGTCGCCGACGGCCGGGGGTGGGGCTGCCCCTTGCGCCCTCTGGGTCTGCGTCTGCGGGTCCATCCGGGCTTCGTGGCCCTGATGGGGCTGATGGTGGCCATCGGCCAGGGTGGTCGTGCCACCATGCTGTTTGCCGCCGTCCTGCTCCATGAGGCGGGCCACGTGGTCGCGGCACGGCTCCGGGGCATCCCCATCCGGGACGTGGTGCTGATGCCCTTCGGGGGCGTGGCCTACCTGGACGAGGCCGAGCTGGCGGAGCCGGCGGTGGAGAGCCGGGTCGCGCTGGGAGGCCCCCTGGCCAGCCTCGCGCTCGGGGCGATACTGCTGGCAGGCGCCTGGGTGGTGGAGACGGCGGGGGCGGCCCCGGGCGGAGCTCGGCCGGTGGTCGAGGCTGGCGTCGCGTGGCTCCGCCGGTGGGCGGGAGACCACCTGGGGCTGGGTCTCTTCAATCTCCTGCCGGTCTTCCCTCTCGACGGGGGTCGGCTGGTGCGGGCCGCGCTGGCACGACGGCTCGGATTTCGCCAGGCCACGGGCCTGGTGGGGCGCCTGGGCGAGCTGGCCGGTGCGGTGATGACCGGGGCGGCCCTGCTCTCCTATGGCCTGTCCGGGCGCGGGGCGAGCGCCGTGGTCATGGGGCTCTTCTTGTTGTATGCTGCACGGATGGAGCGTCGACGCGCCCCCGGCACCTGGGTCCGCCACCTGGCCCGCCGCCTGGAGCCGGGGACCGGGGGGGCGGTGCCCATCCACGAAGGCCGCGTGCTCGTGGCCCCCGAGCAGACCCCCGTCAAGGAGGTGGCCCTGCGCTTGCTGCCGGGGCGGTGGCACCTGGTGGTGCTGACCGGACCGGGCGGGAGGATGGTGGGCTTGACGGGCGAGCGAGAGGTGGTGGAGGCTCTCATCGAGCGAGGCATCGCGACACCCCTTTCCAGGGTGCCGCATCGAAAGGTGTGAGCGCCGTCGGTGGGACGGTCCGGGGGAAGGTGATGGGAGTTGAACGGGGGAGATGAGACGAGAGATCCTCATCAACGTTAGCCACGGCGAGACCCGCGCCGTGATGCTGGAGGACGGGCGCCTCGTCGAGATCCACATCGAGCGTGAGGCGCACCAGTCCGTGGCCGGCAACATCTACAAGGGCCGAGTCGAAAACGTCCTGCCGGGCATGCAGGCTGCCTTCGTCGACATCGGGCTCGAACGCAACGCCTTTCTCTACCTTGCCGATGCCCCCCTCTACGTCGACGCTCGGGAGCAAGACGGCGAGACCGAGACCGTCGACGTCCTGCCCCGCCGACCCCGCCGGAGCAAGCTGCGCGAGGGCCAGGAGGTGCTGGTGCAGGTGGTCAAGGACCCCATCGGCACCAAGGGCGCTCGGGTGGTGACGCACCCGACCCTGCCGGGGCGCTACCTGGTCCTGGCGCCGTCGACCGAGTACGTCGGCATCTCCCGGCGCATCGCCGACGAAGCCGAGCGCAACCGGCTCAAGGCCATCGCGCGGCGCATCCGCCCCAAGGGCATGGGCCTCATCGTGCGCACGGTGGCGGAGGGGCGTGAGGAGGCCGAGCTGGAGGCCGACCTGCGATTCTTGATGAAGGTTTGGGATCGGGTGGTCCAGAAGTCGCGGCGGGCCTCGGCGCCGGCCCTGCTCTACCGGGACCATGACCTGATCTACCGGTTGGTGCGCGACGTCTTCAACGAGGATCTGGCCCGCGTGGTCATCGATGCCCGGGCCGAGTACCAGAAGGTGCTGGAGCTGGCCGAGTCGCTGGTGGGGCCCTCCATTCGGTCCCGGGTGGAGCTGTACCAGGGCGAGCGCCCCCTCTTCGAGGCCCACGGCGTCGAGGCGGAGCTGGAGCGCGCCCTGGATCGGAGGGTCTGGCTCGGCTGCGGGGGCTACCTGGTCATCGACCGCACGGAGGCCTTCACCTCCATCGACGTCAACACGGGCCGCTACATCGGCACCACGAGCCTGGCCGACACGGTGCTGCGCACCAATCTGGAGGCGGCCGTCGAGATCGCCCGCCAGATCCGTCTGCGGGACCTGGGCGGCATCATCCTGGTGGACTTCATCGACATGGACCGCAAGGAGGATCGCGACCAGGTGCTGGCCCGGCTCATCGCCGAGCTGGCCAGGGATCGCACCCGCACCCACGTCCTGGGCTTCACCCGGTTGGGCCTGGTGGAGATGACCCGCAAGAAGGTACGAGAGGACCTCTACGCGGTGTTGCAGAAGCCCTGCCCCTATTGCCAGGGGAGCGGGCGGGTCCTCTCGGAGGCCACCACTGCCCACAAGATCGAGCGGGAGATCCGGCGGCTGGCTCGCAGCTCCGATGCGGAGGCGATGCTGGTCGCCACCCATCCGTCGGTGGCCGCCCAGGTGATCGGGGTCGGCGGGGCCAACCTGCGACGTCTCGAGTCGGAGACCGGCAAGATCATCTACGTGCGGGGCAGCGACGACGTCCACATCGAGGAGATGCGGGTCGTCACCGTCGGCAGCCGGCGCGAGGTGGAGCAGATGGCGCTGCCCGTCAAGGAGGGCCAGGTGGTGGACCTGGAGGTGGAGGAGCCCCACGTCTCCAACCCGCGCGACGGCATCGCGCGGCTCGAGGGGTACGTCGTCGACATCGAGGGGGGCGGCCCCCACGTCGGCCAGCGCCTGCGGGTCGAGATCACCAAGGTCTTTCGCACCTACGCCAAGGGTCGGGTCGTCTCGGCGACCTGAGGGTGTCGGGAGCCGGCCCCGTCCTCGCCGGCCGTCGGCCGGTGGAGGGAGCCCGGTAAATGGGCGTCGGCACGGGCTTTGACGGGGTCGGACTTGGATGCTACAATGCCACTCGTGCGGTGTCAGGAGTAGAAGGGTGATGGAGCGTGGCCGAGTACGCCATCGTCGACGTGGGAGGGCGCCAGTACCGGGTCGCCCCCGGCGACGTCATCACGGTGGAGCGCCTGGATGCGCCGGTCGGTCAGGAGCTGACGCTGGACCGGGTGCTGATGGTGCGCGACGCGGACCGGCTGCTGGTGGGCGAGCCGCTGGTCGCCGGTGCGAAGGCGGTGGCCCGGGTGCTGGAGCACGGGCGCGATCGCAAGGTGCTGGTCTTCAAGTACAAGCCCAAGGTCAACTACCGGCGGCGCTACGGCCATCGCCAGCCCTACACCCGGCTGGCCATCGAGCGCCTCGAGGTGGCGGGGTAGCCGACTCGACCGGATGCTGGTGGTCGAGGTCTTTCGGGGCGAGGGCGGCGAGATCGTGGGCCTGCGGGCCCGGGGTCACGCCGGATGGGCCCGGCACGGGCAGGACGTCGTCTGTGCGGGGGCGTCGGCCATCCTGCAGGCGGCCGTCCTGGGCATCATCCGGCACCTGGGCCTGCCGGCCCGTCTGCAGGCGGGCGACGGATACCTGGAGCTCCGGCTGGAGACGGGCGGGGGGGCGGCCGTCCAGACGCCCGAGGCGTGGGGACGGGCCCAGGCCGTCCTGGAGACGGCGGTGCTGGGCATCGACGAGATCGCCAGGCAGTACGCCCGACACGTGCGGTTGGTGCAACGGCATGGGGGTGAGAGCGATGACCATGGGACATGAGCCGATGGCGCTGGTGATGGATCTCCAGCGATTCGCCCACAAGAAGGGCGTCGGCAGCTCGCGTAACGGCCGCGACAGCAACCCCAAGTACCTGGGGGTCAAGCGCTCCGACGGCCAGTGGGTGACGGCGGGCAGCATCATCGTGCGCCAGCGCGGCACCCGGCTGCGCCCGGGGCGCAACGTCGGCCTGGGCCGCGACCACACGCTGTTCGCCCTGGTGGACGGGCGGGTCGCCTTCGAGACCCGGGGCGGCAGCCGGGTCGTCAGCGTCGAGCCTGCCGTGCCGACGGTGGAGGCCGTCACGGCCTGAGGACGAGGACGCGGCCATCCCGGCCCGTGGGGCCCCCGGGGCGTTGGCTCCGGGGGCTCTTGACTCCTGGGCCGGCGGGCCGCGGGGCGGGTGGAGCAGGATGCAGGGGCCGGCCAGGGAGGCCCGACTGGTCGACGAGGCCGTCGTCGAGGTTCAGGCAGGCGACGGAGGCAACGGGGTCATCAGCTTTCGACGGGAGAGGTACGTCCCCCGCGGCGGCCCTGATGGCGGCGACGGCGGACGGGGCGGCCACGTCTACCTGGAGGCCGATCCGCGTCTTTTGACGCTGCTCGATTTCCGCTACCGGCGCCACTTCCGCGCGGGGCGAGGCGGTCACGGCAGCGGCGCGCGCAAGCGCGGACGGGACGGCGAGGACCTGGTGGTGCGGGTGCCGGTGGGCACCGTCGTCTACGACGCCGACACCGGCGAGCGTCTGGCCGACCTGGCGGAGCCGGGCGTCCGGGTGCGGGTGGCGCGGGGCGGTCGGGGCGGCCGGGGCAACGCGCGCTTCGCCACCCCCACCCGTCAGGCCCCCCGGCTGGCCGAGGCGGGGGACCCCGGGGAGTGCCGGCGGCTCCGGTTGGAGCTGCAGCTGCTGGCCGACGTGGGTCTGGTGGGACCGCCCAACGCCGGCAAGTCGAGCCTGCTGGCCGCCTGCTCCAACGCCCGGCCCAAGATCGCGGCCTACCCCTTCACCACCCTGGCGCCCAACCTGGGACTGGTGCGCGTGGGCGAGACGGCCAGCTTCGTGATGGCCGACATCCCGGGCCTGGTCGAGGGGGCCCACCGGGGGGTGGGCCTGGGTCATGCCTTCCTGCGGCACGTGCGGCGGACCCGCGTGCTGGTGCTGGTGGTCGATGCCAGCGCCCAGGACCGCATCGACCCCCTGGACGCGGTGGCCATGACCCGCCAGGAGCTGGAGCGCTACGATCCGGAGCTGGCCCGGCGGCCGACCCTGGTGGCCGCCAACAAGATGGACCTGCCCGAGGCCAGGGCCCGCTGGGACACCCTGCGCGAAGCCCTGGCCCGACGGGGGTTGGAGGCGCTGCCCATCAGCGCCGCCACGGGCCGGGGCGTGCCGGAGCTGGTGGCCAGGGCCTACGCCTGGCTGATGGCCTCCGCGCCGCCCGGGTCCCAGCGGCAAGCGGCCGAAGGGCGGCCTGAGGCGGACGGGGTGCCGGCGGCGGGGATCCGGGTGGTCCGGAGCACGGGTGCCGGGCGGCGGTCGCTCCGCCACGTCGAGGTGGAGCGGACGGAGCAGGGCTGGGTGCTCAAGGCGCCCTGGCTCGAGCGCCTCGCGGCGCGTCTGGATCTCGAGGGCCAGCTCGACGCCAGGCCGTACCTCTACGACGTGCTGCGGCGCGCCCGGGTGCTGGACCGGCTGCGCCAGCGCGGGGCCGTGGCCGGCGATCCCGTCTGGATCGGGGACAGGATGCTGCCGTATCGGGAGTGAGGGCCCGGGCCGCCGCGCACGGGCGCGCCGCCCCGACCCGGCAGGAGCGGACCTCGTGGGAGACGAACGGATGGCGCAACCATGACGGAGCGAGCGATGCCTTCGCCGGTGCCGGTGGACGCCGCGGCCTGGCTGCGCGGGGCGCGGCGTCTCGTCGTCAAGGTCGGCAGCAGCACGGTTGTCGACGGGCGTGGCCAGGTGCGGGCCGACCTGCTGGATCCTCTCTGCTCCAGCTTGCTCGACTGGGTCGAGGGGGCGCCGCGTCGCGGAGCGGTGCTGGTCAGCTCCGGCGCCATCGCCCTGGGCTGGCCCCGGCTGGGCCTCAAGCGGCGCCCCTCGACGCTGCCCGACAAGCAGGCCGCCGCCGCGGTGGGCCAGGGCCTGCTGATGGCGTACTACGAGCAGGTGCTGGGCCGGCGGGGCCGCCCGGCCGCCCAGGTGCTGCTGACGGCCGACGACCTGCGCGACCGGGCGCGGTTCAACCACGCCCACCGGACAATGGAGGCGCTGCTGGGCCGTGGCGCCGTGCCGGTGGTCAACGAGAACGACACCGTCGCGGTCGACGAGATCAAGGTGGGCGACAACGACCGCCTGGCGGCCATGGTGGCGGTGCTGATCCAGGCGGACCTGCTGATCCTGCTCTCCGACGTCGAAGGGCTGTTTACCGCGGACCCCCGGCGGGATCCGTCGGCCCGGCTCATCCCCCTGGTGGCCCATCCCGGCGACCCGACGCTGGGGGCCTCCGTGGGGCAGCCGGGGCCCATGGGCACGGGGGGCATGCGCTCCAAGGTCGAGGCGGCCCGCATGGCCTCGGTCAACGGCATCCCCACCCTCATCGCCCGTGCCGCGCCCGACGTCCTGGAGCGCGTGGCGTCAGGCGAGCCCTGCGGCACCCTCTTCCTGCCGTCTCCTCTCGGGTTGCGGGGCAAGAAGCGCTGGCTGGCCTTCTACCCGGCCGAGGCGGGCACCGTCGTCATCGACGCGGGGGCGGCCCAGGCGGTCGCGCAGCGGGGGCGCAGCCTGCTGGCCAGCGGCGTGGTGGAGGTCGTGGGGGAGTTTCGGGCCGGCAGCGTGGTGCGGCTGGTGACGCCGGCCGGGCAGGAGGTGGGCCGCGGCATCGTCAGCTTCGGGGCCGAGGAGCTTCGCCGGATCAAGGGTCGGCGCAGCCACGAGCTGCCCGGCCTGCTGGGCCGTGTCCGCACCTCGTGGGAGGTCGTCCACCGCGACAACCTGGTGCTGGCCGCCGCGACCGAGCCGGCCCGGGAGGAGGGCGCATGACGATGGATGCGACGGCTCATGCGGCCCATACGGCTGCGACGGGGGCGTCCGGCGCGATGCCGGAGCCGGCCGTCGATCCGGTGGAGCTGGTGCGCCAGCTGGCGCTCGAGGCTCGCCAGGCGGCGAGGGTGCTGGCGCGGCTGTCGGCGGCGAGCCGTGACCAGGCCCTTCTTGCCATGGCGGCGGCCTTGCGGGCCCACGGGCCTCGGATCCTGCAGGCCAACGCGCAGGACGTGGCCAGGGCCCGGGCGACCGGCCTGAGCAAGGCGCTGCTGGACCGGCTCTACCTGGACGAGGCGCGCCTGGAGCGGATGGCGCGGGGCCTGGAGCAGGTGGCGTCGCTGGCGGATCCGCTGGGGGAGGTGGTACGGGCGTGGCGACGCCCCAACGGGCTGGAGATCGCCCAGGTGCGGGTGCCGCTCGGGGTCGTGGGAGTGATCTACGAGGCCCGGCCCGACGTCACCGCGGACGCGGCGGGGCTGTGCATCAAGTCGGGCAACGCGGTGGTGCTGCGGGGCGGCTCGGAGGCCCTGGCCACCAACCTGGCCATCGCCGACGCCCTGCGGCAGGCGGCGACGAGCGCCGGGGTGCCGGCGGGCGCCATCGCCGCGGTGCCCACGGCCGACCGTGCGGCCGCGGTGGCCATGATGCAGGCGCGGGGGCTGCTCGATCTGCTCATCCCCCGAGGAGGCGCCGAGCTGATCCGCACGGTGGTGGAGCAGGCCCGGGTGCCCGTCATCGAGACGGGCGTGGGCAACTGCCACATCTATCTGGACGCCTCGGCGCCCTACGAGATGGCCGAGGCCATCGTGCTCAACGCCAAGGTCCAGCGTCCGTCGGTCTGCAACGCCGTGGAGACGCTCTTGGTGCACCAGGCGTGGGCCGAGCGTCACCTGCCGCGGCTGGCGGACCGCCTGGTCGAGCACGGCGTCGAGATCCGGGGCTGCCCTCGCACGCGGCGGTACGTCCCCCAGGCCCGACCGGCCACCGAGGCCGACTGGGAGACGGAGTACCTCGACCTCATCCTGGCGGTGCGGGTGGTCGACGACCTGGAGGCGGCCATCGACCACATCGCCCGTTACGGCACCGGCCACTCCGAGGCCATCGTGACATCCGATCTGGCATCGGCCCGCCGCTTCACCCGCGAGGTGGACGCGGCCGCGGTCTACGTCAACGCTTCCACCCGCTTCACCGACGGGGGCCAGTTCGGCTTCGGGGCCGAGATCGGCATCAGCACGCAGAAGCTGCACGCCCGTGGCCCCATGGGCCTGGAGGCCTTGACCACCACCCGCTACGTCGTGGTGGGGGATGGGCAGGTGCGGACGTGAAGGGGCCGCGCATCGGGCTGATGGGGGGCACCTTCGACCCCATCCACTACGGTCACCTGGTGACGGCAGAAGGAGCCCGGGTCGAGTTCGCCCTCGACAAGGTGCTCTTCGTCCCGTCGGGGCGTCCCCCTCACAAGGCCACCGAGCAGGTGACGCCGGCGGAGCACCGCTATCTGATGACGGTGCTGGCCACCCTGGGCAACCCGCACTTCGAGGTCTCCCGCATCGACATCGATCGCCCCGGACCCAGCTACACCGTCGACACCATCGAGGAGGCCCGCCGGGAGTGGGGGCCTTCGGCCCAGCTCTTCTTCATCACGGGGGCCGACGCCATCCTGGAGATCCTGACCTGGAAGGAGCCCGAGCGGCTCCTGGCCAGCTGCCACGTCATCGCCGCCACCCGGCCGGGCTACGATCTGAGCCGGCTGGAGGGCGCGATCGGCGATCTGTGGGCACGCTTCTCCAGCCGGATCCACGTGGTGCAGGTGCCCGCCATGTCCATCTCGTCGTCGGACATCCGCGAGCGGGTGCGCCGGGGCCATCCCATCCGCTACCTGTTGCCCGAGGCGGTCGCGGACTACATCTACAAGTACCGCCTCTACGAGGCCCCCCACCAGTCGGCCGAGGCCCGATCCAAGGATCCCCTCGAGGGCCGGCGGCTGGCTCGGGCGTGAGGTGAGGCCCGACGGGGGGCGCTCACGCCGGATGAGGTCACCGGTGCCGACCGGGTGGGGCCGCCTGGAGCCGCGGGTGCGGGCCATGGTGTCGCCCACCCGGTGGCGCCACATCCAGGGCGTGGTCGAGACTGCCCGGGAGCTGGCCCGGCGCTTCGGCCTCGACGAGGGCCGGGCGGCCGTCGCTGCGCTGTTGCACGACGCGGCCCGCGACTGGCCCCTCTCGCGGCTGACGGCCACCCTGGCGGAGGCGGGCGAACGCCTGTCGCCCCTGGAGCAGGCCTCGCCCGAGCTCCTGCACGGGCCTGCCGCGGCCCACTGGGCCCGGGCCCACCTGGGTGTCGACGACGGCCCCGTGCTCGACGCGGTGCGCTACCACACCACGGGACGCCCCGGCATGAGCCCGCTGGAGATGGTGCTGGTGGTGGCCGACTACAGCGAGCCGGGCCGGGAGTTCGCCGAGGCCGCCGCCATCCGGGAGGCGGCCCGCCAGAGTCTGGAAGGCGCCTGCCTGTTGAGCCTCGACGCTCGTCTGCGATACCTTCTAGACAGGGGGCATCCCATCCACCCACGTACCGTGGAGGCGCGTAACTGGCTCTTGATGCGCCGTGCCAGTGGCTGCCGTGCTTGACCGGGCCGAGCTGGAGCCGGCGCGCCGGGGGAGGCGTGTCAGGGTGCGGCGGCCGTCCAGCCGCCGGCGGTGGGTCGCGGCGCTCGCCGTGGGGCTGTTGTGCGCCGCGGCGGCCTTCGCGGCGACCCTGCGGTGGGGGCCCGGCTGGGTGGCCGCCCTGGTGGAGTGGCGCCTGCGAGGCGGCCCGGCCGCGGACGGCCAGCTGTCGGTGGTGGTGGTCGGGCTCGACGCCCGGGCCCACGACCCCGGCCGTACCGATACCATCGTGGTGGCCAGCCTGCGCTTGGACGACGGCCAGCTGGGCCTGCTCTGGGTGCCCCGCGATACCCGCGTCCAGACGCCCAACGGCTCCTACAACAAGATCAACGTCCTCTACTCGGCCCACGGGCCCGACGTCCTGGTGCAGTCGCTGTCGTCGTTGCTGGGCGTGCCCCTGGACGGGTACGTGCGGGTCGACTTCCAGGCGTTCGAGCATCTCATCGATGCCGTCGGCGGGGTGGAGATGACCATCCCGCGCCGCCTGCACTACGTCGACCATGCCCAGGGGCTCGTCATCGACCTGGCACCGGGTCGTCGGCGGCTCACCGGCCAGGAGGCGCTGCAGTACGTGCGCTTCCGGGCCGACGGCCTGGGCGACATCTCCTACGATCCGGGCACGGGCGCCTACTTCGGCCGGGTGCAGCGCCAGCAGGAGTTCGCCCGGGCCCTGATGGAGGCGGCCAGCCGGCCCGAGGTGCTGACCCGTCTACCCCAGCTGCTCCGGCAGGTCTACGCCATGGTCGAGACCGACCTGCCGCTGGATCTGGGGCTGGCGGCGGCCTCCTACGTCCTGCGGCGGGGCTCCCTGGAGCTGGTGACGGGCGTGTTGCCCGGCATGCCCGGCACCGTCGCCGGCGCCAGCTACTGGCTGCCGGATCGCGGCCGGGCTCGGGTGGTGGCGCGCCAGGTGCTGGGCGCCCAGGCCGCCCCCAGCGGCGTCGCGGTGCTCAACGCTAACGGCGTGACGGGCGCGGCCGCCCGCGTGGCGGTCAGCCTCGAGGCCGCCGGGGTGCCGGTGGAGCGCGTGGGCAACGCCCGCGAGTTCGGTCGGGCCCAGAGCCAGGTGCTGGTGGTGCGTGACGCGGCCCTCCCGCTGGCGAGACGGGTCGCCGAGCTGCTGGGGGACCTGCCGGTGATCCGGCAGGACGGCCCGCTGGCCCTGGACCCGGCCGAAGGCTCGGAGCAGGATGTCATCGTCGTCGTCGGCATGGACCTGGCGACGGCCCGAGGTCGATGGAACCCGTCCCCGGGAGGTGATCCGGCTGCTGGAGTCGGCACGCCTGGCCCAGCTCGCAGCCCGGGCGGCTGACGAGCGCAAGGCCTCGGACACGGTGGTGCTGGACCTGCGGGAGCGAAGCCCGCTGGCCGACTTCTTCGTCGTGACCAGCGGGACGTCGACCCCCCACCTGAGGGCGATCGCCGAGCACGTGGAGCGGGCCCTGGACGCGGCCGGAGCCCGCCCGCCCCGCCGCGAGGGAGGCGACGGGGCTCGCTGGATTCTGCTCGACTACGGCGAGGTGGTGGTGCACATCTTCCACCACGCCGAGCGGGAGTTCTACTCCCTGGAGTCCCTCTGGGACGGATCGCCGCCGCGGACCGCGCCCTGAGCGCCGGGACGGCGGCGTCCGCCCGTTGGCGGCAGGAGCGACGGCTCGGCGCAAGAAGAAAGGCGAAGCGAGACCATCTTCCATGCCAGGAGGGAGCGTGGCTCAGTTGTCGCCTTTTCGTCGCTTTCTCGCCCTCGCGCTCTCGAGCGTCGCCGTCGTTGCCGTGGGGCTCGCAGGGCCGCTGGCCCTGGCGCAGGCACCGGCCAGCGTCACGGTGAGCGCCACCCTGGACGAGGTACGGGCCGTCGTCCTGTCCGACGGCAAGGCCGGCATCGACGTCGTGGTGCAGGTCCGGCTCGAGGGCTGGACCCAGCCGTCGTTCCCCCAGGTGAGCGGGCGCCTGGCTGCTTTCACGCCCAGCGGCGAGCGGGTGCTCGAGCCGATCGAGGTAGAGGTGGTCGAGCCGGCGAGCGCCTCCGAGGCGGTGGTGCGGCTGCGCTTCGAGCGGATCGAGGAGTCGCCGTTCATGACGGCCTTCGTAGGCCTGCCGGCCGATGCCGAGGCTGGCTACGACGAGGTCTGGACCGGCGTCATCTTCGCGGCCTCCGACATCGAGGGGTGACGGCGACGCGGGCCGCACGGGCCAGAACCTGCGCCAGTAGCTCAGCCGCCCTAATCAAAGGCCGGAGACGGCTGGGCCCACGAGGGTAGCGGGCGGAGGGGCTCTTTCTTTTTTTCGCTGGAAATGGGGGCGGCAAGCCTCCAGCAAAAGGAAAGCACCCCCGGGCGACGAAGACGATGGCCAGAACACGCGACCAGGGGGTGCTACAGCCGATGGGAGCCACGCCCTCCCACCGGCGGGTCCGACAGTTCGCCGCGTACATGGCCTCCACCTTCTGCCTCGGCCGGCACCTGCGCGGCCTGCGGGATCGGCGCCGGCGGGTGGAGGTGCCCGGCTTCGTCATCGGCTGCGTGCTTTCGGTGGGGTCAGCCTGCGGGCCCGGTCGATGACGGAGCTGGAGCGCTGGGTGCGGGCCGGCGCCTTCCGCAAGCTGGTAGGACGCCACCGATTGCCGCTTCGGGACTGCCTTCGGGACTGGGCCATGGCCGCCGACGTGGCCTCGGCGTGGGCGATCAACGACGCCATCCTGGCCACGGCCCGCAAGAACAAGACCTTCCGGGGCGGCAGCGTGCATGGCTGGCATGTGGTGGCGCTGGATGGGACCGAGGTGCTGCGCACCCAGGCCCGCTGCTGTGCGGCTTGCCAGGTCTACCGGCATCGGGACGGGCGGGTGGAGTACGCCCACCGGGTCGTGGCGGCCCAGACGGTGCGCTGGCGGCATGGGGACGAGGGGACTATCCGAGTCGGTGCAAGGGTCGGGACGTGCCGCCGGTGGTGTGGGCATGGAGCCCCAGCGGCCGAAGGAAGGGGAGGTCGACGCTGCCTGCGACTGCTTCGGCGCCTGCAGGGCACGCACGGGCATTTCTGCGACGTGGTCACGGTGGATGCCCTGTACGCGCAGGCTCCCTTCCTCGAGGCGGTGCGCGCCCTGGACTGCACGTCGTGGTGCGCCTGAAGGACGAGCGCTACGCGGTCGTCCAGGACGCAGCGGGACTGCGCCGGGGCCGCCGCTACGGCGAAGCCTTTGTCACCCGCATCGGCTCCTTTCAGGTGGAGGTGCGGGTGTGGGACAGCCCGGAGCTGACCAGCTGGGAGGGGCTCAAGCACCCTATCCGAGTCGTCTATGCCGAAGAGGAGCTGAGCTGGACGGAGCACCAGGGGACTGCCGTCTGGCACTGCAAAGCCCTTCGCATCCTGGAGGTGGCCACCACGCTGAGCCCGGCCGAGGCCAGCGGCCGGGTGGTGTGGGAGATCGCCCGATCCCGTTGGGGGGTAGAGAATGAAGGCTTCCGGCAGCTGAAGCAGGAGTGGCACCTGGACCATGGCTTCCTCCACCACCCGACCGGCATGCAGGTGCTGTGGGCGTTGCTGGCCGCTGGCTACAACCTCTTTCAGCTCTTTCTGGCCCGCCGCATCCGCCGCCGCGGTCCGTGGGAGCAGACCGAGCGGGGCGTGGCCGAGCGGCTGCGGGCGGAGCTGCTGATCGGGGAGGGACCGCTGGGGCTGTATCTGGTCCCGGACACCAGCTGACCCTCCCGCCGGCGGGTGGGGGAAGCCGACCGGGCAAGCCGTATGTTGTGGAAGCCAGCCGGGTGGCCCCGGGGAGGGGGGGAGGTGCCCGGCTCGTTTTGTCCTTCTGACCCCCACCTCACCAATCAACTAACAACTTCTTACTGGTAAACACTGGCGCGATCTCTGCGCACGGGCCGCTCCACTTGACCGGTCCCGTACGGCCTCGCTATAATCAGGGGCGCCAGCGGTGGGGCCGTAGCTCAGCTGGGAGAGCGCGTGAATGGCATTCACGAGGTCGGCGGTTCGATCCCGCTCGGCTCCACCATCTTCGGTGAGCACGGCGAGGCGGAGGGTGAGGGGGATCACCCTCCGTTCTTTATCCGCAAGAGGCGACGAAGGGGAGCAGTAGCAGCCGGGACGGGCCCGCAAGAGAGCTGCCGGGCGGTGCGAGGCAGCGGCCCTGCGGTTGCGAACTCGCCCCGGAGCTTCCCGGGCGAGCGGCCACGACGGCGTGCGACGGGGGCCGGGTAGCCCGGGACGGCCTGGAGGGGGCGCCGGTCGGCGCCCGGGCGGCCGTTATCCGCCGAGAGGGGGCTCGCCGTGGCGTGGGGCCACGATGGCGGGCCAATTAGAGTGGTACCGCGGAGGGTCGGCGCCTTCCGCCTCTAGGGGCGGAGGGCGCCTTTCGTTTGACGGCAGGGGGTCTGGTCATGATGGCGCAAGACGAGGCGAGGAGCCAGGAGGCGGTCGAGACACGCTCGTACGAGCCGAGCGTCATCGAGGCCCGCTGGCAGCAAGAGTGGGAGGCGCGGGGCATCTATCGGGCGGCGGAGGATCCATCCCGCCCCAAGTTCTACGCGCTGGGGATGTTTCCGTACCCGTCGGGCCGCCTGCACATGGGCCACCTGCGCAACTACGCGCTGGTGGACGTGGTGGCCCGCTTCGCCCGGATGCGGGGGTTCAACGTGCTCAACCCCACGGGTTGGGACGCCTTCGGCCTGCCGGCCGAGAACGCGGCCATCCAGTACGGCCGCCATCCGGCGGAGTGGACCTACAGCAACATCGCGGTGATGCGGGACCAGCTCAAGCGGCTGGGCTTCAGCTACGACTGGGGCCGGGAGGTGGCCACCTCCGACCCCGATTACTACCGCTGGACGCAGTGGCTCTTCCTGCTGATGTACCGCAAGGGGCTGGCCTACCGGGCCGACGCGCGCGTCAACTGGTGTCCGGGCTGCCAGACGGTGCTGGCCAACGAGCAGGTGGTGGGCGACGGGGAGTGCTGGCGCTGCCACAGCAAGGTGGAGCAACGCCGGCTGCGGCAGTGGTTCTTGCGCATCACGGCCTACGCCGAGCGGCTGCTGCGCGATCTGGATCGGCTGGACGGGTGGCCCGAGCGGGTCAAGACCATGCAGCGCAACTGGATCGGCCGCAGCGAGGGCGCGGAGGTGCGCTTCCGGGTCCAGGAGACCGGTGACGAGCTGCCTGTCTTTACGACCCGGCCCGATACGCTGTTTGGCGTCACCTACATGGTCATCTCGCCGCAGCACCCGCTGGCCAGCCGCCTGGTGGCGGGCGGGCCTTACGAGCAGGCCGTGGAGGAGATGGCAAGCGCGCTGGCGCTGCGCGAGCACGAGCTGGCCGAGGCGGAGAAGGTCGGCGTGCCGACGGGCGCGCACGCCATCAACCCCATCAACGGCGAGGCCGTGCCCATCTGGGTGGGCAACTACGTGGTGATGGGGTACGGGACCGGTGCCGTCATGGGGGTGCCGGCCCACGACCAGCGAGACTTCGAGTTCGCCCGCAAGTACGGGCTGCCGGTGCGGGTCGTGATCGCCGCCGAGGGGGTGCCCCTGGAAGGGGAGCGCCTGGAGACCGCCTACGAGGGGCCGGGCGTCATGGTCAACTCGGGCCCCTTCGACGGGATGCCCAGCGAGGAGGGCAAGCGCGCCGTCATCGCCGAGCTGGAGCGCCGTCAGGCGGGCCGGGCCAGCGTGCAGTACCGCCTGCGGGACTGGCTCATCAGCCGCCAGCGCTACTGGGGCTGTCCCATCCCCATCGTCTACTGCGACCGGTGCGGCGAGCAGCCGGTCCCGGAGGAGCAGCTGCCCGTGCTGCTGCCGCGACAGGTGGAGTTCTCGCCCAAGGGGCAGGCGCCGCTGGCGACGGCTCCCGACTTCTATCACACCACCTGCCCGCGATGCGGCGGCCCGGCCGTGCGCGAAGTGGACACCATGGATACCTTCATCGACTCGTCGTGGTACTTCCTGCGCTTCTGCTCGCCCACGACGCAGGAGGGGCCCTTCGACCCGCGGGCGGTGCGGTACTGGATGCCGGTGGACCATTACATCGGCGGCATCGAGCACGCCGTGCTGCACCTGCTCTACTCCCGCTTCTTCATGAAGGTGCTCTACGACGAGGGCCTCGTCAGCGACGTGGAGCCCTTCCGGCGGCTGTTCACCCAGGGCATGGTGACGCTGGGCGGGGCCGCCATGAGCAAGTCCCGGGGCAACGTCGTGGATCCGGACGAGGTGGTGAGCCGCTACGGCGCCGATACGGCGCGGCTGTTCATCCTGTTCGCCGCCCCGCCCGATCGGGATCTGGAGTGGAGCACCGCCGGCGTCGAGGGCGCCCAGCGGTTCATCCAGCGGGTCTGGCGACTGGTCGAGTCGTACGCACCGGTCCTGGCCGGCGTGGAGCCCTACCGTCCCGGGCAGGACGGGGCGCTGCTGGGCCCCGACGAGCGCGAGCTGCGGCGAGCGGTGCACCAGGCCCTCAAGAAGGTGACCGCCGACTGCGAGGAGCGGCTGGCCTTCAACACGGCCATCGCCGCCCTGATGGAGGCCGTCAACGCCTTCTACCGCTACAAGGAGCGCCCTGGCGCCGAGCCGCATCCGGCCGTGGTGCGCGAGTGCCTGGAGATCCTGGTGCTGGCGCTGGCGCCCTTCATCCCCCATGCCACCGAGTCGATGTGGGAGACCCTGGGGCGCCAGGGCAGCGTCCACCAGCAGCCCTGGCCGGCCTACGACCCCGACGCGTTGCAGCGGGAGCGGGTCACGGTGCCGGTGCAGGTGGACGGCAAGGTGCGGGATCGCATCGAGCTGGCCGTGGACGCAAGCGACGAGGAGGCCCGGGGGGCGGCGCTGTCGAGCCCCCGGGTGCAGCGGTGGGTCCAGGGGCGCACGGTGCAGCAGGTCATCGTGGTGCCCGGCCGCCTCGTCAGCGTCGTGACCCGCTGAAGGCCCTGACGCCCCTCACGGGGGCGCCAGGTGCGTGAAGCGCAACCCGACCGACCGGCGGCGGTGGCGGCTGCCCAGCCCCAGCAGCAGCGCCACCACCTGCTCGGCGAGCGCCGCGTCGAGGAGATCGCCGGCGACCACGGGCGCAGCCCACGGCCCGCGCCAGCGCCGCGGCCGTCTCGGCGGCCTCGGGCTCGTCGGCGAAGACGGCGGTGTCGTCGCCCGCCAGGGAGCGCCGCGGCTCGGCCAGCAGGGCCGACGAGACGGTGTGGAAGGCGGCGGCGAGCCGCCGGTGTCCTCCCAACAGCCGGCGCACTCGCAGCGCCGTGGAGCCCTCGGCCGGCAAGTCGGCTCGCCAGTGTCCGTCAGGGGTGCGGACCAGCGCCGCCGAGACGTCGACGACCACCCGATCGCGCAGGACGTGCACCAGCGGGGGTAGCGACGAGTCGAGGGCCTGGGGCGGCACCGTCAGCACCACCACGTCGGCCCATGCCGCGGCCTCGGCGTTGGGGGCGCCCGCCACCTCGGCCTTCAGGGGGAGACCTGCCCGCTCGAGCGCCTGCCGGAGCCGGTCGACGGCCTGTCGGGCACGTTGGGCGTCGCGGGAGCCGATGGCCACGGGGAGGCCCGCAGCCGCCCACCGCAGGGCGAGCCCCAATCCCTGGCGGCCCGTGCCCCCCATCACGGCCACCCTGCCGGCGAAGGGCCGGTCCCCCGTCGTCATCGGGACGCCCCCGCTGGCGAGGGATGCGAGGGCAGCACCTGGAGCCAGACCGTGCGCCGGCGGGGGCCGTCGAACTCGCAGAAGAAGATGCCCTGCCAGCGGCCGAGACGCAGCCGGCCGCCCTCCAGCGGCACCCAGACCGACGAGCCCACCAGGGCGGCGCGCACGTGGGCGGCCGCGTTGCCCTCCGCGTGACGCCAGCCCCCCTCCCAGGGCACGGCTCGCTCCAGGTAGGCCAGGATGTCGGCCGCCACGTCGGGGTCGGCGCGCTCGTCGACGAGCAGCCCCGCGGTCGTGTGCGGGCAGAAGAGGTGCACGACCCCGTCGGCCCGGACGCCCGCCTCCTCCAGCGCCCGGCTCACGCGGGCGGTGATGTCGACCATCTCGCTATGGGCCGAGGTGGACAGCTCGATGCGGATCACGGGTGGGTGCTCCCCTCGCGGCTCGTCGTGGGTCGTCGCATAGCGGGGCCGTCACCTCCGGAGACTATGGCCGGAGCGGCCTATGGATCTCTTCCAGCTCTTCTGGCTGTTGATATTCGCCCTCTCGCTGTGGCCCATCCTGCGCCAGCAGCGGACGGAGCGGCTGCGCCTCAAGGTGATGGGCCAGATCCAGCGGGCCCGCAACAGCCGCATCATCACCCTCATTCACCGTCAGGAGTCGTGGGGGTTGCTGGGGCTGCTGGGGCGCCGATTCATCTCCATCGAGGACTCGGAGAAGGTGTTGCGGGCCATCCGCACCACCCCGCCCGACCTGCCCATCGACCTGATCCTGCACACGCCCGGTGGCCTCGTGTTGGCCGCCGAGCAGATCGCCCAGGCCCTGCGCCGACACCCCGCCCGGGTCAGCGTCTTCGTGCCGCACTACGCCATGTCGGGAGGCACCCTCATCGCCCTGGCGGCCGACGAGATCTGGATGGACGACAATGCCGTGCTGGGCCCGGTCGACCCCCAGCTGGGCCAGTGGCCCGCGGCCTCCATCGTGCGGGCCGTCGAACAGAAGGACCGCAACCGGGTCGACGACGAGACCCTCATCATGGCGGACATGGCGCGAAAGGCTCTGGCCCAGGTCAGGGATCTGGTGACCGACATCCTGGGGGACCATCTCCCGCCGGAGCGAGCGGCGCAGGTGGCCGACTACCTGACCCAGGGTCATTGGACCCACGACTACCCCCTCGACTGCCGACGCCTGCAGGAGTGGGGGCTGCCGGTGCGGTGCGGCCTGCCGGCCGCCATCTACGCCCTGATGGACCTCTACCCTCAGGCGCCGGAGCGGAGGCCCTCGGTCCAGTACGTCCCCCTGCCCCAGCCCGCTCCAGCGGGATGGCTGCGCCGCCAGCGCGACGGGGAGGGGTGAGCGTCGTCGCGGAAGGAGTGGGGCGCTAGCACGTCTAACGGTCGTCCTTCGGGACGGTGCGAGTCCGGAGGGACGGCGATGGACGTGCCAGATACCAGCGAGTGGCCGGATGCAGGCCGGGTGCGGCGGCGCCTGGCGTTAGCCAGGCTGGCGCGCGCGAGCCTGTCGGGCGGGGTGGCCCGTTGCCTGCTCTCCGTGGCGCTCGTCGGCGTGGGGATCCGGGTCGGCATGGAGCTGGCGGGCGAGCCCGTGGTCATCGTGCCGGGCCCCGTGATGCAGGGAGGCCGGGAGGCGGGGATCGACGGGGTGGCACAGGCGGCCGGGGCGCCATCTGCCGCGGCATCCGAGGCCGGCAGCGGTCCGCAGGCCGGTGCCGACGACGGTGCCACACCCGTGGGGGCTCCCGCGGAGGGCGGCGGTGCTTGCCCGGAGGGGGAGCACGGGCGTATCGACCTCAACGTGGCCACCGCCGAGCAGCTCGAGGCCCTGCCGGGCATCGGCCCCGTGCTGGCCGCGCGCATCGTGGCCTTCCGTGAGCGTCACGGGCCGTTTCGACTGGTCGACGACCTGCTCGAGGTGACCGGCATCGGCCCCAAGACGCTGGAGCGGCTGCGGCCGCTGGTGACCGTCTGTATCGGGGACGGGTGAGGGAGCCGCCGGCAGGCCGTGGGCGTCGGTGCCGTGGCGTGGGGGATGGCCGCCGGCATGGCGGCGGCTGCCCTCGGCGGGTGGGAGCCTGCCGCACCGGCCTCCGTGCTGGGGCTGGCGGCGGGCCTGGCGCTGGTGAGAGGCGTCGGGCGCGCCGTTCGCAGGTGGCGGAGGCGGCTGCGAGCGGGCGGGCTCCGGTCGCCCTGCCCGGCTGGCCTCCGCCGTACCAGCCCTGGCCGGGGGGGCTCAGAGCGCCGGTCCCGGCGGTGGCCCGGCGTCGAGGGCGCTGCCTGGCCGCGCTGGTCGCCCTGGCCGCGGCGGTGGGGGCGTGGTGGAGGCGTGCCGGCTCGAGCGGCAGGCCGGCTCGCTGGCCTCCCTGGAGCCGGGCCGGGTGGCGTGGGTGGGCGGCTGGGTGGTCGAGCCCCCGCTCGTGACCCGTTACGCCACCTATCTGCTCCTGCGGGACGCGCGTCTGGCGGAGGTCCCATCGGCGGCACCGCCCGGCGACGGCTGGCGTGCGCTGCCTGCGACGTGGAGGTGGCGGTGCCGGCCGGCGACCGCCGGGGTCGGTCGTGGCGGCCGGGCATGTGGGTGGCGGCCCGAGGCCTGGTGCGCCGGCCCGAGACGGGGGCCTTCCCAGGCGACTTCTCGCTGCGTCGCTACCTCGGCGCCCGCGGCGTGGGCCTGGTGGTCGAGGTGCGATCCGAGAGCCGCCTGGCCGTGCCCGCTGAGCCGCCGCGTGCGCCTGCGACCATCCGCCTGCGCGCCGCTGTCGCGGCCATGGGCGAGACCATGGCGCGGCGGCTCGAGACGAGGCTGGGGCCCCAGGGAGCCGCCTGGGCGAGGGCGGTGGTGCTGGGGCACCGCGATGCCCTGGCCGAGGCGGACGAGCAGGCGCTGTGGGAGGCAGGACTGGGTCACGTCCTGTCGGTCTCGGGGCTGCACGTGGGACTGCTGGCCGGCCCTCTGGTGGCGGTCGTGCGACGCCTGCCCCGCTCCCGCTGGGTGGCCCGACTGGGCGCCGCCATCGTGGCCTGCGCCACGGGATGGGCCTACGCGGGCATGACCGGGCTGGCCCCTCCGGCGGTACGGGCCGGTTTGATGCAGTCGCTGGGCATGGCCCTGTGGATGGCGGGACGCCGGTCCTCCCTGGCCACCATCCTGGGAGTGGCCGCCGCGGCGCAGATGCTCCTCTCGAGCCCGGGACTGGGGGCCGACGCCGGCTTTCAGATGTCCTATCTGGCCACGCTGGCCATCGCGCTCTTCCTGGGCAGGCCCCGAGCGGGCCGAGCGCCGCCGGGCCCGGTCGACGCCCGGGCGCGCCGCCGCGCCCTGCGAAGGGTGACGGGGCGGATGCTCGAGGCGCTGGGGCTGTCGTTGGCCGCCTGGGCGGCCATCACGCCCTTGACCGCCCTCTACTTCGGCCGGGTGTCGCTGCTGGGGGCGGTGGTCAGCGTGGGGGCAGGGCCCGTCTGCGGGCTGCTCCTGTGGTCGGCGCTGGCGGCCGCGCTGGTGCCATCGTCCCTGGCCGGGCCCGCGGTGTGGGTCGCCGAGCGGACGGCTGGCACCCTCCGGGCGCTGGCGCTGGCGGGGGCTCACCTGGAGGGCGGCTGGGGCGCTGCGGGTCAGCGCGGTGGCGTGGAGCCTGCCAGCCGTGGCGGGCCTGGCATGGCTCGTCGCGCGGCGGGGGCGACGGGCGCAGGCCGCGACGGGCCCGGCCGTCGCGGCGATCTCGCTGGGGCGGCGCTGGCGGCCGGTCTGCCGGGCGCGAGCCAGAGTCCGGCCGCCGTGACCGCCGCCCCGGTCGGCACCGGCTGGGTGGTGGCCGGTCGTTCGCCGGGAGGTGACGGCTGGCTCTGGATCGACGCACGACCGGGGCAGGAACTGGGCCAGGCCTTGGAGAAGGCCGCGGCCGCCCTGAGCGGTCTGGGGGTGGCACGGGCCCGGGTCGCGCTGTGGAGCGCATCCTCGACGACCTCCGCGGAGCTGCCCGGCCTGTCGCCCAAGGAGGCAGCGATGAGTCGGGCCTGGCTGGCGGTGGGAGAGCAGGGTCCCGTCGTGCTGGGCTCGACGACGCACCACCCCGTCAGCGAGGTGCACGCGAGCTCCATCCGGCTGCGCGTCGAAGGACGGACCAGCCTTCGCCTGGAGATGGAGGGGGCGGGCAGCGTCCTGCTCGACGTCGACACCCACTGCCTGGCGTGGGAATCGGCGGGCATCCGCCACTGCCGCGGCGACGGCCCGGTCCACCTGACCCAGCGATGAAGCCGGGAGAATGGAAGACCGACCGCCACGGGACGGGATTCGCGTGCGCAAGCGCAGGACCGGCGAGACCCACGACGAGACGGCATCCTCCGGTGCGCACCCGCCGGGGGCTTATCTCTTGCTGGCGCCGTCGGCCCCTGACGGCGAGGCCTTCGTCGAGGCGCTGGCCGAGGGAGAGGTGGAGCGGCTCGTCCTCTTCGGCGACGACGTGAAGGCTTCTCGCCTCCTGGAGACCGTGGGCACCCCGACCCTGACCGGCACCCCACGCCTCGTGCTGGTGCGCCACGCGGAGGCGATGCCCGCGGGGGAGGCGCGTGCGCTGCTGGAGGCGCTCGCCCGCTACCCGCTGCGGGAGGAGTGGCTGGTGCTCTGGGACGCCTCGCCCGAGGGACGGCTGGCTCAGGGCCTCGCGTCGGGCAATCGCGGCGCGATCACGGTCGTCGACCGCCGCCGGGACGGTGACGGGTCATCGGCCGCCGCCGCCCGGGTCGTCGAGCACCTGGGGCTGGCCCCCGCGACCGCCGCCTGGTTGCGGGGGGTGCTGCGCCACCACCCGGACCGGGCTCCCCAGGAGCTGGCCAAGCTGGAGCTGTTGGCAGGGGAGCCCCTCGACGAGGCGACCGTGCGGCTCGTCGTGTCGCAGGACCTGCTGGAGTCGGCGGAGGAGGCCGCGGCCGTGCCGGGCGGGGCGCCCGACTCGCGGCGCTTCGAGGTGGGCGAGGCGGTGCTCGGCGGCGACGTCACCCGCGCGCTTACGCTGTCGCTGGCGCTGCAGCGACAGGGGGTCCCCCCCGCCTGGATCTGGCGGGACATCAGCCGGCAGGTCATGGAGGCCTGGGAGATGGCCGAGGCCCTGGAGGCTCGCTGGGGCCCTCCCGGCGCCTGGCCCCCCGGTGCGTGGCGGGAGCTCGCTCCCCGATTCGCGGGCCGGCCGCCGGTCGCCCTGCGGCGGTGGGCCGAGGGCGCCCGCCGGTGGGGCACCGAGGGGCTGTGGCGACTGCTGCAATGGACGGCCGAGGCCGACTACGACGCGAAGAGAGGCGGCATGACCCCGCACGAGGCCCTGATCCGCCTCTTCGCCCGCATGGGCGCCTGGCTCGATGCCCGTCGGTGACGCGGGCGCCGGATCGTCTCGGCGACCGCGAGCGCCCGGATGCGCGTCAGGAGGCCGCCGGGTGGGCGGGCGTGGCCTCGGCCGTCCGGGCCGACTCGAGCCGCTTGAGGTACGCGACCAGCCGCGACTTGCGCCGCGCGGCCTGGTTGGGGTGGATGGCCCCCCGCTTGGCGGCCTTGTCGATGGCCTTCTGCGCGAGCGGGAGAAGCCGCCAGGCCTCCGCCAGGTCCTGCTGGGCCGCCCGCTGACACTTGCGGATGGCCGTCTTCATCGCGGACTTGGCCGCCTGGTTGGCGAGATGGCGCTTGATGGACTGGCGCAGCCGCTTGGCTGCGGAACGGGTGGTGGCCACCCCTCGACCTCCTTCTGGCGTGGCAGGCGCCATGGAACCTTGGCACGGACGCCGTGATTCTACCACAGCCGCGGACGTCCCGGCAACGAGCGGGCGGGCATGCTAGGGACCCGTGCCTCGTGCGACATCGACCGTCGAAAGGAGCCGTCCCCTGCCATGCAGGAGCGCCCTCCCGTGCTGCCGCCTCATTCGCAACCGGACCAGCAGGCCCTGCGACTGCCCGCGAGCCGTCCGGCCATGCCCGCCGTGCCCGCGGGCACGCCGCCCCCGGGGCGGCTGCGCTCGATGCCCGCCGGGCGCTCGAGGCCGCCGAGCGTCTGGGGCCACCGCCGGCCGCACCGGCCAGCGCTCGGGGGCTGCCCGGACCGACCTGGCCGTCGAGGCGTTTGCGTGGGCGCAGGCTCGTCGGGGAGGCGCCCTCGCCGGCGTGCAGCAGGAGCGACGGGCGGGGACCCATGCCACCGTGCACCGGGTGCGCATCCGGGACATGCAGGCGGCCAGGGCCCTGGGCAAGGCGCCCGGCACCTACACCACCGTGGAGTCCGCGGGGCTGCGGGACCGCTCGCAGGAGGCCCGGGAGGAGGTCCTGCGCCTGGTGACCGAGGAGCTGCAGGCCCTGCTGCGGGAGCAGGGCGTCGGCGAGGAGTCGGCGGTGCTGGTGGCCGGGCTGGGCAACTGGAACGCCACGCCCGACAGCCTGGGGCCGAGAGTGGTGGGGCAGCTCCTGGTGACCCGCCACCTCCACGCGCTGCTCCCGCCCGAGAAGCGCGGCTCGCTGCGCCCGGTGGCTGCCATCTCGCCGGGGGTGCTGGGTTTGACCGGTATCGAGACCAGCGAGATCGTCTCCGCCGTGGTGCGCCAGGTCCAGCCGGCCGCCCTCATCTGCGTGGACGCCCTGGCCGCCGGCTCGCCCCAGCGGCTGTGTGCCACGGTGCAGCTGACCGACGCCGGCATCCAGCCGGGGGCGGGCGTCGGCAACGTGCGCCGGGCCCTCAACCGTCAGGAGCTGGGCATCCCCGTCATCGCCATGGGCGTGCCGACCGTCATCCATGCCCTGCGGCTGGCGCAGGGGGCGCTCGACGGGCGGGGGGCGGGTGCCGACGGTGGGGGAGACGAGGCCGTACCGGTTCGCCCGCAAGCCTTCCCGCCGCTGTTGAGGGATGCACACGCCCAAGCCACACCCATGGCGGGTGCCGACGGACAGGGGGTGGCGGCGGCCGCGGCGTGGATGGACTCGCTCATCGTCACCCCCAAGGAGATCGACGTGCTCATCGACGACGCCGCGGATCTGCTGGCAGGCGCCGTCAACGCCGCCCTGCACCCCGGGCTGGACCTGGACGAGGTGCTCCGCTACATCCAGTAGCCAGCCGGACCTGGTGGGAGGCGGAGGAGTCCCCCTGCCGCGAGCCGAAGATGGAGTCGGCGAAGAGGGGGCTCACGTGCTGCGGGGTAGGCCGTCGCACCCGTTGGAGGGCGGCCGCCGCCGGCGTCCCGTCAGGGCGCTCGAGCTGGAAGGGCCGCCGCAGGTGCATGCTCTCCCGTCGGCCCAGGGCGGGGGCACGGCGGTGGTGCGGATCCGCCTGCCGTCCCACCGTCCGTCGTCCCGGCGGCGTGCCGGGCCCGGCCCCGAGGAGCGGCTCGGCCGCCTGTTGAGCCTGCTCGAGGCCCATCCCTCCTACCGCTTCCTGGCCGGCCCGGGCGCCGCGGGCGTCCTCGTCATCGTGCGCTTCTCCTACCACAGCCTCGTCGAGCTGTCGCGACTCTACGACCAGCTGCTGTGGTTGTTGGAGCTGTCGACTCGCACCCGGGCGTAGGCGCCGCCGGGTGACGGGCCGGCATGAGCCGGTCGCCGGGGGCATACCGTGCCCTGCCGGAGGGGGAGAGCGGGGTGCCCTGGGGAGGCCGGCGCGTCGTCTTCATGCTCCCCGGCGGGACGAGCCTTTGGTGGCGAGCGGCCCTGCTGGTCGCGGCCCTCGCCGGCTTCGTGGCGGGGCCGTCCGTGCTGCCGCCCCCGGCTCGAGCGCCGGGGTGGGTGATCGTGATCGAGTGGCTGGCCGGCCCGGCGGTGGCCCCCTCGGAGGCACCGGCGCCGGGGTCGGTGCCCGCGCCCCGGGAGCGGCTGCAAGCCTGGGGACGGTGGCTCGTCGCAAGGGCCACCCGGGCCGTCGCTCCCGTCGAGGCTCCCGGGCAGGAGCCGCGCGCCCCCTCCGACGCCGTCGCGTTCGGCGCGGACGGCGCCATCGTACCCGACGGGCTGCCGGTGCGACCGGCGCTGGCGTCCGCCTCATCATCGAACGCCGGCGCACCTCCTCGAGAGGTACCGGCACGGCCGTCCACCGCCGCCTCGCTGCGAGGCATCTGGGTGGCGGTCTACCACACGCACGCCTCGGAGATGTACCGGACGGGCCGTGACGATCCCGACGACCCCCAGGCCTACCACCGGTTCGGCAGCCGGGAGACGGGGGTGCTGCGGGTCGGTGCCGAACTGGTGCGGGCGCTCAACGAGTACGGCATCCCGGCCATCCACGTGACCACCCTCCACGACACGCCGGACTTCAACGCCGCCTACGCCCGCTCGCTGGAGACGGCCCGCTCGGTGGTGGCCCGGTACCCCTCGCTGCGCCTGCTCATCGACCTGCACCGGGACGCCCCGCAGGAGGGGGGCACCCTCGTCACCTCCGTCGACGGGGAGGAGGTCGCGCGCCTCGCCATCGTGGTCGGCACGGGCCAAGGAGGGCGGGAGGGCGCCGACAACATGACGGTGGCACGCCTGTTGGCCGAGGAACTGGACGCCCGCTTCCCGGGGCTCTTGCGGCGCATCATCGCCCAGCCGGGGCGGCGCTACAACCAGCAGGTGCACCCGGGCGCGCTGCTCATCGAGGTGGGCTCCTACCGCAGCCGGGAGGAGGCCGCGGTGCGCACCGCCAGGCTCCTGGCCCAGGCCATCGCCGCCATGCTGCTGCGCCACCCCGTGCCCCGAGGGACGTGGGGTTAGGGGCGAAGCCGCACGGCCATCCGCCACAGCCGGGTCGCGGCACGCTGCACGGCCCGGGAGGCCAGCACCGCCTCGTCGAGGGCCATGGCCCGGGTGAGGCCCGCGTAGATCCCGCCACCCGCCACGACGCCCGCCATCAACACCACGGTGCGGGCGCCCGGGGTCTCGGTGCCGACCACGGCGCTGGCCCACGACGCCGCCAGGTGGGCCGCGGCGCCCACCGCCGCGGACGCCGCGGCGACCTTGCCCAGGTAACGGGCCAGGCCGCCGAGGTCGATGGCGGCGTGCTGCCGGTGCAGCACGGCCAGGTAGACCGACACGTTGGCCAGGCTCACCAGCGTGAAGGCCAGCGCCAGCCCGCCGTGCTCCAGGGCGGTCCATCGCAGGAAGGCCAGGCTCAGGGCCGCGTTGAGCGCCAGGGCCATGGCCGACACCCGCACGGGGGTCCGGGTGTCCTGCTGGGAGTAGAAGGCCCGGGTCAGGATCTGGATGGCGCTCTGGAAGACCAGGGCCCCGGCGTAGTAGCGCAGGGCCTCGGCCGTGGCGCGGCTGTCCTGCCACGAGAACTGCCCCGCCTCGAACAGCACCCGCACCACCGGCTCGGCCAGGACGCCCAGTCCCACCGCCGACGGCACGGTGAAGAAGAGGACGCCCCGCAGCGAGGCCGTCACCATCGCGCCGAAGCGCTGCATCTCCCCCAACGCCGCGTGCGCGGCCATGGCCGGATACGTGACGGTGGAGACCCCCATGGCGAAGATGCCCAGCGGAAACTGCATGACCCGGTTGGCCAGCCCCAGGGCCGTGATGGCCCCTTCGGGCAGGGTGGAGGCCAGGCTCGTGCTGACGATGAGGGAGAGCTGGGTGATGGAGAGCCCGAACAGGGCCGGCGCCATGATGCGGTAGAGCCGGCGTACGCCCTCGTGGCCCAGGTCCAGCACCGGCTGCCAGCGCCAGTGCCAGCGCGCCACCTGCAGCCACTGGAACGTGGCGTTGAGCGCCGCGCCCACGACGGTGCCGACGGCCATGCCCCGGATGCCCATGTGGGGCCCGAGCAGGTAGGCGCTGGCGATGATGGCCGCGTTGTAGACGATGGGGCCCACCAGCGGCAGGGAGAAGCGGCGGTAGCTGTTGAGGATGCCGATGCCGAGGCCGGCCAGGGCCGTGAAGAAGACGGCCGGGAACATCCACCGCATCAGCTCCACGAGGAGCTGACGCTGGCGTCCCGTGAAGGCGTAGGCGACCAGGGGTGCCAGCTGGGGCGCGAAGGCCATGCCGGCCAGCGTCAGCACCACCAGGGCGGCTACCGTGCCGTTGACGAAGGTGCTCGCCACCCGCCAACCCTCGGCCTCCTGGCCCCGCGCCAGGTAGCCGGTGAAGACGGGGATGAACGCGGCGGTGATGGCCCCGCCCACCAGCAGGAAGTACATCAGGTCCGGGATGTTGAAGGCGGCCTTGAAGGCGTCGGTCTCGGCGGTGCGCCCGAAGACCTCGGCCACGGCCCGCTCCCGCACGAAGCCCAGGAGACGGCTCAGCAGGATGAGGGACATGGTCAGGGTGGCGTCGCGCGCCAGGGAGGCCGTGCGTGGGGCCGACGACTTGGCCGGATCGGACAACGACGGGTCGCATCCTCTCGCTGACGTAGCCCGGGCTCGCCGCGCTGGGGGGCCTTCGATGCCCCCGAGAGGGCTTCCTGCCGGCGATGGGCGGGGCCATGCTATAATCACTGGCGCTGGACCCACACCGAAGCCCGGGAGTTCGCACGGTGGACGCGTCACGCATCCGCAACTTCTGCATCATCGCCCACGTCGACCACGGCAAGTCGACGCTGGCCGACCGCCTGCTGGAGCGCACCGGCACGCTCAGCTCGCGCCAGATGGTGGACCAGGTGCTGGACCAGATGGAGCTCGAGCGCGAGCGCGGCATCACCATTAAGCTGACCGCCGTCACCATGGAGTACACGGCCCGTGACGGCTCGCGCTACCTGCTCAACCTCATCGACACGCCCGGCCACGTCGACTTCTCCTACGAGGTCTCCCGTAGCCTGGCAGCCTGCGAGGGCGCGCTCCTGGTGGTGGACGCCAGCCAGGGCGTCGAGGCCCAGACCCTGGCCAACTTCCTGCTCGCCCTGGACCACGGCCTGGAGATCGTGCCCGTCATCAACAAGATCGACCTCCCCAACGCCCGGCCCGACGAGGTGGCGCAGGAGATCGAGGAGACGCTGGGCCTCGAGGCCGCCTCGGCCCTGCGCATCTCGGCCAAGACCGGTCAGGGCGTCGACGAGGTGCTGGAGGCCATCGTCCGGCAGATCCCGCCGCCCCGGGGCGACTCGGCAGGGCCGCTGCGGGCGCTCATCTTCGACTCCCACTTCGACAGCTACCGCGGCGTGGTCGCCTACGTGCGGGTGGTGGACGGCCAGATCCAGGTCGGGGACCGCATCCGGCTCATGAGCAGCGGACAGGAGTACGAGACCGACGGGCTGTGGGTCTTCCGACCCGCGCTGGTGCCCGTCGATCGGCTCGACGCGGGTCAGGTGGGCGCCATCACGGCCGGCATCAAGGAGATCCGCCATGCCCGCGTGGGCGACACCGTCACCTCCGCGGCGCGGCCCGCCGCCGAGCCCCTGCCGGGCTATCGCCCGCCGCTGCCCATGGTCTTCTCCGGTCTTTACCCCGTCGACTCCGAGGAGTACCCCCGGTTGCGCGACTCGTTGGAGCGGCTGCGGCTCAACGACGCCGCGCTCTCCTTCGAGCCCGAGAGCTCGGCCGCCCTGGGCTTCGGCTTTCGTTGCGGCTTCCTGGGGCTCTTGCACATGGACATCGTGCAGGAGCGGCTGGAGCGGGAGTTCGACCTGGAGCTGGTGACGACCGCTCCCAGCGTCGCCTACCGGGTCAAGCTGCGCGGCGGGCGCGAGGCGACGGTGCACAACCCGGCGGAGTGGCCGGACCCCGGCAGCATCGAGGCGGTGCTGGAGCCCTACGTACGGGCCACCATCGTGACGCCGGGCGACTACGTGGGGCCCGTCATGGAGCTGTGCCAGGAGCGGCGCGGCCAGTTCGTCGGGATGGAGTACCCCGTGCCGAGCCGGGCCGTCGTCACTTACGACCTGCCCCTGGCCGAGATCCTGCTGGACTTCTACGACCGCCTCAAGTCGGTCACCCGGGGCTACGCCTCCCTCGACTACCGCTACATCGAGCACCGGGAGGGCGACCTGGTCAAGCTGGACGTGCTCATCAACGGCCGTCCGGTGGACGCCCTCTCCTGCATCGTGCACCGCGACAAGGCCTACCACCGAGGGCGTCGGCTGGTGGAGAGGCTGAAGGAGCTCATCCCCCGCCAGCTCTTCGAGGTGCCCATCCAGGCGGCCATCGGCAGCCGCGTCATCGCGCGCGAGACGCTGCGGGCGCTGCGCAAGGACGTGCTGGCCAAGTGCTACGGCGGCGACGTGACGCGCAAGCGCAAACTCCTGGAGCGGCAGCGGGAGGGCAAGCGCCGCATGAAGCAGCTGGGGGTCGTAGAGGTGCCTCAGGAGGCCTTCATGGCGGTGCTGCGCATCGATTGAGGGAGGCCCTATCATGAAGCCGCCCCAGTCCGGCGCCGACCCGGTCGAGGCGGCCGTCGAGGCCGCCCGACAGGCCCGCCGCTGGCCCAAGGGGCTCTATGTCCACCTGCCCTACTGCCCCTATCGGTGCCCCTATTGCGACTTCAACGCCTACGTGCTGCGCAGCCGTGAGCAGGCGGGCGGGGTGGTCGACGCCATCCTGCGGGAGGCAGAGGGATGGGCCCGGCTCAGCGGCGCTCGGGAGGGCGGCTTTCGCACCCTCTATCTCGGGGGCGGCACCCCCACCCTGCTGACGCCCGCCCAGATCCGCCGGCTGCTCGGCGGTTTGCGCCGGCTCCTGCCCCTCGACGCCCTGGACGAGGTGACGGTCGAGGCCAACCCGGGGACCCTGACGCCCGCCCGCCTGGAGGCGCTGGTGGAGGGCGGGGTCCGGCGGGTCAGCCTGGGAGCCCAGAGCATGGACCCGCTGGAGCTGCGGCGCCTGGGCCGCTGGCAGAGCCCGGCCCAGGTCGAGCGCAGCGTGCGGCTGTGTCGGGCCCACGGCATCGCCAACATCAGCGTCGACGTCATGTTCGCCCTCCCCGGCCAGCACCTGGCGTCGCTCATGCGCACCCTCGACGCGCTCCTGGCCCTGGAGCCCCAGCACGTCTCGGCCTACTGCCTGACCCTGGAGCCCGGCACCCCCTTCTTCGAGCAGTGGTCCGAGGGGCGCCTGCGCCTGCCGGGGGAGCGGCTGCAAGCGGCCATGTACCGCCGGGTGGTGGAGCGGCTGCGACGAGGAGGCTGGCGGCGCTACGAGGTCTCCAACTTCGCCCGTCCCGGCTACGAGTCGGCCCACAACCTGCTCTACTGGCGGCACGAGGAGTACCTGGGCCTGGGGCCCGGGGCCCACTCCTTCTGGGAGGGTGTGCGCTTCGCCACGGTGAGGGATCCCGGCGACTACGCCCGGGCAGCCGTCGCCTGGGCTCATGGTCCCGGGGCGACGGTGGCCTTCGCCGAGCGTCTGACGGTCCGCCAGCGCATGGAGGAGCGGCTGATGCTGGCGCTGCGGCTGGAGGAGGGGCTGGACCGGCGGCGCTTCGCCGCCGACTTCGGGCTGTCTCCCGAGCAGGCCTTCGGCGGGGCGGTGTGGGACGAGCTGGAGGCGGCGGGGCTGCTGGAGCGCAAGGGCGACCGGATCCGCCTGACGGACCGGGGGATGATGGTGGCCGACGCCATCGTGGCCACCATCACCGCCACGGTCCCGCGGCCTACGACTGCAGCCGCCATCCCAGCGCCAGCCCGATGAAGACCCGCGGGGCGAGCCCCCGGTCGGTCCCCACCAGGCCGAAGCCGATCTCCCCCGTACCCCTGGCCGAGCGATCCAGCCGAACCTCGTAGCCGGCGGAGGCCCACAGGCCCGGCACCAGCTCGTCGCTGAAGCGCCCGCCACCCGACTGCACGGTGGCATAGACGGTCCAGAAGGTCCGGTCGTCGGCGGCTCCCGACTCGTACTGGCGAATCCCGCCGTAGAAGCCGACGGGTGCCAGGCTGAGGCCGGCCAGCCACGAGCCGCCGCCCGAGCTCTCCCGCTCGATGTCGAAGCCGACAGCATCGGCGAAGAAGTGAAAGCCCAGGACACGACGAGGCTCGGCCGACGCCGGCGCACTCATGGCGACCAGGGCCAGCAAGAGCGCGGCGGTGGCCGCGACCCCTCGCGTCGTCCGTCGCCTCGACATCGTCTGGTGTACGGTCACCCGCATCCTTCCCTTCCCCTTGCCGGATGGCAGTGTCGCTCCCTCGGGGGCGATACCTGCATAAAGGTATCGCACGGGGCCGCGTTTTCTTGACATGACGGCCTCTCGCTGGTAACCTGAAGGACGGGTTTAGCACTCCAAGCTCTCGAGTGCTAAACGGCGGCAGGTTTGGGGATGCGGGATGGAGGATCGTAAGCGGCGCATACTCCAGGCCATCATCGACGATTACGTCCACACGGCGGAGCCGGTGGGCTCGCGCACCGTCGCGCGCAAGTACCTGCCGGGCGTCAGCCCCGCCACCATCCGCAACGAGATGGCGGACCTGGAGGAGCAGGGCTACCTGGAGCAGCCCCACGTCTCGGCGGGTCGCATCCCAGCCGACCGGGGGTATCGCTTCTACGTCGACGAGCTGATGCCGCGCCCCGACCTCCCGCCCCAGGCTCGCGACGAGATGCGGCGGGAGCTGGCGGCGACGCCCGACCCGGACCAGGTCATCTACCGGGCGGGCCGTGCCCTGAGCCGCAGCACCCGCTACGCCACGTTGGTGCTCAAGCCGTCGCTCAGGCGGCTGACGGTGCGCCACGTGCAGTTCACCCCCGTCGATCGGGGGCACGTGCTGCTGGTGGTGGTGGCGGACGCGGGCTTCGTCTACAACCGCCTGCTGCAGTGGGCCGACGCGGCCGACCAGGGGGAGCTGCTGCAGCGCCTCTCCGCCATCCTGACGCAGGCCCTGGCCGGGGTCTCGGCACGGGAGCTGGACCGTACCCTGCTCGAGCAGCTCAGCGACGAGGTGCCCTCGCGCCGGGTGCGGGAGATGGCCCTGACGCCGCTCTTGGATCTCTTGGGGCAGGGCCAGGAGGGCGAGCAGGCCTACCTGGACGGGATGCCGTTCTTGTTGGAGCAGCCCGAGTTTAGGGACGTGGACCGGACGCGCCAGGTGCTGGACCGCCTGCAGGAGCCCGAGACACTGGTCACCCTGATGATGGGCGGCGAGGTGGGCGACGTCGCGGTCGTCATCGGCCGCGAGCAGCCCGTCGCCGAGCTGCAGCGCTGTAGCGTGGTCCTGGCGCCGTACGGGCCGGGCGACCGCCCGGTGGGCGTCATCGGGCTCATCGGTCCGACGCGGATGGATTATCGCTTCACCGTGGCCGCGGTCCAGGCCATGGCCGACATGCTCAGCGAGACCCTGGAGCGTCTGCCGGGCGACGAGTGACCCGACACGGACCATCGCGTCTCGACGATGGCCTGCGGCGGAGGCCGGCAGGCCATCGTCTTCGAAGGGGGTAACGACTCTGCACGAGCAGCAGCCTCACGAGAGCGAGGAGGCACGCGACGAGCCCGAGGCCACCGAGCAGGAGCCCGCGGGAGACCCCGACGCGGCCCAGGACGTGAGCCGGGACGGGGCGTCGCCTCAGGCCGCCGAGGCCGCGCTCGCCGCGGCCCTGGAGCGGACCCGGGCGCTCGAAGCCCAGGTGCAGCGCCTGATGGTCGACTTCGAGCTCCTGCGCCGTCGCAGCCGGGCCGACGCGGAGCGGATGGCCGACGAGGCCATCGAGCGCATGACCGAGCCCCTGCTGGGGGTGGTCGACGACCTGGAGCGCGCCCTGTCGGCGGTGCCCGAGGATCCGGCGTGGTCATCGGTGGCCACGGGGATTAGAATGGTCCAACAGAAGCTCCTCTCGGCCCTGGAGCGGGCGGGCATCGAGGCGATGGCGGCCAGGGGCGCTGCCTTCGACCCGGCTCTCCATCAGGCCGTGGAGGCCGTGGAGGTGGAGGACCCGTCCCAGGACGGGCGCGTGCTGGAGGAGCTGCGGCGCGGTTTCACCCGACGGGGCCGGGTGGTGCGCCCGGCCATGGTGAAGGTTGGGGTCTACCGGCGCGCCGGCGACGAGCCGACTCCGACGCCACCGGAGGCTCCGTCTCAGACCATACCCGATGGCCAGGAAGGGATCGCAGATGAGTGACAAGGGCACCGAGCGGATCGTGGGCATCGACCTCGGTACGACCAACTCGGTCATTGCGGTGATGGAAGGCGGCGAGGTGACCGTCATCCCCAACGCGGAGGGGAGCCGCCTGACGCCGTCGGCGGTGGCATGGACCAGGGACGGCCAGCGCCTGGTGGGCCAGGCCGCCAAGCGGCAGGCCGTCTTGAATCCGGAGCGCACGGTGCTCTCCATCAAGCGCAAGATGGGCACCGACCACCGGGTCGCCATCGACGGTAAGAGCTACACGCCCCAGGAGATCTCGGCCATGATCCTGCAGAAGATGAAGCAGGACGCCGAGGCCTACCTGGGCACGCCCATCCGCAAGGCCGTCATCACCTGCCCAGCTTACTTCACCGACGCGCAGCGGCAGGCCACCAAGGACGCCGGCACCATCGCGGGGCTCGAGGTGCTACGCGTCATCAACGAGCCCACGGCGGCCGCCCTGGCCTACGGCATCGACAAGGAGAAGGAGGACCTCAAGGTCGTCGTCTTCGACCTGGGCGGCGGCACCTTCGACGTCTCGGTGCTGGAGATCGGCGGGGGCGTCTTCGAGGTGCGCGCCACCTCCGGCAACAACCGGCTGGGCGGCGACGACTTCGACGAGCGCATCGTGCGCTGGCTCATCGACGAGCTCAAGCGCGAGTCCGGGGTGGACGTCTCCTCGGACCGCACGGCGCTGCAGCGGCTCAAGGAGGCAGCCGAGAAGGCCAAGATCGAGCTGTCGACCCTGCTGGAGACCACCATCAGCCTGCCGTTCATCGCGGCCGGACCCACCGGCCCGGTGCACCTGGAGCGCACCCTGACGCGGGCGCTCTTCAACCAGCTGACGGCCGATCTCGTCGAGGCGACGGTGGGGCCCGTCATGCGGGCGCTGGAGGACGCCAGGCTGAGCCCTTCGCAGGTGGATCGCATCCTGCTGGTGGGCGGCTCGACCCGCATCCCGGCGGTGCAGGACAAGATCCGCCAGATCTTCGGCAAGGAGCCCAGCAAGGGCGTCAACCCGGACGAGGCCGTGGCCGTCGGCGCGGCCATCCAGGCAGCGGTGCTGGGCGGCGAGATGCGGGGCATCGTCCTGGTGGACGTGACGCCGCTCTCCCTGGGGGTGGAGACGCTGGGCGGCGTCATGACGGTCCTGATCCCGCGCAACACGCCCATCCCCACCAGCAAGAAGGAGGTCTTCACCACCGCCGCCGACAACCAGACCTCGGTGGAGATCCACGTGCTGCAGGGCGAGCGTCCCATGGCAGCCGACAACGTCTCCCTGGGCCGCTTCACCCTGACGGGCATCCCGCCGGCACCCCGGGGCGTGCCCAAGATCGAGGTCAGCTTCGACATCGACGCCGACGGCATCGTCAACGTCTCGGCCAAGGACCTGGGCACCGGCCGCTCGCAGGCCATCACGGTGCGCTCCACCCGGCTCTCCGAAGAGGAGATCCAGCGGATGGTGCAGGAGGCCGAGCGGCACGCCGAGGAGGACCGCAAGCGCAAGGAGCTGGCCGAGGCGCGCAACCAGGCCGACAACCTGCTCTACTCGGCCGAGAGGATGCTCAAGGAGATGGGCGACAAGGTGACCGCCCAGCAGAAGGAGCGCGTGGAGCAGGCCCGCACCCAGCTGCGCCAGGCCATGGAGTCCAACGACGCCCGGCTCATCAAGGACCGGATGGAGGAGCTGAGCAAGGCCCTGCACGAGGTGACCACCGCGGTCTATGCCGCCACCGGCGGCAACCAGGCACCCGGCACCGACGGGACGCCCGGTGGCGCCTCGACCGACGGCCGGTCCTCGGGCGAGCGGGTCGTGGACGCCGAGTTTCGGGTCGACAACCCGGGGCCGGGCGGGACCAGCGGGTGACGTCGCCCCGCCGGACGGGGTGAGGGCACGCCATGGCGGCCAAGCGTGACTACTACGAGGTGCTGGGGGTCCGCCGCGACGCGAGCCCCGACGAGATCAAGCGGGCGTTTCGCGAGCTGGCGCGCCGCTACCACCCCGACGTCAACAAAGAGGATCCCGATGCGGCCGAGAAGTTCAAGGAGATTGCCGAGGCCTACCAGGTCCTGAGCGATCCCGAGAAGCGGGCGCAATACGACCGCTTCGGTCACGTCTTCGACGGGCAGGCGGCACCGGGCGGCGACGGGAGCGGGCCCGGCGCCGCAGGGCCGTGGCCCGGGGGCTTCGGCGACCTCGGCGACCTCTTCGGCGACCTCTTCGACCTCTTCACCGGCGGGGCCGGCCGGGGCGGGAGCGGCCACGTGCCGGCGCGAGGCGATGACCTGCGCTACGATCTGGAGCTCACGTTCGAGCAGGCGGCCTTCGGCGTCGAGGTGCCGATCGAGGTCCCGCGAATGGAGGTCTGTCCCCGCTGCAACGGCTCTCGCGCCGAGCCCGGCCATCCTCCGCAGCGCTGCAGCGTCTGTGGCGGCGCCGGGCAGGTCCAGCAGGTGAGCGAGACCTTCCTGGGGCGCTTCGTGCAGGTGAGGACATGCCCGCGCTGCGGGGGCCGGGGCGTGGAGATCCCGGTGCGGTGCCGCGCGTGCGGCGGCGAGGGACGGGTGCGGCAGCGCCGGCGGGTGAGCGTCAAGGTGCCGCCCGGTGTCGAGGACGGCATGCGGGTACGGGTCGTCGGCATGGGCGACATGGGGCAGGACGGCGGGCCGCCGGGCGATCTCTACGTCTTCGTCACGGTCAAGCCGCACCCGGTCTTCCGGCGCCATGGCTTCGACGTCCACTGCGAGGTGCCGGTGGGCCTGCTGGAGGCCGCGCTGGGGGGCGAGGTGCGGGTCCCCACGCTGGACGGCGAGGCTCGGGTGCCGGTGCGGGAGGGCACCCAGACAGGCGACACCTACCGGATCCCCGGCAAGGGCATCGCCCGGCCCTCGGGCGGCCGCGGGGACCAGATCGTCACCTTCCGGGTGGTGACGCCGACGCGCCTCTCCGAGCGCCAGAAGACGTTGCTGCGCGAGGCCCTGGGTTCGGCCGAGGGCACGTCGGATTCCGAGAGCGCCGGGCCCCGAGAGGGTCACCGCTCGTCCCGCTCGGGCGTCTTCGGGCGCTGGCATCGGCGCTGAGGGGCCATGGGCGTCCGGCGTCGTCCCGCCTCGCGGTGGTGGACCGTCACCGCCCATCTCTCACCGGCCGAGGCCGACCTGGCGGGGTGGTTGCTGGCCCGAGACGGCAGCGCCGGCATCGAGCTGGAGGAGCGGCGGAACGACGATGGCACCGGGCAGGGCGTCGCGCGCCTGCGCGCCTACTTCTCGACGCGCGCCGCGGCCGCGGCGGCAGCCCGAGGCCTGCGAGGTGCCCTCCGGGCATGGCGGGCGTCGGTCAGACCCGCCGGTACGAAAGAGGGGGCCGCGCCGGGCCCGATCGTCGTCGAGCCGGTGACGGTGGACCCCCGCGCGTGGCGGGAGGCCTGGAGCCGGACGCTACGCCCGGTCAGGGTGGCGGGCATCCGGGTCTCGGGCCGCCCGGCGCGACGCCGCAGCGGGGACCGGGCCGGGCGGCCATCGCCCGGGCCATACGGCTTGCTGCCGCTCGTCATCCCCCCCGGCATGGCCTTCGGCACCGGGCACCATCCCAGCACTCAGCAGGCCCTGTGGGCGCTGGAGCTGGCCATGCGGGGCAATCCGCCGGCAGGGCCGGTGGTCGACATCGGCACGGGCAGCGGCGTGCTGGCCATCGCGGCCTGGCGCCTGGGGGCCGAGCGCATCGTGGCAGTGGACCGGGACCCCGAGGCCGTGCGTGTCGCCCGGGCCAACGCCCGCCTCAACGGCGTGCGATCGCTGGTGCTGCGGGTCGGCTCGGTGGAGCAGGCGGCTCGTGAGGCGGGGACCGAGGGTGCGGCCCTGGTGCTGGCCAACCTCGTCGCGGAGACGCTGGTGGAGCTGGCGGAGCCGCTGGCACGCCTGGTGAGACCGGGCGGCTGGCTGGTGGGCGCCGGCATCGTCGAGGAGAAGGCGCCCGACGTGGAGGCGGCGCTGGCCGCACGGGGCCTGGTGCCGGAGGAGCGAGGGGTCTGGGCCGGGTGGGCCTGGGTCTCGGCGCGCCGTCCCGTGGAGGTGGCCTCGTGAGCCGGTTGCGGGCCCGGGTCGAGCCGCAACGGCTGGCGGCCGGGATGGAGACGGCGACCGTGGTGGTGGACGGTGCCGAGGCGCGCCGGTTGCGCCGTGTCATGCGGGCACGGCCGGGGCAGGCCATCGAGCTCTTCGACGGGCAGGGCCACAGCGTCGAGGGCTGCATCCACGCCGTGGAGCCTGGCCGGGTGGTGGTGCGGCTCGAGGGGAGGAGCCCCGACCGGGCGGCGTCGCCGGAGGCCGGGCTGCGGCTCGTGCTGCTGCAGGCTGTGGCCAAGAGCGGGCGGATGGAGCTGGCGCTGGAGAAGGCCACCGAACTGGGCGTCCACGAGATCTGGCCGGTCGTGACGCACCGTTGCGTCGCGAGGCCCGATGCGGGGGGCCAGCGGGTGATGCGGTGGCGGCGAGTGGTGGAGACCGCCGCCCGTCAGGCCGGTCGCTCCGTCGTCCCCGTGGTGCGGCCCCCGGTGCCGTGGCGCGAGGCTCTGGACCGGGCCGGGCTCCTCGAGGGGGGATGGCTGCGACTCCTGGCCGGGGAGAAGGCCCGGCTGCCGCTCACCCGCTGGCTCCGAGAGCGGTCGCCGCAGGGCGTCTCGGGGGCGGTGGTCGCCATCGGGCCCGAGGGGGGATGGAGCGAGGAGGAGACCGACGCCGCCATCGGGTGCGGCTTCGAGGTCGTGTCGCTCGGCCCCCGGATCCTTCGCACCGAGACGGCAGGATGGCTCGCACTCGCCCTGCTCCAGGCGTGGTGGGGCGACCTGGATCGGCCGCCGGGGCCGCTCGACGTCGGCGACCCCGGATGAGGAGCAGGCGAGCACGATCGGGACGCAAGAGACGAACGGGGCCCGCGACAGCGGGCCCCGTCGCCCACCCTCAGAGATCGGAGCTGGCCGGCCCCTGCCGGGCCTGCACGAAGCGGGACAGGGCTGCCTTGAGGTTGGCGGCCCAGACGCGCGCCAGCGTCTCGGGCGTGGTGCCGTTGAGGCGGGCGCTGGTCTCGTCGACGGTCACCAGCAGATGCTCGCCGATGAAGAGGGCCGGCGTCGTGCCCACCTGCCCGACGCGGACCAGCTCCGGCGTGAGCCGGTCCTGGTAGGCGTTGATGGCCTCGTTGAGCCGCTTGTAGACCTCGTCGGCCCGGGCGTAGACGGACGGCCACCCGCCCGCGTCGCGGACCCGGAGGATGACCACCCCCGAGAGCTCCACCGTCGCATAGCCGGCCCCGGCTGGCGCGCCGGCGGCCAGGGCTGTGATGGCCGTCGAGAGCGCCAGGGCCACGGCAAGGCTCCACGTCGCCAACGTCCGCCGATGCCTGCCGGTCGTCATCGCTGTCTCCCTGGCCAAGTCGGCTTCCCCTCCCTCGCTTCCACGTTCTGCACGATGAGGCGGACTCCTTCCGGGCCGCCTTGACCGGGGCCGGGGTCGGCGCCTACGATGCCCCGGGGGATGGACGAGCGATGCTGCCCGACTACCACATGCACCTGGAGGGGGACGACGTCACCGATCCCTGCCCCTACACGCCCGAGCGGGTGCGGCTCTACGCAGAGGCGGCCCGCCGGGCGGGTGTGGCCGAGATCGGCATCAGCGAGCACGCGCACCGATTCGCCGAGTTCCGCCCGGTGATGGAGGAGCTCTTCGGGGAGGGACGCCCTCAGCACCCCGAGGTGCGCCGGTGGCTCTCCGCGGAGTTTCGCGAGCCCCTGCGGCGCTACGCCGACGCGGTGCTCGCCGCCCGCGAGCAGGGGCTTGCGGTGCGGCTCGGCATCGAGGTGGACTACCTGCCGGGGCAGGAGGCCGCGATCGCTCGGGCCCTGGAGGGGATCCCCTGGGACTACGTCATCGGCTCCGTGCACTTCGTCGACGGGGCGTGCATCGACTGCTCGGCCTCCATCACGTGGCCGCAGGCCGACGGCGAGGCGCTGTGGGAGCGCTACTGGCGGTTGATGCGGCAAGCCGCGGCCAGCGGGCTGTTCGACGTGCTGGCGCACCCCGACCTCCCCAAGAAATTCGGGCACCGCCCCCGGCACTTTCCGCAGGCGGCCTTCGAGGATTTCTTACGAGAAGCGGCCTCGCGGGGGATCGCCGTCGAGGTCAACACGGCAGGACTGCGCAAGCCCGTGGGGGAGATCTACCCCGCCGAGGAGCTGCTGCGTCGCATGGTGGAGGCCGGGCTCGACGTGCACCTCGGCTCCGACGCCCACGACCCGAGCGAGGTGGGACACGGGTTCGAGCGAGCCCGGGAGTGGATGCGGCGAGCGGGCGTCCGGCGGGTGATCCACTGGCGGGGACGTCTCCGGGAGCATCGGAGCCTCTGAAGGGACGGCGGTGCAGGTGTCGGAGGTCGGCAGAGCGAGGGGCCGGGGCGTGCGGGCGACTCTCGTCATCGGGTGGCTGATGGCGGCGACGCTGGCGGCGTCCCCGGCGCGGGCACAGGGGTACGAGCTGCAGGTGGTGCCCATCCTGGACGTCAACGGCGCCGTCTTCGGGGCCGAGGGCTGGCTGCTCGACGAGGCGTGGGTGGGCTACCTGGGGCTCGGCTACGAGCTGCCCGACCCCACCGATCCCCAGGGCGGGGCCCGGGCCGGGGTACGGGGTCGCATGGGCCTCACCATCCCGGTGAGCCCCAACGGTCAGGTGGACATGCGCGTCGTGCACTGGCCGACCAGCTGGGTACCGGGATGGGACGGCACCACGGGGCTGATGGTGTCGTGGCGCCAGCTCGAGGAGGGGGCGTGGTCCTGGCGCCTGGGGGCGGTAGTGGCCGACGTATGGGCCCGCCGCGCCGGGGCCGCGCCGGTGCGGGCGCTGGTGGGCCGGGTCGACACCGCCCGGGATCTAGCGCCCGAGCTCCTGGTACGGCCGTCGGTGGAGGCCGTCGTCGGCAGCGGCTCGCCCGGCTCCCGGCAGGCCCGCCCGCTCTTCGGAGCGGTGACGGGCAGCGTCCCGTTCGAGGCCGGTTCCTTCCGCATCGAGGCGAGAGTGGGGCTGGCCTGGCCTCCCGAGGGAGCCCTGGTGCCGGGCGACGACTACCCGGCTGCCGACGAGCCGGGGCGGCTCGGTTTCCGGGCGGGCGGATGGCCCGCCGAGTTCTTCGTGCGAGGTGCCGCGCCCGCTGGCGGCCAGCCGCCAGGGCGCGCCGCCATCGGGCTGAGCGTGGAGCGCCGGTTCGCGTGGCCGCAGCTGCCGGAGCTGTTGCGGTGGTGGCCCGACGCGACGGGGCACATCGCCCTCTTCGCGGACGCCGCGGTGGCGGCGCCGGATCTCTCCTTCTCTCACGGTGCCCAGACGGCCGCCGGGACAGGGGTGGCAGCGGGCATCGCCAGCCGTGCCATCGGCGAGCTGGAGCTGTTTGCGGCCGTCTCCGGCGGGCCTACGGTGCGCCTGGGGGCGCGGCTGCGGCCGGCTCCGTAGCGTCCAGCAGCCGCCGCACCTCCTGCAGCACGGCGTCCATCATGGCCGGCGTGAGCCGGCCGGTCTGGGTGTTTTGGCGGCTCGGGTGGTAGCTGGCCACCAGGGTCAGGCGCCCCAGCGGCACCACCGCGCCGTGGCGGAATGGGGCCGCTTGGAGGGCCCGCCGTGCCTCGTCATCGAGGCGAGGCGCCACCAAGCGCTTGGCCGTCCCGAAGGCGATGCGGCCCAGGGCCAGCACCACCTGCACCCGCGTCAGCAGGGCCCACTCGGCCTGCAGGTAGGCGAAGCAGCGCTCGAACTCCTCGCGCAGCGGCCTGTTGTCGGGCGGGGCGCAGCGCACCGGCGCCGAGACGAAGGCGTCCACGAGGCGCAGCCCGTCGTCACGGCGCTCCGAGCGGGGCTGGTTGGCGAAGCCCGCCCGCCACAGCGCCCCCATCAGGAAGTCGCCGGAGCTGTCGCCGGTGAACATGCGGCCGGTGCGGTTGGCGCCGTGAGCGGCCGGGGCCAGGCCCAGGATGAGCAGCCGCCCCTGCCGGTCGCCGAAGCCCGGGACCGGCCGGCCCCAGTACTCCCAGTCGGCGAAGGCCCGCCGCCTCTCCGAGGCGATCCGCCTGCGGTACGCCACGAGCCGGGGGCATCGCTCGCACTGGACGATCCGGCTCACCAGCTCGTCCCATGGGTCCGGTTGTGTGGCGGCCATCGACACGCCGCATCCACCCCCGCGGGAGTATAATCCCAGCGAAGGTCGGGGTGAGACGAGTTGGCCGGCCGCACCGGGACGGCCTCGCTGCCCCTGCACGGGGGTCGGTGCCCTCCCTGGCTCTTCGACCGCATGAAGCGGCTGGGGGCCGCCATGGTCGAGGCGATGGTGGAGGAGTGGGGGCCCGACGAGGTGCTGCGCCGACTGGCCGATCCGTTCTGGTTTCAGTCGTTGGGCAGCGTCCTGGGCTACGACTGGCACTCCTCCGGGGTCACGACGGTGGTCTGCGGTGCGCTCAAGGAGGGGCTCCAGGGCCACATGGGGCGGCTGGGCCTCTTCGTCTGCGGCGGCAAGGGCGGCACCTCGCGCCGCACGCCCCACGAGATCGCCCGCCACGTGGAGGAGGCCAGCCTGGCGCTGGACGCGGCCTCGCTGGCCTATGCCAGCCGCATGGCCGCCAAGGTCGACAGCGCCGCCGTCCAGGATGGCCACACCCTCTACCATCACACGTTCTTCTTCACCGCCTCGGGCCGCTGGTGCGTGGTGCAGCAGGGCATGAACGAGCGGACGGGCTGGGCCAGGCGCTATCACTGGCTGTCGGAGACGGTGCGCGCCTTCACCGAGGAGCCCCACGCCGCGGTGCTGGGCGTGCGGCAGCGGAGCGGGGTGCTCAACCTGGTCGCCGCTGAGAGTGCGGCGGCTCGTGCGGCCTCGGTGGAGCTGGCCTCGCGTGACGTCGGGTGGTGGCGGCGGGAGCTGGGCCGGCTCCAGACGCGCCACCTGGCGATGCCGGCCGGGCATGCCATCGCCGACACGCCCCAGCTGGAGCGGGCCCTCGACGCGCTCTACCGGGCGGCCCCCACCGGCTTCGAGCAGGTGCTGGCGACGCCGGGCGTGGGGCCGCGCACCATCCGGGCCCTGGCCATGGTGGCCGAGGTGGTCTACGGGGCACGGCCCAGCTACCGGGATCCCGTCCGCTACGCCTTCGCCCACGGCGGCAAGGACGGCATCCCCTTCCCCGTCGACCGGGAGCTGTACGACCGGACCATCGCCGTCTGGCGGCGGGCGGTGCGGCTCGCCCGCCTCGGGCGGCGGGAGAGACTGGACTCGCTGCGCCGGCTGGCCGAGATGGAGCGATGGGGCGAGGCGCCCTGAGCCGGCCGGGCGCTCGGCGCCCCCATCGGGAGGGACCTGTCACGCTGCAGCCGACTCGAGCCGCCCTGGCCGCGCCGTCGCGCCCGTCGCGCCTCGTGGCCGACGTGACCCTGCTGCTCATCACGATGACGTGGGGCTTCACGTTCGTGGCGGTCAAGGACGCCGTCGCCCAGATCCCCGTCTTCTCCTTCCTGGCATTGCGCTTTGGCCTGGCGGCCCTGACGTTGGGGGGCACGCTGGCCGTCACCGGGCGCGAGGGCCTCGACGGCTTGCGCCCGGCCCTGCTGCCGGGCCTCGGGACGGGCCTCCTGCTCTTCGCGGGCTACGCGCTGCAGACCCTGGGGCTGCAGTACACGACACCGGGCAAGGCCGGCTTCATCACGGGGCTCTCGGTGGCGCTGGTGCCGGTGCTGGACCGGCTGCTGTACGGACGCCGGCAGCCGGGGGCGGCCCTGATGGGCGTGGCGCTGGCCGTCATGGGCATGGCCGTCATGTTCGTGGAGCCGGCGGAGATCTCGGTGCGCCGCGGCGACTGGCTGGTGCTGGGCTGCGCGCTGGCCTTCGGCGCCCACGTGACGGTGGTGGCCCACGCCGGGCGCCTCCCCATGCTGCCGTACACGCTCTGGCAGGTGGTGGCCGTGGCGCTGGTGAGCGGGCTGGCAGCCACCCTGGACGGCTGGGGGCTCGAGGGGATGGACCTCGGCGTGGCCGGCACCCTGCTGCTGACGGGACCCGTGGTGAGCGGCCTGCTGCTGGTGCTGCAGGTCTGGGCGCAGCGGCACACCCCGGCGACCCATGCCGCCCTCATCTTCGCTACCGAGCCCATCTTCGCGGCCCTGTCGGGCGCGTTGCTGGCCGGCGAGCGCTTGGGGCCGCGGGTGTTGGCGGGCGGCCTGGCCATCCTGGTCGGGACCGTGTGGGCGGAGGTGGCCCAGACGGGGCCGTGGGCGGCGCGCAGGGTGGCGCCGCGCTCGGGCGAGGGGTGCCCGTGAATCGGGCGGCCACCTCCTCACGCCGGCCGGTCATGATGGGGGCGCGCCTTGACGACACGGATGGCCTGGTCGAGGGCCCCCAGCAGCTCGGCCTGCACCTGGACCCGCTGCAGCTCCACGTCGATGAGCACCTCCCCGGTGGCGCTGCCGGCGTAGCGAGCCGGCAGACGGCGCAGGGCGAGGGCCACCACGTCGCGGCGACAGCGGGGACAGCGGCAGGCATCGGGATGGTAGGCCAGCGCCTGGTCGAGCAGCCTCAGGACGGCCTGCTCCACGCGGTTGGACAGACGCGGCCGCTGGCCCTCGGATGGCATGGCACGACCGCCTCCTGCGCGGCCAGGCTTCGAGCGAGAGCCGACCCGATCCTGCCGGGCATCCATATCATGCGACGAGAGGAGGGGGGCGGGTGGAGCCGCTTCACTTTCGCCGCGTCGCGGGGCGGTTCGCGACGGGGGTGACGGTGCTCACCACGGGCACGGTCGAGCAGCCGCACGGCATGACCGCCAACTCCTTCACGTCGGTCTCGTTGCGGCCCCCGCTGATCCTGGTCTGCGTGGACCGCCGCCGCGTGACCCACGGGCGCATCCTGCAGGCGGGCCGCTTCGGTGTCAGCGTGCTGGGGGCGGACCAGCAGGCGATCTCCGAGTTCTTCGCCGGCCAGCGCGCCGCGCTGGCCCCGGGCAGCCTCGAGGTCGTGCCCGGGGTGACGGGCGTGCCCCTCATCGCCGGTGCGCTGGCGCACCTGGAGTGCCGGGTCGTCGACGTCTTCCCTGGCGGCGACCACTCCATCTTCGTCGCGCAAGTCGAGCACGCTGCCGTGGGCGAGTCGCAAGCGCCCCTCATCTTCTTCGGGGGGCGTTACGCCCGCCTGGCACCCGGTTGAGGACGAGCCCCGGGCCCGCCACCCGGCAGCCGCCCTGGGAGGTACTCGTGTTCTCAAGCACGAATAAGAGTCAATAGGTTTCGGCGCGGCCGGGCGTGGAAACCGATTTTGACACGGGGGGCGTGGGTGCGTGGCCATGAGCGAAGCGACTCAGATCGCCAGAGGCTTGGAAGGTGTCGTGGTGGCCCGCTCATCCATCAGCTACGTCGATGGCAGGCAGGGCCGACTCATCTACCAGGGCTATGACATCCGGGACCTGGCCGAGCACGCCACCTTCGAGGAGGTGTGCTTCCTGCTGTGGCACGGCCGGCTGCCCGACTCCGGGGAGCTGTCGAGCCTGCGCGAGCAGCTGGTCGCCGCCCGTCCGCTGCCGTCGGGCGTGGTCTCGCTGCTAGCGAGCGTCCCCGGTCGCTCGCCCATGGCGGTGCTGCAGACGGCGGTGGCGGCCCTGGGGCTGTACGATGCCGAGGCCGACGACAACGGCCGGGAGGCCAATCTGCGCAAGTCGGTGCGCTTGACAGCTCAGATGGCGTCGGTGGTGGCGGCGTTTCACCGGTTGCGGCGGGGGCTGCCGGTCATCGAGCCCGATCCGGAGCTGGATCACGCCGCCAACTTCCTCTACATGCTGACGGGGCAGCGGCCCGACCCGACGTCGGCGCGGGTCATGGACGTGGCGCTGACCCTGCACGCCGACCACGAGTTCAACGCCTCGTGCTTCGCCGGCCGGGTGACGGCCTCGACGCTGTCCGACATCTACTCGGCGGTGGCCGCCGCGGTGGGCACGCTCAAAGGACCGCTGCACGGCGGCGCCAACGAGCAGGTGATGCGGCTGCTGATGGAGATCGGCGAGCCTGAACGAGCCGCCGAGGTGGTGCAGGCCAGGCTGGCGGCCAGGGAGCGGATCCCCGGCTTCGGTCATCGCGTCTACAAGACGTGGGATCCTCGGGCTCTCATCTTGAAGCGCTTCTCCGAGGAGCTTTCACGCCTCAAGGGCGAGCCGCGCTGGTACGCCATCTCGCTGGCGGTGGAGGAGGCGGTGCGCTCGGCCAAGGACCTCTACCCCAACGTCGACTTCTACTCGGCTTCGGTCTACCACCTGCTGGGCATCCCCGTGGACCTCTTCACCCCTGTCTTCGCGGTGAGCCGCATCAGCGGGTGGACCGCCCACCTGCTGGAGCAGTACGCGGACAACCGTCTCATCCGGCCGCGGGCCGAGTACACGGGGCCCATGGAGCTGCGCTACGTGCCCGTCGAGGACAGGCCCCCGCATACGGCGGCGTGAGCGCCGCGGGGTCGCTGTGCAGGAGGCGGCTGGGGGCGGGGCCAACGGAGAGGGCGAGGCTCCGCCCCCGACCGTCCCTGGGGCCGGTGGGGCGGTGGCGACCCGGGCACCGTGGGGGTGATGGCGTGGAGCCGGGCGGGATCAACTGGTCGCTGCTCGGGGGTCAGGCGGGTCTCGGCTTGGTCCTCGGTCTGGCCGTCGGCTACAGCCTCAAGAAGGCCATCAAGGTGGCGCTGCTGCTGGTGGGGGCCATGACCGCGCTCTTCGTGGGGATGGCCAAGGTGGGGTTCATCACCATCCACTGGGAGGCCCTGGAGGCCGCCTACACGGGCGCGATGACCCAAGCCGGCGGCGCACGGGGGGCGCTGGAGCGAATCGTCGCGTGGTTCTCCAGCAGCGTCGCGGCGGCCGGCAGCTTCACCCTGGGGTTCTGGCTGGGCTTTCGAAAGGGATGAGAGAAAGGGGCGCGACGCCCGGCCGGTCCCCTCTCACGGGCCCCCCTTGCGGGCGGGCCAGGGTACCGGCAGGCGCCAGCTCTCCCAGCGCCCGTCGGCCACGGCCTCCGCCAGAGCGGGCGGCATGACCCGGTAACGCCCCAACTCCGCGAGCGGCACCCAGGCCACCTCCACCAGGTTGGGCTCCGACTTGGGCGAGAGCCGGCCGCCGGCGATGCGGCCGCGAAAGAAGACCTCGGTGGCGTCGGGGCCCGGAGGACGTGCGAAGTCCTGGACGAAGACCACGTCGACGAGCTCCATCGTCAGGCCGGTCTCCTCGGCCAGCTCGCGGACGGCGGCGTCGGCCAAGCCCTCGCCCTCTTCCACGTGGCCGCCGGGAAAGCACCAGAAGTCGCGGCCATCGGGGTGGCGATGGTGGGCCAGCAGCACCTGACCGTCCTGGACGGCGACGACACGGGCGATGAGCAGCGCCTTGCGGAAGGCCAACGTCTCGCCTTCTCCCCTCCATCAGGGTGGCGGGCGGCCGGACGCCGGGGCCCGGCGCCACCGGGTGGGACGACCAGGAGTTCGGGGCCGGCCCCAGAAGAGCCTGCCCTCTCGAGCGACGGTGGATGAGCGGATGAGACGAAAGGAGGAGGTTCGGTGGAGTATCGACGACTCGGGCGAGCCGGTGTGCGGCTGTCGGTGATCGGCCTCGGGAGCTGGTTGACCTATGGGGCGTCGGTCGACCGGCAGCGGTCCATCGAGATCATCCGGGCGGCCTACGAGCGGGGGGTCAACTTCTTCGACACGGCCAACGTCTATCACCGCGGGGTGGCCGAGGAGGTGGTGGGCGAGGCCCTGCGCGTCTTCCCCCGCAGCTCGTACGTGCTGGCCACCAAGGTCTTCTTCCCCATGGGCGACGGCCCCAACGACCGGGGGCTCTCCCGCAAGCACATCATGGAGCAGTGCCACGCCAGCCTCAAGCGGCTCGGCACCGACTACATCGACCTCTACCAGTGTCACCGCTTCGACCCCGAGACCCCGCTCGACGAGACGCTGCGGGCCCTGGACGATCTCGTGACCCAGGGCAAGGTCCTCTACGTCGGCGTCAGCCAGTGGACGGCGGTGCAGATCGCGGACGCGGTGCACCTGGCGCGTCAGCTCGGCCTGGACCCCATCGTCTCCAACCAGCCCCTCTACAACATCCTGGAGCGCGACATCGAGCGGGAGGTGCTACCGGTCTGCGCGCGGGAGGGGATCGGCCAGGTGGTCTTCTCTCCGCTGGCGCAGGGCGTGCTGACGGGCAAGTACGCCCCCGGTCAGCCGCCGCCGGCCGGCAGCCGCGCCGCCGACCCGCGCAGCAACATGTTCATCGGGCGCTTCATGAACGAACAGACCCTCCAGCAGGTCCAGCGGCTGGCCGACCTCGCGCGCTCGGCAGGCATGACACCGGCCCAGATGGCCCTGGCGTGGGTGCTCCGGCGTCCCGAGGTGACCTCCGCCATCGTGGGCGCGACGCGCCTCGAGCAGCTGGAGGAGAACCTGGGCGCCGCCGGCCTGCGTCTCAGCGACGATCTGCTGCAGGCCATCGATGCCGTCACCGGCCACGCGCCTGCGGCGGCTTGAACACCGGACCCCGGCAGGAAGCCTGGTTAGCACGGGGAAAACAGTGCGACCGGGGCTCCGGCGCGGCACCCTAGGGGTGCGACGGGAGCCCAGCCTGGAGAGAGGCGGACAAGGAGGGGTCCGACGTGGCAACGACCGCTGTCGAGCGGCCCGGTGCGGTGACCATGTTCGGCAAGCCGGTGACCCTGGTGGGTCCGAAGATCGAGGTGGGGCAGCAGGCCCCCGACTTCACGGTCGTGGACACGGGGCTGCAACCCAAGCGCCTGGCCGACTTCAAGGGCCACGTGCTGCTGATCGCCTCGGTGCCCTCGCTGGACACCGGCGTCTGCAGCGCGGAGACCCGCACCTTCAACGAGCGTGCTGCGAGCTTCGGCCCGGATGTGCGGGTGTTGACCATCAGCATGGACCTGCCCTTCGCCCAGAAGCGCTGGTGTGGGGCAGAGGGCATCGAGCGGGTCGTCACGCTGTCGGATCACAAGGAGGCCGCGTTCGGGACGGCCTACGGCACCCTCATCAAGGAGCACCGGCTCCTGGCCCGGGCGGTCTTCGTGGTGGACCGGCAGGGCCAGGTCACGTACGTCGAGTACGTGCCGGAGGTGACTCAGCACCCCGACTACGACGCGGCCGTGGCCGCGGTCCAGCAGGCCACCCGCTGAGACGAGCCATCGGGAGGGTTGCCATCCGCCGGAGCCCGGCTGCCCGAGCCGGGCTCCGGCCGTCTCCGGCTGCAGGCTTGACGCGGGCCAGGCGCCGGGCTAAGATCCGAACACGTCATCGCCAAACAGGTGTTCGGATGGGGCGGGTGCGTCGAGATGGGCGCGACGGCCGCCGGCACATACGGTCGGCTGCGGATCTTGCCGATGCCGGCCTCCCGGGTGATCAACCCGGTGCGGGGCATGCCCTTCCGGTGGTCCTTCAACCCGTACCGCGGCTGTGCCCATGCGTGCCGGTACTGCTATGCCCGCCGCACCCACGAGTTCTTGGGTTACGACGCCGGCGACGACTTCGACCGCATCATCCTCGCCAAGCTGGACGCGCCCCGCCGCCTGCGGGCCGAGCTGGCACGGCCCACCTGGCGGCGGGAACTGGTGGCCGTCGGCACGGCCACCGACCCGTATCAGCCACCCGAGGGCAGGCTCCGGCTCACCCGGCGGAGCCTGGCCGTCTTCCTGGCGCACCGGACTCCCATCTCGTTGGTCACGAAGTCGACGCTGGTGGTACGCGATCGGGATCTGCTGGCGGAGCTCTGTCGCCAGGCACCCGGCACCATGGTCTGGATGACCGTCACCACCCTGGACCGGACGCTGGCCCGCTCGGTGGAGCCCGGCGCGCCGCCTCCCGCCCAGCGGTTGCGCGCGGTGCGGATGCTGGCGCAGGCGGGGGTGCGCGTGGGGGTCATGGTCGCCCCCATCCTGCCCGGTCTGACCGACGATGCGGCCGGGCTGGCGGCGCTGCTCCGGGCTGCCCGGGAGGCGGGGGCCGTCGACGTGCATGCCAGCCCCCTGCGCCTCTGCGAGGGGGCCAGGGAGGTCTACCTGGCGTGGCTACGACGGCGGGCGCCGTGGTTGGGTCCTCGGTATCAGGACCTGTATCGCGGAGGTGACCGCGTCGACGAGACCGTCCGCCGGCGCCTCGAGACGACGATGCACCGGCTCGAGCAGGAGGCGGGCTTCACCCGTCCGCCGTCGGGCGCGGGCTCGACGGGTGACGGGCAGACGAGCTTCGGCTGGTAAGAGAGGAGGAGGGGCACGGACGGCTAAGTGAGGAGGTACGGTCCGGGGGATGCGGGGTCCGGACCAGGGAGGGCGACGGCCATCGAGACCGTCTTTGAATCATCGAGAGAATTTGAAAGCGGTTTGGAGGCCCGCTCGTCCTCTGCGGCCAGGCGTTGGGGGGCGCCGGTCCTCGGAGGGCGGGCGGCGGCGCCCCTCGCGGACCGCCTGGCCCGGGCGCACCTGCAACGTCTCGCCCGAGGGCTCGCCCGCACGGATCCGGCGGCAGAGCGCGACATGCTGCGCGGCGTCGGCTGGCTGGTGGCCTGTCGGGAGGATGCCCGACTGCCGGTGGACGTCGCGGCCCGCCTCCTGCCGGGGGCGTCCGTCAACCCATCGCTGCAGAGCCTGGCTCGCCTGCTGGTGATCCGCTCCGTGCGGTGTCGTCGGCTGCAGCGCGCGTACCAGGCTCAGGCGCGCGCCATGCTCCGACTGCAGCGCGAGCGGCTCGCCGATGACTTCCGCCCCGCCCTGTGGCTGGGCGCGCTGTACCTGCTGGAGGGGCGGCCCGCCGAGGGGCGGCGTGCCCTGGAGGCAGCCGAGCGGCTGGCCGGAGCGGAGAAGGATGGCGCCGCGGCGCTGGCGTACGCCGCGCTGCTGATGGCCGAGGCTCGAGCGCCTTCGTCGCAGCGATCGCGCCAGGGCGAGGCCATGGCCCGGGACCCCGTGGTGAGGGCTCTGGCCGATGCGGCCGCCGCCTCCGACCGGCCGGAGGGGCTCCGCGTCGAGGCGACCGTGCCGGTGCGGGTCAGCGGACCTGCCGACGCCCCGCCATGCCTGCACGTGCAGACGTCGGCGGGCGGTCCCGTCATCGTGGGGGGGCCGGGCGGGACGCGACGGCTGGCGGCCATGGAGGGCGAGCTGTGGCTGGCCTTCCTCTCCCTCGTCGGCGGCGCCGACGCACCCTCAGGGGCAGGTCTCGAGCGCGACGCGTGGATCTCCGCCCTGTGGCCCGCGACCCCGGGTGCGGTGGGGCGCATGGAGGGGCTCTTCTCGGCGGCTATCCGCTCCTTGCGCGAGCAGCTGTGGAGCGTGGCGCGTCACCCCGTCCTGGAGGCGAGCCGTCGCGGCGGGTACCATCTGGCGCCGGGGGTCAGGGTGAGGATCACCCTGGACGTCCCGTCACTGGTGGCCAACTGGTTGCTGCCCCGCATCCGTGCCGCCGACGCCGCCCGCTCGTCGGACTCGTCGACTCCCTGAGGCTCACCGGGGCGGGCGGCATTTGACCGCGGGCGCGCCGTGACGGTACGATGAGGGCGTGCGTCTGCTCTTGTTCGACCTCGACGGCACGCTCATCAGGAGCGCCGGGGCCGGCCGCCGGGCCATGGAGCAGGCGTGGGCGGCCGTCTTCGGTCGTACCGTGACGCTCGAGCCCCGCTGGACAGCGGGGCGGACCGATCTGGCCATCTTCCGCGAGATGGCTCGCCGCAGCGGGCTGGAGGCGGAGATGGAGCGGCACCGGGACCGGCTGGTGGCGTGCTACCTCGAGGCCCTGGAGCGGGAGCTGGCGCGGGGGGCCGGCGAGGTCCTGCCGGGGGTCGTCGAGCTGCTGGGATGGGCCCGGGCCAGCGGCTGGGCGCTGGCGCTGGGTACGGGCAACCTGGAGGCCGGGGCGCGCCGTAAGCTGGAGCCCTTCGACCTCAACGGGTACTTCCCCGTCGGTGGCTTCGCTGAGGATGGCGAGGACCGCCGGGCGCTCCTGGAGGCGGCGGTGCGACGGGCGGCAGCGCAGTGGGGCGAGTGCGCCCGGTGCGTGGTCGTGGTGGGCGACACGCCGCTCGACGTGGAGGCGGCCCACGCCGCGGGCTACCAGGCCGTCGCGGTGGCGACGGGACCTTACGGGGTGGAGGAGCTGGCGGCGACGGGCGCCGAGGCGGTGCTGCCGGCCCTCGCCCCGCGGGAGCGGGCGGTCCGTGAGTTGGAGCGAGTGGCCGCCCAGGCGGCAGCGCGGGGCCTGGAGCCGGAGGAGGCGGCCCGGGGGTCGAGCCGGCGTCGGACCGGTGGGGGTGAGGGGCCATCCGCTTGCGACGGGCACTGACACGGATGGACCGATGGGTCTTCGGGTACGTGCACCTGCGGCTGGCACGGCGGTGGCTGGACCGCGTGATGCGCGTCTACACCCACCTGGGCGGCTTCGTCGCGACGGTGGGCACCGCCGGGTTGCTGCTGGTGCTGGGCGGAGAGATGCGCCGGGCCGGGATGGCATCCATGGTGGCGTTGGCCGGCAGCCAGCTGGTGGTACAGCTCCTCAAGCGCCGGACCGAGCGGCCACGCCCCTACCTGGTGCTGGCCGAGAGCCGCAGCGTGGTGGCCCCGCTGGCGGACTACTCGTTTCCGTCGGGTCATACGGCTGCCAGCTTCGCGCTGGCCACGGTGCTGGGGGCGTACTGGCCGTCGTGGGCGGGGGTGGCGCTGGGCGCCGCGGCGCTGGTGGGGCTCTCCCGCACCTACCTGGGTCACCACTATCCCTCGGACGTGCTGGTCGGGGCGCTGGTCGGCATGGGCCTGGCCTACCTGAGCCTCTTGCACTTCGGGGTGCCGGCGTCGGTCGTCGACGGGCTCGCGCCGGCGTGAGGGCCACCGCCGCGCCGCCCGGCCGGCCCGGGCAGGAGGGCCCTCGCCACGTGTTGAAAGCCAATCTGCATCCCCGGTACCGCGTGGGGGGCTCGAAAGGGCAGGGTGGCTCCCGACGACCGGTCGCCGGACGGGCGGAGGGGAGGTCCGGCATGGCCGAGGTCAGGGTGGGCGACCACGAGTCGCTGGATGCGGCGTTGCGGCGTCTCAAGCGTATCATGCGGCAAGACGGCATTCTGGCGGAGATGCGTCGTCACGAGCACTACGTCAAACCGAGCGACCGCCGCAAGCAGAAGGCGCGGGCCAAGCGCCGCCGAGGCTAGCGGCGCGGGCCTGGTGGGCTAGGGTTTGGGCCGCCCGGCATCGAAGAGATGACCGGGCGGTCGTTTCGTTTGGAGTCGTGTCGGACAGGAGCGGAGGGGCGCGGGTGCGACCACGCCACATCCGATGGACCCGGTGGGTGGCCGTCGCTATGCTCGTCGCCGGCCTGCCGGGGGGCCTCGGGGCGACCCGGGCGCGTGAGCCCTTGACGCCGCCCCCGGGCACGACGCCCACCGTCTTCGTCGTGCCCATCCGTGGCGTCATCGAGCTGGGGCTCGCCGCCTTCGTCGAGCGAGCCGTGGCCGAGGCGCGCCAGGCCGGGGCCACGGCCGTCATGGTCGATCTCGACACGCCGGGGGGCCGTGTCGACGCGGGGGAGGCCATCCGCGACGCGCTCTTGGAGGCGGGTCTTCCCACCATCGCCTTCGTCTCGCGGCGGGCCCAGTCCGCCGGGGCGCTGGTGGCGCTGGCCTGCGACTACCTGATCATGGCGCCGGGCTCCAGCATCGGAGCCGCTGAGCCCATCCCCGCGGAGGAGAAGATCGTATCGGCGCTGCGGGCCGAGTTCGAGGCGACGGCCCAGGCCAGGGGCCGCGACGGCCGGCTGGCGGCGGCCATGGTCGACAAGAGCATCGAGATCCCCGGCGTGGTGGAGGCGGGCAAGATACTGACCCTGCCTGCCTCGCAGGCGGTCCAGCTGGGCTTCGCCGACGCCCTCGCGCAGGACCGGGCCGCCGCGGCGGCCGCCGCGGGGCTGGCGGGGGCCCGGCTGGTGGAGCGCTTCCCCAACTGGGCCGAGCGGGTCGCCCGCTTCCTGACGGAGCCCACGGTCAGCTCGCTGTTGCTCACCGTCGGCTTCTTGGGCCTGCTCTACGAGCTGGCCTCGGCCGGTTGGGGGGTGGCCGGCAGCGTGGGCCTGGCCTCGCTGGCCCTCTTCTTCGGGGCGCGCCTTTTGACGGGGCTGGCGGGGTGGGAGGTCGTCATCCTCTTCCTGGTGGGCGTGGCGCTGCTGGTGCTGGAGCTGGTGGCGGTCCCGGGCTTCGGCATCGCGGGGATCCCGGGCCTGGTCGCCGTCTTCGCCAGCCTGTACCTCTCGTTTCGTGACGTGCGCTCGGCCATCTACGTCATCGGCGGCTCGGTGGCGATGACGGCGCTGGTGGGGGCGCTCACCTTCCGCTACTTCAAGGTGAGCCGCACCGGCCAGCGCATCGTGTTGCGGGAGCGCCAGGCGCCCGAGCAGGGCTACACGGCCCCGTCGGACCTCCAGCGTTGGGTCGGTCGCACGGGGCGGGCCCTGACGCCCCTTCGGCCCGGCGGCGCCATCGAGGTGGACGGGGAGCGCCTCGACGCGAGCACCGAGGGGGAGTTCCTGGAGCCAGGGACACCCGTGCGCGTGGTGAGGGCCGAGGGGCTGCGCATCGTGGTGCGACGGCTCCAGGAGCCATAGGGAGGGTTCGAAGCGATGGAACAGCTCTTGGTCTTCTGGCTTCCGGTCATCGTCGTCCTGCTCTTCCTGGTCATCTTGCTCAACTTCGTGCCCGTGGGGCTCTGGATCTCGGCCTGGGCCGCAGGGGTGCCGGTCAGCATCTTCACCCTGGTGGGGATGCGGCTGCGACGGGTGCCGCCTGCGGGCATCATCCTGCCGCTCATCAAGGCGCAGAAGGCCGGCCTGGACGTGGCCATCGACAAGCTGGAGGCCCACTTCCTGGCCGGGGGCAACGTGGACCGGGTGGTGGACGCCCTCATCGCCGCGCAGCGTGCCAACATCGGCCTCAGCTTCGAGCGGGCGGCGGCCATCGACCTGGCCGGTCGCAACGTGCTGGAGGCCGTCCAGATGAGCGTCAACCCCAAGGTGATCGAGACTCCCACGGTGGCGGCGGTGGCCAAGGACGGGATCGAGCTCAAGGTGAAGGCCCGCGTGACGGTGCGGGCCAACATCGACCGCCTGGTAGGCGGCGCCGGCGAGGCCACCATCATCGCCCGGGTGGGGGAGGGGATCGTGACGACCGTCGGCTCCTCCGAGACCCACAAGGAGGTCCTGGAGAACCCGGACCGCATCTCCAAGACGGTCCTGGCCAAGGGGCTGGACGCCGGCACCGCCTTCGAGATCCTCTCCATCGACATCGCCGACGTGGACGTGGGGCGCAACATCGGCGCCCAGCTCCAGGTGGACCAGGCCATAGCCGACAAGAACATCGCCGAGGCCAAGGCCGCAGAGCGCCGCTTCGCCGCCCTGGCCCGGGAGCAGGAGATGCTGGCCATGGTCCAGGAGATGCGGGCCAAGGTGGTCCAGGCCGAGGCCGAGGTACCCCTGGCGCTGGCGGCGGCGTTGCGCGAGGGCAAGCTCGGGGTGATGGACTACTACACGATGCAAAACGTCCTCGCCGACACGGCCATGCGCCAGGCCATCGGACGCTCGGGCGAGGGCCGGGTGCCGGGGCTCGAGCCGCCGCCGGCTCCGGGCGAGTCGGGACGGGGCAAGCCCGCGATGCCCGGCGAGGGCGGCGGAGCCGGGCGTTGAGCGGCAGGGGAAGGGGGCCCGCGGGTCGTGGATGAGCTGCTGCCCCTCCTGATCTGGGCGGCCATCGTGGTGCTGGGGGCCATCCGCAACGCCTCCCGGCAGCGGGCCCGCACGGGTCGCTCGCCGGCAGCCCGCAGCCCGCAGCCGCGGCCCGCTCGCCTCAGGCGCTGCGGCCCAGGCTCCCGTCTCCGCCGGCCCCGGTGACGGAGGAGGTCCGCCGGTCGTGCAGCCGATGCCTCCCGCCTGGGACGAGGGATCAGCCTCGAGTGGCCGGAGGCCAGCGGCCGCGGGCCGCTCTCGCCGCGCAGGCGGAGCTCCCCGGGCGGATCCGGGCGACCTCCGGCAGCGTCCGCATGGGCGTGGGCGGTGGTGATGGCGGAGGTGCTGGGGCCCCCCCGAGCCCTCCGGCCGTACCGGGGCCCCGTGAGCTCCCGCTGGCGGGGCGCGTAGGGGGCGGGCTCACCGCCCGGTGCCGCGTGCGGCGCCCACGCTCGCCCCCAGCAACGCGGCCGGCGTGGTCAGGAGCAGCGACACCATCAGTCGCGACGCGACGAAAGAGGCCAGTGCCTGCTGTTGCACCGCGTCGAGGGTGCCCGTCGTGGCAGGGGCCGCCAGGATGAGAGCGAGGCCCGACGCCCCCAAGACGAGGGCCAGCGCCACCTGCAGAGCGGCCCCCGCCATGCGGGCGACCCGCCATCCCAGCAAGAGGCCCATGAGGGCGGCCGTAGCCACGGGCACGGCCGGTCCCCGGTCGCTCAGCCAGGGCACCGGGCTCATCTCCGGGATCCACCAGCCGGCCAGGGCGAAGGCCAGGGTGCTGCCGGCGCCGGCGACGGCCAGGGCATCGACGAGAAGGGAGCCGAGCCGCTCGCCCCACCGAAGTCGCGAAGGCCTCGACGCTCCCACGCTCATGGCGTCGTCCCCTCCGGGTAGAGAGTACGCCGGGCGAACGGACGAGGGCCGATGACCGGCAGCTGCATCCCGCCCGATAGCTGGAAGACCCAGGCACCGACGTCGTCGACTCCGGCGACGGCCGGCGGGTCTCCCGGGGGGCGAGGAAAGGCCAGCTCCACGGCCCGGCTGCCTCCGGGCGGCACCTCCAGGGGGTCTGCTCGCCGGTCGAGACTGGCAGCGCCGACGTAGCGACCGTCGCGCCAGGCCAGGACCTGTATCTCCAGCAGGGCGATGGGCCACGGCCCCGGGTTGCGGTAGGCGATGCGCACCCCGAGGCGGCCGTCAGCCAGGACCATGGGCTCGGCCGCCGACTCGAAGCGGCCCAGCGTCGCCGCCACCCGGACGTACCGGCGTGCCATCTCCACGCTGCCCGCCGCGGAGGCCACGCCCAGCACAGCCAGCAGGACAGCCGCGAGAGTGGAGAAGGACCATCGCCGCGCACCCAACGGAGCCGATCCCTGCCCTTCGCGGCGCCATCTTCGTGCGGCACGACCGGCCCTCCTGCCGTCCGCGGCCGCGCGGGTGGGCCGTCCCCGTGCCGGCACTCGGGCTTGCACCGCGGCTGCCGGGCGCGGCAAAATCTGTCGAAGCGACCCCGCGGCCCCATCGAAGAGGAGGTCGGACCGACGTTGGACTTCGCCGTTACGGAGCGAGCGGCCGCCCGGGACTTCACCGAGCCGCCCCCGTCCAAGGTGGACCTCGCCGCCATCGACGTGCACACCCACGCCGCCGTCATGCCCGAGACGGCCCACCTGCTGCACGCCGCCCGGCTCTACGGCATCGAGACGCTGGTGGTCATCACGCGGGAGTGGATCGAGCCCGCCCGCCTCGCCGACGGGTGGGACGGTCGCATCCTGGTGGCGCCGCAGCTCGACTACCGGCAGCTCGACGACGCCGATGCCTTCGTGCGCACCAACGTCGCCAGGGTCGAGCAGGCCCACCAGCTGGGCGCGCGGCTGATCAAGTTCTGGTTCACGCCCCGCTTCTACGCCACGACCCGGCTGCGGCTCGACGATGCCCGCCTGGAGCCGATCTTCGCTCGCATGGAGGCGCTGGGGCTCGGCGCCCTGGTGCACGTCTCCGACCCCGACGTCTGGTTCGAGCGGGTCTACACGGACCGCTCCCTCTACGGCAGCAAGGAGGAGCAGTATCCGCAGCTGGAGGCGGTGCTGGCCCGCCACCGGGGCATCCGGATCATCGCCGCCCACATGGGCGGCGATCCGGAGCACCTCGACCACCTTCAGGCCCTGCTGGACCGCCACCCCAATCTCTTCCTCGACACCAGCGCCACCAAGTGGATGGTACGGGAGCTGGGACGCCAGCGGGAGGCGGCGCGTCAGTTCATCGTGCGCAACGCCGACCGCATCCTCTTCGGCACCGATCAGGTGGTGACAGCCGGCTCGTCGCTGGTGCGCTACACGTCGCGCTACTGGACCCACCGCCTCTTTTGGGAGACGGACCGGGTCTGCCCCTCCCCCGTCGAAGACCCGGACTGCGACGGGATGCCGGTCATCCGGGGGCTGGACCTGCCCGAGGAGGTGCTGGTGCGGCTGTACCGCACCAACGCCACGCGCGTGCTGGGCATCTGACCCCGCCGTCTCCGGCCCTCCGGCTACCGCCGAGGGGCGGAGAGCCCGCTGGCCACGGTGGCGGCACGGCCGCCGGCGGCTCGCCGGGAGAGCCCCAACAGGCCGCGGATGCGGTCGGCCAGGTGGCGGCTCCAGGCCGCCGGGCGCCTGGCGGCCGACTGGGCCTTGGGATCGAAGGCGTCCCGGATGCCGTCGCCGAGGAAGTTGTAGGCCAGCACGGCGACGAAGATGGCGAGTCCGGGCACCAGGGTCCACGGGAAGCGAGCGATGGAGGCGATGTTGGTCGCCCGGCTCAGCATGTTGCCCCAGCTGGCGTAAGGTTCCTGGACGCCCACCCCGATGAGGGAGAGGCCCGACTCGGCCAGGATGAAGCCGGGCACCGACAGGGTCATGCTGACGATGGCCCACGACATCACGTTGGGCAGGATGTGGCGGGTGACGATGCGCAGGTGGTTGGCCCCCATGGCCCGAGCCGCCACGACGAACTCCTGCTCCTTGATGGAGAGCACCTGCGAGCGCACCACCCTGGCCCCGGCCGGCCACCCGACGAAGCTCAGGATCACGACGATGAAGAAGAAGCGGGTCTGCGAGGGGACGTTGAGGGGCAGAAGCCCGCTGAGGGCCACCAGAAGGTAGAAGCCGGGGATGGCCAGGATGATCTCGGCCAACCGCATCATGACGTTGTCGACGATGCCCCCGAAGTAGCCCGATATCCCGCCGTACAGCAGGCTGATGGTCAGCGTCAGCACGATGCCCAGGATGCCGATGAACAGCGATCGCCGGGCTCCGAAGAGCAGGCGCGTGAAGATGTCGCGCCCCAGCTCGTCGGTGCCCAGCAAGAAGATGCTGCCGGGGGCGTCGACCCCGAAGAGGTGGATGTCGGTGGGGATGAGCCAGAGCAGGCGATAGGGCTCGCCCCGCACGAAGAGGCGCACGGGGTAGATCTGGTCGGTGCGCTCCCGCCAGGTGCGCAGGCGCCGGTCCTCCAGCTCGGTGCCGTAGACGAAGGGCCACCGCAGCCTGCCCTCGGCATCCACGATGCGGACCCGGGTGGGCGGATGGTAGAACTTGCGCCGATCCTGCCACGTCTCCGAGTAGGGCCCCACGAAGTCGGCGAAGATGGCCAGCAGGTGCAGGAGGATCAGGACGGCGCCCGCTACCCGGGCCGAGCGGTTGGCCCGCAGACGCCGCCACCCTGCCTGCCACAGCGACTCGCCGGCGTGCGCGCCCGCGGTGGGTTGCAGCGGTTGGCTCATGCCAGCCTCACCCGTGGATCGGCCCACGCCAGCAGGATGTCGGCCACCAGGTTGCCCGTCACCAGCATGACGCCTCCGATGGTGACGCTACCCATCACCAGGTAGTAGTCCTGACTCTGCACCGCCTCCAGGATGAGCCGTCCGAGGCCCGGCCACGAGGTGATGATCTCCGTCAGCGCCGCGCCGCTCAACAGCCCGCCCAGCTCGAAGCCGAAGAGGGTGATCATGACGTTGAGGGCGTTGCGCAACCCGTGGCGCCAGATGACGGCCCGCTCCGGCAGGCCCTTGGCCCGGGCGGTGGTGATGTACTCCTGCCGGAGCACGTCCAAGAGGCCCGAGCGCAGGTAGCGGGTCAGGGAGGCCACCCCGGCCGTGCCCAGCACCACCGCGGGGATGAGCAGGTGACGCAGCACGTCGACCACCTGCTCCCAGAAGCCCCAGCTAGCCGCTCCGGGGCTGGTCATGCCGCCGACGGGCAGGGGCAGCCGCCATCGCACGACGGCGAAGAGCAGCAGCATGGCCAGGAAGAAGTTGGGAATCGAAAGCCCCAGGAGCGAGACGAAGGTCAGGGTGCGGTCGTAGCCGGTGTGGGCCCGCACCGCGGCGTAGACGCCCAGGGGAAAGGCCAACAGCCACGAGATGGCCGCCGAGCTGACGGCCAAAAGCAGCGTGTTGAGGGCGCGGCTGCCGATGAGGTAGGTGACCGGGACCTGGTAGGTGAAGGACTGGCCCAGGTCGAGTCGCAGCAGGTTCCACAGCCACCGCAGGTACTGCACCAGCACCGGCTGATCCAGGCCGAATTGCGCCTCGATGCGGGCGATGGTCTCGGGGGAGAGGTCGGGACGGAGCTTCAACGAGCTGACGAAACTCCCCGGTGCCGCGTACATGATGAGGAAGCTGAGCAGGCTGATGCCGAGCAGCATGGGGATCATCTGGATCAGCCTGCGGCCGATGAAGCGCCACATGGACCCCCGGCACACCCCTTCGCCCGTCGCGGGGGCGCCGGCCCGGCGCCCCCGCGACCTCTACGGACGGCGATCCCCGGCTAGCGCTCCAGCCAGATCTCGCCGATCTGGTAGAAGAGCCCGCCGTAAGCGGTGGGCCTGGCGTTTTGGACGTAGTCGTAGATGGCGAACCAGGCCTCGGGATTGACGGTGTAGATGAGGGGCACCTGCTCGGCCACGATGTCCTGGAACTCGTCGTAGTACCGCTTGCGCTCGTTGGGATCCAGGTACTTGGTGCCCTCCTCGAAGAGGTAGTCGATGCGGGCCTCCCAGTCGGTGGCCGGCCGCTCCTGGAAGGGATACCACATGTGCAGCCCGCCCGACGACGGCCAGACGTTGTTGCCGCTGGCCGGCTCGACGCCGCCGGTCAGGCCGATGATGATGGCATCCCAGTCGAAGGTCTCGGAGAGCTTGCGCACCAGCAAGTTGAAGTCGACGGGCTGGAAGTTGACCCGGATGCCGAGCCGCTCCAGGTCGGCCTTGAAGAGGGTGCCGATGGTCTCACGGGCCCGGTTGCCCGCATTGGTCAAGAGCTCGAACTCCACCACGTTGCCCTGCGGATCCCGCAACCGCCCGTCGGACCCCTTGCGATAGCCGGCCTCGGCCAGGATGGCCTGGGCCCGCTGCAGGTCGTAGGGGTACTGCTTGACGTCGGGCTTGTGGAAGAAGACGTTGGCCGCCTCGATGGGGCTCCACTGGGGCTGCGCCAGCCCACCGTAGGCCAGGTCGATGATGGACTCCTTGTCGAGGGCGTGAGCCATGGCCTGGCGGAAGGCCTTGTCGGTGAACCAGCTCAGCTTGGGCTGCGGCACGGTGTTGGGGTTCTGGTTGAAGACGATGAAGTTGGTGCCGAAAGCCGGCCCGCCGTTGATGAGCCGGAAGCCCTTCTGGTCGGCCTGCAGCTCCAGGTCCGCGACCCGGGCCAGGTTGGGGGCCAGGTAGTCGATCTCGTTATTGAGGAACTTGAGCACCTGCACGTCCTGGTTGCCGGCGATGCTGGCCTCCAGGCGCTGGATGTAGGGCAGCGGGTTGCCGTCCTGGTCCACCTGCCACCAGTTGGGGTTGCGCTCGAAGACGATCCGCTCGCCCGGCCGGTACTCCACGATCCGGTACGGACCGGTGCCCACGATCTGGCGCGGGTCGGTGTCGATGCCCCACATCTGGTTGAACCGGCCCTCGCGCCAGGCGTCGTAGAGCAGGTGCTTCGGCACGATGGGGATGCCGATGGACCGCAGGATGGGGGCGTAGACCCGCGGCAGCGTGAAGCGCACGGTGTAGTCGTCGACCTTCTCGTACGTCAGGGGCTGGCCGTCGATGGTGAGGCCGTCGACGAAGTTGTTGGGGATGTTGGGATCGTAGACGAGGTCGAAGGAGAAGATGACGTCGTCGGCGGTCAACTCCCGCCCGTCGTGCCACTGGACCCCGCGGCGCAGGTGGAAGGTGATCACCCGGTTGTCGGGGCTGATCTCCCAGCTCTTCGCGAGGGAGGGGATCACCTCCGTGGTGACGCCGTCGGCTGTGGTGAGACCCTCGAAGACCCGGTCCAGGATGTCGGTGGACGAGGTCTCCTTGGCCAGGAAGTAGTTGAAGGTCTTGGGGTCGCCCAGCACCGAGTAGCGGAAGACGCCGCCGTACTTGCCGCCCGAGACCGGACGGACCTCCGGATCGAGGGTCGTCACCCCGGCCGCGGCCGTACCCACCCACAACCCCGCGAGGACCACGACCGCCAGAGCGACCCGGGCAACTGACCAGCGCATACCGAATCGGTTCCCCCCCTCGCCGGCCATGCCGGCACTTCTTTAGGGCGAACGATTTCGGTAGGGGCTGGCCATTTCCCTTTGCCGATTGCCCGGATCCGGCCGGGGCGCGGGTGGGATCTCACCCCTCCCGGCGAGGGGGCAGGTCCTGGCGGCGGCGACGGCCCCTGTCGGGCGTCTCGGTCGGGGGGTAGACGTCGGCGTCGTCCGGATTGTCGATGCCGACCAGGGTCGCTCCCGGCTCCCGGGCGACCTCCTGGGCCGTGCGCAGCGGCCTCAGCCGGTTGGGGGCGTCGGCCGGCTTGCGCCGGCCTGGCTGTCGAGGCGCCATCGCGTTCCCGTCCCTTCGAGAGCGAGAGGCGAGCGGGAGCTCTCCCGCCCGCCTCGCTCAGTCTGCCCCCGGCGGGGCCGCCTATGCGGTCACAGCGCCTCGGAGATGGCCTTGGCCTGGGTGAACAGCAACAGGTAGTCGGGGCCGCCCGCCTTGGAGTCGGTGCCCGACATGTTGAAGCCGCCGAAGGGGTGGGCCCCCACCAGGGCGCCGGTGCACTTGCGGTTGAAGTAGAGGTTGCCGACGTGGAACTCCTCCCGGGCCCGCTCCAGCTTGGCCCGGTCCCGGGCGAAGACGGCGCCCGTCAGGCCGTACTCGGTGCCGTTGGCGATCTCGAGCGCATGGTCGAAGTCACGGGCGCGGATGACGGCCAGCACCGGCCCGAAGATCTCCTCCTGCGCGATCCGGGCCGAGGGGTCCACGTCAGCGAAAACGGTGGGCTCGATGAAGTAGCCGTGGGTCTCGGGATCTCGCGCCGACTCGCCGTAGGGCCTGCCGCCGGCCACCAGCCGCCCCTCCCGGCGGCCGATCTCGAGGTAGCTCGACACCTTGTCGAACTGGGAGCGATCCACCACCGGCCCGATCTGCGTCTCGTAGCGCGTGGGATCGCCGATGCGAAGGGCCCGGGTGCGCGCCACGACCTCCTGCAGCACCCGGTCGTAGACGCCGTCCAGCACGATGGCCCTCGAGCCGGCGGAGCACTTCTGCCCCTGGAAGCCGAAGGCCGAGGCGACGATGGCCGCGGCGGCCGCCTCCAGGTCGGCGCTGTCGTCGACGATGACGGCGTTCTTGCCGCCCATCTCGGCGATGACCCGCTTGATCCAGCGCTGCCCGGGCGCCGTGCGGGCCGCCAGCTCGTTGATGCGCAGGCCCACCTCCTTGGAGCCGGTGAAGGCGATCATCCGGGTCAGCGGGTGGCTCACCAGGTAGTCGCCGATGGCGCCGCCGCTGCCCGGCACGAAATTGAGCACGCCGTCGGGGATGCCGGCCTCCCGCAACAGCTCGACGACCTTGGCGGCGATGACGGGCGAGACGCTGGAGGGCTTGAGCACCACGGCGTTGCCCGCCACCAGGGCCGCGGAGGTCATGCCCAGGAGGATGGAGAGGGGGAAGTTCCAGGGCGGGATGACCACCACCACGCCCAGCGGGATGTAGCGCTGCTCGTTCTCCTCGCCGGGCAGGGGCGTCAGGGGCTGGGGCGTGCCCAGCCGCATCATCTCCCGGGCGTAGTACTCCAGGAAGTCGATGGCCTCGGCCGTCTCCACGTCGGCCTCGATCCAGGTCTTGCCCACCTCCAGGGCCTGCCAGGCGTCGAACTCGAATCGGCGACGTCGCAGGATGGCAGCGGCCCGCAACAGCACCCGTGCCCGGGCGTCGGGCGCGTAGCGACGCCACCGGTCGAAGGCGCGATGGGCCGCCTGAATGGCCCGCTCGGCCAGCTCCTGGTCGGCCCTGGCCACGTACCCCACCACCTGTCGCGGGCGGGCGGGGTTGACCGAGACGATGCGGGCCTCGGTCCAGACACTGTCTCCGTCGACGAAGGCGGGATACGTCTGGCCCAGCTGCGCCTCGATCCGTCGGACGGCCTCCTCCATCGCGGCCCGGACCGGGGCGGAGCCGAAATCGGCGAAGGGCTCGTTGACGAAAGAACCCACCATCGTGCATCCCCCCGGGGCACTTTCCACCCCTCCTTCTCGTCCTCCTCGCGAGCGGTTGCCTGGGCTGTCCCGGCCGCCTGGCGCATAGGTCTCGTGGGGGCACCGAGACAACCTCGCGGGGGGCCCTATGGCAAGAAGAGGCAAGGGGTGGCTGGCCGGGGCGGCGAGGGCGCTGGACCTGCCGCCCGAGGCCTTCGGCGAGACGCGCATCGAGATGGTGGGTCGTCGCCGGCTCCTCATCGAGAACCATCGAGGGCTGCTGGCCTTCTCCTCCCGCGAGGTCGTGGTCGACACCCCCAACGGGCGGGTCGCGGTGGCGGGACGGGGGTTCGTCATCGAGGCCATCCGCCCCGATCGCCTGCGCATCGCGGGGCTCATCGAGGAGGTACGCCTGGGCCAGCGGCATGGGGCTGTCTGAGCGATTGGCCGACTATGTCCGGGGCTACGTGGTCATCCGGGCCGTGGGCGAGCGCCTGCCGGCCTTCCTCAACCTGGCGTCGCGAGGCGGCGTCGAGCTGCGTCAGGTGAGCCGACCCGGCCCTCACGCCCTGGTGGCGCGGGTCCGCGCGAGCCAGTACCGGCACTTGCGCCACCCGGCCCGGCGGGCTGGCGTCCGCCTGCGGCTCGTGCGCCGGCGGGGCCTGCCCTTCGTGCTGGGCCGGCTGGCCCATCGCCCCGGTCTCGTGGCCGGCGTGGCGGTGGCGCTCGCCATCATGGGCGTCCTGCACTCCCGGATCTGGGCGGTGGAGGTGGCGGGCGTCGCCGGCGAGCAGGCCCAGCGGGTGCGGTCGACCCTGGTGGCCCTGGGCCTGCGCCCCGGTGCGGCGCGGGCGGCGGTCGACCCGAGGCGGCTGGAGCAAGGGCTGATGGAGGCCGTCCCCGAGCTGGCCTGGGTGGACGTGCGCATCCAGGGCAGCCTGGTCCGGGTGGAGGCGCGGACGCGCCGGGACGACCAGCGGCTCGCCCTGCTGCCCGGGGACGTGGTGGCGGCGTCGGACGGGCTGGTGGTACAGGTGATGGCCGCCTCCGGCTGGCCGGTGGTGCGGCCCGGTGACGTGGTGCGGCGGGGGCAGATCCTCATCAGTGGCCGCCCTCCTCTGGGGGCCCCGCCCGATGCCCGGTCCGTCCGGGCGGCCGGTGTGGTCTACGCCCGGGTCTGGGCCGAGGGCTTCGCCGAGACCGGCCTGGAGCTGACGGTGGAGCGGCCGTCGGGGCGGCAGGCGCGGGGCCTGCTCGTGACCGCCGGCCCGTGGCAGATCGGCCTCGGAGCCGTGGAGCCTCCCTTCGTCCGCTTCCGCACGGAGGTCCGACATCGCCGCCTGCCGGGGCTGCTGGCCGCGTTGCCTTTGCGATGGGATCACGTCACCCACCGGGAGATGGCGCTGGAGCGCTTCGCGGTGGACCTGGAGCAGGCGCGCCGCCTGGTGGAGGAGCGTGCCCTGGAGCAGGCCGCCTCGCACCTGGGGCCGACGCCGGAGGTCTTGACCCAGCGACTGTCGACGTGGGAGGAGCCGACGGGCGACGGGCAGGCCCTGGTGCGCAGCCGGGCGGTCATCGAGGCCATCCAGGACATCTCCGCCTTCACCCCCCACGAGGAGGCCTCCCCGGATCCCCCTGACGCGTAGCCGGGGACGTCGTGACGCCTGAGAGCGGCCCCGCAAGGGCGGACTGGCTTTCCCGGGGGCGCCGCACTATACTGGACACGAGTTCGGGGGCAAGGGGAGGCGGACGTTTGCGAGCCCTGTCAGGGAGCAAGAGCGAGGCCGGGGAGGGCCATGGGAGCCTGGTGGTGGCCCGGCCCCCTGCCGGGGCAAGGACGACCTGGCGCTGGATCAAGGAGAGGCTCGGGACCTACCGGGGGCGTCTGCCGCTGGACCGGGCGGCGCGCCTGTTGGGTCACCCGGCCGCGGTCGCCGTCTACGCCTGGGCGGTGCTGGTCATCCTCTTCCTGCCGGCGGTCACCCAGCCGACGGTCCAGCTGGCGCCCGGCCAGGTCAGCCCCGTGGACGTCAGCGCCCCCCGCACCATCGAAAACCGCTACCGCACGGCCCTCCTGCAGGAGGAGGCCGTCAAGGACGCCTTGCGCCGGGCCTCGGAGGATCCGGCCAACTACTCCATCGATCCCACCGCGGCGGTGCAGGCCGGCGACCGGGTGCGCAAGGCCCTGACCCTGTTGAAGGAGGAGCGCTCCAGCCTCTGGAGATCGGCCGGGGAGGCCCCCTCGTCGTCGGCGGCCAACGCCCGGGCCGGCGCGCTCCAGCCACGACTGCTGGACGAGGCGCGGCTGGTGCTGCCGGGGTCAGTGGTGGCCGCGGCCCTGCGCCTGCCCGACGCCGGCTTCTCGACCGTGACGCAGCAGGCGCCGGCCTTGGTGGAGCGGATCATGGGGACCGTGCGCATCGGCGCCGGCGACGTCGATGACGCCCGCCAGCGGCTGGCCCAGGAGGTGGCGGCTCTCGATGCGTCCGAGGAGGTCAAGGGCGTCGTCCAGGAGTTGGCGGCCGCCGCGCTGGTGCCCAACCTGATCCTCGACCCGGCCCGGCTGGAGCGGGTCCGCCAGGAGGCGACGCGCGGCGTCCAGCCCGTCATGGTGCTGCAGGACCAGGTCATCCTGCGCCGCGGCGACGTGGTGACCGAGGAGCACGTGCAGCTGCTGCGGGACCTGGGCATGCTGCAGCGGGGCGGCCAGCTCCTGAGCAGCCTGCTGGGCGTGGGGCTGGTGCTGGCCGCGCTGGTGGCCATCACGGCCTTCTACCTGGCCCGCTTCCACGGGGCCGTGGTGCGCTCGCGCCGCATGGCGACCATGATCGCCTCCCTGGCCCTGCTGGTGGCGGTGGCGGCCCGGGTGCTCGACGAGCTGCCGTGGAGCTTCGCCGGATACCTCACCCCGGTGGCCCTGGCCGCCATGCTGGCCACGGTGCTCCTGGATGCCCACGTGGGCATCGTGCTGGTGGCGGCGCTGTCGGTGCTGAGCGGGCTGCTGTTCGACTTCGACGCGCGTCCGGTCGCCGTGGGCTTCGTGACGGGCACCGTGGCCGTCTTCAACGTCCACCGCCTGGGGCAGCGGTCCGATCTGACCCGCACGGGCGTCGTGGCGGGCGTGGCCGGGCTGGTGGCGCTGGCGGCCCTGGGTTTGCTGCAGGCGGACGCTCGTACCGTGGCGGCCTCCTGGGCGGGGCTGGCCAACGGGCTGCTGAGCGCCGTGCTGGCGCTGGGCGTGCTGCCCTTCGTCGAGAGCCTGTTCGGCGTCGTCTCCAGCGTGCGCCTGATGGAGCTGTGCAACCCCAACCAGCCGCTGCTGCGGCGGCTGCTGTTGGAGGCGCCAGGCACCTATCACCACAGCCTGATGGTGGGCAACCTGGCCGAGACCGCCGCCGAGGCGGTGGGGGCCGACCCGGTGCTCTGCCGGGCGGGGGCGCTGTATCACGACGTCGGCAAGATCCGGCGCCCCTACTTCTTCGTGGAGAACCAGTTCGGCGACGCCAATCCCCACGATCGACTCACCCCCAGTCTCAGCACGCTCATCATCATGTCGCACGTCAAGGACGGGGTGGACCTGGCCCGCCAGGCCAGGGTGCCCGAGGTCATCGTCGAGTTCATCCGCTCGCACCACGGCACGGACCTGGTGCGCTACTTCTACCAGAAGGCCCTCAACGCGGAGGGCCCGGAGAAGGTGAAGGAGGAGGACTTCCGCTACCCAGGGCCCAAGCCGCGCAGCAAGGAGACGGCCATCGTCATGCTGGCCGACTCGGTGGAGGCGTCGGCCCGTGCGCTGGGGCATGCGACCCCGGGCCGCATCGAGGGGCTGGTGCGGCGGGTCATCCGGGAGCGGCTCCTGGACGGGCAGCTCGACGAGAGCACGCTGACGCTGCAGGAGCTCAACACCATCGCCAACGCCTTCGTGCGGGTGCTGACGGGGGTCTACCACGCCCGCATCGAGTACCCCCAGCTCGAACGCGAGGTGCAGGTGCGCCGTCATGAGAGCAAGTGAGCGCCGTCCCGAGCCGTTCGTGGTGCGAGTCCACAACCACCAGCGCGAGGTGGCCGTCTCGGGCTACCTGCGCCGCCGGCTGCTGCACCGGGCCGTGCGCGAGGTGCTGCGCCGCGAGCTGGGGCCCGAGGCGGGCCGACCGCGGGAGGTGAGCGTCGCGTTGGTGGACGAGCCTACCATCGCCGCGCTCAACCGCCGGTTCCGCGGCGTCGACGCCCCCACCGACGTCCTCTCCTTCAAGCTGGAAGACCCCGAGGAGCCGGAGCCGGACCCGGCCCCGGACCCGGCGGAGCCGCAGCTGCTCGGCGAGATCGTCATCAGCGTGCCGCGCGCGGTGGCGCAGGCCGAGGCGTACGGTCACTCCGTGGAGCGGGAGCTCGCCTACCTGGCGGTGCACGGCTGCCTGCACCTGCTCGGCTACGACCACGAGGACGAGCCCTCGCGGCAGGCCATGCGCCAGCGAGAGGAAGCGGCCCTGAGCGCATGCGGCCTCACCCGGTGAACAAGGGGCCCGTGGGACGGGCTCGCAACGTGGCCCAGAGCTTCCAGTTCGCCGGCCGGGGCCTGGTCTGGGCCTTGCGGACGCAGCGCAACCTGCGCATCCACTTCCTGCTGGCCATCCTGGTGCTGGTGCTGGCCTCGGTGGTGCAGCTGCGGCGGCAGGATCTCGCGGTGCTGGCGTTGACCATCGTGGTGGTGCTGGTGGCCGAGCTTCTCAACACCGCCATCGAGGCGGCGACGGATCTACTCTCGCCCCGCTACGACGAGATCGCCCGGACCGCCAAGGACGTCGCGGCAGGCGCCGTGCTCGTGAGCGCGGTGGGGGCGGTGGGCATCGGCGTGCTCCTCTTCTACGAGCCCCTGCTGGTGGCGCTGGCGTCGGGCGGGCGGCTGGGGACCCGGTCCGCCACTTACCTGGCATTGACGGGGCTGGGGCTGACCCTGCTGCTGGCCTGGGCGGCCAAGACGTGGCTCAACCGCCCTCCCCGGCTGGTGGGGGGCATGCCCAGCGGCCACGCGGCGGTGGCCGCGGCGCTTGCCACGGCCATCTACGCCACGAGCCCCCACCCGGGCGTGACGCTGCTGGCACTGCTGCTGGCGGGGCTGGTAGCCGAGAGCCGGGTCGAGGCGGGGCTGCACAGCGTCTGGGAGGTCGTGGCGGGGTTCGCCCTGGGCGTGGGCGTGATGGGGGCGGTCTTCGTCCTGCTGGGGTGAGCGGTCAGGCCCGGCGCAGGCGGGCGACACATCTCGGGAGGTGGGGCGAGGGTGCAACTGACAGCCGAGCAGGAGGACCGACTGGTCCGGGCGGCGTGGGAGGCGCGCCGGCACGCCTACGCGCCGTACTCGCGCTTCGCCGTCGGGGCGGCCGTGATGGCCGACGACGGCCAGGTCTTCTCGGGGTGCAACGTCGAAAACGCCGTCTACGGTGCCACCTTGTGCGCGGAGCGGGTGGCGGTGGGCCAGGCCGTGGCGTCGGGCCGCCGGCGTCTGGTGGCCGTGGCCGTGGTGGCCGAGACCTCATCCCCGACCACGCCCTGCGGTACGTGCCGCCAGGTACTGACGGAGTTCGCCCAGGACATGCCCGTCGTCATCGACAACGGGCGGCAGCGGTGGCACTTCCGGCTGGCCGAGCTGTTGCCCCAGGCGTTCGGCAGGAGCCAGCTCGACGGGCGGTGACAGGCCCGTCCCGGGCCGCGCTTCGGCGGGCAGGTATTCGGGGCGAGAGGTCTAAAAGTAGCCCAGTACGGTCGCCGCCTCGGGGCCGTCGGGGCGGGCCAGGCCGATGGGATGGCCGCACGGGACGTCCGAGTGAGGGGTCGCGCACGTGTCTTCTTCGTTGGACAAGCTCACCGAGAGCGTCGAGACGACCGGCGAGGCTGCCGCGGCCATCCGCCTGCAGCAACTGGTGCGACAGGCGCAGCAAGGCGACCGGGAGGCCCGTGAGCGGCTCATCGCCACGTACCGCCCCTTCATCATGCGGGCGGCCTCATCCGTCAGCGGCCGCTTCGTCCGCGCCGGCCAGGACGACGAGGCGTCGGTGGCCATGATGGCCTTCGACGAGGCCATCACCTCCTACCGTCAGCAAGGCGGCCGGTCCTTCTTCTCCTTCGCCGAGATGGTGATCCGGCGCCGCCTCATCGACTATTTCCGGCGCGAGTCGAGCCGGCGGCAGGAGGTGCCGCTGTCGAGCCTGGCGCTGGAGGGGGAGGACGGTGAGGCGTCGGACGACCCGCTCCTGCAGGTCGAGGCCCGCGAGGCGCACCGCCAGTTCGAGGACGAGGTTCTGGCGCGGGAGCGGCGTGAGGAGATCCAGCGCCTCGCTCACCAGCTCAGGTCCCTGGGCATCGCGTTCCAAGATCTGGTGGATCGCACGCCGCGCCACCGCGACGCCCGAGAGCGAGCCCTGGCCGTGGCACGGCTGCTGGCCGACAAGCCGGAGCTGTGCGAGCAGGTGGTGCGGCGGGGCAACCTGCCACTCAAGGAGCTGGAGGCGGTGGCGGGGGTGAGCCGCAAGACGCTGGAGCGCCAGCGAAAGTATATCATAGCGCTGGCGTTGATCCTGAGCGGCAACTACCCGCACCTGCGGGAGTACCTGATGCGCTGAGGGCGCATCGCGAGGCTCGAGGGGGATGGGCTTGAGCCGGGTGAGAGGCCTGGTCCTGGAGCGACTGGGCGAGGAGCGCGCGGTGTTGCTGACATCGGACGGGCAGTTCGTCCGGGTACGCCTGAGGGGCGGGGCCAGCCCGGGCGACGAGGCCTGGGGCGAGCCTGACGTGCGGATGTGGGAGGGCCTGCGCGCCGCGCTGGGCGGCTGGCAGCGGCGGCGGCGGTGACCGCCCTGGCCTTCGGCGCGGCCGGCGCCCTGTTTGCCGCGGTCTACCTGCGGGGCTGGGCCCGCTGGCACCGGGGCCGCCTCGCCCGGCACCATGGTCGGGGCGGTGGCCGACGCCAGCCGCGCGCCGCGGCGCCGGCGACGGTGCAGGCGACGGGTCCCAGCGCACCGGCCATCCACATCGTCGAGAGCCGGGAGGCGCCCCGGCTGTCGGTCTCGGTGGAGTGGCAGCGGCGGCCACGCTCACCCTGCGGCGACCTGAGGCTGAGGAGAGCCTGGGTCTGGCCGAGCCGTGCGCCGCGCCCTGCTGGGCGCCGGTGCCGGCGAGACGGCGCGGGGCCAGCAGCGCCGAGTCCGTCCCTGCAGGCGTGAGCGGGCCGGGCCGGCCGGCGACGGTGGACGGCTCCTCGGGGCCCGGGTGCCGGGACAGCGGCAGGGGCCAGCGCCGTGACCGTCGGTGTCACGGGCTCGGCCGCGCCACGTCCGGCGTCCGACCCCGCACGGGCGGGGCGTACGGATAGCCTTCCCCTGTTGCGGTTGCGGGCCGAGTTCTGAATGGATCCGGCCACCTTCGACTACGCGCTCCCGCCCGAGCTCATCGCGCAGTCGCCCGTCGAGCCGCGGGACAGCTCGCGCCTGTTGGTGGTGCGCCGCACCGGGGAGCGGCTGGAGCACCGCCACTTCCGGGACGTAGTGGAGTACCTGCGAGAGGGCGACGTGCTGGTCCTCAACGACACCCGCGTCATGCGGTCGCGCCTGTGGGCCCGGCGGCGGCCCCAGGGCGGGCGGGTCGAATTGCTGCTGTTGCGGCGGGTCGAGCGACGCCCGGAGGGGGCCGAGATCTGGCACGCGCTGGTCAAGCCGGGCCGGCGAGCCCCGGCGGGCCAGGAGATGGAGGCCGGCGACGGCCAGCTGCGGGTGCGGGTGCTGGAGCGTACGGCGGATGGCGGCCGGCTCGTGGAGCTGACCAGCCGGGACGGCACGGTGTCGGAGGTGCTGGCGCGTATCGGCACGGTGCCGCTACCGCCTTACATCCGCCGTCCCCTCGACGACCCGGAGCGCTACCAGACGGTGTACGCCCGGGAGGAGGGGTCGGCCGCGGCCCCGACGGCCGGGCTGCACTTCACCGCCTCACTGCTGGAACGGATCCGCCAGGTGGGCGTCGAGGTGGTGAGCCTGACGCTGCACGTGGGCGTGGGTACCTTCCGGCCGGTGCGGGCACCCGTCGTGGAGCAGCACGTCATGCACGAGGAGTTCTTCACCGTGCCGGCGGCGACGGCCGACGCCATCGCCCGGGCCCGCCAGCAGGGTGGGCGGGTCTGGGCGGTGGGCACGACGGTGGTGCGGGCTCTGGAGAGCGCGGCCGAAGAGACGGGCGACGTGCGGCCTGGATCGGCCTGGACGCGGCTGTTCATCCACCCGCCCTACCGGTTCCGGGTGGTCGACGTCTTGATCACCAACTTCCACCTGCCCCGGTCGACGCTGTTGATGCTGGTCTGTGCCTTCGGCGGCACCGAGCGCATCCTGTCCGCCTATCGGGAGGCCGTGGCCCGTCGCTACCGCTTCTACAGCCTGGGCGACGCCATGTTGATCCTGCCGTGAGCTTCGTGGTGGAGCACCGCGACGGCCGCACCCGGGGCCGGCTGGGGCGACTGGTGACCCCTCATGGCGAGGTGCCCACGCCCGTCTTCATGCCCGTCGGCACCCAGGGCTCCGTCAAGGGGCTCTCGCCCGACGAGCTGGAGGCGGCGGGGGTGCGCATGATCTTGGCCAACACCTACCATCTGATGCTGCGCCCCGGCGCCGAAGTGGTGCGTCAGGCCGGCGGGCTGCACCGATTCATGGCCTGGCCTCATCCCATCCTCACGGACAGCGGCGGCTTCCAGGCCTTCAGCCTGTCGGAGCGCCGGCGGGTCACGGAGGAGGGCATCCACTTCCGATCGCACCTCGACGGCTCGGCGTGGCTGTTGACGCCCGAGCGATCCGTGGAGGTCCAGTGGGCCCTGGGCTCCGACGTGGTGGTGGTGTTGGACGAGCTGGTGGGCTACCCGGCGTCGCGGCAAGAGGTAGAGGCCGCCGCGAGGCGAACCGCTATGTGGGGACGCCGCAGCCGGCAGGCGTTCGAACGCCAGGCGGCCGGGGACCCGGCCGGGCGAGCGCTGTTCGGCATCGTGCAAGGAGGTGTGTACCCCGACCTGCGCCGGGCGAGCCTCGAGGCCGTGCTGGCGCTGGAGCCGGACGGGATCGCCATCGGCGGTCTCAGCGTGGGCGAGCCCAAGCCGCTGATGTACGAGGTGCTGGAGGCCCTGGAGCCCCAGCTGCCCGACCACCTCCCTCGCTACGTGATGGGGGTGGGCTCCCCCGACGTGCTGGTGGAGGCGGTGGCGCGCGGGTACGATATGTTCGACTGCGTGCTGCCGACGCGCATGGCACGGCACGGCGCGGTCTGGACGTCCGAGGGGCGCCTCATCGTGCGGGACGCGCCCTACGCCCGTGACTTCGGGCCGCTGGATCCGGCGTGCGACTGCTACGCGTGCCGCCACTTTAGCCGGGCGTACATCCGCCACCTGCTCAAGGCGGGCGAGATGCTGGGGATGCGGCTTACGACCCTGCACAACGTGCGCTTCGTCGTCCGGCTCATGGAGTCCATCCGCCGGGCCATCGCCGATGACAGCTTGCCGGAGCTGCGCGCATGGATCCTGGAGCGATTCAGCCCACGAGGACAGGGAGGGGAACCCGAGACATGAACGTCGTCGCTCTGGCCGCAGCCGAACAGCAGGCGCAAGGCAGCCTTCTGACGCTGATCCTGTTCCTGGCCATCCCGTTCGTCTTCTTCTACCTGCTCATCTGGCGACCTCAGCAGCAGCAGCAGCGCCGGCGGGAGCAGATGCTCAAATCGCTCAAGCGCGGCGACCGCGTCGTGACCATCGGCGGCATCCACGGCGAGATCACGGGCATCAAGGACGACACGCTGACGCTGCGCATCGCGGAGAAGGTGGAGGTCCGGGTCAACCGCTCCGGCGTCAGCTACGTCAAAGGCAAGGAGGAGGCGTAGCCGAGCGGTGGCCGAGTCGGGCGCGGGCGAGCGAGTCACGCTCGAGCGGGTGAGGGCTCATCCCGTGGTCGGGGCCCTGGTCCGGGCCGCCAATGCCCACCTGGCGGCCCAGGGGTACACGGAGCACGGCTCTCGCCACGCGGAGCTGGTGGCGCGGGTGAGCTACAACGTGCTGGCGCACCTGGGCCGCAGCCGCCGGGAGGCGGAGCTGGCCGAGATCGCCGGCTACACCCACGACATCGGCAACGCCATCGCCCGCGAGGCCCACGGCCAGGTGGGCGCGGCCATCCTGGTGGGGATCCTGCGGGAGCTGGGGATGGATCCCGACGAGATCGCCACCGTGGCCGGGGCGGTGGGCAACCACGAGGAGGGCGTGGGCCAGCCCGTCAACGTGGTCTCGGCGGCCCTGATCCTGGCCGACAAGAGCGACGTGCACCGCACCCGGGTGCAGATACGGGATCCGGCCCGCTTCGACATCCACGACCGCGTCAACTACGCGGTGACCCGCTCCTTTCTGCGGGTGGATGCGGAGGCCAAGGTGGCGCGGCTGGAGCTGGCCGTGGACACGACCATCGTACCGTTGATGGAGTACTTCGAGATCTTCCTGACACGGATGCTCATGTGCCGGCGCGCCGCGGAGTTCCTGGGATGCCGCTTCGAGCTGGAGATGAACGGCGTCAGGCTCCTGTAAGCCCTGGCATCGCCTTTGACACCGGGCTCGGCACGAGGCTATAATCACGCTTGTGCGCGTGCGCCGGCGCAAGACGGGGAGAGGCGCACGACGAGGAGGCCGTTCGCGTGATACGGGCCAACTTGTGGCGAATCGTCCTCATCTTGGCCGTCCTGGCCGTCTCGACTCTCCTGCTGTTGACGCGTCCCATCCGCCTGGGGCTGGACCTGCGAGGCGGCACGCACGTCGTGCTGGAGGCCAAGCCCTCTGCGGGGACGGAGCGTGTCGACAACGAGACGATGGACCGGGCGCTGGCGGTCGTGGAGCGACGCGTCAATGGACTGGGCGTCACCGAGCCCATCGTCCAGCGCCAGGGCCAAGACCGCATCATCGTGGAGCTGCCCGGCATCGACAACCCCGAGCAGGCCATCGAGACCATCGGCAAGACGGCGCTGTTGGAGTTCAAGAGTCCCACCGGTGAGACCCTGCTGACCGGGGCCGATCTGGCACGGGCCAGCCTGACCCAGGATCAGTTCGGCCGTCCGGCCGTCGCCATCGAGTTCAAGCCGGAGGCTGCCCGCAAGTTCGAGGAGGCCACCTCCCGCTACGTCGGGCAGGTGCTCCCCATCCTGCTGGACGGCGAGCCCATCTCGATGCCGGTGGTGCGCACGCCCATCAGCGGAGGGCGGGCCCAGATCGAGGGCGACTTCACCATCGAGGAGGCCCGGCACCTGGTCGTGCAGCTCAACGCTGGCGCGCTCCCGGTGCCGCTCGAGGTGGCCGAGGTCCGGACGGTAGGGCCGACGTTGGGGCAGGAGTCCATCGAACGCAGCGTCCGTGCCGGCATCATCGGCGTGGCGCTGGTCTTCTTGTACATGCTGCTCTACTATCGCCTGCCGGGCGGGCTGGCCGACCTGGCGCTGGCCTCCTACGTGCTCATCCTCATGGCGACCGTCGTGGCCCTCCAGGCGACGCTGACCCTGCCGGGCATCGCGGGGGTGCTGCTGTCGGCCGGCATGGCCGTCGACGGCAACGTGCTGATCTTCGAGCGCATCCGTGAGGGCCTGCGGGAGGGCAAGCGGGTGCGGGCGGCGGTGGAGGACGGCTTCCGGGGTTCGCTGCGCACCATCCTGGACAGCAACATCACGACCCTCATCGCGGCCGCGGCGCTCTTCTACTTCGGCACCGGCCCCATCCGGGGCTTCGGGGTGACGCTGAGCCTGGGCATCCTGGTCAGCATGTTCACTGCGGTGGTGCTGACCCGGCTGTTGCTCGACCTGTACGTGGCGCGCGATCCGGAGCGGGCGGCCCGTCAACTGTTGCCGGGAGGGGCGATGTCCCGATGAGGGGGGCACGAGCGGCGGCTGCACCGGCGGGGGCGGCCGTGGACCGGCCGGCCCGGCATGTCTACGACCTCATGCGATATCGTGCGATCTACCTGATCATCGCCAGCGTGGTGATGGCGCTGGCGCTGAGCTCCCTCGTGATCCGGGGCTTCAACCTGGGGATCGACTTCACGGGGGGCACGCTGCTGGAGCGGGCGCTGCCCTCTCCTGTCACCGCCCAGGAGGTGCAGGAGGTGCTGGGGGGCGAGGCGCTGGCGGATCTGCGCCTCGGCGGCGTCAGCGTCCAGCCGCTCGATGGCGGTCGGGCCGTCTTGATCCGTACCCGCCCTCTCAGCCAGGCCGAGGTGCAGCGGATCGACGCGGCGCTGGAGGCGCGCTTCGGTGAAGTGGTGGACCGCCGCACCGAGGTGGTCGGGCCCGTCGTGGGGCGCGAGCTGGTCTCCCAGGCCCTCTTCGCGTTGCTCCTGGCGATAGGCGGCATCCTGGTATACGTCACCCTTCGTTACGAGCATCGGTTTGGCATCTCGGCCATCGTGGCCCTGTTGCACGACGCCCTGGTCGTGGCGGGGCTGTACTCTTTCCTGCAGCTCGAGGTCAACGTCTCGACCGTGGCCGTCCTGCTGACGGTGTTGGGCTACTCCGTCAACGACACCATCGTCATCTTCGATCGCATCCGGGAGCGGCTGGCGCAGTCGAGGCGCCGGCGCGACTTCGACCGCCTGGCCAACGAGGCCATCATCGAGACCCTGCCGCGCACCATCAACACATCCGGCTCCACGCTGGCCGTGGTGCTCGCCATCCTGCTCCTGGGCGGCCCCACGCTGCGGGACTTCTCGCTGGGCCTCTTCGTCGGCCTCCTGGCCGGGACGTACTCGACCGTCTTCGTCGCGGCGGCGCTGTGGGTGATGTGGAGGACGGCGGACGAGCGCCGGAGGGCGGCCCATGTGAGCGAGGCCGCCTGAGCTAGAGCGCCGGCCCCGGGAGCGGGGTGGACCCATGAGCGGGGCCGAGGGCGTGGGGGTTGGCGTCTTCGGGAGGCGGCTCCGGCACCTGCGCCGCTATCGCGAGGTGCTGGAGGTGCTGGGGCGCCACGGGTTCGCCGTGGTCGCCGACGCCGTGGGGCTGCGCCGCCCATGGCCCCGCCGGCGCCCCAGGGAGCCGGTCGTGCCGGGCCCGGTCCACCTTCGGCAGGCCCTGGAGGAGCTGGGGCCCACCTTCGTCAAGCTGGGGCAGGTGCTCAGCCTGCGGGCGGACCTGCTGCCCCGGGAGTACCTGGACGAGCTGGCTCGCCTGCAGGACCAGGTGCCGCCCCAGCCGTTTAACGCCATCCGGGCCGTCATCGAGCAGGAGCTGGGGGCGCCGCTGGAGCGCCTCTTTCGCGACGTCGACCCCGAGCCGCTGGCCTCGGCCTCGCTGGGGCAGGTGCACGGCGCCGAGCTCCCCGACGGGCGGCCCGTGGTGGTCAAGGTGCTGCGTCAGGGCGTCGAGGCCACGGTGCGCACCGACCTGGAGATCATCCAGGACCTGGCACGGCTGGCGGCCCAACGCCTCGGCCCGCTGCCCTTCGATCCCGTCGAGCTGGCCGACGAGTTTGCCCGCATCATGCGACGCGAGCTGGACTACCGCGTCGAGGCGAGGCAGATCCAGCGATTCCGGCGCAACTTCCGGGGCGACGGCCGCATCCGCATCCCCCGCGTGTATGTCGACCGGAGCAGCGCGCGCGTCCTGACCATGGAGCGTCTGCGCGGCGCGCGCATCACCGACTTCGACGCCCTGGAGCGCATGGGCGTGGACCGGCGCCGGCTGGCGCGGACCGGGGCGGAGATCTTCCTCAAGATGGTCCTGGTGGACCGCTACTTCCACGGGGATCCCCACCCCGGTAACCTCCTGGTGCTGCCCGGGGGCCAGCTGGGCCTGCTCGACTTCGGCATGGTGGCCTCGCTGCGGCCCGAGCTGACCGAGCAGATCGCCCGCACGTTCATGGCGGCGGTGCGCCAGGACCCCAGGGGCGCCGTGCGAAGCATGCGGCGGATGGGCATCGTTCCGCCCACGGCGGACCGGGCGGCGCTGGAGCGGGACCTGGAGGACCTCATCGCCCGCAACTACGGTCGCCCCATCCGGGAGCTCTCCCTGGGTGAGGTGGTGGCGGACTCGCTGGAGATGGTGGCCCGTCACCGCCTGCGCCTGCCGGGCGAGCTTCTGTTGCTGGCGCGGGCGCTGACCATCCTGGACGGCCTGGCCCGCACCCTGGACCCCGGCTTCAACGCCCTGGAGGTGGCGGTGCCCTTCGCCCGGAGGCTCTGGCTGCGTCGCCTGCGACCGGGCTCGCACCTGGCCGCGGCGGTGGACGACGTGCAGGAGCTCGTCGAGGTGACCCGTACCCTCCCGGAGAGGGTCGACCGCCTCCTCGAGCAGTTGGAAGCCGGGCGGCTGACGCTGGGCCTGCGGCTGGGCCAGGAGACGCATCCCGCCCTGAGACGGGCCGAGCGGGCCGCCAACCGGCTCGCGCTGGCGGTGCTGGCCGCCGGACTGGCCGTGGCCGGCGGGGTGATGTGGGGGCAGCCGTCGCCGAAGCTGCTGGGTGTACCCGTCCTGGCGGCGGGGGCGGTGACGGCCTCCATGTTGGCCGCGGCTGTGCTGGTCTGGGCCATCTGGCGATCGGGACGGCTGTGAAGGAGCGAGTAGCCGTGACAGTGCTGGCAGTCGCATCGGTGCTGGTGATCCTGGTGGTGGCCGCCTTCGCCCTGCAAAACCCCCAGGGCGTGACGGTCAGCTTCCTGGCCTGGACCTGGCAGACGGACGTGGGGCGGCTCTCGGTGATCGCGGCCGCCCTGGGAGCGGCCGCCGTCTTGCTCCTGGTCGGCGCCGACGACCTGCGGCTGAGGCTGCGGAGCCGTCAGCTGGCACGCCAGATCCGGCGGCTGGAGGTGCGCCTGGCCGGGCTCGAGGCGGAGCGGGACCGCCTCGCGAGCCGGCTCGACCACCAGGGGACCCAAGAGGAGGGGCCGGGCCGTGAGGATGCGCCGGCATCGTCGGAGGCTGGTCCGGCGCCGCCGGCAGGCAGCCTGGCCGATGCCGAGGGGTCCGGCCGTTGAGGCCGTCGGGGCGGCGCGAGGCGGATGGCTGAGGTCGGCGCGGCGGCCTCGTGGCACGCTCCCAGTCCGGACCCCGTCCGGGCTCGGCGGCTCGCGAGCCGGCTGGGTCTGCACCCCCTGGTGGGTCAGCTCCTGCTCAACCGCGGGATGGGGGACGTCTCGGCCGCCCGCGAGTTCCTGGCGCCGGCTCACGGGGCGTCGGCCCCGTGGCGGCTGCCGGGCGTCAAGGCCGCGGCCTGGCGCATGCTGCAGGGCGTGCGGCGCCGGGAGCCCATCGTGGTCTACGGCGACTACGACGCCGACGGGCAGACGGCCACGGCCATCCTCGTGCGCGCCCTGCGCCGCCTCGGCGCAGAGGTGCGGCCCTTCATCCCGCACCGTCTCTCCCAGGGTTACGGGCTGCACGAGGACGTGTTGGTGGAGATGGCCGGGCGGGGCGTCCGCCTGGTCGTAGCGGTCGACTGCGGCCTGACGGCCATGTCGGCCATCCGGCAGGCCTCCCGGCACGGCCTGGACGTGGTGGTGGTCGACCATCACGAGCCGGGGCCTCGACTGCCCCCGGCCGCCGCGGTGGTGGCGGCCCACCGGATGACCGGCCTGCCCGGCGGCGAGGAGATGGCCGCGGCCGGTCTCGCCTATCACACGGCCATGGCCCTGCTGGCCTTCGCCGACCGCCCGGGCGACCCCGAGGTGGACGAGCTGGTCCAGCTCGCGGCCATCGGCACCGTGGCCGACGTCGTGAGCCTCACCGGCGAAAACCGTCGCCTGGTGCGGGAGGGGCTGCAGCGGCTACGCGCCCGGCCGCTGCCGGGTCTGCAGGCCCTGGCCTCGGTGGCCGGCATCTCGACGGCGGAGGTCGATGCTTACCACATCGCCTTCATCCTGGCGCCGCGGCTCAACGCGGCGGGTCGCGTCGACGATCCCTCGGTAGGGTTGGCGCTGCTGCTGGCGCGATCGCCCGAGGAGGCCGCCGAGCCCGCCCAGCGGCTGGACGCCGCCAACCGCGCCCGGCAGGAGATGGAGCGGCGCATCCTGGAGCAGGCCGTGGCGGAGGCCGAGCGCCAGGTGGAGGCCGGCGACCCTCCCGTGGTGGTGGTGGCCGGCGAGGGCTGGCACCCGGGCGTCGTCGGCGTGGTGGCCTCCCGGCTGGTGGAGCGCTTCGCGCGTCCCGCGGTGGTGATCGCCCTGGAGGGGGAGGAGGCCCGGGGATCGGCTCGCAGCGTCCCCGATGTCAACCTCTACGAGGCCATGGCCGCGTGCGGGCCGCTCTTCGTCAAGTTCGGCGGACACCCCATGGCGGCGGGTTTCTCCATGGCGAGCCAGGATGTCCCGGCCCTGCGGGAGCGCCTGGTCGAGGCGGTGGGGGCCCGCTGGAGGGGGCCGTACGCCAGCCGCGTCGATCTGGATGCGTGGGTCTCCCTGGCCGATGTGGGGCCGGAGCTGGCCGATCAGCTGGCGATGCTGGAGCCCCATGGCGAGGGTAACCCCCGGCCCGCGCTGGGTGCCGCGGCCCTGCTCCCGCTGGAGGCGCGCCCCGTGGGCCAGGACGGCCGGCACCTGCGTCTGGTGGTGCGGGAGCCGGAGACGGGGGTGGAGGCCGGCGTCATCGCCTTCGGCCGGGCCCAGGAGTGGCTGCCGGTGGTGGAGCGGGCACGCGAGGCGGGGCGCGGGATCGACGTCGCCTTCGTACCACGCCGGGGGCGATGGGGCGAGCTCGAGATGCGGGCCCTGGCCATCCGAGAGTCGGACGGCGCCGTGCCGCGCATCGTGTGGGCGTGGGCCGCCCCCGTCGCGGTGGGGGGTGGCAGGGCCCCTGCGGTGTGCGGCCCTGCCGACGTCTCGGCCGTCGCGAAGGCCGTGGTGGGCGCCCGGGCGGCAGGGGAGCGCCGCGGCCCGGTGGCGCCGCCGGTCGTGGAGGATCGTCGGGGCCTGGCCGACGAGGTCCCGCACGGCGCGTGGGGCGAGTGGAGCCCGCAAGGCACGCCGGTGGCGAGCCTCACCGGTGCAGCCGGCGCCACGCCGGTGGTGGTGGCCGTGGGCGACGGGCAAGCGGCCCTGCGGCTGTGCACGGCGGGCTGGCGGCACGCTCCCCACCTGGCGGGTCGGGTGGCATGGGCGGGCCGGCCCGAGGAGATCCCCGCTCCCGCCGGCCTCCTGGGTGATGGTGCCGCCGTGCTGATCACCTGGACGCCCGCGGTGTTGGCGAGCTTGCCGGGGCCCGTCGAACTCTGGGTGTGGGAGCTGCCCGACTCGCCGTGGGCCTGGGCCCGTCTCGTCTCGTCGGGCGCCGTGCGGCGGCTGGTGCTGGCCTACGGTGAGCGGCAGCGCCAGCGCGCCGAGGAGCGGTGGCTGGCCCCGCTGCCCGACCTCGAGACGCTGCGTCACCTCTACCGGCTGCTGACCGCTCAGGCCAGCGTGGCCGGTCCCGACCTGCCGGAGGACCCCGGCCAGCTCGCGAGCTCCCTGGGGGTGCTGGACCCCCGCAGCCGTCCGCGTCTGTCGGCCGCGCTGGTCGCCAACGCGATCGCGGTCTTCGAGGAGTTGGGGGTGGTCGAGCGGGCCGCCGGCGGGCGCGGATGGCGGTGGAAGGGGGTGAGAGCGGGCGTAAAGCTCGACCTGACGCGGTCCGCTCGCTATAATGAGTTCATCGAGGCCCGTCGCCTCTGGCAACAGGCGCTCGAGGGGGCTTTCTCGGAGGCGGCGACGATCTGGTGGCAGGACGGGGCCGCCACGGCCCCGGGACGCTCCGCCTGACCGGCCACCCGTGGTCTGCGGGTCTTGAGGAAAAGAGGTCTGGACGCACGCATGGACTTGAAAGCGCTCATTCGGGAGATCCCCGACTTCCCCCGACCGGGTGTCAGCTTCAAGGACATCACGACCGTCATGCGAGACCCGGCCGCCCTGGCCTACATCATCCGCTCGATGGCCCGCCGCTTCCGGGACGAGCGGATCGAGATGGTGGTGGGCGTGGAGTCCCGCGGCTTCGCCCTGGGCTCGCCGTTGGCCTACGAGCTGGGCGCCGGCTTCGTCTTGATCCGCAAGCCGGGCAAGCTGCCGGCGGACAAGATCCGCGTCGAGTACGAGCTGGAGTACGGGATGGACGCCCTGGAGATCCACAAGGACGCGCTGGCGCCCGGTCAGCGCGTGCTGATGGTGGACGATCTCCTGGCGACGGGCGGCACCATGGGGGCAGCGGCTCGGCTGGTCCAGCAGCTGGGGGCCCAGATCGTCGGTTTCGCCTTCCTCATCGAGCTCGCCTACCTGGGAGGACGTCAGCGCCTGGAGGCCATGGGCTTCGACTCGGATCGCATCCTGGCGCTGGTGCGCTACGATTCATAGGGGAGGTGGCCGGGCCCATCGGGGTCGGTCATGAGTAGCGGCGTGCAGGCGGCCGCGGCGTTGGATGCGCCGCTCGAGGCTCTCATCGAGAGGGTGCGTGCCTACCATCCCTCCGTGGAGACGGAGCTGCTGGGCAAGGCCTACCGATTCGCGAGGGAGGCCCACGCCGGCCAGCTGCGCGACTCGGGGGAGTCGTTCTTCCTGCACCCGGTGGAGGTGGCGCGCATCCTGGCCGACCTGGAGGTGGACGTGGCCACCATCGCCGCGGGCCTGCTCCACGACGTGCTGGAGGACACCCCCGTCACGGTCGAGGAGCTGGAGCAGGCCTTCACGCCGGAGATCGCCCGCCTGGTGGACGGGGTCACCAAGCTGAGCAAGATCCCGTTCCAATCCCGGGAGGCGCAGCAGGCCGAGAACCTCCGCAAGATGTTCCTGGCCATGGCCGAGGACCTGCGGGTGGTGCTGATCAAGCTGGCCGACCGCCTCCACAACATGCGCACGCTGCGCCACCTGCCTCCGGAGCGCCAGCGCAAGGTGGCGCAGGAGACACTGGAGATCTACGCCCCCCTGGCCCACCGCCTGGGCATCTGGCAGATCAAGTGGGAGATGGAGGACCTGGCGCTGCGGTACCTGGACCCCACCGCCTACTACCAGCTCGTGCAGGCGGTGGCCAAGAAGCGCACCGAGCGCGAGGGCGAGCTCGAGGAGGTCATGGAGATCCTGCGGGCCCGGCTGCGGGAGATGGGCATCGACGGCCGGGTCCAGGGGAGGCCCAAGCACTTCTACTCCATCTACCAGAAGATGCGCACCCAGGGGCGCACCCTGGACGAGATCTACGACCTGATGGCGGTGCGGGTCATCGTCAACGACGTCAAGGAGTGCTACGCCGTCCTGGGCATGGTGCACAGCCTCTGGAAGCCCATCCCCGGCCGCTTCAAGGACTTCATCGCCATGCCCAAGTCCAATTTGTACCAGTCGCTGCACACCACGGTCATCGGGCCCCGGGGCGAGCCCCTCGAGGTGCAGATCCGCACGCAGCAGATGCACGACGTGGCCGAGCGCGGGATCGCCGCCCACTGGCTGTACAAGGAGCGGCGGTCGGCCACCGCCTTCGACGCCAAGGTGGCGTGGCTGCGGCAGGTGATGGAATGGCTCCGGGAGATGAAGGACCAGGATCCCCACGAGTTCATGGAGACCCTCAAGATCGACCTCTTCGAGGACGAGGTCTTCGTCTTCACGCCCAAGGGCGACGTCAAGAGCCTGCCGGCCGGCGCCACCCCCGTCGACTTCGCCTTCGCCGTCCACACCGACATCGGGCTGCGCTGCTCGGGCGCCAAGGTCAACGGCCGGCTGGTGCCCCTGGACTACCGCCTTCGCAACGGCGAGATCGTCGAGATCGTCACGGCCAAGCACGGCCAGCCAAGCCAGGACTGGCTCAAGTTCGTCAAGACCTCCAAGGCCCGGAGCAAGATCCGCAGCTTCCTCAAGGAGGCCCGCCGCGAGCAGAGCGTCGAGAGAGGGCGGGAGCTGTTGGAACGGGAGGCCAAGCGCTTCGGCATCGACCTGGCCGAGGCCTCCCGCCACGACGCCCTGGCCTCCGTGGCCCGCCGATACGGGCTGGCCGGCGTCGACGACCTCTACTCGGCCATCGGCTTCGGCCGCATCTCCCCGATGCACGCCCTGGGGCGGCTGGTGGGGCGCGAGGAGCTGGTGGCACGGGCTCGCCAGCAGCGCCTGCAGGGGGCGGGGGCGCGCCAGGGTCGCACGACGCCGGCCACCGTCGGCGTCAGCGTCGAGGGCGCCGACAACGTCCTGATCCGCTTCTCCAAGTGCTGCAGCCCGGTGCCGGGCGACCCCATCGTGGGCTACGTGACGCGCGGGCGCGGCATCTCGGTGCACCGGGCCGACTGTCCCAACGTGCAGACACTGGTCGACGAGCCGCAGCGCCGGGTCGAGGTCCGATGGAACCGGGTCCCCGGCGCGGTCTACCCCGTGGAGCTGCGCATCGAGGCCCACGACCGGGTCAACCTCCTCTCCAACGTCATCAACGCCATCTCCGACGGCAAGACCAACATCGAGGCGGTCCAGACCCGCACGACCCGCCAGCACCTGGCCATCATCCACGTGGTGGTGGACGTGGGCGGCATGGACCACCTCGACGACGTGGTGCGACGCGTCCGCAAGGTGGAGGGCATCATCGACGTGCGACGAGCCGAGCCCGTCCCCTCCGGCGCCGGGGAGTCCCGGCCGTAGAGGGAGGCCGCGTTCTGGTGCGAGCGGTGGTGCAGCGGGTCAGCCGGGGCCGTGTCATCGTCGACGGTCAGCCGGTGGGCGAGATCGGGCGGGGTCTGGTGGCCTTCGTCGCCGTGGAGCGGGACGACACGGACTCCGACGTGGCATGGCTGGCCGACAAGCTGGTCCATTTGCGCATCTTCGACGACGAGGCGGGCCGGCTCAACCGCAGCGTGGCCGACGTGCAGGGGTCGGTGCTCCTGGTCTCCAACTTCACCGTGGCCGGCGACGCCAGCCGCGGCAGACGACCCGGCTTCGAGCGAGCGGCGCCCGCCGCGGAGGCCCGGGCGTGGTTGGAGGCGCTCAAGGAGGCGGTGGCGGCCCGGGGGGTGCCCGTGGCGACCGGGAGTTTCGGTCAGTCCATGCAAGTGCTGGTCGAGTGCGACGGGCCCGTCACGCTGGTCGTCGAGCGCCGGCGGTAGGCCCGAGCCGACGGGCCCGGCCCTGGACGCCCCGCGGGCGCCGGGGATAGAATGGGCCTGTTCCGGTGGGAAGTGGGGTTGCGAGCGGACATGTTCATGGAGCGGCTGCGCCGCCAGATGAAGTGGATCATCATCGCGGTCGCGGTGGCCTTCGCCGTGACGCTGGCCTACGTGGGCATCCCCGCCGTGCAGGGCGACCGCGGCGCGGAGGCCGCCATCGCACACGTCAACGGCGACGCCATCGCGATGGCCACCTTCCAGCAGGCCTATCTCGACCAGCTGCGGTCGTACGAGCAGGTCCAGGGCTCGGTGCGGCCGACGGACATCGAGGAGATCAAGTACCGGACCCTCAACCAGCTCATCGCCATGCGCCTGCTGCTGCAGGCCGCCCGGGACGAGGGCATCCGCGTGGGCCGTGGCGAGGTCAACGACCGGCTGTCCCGCATCCGTGACGCCTTTCCCTCCCGGTCGGAGTACGAGCGTCAGCTACGCTTGCGCAACATGACCGAGGCCGACCTGCGCAAGGCCATCGAGGAGAGCCTCATGGCCGAGAAGCTCCAGGCCAAGCTGGCCGAGCAGCTGCAGGTGACCGACGAGGAGGTGGCGCGGGCCTACGAGCAGGTGAAGCTGCGCCAGATCCTGGTGCGGCCCGCGAGCACCGCCGAGGCCGATACCCGAGCTGCCCTGGCGCGTGCTCAGAAGCTCGTGGAGCGGATCCGCGGGGGTGCCGACTTCGCCGAGGTGGCGCGGGAGCAGTCCGACGACGAGATGAGCGGGGAGTCGGGTGGCGATCTGGGCTTCGTCGGTCACGACGTGCTGCCCGAGCCGGTGGAGGCCGTGGCCTGGGATCTGGAGCCCGGCGCCGTCTCCGACCCCATCGAGACCGACGAGGGTTACTACGTCATCCAGGTGATCGAGCGCAAGGCGGCCGCGGGCGAGGAGTTCGAGAGGGCCAAGCCTGCCCTGGCGGAGCAGATCCGGCAGGAGAAGGCCGACGAGCACTTCGCCCGGTGGTTCGCCGACCTGCGCAACAGCGCCGAGGTCTCCATCCTCGACCCGCAGCTGGCGGCCCGCGACGCGCTCGGGCGGGGCGACGCCGAGCGGGCGCTGGAGCTGTACGAGCAGGCGGCGCGGGTCTACCCCGACGACGCCTACGTGCAGTACGGCAAGGCCGTGGCGCTGCTGCAGCTGCAGCGTGTCGACGACGCCCTGGCCGCGTTGACCCGCGCCACGGAGCTGGCGCCGAGCGACCCGGTGCTCCACCTGGCACTGGGCAACGTGTACCAGCAGAAGGGTGACAAGGAGAAGGCGGCCGGGGCCCTGCGCAAGGCCTCGTCGCTGGCGCCCATGGACATGCAGATGCACCTGACCCTCTACATGCTCTTCCGCAGCATGGGGCTCGACGAGGATGCCCAGCGCGAGGAGCAGGAGCTGGAGAAGATCCAGCAGGTGCTGGAGGAGCAGCGGCGGGCGCAGGAGGAGTTCTTGCGGCGGCTCCAGGAGCAGCAGCAGGGCTCCCAGTCGGGCGGGGCGAGCGACGACGCGGCGTCCGCCGACGCCAGCCCGCAGCCGGAGGCGTCGTCCGGCGGCGCCACCCAGGACGGCGCGGCTCCGGAGCAGCGCTAGCCGTCTCATCCACCGAAGGGAAGCGACGCCGGGCACCATGGAGATGAAGGCGCCCCGTGGGACACAGGACGTCTTGCCGGGCCGGTCGGCGGCCTGGTTGCGCCTGGAGGCCATCACCCGCGAGGTGATGACCTCCTTCGGATACCGGGAGATCCGCACGCCCATCTTCGAGCACACGGAGCTCTTCAGCCGGGGCGTGGGAGAGGCCACCGACGTCGTCGAGAAGGAGATGTACACCTTCGAGGACCGCTCGGGGCGGAGCATCACGCTGCGTCCCGAGGGGACGGCGCCGGTGGCGCGTGCCTACATCGAGCACGGCATGCACCTGTGGCCGCAGCCGGTCAAGGTCTTCTACATCGGCCCCATGTTTCGCTACGAGCGGCCCCAGGCCGGGCGGCTCCGCCAGCACTACCAGATAGGGGCCGAGGCGCTGGGTTCGGCCGACCCCGCCCTCGACGCCGAGGTCATCGTCCTGCCCATCGAAATCTTCCGCCGGATGGGGCTGCGGCGCTTCGAGGTGCACCTCAACAGCATCGGCTGTCCGCGGTGCCGCCCCGTCTACCGCGAGCGCCTGCTGGCCTACCTGCGTCCCAGGGCCGACCAGCTGTGCGAGAGCTGCCAGCGGCGCCTCGAGCGGAGCCCCCTGCGGGTGCTCGACTGCAAGGTGCCCTCCTGCCGGGAGGTGACCCAGGACGCGCCGAACGCGGTCGACTCGCTGTGCGACCAGTGCCGGGCGCACTTCGATGCGCTGCGCGCGCACCTGGACCGGCTGGAGGTGCCGCACGTGCTGGACTTCCGGCTGGTGAGAGGCTTCGACTACTACACCCGCACCGTCTTCGAGGTGCTGTCGGAGGACCTGGGCGCGCAAAACGCGGTCGCCGGCGGCGGGCGCTACGACGGACTGGTGGAGACCCTGGGCGGCAAGCCGACGCCCGGGGTCGGCTTCGCCTCGGGCATGGAGCGGGCCCTGCTGGCCGCCTCGGAGGCGGGCGAGCCGCTGGAGGAGCCGGGCTGGCTCGACGTCTTCGTGGCCTCCGAGGGCGAGGGCGGGCGCGAGGAGGCGCTGCGGCTGCTGTACCGCCTGCGGCGCGCCGGCCTGCGGGCCGACGTCGACTACCAGGGGCGCAGCCTCAAGGCGCAGCTCAAGCTGGCCGACCGGGCGGGCGCCCGGGTCGCGGTCATCGTAGGCGGCGACCAGGGCAAAGACGAGGCGGCGAGGCCCTACGTGGTGCGGCATCTCGGCACCGGGCAGCAGGAGCAGGTGTCGGCCGACGGGATCGACGCGCTCCTGGCGAGATGGCTGGCGACGGAGGAGACGGATTCGAGGAGAGAGCCATGGCGGAGCAGGGCTACGGCACCCTCTTGAAGCGGACGCACGAGGCGGGCACGCTGCGGGAGCAGCACGCCGGGCAGGTCGTGGGGCTCGACGGTTGGGTGTTGCGGCGCCGGGACCACGGCGGGCTCATCTTCATCGACTTGCGGGATCGCAGCGGCATCGTCCAGGTGGTGGTCACCCCCGACGCCGGTCGGGAGGTCTTCGCGCTGGCCGAGCGCCTGCGCAGCGAGGACTGCATCGGGGTGGCCGGCGAGGTGCGCCGCCGCCTGCCCGGGATGGAAAACCCCAACCTGGCCACGGGTGCGGTGGAGGTGGTGGCGAGCCGGCTGATCCGCTACAGCGCGTCGGCCACGCCGCCCTTCCCGGTGGATCAGAAGACGGACGTGGACGAGGCGCTGCGGCTGCGCTATCGCTACCTGGACCTGCGGCGGCCCGGGATGCTCGAGCTGCTGCGCCTGCGGCATCGGGTCAACGCGATCATCCGCGGCTACATGGACGAGCACGGCTTCGTCGAGGTCGAGACCCCCATGCTGACGCGCTCCACCCCGGAGGGGGCCCGCGACTTCGTGGTGCCGTCACGCCTTCATCCCGGTCACTTCTACGCGCTCCCCCAGTCGCCCCAGCTGTTCAAGCAGCTGCTGATGGTGGCCGGGCTGGACCGTTACTACCAGATCGCTCGCTGCTTCCGTGACGAGGACCTGCGGGCGGACCGCCAGCCCGAGTTCACCCAGCTCGACGTCGAGATGGCCTTCGTGGACGAGGAGGACGTCTTGAGCCTCACCGAGGGTCTGATGGCGCGGCTGTTCGAGGAGTTGCTGGGGATCCGTCTGTCGCTGCCGCTGCCCCGGCTGTCCTACGCCGAGGCCATGTCCCGCTATGGCTCCGACAAGCCGGACCTGCGGGCGCCGGGGCGGCTCCACGACCTGACGGCAGCCTTCGAGGGCAGCTCCTACCGCATCTTCGCAGAGGCGGTGGCGAGGGGCCAGCGGGTCAAGGCGCTGACGCTGCCCGCCACGCTGAGCCTCTCCAGGCGCGAGCTCGACGAATGGGTGGAAAGGGCGCCGCAGCTGGGTCTCAAGGGCCTGACGTGGGCGGTCGTGCAGGGAGGCGAGCTGCGCTCGCCCGTCGCCCGTCACCTGGGCGAGCGAGAGAGGCAGGCGCTGCTGGAGCTGGCGGCGCAGGAGTCGGCGGGCTGGATCTTGGTCACCGCTGACGAGGAGGAGCGGGCCGCGACGGCGCTGGGGCGCGCCCGTCTGGAGGTGGCGCAGGCCCACGGCGCCATCCCCCAGGACCAGTGGGCGCTGTGCTGGGTCGTCGACTTCCCCCTGCTGGAGTGGAGCGACGAGGAGGGCCGGTGGCAGGCCCGCCACCACCCGTTCACGTCGCCGAGGCCCGACGATCTGGACCGCCTGGAGGCGGACCCGGGCGGCGTGAGGGCTCGCGCGTACGACCTGGTGCTCAACGGGGTGGAGCTGGGCGGCGGGAGCATCCGCATCCACGACCGCGGTGTGCAGCAGCGGCTCTTCGCCGTGCTGGGGCTCGACGAGCAGGAGGCGCGCCGCCAGTTCGGCTTCCTGCTGGAGGCCTTCGAGTACGGGCCGCCGCCCCATGGCGGCATCGCGTTGGGGCTGGACCGGGTCGTCATGCTGCTGGCCGGGCGCGACACCATCCGTGACGTCATCGCTTTCCCCAAGACGGCCCAGGCCATCTGCCCCCTGACCGGCGCCCCCGCACCCATCTCGGAGCGGCAGCTCCGCGAAGCCCACATCCGCCCCACGGTACCGGTGCAGGGCTGAGCTGCGGTCAGCGGGGCCACCCCGGGACGCCTTGCTGGCGCGTTCGGCCGTGTGATATGATGAGGCCGGCTTCGGGAGCCCCACGAGCGGGCAACGATGACGGCCCTGCCGTGTTCGTGGTGAAGCTACCTAACGTGATGAGCCAACACCATCACATGGGGAGCTCGGGCTCTGCGGGCGGAGGGCAGGCTGCCGACGCCTTGGGTGGCAGTAGCCCGCAAACCCGCAGGAGGGCACCCACCTTGCAGAGCGCCGGGTTCATCCACGGGTAGCCCCAGCGGCACGGCGGGGTTTTTGCCTGGACCCGGTGGAGGGGACGGCGGCGAGGCGGGCTTGACGACGGGCCACGACGGAGCCGTGGGCGAGCAGGGGGGCCTCTTCGGCCATCCTCCTTCGGGCGTGCCCGCCGACGCCTCGACCCGGGGCACGCCACTGGCGGCCCGGATGCGGCCGCGCAGCCTCGACGAGCTGGTGGGCCAGGAGCACCTGGTGGGGCCCGGCACGCCCCTGCGCCGGGCCATCGAGTCGGACGGGCTCACCCACTCCATCATCCTCTGGGGCCCGCCCGGCAGCGGCAAGACCAGCCTGGCCGCCATCATCGCACGCTCCACCCGAGCGCACTTCGAGACCCTCAGCGCCGTGCTGGCCGGGGTGGCCGACATCCGCCGGGTGGTGGCGGAGGCGCGGCGGCGACGGGCGGCCGGGCGCCGCACCATCCTCTTCGTCGACGAGATCCACCGGTTCAACCGGGCCCAGCAGGACGCCCTGCTCCCCCACGTCGAGGACGGTACCGTGGTGCTGGTGGGCGCCACGACCGAAAACCCCTTCTTCGAGGTGGTGGGGCCGCTGCTCTCCCGGGCGCGGGTGTTGCAGCTGCGCCCGCTGGAACCTCACCACGTGCGGCAGATCCTGGAGCGGGCCCTGTCGGATCCGGAGCGCGGCCTCGGGCGGATGCCCGTGCAGATCACCTCCGAGGCCCTGGACTACCTCGCGGCGGCAGCCGAGGGCGACGCCCGCAACGCGCTCAACGCCCTGGAGATGGCGGTCGGTGCGGCCATGCAGGAGCGATGCGGCCGCGAAGGCGGCGAGGCGGGGCCAGCGGTCGTGGACCTGCAACGGGCCCGCCATGCCATGCAGCGGCGCTCCCCGCGCTACGACCGCACGGGTGACGAGCACTACGACACCATCTCGGCCTTCATCAAGTCGGTGCGGGGCTCGGATCCGGACGCGGCGCTCTTCTGGCTGGCCCGCATGATGCGGGCGGGCGAGGATCCGCGCTTCGTCATGCGCCGGCTGCTGATCCTGGCGGCCGAGGACGTGGGACTGGCCGACCCTCAGGCGGTGGTGGTGACGGCCGCCTGTGCACGGGCACTGGAGTGGGTGGGGCTGCCGGAGGCGCAATATCACCTGGCCCTGGCCACCCTCTACCTCGCGCTGGCCCCCAAGAGCAACTCGACGGGTGCCTACTTCGAGGCGCTGGCCGACCTGGAGCGACTCGGCCAGCAGGAGGTGCCCGATCACCTCAAGGACGCTCATCGAGACGCGGCCCGGATGGGCCACGGGCGCGACTACCTGTATCCCCACGACTTCCCCGGGCACTGGGTGGCGCAGGCGTACCTCCCCGAGGCGCTCCGAGGCCGCCGCTACTACCGCCCGAGCGACCAGGGCGACGAGCCCCGACTCTACCGGCAGCTGCTGGAGCGGCGCGGCGAGTCCGGACAGGGTCGGGACCCCGCCCACGAGGCGTAAGCGGCGCGGCCCGCCGCCGCTTTTTGACACCGTTAAAACGGGTGTGCTAAGGTGGAGCGGTGGTCCGGTGCCGTGAAGCCCGTCGACGTCATCTACCTCGACCACGCGGCGACCACGCCGCCCTGCCCGGCCGCCCTGGAGGCGGTGAGGGCGCTGCTGGAGCCCGGGCGCATCGGGGCCAATCCGTCGAGCCCTCACCGACCCGGGAGGCGTGTCCGCGCCCTGCTGGACGACGCCCGTGACACCGTGGCGTCACGGCTGGGTGCCAGCCCGGGCGAGGTCGTCTTTACCTCCGGCGGGACCGAGGCCGACAGCCTCGGGCTCGTGGGCGCGGCACGGGCCATGCGGCGTGAGCATGGCCGCCGGGGCGTCGTGGTGAGCGCGATCGAGCACCATGCGGTGCTGGAGACGGCGGCCGCCCTGGAGCGGGAGGGCTTCGCGGTCGAGCGGGCGCCGTGCGACCGGACCGGCCGCGTCGAGGCGGGCGCCGTGGAGCAGGCCATCGGCCGGCTGACCGCCCGCGGCGAGCGCCCGGCCGTGGTGGCCCTGATGCTGGTCAACAACGAGGTGGGCACCCTGCAGCCCGTGCCGGCGGTGGCCGAGGTGGCCCACCGGGCCGGCGCCCTGATGATGAGCGACGCCGTGCAGGCCCCCTTCGTGGAGCAGCTGGAGGTGGACGCCCTCGGCTGCGATCTCATGACCCTTTCGGCCCACAAGATGGGAGGTCTGCCGGGCGCGGGGGTCCTGTACGTGCGGCGGGGGGTCCCGTTCGAGCCGCTGTGGCACGGGGGCGGGCAGGAGCGGGGGCTGCGCCCCGGCACCGAAAACGTCGTCGGCATCGTCGCCCTCGCCGCTGCGCTGGACTGGGCCCGCGCCGAGCGGGCAGCCATCGAGGCCCACAAGCGCCGGTTGGAGAGCCGGTTGCTGGGGCGGCTGTCGGAGCTGTTGGAGCAGCCGGTCGATCTCAACTCGGCCGACGCCGTGCGCAGCCCGGGGTTGGTGAGCCTCCACGTGGCTGGCGTCGAGGCCGAGGCGCTGCTCGTCGAGCTGGACATGGCGGGCGTCGCCTGCTCCTACGGGGCGGCCTGCTCGTCGGGGTCGATGCGTCCGTCGCACGTGCTGCAGGCCATGGGCCTGGAGCCCGAGCGCGTCCGGTCGTCCATCCGCGTCAGCGTCGGCGTGACCAACACCCTCGAGGAGATGGACGAGGCGGCGGCCCGGATGGCGGCGGCGATCCAGCGCCTGCGGGGGGCGGGCCCCAGCCGTGTCCGTCGGGTCGGGGTGACGACGCCATGAGCGAAGGCCGGCACCGCATCGTGGTCGCGATGAGCGGGGGGGTCGACAGCTCGGTGGCCGCTGCCCTGCTGGTGGAGCAGGGTTGGGAGGTCATCGGGGTGACCCTCCAGATATGGCCCGACGGCATCAAGCCGCCCGGGCGCCACGTGGGCTGCTGCTCGGTGGACGCGGTCGACGATGCGCGGCGCGTGGCCGACCGGCTCGGCATCCCGTACTACGTCTTCGACTTCCAGGAGCTCTTCCGGCAGACGGTCATGGAGCCGTTCGCCCGCAGCTACGTCCAGGGCCAGACGCCCAACCCTTGCGTCTGGTGCAACGAGTACGTCAAGTTCGGCGCCTTGCTGCAGCGGGCTCTGCAACTCGGCGCCGAGGCGGTGGCGACGGGCCACTATGCGCGGGTGGAGCGCGACCCGCAGACCGGGCGCTGGCAGCTGATGCGTCCTCGGGACCTGCGCAAGGATCAGACCTACGCCCTGTGGCCCCTCACCCAGGAGCAGCTGAGCCGCGTGCGCTTCCCCCTGGCGCCGTACACCAAAGAGGAGGTACGGGAGCTGGCGCGGGCCCGCCGGCTTCCCGTGGCCTACAAGCCCGAGAGCCAGGAGATCTGCTTCATCCCCGACGACGACTACCGCCGCTACCTGCGCGAACAGGTCCCCGACGCCCTGCGGCCGGGGCTCATCGTCGACACCCGAGGGCAGGTGCTGGGAGAGCACCCGGGCGTGGCCTTCTTCACCATCGGTCAGCGCAAGGGACTGGGGCTGGCGGTGGGACGGCCGCTGTACGTGGTGGACCTGGACCCGGTGAGCAACCGGGTCGTCGTGGGCGAGCGCGACGAGGCTCGGGCCGAGGGGCTCGAGGCAGGGGCCATCAACTGGGTCGCCATCCCCGGGCTCGACGGCCCCCGCCGGGTGCAGGCCCGCATCCGGCGCAACGCGCCGCAGGCGCCGGCCGTCATCGAGCCCGTCGACGCCGGGGCGCGACGGGTGCGGTGCCGGTTCGACGAGCCCCAGTGGGCCGTCACGCCGGGGCAGTCCGTCGTCTGGTACGACGGCGACACCGTCCTGGGAGGCGGTCTCATCGGACGGGCCGTCAAGGGCTCGCCGGCCGGGGGGCATACTAGCCCCGTCGAGGCCTCCGCCCGGGCGTGAGCGCCGGGCGGGGTCATCTCCCGGTGGAGGCAGGCGAGCGACAGGCATGAGGCGCTTCTTGCGAGGGCTCCTGTGGGGCGGCCTGCTGGGCGCGATGCTGGCCATGTACCTGGGCCAGGGCTCGGGCCGCTCGCCGACGGAGGACGGCGACGTCTACCGCTTCCGGAGGCTGCGGCGTGCGGCCCTGGGCGAGGCGGCCGAGCAGGCCTTGCGGGCGTCCCGGGCTTCGCGGCTGCAGCTGGCCCTCGACGCGGGTCGGGCCGCGATGGACGCGACGCTGGCGCTGTTGGGCCGCAAGGCATGACGCCAGGGGCATCACGGTAGGGCGATGGCCGGGTGACGGGCGGGTGGTGGCGTCAGGCTGCTCTCGTCGTCGGGGCGGCGGTGGCCCTGGCGGTGGCGTGGCGCCTGCGCACCGTCGTCATCCCCTTCGTGCTGGCGCTGGTGGTGGCCTACCTGCTGGAGCCTCTGGTCTCGCTGCTGGAACGGCGGCAGGTGCCGCGATCGGCGGCCATCCTGACGGTCTTCCTCGCCCTGGCGGTGGCCGCCGGTGTGGCGTGGGTCAGCGTCATGCCCTCGGCCATGGCCGAGCTGGAGCAGCTGGCACGGCGCCTGCCCGAGCAGAGCCGCCAGTGGGCGGAGGCGGCCGAGCGTCTCTCCCGCCGCCTGCGGCTGGACACCCTTCCGGCCGGCGTGGACCGGCTGACCCAAGCGCTGACGACGCGCATCGAGCGCGGGGTGGAGGCCCTGGCCGCGCGCCTGGGCGGGCTGGTGGTGGCGACGCTCTCCCAGGTGCTCAACCTGGTGCTGACGCCGGTCGTGGCCTACTACATCTTGCGGGACCGGGAACGGGTGGCGGCCAGTCTGCTGACGCTGGTGCCCCCCGCACGGCGTCAGGCCATCGTCTCGCTGGCCCTGGAGATCGACCAGACCCTGGCCGCCGTCATCCGGGGCCAGCTCCTGGTCTCGATGATGGTGGGGGCCATGGTCGCACTGGGGCTCGTGTTGCTGCAGGTGCCATACGCGCTGCTGTTGGGCCTGCTGACGGGACTGCTCAACATCGTGCCGTACTTCGGCCCCATCGCGGTCGGGGTGCCCATCGTCGCCCTGGCGCTGACGCGCAGCCCCGTCACCGCCCTGTGGGCCGTGGGGCTGCTGGTGGCCGCCAACCAGGTGGAGAGCGTCCTGCTCCAGCCGCGGGTGATGAGCCGGAGCTCGGGGCTCCACCCGCTGGCGGTCATCGCGGCCGTCCTGGCGGGCGCGGAGCTGGGAGGGCTGGTGGGGATGCTGGTGGCGGTGCCGGTGGCCTCGGTGCTGCGGGACCTGGTGCGCTTCGCCCTGCGGGAGGCGGGGATCCTGGAGCGGGCGCCCGCCCGGCAGCCAGAGGATCCCGGCCCCGAGCCCTCCCCCCGGCCGGAGGGCACGCGGCCGCCGGCCGTCCAGGTCGAGGAGCGGAGCCAGGCGCTGCCATGAGGGCCGCCAGGTGCTGACGTTGACAACCCCTGGAGGCTCCTATACCCTTTAGGTGATTCTGCTGGCCCGAGACAGGGAGGCCCAGGGGCGCTCTCCGATACCATGCGCAGACTGACCGCCAACGAGCTGCGGGAGGCCTACTTGAGCTTCTTCGAGAGCAAGGGGCACGCCCGGCTTCCCGGCTCGTCACTGGTTCCCAAGGGTGACCCGACGCTCTTGCTGACAGGGGCGGGCATGGTCCAGTTCAAGCCCTACTTCCTGGGCAAGGCCGAGCCCCCCCACCGGCGGGTGACCACCTGCCAGCGGTGCGTACGCACCGCCGACATCGACCGGGTGGGGATCACGGCCCGCCACGCCACCTTCTTCGAGATGCTGGGCAACTTCTCGTTCGGCGACTACTTCAAGCGCGAGGCCATCGCCTGGGCGTGGGAGTTCGTCACCGAGCGCCTGGCCATCGACCCCGAGCGCCTCTGGGTCAGCATCTACCTGGAGGACGACGAGGCGTTCGCCATCTGGCACGAGCAGGTGGGGGTACCGGCCGAGCGCATCGTCCGGCTGGGCAAGGAGGACAACTTCTGGGAGATCGGGGTCGGGCCTTGCGGCCCCTGCTCCGAGATCTACCTGGACCGCGGGCCCGAGTTCGGCTGCGGGGCGCCGAGCTGCAAGCCGGGCTGTGACTGCGGGCGGTTCCTGGAGTTCTGGAATCTCGTCTTCATCCAGTTCCACAAGGACGAACAGGGCCAGTATCACCCGCTCAAGCGCACCGGCATCGACACCGGCATGGGCCTGGAGCGCATGCTGGCCATCCTGCAGGGCGTCGAGACCATCTTCGAGACCGACGAGGTGCGCCGCATCCTGGAGAGGGCGGCCGCCATCGTCGGCAGGCCCTACGGCCAGGACGAGCGGACGGACCGCGCCATCCGGATCATGGTGGACCACGCCCGGGCCGCCACCTTCATGGCCATGGACGGCATCATGCCCGGCAACGAGGGCCGGGGGTACGTGATGCGACGCCTCGTGCGCCGGGCCAGCCGCCATGCCTGGCTGGCGGGAGTGCGGCGTCCCTTCTGGCGGGAGCTGTCGGGCTGTGTCGTGGAGGCCATGGGCGAGGCCTATCCCGAGCTCCGCCAGCGCCAGGCGCTCATCGAGCGTGTCCTGGAGTCCGAGGAGCACCGGTTCTTGCAGACGCTGGAGTCGGGGCTCGCCGTGCTCGAGCAGGAGATGAGGGGCCTCGAGCAAGGCGCCGTGCTGGACGGGGCGACGGCCTTTCGCCTCTACGACACCTACGGCTTCCCCCTGGAGCTGACCCGGGAGATCGCCGAGGAGCGCGGCATCCGCGTCGACGAGGAGGGCTTCGCCGCTCAGCTGGAGGCCCAGCGAGCCCGGGCCCGCGCGGCCCGCCGCACCTACGGGTACCTGGGCAGCGGCGACGAGGAGAGCCTGGCCGAGGCGATGGCCGGCCTGCGGTCGGACTTCGTGGGCTACGACGAGCCGGTGGCCGAGGCCCGGGTGCTGGCCATCGTCGCCGGCGCCGAGCGGGTCTCGTGGGTGGATCGGGAGCAGGAGGCGCTGGTCGTCCTCGACCGCACGCCCTTCTACCCCGAGGGGGGCGGTCAGGTGGCCGACACGGGCCAGTTGCGCTGGCCGGGCGGCAGCGCCCGGGTGGTCGACGTCCAGCGCCCGCTGGCCGACGTCATCGTCCACCGGGTCCGGGTGGAACAGGGGCGGCTGGCCGAGGGCGACCGGGTGGCTGCGGCCATCGACCGCGAGCGCCGGATGGGCGCGGCCCGGCATCACACGGCTACCCACTTGCTGCACCGGGCCCTGCGCGCCGTGCTCGGCGAGCACGCCATGCAGGCGGGCTCGCTGGTGGCGCCCGATCGGCTGCGATTCGACTTCAACCACTTCGAGCCGCTGAGCCTGGAGCAGATCGAAGCCCTCGAGCGGGAGATCAACCGCCGCGTGCTGGAGGACCTGCCCGTCGTGGCCGTGCAGACCACCGTGGAGGAGGCGCTGGCGCGGGGCGCCATGGCCCTCTTCGGTGAGAAGTACGGCGAGCGGGTTCGGATGATCGACATCGGCGACGGTTACAGCCGGGAGCTGTGCGGCGGCACCCACGTGCGCCACACCGGAGAGGTCGGCCTCGTGCACATCGTCGCCGAGGAGAGCGTGGCGGCCGGCGTGCGCCGCATCGAGGCGGTGGCGGGCGAGGCGGCGCTCGACTACCTGCTGACCCGCGAGCGGCAGGTCCGGGAGCTGGGCTCCCGGCTGCAGGTGTCGCCGGGGGAGCTGGGCCGCCAGGTGGAGCGCCTGGTGCAGCAAGCCCGTGCGGCGCAGCAGGAGGCGGAGGCGCTCAGGGCCCGCCTGATGAGCCGCTACGCCGACGAGATGGTGGCGAGGGCCGAGGCGGTGGGGCCCGCCAAGCTGGTGGTCGCCCGCCTCGAGGGGCTGGACGCGCCGGCCCTGCGGGCGTTGGGCGACCGTCTGCGGGAGGCGCTGGGCCCGTCGGTGGTCTTCCTGGCCAGCCCGGTCGACGGCAAGGTGCTCTTCGTCTCGATGACGACGTCCGACCTGGCCCGCCGGGGCATCCACGCCGGCGAGATCGTGCGCGTGGCCGCCCGCGCGGCCGGCGGTGACGGGGGCGGGCGGCCGGAGATGGCGCAGGCGGGCGCGCGGGACCCGGCGAAGATCGACGAGGCGCTGGCGGCGGCGGCACGTCGGGCGCGGGAGATGCTGCTGCAGGCGTCGTAGTGTGGGGCGGGCCGCCGGGCGCGGCCGAGTCGGTCTCGGAGGTAAGGGTGAGCGCGGTGCGAGAGGCCAACCCGACGCCGCATCCGGAGCGCAAGGGGCTCGACGACCAGGCCACCGTCCGGTTTCGGGTGGAGGAGCCCGGCCCGCGCCGGGCGGCCCGTGTACTGCGCCAGGTCTACCAGGCCCTGGTGGAGAAGGGCTATCACCCCACCAGCCAGCTGGTGGGGTACCTGCTGTCGGGAGACCCCACCTACATCACCAGCCACCGCAACGCGCGCAGCCTCATCCGCACCGTCGAGCGAGACGAGCTGCTGGAGGAGATCATCGAGCACTACGTCAACTGCCCGGAGAATCGCCCGTCGTGACCACGGTCCGCCTCGGTCGGGCTGCGGTGTGGACGAGGCCGTGAGGGAGCAGGGGGGGCGCATCCTGGCCCTGGATGTGGGCGAGCGCCGCATCGGGGTGGCCATCACCGACCCGACCGGCGCCACGGCGCAGCCCCTGCAGACGGTGGTGCGGACGGGCCAGGACGGCGGGCTGACGCGACTCGTGGCCATGATCCGACGGTATGACGTGAAGGAGGTGGTGGTGGGGCTGCCAACACGTACCGGTGGCGAGGAGGGCCCTGAAGCCCGTCGGGTGAGGGCCTTCGCCCGGCGGCTCCGGAGTCTGACCGGCGTGCCGGTCGTCTTCGTCGACGAGCGGTACAGCACCCGAGAGGCCGAACGGATCTTGCTGGCGGCGGACCTCTCCCGAGGCCGTCGCCGGAAGGTGCTCGACCACGTGGCGGCAGCCATCGTCTTGGACACCTACCTGGCCCGGCGCCGGGTAGGGGCAGGGCAGGGTGAGGCACCCTAGCGTAGGCGAGGCCCCTTCAGGTGTGCGGGGTGGAAAGGATGGGATGCCACGTGGCGGACGAGGAGCGCGAGGGTCTGTTCGCCGACGCGGACGAGGACCGGATCACGCTGGTGGATGACGAGGGACACGAGCACGAGTTCACGCTGGTGGACGTGGTCGAGGTCGACCGGCGACGCTATGCGGTCCTGTTGCCGGAGGAGGATCCCGAGGAGGGCGCCTACGTCTTCCGGCTGGACCGGGACGCGGACGGCGAGGAGATCCTGGTCAACGTCGAGGACGACGACGAGTTCGACCGGGTGGTGCACGCCCTGGAGGAGCAGGGCGACGAGGAGCTGGACCAAGACTTCGACGACGAAGAGGACGACGACTCGGGCGACCGTCGCGCCTGATCGTCGACCAGGCCGCGGGCACGGTGGTGGCCGCCTCGGGCGGACCACCCGCCCGGGCCCGAGACCGGGGGGTGTGGGGGTGAGCACGCTCGGCCAGAGGGCGGCCACGCTCCGCGTGGGGCGCGTCGCCGGGATCGCGCTGGCCATGGGGGCCCTGGCGGCCACGACGGCGGGCATTGCCGCGACCGCCTATCTGATGCCGGTGGAGACGGGGCCGCTGGTCGCGCCCGTCGTCGTCGAGGTGCCGGCGGGCTCGACGGCCGCGGCGGTGGGGGAGCTGCTGGAGCGACAAGGCCTGATCCGGTCGGCCCTCCTCTTTCGGGTGATGGCGCGCCTGGAGGGGCTCGATGGCTCGCTCCAGGCGGGGTACTACCGGCTCCGGCCCGACATGCGCCTGCAGGAGGTCCTGCGGATGATGGCGCGCGGCGCGGTGGCCGTCGAGCAGGTGACCATCCCGGAGGGGGCCACCATCCGCACCATCGCTGCTCAGCTCCAGCGCCGGGGCCTGGTGGATGCCGAGCGCTTCATCGAGTTGGCCTCGGACGACACGTGGCTGCTGGGTGAGCAGCGCAGCATCCCCAAGCCGCCCGGGAGCCTGGAGGGCTACCTCTTCCCCGATACGTACCGGTTCGAGGTCGGTCAGGGCGAGGCGTCCATCATCCAGAAGATGGTGGCCCGCTTCGCCGAGAAGGTGCTGCCCGTCTACGAAGAGCTCGGCCAGGACAGCGGCCTGAGCCTCCACGAAGCCATCACGCTGGCCTCCATCATCGAGAAGGAGGCCATGCGCGACAGCGAGCGGCCGCTGATCTCGTCGGTCTTCCACAACCGACTGCGCCTGGGTCAGCCGCTGCAGGCGGACCCGACGCTGATGTACGTGCTGGACCCGGCGCCGCGCAAGCTCTACAACAAGCACCTGGCCATCGATTCGCCGTACAACACCTACCGGTACCGGGGGCTGCCCCCCACGCCCATCGCCAGCCCGGGCCTCGCCTCCATCCAGGCGGCGCTGGCGCCGGCCGACACGCCCTACCTGTACTTCGTGGCCAGGGGAGACGGCACCCACATCTTCAGCCGGACCTTCCAGGAGCACGTCCGGGCCCGCCAGCAGGTCCGCCTCTGAGCGATGGGCCGCAGGATCAGCCTCGAGGACCAGCACCCGATCCCCGCGCCTCCCATACGATAGGGAGGCGTTCCTTTCGGGGGGGGGTCACGGCTTGTACGTCGTCGCTGCTCTGGTGGAGCTGGCGGCCTCGGTCCTGCGGGAGCTGGTCTGGCTGGCGGGTTACGTCGGGGGCGAGGGCTCCTTTCCTCTGCCCCTCGACGAGCCGGAGGAGGCCCGGCTGGTGCAGGCCATGCTCCAGGGGGATCGCCGGGCTCGTAACACCTTGGTCGAGCACAACCTCCGCCTGGTCGCGCACCTGGTCAAGAAGTTCGAGTCGTCCGGCGAGGACGTCGAGGACCTGATCTCCATCGGCACCATCGGCCTCATCAAGGCCATCAACACCTTCGACCCGTCGCGCAAGACGCGCCTGGCCACCTACGCGGCCAAGTGCATCGAAAACGAGATCCTGATGCACCTGCGGGCCTGCCGCAAGACCCGGGGCGAGGCACTGCTCTACGATCCCATCGGCTCCGACGGAGAGGGCAACGAGGTGACCCTCATCGACGTGCTGGGCACCGATCAGGACATGGTGAGCGAACAGGTCGAGGCATCCCTGGAGCGTGACCGGCTGCGACGCACCCTGGGCACGTTGAGCCGCCGCGAGCGGTGGGTGCTGCAGATGCGCTACGGGCTGGTCGACGGGATCCGCAAGACCCAACGCGACATCTCCCAGTCGCTGGGTATCTCGCGCTCGTACGTCTCCCGCATCGAGAAGCGGGCGCTGACCAAGCTGTACCACCAGCTGGCCAACGGCTGAGGGCACCCTTCGTCCACGGCCGGGGCCTACGTTATAATAGGGCCACTATGGGCACACCGGCCGCGGAGGGCCGCCGCGACCAGGGCGGGCGGCTCCGGGTGCCCTGGCGCCTGCTGGTGCCCGACCTGTGGGTGCCGGGGGGCGACGCCATCGACCTCGCGTCGCTCCTGGCCTGCGGCATCCGGTGCCTCCTGGTGGACGTCGACAACACCCTGGCGCCGTGGGGCCAGGCGCGGCTCGACGAGCAGGCGTGGCAGTTCGTGCGAAGAGCCAGGGAGTCGGGGCTGCGGGTCGTCATCCTCTCCAACGCCTCGCCCGCGCGCCGGGCGTGGGTGGCCAAGCTCCTGGGGGTGCCGGTGGCCCCTCGAGGCTTCAAGCCCTGGCCCGGCTCCTTCGTGCGAGCGGCGGCGCTGGTGGGGTGCCGACCCCACGAGACGGCTGCCGTGGGCGATCAGCTCTGGACCGACGTGCTGGGCGCCAAGCTGGCCGGCATGCGCGCGATCCTGGTCGATCCGTTGGACGAGCGGGAGCACGCCCTGACCCGGCTGGGCCGGCGAGTGGAGCGGTGGCTGCTGCGGCGCATGGTGCGAAGCGGATGGGTGCCGGCCGAGAGGCTCTCGGCTCGGTTGACCCGGCGGAGCCGGGCTTAGGAGAGGGTCGGGGGGCCGTTGCTGCGCTTCTTGACGGCGGGGGAGTCGCACGGGCCGGGGCTGTGCGTCATCGTGGAGGGGCTGCCAGCGGGGCTGCCGCTGGAGGCCGAGGCCATCGACCACCAGTTGCGGCGGCGGCAGGTCGGGCACGGCAGCGGCCGGCGCATGCAGATCGAGACGGACCGGGTGGAGATCCTCTCCGGCGTCCGCCACGGCCTCACCCTGGGCAGCCCGGTCGCCATGCGGATCGCCAATCGAGACTTCGAGCGATGGCGACGGGTCATGGACCCCGCGCCGCCGGTGGGCCCCTTGCCGACCGGCGGCGACTGGCGGCTACGCCCGGTGACCCGTCCCCGGCCGGGTCACGCCGACCTGGCCGGGGCGCTCAAGTACGACTTCGACGACGTGCGCAACGTCCTGGAGCGCGCCTCGGCCCGCGAGACGGCGGCCCGGGTGGCGGCGGGAGCAGTGGCGCGGCGACTGCTGGAGTCGCTGGGCATCTCCCTCGTGGGCCACGTGGTGGCCATCGGGCCGGTGCGGGCCAACCCGCTCTCGGGCGGCGCCGGGGTCGACTGGCATTCGCTGGCGAGCCAGGCCGAGGCCTCTCCCGTGCGGTGCGGGGACCCGCTGGCGGCGGAGGCCATGATGCGCGCCATCGACGAGGCCCGGGCCCGTGGCGACACCCTGGGAGGGGTCCTGGAGGTGGTGGCCCTCGGGGTGATGCCGGGGCTGGGCAGCTACGTCCACTGGGACCGGCGCCTCGATGGGCGGCTGGCCATGGCCCTGATGAGCATCCCGGGCGTCAAGGGCGTCGAGATCGGGGACGGCTTCTGGGCGGCCACCCAGCCCGGGTCCTCGGTGCACGACCCCATCGCCTACGGTGACGTGCCGGCCGACCAGTGGGCCGCGGACGCTCGGCGTCGGGGCTTCTGGCGGCCGTCCAACCGGTCGGGCGGCCTCGAGGGCGGCGTCACCACGGGCCAGCCGGTGGTGGTGCGGGCGGCCATGAAGCCCCTCTCGACCCTGATGCAGCCCCTGGGCACCGTCGACCTGCGCACCCGAGAGCCGACCGAGGCCGCCGTGGAGCGCAGCGACGTCTGCGCCGTACCGCGTGCCGTGGTGGTGGCGGAGGCCATGGTGGCCTGGGTGCTGGCGGAGGCCGTGGTGGACAAGTTCGGGGGCGACACGCTCGAGGATCTGGCCGGCGCCGTCGAGGCTTACCGGCGCCGCCTGGCCCGCACCCGGGGTCCGACATGAGCGCCAATCTCTACCTGACCGGCTTCATGGGCAGCGGCAAGAGCAGCGTGGGCCGGCGGCTGGCCGACGCCATGGGGCGGACCTTCGTCGACATGGATGTCGAGATCGAGGTCCGGGAGGGCCGACCCATCGCGGCCATCTTCCGACGGGACGGCGAGGCCTACTTCCGCGAGCGCGAGCAAGCGCTGCTGGCCGAGCTGGCCGCACGCGACGACCTGGTGGTGGCCACCGGCGGTGGCATCGTGGAGTCCCCGGCCAACCGGACGCGCATGGCCGAGAGCGGGGAGGTCGTTTGGCTCTACCAGGACCTGACCCGAGCCGTCGAGCGGGCGGTGGCGCAGGGGATCGCCAGGCCCCTGCTGGGCGAGTCGGCCGACGCCGCCCTCGAGCGGGCGCAGGCCCTCTGGAAGCGGCGCCAGTGGTGGTACGCCGAGGCGCCCGTCTGGGTCGACGCCCGCGACGGCACGCCCGCCGAGGTCGCCTCGCGGGTCCTGGATGCCCGACGGTGGCGGGAGGTGGGCCCCGTAGCGGGTTGGGTGCTGGCGGGGGGCCGCGCCTGTCCCGTGCTGGTGGGCCACGGGCTGGTGGAGCGCCTCGACGCCGTGGTGACGTTGCTGGCCGAGCGGGATCGCCTCGGCGGGAGCGCCCTGGTGGTGACGGACCGGGCGGTGCGCGAGTTCGGCGAGAGGGCGGGCCGGGCGTTGGGGCGGGCGGGCTGGCGGACGGCTCTCGCGGAGGTGGGCCCCGGCGAGTCGGCCAAGCGTCTCGAGCAGCTGGCGGCGCTGTACCGCGAGGCGGTGCACGCCGGGGTGGACCGGCGCGGGCTGGTGGTGGCCGTGGGGGGCGGGGCGACGCTGGACGTGGCCGGCTTCATGGCGGCCACGTACATGCGCGGCGTGGCCTGGGTGGGGGTGCCGACGACGCTGCTGGCGCAGGTCGACGCCGGCATCGGCGGCAAGACCGCCGTCAACGTCCCCGAGGCCAAGAATCTGGTGGGCGCCTTTCACCAGCCCCTGGCCGTGCTGGCCGACCTGGACGCCCTGGCCACCTTGCCACCGAAGGAGCTGGCCTCTGGCATGGCGGAGGTGATCAAGCACGGCCTGGTGGGGGACGCGCGGCTGTGGGAGCGCCTGGCGCGGGATGAGCCCCCATCCGGCGCCGCGGGCCGGCCGGGTGCCGCTGCGGAGATGGCCTCCATCGTGGCCCGGGCCGCCGCGGTCAAGGCTCTGGTGGTCTCGGAGGATCCGACCGAGCGGGGGCGCCGCATCGTGCTCAACTTCGGCCACACCACCGGGCATGCCCTGGAGGCCGCCGGAGGCTTCGCACGATGGTCTCACGGTGAGGCCGTGGCCATCGGGATGGTGACGGCCGCGATGCTATCGGCCCGGTTGGGGTTACTGCGGGACCCCGCCCTGGTCGATCGGCTGCGTGCGACGCTGCGCCGCCACGGACTCCCGGTGGACGCGGGCCCCCGCCCGCCCGATGCGGGCCGGCTGTGGGAGCTCATGAGCGCCGACAAGAAGCGCCAGGCGGGCCGCCGCCGGTGGGTGCTCCTGGAGGCACCGGGCGAGCCGGTGGTCAGCGAGGCGGTGGATCTCGCCCTCTTCGAGTCCGTCTGGCACGAGCAGCACCGAGGCGGGGAGGCGTCGTCGGCGTGATCCGCGTGCTGGTCATCCACGGCCCCAACCTGGACCGGCTGGGCGAGCGCGAGCCCCACATCTACGGCCGCCAGAGCCTGGCCGACATCGACGCGCGGCTGGCGGAGGAGGCCGACCGGCTGGGCGTCCAGCTGGAGTCCATGCAGAGCAACCACGAGGGGGCCATCGTCGACGCCCTCTCACGAGCGGTGGGGCGCTTCGATGCGGTCGTCATCAACCCGGCCGCGTACAGCCACTACAGCCTGGCCATCCGCGACGCCCTGGCGGCCCTGCCGCTGGTGCGCGTCGAGGTGCACCTGAGCAACGTCTTCGCCCGCGAGGGCTTCCGCCAGCGCATGGTGACGGCCGGCGCCTGCTCGGGCGTGATCCTGGGCTTCGGCGGCGAAAGCTACGTACTGGCGCTCCGGGCTGCCGTCGAGATGGTGCGTCGGCAGGAGAGGAACGGGGGATCCACGTAATGGAAGGGGCCGGAGGTGTGAGCGTGCAGGAGATCGAGCGGCGGGTGGCCGCCATGCGACGCAAGCTGCAGGAGGCCGAGTTGGACGCCCTGGCGGTCGTGCACGGGCCCAACCGCCGCTATCTCTCGGGACTGGCCAGCAGCGCCGGCGTGGCCCTCATCCCCCGGAACGATGCCCATCCTCCCACGCTCCTGGTCGACTCCCGCTACACGGAGCAGGCCCGGCAGCAAGCCCCGGGCTACCGCGTCATCCAGCACGGCGACTACCTGTGGGACACCCTGCGCGAGGTGCTGGAGTCGTACGGCATCCGCAGCGTCGGCTTCGAGTCCGAGCACATGTCGTACCGGCAGGTGAGCCGCTGGCAGGAGGCCATCCCCGGCGTGCGCTGGGTGCCGGTCGAGCAGCAGGTGGAGTCCCTCCGGGCCGTCAAGTCGCCGGGCGAGCTGGAGCTGCTGCGCCGGGCGGTGCGCATCGCCGACGAGGCCTTCGCCGCGGTGGTGCCGTCCCTCCGGGCCGGCATGACCGAGCGCGAGGTGGCCTGGCGGCTCGAGGCCTACATGCGCGAGCACGGCGCCGAGGGCATGGCCTTCGACGTCATCGTCGGCTCCGGCCCCAACGCCGCCCTGCCCCACGCCTCCCCGGGCGAACGGCGGCTGCAGTCGGGCGACACGGTGGTGCTCGACTTCGGGTGCGTCTACGCGGGCTACCACTCCGACATGACCCGCACCGTGGTCATCGGCCCCACCGTCGAGCCCAGGGCCCGGGAGATCTACGACCTCGTGCTGAAGGCCCAGCGGGCCGGGATCGAGGCCGTCCGCCCGGGCGCGACGGGCCGGGAGGTGGACGCGGCCGCGCGCCAGGTGGTCGAGGCGGCGGGGCTGGGGGAGCTGTTTGGGCACGGGCTGGGCCACGGGGTGGGGCTCGAGGTGCACGAGCCCATCCCCCGCCTCTCCCGGGTCTCCGACACGGTCTTGCAGCCGGGCATGGTGACCAGCGTCGAGCCGGGCGTCTACGTCCCGGGTTGGGGCGGCGTCCGCATCGAGGACCTGGTGCTGGTCACCGAGACGGGCTGCGAGATCCTGACCGCCTCGCCCAAGGACCTGATCGTGGTGGGTAGCTGACCCGAGCGAGCGAAGGGGTGCCGTCACGTGATATCCGTCAACGATCTCCGTCCCGGGCTGACCATCGAGGTCGACGGCGAGGTCTGGAGCGTGGTGGAGTTCCTCCACGTCAAGCCGGGCAAGGGCGCGGCCTTCGTCCGGACCAAGCTGAAGAACGTCAAGACCGGCAACGTCATCGAGCGCACGTTCAAGGCGGGCGAGCGCGTCAACCGGGCGCACGTCGAGACCCGGGAGATGCAGTTCCTTTACCACAGCGGGCCCGAGTGGCACTTCATGGACACCCAGACCTACGAGCAGGTGGCCATCCAGGAGGCCAACCTGGGCGACGCCCCCAAGTACCTCAAGGAGAACGACGTCATCCTCATCCAGTTCTACGAGGGACAGCCCATCGGGGTGGAGCTGCCCACCTTCGTCGAGCTCAAGGTGGTCGAGACGGAGCCGGGCGTGAGGGGCGACACGGCCCAGGGCGGCTCCAAGCCGGCGCGGGTCGAGACGGGCCTGGTGGTGCAGGTGCCGCTCTTCATCGAGGTCGGCGACGTCATCCGGGTCGATACCCGCACGGGCGAGTACCTCTCCCGCGCATAAGCTCGTGGCCCGCGGGTCAGACAAAGGCCCGGGGGTGACGACCATGGCCACCTGGTGGAGGCCGCCGGGTCGAGCGTCGGAGACGATGGCGCTCTCCCGGCGGCTCCTGCGCCTGGAGCGCGAGGTCCGACGCCTCCAGGAGGCCCACCGCCTCTCGCTGGCCTACATGCGGGGCATCGACGAGGACCTGGCGGCCATCGAGGACCGGCTGCCCGATGGGGCCGCCCGGGTCGGGGCCGACGGCTCCCGCAGGCTCGGCGCCCGCGAGGAGCAGGAGCCCGCAGTCTTCGTCGAGTGCGACCGGTGTCATCGCACCGTCGGCCTGGCCGAGGGGGAGCTGGGGGCCTTCGAGGAGGCCATCCACTGCCCGTACTGTGGCGCGGAGCTGATGCGAGCCTGGAAGCCCCCGGCCCAGCGCTGAGACGCCGGGGTCCGTGCGCTTCGGACGCGGTCGTCGCGGGGGTCGTCATCGCGGCGGTCCACCAGGCATAGGTCCTCCGTGAGGAGGACGAGCCGCGGTGGAGCAGGACCCGATGCGCCGCAACGGCCGACACCCGGCCCCGCCGGGCCATGGCCCGACATCGTCGAGAGGCCACGTCCGGGCGTCGTGGCGGGGCGTGCTCGAGGCATGGCTGCCCCACCCCCTGGCGCGGGCCGTCGCCGGGATGCCCGACGAGTGGGCCGCCCGGCTGACCGAGCTCCGGATCCGGCGGCAGCGGCCCCTGCTGGCGGTGAGCGGCGACGGGGAGGCCTTCGTCGCCCCGTCGGGGGCTCTGGTCGGGGTGCCGTCGGACGCCCTCATCGTCGACGAGGCCCAGTTGCAGGCCCTGGTGGACCGCGCCTGCGGTGGCTCGGTCTACGCCGTCGCCGAACATCTGCGCCAGGGCTTCGTCACGCTACCGGGGGGCCACCGGCTCGGCTTCGCCGGCCGCGTCGTGCTCGACTCGCCGGCCCAGATCCGCACCCTTGCCGAGATCTCCAGCGTCGCCATCCGCATCGCCAGGGCCCTGCCGGACGTGGCGCGGCCGCTCTTGCCACGGCTCACCGTCTCGCGGCCGGGACGGACGCCCCGGCTGGGCAGCACCCTGGTGCTCTCCCCGCCCGGCGCGGGCAAGACCACGCTCTTGCGTGACCTGGCGCGCCTGGCCTCGTGGGGCGTGCCCGAGCTGGGTCTGCCCGGCGAGCAGGTGGTCGTCGTCGACGAGCGCTCCGAGCTCGCGGGCAGCTATAGGGGGGTGCCGCAGCACGACGTCGGCCCCCGCACGGACGTGCTGGACGGGTGCCCCAAGGTGGAGGGCATCCACTGGGCGTTGCGCGCGCTCAGTCCCGGGGTGCTGGTCACCGACGAGGTGGGTACGGCCGCCGATGCCGAGGCCATCGCTCGGGCCGCCCACTCGGGCTGCACCATCCTGGCCTCCGCGCATGCCGACGACGTCTGGCAGGCCCGACGCCGGCCCGGCCTGGCGCTCCTCTTCGAGCTGGGGGTCTTCGAGCGGGTGGTGGTGCTCAGCCGCCGCCACGGGCCGGGCACCGTCGAGCGGATCAGCTCGGTGGCTGCGGGGGAGGGCGCCCCGTGATCGAGACGGTGGCGGGTCTGCTCCTGACCGCTGGGGGCCTGGGAGGGGTGGGGTGGCTGAGGGCGAGCGCCCTCGGCGGGCGCTGCCGCGACCTGGATCAGCTGCGCCGGGCTCTCACCATCCTGCGGGCCTCGGTCGCCTTCGCCCGCGTGCCGGCGGCGGTGGCGCTGGCCCGGGCCGCACGCGCGGGACGGGGAACGGTGGCGGAGGCCTGCGCCCGGGCGGCTCGCCTGCTGGAGAGCGGCGCGTCCATCTCCGCGGGAGAGGCGTGGTGGGCGGGCTTCGAGGCGGTCCAGGATCGGCTCTGCCTGCTGCCCGAGGACCTGGACGTGGTGCGGGAGTTCTGCGTCGACTTCGGGCGGGTCGACGCGGCCACCCAGGAGTCCCGGCTGGCCGATGCCCTGGCGCGAGTGCACCTGGCGCTGGAGCAGGCGGGGCAGGAGCGTCAGCGCCTGGAGCGGCTCTATCGCTTCTCGGGTCTGGCGGCCGGGCTGGCCGTGGCCATCATGCTGCTGTGACAGTGGGGGGCGGCCGGTTGGACATCAACCTGATCTACCGCATCGCCGGCCTGGGCATCGTCATCGCCATCCTTCACCTCTTCCTCTCCCAGGCGGGCCGTGAGGAGCAGGCGCAGATGCTGAGCCTGGCCGGCGTCATCATCGTGCTGCTGTGGATCATCCAGCTCATCGGGCAGCTGTTTCGCGACGTCGAGACCGTCTTTCGGTGGTGGTAGCCGGTGGAGCTGGTCGGCCGGGTGGCCGGCGTGGCCCTGGTCATCGCCATCTGGCTGAGCCTGCTGCGAGGGCGGGTGCCCGAGCTGGCCCTGGCGCTGCTGGTGGCCTTCTCGGCGCAGGCGGTGGGGGCGGCGCTGGGGCCGTTGCAGGAGGTGGTGCAGACGTTCGCCCGGCTCGATCGGGCTGCCGGGGGAAACGGCGCCTACCTGGGGGTGGTGCTGCGCGCCATGGCCATCGCCTACGTCGCCGCCTTCGGTGCGCAGATCTGCCGGGACGCGGGCCAGCCGTCGCTGGGCATGACGGTGGAGCTGGTCGGCAAGGTGGCCATCCTGGTGACGGCCATCCCCGTCTTCGTGGCGCTCCTGGACGCGCTGTGGCGGCTCTTGCCGGCCGTCACGTGAAGGCGAGGCGTCCTGCACGGATGTCGCGGGTCGCGATGGTCTGGGCGGTCGTGATGCTGGCGGCGGCGCCGGCCAGCGGAGGGCCGGCGGCCCCACCGCCCCTGGCCGACTCGATGGAGCTCCTGGAGGCCGTCTACGAGGAGGGGCTCGGCCACGTCGACCTGCAGGGGATCGACCGGCTCTACGAGATGGTCGATCCCGAGTTGCGCAGGCGGCTCGAGGTCGACTGGGGGCGCTTCTTGCGCACCATGGGCCGCGAGGGGCTCCCCTCCTCGAAGCAGCTGCTGCAGGCGCTGGCCGCGGCCTTCGTGCGGGAGCTGGTGCTCAACGCCCACCTGCTGGCTCGCTTGCTGGCGCTGGCCATCCTGGGGGCCGTGCTGCATCAGGTGGGGCGAGGACTGGGCGGCGACGCCGTCGTCGAGGTGGGACGGGCCGTCGTGCTGCTGTCGCTGGTGCTGGTAGCGCTGGGCAGCTTCCGGGTGGTGCTGGAGGCGGTGGGTGGCAGCGTCCGGCAGATGACCAGCATCGCTCAGGCGTTGCTGCCCACCCTGGCGGGGCTGGGAGGTCTGGCGGGCATGGGGTCGGCCACGTCGGTGGCGCTGCATCCCGTCCTGCTGGGCGTGCTGGGGCTGTCAGGCGATCTGCTGCAGCGCGTCGTCGTGCCGGGGCTGGTGCTGGGAGCCACGCTGGGCGTGGCGGGCCACGTGGCCACGGACTTCCCGCTATTCAGGCTCAGCCGGTTCGTTCAGCAGGCGTCGCTGGTGGTGCTGGGGCTGTGCCTCACGGTGCTGCTGGGGGTGGTGGCGGTGCGGGGCGCCATCGGGCCGGTGGCCGACAGCGTAGCGCTGCGCACCACCAAGTTCATCGCCGGCACCACGGTGCCCGTCGTCGGCAAGATGGTCTCCGAGGCCGTCGAGGTGGTGGCGGGTGGTGGGGCGCTCATCCGCAGCGGCCTGGGAGCCGCCGGCCTGACCATGACGCTCCTGGTCAGCCTGGCGCCGGTGCTCAAGCTCCTGGCGCTGCTCTTCGTCTTCCGGCTGGCCGCGGCCCTGCTGGAACCGGTGGGGGACCCGGCCCTGACCGGGTCGCTTGGCGTCATCGGCGACACCCTGGGTCTGCTGCTGGCCGGGCTGGCCACCACGGTCGTGGTCTTCCTCCTGGCCCTCACGGCCATGGTGGGGGCCTCGACGCTCCCGTGGCTCATCCGGTGAGGCAGCGGATGCCGGGTCGCCATGTGGACGAGCCTGCTGCAGTGGGCCCAGCAGATCGTGGCGATGGCCGTGCTGTTCACCCTCGCCTCGCTGCTGATGCCCGAAGGATCGTTGCGGGGGACGGTGCGGGCCGTCATGGGGCTGGCGTTGCTGGCCGCCGTGGTCGGGCCGGTGGTGGGGCTGGTGGAGGACGCCGGGGTCTGGACGGACGCTGCGACGCGGTGGGTGCCGGCGGTGGAGCCCAGGGCGCCCGGGCCAGCGGAGATGCCCCTGGTGCGGGAGAGCCTCGAGGCCAGCATGAGCGGCCGGGCCCTGCAACTGAGTGCGGCACGCAGCGAGCAGGCCGTGCGCCGGGCGCTGGAGGGGGCTGGATACGAGGTGCTGGAGGTGGCATGGCGCCTGGACGCTCCGGGCGGGCCCCGCCTGGAGGTGCGCGTGCGACGCCGGGCCCGGGTCGGCGTCGAGCCGGCGCGGCTGCCCGACTACGTGGCCGCACTGGCGGGTCTGGAGGATGCCCGGGCCCTCGGGCTCGAGGTGGTGCCTTGATGCACGGCGAGGCCCGTGGTGACGACGAGAGCGGGGTCGGCCATGACGGAGCGACGGGACCAACCGCCCATCTCGACGCGGGAACGGGAGTGGCTGGCACGCTGGTCGGGCCTGCTGCGGCTGCCGCCCGCGCAGGCGCGCACGGCCGCCTACCTGCTGGCGGCAGCGGCCGTGGGCATCGCGCTGCTGGGGCTGCCGGATCTGATGCGGCCGTCGGCACCCGCCATCGAGCCTGGGGGGGCCGGCGGGGCCGGGCAAGGAGGGCTCATGGCCGCCACCAGCCTGCCCGCTCCTGCCTCGTCGGAGGGCCCGGCCTACGCGGAGGCCATCGAGCGGGAATTGGAGGCCGTCCTGGGCCTGATGGAGGGGGTGGGCAGCGTCAAGGTCTTCATCACGTGGGAACGAGGGCCCGAGCGGGTCCTGGCCTTCGACGAGACCGTCGAGCAGCGAGAGCCGGCCGCCCCGACCGATGCCAGCCGATCCCCGTCGGTCGCCGAGCGCCGCCTCCAGCGTCAGCTCGCCATCGTGCGGGACAGTGACGGGCGCCGGGAGTCGCCCGTGGTGCTGACCGAGCGGTCCGCGGTGGTGAGGGGGGTGATGGTGGTGGCCGACGGCGCCCGGGATCCGAGCGTGCGCCTGGCCATCCAGCGCGCGGTGTCGGCAGCCCTGGGCGTCGCACCGTATCGCATCCACGTGGAGGCCAAGCGCCGTTGAGCAGGTTCCATTCTCGAGCGGGTCGGAAGGGAGTGCGCGCCGTGTTCTACACCCTCAACGTGCGGTCCGCGCGGCACTGGATGGTCGGGGTGGCGGCCGGGCTGATCGGCTTCGCCGTCTGGTCGGTGGTCGAGCGGGGGCCGTGGGCTTCGGGGGTGCCGCTGGCGTTCGACCGGGAGTTTGCCCCTGTGCAGGTGCTGCCCGCTACCAGCCCGTCGACCACCGAGCCCTCCAGGGTCCCCTCGACCACGGCCCCGTCGAAGCCCGTGGTGCCGGCCGCGGCCGAGCCGGAGGCGCAGGGGAGCGCCGCGCAGGGTACCGGCGCGGCCGTGCGGGTGAGCCCGGACGAGTTCAGGGCCCAGCGAGAGCGCCTGCGCAGCCAGGAGATGGAGCTGGCTCGCCAGGTGCTCGACGATCCCGACGCGTCCGAGGCCCGCAAGGGCGAGGCCCAGCGCGAGCTGCTGGAGCTGCTGCGGCGGAGCCGTCAGGAGCTGGAGATCGAGCAGCTGCTGGCGGCGGCCGGGGTGCCGGACGCGGCCGTCAGCATCGGCGACTCGGGGGTGCAGGTGGTGGTGCCCCGGCCCGTTACCGCCCAGGGGGCGGCCCGCATCGGCGAGCTGGTGGCCCGCATGGCGGGCGTGCGTCGCGAGAATATCTCTATCATCGACAGCTTGACCGCCTTCGGCCCGTAGAGGAGCCGGCAGGAAAGCGGGTGGCCACGGTGAAATAACGGCCGTGCTTGGCCCGGCCGGCCTCGCGCCTGGTGACTGAGGTGGGAGTGGGCACGTGATAGATGGTGCAGTCCGGTTGACGTTGAAGGAGATAAAGGAGCTCATCCGGGTCCTGGACGAGACCGACGTCGCCGAGCTGACCGTGGAGAGCGACGGCGTCAAGATATCGATTCGCAAGGCGGCCGCCTTCGCCGGGTCGGTGGCCACCCTGGCTGCCTCGCTGCCGCCGGCGGCCAGCGCCCCGGCGCAGCCGACCCTCTCCCCGACGCCGGAGGACCACGTGGCCGCAGCTCCCGCCGGGGCTGCGGCTGTCGCCGATCATGCAGCGGTCGACGATGACCGCTACGTGACGGTGCGCGCACCGATGGTGGGCACCTTCTACCGTGCGCCCGCGCCCGACGCGCCGCCGTACGTCGAGGTGGGGCAGACCGTGGAGCCCGGTCAGGTGCTGTGCATCATCGAGGCGATGAAGCTGATGAACGAGATCGAAGCCGAGGTGCGGGGCCGAGTCAGTGCCATCCTGGTGGAGAACGGCCAGCCCGTCGAGTACGGCCAGCCCCTCATGCGACTGGAGCGCGTGTGAGCCTCCCGCCCGGGAGGCGAGGCCGGGCCCCTGCACCTGCGGCCAGCTCCGGGCGGGTGCGGGCGCGCTCCAGGATCCTTTTCCAGAGGTGGAGTCGTCGCGTGTTTGAGAAGGTGCTGATCGCCAATCGCGGGGAGATCGCCCTGCGTGTGATCCGGGCGTGCCGCGAGCTCGGGATCCGCACCGTCGCCGTCTACTCCGAGGCGGACAAGGAGAGCCTGCCCGTGCGGCTCGCCGACGAGGCCTACTGCATCGGGCCACCCACGTCGGCCCGGAGCTACCTCAACATCCCCAACATCGTCAGCGCCGCCTTGCTGGCCGGCGTCGACGCCATCCACCCCGGCTACGGCTACCTCTCCGAGCGGGCCGACTTCGCCGAGATCTGCGAGAGCCACGGCATCGTCTTCATCGGCCCCCCGTCGTCGGCCATCGAGATGATGGGCGACAAGGTCAAGGCTCGCAAGCGGGTGGCCGAGGCGGGCGTGCCGGTGCTGCCGGGCAGCAACGAGCCCGTCGACGAGCACCAGGCCCTGGCCATCGCCGACGAGATCGGCTACCCGGTCATGGTCAAGGCGGCCGCGGGGGGCGGTGGCCGGGGCATGCGCGTCGCCCGCACCCCCGAGGAGCTCCGGCGGGTGCTGGCGGCAGCTCGGGCGGAGGCCGAGGCCGCCTTCGGCGACGGGGCGGTCTACGTGGAGCGCCTGCTGGAGGGGGCCCGGCACGTGGAGATCCAGGTGCTGGGCGACCGGGTCGGCCACATGGTGCACCTGGGCGAGCGGGAGTGCTCCATCCAGCGCCGCCACCAGAAGATCATCGAGGAGGCGCCTTCGCCGGCCGTCGACGAGCCGTTGCGGCGAGCCATGGGGGAGGCCGCCATCCGCGCGGCCCGGTCCGTGGGGTACGTCAACGCGGGCACCGTGGAGTTCCTGCTGGACCCGCAGGGGCGCTTCTACTTCCTGGAGATGAACACACGCATCCAGGTGGAGCACGGCGTCACCGAGATGGTGACGGGCGTGGACCTGGTCAAGGCCCAGCTCCGCATCGCCGCCGGCGAGGAGCTGTCGCTCTCCCAGGAGGACGTCCGGCTCGACGGGCATGCCATCGAGTGCCGGGTCAACTGCGAGGATTCGCAGAGTTTCATGCCGTCGCCGGGCACCATCAGCGGGATCCACTTTCCAGGCGGGCCGGGCATCCGGATCGATACGGCCATCTTGGCCGGTTACACGGTCCCGCCGTATTACGACTCGCTGCTGGCCAAGCTGATGGCATGGGGGCAGGATCGCGAAGAGGCGGTGGCCCGGATGGCCCGGGCCCTGGACGAGTTTCGCATCGACGGCATCCGCACCAACCTCGACTTCCTGCGGCGCATCGTCGCGACGCGGGAGTTCCGGCGGGGGGAGCTGTCGACCGACTTCGTCCAGCGCATGCTGCAGCGCCAGGAGATGCGCTCCGCCGCCGTCTGAGGCGGAGCCCGGCGACCTGCTATAATGGCCTTGCCCGCGACGGGCACGAGCGGCGTGCCGTCGCCGTGCCGTGCGGGCCACCGCGAGGAGGGGTTTCGGTGGATTCCGAGCAGTGGCCGGGTGGGCAGCGACCGGCTCTCACCTCGTCGGGCGAGGACCGGCGACAGGAGCTGTCGCAGGAGATCCCCGGAGGCTTCATCGAGTCCCAGGAGGGCGAGCTGGGCGAGGTCCGCATCGCCAACGACGTGGTCAGCACCATCGCCGGGCTGGCCGCCATCGAGGTGGAGGGCGTCGCCGGCATGGCCGGGGGCATCGCCGGGGGCATCTCGGAGATCCTGGGCCGTCGCAACCTCTCCCGCGGGGTGCGGGTCGAGGTGGGGGAGCACCAGGCGGCCATCGATCTCTTCGTCATCGTGCACTACGGGGTGCGGATCCCCGAGGTGGCCTGGCGCGTCCAGGAGAACGTCAAGCGCCAGATCGAGACCATGACGGGCCTCGAGGTGACGGAGGTCAACGTCCACATCCAGGGAGTCCAGCTGCCCCAGGCCGAGCGGACCGAGGAGAGCCGCGTCCGCTGAACGGGGGAGGGGTGAGCCCGTGCGGCCGTTGGTCCCTTCGTCGCCGCGACGGGACGAGGGTGAGGTGCCTGCCCGGCTCCCGCTGACCGATCGGGTGCTGGTGCTGGTGAGCGGGCTGGTGGTGATGGCGGCGGGCTTCGCCAGTCTCGGCATGGGACTCTTCGGGTGGGACGTGCCGGCCGCGCTCTCCCGCTGGATGAGCGAGCGAGCGGTCCAGGGGAGGGTCGTGGGGGCCGCGGCAGGTGCCGCGCTGGCCCTGCTGGGCGCGGCGGCGTTGCGCCCCGCCTTCGTGCGGTTGGGCTACGAGCGCAGCATCGTGCGCGCCACCGGCCTGGGCGAGGTGCACGTCTCGCTGCGGGCCATCCAGACCCTGGCACGTCGTGCGGCCGCGCAGGTGCAGGGCATCCGGGACGTCGAGGTGGACGTCTACCCGGCGGGCGGCGGTGACGTCAGCGTGCGCGTGGCCGTCATGGTCGCCCCCGACCACAGCATCCCGGAGCTGTGCGACGAGGTGCAGGCCCGCATCGAGCAGTACCTGCGTCAGACGGCGGGGGTCAGCTGCAGCCAGATCCGGGTGCTGGTGCGCGGCGTGGCGCGGGAGCCGCACCGGCCCCGGTCGGAGTAGGGGGTCGTGGCCCTCCGCCGTACGGAGGGCGGTGCACGTCCGTGGGGAGCAGGCGGCTGGCCCGTGAGGTGGCGTTGCGGGTGCTCTTTCAGGTCGACGTGGGCAAGGCCGACCCGCAGGCAGCCCTGGAGCGCAGCCTCAAGCAGGTGCCGCTGGCACCGGCGCAGGCCAGCTTCGCCCGTCAGCTGGTGGAGGGGACCCTGGCCCACCTGCAGGAGATCGACCGGCTCCTGTCACGCTTCGCCATCGACTGGACCCTGGAGCGCATGGCCAACGTGGATCGCAACGTGATGCGCATGGCCGTCTACGAGATCCTCTACCTCAAGGAGATCCCGCCCGGCGTCTCCATCAACGAGGCCGTGGAGCTGGCCAAGAAGTACGGGGATACCGACTCCGGCAAGTTCGTCAACGGCATCCTGGGCAACGTGGTGCGGCATGTCCACGAGCGCTGAGCGGGCGGCGGCATGGTCGGCCGGGGCGCCGTGGGGCGGGGTCGCCCCCGCGGGCCAGGTGCTGACGGTCAGCCAGCTCACCGAGCGGATCCGCGCCCGCATCGCCTCCGATCCCTGTCTCGCCTCCCAGGTCGCGGTGACCGGCGAGCTGAGCAACGTCAAGGCGCACTCGGGCTCCGGCCACCTCTACTTCTCGCTCAAGGATCGCAACAGCCGCGTCGCCTGCGTCATGTGGCGCAACCATGCTCAGCGCCTGGGGTTCGAGCCCCGTGACGGCATGCAAGTGGTGGCCACCGGCTACGTCGACGTCTACGCGGTGGCCGGCGTCTACCAGCTCTACGTCCAGGGGCTCTATCCCGTAGGACTCGGGCTGTTGTACGCGCGGCTGCAGGAGCTCTACCAGCGGCTGAGCCAGGAGGGGCTCTTCGACGAGGCGCGCAAGCGCCCGCTGCCGCCGTGGCCACGGGGGGTCGGGGTGGTGACCTCACCCGACGGTGCGGCGCTGCGGGACGTGGTGGCAGTCTTTCGCCGGCGCAGCCCGCGTACGCCCCTGGTCCTGTCGCCGGCCCTGGTGCAGGGCGACGGAGCGGTAGAGAGCCTGATCCGGGCCCTGGAGCGCGTCGTGCAGGTGTCCTGGGTCGATGTGGTGATCGTGGCGCGGGGTGGCGGAAGCGCCGAGGATCTGTGGATCTTCAACGACGAGCGGCTGGTCCGCGCGGTGGCGGCCTGCCCCAAGCCGGTGGTCTGCGCCATCGGCCACGAGACCGATGTGACGCTGGCAGAGCTGGCGGCCGACCGGCGGGCGCCGACGCCGTCGGCGGCCGCGGAAGTGGCAGGGCCCGACGAGGAGTCGGCCCGCCTGGGGCTGCGACAGCAGACGGTCCGGCTGGAGCGGGCCGTCCGGCGTCACCTGGCGCGCCTGCACGAGTGCCTCCATCGCGCCGCCTCCCGCCCCGCACTGGTGCGGCCCGACCGCTGGCTGGGTCGACACCGCCAGCGGCTGGACGAGCTGGTCATGCGCGAGGAGGCGGCCGTGCGGCGGGCCCTGGAGGGCCCCCGCCTGGCGTTGGCGTCGCTGTCGGGGCGGCTGTCGGCCTCGAGCCCGCTGGAGACGCTGGCGCGAGGGTACGCGCTGGTGCAGGAGGAGGCCACCGGCCGCTGGGTGCGCAGGGCCGCCGAGGTGGAGCCCGGCGCTCACCTGAGGCTTCGCATGCGAGACGGAGCCCTGCGCTGCCGGGTGCTGGACCGGCTCGAGGGGGCGGCCGATGGCGACGGCGCCGGGCTCATCCGACCGGGAGGTGCCGAGCATGGCGACTTGGCGTGACGAGGCGTCCGCCCGACCGGAGGACGAGGCGGAGGCGTTGCCGTTCGAGGAGGCACTGGCCCGTCTCGAGCGGGCGGTGCTCGCCCTGGAGTCGGGGGAGTTGAGCCTGGAGCAAGCGCTGGCCACGTACGAGGAAGGGGTGAGGATGGCCCGGGTCTGCGCCCGACGCCTGGAGCAGGCCGAGCAGCGGCTCGCCGTGCTGGCGGAGGAGGCGGGCCGGGTGGTCTTGCGGCCCTTCGAGCCGACCCCGGCCGGCGAGGGCCATGGATGAGCACCGGCAGGGGACCCGGCGGGCCGGCGCGTACCTGGCGCGATGGGCAGCGCAGGTGGAGGCGGAGCTGGAGCGGCTGTTGCCGGCCGAGTCGGAGCCGCCGCAGGTGCTGCACCGCGCCATGCGCTATGCGACGCTCTCCCCCGGCAAGCGCCTGCGCGCGGTGTTGGCCGTGGCGGCCTGCGAGGCGGTGGGGGCCGACGGCGACAGGGCGCTGGCGTTGGGCGCCGCCATCGAGATGATCCACGCCTACTCCCTCGTCCACGACGACCTGCCGGCCATGGACGACGACGACTGGCGGCGCGGCCGGCCCAGTTGCCACCGGGCCTTCGGCGAGGGGATCGCGATCCTGGCCGGCGATGCGTTGCAGACCCTGGCCTTCGAGGTCTTGAGCCAGCTGCCCGCCCGTGCCGGCATCCAGCCTGCGACGGCGGTCGCGGTGAGCGCCGTCCTCGCGCGTGCAGCGGGCAGCCGGGGCATGGCGGGCGGCCAGGCGGCCGACCTGGCGGCCGTGGGACGGGCCGTCGACGCGGCGACCCTGTCGTTCATCCACCGTCACAAGACGGGGGCGCTCATCCGGGCGTCGCTGGTCAGCGGCGCCCTGGTGGGGCTCGACGAGGGGGAGGCCGGCCTGCGCCATCCGGCGGTGGAGGCCCTGGGGCGCTTCGGGGAGAGCCTGGGCGTGGCCTTCCAGATCGTCGACGACCTGCTGGACGCGGGCGACGAGCGCAAGGCCCACGAGGCCAGCTACGCGCGGCTCTTGGGCGCCGAGCGCGCCGTGCAGGAGGCCGACCGGCTCACCCAGGAGGCGCTGGCCGCGCTGCAGGCGCTGGGGCCCAGCGGCGAGCTCCTGGGTGACATGGCGCGGCTGTTGCGCCATCGAGAGGCTTGAGGGGAGCCCGGCCGCTCCCGGGAGGATGCGTCGGGCGCCCACCTGTGGTATAGTGACAATTGGCCCCTGACGGCGGGTGGTGCAGTATCCTAGTCGGGGCGCCCATACCCTGAGGACGGGCCTAAAAATCCGTCGAGGGCACATCGATGAAGTCCCTGGTGGTTGCTGCGGACGCCCAGTCCGGGGTGGCTGCTGGGGGTTAAGGCGGTAGGGCGATCTGCAACGGCATGCAGGCGTGGACCCTGCCGCCGCGGAGACCTGTCGCCGTGGGGCGCCCGCTCCTCATCAGGGGCCGGGCAAACTACGGGACAGGAGTCAAACCTGCACGCGGTGTCGGGCACGAGGAGCACCGAGCTCCGGGTCCCGCTGCTGGGTGCAGCGTAGCCTGCCTTGAGCTGCCGGCGCGGGATGGCCGGGCGCAGCGAGGGGCGATGCCGCCAGGGCCCGGCCGCGTCGCTCCGAAAGCCGGCCTGAAAGCGTCGGGGCAAAAGAGGCTAGGGGTAAGGGCGCTCCGCCGAGGAAAACTCCTAGGCTGTCCACGTGCCGGTGGGGCGCTCCGGGGATTGCGGTGTGGTCTAAGTGGTAATCCAGCCCTGCGCGCGGCGACGCGGCAGAGCGGCCGGAAAGGGGAAACCGCCGGGCCGGCGACGGCCCGGAGGGCCGTTGGGAAAACCTGCTGGACCTGAAGCCACAATATTTACTCGGGGCGCTGCCACTCGCCGAGGGGTCCCTCGGTCTCGATGAGTGCCCGTCGCGCGTTTCGCCGCTTCCTCACCGTCGGACTGGGTACCGCCGTCATCTCGGCGCTCCTCGCCTTGTCGAGCACGAGCAGCGCCGCCTCCCTGGGCCTGGCAGCCTCGGTGGCCGGGTTGCTGCTGGTCATCGCCCTCGGGGTCTTCTTCGACATCCTCGGCGTCGCCGCCACGGCGGCGAGCGAGGAGCCGTTCCACGCCATGGCCGCGGATCGGCTCTTCGGGGCCCGGCACGCCATCTGGATCGTGCGGCACGCGGACCGGGTCGCCAACTTCGCCAACGACATGGTGGGCGACGCCGCCGGCATCCTCTCCGGGGCTCTGGGCGCCGCCGTGGTGAGCCAGATCGTGTCGCGTCACGCGGCCGTCGGCGAGATCTGGGCGACCACGGGGATGGTGGCCCTGGTCTCGGGGCTCGCCGTGGGTGGCAAGGCCGCCTTCAAGGGCTTCGCCATGGACCGCGCGGAGGCCATCGTCTTCGCCATGGGGCGGTTGCTGGCCCGGGTGGAGCGGTTGCTGGGACGCCCTGTCGTGACGGGTGGCAACGGCGTGGGGCGGCGAGGCGGCCCCCACCGTCGGCCGGCCCCCCAGGGGGTGCGACGGCGGCCACGATGAGCGGCGACCAGCGTCTGCGGGCCGACCAGCTCCTGGTGCGCCTGGGGCTGGCCACCAGCCGTGAGCAGGCGCAGGCCCTGATCCGCGCCGGCCGGGTGCGCGTGGGCCATCGGAGCGTGGAGCGCCCGAGCCAGCGGCTGCCCGGCGACGCTCCTGTCGAGGTGGTGGCGCCTCTGCACCCCTATGCGAGCCGCGGTGGGCTCAAGCTCGAGCGCGTGCTACGGTCCTGGCCCATCCCCGTGCAGGGGGCGGTAGCCATGGACGTGGGAGCCTCCACGGGTGGCTTCACCGACTGCCTGCTGCAGCACGGGGCCCGCAAGGTCTACGCGATCGACGTCGGCTACGGCCAGTTGGCCTGGAAGCTGCGCACCGACCCCCGGGTGGTGGTGCTGGAACGCACCAACGTCCGCTACCTGACTCCCTCACGGCTGGACGAGCCCGTCGATCTCATCGTCGTCGACGTCTCCTTCATCTCCGTCACGCTGTTCCTGGAGCGGCTGGTGGCGTTCCTGCGCCCCGCGGGCTGGATGGTGGTGCTGGTCAAGCCCCAGTTCGAGGCCGGCCGTGACCAGGTGTCGCGCGGGGGCGTGGTGAAGGACACCGACGTCCACCGGCAGGTGCTGCGCAAGGTGGCGGCCTGCGGGCTGGCGGCCGGGCTGGGGATCGAGACCATGATGGCGAGCCCCCTGCTGGGGCCGAGAGGCAACGCGGAGTTCTTCATCGTATTCAAGAGGCCGGGCCTCGCTGCGGACGAGGCGCGGATGGAGTCCCTGGTGGCAGAGGCCCTGCGGCAGGTGCCCCATCCGGGGTGAGAGAGGCCGGGAGGCTGGGTTGCTGAGCCAGGTCATCGTCGCTCCCCATCGGGAGAAGCCGGAGGCCCTGCGTCTGGCCCTGGGCCTGGTGGAGGAGATCCGTCGGCGGGGGGCTCGGGTCTACCTGGAGACGGAGGGGGCCCGCGCCCTGAGTCTGCCGGAGCTGGCATGGCCCCGTGAGGATTGGACGGGCGCCGACGCGGTGGTGGTGCTGGGGGGCGACGGGGCGCTGCTGCACGCGGCCCGCAGGGCGGCGCCGCTGGGGGTGCCCGTGCTGGGCGTCAACGTCGGGAGGCTGGGCTTCCTGGCCGACGTGGAGGCCTCCGAGCTGCCCTCCATGCTGGGGCGCTTCGTCGAGGGTGGGTTCGCCGTGGAGGCGCGCATGATGGTGACGGCTCGCCTGGTGCGCGATCGAGAGGAGATCGGCGCGTACCTCGCGCTCAACGACGTCGTCGTGGCGCGTTCGACATACAGCCGCATCGCCCGCCTGGAGGCCCGGGCGGGTGCCTCCATCGTCGGGGCCTTTCCGGCGGACGGTCTCATCGTCGCGACCCCGACCGGCTCCACGGCCTACTCGCTGTCGGCCGGGGGACCCATCGTCCATCCGCTGTTGGATTGCCTGGTCATCACGCCCATCTGTCCTCACTCGCTGGCGGCCCGCCCCGTGGTGGTGAGGCCCGAGGACGCCATCACCATCCGCGTCGACGGCCCGGCCGACGACCTGGTCATGATCGTCGACGGCCAGCAGAGCCACGTCATGCAGCCGACCGACGTGGTGATCGTCGAGCGGGCTCCCCACCGGGCCAGGCTGGTGCGCTTGAGCGGGCGTTCGCCCTATGCCCTGGTGCGGGAGCGCCTGAGTCACCCGGAGGTGTGAGGGGGCTCCATGAAGGCCCGGCGGCAATCGGCCATCCTGCGCATCATCCGAGACGTGCCCATCCAGACGCAGGAGGAGCTCATCGCCTACCTGCGCCGTCAGGGCATCCAGGCCACCCAGGCCACCATCTCCCGCGACATCAAGGAGCTGCGCCTGGTCAAGGTACCCACGGGTGACGGGCACTACCGCTACGCGCAGGCCAGGGAGCCCGACATGGCTGAGCGGGTGAGCCGGGCCCGCCGGGCCGTCCAGGAGTACGTGACCGGCGTGGAGGCGGCCGGCCACCTGGTGCTGGTCAAGACCCTCTCCGGCACCGCCAACGCCGTGGCGGCCGCGCTCGATGCGCTCGACTGGCCCGAGGTGATCGGGACCATCGCCGGCGACGATGCCATCCTGGTGCTGGTGAGACCCTCGGAGCCCGGCGGCCCCGACCCCGGGGCCCGGGCCGTGCGAGACCGCCTGCTGGCGTTGCGCTGACGGGGGGCGGCCGTGCTCAGGGAGCTGTTCGTCGACAACTTCGCGCTGGTGGAGCGGGCTCGCGTCCCCTTCGGGCCGGGCTTCAACGTGCTGACGGGCGAGACGGGCGCGGGCAAGTCGCTGGTGCTGGATGCCCTGGGGGCGGCGGTGGGCCACCGGGTCTCGCCGGAGATGGTGCGCCGGGGTGCCTCGACGGCGCGCGTGGAGGCAGCCTTCGAGATCGACGACGGCTCCGCGCTGGGTCGTCGCCTGGACTCCCTGGGCTTTCCCCCGGAGGACGGGCTGCTCGTGCTGGCCCGTGAGATCGTGGCGGGGGGCCGAGGGCGCTCCCGCATCAACGGCCGTCTCGTCTCCACTGCCGAGCTGGCCCAGGTGGGGAGCCTGCTGGTCGACATCCACACCCAGCACGAGAGCCAGCGCCTCATGCAGCCCGCCGTCCAGCTGGAGCTGCTCGACGCATTCGCAGGGGAGGCCGCTTCGGCCCTGGCCCGGGAGGTCGGCGACGCCTGGCAGGCGATGGACCGCCTCGCGGCGGAGCTGCAGGCCCTTCGCACCGGCGAGCGGCAGCGGCTGCAAGAGCTGGACTTGCTGCGCTTCCAGGTCGAGGAGATCCAGGCGGCCCGCCTGCAGCCGGGTGAAGAGCCGGCCTGGATGGAGGAGCACGCCCGGCTGACCCACGCGGCACGCCTGCAGGAGCTGCTGGGGCTCGCCCTGGATCTGCTGGGCGGGTCGGGCACCGAGCAGACCAGCGCCCTCTCGACCCTGGCGGCGGCAGGCCGCGCCCTCGACGAGGCGGCGTCCCTGGCGCCTGCGCTGGGCTCCCTGGCCCAGGAGCTGGCCGCTCAGATCGATGCCCTGTCGGAGCTGGGGCGGGCGGTGCGCCGGTACCTGGAGCAGTGCGAGCCCGACCCCGAGCGGTTGGCCGAGGTGGAGGCCCGCCTGGCCTTGCTGGAGCGGCTCAAGCGCAAGTACGGGCCCACCGTGGAGGCCGTGATGGCCTACGGCGAGGAGGCCCGGGCCCGGCTCGAGTCCCTGCAGGGGGCCTCCGACCGGCTGGCAGTCGTGGAGCAGGAGCTCGCGCAGGCCCGCGCGCGCTACGACGAGGCGGCGCGTCAGCTGGGCGCGCTCCGGCGGGAGGCGGCCCAGCGGCTGGCGGGGGCCATCGAGGCCGAGCTGCGGCAGCTGGCCATGCCCAGGGCGTCGTTCTCGGTGGCGGTGGAGCCCCAGCCGCCCGACCCGTCGGGCACCGAGCGGGTCATCTTCCAGTTCAGTGCCAACCCGGGAGAGCCCCCCAGGCCTCTGGCGCGCATCGCCTCCGGGGGCGAGCTCTCGCGCACCATGCTGGCCTGCCGCACCGTGCTGGCCGAGGCCGATCCCGTGCCGGTGCTGGTCTTCGACGAGCCCGACGCCGGGCTGGGGGGACGGGCGGCTCAGGCCGTGGCGGAGCGGCTGGCCCGCATCGCCAGGCAACGCCAGGTGCTGGTGGTGACGCACCTGCCGCAGGTGGCCAGCATGGCCGACCACCACCTGGCCGTGCGCAAGCACGAGGACGAGCGCACCACCCGCATCGAGATCGAGGCCCTGGGTCACGATCAGCGGGTCGCCGAGCTGGCCCGCATGCTGGGCGGCACCGACATCACCGAGACCGCCCGTCGCCACGCCAGCGAGTTGTTGCGGATGGCAGGCGAGGCCAAGAGGGCGTCCTGAGGTCCAGCGGCGGCGGATCCGGGCTGCGTTCTCACCGACTTACCCGGCGCCGGCCGGGTGGGGGCGGGGGAATCTAGCCCGGGGGCGTCGCCGATGGCAAAGGTGCCCACGCCACGAGCGACGGCCTTGCGGGCCGTCGTGGGCTTCTGCTCGGTCGCACTCGTCGCCCTGCTCCTCGTCACCACCACCTTCCCGGAGCGCCTGCGCACCTTTCCCGGGCGGGTGGCATGGCTGCCCGTGCTCCCCATGATCCGGGTGAGCGGGCCGGAGGACCGCTTCTCCGTGGTCTTCCGCGACATGCGGGGCGTGGGGCTTGCATTCGACCGGCCGGGGAGCGTCCGGCTGGAGCTGAGCCTCTGGGGCTGGTTGCGCCTGCGCCCGCTGCTGGTGGAGGTGGTCCCGCCGCTGGAGCTGATGCCGGGCGGTCAGGCCATCGGCGTGATGCTGGCGCCGGCCGGCGTCCTGGTGGAGGGCCTCCTGCCCGTGCAGGAGTCGACGGGGCGGCTGAGCTATCCGGCACGGGATGCCGGCTTGCAGGTCGGCGACGTCATCGTCGAAGTGGACGGGGTCCCCGTCGGCTCCCCCGAGGAGGTGGCGCGGCTGCTGAGCCGGGCGGTACAGGAGGGCCGGCCCGCCCGGGTCGCCTACGTGCGCGGGGGGCGTCGCCGCGAGACCCGCCTCATGCCGGCGGCGGGGGTCGTCGTGCGGGGGGAGACGGCGGCCCGGACAGGCGGCGAAAGCTACGGCGTCGGGCTGCTCCTGCGAGATCCCGCCATCGGCGTGGGCACCCTCACCTTCTACGACCCCCGGACGGGGCGGTTCGCCGCCCTTGGCCACATGGTGGCGGAGGGATCCCGCCGGCCCGTCACCATGCCCGACGGCCGCATCGTCCGAGCTGCCATCTCGGGCGTCGCTGCCGCGGCCCGGGGTCGTCCGGGTGAGAAGATCGGGATGTTCCACCGGGAGTCGGGCCAGCTGGGCATCGTCGAGCGCAACACGCCGGTGGGGATCTTCGGGCGGCTGACGGGCGAGCTCCCGCCGGGGCTGGTCACCGAGCCGCTGCCCGTGGCGCTCGACGGCCAGGTGAAGGAGGGGCCTGCCACCGCCCTGACGGTGGTGGAGGGGGAGCGGGTGGAGGCCTTCGCCATCGAGGTGCTGCGCATCCGCACGCTGGGGGTGCCGGAGAGTCAGCGGCTGGTGCTGCGGGTGACGGACCCCGGGCTTCTGGCACGGACGGGGGGCATCGTCCAGGGCATGAGCGGCAGCCCCATCATCCAGGAGGGTCACCTGGTCGGCGCCATCACCCACGTGGCCGTGCAGGACCCGACCCGGGGCTTCGGGGTGCTGATGGAGCCCATGGTCGAGGCGTCGGGCCTGTGGGGACCCGCCGAAGGACCGCGAGCCAACCTGTCGAACACACGAGTCGCCGCATGACCGGTCCGGCCGCCCGCCTGGCACTCGGGAGGGATGTGCGTGGAGGGCTTCTTCGTGCTCGTCAGCGACGATCCCCAGGGGTTCGGGCGGTCCGTCGGGGCCGCGCTCGCCGGTGACGCGCAGGTCTCCCGGGTCGATACGGTGGCATCGGCGGCGGAGCTGCAGCACCGCCTGGCCGCGGAGCCGCCGGTGGACCTCTTGATGCTGGACCTGGCTCTGACCGGACTCGGCGGCGCGACGGGGGCCGAGCGCCTGGTGCGCTGGTGGCGCAGCCACCGTCCGGCCGGGGCGGGCGCGGACCAGGGGGAGTCGACGGGCCGAGGGAGCCGTTCGACCATGGACCTGTGCCGCGGCCGGCTGGTGGTGGTCAGCAGCGTCGGCGACGACGCGCTGGTGCAACGTGCCTTCGAATGGGGGGCCGACTACTTCGTGGTGCGGCCCTTCGACGTGGAGACGCTGGTGCGGCGCCTGCGCGTCCTGCTCGGCGAGGGCCGGCGCGACGACCGGGAGGGCGTCACCGGTCGGGCCCGCCGGGCGCGGGCGCTGGAGAGCCGCATCGTGCAGCACCTGGAGAGCCTGGGTGTGCCGACCCACTACAAGGGCCGGGCCTACCTCAAGGACGCCATCGCCATGGTGGTGGAGGAGGAGGGCCTGCTCTCCCGGGTCACCAAGGAGCTCTACCCGCGGGTGGCCGCGTTGCACCAGACCTCGCCCTTCAAGGTGGAGCGCTCCATCCGCCACGCGATCGAGTCGACGGTGCAACATGGCAACCTGGAGCGCATCCACGAGCTCTTCACCGACCTGATGGACGAGCGGCGCACCCGCCCGACCAACTCGGCCTTCATCGGTCGCCTCGCCGAGCGGATCCGCCAGGAGCTGAGCGCCGGCGCGTAAGCCGCCCCCTCCCCGTGGAGACTAACCCACGGGGAGGCGAGGGCCGTTGGACGTCCGCCTTGGCCGCGCGGGGCGGCCGCTTCTGCCGGGCGGCATCGCGGGCCCGGTGAGGATCGGGCCGGTGACCAAGCAACTCGCGCCGTGCCTGCGGGCCGGAGAGGTGGCCGTCATCGCCCATGACGACCTGGACTCGGCGACGGCCACGGCGCTCATCGAGGCGCGGCCGGCCGCCGTCGTCAACGCGGGCGCGCTGGTGACGGGCCGGGTCCCGGTGGAAGGTGCCCGCCTGCTGCTCGAGGCAGGCATCCCGGTGCTGGATGGGGTGGACCGGGCGGTGCTCGGGCGGCTGGCCGAGGGCCAGTGGGTGCGGCTCGATGGCCAGCGCTTGCTGGACGGGCGGGGACGGGTCCTCGCCCGGGGCACGCGGCTCGATGCGGAGCACGTGCGTCACCGGCTGCTCGAGGCCCGGCAGCAGCTCCCGCGGCTCTCACGCGAGTTCGTCGACAACACCCTGGCCTACCTGCGCCGGGAGGCGGCCATCCTCACCGAGCCGGTCTGGATCCCTCCGCTCCGGACGCCCATGGCCGGTCGGCCGGCGGTGGTCGTGGTGCGCAGCGCCACGGCACGGGCCGACCTGCGCGCCATCCGACCCTTCATCCGCCGAGGGCGCCCCGTGTTGATCGGCGTCGACGGTGGAGCCGATGCGCTGCTGGCCGAGGGATGGAGGCCCGACCTGGTGGTGGGCGACATGGATTCGGTCAGCGACCGGGCCCTGGCCCGCGCCCGGGAGATCGTGGTGCACGCCTACCCCGATGGCGCGGCGCCGGGGCTGGCGCGGCTGCGGCGGGCGGGACGCTTCGCCCACGTGATGCCCTCCTTCGGCACCAGCGAGGACATGGCCATGCTCCTGGCCTACGAGGCGGGGGCCGCCCCCATCGTCGCGGTCGGCGCGCACTGGGGCGTGCTGGACTTCGTCGAGCGCGGCCGAGCGGGGATGGCCAGCACGCTCCTGGTCAGGATGAGGGTCGGGCACGTCCTGGTCGACGCTCGGGGGCTGGCGCGACTGGCGGAGGGGCGTCCCGACTGGCCTGCCTACGCCTCCATGGTGACGGCCGCGCTGGGGTGCGTCGCGGCCCTGGCGCTGGCCTCCCCTGCGTTGCGGTTGATGGCGAGGCTGCTGTGGATGCGACTGCAGACCGGGCTCTGGTTGGGGGGCCTGGGGTAGCGTGGCGGACCCTCAGCAACAGATGTTCTCGCTGACCGCCATCTTCGTCGCGCTCGCCGTGGGGGTGGCCGCGGGGGCGGCCGCGGTGGGAGGGCGACTGGGCGATCAGGAGTCGGTGGTGCGGGCGCTGGAGCGAGAGTTCGATCGGCTGGAGGGCCAGCTGCGCCAGGCGGCGGCCCGAGAGCGCGAACTGGTCGCGAGGGCCCAGAGCTACGAGGCGGCCCTGGCCCGCATGGCGCCGGCGCTGGTGCGGCCGCGGCTCGAGGGGCAGCCCGTCCAGGTGAGGCCATGGGGGCGGTCCGATCGGGCGACCGCGGCGCTGGTGCGCCTGCTGCAGGAGGCCGGCGCCCGGGTGCAGGTGTCGAGCGCGGCCGCCCAGACGGCCCCCGCCGCCGTCGTGCTGCAGGCGGAGGAGCGGCTGGTCGTGGGGCTGGTGGGCCCGCCCGACGAGTCGGAGGTCTTGCCGGTCCCCGCCGGGGTGACGGCGATCCTGCAGTCCGTCGCGTCGGGGCCGGCAGGGCTCGAGGCGTCGAGCCAACCGGTGGTGGACGACGGCACCTGGGCCGTCTCCGCCCAGGGCCCGGTGGCCTGGGGGTGGCAGGCGGAGGGGGCGGGCGGCCGGGCGACCCTCCTGGTGGCGCTGGCGTGTCGCGCGGTGGGCCCCGTAGATGCCCGGTGGGCAGCGGAGCGGCTGGCCGCCATGGCGGAGGGGGGCTCTCTGGCCTCCCGTGGTGAGCGCCGTCGTGCCTGCCCGTGACGAGGCTGACCGGGTGGGGCGGACCGTCCGGTCCCTGCGCCGGATCGCCGGCGTACGAGAGGTCGTGGTGGTGGACGACGGCTCCACGGACGCCACGGCCTGGGTGGCGCGCCGTGCCGGGGCCCGACTGGTGCGGCTGAGCCGTTGCGGCGGCAAGGCCTCGGCGCTCTACCTGGGCGCCCGGGCCGCGCGCGGCGACGTGTTGCTGCTGGCCGACGCTGACCTGGCGGAGTCGGCCGGTGCCCTAGCCGACCTGTGCGGTCCGGTCGTCGACGGGCAGGCGGACGTCGTCGTGGGAGTACCCGGGCCCGGCGGCGATGGCGGGATCGGTCTGGTGCGAGCCGTGGCTGGATGGGGTAGCGAGACGCTGGGCGGGACGCGCCTGGCGGCTCCCCTCTGCGGGCAACGGGCGTTGCGGGCGGCGGTGGCCCCGTGGCTCCTTTCGCGGGCAGCGAGGGGCTACGGCATCGAGACCTACATCAACGTGCAGGCCGGTCGCCGACGCCTTCGGGTGGTCCAGCGGCCCATCCGGATTCGCCATCGCCGCTACGGGCGCGGGCCGGCGGGATGGCTGCACCGGGCCCGCCAGCTGGGCGACGTGCTGGTGACCCTGGTGCAGCTGGCAGGCGAGCGCACAGGCCGCTGAAGGGGGACGGGACGGATGGAGGCGTGGCGAGCCGCCACGGCTGGGGCGGCGGCCTTCTGGATGACCCGGCGGGGCACGCCGCTCTTGGCGGCTGTGCTGGATGGCGCGCGGCTGGTCAGGCGACGGCGCCGGGATGGGAGGGTGGTGCCCACCGCTGCCGGGCTGGGCCCTGTCGGGGCCGGGGTGGCGGCGGCTGCGGCGGCCGACGACGACGACCGCTCGGTGCGGCGTCTCTACCTCCCGGTGCTGGCCGGGGCCCTGGCGGGCGTGGTGGACGACGCAGCCGTCGGCGGGCCTCGCGGCTGGCGCGCCCACTGGCAATCCCTGCGAGACGGACGGCCTAGCACCGGCATCCTCAAGGCCGCCCTCATCGGGCTCATGGTGGGCGCGGCGGCCTCGGGCGGTGTCCGGCGCCGGGGGGCCGCCCGGTCCATCCTGACGGGAGCCAGCGCGGTGCTGGCAGCCAACGCCCTCAACCAGCTGGACACGGGGCCGGGACGGGCCGCGGGCGCATTCGTGGCCGGCTATGCGGCGGTGGGACTGATGGCCGACCCCACCCGTCGGGAGGGGTGGCTGGCCGCACTGCCACTGGCCGCCGCCGTGCTCGGCTACTGGCCGCACGACCGCCGTGGCGCGGTCATGATGGGGGACGCGGGGGCCAATGCCCTCGGCGCCGCGTTGGGCTGGGTGGCTGGCGAGAGCCTCTCGCTCCGGCGCCTGGTGGCCTGGACGGCGACCCTGCTGGCCGTCAACGGGCTCCTGGACCGGTGGTCGTTGAGCCGCTGGGTCGAGTTGCGCCGGTCGGCGCTGCGAGCCCGCCGACCGCTGGCAATGGCGGGGCCGACCGCCGCGCACGGGCAGGGAGTCTCCCCGGCGGGGGCGAAGGTGCCCTCCGCGCTCGGTTGACGCCCCGGCGGCTGGCTCAGCAAGCGGCGGGTCGGCCTCCCGGGCGCCGGGCAGGGGGGTCGGTGTGGCCGCGCATCCGGACGGAGTGGGCGCACTCTTCGACGATGAGGGGCCTCTGGCCGGCGCGCTGGGTGGCCGGTGGGAGCGCCGCCTCCCCCAGGAGTGGATGGCCCGGCAGGTGGCGCGGACCCTCGAAACGGGGGCCGTCGCCCTCATCGAAGCCGGCACCGGCACGGGCAAGTCGCTGGCCTATCTCCTGCCGCTGGCGTCGCGGCTGCTGGAGGAGGGCCCGGAGGCCCGGGCGGTGGTGGCCACCTACACCATCCACCTCCAGGAGCAGCTGACGGTACGGGACCTCCCCGTCGTGCAGCGCGCCCTGGGACGCCCCTTGACCAGCGCGGTGGCCAAGGGCTGGGGCAACTACCTCTGCCGTCTTCGCCTCGAGCGGGTGCGGCAGGGGCAGGCCTCCTGGCTCGAGGCGCTGGAGGTCGAGACGCCGTCCACCGACGTCGTCGACCGCCTGGCCCGCTGGGCCGACGCCACCGACGATGGCAGCCTCTCGACTGCCCCGGCGGGCGTGGGGGGCGACGTCTGGAGCCTGGTCGCCGCCCACCCGGACCGGTGCAGTCGCCGGCGGTGTCCCTTCTACGAGACGTGCTTCTACTTCGCGGCTCGCCAGCGTATGCTGCAGGCACAACTCATCGTGGCCAACCACCACCTGCTGCTCTCCGACCTGGTGGTGAGGCGGGAGGCGGGGGGCGCCGACGCCGCCGTGTTGCCGCCCTTTCGCTACCTGGTGGTGGACGAGGCCCATCACCTCGACGACGTGGCGACAGGGCACCTGGGGCTGGAGCTCCGGCGCTCGGCGCTCTTGGGGCGTCTGCAGCGGGTGGCACGTGGGCGCAGCGGGCGGGCCCTCTCACAGGCCGCCACGGCGGCACTGGAGGACGTGCGGCTGGTCCTTGACGGGCTCGGGCGGGCCGCGCTCGTGGCCCCCGTCGACGGACGGGGGCTGGAGAGCGGCGTTGCCCGCACGGTGCGCCTTCGCCCGGGCGAGTCCAGCCGGTGGGTGCCCGCGTCGGCCCTGGATGCCGCCACCGACTCGCTGGAGCACCTGGCCTCGACGGCGCAGCGGCTGGCCGAGACGCTGGAGGTGGAGGAGGCGGGCGAGGGCGTCTCTCCCGCCGACGACCGGGTCGTCGAGCTGCGCGCGCTGGCCCGATGGGCGCAGCAGACCGCAGAAGCCCTGCGGCAGTGGACCGAGGCGCAAGACGACGACGCGGTCTACTGGCTGGAGGCCGGCCCCTCCTCGGAGCTGACCCTGCGGGCGGCTCCTCTGGACGTGGGGCCGGTGCTGGCGGGTGAGCTGCTGGGTCAGGTCAGGGCGGCGGTGCTGACCAGCGCCACCCTGGCCTGCGACGGACGGATGGACGCGGTGCGCCGTCGGTGGGGACTGGGGGATCGGCCGACGCCAGGCGACTTCTCGGTGGGAGAGAGGGGTGAGAGCCCGGCGCCCGAGTCCGAGCTGCTGGTGGAGCAAGAGGAGGACGGCGTCTGGCGGGTGGTCGTGGGGGACGCGGGTGCCCCGTCGGTGGTGCGTGACGACGGCCGGGTGCTGGAGTGCGTCATCCCGTCGCCCTTCGACTTTCGTCGACAGGCGCTGCTGGCCGTCCCCGTCGACATGCCCGACGTCGACGCCTCTCCCTATGCGGAGCACCTGGCCCGGCTCGTCGCGGACGTGGCGCGAAGGCTGGGCGGGCGCACCTTCTGCCTGTTCACGTCGTACCGGGCGCTGGCTGAGACCCGGGCTCGGCTGGCATCCTGCCTCGAGCCCTACGGGATCGGGCTGCTCTGTCAGGGGGACATGCCCCGCACCGCGCTGCTCGACACCTTTCGCGAGGCGGAGGGGGCAGGATGGGTGCTGCTGGGCACCGACAGCTTCTGGGAGGGGGTCGACGTCCCCGGGGCGGCCCTGTCGTGCGTCGTCATGGCGCGGCTGCCCTTCCCCATCCCCGATCACCCCGTCGCCCTGGCCCGGGCCGAACGCCTGCGGCGCCTGGGACTCCACCCCTTCCGGGAGGACGCGTTGCCCCGAGCCGTGGTCAAGTTCCGCCAGGGCTTCGGTCGGCTCGTGCGGTCGCAGCAGGACCGGGGCGCGGTCGTGGTGGCCGATCGGCGCCTGCTCACCCGACCTTACCGCGCCAGCTTCCTGGGCGCCCTGCCGCGCTGTCAGCTTCTGGTGGCGCCTGCCGAACGGATCGTAAGGGAGGTGGGCGCGTGGGTCGCGATGCCGCCACGGTGATCCTGGTCCTGGGCCTGGCCCTGGGGACGGCGGTCCTCTACGGGCTCGCCCGCCAGGGCGAGGAGCCGTCCGCTCTGGCCCAGGCGGGCCACGCCGCCGGGCTGCAGGGACGAGCCGAGGGTGCGACGACGCCTTCGGGGCAGCCGCCGGCGGTGCAGCTCTACGTGGTCAAGCCGGGCGACACCCTTTACGGCATCGCCTCCCGCTTCGGTACGACGGTGGCCGTCTTGCAGCGTCTCAACGACCTCGACGATCCGGACCGCATCGGGGCGGGTCAGGTGCTGCGGGTCCCGGCGGGGGCGGGGGAGGCGGCGGGCGTGGTGCCGACGCTGGGGGCGGTGGCCCGTCCATCGCCGGGCAGGTACGGGCCCGTCTCCGACTGGGAACGCCACCTGCTGGCCAGCCTCATCTGGCACGAGGCCCGGGGCGAGCCCTTCGAGGGGCAGATCGCGGTGGGCGCCGTGGTGCTCAACCGGGTGGACGATCCGCGCTTTCCCGACTCCATCCTGGGTGTGGTGACGCAGCCCGGTCAGTTCCCCTTCTCCCTGGAGCAGCTCCAGCGCACCCGTCCCGATGCCTGGGCCTACGCGGCCGCCGACCGGGCACTGGCCGGCGAGGATCCCACCGGTGGGGCCCTCTACTTCTACAACCCGGCCAAGACGACCACGCCGGAGTTTTGGGCCACCCGGCCCGTGGTGGCGCGCATCGGCCAGCACGTCTTCACGCGCTGAGAGGCGCGATGAGCCCGAGGGCCCCCTGAGGTTCTAGCCGGCGCTCCCGGCCGATACAGCTAGCCGAGGGGCCCGGCGATGGTCGTCCGTTGGCGGGGGCTTCGATCCTGGCTCGTGGTAGGGATCGCCATCTGGGTGGGGTCGGTGCTGGCCTACTGGATCGGCAGCCGCACCGTGGCGGTCCTCTCCCGGTACGTCGTGGCGCGCCTGGTGCCCATCTACAAGGTGGAGGTGGAGCAGCCCCGCATCGCGCTCTCGTTCGATGCGACGTGGGGCACGTCGCGGACGGATCGCCTGCTGGAGATCCTGCGGCGCCACGGCGTCAAGACCACGTTCTTCCTGGCCGGCAACTGGCTCGAACGCTATCCGGAGTACGTGCGCAAGATCGCCTCCGAGGGTCACGAGATCGGCAACCACTCCTACACCCACCCCCACATGGCGACCCTCAGCCGCGAGCAGATCCGCCGGGAGCTGGAGGAGAACCAACGGCGCATCGACGCGCTGGTGGGGCGGCCCGACGTCCTGCTCTTCCGACCCCCCTTCGGCGAGTACGACGACACGGTCATCGAGGTGGCCTCGGAGCTGGGCTACTACACCGTGCAGTGGTCGGTCGACTCCCTGGACTGGCAGGATCTGAACGCGGAGGCCATGGTCGCGCGCATCCTGCGCAGCGTCGAGCCCGGTGACATCATCCTGTTTCACAACGACGGCACCCACACGCCGGAGGCGGTGGACCGCCTCATCCCCACGCTCGAGGCGCGGGGCTTCCAGATCGTCCCGGTCTCCCAGCTCATCTACCACACCTTCTACATCATCGACCCCAGCTCGGGGCTGCAGCGCCGCCGCCCCCTGCCGCCCCTCGCCCCGCCGCAGACGCCGCCCCAGGCGCCGCAGCCGCAGCCGACCCGCTGAGAGGGGAGCCGAGAGGTGTTCGTCGCGGTCGATGTCCGACGCCTGCGGACCATCGTGGGGGTCCTGCTGCTGGCAGCCGGCGCGGTGGCGGTCCTCTGGTCCGAGATGCGGCACCGTCCCCGTCAGGTGGCGGCCCCGGCCCTCCACGACGCGAGTGCGGCGGGGGCGGCATCGATCGGGGCCATCTATCGAGGCCCTGCAGAGCTGCCGTGGGCAGCGCTGGCCATCAACGTGGACTGGGGCGAGGAGGTCCTGCCCGAGATGCTGGCCGTGCTGCGCTGGCATGGCGTGCGCGCCACCTTCTTCCTGACCGGGCGATGGGCCCGCAAGTTTCCGGACGTGGCACGGCTCATCGCCGAAGGGGGCCACGAGATCGGCAATCACGGGCTGGATCACCTGCACCCCACCGAGCTGGCCGATGCCGAGCTGCACCGGCTGGTGGAGGAGAACGCCCGGCTGCTGGAGTCGCTGACGGGAAGGCGCCCGACGCTGTTCGCGCCGCCCTACGGGGAGGTGGACGAGCGTGTGGTCAGGGTGGCCCGATCGGCCGGGCACTACACCGTCATGTGGACCGTCGACACCATCGACTGGCAGCGGCCGGCCCCTGACGTCATCCTCGACCGCGTGGGCCGCCGGCTGGCGCCGGGGGCCATCATCCTGATGCACCCCACCCAGCCCGCCCTGCAGGCGCTGCCCGACATGCTGCGCCTCATCGCCCACCGGGGGCTGATGGTGGTGCCCGTCGGGCAGATGGTGGAGGCGCTGGAGCACGGTGGGCTCGCGGGCCCGGGCGTCACCCCTGACCTCCCCGGCTGGTCTTCCCAAGGGGTGCTGGCCGGACCCGGGGGATGGGCCATCACAAGGCCAATCGACCGACGACCGACCGCCGGGAGGCTATAATGGGGAGAGTCCGGCATCGCACGGGGAGGCGGACGCTTGCCATCGACGATACGCAAGACGGTGCTCGACAACGGGGTGCGCATCGTCACCGAATCGGTGGACGACCTGCGCTCGACGGCCCTGAGCATCTGGGTCGACGTGGGATCCCGTGACGAGGGGCCCGAAGAGCAGGGCATCTGCCACTTCATCGAGCACATGATGTTCAAGGGCACCGAGCGGCTCAGCGCCCGGGAGATCGCCGAGCGCATCGACGCCATCGGGGGCCAGCTCAACGCCTTCACGACCAAGGAGCAGACCTGCTACTACGCGCGGGTGCTGGGCGAGCACGTGCCGGAGGCCGTCGACTTGCTGGCCGACATGCTGCTGGGCTCCCGGATGGACCCCGCCGACGTCGCCAAGGAGCAGGGCGTCATCGTCGAGGAGATCGGGATGTACGAAGATACCCCCGACGAGCTCATCCACGATCTGGCGGCTCGAGCCTACCTGGGGCGGCATCCGGCCGGGCGCGCCGTGCTGGGCACGCGGGAGTCGGTCCAGGCCTTGACGCGGGAGCGCCTGCAGGCGTTCGTGCGTCGCCACTACACGGGGCGCCGGCTGGTGGTGGCGGCCGCCGGCAAGGTGGACCACGACGAGCTGGTGGAGCGGATCGCATGCCACTTCGGCGGCCTGGCGGCCGGGGAGGCGCCGCAGCGGGGGGCGCCCGTGCAGGCCGACTATCGATGGCTGGTGCGCAGCCGCAAGACCGAGCAGGCGCATCTCTGCCTCACCGCACCCGGCCTCCGCGCCAACAGCCCCGACAAGTGGACCATGCTGATCCTGGATACGGTGCTGGGTGGCGGGGTCAGCTCGCGACTCTTCCAGGAGCTGCGCGAGGAGCGGGGCTGGGTCTACTCGACCTACTCGTACCACACCGCCTTCGCCGACGCGGGCTACTTCACCGTCTACGCGGGCGCGAGCCCCGACCGGGCCCCGGCCGTGCTGGAGCTGGTGGAGCAGCAGCTGGCGGCCCTGGCCGCATCGGGCATCACCGAGGCGGAGCTGCGCCGCGCGCAGGAGCACCTCAAGGGCTCCATCCTGCTCAGCATGGAGAGCATGAGCTACCGTGCCAACCGCCTGGCCCGGGCCGAGCTGTCGGGGGAGCCCTACCTCGCGCCCGATGAGCTCATCGCGCGCATCGAGTCGGTTCGGTGCGAGCAGGTGCACCGGCTGGCGGCGCGGCTGTTCGTACCCGACGCGTACGCCTACGCCGCGGTCGGCCCGGTGCCGTGGAAGACCCGGCGGCGCCTCGCGGCCGCCGGCTGAGGCCGGGCCGGGAGCCGGCCCGGCAGGAGTCCCGCCCCGCCCGATCCAATCCCTGACAGGAACCGGACGGGAGGTGCGGGCCATCGGCCAGGCAAGGCGGGCTGCGCGTTCGCGTTGGGTCGGGAAGTTAGTAACACTAACGATCTGCGGCCTCGCCGTGCCCGGCGGCTGGACGGGGAGCCGCTGGGAGACGGCAAGGGCGGCGGAGTCGAACCGGCTTTCGGCCGGGTTGCGGGCCGGGTGGGTGGAGCAAGCGGAGGCCGGCTCGTGGGCGCTGGAGATGAGGGTCCCCGCCGGTGAGGCGGGGGCCTGGCGCCTGCAGGCCCACGATGCCGCGACGGGCAGTGTCCCCGTCGGCGCCCGTGCCCCGGTCGACTGGCCCGGCCACGCCGTCGCGGTGGGATGGGAGAGGGGCGACCTCCTCGTCTCGGCGCGGTGGGCCCACGGGCGTCCCTATGCCGGCCTGCCCGGCCCGTGGAGGCTGGTGGACGGGTCGGTGTACGGCCCGGTCAGCCGGGTGAGCGGGATACGGCTCGACTGGGAGGACCGGGCCTTCGCGTTGCTCCACGGCACGGGCCTGCCGCTCTGGTACACCCACAACCGCCAGCTCCAGGGAGAGGCATGGGCCCTCGGCCTCCAGCTGGGGCGCACCCAGCTCCAGGCTGTGGCTTCCGACACCGGCGACCAGCGGCTGCTCTTCGCCGAGCGGCCTCCCATCGAGGCCCGGCAGGTGGAGGCGGCCCTCTTGCTGGGCACGGGGTGGATCGGACCTCCCGGCACCGAGTGGACCGCTCGCCTGGGGGTCTCCCAGCGGGCCCGGCGTGAGGACGCGTCGTTGGATGTCGAGGATGGGTGGGCCCTGTGGCTGCGAGCCCGGGGTCTCGGGCGTCGGCCCGCGTGGCGCCTGGAGGCCAGCGCGGTCAGCCCCTCCTTCGACTCGCCCCTGTGGGGCGACGACGCGCCGGCCCGGGACCGGGTGACGCTGCAGGGCCGGTGGTCGCGGCCGCGCACGGCCAACGCGGCGGGTCGCTGGGTGGAGGGCGAGGTCGGCCGGCGGCTGGACGGCCGGTGGGTCCGAGGGCGACTGGCAGCCGGGGGTACCTGGACGGCCGGCATCGGACGACTGGACGCCGGCGCGGGTCTGGAGCTCGACGACGACGAGATGGCGCTGCTGGGCGTCGCCAGCCTGGCGTACCGCATCGGGGGTGCGGGGGCCGCCGTCGAGGTGGAGGGGCCCGCGGCTTCGTGGAGCGGATGGACCGCGTGGGGGCCGTGGCGTGTGGCGGCCACCGCCTGGCCTTCCCTCGAGACCGTCCGGCTCGAGTGCGGGTGGTCGCCGGAGCCGGCGTGGGGCGCATGGCCCGCCCGAGGGTGGCGCCTGGTGCTCAAGTGGCGGCGGGGCGGCGGCGAGCCGCACCTCTACGGCGAGGCGGGGTGGCCCGTCGGCGGGGGCGCCACCCTGGGCGTGCGGGTGGGGCGATGGGACGAGGGCAGGCCCGAGGTCTTCGTCCCCGGGCCCTGGCCGGTGCTGATCATGCTGGCCTGGGAGACGGCATAGGCTCCGTTGAGCGCACGGCCATGTTGATGAGCGAGCTGATCGGCAAGGAGATCGTGGACCTGTCGCAGGGGGTCCGCTGGGGGCCGTTGCGGGATGCCGACCTCCTGGTCGATCTGCGCGACGGCCACGTGGAGGCGCTCATCCTCCCGGTGCGGCGGGGCTGGATGGGGCGTTCGGAGATGGTGATCCCCTGGGAGCGGGTGGTCAAAGTCGGTCGCGAGGTGATCGTCGTCGACCTCGGCACCGGCTCCCCTGCCGAGGGCATATCCAGGCCGGCCCCGGAGAGACTAAGGGCGAGCGCATCACGGCGCCTGGTGAGAGGGGAGTCGGTCGAAGGTGGCAACGGTCATTGGCGTCTTTGACACGCGCGACCGGTGCGAGCAGGCGGTGCGCAGCCTGCGCCAGCGCGGCTTCCGCGAGAACGAGATCTCGGTGCTGGCTCGCGGCCAGCAGAGGCGAGGGGCCGCGGGGGGCCGGGACGACGCGGAGGCCGGCGTGGACGTCGGGGAGGGGGTCACCTGGGGCGGCACCCTGGGGGGGCTGGCCGGGCTGCTGGCCGGCATCGGAGCCCTGACCATCCCCGGGGTGGGGCCGGTGGTGGCGGCGGGCCCGCTGGCGGCCACCCTGGGCGGAGCCGTGACGGGAGGCGTGGCCGGCGGTCTCCTCGACCTGGGCATCCCCGAGGACCGCGGTCGTGCCATCGAGGAGGACCTCAAGGCGGGCAAGATGCTGGCTGTGGTGCAGACTGGCTCCGACCGCCTGGAGGAGGCCTCCCAGGTGCTGCGGGATGAGGGAGCCAACCGCGTGGAGGCCCACGTGGGCTCGGGGCGGGCCGCTCGCATGGCCAAGGGGCAAGGCGACGGCAACGCCGGGCGATGAGGGAGCCCACCACCGGACGGCTGTACGAGCCCGCTTCCCGTCGGGAGCGGGCTTTTTGCCGGCTATTGACGGCCCGCGCGCACCAGGGTGAGAATGGAAATACCGATCCGGCCGCCGGGCGTGGGTGCGGGGTGGAGCCGTGGTGGCACTGAGGGTGGCGGTGGCAGGGGCTTCGGGGAAGGTGGGCCGCGAGGTGGTGACGGCCCTCCTGCGGGAGCCCGACCTGCAGCTGGTGGGGGGCATCGGCCGGCGGTCGGCCGGCCAGGACATCGGCGAGGTGGCCGGTGCCGGGCGCATCGGCATCCCCATCGACCGCGACGTCCGTCAGCTGCTCCAGAGGACTCCCGTGGACGTTCTGGTGGACTTCACCGAGGCTCAGGCGGCCCTGGCCCATGCCTTCGCCTGTGTCGACGCCGGGGTGCACCTGGTGGTGGGCACCACGGGGATGAGCCGAGCCGAGCTGGAGGACCTGGAGACCCGGTGCCGCCAGCGGGGGGTCGGCGCCGTGGTCTCGCCCAACTTCGCCGTCGGCGCCCTGCTGATGATGCGCCTGGCCGCCATCGTGGCCCCGTACATGCCTCGTTGCGAGATCGTGGAGATGCACCACGACGCCAAGCTCGACGCCCCCTCGGGCACCGCACTTCGCACCGCCGCCCTCATCGCCCAGGCCCGGGGCCAGGGCGACGACGACCGTCCGGCCGTGCCCATCCACAGCGTGCGGTTGCCGGGGTTGGTGGCGCACCAGGCGGTCATCTTCGGCCTGGAGGGTCAGACCCTGACCATCCGCCACGACAGCACGAGCCGGCGCAGCTACGTGCCCGGGGTGCTCCTGGCCGTGCGCCGGGTGACGGAGTTGCGGGGCGTCCACTCCCTCGAGGAGATCCTCTTCGGCGCTCCGCCGGCCGGGGCGGGCGGTGCCGGCCTGACACCACGGCCCTATCCCGCATAGGCTGACCGGGCTGAGACGACGACGGGCGTCCTGCGGTAGCCCGTCGAGCGGCGGCACGGGAGCGCGCATGAGCGGCTCGTTGCAATCCCTGGGGATCCTGGTGGCCGGCGGCGACGAGCGGGAGATCCACCTGGCTCGCCGGCTCATCGAGCTGGGGGCCCGCGTCTGGATGGCCGGCTTCCCCCCGGCTCTCCTGCCCGAGGGTGCCGTGGCGGCGCCCGGCATCGCGGAGGTGTCGGCCGAGGTCGGGGCCATCCTCTGTCCGTTGAGCGGCACCGACGCCCAGGGCTTCATCCGCACCCGGATGGATCCGGCGAGGGCGTTGCGACTGGACGAGACGACCCTGGGGGCGTGCCGGCCCGGGACGGTGCTCATGATCGGGTCGGCTCGTCCCTTGGTGCGGGAGCTGGCGCAGCGCCGGGGCTTGCGCCTGGTGGAGCTGCTGCGCGACGAGGCCCTGGCGCTGCTCAACGCGATCCCGACCGCCGAGGGTGCCATCGCGCTGGCCATGGCCAACATGCGCATCACGCTACACGACAGCCAGGCCCTCGTCATCGGCCTGGGGCGGTGCGGTCAGCAGATCCTCCGCCTGCTGCTCGCGTTCGGTGCGCACGTGACGGCCGTCGGCTTCGACCGCCTGGAGGCGGCACGGGGCTTCGTGTGGGGGGTGCCGGTGGTGGAGCCGCCCGTCATCGAGCGGGCGGCCGCCGGAGCCGACGTCGTCTTCAACACCGCGCCGGTGGTGACGCTGACGGAGCCGGTCCTGGCGCGGATGCGGCGCGACGCGGTCATCGTCGACATCGCCTCCGAGCCGGGCGGCACCGACTTCCAGGCGGCCCAGCGCCTCGGGCTGCGCGCCATCCATGCCGTGGCCCTGCCCGGCCGGGTCGCGCCCGTCACCGCCGGCCGCATCCTGGCCTCGGTGGTACCGGACCTGCTGGCCAGCCTCACGGCGTCGACCGATGCGTCCTGACGTGGCCCCGTCGTCCCATGGGACTCATATACTGCGGGCGCCAGCATCGAGCAGGCCGGTGCACCTGCGGGGAAGGCGGACGGCGCCCCCCGGCGTGCGCCGGCGCTGAGGAGGGGACGTATGGGTACGCTGGCAGGCAAGCGCATCGGGTGGGCCCTGGCCGCCTCGCACTGCTCCTTCGAGGAGGTGCTGCCGCACATCGAATGGCTCCGCCGGGAGGGGGCCGAGGTCTGGGCCATCCTCTCGGAGCATGCCACCGACACGCGCTTCGGCACCGTGCAGGAGTGGGTGGAGCGCCTCGAACGCGCCACCGGGCGTACCGTGATGCGCAGCATCGTGGAGACCGAGCCCCTGGGGCCTCAGAGACTCCTCGACGCGCTCCTCATCGCGCCCTGCACCGGCAACACCCTGGCCAAGCTCGCCCTGGCCATCACCGATGGCGCCGTCCTGATGGCGGCCAAGGCGACCTTTCGCAACGGGCGTCCGGTGGTGCTGGCCATCTCCACCAACGACGCCCTGGGGGCCAATGCGAAAAACCTGGGGCTGTTGCTCAACACGAAGCATGTCTACATGGTACCCTTCGGTCAGGACAATCCGGAGGCGAAGCCGACGTCCATGGTGGCCGACTTCGATCTCATCGTGCCGACGCTGGAAGCCGCCCTCGAGGGTCGCCAGCTCCAGCCGATGATCATCGAACGTGCTCGGCGCCAGGTGCGTTGAGGGCGACGCGACAGCCATCGGGGGGTTGACGGGCGATGCGAGCTGGCTTGCGTGTGGGGATCGTCGGGGCGACGGGGGCCGTCGGGCAGGAGCTGATGCGGATCCTGCCGAGCCGGGGCTGGTCGGTGGCGGAGCTCCGGCTCATGGCGTCACCGGCGTCGGCCGGCCGTCGCCTGCGCTTCGGCGACGAGGAGCTGGTGGTGGAGGCCGCCGAGCCGCAGCGTCTGTCGGGGTTGGACGTCATCTTCTTCTCGGCCGGCGCCTCGGTGAGCCGGGAGCTGGCGCCCGAGGCCGTCCGAAGGGGCGCCGTCGTCATCGACAACTCCAGCGCCTTTCGCATGGAGCCCGACGTGCCCCTGGTGGTGCCCGAGGTCAACATGCAAGACGCCCGGGCCCACCGGGGTATCGTGGCCAACCCCAACTGCAGCACCATCATCATGGCGGTGGCGCTGTGGCCCCTGCATCGAGCCGCCCGCATCCGGAGGATCGTGGTCTCCACGTACCAGGCGGTCTCGGGGGCCGGGGCCAGGGCCATGGCCGAGCTCTTGGCCCAGGTGGACGCGGAGCGACGAGGGGAGCCCTACGAGCCCGCCATCCTGCCCTATGCGGCGGGCGCGCGGCACTATCCCATCGCCTTCAACGTGATCCCCCAGGTGGACCGCTTCGACCAAGGAGGCTACACCAAAGAGGAGTGGAAGATGGTCCACGAGACCCGCAAGATCTTCCACGAGCCCGAGCTGGCCGTGACGGCCACGACCGTGCGGGTGCCGGTGCTGCGCTCGCACAGCGAGTCCATCAACGTGGAGCTGGCGCGGCCGGTCGACGTCGACGAGGCAAGGGCGCTGCTGCGCGAGGCCCCCGGCGTCGAGGTGGTCGACGACCCCGACCGTCAGCTCTATCCCATGCCCCGTGACTGGTCGGGCCGGGACACGGTGGCGGTGGGAAGGATCCGCGCCGACTACTCGTGCCCGACGGCCCTCAACCTCTGGGTGGTCGGCGACCAGATCCGCAAGGGTGCGGCCCTCAATGCGGTGCAGATCGCCGAGGGCCTCTTCGCCTGAGGCGGTCCACCGCGCCCGAGAGGACGAAAGGCAGGCGTCTTCGGCGTGCGCATCGTGGTGCAGAAGTTCGGCGGCACCTCCGTCGCCTCCGAGGAGCGGCGGCGGCAGGTCGCCGAGCACATCCGCCGGGCTCGGGAGGAGGGCCATGCGGTGGTGGCGGTGGTGTCGGCCATGGGTCGCCGGGGTGAGCCCTATGCCACCGACACCCTGCTGGACCTGCTGACCCACGTGGCCGCGCCGCATGCCCCCGATCCCCGCGAACAGGACCAGCTCCTGAGCTGCGGCGAGATCGTGGCCTGTGCGGTGGTGGCTCAGACCCTGCTGAGGGAAGGGCTGCCCGCGATCTCCCTGACGGGGGCGCAGGCGGGGATCGTGACCGACGGCCGCTACGGCGAGGCGCGCATCCTCCGGGTGAAGACCGACGTCCTGCACCGGCTGCTATCGGCGGGCAAGGTGCCCGTGGTGGCGGGCTTCCAGGGGGTCAGCGAAGACGGGGAGGTGACGACCCTGGGCCGGGGCGGCAGCGACACCACCGCCGCGGCTCTCGGGGTCGCGCTGGGAGCCGAGCTGGTCGAGATCTACACCGATGTCGACGGCATGAAGGCGGCCGACCCCCGGCTCGTGCCGGAGGCACCGACCCTGAGCGGGGTCACCTACCGGGAGGCGTCGGAGCTGGCCCACCTGGGGGCTCGGGTCATCCACCCGCGGGCCGTGGAGATCGCCATGGAGGGGCACGTGCCCCTGCGGATCCGCCGCACCGGCTCGGACGACCCGGGCACCCTGGTCTGGGACCGGCCCCACGGCGGTCGCATCGAGATCCGCTCCGACCGGCCGGTGGTGGGGGTGGCGCACGTGGCGCCCCTGACCCAGGTGGTCGTCAGCGGCCACCGCGACTTCAACGAGGGCTCCCTCAACGCCCGGATGCTGGAGGCGGTGGCCCGGCGAGGCGTCAGCATCGACCTCATCCTGGTCAGCCCCCACCAGCTCATGTTCACGGTGCCCGAGGGCGCCGCCGCGTCGGTGCAGGAGGCGCTGGCCGACTTCGACGTGGAGGTGGCCCTCACCGGGCGGCTGGCCAAGGTCTCGGTGGTGGGCGCCGGCATGCACGGGGTGCCGGGCGTGATGGCACGCATCGCCCGCGCGCTGACGGGCGCCGGGGTCGAGATCCTGCAGACCTCGGACTCGCACGCCAGCATCTCGTGCCTGGTGGATGCCGACCGGCTGCCCCAGGCTATCCGGGCGCTGTTCGAGGAGTTCGAGCTGGGAAAGGGGAGGTAGGCCGACCATGGCAAAGGGGCTGGGACGCCTGCTGACGGCGATGGTGACCCCGATGCGGGCGGACGCGAGCGTGGACTACGCCGCCGCCGCCACGCTGGCGGCGCGCCTGGTGGAGTCCGGATCGGACGGCGTCGTCGTCTGCGGCACGACGGGCGAGTCGCCGACGCTGACCGACGAGGAGAAGGTGGGCCTCTTCGAGGCGGTGGTGGAGGCCATCGGGGGCCGCGCCACCGTGGTGGCCGGCACGGGCACCTACGACACCCACCACAGCATCGAGCTGACGCGGCGAGCCGAGAAGGTGGGCGTCGACGCCATCCTGGCGGTGGTGCCCTACTACAACCGCCCCCCGCAGGAGGGGCTCTTCCGGCACTTCGAGGCCATCGCCAAGGCGACGAGCCTGCCGGTGATCCTGTACAATATCCCCGGCCGGACCGGCCAGCACCTGACGGCCGAGACGACGGCCCGGCTGGCTGCCATTTCCAACGTGGTGGCGCTCAAGGATTCGACGGGGCAGATCGATCACGTCTCCCAGGTGCGGCGGTTGGTGCCGCCGGAGTTCCTCATCTACAGCGGTGATGACAGCCTGACGCTGCCCATCCTCTCGGTGGGCGGTGACGGCGTGATCAGCGTCGCCTCCCACCTGGTCGGACGACGCATCCGGGACATGATCGACGCGTTCCTGGCGGGCAACGTGCAGGGGGCACGCCAGATCCACCTGGAGATGTTCGGGTTGTTCAGGGCGCTGTTCGTCACGACCAACCCCATCCCCGTCAAGCGGGCCCTCAAGCTGGCTGGCATCGACGTGGGCCCCGTGCGCCCTCCGCTGGTGGAGGCCTCGGAGGCCGAGACCAAGGTGATACGCGACGCCATGGCCGAGCTGGGGCTCGTGGCCTGACGGCGAGGGCCTGGCCGCCCCCGGCCGGTCGATCACACGAGGACAAGACGGAGGTGTCGTCCAAGGGAATGGGCTCCAACGGCCCGGCCGTCCAGCTGATCCCTCTCGGGGGGCTGGGCGAGATAGGGAAGAACATGTTGCTATTGGAGACGGAGAAGGAGATCCTGGTCATCGACGCCGGGGTGATGTTCCCCGAAGAGGAGATGCTGGGGATCGACCTCGTCATCCCCGACATGAGCTACCTCTGGGAGCGTCGCCAGAAGGTCCGGGCCGTCCTGCTGACCCACGGGCACGAGGACCACATCGGCGCGTTGCCCTACCTGCTCCGGGAGATCCGGGTGCCGGTCTACGGCACCCGCCTGACGCTGGGGCTGGTGCGGGCGCGGTTGGCGGAGCACCGGCTCGACTTCGACCCGGTCCTGGTGGAGGTGAAGCCCGGCGAGCGGCACCGGCCGGGGAGCTTCGACGTGGAGTTCATCCACCTCAATCACTCCATCCCCGGGGCCGTCGCCATCGCCGCCCACACGCCCGCGGGCATCGTCCTGCACGTGACGGACTTCAAGTTCGACCAGACGCCCATCGACAACCAGCCGGCCGACTACCACCGGCTGGCCGAACTGGGCAAGCAGGGCGTGGCGGTGCTCCTCTCCGACAGCACCAACGCGGAGCGTCCGGGTTGGACGCCCTCGGAGCGCTCCGTGGGGCAATCCCTGCTGGAGGTGTTCCAGCGGGCCCCGGGGCGGGTGTTGCTGGCCACCTTCGCCACCAACGTCCACCGCATCCAGCAGGCCATCGACGCGGCCGTGGCCACCGGGCGCAAGGTGGCGGTGGTGGGCCGCAGCATGGAGAACGTGGTGGGCATCGCCTCGGAGCTGGACTACCTGCACATCCCGCCGGGAACCCTGGTGGGGCTGGACGAGATCGGGCGCCGGCCCCACGATCGGCTCGTCATCCTGACCACCGGCAGCCAGGGCGAGCCGATGTCGGCCCTGTCGCGCATGGCGTCGGGGGATCACCGCCAGGTGGCCATCGTGCCCGGTGACACGGTGGTCATCTCGGCCCATCCCATCCCGGGCAACGAGCGGTTGGTGGGCCGCACCATCAACTTGCTCTTCAAGCTGGGGGCCAACGTCATCTACGAGCCCTTCGAGGAGATCCACGCCTCCGGGCACGCCAGCCAGGAGGAGCTCAAGCTGTTGCTCAACCTGGTGCGGCCCCGCTTCTTCGTGCCGGTGCACGGCGAGTACCGGATGCTGGTCAAGCACGCGCGTCTCGCCCGGGAGGTGGGCATCGCCCCCGACCGGGTGCTGCTGGTCGAGAACGGGGACGTGCTGGAGCTGTCCGGCCAGCGTCTGGTGCGGCGGGGCAGCGTCCCGGCCGGCCAGGTCTTCGTCGACGGCCTCAGCGTGGGCGACGTCGGCAGCGTGGTGCTGCGCGACCGCCGCCAGCTGGCGCAGGACGGCATCGTGGTGGTGGTGGCCACGGTGGACGCCCGATCGGGCGAGCTGGTGGCGGGGCCCGAGCTGGTCTCGAGGGGCTTCGTCTACGCTCGGGAGTCGGAGGCGCTGCTGGAGGAGGCCCGTCAGCAGGCGAAGGCCGCCCTGCTCGAGGCCCTGCACCGCAACGGCACCGAATGGGGCGCGCTCAAGGGGCGGGTGAAGGATGCGCTGGGGCAGTTCGTCTACGAGCGGCTCAAGCGGCGCCCCATGATCCTGCCCATCATCGTCGAGGTGTGAGGCGCTCGGGCGCATACTACCTCCTGCCATCGACGCAACGGGCGAGGCAGGAGGCGGTGGCGTCATGGAGTGGAAGGGGTCCTGGCCGGCCGTCGGCGGCAACGACGGCGGGGCAGAGGCGGCGGACGGGGAGGCGCCGGACGGGCAGGGCAGATCCCAGCCGCCGGCGCCCGGCCCCCTGGAGTATCTGCGGCAGCTGGGTCAGCTCTCGCCGGTCCCCTCGGGGGAGCAGGGCATCCACGTGCTGCCCATCGTGGGGCAGATCGAGGGGCACGTCAGCCTGCCTCCCAAGAACAAGGCGACCAAGTACGAGCACGTCATCCCCCAGCTCGTGGCGGTCGAGCAGAGCCCCCGGGTGAAGGGCGTGCTCATCGTCCTCAACACCGTCGGCGGCGACATCGAGGCCGGGCTCGCCATCGCCGAGATGGTGCGCACCCTCTCCAAGCCTGCCGTCTCCGTGGTGCTGGGGGGCGGGCACTCCATCGGGATTCCCATCGCGGTGGCGGCCGACTACAGCTTCGTGGCGGAGACGGCCACCATCACCATCCATCCGGTGCGCCTGTCGGGGGTGCTGGTGGGCATGCCCCAGGCCTACGAGTACCTCGACAAGATGCAGGACCGGATCATCCGCTTCATCGTCGACAACTCCCGCATCTCCGAAGCCAAGCTGCGCGAGCTGATGTTTCGCACCGGCGATCTGGTGCGCGACGTGGGCACCGTGCTGGTCGGGCGGGAGGCGGTCAACGTGGGGCTCATCGACGAGATAGGGGGGCTCTCGCAGGCGGTGCGCAAGCTGCACGAGCTGGCGGAGCGCAGTCGCGAGGCCGTCCCGACGGAGGCGCCGGGGCTGTGATCCCCTGGAGCGTGCTCACCGAGCCCCTGGAGGGCCGAGAGGAAGAGGCTGGTGGAGAGGCGCCGGAGGGAGTCGTGCAGGTGGCCCTGGGGTCCTGGCGGGGCGTGCCCGTCTGGGTGGAGTGTCGCCAGGGGCCCGGGGGGCGCCTGGTCGTCGAGCGCCTCGTCACCACCGATCCCGAGCTGTACCTGTGGCCGGCGCTGGGGCCCGGGGCGGTGTTACCGCCCGCCTGAGCCGGGGCTCCGGTGCGGTAGCGGGCGCCGTCTCGTGATGGCGTTCACGAGATCAGGTATAATGGCGCCGGGCGGAACTTGACCCCGGGCGGTGAAAGCGTGCGGCTCTGGGAGCGGCTGGAGGTGCGCCTGCTGGGCAGCGTGGCGGCCGTCGCGCTGGCCATGAGCCTGGCCAGCTTCGGCTGGGATGCGTACCGCCAGCGCCTCGATGCCGAGCGCACCCTCACGGACCGCGCACGAGCCGTCACCAAGCAGTTCCTGGCCGTCCGCTCCTTCGTGGCCCAGGCCGAGACCGAGCGGCTGCATTCGGAGCCGGGCAGCTTCCACCACCTGGACCCCGTGGCCGTCGCGCGGGTAGTGGGCGAGATCTTCGGCGCCGGCTCGGAGGCCACGGTGCGGGAGGTGTGGGTGGGCGCCGCCTCACCCCAGCACCGGCCCGACCCCGTCGAGCAGGCCGCCTTGGCCCGATTCGAGGCGGAGCCGGGCGTCACCGAGTACGCGGTGGTGAGCGGGCCCGAGGCGACGCCGGCGGCGGGAGGCCCCGAACCGGTCTCCGGGACCGGCCGGCTCTTCCGCTACGTGGCACCCATCTACCTGGAGGCGAGCTGCCTCAGCTGCCACCAGCAAGGCGCGTGGGCCGGGCAGACGGGGGCGGAGCCCCCGGCGGTGGGCGATGTGATGGGAGCCATCAGTATCGCCGTGCCCATCGACTCCTTCGAGGCCTCGGTGGCGTCGGCGATCCGCGACCGGCTCTGGTTCACCGTCTACCTGACGGGGATCTCGCTGGCCGTGCTGGCCTTCCTGCTGCGCCGTCAAGTGATCGGGCCGCTGGGAAAGCTGACGGCCATGGCGTCACGCTTCGCCACCGGCGACTTGCGGCCGGCGCCGGTCCCCCGAGGAGCGGCCGGGGAGACGGCGATGCTGGCTTCGGTGATGAACGACATGGCCGCCGCGCTCCGCGAGCTCTACGAGGATCTGGAGTCCAAGGTGGAGGAGCGCACCCGCCGGCTGCAGGAGGCCAACGCCATCCTGCGGGAGAAGCAGGCGGAGCTGGAGCGGGCACAGCAGCTGCAGTCCGAGTTCTTGGCCACGGTATCCCACGAGCTGCGCACGCCGCTCACCTCCATCCTGGCCTTCACCGAGCTCATGCTGGAGGAGGAGCGGGTGGCCCAGGACGCGGCGCTGCGCGAGTACCTCACCGACATCCGGGAGTGCGCCCAGCGGCTTTACGGCCAGATCAACGACCTGCTGGATCTGGCCCGCATCGAGGCGGGCCGGATGCAGCTCGACCGGCAGCCCTTCGACGTGCGCGAGGCGGTGGAGGCCTGCCTGCGCCGCATCGAGCCCCTGGCGACACGCAAGGGGTTGGCGGTGCTCCACCCGCAGGGGGCCGCGGCCGTCTGGGTGGAGGCGGACCGCAGCCGGGTGGAGCAGATCCTGATGAACCTGCTCTCCAATGCGGTCAAGTTCACCCGTGCGGGCCGCATCGCGGTCGAGATCGAGCCCGGCGCGGAGCCGGACGGGGGCATGGTGCGGATCGACGTGAGCGACACGGGCATCGGCATCCGGCCCGAGCACCAAGCCATCATCTTCGAGAAGTTCCGCCAGGTGGATAGCTCGGCCTCCCGCGAGTACCCCGGCTCGGGACTGGGCCTGGCCCTGGCCCGTCACCTGGTCGAGATGCACGGGGGACGCATCTGGGTCCGGAGCGCGCCCGGCCAGGGCAGCACGTTCAGCTTCACGCTGCCGGCCGCCTCTGGGGTCGCGGCCCGGCCGGCGGGAGGATGATGGCGATGGACGGCGAGCGCATCCTGGTCGTCGACGACGAGCCGCACATCCTCAAGGCAGTGAGCCGGCGCCTGGAGCGTTCGGGCTACCAGGTCGAGGTGGCCGCCGACGGGGAGGAGGCGCTGGAGAAGTTCGAGCGCTTCCGGCCGGATCTGGTCGTGCTGGACCTGATGCTGCCACGGCTGGACGGGTACGAGGTCTGCCACGCCATCCGGGAGCGCTCATCGGTACCCATCATCATCCTGTCGGCCCGCAGTGAGGAGCCGGACCGGCTGACGGGCTTCTGGCTGGGGGCCGACGACTACCTGACCAAGCCCTTCAGCCTGGCCGAGCTGGTGCTGCGCATCCAGGCGGTGCTGCGGCGGGCCCGCCCCGACAGCGCCGCGGCGCGGCCCTCGGAGGCGGTCGAACCGGCGGCGCGAGCCGACCAGGAGACGGACCAGGACCAGGTGCTGCACTTCGAGGGCCTCACCATCGACCGGCGGTGCTGGATGGTGTGGCGCAACGGCAAGCCGGTGGAGCTGACGGCCAAAGAGTTCGACCTGCTGTGGCTCTTGGCCAGCCACCCCATGGTGGTCTTCACCCGGGACCAGATCCTGGACCGGGTCTGGCAGAGCGACTACGCCGGCGATCTGGCCAACGTCACCGTCTGCATCAGCCGCCTGCGCGAGAAGCTCGAGGAGGACCCCATGGCCCCCCGCTACATCCAGACGGTGCGCGGCGTGGGCTACCGGTTTAGGGCTCGCCCCATCAAGCCGGGAGCCCGGCCCGGTGCGGCGTCGACCGGCGAGCCGGCGGTGGCGGGGTAGGCGCGCGGCACTGACGGGAGCCGCAGCCCGGCAGGATCCCACTCGACGGCAATCGAACTTCTTCGGCCGTCTCTTTGGGAATCCGCTTCCTCATGTCGCAGCGGCACCCATTCTGGTGGTGCTTCAGAGGGGGTACCGTCTACGTCGAGGCAATCCGTCGCGGACCTCATCGCGGATCCGGCTGATCGCCCCCGTAGCGTGGCCCGCTACATGGTCGAGGGCTCGTTGCTGCTCTTCGCGCTGGCTGCCCCCTTGAGCGGGGGCGGGTTGGCCCTGTTGCCGCTAGCCCTGTCGCTGCCGGTGCTGCTTCGACAGCTTCAGCAGGTGCCCCGGCTTGCGTGGCCCGCGGCGAGCCTGGTCGGGGCAACGTTGATTTCTGCGGCGTTTGGGGTCGACAAGCTGGTCGGATTCGGTCACGTCGTGGGGCTGTTGCTGCTGGCGGCGATAGGGTTAGCGGGTGGTCACGCCCTCGCTTCGGACGCGGTCTTGCTGAGACATCGATGGCTCGCCGTGGCCACTGTCAGTACGGCGGTGATGGCCACGTACGCTGTCTACCAGCATTTTGGGCTGCACATAGCCAGGGCGACGGGATTCGGTGGCTTCGCCAACCGGCTCGGTACGCTGCTGGCCTTCTTCGGGTTCGTAGGGCTCGGTTACTTGTTGACGCTGCCCCGCCGGTGGCGATGGATATCGATACCTTTTGCCGCACTCGTGCTGACCGGCATCGGCGCCAGTATGTCGCGGGCTGCTTGGGTAGCGGTGGTGGCGGGGGCCGCGGTGATGGCCCTGCGATGGGGACGGCGGGGAGTGGCGATATTGCTGCTCGCGTGCATCCTCGTCGCCGCCGTGGGGAGCTTGCAGTCGCGGTGGGTTGGTCGCTGGCAAAGCATCTTCGACCTGCAAGACAACCTCGATCGCATCACGCTTTGGTGGACGGCGTTACGCATCTTCGCATCCAGTCCCCTCGTGGGGCGCGGTCCTGGCAGTTTCCCTCAGTTGCAAGCCGCCTTCATGCCCGACCCTGCCCCTGCCCGGGTCCCCATCTCCTCGACGCCCCACAGTGTGTTGTTCGGGCTGGCCGCTGATACAGGGCTGCTTGGACTGGCAGCCTTCGGCTGGTTGCTGGCGAGAGCCCTCGGCATGGCCTGGAAGGTGTGGCGACATGGCGACATCTTCTCCGTCGGGCTCGTGGCGTCCGTCGTCGCGATCGTGGTCAATGACCTGTTCGGCCAGGGTTTCTACGCCATGGAGGTAGCTTCCGTCATGTGGATCGGCTTCGGCCTGCTCGATGGGCTGTACGCCGGTCATCGCGATGGATTCCGGCGCGGGAGCGGCGATGAGCGCTGAGTCACCGTCCGTGCTCTTTTATGCCGACTTGTGCCGGCCGTTCGCGCCGCCGGACTTCGAGACCCGGGCCATGGGTGGGAGCGAGACTGCCCTGTTTTATGTCGCTCGGGACCTGGCAGCACTGGGTCACCAGGTCACGGTCGTCGCCCATCCGGGGGCTCGCCAGGGTGTGTATGACGGCGTCACCTATGTCGATATAGGTGGCGCCGAATGGCGGGAATACCGCAACGTGGACGTGACGGTCGTCTTCCGGCAGCTCCCGCACGCACGCCGTCCATTGCCCGGCCGTCATCGACTCTTCTGGGGCCACGACCACATCGGCCTGTATCCCGAGCTTCCGCACGGCATCAAGCGCAGCTTGCTTGCCGCAGCTTGGCGTCTCGGCTACCGGCTCTTCAGCCGGCACGCGCCCGGCGTGGTTGCCGTGAGCCGGTGGCTGGCCAATTGTTATGTCGAGTTTGCTGGCTGGCGCTCCGACCGAGCCTGGGTCATCCCCAACGGGGTCAACCCGGAACTCTTTCGCGACGCCGACCCGCGCCCTCCCGCCGACGAGAACCGGCCGCTACGGGTGGCCTACACCTCGGTGCCCGAACGTGGCCTTGGCCTGCTCATCTCCCGCGTGATGCCGGCCATTTGGGCACAGGTCCCGGACGTGGAGCTGCATGTCTTTAGCTACCGGCCGCTCGAGGCCTATCGCGCACTGGCTTCCTCGGCCGGCTCCCGAGTGGTCTTCCACGGCGGGCTCCCGCAGCGGGACCTGGCTCGGACGCTTGCGTCTTACGATCTCTGGCTCTACCCGACCGACTTTCCGGAAACCTCGTGCATCGCGGCGATGGAGGCTCAGGCGGCGGGTTTGCCTGTCGTCACCTCCGCCCGCTATGCGCTTCGAGAGACGGTGGAGGACGGCCGCACCGGCATCCTCATCGAGGGGACGGTCGGGTCGGCCGAGTACGTGGAGCGCTTCGCCAGCGCCGCAGTGAGACTGTTGCAGGATGCCCGCCTCCGGCGAGAGATGGGAGAGCGTGCCCGTCGCCGCGTCTTGACCGAGTTTACGTGGAGCAAGGCCGCGCAGCGGTGGAGCCAACTGCTGTACGAAGTGGCGACGGATGCCGGGAGTCACCCGTGAAGGTCTCGGGCAGGCGTCGTACCGGGCGAACCCGCCCCATGGGTCAGCTGAGCCGCGATGGCCTGAGCGATCCGGCGAGCCCCGCCCCTCGGGCCCATGCGGGAGCGACCCACCTCGCTCATGCGTCGGTAGCGCTCCGGGTCATCGAGCACCGCACGCAGCGCCCCGGCGATGGCGGCGCCGTTGGGCTCTACGGCCCGGACCGCTTCGCCGAGCAGGAGGCGTTGGCGTCGTACCATCGCGTCATTCAGCTGCGGCCCCGTGCCGCGAGGCAGGATGACGGGTTTCCCGAGACCGGCTGCCTGCTCGTTGGCCGTGCCCGCCAGGCCGATCACCGCGGTCGCCTGACTGATCACGTCGCCGAACCGATGAGTGACGATCGTGACGGTCGCACCGTCCGGGTGGGCCACGGCCCACGCCTCCTCTTCCCCGAACGCCCCCGGGGCGGGTACGAGGCACCACTGCGTCCCGGCCAGGGCATCTGACAGGGGAGCGACCGGGAGGTTGTCAGCCCACGCGGCGACGAACCGGCAGTGGCGGAGCCCTGCGCGGAACGCGCACAACACGCCGTCCAGCGCGAGCCTGAAGTTCGCGTACGCCTCGGCCCGGCTGCCCGGCAGAATCGCGACCGTGGGCCTCGGGTCCCCGTCGCGAGCGTCGCCCAGGCGTGTGCCGGTGATATCGAAGGCGTCCATCATGGGATTGCCCACGAACATCGCCGGCACCCCGTACTTTCGTAACATGTCGGCGCTGAGATGGTCCCGGGTGAAGACGACGCGGGCACACTTCCGCATGAGGCTCCTCTCGCCAGGGTTGGAGATCTCCCGTCCCTGGGTGAGGTAGGCCGAGTCCGCGATGGCCACGAAGACGAGGGGGCGCCTGATGACCCAGCGCGCCAGGTAAAGGATGAGCCGATCTCCCACGCCGACGACCAGGTCGACCCCGGGGGCCCATCGTCGGAGGGCCCGTGCCTGTCGTAGGTGGAGGCGGATCAACCCCGCTCGCAGGTCATGCCACAGGGCCCGGGACCGTTTCAGGCCCACGAAGCCTCCGCTCGGCATCGGCCGAGTCGGGGTGACGACGGCGATCCCAAGGCGCCGGTAGGGGCCTCCGTCTCCCACGATGGGGGCGGCCAGCACGCGGGCAGACGGAAGCGTGTCGCTCAGTTCGCGTGCGATGGCCGCACCGACTGCATCCTCGCCATGGCCATTGCTGAGGAAGAGCACGGCGGGGCGACCTTGGTCTGCTGGCATGGCGTCATCCCCGTCCAAGCCGGCGAGCCGACAGCAACTCGGCCAGGGTGCGCTCCCACGTCTCGGCAATCGCGTCCCACGAGCGCTGCTGCAAGGCAAACTCACGTGCGGCGAGCCGCATCCGCTCCAATCGATGGGGGTCCCGGAGCAGGCGCACGACGGCCCTGGCATAGTCGGTTGCGAACTCCGGAGTGCCGGGGACACCCCCGACCACGACTCCCCGTTCATCGTCGCCGACCAACTCGGGAAGGACCCCCAGCGCGCTGGTCACCACCGGCACCCCGGCTGCCATGGCCTCCAGCACGGCGATGGCGCCTAGCTCCTCGAAGTTGGAAGGGTAGGTCATCAACGACGACGCCATGAGTTCCCGGGCCAACCGGTGCTTGGGCAGGGAGCCACGGAGGTGGACCCCTGGGCCCGTGACCGCCCGGAATGCTTCCAGCGAGCGATACGAGAAGACGTGAAGCTCGGTCTCGGGCAGCTCCGAGCGGATCGCAGGGTAGATGTCGCGCAGTAACGTCTGCAGGCCTCGCTCGGGTACCGACGTGTAGACCAGGCGCCACGGATCCCGCGCCGACACCTGCCCCTCACGAAACAGGGAGGGATCGATGCCGTTGGGCATGATTCGCAGCTTGTGCTCGGGTACCCGAAGCAACCAGGCGAGCTGACGCGCCATGAATTCGCTCACCGCGAACACCGCGTCGACCCGCTCATGCCACAAAGGTCCGGTCAGTTGCCGCCACCCGATCGCCAGCGCTCGAACCATCCTTCCCCGTGGGGAGTCGCGGGAGACTCCCTGGTAGTCGTGTACCCAGAAGACACGCACTCTCGAGGGGATGCGCACCGCCACGTCGAGCATGCGACGAAAGAGCACGAGCACGTCCGGGGGGCTCGCCATGGCCAGCCTCCGCCACTGCGCGGACTGGCCATGGAGATCGAGGTAGAGGACAACCATCATGCTTGCCGGCCTCGGCTCCGCAATGGTTGAGCACCGTCACGTCGTGCCCCAGCCGGGCCAATCCCTGAGCCACGTAGTACAACGCGCTCTCACTGCCGCCCAGGCCGCTGGTGGAGAGCGTCCGGGGCGAGAAGGGCTCGGATTGTCGTGCGAAAAACCAGATGCGCATGGTACCTCCCAGGTGACGTGGAATTGCCGCTTCCTGGTCCTTCCACTGGGCTCGTCGAAACCCTGCACGTCCATGTGCCGCTCGCTTGGACGGACGATGGGGGATGCAGGGGGCGCGTCCCTCGATGGCCAACGTCGTTCCCCTGGTCAGCGGTCCGGTGTGGTATGTTCGTGCGGGGAGGATGGGGCATGTCCGCTGCGTCCGTCTCGGTAGTCGTCCCGGTACGAAACCGCGAAAAGCTCATCGGCCCCTGCCTCGAGCACCTGCTGCGTGCTGCCGAGCTGGCTGCGGGCAGGGGGCACCGCTTCGAGATCGTCGTGGCCAACGACGCCTCGACGGATGGCACGGGCGAGATGGTCGACGCCATGGCGGCGCGGAGCCGGGTACCCATCCGCCACATCCGATTGTCGGAGCGCCAGGGGCCCGCTCGCGCCCGCAACGCGGCGCTGGAGCTCGCCACGGGGGAGCTCGTCGTCTTCGTCGACAGTGACGTGATCGTGGTCGACCGGTTCTTTCAGGTCCATCTCGAGGCTCATGACCGTGCAGGCCCCCGTGCGCTGGTGCTCGGCCCCGTCATCTCCGTACCCTCGGTAGAGGCCGCCTTGCGTGCTCCGAGGGGGAGGGTCTGGGACTTCTCGACCAACCCACTGGATACGGCCAACGCTTCCGTCAGGAGAGAGCATCTGCTTGCGGTAGGGGCGTTCGACAGCCGCTTCGAGGGGATGGGGTGGCAGGACATCGACCTGGGGCTCCGCCTGCTCCAGCGCGGGCTCGTGCGTGCCCGGGCAAGGGGAGCCGTGGGGTATCATGTCAAGCCACCTCTCACGGAGCCGTCACAACTTGCCTTGATGCTGGTGAAGGAACGGGAGAGGGGCCGATCGGCTCACCACTTCCTGGCAAAGCACCCCGGCCTGACGAGCCGACTGGCGGTGCAGGCCACCGTCTTGCATCGGGTGATCAACTGGGTCTCCCGCATGGGGGGACTCGTCGACGAACGCAACGTGCTGGACTGGGTGAGCTGGGCCCGCCGGCGCAACCTCGCCGCCCTCGAGGTGATCTGGTTGTCTGGTGTGCTCAATCGGGCGTATCTCATGAGCTTTCATCGTTCCGGCAGCACCGGGGGCGCGCACGAGGCCTTGTGACAGGCGGGGAGGGAGGGCCCGTCATGCGGGTGGGTGTGGTAGGCGCGGGCTACGTGGGACTGGTAGCGGCGGCTGGGCTGGCGCTGGGGGGGCATCAGACGGTCATCGCCGAGGCCAACCCATCCCGCCTGGCTCGGCTGCGTGAGCGACGCGCCCCCTTCCTGGAGCCCGGGCTGGACGAGTGGCTGCGTCGCGCGGGGGAGAGGTTGTCCGTGGTGAGCTCCGTGAGGGAGATGGGCCCCAGGGACGCCATCATGATCGCTGTAGGGACGCCGTCCGGGGTGTCGGGGCAAGGAGACCTGACCCAAGTGCGGCAGGCCGTCGAGGAAGTGGTCAGAACAGCCGCTCCGGGGACGGTCATCGTCATGAAGAGCACCGTACCCCCCGGCACGGGGCGAGAGCTCGTGCGCCAGTATGTCGCTCCGGCGAGGCGCGGGCTTGCCTACGTGAGCAACCCTGAGTTCCTGAGGGAGGGCAAGGCGCTCCACGATTGGCTCCACCCGGACCGCATCGTCGTCGGCGCGGAGGAGGCATGGGCGGCGGAGCGAGTGGCCGAGCTCTACCGGGGGATCGATGCCCCGGTGCTGCGGACCGACATCACCAGCGCCGAGATGATCAAGTACGCAGCCAATGCGCTGCTCGCCACCAAGATCTCCTTCATCAACGAGATCGCCAATCTCTGCGAACTCGTGGGGGCGCACATCGACGACGTCGCCACGGGCGTCGGCATGGACCCCCGCCTCGGTCCCCACTTCCTGCAAGCCGGCATCGGGTACGGAGGCTCGTGCTTTCCCAAGGACACGCGGGCCCTCTACTTCACGGCCGCCGTCAACGGGTACGCCTTCGAGCTCTTGCGTGCCGTCATCGAGGTCAACCGGCGCCAACGCATTCGCGTCGTGCACCGGCTCAACACACTCCTCGGGGGACTGGCGGAGCGCAGCGTGGCGGTCTTGGGACTCGCCTTCAAGCCGGGCACCGACGACACTCGTGAGTCTCCGGGGCTCGAGATCGCGCGGACGCTGGCCGGGTACGGCGCGAAGGTGCAGGTGTACGACCCGGCGGCGGTCTTGCCCGATAGTGGCGGGCCTCCCGGCTCCCCCGTCGTGCTCTCACCCGGATTGGTCCGAGTCGCATCGTTGGAGGATGCGGTTCGCTCGGCACAGGCGGTCGTCGTCGCTACCGAGTGGCCGGAGTTCGTCGAAGCCGACTGGGAGCGACTCTACCGGCTGATGGCGGCTCCCCGCGTCGTCTTCGACGGTCGCAATTGTCTCGACGCGGCGCGACTCGCTGCGATGGGCTTTCGGTACGTGGGCGTGGGACGACGGGTCGCACCAGCGACCGGCGACGCCGACGTGGCCCCGGCTTCGCTGGCGGAGGGCACCGGCGGCGCGTGACGGTCCCTGCCTGGCCCCAGCGGGTCATACGAGGGGTCACTGCTGACGTAGAGTTGCCCCGTGCCGCCCGTCGTAACCGTGCCGATCGGACTCGTACTCGCGCTGGCCGGCGTCCGGCTGGGGTACGCCGCGGCCCGGGATGCCGCGGGGAGCTGGGCGAGCCGTGTCCTGCGGACGCTCGCGGGCCGGTCGGGCTGGCTGGTGCTGGCGGGGGCCGTGGCGGCGGCGGCCCTCCACAGCTCCAGCGCCGTCGAGGTGGTGGTGCTGAGCCTGGTGCAGGCACGCACCCTCGCGCTCGACGACGGGCTCTTGGTCGTGCTGGGCGCCAACGTGGGGACGACGGCCACCGCCCAGCTGGTCGCGCTGCGCCTGCCGGGGCTGGGAGCCCTGGCCATGGGGCTGGGGCTGCTGGGGATGCTGGTCGTCCGTCGAGGCGCGACGGCCCTGGCCCTCTTCAGTCTCGGCTGCTTGCTGCAGGGGCTCGACCTCGTGGCCACCGGCGTGGGACCGTGGGTGGGCACGCAGCTGGCGTCGCTGGGGCGTACCGGTGTCGCCTCGCCCGCCAGCGGGTTCGTCTGGGGCTGGCTGCTGACCTCCCTCGTGCAGAGCAGCACGGTGGTCTCCTCGGCGCTGGTCAAGATGGCCGGCGAGGGCCTGCTGGCGCCCGAGGTGGGCGTGGCCGCCGTCCTGGGGGCCAACGTGGGGACGGTGACGACCGGGCTGGTCGCCTCGCTGTTCGTGGGGAAAGGGGCCCGCTGGCTGGCGCTGGCCGACTTCGCCCTCAACCTGGGGGGCGCCGTGCTGACCCTCGTCCTGTTCGGATGGTTCGTGGGGCTGCTCGAGCGGCTGGCCGGGAGCCCCGCGCAGGTGGTCGCCCACGCCCATACCGCGTTCAACGTGGCCTCGCTGCTCCTCGCCTGGCCGTTCGTGCGTCCCCTCGGACGGCGTCTGGCCTCCCACCTCGGGTGACGCCCCGCCCCACCGCTCCGAGGCCCGCCCGCCGGCAGGACTCGCCTCGAGGGCGCCGAAACGGCGCCGGGAAGGCAGGGGAGCGCGCAGGATGGACGTAGGGGCGGCGGTAGTCTTGGGCCTGGTGCAGGGCCTGACGGAGTTCCTGCCGGTGAGCAGCTCGGGGCATCTGGTGCTGGTGCAGCACCTGATGGGCATCACGGCCCCACAGCTGCTCTTCGACGTGGTGGTGCACCTGGGTACGCTGCTGGCCGTGCTGGTGGCGCTGCGGGCCGAGGTGATCGCGGTGCTGCGTGGGGTGGCCGCGTGGCCACGCCTCCTGGCCGGGAGGCCCCTGGCGGCAGGCGACGCCCGCGACGGGCAGCTGGCGGCGTGGGTGCTGGTCGGTACCATCCCGGCCGGTGTCGTGGGCCTGGCCCTGGACGACGCCGTCGAGGGGCTCTTCGGGTCGGTCAGGACGGTGGGCCTGGCCCTGCTGGCGACGGCCACGCTGCTGGCCGTTGCCGACCGCGCACGGGTCCGGTCCCGAGGGCTGGGCGAGGTGGGGTGGGTCAGGGCCCTCGTCATCGGGTTGGCCCAGGCCGTGGCCGTCGTTCCCGGGATCTCGCGCTCGGGCTCCACCATCGCGGCGGGCCTGCTGACCGGCGTCGAACGTGATGCGGCGGCGCGCTTCTCCTTCTTGCTGGCGGTGCCCACCATCGCGGGGGCGGGCCTGCTGGCCGCGCTGAAGGGCGCCAGCGGCGGGCTGGCCTCGCCCGGGTTCGCCGTGCTGCTGACGGGCTTCGGAGCGGCGGCCCTATCCGGGTACGTCGCCATCCGTCTCCTGCTGGCCACGCTGCAGCGGGGTGCCCTGCGCTACTTCGCCCTCTACGTCGCCGTGGTGGGCGTCTGGGTGCTCGTCGGCCTGTAGGCCACAGACGGGGTGAGCGGGGACGAGACGGCGCCTTCGGCCGCTTCGGCTGCTGAGGACGGTGGCGGTGGTGGCCGCCGTCGCATGGCTGGCGTACGCCTGGCTGGGCGCCGCCGCGGCGTGGGTGGCGGCTCGCCTGGGCCCCACCGACGTGGGGCGTTGGGGCGAACTCCTGGAGGCGTACCCGGGGACCTTGCTCATCGTGCGGGTGGAGCGCCTGTTGGCGGCGCCGCAGGCGGGCGACGTGACCCCGCTGGTCAACGAGGGTCAGTCGGTGGCGACCGGCACGCCGCTGGTGCGCATCCAGCCTGAGTCGCCCGGCGCGCCGGCCGTGCTGGTGACCGCACCCTTCTCGGGGGTGGCCAGCTTCCTCGGCGACGGGTGGGAGGGGGCCTTCTCGCCCGAAGCGCTGGCCGCTGCGAGCCTGCCCGAAGGCCCCCAGCCCCGGAGCACGCCGCTGGTACCCCGACGGCCCGTGGCGCGGGGAGAGCCGGTGGTGCGGCTCGTCGACCGGCGGGAGCTCTGGGGCGTCTTCTTCGTGGACGGCTCGCTCCCCCAGGCCATCGGCCCGGGCGCCCGCATCGAACTGGTGGGGGCCAGCGCGGCCGACGGCGTGCCGGCCCGGGTGGTGGAGCGCGTCGCGGCCAGCTCGGGCGAGGGCGTGCGCCTCGTCTTGCGCATCGACCGCCAGCCCGTGGACTGGCTGTATCGACGCGTCGAGCGAGAGGTGCGCCTCGTCGTGGGCCGGTACGCGGGGGTCATCCTGCCCGCTTCGGGGCTGGCCTGGCGGCGGGGGCGGCCGGGCTACTGGCTGGCGACGCCGGGGGGGCCCTCCTTCGTCGCCGTCGAAGTGGTCAAGCAGATGGGCCGGCACGTGGTGGCCCGCGGAGTGCCCGACGGTGTGCGGGTCTACCGCTGGCCCCGTTGGCTGGAGGGCTTTTGAGCGCCAAGGAAGTGGAGTGAGCGCCGTGGGGTTCATCGAACGGGTGCTGGCCTGGCTGGGTGTCGAGGCGGACCCGAGCGCGGCGTCCGAGCCGCCCGCACCGCCGACGTCCGTGGCCCCGATCCGCGAATCGGGGGAGAGTCCCGCGCGGCGGGGCCGGGTGGTGACGTTGCCCACCGCTGCGGCGGCCACGGCATCGCCGGGCGGCACCGGGCGGGGGGTGAGCCGGCTGGTGGTCTTCGAACCGAGGACCTTCGACGATGTGCAGGCGGTCGCCGGGCACCTGCGCGAGGGCCGGCCCGTTGTGCTAACCTTGAAGTCAACGGACCGGGAGACCGCCCGGCGCGTCGTCGACTTCGTCTCCGGGACCTTGTATGCGCTGGACGGCTCCATGCGGCGCATCGACGACGACATCTTCGTCTGCTCCCCGAGCGGCGTCGACGTCGAGTGGGAAGGGTTGAACGCACCGTGAGACTTGGCGAGCGGGTGGCCGTCATCGGCGCCGGGGCCATGGGCGAGGCCTTCATCAAGGGCCTGTTGCGGCAAGGTCTCTCGAGCCGCGACGAGATCGTGGCCACCGACAAGAGCCCGGAGCGGCGCGCCCACATCGAGCAGGGCTACGGCATCCTGGTGACCGACGACAACGCCGAGGCGCTACGAGGGGCTGACACGGCGGTGGTCGCGGTCAAACCGCAGAGCATCGTGGAGGCCCTGCGGGAGATGGCGCCGGCCATCGACGTGGGCCGCCACCTCGTCATCTCCATCGCGGCCGGGGTGCCCACCTCGGTCATCGAGCGCCGCCTGCCGCCGGGTACGGCGGTGGTGCGGGCCATGCCCAACATCGCGGCGCTGGTGGGGCAAGCGGCCACGGGGCTGTGCCGGGGCACCTTCGCACAGGAGGGCCACCTGCAGCGGGCCCTCAAGATCTTCGAGGCCATCGGGCGAGCCGTCGTGGTGCCCGAGGGGCTGATGGATGCCGTGACGGGTCTGTCCGGCAGCGGCCCTGCCTACGCCTACCTGGTGGTGGAGGCCCTGGCCGACGGCGGGGTGGCCGCTGGCCTCTCCCGTGAGGCGGCGCTCTTCCTGGCGGCGCAGACCCTGGCGGGGGCGGCGCGCATGGTGCTCGACACGGGCCGCCATCCCGCGGAGTTGCGCAACTGGGTCACGTCACCCGCCGGCACCACCGCGGCGGGTCTGACCGTGCTGGAGAGCCGGGGGGTGCGGGGCGCGCTGATGGAGGCGGTCCTGGCGGGCACGCGGCGCTCGCGTGAGCTGGGAGAGGCCGGGACGGGGGGCGCGCGAGATGGCTGAACTGTGGCACTGGCTGGGGCTGCTCATCTATCGGCTGCTGACGCTCTACAGCTGGATCATGCTGGCGCGGGTGCTGGTCTCGTGGCTGCCCGTCGACCCCTACCATCCGGCGGTGCGGTTGCTCCGGGACCTGACGGAGCCGGTGCTGGCGCCCATCCGCCGCGCCCTGCCGACGGTGCCGGGCCTCGACTACTCGCCCATCGTCGCCTTCCTGTTGATCTCGGTCGTGCAGCAGGTGGTCTTGCGCCTCTTCTGATGCGTACGGTATACTCATCCTCAACATGGATGCCATCCAGGCTCACAGGCGATGCGCGGGAGAGTAGCGGCGATGCGCCGGAGCCGCCAGCGAGTCGGGGAGGGTGCGAGCCCGACGCCCGGGTTGCCGTGAAGATCACCCGCAAGCCGCCCGCCGAGCCGGTTCGCCCGCTCGCCGCCACGCCGGGCGTCCGGGGCGATCCGGGGTAGACCGGGCCGGAGGCAGGCCGTTATCCTGCCAGCGGCGTGCGCCAGGGGCGCACGTCCATCGGAGGGGGAGGGTGCCCGCCCCGGCACGGGGTCGGGTCCGGGGATCCGACGGGCGCTCTCCAACAAGGGTGGTACCGCGGGAGCGTGCGAGTGCGAGCGGCTCTCGTCCCTTGGGACGAGGGCCGCTCTCGTTTTAGCATCACCGATCGCTCGGGAGGGCCGCAGCGACCATGGGCACCGACACCAAAGCGCAGCGAAGGCAGACGGGCGCCGACTACTCCAGGACGGTCCTGACGCCCAGGACCGCCTTTCCCATGAAGGCAGACCTGCCCCGTCGAGAGCCACAGTGGCAGGCCTTCTGGGAAGAGCGCCGCCTCTACCAGCGTCTCCAACAGGAGCGCAAGGCGGCGGGCGCGCCCCTCTTCGTCCTGCACGACGGGCCGCCGTACGCCAACGGGCACATCCACCTGGGCACCGCGCTCAACAAGATCCTCAAGGACTTCATCGTGAGGGTGCGGGCCATGGAGGGGATGCTGGCCCCCTACGTCCCCGGCTGGGACACCCATGGCATGCCCATCGAGCACGAGGTGGTGCGCCGCCACGGCGTCGACCGCCACGCGATGCCGGTCGTGGAGTTTCGCCGTCTCTGCCGGGAGTACGCCCTGCACTTCGTCGACGTCCAGCGCGAAGAGTTCAAGCGCTTGGGGGTCTGGGGCGACTGGGAGCATCCCTACCTGACCCTGGAGCCGGAGTACGAGGCCCGGCAGGTGGAGCTCTTCGGGCAGATGGTGGAGCGCGGGTACATCTACCGGGGCGTCAAGCCCGTCTACTGGTGCCCTCGCTGCGAGACCGCCCTGGCCGAGGCCGAGGTCGAGTACCGCGACCACACCTCGCCCAGCATCTACGTCGCCTTCCCCTTCAAGGAGGGCACGGGGGTCGCCCGCGAGCTGGCGAGCGACGGGGCGGCCATCGTCATCTGGACCACGACCCCATGGACGCTGCCCGCCAACCAGGCCGTCGCGGTGCACCCGGACCGCCCCTACGTGCTGGCACGCATGGGGGGGCGCCTGCTGGTGGTGGCGGAGCCCCGCCTGGCGGCCGTGGCCGAACGCATCGGGGCCGACGACGTCGAGGTGCTGCGGCGCTGTCAGGGCTTCGAGCTGATGGGGGCCACCCTCTCCCACCCGCTGGAGGCCCGTGAGGTGCCCGTGGTGGGCGACGACATGGTCAGCATGGAGGAGGGTAGCGGCGCCGTTCACATCGCCCCGGGCCACGGGCACGAGGACTACGAGGTGGGCCTGCGCTACCAGCTGCCGGTGGTGACGCCGGTGGACGACCAGGGTCGCTTCACGGCCGAGGGGGGCCCGTACGCCGGCATGCCGGTGGACGAGGCCAATCCCGTCATCGTGGCCCATCTCGAGGCTCGGGGGCGTCTGTTGGCCAGCGGCTCCATCCAACACCAGTACCCCCACTGCTGGCGATGCAAGGGACCGGTGCTCTTCCGGGCGACGGAGCAGTGGTTCGCCTCCATCGACGGCTTTCGCCGCCAGGCGCTGGAGGCCATCGACCGGGTCGAGTGGGTCCCCTCCTGGGGCCGGGACCGGATCCGGCAGATGGTGGCCGAACGGCTGGATTGGTGCATCTCCCGCCAGCGGGCCTGGGGGGTGCCCATCCCGGTCTTCTTCTGCGGCCGCTGCCGGCGGCCGCTGATGGACCGGCGCAGCATCGAGGCGGTGGCCGCGCTCTTCCGGCGCGAGGGCTCCGATGCGTGGTTCACCCACGAGCCCGAGGCCATCCTGCCGCCGCAGACACGCTGCCCGCACTGCGGGGGTACGCGGTTCGTCAAGGGCACCGACACCATGGACGTCTGGTTCGACTCCGGCTCCAGCCACCGCGCGGTGCTGGAGCAGCGAGAGGAGCTCCGCTGGCCGGCCGACCTCTACCTGGAGGGCACCGACCAGCATCGCGGCTGGTTTCAGTCGTCCCTGCTGACGGCCGTGGCCACGAGGGGCGAGCCGCCCTACCGGGCGGTGGTCACCCACGGCTTCGTGGTGGACGGCCAGGGCCGGGCCATGCACAAGTCCCTGGGCAACACGGTGGCCCCCCAGGAGGTGATCGAGCGGTACGGGGCCGACGTGCTGCGGTTGCTGGTCGCCGCCTCCGACTATCACGAGGAGGTGCGGGTCTCCGACGAGATCCTGGGCCGGCTGGCCGAGGCGTACCGTCGCATCCGCAACACCGCTCGGTTCCTGCTGGGGAGCCTCTTCGACTTCCGCCCCGACGTGGACGCCGTGCCCTACGACCAGATGGAGTACCTGGACCGCTGGGCCCTGGCGCGCACGGCCGAGCTGTCGGACCGATGCACCCTGGCCTACGGTCGCTACGAGTTCCACGTGCCCTTCCACGAGATCGTCCGCTTCTGCACGGTCGACATGGGCGGCTTCTACCTGGACGTCCTCAAGGATCGCCTCTACTGCGAGGCGGCCGACTCGAGGACGCGCCGCTCCGCCCAGACCGCCCTCTACCACATCCTGGACGTGCTGGTGCGGCTGGTGGCGCCGGTGCTGGTGCACACCGCCGAGGAGATCTGGCAGCACATGCCCGAGCCCCGACCGCACGAGAGCGTCCACCTGGCCCGGTGGGTCGACGTCAGCGCATGGCGTCGCCCCGAGCTGTTGGAGGCCATGGAGCCCTTCTTCGCCCTGCGGCGGGAGGCGTTGCGGGCCCTGGAGCAGGCCCGGGCGGCGGGACAGATCGGCTCGTCGTTACAGGCCGAGCTCTCCGCGAAGGCGTCGGCGTCGGTGGTGGCGTCGCTGCCGGTACCGGTGGAGCAGCTGGTCGGCTGGCTGATGGTGGCCTCGCTGGAGCTGCGAGCCACCGAGGATGGAACCCCTTCGGGCGACGGGGCGTCGGCCTGGCGTGTGGAGGTGAGGCCGACGGCCCATCCCAAGTGCCAGCGATGCTGGCGGCACGTCCCGTCGGTGGGCTCGGTGCCGGCGTGGCCCGACGTCTGCGACCGGTGTGCGGCGGTGCTGGAGGGGGCAGACTAGCCCCACGGGAGGCCCGGATACGCCTTGAGGGGGGCCAGGCGCAGCCGCCGGGAGCACATGCCGCCGGCGGGGCGGCTCATCGCACGCCTCGACGAGCTGGTCGCAGCCATGGAGAAGGCCAGCGTGGCCGAGTTCATCGAGCTGTACCGGCATCCGATGCGTCTCTTGTCACTCAACTTCGTGGCGGGCGTCTTCCGGGGCTTCGGCATCGCCGTCGGCTTCACGGCCGTCGGCGCGGTCTTCGTCTACGCGCTGGGACGGCTGGCCGCTCTCAACTTGCCCTTCATCGGCAACTTCGTGGCCGAGCTGGTACGCATCGTCCAGGTGGAGTTGAGCCGTCCCTAGCCGCGGGCGTGCCGGGTGCGCCGGGCCCCTGACGGTGCGGGCCTCGCGGGGAGATCCCACGCGGTGAAGGGACGGGTGTCCCATGAGCGGTGGCCTCTCGGAGGCGACCCGTGCCAAGCTCCGCCGGCGACTGGAGCGGATGGCGGCCCGTCTGGACCGCCGGGCCCGCTCGCTGCGGCAGGGCGGGCTGGAGCGCCCGCTGCACGAGAGCGTGGGCGAGCTGGCCAGCTACGACCAGCACACCTCGGACCTGGCGGCCGAGACCTTCGAGCGCAGCAAGGACCTGGGGCTGCTCGAGCGGGTCCAGCTCACGGGCCAGGAGGTGCACGATGCGCTGCGCCGGCTCGACGAGGGCCGATACGGCTACTGCGAGCAGTGCGGCCGCTTCATCGGCACCGCCCGCCTGCTGGCCCTGCCCTGGGCCCGGCGATGCGCCGCCTGCCAGCAGGCGCACGACCTGGAGGAGGAGCGCCGGGTCGAGGACCGGGCGGTCGGGCGCCGCCCCCTGGAGGAGGCGGCCCTGATGCCCCCGTTCGGCCGCGCCGACCAGCGAAACGCCGGGGAGACCGGCTTCGACCCGGGCGACGTCTGGCAGGCACTGGCGCGCTACGGCAACGCCAACTCGCCCCAGGACGTGCCCGGTGCGGTGGACTACGACGAGACCTGGGAGGGGGCCGACACCGAGCAGCCCGGCGGGGTGACCGAGGTGGAGTACATCCCCGACATGGCGGGCACCGGCGTGGTCGACTACGACCAGGTCTACCCTGACCCCTCGACGTCGGGGCGTCGGCGTGCGCGGCGTGGCCCGACGGAGGAGACGGGGGGCGACGACGACCTCGAGGGCGACCGGTGGATGTGAGGCGGGGCGCATGGTAAAATAAGCCGACCTGCGCCGGAGACGGGTGAGACGAGGGGTGCTGCGCGGCCCGCGCATCACGGCGGCCTGGGCCCTGGGGACCCTGGCCGCCGACCAGGCGGCCAAGTGGGCCGTCGGGCGGTGGTTGCGGCCGGGCGAGTCGGTCGCGCTGGTAGGGGAGGCGGTGCGCCTCACCCACGTCACCAACCGGGGGGCGGCCTTCGGGCTGATGGAGGGGCGCTACGGTCTCTTCGTGGTGGCGACCCTGGCCGTGGTGGTGCTGGCGGGGGTGCTGGCCGCCCGGATGGGGCCGCGGTCTTCCCGGACCCTGGCGGGGCTGGGGCTGGCCGCAGGCGGTGCCTCGGGCAACCTGGTGGACCGGCTGCGCCACGGGGCCGTGCTGGACTTCATCGACGTGGCCGCGTGGCCGGTCTTCAACCTGGCCGACACCGCCATCGTGGCCGGCGTGGCCCTGCTGCTGTGGCACCTCGCCCGTGAGGCGCCCCCCACGGTGGCGCCGCATCCCGACGGCAGCGAGCGCTGAGGCAGGAGGGGCCCCGTCCAGGCGGGCCGACCGATGGGCATGACGGAGCCAGGAGAGGGATTCGAGGCCGAGCTCAATTTGCGCGTCCCCCCCGACGCCCACGGGGAGCGTGTCGACGCCTACCTGGCCCAATTCACCCAGCTGGGCCCCTCCCGCAGCTACGTGCAACGCCTCATCGCCAGGGGCTACGTGCATGTCAACGGCCGGCCCGTCAAGGCCGCCCACCGCGTCGCCGAGGGCGACGAGGTCTGGGTGCTGGTACCCCCGCCCGAGTCGCCCGCCGACCTCAAGCCCGAGCGCATCCCTCTCGATGTCGTCTACGAGGACGACCACCTCATCGTCATCAACAAGCCCCGGGGGATGGTGGTGCACCCGGCGGCCGGCAACCCGTCGGGCACCCTGGTCAACGCGTTGCTGGCTTACTCGCCCAAGCTCTCCGGCATCGCCGGCGCGATGCGCCCCGGTATCGTCCACCGGCTCGACAAGGATACCACGGGGCTGCTGGTGGTGGCCAAGAGCAACGAGGCCCACCTGGGCCTGACCCGGCAGCTCAAGGAGCACGACGTCCAGCGCATCTACTGGGCCATCGTCCGGGGCCAGCCCGGGGAGCGCGCCGGCATCGTCGATGCCCCCATCGGGCGGCACCCGCACGACCGCCTGCGCATGGCGGTCGTCCCCGATGGCCGTCCCGCCATCACCCACTACACGGTCCTGGAGCGCCTGGGAGGGTACAGCCTGCTCGAGGTGCGCCTCGAGACGGGCCGGACGCACCAGATCCGGGTGCACATGGCCTACATCGGCTATCCCATCGCCGGCGACCCCGTCTACGGCGCCGGCCGAGGCTCCAAGGCCCGAGGGGAGCTCGGGCTGCGCGGACAGGCCCTGCACGCTCGGGAGCTCCGCTTTCGGCATCCGGTCACCGAAGAGCCGATGCAGTTCGTCGCCCCGCTCCCGCAGGACATGGAGGCGGCTCTCGAGGCGCTGCGACAGCAGGTGCCCCCGACGGGCGCCGGCGCCGCCGGCGGGCGGTGAGCCGAGCCGTCGAGCGGGGCGGCCAGAGGAGAGCCACGGAGGAGGCGAGTGGCCCGTGGGTCGAGCGATGCGTGCCAAGGCGGAGATCATGGATGCCCAGGAGATGCGCCGGGCCCTCTCCCGGATGGCCCACGAGATCCTGGAGCAAAACCCCGACCCTGGCTCGCTGGCCTTCATCGGCGTGCACCGCCGCGGCGTGCCCCTGGCGGGCCGGTTGGCCCAGCAGGTGGCCGCCATCGAGGGGCGCCCCGCCCCGCCGGTGGGGGCCCTGGACATCACCCTTTACCGCGACGATCTGACGGCCGTGGGGCCGTTGCCCGTGGTGCGGCGCACCGAGATCGACTTCGACGTCAGCGGCCGCTCGCTCGTGCTCGTCGACGACGTCCTCTACACGGGCCGCACGGTGAGAGCGGCCCTGGACGCCATCATCGACCTCGGCCGGCCCGCACGCATCCAGCTGGCCGTGCTCGTCGACCGGGGCCACCGCGAGCTGCCCATCCGGGCCGACTTCGTCGGCAAGGTGGTGCCGACCGCGCGCCGCGAGCACGTGGAGGTGCGCCTGACCGAGGTGGACGGAGAGGACCGGGTCGTGATCCTGGAGCGCATCGAGGGGGAAGGTGGACGGCCGTGAGAGCCGGCGACCGAGGCGAGGCGCGCAGCACGTGGCCCAGGCACCTGCTGGGGCTGGCCGATCTGGGCCCGGACGCCATCGAGCAGATCCTCGAGACGGCCGACGCGATGCGTCAGGTCTTCGACCGTCCGGTCAAGAAGTTTCCCACGCTCAGGGGCCGCGTCGTCGTCAACCTCTTCTACGAGCCCTCCACCCGCACCCGCACCAGCTTCGAACTGGCCGCCAAGGCGCTCAGCGCCGACGTGGTCAACGTGGCCGTGGCCCAGTCCAGCGTGGTCAAGGGCGAAAGCCTCGTCGACACGGCACGGACCTACCAGGCCCTGGGCACGGACTACCTGGTGGTGCGCCACGCCTCGGCGGGCGTCCCCCACCTGCTGGCGCGCACGGTGCAGGTGCGGGTGCTCAATGCCGGCGACGGCGCGCACGAGCACCCCACCCAGGGGCTGCTGGACCTCTACACCATCCGGCGCCGCAAGGGCCGCATCTCGGGGCTCAACGTGCTCATCGTGGGCGACGTGCTGCACTCCCGGGTCGCTCGCTCCGACATCTGGGGGCTGCGCAAGCTGGGTGCCCACGTGGCCGTAGCAGGGCCGTCCACGCTGATGCCCGTGGGCCTGGAGACCCTGGGCGTCCGGCGCTTCGACCGGTTGGACGAGGCCCTGGAGTGGGCCGAGGTGATCAACGTGCTGCGCATCCAGCGGGAGCGGATGCAGCGGGGCTACCTGCCCAGCCTGCGCGAGTACCGCCTGCGGTGGGGCCTGACCGACGAGCGCCTGCGACGGCTGCCGGAGGACGTGCTCATCATGCATCCGGGGCCGGCCAACGTGGGCGTCGAGATCGACGAGGCGGTGCTGGTCGATGGCCGGAGCGCGGTGGCCGAGCAGGTGACCAACGGTGTGGCGGTGCGGATGGCGGTGCTGTACCTGATGGCGGGGCGGGAGGGCGAGGCGGGATGAGGCTGCTGATTCGCGGAGGACGGGTCATCGATCCGGCTTCGGGCATCGATGACGAGCTCGACGTGCTGGTGGAGGACGGCCGTATCCGGCGCCTGGCCGCCCCGATCCGCGAGGGGGCCGATCAGGTTGTGGAGGCCCGGGGGGCCTGGGTGATCCCCGGGGCCATCGACATCCACGTGCACCTGCGCGAGCCCGGCCAGGAGCACAAGGAGCGCATCGAGACCGGCACACGGGCGGCGGCGGCCGGGGGCATCACGGCCGTGGCCTGCATGCCCAACACCAACCCCGCCGTCGACACGGCCGCCATCGTCTCGCACGTCCAGGCCATCGCCAGGGCACGGGGCCTCGTGAGGGTCCACGTCATCGGCGCGCTGACCAAGGGGCGGCAGGGGCAGGAGCTGGCCGAGATGGGCGAGATGGCCGAGGCCGGCGCGGTGGCCTTCTCCGACGATGGCGACACGGTCATGGACGCCGCCCTGATGCGGAGTGCCCTGCTCTACGCCGCCCAGCTCGGCCGGCCGGTGGTCGTGCACTGCGTCGACGCGAGCCTGGCCCGCGGCGGGGTCATGCGCGAAGGGCCCGTCGCGACCCGGCTCGGCTTGCCGGGCATCCCCCCTGAGGCCGAGAGCGTCATCGTGGCCCGCGACATCGCCCTGGCCCGTGCGGCGGGGGCTCGCCTGCACGTGGCACACGTCAGCACCGCCCAGTCGGTGCGGCTCGTGGCCGAGGCCAAGGCGTCGGGAGCGGCGGTGACGGCGGAGGTGACGCCGCACCACCTCTTCCTCACCGACGAGGCGCTGACCGGCTACGACTCGTCGGCCAAGGTCAACCCGCCCCTGGGCACCGAGGAGGACCGCCAGGCGTTGCGGCGGGCGCTGGCCGAGGGGATCGTGGACGTGGTGGCCTCCGACCACGCGCCCCACGCCCCCGAGGAGAAGGAGGCGGAGCTCGACCAGGCACCGTTCGGCGCGGTGGGCCTGGAGACCATGCTTGCCCTCGTGCTGGGCCATCTGGTGCGCGAGGGCGTGCTGACACCGATGCGAGCCGTCGCCACGGTCACGTCGGGCCCGGCGGCGGTGCTGGGGCTGCCCGGCGGGCGACTGGCCGAGGGGGCGGTGGCCGACGTCACCCTCTTCGACCCCGCGGCGCGCTGGGAGGTGGACCCGGCGCGCCTGCACTCCATCGGCAAGAACACGCCGTTCGCCGGCTGGCGGCTGGAGGGGCGCCCGGTCGCCACCGTGGTCGGCGGGCGCGTGGTGATGCTGGAGGGCGAGCTGCTCGATGGCCGAGGGTGACGGACGCCGGCACTTCGGGGACCGGCTGGCCGAGGCCGTTCGGGCCCGCCGCTCGTGCCTGGTCATCGGTTACGACCCCGACCTGGACCGCCTCCCGCCCCCGGTGGTGGAGCCGCTGCGGCGCCGGCTGGCGGGCCTGGGGGAGACGGAGGCCCTCCGGCTCGCGGCGGAGGTGGTCGAGCAGGTCGGCCGCACGCTGGTGGAGGCGTGCGCCCCCCATGCGGTGGGGGTCAAGTTCCAGTTCGCGTTCTTCCTCGCCCTGGGCCCGTGGGGCCTGGGGGCGTTGCGTCGCCTGATCGTGCACGCGCAGGGCCTGGGGCTCGTCGTCATCGCCGATGCCAAGCCCGGCGACATCGCCAGCACTTCGACCGCCTACGCCCGTGCGCTCATCGGCACCACGCCGCTGGCCGGGATCTCCGAGGCGACCGTGCTGGGGGCCGACGCCTGCACCTTCAACCCCTACCTGGGGCCCGACTCGGCGGAGCCGTTCCTGGCGTGGGTCGACGGCGCGGGGCGGGGGCTCTTCGCCCTGGTGCACACCTCCAACCCCGGTGCGACGGCGCTGCAGGAGTTGCGCCTGCAAGACGGCCGGCAGGTAGCGGAGGCGGTGGCAGATGTCGTAAACTCGTGGGCAATGAGTCGCCGGGGAGCGAGCGGCTATGCCTCCGTGGGTGCCGTGGTGGGCGCCACCTACCCCGAGGCCCTCGTCTCGCTGCGCCGCCGACTGCCGGGCGTCTGGCTGCTCTTGCCGGGCGTCGGGGCGCAGGGGGCGTCACCCGAGGCCCTGGCGCCGGCCTTCGACCGGGAGGGGCTCGGCGGGCTGGTCAGCGTCTCGCGCTCCCTGCTGGAGGCGTGGCGCCAGCAGAGCGGGGATCCGCAGGGGTGGGCCGCGGCCGCGGCGGCCGCCGCGAGCCAGCTGCAAGAGGCCCTGGAGCGGGCGCGCACGGCGGCATCCCGGTGAGGACCGGCGGGCCGTCGGGATGGAGGGGGTCGATGGGATGAGAGCGGGACGGGCTCCGGCGTGGCTGGCGCTGGAGGACGGATCCGTCTACGAGGGTGTACGAGTCGGTCGAGACGGCGAGACCAGTGGGGAGGTGGTCTTCACCACCGTCCAGACGGGCTACCAGGAGGTGCTGACGGACCCCTCCTACCGCGGGCAGATCGTCGTCTTCACCCAGCCGCTCATCGGCAACTACGGCACCTCGGCCTGCGACGTGGAGTCGGGTGCGGTGCAGGTGCGCGGCGTCGTCATGAGGGAGCTGGCCGACGACCCTCAGGCGCTGCCGCCCGGCGTCGGCTCGCTGGAGGCCTGGTTGACGGAGCACGGGGTCGTGGGCATCGCCGGCGTCGACACCCGTTCGCTGGTGCGACGCCTGCGTGCGCGAGGCACGATGCGAGGCTTCCTGACGAGCCGCCCCATCGAGCGGTCGGAGCTGGTGGAGCGGTCCCGTCGGGTGCCGGAGCTCGGCGAGCAGTCGCTGATCGAGGAGGTCAGCCCCGCGGCCCCCTACCACCTGGGGGAGGGAGCCGGGCCTCACGTGGTGGTGCTGGACCTGGGCGTCAAGCGCCACATCCTGCTCAACCTCGTCGAGCGCGGCTGCCGGGTGACGGTGGTGCCGTCTCACTTCACGGCCCAGCAGATCCTGGCGTTGCGTCCGCAGGGCGTGGTCATCTCCAACGGGCCGGGCGATCCCGCCGCGGCGCGTCAGCCCATCGCGACGGTCCGGGGGCTGCTGGGGCAGGTGCCCCTCTTTGGCATCTGCCTCGGTCACCAGTTGCTGGGCCTGGCCATGGGAGCCCGCACCTACCGCATGAAGTTCGGGCACCGAGGCGGCAACCACCCCGTGCAGGAGGTCAAGACCGGACGCGTCTACATCACGACGCACAACCACGGTTACGCCCTCGACGAGTCGAGCCTGCCCCCGGAGCTGATCGTGACGCACCGCAGCCTCAACGACGGCACCGTCGAGGGGATGCGCCACCGAGACCTGCCGGCCTGGTCGGTGCAGTTCCACCCCGAGGCGACCCCGGGGCCCCGGGAGAACGTCCACCTCTTCGACGCCTTCGTGGCGACGGTGGGGGCGCACTCGGGCGCGGGGCCGGGGGCGGCGGGGAGCCACCGTGGGGGCTGAGGGGGTCGGGTCCACGCCGGACGAGGGGGCCGGGCCGCCCCGAATGGCGCTGGTGCGGGCGCTGGTGGTTCGGCTCGAGCGGTTGGCCGAGGCCGTCGTGCGGCTCGACTTCGAGGCGCCGGAGCTGGTGGGCGCGCAGCCGGGGCAGTTCGTCCATGTGCTGTGCCGGGAGGGGACGTCCTCCGGGCCGCTGCTGCGGCGCCCCTACAGCCTGGCCGGCGTCGACGCCCGGCAGGGCGTCGCGTCCATCGTCGTCAAGGCCGTCGGGGTCGGCAGCCGCTGGCTCGCCGCCCGTCGGCCCGGCGACGTGCTGGACGTGCTGGGGCCCCTGGGGCGGGGCTTCTCGATAGGGGTACCCGGGCCGACACCGGGGACGGTACTGCTGGTGGGCGGCGGCACGGGCCTGGCCCCGCTGCTCTTCCTGGCCCAGCGGCTGGCGGCACGGGGGACGGGCCCCGAGGTGACGGTGGTGGCGGGCTTCCGCAGCCGGGCCGACGTCATCCTGGAGGCGGCGCTCGAGGCGACCGGCGCCCGTCTGGTGGTGGCCACCGAGGACGGCAGCGCGGGTCGTCGGGGCACGGCGGCGCATGTGGCCCAGACGCTGTGGCAGGAGGCCTCCCGGGTCTACGCGTGCGGGCCATGGGGGCTGCTGCAGGCGGTCGAGCGGCTGCGGCGAGCGGATCCCAGGCCGGTCGAGGTCGCCGTCGACACCGTGATGGGGTGCGGCGCCGGGGTCTGCCTGTCGTGCGTGGTGCCCTGGCGGCGTCGCGAGGGGTATCGGGTGACGGGTTGGGCGAGGGCGTGCGTCGAGGGGCCGGTCTTCGACGCCGCGGACCTGATCTGGGAGGGGTGTCCGGGCGCCGGTGCGTGACGATCTGGCGATCCAGCTGGGGCCGCTGCGGCTGCGCAACCCCTTGGTGATGGCCTCGGGGACCTTCGGCTTCGGGCTCGACTACCGGGGGCTGGTCGAGCCCGACCAGGTGGGAGCCGTCGTCACCAAGGGCCTCAGCCTCCAACCCTGGGTGGGGCATGCACCCCCGCGGCTGGTCGAGAGCCCCTGTGGGGCCATCAACGCCATCGGCCTGGAGAACCCCGGGGTCGACCTCTTCGTCGAGCGGCTGCTGCCGGAGCTGGTGGCAACGGGTGCCACGGTCATCGCCAACGTCGTGGGCAAGACCCAGGAGGAGTACGCCGAGGTGGCCCGCCGGCTCGAGGCCGCCGGTGGGGTGGCGGCGGTCGAGCTCAACATCTCCTGCCCCAACGTCAAGGAGGGCGGGGTCGCCTTCGCCGCCTCGCCCGTCATGGCGGCCAGCGTCGTGCGGGCGGTGCGGGCGGCGTCACGGCTGCCCGTCTTCGTCAAGCTGGCGCCCATGGCGGCCGACCCCGTGGAGGTGGCCCTCGCGTGCGCGGCTGCCGGGGCCGACGGCTTCACCGTGGCCAACACCTATCCGGCCCTCTCCATCGACGTGGAGCGGGGGCAGCCCGCCTTGACCGCCGAGGTGGGCGGCCTCTCCGGCCCCGCCATCCGGCCCCTGTCGGTGCGGTTGACGGCTCGCATCTGGCGGGCGACGGGGCTGCCCATCATCGGCAGCGGGGGCGTGGAGACGGCCCGTGACGCGTTGGAGTACTTGATGGCAGGCGCTCGAGCCGTGGCGGTGGGGACGGCCACCTTCTACCGTCCCACCGCGGCGCTGGAGATCCTGGAGGGCCTGCGCGACTACGTGGCCCGACAGGGGCTGGCCAGCCTCGAGACGCTGGTGGGCAGGGCCGTGGGGCCCCCCGAGGAGACGGCCGCCGACATCGAGGGGCAGGCGGCGGCGTACCTGGAGCGCACGGGCGCGCTGCTGCACGGCCACTTTCGCCTGAGCTCGGGGCTCCACTCCGACCGGTACGTAGAGAAGTTCCGCCTGCTGGAGCGGCCCAGGGTGGCGGAGGCCCTGGTGCGGCTGCTGGCCATCGCCTGCTGGGACCTGCGCCCGGAGGTGGTGGTGGGACCGGCTACCGGCGGCATCCTGCTGGCCTACGAGCTGGCGCGCCAGCTGGGGGTCTCTCGGGCCTTCTTCACCGAGCGGGTCGGGGGTCGGATGGCGCTGCGACGAGGGTTTTCGGTCGCGGCGGGGGAGGCGGTGCTCCTGGTGGAGGACGTCATCACCACGGGCGGCTCCCTGATGGAGACCGCGCAGGCCGTCCAGGCCGCCGGCGGCCGGATCGTGGGTGCCTGCTCCCTCATCGATCGCAGCGGCGGCCGCTTCCGACCGCCCTTTCCGTACCGGACGCTGATCCGACTCGACTTCGAGACGTGGGACCAGGCGGCGTGCCCGTTGTGCTGGCAGGGCGTGCCCATCGCCGAGCCGGGCAGCCGGCGCATCGGGTAGCCGACCTCGACGGGGAGGCGCGACCATGACATCGCCGACGGGCAACGGCGTGCGCCGGGCGCTGATGAGCGTCTCCGACACGCAGGGCCTCGTGGAGCTGGCAGGGACGTTGTCGCAGATGGGGTGGGAGATCTGGGCCACCGACGGCACGGCCGCCCACCTGGAGTCGGGAGGCGTCGCCGTCCGGCGGCTCGCCGAGCTGACCGGGCACGGGACCCTGCTCGGCGGGCGGGTCAAGTCGTTGCATCCCGCCGTCTTCGCCGGGGTGCTGGCGCGAGCCGACGAGGCCGACCTGACGGAGCTGGAGCGGCTGGGGGGCGTGGCCTTCGACTGGGTGGTCGTCAACTTCTATCCCTTCGGGGCCTATGTGGCCCGTGGGGGTGACCGGCCCTGGGACGTGCGGGAGCTGGTGGAGCTCATCGACATCGGCGGGCCGGCCCTGGTGCGCGCGGCCGCCAAAAACCATGAGCGGGTCGCGGTCGTCACGGAGCCCTCGCAGTACGCCACGCTGCTCGACGAGTTGCGCCGATCGCCCTCGGGCAGCCTCAGCCCCGCGACCCGGCGCCGCCTGGCCGTGGCCGCCTTTCGCCTCACGGCGGCCTACGACGCCCTGGTGGCGGCGACCCTGGAGCGGGTCGAGGCGGGCGAGCAAGCGGAGCCCCGGCTGCCCGAGGTGCTCCACCTGGTGGCTGAGCGGTGGCGCCTGGCGCGCTACGGCGAAAACCCCCACCAGAGCGGCGCCATCTACCGCATCCCCTGGTCGGGCCCGTCGGTGCCCTGGGGCAACGTGCTGCAGGGCAAGGAGCTCTCTTACAACAACGTGGCCGATGCCTCGGCGGCCCTGGCGCTGATCGCCGAGCTGGCCGACCGCCCGGCGGCCTGCGCCATCAAACACGGGAGCCCCTGCGGCGCGGCGGTGGCCGATACGGTGGCCCGTGCCTACGAGCGCTGCTACGAGGCCGACCCCGTCTCCATCTTCGGCGGCGTGGTGGCCCTCAGCCGGCCCGTGGACGCGGCGACGGCCCAGCTCATGGAGCGCACCTTCCTCGAGGTGGTCGTGGCGCCCTCCTTCGAGCCCGATGCCCTGGCCATCCTGGCCAAGAAGCCCCGCCTGCGGCTCATCGAGGTGGGGCCCATCGAGGGCAGGGGGCGGGCGCCGGGCTGGCCCACCTGGGAGGTGCGCAGCGTGCCCGGAGGGCTCTTGGTGCAGACGCCCGACGAGCTGGACCTGGTGGAGGAGCAGTTGCGCACCGTCACCCAGACCCCGGTGCCCGACGCCTTGTGGCCCGACCTGCGCTTCGCCTGGCGCGTGGTCAAGCACGCCCGGTCCAACGCGATCGTGGTGGCCAAGGAGGGTCAGACCCTGGGCATCGGCGCAGGCCAGGTCAACCGCATCGACGCGGCACGTCAGGCCATCCAGCGCGCCGGGGCGCGGGCGGCGGGAGCCGTGCTGGCCTCCGATGGCTTCTTCCCCTTCTCGGACGTGGTGGAGCTGGCGGCCGAGCACGGGATCGGGGCCATCATCCAGCCCGGCGGGTCCATGCGGGACCACGAGTCCGTCACGGCCGCGGACCGGGCCGGGCTGCCGATGGTCTTCACCGGGGTGCGCCACTTCCGGCACTGAGGGGGCCCTCCCGGGGGGCCGGCCGCACGGTGACGGTGCGCTCGTGGTCGTAGACGACGAAGCCGGGCGGAGCACCGGGTGGCTTGCGGACGTGCCGGCGACGGGTGTAGTCGACCGGCACCGGCACGCCCGCCTCGCCCTGCGCGCTGTAGCGCGCGGCCAGGGCCGCGGCCTCCTGCAGGGTGACGGGGCCCACCTGGTCGGCCTCGGCCCGCACCACCACGTGCGCGCCGGGCAGGCCCCGGGCATGCAGCCAGAGATGCTCGGGCCGCGCCAGGTGGAAGGTGAGGTGATCGTTGGCCGCCGCGCTCCGCCCCACCAGGATCTCGAGGCCCTCGGAGGACCGGTAGCGGGTGACGGGCATGCCATCGCCGGTGCGGCGAGACGCCTGGCTCCGGGCCCTCGAGGCCGGGCGGCTCCTCTCTCCGGCGCTGGGTGGCCGCCGGTGCCCCGGCTCCTCCGACAGCTGCTCTGTCTCGGCTTCCAGGGTCGCCAGCACGTCGGTGTCGTCGGCTGTCTGCACCAGGACCCGCAGGGTCTGCAGGGCCTCGAGGCGACGACGGCCCTCCTGGAGGGTCGCCTCCAGCGCGGCGACGGCCCGTCGGGCCTTCTGGTAACGGCGGAAGCAGGCGGCCGCGTTTTGAGCGGGCGACCGCGCGGGGTCCAGCTCGATGGTAAGGGGCGGCTCGCCCGTGGGCCGGTCGGCGGGCGGCAGGGTCACCTGCGTCGCCCCCGGCGGCACATCGTGGGGGAAGGTGAGCAGGAGCTCCCCGGCCCGGCGCCAGCGCTCGGCCTCGCCCGCACGCTGCAGGTCCTCCTCCTGTCGCGCGATGCGACGGGCCAGCCGGCGGCACTGCTCCTCGAGCCGCCGGGCCAGGTCACGCCGGCGCGTCTCGACCTGGTCCTGGCAAAGCCGCTTCGCCCACCACGCCCCCACCGCCTCCAGGGTGGGCACCTCCTCCCCCGACGCCGGCCCGCGCGCCGCGGGGCTCGCCGGTGGCGGCGGGGGAGGGGCGTAGGGCCGATGGAGGGCCAGTGCGCGCTGGGGTCCGGGCGCGCGCAGCCAGCCGGCCACCTTTCCATCGACGACCAGGACCACGTTGGCGGTGCGGCCCGTCATCTCCAGGGCCAGGATGGCCTGGGGCTCGGACGCCCGCCGGAAGCGAAGCAGGACCACCCGATCGCCGGGCACGGCCGAGGCGCCGGTCAGGCGGCTGCCCTCCAGGTGCTTGCGCAAGAGCATGCAGAAGGCGGGGGGCTGCAGCGGATTGGGCGGCCGAGCGCCGCTCACCACGCCCAGCGCCAGCCGCCCCGGCGTCGTATCGGCCACCAGGACCCTCTCGCCGCCGGGCCCGTACAGGTGAAAGACCAGCACGCTCGCCTCCGGCTGGTAGATGCGCTGAACCCAGGCCCCGGCGAGGCTCGAGGCGATGGCTTGGGCCAGCTGCGCGAGACGCTGCGGTGTGAGCTGCATGGGCACCCGACCCCCGGCGATTGTACCACGTACCACGGAGGAACCTCCCGGCGAGGGGCGTAAGCCACAGGTATGACGGCGCAAGGGGACGGCCGGGGCGCTCGGGCGAGGCGGGTGAGCCGACGCGGGGCGGGCCTGCTGGCGTTGGTGGTGGTCAGCGCCTGGGCGCTCCTCTGGGTAGGCGTCCGCGCGGCTCCCTCGCCGCCGGCCGGCACGGCCGGGACCCCGTGGCTCGCCTCGGCCCTGGAGGACCTGGCACGAGGGCGGACCGAGTCCGCGATCGGCAAGCTCCGCCTGGCACGATGGAATGCTCCCGACGATCCCGAGGCCCCCATCCTCCTCGCCTGGGTCCACGGGTCCCGCGGCGAGTGGGACCAGGCGGCGGAGCTGGGGGCATCGCTGCCTCTCGAGTCGATGGACCCGTCGAGCCGCCTGGCGGCCCAGGGGCTGCTGGCCATGGCCTACCATGCCACGGGCCGCCTGCCGATGGCGGCCCGAGCCTACGGGGCCCTCCTCGAGCAGGCCCCCGCCGCGGTCCTGGCCCTCGAGGGACTGGGCGAGCTGGCGCTCGCGGCCGCGCGCGACGAGCAGCAGGGCGCGCGGCTGTCGCAGGCATGGCCCGCCTCGCCGGCGCCGGCCTCATCGGAGGCCTGGCGGGCCACCGCCGAGGCGCACCTGCGGGATGCCATCGCAAGAGCCCCCGACCGGGTGGATCTCTACGTCCTGCTGGCCAGCAGCCTCATGGAGTCGGACCGCTGGGACGAGGCGGAGGAGCTGCTGAGGCAGGCCCTGCGGGTGGACTTCCGCGCGGCCCGCGTTCACTTCTCCCTGGGGCAGGTCTACGAGCATCGGGGCGACCGCCAGGCCGCCATCTCGGCCTACCGGCGAGCCCTGGAGGCCGACCCCTCCTTCACCCCCGCCTTGCTTCGCCTCGAGCGACTGGAGCCGAGCCGCTCCGACGGGTGAGCGTCGCCCCGACCGGCGCGCGGGGGCTCACCTCCCCCTCCTGCCCATAGACCTTAAGGGGAGGCAGCAGGACAGCCCCCAATCGCACCGCGGGAGGCTCGACGGGGATGCGACGACGCCGGTTGCAGCGCCAGCCCACCCACGCTGGTGGCGCGGCCGTCGACGGCGGGGAGTCTCTGGCGCTACCGGAGCTGTTGCGGCGCCTGCGCACCGACGCCCACACCGGGCTCGACCCACACGAGGCCAGGGCCCGGCTCCTTCGCGACGGCCCCAACGAGTTGCCAGCGTCCACAGGGGCCGTCGGCTGGCGGCTGCTGTGGGATCAGATCCGCTCGTTCATGACCCTGCTGCTGCTGGGCGCCGGCGCCCTGGCGTGGGGCCTGGGGGAGGTGGCCGACGCCCTGGCCATCCTGGCCATCGTCGTGCTCAACGTCCTGCTGGGCTTCGTGCAGGAACATCGGGCGGAGCAAGCCATCCGGGCCCTCGCCCAGTGGCGGGCCCCAAAGGCGAGGGTCGTGCGAGGCGGCCAGGTGGTCGAGGTGCCGGCAGGAGAGCTGGTCGTGGGGGACCTGCTGCTGGTGGAGGCCGGCGACCGCATCCCCGCGGACGCCCGGTTGCTCGAGGCGTATGCCCTGCAGGTGGAGGAGTCGGCCCTGAGCGGCGAGTCGGCGCCCGTGCCCAAGGTCGTCGTCCCCATGCCCGCGCCGGACGAGACCGGCCCGGGCCGTGCCGGCCACGTACTCTTTGCCGGTACGACGGCGGTGGCGGGCAGCGGACGGGCGGTGGTGATCCGCACCGGAGCCCACAGCGAGCTCGGCCGCATCGCGGCCATGGTCTCCGAGGCGCCCCGTCCCGACAGCCCGCTGCAGCACGCTCTCGACCACCTCGCACGCCGCCTGGTGGCGGTGTGTGTGCTGGCGGTGACGGTGGTCTTCGCCGTCGGGGTGGCCCAGGGCCAGCCCTGGTATGGCATGCTCCTGGTCTCCATCAGCCTGGCCGTGGCGGCCATCCCCGAAGGGCTGCCGGCCGCCATCACGGCGGCCCTGGCCCTGGGAGTCCAGCGGATGAGCCGGCGGCGCGCCGTCGTGCGGCAGCTCAGCGCCATCGAGACCCTGGGCTGCGCCACCGTCATCTGCTCCGACAAGACGGGGACCCTCACCCTCAACGAGATGACCGTCGTGCGCATCGAGGGGCCCTGGGGCGCCGTGGAGATCAGTGGCCAGGGCTTCTCCCCGTCGGGGGGCTTCTTCGCCGACGGCCAGGCCGTCGATCCGCTGGGGCGACCGGTCCTGGCGCGGCTGCTGCGGGCTGGGGTGCTGTGCGGCCACGGGGACGTGGCGCACCGGTCGGGGCGGTGGGTCGCGGTGGGGGATCCGACGGAGGCCGCCCTGGTCTGTGCCGCGCGAAAGGCCGGCCTGGAGCCGTCGCGCTTGCGCGGCCGCTACCGCGTGCTGGCCGAGGCCCCCTTCGAGGCGGGGCGTCGGCGCATGAGCGTGGGCGTGGCGTCGGAGGTGCCGGGAGTGGCCGAGGTGATGGCCAAGGGGGCGCCCGACGCCATCCTGGCCGCCTGCGCCCGCTGGCAGGGAACGGCCGGCGAGCAGCGGATGGGGCGGGCGGAGCGGGCCCGCATCGTCCAGCGAGCCGAGCACCTCGCGGCGGACGGGTTGCGCGTGCTGGCCGTGGCCGCCCGGCGGGCGGCGGTCACGGACCTCCCCGATCCGCGGTCGTCCCCGGAGGTGCTGGCCGCAGCCCTGGAGCGGGATCTGACCTTCCTGGGGCTGGTGGCGCTGCGGGATCCTCCGCGTCCCGACGTGGCGGCGGCCATCGAGCGAGCGCGGAGGGCCCACGTGCGCACCGTGATGGTGACGGGCGATCACCCGGCGACCGCACGGGCGGTCGCGGCGGCCATCGGGCTGGCCCGGGAGGACGAGCCCGTCCTGATCGGACGTGAGATGGAGCGCATGAGCGACGAGGAGCTCGAGGGCCAGCTCGGCCGCTGCCGCCTCTTCGCCCGGGTGCCCCCGGATCAGAAGCGCCGGCTGGTGCAGCTGCTCCGGCAGGAGGGCCACGTGGTGGCGATGACCGGCGACGGGATCAACGACGCACCGGCCCTCAAGGAGGCCGACATCGGGGTGGCCATGGGGATCGCCGGCACGGACGTGGCGCGCCAGGCGGCGTCGCTGGTGCTGTTGGACGACAACTACGCCACCATCGTCGACGCCATCGAGGAGGGGCGGGCCATCTACGACAACATCCGGCGGTTCGTGCGATACCTGCTGGCCTGCAACACCGGCGAGATGCTGACCATGCTGGGCGCCAGCCTGCTGGGGCTGCCGGTGCCGCTGACGGCCTTGCAGATCCTGTGGGTCAACCTGGTGACGGATGGCCTGCCGGCCCTGGCGTTGGGGCTGCTGCCACCGGCCAGGGGCGTGATGCAGCGCCCGCCCCGCTCTCGGCAGGAGGGGCTCCTGGCCCGTGGGGCGGGAGAGGAGATCGTGGCGCAGGGCACGGTCATCGGGATGAGCACCCTCCTCGTCTTCGCCGCCACCCTGGCCCTCGGCGGAAGCCAGGCCCAAGCCAGGACGGCGGCCTTCGCCAGCCTGGTGCTCCTGCAGCTCGTCTACGCCCTCAAGATGGGCTACGACGCCGGGCGCCACGGACTGCCGCCTCCGGTCCTGGCGGGCTCGGTGCTCATCTCGGCGGGGCTGCTGGGAGCCGTCGTCGCCTGGCCGGCGCTACAGCCGCTCTTCGGCACGACCCCTCTGCCCGCGGGCGTATGGGCCCTGGTGGCGGCCGGCTCCGTGGGGGTCGCGGCCATGCAGAGCCTCGGGGACTGGGGAGGTGCCCGTGCCTCCCGGCTCGTGGCGAGGCTCATCCCCGCCCTGTCACGCGGACGGGCGTCGTGATAAGATGGGGCCCGTCGGAGAGGTGACAAGCCTTGGCGCTGCCCTCGCCACGCGAGGTGCCCCCCGCTTGCGCTCCTGCGAGCATGACGGGCTTCGGGACGGCCCGGGGGCCGAGCCCGTGGGGCACGCTGGAGGTCGCGATCCGGACCCTCAACCACCGCTGTCTCGACGTCTCGTGCCACTGGCCGCGCGGCTGGCCCTCGCTGGATCCCCGGGTCCGGGATCGGGTGGCGGCCCGGCTGGTGCGGGGGCGGGTCGAGGTGAGCGTGGTGGCGCAGGAGTTGGAGACCGCCCGGCGAAGTGTGCGGGTGAACGCGGCGGTTTTGCGCCGGTATTGGCAACAGTTGACGCAAATCCAGCAGGAGATCGGATCCTCGGTCGCCTTCTCGGTCGCCGACCTCCTGGTGCTTCCGGAGGTCGTCTCGGTCGATGAGACGCCGCCCGAGGAGGATGCCCTCTGGGAGGCGCTGGCCCCGCTGGTCGACGCGGCCCTCGACCAGGTGGAGCGCATGCGCCGGGTCGAGGGGACCAGGCTCTGGCAGGAGACCGCGGCCCGGCTGGACGCGGTGGAGGCGGCGCTGGGGCGCCTACGCGAGCAGGGCGGCCAGTGGGCCCGGCTCCACCAGCAGCGGCTCGAGCAGAGGCTGGCGGGGTTGCTGGCGGGCTCGGCGCTGATCACGGAGGGGAGGCGCCTGCTGGAGGACGAGGCCTTCCGCCAGCGCCTGGCCCAGGAGGTGGCCATCGCCGCCGACAAGGCCGACGTGTCGGAGGAGCTGGACCGCCTGGCGGAGCACGTGGCCCACATGCGCCAGCTGGCGGCGGAGCCGGCGCCGGGCCGGCGGATGGAGTTCTTGCTGAGGGAGATGGACCGGGAGCTATCCACGGCCACCGCCAAGGTCGCCCAGGCCGAGGCGGTCCACCGCCTCATCGAGCTTCGGGCCGAGGTCGAGCGGATGCGTGAGCAGATCGCCAACTTCGAGTAGGGGGGCCAGCGGGTGGAGATTCGACTGATCAACATCGGCTTCGGCAACATCGTCTCGGCCAATCGCATCGTGGCCATCGTCAGCCCCGAGTCGGCGCCCATCAAGCGCATCATCCAGGAGTCCAGGGACCGGGGCCGGCTCATCGACGCGACGTACGGGCGCCGGACCCGGGCGGTCATCATCACCGACAGCGAGCACGTCATCCTGTCGGCCGTGCAGCCCGAGACGGTCGCGCACCGGTTGACGAGCCGGGATCAGGCGGAGACGCCCGCGCCCGCCCAATGACCGCCTCCCCCGCGACACCCGGCCCGCTCGAGCGCGGCTTCCTGGTGGTGGTCTCCGGCCCCGGCGGCGTCGGCAAGAATACCCTGGTCAACGCCGTGCGGCGTCGCATGCCCGAGCTGCTCTACTCGATCTCGGTGACGACCCGGCCGCCGCGGCCCGGTGAGATCCACGGGCGTGACTACTTCTTCGTCACCACCGAACGCTTCGCCCGGTTGGTGGAGGCGGGGGAGCTGCTGGAGTGGGCCCGCTTCGGCGACCACCTTTACGGCACGCCGGCGCGCTACGTCTCCGAAGCGGTCTGTTCGGGGCGCATCGTGCTGCTCGACATCGACATCCAGGGGGCACAGCAGCTGCGGGCCTCCCGGCGGCTCGACGCCGTCTTCGTCTTCTTGTTGCCGCCGTCGCTGGAGACGTTGCGGGAGCGCCTGATCCGCCGGGCCTCCGACGACCCTCGTGCCATCGAGCGGCGGATGGCCATGGCCTTGACAGAGATGGAAGCCGCGCCCGATTATGACTACGTCATCGTCAACGCGAACGTGGACGAGGCGAGCCTGCTGCTGGAGTCCATCATCCGGGCCGAGGCCTGTCGGCCCCACCGGCTCCGCTGGCCGACGGGGGCACGGGCGGACGCGTCGCGACAGGAGACCCGGCCCGGTCGGTAGAGGGAGTGGGCGGGACCGTGCTCAACCAGCCGCCGCTTTACGAGATGCTGGCCAAGAACCCGGCTCGCAGCCGCTACACGCTGGTGGCGGCCGCCGCCCGGCGTGCGCGGCAGCTCCTGGAGGGAGAGCCGCCGGTGGTGGCCATCGACTCCACCAAGCCGGTCACCATCGCCCTGCACGAGATCTACCAGGGGCTCGTGCTCTGCGAGCTGCCGTCCCGGAGCGGGGTCAAGTAGACCACGGCGCCAGGACATCGTCCCCGCCCGCCGGCGTCGGTGGCGGCCCTGGTCGCCATCGACCCCCAGGATGCCGCGATCGACCACCCCCTGAGCTACCTGGCCCCCGAGGGAGAGCCCCTGCCCGCTCCCGGCGAGCGGGTCCAAGTGCCGCTGCGCCAGCGCGTGGTGCGCGGATGGGTCGTGGCCCATGCGCCGGCTCCCGGCGGCGTGCGCCTCAAGCGGATCGTCGGGGTGGGCCCCGGCGAGGAGCGTTGCCCGGCCGACGCCCTGGCCCTGGCTCGGTGGCTGGCCCACCGGTACCTCGCCCCCCTGGGGGCGGCCATCGACATCGTCGCTCCGCCCCCCGCGCGTCGGGGTGCCCCGCGGGGATTCGGCGGCGTGGCATCCGACGCGCGGGCCGACGGCCTGCAAGGGCCCGGCTCGCCGGAGCCGCCGCTGACGGTGTGGCAGCGGGAGGCGCTGGCCCCCATCGTCGAAGCCATCCAGCGCCGGCAGGCTCAGCGATTCTTGCTGTGGGGCGTGACCGCCAGCGGCAAGACACGGGTCTACGAGGAGGCCGTGGCGGCCTGCCTGCAGGCCGGCCGCTCGGCGGTGTTGCTGGTGCCCGAGATCGCCCTGACGCCGCAGCTGGTCGGCTCGCTGCGCCGCCGCTTCGGCGACCGGATCGCGGTGCTGCACAGCCAGATGGCGGCGGGCTGGAGGCGCCACCACTGGGAGCGGGTCCGCTCGGGCGAAGCCCGGGTCGTGGTGGGCGCTCGCTCGGCGGTGCTGGCGCCCGTGGCCGACGTGGGGCTGTTCGTGCTGGACGAGGAGCATGAGTCCTCGTACAAGCAGGACGAGTCGCCCCGCTACCACGCCCGGGAGGTGGCCTTCCACCGGGCCACGGAGGCGGGGGCGGCCGTCGTGCTCGGCAGTGCCACGCCCTCCCTGGAGTCCATGCAGGCAGCCCTCGACGGTCAGTTGAGGCTGTTGCGGCTGCCCGAGCGCATCGACGCGCGCCCCATGCCGAGTGCCCGCATCGTGGACCTTCGCGAGGAGCTGGCCGCCACCGGCGAGGTGTCGCCCATCAGCCGGCCCCTGCGGGAGGCCCTGCGGGAAGTGGTGGCCCACCGGGAGCAGGCCATCGTCTTCGTCAATCGCCGCGGCTTCTCGGGGGCCCTCATCTGCCGGGCGTGCGGCTTCTCCTGGCGGTGCCCGCACTGCGACGTGGGCCTCACCTATCACCACGGGCCCGGTCGGGGCTCGCTGCGGTGCCACTACTGCGGCTACGAGACCGAGGTGACCGGGCGCTGCCCTCGCTGCGGCGACGAGGAGATCGCAGCGGTGGGCTTCGGCACCCAGCGGGTGCAGGCCGCCCTCGCTGCCGCCTTCCCCGGGGTCCCCGTCTTGCGCATGGACGCCGACACCACGGGCCGACGCGACGCGCACCGGCGCATCCTGGACGCGTTCGCCCGGCAGGCGCCTGCCATCCTGGTCGGCACCCAGATGGTGGCCAAGGGCCACGACTTCCCCGGCGTCACCCTGGCGGCGGCAGTGCTGGCCGACGTGACGCTGCAGCTGCCCGACTTCCGCGCGGCCGAGCGGACCTTCCAGCACCTGGTGCAGGTGGCGGGGCGGGCCGGCCGCGGTCCGCGTCCCGGCCAGGTCATCGTCCAGACCTTCCAGCCCGACCATCCCAGCATCCGGGCCGCCGTCTCGGGTGAGGCCGAGCGCTTCTATCATCGGGAGCTCGCCTTCCGGCGCCGGTGGTCCTACCCGCCTTTCGGGGAGCTGGTGCGGCTGGTGGCCCAGGATCCGGAGGAGCCTCGGGCCCGGGGTGCAGCCGTCGAGATGGCCCGGCGCCTGGAGGAGGCGGCTGCGGGACGGAGCGGGGTGAAGGTGCTGGGTCCGGCACCGGCGCCCCTCGCCCGGCTGCGGGATCGGTGGCGGTGGCAGGTGGTGGTACGAGGCCCGTCGCCACTCCCACGGGAGCTGGTGCGTGGCCTGGTGGAGTCGGAGCCCCTGACGGGTGCCTTGCGACCCGAGTCGGTGGTGGTGGATCCCGACCCCGTGGACGTGCTGTGAGGGCGGGTCGTCACCGCCTGCTATAATACCCGTTGACGACGAGCAGGCCGCGAAGGGCCAGGAGGCGAGGCGGGCGATCGGTTGGCTCTGTTGCCCATTCGCAAGCATCCGGATCCGGTGCTGCGTCAGCGGGCGAAGCCGGTGGAGCGCATCACGCGCCGGCATCGCAAGCTGATCGAGGACATGCGCCAGACGATGTACGAGGCGCCCGGGGTGGGCCTCGCGGCCAACCAGGTGGGTGTGCTGGAGCGCGTCATCGTGGTGGATCCGGGCGACCGGTTCATGGCGCTGATCAACCCGGAGATCGTGGAGCACCACGGCGTGGACGTCGACGTGGAGGGTTGCCTCAGCATCCCCGGCGTGACGGGCTACGTGGAGCGCGCGGCCGTGGTGCGCGTACGCGCGCTGGACGAGCGCGGCCGTCCGGTCGAGCTCGAGGCCGAGGGGTACCTGGCGCGCATCATCCAGCACGAGGTGGATCACCTGGACGGGGTGCTCTTCATCGACAAGGCGAGCCGCCTGGTGGAGGAGACGGAGCCCGCGGGCGAGGCCGCCGCGGCCGGGGGGCGGGGCCAACACCCGGCCCGTACCGAGGAGGCGAGCCCCTGAAGCTGGTCTTCGCCGGCACGCCGGACTTCGCCGTGCCGAGCCTCGAGGCCCTGGTGCGCGAGGGGCACCAGATCGGGCGGGTCGTCACGCAACCCGACCGGGCTCGGGGCCGGGGTCAGCGACTGGCTCCGCCGCCCGTCAAGGAGGCCGCGTCGAGGTTGGGGATGGCCGTCTGGCAGCCCGAGCGCCCCGACGCCGAGCAGTGGCTCGAGGTGCTGGCCGAGACGGGAGCCGACGCGCTGGTGGTGGTCGCCTTCGCCCACAAGATCCCGCCGCCCGTCCTGACGTATCCCCGGCACGGCTGCATCAACGTCCACGCCTCGTTGCTGCCCCGGTGGCGAGGAGCCGCTCCCATCGCCCGCGCCATCCTGGAGGGCGACCGCATCACGGGCGTCACCATCATGCGGATGGACGAGGGCTGGGATACGGGACCCATCCTGTTGCAGGCGACCGAGGTGATCGGCGACCACGACACGGCCGCCTCCCTGCACGATCGCCTGGCCGTGCGAGGGGCCGGGCTCCTGGTGGAGGCGCTGGCCCGGCTGGAGCACGGCACGCTCCGCCCGGTTGCCCAGCCGCCCACCGGGGCCACTCTGGCGCCCCGGCTCGACAAGGAGGAGGGCCTGGTCGACTGGAGCGCGCCGGCCGTGCGCATCGAACGGCAGGTGCGGGCCTTCACGCCGTGGCCTGGCGCCTACACCACCCTCGACGGCCGACGGGTGCGTCTCGTGGAGGCGCGAGTCGAGCCCGAGCCCCGGCCGGGGGTGCAACCGGGCGCCATCTTGGGCGTCGACGCCCGAGCGGGCGCCCTGCTGGTGGGGTGCGGGGCGGGCAGCGTCTTGAGGCTGCATCGGGTGCAGCCGGAGGGGAGCCGGGTCATGACGGGCCTGGACCTCGCCAACGGCCTGCGCCTGACGCCGGGGCGCCACCTGGGCGGGTGAGGGGCGGTGGAGAGCCGGGAGGTGCCCGGGCTCGTCGCCCGGCGCCTGGCCGTGCAGGCGCTGGAGCGCCTCGAGCGCGAGGGCGCCTACCTGTCGCTGGCGTTGCGGGCCCTGCTGGCGCGGCGCCACGCCTCGCCGGCGCAGGCCGCGGCCGCGACCGCCCTGGCGACGGGGGTCGTGCGATGGAGGAGCCGGCTCGACTATGCCCTGGGTCGGGTGAGCCGTCGCCCCCGCGACTCCGTCGACCCCACCCTGTGGCAGATCCTGCGGGTGGCCGCTTACGAGATCGGCTTCTCCCGGGAGACCCCCGCGCCCGTCGCGGTGGACCTGGCTGTCCGCCAGGCACGCGACCTGGGCGGCGGGCCGGCGGCCTTCGCCAACGCCGTGTTGCGGGCCCTGGTGCGAGAGGCCGACGGCGGGCTTCCCGCTCCCTCCGACGGCCCCCTCGACGCCCGGCTGGCCGTGACCCACTCACATCCGCGCTGGCTCGTGCGCCGGTGGCTCGACCGCTGGGGCGCCACCACCACCGAGGCCATCCTGCGGGCCGACAACGAGCCGTTGCCCCTGTCGGTGCGGGTCAATCCGCTACGCGCCACCCCCGAGCGGCTCGGCGAGGTCTGGCGCGCCCGGGGAGTGAGGGCCCATCCCACCCCCCTGGTGCCCGGGGGGCTGTGGCTGGAGGGAGGCGGGGGAGCCGTGGAGTCGCTGCCGGGCTTCGAGGAAGGGTGGTTCACGCCGCAGAGCGAGGCCGCGATGCTGGCGGGCCACGTCGCGGGCGCCCGAGCCGGCGAGCGGATCGCCGATCTGTGCGCCGCCCCGGGCGGCAAGACGACCCACCTGGCCGAGTCGAGCGGCGACGCGGCGCGAATCGTCGCGATCGACGCCCACGCGGCACGCCTCGGTCTGGTGCGCCGCAATGCCCGCCGTCTGGGATTGCGCTCCATCCGCACGGTGCTCGGCGACGCCACCCGGGTCCCCCTCGCGCCGGGTCGCTTCGATCTCGTGCTGCTGGACGCCCCCTGCACGGCCCTCGGCACGCTGGCGCGCCATCCCGACGTCCGGTGGCGACGCCGTCTCGAGGACGTGGAGGCCATGGCCCGACTTCAGCGCGAGCTGTTGGAGGCGGCCGTGGATCTGCTGCGCCCCGGCGGCCGCCTCATCTACAGCGTCTGCTCCTTCGAGGCGGAGGAGACGGTGGAGCACGTGCGGCGGCTGTCAGCCGACGCGCGCCTCGAGCGGGTCCCCATCCCGCCGCCGCAGGCGCCGGCCGGCCTCGACTGCGCGCAGCCGGAGACGGCGGAGGGCCTCATCCTGCTTCCCCACCGGTGTCGGACCGATGGGTTCTTTGTCGTGCGATTCGACCGATCGCGCGTCACACGACCGGCAGGAGGGCGCGCTGCCGGACACGAAAAGTGAGCCACCATCGTTACCGACACGGCCGCACCCGGGAGCCTCACGCGTGAGGATGGGGGCAGGGCGGCCGCTTCTTTTCACCGAGTCCGGCTGAGAGGAGTGTCACACCGAAAGTGATACGCGTCTTGGTCGCCGACAACAACATCGAGCTCGTCGAGACGCTGGAGAGCTACCTCAACAGCCTGCCCGACATGGAGGTGGTCGGACGGGCCTACGATGGCGAGGAAGCCCTGGCCAAGATCGAGCGCCTGAGCCCCGACGTCGTCATCCTGGACATCACCATGCCGCACCTGGACGGGCTCGCCGTCATGGAGCGCCTGCGGCACATGGACGGGGTGGCGACCAGCGACTCGGGCCGGTTGATTCGCCCGGCCGTCATCGTCCTGACCGCCTTCGGGCGGGAGGACGTGATCCAGCGCTTCACCGAGCTGGGTGCTCAATACTTCATCGTGAAACCGTTCGACCTGGATCTGCTGGCCCAACGGATCCGGGAGTTCGGCACGGCGCAGGAGTCCGCGGCGCACGACGATGAGAGCGGTCCCCCCGTCTCCCGCGGCGCCCGGGCCGGCGACTGGGTGACGCAGGGCCAGGACGCCGAGGCCGCCATCACGGGGCTGCTCCACCAGGTGGGGGTGCCGGCTCACTTCAAGGGCTACATCTACCTGCGCGATGCGGTCTTGATGGTGGTGCGCGAGAACCGGATGCTGGGCGGATCGCTGACCAAGGAGATCTATCCGCGCCTGGCCGACAAGTACGGCACCACGGCGGGAGGCGTCGAGGCCGCCATCCGAAACGCCATCATGGCGGCGTGGGAGCACGGCAACCGCGACCTGTTGCGGGCCCTGACCGGCATCGGCACCCGCGACGATCGGTTGCCCACCAACTCCCTGATGATCGCGAAGCTCGCGGATCGGGTGCGCTTCTACGGGAGCCTGCCGCCGCTGCAGGGACTGGAGAAGTCCGCCTAGGGGAGAATGGTCGGGGCGAGAGGACTTGAACCTCCGGCCTTGCGGTCCCGAACCGCACGCTCTGACCAAACTGAGCTACGCCCCGACGCCGGCACCGGCGTGACCGCCGGGGTGCGCACCCTGCCGTGGTATAATCTCGGCTGGGCCGTGCCCCGGCCCTTACGTCCGGGCAGCGCCAGTATACTGCCCGGTCGGGAAGCGTGTCAATTGAGGGGTGGAGCGCACAGGGATGGCCCGAGCTGCGGCGAGGGCACCCGGCCTGCCCGAGACGGTGCTCCCGCTGGGCCTGGTGCGGCCCCGGTCCGAGCTGCGGCACTGGATGGCCCAGCAGGGCGAGCCGGCCTACCGGGGATCGCAGGTGGGGGAGTGGGTCTTCGGCCACGGCGTCGCCGATCCCCTGGCGATGACCGATCTGCCCGTCGGTCTGCGGGAGCGCCTGCGCGCGTCGGCCTGGCAGGCCCGGCTGACGGCGCTGGCGGTGCAGGCCGACGCGGATGGCACGCAGAAAGCCGTATTGATGCTCGAGGCGGCGGGGCTCGTCCCGGCGCGCGTCGAGACCGTCGTGATCCCCGAGGGGGATCGCCTGACCCTCTGCGTCTCGACGCAGGCCGGGTGCGCGGTCGGCTGTCCCTTCTGCGCGACCGGGCAGGTGGGCCTGCGGCGCAACCTGACCGCGGCCGAGATCGCCGGACAGTTGCTGTGGGCCCGGGCGCACGCCGGGCGGTGGCCGACCCACGTGGTCTTCATGGGGATGGGTGAGCCGATGGCCAACTGGCGGGCGCTGCGCCAGTCCATCGACCTGATCCGCGCGCCCGACGGCTTCGGCATCGGCGTGCGCCGGCTGACGGTCTCCACCTCGGGCGTCGTGCCCGGCATACGGGCGCTGGCGGCCGAGCCGACGCTGGAGGTCAACCTGGCCATCTCGTTGCACGCCGCTGACGACGATTTGCGCGATCGGCTGGTGCCGCTCAATCGCCGCTGGCCCCTGTCGGAGTTGATGGGGGCGGTGCGGGCGTACGTCGAGGCGACCCGGCGCCGGGTCTCCTTCGAGTACGTCATGCTGGGCGGTGTCAACGACGGGCCGCTCCACGCTCGCCAGCTGGCCACCCTGTTGAGCGGCTTGCTCTGCCACGTCAACCTCATCCCCTACAACCCGGTACCCGGGCTGCCCTTCGAGCCCTCGAGCCCGGGCGCGGTCCGCCGCTTTAGGGCGGCGCTGGCGCACGCCGGCATCCCCGTCACGGTGCGCCGTCCCCGGGGGCGAGCCATCGACGCGGCCTGTGGGCAGCTGGGGGCCCGGTGGGAGCGTCGACGGCTCGTGGAGGTGAGCGCCGGTCGAGACGGCCTGGGTGAGTGACCGGGGCGCGGGCCGCACCCGCAACGAGGACGCCTGCGTCGCCCGCGGCGACCTGCTCCTGGTCGCCGACGGCATGGGGGGCTATGCAGGCGGCGACGTGGCCGCGCGCCTGGCGGCCGAGACGCTGGCCGACCCGCCGCTCGCCGCGCCGCCGCAGGCCGGGGCAGTGCGCGCCGCCTTCGAGCGGGCCCATGGCCGGATCCGGGAGATGGCGGCAAGGCACCCCGGGTGGCAGGAGATGGGCACCACCCTCACCGCGGCATGGGTCGGGCAGGGGCGTCTGGTCGTGGGGCACGTGGGCGACAGTCGGGCCTATCTGATCCGTGGGGGCCGCGCCACCCAGTTGACGCAGGACCACTCCGTGGCGGGCGAGCTGATGCGAGACGGGCATCTGACCCAGCAGGAAGCTCGCCGGCATCCGCAGCGCCACATGCTGACCCGGTCACTGGGCGGCGAGCGTGCGCCAGAGGTGGACGTGGTGGAGGTGCCCCTGGCGCCGGGCGACCGGCTGGTGCTCTGCACCGATGGCTTGACCGGCGCGCTGGAGACCGACGAGATCGCACGAATGGTCTCGGGGGCGCACTCGGCGCGCGAAGCCGCTGACGCCTTGCTCCGGGAGGCCATCCGAAGGCAGGCCCCGGACGACGTGACGGTGGTGGTGGCCTTCGTCGAGGCCGACGATCTGGAGCGAGAGGCGGCCCCGGGGAGCGTGAGCATGTCGTGAGCGCGCTGTCACGGCTGGCGGCCGGCCGCTACCGGCTCATGGATCGGGTGGGCGAGGGCGGCATGGCCGTCGTCTACCGGGCCATGGACGAGCTGTTGGGCCGGGTCGTGGCCGTCAAGATGCTGCGCGACCAGTTCACCGCGGACCGAGAGTTCGTCGAGCGGTTCCGCCGGGAGGCCCAGGCCGCGGCGCGCCTGTCGCACCCCCACGTGGTGCAGGTCTTCGACGTGGGCCAGGACCAGGGCGCCCACTACATCGTCATGGAGTTCGTCGACGGCAAGAGCCTCAAGCAGGTCTTGCGCGAGCGGGGGCGGCTCTCGCCCGAGGCCGCCGTGGCCGTGGCGCTGGCGGTGGCCAGGGCTCTGGCGCACGCCCACCGCCACGGCCTGGTGCACCGCGATATCAAGCCCCACAACATCCTCATCACCGCCGAGGGCCTGGTCAAGGTGGCGGACTTCGGCATCGCCCGGGCGGCCAGTGCCGCTTCTTTGACCGACTCGGGCACCATCCTGGGCTCCGTCCACTACTTCTCGCCGGAGCAGGCCCGGGGCCAGACCATCGGCGCTCCCAGCGACATCTACTCGCTGGGCATCGTGCTGTACGAGATGCTGGCCGGGCAGGTCCCCTTCTCCGCCGACTCGCCGGTGGCCGTGGCGCTCCGGCACATCCACGACCCGGTCCCGCCTCTGAGCGAGCGGGTCCCCGGCATCCCGCCGGCGCTGGAGCGCGCGGTCATGCACGCGCTGGCCAAGGCACCGGGCGAGCGGCCGGCCTCGGCCGACGCCTTCGCCGAGGAGCTGCGCCAGGCCGTGCCGCAGGCCGAGGAGTTCGCGACCGTGACGCTGGTGCAGGGGGCGACCCCGGCTTCCGGCGAACGTGGCCGCGGCGTCCTCCACGGCGAGCCCCTCGGTCAAGCCGCCAGCCCGGCACGGGCCGGTATCGACGGCGCCGTGACGCGGGTCGTGAGCAGGAGCCGGATGGAGGCGGCCGGTGGCGAGGGGCTCTCGGGGCACGAGGAGGGAGTCGAGACGAGTCGCGGACAGCGCCCCGCCCGGGGGCGGCGCGGACGGTTGGTCCGGTGGGCCTTCGTCCTCGCCTTCCTGGGGGGGATGTTGTGGGCCAGCACCCGTCTGCTCGATCTGCTCTTCCCCCGGGAGGTCATGGTGCCGACGGTGGTGGGCCGCACCGAGGCCGAGGCACGGGCCATCCTGGCGCAGCAGTCGCTGGAGTACGGGGTCGACCAGCGCATCTACTCCGACAGCGTGCCGATGGGGCACGTCATCCGTCAGGATCCCGAGCCCGGCCGGCGGGTGCGGGAGGGCCGGCGCGTCTGGGTGACGCTCAGCCTGGGGCCCGAGGTGGGCGTGGTCCCCGACGTGGTCGGGCGCCCCTTGCGCGAGGCGCAGGTGGCCATCACGCAAGGCGGCTTCGTGCTGGGCGAGGTGACGACCCGCTACGAGGCCCGGCTGACACCCAATACCGTGGTGCTGCAGGATCCCGCGGCCGGCTCCCGACTCGAGAAGGGGCGCCCCATCCACCTGGTGGTCAGCCGGGGAGACGAGCCCCTTCAGACCGTGATGCTGCCCGACTTCACGGGGCTGCCGCTGGAGCAGGTGAGGGCCCAGATCGAGAGCCTGGGGCTGCAGCTCGGCTCGACGTGGGCCCAGCCCGACCCCAACTTCCCCGACGGTACCGTCATCGACCAAAACCCGATGCCAGGCAGCGAGGTGGAGCAGGGCTCGCCCGTCGACCTCATCTACAGCCAGGCGACGCCCGTGCCGGGGCCGACCCTGGGGCTCGTGCCCGAGTTCGGTGGGGCGGCCGGCCAGGTGCCGGGCGCGTCGGGTGGCACGCCGGCGCCGCAGGCGCCTGTCCAACCGGCCCAACCATTGCCGGCGGCCGGTGGCCCGGGCCCCGGCAGCGGGCAGGGTGCGACCAGCGCGACGGCGGCGCCGGGCACGAGCGGCGTCACCCGCTGGCGTACGGCGGAGGTCAACATCCAGGTCCCGCCCGGCGGCAACCAGGAGGTGGTCATCCTGGTCATCGACGACTTCGGGGCCTCGGAGGCCTACCGGGAGACCCTGCCCGGCGGGACCTACCTGACGCAGCGGGTCCGAGGTCGAGGGGCCTCGGCCCGGTTTCAGGTCTACATCGACGGTCGGATGGTGACCGACGAGCCCTTCCCCGCGCCGGGGCAGGGGTGACCGCGTTGCCGCGCGGCAGGGGGGAGGCATGACCGACCTCGAGACGGCGGCGCACGAGCCGGAGCCATCGGAGACGACGGGGATGGTGGTGACCCGGCAGGCCGGCTTCTATACGGTCTGGCTCCCGTCGGGCCAGCGCATCCTCTCGGTGCTGCGGGGCAAGGTGCGCAAGGGCGGCCCGGTGGTGGCCGGCGACCGGGTGCGCGTCCGCATCGGCCAGGACGGCCGGGGCGTCATCGAAGAGGTGCTGCCGCGCACCAGCCACCTGATCCGCCCGCCGGTGGCCAACGTGACGCGGGTGGTGGCGGTGGTGGCCGGCCCCGAGCCGGACCTGGGCTGGCTGGACCGGCTGCTGGTGGTGGCCGAGTCGCAGGGGCTCTCGTGCGTCGTCTGCCTCAACAAGATCGACCGGACCGACCCGGAGACGGTCCAATCCTTTCGCTCGCTTTACCAGGCGGTGGGATATCCCGTGGCGACCACCAGCGCCCGCACGGGCGAGGGGATCGGCCCCCTGGCGGCGCTGCTGGTGGGCCACGTCAGCACCCTGAGCGGCCCGTCGGGTGTCGGCAAGTCCTCGTTGCTCAACGTGCTGTGCCCCGAGGCGCGGCTCGAGGTGGGCGACGTCTCGGCCAGGTCCCAGCGTGGTCGGCACACCACCCGCGTGGTGCGGCTGCTGGAGCTGCCGGACGGGGGGCTTCTGGCCGACACGCCCGGCTTCTCCCGCCTGGACCTGGAGGGCGTCGAAGCCCGAGAGCTGTGGCGGCTGATGCCCGACATCCGCCGGGAGGCGGCGCACTGTCGCTTCAAGGAGCGATGCCTGCACCGCGGGGAGGAGGGCTGCGCCCTGCCCGAGGCGGTGGAGCAGGGACGGGTGGCTCCGTCACGGTACCGGCACTATCGGCGGCTGCTGGACGAGGCCCTTCAACGGGAGGCCAGGCGATACTCGTGAGCGTCAAGATCGCCCCGTCGCTGCTGGCAGCGGACTTCGCCCACCTGGCCCACGAGGTGGGTCGGGTGCCCAACGCCGACTGGCTGCACGTGGACGTCATGGACGGCCACTTCGTGCCCAATCTCACCATCGGCCCGCCGGTGGTGCAGGCGTTGCGGCGGGTGACGTCGCTGCCCCTGGACGTGCACCTGATGGTGGAGGCGCCGGAGCGCTGGCTCGAGGCCTTCGCCCGGGCCGGGGCCGACCGGCTCACCATCCACGTGGAGGCCACCGTGCACCTCGATCGTCTCCTGCGGCAGATCCGGGAGCTGGGGCTGCACCCCGGCGCCGCCCTCAACCCCGCAACGCCCGTGGAGAGCCTCCGCTACGTCGTGGAGCTGGTGGACCAGGTGCTGGTGATGACGGTCAACCCCGGCTTCGGCGGACAGCCCTTCATCCCCGGCATGCTGCGCAAGGTGGCGGAGGTGCGCCGGCTGCTGGAGTCGCAGGGCTCGCACGCGGACGTGGTGGTCGACGGTGGCGTCGACGAACGGACCGCGCCGCACCTGGTCGCCGCGGGCGCCAGCGTGCTGGTGGCGGGCACCTCGGTCTTCGGCGATCCCGACCCGGCGGCCGCCCTGACCCGCCTGCGCAGGACCGCGCGGCCGCCGTCAGACCGCTAGCTGCACCTTGCCGGCCTTGAGGCAGCGCGTGCAGACGTACGCCCGCTCCACGCGGCCGTCGAGGACGATGCGGCGCCGGTGCAGATTGGGGAGCCACCGCCGGTGGGTGTGCCGGTTGGACTTGCTCACATTGAACCCGGTCATGGCACCCTTGCCGCAGACCCTGCACTGACGAGCCACGTCTTTGTCCACCCTTCTCGTCCGTAACATGAGCCGGCGCCCATTTTACCACGGCTGCGCCCTCGAGAGGGAGCCGAAGCGAGGCAGGGAATATGGGATGGGCGGGCCGTCTGTTATGATGGCGCCGCGAGGAGGCGCGGGCCGTGAGTGTGACGTTGACCAACGAGTTCGGGCGCATCCGGCTCTCCGAGGAGGCGCTGTCGGCCATCGCCGGCTACGCCGCCCGGGAGTGCTACGGCATCGTGGGGGTGGCCGCTCGCAGCGTCCCCGACGGCATCGCGGAGCTGTTGGGGCTGGAGAGCATCCATCGCGGCGTCGAGATCCGGGTCGATGACGGCGAGTACGTGGTCATCAACCTCTTCGTCATCGTCGAGTACGGCGTCAACATCCTCCAGGTGGCCCGCAACGTGATGGAGCAGGTGCGCCACCGCCTGGAGCAACTGTCGGGATTGACGGTGGCCCAGGTCAACGTGCACGTCCAGGGCGTACGCGTCGCGGAGTCGGACCGTCGGCGCAGCCATGAAAGCTATTCCCGGAGGGCATAGGAGATGGATGCTTCGGCCGCACCACGCAGAAACCGTCTCTTCCTGACCTGGATGCAACTGGCCGTCCAGATGCTGGAGCAGGCTCGAGCCGAGATCGACGCCCTCAACGTCTTTCCCGTCCCCGATGGCGACACCGGCACCAACATGTCCCTCACCATGGGCGCCGCGTTACGCGAGGTGGAGCGCAAGGGCCCCGATGCTCGGCTGGAGGAGCTGGTGACCGCGGCCTCGCAGGGCGCCCTGATGGGGGCACGGGGCAACTCCGGCGTCATCCTGTCGCAGTTCATGCGAGGGTTCGCACGGGTGCTGGCCTCTCCCCGCCACCCGGGCGAGAAGGGGCCCGCCATGGTGGCGCGGGCCTTGCAGGAGGCGGCCGATACCGCCTACCGCGCCGTCATCAAGCCGGTGGAGGGCACCATGCTGAGCGTGGGGCGGGCGGCTGCCCGGTCGGCCGAGAAGCTGGTCCACCGCCGGCCCGCCGCTCGCATCCCCGATGTGCTGGAGGCGGCGCTGGAGGGCGCCCGCGCCGCGCTGACGCAGACCCCCCGCCAGCTGCCGGTGCTGGCGCAGGCCGGGGTGGTCGACGCGGGCGGGCGGGGCCTCGTGGTGCTCTTGGAGGCCGCGGTGCGGGCAGCGCGGGGCGAGGTGGAGCTCGAGGCCTCGGCCGCACCCGCCGGGACGGCGCCCGATCACGGTGCGGCGCCGGCGGTGGAGGCGGTGCCGGGGCACGGGGGTATCGCGGAGACCGACGTCACGTTTCGCTACTGCACCGAGTTCCTGGTGCGCGGCCGCGCCATCCCCCACCAGCTGCTCCTGGAGGCGCTACAGGATCTGGGCGACTCGCTGTTGGTGGTGGGCGATGCCGATCTGGTCAAGGTGCACGTCCACACCAACCACCCGGGCCAGGCCCTGGAGGCGGGGCTGCGGTGGGGCGAGCTGTTGGCCATCTCCATCAACAACATGCAGGAGCAAAACCGCCAGGCGGCCCGCAAGGCCGCCTCCCGGGGGGCCCACGCGCCTGCCCCTCCCGCCGCCTCGGCCCGGGGCGCCGGGGTGGTCAGGCCCAACCGGTACCCGCACGCCTGGGCAGCCGGCGCGCGACGGCCGTGGTCGCGCCGTCGGGCAACTCGCACGCGCCCCGTACGACGGCTCGGGCCGCGTCCACGCCCCCGGCCGGGCTCCTCGCGGCCAGGGGTGCGCCCGCCACGGAGCGAGAGGCCGGCGTCGTCGCGGTGGTGAGTGGCGAGGGGCTGGCCCGCATCTTCCGCAGCCTGGGCGTCGACGAGATCGTCGACGGCGGCCAGACGATGAACCCCAGCATCGAGGAATTGATGGCGTCGGTCCGTCGCACCGCCGCCCGCAGCGTGTTGCTGTTGCCCAACAACAAGAACGTCCTGATGACGGCGCGCCAGGTGGCGGAGATCTCGGAGAAGCCGGTGAGGGTGGTCCCGTCGAGGACCCTGCCGGAGGGACTGGCCGCCGCCCTGGCCTTTCGCGAGGATCGAGGGCTCGACGCCAACGTCCAGCAGATGGAGAAGGCCTGTGCTCGCGTGGCCAGCGGGGAGGTGACCTACGCCATCCGCGACTCTCGCTTCGGGGATCGGGTCATCCACGCCGGTGACATCGTGGGCATGGCGGACGGCGAGCTGGTCTCGGTGGGCCGCGACGTGGCCGCCGTGACCACGGCGGTGGCCCGGCGCCTGCTCAGCGACGGGCGCAGCCTGCTCACCCTCTACTGGGGTCACGGCGTGACCCGGGAGGAGGCCGATCGGCTGGCCGAGGCCCTGCGCGCCACGTTGCCGGGCATCGAGCTGGAGCTCTACTACGGAGGCCAGCCCCTCTTCTTCTACTTGCTCTCGGCCGAATGACGGCTTCGACGCACGACGACGAGCTCGCACCACGGAAGGAGCGGACAGCGTGGATCAGAGCGGACGGCGCATCAAGATCGTGACGGACAGCATGGCCGACCTCCCGCCGTCGTGGGTGGAGCAGCTGCGGGTACGGGTCGTGCCGCTGCACGTGCTCTTCAAGGACCGAAGCTACCGCGACGGCATCGACGTGACCCACGACGCCTTCATGCGCATGATGCGCGAGGGCTTCGACGAGGGCGTCCTGCCCCGCACGTCCCACCCCTCGCCGGCCGACTTCGTGGCCGTCTACGAGGAGGTGGCGCGCCAGGGCGAGACCGAGGCCATCCTCTCCATCCACGCCTCCTCCGAGATCTCGGCTACGTACCAGTCGGCCGTCATGGCCGCCCGCCAGTTCGAGCAGGTGCCGGTGAGGGTCGTCGACACCCGTCAGGTGAGCATGGGCGAGGGGCTCATGGTGCGGGAGGCGGTCCGGGCTGTGGACGCCGGCGAGCCCCTCGACGCCGTCGTGCGGCGAATCGAGGCCCTGGGCCGTCGCATGCGCATCCACTTCACGGTGGCCACGCTCGACTACCTCTGGAAGAACGGCCGCATCGGCCGGGCCACGGCGTTCGTGGGGGGGATCCTGCAGCTCAAGCCCGTCATGGCTTTCGAGGACGGCGTGGTCACGCCCGTCGAGCGCGTGCGGGGACGAGCCCGCTCGCTCGAGCGGATCGCCGAGATCGTGGCGGAGCAGACGGGTGGCCACGGCGACAGCCTCAGCATCGTCCACGCCGACGCGGCCGACGACGCCGAGGCCTTCAAGGAGCAGATCCTGCAGCGGGCGCGCTTCGAGGAGGTCATGGTGACCACCCTGGGGGCGACCATCGGATCGCACGCCGGCCCCGGCGCGCTGGGGGCCATCTACGTCTTGCGTGAGGGCGCGTGAGGAGGTCGAGGTGCGGGTCATCGCGGGCATCGCCAAGGGACGTACCCTGGTCGCGCCCAAGGGGCGCCAGGTGCGTCCCACCACCGACCGGGTGCGCCAGTCGATGATGGACATCCTGGCCGGGTGGACGGCGGAGCGCGACTGGCTCGACCTCTTCGCCGGGTCGGGATCCGTCGGGATCGAGGCCCTGTCGAGGGGGGCGCGGCGGGTCGTCTTCGTCGAGCAGGACCGCCGGGCCCTGGAGGCCCTCCTGGCCAATCTGCGTCGGACCGGCCTGGAGGCGGGCGCCGAGGTGCGCCACCAGCCGGTGGAGCGAGCCCTGGTGGATCTGGCCGATGGCGGCGGTCGCTTCGACGTGATCTTCGCCGACCCGCCCTACGAGCAGGGTCTGGTCGAGGCCACGGTGCGCCGGGTGGTGGCATCCGGCATCGTGCGGGAGGGCGGGTTGCTGGTGGTGCAGCACAGCGCCCGGGAGCAGCCGCTGCCCCCGGCGGGCTGGCGCATCCGGCGCCAGGTGCCCTTCGGGGAGACCCAGGTGACCATCCTGACGGCGGCAGACGAGGAGGGCGACCGGTGACGGTGGCGGTCTACCCGGGCAGCTTCGACCCGGTCACCTACGGCCATCTCGACATCGTCGCCCGGGCCTCCCGGCTCTTCGACCGCCTCTATGTCGCCGTCCTGGAGAACCCCGCCAAGCGGGCCCTGTTCTCCGTGGAGGAGCGGCTGGCGATGCTGGAGGAGGCGTGCCGTCCCTACGCCAACGTCCGGTGCGAGTCGTTCTCGGGGCTGGTGGTGGAGTACGCGGCAGCCCGGCAGGCCACGGCCATCGTGCGGGGGCTGAGGGCGGTCTCCGACTTCGAGTACGAGTTCGTCATGGCCACCATGAATCGCCACCTGGACGACCGGGTGGAGACCGTCTTCATCATGACCTCCAGCGAGTACGCCTTCGTCAGCTCCAGCCTCGTCAAGGAGGTGGCCTCCTTCGGTGGCGACGTGAGCCGCTGGGTGCCGCCCGGTGCAGCCAAGCGACTGCGGGAGCGCCTGGCGACGCGGGGCGCCGGCTCGGCGCACCCCTCGCCGGGCCCGACAATGCCAGGAGAAGGCGGCGAAGCGGCGAGATGAGTGCATCCGACTCGTCCCCATCCCCCAACCCGTCGACGGCGACCCGCACGGTAACGGTGCAGCTGCTCCTGGAGCGCCTGGAGCACCTCATCGCCTCGGCGCCGACCCTGCCCCTGGGCGGGCGTGCCGTGATCCGGGCCGACGAGGCGCTGGAGCTCATCGAGCGCATCCGGCGGGCCCTGCCCGATGAGCTTCGGCAGGCATCGGAGCTCCTGGCGCGGCGGGAGGCCTTGCTGCAGGAGGGGCAGGAGGAGGCCGACCGCATCGTCTCCAAGGCCGAGGAGTACGCCTCTCGCCTCGTGCGGGAGAGCGAGGTGCTGCGCCAGGCCCGCGAGGAGGGCGAGCAGCTGCTCGAGTCCTACCGCCGTCGGGCCGCCGAGCTGGAGGCCGGCGCCAACCAGTACGCCGACTCGGTGCTGCTGATGGTGCAGCAGGCCCTGGAGAAGACGCTGGGCGAGATCGAGCGGCACCTGCTCCAGGTGCAGCGTGGCCGGGCGGAGCTGGCCCGGCGCCTGCAGGAGGGGGCCCCGGCCGAGCCGACCGCCACCGAGGCGGCAGCGGGGGCCGAGCCGCCTCCCGACGAGGGTTAGCGTCGCAGGCCCCAGGACGTCGTGACCAGCCGGGCGGCCCGCCGCAGGGCGCTGCCGGCAGCCAGCCCGACCAGCGTCAACCCCACGAAGAGCAGCCCCAACCGGGTGCGCCAGACCAGGGTGGCCAGGGACCAGGCGCTGCCGCCGTCGATACCGCGGGGCAGGGCCAGGGTCGGCAGGCGAGGGCCCAGATCGAGGGCCACCATGACCAGGGTGACGAGGGCGGCGAGCACCCCGTGCAGCAGCCGGGCCCGGATGTAGGGGCCCATGCGGATGCCGGTCTTCTCGGTGACGGCCGCCACCTGGGCGTGCACGGAGGCACCGGCCCAGCCGATGACGAAGCTGGCCACGGCGAGCCGGGCCGACAGGGCGGCGGGGGCCTGCGAGGCCGCCTGCGAGCCGTTGGTGATCTCCAGCAACCCCCGGACCGTGGCCTCGGCCAGCGACGAGTCCAGCCCCACCAGGCCGAGGACGGCGGAGGCCAGCCGCCCCATCACCGGCACCACCCCCAGTTGGTCCAGTACCTGCAGCAGCACCGAGAAGAGCATGATGGTGCCGCCGACCAGGAGCATGCTGATCATGGAGCCCCTCACGGCGTCGCCCAGGACCTGACCGAAGGGCCTGCCGTCGCCCTGACGGGCCTTGATCATGGCGCTGGCGGCGCGGCGCAAGAGCGGCTCGCGGGAGTGGGCCTCCAGGGCGGGGGTGGCCGGGGCGTCGCGGTCGTGGAAGGCGCCGATCCAGCCGACGACGAGGACGGCCAGGTAGTGGGAGGCGGCGAGGATGCCACCGGCCTCGGGGATTCCGAAGAAGCCGGCGGCGACCACCCCCGCCATGAAGAGGGGATCGGCGGTGTTGGCCAGCGAGACCAGGCGTTCTCCCTCGACCGCGTTGAGCAGGCGCTCCCGGCAGAGGCGAGCCGTGATGATGGCCCCCAGGGGATAGCCGCTGACCAGCCCCATGGCCAGGGCGAATCCCCCGGGACCGGGGATGTTGAAGAGGGGGCGCATGAGCGGTTCGAGAAGGACCCCCACGAAGTGGATGACCCCGTAGGCTGCCAGCACCTCCGACAGGACGAAGAAGGGCAAGAGGGCGGGGAGGACCGCGTCGAACCACAGGCGGAGCCCGAAGAGGCTGGCCTCGAAGGCGTTCTCGGCGGTGATGACGACCAGCAGCGCGAAGGCGCTGAGCGCGGCGCCGATGAGGTAGGTGGTGACCTCCGGGCGCAGGTGGGCGGATCTTCGACTCATGGTAGACGCCTCGACCTCGCCTTCGTGCGCGGGGCGCTCCGTGGGATGTATACGAGACGGGCTCCATGGCCTTTCTTGACGGGCCTTGGGGGCCTCACTATAATGGGCGAGGTGGCGCCACAGCCGTGCAAGTCAACATCCGCGCCATCCGGGAGCAGCGAGGCGCTCAGCTCCCGGTCGAGGGCGTGAGCCCGGCGCCGCCGCTGGAGATGGCGGGCGGCGCGGTGACGTGCAGCCCCGTGCAGGTCTCGGGGACCGTCACCAACGTGGGCAAGGGGTTCCTGGTCAAGGCCCGGCTGCGCTGCGAGTGCGAGTCGGCATGCACGCGATGCCTGGCTCCGTTTCGCTACGCGCTGGAGCCCGAGATGGAGGAGATGTACTACCCCGAGCGTCTGCGGGCGAGCCGGCCCGAGGGCGAGGACGTGGCCAACTGGTACTCGGGGGATGTCCTCGACCTGACCGATGCCATCCGGGAGACGCTGCAGCTGGCGCTGCCGATGAAGCGCATCTGCCGGGATGACTGCAAGGGGCTCTGCCCCCGCTGCGGGCGCAACCTCAACGAGGGGCCCTGCGGCTGTGCCGACGACGAGCCCGACGCGCGCTGGGCACCCCTGGGGGCGCTCCTGCGCAACGGCGACGGCGGGGCTCGCTGAGAGAGGAGACCGACCGAGGTGGCCAATCCCAAGCGGCGCTTTTCCAAGGCTCGCACCCGGACGCGCCGGTCCCACTGGCGCCTGGCACTGCCCAATCTGTCGGAGTGCCCGCGCTGCCACCGGCTACGGTTGCCGCACCACGTCTGTCCGCACTGCGGCACGTACGACGGCCGCCAGTACCTGCCGCCTGCCGAGGAGGCCTGAGCGGCCCGTCGCACGCTGGAGGGCCCTCGCACCGACCGCGAGGGCTTCTTTCAGAGGTTTTTATATGAGCAGGTCATCAAATCAGGTCATAGAGAAGCGCCTGGAGCGGCTGCGCCAGCTCCTGCTGCAGGAGCCCTTCCTGACCGACCGCGAGCTGGCGCACCGGCTGGGCGTCAGCGTGCCCACGGTGCGCCTGGACCGGATGCGGCTGGGCATCCCGGAGATGCGGGAGCGCACGCGCCGGCTGGCAGAGGAGCGGGTGACCCAGCCCCGGTCGCTGTTCGCCAGCGAGGTGATCGGCGAGCTGGTGGAGCTGCGCCTGGGGCGGTGGGGGCTGTCGACGCTGCGGACGGGGCCCGAGATGGCCTTCGCCCGTACCGGGATCGTTCGCGGCCACTACCTCTTCGCACAGGCCAACTCCCTGGCCGTCGCCCTGGTCGATGCCGACGTGGTGGTGACGGGCTCGGCGCGGGTGCGCTTCGTGCGGCCGGTACGGGTGGGGGAGGAGGTCCTGGCCCGGGCGGAGCTGACGCGCTCCCGGTCCCACACGCATCTGGTCGACGTGGTCAGTCGCTGCGGCGCCGACGAGGTCTTCCGCGGGCTCTTCGTGGTGGCGTCCCTGCCGCCCGAGCGAGCCGGTCAGCCGGTCCCTACGGAGAGGGGCTGAACGCTGGTGGCCATCGCCGTCGACTTGTTGGGGGGCGACCACGCCCCCGAGGCGCCCCTGCGGGGGGCTCTCGACGCCCGCTCCGGCATGGCGGTGCCGCTGTTGCTGGTGGGCCCTCGTGACCCGGTGCGATCCCTCCTCGACGCCACCCCAGGCGAGGCGTCCGGCGGCGCCCCCGTCCAGTTCGTCGAAGCCTCCGACCGGATCGGCATGGAGGAGCATCCCGTCGAGGCCGTGCGCAAGAAGCGCGACGCGTCCCTGGTGGTGGCCGCCCGTCTGCTCAAGGAGGGCCGGGCCTCGGCCCTGGTCTCGGCGGGCAACACGGGCGCGGTGCTGGCCGCGTCGCTGCTGCACGTGGGGCGGCTGCCGGGGGTGGAGCGGCCGGCGCTGGCGGTGGTGCTACCGCTGTTCGAGGGGCCCGTGGTGCTCATCGACGCAGGGGCCAACGTCGACTGCCCACCGTCGCACCTGCTGCAGTTCGGGGTGTTGGGGCGCGCCTTCGCCCGGGTGCTGCTGGGCATCCAGCAGCCACGGGTCGGCCTGCTCAACATCGGGGAGGAGCCGAGCAAGGGCAACGAGGCGGCTCAGCAGGCCCACGGGCTCATGGCCGGGCGGATCGACGGCTTCGTGGGCAACGTGGAGGGCAAGGACGTCTTCGCCGGCGCCTGCGACGTCGTCGTCTGCGACGGCTTCGTCGGCAACGTGCTGCTCAAGTCGATGGAGGGCTTCGCGTCGTCGCTCCTGGGAGCCATCCGGCAGGCGGCGCTCCAAACCGTCCGGGGCCGGCTCGGGGGGCTGTTGTTGAAGCCGGCGCTGGGCGGGCTGCGCGACCGGTTGGACTACCGCACCTACGGAGGGGCCTTCCTGGTGGGGGTCCGCGGGGTGGTGGTGGTGGCCCACGGGCGCTCCGACGCGCGGGCCATGTCCAACGCGGTGCGCATGGCGGCTCGCGGGGTGCAGGATGGGCTGGTGGCGGCCCTCGAGGCTGCCGTGGCGGGGCTATCGAAGGGAGAACGAGCCGATGGCATCGGGCAACGGCCTTAGCGTGGGCATCTGGGGAACGGGCTCCGCGGCGCCGGAGCGCGTGCTGACCAACTTCGACCTCGAACGCATGGTGGAGACCAGCGACGAATGGATTCGGACCCGTACCGGCATCCGGGAGCGCCGCATCTGCGACGAGCAGACGGCCACCTCGGACCTGGCCATGCAGGCGGCGCGTCGGGCCATGGAGGCGGCGGGCGTGGCCCCCGAGGCCATCGGCTTGGTGGTGGTGGCCACGGTGACGCCCGACATGGCCTTTCCCTCCACCGCCAACCTGGTGCAGCACGGGCTGGGCATCAAGGGGGCCGCGGCCTTCGACCTGGCGGCCGCCTGCTCGGGCTTCCTGTACGGGCTGGACGTGGCGGCCTCGGCCATCCAGTCGGGACGGGTGCGCCACGCGCTGGTCATCGGGGCCGAGTGCCTGAGCAAGATCACCGACTACACCGATCGCTCCACCTGCGTGCTCTTCGGGGACGGAGCCGGCGCCGTGGTGCTGGGGCCGGTGAGCGAGGGCCACGGGATCCTGGCCAGCCAGCTGGGCTCCGATGGCGCCTACGGCGACCTGCTCTGCCTGCCAGCCGGTGGCTCCCGGCGTCCCGCCTCGGAGCGTACGGTGGCCGAGCGGCTCCACTACATCAAGATGCAGGGCAACGAGGTCTTCAAGATCGCCGTGCGCACCATGGGGGAGGCGGCGGAGCAGGCCCTCCGTCAAGCCGGGCTCGGGGTCGACCAGGTGCGCTACCTGATCCCGCACCAGGCCAACATCCGCATCATCGATGCCGCCGCCAAGCGCCTCGGCATCCCGGAGGAGCGGGTGGTGGTCAACATCGACCGCTACGGCAACACGTCGGCCGCCTCCATCGGCATCGCGCTGGACGAGACCGCCCGGGCAGGCAAGCTGGCCGACGGCGACGTGGTGGTGATGGTGGCCTTCGGCGGCGGGCTGACGTGGGGCGCCACGGTGGTGCGCTGGGGGGGACGTACATGAGTACGGGGCGGTCATCCGGGGCCTACGCGGTGCTCTTCCCGGGGCAGGGCTCCCAGTCGGTGGGGATGGGCACCGCACTGGCCGAGGCCTTCGCCGGGGCGGCCGAGGTCCTCGAGCGGGCCGACCGGGTGATGCCCGGTCTGTTGAAGATCGTACGGGAGGGGCCGGAGGACGTGCTGCGCCAGACGGCGTACACGCAGCCGGCCCTGCTGGCCGTCTCGGTGGCGACCTGGACCGTCTGGCGCCAGCGGGTCGGATCGGCCCTGCCGGCGGCGGGAGCGGGCCACTCGCTGGGCGAGTACACCGCCCTGGTGGCGGCGGGTGCGCTCAGCTTCGAAGAGGGGCTGGCGCTGGTGCGGGCACGGGGCCAGGCCATGGCCGAGGCCGTCCCGGCCGGGGAGGGCGGGATGGCCGCCGTGCTCGGCCTGGAGGATCGACAGGTGACGGCCATCTGCGAGGAGGTGGTGCAGGCCCTGGGTGACGAGACGGCCGTCGTGGCGGCCAATTTCAACGCGCCGGGGCAGGTGGTCGTGTCGGGGCGCAGGTCGGCGCTGGCCGAGGTGCGACAGCGGGTCTCGGCCGCGGGAGGGCGATGGACGGAGCTGGCGGTCAGCGGGCCCTTCCACTCGCCGCTCATGGCCGACGCCGCCCGCCGTCTGCGGGAGCACCTGGATCGGGTCGAGTGGCGCGTGCCCGCGTGGCCCGTCGTGGCCAACGTCGACGCCCGCCCGTACGGCGACCGCGTCGAGGCCATCCCGCAGGCCCTGCAGGCCCAGCTGGTCTCGCCCGTGCGCTGGGTCGAGTCGCTTCGCACCATGGCGGCCATGGGGGTCACTCACTTCGTGGAGCTGGGGCCCGGCCGGGTCCTGTCGGGGACGGTGCGGCGCACGCTGCCCGACGCGGTCGTGCTCAACGTCCAGGATCCGGCTTCGCTGGAGGCGTCCCTTGCACGCCTGAAAGGGGATGGGCTAATATGACGCTGTCTGGCCGGGCTGCCCTGGTGACGGGCGGCAGTCGGGGCATCGGCTACGCCATCGCGCACCGCCTGGCCAGGGAGGGAGCTCGGGTCGCTTTGTGCAGCCGGCGGGCGGACCAGGCCGAGGAGGCGGCCCGGCGCATCGCGGCCGAGACCGGCGCCGACGTCGTGGGCTGGGAGGGCGACGTCGCCCAGCCCGAGACGGCCGAGCGGCTGGTGGGCGCGGCGTTGCAGCGATTCGGCTCCCTGGAGATCCTCGTCAACAACGCCGGCATCACCCGCGACGGGCTCTTGGTGCGCATGAGCGACGCGGATTGGCACCAGGTCATGACGACCAACCTCGAGAGCGTCTATCGCATGAGCCGCGCCGCGTTGCGGCCCATGCTGCGCCAGCGCTACGGCCGCATCGTCAACGTCTCCTCGGTGGCCGGGCTGGTCGGCAACCCGGGCCAATGCAACTACGCGGCCTCCAAGGCGGCCATCGTCGGCTTCTCCAAGAGCCTGGCCAGGGAGGTGGCCACGCGCAACATCACCGTCAACGTCGTCGCACCCGGCTTCATCGAGACGGAGATGACCGGCGACCCGACCCCCAAGCAGCAGGCCCTCAGCGCCCAGGTGCCCATGGGCCGCCTGGGTCGGCCGGAGGAGGTGGCGGCGGCGGTGGCTTTCCTCGCCTCGGACGACGCCTCCTACGTCACGGGGCACGTCCTGGTCATCGACGGGGGGCTGACGATGGCCGGGTAGGCGACGGAGTCGCGAGCCGAGCGCCGTCGACATCCCCCCACTTCGGAAAGGAGACGATACGACCCCATGGACAACAACGTCTTCGAGAAGGTGAAGTCCATCATCGTGGAACAGCTCAGCGTGGACGAGTCGGAGGTGACGCCGGAGTCGTCCTTCGTGGACGATCTGGGAGCCGACTCGCTGGACATCGTCGAGCTGATCATGGCCTTCGAGGAGGCCTTCGGCATGGAGATCCCCGACGAGGACGCCGAGGGCATCCGCACGGTGGGTGACGCGGTTCGCTACATCCAGTCCCGCCAGGAGTAGCCGACGTCCGGTGCCGCTCGGGCTACCGGGTGCAAGAGGGGGGCCAACGTGCCAGAGCATCGTCGTCGGGTCGTGGTGACGGGCATGGGCGTGGTATCGCCCATCGGCATCGGGCTCGATGCGTTCTGGTCGGCGCTGGTGGAGGGGCGTCCGGGCGTCGGGCCCATCACCCGGTTCGATGCGTCGGGGCTCGACTGCCGCATCGCGGCCGAGGTGCACGACTTCGAGCCGGAGCGGTACATGGATCGCAAGGAGGCCCGCCGGACGGACCGGTTCGCCCAGTTCGCCCTGGCGGCCTCGGCCATGGCCCTGCAGGACGCGGGCCTGGACGGCGAGGCGCCGCTGGGCCAGCGGGCGGGGGCGGTCATCGGTAGCGGCATCGGCGGGATGGAGACCTGGGAGAACAGCCACCGGACCCTGCTCGAGCGAGGGGCCGGCCGGGTCAGCCCCTTCACGGTCCCCATGATGATCCCCAACATGGCCGCGGGACTGGTCTCCATCCGCTTCGGCCTCGAGGGGCCCAACCGGTGCACGGTGTCGGCCTGCGCCTCGGGGGCCGACGCCATCGGCGACGCCTTTCGCATGATCCAGCGGGGCGATGCCGATCTCATGGTCGCCGGCGGCGCGGAGGCGGCCATCACGCCCTTCTCCATCGCGGCCTTCGCGGCGGCCAAGAGCCTGTCGACCCGCAACGAGGATCCCCCTCGGGCGAGCCGCCCCTTCGACCGGGATCGGGACGGCTTCGTCATGGGCGAGGGAGCGGGCATCCTGGTCCTGGAGGCCCTCGAGCACGCCCGGGCTCGAGGGGCGCGGATCCACGCGGAGATCACAGGCTACGGCGCGACGGGCGACGCCTTCCACATCACGCAGCCGGCCCCGGAGGGCCGGGGCGCGGCCCGTGCGATGCAGGCGGCGCTCGAGGATGCGGGCATCGGGCCGGAGGCCGTGGGCTACATCAACGCCCACGGCACCTCCACCGAGTACAACGACTGGTACGAGACCGTCGCCATCAAGCAGGTCTTCGGCGAGCACGCCTGGCGCATCCCCATCAGCTCCACCAAGTCGATGACGGGCCACCTGCTGGGGGCCGCCGGCGGGGTGGAGGCCATCGCCTGCGTGCTGGCCATCGAGAGGGGTGTCATCCCGCCCACCATCAACCTGGAGCATCCGGATCCCCGCTGCGACCTCGACTACGTGCCCAACGCGGCCAGGCCCGCACACATCGACGTGGCCGTCTCCAACTCCTTCGGCTTCGGCGGCCACAACGCCGTGCTGGTCTTCCGGCGCTACGAGGAGGGGTCCTGAGGGCCGTTGGAGGGAGCCGGCCAGGCCGAGCAGGACGAGCGGGCAGAGGCCCTGGGCTATCGGTTTCGGGATGCCCGGTGGCTGGAGCAGGCCCTCACCCATCGCTCCGCCGTGGCGGAGGAGAGCCTGCAGGGCGTGGCCCACAACGAGCGCCTCGAGTTCCTCGGAGACGCGGTGGTGGGTCTCGTCGTCAGCTGGTGGCTCTTTCGCGGCTATGCGGCCGACAAGCCCGAGGGTGAGCTGACGGCGCTGCGGGCCCAGCTGGTGCGACGCTCCACCCTGGCCGAGCTGGCGCGGCGGTGGGGCTTGACCGGGCGGATCCGGCTGGGCAAGGGCGCGGAGATGCAGGGGGCTCGCCGGCAGGAGCGGCTGCTCGCCTCGGCCTTCGAGGCGGTCGTGGGGGCCATCTTCGTCGACGGAGGGTGGGAGGCGGCCCGTCAGGCGGTGGAGCGGTGCCTGCCCGACCTGACCACGGCCATCCGGCCGGCGGCCGAGGCCAACCCCAAGGGTGCCCTGCAGGAGTGGCTGGCCCGCCACGGGCGGGCCGCTCCGCAGTACCGGGTGGTGGAGGCCTGCGGGCCCCCTCATGCCCGGCGCTTCAAGGTCGAGGTGCACTGCCCCCCCGATCTGGTGGTGACCGCCGAGGGCTCGAGCCGTCGGCGCGCCGAGGAGGCGGCCGCCCGGGCCGCGCTGTGGCGGCTGGATCCGGGCGGCTCACGGCGCGTGGAGGAGAATGGGCCGGTCAGCGGAATATAGGTAGCACTGGCAGCCGTGCTACGTGGTATTCGACGTCCTTCGAGCCGAGAGACGACCGCGGTACCGCCGGGCCTTGCATATGAAGGAGGCGTTGGGGCATGGACGTCCTGAAGGTTTCGGCCAATTCCAAGCCCAAGTCGGTGGCCGGGGCGCTGGCAGCCGTGCTGCGCGAGAAGGGGTCGGCCGAGGTCCAGGCGGTGGGAGCCGGTGCCGTCAACCAGGCCGTCAAGGCCATCGCCATCACCCGCGGCTTCGTCGCCCCCAACGGGATCGACCTGGTCTGCATCCCGGCCTTCACCGAGATCGAGATCGACGGGGAGGAGCGTACGGCCATCCGCTTCATCGTCGAGCCGCGTTGAATCCTGGCACGGGTCGGTCGGTTCGCCTGCGGTGTATTTGAAGCGGCTGGAGATCTATGGATTCAAATCGTTCGGCCGTCGGGTGACGGTCGAGCTCGATCGGGGGCTCAACGCGGTCGTCGGCCCCAACGGCTGCGGCAAGAGCAACCTGCTGGACGCCATCCGCTGGGCCCTGGGGGAGCCCAGCGTCCGCGCGTTGAGGGGCGGGCGCATCGAAGACATCATCTTCGGCGGCACCCGGGCGGTGCGCCCGGTGGGCATGGCCGAGGTGGTGCTCACCTTCGACAACGATCGAGACAACCTCGCGTTGCCCTTTCGCGAGATCGAGATCGTGCGCCGCACCTACCGCTCGGGGCAGAGCCACTTCGCCATCAACGGGGCTCCCTGCCGCCTGCGGGACATCCACGAGCTGCTCTCGCGTGCTCACTTCGGCGCCCGCTCGCACGCCCTGGTCCCCCAGGGCAGCGCCGACCTCATGGTGGTGGGCAGCGGCGAGGAGAGGCGGGCCGCCATCGACGAGGTGGCGGGCGTGGCGAGGTTTCGCCAGCTGGTGGCGGCGGCGCGGATCAGCCGCGATCGTGCGGGGCGGGCGCTGGAGCGGGCCGAGGCTGCCCTGGGTGAGGCGGCGCGCCACGTCGCGTTCCTGGAGCGGCAGGCCGCCCGGGCCCGACGAGCTCGTGAGCTGTCCGAGGCGCGAGCCGAGGTGGAGCGGGAGCTGGCGCGTCGAGAGGCCGTCGCCGCCCGCGCCCACTGGCAGGATGCCCTCACCCAGGCCCGTGAGGCCGAGGCCCAGCTGAGCTCGGCCCGCGCCGCCCTGGAGGAGAGCCGCCAGCGGATGGCCGCGCTGCTGGCCTCCCATCAGGAGACCGGCAACCAGCTGGCAGCCGTCGCCTCCGAGCTGGAGCGGCGCCGCCAGGACCTGCTCCAGCGTCGGCATGCCATGGAGCGGGCCCGGGATCGGGAGTTCGAGGCGGCGGGCCGGCTCGAGCGCGCCCGCTCGCAGGTGGTGGCGTTGCAGCGCCAATCCGAGGAGCTCCAGGCCCGGCTGCAGGAGCTGGAGCGACGGCAGGCCGAGGCGGCCGTCGCCTTCGAGCGAGCCGAGGCCGCCCACCGTGCCCTGGTCGCCCGCCTCGACGAGGCGACGTCGGGCCTCAGCCAGGCCGATCAGGCGCTCGAGAGCCGCCGCGCGCACCTGCTGGACGCGTTGGAGCAGCTGGCGCGGGTGCGCAACGAGCTCTTGGAGGCGACCCGCCAGCACCAGGCCGCCCGCCGGGAGCTGCAGCGCCTGGACGAGCGGGCCCGTGAGGTGGTCGCCCGGCGCGAGGCCCTCGATGAGCGAGCGGAGGCCCTCCGGGCCGAGATCGCCCGCCTCGACGAGGAGCGGGCGCAGGCCACCTCGCGCCGCCAGGCCGTGGCGGCCCAGGCGCAGGCGGTACGCGACGAGATCGCCCGGCTCGAGTCGCGCCTGCGGCAGATGGAGGTCGAGACCAGCCGCCTCGAGGGGACGTTGCGGGTGATCCGGCAGGCCCACCAAGAGCTGGAGGGCTTCTCCCGCGGGGTGCGGGCGGTGATGGAGGCCGAGGCACCGTGGCGGGCGGAGGTGCACGGGCCCCTGGGCCAGCTGGTACGGGTGCCGGAGGGGCTGGAGGAGGCGGCCGCCGCGGCGCTTGGCTCCTACCTCGAGGCCATCGTGGTGAGGACGGCGGAGGCGGCCCGCCAGGCCATCGAGTATTTGCGCGCGCGGCGGCGGGGGTGGGCCACCTTCCTGCCCCTCGACTACCTGCGGCCCCGAGCGCTGTCGGGTGGCGCCGTCCAGGCCATCGAGCGGTTGCCCGGCTTCGTGGGGGTGGCCTCGGAGCTGCTCGCGGTCGCCGACCCCATCCGGCCTGCCCTGGCCTATGCCGCCGGGCGCGTGGCGGTCATGGAGGATCTGGCCGGGGCCATCGCGGCCGGTCGGCGTGTCGGCGAGCTGGCGCGGGTGGTGACCCGTCAGGGCGAGGTCGTGGTGCCGGGCGGGCCGGTGAGCGGCGGCCACCGTGAGGCGTCGCGCGCCGATCTGCTGGCCCGGAGCCGGCAGATCGAGACGCTCTCCCAGCGCGTGGCCCAGGCCAGCCGGGAGCGGGAGGCGCTGCGCCAGGCACTGGCGGAGCGCCGGCGAGCCCTGGAGGCGTTGGTCCGCGCCGGAGCGGAGGCGGAGACCGCCGTCCGGGATCTCGAGGCCCGGCGCGCGGCGGCGGTGGCCCGGCAGGAGCCACTCGCCGAGGAGCAGGCGCGCCTCGCCCGGGAGCAGGCCGTGGTGGAGGCCGAGCGCCGACGGGTGGAGGAGACGGTTCGGGAGGGTGAGGGGCGCGAGGCCTCCCTGCGGGAGCGTCTGGCCTCCCGGCAGGCGGAGGAGCAGCGCTGGCGCCAGGCGGTCGACGAGCTGACCGCTGAGCTGGACCGCCTGCGCGAGGGCCGACGGGGCCTGGACCGGCAAGTGATGGAGGCCCTCGCGCAGGTGGAGGCGCGCCGCGCCGATCAGCAGGTCGCGGCGTCTCGCCTGGAGCAGGCCCGGCTCGAGATGGCATCCATCCGCCAGCAGGTGGAGACCGTCTCCGCGGAGGCGGAGGCCGCCCGCCAGGAGATGGAGGCGGCCCGCGCGCAGGCGGCCGCCCTGGCCGCCCAAGTCGAGTCGGCCGAGCGGGAGGCAGCGGCGCAGCAGGCGACGCGGGAGGAGCTGGGCGCGCGACTCGAGCAGGCGAGCCAGGAGATGGAGCGGCTCCGGCACCGCATCGCCCATCTGGAGCACGCCGTCGAGCTTCGCTCGGCGGCCTGGATGAAGGCGGAGCGAGCCCATCAGACGGCCAAGGACCGCTGGGAGCAGGCAAGGGCCCGGCTGGCCGAGCTGACGGGCGGGCCCGTGGAGGACCTGGAGGCCCTCCCTCCCGCCTCCCCGGAGCTGGCCCACGCTCCCCGGAGTCAGCTGGAGCGGCGGCGCCAGGAGATCCAGGCCGAGCTGGAGCGCATCGGCTCCGTCGACATGCAGGCCATCGCCGATTACGACCGGGCCCGGCGCGAATGGGAGCAGGCCCAGGGCGCGCACGCCGATCTGGTGGAGGCCCGGCGGGCCCTCGAGGCGTGGCAGGCGACGCTCGAACAGGTGAGCGCGGCCCGCTTCACCCGGACCCTGGAGGCCGCCTCCGGCGAGTTCGACGTCATGCTGCGACGGCTCTTCGGCGGGGGCGAGGGCCGGCTCCGCCTGGAGGGCAGCGTGGAGAGCGGCCGCGTCGAGCTGGAGGTGCGCCTGCCCTCCAAGCGTCCGCAGCCCGCCGTCGCCCTCTCCGGCGGCGAGCGATCGCTGGTCTTCGCGGCGTTCATCTTCGCCCTGCAGCGCGTGCGGCCCTCGCCCGTCTGCGTGCTGGACGAGCTGGACGCTGCGCTCGACGAGCCCAACCTGGAGCGCCTGGTGGCCGTCGTGCAGGAGCTGGCCCAGGACCGGCAGATCCTCTTCATCACACACCGGCAACGGACGATGGAGGCGGCCAACTCGCTGTTTGGCGTCACCGTCGACGACCAGGGCGTCTCGCGACTCCTGGTCCTCCGGATGGGCGACGTGCCCCGCGTCATGGCCGCCGACGCCCCGCCGGTTGTCGAGATGGGAGCGGGCACGTGACCCCCCTCTGGCAGCGACTCGTCCAGGGCATGCAGAAGACCCGTGACACCCTGGTGGGCTCCATCGAATCCCTGGTGCGCCGGCACGGCAGCTCGCCGGCCCTCTGGGAGGGGCTGGAGGAGAGCCTCATCGCCGCCGACGTGGGACCGGCCGTGGCCGCCCAGCTGGTGGAGGCCGTGCGTGCCCGCAAGGCACCGGCGGCCGACGCGGCGGCCCTGCGGCGGGAGCTGGCCACCTTGATGGCCGAGCGGCTTCGCCGGCGCCAGGAGCCGCTGGCCTGGGAGCGGCCCGACGCCTGGCAGCGCCGCCCCCTGGTGGGCATGGTGGTGGGCGTCAATGGCACCGGCAAGACCACCACCGCGGGCAAGATGGCCTGGCGCCTGGCGCGCCAAGGGCGCCGGGTGCTCCTGGTGGCCGCCGATACGTTCCGCGCCGCCGCGCAGGAGCAGCTCGCCATCTGGGCCGAGCGGGCCGGCGCCGATCTGGTGCGCGGGGCCCCGGGGCAGGATCCGGCCTCCGTGGCCTTCGACGGGGTGCAGGCGGCCGTCGCCCGCGGCATGGACGTGGTGCTGGTCGACACCGCCGGGCGGCTGCACAACAAGAGCCAGCTGATGGCGGAGCTGGCCAAGGTGCGGCGGGTGGCGGAGAAGGCCCTCGAGCGCCCGCTCGACGAGGTGCTCCTGGTGCTGGACGCCACCACCGGCCAAAACGGCCTGGTGCAGGCGCGGGTCTTCACCGAGGCCGTGGCGGCCAGCGGGTTGGTGCTGACCAAGCTGGACGGCACCGCCCGGGGCGGCATCGCGCTGGCCATCGTCGCCGAGATGGGGCTCCCGCTCAAGCTGGTGGGCGTCGGCGAGGATCCCGACGACCTGCGACCCTTCGACCCCGACGCCTTCGCCCGGGCGCTGCTGGGCCTCGAGGATTGACCCGCCGTCCGCTTCGCATTGACGGGCAGGGGTGGGGCTGTCGTATACTCGAGCAGGTGTAAAGGAGATGCCCTTAACGGGCCGGGTGAGGCGGTCGACGGTGCCCCACCGGGATCCCGGGGCAGCGCCCGAGGAGGTCCAGGCCGGGGACGAGCCGGGGCCGGCGGGGCTCGTGCTGCTGTACGACATCTACGGCGGCCTGCTGACCCCCAAGGCGCGCCGGCTCTTCGAGCTGCGCTATCACCGGGACCTGTCGCTGGCCGAGATCGCCGCCGAGGAGCAGGTGAGCCGCCAGGCCGTGCACGACGTCCTGCAGCGCAGCGCCCGCACGCTGGTGGAGGCGGAGCGCCGGCTGGGGCTCGCCTCCCGCTACCGCCGTCAGCGGGCCATCGTCGAGCAGGCGCTGCGCCAATCGCGGCGACTGGCGGCATGCGTGCGGGGCGAGCGGGCGGCCTCGGAGGAGGTCGTGCAGGCGGCCCGGGCCATCCGGCGCGCGCTGGTCGCGCTGCGGCGGGAGCTGTGAGGGAGGGGGAGGGTCGGACGTGTTCGAGGCGCTGACCGAGCGACTGGGCCAGGTCTTCCGGCGGCTCTCGGGCCGGGGCCGGCTCTCCGAGCGCGACGTGGACGAGGCCCTGCGGGAGGTGCGCCTGGCCCTGCTGGAGGCCGACGTCCACTACCGGGTCGTCAAGACCTTCACCGAGCGCGTGCGGGCTCGGGCCACGGGCGCCGAGGTGCTGGAGGGGCTCGCTCCCGCGCACCAGGTCGTGCGCATCGTCCGCGACGAGCTGACCCAGCTGCTGGGCGGGCGGGCCGAGCCGCTGCGGGTCGATCCCCCGTGGCCCGCCGTCTTCGTCATGGTCGGCCTGCAGGGGTCGGGCAAGACGACGGCGGCGGGCAAGCTGGCCCATCTCCTGCGCCGCCAGGGACGGCGGGTGCTGCTGGTGGCCTGCGATCTCCAGCGCCCCGCGGCCGTCGCGCAGCTCGAGGTGCTGGCACGCCAGGCGGGTGTCGACTTCTTCGGCGTGCCCGGGGGGATGACGCCGCCCGACGTGGCCAAGGCCGGCGTGGCCCACGCCCGACGGGGCGGTCACGAGGTGGTCGTCGTCGACACGGCAGGCCGCCAGCACGTGGACGAGGCCCTGATGGCGGAGGCGAGCCACATCGTCGAGGCGGTGCAGGCTCGCCAGGTCCTGCTGGTGGTCGATGCGATGACGGGCCAGGACGCGGTCAACGTCGCGCAGGCCTTCGTCGCCCGCATGCGCATCGACGGCATCGTCCTGACCAAGCTGGACGGGGATGCCCGGGGCGGCGCCGCCCTGTCGGTGCGGGAGGTGACGGGGGCCCCCATCCTCTTCGCCGGCACGGGCGAGCGGCTCGACGGGCTCGAGCCCTTCCACCCGGACCGGATGGCGGGGCGCATCCTCGGCATGGGCGACGTGCTGACCCTCATCGAGCGGGCCGAGCAGGCCGTCGAGGCCGAGCGCGCCCGCGAGATGGTCAAGCGGCTACGCGAGGACGCCTTCGGGCTCGACGACTTCCTGGAGCAGCTGCGGCAGGTGCGCCGGATGGGGCCGCTGGACCAGGTGCTGGCCATGATCCCCGGCCTGGGGGGACGGTTGCCGGCGGGGCTCAAGGTCGACGAGCGGGAGCTGAGCCGCATCGAGGCCATCATCCAGTCCATGACGCCCCAGGAGCGCCGACAGCCCTCCATCATCGACGGGAGCCGGCGCCGGCGCATCGCAGCGGGCAGCGGCACCACCGTGCAGGACGTCAACCGCCTGTTGAAGCAGTACGAAGAGGCTCGGCGCATGCTCCGGCACCTGGCCCGGGGGCAGGGCCCCCGGGCGGGGTGGCGGCGGGGGAGCCTCTGAGGCGGGCTCGATGGCCCGCACATCCCGATCCCAGTAAGGAGGCCGATGCTGACTTGGCAGTCAGGATTCGACTGAAGCGGATGGGAGCCAAGAAGCAGCCGTTTTACCGGATCGTGGTGGCCGACGCCCGTGCGGCCCGGGACGGCCGGTACGTGGAGCAGCTGGGCTACTACGATCCCCTGCGGGATCCCCCGGCCATCAAGGTGGACCCGCAGCGGACCCTGGAGTGGCTCAGCAAGGGAGCGCAGCCCTCGGAGTCGGCCCGCCGGACCCTGGAGCAGAGCGGCGTCTGGGAGCAGTGGCAGCAGCGCCGCCAGAGAGGAGCGCAAGCCGCCGGCACCTCGCCTGCGCCCGACGGCGACCATGAGCCCGCCTCGGCCGTGACGGAGGCGTAAGAGGAGGGTGAAGGTGAAGGAGCTCGTCGAATACATCGCACGCGCGCTGGTGGATCACCCGGACCAGGTCCAGGTGCGTCAGGTCGAGGGCGAGCGTTCCATCATCCTGGAACTCAAGGTCGCCCCCGAGGACATGGGCAAGGTCATCGGCAAGCAGGGGCGCATCGCCCAGGCCATCCGCACCGTCGCGAAGGCGGCCGCCCTCAAGGAGGGCAAGACCGTGCACGTGGAGATCCTGGACTGACGGCGGAGGGCCGGGCCGTGACCGTGGGCTCGGCGAGCCCCCAGCGGGTGGCGGTGGCGCAGGTGCTGGCCCCGCACGGCGTGCGGGGCGAGGTCCGGGTCGCGGTGCTCAGCGACGACCCCGGCCGCCTCGGCTCCGTCCGCACGTGCTGGCTGCGGCTCGGCGACCAGGTGCGCCCCGCCGCGATCGTCTCGGCCCGGCCCGGGCCCAGGGGCAGCGTCATCGTCGCCTTCGAGGGCGTGACGGATCGCGACCAGGCCGAGCGCTTGCGCGGCGCGTGGGTGGAGATCCCGGGGGAGCAGGTACGACCCCTGCCCGAGGGGCACTTCTACCTCTTCCAGCTGATGGGGTTGGAGGTCTGGACGCAGGATGGCCGGTGCCTGGGGCGCATCAGCGGCGTCTTGCGCAGCCGGGCCCACGACCTCTGGGAGGTGACGCCGCCGGCGGGAGGCGAGCCGGTCCTCATCCCGGCGGTGCGAGCCTTCGTGGAGAGGGTCGAGCCCGAGGCCGGGCGAGTCCTCGTGCGCCTGCCGGAGGGTCTGGTGCCGTAGGCGGATGTACGTCGTCGACGTCGTCACCCTGTCGCCCGAGGCCGTGGACCGGGCCCTTCAGGAAGGCGTGGTAGGGCGGGCCCGGCAGCGGCAGCTCGTGCGCCTGCGGCTCTGGGACCTGCGGGAGTTCTCCCGGGATCCCCACCGCAAGGTGGACGACGCCCCGTTCGGCAGCGGCCGTGGCATGGTGCTGATGGCACCTCCGGTGGTGGCCGCCGCCGAGCACGCCATCGAGGCCCGACAGGGGGGGCCACCGCCCCGGGTGCTGATCACGGCGGCCAACGGGCGGCTCTTCCGTCAGGAGACGGCTCGGGAGCTGGCCCGTCATCCGGGCGGGCTGGTGGTGGTCTGCGGGCGCTACGAGGGGATCGACGCCCGGGTGGCTCCCCTGCTGGGCGCGGAGGAGGTCTCCATCGGCGACTACGTCCTGAGTGGGGGCGAGGCCGCGGCCCTCGTCGTCGTCGACGCCGTGGTGCGCCTGCTGCCGGGCGTGCTGGGCGATCCCGAGTCGGCGGGCGAGGAGTCGTTCGAGCGGGGCGCCGCGCTGACCCGGGGCGGGCTCGAGTTTCCCCAGTACACGCGCCCGCGGCGCTTCCGGGGCCTGGAGGTGCCCGAGGTGCTCCTGAGCGGCGATCACGGGGCCATCGCCCGGTGGCGGAGGCTGCAGTCGCTGCGGCTGACGCTGGAGCGGCGGCCCGAGCTGTTGGATGCGGCAGGCTTGAGCCAGGAGGAACGGGCGCTGGTGGAGCAGTGGCGACGAGCGTTGTCTTGAACGGGCGCTCGTGTTAGAATGCCGGGCGGCTCAGTCGCCCTGGAGGGACGGAAGCGACGTGGATTGGCGACACGCAGTGGAGGCACCCCATCTTCGCACGGACATCCCAGCGTTCTCGCCGGGTGACACGGTGCGGGTCCACGTGAAGGTCAAGGAGGGCGATCGGGAGCGCATCCAGGTCTTCGAGGGCACCGTCATCGCCCGGGATCACGGCGGGAGCCGGGAGACCTTCACCGTGCGCAAGGTCTCCTCGGGGATCGGGGTGGAGCGCATCTTTCCCGTGCACTCCCCCGCCATCGAGCGCATCGAGGTGGTGCGCCGGGGCCGGGTGCGCCGCGCCAAGCTCTATTACCTGCGGGGTCGGATCGGCCGGCGGGCTCGCGTCGCGGAGCGCAGAGACTGAGCGGGCCCGCAGACGGGACGGCGGCGAGCCGTGTCGGGAGCCCAACGGGAGGCTCTGCTGGAGCTGGCCGAGGCCGTGGGGCTGGCGGTCATCCTGGCGGTGGTCATCATCGCCTTCGTGGCCCAGTCCTTCCTCGTGCAGGGGCAGTCGATGGAGCCCACCCTGCACGATGGCGAGCGTCTCCTGGTCGACAAGCTGACCTACCGGCTGCGCGAGCCTCAGCGGGGCGAGATCGTCGTCTTCCGCGTCCCATCGGATCCCAGCCGGCGCTTCATCAAGCGCATCATCGGCGTGCCGGGGGATGTGGTCGAGTTTCGCGACGGGCGGGTCGTGCTCAACGGGCAGGTGCTGCGGGAGAGCTACGTGCTGGGCCCCACGCTGTCGGGCCGCACCCGCCAGACGGTGCCGCCGGGGCGGTACTTCGTCCTGGGCGACAACCGCGCCAACAGCGAGGACAGCCGCTTCGCCGAGGTCGGCTTCGTCCCCCGCGAGTCCATCGTGGGGCGAGCCGTCTTCGTCTACTGGCCGGTCTACCGGGCGGGGCCGGTGCAGGTGCCCACCATCTTCGCCAGCCAGCCCTAGTCGCGGCGAGGGGACGGTGCCATGGAGGGCCTTGCGCAGCTCATCGGGCACTGGGCCAGGGGAGACGGGCCCGACCTGCTCGTCCTGGGCCCGGCGGAGCTCGGCGAGCTGGCGGCGCCGAGCGGGGCCCTCGACGGCTGCCGCACGGGCGGCTCGGTACGGGCGGGCGCCGGGCCGGTCGTCGACGAGGCGGTCGTGGTGGGGCCGGCGCCGCGACCGTGGGCGGGCGTCGACGAGGTGGGCCGGGGGCCCCTGGCGGGGCCCGTCGTGGCTTGTGCCGTGGTGCTGACGCCGGGCGCTCGCATCCCCGGCCTGCGTGACTCCAAGGCCCTGACGCCCGCCTCCCGCCAGGCCCTGATGGCCCCCATCCTGGCGCAGGCGCTCGATGCCCGGGTGGCCATCGTCTCCCACCGGATGGTGGACCGGCTCAACGTGCTGCAGGCGTCGCTGCGCGCCATGGCAGCCTCGGCGTCGGCCCTCGAGGCTCCGTACCGGACCCTGGTGGTGGACGGGCCGGTGCCGGTGCCCCTGGAGCGGCCGGTCGCCCAGGTGCCCCTGGTCGACGCCGATGCGCGCGTCGCCTGCGTCGGGGCGGCCTCCGTGGTGGCCAAGGTCGTGCGGGACCGCCTCATGGAGGAGGCGGACCGGGTCTGGCCCGGGTACGGCTTCGCCCGTCACAAGGGCTACCCTACCCCCGAGCACCTGGCGGCGCTCGAGAGACTGGGGCCCTCGCCGCTACACCGCCGCTCCTTTCGCCCGGTGGCCGTCGCGCGGCCCGCCCCGGCATGAGTCACGCCACACGCGAGCTCGGGAGGGCGGCCGAGGCGGCGGCGGCCCGGTACCTGGCGGCCAGGGGGTGGCGCATCCTGGCGCGCAACGCCCGGCGCCGGACCGGCGAGATCGACCTGCTGGCCGCGGACCCTCAGGGGGTCCTGGTCTTCGTGGAGGTGCGGGCCCGTCGCGCCTGCGGGCCCGACAGCGGCCGCCAGCGGGCCGCCGCGAGCGTGGACGGGCGCAAGCGGCACCGGCTCATCCGAGCGGCAAAGGCGCTTTTGGCCCGGCACCCCGAGCTGGCGGGCCTGCCGGCGCGCTTCGACGTCGTAGCCATCGAGGCCGACGCGTCCGGACGGCTCGGCGCCATCGAGCACCTCATCGGGGCCTTCGATCTGGGATGACCAGCAGCAGCGCCGCCAGCGTCTTGGCGTCGGTCAACTGGCCGGCAGCGGCCATGCGCAAGAGCTCCTCCGGCGCGAACCAGCGCACCTCGCCGATCATCTCGCCCTCGTCGGGGTGAGCCGGGACCGACGTCAGCTCCAGGGCCTTGACGAGCGTCATCCTCTCGGTGGAGTAGCCGGGGGCCAGATAGAAGGAGGCCACCACCTCCAGCCGGCGGGCCGACAACCCCGTCTCCTCCTCGAGCTCCCGCCGGGCGGCATCCAGCGGCTCCTCGCCATGCTCCAGGGTACCCGCCGGCAGCTCCCACAGCCAGGCGTCGACGGCCGGGCGAAACTGTCGCACCAAGGCCAGCTTGCCGTCCTGCTCCGGCACGATCACCACCGAGCCCGGGTGCTCGAAGACCTTGTAGATGCGACGGCGCCCGCCGACCTCGACCCGTCGCTCTCGCCAGACGTACTCCACGCCTTCGCCGTCCTCTCCAGGGCCCGCCCGACCGGGCCCCCATCTCGGTCTGCATCCGACCACCCCCCGGGTCGCGGGTCCGAGCATCCCGGCAGGGAGAGGGGTGGTGGGCCACGAATGGCTCGGGTGCCGTCTTTCACGCGACACCTTCCGGCCGCCTGCCGCGTGGCGGTCGGAGGTGTCGTTCTTCGTGGGCTACGCCAGGACCTGGGGCGCCGTGGTCGTCGGCATCGAGGGCCACGTCATCGATGTCGAGGCCCACCTGGGAGGCGGGCTGCCCGAGTTTCGCCTGGTGGGCTTGCCCGACGCGGCGGTGCGGGAGAGCCGGGACCGGGTGCGCTCGGCGTTGCTCCACGTCGGCTTCGCCATGCCGGCGGGCCGCATCACCGTCAACCTGGCGCCGGCCCGGCTACGCAAGGCAGGCAACTCGCTCGATCTGCCCATCGCCTGTGCGGTGTTGGCCGCTGCTGGCAAGCTGCCACCCCAGCGCCTCCGAGGCCTCTTGCTGGTGGGGGAGCTCTCGCTGGCCGGCGAGCTGCGGGCGGTGGAGGGGATCGTCCCGCTGCTGGTGGCGGCGGCCCGCCTCCCTTCGGTGACCGTGGTGCTGCCCGAGGCCGATGCGGGGGTGGCGCGGATGCTGGGGCAGGTCCCCTGGATCGCCCTGCCGGACCTGGAGGCAGTGCTGCAGCGGTTGATCCAAGGGGTCCCGGAGGCCCGAGGCGGTGGCGGTCGCGGCGCGGCCCCGTCCTTCGACCTGCCGGCCCCTGGCAGCGGGCAGGCCGTCCCCGTCGCAGGCGGCGAGGACATGGCCGACGTCAAGGGGCAGAGCCTGGCGCGTCGGGCCATGGAGATCGCCGCGGCGGGGTGGCACCCGGTCATGCTGCTCGGCCCGCCGGGCTCGGGCAAGACCATGCTGGCTCGGCGGCTCCGGGGCATCCTGCCGCCCCTGTCGCGACAGGAGTGGCTGGAGGTGCTCCAGACGCACAGCGCCGCCGGCCAGCCCCTGCCACAGGAGCAGGGAGGCGGCTCCTGGCAGCCATGGACGCCCCGTCCCTTTCGCGCACCCCATCACAGCGTCACGGCGGCCGGCTTGATCGGCGGCGGCGCGCGGGTGACCCCGGGGGAGCTGACCCTGGCCCACCGGGGTCTTCTCTTCCTCGATGAGTTCGCCGAATTGTCCAAGGAGGCCGTCGATGCCCTGCGGGAGCCGATGGAGGAGGGGTGGGTGACGCTGACGCGTGCCCAGGCGTCGGTACGCCTGCCGGCCGAGACCCTGATCGTCGGCGCGGCCAACCCGTGCCCTTGCGGTCGGCTGGGCAGCCGGGACGGGGCGTGCCGTTGCCGCGACGTGGAGATCCGCCGTTACCGGCGCCGGCTGGACGGCCCCGTCGCCGATCGCTTCGACCTGTGGGTCCAGACCCGGCCCGTCGGCGAGATGGAGATGTTGCGGGGCCTGCCCTCCGAGCCCTCCCGGCTGGTGCGCGAGCGCGTCCTCGAGGCGCGGCATCGCCAGCTGCACCGGTTCCGTCGGGAGGGGTGGCGTCCGGTGCCGTTCGGGCGCTCGCCCGTCAACGGCCGGATGAGTCCGGAGGAGGTGCGGCGGCTCTGCCGGCTGGATGCCGAGTTGGAACGGGAGACGGCCGCCCTGGCACGGCAGCTGCGGGTCAGTGCCCGTGGGCTGGTGCGCATCCTGGCCGTGGCACGGACTATCGCCGACCTGGCTGGATCGGATAGGATCGCCCCGGAGCACGTCCACGAGGCGATGCAGTACCGCAGACGAGACGGAGGCGCCTGAGATGCGCGGATCGGCCCGCGCCCCCGGCATCCACCCGACGGCCCTGGTCGAGGATGGGGCCAAGGTGCACCCGGACGCCATCGTCGGGCCCATGGCCTGGGTCGCGTCGGGCGCGGTCATCGGGGCCGGCGCGCGGATCGGGGCGCGGGCCGTGGTGGGCCCGGGGGTCCGGGTGGGCGAGGCCAGCCTGGTCGACACCGGCGCCGTGGTGGGTCACGTCGCACAGCCGAGCGCGGAGCCGTCCGTGGAGATCGGCAGAGGCGCGCAGGTGCGCGAGTATGCTGTGGTGGAGCCTGGCCACACGACGCCGACGTGGATCGCCGACTTCGCCTTCGTCATGGGCAGGACCCGGATCGGCGCCGGCAGCCGCATCGGCGAGCGGGCCGTCGTCACCCACGGCTCCATCGTGGGCGCGGATGCCTGCCTGGAGGCGGGCGCCGTCGTGGGCGGCCTGGCCCTGGTGGAGCACGGCGTGGTGGTGGGGCAGGGGGCCATGGTGGCGGCGATGAGCCGGGTGGTCCGACCGGTGCCGCCCTTCGTCCTGGTCCACGGCGCCCCCGCCCGTCCCGTCGGGCTCAACGTGGTCGGGCTGCGCCGCTCGGGCGCCCGGCCCGACGCGAGGCTCGCGCTGCAACGGGCCTTTCGGTTGTTGTTTAGAAGCGGGCTCTCCCTGGACGAGGCGGAGCGGCGGCTGTCGGCCGAGCGAGCCGAGTGGCCCGAGCTGGATCGCCTGCTGGCCTTCCTGCGCCGCTACGGCTCGCCGGGCGAGGCCCCGCCGGAGAGGAGATGACGGGCGCTGACATCGTTTCGCATCCCCGCCTTCGACCTGCGCCGGCAGCACGGGGAGCTGGCCGGGCCGCTGGCGGAGGCGGCCGCCGAGGTGTTGCGCAGCGGTCAGATGATCCTCGGTCCCCGGGTCGAGGCGCTGGAGAGGGCCGTAGCGCGGCTTTGCGGGACGGCGTTCGCCGTCGGCGTGGCCAACGGCACCGACGGTCTGTACCTGGCGTTGCGGGCCGTGGGGGTGGGGCCGGGCGACGACGTGGTCACGACCTCCTTCTCCTTCGTGGCCACGGCCACCAGCATCGTGCGGGCCGGGGCGCGGCCGGTCTTCGCGGACGTCGACCCCCGGACCCTCAACGTGGGGCCCGAGCAGATCGAGGCCGCCCTCACCCCGGCCACCCGGGCCGTGGTGGTGGTGCACCTGTACGGCAACCCGGCCCCCATGGGGCCCATCGTGGAGCTGGCACGGCGACGGGGGCTGCGGGTCGTCGAGGACATGGCCCAGGCCATCGGCGCCTCCTACGAGGGGCGACCTGTGGGCAGCTTCGGCGACGCGGCCGTCATCAGCTTCTACCCCACCAAGAACCTGGGAGGCTGCGGCGACGGCGGCATGGTGGTCACCTCCTCGGCCGACGTGGCAGAGCGGGTGCGGATGCTGCGAAATTCGGGGCAGCGGCGCCGCTACGTCTGCGAGGACGCCTGGGGCATCAACAGCCGGCTGGACGAGTTGCAGGCCGCGCTGCTGTGGGTCAAGCTCCAGCACCTCGAGCGATGGACCCGGCGCCGCCGGGAGCTGGCGCACCGCTACGTCGAGCGGCTGGTGGGCCTGCCGGTGGAGCCGGTGGCGGAGACACGGGGTGGGCGATCGGTCTATCACCAGTTCACGGTCAGGGCGCCGCGGCGAGACGAGCTGGTGCGTCATCTGGCCGAGCAGGGCATCGGGAGCACCGTCTACTATCCGGTGCCGTTGCACCGTCAGCCCGGGTTGGAGTCGGTCTCCCTGGTGCCGGCGGGCGCCCCGCAGGCCGAGCGGGCGGCGGGCGAAGTGCTGTCGCTGCCCATGTTTCCGGAGCTCGCGCCGGAGGAGGTCGACGAGGTCGCCGCGGCCATCCGCGCCTTCTACCGGTGATGCGTCGGGCGACCGGCAGACCAGGAGGGGGGAGCACGGGCCCCATGTCCGGGGTGCAGCGAGAGAGAGCCGAGCCGGAGCGACGCCACGAGTGCCCCTCGTGTCGCAAGCCGACGCCCCATGAGCGGCGGTTGCGGCGCGGCGGCCTGGAGGTGTGGGTCTGCACGGTCTGCGGGCTGGTGTCGCTGGTCCCCGTGGACGCCGGTCGGCCAGGCGCCCGCCCCCGGCCGTGAGCGGGCCGCCTTCGTCGCAGGCAGCGCTGATGGCCGGCGTGCTGGCCAGCCTGCCCGGCCTGGGTCCTGCAGCCATCCGCCGGGCCGTGGAGGGACTGGGCGGGCTGCAGGCCGCGTGGGAGGCCCCCGCCCGCCTCTGGCGGGAGGTCATGGAGGGCCGCCTCCCGGCCAAAGCCATGGCTGCACTGGCCACCGGCAGGGAGCCGGCAGCGCTGACGGCGTTGCAGCGCCGGCTGCAGGCGTGCGGGGCCACCGCGCTGACGCCGTGGGAGCCGGGGGGCGGGTTGTTTCCCCTCAACCTGCGTCACCTGGCCGAGGTGCCGCCGGTGCTCTACGTGCGAGGGTCGCTCCGCCTGGAGGACCGGTTCGCGGTGGCCATCGTCGGCTCCCGCCTGGCCTCGCCCGGAGGGCGCATGGTGGCCGGTCGGATGGCGGGCGAGCTGGCCGCCCGAGGCTACACCGTCGTGAGCGGACTGGCCCGCGGCATCGACGCGGCCGCCCACGCCGGAGCCATCCGTGCCGGAGGACGCACGATCGGGGTGCTGCCTTGCGGCATCGACCGGGTCTACCCCCCGGAGCACGCGAGGCTGGCCCGGGCCGTGACGGATCACGGCGCCCTCGTCAGCGAGTACCCGCCGGGCACCGACGTGGAGCGTTGGCGGCTGTCGGTGCGCAACCGGATCATCGCCGGCCTGAGCCTGGTCGTGGTGGTGGCCGAGGCCCGGGCCACCAGCGGCGCCCTCTCCACCGCCTCGCGGGCATCGGCGTACGGCCGGGAGGCGATGGCGATGCCGGGGCGCCCCTTCGACGAGGCGACCGAGGGCTCCAACGCCCTGTTGCGCGACGGCGCCCTCTTCTGCGGGGATGCCCTGGACGTCGAGGTCGCAGCCGGCCGGGTGCTGGAGCGGCTGGTGGGGTGGGAGGCCCGCGGGGCCGTGGTCGGCTGCCTAACGGCGGAGTTGCCCGGGATCCGGCCGACCTCCGCTCTCCGGGGGAGGCCTGAGCCGGAGGCGCCCGGGCCGGCGGCGGGCGTGCTCTCCGAGGGCCACCCCCTGGAAGTGGAAGCGCTGGCAGCCCGAACGGGCCTCCCCGTCGGGCGCCTGCTCGCCTCCCTGACCCGTCTGGAGGCGGCCGGCCTCGCCCATCGTCTGCCCGATGGCCGCTGGGTGGCCCGTCACGTTGAGATAAAATAGGAGGGCCTTTGCACAGGCCAGGGTGGGGGACTGGTCGTTGAAGCTGGTCATCGTGGAGTCGCCGGCCAAGGCTCGCACGCTCTCCAAGTTTCTGGGCGCCGGTTACAGCGTGCGGGCCTCGATGGGACACGTGCGGGACCTGCCCGTCAGCGAGTTCGGCGTGGACGTGCGGGCGGGCTTCCAGCCTCGTTACACCATCGTCCGGGGCAAGACGCGGACGGTCAAGGAGCTGGAGGCCCAGGCCAGCCAGGCCGAGCAGGTGCTGCTGGCCACGGACCCCGACCGCGAGGGGGAGGCCATCAGCTGGCACCTGGCCGAGCTCCTCGGCATCCCCTCGGACCGGCCCTGCCGCATCGAGTTTCACGAGATCACCCGCCGGGCGGTGGAGCAGGCCCTGCACCGGCCCCGTGCCATCGACCACAACCGGGTCAACGCGCAACAGGCCCGGCGCATCCTGGACCGCATCGTGGGCTATCGCCTCAGTCCCCTGCTGTGGAAGAAGGTCCAGCGGGGCCTCAGCGCCGGACGCGTCCAGTCCGCGGCGTTGCGGCTCATCTGCGAGCGGGAGGACGAGATCGAGGCGTTCGTCGTCCGTGAGTACTGGACCATCGACGCCCTCCTGCAGCCGCCCGCCCCCGACGGCCAGCCGGGAGAGGAGGAGGGCACCTTCCGGGCCCGCCTGGTGGCCGTCGACGGCCAGGAGCCGAGCATCGGCACCGAGCAGGAGGCCCGGGCCCTGGCCGACGAGGTGCGGGTGCAGCACCCCGTGGTCGCCTCCGTCACCTCGACGCGCCGCCAGCGGCGGCCGCCGGCCCCCTTCACCACCAGCACGCTGCAGCAGGAGGCGTCGCGGCGGCTGGGCTTCACCGCCCGGCGCACCATGCAGATCGCCCAACAGCTCTACGAGGGCCTGGACGTGGGGGAGGAGGGGCCGGTCGGCCTCATCACCTACATGCGCACCGACTCCGTCAACGTGGCGCGTGAGGCCCAGGAGGCAGCTTTGCGCTTCATCGAGCAGCGCTTCGGCCGGGAGGCGGTGCCCGAGCGTCCCAACGTCTACAAGAGCCGCAAGGGAGCCCAGGAGGCCCACGAGGCCATCCGCCCCACGTCGGTGGAACGGACCCCCGAGTCGCTCCAGCCCTACCTCAAGCCCGAGCAGTGGCGGCTGTACGAGCTGATCTGGCGGCGCTTCGTCGCCAGTCAGATGGTGCCCGCCCTGGTGGAGTCGACCACGGTCACGGTGCGGGCGGGTCGCTTCGAGCTCAAGGCCACGGGCTCGATCATCCTGGAGCCCGGCTTCCTCGTGGTCTGGGGGCCGGAGCGGCGAGCGGCTGGCGCAGCGGGCGACGGCGCATCCGCCTCCGACGGCCGCGCCGAGTCGGGCGAGGGAGCCGACGGCGGCGACGAGGGGGAGGCGCGCCAGGCCCTGCCGCTCCTTACCGACGGTCAGGCGCTGGTGATGCGAGACGCGGTGCCTCAGCAGCACTTCACCCAGCCGCCCCCGCGCTTCAACGACGCGAGCCTCGTCAAGACCATGGAGGAGCTCGGCATCGGCCGCCCCAGCACCTATGCGCCCACCATCGAGACGCTGCTGGAGCGCCGCTACGTACGCCGCGAGGGGCAGCGGCTGGTGCCCACGCCGCTGGGGCGGGCGGTCGTCAAGCTGCTCAAGGAGCAGTTCCCCGATGTGGTGGACGTCGAGTTCACCGCCCAGATGGAGGCTCGCCTGGACGCGGTGGAGGCCGGCGAGGTGAGCTGGCAGGACGTGGTGGCCCAGTTCTACCATCCCTTCGAGCGCCGGGTCGAAGAGGCCATGCGCAACCTGGAGCGGGTCACCATCGAGGCCGAGCCCTCTGACGAGGTCTGCGAGCAGTGCGGACGGCCCATGGTGATCAAGTGGGGGCGCTACGGCCGATTCCTGGCCTGCTCCGGCTACCCGGAGTGCAAGCACACCCGCCCCTTGCTGCGCAAGACCGGCGCCACCTGCCCCATCTGTGGCGGCGAGCTGGTGGAGCGCCATACCCGACGCGGCCGCACCTTCTACGGCTGCGTCAACTACCCCAAGTGCACCTACACCCTCTGGCACCGCCCGGTAGGCCGGGCCTGCCCGCGTTGCGCCCGCCCGCTGGTCTACCAGCGCGCCCGGGGCGGTCAGCGGGTGGTCTGCGCCGGCACGTTGGAGAAGGGCTCGCACGGAGAGGCGCTGTGCGACTACGTCGAAGGGGTGGCGCCGGCAGGGGCCCCGCCCGCCGACGGGGTGGCCCGGCAGCCCGCCCCGCTGATGAGCCGGGCGGGAGCGCGGCGAGGGGCCGCGAAGGAGGCGCCGTCACACGATGGGCAGGCCTGAGGTGCCGGCCGATCACGTGGTCGTCGTCGGAGGCGGCCTGGCGGGCAGCGAGGCCGCCTGGCAGGTCGCCCGGCTCGGGGTGCCGGTGCGCCTCTACGAGATGCGTCCCAAGCGGGGCACCGTGGTCCACCGGACGGACCGCCTGGCCGAGCTGGTCTGCAGCAACTCCCTGGGAGGTGCCTCCGTCGACACGCCGGCCGGCGTGTTGAAGGAGGAGATGCGGCGGCTGGGCTCCCTGGTGATCGAGGCGGCCGACCGCTCCTCCGTGCCGGCCGGCGCGGCGCTGGCCGTCGACCGCGAGCTCTTCAGCGGTTGGATCACGGAGCGGGTGAGCGCGCATCCGCTCATCGAGGTGATCCGCGAAGAGGTGGAGCAGGTGCCGGAGCCTGGCGACGGCGTCGTCATCGTCGCCACCGGGCCCCTGACGTCCGATGCGCTGGCGACCAGCCTGGGGCGGCTGACCGGCGAGGAGTTCCTGGCCTTCTACGACGCGGCGGCCCCCATCGTGACGGCCGAGTCGGTGGACCAGAGCCGTGGCTTCTGGGCCAGCCGGTACGACAAGGGCACCCCGGACTATCTCAACCTCCCCATCGACCGGCCGCAGTACGAGATCTTCGTCAGGGCGCTGGCCGAGGCCGAGCAGCACGCCGGCCACATCCCCGACGAGCTCAAGTTCTTCGAGGGGTGCGTGCCGGTAGAGGAGCTGGCCCGGCGAGGGCCCGACACGTTGCGCTACGGGCCCATGCGTCCCGTGGGCTTGCGGGACCCCGCCACCGGCCGCCTGCCTTATGCGGTGGTGCAGCTGCGCAAGGAGGATCGGGAGGGGCGGCTGCTCAACCTGGTGGGCTTCCAGACCCGGCTCAAGTGGGGCGAGCAGGCGCGTATCTTCCGGATGATCCCGGGGCTGGAGCAGGCCGAGTTCGTGCGCTTCGGCGTGGTGCATCGCAACACCTTCGTCAAGTCGCCCCGCCTGCTGCACCCCACGGGGCAGATGCGCAGCCACCCCCGCATCCTGCTGGCCGGTCTCATCGTGGGCGTCGAGGGATACGTCGAGTCGGCAGCCGCCGGGTTGCTGGCAGGGCTCAACGCGGCGCGCCTGGTGCGGGGGGAGCCGCCGCTGGTACTGCCCGTCGAGACCATGATGGGGGCGCTTTGGCACTACGTCACCACCGCGCGGGCGGAGGACTTCCAGCCCATCAATGCGGCGTTCGGCTTGTTGCCGCCGCCCGACGAGCCGGCCAGGGGCAAGAAGGAACGGCGGGCCGCCCAGGCCCGGCGGGCGCTGGCGGTCATCGATCGGGTGGCCGAGGAGGTGCGGCGATGGACGGCCGATGCCCCGGTCCCCCTCGGTGGCATGGGACCACGGTCGTAGGCGTCGTCAGGGACGGGCAGGCGGCCATGGGCGCCGACGGCCAGGTAACCGTCGGCCAACAGGTGATGAAGCACTCGGCCCGTAAGGTGCGCCGCCTCTACCAGGGGCGGGTCCTGGTGGGCTTCGCCGGGGCGGTGGCCGACGCGCTGACGTTGCTGGAGCGCTTCGAGGAGAAGCTCGAGGCACACGGCGGCCAGATGGCCCGTGCCGCCGCGGAGCTGGCCCGGGACTGGAGGACCGACCGCGTGCTGCGACGGCTCGATGCGCTGCTGCTGGTGGCCGATCCGGCGCACTTGCTGGTGCTGTCGGGCAACGGCGAGATCGTGGAGCCCGACGACGGGGTGGCGGCCATCGGTTCGGGCGGCCCGGTGGCGCTGGCCGCGGCCCGGGCCCTGTTGCGGCACACCGCGCTGACGCCCGCCCAGGTGGTGGAGGAGGCCCTGCGCATCACGGCCACCATCGACATCTACACCAACGACCGGATCGTGGTGGAGCAGCTCCACGAGACGGCACCGGGGGCGTGAGGGAGATGCGGATGGAGGAGCTGACGCCTCGCCGGATCGTCGAGGAGCTGGACCGGTACATCGTCGGGCAGCGGGAGGCCAAGCGCGCCGTAGCCGTGGCGCTCCGCAACCGGTACCGAAGGCAGCTCTTGCCGGAGGGCCTGCGGGACGAGGTGGTCCCCAAGAACATCTTGATGATCGGCCCCACCGGCGTCGGCAAGACGGAGATCGCCAGGCGCCTGGCGCGACTGGTGGACGCGCCGTTCATCAAGGTGGAGGCCACCAAGTTCACCGAGGTCGGCTACGTCGGCCGTGACGTGGAGTCCATCATCCGGGAGCTGGTGGAGAGCTCGGTGCGGATGGTGCGCCAGGAGCGGGCCGAGGCGGTCAAGGACCAGGTGGCACCCGTCGTGCAGGAGCGCCTGCTCGAGGCGCTGGCGCCGGCCCCTCGCCCCAGGGCCCAGGCCAATCCGCTGGCGGCCATCTTCGGATGGCAGGCGCCCCGAGAGGAGGATCCCCAGGCGGAGGTCCGCGCCGGCGAGGTGGAGGCGCGGCGGGCGGAGCTTCGCCGCAAGCTGGAGGCCGGCGAGCTGGAGGACCACCTGGTGGAGATCGAGGTGGAGGACGCCACCACGCCCGTGGTCGAGGTGATGTCGGGCCAGGGCGTGGAACAGATGGGGATCAACCTGCAAGACCTCTTCGGCGGCTTCCTGCCCAAGCGCCGGCGCCGGCGCAAGGTGACCGTGGCCGAGGCCCGCCGCATCCTGACGGCCGAGGAGGCCCAAAGGCGCGTCGACCCGGAGGAGGTGGCGGCGGAGGCCATCCGGCGGGTGGAGCAGACGGGGATCGTCTTCATCGACGAGATCGACAAGATCGCCGGTCGGGAGCGGGGCGCCGGGCCCGACGTCTCCCGGGAGGGCGTGCAACGAGATCTGCTGCCCATCGTCGAGGGCTCGACGGTCACGACCAAGTACGGGCCCGTGCGCACGGAGCACATCCTCTTCATCGCGGCCGGCGCCTTCCACGTCGCCAAGCCCTCGGACCTGATCCCGGAGCTGCAGGGCCGCTTTCCCATCCGGGTGGAGCTCAAGCCCCTCAGCCGGGCCGACATGCGCCGCATCCTCACCGAGCCCGAAAACGCCCTGACCCGCCAGTACGCGGCGCTGTTGGCGACCGAGGGCGTCGAGCTGAGCTTCACCGACGACGGCCTCGACGAGATCGCCCGCCTCGCCGAGCAGGTCAACGAGCAGACGGAGAACATCGGGGCTCGCCGCCTGCACACCCTCATGGAGCGGCTCCTCGAGGAGGTCTCCTTCGACGCCCCCGCGTACCGGGGCCAGCGGGTCGTCATCGACGCCGACTACGTCCGCCGCTGCCTGGGCGCCATCGTCGAAGACCGGGACCTCTCCCGCTACATCCTCTGACGACCCGCCTGCGGAGGGCCTCCGCGCCGGGGCGCCCGCCGGCCGCGCAGGGGCCGGCGGGCCGTCACGACGGGCCTTCCCCCGCACCCGACATTATCAGAGTTTTGCGATACTGCGTTTTTTCTGGAGGAACCGGAGGATTCATCCATCCTGTGTCGTACTGACGTAAACTGACAGTTTTCTCATCGAAGGCCGACACGACGAGGAGTGGGACCTCAGTCCTCCCGGCCAGGGACCGGGGTCCGGGTCGAAAGGGTTGGGAATCGTGTCGAGGGTCGCAAAAGGTCCCCGGCCTCGTCGTCCCGGCCTCGAGTCAACGGGGAAGGGAGGTCGCCTGTGGAAGGGATCGGGCTCCTGTGGGGTCCTACCGACCGGGACCTGGCCACCGCCCTGAATGCCGCCGCCTTGCGCCAGCAGGTCATCGCCCACAACCTCGCCAACGCCGAGACGCCGCACTACCGGCGCTTCGACGTCGTCTACGAGGAGGCCCTCAGTCGCCAGCAGCAGGCGGCGGCACGCCAGAAGGTGGCCCTGCGGCGTACCCACCCGGCGCATCTGGCGCGGCCCACCTCGCAGCCCGTGCAGCCCATGGTCGTGCGGGACAACTCCAGCGTCATGCGCAACGACCAAAACAACGTCGACGTCGACCGCGAGATGGCGGCCCTCGCGAAGAACACGCTCTACTATCAAACCCTGACCCGGGTGGTGGGGGCGCGCATGCTGGCCTTGCGCACCGCCATCTCGGAGGGTCGCCGCTAGTCCGCATCCTGTCCTGGAGAGGAGGTCCGAGGCCGCATGGCGTTTCTACCGTCGCTCGACATCAGCGCATCGGGACTGACGGCCCAGCGCCTGCGCATGGACTTGATCGCCAACAACCTGGCCAACGCCTACTCGACCCGGTCGGCGCGCGGCGGGCCTTACCGCCGCCAGATGGCGGTCTTCGCTGCCATGGAAGCGCCGAGCTGGCCGTGGGCGGCCAACCGGGCCGGCGCCACCGCCCCGGGCAGGGGCGTGCAAGTGGCTGCCGTCGTCGAAGATCCGACGCCCCCGCGCCTGGTCTACGACCCCGAGCATCCCGACGCGAGAGCCGATGGCTACGTGGAGTACCCCAACGTGGACGTCGTGACCGAGATGGTCGACATGCTGGCGGCCGAGCGGGGCTACCAGGCCAACCTGGCGGCCTTCGGGGCGGCCACCGACATGGCACGGGCCGCTCTCAACCTGATCCGGGTCTGAGCGCACCATCCTCGAGGAAGGCGGGACGGCTATGGCCGCTATCGATGCCATCCGCAGCGTGAACGTCTCGTCGGCTGGGGCTCCGGCACGTCCCGGTGCCACGTCGCCCGGGGCGGCCGGCGTGCGCCCCTTTAGCCAGGTCCTCAAGGATGCCGTGGCGCAGGTCAACGCCCTGCAACTGGAGGCGCAACAGATGGCCGAGGCCGTGGCGCGTGGCGACCTCACCGACATGCATCGCCTGGCCCTGACCGTGGAGCGCGCCCAGCTGGCCCTGGAGCTCACCGTAGCCGTCCGCAACAAGCTCGTGGAGGCGTACCAGGAGATCTCGCGCATGCCCGTCTGAGCGGCGACGCGGCCGGTGTGAGGTACAGCGGACTGATCGGCGGTGGGCGCGATGTGGGAGCGGCTGAGGGGTCAACTGGTCGCGGTGTGGCAGGGGATGAGCCGGGCCGCGCGCTGGGCCGTCCTGGGCGGCACGGTGGCGGCGGTGGGTCTCATCGTCCTGCTGGTGCTGCTGGCGACGCCCCGCTACCAGCCCGTCTTCACGGGCCTGTCGCCCGAGGACCTGCGGGCGGTCACGGTGGCGCTGCAGCAGAGGGGCACCGAGTTTACGGTCGATGAGGGGCAGGGCGCCGTGCTGGTGCCGGAGCCTCAGGTGCACCGGGTCCGGCTCGATCTGGCCATGCAGGGCCTGCCGCGCAACAGCGTCGTAGGCTTCGAGATCCTCAACCAGACCAACCTCGGGCTCACCGACTACGAGCGGCGCCTGCGCTACTACTGGGCGCTGCAGGGCGAGTTGACCCGGACCATCCGCGCCATCCAGGGCGTGGCGGATGCCCGGGTGCACATCGTCATCCCCGAGCGCAGCCTCTTCGTCGCCGAGCAGCGTCCGGCCACGGCCTCGGTGCTGCTGGAGTTGCTCCCCGGCTTCAGCCTTGCTCCCGCCCAGGTGCGCGGCATCGTCAACCTGGTCTCCAACAGCGTGGAGAACCTGCGTCCCGAGAACGTGACGGTGGTCGACGCCTCCGGCAACGTCCTTTCGGATCTCCTGGCGCTGGAGCAGGCGGGGCCGACGGGCAATGCGGTCGCCGAGCGGCTGCAGCTCAAGCGCACCTACGAGCGGGAGCTGGAGCGCAGCCTCCAGGCGACGCTGGAGCAGGTCTGGGGGCCGGGCCGGGTGGTCGTGCGGGTGACCGCCGACCTCTCCTTCGACCAGCAGGAGGAGCGTCACGAGATCTTCTCGCCCGTGGTCAACGGCCGCAGCGGCATCGTGCGCAGCGAGCAACGCACGGAGGAGCGCTTCACGGGCGAGGGGGCGTCGGTGCCGGCCGGGGTGCCGGGCGTCACCTCCAACATCCCCGGCTACGTCGAGCCGGCCGGGGCGGGCGGCTCCTCGCAGATGGAGCGGCTCGACTCGGTCACCAATTACGAGATCAATCGGGTCGAGAGGCGCATCGTGATGGCGCCCGGGCGGATCCAGCGCCTCTCGGTGGCGGTCTGGGTCGACGGGCAGCTCGACGTGCTCCAGCGGCAGCGCACCGAGCAGCTGGTGGCCGCGGCCATGGGGCTCGAGCCGTCCCGCGGCGACCAGGTGACGGTGGAGGGGATGCCCTTCGCCCGGGCCGAGGGGCCGTCCGCCCTGGAGGCGCAGCTTCTGGCGGCGAGGGGGCCGGCAGCGGTGCGAGGGGTGGCCTGGTGGCTGGCGGCGCTGGCCCTGGCGGTGGGAGCGGCCTGGTGGGTCAGCCGGCGGATGCGGGCGGCCCGTCGGCGGGTGGACGTCGTGATCCCGGCGACGCCCGTGGCCGAGGAGGCCGTGCAAGAGGCGCCGTCTCAGGCGGAGCAGGCGCGGCGCCGCCTGCGGCAGGAGATCGAGGCGCTGGCACGGGAGCGCCCCGAGGAGTTCGTGCAGCTGTTGCGCTCCTGGCTGGTGGAGGAGAGTTCGTAGTCCATGGCGATGGCCAAGGCGGCCGGCCGGGGCCCTCAGCCCCTCTCCGGCAAGCAGAAGGCAGCCGTGCTGCTCATCGCGCTGGGGCCTGACGTCTCGTCGCACGTCTTCAAGCATCTGCGCGAAGACGAGATCGAGCAGCTCACCTTCGAGATCGCCTCGGTGCGCCGGGTGCTGCCCGAGGAGCAGGAGAAGGTGCTGCAGGAGTTCCGCGAGATGATGCTGGCCCAGCAGTACATCACCCAGGGCGGCATCGAGTACGCGCGGGAGCTGTTGGAGAAAGCGCTGGGCCCCCAGCGTGCGGTGGAGATCATCCGGCGTCTGACCGCCTCGTTGCAGGTGCGCCCCTTCGACTTCGCCCGGCGCGCGGATCCGCAACAGTTGTTCAACTTCATCCAGCACGAGCATCCGCAGACCATCGCGCTCATCATGGCCTACCTGCAACCGGAGCAGGCCGCGGCCATCCTCTCGTCGCTGCCGCCGGAGCGCCAGGTGGAGGTGGCACGCCGGCTGGCCACGCTGGACCGCACGGCCCCCGACGTGCTGGGCGAGATCGAGCAGGCCCTGGAGCGCAAGCTGGCCTCCATCGTCAATCAGGATTACACCTCGGCCGGCGGGTTGGATGCGGCCGTCGAGGTGCTCAACCGGGTGGATCGCGGCACGGAGAAGACCATCATGGAGGCCCTCGAAGAGGTCGACCCCGAGCTGGCCGAGGAGATCAAGAAGCGCATGTTCGTCTTCGAGGACATCGTCTTGCTGGACGACCGCTCCATCCAGCAGGTCCTGCGGGAGGTGGACAGCCGGGACCTGGCGCTGGCCCTGCGCACGGCCAGCGACGAGGTGAAGGCGCGCATCTTCCGCAACATCTCCAAGCGAGCCGCCGAGATGCTCCGAGAAGAGATGGAGTACATGGGCCCGGTGCGGCTGCGCGACGTGGAAGAGGCTCAAGGACGCATCGTCGCCATCATCCGGCGCCTCGAGGAAAGCGGGGACATCATCATTGCTCGCGGCGGAAGCGAAGAGGTCCTGGTCTGAGGCGCGGTTGGTCAAGGCCGAGGTGGTCCGGGTCGCCTCGCCGGTGGAGGCCCGCGACGGTCTGGGTGACGGCGCGTCCCATGCCAACGGTGCGCGCCGCCTGGTCGTCGAGCCAGGGGGCACCGGGCGACGGCCGGTGGCCGGAGGTGCGTCCGTGCTGGGGGGCGCGAAGGCGGACGGGGCCCGGCGGAGCGGAGACGGCCTCCCGTCCGGCGCGCTGCGCCCCAAGTTGCCGCGGCGGTGGCGGGGCGCGCGCCTGGGCGAACGAGGCGCGACAGCGAGCCCGTCAGGAGGCGCAGGCCATCCGGGAGGCGGCGCGGGCCGAGGGCTGGGAGGCGGGCCGCGCCGAGGGGGAGCGCGAGGGTCGAGCCCAGGCCATCCGCGAGGTGGCGGCGCGGCTCGAGCGTCTGCTGGGGGAGATGATCGCGCTGGTGGAGGAGGCCCGGCGCCGGCGGGATCATGCGCTGGCGCTGGCCGAAGAGGACGTGGTCAAGCTGGCCCTGGCCGTGGCGGAGCGGGTGGTGCGCCGCGAGGTGGCGGCCGGCCCCGCGGTGACCCGGGCGGTCCTGCAGGACGTGCTGCGGGAGATGCCCGGCGCCGGGGAGGGGCGGGTGGTGGTGCGCGTCCATCCCGACGAGCACCGGCTGCTGGCCGATGCCGATCTCGGCCTGCCGCAGGGCGTGGAGGGGCCGGTGCAGGTGCAGTGGCGGGCCGACCCGGAGGTGGAGCCCGGGGGCTGCATCGTCGAAGCCGAGCTGGGCAGCATCGACGCCGGGCTCGAGACGCGGCTGGTCGAGGTGGCGGCCGGCTTGCTGGACGTGATGCGTCATGGGCGTTGACGTGAGCCGGTTGGTGCGAGCCGTCGACGCCATCCCCGACGTGCGCGCGACGGGCCGCATCCGGCGGGCGGTGGGGCTCGCGCTGGAGTCGCTGGGCCCTCCCTCTCGGGTGGGCGAGCTGGTGGAGATCCGGCGGCCCGGCGCCTCCCCGCTGGTCGCGGAGATCGTGGGCTTCAAGGGGCGTCACGCCATCCTGTTGCCCCTGGGGAGCGCCGAGGGCATCGCACCCGGCACCCCGGTGGTCTCCCGGCGCCATCCCCTGCGGGTGCCGGTAGGGCCCGGCTTGCTGGGCCGGGTGCTGGACGGGCTGGGGCGGCCCATGGACGATGCCGGGCCTGTCGACGCCGAGGCCTGGTATCCGGTCGACCGCCCGGCGCCTGACCCGTTGCGCCGGCCTCGCATCGCCCAGGCCCTGTCGGTGGGGGTGCGCGCCATCGACGGGCTGTTGACCTGCGGCAAGGGGCAGCGGCTCGGGGTCTTCGCGGGCAGCGGGGTGGGCAAGAGCACCCTGCTGGGGATGATGGCCCGGGGGACCGAGGCCGACGTGGTGGTGGTGGCCCTGGTCGGTGAGCGGGGGCGGGAGGTGCGGGACTTCATCGAGCGCGACCTGGAGTCGGGGCTGCGGCGGGCGGTGGTGGTGGCCGCCACGTCGGACCAGCCGGCCATGGTGCGCCTCAAGGCTGCCTTCGCTGCGACGGCCATCGCCGAGTACTTCCGGGACCAGGGGCTGGACGTGTTGTTGTTGATGGACTCCCTGACCCGCCTGGCGTACGCCCAGCGGGAGGTGGGCCTGGCCGCCGGGGAGCCGCCCACGACCCGGGGGTATCCTCCGTCGGTCTTCTCCTTGTTGCCTCGCTTGCTGGAGCGCGCGGGCACCTCGGAGCGGGGGAGCATCACGGCCTTCTACACGGTGCTGGTCGACGGCGACGACCTCAACGACCCCATCGCGGATGCGGCGCGCTCCATCCTGGATGGCCACGTGGTGCTGGCCCGCTCCCTGGCCGAGCGTCACCACTACCCGGCCATCGACGTCCTGGCCAGCGTCAGCCGGGTGATGTCGGAGGTGGCCGCCGAGGGGCACCGCAAGGCGGCGGCCACCGTGCGCCGGTTGATGGCGGCCTATCGGGACGTCGAGGACCTGGTGCAGATCGGTGCCTACGTGCGGGGCTCCAACCCCCTGGCGGACCGGGCCATCGACGCGAAGCGGCCCGTCGAGCGGTTCCTGCAGCAGGGGGTCTTCGAGCGATCGTCGCTGCCCGAGACGGTCCAGGCCCTCGAGGCCCTGGCCGGGCAGTTCGGAGATGAAGAGGCGGCATGAGGCGGTTTCGGTTTCGTCTGGAGCGCGTCTTGCGGCTGCGTCGCCAGCACCTGCGCGAGGAGCGCATCCAGCTGGCCGCGGCCTCACGCGCGCTGCTGGCCGCGGAGGCCGCCCTCCAGCGGGCCGAGGCGACGCGGGCCGGGCTGCTGGCCCGGTCGGTGGCGAGGGTGGCCGGGCCGTCCACGGCGTCCGCGGCCGAGCCTCAGCCGGAGCTGGCTGCGCTGGCGCGCTGGCTCGACGAGACGGGCCGGCGTCGCGACCACTGGGCCATCGAGCGCGAGCGGGCCCGGCAAGCCCAGGCGGCCCGGCGGGAGCAGGTCATCAAGGCTCACCGGGATGTGCGGGTGTTGGAGCTGTTACGTGAGCGACGGCGGCTCGCGCACGTGCGCGCGGCGGAGCGCGAGGAGCGGATCGCGCTCGACGAGGTCGGGGCCATCCGGTACGTCCAGCGGCAAGGCCCGACACCGACAGGCTGAGAGACGGAGGGGGGTATGGGCGTGCGGCAGCTCGGGTGGTCGCTGCTGGCACTGGTGGTGTCGGTCGCCCTGGGGGTCTGGGTGCTCGACTTCACGGGAGTCATCGATCTGGGCGGCGCCGTGATGGCCCAACTACGGCAAGTGCCCGTAGTTGCCGATTATATCGATGCGAGCGAGCGGGTCCGTCGGCTGGACGAGGAGCAGGCGGCCGCCCAGGCGGCACTGGAGCAGATGCGCCAGGAGCTGGAGGCGCAGCGACAGGCCCTGGCGGCGCAAGCCGAGGCGCTGGCCCGCCGGGAGATGGAGCTCCAGGCCCGCGAGGCCCAACTCGAGGAGCGCGCCCGCAGCCTGGCCGAGAGGGAGCAGGCCCTGGCGGCGGCCGCCGAGCAGGAGCGGTACTATCGGGAGCTCATCGAGGCCGTGGGCCAGATGCGGCCCGAGGAGGCGGCGCCCATCATCGAGCGCCTCGACCTGGAGCTGGCCCGGCGGCTGTTGGGCTCCATGGAGCCGAGGCGGGCGGGCTCCATCCTCGGCAAGATGGATCCGCAGTACGCATCCCGACTCCTGGCGGCGGTCGACGGCTCCCTGACCCCCGCCCGATGACGAGGGATGAGAGGACGGAGAGGAGGTGATGGCATCGATGCTCGAGATGAGCACCATGCCCCTGGCGACGAGTCAGGTGGGACGGCCCGGCGTCCAGGCCTTTTCGGATGCGCCGGCCCCGGCTGACGAGTCCGAGGGGGAGGCAGCCTTCGCCGGGGTGCTGGAGTCGGCCCTGGGGAGACGGCCGTCGACGGGCGCCGTCCGCGGCCATCGAAGCGCTCCTGACGGGTCGCGGCAAGGCGACGGCGACTCCGACCCTGGCTCCACCCAAGATGGGCTGCCCGACGGGCGGACCGACCCGGTCGCCGTGGAGGCAACGGTCGGGGTGCCGGCGGGCCTGGGGCTGGTCCTCGAGGGCGTCTCCTGGCAGGGTGTGGCGCCGGGTCCGACCAGCGGCGACGGCGTGGCGGCGACCGGCCCGGTAGGTGACGCCCCTACGGCGCAGACGGCCCCAGCACTGGTCCTGGGGCTCCGGGGAGCGGCACAGCGGTCGGCGGGGCGGGCCGGCACCGACGTCCCGACAGGTCCCGACGCGCTGACGGCAGCACCGGGATCGCTCCCCGGGTCCGGCGAGCGGATGGCGGGGGCTGCCCCCACGGCGCCTCAGGGCCAGGCCGGTCAGGCCGTTGGGGCCGTTGCGGGTGAGACCGGGCATGGGTGGCCTCGGGCCGCCGTGGCGGGGCACCACGCCCCTCCCAGCAGCGGGCCGCGGATGGGCCCGGATGCGGTGAGGACGGTGAGCGCCGACACGGTCTGGCGGCTCTCGATGCCTCCTGCCGGCTCGAGGACGGGGGCCGGGACGCACGCAGGCGTCATCGTTGCGGTCCGGGCGGACGAGCCGGTGCGGGCCGGCATCGCTGCGGGTGACGCCGAGCCCTTCGGCGCCGGGACGGGCGGTCCAGCCGCCGCCCGCGGGAGTGGCGAGGGGGTCGAGGCCAACCTGGAGGCCTTCGTCGTCACGCCGAAGTCGACCGAGCTCCCGGCGGCCACCGGGGGACCGGTCCTCTCCGGGGCTGCGATCGTCGGGGTGCGGGCTGACGTCGGGTCGGCGCCAGCTCCCCTCCATGCGGATGCCGCCGAGATAGCGGCCACGGTGACGGGCGGGTCGTCGACACCACCGATGCAGGGCCGCGATGCGAGCGATGCGCCGGCCCTCCGGTCGACCTCCGAGCGGAGCGAGCCCGGCGGACCTGCGTCGACGCTCTCAGCGCCGCAGGCCGCCAGCCAACCGACGGGCGCCGCGCCGGCGACCGACCTCCAGATAGCCCGCGACGACGTCGAGGCGCCGCGCCGGGCTGCTCGAGACGAGCGGACCGGAGAAGGTAACGCCCGACGCGGTCAGGACCCCGTGCCCGCTGTCCGCTCCCACAGCGACACCACCGCCCTGCATCGGACGGACAGCGGGGTCGAGCCCGCACGGGTTGAGCCCGTCGCCCCAAGCGCCGTGCCTGCTGGGGCAACGGGCGCGGAGGCGGCCCACGCCGGCACCCGCGCCGTCGAGCAGGCGAGCCGGGTGGTGGCCGAGCAGGTCAGCCGGTGGGTGGAGAGCTCCGCCCATGACGGCGGAGCCCGGGTCCGGGTGGTCGACAGCCTCCTGGCGGAGGACGGCGGCGAGCTCCGCCTGCAGCTGCATCCGCCCGAGCTCGGCGAGATCCGGCTCCGGCTCCGCGCCGACGGCCCGCGCCTGGTGGTGCAGGCCACCGTCCAGCAGCACGAGACGGGCTGGATGCTGCGCCACAACAGCCACCTCCTGGAGCGGGCGCTGGAGCAGGCGGGCTTGCAGCTCGCCGGCTTCTCGGTGGAGGTGGGACGGCACGGGCACGACGGCCACCCGGGTCCGTCGCCATGGGGTGGCGCCCGGTCGGAGCCCCTCGGGGCTTCGGGCGTGGCGGCCGCAGGCGCACCCGCCCTGGCAGCGCCTGAGCGCCCTCTGTGGGTGAGGCTGGGACTGGGTGCGGTCGACGTCAGGGTCTGAGGAGAGGAGGGCAGCGGATGGTCGCCGGGATCACGTCCAGCACGTCGTCGACGGAGCAGACGCTCGGTTTCGAGCCGGCGGCCCAGGTCAGCTCGCAGGACTTCCTGCGGCTGTTGACCGTGCAGCTGCGCTACCAAAACCCCCTGGAGCCCATGAAGGAGACCGAGTTCGTCAGCCAGCTGGCGCAGTTCAGCCAGCTCGAGGCCCAGCGCGACACCAGCGCGCTCATGCGGCAGCTCCTGCAGCTGCAGACACTCCAGGAGGCGGCGGGGCTGCTGGGCCGGACGGTGGTGCTCAAGCCGCTGGATGGCGGCGCGCCCGTGCAGGGCACGGTCGAGCGGGTCAAGCTGGTCGAGGGTGACGTGCGTCTGGTGGTGGGCGGCCGCGACTACTCGCTGTACGAGCTGGTCGAGGTCGCCTGAGGGGACGCCGAGGCAGGGAAGCGAGGTGAGGCGATGTGACGGCGGCGCCAACCGGTGAGGCGGGACGCCCGTACCCCATCGGGCCGGTCGGGCCGGCGCCGGCGGGACCGAGGCGCCCGGCGGCTCCTTCCCGGGGGGAGACGGCCTCCTTCGGTCAGGTGCTGGACCAGGTCATGACCGAGCAGCAGGGGTTGCGCTTCTCCGCCCATGCCCGGCGTCGCCTGCAGGATCGGCGCATCGAGCTGACCGACGTGCTCCACCGGCGCCTGGTGGACGCGGTCGAGCGGGCCCGAGCCAAGGGCGCCCGGGAGGCCGTCGTCATGCTGGATCGCCTGGCCTTCGTCGTCAGCGTGCGCAACCGTACCGTCATCACCGTGGTCGACGAGGCGCAGTTGAAGGAGAACGTCTTCACCAACATCGACAGCGTGGTCTTCGCGTGAGACCGAGATGTCCAAGCAGGCCGGACCTCCGACGGGAGGGGGCCTGCCGGAGCGGTCGCCGACCGACCGAGGCGGCCGCACGAGGACCGACGACCGGCCGGCGGGCGCCGACAGGGCGCCCCGGCCGGCCCGAAGGAGGCAGGAGGATCGCATGCTGAGGTCGCTATTCGCCGGCGTGTCGGGCATGCGGACCCATCAGCTCAACATGGACGTCATCGCCGACAACATCGCCAACGTCAACACGACGGGTTTCAAGGCCGGCCGCATGACGTTCAAGGAGGTCTACTCGCAGCTGTTGCGCGCGGCGCGTGGCCCGATGGGCGACCTGGGCGGCGTCAACCCGCTCCAGGTGGGCCTGGGGGTGACGATGGGCTCCATCGACACCCTCTTCACCCAGGGCGCGCCGCAGGCGACGGGACGCGACCTGGACCTCTCCATCGACGGCAACGGCTTCTTCGTGCTGACGGATGGACAGAACCGCTACTACACCCGCGCAGGCATCTTCTCCATCGATAGCGAGGGCAACCTCGTCTACACCAACGGCATGAAGGTGATGGGGTGGATGGGAGACCCCATTCGAGGCGTCCTTGATACCAATCGTCCGGAGGAGCCCATCGTCATTCGGCCCCAACCGATTCCCGGGCAGGCTACAAGTAAAGTTGACCTTACAGGAAATCTGGACAGCCGTATCACTGACCCGAGTATCCCGGTGCTCCGCACGGTAGACATCTATGACTCGTTAGGAAATGTCCACTCTCTTACGCTGGAGTTCCGCCGGGGGGATGTCTCTCGGAATGAGTGGACACTGGCCGAGGTATACGTAGATGGGAATGCACAGGGTTTCCAAGCCCAGACAATCGATTTCGATGACAAAGGATTGCTCCAGTCACCGTCTTCGATCACGATATCCGTGAATTTCACCGCCTCCGGGGCTGGCATGGGATCCGTGGAGCTTCGCCTTGGCTCGATCACTAGCATGGCCGATGCCACGGGACTTGAGGTAACCTTCAGAGATGGCTATAAGCGCGGCGAACTTGTCCGGATCACAGTAGATGACCTTGGGGTCATCAAGGGCGTCTATTCAAATGACCTGGTGCGCGACCTCGGGCAGATTGCTCTAGCTACCTTTCCTAGTCCCGAAGGTCTTGTAAAGCAATCAGACACCTTGTTCGTAATGTCGGGCAATTCGGGCCCGGCGAGCATTGAGAAACCTGGGGTCGGCGACCGAGGCCGCCTCGTCCCGGGCTTCCTCGAGATGTCCAACGTGGACCTGTCCCAGGAGTTCACCAGCCTGATCCTCGCCCAGCGAGGGTTCCAGGCCAGCTCCCGGGTCATCACCACGTCGGACGAGATGCTGCAGGAGCTGATGACGCTCAAGCGGTGAGGGGCCTGGAGGCGACAGGCTGGCCGGGCCCCGCCGCTAGGGGCCGGCCGTAGGGCGAGGACGTGAGAGGGGGGTGGACGCCATCATCCGGGTGCATCGGCTGGACGGCAAGGAGTTCGTGGTCAACGCCGATCTCATCGAGACGGTGGAGTCCACCCCCGACACCGTCCTGTCGCTGGTGAGCGGGCGCAAGCTGGTGGTCGCCGAGAGCGTCGACGAGGTCATCGAGCGGGTCGTCGCGTTCAACCGGAGCCGCGCCTTGCCGGCCCGGCTCGAACCGCCCGCCCCATCGCCGGCCGGGCGGGCGGGTGCGGTCGTGACCCGGGAGCGGGACGCCGGTCGGAGCTGAGGTGCGGGGAGAAGGGGCCAGACCAGTGGACATCACCACCATCCTCGGTATCGTCATCGGGCTGGGGCTGATTGGCGGGGCCATCCTGATTGGCGGAAGTCTCCGCCCCTACCTCGATCCGGCCTCGTTCGTCCTGGTGCTGGGCGGGACGATAGCGGCCACCATCGCCAACTACAGCGGCGCCCAGCTCCGCAACGCGTGGCGGGTCCTTCGCATCGCGGCCACCGGTCGGCCCCTGGACCCCGAGCACTTCATCCGTCTCATCGTGAGCCTGGCCGAGAAGGCCCGGCGCGAGGGCCTGCTGGCGATGGAGGAGGAGGCCGAGCGGCTCTCGGACCCCTTCCTGCGCAAGGGCATCCAGCTGGTGGTCGACGGCACCGACCCCGAGCTGGTCCGCAACATCCTCGACATCGAGCTCACCTTCATCGAGGAGCGGCACCGCCAGGGCCAGGCGCTGTTCGAGTCGCTGGGCGTCTACGCCCCGGCCTTCGGTATGATCGGGACCCTGGTCGGGCTCATTCGCATGCTGGGCCGTCTGGACGACCCCTCGACGGTGGGACCGGCCCTCGCCCTCGCCCTCCTGACGACGCTGTACGGGGCGCTGTTGGCCTACCTGGTCTTCAACCCCATCGCGGGCAAGCTCCGGGTCAAGAACGAGCAGGAGACCATGGTGCGCCAGATCATGATCGAGGGCGTCCTCTCCATCCAGGCTGGCGAGAACCCCCGCATCGTCGAGGAGAAGCTGCGCTCGTTCCTGCCTCCGGCCGACCGGCGGGCGCGCGAGGCGGCCGCGCGGCCCGCCCCCGCGAGGCCGGCCGGAGAGGTGGTGACGACCGGTGCCCGGAGCCGATAACCCCGTCACACGACGGCGCCGCCGCAGCACGGGCGTCAACACGGCAGCCCCGCCGTGGATGGTCACCTACTCCGACCTGGTGACCCAGCTGCTAGCCTTCTTCGTCATCCTCTTCTCCATCTCGGCGGTCGACGTCCAGCGCTTCCAGGCGCTGATGTCGGCCTTTCGGGCGTCGGTCGGGATCCTCGACATGGGGCGCAGCTTCCAGCGGGAGGCCATGGTCGGCAACCCGCCCATCGCCATCTCGCCGGTGCCGGTGGGCTCGCAGACCGACGAGCAGCTGGACCACGCCCTGCGCCGCCTGACAGCGAGGCTCGAGGCCGAGGGGCTCTCCGCCGACGTGCAGCTGGTGCCCGAGGAGCGGGGGTTGGTGGTGCGGCTGGCCGACCGGGTGCTGTTCGACCTGGGCAAGGCAGAGCTGCGGCCCGAGTCGCGGCGGGTGCTGGACGCGCTGGCCGCTGTGCTGGCCGACCTGCCCAACGATGTGCGGGTCGAGGGGCACACCGACGACCTGCCCATCCGCAACGAGCGCTTCCCCTCCAACTGGGAGCTCTCTACGGCCCGTGCCACGACCGTGGTGCGCTACTTCGTCGAGTATCACGGCCTCGAGGCCCGCCGGTTCTCGGCCGCCGGGTACGGCGAGTTCCATCCGCTGGTGCCCAACACCTCGCCGGCCAACCGGCAGCGAAACCGGCGGGTCGACGTCGTCATCATGCCGCTGAGCTCCAACGGAGTGGAGCAAGGCCCTTGACATCGTCGCCAAGGATGGAGTGGTGCACAGATGGCCGTGCAGCAGCCGCAGCCTCAACCGGCACCGCCGGAGCAGCCGCACCGGTCCCGGGCGGCCGGCCTGGCCTGGGCCATCGCGGCCGTGGCGCTCATCATCGTGGCATCTACGGGCAGCGCCTTCCTGGCCTACCTCATGTTCAACCGGCAGCTTCCGATGGCGCAGCAGCCGGCCGGCGAGCGCGGCGTCGTCTCATCGCCGTCTGCTCCAGCCGAGAGCGCCGAGGCGGCCGCCGTGGCACCCCTGGGGCCGACCCTGGACGCCGGCGAGTTTGTGGTCAACCTGGCGCCGGGCTCGGGAGGCCTCTCCATCCGCTACGCGCGTGTGGGGGTGACGGTGGAGGCCGACCGGCGGGAGGTGGTGGAGGAGCTGGCCCGTCGCCAGCCTCAGGTCCGCGATGCCATCATCGCCGTGATCCGCACCAAGCGCTTCGAGGATCTGACCTCGACGGCCGGGACGGAGGCGGTGCGCCAGGAGCTGGTTCAGGCGCTGCAGCGGCTGGTCTCCAGGGGAAGAGTGGTGAACGTCTATTTCACCGAGCTCGTCATCCAGTAGCCGGCGCGTGACGGGTCGCCGCGCGCCCGGCGGCCGCGCGCCGCAACCGCCCCCGTCAGCGCCCGACGTGACCGAGGTGCACCCCGTCCGCTTCGGGGAGCTCAAGCCGGAGCCGGCCGGTGACGCCTCCGGCAATCTGGAGCTGCTCCTCGACGTGAGCGTGACGCTGTCGGTGGAGATCGGGCGGGCCCGGCTCACGCTGGGGGAAGTGATGGCGCTGCGCCGGGGATCGGTCATCGAACTGGACAAGCTGGCCGGCGAGCCCGCCGACATCATCGTCAACGGCAAGCTGGTCGCGCGGGGCGAGGTCGTGCTGCTCGACGAGAAGTTCGGCGTCAAGGTCAACGACATCGTCACCCGGGCGCGCCTGGCCCGGGATCTCCCCTGAGGTGGAGGGGCGGCGGCCGTGACCTGGGCCGACCTCCTCAAGGTGCTGGGGGCGCTGGTCGTGCTGCTGCCGGCGGCCTACGTGACCGCCCGGTTGGCCGGGTCCCGGGTGGGCACGCGGCCGGGGCGAGCCATGCGGATCGTCGACGCCCTGGCCTTGGGGCCCGGGCGCTCGGTGTACGTGGTCGAGGTGGGGACGCGCCTCTTGGTCATCGGGGTGAGCGGACAGCAGATGCAGACTCTAGCCTGCCTCGACGACCCCGAGGAGATCGCGCAGGTCCTTCGCCAGGCCCGAGGGAGCCGGGCGGCGCGCACGGAGGCGCCCGGCACGCGCCGAGAGAGGAGGGCCGTGCACCCGCACTCGCACGATGACGAGCCGCGCGTTGCCTCATGACCGGTGGCGGGGGCTGCTCGCCGTCACCTGCCTGATGCTGGCGCTGGCCGGCGCCGGGACGCGCGCAGCAACTGCCGGGCGCGAGCTCCGGTGCGGAGAGCCCGGCTCTGCGGCTGCCGTCCATCGAGTTGCGACTGGACGGCGAGACGCCCCGCGCGCCGGACCTGGTGACGGCCCTTCAGATCCTGGCGGCGCTGACGGTGCTGACCCTGGCGCCGGCCATCCTGGTCATGCTGACCTCCTTCACCCGCATCGTGGTGGTGCTCTCCTTCGTGCGCAACGCGCTGTCGACGCCCACGGTCCCCCCCAATCAGGTCCTGGTCGGGCTGGCGCTCTTTTTGACCTTCTTCACCATGTACCCGACCTGGCAGCAGGTCTACGGACAGGCCATCGGCCCCTACCTGGAGGGCCAGATCACTCAACAGGAGGCCTGGCAGCGGGGTCAGCTGCCGTTGCGCGACTTCATGTTTCGAAACACCCGGGAGAAGGATCTGGAGCTCTTCGTCTCCATGTCGGGCATGGCCCGGCCCGAGCGGCGCGACCAGGTGCCGACGTACATCCTCATCCCGGCCTTCGTCATCAGCGAGCTGAAGACCGCCTTTCAAATCGGCTTCGTGCTCTTCGTCCCCTTCCTGGTTATCGACATGATCGTGGCCAGCACCTTAATGTCCATGGGCATGTTGATGCTGCCGCCGGTCATGATCTCGTTGCCTTTCAAGGTGTTGCTCTTCGTCATGGTCGACGGGTGGCACCTGATCACCCGGGCGCTGTTGACCAGTGTGCGGTGAGGCGGACGGCACGCGGGGGGTGCGAGCATGAACGAGGCGACCCTGCTGGCGCTGGGGCGCGACGCCATCGTGACGATCCTGCTGGTTTCGGGGCCGATGGTGGGCCTGGGGCTGCTGGTGGGGCTCGTGGTGAGCCTGCTGATGGCCACGACGCAGATCCAGGAGCAGACCCTGGCCTTCGTGCCCAAGATCCTGGCCGTCTTCGTCGCCATGCTGGTCTTCGGCTCGTGGATGATGCGGGTCATGCTGGACTTCGCCAACCGACTGCTGGGCAACCTGACCGCCTACATCGGCTGAGGGGGGACCCGAGGAGGCATGGAGGCCCTGGCCGCCTTCGGCCTCATCTGGGTGCGCACCTCGACGCTCGTGCTGGCGGCTCGGCCGGTCTTCGCGCAGCCGGGGGTGCCGCCACTGGTGCGCCTCGGGCTCTCGGGGCTCGCCGCCTTGCTGATGGTGCCGCTGGCGGCGGGGTCCCCCGGGGTGGTCCTGCCGGGAGCCGGCGGGGCGACTGGGCCGGCCTGGGCCGTGTGGGCCTACGCGGTGGGCAAGGAGGTGGCCACCGGGCTGGTCATGGCTTTCGGGGTCAACGCCCTGATGGCCGCCGCCTTGCTGGCCGGGCAGCTGGTGGACCTGCCGATGGGCTTCAGCGTCGTCAACGTGGTCGATCCCACCCTGGGCCAGGAGACCCCGGTCATCGGCCAGTTCCAGATGCTCCTGGCCACCCTCATCTTCTTCGGGGTCGACGGCCATCACGAGATGCTGCGGGCTCTGGCGCAGAGCTTGGTCGTGGTGCCCCCCGGTGCGGGGGCGACCGGCCCTGGGGTGCTCGAAGGGATCGTCGGGGCCTTCGCGGCGGCGTTCGTCTTGGGGGTGCGGCTCGCCGCCCCGGTGATGGCGGCGCTGTTCCTGGCCGACGTCGCCCTGGCCGTGGTGGCCAGGGCGGTGCCGCAGCTCAACGTCTTCGTGGTAGGCTTTCCCGCCAAGATCGTGCTGGGCTTCGCGGTGCTGCTGCTGGCGCTGCCGGGGATCGTCGGCCTGCTGGCGGGGACCTTTGGACGCAACGGGGAGCTGTGGGGATGGGTGCTGCGCACGATGCAGGGCCTGGCGCCCCGTTGAGCGGGGGCATGGCCGTCGAGTCGCCGCTGGACTTCGACCTCCAGCGCTTCGCCGACGGGGAGCGCACCGAGGCCCCCACGCCGCGCCGGCGTCAGGAGGCTCGTCGCCGAGGCCAGGTGGCGCGGAGCATGGATCTGTCGATGGCCGTGGTGGCGCTGGCGGGCGCCCTGGCGGCCAAGGGCGTGGCCGGACTCTTGACGGCCGACGCCCGGTCGCTGGCCACCGAGCTGTGGGGCGGGTTGTTGTGGCAGCAGGAACTGACGGTGGATCGCGTGCGCCAGATGGGCTACCTGGGCCTCACGGCCATGCGGGGGCTGGTACCGTTGACGGGGGCCGTCATGCTGGCGGGGCTGGCCTCGCAGGTGCTCCAGGTGGGCTTCGTCGCCTCGGGCACCCCTCTGACGCCTACCCTCTCCCGCATCGACCCCATCGCGCACCTCAAGCGGCTCTTCTCGGCCCGGGCCCTGGTGGAGCTGGTCAAAGCCACGGCCAAAGCGGTGGTGGTGGCCTGGGCCGGGTGGTCCTTCATCCGTACCATCATGCAGGCCTCGTCGGACCTGCTGGCCATGGGGATAGCCGACGCCACCGCCTTCGTGGCCGACCTGGCCTACCAGCAGCTCCTGCGGATGGGCCTGGTGCTCCTGGTCATCGGGGGCCTCGACTACGCCTACCAGCGGTGGGAGTACGAGCAGAGCCTCAAGATGAGCCGACACGAGCTGCTCGACGAGCTCAAGCAGACCGAGGGCGACCCGCACGTGCGGGGCCGGATCCGCTCCCGCATGCGCCAGCTCCTCTCCCAGCGCATGATGCAGCGGGTGCCCCGGGCGTCGGTCGTCGTCACCAACCCCACCCACGTGGCGGTGGCCCTGGAGTACGAGGAGGCGCGCATGGAGGCCCCGGTCGTGGTGGCCAAGGGGCAGGAGTGGCTGGCGCGCCGCATCGCCGAGGTAGCCCGCCAGCACGGGGTGCCCGTGGTCGAAAACCCGCCCCTGGCCTGGGCGCTCTTCGAGGGGGTCCCGGTGGGGCAGGCCATCCCGCCCCGACTTTACCGGGCGGTGGCCGAGGTGCTGGCATACGTCTACCGGCTCCGCCAGCTGGGGCCTCGGGCCGCAGGTCGGCCCGTCTGGCGGGCGCCGGTGGAGGAGGCGTGATGGCGTAGATGGCGGCAGGGCAGCGAGGCCTGGCCGGGATGGCGCGAGCCGTGCGCCACAGCGACGCGGTGGTCTTCGTGGCGGTGGTGGGGATCGTCATGATGATGGTGATCCCCATGCCCCCCATGCTCCTCGACGTGCTGCTGGCCACCAACATCACCGTGTCGCTGCTGGTGCTGCTGCTGACGATGAACGTCCGCGATCCCCTGCAGTTTTCCGTCTTCCCGTCGCTGTTGCTGGTGGTCACCCTGTTTCGGCTGGCCCTCAACATCTCGTCGACCCGGCTCATCCTGCTGCGCGGCTACGCCGGGCGCATCATCGAGGCTTTCGGCCACTTCGTCGTGGGTGGCAACTACCTGGTCGGCTTCATCATCTTCCTGATCCTGGTGGTCATCCAGTTCATCGTCATCACCCGGGGCGCCGAGCGCGTGGCCGAGGTGGCGGCACGCTTCACCCTCGACGCCATGCCCGGCAAGCAGATGAGCATCGACGCCGACCTCAACGCGGGCCTCATCACCGAGCAGGAGGCCCGGGCCCGCCGCCAGAGCATCGAGCGGGAGGCGGACTTCTACGGGGCGATGGACGGCGCCAGCAAGTTCGTCAAGGGCGACGCCATCGCCAGCGTCGTCATCACCCTCATCAACATCCTCGGCGGCCTCGGGGTGGGCGTGTTGCAGCGGGGCCTCGAGATGGGCGAGGCGATGCAGCGTTACACCCTGCTGACCGTGGGCGACGGCCTCGTCACCCAGATCCCGGCCCTGCTGGTCTCGACGGCGACGGGCCTCATCGTCACCCGCGCGGCCTCCGAGCAGAACATGGGCCAGGACCTGACCCGCCAGCTCTTCAGCCAGCCCCGCACCCTGGGGGCAGCCGCCGGCATCCTGGTCGCGCTGGGTCTGGTGCCCGGCTTGCCCACGCTGCCTTTCCTGGTGCTGGCGGGGGCCTCGGCGGGGGCCTCCTACCTGCTGGCGCAGTATCAACGCCAGGCGGCCGAGCGGGAGCGGCTGGCCGCCATCGAGCGAGAGCGGGAGGAGGCCAAGCGGCCGGAGTCGGTCATGAGCCTGCTCCAGACCGACCCCGTCGAGCTCGAGATCGGCTACAGCCTCATCCCCCTGGTGGATCAGGCCCATGGGGCCGAGCTGCTGGACCGGATCACGATGGTGCGCCGGCAGGTGGCGCTGGAGCTGGGGCTGGTGGTGCCGCCCATCCGCATCCGCGACAACGTGCAGCTCAAGCCCAACGTCTACGTCATCAAGCTGCGGGGCGTGGAGGTGGGGCGGGGCGAGCTGATGCCGCACCACCTGCTGGCCATGGATGCCGGCGAGGGGTTGGAGAGGCTGAGCGGCGTGCGCACGCGCGAGCCGGCCTTCGGCCTGCCCGCGGTTTGGATCGCCCAGGAGCAGCGGGAGCAGGCCGAACTGCTGGGCTGCACGGTCGTCGACGCCCCGTCGGTGCTGGCCACCCACCTGAGCGAGCTGCTGCACCGCCACGCGGCCGAGCTGCTGGGGCGGCAGGAGACCCGGCAGCTGTTGGACCACGTCAAGACCACCCACTCGGCCGTGGTGGAGGAGCTGATTCCGGAATTGCTGACGGTCGGCGAGGTCCAGAAGGTGCTGCAGAACCTCCTGCAGGAAGGCGTGCCCATCCGGGATCTGGTCACCATCCTGGAGGCCCTGGCCGACGCCGCCCGGGAGAGCCGGGACCCCGACACCCTGACGGAGCGGGTGCGCATGGCACTGGCCCGTCACATCTCCCGCCTGTACGGCGACGACGACGGTGTCATCCCCGTCATCACGCTGAGCCCCGGCCTGGAACGCAAGCTCGAGGAGCTGGCCGCCTCGCCCGCGGCGCCACTGGAGCCCGACTTCGTGAGCCGGCTCGTCCGGGAGCTGGGCCGGCTGCAGGAGGCGGCGGCCGCTCGAGGGCGGCGGGCCGTGGTGCTCTGCTCGCCGTCGGTGCGGCGCTACCTGCGTCGCCTCATCGAGCGCTCGCTGCCGCGCCTGCCCGTCATCTCCTTCGCCGAGGTGACGCCGGGTGCCCAGGTGGCCGGCGAGGGGGTGGTGGAGCTTGCCGATGCTTCTTAGGCGCTACACGGCCCCCAGCATCCGGGAGGCCCTGGCGAAGGTGCGAGCGGAGATGGGGGATGGGGCCCTCATCGTCGAGACCCGTCGGGTCCGGCCCTGGTGGCGGCGGTGGGGCAAGGCGTCGTTCGAGGTGATCGCGGCCCTGGACGGCCCGTCGCCTCCTGACCGCCCCAGCATGGTCGCCGCGCCTGCTCCCCAAAGGGAGCTGTCGCGCCCGGCTCCTGCGGGCGACGCCCCGCAGGCCAGGCTCCCGCTCCCGCAGGCGCGGGCGGGGGAGGACGGCTCCTCGCGGGCCGAGTGGTTCGAGCGGCTGGTCCAACGCGACGTCGAAGCCTCCCTGGCCTGGGAGATCGTCGAGCGAGCCGAGCGGGTCGCTCGGGCCACCGGTCGGCCCATGGCCGAGGCCGTCGCCGCCCAGGTGGGGGCAGCGGTCCCGACCATGCCCCTGTGGGAGCGGCAGGCCCGGCCGCGCTTCGTGATGCTGGTGGGGCCGACCGGCACCGGCAAGACCACGACGCTCGCCAAGCTGGCGGCCAACTTCGCATTGGTCGGGGGCTGGCGGGTGGCCCTGGTGACCACCGACACGTTCCGCATCGGCGCCATCCAGCAGCTGCGCACCTACGCCGACCTCGTGGGGCTGCCGCTGTGGGTGGCCAACGACGTCAAGGAGTTGCAAGCCGTGGCCCAGTCGGCCACCCACGACCTGGTGCTCATCGACACGGCCGGCCACAACCCGGGCGACAACGAGCGGATGGCCAGGACCGAGGCCCTCGCCCGCGCCTTGCCGCCCCAAGCCGTCGTCTTGCTGGTGGTGCCGGCCGGCGTGCGTCAGGCCGACCTCCGGGAGTTGGTGGGGGCCTATCGGACGGTGCCGATCGGGGGAGTCGTGGTGACCAAGGTGGACGAGACCCGCCGCCGGGGCGCCTTGCTCAACGCCCCCAGGTGGGCTCAGGCCCCCCTGGCCTACATCGCCACGGGCCAGATGGTGCCCGACGACGTCGAGCTGGCCGATGGCGAGACGGTGGCCCGCTGGCTGCTCGAACCGGGGGCGCTCCCCAAGCCCGGCGCCGAAGGGGGAGCCAGAGCATGACGGGACCTGCCGGGCGCATCGCCGACCAGGCGGCGCCGCTGCGCCAGATGGCGTCATCGACATGGAGCGGCCCGGACCCGGTCCCAGGGCCGGGGCCGTCGAGCTGGCGCCTGGCCCGGACCCTCACGGTGACCAGCGGCAAGGGCGGCGTCGGCAAGACGGTGCTGGCCGTCAACCTGGCGCTGGCCCTGGGGGAGCTGGGTCTGCGGGTCGCCCTCGTCGATGCCGATCTGGGGATGGCCAACGTCGACGTCGTGCTGGGCCTGATGCCGCGCTACCACATCGGCCACGTGATCCGGGGGGTCTGCTCGCTCGAGCAGGCGCTGTGCCCGGGGCCCAAGGGGGTGCTGGTGCTCCCCGGGGCTTCGGGCCTGGCGGACCTGGCGGCCCTCGACGAGGCGCGGCTGTGGCAGGTGCTTCGGGAGCTGAGGCAGCTGGACCGTCTGGCGGACGTCGTCGTGGTCGATACGGGGGCCGGCATCGGTCCCCAGGTGATGGCGTTCTTGGAGGCCTCTCCCGAGGTGCTGGTGGTGGCGACGCCGGAGCCGACCTCCATCACCAACGCCTATGGACTCATCAAGACGCTGGTCCAGAGCCGCTCGACCGGTCGCGACGTGGCGCCGCGGCTCTTCCTCGCCGTCAACATGGACAGAAGGCGCGACGAGGGCCAACGGGTGGTTCGCCGCCTGCAAACCGTGGTGGGGCGCTTCCTGGGCGTCGAGATCGTCACGTTGGGCATCGTCCCCTACGATGGCGCGGTGGCGCTGGCCGTCGCCGAGCAGACGCCCCTGCTGCTGCGCCGGCCCGACAGCCCGGCCTCCCGGGCGATCCGGCAACTGGCCTGGCGGCTGATGGACCTTCCCGAGCAGCCGCAGCGCCCGGGACTGAGCGGCATCGTGAGCCGGATGCTGCGTCGGATGCGTTGAGAGGAGAGGGGGGATCTCGTTTTGTCATCCGAACCGGTGCCGGTGGACGTCAACGATCTCGTCGAGATCGAGGTCCCCGAGGGCCCGGCCAAAGGCCGCTACCGCAGCCGCGTCGAGCTCATCGACGAGCAGGGCCACCTCTCCCTGGCCGCGCCCGTGAGGGAGGGGGCCAGGGTGCGCGTCTCTGACGGCACGCCGGTCCTCGTGCACGTGCGCAAGGCCGACCCCGCTCGCGGGGCGCACTACGTTGGGCACACCACCGTCGTCGGCCGCACCGACGAGGGCCGGGTACCCGTGCTGGTGGTCGCCCGACCGCGATGGGAGCGGGTGCAGCTTCGCGAGTGGACGCGCGCCACGGCCATGGTGCCCGTGCGGTACCGGCCCCTGCGCACACCCGGCCAGCAACCCGCCCGGTGGGTCGCGGCCGAGAGCCGCGACCTGGGCGGTGGCGGGCTCATGCTGCACACCCGCCAGCCCATCGAGATGGGCCGGCTGCTCGAGGTGGTCATCGAGCTGCCCCAGCGCCGGGTGGGAGCGGTAGCCGAGGTGGTCCGGGTCCAGCCCGCCGGGGAGTCCGATGCCGAGGCGGGCTCCAGCTGGTCGGTGGCGCTCAAGTTTCTGCAGATCGCGGAGGCCGACCGGGACCGGCTCATCGGTTTCGTCCTGCGACGCCAGGCAGAGATGCGGCGAATGGGACTGATCTAGACGATGGCGATGCAACGAGCCGAAGCAGCGGCGCCCGACATGTCCCCCAGGCTCCTGCGCCTGTGGAGGCGCTACAAGAAGAGCCGGGCTCCCGAGCTGCGGGAGCAGCTGATCCTGGAGTACGCCCCCCTGGTCAAGTACGTGGCGGGGCGCCTGGCGGTGATGCTGCCGCCCCACGTGGAGTTCGACGACCTGGTCAGCTACGGCGTCTTCGGCCTGGTGGAGGCGGTGGAGCGTTACGACTTCGAGCGGGGCGTCAAGTTCGAGACGTACGCGGCCGCCCGGATCCGGGGGGCCATCATCGACGGCTTGCGCTCGGCGGACTGGGTGCCCCGCTCCGTGCGCCAGAAGGCCCGTGCGCTGGAGAAGGAGCTGGTGCGCCTGGAGAGCCACCTGGGGCGGGCCGCCAGCGACGACGAGGTGGCCCAGGCGCTGGGCATGACGGTGCAGGAGTACGACCGGCTGCTGGCCGAGCTCTCGGGCGCCTCGCTGGTCTCGCTGGACGAGGTGTGGGTGGCCGATCCCGAGGAGGAGAGCCAGCTCCGGTTGTTGGAGACCGTCAGCGACTCGGCGGCGCCCGGCCCGGAGGAGAGCCTGGAGGAGCGGGAGCTCCGACGCCTGGTGGCGGAGGCCATCGACCGCCTCCCGGAGCGGGAGCGCCTGGTAGTGGCGCTGTACTACCACGACGGACTGACCCTCAAGGAGATCGGGCGGGTGCTGGGCGTCACGGAGTCGCGGGTCTGCCAGATCCACACCAAGGCCATCTTGAGGCTCCGGGCCTACCTGGCCGCTCACGGCTGAGCGCAGGCCCGGCCGCGGTGGGGTAGAGCACCGTGTCGATGCGGCAGGTCGACCTTCAGACGATCCTGCCCCGGACCCAGGAGGCCTCCCGGGTCCAGGAGGCGTCGCAACGCCAGCTCCAGCTACAGGCGACGGCCGCGGCCGACCAGCAGCGGCAGCGGACCGAGGCAGCGACCCGCCAGGTGCGGCAGGTGGAGCATGCCGATCCGCGGCGTGTGCGGGACGCCACCGACGAGGAGCCGCGACGCCGGCGCCGGGGTGAGCGGGAGGCGGCCGGGGCGGGCAAGCCGGCTGCCCGACGTACGGCCCAGGAGCCCCGTCCCCCCACCGGCCCTGTCGTGCCCGGTCTCGGCCAAAACGTGGACGTGCGGGCCTAGGGGGAGGCGTACCATGCCGGGCTGGTGGGAGGGGCTCCAGGTCGCGGCCCTGGTGGCGCTGGCGGCAGGGCTCTGGCGGCTAAACCGGCGCGTGCGGCGCCTCGAGGTATGGGGCCCGCCCGGCCCCCATCGGGGCCCGGCGGACGACAGCGCCTCGTTTGCGACGCTGGTGAGCGGCTACCGGGAGCTCCTGTCGCGGGCTCCGGCCTCGCCCCGGCGTCGGCTCCGGTCCCTCGAGCCCGCCTCCGGCGGGGCCGACGGCCGGCGAGCCGCTGGGCCCGCGCACGTCCGGCCCGAGCTGGGAGAGGCCGTCGCCCTGCTGCGCCAGGGGCTCGACCCCGAGGAGGTCGCCCGACGGACGGGACGGCCGGTCGGCGAGATCCGCCTCCTGGAGCGGGTCGCGCAGATGGCCGGCTGGGCGGGGCGAGGCGAGTCCCCTTCGCATTGAGCCGCCTCCGGGCCTGTGATATACTACCGCCCGGCGTTTGACATCTCGCACGCCGACCGTGACTCAGGGGCGGTGCCTAGGGGCAGGCCCGTGCGCCGGGCCGAGCCGGGGTTCCCCTGGGGATGAGGCGGCGGAGGCTTAACCGCGCGCCAGGGAGGAGGTGATTCGGGCATGGCGGTCATCTCCATGAAGCAGCTCCTCGAGGCAGGCGTCCACTTCGGGCACCAGACCCGCCGGTGGAACCCGAAGATGGCTCGCTACATCTACACCGAGCGCAACGGGATCTACATCATCGACCTGCAGGAGACCGTCCGCAAGCTGGAGGAGGCCTACCGCTTCGTCAAGGAGCTGGTGGCCGACGGTGGCACCATCCTCTTCGTGGGCACCAAGAAGCAGGCACAGGAGACCGTGCGCGAAGAGGCCCAGCGCTGCGGCATGTTTTACGTCAACCAGCGCTGGCTGGGCGGCACCCTGACCAACTTCAACACCCTCAAGAGCCGTCTTCGCCGACTCGAAGAGCTCGAGAAGATGGAGACGGACGGGTTGTTCGAGCGCCTGCCGAAGAAGGAAGTGATCAAGCTCCGCAAGGAGAAGGAGAAGCTCGAGCGCTTCCTCTCCGGCATCCGGGGCATGCATCAGCTGCCGCGTGCCCTGTTCGTCATCGATCCCCGCAAGGAGAACAACGCGGTCCGTGAGGCACGCAAGCTGGGGATCAAGGTCATCGCCATCGTCGACACCAACTGCGACCCCGATGAGATCGACTACGTGATCCCCGGCAACGACGACGCCATCCGGGCCGTGCGCCTCATCACCCACAAGATCGCCGACGCGGTGCTGGAGGCCCGCGAGGGCCAGGAGGGCCCCGCCGCTGGCGAGGCGTCGTCTACGGACGGGACGGCGGCTGCCGATGCCTCGACCGCTCCGGTCGAGGAGACGGAGGCCCCGGACTCGGACGACGAGGAGATGTCAGAAGAACTGGCCCACGAGATGGAGCGCGGCGCTGCCCGCTGATGGCCCGCCGGGGCCCTGCGGCGTGGCGCCTGGGAAGCACGGGTCAGGCGGCCGGCCCGAGCGTCCGGCCTGGCGGTGCGGCAGCGCGGAGAGGCTTCCGCACCGCTGTCATGGACCGCAAGGCCGTCTGCGCCTCGATGGAAGGGCAGGCAACGGTCGTGGCTGAGATCACCGTCGAGAGGATCCGGGCCCTGCGCGAGCGGACCGGAGCCGGGATGATGGACGTCAAGCGAGCCCTCGAGCAGGCAGGAGGCGACGAGGAGGGGGCCCTCCGCATCCTGCGGGAGAAGGGGCTGGCTCAGGCCGCCAAGCGGGCCACCCGCGCGGCGCTGGAGGGACTGGTGGCCGCCCACGTCGACCCCGCGACCGGGCGGGCCGCCCTGGTCGAAGTCAACTGCGAGACCGACTTCGTGGCGCGCACCGACGACTTCCGGGCGCTGGTCGAGCGGCTCGCACGGCATGCGGCCCGGCTGGGCGAGGATCTGGCCGAGGCGGGCGGCGAGGCCCATCGCGACCCCCGTGGAGAGACCTCGCTGGAGCGGGTCGAGGGACTCCTGGCGCAGCCCGTCGAGGGCGAGGGCAAGCCGGCTCGTGAGGTGCTGATGGAGACGGCGGCGCGCCTGGGCGAGCGGGTCCGCTTGCGCCGCTACGCGGTCTTCGCCACGCGCGGGGCGGTGGAGAGCTACATCCACGGCGACGGCCGCATCGGCGTGCTGCTGGAGGCCGTGGTACAACCGTCGGAGGCCGCCGAGCGCCCCGAGGTCCGGCAGGTGCTCAAGGATCTGGCGATGCAGGTGGCGGCCTACCGCGCCGAGTACGTGGAGCGCACCCAGGTGCCCGAGGCGGTGCGCGAGCGTAAGCGCCAGATCTACCGCAGCGCGGCCCTCAACGAGGGCAAGCCGGAGAAGGTCGTAGACCGCATCGTGGAGGGCCGGCTCGACAAGTTCTACCAGGAGGTCTGCCTGCTCGAGCAGCCCTTCATCCGGGACCCCAACGTCCAGGTGGGCCGCCACGTACGACAGGCGCTCGAGCCTCTGGGGGTGCAGCTCGAGGTCCGGCGGTTCGCCCGCTTCGAGCGGGCCGAGCAGCTGGCCGGCGACACGCAGGAGGCGTGAGCGGGCGCAGCAAGGAGGTGGCCGGGTCGGGGGCGTAAGTGCTCCACCAGACCCGGCGTGGCTGTGAGGTGGCCATGAGTACCCCGTACCGACGCGTCGTGCTCAAGCTCAGCGGCGAGGCCATGGCCGGTGACCGTGACTTCGGCATCGACCTCAAGGTGGTCGAGAGTCTCAGCTCCGCCATCCTGCGCCTGACCCAGCTGGGCGTCCAGGTGGCCGTGGTGGTGGGCGGCGGCAACATCTGGCGCGGGGCGGCGGCCGCCACCCGCGGCATGGACCGGAGCACCGCGGACTACATGGGGATGCTGGCCACCACCATCAATGCACTGGCGCTGCAAGAGGTGCTCGAGCGCATGGGCGTGGCCACCCGGGTGCAGTCGGCCATCGAAATGCGCCAGGTGGCGGAGCCCTACATCCGTCGGCGCGCCATCCGGCACCTGGAGAAGGGCCGGGTGGTCATCTTCGCGGCGGGCACCGGTAACCCGTTCTTCTCGACGGACACGGCGGCGGCGTTGCGAGCGGCCGAGATCGAGGCGGACGTGATCCTGATGGGCAAGCGCGGGGTGGATGGGGTCTACACCGCCGATCCCAAGAAGGATCCCCATGCCCGGCGCCTCGACCAGCTCACGCACTTCGAGGTGCTCCAGCGAGGGCTCGGCGTCATGGACCCGACCGCGACGTCGCTCTGCATGGAGAACCAGATCCCCATCATCGTCTTCGACATCGGAGACCCGGACAACATCGTCCGGGCCGCCATGGGCGAGCGGGTCGGGACCACGGTGGGCGGAGGTGGTGTCAGTGGCCGCGGAGGGTGATGTCAAGGCGCTGCTTCACGAGGCCGACGAGCGGATGAAGACGGTGCTGCAGACCACACGCAAGGAGCTGGCGACGGTCCGCACCGGCAGGGCGACGCCCGCGCTCTTGGAGCGCATCGTGGTGGAGTACCACGGCACGCCCGTGCCGCTCAACCAGGTCGCCTCCATCTCGGCCCCCGAGCCTCGCATGCTGGTGGTGCAGCCCTGGGACCGATCGCTGGTCAAGGAGGTCGAGAAGGCCATCCTCAAGTCGGACCTCGGCGTGACGCCCACCAGCGACGGCACCGTGGTGCGGCTGGTGTTGCCCCAGCTGACCGAGGAGCGGCGCCAGCAGCTGGTCAAGGTGGTGCGCAAGGAGGCCGAGGAGCGGCGCGTGGCGGTTCGCAACATCCGGCGGGAGGTCAACGACGAGCTCAAGCGCTGGGAGAAGAACAAGCTCATCGCCGAGGACGAGTCCCGCCGGGCCCAGCAGCAGGTCCAGCAGCTGACGGACCGCTACATCCAGGAGATCGATCAGCTGCTGGCCGCCAAAGAGAAGGAGATCATGGAGGTCTGAGGCACCCCTTGCGTCCGGGCGAGCGCCCCCCCGCCAGGGACGGGCGCGCGGGCCGGTCGTCGGCGCTGCCCGACGTGATCGGGCTCGAGCTGAGCGTCGCGCTCAAGCGGCTCGCGAGGTGGCGCACCACCCTGCGCTTCACCGCGCCTCCTCGGCCTCGTGGCGAGAAGGGCGCGGTGCGGGTCGTCGCCTGCAGGCCACTGGGCGGCGACGCGTTGCAGCTCATCTGCGTCCGGGAGTACTGGGAGCGGCGCGATCCCGCTGCTTACCCGGCCGGGGACGCCGGCGACGCGGCGGCCGACGACGGGGGCCAGGAGGATGGGTGAGGGGCGTGCGGGGGGCTTCTCGGGTGCCCGTGCCCCCCGCCTGCTCAACCGCCTGGCGGATCGCCTCTGGATGCGCCTGGCCGAGGCGTCGTGGCCGTGGATGCTGACACGGCGAGACGAGCAGCGCGTCCTGGCCGAGCTGGACCCGGCACGCATCCCGCGCCACGTGGCCATCATCATGGACGGCAACGGGCGCTGGGCCCTTCGCCGCGGGCTGCACCGGACCGCGGGGCACCGGGCCGGCGTCAAGAGCCTGCGCGAGGCGGTGCGCACGTGCGCCAAGCTGGGCGTGGAGGTGCTGACCGTCTACGCCTTCTCCACGGAGAACTGGCAGCGCCCGGCCTCGGAGGTCCAGACGCTGATGGAGCTGCTGGTCGAGGTGCTGCACCAGGAGATCGACGAGCTGGACGAGGCAGGCATCCGGGTGCAGGTCATCGGGCGCCTCGACCCGTTGCCTGCCGAGGTGGTGCGCCAGGTGCGCGAGGCCGAGGCCCGCACCCGGTTCAACCGCCACATGGTGCTCAACGTCGCGCTCAACTACGGCGGACGGGCCGAGATCGTCGACGCGGCCCGACGCCTCGCCGAGGAGGCCTCTGCGGGTCGGATCCGCCCCGAGGAGATCGACGAGTCGCTCTTCGCCCGCCACCTCTACACCGCCGAGCTGCCGGATCCGGACCTCCTGATCCGTACGGGCGGGGAGTTTCGCGTCAGCAACTTCCTGCTGTGGCAGCTGGCCTACGCGGAGCTGTGGGTCACGCCCGTCTTCTGGCCCGACTTCCGGCGGATCCACCTCCTGCAAGCCATCGTCGACTACCAGCGGCGCCACCGCCGGTTCGGGAAGGTCTAGCCGGTGTTTCGCTGGCGACTCCTGACGGCATTGATCGGCGCGCCGCTCATGTTGGGGGCCCTGTGGCGGGGCGGCGCCTGGTGGGGCGCCATCCTGGCCGCCATCGCCGTCTGGGGCGCGCTCGAGCTCGGCGACCTCTTCGTGGCCAAGGGAGCGGGCCAGCCGCAGCGAGACGTCCTGATCTGCGCCGGGCTGGCGGGCTTCTTGATGGCGCCGGCCCTGGAGAGCCTCGCGGCCACCCGGTGGGTGGCCCTGGTGGGGCTCTTGCTGCCGACGACGGCCTTCGCCTACGCGGCCTTACGTGCATGGGCTCGGGGCGCCAGCGTGCTGCTGGAGGCGTCGGCGGCGGTCTTCGCCTTCTCCTACGTGGGCGTCCTGATGGGCTTCTGGTGGTTGCTGCGCTCCCCCGGCCCGGATGGGTGGCACCACGCCCTGCTAGCCCTGCTCGGTACGTGGGGTACCGACGTCCTCGCGTACTCCACCGGCAAGCTGATGGGCCGGCGCCGCCTGTTGCCGAGGGTCTCGCCCGGCAAGACCGTCGAGGGGGCGGTGGGTGGGCTGGCGGGCGGGGTGGGCACCGTGGTCGGGGTGGGCAGCCTCGCATTGGGCCTGCCCGCATGGTGGACCCTGGGCCTGGGCGTGGTGGTGGCGCTGGCCGCCGAGCTGGGGGACCTGGCCGAGTCGGCCCTCAAGCGCGACGCCAACGTCAAGGACTCGGGCTGGCTCTTGCCGGGCCACGGGGGTATCCTGGATCGGATGGACAGTGCGCTGGTGACGGGCCTCGCGGCCTACCTGTGGACGCTCTTGGTGAGCAGGCCGTGAGGCAGAGCCATCGGGCGAGGAGTGCGGGAGCGTGACGCTGTCGGGTTTGCTCGCCTTCGTGGTGGTCTTCGGCACCATCGTGCTCTTTCACGAGTTGGGGCACTTCCTGGTGGCGCGTGCCTCGGGCGTGATGGTGCGGGAGTTCGCGATCGGCTTTGGGCCGGTGGTGGCCCGCATCCAGCGAGGGCTGACGGCCTACTCGGTGCGGCTGTTGCCGCTGGGAGGCTTCGTGCGGCTCGAGGGGATGGAGTCCTCCCCTCTCGAGGGCGGCGACGAGGCGGGTGAGGAGCCCCGCCTGGCGCCCGGCGATCCCCGACGCTTCCACAACCGTCCGCTGTGGCAGCGGATGGCCACCATAGCAGCCGGCCCCTTCATGAACTTCGCGCTGGCCGGCATCCTCTTCGCCATGCTCTTCGTACCCCCGGTGGTGGAGCGGGTCGATCCCGGCAGCCCCGCGGCCCTGGCCGGCATCCGGCCGGGCGACAGGGTGGTACGCATCGGGGAGCTGTCGACGCCGACGGCGACCCGGGTGGTGCGCTCCGTCCTGGATGCGCGGCCCGGCCAGACCCTGGACGTCTGGGTCCAACGCGACGGGCAGGTCCATCTACTGCCGGTCCGGATGGAAGCCGACCGGCCGGGAGGCTACCTCGGAGTACGGATGCACGGGCCGCGCCCGCTGCCGGCCGCCCTTTACGGCGGCTTCGTGGAAATGGTAGACTCGACAGGCGAGATCATCCGGGTCGTGGCGCGGATGCTGGGGGGCCGGGAGGCCCTCAACGTGGCCGGCCCCGTCGGCATCTACTCCATGGTGCAGGAGGCGGCCAGCCGCGGCGCTTATAGCCTCGTCGGGCTGGCGGCCGTGCTCAACGTCAACCTGGGGCTCATCAACCTGCTGCCGCTGCCCGTGCTCGACGGTGGCTGGCTGCTCTTCTTGCTGTTGGAGTGGATCCGACGGCGCCCCTTGGAGCCCCGGTTGCAGTCGGCCGCGCAGGTGTTGGGCCTCATGTTGCTGCTGGCCCTGATGCTGCTGGCCACCTACCTCGACCTGCGACGGCTCGGTTGAGCGTCAGGCACGCTGCCACGGAAGGGGAAGGCCCGCCGCCATGCGCATGTCCGCCCTTCTCGCCCCCACTCTACGGGAGCAGCCGGCCGAGGCCGAGAGCGACAGCCACCGGTTGATGCTGCGAGCGGGGCTGATCCGCAAGGTCTCCGCCGGCATCTACACCTACATGCCCCTGGCTTTTCGCGTCATCCGCAAGATCTCCGAGATCGTGCGCCAGGAGATGGACCGCGCCGGCGCGCAGGAGCTGCAGCTGCCCATCGTGCAGCCGGCGGAGCTATGGCTGGCCACCGGCCGCTGGCAGGAGTACGGCCCGGAGATGTTTCGGCTGCGGGACCGGCACGGGCGGGAGTTTTGCCTGGGGCCGACCCACGAGGAGATCATCACGGCGCTGGTCAAGGCCGAGGTGCGCTCCTACCGCCAGCTGCCCCTCATGCTCTACCAGATCCAAAACAAGTACCGTGACGAGATCCGCCCGCGCTTCGGGGTGATCCGGGGCCGGGAGTTCATCATGAAGGATCTCTACTCTTTCGACCGGGACGAGGCAGGGCTGGAGATCAGCTATCAGAAGATGCACGAGGCCTACGTGCGGGCGTTTCGCCGCTGCGGCCTGCAGACCCGGGCGGTGGAGGCGGACCCGGGCGCCATCGGAGGGGACGTCACCCACGAGTTCATGGTGCTCTCGCCCATCGGGGAGGCCCAGGTGGTCTACTGCCGCCGTTGCGACTATGCCGCCAACGTGGAGCGGGCGCCCGTCGCCCCGCCGCCCCATGCTGCGGGATCCGAGAAGCCGGTCCCGCCGGCGGAGCGGGTGGCCACCCCCGCCGTGCGCACCATCGACGAGCTGACGGCCTTCCTCGGCGTGGCAGCCGAACGGGTCTTGAAGACGCTCATCTACCTGGTGGACGGCCAGCCGGTGGCCGTCGTCGTGCGGGGCGACCACCGCCTCAACGAGGTCAAGCTGGGGCGCCTCTTCGGCACCTCCCGCATCGAGGCGGCGCCGCCCGAGCTCATCGAGCGGCGCACGGGCGCGCCGGCCGGCTACGTCGGCCCCGTGGGGCTCGAAGGGATGGAGGTGGTGGCCGATCCGTGGGCCATGGCCGTCGCCGACGCGGTGACGGGAGCCAACGCCGCCGACGCCCACCTGATCCACGTGGTACCCGGGCGTGACTTTCGGCCGACGCGGGTGGCCGACGTGCGGGTGGCCGAGCCGGGCGACGCCTGCCCGCGGTGCGGGGGCACGCTCGAGACCTCGGCCGGCATCGAGGTGGGGCAGATCTTCAAGCTGCACACCAAGTACAGTGAGGCCCTGGGCGCCACCTTCCTCGACGAGGATGGCAAGGAGAAGCCGGTGGTGATGGGCTGCTACGGGATCGGCATCACCCGGACCATGGCGGCCGTCATCGAGCAGCACCACGACGAGCGCGGCATCATCTGGCCCGTGACGGTGGCCCCGTATCACGCCATCGTGGTGGCGGTCAACAGCCGTGACGCCGGCCAGGCCCAGGCGGCGGAGCGGATCTACCGCGAGCTGGCCGAGCGCGGGGTGGAGGTGCTGCTCGACGACCGAGACGAGCGCCCCGGCGTCAAGTTCAACGACGCCGACCTGATGGGCTTCCCCTACCGGATCACGGTGGGCAGCCGACTGGCCGCCTCGGGCGAGGTCGAGGCGCGCCGTCGCCGGGACGGCCAGGACGTCCCCGTGGGGGTCGATGGAGCCGCCGCATTGGTGGAGCAGTGGCTGCGCGAGGACCTCGCGGCCCTCGAGCCTTGAGCGATCGCGCCGGCGGCGTTGCGTGGCGACGCCGGAAGGTGTTATAATCGGCGACGTAAGCGCAGGTACGGTTCGTGCGGGCGAAAGAGTGGGTTCCCCCCACTCTTTCGTTCTGTTGGGGGTAAGAGCCGGGATGCGCCCGAGAGCCGTCGAGTCGATGGTGATGGCCGAGGCGGAGGCGGTCGCCAGGCCGCTCGGCTTCGAGATCGTAGACGTGGAGTACGAGACGGGGCCCGGTGGGAGGGTGCTGCGCGTTTACATCGACAAGCCGGGCGGCGTCAGCGTCGACGACTGCCAGGCGGTGAGCCAGCCCCTCTCCGCGGCGCTGGACCGTCTCGATCCCATTCCAGGGCCGTATCGCCTCGAGGTCTCGTCGCCCGGGATCGAGCGGCCGTTGCGCAAGGCCGACGACTTCCGGCGGTTCGCCGGGCGGGAGGCGGAGATCCACACCTTCGGGCCTGTCCAGGGGCGGCGGCACTGGACCGGGACCCTCTTGGGGGTCGAGGTCGACCGGGTGCGCCTGCGGCTGGAGGACGGCTCGACGGTCGAGCTTCCCCTGGAGGGCATCAGCAAGGCCAGGCTGCGGGTTCGCTGGCAGGGGGCGTTTGAGCGATGAATCTCGAGCTGATGGGCGCGCTCAACGAGCTGGAGAAGGAGCGGGGCATCTCGCGAGAGGTCCTCTTGAAGGCCATCGAGGACGCCATCGAGTCCGCCTTCCGCAAGTCGGCGCAGCCGCACCAAAACCTGCGGGTGGACGTCGACGAGAAGAGCGGGCGGGTACGGGTCTTCTCGCGCAAGGCCGTCGTCGAGAAGGTGACGGACCCCGCCAGCGAGATCTCGCTGGAGGAAGCCCAGCGCATCAACCCGCGCTTCGAGGTCGACGACGTGGTCGAGGTGGAGTTGACGCTGCCGGACCTGGGTCGCATCGCGGCCCAGACCGCCAAGCAGGTCGTCGTGCAGCGCATCCGCGAGGCGGAGCGCAACCGCATCTACGAGGAGTATCACAGCCGCCAGGGCGACATCCTGACGGGCATCATCCGGCGCATCGAGCACCGCACCGTCTACGTGGATCTGGGGCGGGCCGAGGCCGTGCTGCCGCCGTCGGAGCAGGTGTCGACGGAGCGCTACGCCCCCGGCGTGCGCATGAAGTTCTATCTCCTGGAGGTCAACAAGACGGCCAAGGGGCCGCAGCTGGTGCTGTCGCGCAGCCATCCGGGGCTGCTCAAGCGCCTGTTCGAGCTCGAGGTCCCCGAGATCCACGATGGCGTCGTCGAGATCCGGGCCTGGGCACGAGAGCCCGGTCACCGCTCCAAGATCGCCGTCTGGTCCACGGACCGCAACGTCGATCCGGTCGGCGCCTGCGTGGGCCCGCGCGGCGCGCGGGTGCAGCAGGTGGTCAAGGAGCTGCGTCAGGAGAAGGTCGACGTCATCGCCTGGGATCCGGACCCCGAGCTCTTCATCGCCAACGCGCTTCAACCCGCCCGGGTCCTCAAGGCCTACCTGGACCCGGTGGAGCGCTCGGCACGGGTCATCGTGCCGGAGAAGGAGCTGTCGCTGGCCATCGGCAAGGAGGGTCAAAACGCCCGCCTGGCCGCGCGGCTGACGGGATGGCGCATCGACATCAAGGGCGAGTCCCAATGGGCCGAGGTGCAGCGAGAGTTCGAGGAGAAGCGGCGCGAGTGGCTGGACCGGCAGTTCGCGCTGCCCCAGGCGGCGCAGCCGACGCCGGCGGGTGAGGGCGCGACGGAGGGCGCGGTCGTGCCGGGGGCGGAGGCCCCGGCGAGCGCCGAGTCCGTCGAGGAGCCGGTCGCGCAGGCGGCTGGCCCGGCGGCCCAGGTCGCGACCCCCGTCGAGGTCGATGCGCCCGCACCGGCCCCGACCGAGCCCGTCGAGGCCGAGCCGGAGGAGGTCTGGGAGCCCACGGAGGCCGATCTGGAGCCGCCGGCCGACGCGATCGCGGACGAGGAAGAGGAGCCCGAGCGGGCCAAGAAGGCCAAAGGCGTCGGCAAGGTGCGGCGGATGAAGGGCGCCAAGCGGCTGGAGCGCCGCCACATCGAGGAGGAGCTGGAGGAGTCCGACTCCCTGCCGAGCCTCTTCGAGGGCGAGGAGGAGGCGCCGGCTGCGGCCGCGCCGACCCCGACCCGGTCGCCGGCTCGGGAGGAGACCCTGTCGGTGCCCCTCTTCGCGGTGGCGCGCACGCTGGAGACCCCGGCCAAGGCGGAGGAGACGCCGGCGGCTCCATCGCCCAAGGCGCCGGAGCCGCCGGGCCGCGAGGCGGGCCGTGGCGGTGACGCCCGACCGGCGTCGGCCGCATCCGAGCCGGGCAAGTCCGAGGCCGGCCAGGCCGAGCAGCCTCCGGCTCGCCAGGAGCCGACCAGGGAGCAGGCGTCCCGCCCGGCACCCAAGGCTGACGAGCACCCGCGTTCGCCGTCGCCCGGTGCCGGGGCCGAGCCCGAGGCGACGGGCAACAAGAAGCCGCGCAAGGTGCTCAAGAGCCTGGCGGACCTGTCGCCCGAGGACTTCGGCTTCAGCCGCCCGACCTCGACGGGCCCTCAGCGGAGGGGACGCTGAGGAGCGGTGGCCAAGGGGGGGGCCAGGCCGCGTCGGGTGCCCATCCGCACCTGCGTCGGGTGCCGGCAGGAGCGGCCCAAGCGCGAGCTGTTACGCATCGTCCGGACGCCCGAGGGCACCGTGGTGTTCGACCCGACGGGTAAGCGATCGGGACGAGGGGCGTATATCTGCCCGAGACCCGAGTGCCTGCAGGCGGCTCGAAAGGGCGGCCAGCTGCAGCGGGCCCTGGAGCACCCCATCCACGACGAGGTGTGGGAGGAGTTGGCCCGACAGCTGGAGCGGCTGGCCGCCGGGGGAGGGGACGGACAGGGGTAGCGGTGGCCTCTCCCGATGCCTGGTTGGGGCTGGCCCGGCGGGCGGGGCGGATCGCCGTCGGGCGCGTCGCCTGCCGACAGGCGCTGCGCGACCGTCGGGCCGCGGCCCTGGTGGTGGCCCAGGATGCCTCCGATGCAGCCAAGCGCCACTGGGCGAGAGTGGCGCCGCGGCACGGCGTGCCCGTGGTGCTGTGGGGTGACATGCGGCGGCTGGCCCGGGCCCTGGGCGCTCCGGGCCAGCCGGGCGTGGTGGCCATCCTCGATCGGGCGATGGCCCAAAACTTTCTGGCTTCGGTGAACGAGTGCGTCGAGGATGCGCGCGGTCGCCGGCCTAGCGAGTGCAGGAGTGATGTACCGTGAAGAAGTTGCGAGTCTACGAGCTGGCCAAGGAGCTCAACGTGGATGCCCGGATCCTCCTGACCTTCCTCCAGGGCCGGGGCAGCGCCGCATCGTCGACCCTGAGCATGGTCGAGCTGGACAAGGAGGAGCTGGCGCGCCAGCACTTCGGCAAGGGCAGCGGAGTCGCGCCGGGCGGTGCCCGGCTCGTGGGCCGGATACGGCGGGAGGGCCCATCACCTGCCACCCAGGAGCCGACGCCCGCCGCGCAGAGCCCGGCGCCAGCGGCGCCTCCGGCGGCCGGGCCGCCCCGGCACCCGCGACCCGCTGAGCGGCGCCCGCTGACGGCCACCGGCCCATCGGCCGGCGAGCCCCGGGTCGCCGCCCCAAGCCGGCTCTGGCCCATCCCAGGCGCCTGCGGCGTCCCAGCAGGCGCCCGCGCAGGCCGCGCCGGTGGCGGTGACCCCGACCGCCGGACGCCCCACCCCGGCGGCGGGACGTCCGGCCACGCCGGCCGCACCGGTGGCGCGCCAGCCGCGCGCCCTCCCAGAAGCCGGCGGCGGGCGCTGCCCTCGCCCGTCCGGCAAACAGGCGTCGGCAGCGGGTGCAGCCGCTGCGCGCCCGGGCGGAGCGGGCGCCAGGCCGGCGCAGGCAGCGGCCAAGGCTCCCACCGCTCCGGCGCGTCCGGCTGCCGGGCCAGCGCGCCCGCCATCACCTCGCTCCGCATCGGCGCCGGGCGGCAAGCCGCGGCAGGATCGGTCGCCCGGCCGAGGTGGCGCGCGAGGGGAGCGGCCCGACCGGCGTGACTCCGGACGGCACGGACGCCCCGCGCCGAGACCGGCATCGCCTCCGCCCGCGCAGACACGGGGCGGCACGGTGGAGCTGCCCCAGCGCATCGTCGTCCGGGACCTCGCCTCGCGGCTGGGCGTCTCGGCCGCGGAGCTGATCAAGCAGTTGATGCGGCAAAACGTGATGGCCACCATCACCCAGGAGATTCCCTTCGAGGTGGCGGCCGCGGTGGCCGAGCGCTTCGGCTTCACGGTGCAGCGGCCCAAGAGCAGCGAGGAGCGCTTCCTGGAGGAGCTCCAGCAGGCGGCCAGGCAGCCGGCCCAGCTGGTGCCGCGTCCCCCGGTCGTCACCATCATGGGCCACGTCGACCACGGCAAGACCACGCTGCTCGACGTGATCCGACAAACCCGGGTGGCCGCCCAGGAGTACGGCGGCATCACGCAGCACATCGGCGCCTATCAGGTCGAGACCCAGGGTCGGCTCATCACGTTCCTGGACACCCCGGGCCACGAGGCCTTCACGGCCATGCGGGCCAGAGGCGCCCAGGTGACCGACATCGCGGTGCTGGTGGTGGCAGCCGACGACGGGGTGATGCCGCAGACGATCGAGGCCATCAACCATGCCAGGGCGGCCGAGGTGCCCATCATCGTGGCCATCAACAAGATCGACAAGCCGACCGCCAACCCGGACCGCGTCAAGCAGCAGCTCTCGGAGCACGGGCTGGTGCCGGAGGAGTGGGGCGGCGAGACGGTGATGGTGCCGGTCTCGGCCCTGCGCAAGGAGGGCATCGACGAGCTGCTGGAGATGATCCTGCTGGTGGCCGACCTGCGGGAGCTCAGGGCCCCTGTCGACCGGCCTGCCAGCGGCATCGTCGTCGAGGCGCAGCTAGACCGGGGCCGGGGGCCCGTCGCCACGGTCCTGATCAAGGAGGGGGTCCTCAAGGTCGGCGACCCCGTCATCGTGGGGGCCGTGCCGGGGCGGGTCCGGGCCCTGATGGACGACAAGGGCCAGCAGCGGCAGGAGGCGGGCCCCTCCACGCCCATCGTGGTACTGGGGCTGCAGGACGTACCCCAGCCGGGGGATCTCCTGATGGTGACGCCGGACGAGGAGACAGCCCGCCGCATCGCCGAGGAGCGTGCCCAACGGCAACGCGCTGAGCAGCTGCGCCCGACGGCCCGGATGACCCTGGAGTCGCTGAGCCGCATGGCGGCGGAGGGCGAGGCCCGAGACCTCCACATCGTGCTCAAGGCCGACGTGCAGGGCTCCCTGGAGGCCTTGCAGCAGGCTCTCGAGCAGCTGTCGGGCGACCAGGTGCGGGTCAACGTCATCCACGCCGCCGTGGGCGCCATCAGCGAGGCCGACGTCAACCTGGCCGCCAGCTCGGGCGCGGTCATCATCGGCTTCAACGTACGGCCCGACGCCAACGCCCGTCGGGCGGCCGAGCGAGAGCAGATCGACGTGCGGACCTACCGCATCATCTACGAGGTCGTCGACGACGTCAAGGCGGCCATGCAGGGCTTGCTCAAGCCTCGCATCGAAGAGCGGGTGCTGGGCCGCGCCGAGGTGCGGCGCACCTTCAAGGTGCCTGGCGTCGGGGTCGTGGCGGGCTGCTACGTCGTCGAGGGACGGGCCAATCGCAACGCCAGCGTGCGGGTCCTGCGCGACAACGTCGTGGTGCACGAGGGCAAGATCGCCTCGCTCAAGCGATTCAAGGAGGATGTCCGGGAGGTCGCCTCCGGCTACGAGTGCGGCATCGGCATCGACCGCTTCAACGACGTCAAGGAGGGCGACGTCCTGGAGTTCTACGAGCTGGCCGAGGTGAGCCCGGCCGCGCAGGTGACGGCGGGCAACCGGGGCGGCGCGTAAAGGCGGACGCTCGAGGCGGGCGCGGGGCGGCGACGGCCATGGTGGTGGCCGTGGCGACGGCCGACATCTGGATCGAGGGCAGCCAGTCGCTCAAGGACCGGCGCCGTGTCGTCCGAGCCCTGGTGGACCGGCTCCGGGCCCGCCTCAACGTCTCCGTGGTCGAGATGGACCAGCCCTCGACATGGCAGCGGGCTCGGGTGGTCGTGGCCTGCGTGGCCCAGACGGAGGCCCAGGCACGGGCGGTGATGGAGCAGGCCCGTCGTCTGGTGGAGCGCGACGACCAGGCCCAGGTGACCCGCTTCGAGATATCCTTTTACTGCTGAGGCGGAGAGGGCGGAGCGGCCATGGTCAGGCTGCGGGTCCAACGGCTCCGGGAGGAGTACCGGCGGGAGGTCAGCGACATCCTGCGCCGCATGAAGGATCCGCGTCTGGGGTTCGTCACCGTCACGGACGTGGACGTCTCCGAGGATCTGCGCCACGTCAAGGTGTACGTGAGCGTGCTGGGTACCGAGGAGGACCGCCGTCGCACCCTGGAGGTGCTCGATCAGGCCCGGGGCTACGTGCGGACCGAGGCGGGGCAACGCATCCGGCTGCGCCATACGCCGGAGATCACCTTCCAGTTCGACCCTTCGGTGGAGCGGGGCGCTCGGGTCATGACCATCCTGCAGCAGCTGCGCCGCGAGCGAGCGGCCAAGGGGGAGGACGAGGCCCGGTGAGCCTCGCCTGGCCCGAGGTCGAGCGGCGCCTGGGGCCGCTGGTGGAGGCGCTGCGGGGCGCCGACCGGATCGCGGTGCTGGGCCACGTCAACCCCGACCTCGACAGCATCGGCTCCGTGCTGGCCCTGCACCTGGCGCTCGCGGCCGCGGGCAAGACGAGCTGGCCCGTCACGCCGGACCCCGGCTCGCCTTACTGGGCCTTCCTGCCCGGCCACGACCGCTTGGTGGTGGGAGCGCCCGAGTGGTTGCGGCCCGATGCGGTGGCCGTGCTCGACACCGAGATCGCGCCGGAGCGACTGGGGCAGGCCTGGGCCCTGGTCGAGCGGGCCGCCTTGCGCCTCAACCTGGACCATCACGACACCAACCGCGGAGGCGCCGACGCAGCCCTGGTGGAGCCGGCCGCGGCGGCGACGGGCGAGCTGGTCTTCTACCTGGTGCGGGCGCTCGGCGTGCCCGTCACCCCCGAGATCGCGGCGTGTCTGTACGCCGCCATCCTGACGGACACGGGCTCGTTTCGCTACGCCAACACCACCGCGCGCACGCTGGCCCTGGCCTCGGCCCTGGTGGCCACGGGGGTCGAGCCCCACGAGATGGCGACCCGCATCTACGACACCCGCTCCTGGGCTTACATGAAGCTCCTGGGTCGGCTCCTCTCCCGGCTGGAGCGCACCGAGGACGGCAAGGTGGCCTGGATGTGGGTGCGCCACGAGGATGCCGTCGAGGCCGGCCTCCTCGCGTCGGAGGTCGAAGGCCTGGCGCAGTATCCCCGCATGGTCGAAGGCGTCGAGGTAGCGCTGCTCTTCAAGGAGACCGAGCCGGGCGTCGTCAGGGTCAGCCTGCGCTCCCAGCGGTTCGTCGACGTCGCTGCCATCGCCCGCGCCTTCGGCGGGGGCGGGCACGTGCGGGCGGCGGGGTGCACCCTGACGGGCAGCCTCGAGCAGGCCATCGAACGTCTCGTGCAGGCGTGCCGCCAGGCCGTGCAACGGGAGGTCATGGCCGGCGAGGGCGCCGGCACGTCATGCGGCACCGGGGAGGAGTGAGCCGGCCACGGACGGGCTCTTCAACGTCCTCAAGCCGCCCGGCATGACCTCCCACGACGTGGTCAACGTGCTGCGCAGGCTGACGGGCCTGCGCCGTGTGGGACATGCCGGTACGCTGGACCCCGGAGCCGCCGGGGTGCTGGTGGTCTGCACCGGGCATGCGACGCGGTTCGTGCGTCACCTCCAAGACGGCGAGAAGCGCTATCGGGCCGAGATGGTGCTGGGCGTGGAGACCGATACGCAAGACGCCTCGGGACGGACCATCGCCGTGGCCGAGCCCTTCGAGATCCCCTGGAGCGAGGTGGACGCGGCGCTGGCCTCGCTCATCGGCACCATCACCCAGAGGCCTCCGATGACCTCGGCGGTGCACTACCGGGGGCGCCGGCTCTACGAGCTGGCCCGCGAGGGGATCGAGGTGGAGGACCGCCCCTCTCGCACCGTGGAGGTCTACGACCTGCAGATCGTCTCCGTCTGGCCGTCGGATGCGCCGTCCGCGACGCTGGGGGCCCGGGTCCTCTTCGACGTCACCTGCAGCTCGGGCACGTACGTACGCACGCTTTGCGCCGACGCAGGCGCTCGCCTGGGCTGTGGTGCGCACCTCGGCTTCCTGGTGCGCACCGGGGTCGGCCCGCTTCGCATCGAGGAGAGCGTCACCCTGGAGGAGCTCGACGAGGCCAGCGCCCAGCGCCGCCTCTCCGAGTACGTCCTGCCGGTCGACGCCGCGTTGGGCCACTTCCCGCCCGTACGACTGGCAGGGGAGGAGCTCCGCCGGGCCGCTCACGGCACCCCGGTCGGGTGGCCGGCCGGCGTGGGACGCCCCGCCGACCTGGAGGCAGGTGACTTCGTGCGGCTCTACGACGAGCAAAGCCGTTTCCTGGGCGTGGCGAGAGTCGAGGGCGAGGGGACGTCGCTGCGCCTGCATCCGGACCGGTTGCTCCCGCTGGAGCCCGCCTAGGAAGGACCGGTCGATGGCCGCCCAGCATCGCGTCGACCTGACGTGGCACCCGGGGCCACCGCCGTCGGGCACGGCGGTGGTCGTCGCCCTCGGCACCTTCGACGGCGTCCACGTGGGGCACCAGGCCATCTTGGCCGAGAGCCGCCGCCTGGCCGCCCAGCTGGGGGCGTCGCCGGTAGCCGTCACGTTCGATCCCCATCCCCGCCATGTCTTGCAGCCCGACCAGGCCCCGCCGCTGTTGACGCCGTTGGCGAGCCGGATCCGGCTGTTGCAGGAGCACGGCGCGCAGGCGGTCTGCGTCATCACCTTCGACCGCGCGCTGGCGGCGATGGATCCGGAGAGTTTCGTCCGCCTCGTGCTGTGCGAGCGGCTGGGGGCCAGGGGAGCCGTGGTCGGATTCAACTTCGGCTTCGGCCGGGGCCGTCAGGGCGATGCCCGCACCCTGCAGGCGCTGGGCGAGCCGTTGGGCCTGGCGGTGCGGATCGTCCCGCCGGCCGAGCGCGACGGGCGCGTCGTCTCCTCCAGCCTCGTGCGGCGCCTGCTGGAGGAGGGGCGGGTGCGCGAGGCGGCGGAGGCCCTGGGCCGTCCCTATCGCCTCGAGGGGACCGTGGTGAGGGGCGACGGCCGGGGCCGTCAGATCGGCTACCCGACGGCCAATGTCGAGACCGATCCGGTCCAACTGCTCCCGGTGGATGGGGTCTACCTGGCCACCCTGGACCGCTTGCCGTCCCTGGCCGTCATCGGCCGTCGGCCCACGTTCAGCGGCGGGGCGCGCTGGCTCGAGGTGCACGTCCTCGAGGGGCGATGGGAACTCTACGGACGGAGGGTCAAGGTCGATCTGCTGGAGCACCTGCGGCCCGTCGTGCCATTCTCGAGCGTCGAGGCGCTGGTGCGACAGATCGAGGCGGACCGCCAAGCGGCCGCGCGATACTTCTCCCTGGCGGCTCCGAGGCCCCCTCTTCAGCGGAGTCACCAGTTGTGATACAGTGGCCGCAGAAAACCCGCCGCTCGAACCCGGCGTCTCCTCCGCACCGGGCTTGGGCCGCGGGGGCTCGCGAGAGGTAAGGAGGAGATTCGATTCGATGGCGCTTCCGCGCGAGGTGAAGGAGAGCCTCATCAGCCAGTTTCGCCGGCACGAGGGCGACACCGGCTCGCCCGAGGTCCAGATCGCGTTGCTGACCCAGCGGATCAACGACCTGACCGAGCATCTCAAGGTCCACCGCAAGGACTTCCACAGCCGGCGGGGACTCTACAAGCTCATCGGCCAGCGCCGCGGCTTGCTCAACTATCTCGAACGCACCGACGTCGAGCGGTATCGCCAGGTGGTCGAGCGGCTCGGCTTGCGCCGGTAGGGTGCACAAGGAGGACGATGCGAGCCGATGTTTGACGTACGCCGCTACGAGATGGAGCTGGCCGGGCGCGAGCTGGTGCTGGAGACCGGCCGATTGGCCCGCCAGGCCGGGGGGGCGGTGTGGGCCCGCTACGGCGACACCGTCGTGCTGGTGACCGCCACGATGTCCCGCCAGCCCCGCGAGGGCATCGACTTCTTCCCCCTGTTGGTGGACTTCGAGGAGCGCATGTACGCCGTGGGCAAGATCCCCGGCGGCTGGGGCCGACGGGAGGGCAAGCCCGGTGAGGCGGCCATCCTGTCGGCCCGCATGGTGGATCGTCCCATCCGACCCCTCTTCCCGGAGGGGTTCCGCAACGACGTGCAGGTGGTGGTGACCACCCTCAGCGTCGACCACGACGCCCCTCCTGACGTGCTCGGCATCATCGGGGCCTCCGCCGCCCTCACCATCTCCGAGATCCCCTTCCTGGGGCCGGTGGGTGCGGTGCGGATGGGGCTGGTCGACGGGCAGATCGTGGTCAACCCCACGGCCGACCAGCAGCGCACCAGCCGGCTCAACCTGGTGGTGGCCGGCACCCGCGACGCCATCATGATGGTCGAGGCCGGCGCCGACGAGGTGCCCGAGGAGCAGATGCTCGACGCCATCATGAGGGGCCACGAGGAGATCCAGCGCATCGTGGCCCTCATCGATCGGATGCGGGCCGACGTGGGCAAGCCCAAGGTGGAGGTGCCCCTCTTCACGCCCGACCCGGCGGTCAAGGCGTGGGTCGAGCAGGTCGGACGCCCGCTGCTGGCTGCCGCCGTCAAGAACCCCGACAAGATGGCCCGCGAGGAGGCCGTGGAGCGGGCCCGGCAGGAGATCGTGGAGCGCTTCGTGGCCGAGCACGGCGGAGAGGAGCAGGCGGCGCCCCTGCTCAAGGACGTCGAGACCATCCTCGACAAGCTGCTCAAGGACGAGGTCCGCCGCATGATCGTGGAGGACGGCGAGCGTCCCGACGGCCGGGCCTACGACGAGATCCGCCCCATCTACTGCGAGGTGGGGCTCCTGCCCCGGGTGCACGGATCGGGCCTCTTCGTGCGCGGACAGACCCAGGTGCTCACCTCCTGCACCCTGGGGCTCAAGTCCGACGAGCAGCTCCTCGACGACCTGCGCGAGGAGGATCGTAAGCGCTACATCCACCACTACAACTTCCCGCCTTACAGCGTGGGCGAGGTGCGGCCCATGCGCGCCCCCGGCCGGCGCGAGATCGGCCACGGTGCGCTGGCGGAGCGGGCCCTGTTGCCCGTCATCCCGCCCGAAACCGAGTTTCCCTACACCATCCGGCTCGTCTCCGAGGTGCTGGAGTCCAACGGCTCCACGTCGCAGGCCAGCGTCTGCGGCAGCACCCTGGCGTTGATGGACGCCGGCGTGCCCATCCGCAAGCCGGTGGCCGGCGTGGCCATGGGCCTGGTCAAGTGGCAGGACCGGTTCGTCGTGCTGACCGACATCCAGGGCATCGAGGACGCCCTGGGCGACATGGACTTCAAGGTGGCCGGCACCGTCGATGGCGTCACTGCCATCCAGATGGACATCAAGGTGCACGGCATCACCCGCGAGATCCTCGCCCGGGCCCTGGAGCAAGCCCGGGCCGGGCGCCTGTTCATCCTCGACAAGATGTTGCAGGTCATCCCCAAGCCGCGGCCGGAGCTGTCGCCGAGGGCGCCGCGCATCATCACCCTGGAGATCCCCGTCGACAAGATCCGCGACGTCATCGGCCCGGGCGGCAAGATGATCCGGAAGATCATCGAGCAGACCGGCGTAGAGATCGACGTGGAGGACGACGGGCGGGTCTACATCGCCTCCACCGACGAGGCGAGCGGCAAGAAGGCCGCCGAGATCATCCAGAATCTGGTCCGCGACGTCGAGGTCGGCGCCGTCTACCTGGGCAAGGTGAAGCGCACCACCAGCTTCGGCGCCTTCGTCGAGATCCTGCCGGGCAAGGAGGGGCTCGTGCACATCTCCGAGCTCGCACCGGATCGGGTCGGCCGCGTCGAGGACGTGGTGCAGGTCGGCGACGAGGTACTGGTCAAGGTGACCGAGATCGACCGGCTCGGGCGCATCAACCTCTCCCGCAAGGAGGCGCTCCCCGCCTCTCAGCGACAGGCCGACGGACAGCCGACCGCGCCCCGAGGCGGCGGTGACGAGCGCCGCCGGCGAGACGGCCGGGGGGAGCCCCGCCGTCCCGGCGGCTTCGGGCGGCGGCCCGGGCGCTGAGGCGAGCCGGTCGAGACGGATCCGCCCGACCGCTGGTGATCGAGCTTCGGGCCGGCGTCATCCGCGAAGTGAGGGAGACGGGCCCCCGCCGCCTGCGGCTGCTGGTGGAGGTGGGGGCCTCCCCTGACCCGGCGCACGTCCGAGAGGCATGGGCCTTCGTGGACCTGGGGCCCCGGCGGTGGCGAGCGGGTCAGCGCGTGCTGTGCAACACCACGGCCGTCTCGCTGGGGCTCGGCACGGGGGGCCGCCATCTGGTGGTGGCGCCGCTCGAGCCGGAGCTCGACGCCCACGGACGGCTGACCGGCCCCGCCGACCGTGGCCGGGGCCACATCGTCAAGCTGCGCTACACCCCCCTGCAGCTGGCCGTCATGGCAGCGGAGGAGCCGGCAGCGCCCTACCATCGGGCCGTGCGCCAGGCCCTCGACCTCGCAGGGCTGCCGGTGGCCGTGGTGCCCCTCCACAGCATGCTGGCACCCATCGTCGCCGGGCTTCGCTGGGCCCAGGGGGGCTGCGGGCGGCTCCGGGTGGCCTACGTCATGACCGACTCGGCGGCCCTGCCCGCCGCCCTCAGCGACCAGCTCGAGGCGCTGCGCCGCGGGCGGTGGGTCGACCTGGTCGTCTGCTCGGGCCAGGCCTTCGGCGGCGATCTGGAGGCGGTCCATGCGGCCTCGGCGCTGGCGGTGGCCCAGCGGGCCGGCGCCGACGTCGCCATCGTGGGGCCGGGGCCGGGGGTGGTCGGCACCGGCACCGCCCTGGGTACCACCTGCCTGGAGGTGGCCTCGGTGGCCGACCTGGTGGGCGCGCTCGGGGGAAGGGCCGTCGTGGTGCCGCGCCTCTCCATCGCGGACCGGCGAGGCCGGCACCGGGGCCTGAGCCACCACGACCAGACCGCACTGGGGCGCCTGGCCTCGCGCCGCTCGCTGGTCGTCCTGCCGTCCTCGCTCTCGCGGGCATGGCGCCGGCGGGTCGTGAGCCAGGCCAGCCGCAGCGGCATCCTGGCCCGTCACCGCGTGGTCGAGGTGGAGCCGGCGCCCGCCGAGGCGCTGGCCGTGCTGCCGGTGCCGCCCGAGAGCATGGGGCGGCACTACGACGACGACCCGCCCCTCTTCGACGCCTGCCTGGCGGCGGGGCGGCTCCTGGCGTCGATGGCGGGCGGGGCGCCCCGGCGCCGGGAGGGGGAGTGGCCATGAGGTGGGGCGTGGCGGTCGCCTGGCAGCAGGAGCACGGACTGGCCCACCGCCTGACGCACTGGACGCCCGCCGCTCTGGCGGCCTTGGCCTGGGGGGCGGGCCTGCGGGCCGGGCTGGTGGCCCCCCTGCCGGTACCGGTCCCCTCCTCGTACGCAGGATGGGCCTGGCCCCAGGGGGCCACGCCGGCCGAGGCCATGCTGGCCCTGCTGGGACGTCATCTCCTGCTGGGCGCGGGCGGGATCTGGCTGCTGGGGTTGACGGGCGTGGGCACCCCCCTCGGGCTCGCCGCGGTGGCGCTGCGGGCCTACGTCGGCGGGATGCTCCTGACCTCCGCGCTGGCGCGGTGGGGTTGGGCCGGCGTGGGCACGGCGGCCGTAGCGCTGGCACCGGCGCAACTGATGGCCACCTGGGCGGCGGTCCAGGCCTCCCGGGCAGCGGCCCGGTGGAGCCTGGCCCTGTCGAGGGCCGTGGCGACCCGCGCGCCCGCATGGCTCGGCGAGGACTTCGCCCGGTACGCTTACAGCGGGGCCGTCTCGATAGCCCTGGCCGCCGTGGCCGCCGCGGCGGAGATGCTGGGCTGGGCCGCGGCCAGGGCGCTGGGACTGGTGGCCACCGGGTGAGCCTCGACGGGGCGAAAGGATGAGAGCATCATGGCGACGCACGCAACGATGAACCGGGTCTGCCTGATCGTCCTCGACAGCGTCGGCATCGGCGAGCTGCCCGACGCTGCCCGCTTCGGCGACGAGGGCAGCCATACCCTGCGCCACGCCGCCGAATCGGTGGGGGGCCTCGAGGTGCCGCACCTCGAGCGCCTGGGCCTCGGCTGCATCGAGCCCATCCCCGGCGTGGGATGCCCCGAGCGGCCGCAGGCCTCCTACGGCAAGATGGCCGAGCAAGCCGCGGGCAAGGATACGACGACGGGTCACTGGGAGCTGACCGGCGTGGTGTTGGACAGGCCCTTCCCGGTCTATCCCGACGGCTTTCCGCCCGAGGTGATCGAGGCCTTCGAGGCGGCCATCGGCCGCAAGGTGCTGGGCAACAAGCCCGCCTCCGGCACGGTCATCATCGAGGAGCTGGGACCCGAGCACCTGCGCACGGGCCGGCCCATTGTCTACACCTCGGCGGACAGCGTCTTCCAGATCGCGGCGCACGAGTCCGTCATCCCGGTGGAGGAGCTGTATCGCATGTGCGAGACGGCTCGCCGCATCCTGACCGGCCCCCACGCCGTGGGGCGGGTCATCGCCCGCCCCTTCGAGGGTCGGCCCGGCTCGTTCAGGCGCACGCCGCGCCGCCGCGACTTCAGCCTGGCACCTCCCCGGCCCACCCTGCTGGATCGTCTCGTCGAAGCCGGCCTGTCGGTCTGGGCGGTGGGCAAGGTGGAGGACATCTTCGCCGGACGCGGCATCACCGAGGCCGTGCACACCCGCGACAACGACGAGGGGGTCGCCGCCACCCTGGATCTTCTCCGGCGCACCCGCCAGCAGCGGGGCCTGATCTTCACCAACCTCGTCGACTTCGACACGCTGTGGGGGCATCGCAACGACCCCGTGGCCTACGCCCGGGGCCTGGAGGCCTTCGACCGGCAGCTACCGGGCTTGCTCGGCGAGCTGCGCGAGCGGGACGTCCTCATCCTGACGGCCGACCATGGCAACGACCCGGCCACGCCCAGCACGGACCACTCACGCGAGTACGTCCCGCTGCTGGTGACCGGGCCCGCCATCCGGCCCGGCGTCGACCTGGGGGTGCGCCGGACCTTCGCCGACGTCGCCGCCACGGTCGCCGAGCTCCTGGGCATCCCGGCACGGTTCGACGCGGGCCGGAGCTTCGCCGCCGACGTCCTGGCCTGACGGGCGGGCTCGTCATGGGCGGGTTGCCCGCCGCATAGGGATAGGCCGCACGACGCGAGGCGTCCCGGGAGGTGAGCGGGGGTGGTCCGGCGGCTGGCCACTCTTCTGGCGGTGTCGACGGCGGCCGTGGCGGTCTGGATCGCCGCGAGGCTGGTCTGGCCAGCCGGCCCGCCCTCCTCCTTCCCGGCGCTGGCGCCCCCGGCGGCACCCGAGCTGCGCCTCGCCTCCAGGGCGGCGGTACTGATGGACGCCGCCACGGGTCAGGTGCTCTACGCCCGCAATCCCGACGAGCCGCTGCCGCCGGCCAGCGTCACCAAGATCATGACCCTCATGCTGGCGCTGGAGGCCGTCCACGAGGGTCGCATCGGCATGGCCGACGAGGTGGTGGCCTCGGAGCGGGCCGCCTCCATGGGGGGCAGCCAGGTGTGGCTGGAGCCCGGCGAGCGGATGACCCTGCGGGAGCTGCTCTACGCGATCGCCGTCGGCTCCGCCAACGACGCCTCGGTGGCGGTGGCCGAGGCCCTGGCCGGCTCGGAGGAGGCCTTCGTCGACATGATGAACCGCCGCGCCCGGGCCCTCGGCATGAAGAACACCCGGTTCGCCAACGCCTCGGGCCTGCCGCCTCAGGAGACCGGCCACCAGGGCCCTCACGTCGCCAGCGCGCTGGACCTGGCCCTGCTCTCCCGGCAGGCCGTGCGCACCCCGGGCCTGCTGGAGATGGTTTCGACGTGGGAGTACACCATGCGCCAGGACGGCATCCAGCGGCCGGTGCTCTACAACTTCAACCGCCTGCTGCGGCGCTATCCGGGCGTCGACGGCCTCAAGACCGGCATGACCAGCGAAGCGGGCTACTGCATTGCCGTGACGGCGGTACGCGACAACCTGCGCCTCATCGTCGTCACGCTGAGCGCCCCCACGGCCCAGGCCCGGGAGGATGACGTGCGCACCCTGTTCGACTGGGGCTTCCGTCGCTACGAGGCGCGGCGCCTGGCATCCGCCGGCGACACGGTAGGGATCGTGGAGGTGGCGCGGGGCCAGCCGGCCTACGTCCCCCTGGTGCTGGCCAGCGACGCCTTCATGACGGTGGAGCGGGGCAGTCGGGTGGAGGTGGTCCAGCGGGCCGACCTGCCCGAGCGTCTGGCGGCCCCGCTGGCGGCCGACGCCGAGGTGGGCCGCGTGCGCCTGCTGGAGGCCGGTACGGATCGGGTCCTCGCGGAGGTGCCGGTCAAGGTGGCCCAGCCGGTCGAGGTCGCACCGTGGCGGGCCCTGGTGGGCCGCCATCTCCGAGCGTTCATGCAGGTCTGGCTTCCTGTCGAGAGGAGGCTCGTGGCTCCTGAGGCGAACTAAGGGGACATCGAGACGTCGCAGGAGGTCATGCGGCTTCGTTGGCCATTCATGTCGAAGTCGTGCGCCAGGGTCCGGTGCTGGTGGCCCGCGTCGAGGGGGACCTGGACATGGTCTCTGCCGCCCAGCTGCGCGACCCCGTCGAGGAGGCCTGGAACGCCGGGTCGGACCTGCGCCACATCGTACTCAACCTGAAGGGCCTGTCGTTTCTCGACAGCACGGGGATCGCGGTGATCCTGGGGCGCTACCGGGCCGCGCTGGCCCGGGGTGGCCGCCTGGTGGTGGTCGACGCCAACGCCCGGGTCCGGCGGATGCTGGAGATCAGCGGCGCCCTGCGACTGGTGGAGCTGGCCGACAGTGAGGCCGAGGCGCTGGCGCGTCTTGCGCCGCGCAAGCAAGGCCGCGGCCGCCGGCGAAGGAGGCGGCAGCACCCGACATGAACGGACATCGGTGGGAGACGCCCCGGCGGCTGGCGAGCGGCTGGGGCCAGACCCGCGACAGCTTCGTGCTGCGCATCCCAGCCGACACCGCCAATCTGGCCTTCGCCCGGGCGGTGGTGGCAGCCTTCGCGGCGCGCCTGCCCTTCACCGTCGAGGAGATCGAGGATCTCAAGCTGGCCGTCTCCGAGATCGTGGCCAACTGCATCGTCCACGCCTATCCCGCCGGCCAGCCGGGACCCGTCTGGGTGGCGGCGCGGGTGGTGGAGGGCGCCCTGGAGGTCGTGGTGGAGGACCGCGGCCTCGGCATCGCCGACGTGGATCGGGCCCGCGAGGCCGGCTACTCGTCGGTGGGGGGCGAGCACCTGGGCATCGGCTTCTCCGTGGCCGAGACCTACGTGGACGCGCTGTCGGTGGACTCCACCCCGGGGGAGGGGACCTGTGTGCGCATGCTCAAGCGGCCCGCCCGCCAGGCCGCCGGCCCCCTCGCCCGATAGGGCCGTCCGGCCCGAGGCCCACGAGGGCCTGGTGGTGGCCGTCGCCCGCCGCTTCCGGTGGTCCGCGGTGCCGTACGAGGATCTGCTGCAGGCGGCGCGGCTGGGGCTGGTGCAGGCGGCGGCCCGGTTCGACCCCCATCTGGGCATCGCCTTCGCCACGTACGCCGTGCCCATCATGCTGGGCGAGGTGCGGCGCCTGGTGGACAGGGCTCGGCCCGTCAGCGGGGCTCGCACGGCGCGGGCGCTGGTAGCGCGCGCGGAGGCGGTCCGGCAGCGCCTGGAGCGCCAGACCTCCCGAGAGGTGACCCTGGGAGAGGTGGCCGGTGACCTCGGGGTGGACGCCGCGGAGCTGGCCGCCGCCATCGGCGCGCTGAGCGATCCGCTGCCCCTGGAGCCCGACCCGTCTGCCGCGCAGGCCGGGCCGGAGCCGGCCGGGGCTCCATCGCCCGACGCCTGGATCGACCGCCTGGCCGTGCGACAGGCGCTGGCCGGTCTGCCATCGGAATGGCGCGCCATCGTCTACCTGCGCTACTTCCGCGGCCTGAGCCAGTCCGAGGCGGCGCGGATCCTCGGCATCTCGCAGCCCGTGGTCTCCCGGCGCGAGCGCGCGGCGCTGGCCCTGCTCCGGCATCGACTGGAGCCGCATCCAGAAGGAGGAGACCCGTGGCGTCACTTGCCTGAAGGGTAGCCTCGCGCGGCTTCGAATAGGCCAGGTGATGGCGGACGCCGGCCGAGCACGTCCCCTCGTCACGTCGCAGCGGTCCAAGCGAAGGTCGCCAACGCGGCGAGTCCAACACGGGCCTAGCCCTTCCGGCAGAGGAGTGCTCAGATGCGCATCGAGGGGGATCGAATCAGCCTTCGACCCGCCCGAGAGGAGGACGTCCCGCACCTGCTGGCCTGGTCGCTCGACCCCGAGGTGGCCCGGTTCGCCCGGGGAGAGTACCCGGCCACCCTCGAGGGTACCCGGCGGTGGCTGGAGGAGGGTCGCAAGGATCGCTACCGCATGGTCTTCATCATCGAAGGGCCTGGCGGCCGCCCCATCGGCGACGTCGACCTCTATCACATCGCCTGGCGCAGCAAGGAGGCGGAGTTGCGCATCCGTATCGGCTTTCCCGCGATGTGGAACCAGGGACTGGGCACCGACGCCATCCGGACCCTGCTGCGCTACGCCTTCGAGCAGCGCGGGATGCGCCGGATCTACCTGCGGGTGCTGAGGAGCAACCCCCGGGCCATCCGGTGCTACGAGAAGTGCGGCTTCCGCAAGGAGGGCCGCATGCGCGTCGACGAGGACGGCCACCCTGACGAACTCCTCCTGATGAGCGTCACCCCGGACCGGCTCCAGCCGGGGCGGACCGGACCGCCGGCGCTCCCCGAGAGCCGGCACCTCGTCAGCGCGTGAGTCGCGGGCCTCGGGCGGCCCCCGCCTCGCAGGAGCCGGGCCACCCGAGGCGAATGACCTGCGACCGAGCCGACGGAGGGAGTCGAGCGCGTGAGCGTCGAGGCGGCCACGTCCGATCCCATCATCGTCTTCCGCGACGTCCACAAGTGGTTCGGCGGGCTGCACGTCTTGAAGGGCATCGACTTCTCGGTGCAGCCCGGCGAGGTCGTGGTCTTCATCGGGCCCAGCGGATCGGGCAAGAGCACGCTGTTGCGGTGCATCAACCGCCTGGAGCCCATCCAGCGGGGACAGGTGGTGGTGGACGGATTCGACGTCAACGACCCCGCCACGCCGCTCATCCGGTTGCGCAGCGAGGTCGGGATGGTCTTCCAGCAGTTCAACCTCTACCCGCACATGACGGTGCTCGACAACATCACCCTGGCTCCCATCAAGGTGCGGGGCATCCCTCCCGAGCAGGCCCGGCGAGCGGCCCTCGAGCTCCTGGCCAAGGTCGGCATCCCCGACAAGGCGCAGGCGTACCCCTCCCAGCTCTCCGGCGGCCAGCAGCAGCGGGTCGCCATCGCCCGGGCGCTGGCCATGCGCCCCAAGATCATGCTCTTCGACGAACCGACCTCGGCCCTGGACCCCGAGATGATCCAGGAGGTCCTGGACGTCATGGTGGAGCTGGCCCGGGAGGGGATGACCATGGTGGTCGTCACCCACGAGATGGGCTTCGCCCGGGAGGTGGCGCACCGGGTCATCTTCATGGACGACGGCCGCATCGTCGAGCAGGGGCCACCCGCGCAGCTCTTCTCCCGACCCGTCGAGGCCCGCACCCGCGCCTTCCTCGACAAGATCCTCTGAGAGACCCCCACCCCTCCAATCGCTCGGCCCGTTGCGAGAAGGTATGAGGGGTCCCCGGAGACCGTCACGTCGGCCAGCACGCGGGGATCCGGAAAGAGCCCCGCAACGGTAGGGATCCCTGGCAGCCCGTCGAAATCCCTGCCAGCGTCCCGATCAAGAGAAGCCCAGGCCGCGGGCTCGGGGGAGAATCTGGATGTTTGCCGCCGTCGTCGACGTCCTGGTCAAGGGTGGGCCCGTGATGATCCCGCTGGGGTTCGTCTCGGTGCTCGCCGTCGCCATCAGCCTCGAGCGCCTGTGGTACTTCGCCCGCCTGCGCGACCACGCCGACCACCTCATGGACCAGTTGCGGCTGCTGGTTCACGAGGGGCGCTTGCTGGAGGCCATGCAGCTCATCCGACGTGCCAATGGGCCCACCGCCGCCGTGCTCGCCGAGGGCCTGGCGGCCTGGGACAGGCCCCTCGACGAGGTGCGGGCCCGGGTGGAGCGGGTCGGCCAGGAGGAGGTGGCCAAGATGGAGGCCCGCATGGCCTGGCTGGATGCCATCGTCACGGGCGCTCCGATGCTGGGCCTCCTGGGTACCGTGACGGGCATCATCCGCAGCTTTCGGATCCTGGCGGCCATGGAGGGCGTCGAGCCGTCGGGCCTCAGCAGCGGCATCGCCGAGGCCCTGATCACCACGGCGGCAGGGCTCATCATCGCGGTCCCGGTCCTCTTCATCTACGTCTACCTCTCCGGCGTCATCGACCGGCGCGTCAGCGCCCTCAACCGCACGGCCGCCGAGTTCTTGCAGCTCGTCTCCGAGGCCAGGGGAAGGAGCTGACCACCGCCCGTGGCCATCACGCGCAGCCGCCGCCACCGCCCGCGCGTCGAGATCATCAACATGGTCGACGTCATGTTCTTCCTGCTGGCCTTCTTCATGGTCTTCACCACCTTTCGCACCAACCCGTCCACCCTCAACCTCGATCTGCCCCGTGCCGTGACCGCCACCCGAGAGGCTCCGTCGGAGGTGGTGGTCAGCATCGATCGGTCGGGGCGGTACTTCCTCAATGGGCGGGCCGTGAGCCTGGCGCAGATGAGCACGCTGGTGGGCGACTCGGTGCGGCGCCACCCCGACCAGCTGGTCATCGTGCGGGCCGACCGGGAGGTGCAGTACGACCGGGTCGTGCAGGCCATCGACGCCCTCCGCCGGGCGGGCGCCTACCGGCTCGGCCTGGCGGTGCAGACGAGCGGGGCGTCGTCGCCTTGAGATCGGCCTCGGGGACCTCGCCGACGCGCAGGGCGAGGGTGGGGGTGAGTCGATGAGTGTGCCAGCGGGCTCGTCCACGCAGCCGGGTCGGCTGGAGCCCTTCGTGTTGGTCTCCCTCGTGTTGCACGCGGTGCTCCTGGTGCTCCTCTCCAGGGTGCTGGCGGTCGAGCGGTTCGTGGTACCGATGGGGGAGGGGGCCGTGGTGCAGGTGATCCCGGTGCCCCAGGCACCGCAGCCGACGGTCTCCCCACGGACGACCACCCAGCAGCGCTCGGCACCGGGCGGGTCGGGGCAGACCACGCCGCGTCCCTCCCAACCGGCGGCCGCCACCGCCGTCGCGGCTCAGCCGCGGCCGGCCACGCAGCCGCCAGGCACGAGCACGCAGGCCTCCTCCGGCAGGCAGACGGCAGCCCCACCCACGCCGAGCACCCCGCCGGCCCCCGCCCGCGCCTCCCAGGAGGTGCTCGCCTCCGAGCGCAGCCCGGTGCGGGCGACGACCGGCGCGCCCACCACCACCCAGCCGTCCGGTCGTGAGGGGCAGGGTGCGACACCGGACCAGGGCGCCCAGGCCCAGGGGGCGGTGGCGAGGCCCGGCGGCGAGGGGACCGGCGGCGTCCGACAGGGCAATCCGCCCGCGGGGCCTGCCGAGCCCGACCTGACCTCCGCCGTCGTGGTTCCGACGGGCAGCCCCGACTATCCCAAGAACGCGGTCACCTACGGCGTGGAGGGCCGGGTGACGCTGGCGGTGCAGGTGGGGGGCGACGGCAAGGTCGCGGGGGTGACGGTGAGCGAGAGCTCGGGCAACGCCACCCTCGACACCGTGGCCAGCCGTTGGGTGGCGGAGCGCTGGCAGTTCAAGCCCTCCTCCGTCGGGCGACCCTACCAGGTCTCCGTCTTGTTCGAGTTCACCATCGATCGGGACGAGCAGGGACGCGCCGAGCCCCGCGTCAGCTTCCGGCTGCTGGACGAGCGGGTCCGCTATCTGTGACGACCATCGTCGCTGACCGACGCAGGCAGGTGTGAGAGACGGGATGACCAGACGGCACGCGGCCGGCAAGGCCTCGACGCGCACTCGGCACCGACCGGGGGAGCGGATCGGCCCGGGCTGGGCAGGGCGCCTCGCGGTGGCGCTGGGGTTGTCGGTGGCATTGGGCCTCGCCGCGCAGACGGGATGGGCGGTCGCCGGCGCGGCGTCGGCCGAGGGAGCCGAGCGGCTCGAGCTCGCCAACGAGTTCATCCGCATCGTGGTCAACGGCTCCCCCGATGCGACGGGCCGCTTCTCGGTCAGCACCACCGGAGGCAATCCGGAGCGGGCCGATGACGACAACCGCCCGCTCATCTACGGCGGCGCGGAGCCGTGGACGTCGTTCACCACCGTCCAGATCGACGGGACGTCGTACGTCTTCGGCGGGCCCACCCACCGGCCGGCGGGCTCGAGCGGCCCCTTCGGCACGATGGCCCTCTCGCCACGACTGGCCGAGCAGGGCCGGCGCATCGACGCGGCGTGGGAGTATCCCCAGGGCATCGAGGTGGTGCAGCGCCTCAGCATCGCCCGCGGGCCCACCACCGGGTTGCTCGACACGGCGCGCATCGAGTACGTCGCCACCAACCGCGATCGCCTGCCCCACCGGGTCGGCCTGCGGGTCGTCATCGACACCATGGCGGGCAGCAACGACGGGGCGCCCTTCCGCGTCGGCGAGCGGGCCATCGAGACCGACACCCAGATCGCCGGGACCCAGGCGGGCCTCCCCGAGTTCTGGCAGGTCTTCGACTCGCTGACCCAGCCCGCCGTGGTGGCGCAGGGCATGCTGCGGGGCGGCGAGGTGACCCCGCCGTCGCGGATCTACTTCACCAACTGGGGAGTCCTGCGCGAGAGCCTCTGGGAGTTCGACTTCCAGCCCGGGCGCACGTTCGAGCGCAAGGGCGAGTACGAACTCGACAGCGCGGTGGCGCTCTTCTTCGATCCGGTGGAGCTGCAGCCCGGGGAAAGCCGCTCGGTGGTGGTCTACTACGGTCTGGGCGGCTTGAGCATCGTCCCTGGCGACCTAGCCATCGGGCTCTCCAGTCCCGAGATGGCCGTCATCGGCCAGGCGGATCCCATCTCCATCGTGGCCTACGTCCAAAACACCGGGCGGGGCGCGGCCCTCGACACCCGGGTCCGACTGGAGCTGCCGCAGGGCCTGGCCCTCGTCGAGGGGGCTTCGGCGAGCCGGAGCCTGGGCGATCTGCCGGCGGGCGAGACGGCCCAGGTGGCGTGGGCGGTACGGGTGACGGCTCGCTCCGCCGGCACCCTCACCTTCTCCGTGCGGGCCGAGGCGACCAACGCGGAGCCCAACGTGGCCCGTCGCTCGATCCGGGTCGTGGACCCGGCGCGGCTGTCGTTGCAGCTGCGGGGGCCGAGCCGCCTCGAGGTGGTGGACGGCCGCTGGAGCCCGTCGCCCTTCGAGGTGACCGGCTCGGTGCGCAACGACGGGGGAGCGGACGCCTACGGCGTGGTGGCGCAGCTGATCACGCCCTATGGCCTGGCGATCGCGCCCGGCGACGACAGCCGCCGCTTCGTCGGCACCCTGGAGCCTGGCGAGTCGATGCAGCTGAGCTGGCTGGTGATGCCGACCGGCGTCACCGGCAACGTGCCGTACTCGCTGCGGGTCACCTACACCGGTGCAGGTGAGCTGCCCGCCCCCACCAATACGGTGGCGGTGCCCAGGCTCGACGCCGAGGTGCTGGTGCGTCCCGGCTCCGGGTGGGACGGATCGGCGCGGCGTGTGGGGGAGACGGTGCACGTGGAGGTTCGTGGCCGCAACCTGCCGGAGTTCGCCACCGCCCAGGTCGTGGTCGCCTTCGATCCGGCGGTGCTGCAGCTCGTCGGTGAGTCCCTGGCCGTGGACCGGGGCACCTACTTCGTGTTGGGATCGTCGGGCGCCAGGGGGACCGGTGCCGACAGCGTTCGCGTCTTCGAGGCCACGGCCGACAACGAGGCGGGGCGGGTGGCCATCGACGCGGCACATCCCGTCCCGGGCCTCGGCGATGCCACGCTGGCGGTGCTGCGCCTGCAGGCTCGGGCGGCAGGGCAGGGGCGGGTGCAGGTCGTCTCGGTGGTGTTGCGCGACGCGGCGGGCCAGGTCGTCTACCGCATCACGCCCCAGGGCCAGGCGCCGAGCCTGACGGTGCCCGTGCAGCAACGTCCGACGCCCTAGGCGGCGGGACGAGGCTCGGTCGTGGCAGTCGCTGGCAAGTTACGGAGGGAATGGGGAGCGGCAATGGTCGGCTACCGGCTTGGCTCGATGCGGCTCGGATGGTCGCGGGGAGGGTGGGGGCTGGCACTGCTCGTCGCACTCGCCGCCGCCCCGGTGCTGGGCATCGCCTGGGCCCCCGCGGCGTCGGCCCAGGGGGCGGCGGGCACTCCCGCCATCGCCGACGTGCCCCCGGATCACTGGGCCTACCAGGCGGTCGTGACGCTGGTGCAGCGCGGGTACATCACCCTGCAGGCCGGGCGCTTCGACGGGTCCCGTCCCGTCGATCGGTTCACGCTGGCCTCGGTGGTGGCACGCCTGTTGCAAGACGTCGAGCGAGGCCAGGCTCGCCTGACGGGTGACGACCTGCAGCTGGTGCGCCAGCTGACCAACGAGTTCCGCACCGAGCTGGCTCGCTGGCAGGAGCAACGCACCCAGCTGGCGCAGCGGCTCGACGAGCAGGCGCGTGAGGTGGGGCGCATCGATGTCAAGCTGACCGACGTGCTGCAGTACGCGACCGAGGTCGACCGGCGGCTGACGCAGACCACCGATGCCCTGGGGCAGCAGCTGAACCAGGCCACGCAGGCCCTCAACCAGCAGCTCAGCGCGGTCTCGCAACGGCTGACCCAGGTCGAGAGCGTCGCCAGGGGCCTGGGCACGGTGGTGCAGGACCTGCAGATCCGGCTCGACGACCTGAGCGAGGAGATGGCGCTGGCCGACGCCGATCTGCGCCAGCAGCTCGCGCAGCTGGGGACGGGCCTGACGGAGCGCCTGGAGACCGCAGGGCAGGCCACCTCCCAGCGTCTGCAAGCCTCGGCCGGCGAGATCCAGGCCTTGCGGTCGACCATCCAGACCCTCCAGCAATCCCTGGAAGGTCAACGCCAGCGAGCGGACGAATTGACGACCCAAATCGGGCGGCTGGATCAGCGGCTCCAGGCGGTGACGGGCAGCCTCGACAGCCTGGTGCGCTCCTTGAGCGCCAGCGGCATCTCGCCGGAGCAGGCCGGGCAGGTGCTGCGCTCCTCGACGGAGGAGCTGGCCAGCCTGCGCCAGGAGCTCGCCCAAATCCGAGAGCAGCTCCAGCAGCAGGGACGAGACACCCGGGCAGTGGACCAGCAGCTCGCGGCCTGGCAGCAGGAGCGAGACGCGCTGCGCAACGAGATCGCCTCGCTGCGCGCCAGCCTCGATCTGGAGCGGTCACGCACCGACGAGATCGTGCGCAGCCTGGTGAGGGAGGGCGGCGCGACCGCCGCTCCGCCGGGCGAGCTGCAGGCTCAGGTCGAGCAGCTGCGCACGCAGAATCGCTGGCTGATGGCCGCGTCGCTGGCGGGTGTGGTGCTGGCCCTGGCCGGGCTGCTGATGCAGTAGGACCCCGTGAAGAGGAGCGCACGATGCTGGCAGGTGTCGTCTTCCTCGCGGGCGCGGTCTTGATGGGGCTCGAGATGGTGGGGAGCCGGATCCTGGCTCCCTACTTCGGCAACTCCATCTACGTCTGGGGCAGCCTCATCTCCGTGGTGCTGGCGGCCCTGACCGCCGGCTACTTCCTCGGTGGCCGCCTGGCCGACCGGCGGCCCCATCCGGAGTGGATGGGCTGGCTCATCGTGGCGCCCGGCGCTTTCGTCTCCACCATGCCGCTCTGGGCGGGGCCCTTCAACTTCTGGATGATCAACACGGGCATCGGCATCCGGGAGGGCTCCCTGCTGTCGGCGCTGGTGCTCTTCTTCTTGCCGGGGCTCTTCCTGGGCACGGTCTCGCCCTACGCCATCCGCCTGGCGGCCGAGCGCCTGCAGACCATCGGCACCACGGCCGGCATGCTCTACGCCATCTCGACGGCGGGCAGCATCGTCGGCACGCTCTTCACCGCCTTCTACCTGGTGGCATGGCTGGGCGTCACCCACATCCTCTACCTGTTCGGCGGGATCCTGGTGGTGTTGGGGCTGGTCGTGGTCATCTGGGGTCACCGGAGGGGCATGGCCGCTGCAGCCGAGCGGCCGGCCAGCGCGGCTACGGCCTCACGGACGTCGGCCCGTGCCGCCTCGCGCCGGGCGGCCACAGGCGGGCGGCAGGCATCCGGCCGCACCCTCTTGTGGGCGCTGGTCGCGGTGGGCGTCGCGGCGGCCAGCCTGGTCGCCGGGCTGGGCAGTGCCGGCTGGACCGGCATCGCCCAGGGCCGCGGCGAGATCCTCTACGAGCGCGACAGCGTCTATCACCACATCCTGGTGGTGGACGACCCGGGCGGCATCCGGTACCTCAAGTTCGACGACTCCTGGCAAAGCGCCATGGACCGGGAGCGTCCCGACGATCTGGTCTTCTGGTACACCCGCTACTTCCACGTCGCCATGGGCCTCGTGCCCGACGCCCGGCAGCTGCTGATGGTGGGGCTGGGCGGCGGGTCGGTGCCCAAGAACTTCCTGGCTACCTACCGCGATCTGACGATGGACGTGGCGGAGCTGGACCCCGAGGTCGTGGCGGTGGCCCACCGATACTTCCAGGTGCCCCTGGACGACCCCAGGCTCCGGATCGTGGCGGAGGACGGGCGGCTCTTCGTGCGTCGCTCGCCACACCGCTACGACGCGATCTTCCTGGACGCCTACTTCGCGCACTCGATCCCGTTCCATCTCGCCACCGTGGAGTTCTTCGAGGAGCTGGAGGCCCGGCTGACCCCTGACGGCGTGGTGGCCTCCAACATCATCGGAGCGCTCTCCGGTCGTCACAGCCTGCTCTTCCGCTCCATGCTCAAGAGCATGCAGGCCGTCTTCGACACGGTCTACGTCTTGCCGGTCGGTACCACCTCCGGCAGCGCCATCGACCCCGTCCAGCGCAACATCATCGTCCTGGCCACCAATCAGCCGGCGTTGAGCCCGCAGGCCTTCCAGGAGCGGATCGCATCCCTGGAGCGGGAGGGCCGGCTGCCGCCGGGGTCGTCGCTGTACGCCCGCTCGCTGGTGGTCGAGGCCATTTCCACCGGCGACGTGCCCTTGCTGACGGACGACCACGCACCGGTCGACACCTTACTGCGCATCTAGGCCGCCCCGGTTATAATGGTCGGTGCAGGTCGCAGGCCCCCGCCGGCGAGGCGGCGGGCGGCTGCTTCGCTGTCGCATCGCAAGAGGGGGACGGGCTTGGACGTGAACGGTGAGGCCAACGCCCGCGCGATGCCGCCGGCTTCGACGAGACGGGGTCGGCTCGCGCACATCGTCACCCTGGGCTGCCAGATGAACGTGCGGGACTCCCAGACCCTGGCCGGGATGCTGGCCCGGATGGGCTACGGCTTCACGGATCGCATGGACGAGGCCGATCTCATCCTGTTCAACACCTGCAGCGTCCGCGAGAACCCGGAGCGCAAGATCTACGGTCAGGTCTCGAGCCTGCGCCAGCTCAAGGAGCGGCGGCCGGACCTGATCATCGGGCTGACCGGCTGCATGCCCCAGCAACGGCCCGAGCTGGAGCGGATGCAGGTGTCGTTGCCGCACGTCGATCTCATCATGGGCACCCTCAACCTGCACCGCTTCCCCGAGCTCCTGCAGCAGGTGATGGAGACCGGCCGGCGGGTGGTGGAGGTCTGGCACGACGAGGGGCCCATCGTCGAGGGGCTGCCCGTCCTGCGGGAGCCCGGCTCGGTCACCGCCTTCGTCAGCGTCATCTACGGCTGCGACTACCGCTGCACCTTTTGCGTGGTCCCCAACACCCGCGGTCGGCAGCGCAGCCGACGGCCCGAGGCCATCGAGGAAGAGGTGCGGAGCCTGGTGGCCGAGGGCGTGCGGGAGGTGACGCTGCTGGGGCAGACCGTCAACGCCTACGGCCGAGACCTGCCCGAGCGCGGCATCACCCTGGCCCGGCTCCTGCGGCGCCTGAGCCGCATCGAGGGGCTCGAGCGGCTGCGGTTCACCTCCAATCACCCCCGGGAGGTGACCGAGGAGCTGATCGAGGCCATGGCGGAGCTGCCCAAGGTGATGGAGCACATCCACCTGGCGGTGCAGTCGGGCAGCGACCGCATCCTGCACCGCATGGGCCGCCGATACACGGCCGAGGAGTTCGTCGAGCAGGTGACGGCGATGCGGCGCCGCATCCCGGATCTGGCGGTCACCACCGACATCATCGTGGGCTTCCCCGGCGAGACCGAGCGAGACTTCGAGGCCACGCTCGAACTCGTGCGCGCGGTGAGGTTCGACGGGGCCTTCACCTTCGTCTACTCGCCGAGGCCCGGCACGGCGGCCCTGCGGCTGCCGGATCCGGTGCCCGAGCCCGTCAAGCGGGAGCGCATCCAGCGCCTCATCGAGCTGCAAAACGCCATCAGTCTGGAGCGCAACCAGGTCTACCGGGGTCGGGTCGAGGAGATCCTGGTCGAGGGCGCCAGCGAGAAGGACCCCGAGCGCCTGTCGGGGCGCACCCGCACCAACAAGGTGGTCGTATTCGACGCGCCCCCGTCGGCTCGGACCCGCCTCGTCGGGCAGCTGGTCGACGTGCGGGTCGAGGCGGTCAACACGTGGACCCTCTTCGGCCGCTTGACCGACGGCCCGCAGGAGGCCGCCAGCATCGGGGCGGTGCCGGCAGCGGCCCGGGCGTCCGAGCCCTCCTGACGGACGGGGGGTGGGCCCGCTGGTACCGGCTGCGGAGCCGTCGGCGACCCCCATGCTCCGGCAGTATCAGGCCCTCAAGGCCTCCTACCCCGATGCCCTGCTGCTGTTCCGCCTGGGAGACTTCTACGAGCTCTTCGGGCGGGATGCGGAGATCGGAGCCGCCATCCTCAACATCACCCTGACCAGCCGCGAGATCGGCAAGGGCCGCCGGCTGCCCATGTGCGGCGTGCCGTACCACGCGGCCGACGCCTACGTCGCCCAGCTGGTCCAGGCCGGCCACCGGGTCGCCATCTGCGAGCAGATGGAGGACCCACGCCTGGCCCGGGGGGTGGTCCGGCGCGAGGTGATCCGGGTGGTCACGCCCGGCACGCTGCCGGACGCGGCGGGACGGGATCGGCGCTACGTGGCGGCCCTCTGGGTGGGTGACCAGGCGGTGGGCCTGGCCATGGCCGACGTCTTCACCGGGGAGCTGCGCGCCACGCGGCTGGGCGCCGACTCCCCCGTGGAGCACGAGGTCTGGCGGGCCGCCCTGGACGAGCTGGTGCGGCTGGCCGTCGACGAGGTGGTGGTGCCGCCCCGCCTGACCGATGATCCCCGGCTGGCGGGCGCGATGCGCCAGACGCTGCGGGCGGCGGTGACGCGATGGGACAGCCCGGCCTGGTCGCCGGACGGCGCCCGGCAGACGCTGCGGGCCCACTTCGGCACGGCGACGCTGGATGCGTTCGGCATCGAGGCCTGGCCGGAGGCGCAGGTGGCCGCCGGCGCGGTGCTCCAGTACCTGCTCGAAACCCAGAAGGACCGCCTCGTCCACATCACGACGCTGCAGAGCTACGACCCGCGCGAGGGGCTGGCAGTCGACGCCACCACCGCCCTCAACCTGGAGCTGACCACCACGCTGCGCCAGCGGAGCCGCAAGGGGTCGTTGCTGGACGTGCTGGACCGGACCCGGACGGCTGCGGGGGCCCGGCTGCTGCGCCGCTACCTGGAGGAGCCGCTCACCGACGTGGCGGCCATCCGAGCCCGGCTCGACGCGGTCGAGGCCCTGGCGGCGAGCCACCTCGCCCGGCGCCGGTTGCGCGATGCCCTGCAGGGGATGCCCGACGCCGAGCGGCTGCTGGGACGGGCGGGCACCGGACGGGCCACACCCAAGGACCTGCTCTCGTTGCGCTACTTCCTCGAGCGGCTGGACGACATCCGGCGCATCGCGGCCGAGGCCGGGCTGGAGAGGCTGCCCGCCCTGGAGATGGACGCGCTGGGGCAGCCACCGGCGCCGCTGGAGGCCCTGGCCGATCACCTGGCGAGGGCCATCGCCGACGACGCTCCCGCCCAGGTCCGTGACAGCGGCTACATCCGGGAGGGCTACGACGCGGAGCTGGATGCCCTGCGCCGGGGCGCCGAGGAGGGGCGCCGATGGATCGCGGGGCTCGAGGGGCGTGAGCGGGAGCGCACGGGCATCCGCTCGCTTAAAGTGGGCTTCAACCGGGTCTTCGGCTACTACATCGAGGTGACCCGCCCCAACCTCAAGCTGGTGCCCCCCGACTACGAGCGGCGTCAGACCCTGACCGGCGCCGAACGGTTCGTGACGGCCGAGCTCAAGGAGTGGGAGAGCCGGGTGCTGGAGGCGGAGGAGCGCATCCGGCTGCGGGAGGCCCAGATCTTCCAGTCGCTGGTGGAGCGGGTGCTGGAGCAGGCCCCTGCCCTGCAGGCGGCCAGCCGGGCCGTGGCGCGCCTCGACGTCGCCGCCTCGCTGGCCGACCTGGCCGTCGAGCGTGCCTGGGTGCGGCCCGAGGTCGACGAGGGCCCCGTCATCGAGATCCGCCAGGGGCGCCACCCCGTGGTGGAGGCCATGATGCCGGATCAGCCCTTCGTCCCCAACGACCTCTACCTCGACATGGGGGCACGGCGGCTGGCCATCGTGACGGGCCCCAACATGGGCGGCAAGTCGACGTTCTTGCGCCAGGCCGCCCTGCTGGTGCTGCTGGCGCAGATGGGCAGCTTCGTGCCGGCGCGTTGGGCCCGCATCGGGGTGGTCGACCGCATCCTGTCGAGGGTCGGCGCCTCGGACGACCTGGCGTCGGGCCGGTCCACCTTCATGGTGGAGATGAGCGAGAGCGCCTACATCCTGCGCCACGCCACGCCCCGCAGCCTGGTGGTCCTCGACGAGGTGGGGAGGGGCACGGCCACCTACGACGGCCTCAGCCTGGCATGGGCCATCGTGGAGGCGCTGCAGGAGCGGGGCTGCCGCACGCTGGTGGCCACCCACTACCACGAGCTGACCGAGCTGGAGGGGAGACTCGAGGGGGTCTTCAATCTGCACGCCGCGGTGGCCCACGGCGAGGAGGGCATCGTCTTCCTCCGGCAGATCCGGCCCGGCGCCGCGGACCGCAGCTACGGCATCGAAGTGGCGCGCCTGGCCGGGCTGCCCGAGCGGGTCGTCGAGCGGGCTCGCGAGGTGCTGGCCCACCTCGAGGGCAGTGCCCCGTCGGCGTCCCGGGTCGCCGAGGAGGCGCTGGCGGACGCCCTCGTGCCCGACCGGGAGACGGCCCCTGCCCTCTCGGAGCCCGGGCCCGTCGGGACCTACGGCGGTCGGCCCGCCTCGCGCCGGCCTCGTCCGCGGGCGCGGCCCTCCGTCGCCGACCTGGCGCAGTCGCGGCTGTTCGAGGCGTAGCATGGGCAAGATCGCGCTGTTGGCGGAGGACGTCGTCGACCACATCGCCGCGGGCGAGGTGGTGGAGCGGCCGGCCTCTGCGCTCAAGGAGCTGCTCGAAAACGCCCTGGACGCAGGGGCCCGGCGCATCCGCGTCGACATCGGCGAGGATGGCACCCACCTGATGGTGAGCGACGATGGGGAGGGGATGGACCCCGACGACGCCGCCATCTGCGTCCTGCGCCACGCGACCAGCAAACTCCGGCGCCGCGAGGATCTGGCCTCGGTGGCGACCCTGGGCTTTCGGGGCGAGGCGTTGGCGGCCATCGCCGCCGTCTCCGAGCTGGAGATCCTGACGCGGCCCCCGGGCCGTGCCGAGGGGTTTCGCATCCGGCTCGCAGGAGGGGAGCGACTGTCGGCGGGACCGGCGGCGGCCCCCGAGGGCACCACCGTCTGGGTGCGGCGCCTCTTCTTCAACACCCCGGCCCGCCGGCGCTATCTCAAGAGTCCCGCCGCGGAGCGTCGGGCCTGCCTGGAGACGGCCGCGCGCATCGCCCTGGCCCGACCGTCGGTGGCCCTCGAGGTGGCGGTGGCGGGCCAGCCTCGCTGGGTTACCCCGGGCGACGGCGACCTGCGTGCGGCGGCCGGTGCGGTGATGGGGGCCCGGGAGGCGCAGGCCCTGCTCCCCGTCCAAGGGGCCCGGGGCCCGGCTCGCGTCTGGGGCCTGGTCTCCCCGCCGGACCTGAGCCGGCCCACGCGGGAGCATCTCTGGATCTTCGTCAACGGCCGCTGGGTGCAAGACCGGACGGTCTCGGCGGCCGTCGTGCGGGCTTACGAGAGCCGGCTCGCCAAGGGGCGCTTCCCCGTGGCCTTCCTCCATCTCGAGATGGACCCGGCCTGGGTGGACGTCAACGTGCACCCGGCCAAGCTGTTCGTGCGCTTCCGCGACGAGCGACTGCTCTTCGGCCTGGTGGCCTCGGCCGTCGAGCGGGCGCTGGCCTCAGCTCCCACCTTCGCGCTCTCGCCGAGCGTCAAGCCGGGTGACGCCCCTGCGACGAAGGCCTGGAGGGAAGGGGTGGCCGAGGGGGCGCGGTCGTCCCGCGACCCCGGCGCCGGCGTGCCCGTCGCCTCGGAAGCCCAGGCGCCGCTCTGGGGCGCCGTACGGCAAGGCGAGGGCCTGGGCGAGCAGCTGCGCCGGCTGCAGGTGCTGGGACAGCTGCGCGACACCTACATCGTGACCCGCCACCCCGCGGGCCTGCTCATCGTCGATCAGCACGTGGCCCACGAACGTATGCTCTACGAGCGGCTGCTGGCCGCCCGTCGCGGCTCCGTGGCGCCGGCCCAGGCCCTGCTGCATCCCCTGACCGTCGAGCTCGGCAGCACGGCGGCCGAGACCCTGGGGGCCGCCCTGCCATGGCTCGCCTCCCTGGGCGTCGAGATGGAGCCCTTCGGGCCTCGCCACTACCTGGTGCGGTCGGTGCCGGCCGTGCCCGGCATCGCACGCGCCATCTCCGCCACCGAGATGGCGGCCCTGCTGGAGGAGCTGGCGGCACGGATGCTGGAGGGGCCCGAGGGGATGCCCGCAGGGGACGACACGGCCCCCCTGGCGCCCTGGGAGGAGCGCCTGCTCAAGCACCTGGCCTGCCGGAGTGCAGTCAAGGCGGGTACCCCTCTGCCGTTGGCCGTGATGGAGCATCTGGTGCGTCACCTGGCCGAGACGGACAATCCCTACACCTGCCCGCACGGGCGGCCGGTGGCCGTCATGGTGTCGGTCGAGGAGCTGGACAGGCGCTTTGGCCGCCGCACGCCCCTGGCATGACGCACGGGTTTGGTATGTGACCACCGCGCGCCGTCCCGATCCGGCCCTGGAGAGCCGGGCAAGAGAGCTGGCCGACCGGCTCGGGTTGCCCTACCGGCGTCGTCCGGAGGGTCGACTCTCGGATGGCGACGGCGGGCGAGCCGGCGAGGAGGGACCAGCCGAGGCGTACCTGGTGGTGGAGCGCACGGGCCTGGCCATCCAGGCGGCAGGCCGGCGCCTCGTCTACCATCCCGGGATGGCCGTGCACCGGATCCGGGCCCTGCGCGCCGGTGGAGGCGATCCCATGGTGGAGGCGATGGGACTGCGGGGCGGCGAGCGGGTGCTGGATGCCACCCTGGGGCTCGCCTCGGACGCCCTGGTGGCCGCCTACGCCGTCGGGCCCCGCGGTAGGGTGAGCGGAGTGGAGAAAGTGCCCGCGCTGGCGGAGCTGGTGAGGGAGGGACTGGCCCGCTTCGCCTGGCGCGATCCCGACATGGCCCAGGCGGCCGCCCGCATCGACGTGCACGTGGCGGACCACGGGGCGTACCTCGCCGGATGCTCCTCGGGGGCTTTCGACGTGGTGTACTTCGATGCCATGTTCGAGCGCAGCCTGTCGGGCTCGACGACGATGGCGGCGTGGCGCCTGGTGGCCGAGGAGGGGCCGGTGGGCGAGCGGGCCCTGGTCGAGGCGATGCGGGTGGCGCGCCGCCGGGTCGTCCTCAAGGACCGGGCCGACTCGGCCCGCCTGGGGGCCCTGACGCCCCATCGTGTGGCCGGGGGACGATCGAGCCGGGTGGTCTACGGGATCTGGGTGGTCGGGCCGGATGCCGGCGATGGATGAACGGCGCGACGAGCGAGGGAACCCGCCGCTGCTGGTGATCGTGGGCCCGACGGCCGTGGGCAAGACCGATCTGGCCGTGGAGGTGGCGCGGCGGCTGGATGCCGAGATCATCTCCGCCGATGCCATGCAGGTCTACCGCGGCCTGGACATCGGGACGGACAAGCCCGGCCCGGAGCGTCAGCGAGGGGTGCCCCATCATCTCATCGACGTGGCCGACCCGGCCGAGGACTTCTCGGCCTCCCGCTACCGCGAGCTCGCCCGCGAGGCGCTGGCGGCCATCCGGGCCCGCGGCCGGCTGGCCATCGTCTGCGGCGGGACCGGTCTGTACATCCGGGCGTTCGTCGACGACCTGCTCCCGCGGCCGGGGGGCTGCGATCCGGCGGTGCGGCGCCGGCTGGAGGCGGAGGCCTCCTCCCGCGGCCCTCTGGCCCTGCACGACCGCCTGGCCTGTGTGGATCCCGTGGCGGCCAGCCGCATCCATCCCCACAACGTCCGCCGGGTCATCCGGGCCCTGGAGGTGTACGAGGCGACCGGCCGTCCCATGAGCGAGCTGCAGGCCGAGGCACGCCGGGCGGCGCGCCCGCTGCCCGCCGTCTGGGTCGGCCTCGAGCGCCCCCGCGACCAGCTCTACCGGCGCATCGACGCGCGGGTGGACGACCAGGTGAGCCGGGGGCTCGTCGAGGAGACGCGGCGCCTGCTGGCCCGGTCGCCGGCTCCCGGCCGCACCGCGATGCAGGCGCTGGGCTACAAGGAGATGCGCGCCTACCTGGCGGGCGAGCTCTCGTTCGCCCGAGCCGTGGATACCCTCAAGCGTGCCACGCGCCACTACGCCCGACGCCAGCTCATCTGGTTTCGCCCGGATCGCCGGATCTGGTGGCTGGACCTGTCGACGTGCGACGGCCTGGCCGAGGCGGCCCGGCGGGTGGCGGATCACTATCGCTCCCGCGTATAGATAGCCGCGATGGCACTCACGTCCTCCCACGGGTCGGCCCTCATCGAACGGGTGGCGGAGGGGCGGCTGAGCCCGGCGCAGGCCCTCCGGTGGCTGTCGGAGGCGCCGGGGGGCCAGGGCTCACACTCCCCGGCGCCACCTGCTGCGACCGGCACGCCCGCCTCGGACGAGCCCTCCGGCGGCCGGGACCCGGAGGCCCTGGCCCAGGTGATGGCCGAGCTGGAGTCCCTGGTGGGCCTCCATCGCGTCAAGCAGGCCGTACGCGAACTGCGGGCCTACGTGGAGATACGGCAGCGTCGCGCGGCGGTGGGGCTGGCCTGCGAACCGCTGGTGCTCCACATGGCCTTCAAGGGAAACCCCGGGACGGGCAAGACCACCGTCGCCCGGCTGGTGGGGCGGATGCTCAAGGCGCTGGGGGTCCTGCCCAAGGGCCACACCGTGGAGGTGGAGCGGGCCGACCTGGTGGGGGAGTTCGTGGGCCACACGGCCCAGCGGACACGGGAGCAGATCCGCAAGGCCGTCGGCGGCGTCCTCTTCGTCGACGAGGCGTACAGCCTGGCCCGGGGCGGCGAGAAGGACTTCGGCAGGGAGGCGGTCGACGCCCTGGTCAAGGCCATGGAGGATCACCGGCACGAGCTGGTGGTCATCGTGGCCGGCTACCACCAGGAGATGGAGCTCTTCCTCAACCTCAACCCGGGCTTGCGCTCCCGCATCCCGTTCATCATCGACTTCCCGGACTACACCACCGAGGAGCTGCTGGCCATCGCCACCGAGATGCTGCGAGTCCGAGAGTACCGGCTCACCCCCGAGGCCCGGGAGCGCCTGGCCTCGGCCCTGCTCTACCACCGGCTCGCCGGCTGGTATCCCTTCGGCAACGCCCGGCTGGTCCGCAACCTGCTCGAGGCCGCCATCCGCCGCCAGGCGGTGCGCCTGCAGGGGGCGGGGGCCTACTCCCGTGAGGACCTGATGCTGCTCCGGACCGAGGACATCCCGCTGGACCAGGCCGGGGCGTGATCGGGTGGCGGCGATGTCGTCGACGCCCGTGGACGGGGCGGCCGATGCCTGCGTGGTGGGCCGGCCCGGTGTGGGCAAGACGCTGTTCGTGTTGCGCTTCGCCCAGTGGAGCGGGCAGCGCCGGCTGCTGGTGCGGCAGGAGTCTCCCGGCTCGTCGGGCGGTTGGGTGGAGGTGGACCTGGCCACCGCCGTGGAGCGGCTGGTGGGCACCTCGACGCCCACGACGCGGGCCCTGCAGCACGTCGAGGTGCCCTGGCGGCAGGGCAAGCGCACGCTGCGCCTGCGCCTGCTGGACACGGTGGGGCTGACCGATGCCATCCATCCCGATCCCTTGCTGCGAAGGGCCATGGCCGAGACCCTGACGGCGGTGATGGAGAGCCTCGTGGTGCTGCACGTGCTGGACGGCCCCCGCATCGCGCAGCGACCGGCCCGACTGCTGGACGAGGACGACGTCGACGTCCAGATCAGCCGCTACGGCCAGCGCCGGGGCCGCTACGCGGTGCTGGTCAACAAGCTGGACCGGCCGGGCGGGCGAGCCGGCCTGGAGGCCGTCCGCCGGGCCTGGCCGCAGCGCATCGTGCTGGGCATCTCCGCGCTGGAGGGGTGGGGGTTCGCCAGTGTTCGACGCTTTCTCCAGCGCCGTCTCTGAGGCGCTGGGCGGCGGCGAGATCGTGCGCGTGCTACGGCTGGCCGGCTCGGCGTGGCTGGTGGGCGCGGCCATCAAGGCAGTGGACGCCGCGGTGGACGGCGAGCCCGGATGGGACGCCCCTGCCTGCGCCGCCTACGCGGCCGCCCTGCTCGCCCTGGCCTGCTCGCTCGACGCCGCATGGGCCGCCTCGCTGATGGCGTCCGCCTGGGTGCTGGGCATGCTGCACGGGTACGGCGGGCGCGGGCGTCTCGAGGGGCTGGTGCTGCTGGCGACGGCCACCGCCCTGCTCGGGTGGCGGGAGGTGGCGGGTTCGGGCCTGGTGATGCTGGCCGTGCAGCTGGTCGACGGCGTGGAGGACCGGGACGGGTGGATGGGACGCGCCGGTACGGGCCCTCGCCTCGCCATCTCCCTGGTGGCCCTGGCCGTCCTGACGGCAGCGGCGCTCGTGGACCCGCTCAAGGCCGGGGTAGTGGTCGCGCTCGTACCGGCAGCCGAGGCGCTGGGTGCGCGGCTCGGCCGCCGGGCCATCGGGGCATCGGGGGCATCCTGGGTTTGGTCGAGCTGATCGGGGCCGCAGGGCTGGCGCTGGCCGGACTCGCCCTCGCGGCCGCCTGGAGGTGGGGGCGGCGAGAGGGGTGCCAGGAAGGGAAGGCCCTCGCCGTCCTTGAAATGCACCGCCAACTCCTCGCCGGGTCACGGTGTCCGACCTGTCGCCGCCCCGTCGAGGCGGAGAGGAGAGGGGCGCGGGTGGCCGTCGAGGGCCTGCCCTTCGTCAAGATGCACGGGCTGGGTAACGCCTACGTCTTCGTCGACGGTATGGGAGAGGGGGTACCCCTTCCGGAGGGGGTGGAGTGGTCGCGCCTGGCCCGGGCCGTGGCCGACCCCGACTTCGGCGTCGGCTCCGATGGCCTGATCCTGATGGCGCCCGGCGCGTCGCAGATGGCCGCCATGCGGATCTTCAACGCCGACGGCAGCGAGGGGGAGATGTGCGGCAACGGCGTCCGCTGCCTGGCCATGTGGGCGCACCAGGCCCACGGCGCACCCCGTCGCTTCGGCGTGGAGACCCGGGCCGGTGTGAGGACGGTGGAGGTGGTGGAGTCCCCTGCCTTCGGGTTGGCGACGGTACGGGTCGAGATGGGGCGCCCGGCGGAGCGGGGACCGGGGGGCGTCCCCCTGGGAGCTCCCCTCCAGCTGGAGGCCGGCGGCCAGATGCTGGAGGCCTGGCCCGTCGGCGTGGGCAACCCCCACCTGGTGCTCTTCGTGGACGACGTGGCATCGGCCCCCGTCGGGCGGCTCGGCCCGCTGTTGGAGCGCCACCCGCTCTTCCCTCAGCGCACCAACGTGGAGTTCGTCGAGGTGGCGGGCCCCCGCCGGCTGCGCATGCGTGTGTGGGAACGCGGCTCGGGCGAGACCCAGGCCTGCGGCACGGGGGCGTGCGCCTCGCTGGTGGCCGCGGCGGCCACCGGGCGTGCCGGGCGAGAGGCCCAGGTCGAGCTCGCCGGCGGCCGGCTGGCCATCGAGTGGGCCGACGACGGGCGCCTCTGGATGACGGGGCCTGCCCGGCTCGTGGCCGTGGGCACCCTGCCGTGGTCGTGGGTGAAGGAGGTGGCCGGACCGTGAGACTCGCCTCCCGGATGCAGCGTCTGCCGCCCTATCTGTTCGCCTCCATCGACCGACGGGTGGAGCAGGCTCGTGCCGCTGGCGTCGACGTCATCAGCCTGGGCATCGGCGACCCCGACGAGCCGACCCCGGCCGCCGTCGTCGAGGCCCTGCGCCAGAGCGCGGGTCTCGCCGAGCACCACCGCTACCCTCCCTACCAGGGCACCCGGGCCTTCCGGGAGGCGGTGGCGCGTTTCTTCGTGCGACGATTCGGCGTGGCGCTGGACCCGGACCGGGAGGTGCTGGCCCTCATCGGCTCCAAGGAGGGGCTCGCCCACCTGGCCTGGGCCGTGATGGAGCCCGGCGCCGTGGCCATCGTGCCGGACCCGGGCTACCCGGTCTACGCCGCGGCTGTCGAGCTGGCCGGGGGCGAGGTCTGGCGGCTGCGCCTGGACCCGGACCGGGGTCATCTCCCGGACCTGGACCGGATCCCCTCCGAGGTGGCGGCACGCGCCCGGCTGCTCTTCCTCAACTACCCCAACAACCCGACCGGAGCGGTGGCGTCCCTGGCCTTCTTCGAACAGGTGGTGGCGTGGGCCAGGGCGCACGACGTGCTGGTCTGCCACGACGCGGCCTACAGCGAGATCACCTTCGACGATCGCCCGGCCCCCAGCATCCTGCAGGTGCCGGGGGCCGGGGATGTCGCCATCGAGATGCACTCGCTCTCCAAGAGCTTCAACATGACGGGCTGGCGCATCGGCTGGGCCTGTGGCCATCCAGAGGCCGTCGAGGCGCTGGGGCGTCTCAAGACGCACCTGGACTCCGGCGTCTTCGGCGCCATCCAGGCGGCGGCCGTCGAGGCCCTGGACCACCAGGAAGAGGTCACCCGGCGGATGCGCCGGCTCTACCAACGCCGCCGGGATCGGGTGGTCGAGGCGCTGCGGTCGATGGGGTGGCCGCTGGAGCCGCCTGGTGGGGCCATCTACGTCTGGGCCCCCGTGCCGCCGGGGTGGGACTCCATCGGCTTCGCCGCGACGCTGCTGGAGCGCGCGGGCGTGGTCGTGACGCCGGGCGTCGGCTACGGACCGGCCGGCGAGGGCTACGTGCGGCTCTCGCTGACGGTGCCTGACGACCGGCTGGACGAGGCCCTGGCCCGCTGGAAGGCCTCGGGGCCGCGCTACCACCCGACGTGATGCCGCCACCTGACGCATCGCCCGGCTCTTGACCGGTGCTTGACGCCGATGGGGGAGGGTCGTATAATCAGCCCATCACGCCGGTGCCCTGGAGTCGAGCCGGCAACCGCTTCGAGACGAGCGAGTCCAGGTCCGAGCCGAGACGAGAGGAGACGGGACGGGCATCGGTCCCTCGGTTGACGTCGTCCCCCCTCTCCACCGTTGGCGTTGCCGCGAGCGTTGCTGCCTCGTCGGCAGGGGTGGTCGGTCCACCACCGACCGTGCCGGACTCGTCTCCGCCACGACGGGTGCCATCGCACCGCACCGGCCGGGGTGGGGAGGGTGCCCGCTTGCAGCCGTCTCCGAGCCGATCGGCGTTCGTGGAGCACTTCGGTCCCCTCGGCGCCGGGATGGTAGTCGCTCCCTTCCTGTGCGACGGGCTGACCCCCGTCGGCGCGTTGCTTCGACTCGGCCCCAGCCCGTTGGGACGCTTCCTGCTGGAGAGCGCCGAGCAGGGCGGCCACGCCGGGCGCTTCTCCTTCGTGGGGACGGCCTCGGCAGGGCTCGTCGCCTTCGAGCCGGGCCTGGGACACCTCTACCGGGCCCATCCGCGTGACGGGCTGGTCTACGAGGCCGACCGCTGGGAGAGCCGGGACCCCGTGGGGGAGCTGCGCGACCGCCTGGCGGGATGGAGGCTGCCCGAGGCCGTCATCGAGGCGGCCCTGGCCGGCACGGCCTTCGCGACCGCGGAGCGGCCCCCCTTCCTGGGCGGCGCCGTCGGCTTCCTGGGCTACGACGTGGTCAGGAGCCTGGAGCGGCTGGGGCCGGGGCGGCCGTCCACCGTCGACACGTGGATCGCCGCCTACATGCTCGCGGACGCCGTCGTCGTCTTCGACCACCTCACCCGCGTCGGCTATGCCGTCGCCATCGCCCGCTGGTCGGCGGGTCAGGACCCCGGTGCCGCCTACGACGAGGCGCTCGTGCGGCTGGAGGTGCTGTGGGAGCGCCTGCACGGCGACGAGGGGGCGGAGAGCCTGCGGGCCCTGGTCGACGCCCTCGACGTGCCGGCGGGGACGAGCGGAGCCGTCGGGGAGCCGGTCGATGAGTCCTTCGAAGAGGCCGTCCGGACGGCTCGACGCTACATCCAGGCAGGGGACATCTTCCAGGTCGTGCTCTCCCGGGAGCTGGTCGCGCCCTGCCCGACGCCACCCCTGCACGTCTACCGTCGGCTGCGTGCCATCAACCCCTCTCCGTACATGTTCTTCCTCGAGGTGGCCGACCCGCGCCCCCGCGGGCGTCCCCTCCACCTGGTCGGGGCCTCGCCCGAGGTGATGGTGCGGCTGCAGCGAGGGCGCGCGGTGGTGCGTCCCATCGCCGGCACCCGCCCGCGCGGCGGCACGCCGGAGCAGGATCGGCGGCTGGCCCGGGAGCTCAAGGACGACCCCAAGGAGCTGGCCGAGCACATGATGCTGGTCGACCTGGGCCGCAACGACCTGGGCCGGGTCTGCCGCTACGGCACGGTGCGGGTGAGCCAGCTGCTCGAGATCGAGCGCTACTCTCACGTCATGCACCTGGTCTCCGAGGTCGAGGGCCGGCTGGCGCCCGGGCTCGACGCCTTCGACCTGGTCAAGGCGACGTTTCCGGCCGGCACCGTGACGGGGGCGCCCAAGGTACGGGCCATGGAGATCATCGACGAGCTGGAGACGACGGGGCGGGGTCCTTACGCCGGCGCCGTCGGCTACTTCTCCGTAACGGGCGACGCCGACGCCTGCATCACCATCCGTACCCTGGCCATCCACGCCAATCGAGCCCACGCCCGGGCCGGGGCCGGCATCGTGGCCGACTCCCAACCCCGGCGGGAGCTGTGGGAGACGCACAACAAGGCCTCCGCCATGCTGGCGGCGCTGGGCCTCGAGCGGGTGGAGGTGGCGTGACGTGACCCAGACGCTGGGGATGGGCCCCGTCGTGGTCGTCGACAACTACGACTCCTTCACCTACAACCTGGTCCAGTACCTGGGCGAGCTGGGCGCCAGCCTGGAGGTATGGCGCAACGACCAGATCGCCGTGCAGGATCTCCTGGCTCGCCGCCCGCTCGCCATCGTCATCTCCCCGGGGCCGGGACGCCCCGAGCAGGCGGGCATCTCGGTGGAGCTCATCCGGCAGGCCGACGCCATCCCGGTGCTGGGGGTCTGCCTCGGTCACCAGGCCATCGCGGTGGCCTTCGGGGGCCGGGTCGTGGCGTCGGACCGCCTGTTGCACGGCAAGGCCAGCCCCATCCATCACGACGGCCGCACCATCTTCGAGGGGCTGCCCGACCCCTTCGAGGCGGGCCGCTACCACTCGCTCTGCGTCGCCCGCGAGGGGCTGCCGGCAGAGCTGGAGGTGTCGGCGGTCGACGAGACGGGCTGCATCATGGGGCTGCGCCACCGGGAGCGCCCCGTCGAGGGCGTCCAGTTTCACCCCGAGTCGGTCCTGACGGGATCCCACGGCAAGCAGATGTTGCGCAACTTCCTGGCCATGGCCCAGGCCTGGCAGCGGGACCGGGTCCGGGCGAACCGGTAGGAGAGGGGCGGGGGACGTCATGTCGTCGTCGACCATCCAGGAGGCCATCCGGTTGGTGAGCGAGGGGCGTTCGCTCTCCCAGGAGCAGGCCGAGGCCGCTATGACCGCCATCATGCAGGGGGAGGCGACGCCGGCCCAGGTGGCCGGCCTGGCGGTGGCGCTGCGGATGAAGGGGGAGACCCCCGACGAGGTGGCGGGCATGGCCCTGGCCATGCGGCGCCACGCCGTCAAGGTGACGCCCCCACCGGGGCGCAAGGTCGTCGACACGTGCGGCACCGGCGGCGATCGCTCGCATTCCATCAATGTCTCCACGGGGGCCGCCTTCGTGGCCGCCGGGGCCGGCCTGGCCGTGGCCAAGCACGGCAATCGCAGCGTCTCCAGCCAGACCGGCAGCGCCGACGTGCTGGAGGCGATGGGGGTGGCCATCGACCTCAGCCCCGAGGAGGTGGAGCGCTGTCTGGCCGAGGTAGGGATGGCCTTCCTGTTCGCCCCCACCTTCCATCCCGCCATGCGGCACGCCGCCCAGCCCCGGCGCGAGCTGGGCATCCGCACCGTCTTCAACATCCTGGGGCCGCTGACCAACCCCGCCGGCGCCCGCTACCAGCTCCTGGGCGTCTACGAGCCCGGCCTGGTGGAGCTGGTGGCGGGAGCCCTGGCCAGGCTGGGCACCGAACGGGCCCTGGTGGTGCACGGGCTGGACGGGCTCGACGAGATCTCCCTGTCGGCTCCGACCCTGGCGGCCTGGGTCGAGGGGGGCGAGGTGCGCCCCCTGACCATCGATCCGACGGCACTGGGGCTGGCGCCCGCGCCGCCGGAGGCCATCCGGGGGGACGGGCCCGCCACCAACGCCCGCCTGCTGCGGGAGGTGCTGGCCGGGGAGCGGCACGACGCGTTGCGCGACGTCGTGTTGCTCAACGCCGCTGGCTGCCTGTGGGCGGCGGGCCTGGCGGAGTCGCTGCCCCAGGGGATGGAGCTGGCCCGTCATATCGTCGACTCGGGCGCCGCCTACCGGCGGCTCGAGGCCATGACCGCGTTCTGTCGGCGCCGTACGTCCGATGAGGCGGAGATGGCCCGATGAGCGGCGCGACCGGCTCACCGGGCGGACGGCTGGGCCAGATGGTCGAGCACCAGCGTCAGCGGCGGGAGCTGTTTCGCGCCATGCTGCGGCGGCTGGAGCACGAGCCCACCCCGCTACGACCGGCTCACGGGCTTCGCGAGGCGCTGGAGGCCGCCCGAGACGGCATCGGCGGGCGGCTCCCCCTCATCGCCGAGGTGAAGCGCCGCTCGCCCTCGGCCGGCGCCATCGCCGTCGACCGGGACGCCGTGGCCCAGGCCGCCCGCTACGCCGCCGGCGGGGCGGCGGCCATCTCGGTGCTGGCCAACGAGACGTTCTTCGGGGGCAGCCCCGACGACGTCCGGGCTGTCGCCGCCTCGCCAGCGGTGGGGCTGCCCGTGCTCTTCAAGGACATCGTCGTCTGGCCCGAGCAGATCGAGCTGGCGCGACGCTGCGGCGCCTCGGCCGTGCTGCTCATCATGGCCGCGCTGGCGACCGACGAGGTCGAGGCGCTCATGGCCCGCGCCCGGGAGGCCGGGCTCGAGGTCGTCGTCGAGGTACACGACGAGGGGGAGCTGGAGCGGGCGCTATCGCTGCCGGGCGTGCGGATCGTGGGGGTCAACAACCGGGACCTGCGCACCTTCGCCGTCGACACGAGCCGCGCCCGCACGCTCCTGCGCCGGGTGCCGCCGGGGGTGCTCCGCCTGGCGGAGAGCGGCTATCGTACCCCGGCCGACCTCGCGGAGGCCTGGGCGGCGGGCGCCGACGCGGTGCTGGTGGGCGAGGCCCTGATGCGAGCGCCGGATCCCGAGGCGTTGCTGGCCGAGGTGAGGAGGCTGCGGGCAGCCTCACCGTCCGGGGCACGGACGGCCGCAGATCCGGCGTCATGAGTCGCCGACCGAGGGTCTGGGTGAAGGTGTGCGGCCTCACACGCCCCTCCGACGTCGAGGCGGCGCTCCGGGCGGGCGTCGACGCCGTCGGCGTGGTCCTGACGAGGCGCAGCCCTCGGTGCGTCACGCCCGAGCAGGCCGCCGTGCTGGTCGAGGTGGCCCGGCGTGCCGCGGCCGAGGCCGGCCGGGTCGGAGTGGTGACCGTGGGGGTCTTCAGCGGCGAGGACGACGTCACCATCCTGGATCGAGCGCGGCGGAGCGGGGTCGACGCCGTCCAGCTCCACGGAGGCGAGAGCGACGAGACCCAGGCGCGCCTCTCCGCCGAGGGCTACGCCGTCATCCGGACGCTGTGGCCCTCGGCTCCCGGCCCGGGGGCCGCGCCCGATGTGCCCGTGCCACCCTGGGCCGTCCTGCTCGACAGCCGCACGCCCTCGCAGGCGGGAGGCACGGGTCGGCGCTTGGATCCGGCCGTTGCGGCGTCGTGGGTGGGCCGTCTTCGGGAGGCCGGCCTTCGTGTCATCCTGGCAGGAGGGCTGTCGGCCGACCACGTAGCCGGCATCGTCGACCGGGTCCGCCCGTGGGGCGTCGACGTCAGCTCCGGCGTCGAGGTGCCGGGCCGGCCCGGCGTCAAGGACCCCGAGGCCGTCCGGGCCTTCGTCCGGGCGGTGCGGGCATGGGAGGATGAAGCGGATGCTCCATCGGCCTGAGCCCCTGGCCGGCAGGCGGGGGCCCGAGCCGCCCCTGGACGGGGTGCCCGATCCTCGTGGCTACTTCGGGGGGTTCGGGGGGCGGTTCGTGCCGGAGACCCTGATGGCGCCCCTGGAGGAGCTGACCCGGGCCTACGAGCAGGCCCGGCAGGATCCAGCCTTCTGGGAGGAGCTCGGGCAGCTGCAAGCGCACTACGCAGGGCGGCCGACCCCCCTGTACCGGGCGGATCGGCTCAGCCGCCACGCCGGAGGGGCTCGCATCTACCTCAAGCGGGAGGACCTGGCCCACACGGGCGCTCATAAGATCAACAACGCGCTCGGCCAGGCCCTGCTGGCCCGCCGCATGGGCAAGCGCCGCCTCATCGCCGAGACGGGTGCCGGCCAGCACGGGGTGGCCACCGCGACCGTGGCGGCCCGCTTCGGCATGGCGTGCACGGTCTTCATGGGCGCCGAGGACATGGAGCGCCAGCACCTCAACGTCGTGCGCATGCGGATGCTGGGAGCAGAGGTGCGTCCGGTGACCATCGGCAGCGCCACCCTCAAGGAGGCCACCGACGAGGCCATCCGGGATTGGGTCGCCACCGTCGCCGACTCGCACTACGTCATCGGCTCCGCCGTCGGTCCCCATCCCTATCCGGTCATGGTGGGCGACTTCCAGTCGGTCATCGGCCAGGAGAGCCGGCGCCAGATCTTGGCGGCCGAGGGGCGATTGCCCGACTGGGTGGTGGCCTGCGTGGGAGGGGGGAGCAACGCCATCGGCATCTTCCGGGGCTTCGTGCGAGATGACGGCGTGGGCCTGCTGGGCGTGGAGGCGGGGGGCCGGGGGGAGGCCCCCGGCCAGCACGCCGCGAGCCTGAGCCGGGGCCGACTCGGCGTGCTCCACGGCTCCAAGAGCCTGCTGCTCCAGGATGCCGAGGGCCAGGTGGCGCCGACCCACTCCATCTCGGCGGGCCTCGACTACCCCGGCGTGGGGCCGGAGCACGCCTACCTCAAAGCGGTGGGACGGGCCCGCTACGTCACGGTGGAGGACGAGAGGGCGCTGGAGGCCTTCGGGCTCCTCGCCCGATTGGAGGGCATCCTGCCCGCCATGGAGAGCGCCCACGCCATCGCTGCCGCTGTGGAGCTGGCCGGTCGCCTGCCCGCCGACGCCATCGTGCTGGTCAATCTATCGGGACGGGGCGACAAGGACGTGGAGCACGTGGCCCGTCACCTGGAGGGGGGACGCGGAGCATGGACGGCCCCTTCGTGACGTGGGCGCACACCGAGGGCGGACGCCGGCTGGCCGCCGCCTTCGATCGGGCCCGCGAGCAGGGACGGGCGGCGCTGGTGGGGTACTGGATGGGCGGCTACCCCGACGCCGAGGCGTCGGAGGCGGCGCTGCTGGCCCTGGCACGGGGCGGATGCGACGTGCTGGAGGTCGGCTTGCCCTTCTCGGATCCGGTGGCGGACGGGCCCGTGCTGCAGCAGGCAGGTGCCGTGGCCCTGCAGGCCGGGGCCGGCTTTCGCCGGGTGCTGGACGTGGCCACGGTGGTGCAGGCGGCGGTGCCTGAGACGCCCGTGGTCGTCATGGGCTACTACAACCTCTTCCTGCAGATGGAGCTGGGCACCGTGGCAGCCGAGCTGGCCCGCCGTGGGCTGGCGGGCGTCATCGTGCCGGACCTGCCGGTGGAGGAGGCGGGCGAGATGCGAGCGGCGCTGGCGGCCCACGAGCTGGCGTGGGTCAGCCTGGCCGCCCCCACCAGCGGCGAACGTCTGGCTCTCCTGGCCGAGGCGGGCGACGGCTTCATCTACGCCATCAGCCATGCCGGGGTGACCGGCGTGCGCCAGGGGGTGGCCCCCGGGGCCCGCGAGCTGGTGGAGGGGCTGCGCCGGCACACCGGCCTCCCGGTGGCGCTGGGCTTCGGCGTCTCGGGCCCGCAGCAGGCGGCCGCTTACCGCTTCGCGGACGGCGTCGTGGTGGGCAGCGCCTTCGTCCTGCGGTGGATGGAGGCGCCCACCCGCCGCGACGCCCTTCGGGAGGTGGAGGGGCTGGCGCGGGCCCTGCACGAGGCACTGGTGGGGCGATGAGCGAGCCGAGCTTCATCGCACAGGCCTTCCCGGAGATCGATCCGCGGGCCGAGCGGGTGGTGCTGGCGGCCATCCGACGGCTGCAGCAGCCGGCGCCGCCGGGCGTGGCGGGCTGGGCAGCCGTCGAGGAGGTGGCGGCTCACAACACGGCCCGGGTGCTGGCCGCCTTCCACCAGGTGGGGGCCTCCGAGGGCTTCCTGGCCGAGACGACGGGCTACGCGTACGGTGACCCCGGACGAGAGGCCCTGGAGCAGGCGTGGGCCCTGGTGATGGGAGCCGAGGCCGCACTGGTGCGGCCCCAGCTCGTCTCGGGCACCCACGCGCTGACCTGCGCGCTCTTCGGCGTGCTGCGCCCGGGCGACGAGCTGGTGGTTGCCACCGGGCTGCCGTACGACACCCTGTGGCCCGTGCTGGGCATCGAGGGCCAGCAGGCGCCAGGGTCCCTGGCCGAGTGGGGCGTGCGCACCCGGGTGGTACCGCTGACGCAGACGGGTGAGGTGGACCTGGAGGCACTGGAGGCCAGCATCGGGTCCCGGACCCGCATGGTGCTGGTGCAGCGCTCCCGGGGCTACGCGTGGCGCCCGTCGTTGAGCATCGACGCCATCGCCGCCGTCTGCGAGGTCGCGCACCGTCGCGGCGGCTGCGTGGTGCTGGTCGACAACGCCTACGGGGAGTTCGTGGAGACCCGGGAGCCGTGCCACGTCGGGGCCGATCTGGTCGCGGGCTCCCTCATCAAGAACCCGGGCGGCACCCTGGCTCCCAGCGGCGGCTACGTGGCCGGATCGGCGGAGCTGGTGGCGGCCGCCGCCGCTCGCCTGACGGCACCGGGGTTGGCGGCTGAGGTGGGACCGGCCCTGGGGGTCTCCCGGTGGATCTGGATGGGGCTCTTCCTCGCGCCCCGCACCGTCGCGGAGGCCGTGGCCGGGGCCATGGTGGCCGCGGCCGCCTTCTCGGCGGCGGGCTTCGCCGTGAGCCCCACGGCGGAGGAGCCCCGGACCGACACGGTGCAGGTGGTGCGGGCCGGACGACGGGAGGCGGCCATGGCCATCGTGCGGGGCATCCAGCGCGCCTCGGCGCTGGATGCGCGCGCCCGGCCGCACCCGGCTCGGCTACCGGGCTACCGGGACCCCATCGTCATGGCGGGCGGCACCTTCGTGCAAGGATCTTCCAGCGAGCTGTCGGCGGACCTGCCGCTGCGGCCCCCCTACGACGTCTTCCTGCAGGGGGGCGTCTCCCGGCATCACGTGGCCCTCGGGGTGGCCCGAGCCCTCCACGAGCTGTGGTCCGATGGTCTTTTGATGGATTTTGCCGAACCTTGACAGGGAGGGGGGTTCTGTTACAATGGGGCTTGATTGCCTGCGGGACGGCCTTTTGTCGGGCTTGGGCAGGCGACGCGGAAGGGGGTCATAGATGGAATGACGCAGGCGCTGGGGCGTCACATTCTGTGCGAGGCGTACGGGTGTGACCCGGCGATCCTGGACAACCAGCAGTTGGTTCAGGACATCATGGTCGAGGCGGCCCTGAGGGCCGGGGCCGAGATCCGGGAGGTCACGTTCCACAAGTTCAGCCCCCAGGGAGTGAGCGGGGTCGTGGTCATCTCGGAGTCCCACCTGGCCATCCACACCTGGCCCGAGCTCGGCTACGCCGCCATCGACGTCTTCACGTGCGGCGACTCGGTCAACCCGTGGGCGGCCTGCCACTACCTGACCCAGGCGTTCAAGGCCCGCAGCACCGAGGCCACCGAGATGCGGCGCGGCGTCATGGGAGCCGATGGCACCATGGGCACCGAGATCACCCGCCATCCGCACACGCTGACCGGCCACGCGGAGCAGCCGGCCGATGTGGTGGAAGTGAGGTGACGCGTAGCGGGTATGGGACCTGATGACAGTATTCGGCGCGTGAGGTAGTCGCCCCGGGGTTCCATGTCGAGTGGCTCCGGGGCTTTTCGTTTGGCTGAGGCTCCGCGCAGTGCCGCCCGGGGCGGGTCCGGAGCGGACCGAGCCACCTAATGAGAAGGAGAGTGGTTAATTCCTGTCGTAATCCCTGATTAAGGGACGAGGCATCCGTCACTTGCATATCCTCTAGATGGCGCTCTCCGAGGCTCGGGACGGGGTTCGAGGGGTGGGCTCGAGCAGGCGATGGGGAAGCCCCGCGCGACGTCGTCATGGACGTGGCGGCCCAGACCGGGTGGGCCGGATTTCTCGTCATTGCCCGACGAAGAAGTGGTCCAGCTCGCTCAGGCCGGCAACGAGGACGCCCTGGAGTTCCTGCTCATCAAGTACCGCAAGCTGGTGCACGCCTGGAGTCGTCCCTACTTCCTGCAGGGGGCCGAGGACGACGACCTGCTGCAGGAGGGCATGATCGGGCTCTACAAGGCCATCCGGGACTTCACGCCCGGCGCCTCGTCCTTCTGGGCCTTCGCCAGGCTGTGCATCGTCCGCAACATCATCAGCGCCATCAAGGGCACGACCCGCCAGAAGCACGTCCCCGTCAACCAGTACACGTCCCTGCACCGGCCCGTCTACGACATGGATGGCGATCGCACGCTGCTCGAGGTGCTGCCCAACCAGCGCGTCGACGACCCCGAGACCCTCGTCATCGACCGGGAGCTGTTGACGCAGACCCAGCAATACGTCAAGCAGGTGTTGAGCGACTTCGAGTACAAGGTCTTCCGGCTGTACGTCAACGGGCTATCCTACAAGGAGATGGCCGAGCGGCTCAACACCCACACCAAGTCCATCGACAACGCCCTCTGTCGCATCAAGCACAAGATCGAGCGCCGCTACTTGTAGTCGGCCCGTGGCCGGACGGCTAAGGCAGCCATGGCGACACCACTCGACGATGGGGCCTTCGAGCAGGCCGTCGATCGCCTCGTGGAGGCGATGGTCGAGGCGCGCCACTGCGTGGTGCTGACCGGGGCCGGCATCTCCACCGAGAGCGGCATCCCCGACTTCCGCAGCCCCGGTGTGGGCTTGTGGGAGCGCCTGGACCCGATGGAGGCCATGTCGGCGGCCGCCTTCTGGCGCGATCCCGTGCGCTTCTACCGGCTCGCCGCCGAGACGTGGCTGCCCCCGCTGTGGCAGGCCCGTCCCAACGTCGCCCACCGCGTGCTGGCCGAGCTCGAGCGAGAGGGCCTCGTGCGGGCCGTCATCACGCAGAACATCGACGGCCTGCATCAGCGGGCCGGCAGCCGCCGGGTGCTGGAGGTGCACGGCCACGTCCGCTCCGCCCGATGCACCCGTTGCGGACGTCCCCACGAGCTGCCCGACCTGGTGGCGCGCCTGCAGACGGGTGAGCAGGGCCCGTACTGCACGTGCGGGGGCCCCATCAAGCCAGCGGTGGTGCTCTTCGGCGACCCCATGCCCCCGGTCTTCGAGGAGGCCGTCGCCGAGGCGGGTCGGGCCGACCTGATGGTGGTGGTGGGCTCGAGCCTGGCCGTCGACCCCGCCAACAGCCTGCCCGCCCTCGCCCAGCGGGTCGTCGTCAACAACCTGGAGCCCACCTGGGTGGACGGCCGGGCAGTGGTACGGCTGCCTTACCGCGCGAGCCGGGTGTGGGGTGCGGTCCGCCAGCGGTTGATGGCCCGGCGGCTCCTGTAGGGAGGTCCCTCTCCTGCCGACTCTCCTCCTGGAGCGTGGCGCAGCTGCGCCTCTCTGGCCAGGGGTGTGGCTGCGCGTTATACTGGTGCTCTAAGGGGTGGAGGTGGGGGAGGGCCGTGGCGATCTCCGACGTCGAGCTCTTCATCCGGCTGGCCCTGGCCGCGCTGCTGGGAGCGGTCATCGGCCTCGAGCGCGAGAGCCACCGGCGGCCGGCCGGCTTTCGGACGCATACCCTCGTCTCCATGGGTTCGGCCCTCGTCATGCTGGTCTCGGCGTACGGCCTCAACCGGGGGGCCGACAGCGTCTGGCCCTACGATCCGACCCGCATCGCCGCCCAGGTGGTCTCGGGCATCGGCTTCCTGGGGGCGGGGACCATCCTGCGGGAGGGCCCGACGGTGCGGGGGCTGACGACGGCGGCCAGCCTGTGGGTCGTGGCAGGCATCGGCCTGGCCGCGGGCGCGGGGTTTTACCTGGGCGCCGTCGTGGCCACTGCCCTGGCCGTGGTGACGCTGGTCTGGCTGAGTCGGGTGGAGCGCCAGGTGCTCTCGAGCAAGGAGAGCAACCTCTCGCTGGTGGTCTCGGACCAGCCCGGCCAGCTGGGGGCCATCGCCTCCGTCCTGGGCCGGCACGGTGTCGACATCCGGGGGGTCGAGATCGCACCCCAGGAGGGAGCCCGGGCCGCGCTGCTCATCACCGTCGAGGTGCCACCCCGGGCCGATCGCAGCCGGGTCCTTGCCGACCTCTCTTCGCTGGAAGGGGTCTTTCGCGCTTCCTACGAAAGTCAGGGTTGAGATGCGACGGATCCTGTTGAGCAACGACGACGGCATCCATGCCCCGGGCCTGCAGGCCCTGGCGGAGTCGCTGGCGGAGCTGGGCGAGATCGTCATCGTCGCGCCCGACCGTGACCGCAGCGGGACCGGCCACGCCATCACGGTGAGAGAGGATCTGCACGTGGAGCGTCTCCAGCTGGCCGGCCGCTGGCAGGCCTACGCGGTCAGCGGCACCCCCGCCGACTGCGTCAAGCTCGGGGTGCTGGAGCTGTGCGATTCCCCGCCGGATCTGGTGGTCTCGGGCATCAACGCCGGGGCCAATCTGGGCATCGACGTCTTCTACTCCGGCACCGTAGCCGCGGCCTTCGAGGGCACACTGCTGGGCATCCCCGCCCTGGCCATCTCCTGCATCACCCGCAAGGAGTCACCGGACTTTCGGCTGGCGCGTGCCGTCGCGCCCCTGCTGGCCGATTGGCTGATGGGGAAGGACTTCGGCTCGCCCCTTCTGCTCAATGTCAACGTCCCGGAGCGGGCCAGGGCGACGGGGTCCGAGGTGCTGAGGTGGACCCGGCTGGGATTGCGCCGGCGCTACCGCGATGACTTCGCGCCGGGTACCGAAGAGCCGGGGTGGCCCCAGGGGGACGGGCGGGAGGCGGGGCGGCGCTTCCGGCTCGTGGGCGACGCGGACGATGGGGACAGCGACGATCCGACCACCGACGCCGGGGCCGTGGAGGCGGGCTGGGTCTCCGTCACCCCCATCCACCTCGACATGACCGACTACGGCTGGTTGGGGCGGCTGGGCGTGGCGCCGGGTGAGCCCGTCACGGGGCTGGCAGGGCTGAGGGTCGACGGGCGACCCGCCTCCTGAGGGAGCCAGGCGTCTGCCACGCCGAGGGTCGGCCGTCCGGAGATGGTGAGACGTGCGGCCGCGACACGGGGCGGGATGGGCCCTCGCGTTGATCTTGTGGGTGGCGGGGGTGGGCGCCTGGCGTGCCCATGGCGAGGCGGCCCCCTCGCCGGGCGTCGACGTGGCCTTCTGGCAGGGCGTGTTGCGGGAGGGCCAGGCCCGGGAGGACGCCGAGGGAGGGCTCTTGCGTGCCGCGGCCTACGTCAACCTCGGTCGCATCATGGATGCCCTCGACGAGGTGGACAAGCTCTCGGCCCTGGCCTACCAGGACGTGGCGCGCCGGCTGGTGCCCCGCTACGAGGCGGCCGTGGCGGCGTCGCCCGACGACAGGGTCGCCCTCAACTGCCTGGTCTTCGGCTACTACGCCCTGGAGCAGATGGATGCGGCCATCGCCGTGCTGCGGCATCTGATCGCCGTCGACGCGGCCAATCCCTGGCCGCGCAATCTGCTGGCCATCGCCCTGCTGACCCGCGAGCAGTACGGAGCGGCCCGGGGGGTGGCCCAGGAGGCCCTCACGCTGGATCCCCGCAACGAGTACAGCCACCTGATCCTGGCCTACGCCTACCTGCACGAGCGCGACTACCTGCGCTTCCTCAGCCACTACTGGCAGGGCAGGGGAGCGGCGCGGGAGCTGCAGCGCTACCTGGCCCGGCAGAATGCCAGGGCCTACCATCGGGAGCAGACGTTGGCGGTCCGGCGCGCAGGGGATGGCGCATTCGGCTAAGAATATAGACGCTAGCGGGGAGCACGGAGGAAGGCCCCACGCGAGGGTGGTGCCGCCGCGGCCCTCCGGGGGCCCCGAAAGGAGGAAACCCCCGTGTTTCAGGTAGCGCCCGAGGACGTCCTGCGGGGGTTGAAGCGGTTCAAGCGGCTGGCCAAGCAGGACATCCTGGCCAGCAGCAAGACCCCCAACCCCCAGTCCTGGACCCGCCACGCCGAAGCCCGCCGCAAGGTCTACGACCTCCTGATGGAGACCATCCAACGAGAAGGACTCGACGCCGCCTACCAGCTGGCCCGTCAGCAGCTCGCCGAGCTGGCCCGAGCCCCCAGGGACGATGCCGAACACGCCGGACGAGAGCAGGCCCTGACCCTCTTCTTCAGTGTGGTGGGGCTCTCTCCCGAGGAGACGGCCCAGCTACAGCACGAGATGGCCGAGGACCCGGCCGCCAGTTCGTCGGCGCTCGTCAACTGACGATCGACCCCGGCCGCGGGACGGGGCCGGGCGAGCGTCGTCGTGGAGCGCGAGGCGGCGGCGCAGACCTCGGCGGTCTGCGCCGGTCAGCCCACCTTGCGCAGGACGCCGATGACCTTTCCGAGGATCTGGACGTTCTGCGTGAGGATGGGCTTGTAGCGGGGGTTTTCGGGCTGGAGGCGGACGTGGTCCTCCTCCCGGTAGAACCGCTTGACCGTCGCCTCGTCATCGACGAGGGCCACGACGATCTCCCCGTTGCGCGCCGACGGCTGGGAACGCACGACCACGTAGTCGCCGTCCAGGATGCCGGCGCCCTTCATGCTGTCGCCGCGCACGCGCAGCATGAAGACGTCCTCGTACTCCGTGAAGTCCAGCGGCAGGGGAAAGAAGTCCTCGATGTTCTGCACGGCCAGCAAGGGCTGGCCGGCCGGGACCCGCCCCAGCACGGGGACGTTGATCATCTCCTTGCGCACCACCTGGCGCTCGTCGAGCAGCTCGATGGCCCGGGGCTTGGTGGGGTCGCGGCGGATGTAGCCCTTCTCCTCGAGCCGGGCCAGGTGGCCGTGCACCGTGGAGCTCGAGCTGAGCCCCACCGCCTCACCGATCTCGCGCACCGACGGGGGATAGCCCCGGGTCTGGACCGTCCGCTTGATGTACTCCAGGATCTGCCGTTGTCGCGGCGTCAGCTCCCGCAGCGCCATGCCGGCCGCACCGCCCTTCTGCGTCGCACCGGGCCCCGGACGTCGTTGCCATCGTAACACACCTGTTCGCCTTTTGCAAACATCCGTTCGGGAAGTCGGCCCGTCCCCGTACGCCACCTGGGACGACAGGGGCTTGACATCCGCACAGATGTTCGTTATCCTGCGAACAGAGCTTCGGCGAACGGGCATTCGCTGCTCGGAGAGCGAGGGAGCGCGGCGCATGGCGACGCAGCGAGCGAGGCCGGCATCAGCGCACGAGGAGACGTCCGCGGGCGCCGTCGCCGCCGGGCGACGAGCCATGGCCGGCGGTGTGGCGGGCGTCGTGCTGCTGCTCTTGCTGGGGTCGGCCTCGCTGGCTCTGGGATGGTGGTGGACCGTGAGCCGCTCCACCGAGGTGGCCAGCGCCATGCCGGCCATCCAGGGGCGGGCGGAGCTGCGCCGGGTGGCGGTGCAGCCGGGCGACACGCTGTGGGAGCTGGCCGTCCGCTACGGACCGTCGGCGGCCGATCCCCGCCGGCTGGTGCAGGAGCTGACGGCGCTCAACGGCCTGACGCCCGGCCAGCCGTTGCGACCGGGGTCGGGGCTGCGCCTGCCTTCGACGTGGGCCGAGCCGGCCCGAGGAGAGGCCGCGGGGGTCAGTAGGGCAGTCGGCCCAGCTGCTCCTTGAGCCGGCGGTTGAGGACGTGGGTGTAGCGCTGGGTCGTGGCCAGGGAGGCATGGCCCAGCAGCTCCTGGATGGTGCGCAGGTCGGCGTCGGCCTGCAGGAGCAGGGTGGCGACGGTGTGGCGCAGCTTGTGCGGCGACAGGGAGAGGCGCACCTGGGGCAGGCTGGTCACGATGCGCCGCAGGATAAACCGCACCCCGGACGGCGTCAGGGGGCGACCGTGCCGGTTGACGAAGAGACGGTCCTGGGCGGCTCGCGGGGCTTTGCGGATGAGCTCCAGGCGACGGGGCAGGTAGGCGTGCACCATGGCCGCGAGCTCCTCGCGCATGGGCACGAGCCGCTCCTTGCCCCCCTTGCCGAAGAGGCGGACGGCCCCGGCGGCGAAGTCGAGGTCGTCGAGCCTCAGGGCCAGCAGCTCGCTCAGCCGGCATCCGGTATAGAGAAACATGCCGACCAGAGCCCGGTCCCGCAGCGGCTCCGTACCGGCTCGGGCGGCGGCGTCGAGCAAGGCGGCCGCCTCGTCACCGGTGAGGAAGACGGGCAGGCGGCGGGGGAGCTTGGGGCTGTGCAGGCGCTCGGCCGGGCTCGCCTCCAGGAGGCGCTCCTCCACCAGGAAGCGATAGAAGCCCCGGATGGCGCTCACCTTGCGGGCCCGGGTGGGCGCCTGGTTCTGGCGCTGGTCGTAGATGTACTCGAGAAAGGCCCGCAGCAGGTACTCGTCGGCTTGCGCCAGCGCGCGCCCCTGGCCCTCGCAGAATCGCTGGAGCAAGAGCAGGTCGCCGAGGTAGGCGCGTGCGGTGCGCCGGCTCAGCCCCCGCTCCACCAGGAGATGCCGGTAGTAGCGCGCCAACAGGGGGTCCGCCGCTGCCCCCGGGGACTCCCGGTCGAGCTGGCCCGGCTCGTAGGCGCCGGCGGACGGGGGTGCAGCCTCCGGCGCCGGCCGGCCGTCCGGTGGCAGGGGCTTGCTGGCCAAGGGGATCCCTCCGTGTCGTCCGTATCGGGGGTACTGCTCGGGGGCAGCCCCCGAGCGTCGCGGCCGTGCATGCCAGGTTCACGAGGCGAGCCGGGAGCTCCTCTCGAGGCCGCCGCGGACTCTGCTGCCCCCGAGATCGAGCTACTGCGCTAAAGAGACATTTAGCGCAGTAGAGAGCACGTGAGCAACGAGTCGGGCACTACGGCGTCGGCAGCTAGGAGCCGGATCCGTTGACCGGCACTGCCGTGCGTATCGATTTGGCTCATCGAGGGCGCTGGGCGTCCCCGATGACGGCCTCAGGGTTGTCGTATCCCTGCAGACGCAGCGCCTCGGCGTATTCCGGGTGCAAGAGCCACCGGCCGCCGTCCAGGACGTACCGGCCCCACGGCCAGATGACCAGGGCGTCGGTGGTCAGCGCCACGACGTCCGGTCTCGGCGTCGCCCACGTGTGCGCTGCCAGTGCCGCCGTGACCACCGAGGCCGCTCCCATATCAAGGACGGCCTGGGCGGCCATCGCCAGCGTCTCGCCGGTGTCGGCCATCTCGTCCACGACGGCGATGCGCAGGCCTGCCAGCGTCAACTCCGGCCGCTGCAGCCACACGGGGTGACGTTCGACGACGCGGTCCCCCCTTCTGCGGGAGAGGCTGACGGGGTAGAGGTCGACGCGCAGGCTCAGCGCGACCTGCGTGGCGGCTATCAACCCGCTTCGAGCAATCCCCACCAGGCCGTCGATCTGCCGTGGTGCCAGCGCCTCCGCGACCTGGCGGCACAGGCGCTCGAACTCGTCCCACGTGACCGCATGGATGCCCGCACGATGGGCGTAATCGTAGGGCGCGGCCCCAGCTTCGCCCAACCGCTACCTCCCCCCTCCCGTTTCGCCTCCGCCCTGCCCCGGCCTCGCTCAGACTGTGCGGGCTCGACAAGAGCTCGAGGACTCGTCTCCACCGCCCGCACAGGCGCGGCCTAAAGCTCTCCGGCCATCCGGTAGCGCTGATGCTCCTTCAGCATGCAGCGGTCCATCACGACCCGCAGCCCGGCCTGTCGGGCCCGCTCGGCGGCCTGCTCGTGGACGACCCCTTCCTGCAGCCAGAGCGCCCTGGCTCCGATGGCGATGGCCTCCTCGACGATCTGGGGGACGTATTCCGGGCGGCGGAAGACGTCCACCACGTCGACCGGTTCGGGCACGGAGCGGAGATCGGGGTAGCTCTTCTCTCCGAGCACTTCCGAGACGGTCGGGTTCACCGGGATGATGCGGTAGCCCTGGCGCTTCAGGTAGCTCGCCACGGTGTGGCTGGGGCGGGACGGATCCGGCGACAGTCCCACCACCGCCACCGTTCGGGCGCTTCGCAGGATCTCCAGCGCTTCGTCGGGCATCGGTCGTGGCCTCCTCCACGGTGCGGTACACCGAAACGTGGATTGCGCAAGGCTGGCCCAACGCCTCTCTTCAGATTATGGCGTAAAGCGGGCGGCTCCGGTTGCCTCGTGCCTGAGGGCCGTGTTATACTCCTGCTTGTGCAGGGGCGTAGCTCAACTGGCAGAGCACCGGTCTCCAAAACCGGCGGTTGCGGGTTCAAGTCCTGCCGCCCCTGCCATCGTTTTGGTAGCCGCCTTCCGCCCCGTTAGCCCAGGTCGGGGATCTCCGACAGCCAGCCCTTCTTGCGGCGCCGTGGCCTGGTCTCATCCTCTTCGTCCCAGTCGTCGTGCATCTTTCGCCGTCGTCTCACGGACCCGGGGCCACCTCCTGGCGACAAAACGCCACGCCGCCTCTGGTCGCATCACAGACGTCAGCACCGAGACCCCCAGCAGGCTGGCCACCACCGCCAGCGACCATCCTACCGGGACGTGGTAGAGGTCGCTCACCAGCATCTTGGCGCCCACGAAGACGAGCACCGCGCTCAGCCCCACCTTGAGGTAGCGGAAGCGCTCCATCATCCCCGCCAGCAGGAAGTACAGCGCCCGAAGCCCCAGGATGGCGAAGATGTTGGACGAGAAGACGATGAAGGGGTCACTGGTCACCGCGAAGATGGCGGGGATGGAGTCCACCGCGAAGACGACGTCGGTGGCCTCCACCAGCACCAGCACCAGCAGCAGCGGGGTGGCGTATAGCCGCCCGTCGATCCGCACCACAAAGCCCCCGCCGTGGGGCTCCGTGACCGCCGGCACCACGCGGCGAAAGGCGCGGAAGAGCACGTTTCGCTCGGGGTGCGGCGTCTCGTCACGGTGCCGCAGAATCTTGACGCCGGTGTAGACCAGGAAGCCCCCGAAGACGAAGATCATCCAGTGGAAGCGCTCCAATAACCACGCCCCCAGCAGGATGAAGAAGCCCCGCATGACCACGGCGCCCAGGATGCCCCACAGCAGGATCCGGTGCTGGTAGGCTGCCGGCACGGCGAACGTCGAGAAGATCAGCAGGAAGACGAAGAGGTTGTCGACGCTCAGGGCCTTCTCGATGAGGTAGCCCGTCAGAAACTCCAGTCCCGCCTGAGCGCCGAAGGCGACGTAGACCCCGGCGTTGAAGACGAGGGCCAGCCCGATCCAGAAGAGGCTCATCCAGAGCGCCTCGCGGAACGACATGGCGTGGGGCTTGCGGTGCAACACCCCCAGGTCGAAGGCGATGGCCACGGTGATCAAGGCCAGGAACCCGATCCAGAGCGCGGGGCTGCCGATGCTGCCGGTCATCCCTCATTCGTCCCTCCTGCGTGCCGGCCTCGTCGGGGCGGCTCGCCGCCATCGAGAGCAAAGAAGAAGACCTCGACGCCATCCGGCGTCGAGGTCTCGCTGCCTCGCTTCGGAGTGGGCGACGCGGGAAGACCCGTCCTGACGCTGTCGCCCCCCGGCGCCACCGGCGCCGGCCAGCTACTCCCCTCTGGCCGACCCTTGCCCGTGCCTGTGGCGAAAGTCTAGCCGGCCTGCGTGTGACCCGTCAAGGCCTCCGACTCGGCGCTCGCCGCGACCCTGCAGGGATCGCCGGCCCCGGCGGCCAACCTCCTGCCTCGCACGGGGGCGCAGGATGTACGGCCCAGGGCAGATCGTACGCCTCGAGTTCTTCAAATACCCCGAGCGTCGGCGCCACTATTGGTGGGAGGCGCGAGTCGTGGAGGTGCGCCGCGATGGGGCCGCGCCCGAGCGGCTCTCGGCGGTGCTGCTCCACATGCCCGTTGGCTTCTCGTTTCACCACGAGACCAAGGGACTGGCCCTGCGGATGGACCATCAGGCGTACGTGGCCTTCTTCACCGGTCGCTGGTACTCGGGCGGCCCCGACCTCGACGCCTCCGGACGGGTCCTGGAATATTACTGGAACGTGCAGACGCCGCCCACCTTCGAGCCCGACCGCATCTGGCAGTACGACCTGGAGCTCGACGTGCGGGCCCGCGCCGACCATGCCTGCGAGGTACGGGACGTTGACGAGTTCGAGGCCCGCCGCCACCTCTACCCCGCCGCCTGGGTCGAGGCCGCATGGCAGGCGGTCGAAGAGATCCGGGCCCTCATGCGGGAGGCGCGCTGGCCGGTGTTGCCCCCGTCAGCCCCGCACCCGTGGATGGCGCGTCCCTAGGTTGGGCCGCCGCCGGCCAGAGCCCCAGCCTCTCGAGCCAGGCCTCGACGTCGGCCAGGACCCGCCCCTGATCCAGGTCGTTGAAGAGCTCGTGATAGCCCTCCGGGTAGCGCCGCAGCGCTTTGCACGGATGGGGCACGGCCTCGAAGACGGCCCGGGTGGTGCCGGGGTCCACGATCCGGTCGGCGTCGCCCTGCAAGAAGAGCACGGGGACCCGCATCTGCCCGGCCAACTGCGTGCGGGCTCGGGCCGCCGTCCGACTGCACTCCACGAACCACCGCGCCGTCACGGTCGTGCCCACCAGGGGATCGTCCCGGTACGCTCTCGCCACCCGGGGATCCCGGCTCAGATGGCCCGGCTCGATGCCGGCCGGCCGGCGCAAGCGGGGCACCAGCCGGGCTCCCACCGGGGCAAGGAGCCGGTCCAGGGCGCTGAGCCGCATGCGCAGACCGAACCACGGCGCCGACACCACCAGCGCTCCCACCCGCTCGGGCCGCCACGCCGCGTACGCGAAGGCGATCAGCCCGCCCATGCTGTGACCGATGAGCAGGATGCCCGGCCCGCCGCCCGGGCCGCCCGCCCCTCCCGCTTTCGACTCCCGGCTCTCCACCAAGCGCTCCAGATCCTCCAGGTACTGCTCGAAGCGGTCCACGTGACCCCGGAGTCCCGCCGACCGGCCGTGGCCCCGCAGGTCCAGGGCTCTCACCTCGAAGCCCAGGCCCACCAGCCAGGCGGCGACGTGCTCGTAGCGCCCGCTGTGCTCGTTGGCGCCGTGCACGAGCACCGCCTGTCCCCGGACGGGTGGGACGGGGAACCACCCCCGCCAGAAGAGGCGACATCCGTCCGCTGCGGTCAGATACCCGCTGGCCCGTCTTGGCGGCATCGCTCGCTCCCCTCCCCCGCCTTCGCCGCTCCCCTCCTCGCCTCCACCCCGCATCGCCTCTGTCCCGTGACGGCCTCCCCGCGGCATCCCGCTCCTCGCTCTCTCGCCGGTCGCTCACGGGCGCCCCCACGAGGCGAAGTAGCGGGCCAGTCCGTCCACGATGGCCTCGGCTGCCGCCTGGCGGTACCCGGCCGAGCTGAGCGAGCGGGCCTCGGCCGGGTGCGTGACGAAGCCCAGCTCCACCAGCACCGCCGGCACCGGAGCCGCCCGTACCACGTAGAAGTCGGCCGAGCGCACGCCGCGATCGACCGTGCCCAGCCGGGCCACCAGCTCCTGCTGGATGGCGCGGGCCAGGCTCGCGGCCTCGGGGTGGTAGTAGTAGGTGGTGACGCCACGGGCGCTCGGATCCGGGCTGGCGTCGGCATGGATGCTGACCATCACGTCGGCCCCGGTGTTCCTCGTCAGGCGCACTCGCTCCACGAGACTGGACTGACCGGTGCCGCCCGGCGCCTCGTCGTCCCGTCGGGTCAACACCACCCGGGCTCCGGCACGCTCCAGCAGCGCAGCGGCCCGCAGCGCCGTGTCGAGCGCGATGGCCTTCTCGGGCATGGCCGCCCGGCCCACCGCGCCGGCATCGGCACCGCCGTGCCCGGGATCCAGCACGATGCGCCGGCCCGCCAGGCTCCAGCCGTAACCACCGGGCTGGCGCGGCACCAGCTCCACCGATGGGGGCCGAGGGGCCGGCGCCCGTCCTGCGCCCTGCGGCGGCCCCAGCACGAGCCGGGCGCCCAGCACGAGCACGACGACCACCAGCATCAGCCCGACCCAGGCCGGGGTGTAGAGTGCGTCGAGGGCTCCTGTCCGCGGCGTTCGCACGACGGATGAGCGGATTCGTCGCACCGGGCCGCGCCGCCTGCCGCCGGCCGCCGGAGAGCGCTGGCAGGCCGCGGCGTCGGCCTGCTCGGGACCCCCTCGCCTACGGCGCGGCCCCGTGCGACGGGAAGAGGATGTAGAGCATGACGTAGACGACGGCCGCGCCCGTGACCGAGACGTACATCCAGATCGGCCAGGTCCAGCGGGCGATGCGCCGGTGGGGCGCGTAGCGGCCCTTGAGCGCGTGGTAGAGCGTCGCCAGAGCCATCGGCAGCACCAGGGCGGCCAGCACCGAGTGGGTGATCAAGAAGAAGAAGTAGACGGGCCGGGCCCAATCGGGCCCGGCGAACGGCACGCTGCCCACCCTGGCGTGGTAGATCAGGTAACTAACCAAGAAGGCCGTCGAGGCGCCGAAGGCCCCCAGCATCCAGGCCCGATGACGCGCCACCTGACGGCGCCGGATGCTGACGTAGCCGGCCACCAGGCAGACGGCCGACGCCAGGTTGAGGAGCGCGTTGAGCGTCGGGTGCAGCGGGACGTCCATGGCCGCCTCGGCCTGCCCTGCTCGCCCGCTCAGCCGAGCCGGCCCAGCGCGTCGGGGGCGACCCCGGCCAGCAGGATCAGCACGAAGATGAGCGGGCTCAACACCGCGTAGACGAACTGCAGCCGCTCGAATCGCAGGTGCATGAAGTAGGCCATGATGAGGGCGGCCTTCATCAGCGAGAGCACCACCAGCACCCCGATCATCAGGGGCCGGGGAAGCCCCGTGCTGGCCGCTCCCACCTCCAGCAGGGTGATGACGAGCAGCCACACCCACGTGCGCCAGTAGATGCCGTAGCCGCCCTGCGCGTGCGCGCGGGCGTCGTGCTCCTGGGCCGTCATGGCCCGTCCGTTGGAGTGGGTGGCGTTCACCGGCCGTGCTCCTTCCCCTCGAGACCCCGTGGGGGTCACCATCAGATCAGGTACATCAGCGTGAAGATGAAGACCCAGACCAGGTCGACGAAGTGCCAGTAGAGCCCCGCGACCTCGACGCCGTCGGCGGTGTATCGCCGGCGCAGGGCGCGCAGCACCACGGTCGTCAGGTACACGACCCCGGCCGTCACGTGCAGCCCGTGGAAGCCCGTGATGACGAAGAACGTCGCGCTGAACAGCGGCACGCCCCACGGGTTGCCCGACAGCCGCGCGCCCTCGTGGATGAAGTGGCGCCACTCGTAGGCCTGCAGCCCGAGGAAGAGCAGCCCGCCCAGGACCGTCAGGCCCAACAGGCGCACCGCCTGTGGCCACGCGTCGCGCCGGGCGGCGGCCACCGCCATGGCCATGGTGGCACTCGAGCAGATGAGTACGAAGGTCATGAAGCCAACCAGCCCCACGTTGAAGACCTCGTCGGGGCGGGGCCAGGCCGGGTTGCTCATCCGCAGGTAGCCGTAGCCGACCAGCAGGCTCCCGAAGGTCAGGGTGTCGGAGAGCAGGAAGAGCCACATCATCAGCTTGGACCAGGTGACCCGAAACGGCGAGACCCCTCCGCCCCAGTCGGCGCGCTCGGTCGTCGCCGAGGTCGGCGTCGCTTGCACGTCGTCTCCCTCCCTCAGGCCCCGAAGAGCAAGAACCACAGATACAGCCACAACACGCCCATGAAGTGCCAGAAGATGGCCCCCGACTCCACCGTGGGCGCCACAGGGGCGTAGCTGAGGACGCGCCGGCTGCGGACCCAACCGATGCCGAGCCAGACCAGCCCCGCCAGCACGTGCAGGGCGTGCATCCCCGACAGCAGGTAGAAGAAGGAGGCGTGAGGGCCGCTGGCCGGCAACAGCCCGTCCTGCGCCATCTGCCACCAGGCCATGCTCTGCCCGACCACGAAGAGCAGGCCCGCCCCCCCGGCCGCCGCCAGATGGCGGGTCAGGCCGACGACGCGCCCCTGGCGCCCCGCCCGTCGGGCTCGCTCGAGCCAGAGGCTGCTGGCCACCAGCGCCGCCGTGTTGAGGTAGAGGATGGGCGGCATGGGGCCCTGCACCCATCCCGGCCCGGTGCGGCGCACCAGGTAGGTGCTGGAGAAGCCCACGAAGAGCATGGTGACCGCCGCCACCAGTACCCAGGCCCCGACCCGGGCCGTCCGGGTCGCCTCCCGATAGGCGGCGCCCTCCGCTCCGGAGCCTCCTCCCCCTTCGTCGCCGTCGACCGGCGGCACGGAGCTGCCGTCCGGGAGCCCCTTCCATCCAGGCTCGCCGGACGTCTCGCGCCGGTCGCGCACGTCCGTCCTCGGATGCGTCAACGTCGGCATGGCCATCTCCCCGTCGGGCCCCCGGGCGTCACGATCGGGCTCGAGCCGTTACGCCGACCTCGGCCGGCACGTGCTGGGGCACGAAGTCGTCGGGCGCCCCGGGGACGCTGTAGTCGTAGGCCCACCGGTGCACCTCCACCTCGCGGTCGCCCCAGTTGCCATGCGGAGGCGGGGACGGCACGCTCCACTCCAGCGTGGTGGCCCGCCACGGATTCTCGCTGGCGCGCCGGCCCCGCACCAGGCTGTAGACCACGTTGACCACGAAGACCATGTGGGCCGCGAACATGACGAACGCGGCGATGGAGACGAACCGGTTGAGCCCCTCCAGACCGCCCAGGAAGCCGTAGAGCTCCGTCGAGTAGATCCGCCGTACCATCCCCGCGATGCCGGCGAAGTGCATCGGGAAGAACGTGGCGTAGGTGGCGGGCAGCGCCAGCCAGAAGTGCAGCCGGCCCAAGCGCTCGTCGAGCATGCGCCCGAACATCTTGGGGAACCAGTGGTAGAGCCCGGCGAAGATGGCGAACAGCGAGGCGCTGCCCATCACGAAGTGGAAGTGCGCCACCACGAAGTACGTGTCGTGGAAGTACATGTCGACGGCCGGGTTGCCCAGCACCAGGCCCGTCAAGCCGCCGGTCACGAACAGCGAGACGAAGCCGATGGCGAACAGCATCTGCGGCGTGAAGCGGATCTTGCCGCCCCACAGGGTCGCCAGCCAGTTGAAGGTCTTGATGGCCGACGGCACCGCGATGATGAGCGTGGTGATCATGAAGGCCGTGCCCAGCATGGGGTGCATGCCGCTGACGAACATGTGGTGGCCCCAGACCAGGAAGCTCAACAAGGCGATGGCCGCGACGCTCAGCACCATCACCGGGTAGCCGAAGATGGGCTTGCGCGCGTTGTTGGCGATGATGTCGGAGACCATGCCCATGGCCGGCAGGATGAGGATGTAGACCTCGGGGTGCCCGAGGAACCAGAACAGGTGCTGCCACAGCAGCGGGTCGCCGCCCCCGGCCTCGATGACCCGCCCGCCGATGACGGCGCCCGCCGGCAGGAAGAACGACGTGCCCGCGTGCCGGTCGAACAGGAGCATGATGGCCGCCGCCAGCAGCACGGGGAACGACAGCAGCGAGATGATGGCCGTGATGAACATGGCCCAGACCGTCAACGGCAGCCGCATCATCGACATGCCCCGGGCCCGCAGCTGCAGCACCGTCGTGATGTAGTTGAGCGAGCCGAAGAGGAAGGCGACGATGAGGATGGCCAGGCTGATGAGCCACAGCGTCTGCCCTGCGCCCGAGCCGGGCGCCGCCTGCGGCACCGCCGACAGCGGGGCATAGGCCGTCCACCCGCTGACCGGCCCACCGCCCGGCACGAAGTAGGTCGCCAGCAGCGGGATCAGAGCGATGGGAAACAGCCAGTACGAGAGGGCGTTGAGCAACGGGAAGGCCATGTCACGGGCCCCGATCTGCAGCGGGATCAGGTAGTTGCCGAAGCCGCCCGTCAGGGCCGTGCTCAAGACGAAGAAGATCATGATGGTGCCGTGCATGGTCACCAAATTGAGGTAGAATCCCTGGCTTATCACGCCGTTGGGAAAGGCGCTGGGAAAGAGGGCCCCCAACAGCGGCCAGCGCTGGCCCGGCCAGCCCAGGGCCAGGCGGATGCCCATGGCCAGCAGCCCGCCCAATAGCGCCAGCAAGAAAGACGTGGCCAGGTACTGGATCCCGATCACCTTGTGATCGAGGCTGAAGACGTACTTGCGCCAGAAGCTCGTCGGCTCGTGGTGGTGCGTGGCCGTCTCGTGGGCCACCCGTTGGACGACCGCCATCTCCCGTCGCGTTGCCTCCTTCTGGGTTCGCTGGTGCCGACCGCCTATCGCACGCCGCCGATGGTCGGCTGCGAGGCGAGCCAGGCCTCGAACTCGTCAGCCGTGACCACCTTGAGCGTACCGGCCATCACGTAGTGGCCCACCCCGCACAGCTCCGCGCAGACGATGGGGAAGGTCCCGGTGCGCGTCGGCGTGAAGACGACGGGGCTGGTACGGCCCGGGACCGCATCCTGCTTGATGCGGAAGTGCGGCACGTAGAAGCTGTGGATGACGTCCTTGGAGCGGATCAGCAGGCGTACCGGCCGATCCACCACCAGGTAGAGCTCGCGGCTGACGACGTCGTCCGCGGCGCCCGCCAGGTCGGCTCGCAGCCCCAGCGGCGCGTTGCGGCTGTCGCCGCGAAAGTCGATGGAGCCCAGCACGCCGTCGGGCCCCGGATAGTGGAATCGCCAGCCGAACTGTTCAGCGATGACCTCCACCGTCATGGCGCCGGCCGGTGCCGCCGAGTGCACCCGTAGCCAGAGGCTGCCGCCCAGTACCGTCAGCGTGATGAGGATGACGGCGGGGATCACCGTCCAGGCCAGCTCGAGGCGGGGATTCTCGTGCCACGGGGCGGCCCGATGTCCTGCCCCACGGGAGGCGTACCGCCAGAGCACCCACCCCAGGGTGGCCTGCACCAGGACGAAGACGATCGCGATGATGACGAAGATGGTGGTGAAGAGCCGGTCCACCAGCGCCCCCTGCTGCGAGGCCAGCTCGGGAAACCACCACCGCCGGGCCGCGACCCACGTGCCCGCGATGGCGGCCAACGACACCGCCCAGATCAAGGCGGCGACGGTGGCCCCTCGCAGGGTCTCGGGGCGCTGTTCCGCCCGCTCGACGTCCGTCGCCACGTCCAACCCCCCACATGTCTGGTCGGGCCATCCTCCGGCGCGTCGTTGCGCGCGAGGCTCTAAGTTCTGCGGGCACGGTACAAACCCTGCTCACGCTGCATGGCCCGCAGTAGTATAGCGCCGCGCCGTTGGCCCCACCAGTCGCCCCCTCGTCAGGACGCGCCGGCGGGGCCGGTCGGTGGACGGGCGGTTTGGTCACGTCGAGGCTTGGCCACCCCGTGGCCCGCGCGGGTCACCGGTCTTGCGGAGCCGGCCTTCAGACCCCTCACGAGCCGCTCACGGCCAGCCCCCCGGCCAGGCCGGCCGCCAGGACGGCCAGGGCCATGCGCCACCATGCCGCGGACCAGTCCACGGCCATCTGCAGCCCGGCCGGCGCCTCCTGGGCGGGCGCGCCGAGCCATGTGGCCACGCCCAGCAAGAGCAGCCCCACCACGGCACCGCTCAGCATGCCGGCCCTCCCGGCCAGCCGCCCGGCCGTCCACCCGCCGACCACGGCGCTCAGGTAGGCTCCCAGGGCGTAGACCCAGCTCGGTACCACCGCGACGACACCCATCCGCTGCAGCGTGCCGATGACCATGGCGGTGACGGCCCCCAGTAGCAGGGCCACGGCCGTCCCGACCAGCACGGCGCCCGCGATCGGCATCCGTCCGGCCGGAGTACCCCCCGACGCCGAACGCGCCGACCCGACAGGGGCCCCTCCGGCCGGAGCGAAGGTCCCGGTGCGCGCCATGCCCCTCACCTCCGCGCGACAACGCTATGAGGGAGACGGATCGACCCATGACGACGGAGGCAGTTGGACAGGTCAAGACGGTGCTGGTGACCGGAGCCGGACAGGGCATCGGCCGGGCGGTGGCCCTCGCCTTCGGCCGGGCCGGGTGGGCCGTGGCGGCGCTGGACGTGGACGAGCAGGGTCTGGGCGAGACGCTCGAGGCGCTGGCGGGGTGTGGCGCGCCGGACCGGGTGGCCCTGCGGGCCGACGTGGCGGACGAGTCGCAGGTGGCCGGGGCGATGGCCGCCCTCGACCGGCGTTGGGGTCGCCTCGATGCCCTGGTGGCCAATGCCGGCATCGCCGATCCCCGTTGGGCCGGCCAGCTCGACTTCCCCGAGCGGCCCGGCGATGCCGACGCCCTGCGTCGGCTCACGGCGGCCTGGGACCGCCTGATGGCCGTCAACCTGCGAGGCGCCTACGTGTGTTGCGCTGCCGCCGTCCCGCTGTTGCGCCGCTCCGACCGGGCCGCCATCGTGCTGATGGCCTCGACCCGCGCGCTGCAGAGCGAGCCTGCCTCGGAGGCCTACGCGGCCTCCAAGGGGGGCTGCTCTCCTTGACGCACGCGCTGGCCGTGTCGCTGGGGCCCCGCGTCCGCGTCAACGCGATCAGCCCGGGCTGGATCGACACCCGCGCGTACCGCAAAGCAGACGTCCCCGAGCCCGAGCCGCTTCGCCCCGTCGACCACGCCCAGCATCCCGTCGGACGGGTAGGCCGGCCCGAGGACGTGGCGGCGGCCTGCCTCTTCCTGATCGGCGAGGGGGCCGGCTTCATCACCGGCCACAACCTGGTGGTCGACGGTGGGATGACCCGCAAGATGATCTACGTCGAGTGACGAGCGCCGCCGCGTGGCGCCGCCCTGCCGTCAGGAGGCCCGCTCCTTCTGGGCGGCGGCGATGACCTGCTCGGCGATGGGCGGCGGCACCTCCTCGTAGTGGTCGAAGGTGGCCTTGAACCGCCCGCGCCCGCCCGTGATGGAGCGCAGGTCCACCGCGAAGCGGAACATCTCCGCCATGGGCGCGTGGGCCTTGACGACGCGCATCCCGTCCTGGGCCTCCATGCCGATGATGCGGCCGCGCTTCTTGTTGAGGTCGCCGATGATGTCGCCCATCTGCTCCTCGGGCACCGTCACCTCGACCAGCATGATGGGCTCCAGCAGCACGGGATTGGCCTCCATGAAGGCCTTCTTGAAGGCCATGGAGGCCGCGATCTTGAAGGCCATCTCCGACGAGTCGACCGGGTGGTACTTGCCGTCGTAGAGCGTGCACTGCACGTCCACCACGGGGTAGCCCGCCAGGACGCCCTCCTGGCAGGTTTCGCGGAAGCCCTTCTCCACGGCCGGGATGTACTGCTTGGGTACGGCACCGCCGAAGATCTTGTCGACGAACTCCAGCCCCTGCCCGGGCGGCAGCGGCGCGATCTCCAAGAAGACGACCCCGTACTGGCCACGCCCGCCCGTCTGCTTGACGTAGCGGCCCTCGGCCTTCTGGGTGGCGCGGATGGTCTCCCGGTAGGGCACCCGTGGCTGGGTCAGCTCCACCTCCACGCCGAACTTCTTCTGCAGCCGGCTCACGACGATCTCGAGCTGCAGCTCGCCCAGGCCCGACAACAGCAGCTGCCCGGTCTCGGCCGACTTCTCCACTCGCACCGTCGGGTCTTCCTCCGCCACCCTGGCCAGGCCCGACGAGATCTTGTCCTCGTCGCCGCGCTTCTTGGGCGCCACCGCCATGGTCAGCACCGGCTCGGGGAAGCGGATGCCCGGCAGCACCACGCCCCCGTCCTTGACGGTGAGCGTGTCGCCCGTCGAGGTCTCCTGCAGCTTGGCGACGGCCCCGATCTCGCCCGGCCCGAGCGCGTCGACCTGGGTCGACTCCTTGCCCCGCGGGATGAAGAGCTGCCCGATGCGCTCCTCCCTGCCCCGCTGCGGGTTGAAGACCGTGGAGTCGGACTCCAGGACGCCCGAGTAGACCCGGAAGAGATTGAGGCGTCCCACGTACGGGTCCGATATGGTCTTGAAGACCAGGGCCGCCAGAGACTCGCTGGCCGACGGGCTGGTGGTGACGGGCTCCCCGCCCTTGACGGGCTCGGCCCTGACGGCCCCCGCCTCGACGGGCGAGGGCAGCAGCTCCACCACCAGGTCCAGCAGCCGGCGCACCCCGATGCCACGCGACGCGCACCCCAGCGTCACCGGTACCAGGGCGCCCGTGCGGACGGCGGCACGCAGCGCACGGCTCAGCTCCTCGGGGGTGATGGGCTGCTCCTCCAGGAACTTGGCGGTCAACTCGTCGTCGGTGGCGGCGACCGCTTCCACCAGTTGATCGCGCCAGCGGCTGGCCTGTTCCTGCCACGCCCCGGGGATGGCCCCCTCCTGCTCCGAGGCGAACTCCTTGCCGGCCCGGTACGCCTTCATCTGCACCAGGTCGATGAAGCCCTCGAAGCGCTCGGCCTCGCCCATGGGAATCTGCAACGCGACGACCCGCGTGCCGTACATCTCCCGGAGCTGGTCGAAGGTACGAGCGAAGCTGGCATTCTCCCGGTCCATCTTCGTCACGAAGCAGAGCCGCGGCAGGGGCCTGGCAGCGTCGTACGGCCGGTCGGCCATGGCCCAGACCTGCTCGGAGCCGACCTCCACCCCCTGCGGCGCGGCGTAGACCACGACAGCCGACTCGACCACGCGCAGCGCTCCCACCACCTCGCCGGCGAAGTCGAAGTAGCCCGGCGTGTCGATGACGTCAAGCCGGTGCCCTTGCCAGTCCAGGACGGCCAGAGCGGCCTGGATGCTGATCTTGCGGCGGGTCTCCTCGGGGTCGTAGTCGGTGGTGGCGGTCCCCTGATCGACGCTGCCCAGGCGGGAGATGGCCCCGCTCAAGAAGAGCATGGCCTCGGCCAGCGTGGTCTTGCCGGCCCCGCCATGCCCCACGAGCGCCACGTTGCGAATGCTCTCGGGTTGCCGCAGCGTTCCCACGGTGTCGCACGTCCCCCTCTAGCTTCCAGCACCGCCGCGGCATGACCCCCGGCCCACGGCGGCACCCCTCGCCGGCCTCTTCGCCGGCGCAGATGACGCCTCCTGCCGGGCTGCGACCCCTTCAGCCTGCGGCCTCGGCCCCCTCGTCGAGGGCCTGGCGCACCATCTGGAGGTCCTGCCAGGCCAGCCGCTTCTTGCTGGGGTCCCGCAGCAGCGCCGCCGGATGAAAGGTGACCAGGTACCGGACGCCGTCCCGCACCCACCACCGCCCCCGCATCGCGCTCACGCTGGCCCGTGGCTCCACCAGTTGCCGGGCCGCGGTGGCCCCCAGGCAAAGGATGATCCGCGGCCGCACCAGCTCAATCTGGCGGCGCAGGTTGGGCCAGCAGGCGGCGGCCTCCTCGGGAGTGGGGACCCGGTTGTGGGGGGGCCGGCACTTGACGACGTTGGCGATGTAGACGTCCTGGCGAGCCAGTCCGATGGCGGCCAGCATCCGGTCGAGCAGTTGGCCCGCCGGCCCCACGAAGGGCCGCCCCGTCTCGTCCTCCACCTGACCGGGCCCTTCGCCCACCAGCATGAGGGCCGCCCGGGGGTGGCCCTCGCCGAAGACCACCTGGGTGCACCCGGCTCGCAGGGGGCAGCGGTGACAGGTCTTGACGATGGCCTCGAGCGTGGCCAGGTCCGGCGCGGCGGCGAGCCGGCGCAGCCACTCGGTCTCGGGGTCGACGGGACGGGCCTCGGGCGCTCGGTCCGCCGGCCGCGGCGGGCGGACCGCCGGTTCGTCGGTGTCCGTCTCGAACAGCGAGAGCTGGCGTGGCTCTTCTCTCATCCCGTCTTCCACCTCGGGCCGGTCCTGTCCGCGCGTCTCCCCGTCCGCCGCTCAGCCGTGGCGGACCTCGAAGTCGGCGTAGCCACCCGGCGTCGCCTGCTCCATCCGCACGTCCGTCACCCTCGCGGCCCGGGGCCCCCGGCGCACCTGCTCGACGAACGCCGACAGGGCCTGCGGCTCGCCCTCGGCCCAGATCTCCACCCGGCCATCGGATAGGTTGCGCACCCAGCCGGTGACGGCCAGGCGGCGCGCCTGACTGCGGGTGAAGTCCCGGAATCCGACGCCCTGCACCCGGCCGGAGACGTACAGGTGCAGCGCCTGCCGGACGGTGCGCTCCGTCACGAGGATCCCCCTGGCCACGGGGAGCGCAGCGTCAGCTGGCGCACGGTCGGGTCGTAGCGCACCTGCCATCCGAGGGGCTCCAACACCTCCAGCGGCACGTACAGCCGACCGGTGGAGCCGTCGCGCCGCGGCGCCACCGGCAGGGGTGCACTCGCCCGCTGAGAGTCGGCACGCGGCACGTCGGCCTCGACACGGACACGATCGTTGCTGGAGACGATCCAGGCCTGGTGCGACAGGCGGTCGTGCGCGACCAGGACCGGGGCGAACCGTCCCAACTGCTCCACATCGACCAGGGGCCGGTCCCCCTCCCAGAGCATCCGGGTGCCCGGTGGCAAGCTCCAAGGCCGGCCGTCGACCACCAGCGCCAGGTAGTCGGCCGGCACCGGCCTCAGGATGTCGAGCGCCTGGTCGGGCCGGATCACCAGCAGCCGCCCGTCCGCCAGACGGTGGTAGCCGGGCGAGGCGCCCGGCCAGACCGTCTGCCCCAGCAGCTGCACCCGGTCGGCCTGCACCCTCAGGATGGTGATCCCGCCCGGGCCGGCCCCCTCCACCACCAGGGGCGGGGTGCCGCTCCCCGCTCCCCGGGTCGTCTCGAGCACCTGGGCCACCGCCCACTCCATGTCCAGGCGGAGCCGCAGGTCGGCGTCGTAGGCGGCGCTCGCGGCGGTCAGATGCTGCCCGTCCCACCGGTAGACGTACACGAGGTCGCGGTCCGTGATGACCACCAGCAGCGGCGGCTCGCCGGCACGCGACGCCACCGTCATGGCCCTGACGTTGCCCCACGGGTAGGCGTTGCCCAGCGCTTGCAGGCCGTCGGGCCTCCACCGGTAGACGGTGACGACGCCGTCGAGCCCGGCGACGACCACCTCGGAGAGCCCGTCGCCGTCGAGGTCGGCCGCCGCCAGCGGGCTCGCCCGCAACCCGGGTGGACTCCGCCAGATGCGGCGGTAGCCTCCCCCGGCCGCCGCGCTGTAGACGAAGAGCTCGCCGTTGGCGTTGACGGCCAGCACCTCGGTCGGCGGTCGGCCGTCGAGCTCGGCCACCACCAGCTGACGGGCGGCGCCGAAGAGGAAGCCGCTGACCGGCACGGGCACCGGTCGGGTGGCCACGGCCCGGATCCGCACCAGCGACCCGGCCCCACCCGAGCCCGCGATGATCTCCTGCTCGCCGGCTCCGTCGAGGTCGGCCACCGCCAGGGCCGTGATGCCCGACGGCATGTGCAGCGTGAACTCCGCCCGCCAGCGCCCATCGGCCCCGAGCTGGCCGATCTCCAGCCGGTCCGAGAAGCCGATGACGAGACGGTCGGCACCGGCGGGGCCGGGAAGCGGCGCCAGCACCTGCACGCCGGTCAAGACAGCCGCCGCCTCGCGCACGTAGGCGACCGGAGCGGTCGGGGCCGCCGCCTGCGCGACGCTCCCGCGGGGCTCCTCTGCTCCGGTCGCCGCCAGGGATGCCAGGACCGCGGCGGCTGCCATCCAAGCCCTCGTCGATGGCAAGGCCATGCCTCCGAGCCTCGTCCATTCGGCCCTGGCGCGCCATATCCTGCCGCCAGGGGCGTGGCGGGCGCGTTGACGGCGCCGCGGCGCCTGTGCTATGGTAGGGACGCGGTCGGGGCGTGGCGCAGTTTGGCTAGCGCGCTACCTTGGGGTGGTAGAGGTCGCCCGTTCGAGTCGGGTCGCCCCGACCATCTTCCTTTCCCTGTCCGGCCTCCCCTGCCTCCTCCACCGCCACGGTCGACGGCCCGGCGTAACGCCCGGAGCGTGGCCGGTCGATTTGCGACGACATCCAGTGGCGAGGCATCGCCGTGTTTCGCGACGGCCGCATGGTGGGCACACTGGACCCCGGCGAGCCCCACCGGGCCCTGAGCCTGCGCACGGGAGGGGCCGCCTTCGCCGACACGGCCGTACCCTGCCGGGCGAGGTGGAGGGTGCGGGTGGCGATTCGTCGGACTGGGATGGTGCAGCGGTGAGCCTGACGCGGGAGCAGCAGGAGGAGCTCCGCCAGATCGTCACCCAGCAGGTCAACGAGGTGCTGCGGCGCCGCCTTCTCAAGGCGGCCGCCCAGCCCATCGTCCCGCAGCCGCTGACGGCCCGCGTCGGTGCCCAGGCGCCCCCCCCCAGTCGGGCGCGCCCCATGGCGACGCAGGCCCCTCCCAGGTCTCGGGTGGCGTCGGGGTGCCCTCGCCCTCCGACACCGCCTCCGAGGTGGCCGAGGCGCTGGTCGAGGCGCAGACCGCGCTCACCACCCACCTCAAGCAGACCCTGCTGCACCTGCAGGACGCGGTGACCCAAGCTCAGGAGCTGGCCTGGCGCATGGATCGGCTGCTGCGGGAGAAACCCCGTCCCGATGGCCAGATCCGTTAGCGGGGCTGGATCAGCGCCGGCTGCTCGCTGGCCGCCCCCGGGGCGAAGGCGTCGTGCACCGCTCGCACGGCCTCCTCGAGCCGCTGCTCGTCGATGAGGCAGGAGACCTTGATCTCCGAGGTCGAGATGGCCTGGATGTTGATGCCCTGCGCCGCCAGCGCCCCAAACATCCGCGCCGCCACGCCCGGGTTGCTGACCATGCCCGCCCCGACGATGGAGACCTTGCCGACGGTGTCGTCGTGGCGCACGTCGCGGGTGCCGAGCTCGGCCGCCACGCGCCGGGTGATCTCCAGCGTCTGCTCCAGGTCGGTCCTGGCCACCGTGAAGAGGAGATCCGTCGTGGCCTGCTGCTTGGCCGTCTGCACGATCATGTCGACGTTGATGCCGGCCGCCGCCAGCTCGGAGAAGAGCCGGAAGGCCACCCCCGGCCGGTCCGGCACGTCGATGACCGTCACCTTGGCCACGTTGCGGTCGTGAGTCACCCCCGTCACGACCATGGCCTTCTCCAGGTTCGCCTCCGGGACCACCCTCGTCCCCTCCCGCCTCTCGAAGCTCGAACGCACGTGGATGACGACCCCGTACTGCGCCGCCAGCTCCACCGAGCGCGGCTGCAGCACCGCGGCCCCCAGGCTGGCCAGTTCCAGCATCTCCCCGTGGGAGATGACCGGCAGCAGCCGGGCATGGGGCACCACGCGGGGATCGGCCGTGAAGACGCCGACGACGTCGGTGTAGATCTCGCAGACGTCGGCCTGCAACGCGGCTGCCAGCGCCACGGCCGTCGTGTCGGAGCCGCCCCGTCCCAGGGTGGTGATGTCCCACCCGTCGGTGATCCCCTGGAAGCCGGCCACCACCACCACCCGCCCCGCCTCCAGCTCCTCGCCGATGCGGCCGGTGGAGATCCGGCGAATGCGGGCCCGGGTGTACATCCCATCCGTATGGATGCCCACCTGGGCGCCGGTCAGCGAGATGGCCGGCACCCCCAGGTCCTCCAGCGCCATGGCGACCAGCGCGATGGAGACCTGCTCGCCGGTGGAGAGGAGCATGTCGAGCTCCCGCCGGGGCGGCCGACGACATACCTGATGCGCCAGATCCAGCAGCTGGTCCGTCGTGTGCCCCATGGCCGAGACCACGACCACCACCCGATGGCCTGCGCCGCGGGTCTCGGCGATACGGCGCGCCACCTCCCGGATCCGCTCCGGGTTGCCCACCGACGTGCCCCCGAACTTCTGTACGACCAGAGCCATGCCGCTATCCCGACTCCCTCTCGTCGCCGCCCGCCCCCGGGGCGGACGCACGCCGTCGAACGCGCAACCGCGCTCCCTCCGTCGCCACGGGCAGCACCATGGCGCGCACCTGCAGCCCGTTTCGGCTCATGGCGCCTGCCATGGCCACCGCCACCTCGTCGCCGCGATGGGACGGGCAAAGAGCCACCACCGATGGCCCCGCGCCGCTCAGTGCCGCCCCGTAGGCGCCCGCGACCACGGCCGCCTCCATCGCCGCATCCAGGCCCGGCACCAGGGCGCTGCGGTGGGGCTGGTGCAGCCGGTCGGCCATGGCCTCGGCCAGCACCTCGAAGCGCCCGGTGGTCAGGGCCGCCACCGTCAGGGAGGCACCCCCCACGTTGAAGACCGCATCCTCCCGGCTCACCGTCGCCGGCAGCACCCGGCGCGCCCGTTCCGTGGGCAGTGCGAAGTCGGGGACGGCCAGCGCCGCCACCAGCTCCCCCCGCGGCAGGGGCACGCGGATGGCCGTCACCGCTCCCGTCCGCCCCCGCCGCGCCACCACCAGTCCGCCCAGGGCCGCCGCCGCGGCGTTGTCCGCGTGCCCCTCCATCGCCGCGGCCATCTCCAGCAGGGTGCCGTAGGAGAGGGGCGATCCCGCCAATGCGTTGGCCGCCCACAGCCCCGCCACCGCCGCGGCCGCGCTGGAGCCCAACCCGGCTCCCACCGGGATGGCGTTGTGCGCCTCCACCTCGACGGCCCGTCCCCTGGCCCATGACGGCGCCTCGATGCGGCCGAAGACCGCCTGCGCAGCCTGCCAGAGCCGGTTGGCCGCGCCCCTCTCGATGCGGCCCGCGCCCTCCCCCGTCACCGTCAGGCCCGCCAGAGCCGGCGGCCACGCCTGCGGCCCCCCCTCGGTCGCCACCCAGCGCATGGTCACGCGCAGCCGCAACTCCAGCGCGAGCCCGAGGGCGTCGAAGCCGGGTCCCAGATTGGCCGTCGAGGCGGGCACATCCACCCACGCGGCCTCGATGGGCGACACCGGGGTCTCATCCATGCCCGACGCCTGCGCCCCCCTCCAGCACCGCGGCCACCGACGCCTCGTCGGCCCCCACCCGGCGCACCTGATCAGGGCGCGCCATGGCGTGGGCCCGGTCCGGATCCTTGAGCCCGTGGCCGGTCAGCACGCAGACCACCGGACCCGAGGCGTCACGAAAGTAGCCGTCGCGGGCCAGCTGCAGCACCCCCGCCAGACTGGCGGCCGAGGCGGGTTCGCAGAAGATCCCCTCCTCACCGGCCAGCCGGCGCTGGGCCTCCAGGATGGCCGCGTCCGACACGGCCGCGATGATCCCTCCCGACTCGTCTCGGGCCCTCAGCGCGCCCTCCCAGCTCGCCGGCCGGCCGATGCGGATGGCGGTGGCCACCGTCTCCGGCTGCTCGACCGGCTCACCCCTCACCAACGGGGCAGCGCCCGCCGCCTGGAAGCCCAGCATGACGGGCACCCCCTCCACTCGGCCGGCCTGGCGGTACTGCGTGAAGCCCTGCCAGTAGGCCGTGATGTTGCCGGCATTGCCCACCGGGATGGCCAGGTAGGCGGGCGCGCGGCCCAGCTGGTCGCAGACCTCGAAGGCGGCCGTCTTTTGCCCCTCCAGGCGGGCCGGGTTGACGGAGTTGACCAGCTCCATCTCGAACCGCTCGCTCATCGCCCGCACCAGCTGCAGGGCGCGGTCGAAGTTGCCGGCGATCTCCACCACGGTGGCCCCGTAGGCCAACGCCTGGGCCAGCTTGCCCGGCGCGACGGCCCCCTGGGGCAGCAGGACGAAGGCAGCCATGCCGGCCCGTGCCGCATAGGCTGCCGCTGAGGCCGCCGTGTTGCCCGTCGAGGCGCAGATGACGGCCCGCCGCCCCCGGTGCCGTGCCAGGGAGACCGCCACCGTCATCCCCCGGTCCTTGAAGGAGCCGGTGGGGTTTTGCCCCTCCACCTTGGCGAAGAGCGGGATGCGCAGCCCGGCCTGTCGCTCCAGGCGCCCGAGGCGCACCAGCGGCGTGCCGCCCTCGCCCAGGCTGACCGGCTCCAGCCCCTCGGGCACCGGGAGCAGGGACCGGTAGCGCTGGATGACACCCGTGGCGATCATGCGCCGCCGACCACCCGCACCAGCGGGCCCGTCCAGGCGACGACCGGCAACTCCCGCACCTGGGCGGCCACTCGCTCCACCGCCGCCAGGGGCGCCTCGTGCGTGACGAAGACCAGGTCGACCGGGTCCTCGCCACGGCCCTTCTGGATGACCGACTCGATGCTGACGCCGTGGCGGCCGAAGATGTCGGCGGTGGCGGCCAGCACGCCGGGTCGGTCCAGCACCTGCAGCCGCAGGTAGAAGCGCGCCAGCGCCCCGCCGGGCTCCACCATGCGGGCCGGCTCCCACTCCACGCCTGCGACCGGCCACGAGCCGTTGCGCGAGTCCGTGGGGAGACGAGCCGCATGGCGGCGCACCGCGTCCATCACGTCGCCGAGCACGGCCGCGGCCGTGGGGTCGCCCCCCGCCCCGGGCCCGTAGAACATCAGCTCGCCGGCGGCCTCGGTCACGAGCCAGATCGCGTTGTTGACGCCCCTCACCTGGGCCAGCGGATGGCGTCTCGGCAGCAGGGCCGGCCCGACCCACGCTTCGATTGCATCGTCACGCAGGCGGGAGAAGGCCAGCAGCTTGACGGCCAGTCCCAGCTCCCCGGCGTACTGCACGTCACGCGCCGTGATGCCCTCCAGCCCCCGGACGTCGAGGCGATCCAGCGGCACCCACCGGTCGAAGGCCAGGGAGGCCAGCACGCTGAGCTTGCACGCCGCATCCAACCCCGAGACGTCCGCGCTGGGGTCGGCCTCGGCGTAGCCCCGGCGCTGGGCCTCCTGCAGGGCCGCCTCGAAGGCCGCGCCGGCGTCGGTCATCTCCGTCAGGATGAAGTTGGTGGTGCCGTTGACGATGCCCAGCAGGGCCAAGATCCGATCCGAGGCCAGCGACTCCTGGACGGGACGGATGATGGGCACGGCCCCGCCCACCGCCGCCTCGAACAGCAGCGGCACCCCTCGCCGGCGGGCCATGCCCAACAGCTCGGGGCCTCGCCGGGCCATCACCACCTTGTTGGCGGTCACCACCGGCTTGCCCAGCTCGAGGGCCCGGCGGATGGCCGATGCCGCTGGCTCCTCACCGCCCATCACCTCGATCAGCAGGTCGACGTCGGGCTGCTCCACCACCTCGAGGGGTGAGCGATGCACGTGCAGGCCGTCCAACGCCACCGGGCGGGGCTTGGCAGGCTCCCGGACCGCCACCCGGTGCAAGACGATGGCACGGCCCGTGCGGGTGGCGATCTCGTGGGCTCGTCGCTGGAGCGCGCGGGCCACGGCTTGTCCCACCGTGCCGAAACCCAACATGCCGAGCCGAATGGGCTGGTCCGATGCCACGTCGCGTGGGCCTCCTCGTCTGCCGGGCGCGGAGCCGACCACGGTCGGGTGCTTTTTGGCAGCCATTATAGATCGCCCGGTCCCCAAAAGACAGAGCGCTGCGCGACCAGGTCACGCAGCGCTCCTCAGGGGCCTCCCCTATCGAAGGGGCCGTTACCGGGCCACGGCGTCCTTGAGGGCCTTGCCCGCCTTGAAGGCCGGCACGACCCGGGCCCCGATCTGGATCTCGCGGCCCGTCTGCGGATTGCGGCCCTTGCGGGCGGCCCGCTTGCGCACCTCGAAGCTGCCGAAGCCCACGAGCTGGACCCGTTGCCCCTGCGCCAGCGCCTCGGTGATGGCCTCGAAGACGGCGTCCAGTGCGCGGCCGGAGTCCTTCTTGGTGAGCCCGGTCTTGTCGGCGATCTTGTCAACCAGCTCGGCCTTCGTCAAGATGCTCAACCCCTTTCGCCCTTGTCGCCAGGCTCGTCAAGCCCTTGCCGCTCAGGCTCGTGATAGCGCCGTCAGGCACGCCCTATCTTGCCCTCTCGCCGGTGCCGGTATGCGGCGCGCCCGCCGATGCTGGCACCACGGGCCTTTGCGGGCTGGAAATTAGTCCGGCGCGCTGTTTCGCTGTTCGCTGGCATCCTCCTGCCGAAGGCCGTCGCTGCCTGCAAAAATCCCCCTTACAAAATGATGCAGATCAGGCCGCCGCTTCCTTCGTTGATGATGCGGGTCAGCGTCTCCTGCAGCTTCTGCTGGGCGTTTTCGGGCAGGCGATGGAGCTTGCTCTGGATCCCTTCCCGCACCAGCTCCTGCAGCGACCGCCCCAGGAAGTCCGACTGCCACAGCTTCTCGGGGTTCTCCTCGAAGAGGCTGGAGAGGTAGCGGGCGAACTCCTCCCCCTGCCGCTCGGTGCCCACGAAGGGAGTCACCTCGGTCGTCACGTCGGCCCTCACCATGTGGATGGTGGGCGCACTGGCCTTGAGCCTCACCCCGAACCGGTGCCCCTGCCGGATCAGCTCCGGCTGCTGGAAGGTGATCTCCTCCTTGCGGGGCGTCACGACGCCATACCCCGTGGCGCGCACCTGCGCGAGGGCCTCGCTGAGGTAGTCGAACTCCTCCTTGGCCCGCACCAGCTCCTGCAAGAGCCGCACCAGGTCGGCGTCGCTCTCCACCTGGGTGCCGGTGATCTCGTTGAGCACCCGGTAGAAGAGCGCCGAGAGCGTGCGCAATTCCGCGGTCGCGCAGCCCGACCCCAGGTCCATCTCGACCAGGGAAGCCGACTCCACCAGTTCGTGGCGCTGGAGCTGGTCGACCGCCTGGCGCACGTCCCGCACCCGGCGCACGTCGTGCAGGTGCGACTGCACCGCCTCCAACAGCTGGCGGCGCACCCAGTGGTCGTCGGCCAGCTCCTCCACCCACCGCGGCAGGACGACCCCTACCTCGCGCACGGGAAACTCCCACAAGAGCTCCTGCAGGATGGCCAGCAGCTCGTCGTGCTGCATGTGCAGGGCATCGACGGGCAGCACCGGCACCCCGTAGCGTTGCGCCAGGTCAGCGGCCAGGCGCTGGGTGGCGGGTTCCCGGGGGTGGGTGGAGTTGAGGATGACGAGATAGGGCTTGCCCAGCTCGCGCAGCTCCGAGATGACCCGCTCCTCCGCCGGCAGGTACGCCTCGCGAGGGATGTCGGTGATGGAGCCGTCGGTGACGACCACCAGCCCGATGGTCGAATGCTCGGTGATGACCCGGCGCGTCCCCATCTCGGCGGCCTGCTCGAAAGGGATCTCCTCTTCGAACCACGGCGTCCGCACCATCCGGGGCCGCCCCTCCTCCTCGTAGCCCAGGGCGCCCCGCACGGTGTAGCCGACGCAGTCGACGACCCGCACCTTGACCCGGATCGGCTCCTGCAGCACCACCTCCACCGGCTCGTCGGGCACGAAGTCGGGCTGGGTGGTCATGATGGTGCGACCGGCGCCGCTCTGGGGCAGCTGGTCCCGGGTGCGGGACTGCTGGTCGGGGTCGTGGATGGCGGGGAGCACCAGCAGCTCCATGAACCGCCGGATGAAGGTGGACTTGCCGGTACGCACCGGCCCCACGACCCCGACGTAGATGCATCCGCCCGTGCGTTCGGCCATGTCCCGGAAGACATCGAAGCGCTCCACGGCAGTCGCACGCCCCTCTGCACCCGAGCGGCCCGTGACTCCCGACCGCGGGCGCGCCGCTCGGACGGCTGCTACATGCTATGGGTCAGGCTCCGGGGGTATGACGCGAGAGGAGGGCGATACGGCCGATGGGACTCAGGCCCGGCGGGGCCGCGCGTCCGGCCCCTGCACCCACAGGACGGGCGTGCCGGTCAGATCGAAGTGGCGGCGCAGGTGGCGCTCCAGATAGCGCAGGTAGGGCACCGGGAGCTGGGCGGCGCCGCGTAGCGCCAGCGCCAGGGTCGGAGGTGGGCCGTCCAACTGGCGCACCCCCACGATGCGCACGCCCCGGCGGCCTCGTCCCGAGGGCGGGTGCTGCGCCTGGGCGCGGTCGATGACGGCTCGGAGCTGCCCGGGGTCCAGGCGCTGGCGCCGGCGGTCGGCGGCCGCCACGGCACCCTCCAGCAGGGCCTGGACCTGCCAGCCCCTCAGGGCGGAGACGTAGTAGACGGGTGCCCAGTACAGGCGAGCTGCGGCGGTCTGCACCTCCTCGGTGAAGCGCTCGGGCCGCCCCGCCCGCTCCCCGATGAGATCCCACTTGTTGACGGCCAGCACGACGGCCCGCCCCAGCGACGCGGCACGCCCGGCCAGGCGGGCCTCCTGGAAGGTGACGCCCTCGGCGGCGTCGATGACCACCACGGCCACGTCGCAACGCTGCAACGCCGCCAGCGCCCGGCTCACCGCGAGCTGCTCCAGGTCGGCCGCCCCGGGCCGGGCCTTGCGCCGGATGCCAGCGGTGTCGACCAGGGTGACGAGCCGCCCCTCCCACTCCAGCGAGACGTCCACGGCGTCTCGGGTGGTGCCGGCCTCCTCGTGGACGGCCACCCGCTCGTGGCCCACCAGGGCGTTGACCAGGGAGGACTTGCCGACGTTGGGGCGGCCCACGATGGCGACGCGCACCGCCTCCGGCGTCTCGGCGGCGAGCGACGGGACGGCGTCGGCCGCCTGCTCGAGTCGCTCCACCACCCGGTCGAGCAGGTCGCCCACGTTGCGCCCGTTGGCGGCCGACACGGGCAGGATCTCCCCCAGCCCCAGTGCCGCGAACTCGTGCACGGCGGGCTCCACGGCGGTGCTGTCCACCTTGTTGGCCACCACCAGCACGGGCTTGCCCAGACGCCGCAACCACCGGGCCAGCGTCTGGTCGCCCGGCAGCAGCCCGGCGCGGGCGTCGACCACGAAGAGCACCACCGCCGCCTCCTCCAGGGCGGCGGCCGCTTGGCGCAGGATGGCACCCCCCACGTCCGCGCCCGGCTGGAGATCCACCAGGCCGCCCGTGTCCACGGCCCAGAAGAGCCGGCCCTTCCATCGCACGGGCGCGCGCAGGCGATCCCGGGTGACCCCGGGCTGCTCGTGCACGATGGCCAGGCGGCGCCCCGCCAGCCGGTTGAAGAGCGTGGACTTGCCCACGTTGGGGCGCCCTACGATGGCCACGGTGGGGCCCGAGGTAGCCGCCGGGGCCTCCGACGGCCGGTCGCGTGTCGACACCGTCGCCTCCAGGGGATCGGGCCGGTTCAGGGCCGCGGGCGTCCGGCCGCGTGGGTGGCGCCACAGCGCGCCACGGTCTGTCGCACCAGCGATGCGAGCCGAGGGTACGCCCGCCTCGTCCCCCAGATTACCAGAGGCCGACCGAGCCTGACCAGCCCGAGCCGGCGGGAGAGGTAGCCCCCCAGGCGCATCCAGACGTTGACGCAGCGTAACGTGTCGACCACCATCAGCTGCTCCGGGTCGCCGCCCCCCAGGCGGTACCCGTCCAGCAGCGCCTGCAGCGCCACCCTGGCGTGAGGCCCATGGCCCATCACGAAGACCGCGTGGCCGTGGGCATCCTGCCCCATGGGCAGCAGCATGCCCCACTGGTCCGACGGCGTGGCGTCGAAGTGTGGGACACCGCGGATGGCCTCCGGTGGCGGGATGCGATCCAGCGGGAGCATCCCCAGGTGGATGGCGGCTGCGATCGGGGACGAGTGCGCCCCTCCGAAGCAGTGGTAGACGATGGGCACGGGCATCCTCCCGTCTGCACGGCCGTCAGTGGCGCATGATGACGAGGGTGCCGGGCTGGATCTCGTGCGCCGAGCCCAGCGTCACCCGGCTGAGGTAGAGGGCGATGCGCTCCAGGTCGTCCCGGTCCCGGGCGTAGAAGACGGGAGCCGCCCCCGTCGCCCGGTAGTCGGGGTCGGTGGTGACGATGGCCAGGATCCACTCGCTGGCGCGGACCCGCATGTCGCCCACCGCCCTCACCCCCTCCGAGCCGTCCGTGGGGCGTCGGTGTCGAGATGACGCGGGACCAGGCTGCCGGCCCCACCCGTTTGCACGTCCCGGCCCGTCAGGCGCACGCTGCTCTCCAGCACCGGCACGCTCCCGATGGCCCGGGCCACCTCCTCGAAGCCCCCCGCCTGCGGGATGAGCACCACGACGACGGCGTCTCTCTCCACGTGACGGCGCGAGATGGGTGCGAACTCGGGCTCGTCGATGTCCATGCGCACGCCCACCCGCGCCACCACGTCGTGCAGGATGGCCTGGCGCTGGCCGGGGTTGGCCAGCGTCGCCGCGGCCGCGCGGTCCCGGGGTTCGATCATGGCGGCCACGCCCTGGCGCAGGTAGATCTCACGGGCCTGCAGACGCCCCACGTTGACCAGGACGGCCCCCTCGACCGATAAGAGCGGCCCGTCGAACTCGATGCGCGCCGGCCGCACCGTCGCGATCTGTCCGACGGTGGATCCGCGGGCGCTGCGGCCGATGCTGACCGCCGCCACCGTCGCGACCACGGCGCTCACCACCGCGGCGCCGGCCGGGGAGGGGCGCACGAGCCACAGCGCCACCGTGTCGAGCAGGGCCACCAGCATGGCCAGGTAGTTGCGGGTCTCGAAGACCCGCGCGATGCCTTCGATGTAGGCCGCGCCGCGCCGCACCAGCTCGGTCTCCTCCAGCCGGGAGAGGGCCTCCCGCTCGATCTTGCGCACCTCGCGAAACTGGGTGGCGGCCAGCGCCAGGAAGGAGGCCGCCGCGAACTCCCGCGCCAGGAGCGCCGGGAAGGCCAGCGCCCCCAAGAACGAGGCGATGAGCCCCATCGAGAGGTGGATGGCGTAGCCCTGGGGATAGCTGGGATACTGCCGGTAGTCGACCCGCAAGGTGTAGATGCGCAGGGCCGTCCCTGCCAGGGAGCCCATCACGACGTCCCAGACCACGCCATCCATCCCGCCGGGGTCACCCCGTCAGGGCTGGCCGTCGTCGGCCGGGCCATCCTGACCGGCCGGGGCCACGCGCCGCCACCATCGGACGATGGCCGACCTCACCGCGTCCGCGCTGCCGGCGTTGAGGGCCAGGAACCCGACCGCCCCGACGAGCAGGGCCACCACCAGCACCCCCGCGCTGCGCCAGGCGCCAGCGCCCACCTCACGGGAGCCCGGCCGGCCGATTCCCGCGGCGGCCAGCACCGGTGCGAAGAGCCTGGCCCCGGTCTGGGCCAGCTCCAGCGGGTTGGTGTGCGCCCCGAACTCCAGGAGGATGGCCCTGGGCATCAGGTCCTGGTTGTAGTCGCCCTGGGCGATGAAGATGCCCTCGATGAGACCGGGCAGCTCGCGGTCGGCGGTGGCCTTGATCTGCTTGGCGAAGGCCAGGTTGGCCTGCATGTTCTGGTTCTGGCGGCCCACCACCAGCCGCACCTTGGTGGCCGGCTGGCCCTTCACCTCGGTCTCGTAGACCTCGGGCGGCACCGCGTCCCGGTGGATGTCGACCAGCAGAGCCGGCTGGGCCCGCATCAGCTGCATGGCCGTGCGGCGCGACCGCGTATAGGCCTGGCCGTCGTGGGGGTTGTGGTTGTTGCGGGAGACCTGGACCCGGTGGCCCAGGCGGCGCAGCTCCTCGGCCAGGGTCTCGCCTACCTGGTAGATGTCGCCCCACCACTTGGCTGGCGTGCCGCTGGTCGGCACGTACGACTCGTCGGAGTGGGTGAAGTAGATGGCCACGTCGGCTCCCCGTCGGACGCCCAGGGCCGCCGGCACGGGCAGTCCCGAGCTCTGCAGGGAGCTGGCCTGCGGCATGGGCTCGAGCCCGGCGTCGCGCACGCGTATCCGCTCGCCTTGGACCCCCTCCACCTCCCAGCGGCGGTTGGCGGCGTCGATGTAGACGTCGCCCACGGTCAGACGCCGCGCCGTGTACGTCAGCACCGAGCCGTCCGGCCGCACCAGGGTGTAGTAGGCGTCGGCGTGCTCGACCGCCTCGGCGCCGCCGACAGAGGCCGCCGGCACCGGCGTGGGAGCCGTCAGGCCCGTCGCCGCCCACAGCACCGCCACGAGCGAGGCCGAGGCGACCGCCAGGAGCAGCGCGGCCGGCCCGGGCCCGCCCGACAGCCGCTCCCGCACCTCCCCCACCACCTCGGCCAGCCCCAGGGCCAGGATGCCCGCCAGCACGATCATGTCGAACGCCCCGGCCCCTCCGATCATCACCGTGGCGGCCTGGCCGAGGCGCGCCACCTGGAGCGCGTGCACCAGGTCCGTCAGCAGGAGGCCCAGGCTACCGGCCACGAAGGAGGCCCGGCGCGATCGCTGGCCGACCAGGTAGCCGGCCACACCCCCCAGCCCTCCGAAGAGCCAGATGGGATCCAGGAAGTCGGCGCGGCCCGGCTCGAAGTCGGTCATGGAGGCTACCGCCAGCACGGCCGCCGCCGTGATGACGGCGCCGACCAGGGCCCGCACGCGCTCGGCGGAGCTGTCCGCCCGCCACAAGAGGTAGACCACCAGCGCCAGCGGGACGAGAGCGCCGCCGACATTGACGCTGAGGGTGAAGGGAGTGCGCATCAGGGGAAGGTCGATGAAGCTGCCGGCGATGATGGCCGCGATGACGAGCAGGGCCTGCCCGTCGGTGAGGCGCAGCCGGTCCAGGGCGCGATGGGCGAGGCCGAAGAAGATGAGAGCAGCCACCACCACCAGGACGATGACACCCGTCGGGAGCGGCATGGGCTAGGACTCGCCTCCTCTGCCCCCAACGTCTCCGCTCCCCGGCGCGCCTATGCTGGCAAGCGAAAGGGCCGGCTGCCAGCCGGCCCTGCCTCCTATGCGCCCTGCTCGTATGCTCGGTCCGAACCTGCGGGGAGGCTCAGTCGCCCGCGCCGTCGGCCGGCGAGCCGGCCTGCCGCCCGGCGGTCCGGGTCGGCTGGCCGCCGTTCTTGAGCACCTCGCCCAGGTTGCCGTACAGCTCGCCGATGGTGATGGTGGGCGCCTCGGCCGTGCCGTGGGAGGTCGCCGGCTCCTGACGCGGCTCCCGCTTGGGCGCTGCCTCCCGCAGCGACAGGCCGATCCGCCGGGCCGCCTGATCCACGCTCAGGATGCGCACCCGCACCTGCTGGCCCGGCGAGACCACCTCCTGGGGCTTGGTGACGTGGTGGTCGGCCAGCTGCGAGATGTGCACGAGCCCCTCGATGCCGTCCTCCAGCCGCACGAAGGCCCCGAAGTCGACCAGCCGCGTCACCTCGCCGTCGACCACGTCGCCCACGTGGTAGCGCTCGCCGACCGTGTCCCACGGGTTGGGCAGCACCTGCTTGAGGCCGAGCGAGATCCGCTCCCGCTCGCGGTCGACGTTGAGCACCATCACCTTGAGGGTCTGCCCCTCGTGCAAGACGTCGGACGGGTGGCGCACCCGGCTCCAGGCCATCTCGGAGATGTGCAGCAGGCCCTCGACACCGCCGCCCAGGTCGATGAAGGCCCCGAAGTCGGTGAGTCGCCGCACGACACCCTCCACCACCTGACCCTCCTTGAGGGTGGAGAAGAGCCGGGCCTTGGCCTCCTCGTACTCCTTCTCCAGGACCTCCTTGCGGGAGAGCACCACGTTGCGGCGGCTGCGGTTGACCTCCACCACTTTCAACCGGAGGGTCTGCCCGACGAACTGCTCCAGGTTGTCCACGTAGCCCCGCGCCACGTGAGAGGCCGGCACGAAGCCCCGCACCCCGACGTCGACCAGCAGCCCGCCCTTCACCCGCTCGGTCACCCGCGCCTCGAGGATGGTCCCCTCCTGCTGGGCCCGCTCCAGGCGGCGCCACGTCATCTCCGCATCGGCGCGGCGCTTGGAAAGGAGGACGCCTCCCTCCTCGTCCACCTTCAACACCCAGACGTCGATCTCGTCGCCGACCTTGAGGATGTCGGCGGGCGTCTGGCCGGATCGCAGCCCCAGCTCGTGGATGGGGATGCGCCCGTCGCCCTTGTAGCCGACGTCGACGAGCACCTCGTCGGCGGAGACCTGGACCACCCGGCCCCGCACGACGCGCCCGGGCGTCAACGCGGCCAGCGCCTGCTCCATGGCATCCTGGGCGTTGGTCTCCTGGAGCGACTCGACCGTCTCGAGCGCGGCCGCCTGCTCGCCGGCCGCGGTCGGCAGCTCCGCGGCCGCCTCCGGCTGCGCCGATGCCGGCTGGGAGGGCATGGCGCCTGTTTCACCTTGACCCAATGCAAACCCCATGGATGACCCTACCCCCTCGGGCTACGACCTCGAAGCTCCGGGCATGACCCTGGAGAGTTGAAGGGCGGGAGAGGAAGCGATGCGGAGCTGGGACCCGTCCTCGCGTCTCGTGGCGGGCGCACGTCTCCTGCGACACCTCGTCGTCCCGTGACTCAAGTCCCACACGGCCCGCTATTCGTGACCCCCGCGCGGGATTCCTCCTTGAAAGGGGGCGCACGATCACGAAAAGCGGGCGAGCATCGCTGGGCCGGTTGGAAAGTCTCAAGCCAGCCCGGATCCACCCGGCTGCTGTACCAGCGTCTGCCCCAGCAGCTCGCTGAGGCTGTCGGCCAGCCGCCGGCTGGTGGAGGCCACCCGGGCCTTGGTGGCGGTTGCAGGTCCCGGCTCCACGGGCAGCAGCTGGCCGATCCGGATCTCGACGGCCACCCGTCGGGGCCACCAGGTGCCCTTGGGCATGGCCCGCTCGGTACCCGTGATGGCCGCCGGCAGGATGGGCGCCCCGCTCTTGAGAGCCAGCAGCGCCGTGCCCCCGTGCAGCTCCAGCAGCCGGCCGTCCAGGCTGCGCGTGCCCTCGGGGAAGATGCCGACCACCCGCCCCTCCCGCAGGCACCGCAACGCGTGCTGGATGGCCTCCCGGTCCGGCTCTCCCCGGCGTACCGGAAAGGCGCCCACCCAGCGCAGCACCTGCCCTAACAGCGGGTAGCGGAAGAGCTCCTCCTTGGCCATGAAGCAGATGGGGCGCGGCATGACCGCCCCCACCAAAATGGGATCGAGCATGCTCAAGTGGTTGAGGGCCAGCAGCACGGGCCCGCTCCTGGGCAGCCGCTCGATGCCCACCACCCGCACCCGGAAGTAGCCGCACAGGATGGGCCTCACGATCCGCTGGACGATGCGATAGAACGTCACGGGCCACCTCCGAGACGCTCGCGACAGATCGCGAGGGCGCGCTGGAGGACCGAGGCCAGATCCTGGCCTGTCGTGTCCAGGGTAACCGCGTCGGGCGCCACCATCAAGGGGGCGGTCTCCCGGGAGCTGTCCTGCCGGTCCCTCCGCGCCAGCTCCCGCATGACCGCCTCGACCCCCGCCTCGCTGCCTCCCGGGTCCCCGGCGCCCGGGACGTCGGCCGCCAGCTCGCGGGCCCTGCGGCGGGCTCGCTCCTCGAGGGATGCGGTGACGTACAGCTTGACGCAGGCCTCGGGCAGGATGACGGTGCCGATGTCGCGCCCTTCCATGACGCAGGGGCCGGCCTCGGCCAGGCGCCGCTGGAGACCGGCCAGGATGCGACGCACCCCGGCCAGCCGTGCGATGGCGGAGGCCGCCTGCCCCACTTCCAGGGAGCGCACCGCCTCGCTGACGTCCTCGCCGTCCAGATAGACCGGAGCCGGGCGGTCCCCCTCCGGCTCCGTGCCGATGCGGATGTCGAGCCGCTTTACCAGACGGACGACGGCGTCGGCGTCGATGGGCTCGTGCGCCAGCAGCCCCGCTCGCAACGCCGCCAGCGCGGCCGCCCGGTACATGGCGCCGGTGTCGACGTACCGAAAGCCGAGCGCCCTGGCCAGGGCGCGGGCCAGGGTGCTCTTGCCTGCGCCGGCGGGTCCGTCGACGGCGATCCACTCCCGCCGGCACCCGGGCCGATGGTGGGACATGGTCGGATCTACGCTGCCTCCTCGATACGCCCGCCCCCCGCCCGCGCGAGCAGGTCCAGGACCTCCGCGAAGCCGGGAAACGAGATCCGGGCGCAACGGGAGCCCTTCACCACCGAAGGCCCGTCTCCTGCCAGGGCCGCCACCGCCAGCGACATGGCCAGCCGGTGATCCCCGCAGGAGTCGGCCACGCCCCCGGGGAAGCGCTGGGGACCCTCGATGCGCAACCCGTCCGGCAGCGCCTCGACCTGGGCCCCCAGCGCCGCAAGGCCGCGGGCCAGCGCCTCGATCCGGTCCGACTCCTTGACCCGCAGCTCGGACGCCTCCTGGATGAGCGAGGTGCCTTGCGCCCGCAGGGCCGCCACCGCCAGTACCGGCAGCTCGTCGATGAGCAGCGGCACGCGGCGGCCGGCGATCCGGAAGGGACGCAGCCGCTCGGGGCCGACCACGGTGACGTCACCCCACGGTTCGGGCGCCGACGGCGGCGAGGCGGGCTCCACCTGCACCTGCGCCCCCATCTCCGAGAGCACCCGCAGCACCTCGACCCGCGTGGGGTTGAGGCTGACGCCCGAGACCCGCACCCGGGAGCCCGGATGCATGGCCGCCGCCACCCACAAGAAAGCTGCCGACGACGGATCCCCCGGCACCGTCAGATGGCACCCCTGCAGGGTCTGGGGCCCCTCGAGCTCGACCCACCCGGGCCCCGCGAACAGCCGGACGCCGAAGAGGGGCAGCATCCGCTCCGTGTGATCCCGGCTGAGGGCCGGCTCGTCGACGCGGGTGACGCCCCGGGCCTGCACCCCGGCCAGCAGCACGGCCGACTTGACCTGGGCGCTGGCGACCGGGCCCCTCCAGGCGATGGCGCGCAGGGGCCCGCCCCGCATGGCCAGTGGCGCCCGATCGCCCTGCCGCGCCCAGATGCGCGCCCCCATGCGGCTCAGGGGCTCGATGACCCGCCCCATGGGGCGTCGCCGCAACGAGGCGTCGCCGGTGGCCACCCAGAAGATGGGGTGTGCAGCCGCCAGCCCCATCAGGAGGCGCAGCGTGGTGCCCGAGTTGCCCGCATCCACCGGGCGCTCCGGCTCGGCCAGGCCCCCTCGGCTCGCGGGCCGGCCCCGCACCACGACCCGGCCCTGGCCGTCCGGCCCGTCGATCTCCACCCCGAAGGCCCGCAGGCTCTCGAGCGTCGCCAGCGTGTCGGCGGCCTCGAGGTAGCGGTCGATGACCGTGGTGCCCTCGGCGATGGCGCCCATCATCGCGGCCCGGTGGGAGATGGACTTGTCGGGCGGCACGCGAGCCTCGCCCCCGAGGCCCGTGGTCGGCCGGACCTGCCACATGCCCTGCTCGGCCTCTATCTCGCCCAACAGACCAACCCCCGTTCGCGCAGCACGGCCAGCGCCGCTCGCATGGCCTGCTCGGAGGCGAAGCCCAGCCGCAGCGTGCCCGCCTCCCCCTCCCGCACCCGCAGGATCTCGATGTCGGCGATGTTGATCTGGCGCTCCCCCAGCGCGCCGCTGACGGCGGCGATGGCGCCGGGCCGGTCCTCCAGCCGCACCACCAGGTCCCACGTGGGATGGCCGTACCCCTTGGCCGGCAGCCGCAAGCCCGCCCGGCGGCCGCGCGCCTCGGCCAGGATGGCCTCGACCCGGGCCCGATCGCCTGTCGCCAGCGCCTGCTCCAACTCCGCCAGGGTATGCCGCAGGGTCTCGAGCGCCCTGAGCAGGGCCGGCGCGTTGAGCATCAAGATGGGCACCCAGACCCGCTCGTGGCCGAGCGCCAGCCGGGTCGCGTCACGAAAGCCCGTGGCGGCCAGCTCCAACACCGGCACGCCCTCGGCCTCCCACCGGGCCGCCGCCTGCACCAGGCACGAGGCCAGCACGTGCGGCAGGTGGCTGGCCGCGGCCGCCGCCAGGTCGTGGCGCCACGGATCCATCCGCACCGGCAGCGCCCCCACCGCCTCCACCATGGCCGTCACCTGGGCGACGGCCTCCGGCGGAGTCTCGGGCAGCGGGGTCAGGACGTAGATGGCGTTTTGGAAAAGGTAAGGATCGGCCCCCGCCGGCCCCGCCCGCTCGGAACCCGCCATGGGGTGGCCGCCCACGAAGGCCTGCCCGCCGGGGAGTCGCCCCCCCCAGCCGCTCGACGATGCGACCCTTGACCGAGGCCACGTCGGTCATCACGGCGGTGGACGGCGCATGGACCGACGCCTCCAGCGCCACCTCCGCCACCGACTCGGCGGGGACGGCCAGCACCACCATCTCGGCCTCGCGCACCGCCTCGGCCAGGCTGCCGGCCATCTCGTCGACGGCGCCCCGCTCCGCCGCCTGCTGCGCGGCGACGGGGTCCCGGTCGTAACCCACCACCCGGTATCGGCCAGCCTCGCCCAGGCTCCGCAGAGCCAGACCCAGCGAGGCGCCGATCACCCCGCAGCCGACGACGGCGACCCGCCGGGCCATGCGCCTCCCTCCCTCAGACGAAGCGTCCCAGCGCAGCGGCGATGGGCCGCAGCGACTCCACCATCTGGGCGAAGGCCTCGGGCGTCAGCTGCTGCGGCCCGTCGGAGAGCGCCTCGTCGGGCGACGGATGCACCTCCACCATGATGCCGTCGGCCCCCGCCGCCACGGCCGCCCGGGCCATGGGGGCGACGTAGGCGGCGCGCCCCGTGCCGTGGCTGGGGTCGACCAGCACCGGCAGGTGGCTCAGCTCGTGCACCACCGCGACCGCGCTCAGATCCAGCGTGTTGCGGGTGGCGGTCTCGAAGGTGCGGATGCCCCGCTCGCACAGCACCACCCGCGAGTTGCCCGCCGACAGCACGTACTCGGCCGCCATGAGCCACTCCTCCACCGTGGCCGCCATGCCTCGCTTGAGCAGCACGGGCCGGTCGGAGCGGCCCACCTCGCGCAGCAGGGCGAAGTTCTGCATGTTGCGCGCCCCGATCTGCAGCATGTCGGCGTGCTCGGCCACCACTTCGACGTCGCGGGGGTTGAGCACCTCGGTCACGACGGGGATCTGCACGCGCCGGCGCACCTCGGCCAGGAGCTCCAGCCCCTCCCGCTCGAGCCCCTGGAAGCTGTAGGGCGAGGTGCGGGGCTTGTAGGCGCCCGCCCGCAGGATGGAGGCACCCGACTCCTTGACGGCCCGCGCCACCTCGTCGATCTGCCGCTCGCTCTCCACCGCGCAGGGGCCCGCCACGACCACGACCCGGCTGCCCCCCACCACCACCGGGGGCACGCCGTCGCCGCCCACCTCCACCAGGCTCGGCTCGGGCCGAAACTCCCGGGAGGCCAGCTTGAAGGGCCTCAGGATGGGCACCACCCGCTCGACGCCCGGCATGGCCTCGAGCTGGGGGATGTGCTCCGGCCGCCGGTCGCCGATGGCTCCCACGATGGTGCGCTCGGTGCCTCGCGACACGTGCACGGCGAATCCCAGGCGATGGAGCCGGTCCACCACCGCTTCGAGCTGCTCCGGGGTGGCATCGCGGCGCAAGACGACGACCATGGATCAACTCCTCTCGCTGGACCGGCTCGGTACCGAGCCGGCATGCCCGTCGTCGGGCGCCCCGGCCCGGTCCGGCCGCAGGGCGACCGCTTCGTCGAGATAGGCGTGACGCACGGGGCGGTCCAGGGGCAGGTAGGCGTGCACCAGCAGCCGCACGCACCGGCGGACGGGCGACGGCACGGCCATCTCCTGTGCGCACAGGATGGCCACGTCGCCCCAACCCGCCTCCCGGGCGCCGACCGCCGGAAACTGGGCGTCCAGATCCGGCGTCGCCGTGAAGATGGCGCTGATGACGTCCTCGGGCGCCAGGTCGTTGAGGCGGGTGACGGCTTCCACCAGCCGTCGGCCGGCGCGCTCGATGGCCTCGGGGGTGTTGGACTCCGCGCAGACTGCGCCCCGGATGGCCTTAACGACCCGCTGCGTCGGCTGCATCGTCGCGTGCGCCTCCCCCTCGGGCCGGCGTCGGACGGTGCGCCAGGGCCCGGTGCCCCAGACTGGCCGCGATGTCGTCCAGGTGCCCGAGGCCGATGGCGACGAAGAGGGCCACCACCACGTGCTCGCCGCGCCGCGCCAGCCCGGCCTTGCCGCCGACGCTGAGGCCCATCGCCTTGAGGGCCAGGCCCATGGCCGCCTCGTGCGCGGCGCCCGCCACCGCCCCCTCCTCGCTGTGCAAGGGCACGATCAGACCCTCGCGCTTGGCCGCGACGACGCACCGCTCGACGATCTGCGGGATCGCCTGCGCGAACGGGCCGCCGAAGTCCACCGCGGCCGCCAGGATGCCCTGGCGCTTGAGCTCGGTCTTGAGCCTGGACTCCTCGGCATAGTCACGGGAGGTGGCCATGCGCAAGGCCGCCTGGGCGACCTCCCGGCTCTCGCTGATGCCGGCCATCCTGCCGTCCTGCCCTCTACCTCGCCTGCGGCCGTCGACCGGGCCAATCCCGGGCGCCGGGCTCCCCGTCGCCCGCCGTCCTGCCGTCCTGCGTCTTGGGGGGTATGCTACCACGCCCGCCCGGGGCTGTAAAGGGCTCCCTGGCACCCGACGCCCGTCGCAGGCGTGCCACCTCGTCGGGTCCGAGGTGCCGCCACTGACCGGGCGCGAGCGTCCCGAGGTCGAGCGGTCCCAGGCGCACCCGCACCAGGCGACGCACGGCGAGCCCTACCGACTGGCACATGCGGCGTACCTGGCGCTTGCGCCCCTCGTGCAGGGTGATGGCCAGCTCGCCGCCATCCGGGCTCCGTCGGATCAGCCGCAGCGACGACGCCCTGGCCCGGCCGTCCTCCAGCTCGACGCCCTGGCGCAGCCGCTGCAAGGCCTCGTCGGTGATGGCGCCCCGCACCGTGACGCGGTAGGTCTTGGGCACCTGGCGCGAGGGGTGCGTCAGCGCGTAGGCCAGCTCGCCGTCGTTGGTCAGCAGCAGCAGCCCCTCGGAGTCGAGGTCGAGGCGTCCCACCGGGAAGAGCCGTACCCCGGGGCCGCCCCGGCTGCGCACCCAGTCGACCACCGTGGGGCGGCCGCGCTCGTCGCGGGCGGTGCTGACCAGGCCCCTGGGCTTGTGGAGCAGGATGTAGACCATCTCACCGGCCCCAGGGGGTGGCGCGACCGGTCGGCCGTCCACCGTGACCCGGTCCCGGCCGGGGTCGATGCTCCACCCCATGGCCGTCACCGTCTGCCCGTTGACGGCCACGCGGCCCTGCCGGATGAGGGCCTCGCTCGCCCGGCGGGAGGCGACGCCGGCCTGTGCCAGCCACTTGTGCAGGCGCACCCGCTCGCCCATGGCCGTCCCCTCAGCCGAGGCCGATCCGCTCCTCGGGGTAGCGCACGTGCGCCGCTCTCGCCGCCGCCCGCCGGGCCAGCGCGACCGCGAAGGTGACCGGTCCCACCTTGCCCACCACCATGGTGATGGCCAGCAAGAGCAGCGACAGATCCGACAACTCCGCCGTGATGCCCAGGCTCAAGCCCACCGTGCCGAAGGCCGAGACGACCTCGAACAGGATGGCCGTGGCGTCGAGCGGCTCCACCGTCATCAGCACGCCGGCCACCATGGCGATCCAGAGGATGGCCATGGCCGCCAGGGCCACCGCCCGCGCGAAGGTCCCCCTGGGCAGCCGGCGTCCCATCAGCACCAGCTCCTCTCGCCCCGCCAGCGCGGCGCGGATGCCGACCAGGATGACAGCGGCGGTCGTCGTCTTGATGCCGCCCCCGGTGGAGCCCGGCGAGACCCCCACCAGCATGAGGAAGAGCATGACGAACAGCGTCACCGGCCGCAGCATGGCCGTGGGCACCACCTCGAAGCCCGCCGTGCGAGGCGTCGTGGCGGTGAACAGCGCCGCCAAGAGCTTCTGTGGCCAGGGCATGGGCCCCAGGGTACCCGGATTGGTCCACTCGGCGGCCAGCACGACGAGCAGGCTGCCCGCCACCAGCACGCCGGCGGTCCCGAGCACCACCCGGGTGTGCAGGCTCAAGCGCCTCTGAGCGGGCCACGAGAAGAGCTCGGCCAGCACCGAGAAGCCGATGCCGCCCACGATGAAGAGACCGGCCACGGTCAGTACCACCAGCGGGTCGCCCGCGAAGTCCCGCAGACTCCGGCCCCACAGGTCGAAGCCGGCGTTGTTGAACGCGGAGACGGCATGGAAGAGGCCATAGTACAGGGCCTGGCCCGTGCCCAGCGCTCCCTGCCACGCCACGAAGAGCAGCGCGGCGCCCACCGCCTCCACCGCCAGCGTCACGCCCGCGATCATCCGCAGCAGGCGCACGACCCCGGAGAGGTAATCCTGGTGGAGCTCCTCCTTGAGCAACAGGCGGCCCCGCAGGCCGATGCGGCGACCCGCCAGCAAGGCCAGCAGCGTCGAACCTGTCATCACGCCGAGGCCACCGAGTTGCACCAAACCCAGCACGACCAGCTGGCCGAAGAGGGAGAGCCGGTGACCCACGTCGACCACCGTCAGGCCCGTCACGGCCACCGCCGACGCCGCCGTGAAGAGGGCTTCGACGAAGCGCAGTCCCGGCGGCTCACGCACCGCGACGGGCAGCGACAACAGCACCGTCCCCAGGGCCGCGAGCCCCGCGTAGCCCACCACCAGCAGCCGCCCGGGGCTGGTGGCGCTCAGGCGTCGGGAGAGCCTCGCCCAGAGGCTCTCGTAGGCCGGCGCCGCCTCCTCCGACAAGCGGGATGTGGACACGCCCCGACTATAGCACAACCGGCTGCCCGCAGGCAGCCGGTCTCACTCGAACGGCAGCGTCACATGGCTGCGTCGGCCCTCGTCGGAGGGCGGGCCCTGGGCTCGCCGGGCATCGCCATCCTCTCGCCTCGCACCCTGTGCGGCGCCTCCCTGGCCCTCGGCCCCGTCCCGTTGCGCGGTCGCGGCCGCCTGACCGTCCAGCCCGGCCCACCTCTGCAGCTGCTCCACCACCCGCGGCGCCATGTCCAGCAGCCGGTCGTACAAGGCCCGCTCCGAGACGGGCAGCAGCCGCACCTGGCCCTGGCCCACCACCAGGAAGGCCACCGGGTGCAGGCTGACCCCCGCCCCGCTGCCCCCGCCGAAGGGAAAGGCCCCCTGGCGCTCGGTCGCCTCGAACTCGGAGCCGCCGGCGACGAAGCCGAACGAGACCCGGGAGACCGGGATGATGACCGTGCCGTCGGGGGCCTCCACCGGGACCCCCAGGATGGTGTTGACGTCCACCATGGACTTGATACTCTCCATGGCGGTGCGCATCAGGGCATCGATGGGATGCGTCGCTCCACCCGACACGTGCGCCTGCTGCTGGGCGGACGCCCCCATGGCTGCGTCCCCTCTCCAGCCGAATCCGGCTCGGCTCAGGCTCAGGGGCTAGTCTTCGCAGCCGGGCCCTCTCCCATGCCCCATGCCTCCAGCGGGGGCAGCTCGTCGAGGGAGCGCAGCCCAAACAGCTCGAGGAAGCGCCGGGTAGTGCGGTAGTAGACGGGGCGGCCGGGGGTCGGGGCCCGGTGCGCCACCTCGATGAGGCCCCGCTCCAGCAGCGTGCCGATGGCCGCCTCGGAGTTGACGCCGCGCAGGTCTTCGATCTCGGCGCGGCTCACGGGCTGCCGGTAGGCGACGATGGCGAGCGTCTCCATGGCCGCCGCAGACAGCGACGGCCGCCGCACGGCGCCGACCACCTGCCGCAGCGCGCCGAAGAAACGGGCCCGGGTCACGAGCTGGAAGCCCTCCGCCACCTCCACCAGCTGGATGCCCCGTCCCGTCTCGTCCAGCAGCCGCCTCAGCTCTTCGAGCGCCTGCCGGACCCGCTCCGGCTCCGTGCCGAGCGCTCGGGCCAGATCCTCCAACGACAGCGGGCGGGCCGTGGCGAAGAGCACCGCCTCGCAGGCAGCGGCATCGTCGCTCAGGACCGACGCTGGATCCACAGGTGGCCATCCTGCTCCGTCAGCCACAGCTCTCCCACCCTGAGCAGCTCCAGGACCGCCAGAAACAGCCCGATGACCTCGGTGCGGTGGCGCGCCTGGGCGGTCAGCAGCTCGGCCAGGTCGACGGGCCCTCCCGCCTCGTCGACGCGACGGCGCACCCGGCCCAGGAGCTCCTCCCAGTCGAAGCCCGGCGACGGCGCGTGCCGGGCACGGTCGGCCATGCGGGTGCGGTCCAGCACCTTGACCAGGGCCTCCACCAGCCGCTCCGCGCGGGCCGGCGGCAGGTCGTCGGGCCAGGGGCCCAACATCCGCTCCAGCGTCGCCAGCAGGGCCGAGGGCGCCTGTCGGGGCTGATGGCGGCTCCAGGCCTCCGCCTGCTCCTCCAGCAGCCGGGCCGCCTCCTTGTAGCGCCGGTACGCCTCGGCCCGCCGGGCCAGGACGTCGAGGGCGTCGGAGGGAGCCTCGTCCTGGCCGTCGAGCCCCACCAGGTCGCCCCCGACCGGCTCGTCGGCGGCGGCCGTCTCGTCGGCACCGGCGCCGGCCGCCCCGTCCTCCCGGGAGGGCTCGGGCGCGAGGCGCTGGGCCTTGAGGTTGAGGAGCTCCGATGCGATCCGCAGTGCCTCGCCCGCCGCCGACAGCCACGACTCCTGGAGCTCGGAGTCGGACGGGGGTGCGCCGAACCCCTCGATCGTCTGGTGGATCAACGTGGCGAGCTCGACCTCGAGAGGGTCCACCTCACCCGCCTGCAGACGCTCGCGCCACCGGTTGAGCTCGGCCAGCCGCTCCATCCACGCCGGCTGCTGCCCTTGCGCCTCCATGCCCTCTCCCATGGGCCCGCCCTCAGAGACGGCCGGCCAGCACCAGCATCTGCAAGATGCGGTAGATGGGCTGCAGCAGCAGTTGGGAGACGCCGCTCATGATGAGCAGCACCAGCAACAGGGGGCCGTACGCCTCCATGCGGGCCAGGGCCACCGCCTGGCGCGACGAGACCAAGCCCGCCAGGATGCGGGAGCCGTCCAGCGGCGGGATGGGGAGCAGGTTGAAGGCCGCCAGCCACAGGTTGACCCGCAGGCTCAAGACGAAGAACTCTCGCACCGCTGGCCCGATGCCACCCAGCATTCCCTGCCCGGGCAGCCACAACATGGCCTCCCACAGCAGGCCGCTGAGCCAGGCCAGCGTCACGTTGGCCAGTGGCCCTGCCAGCGCCACCAGCATCATGCCCCGCCGGCCGTTGGCGAAGTGGTAGGGGTTGACGTTGACCGGGCGCGCCCAGCCGAATCCGAACAGGAAGAGCATCAGTGCCCCGATGGGGTCGATGTGGGCCCTGGGATCCAGGGTGAGTCGCCCCTCGTAGCGCGGGGTGGGGTCCCCCAGCCGGTAGGCCACGACGGCGTGAGCCAGCTCGTGCAGGACGATGGCCGGGAGGATGGCCAGCACCCACAGCACCAGCGACAGGGGATCGTGGAGGGCAAACCTCAGCATCGCGATCGCCCGACCCTTTCACGGCGAATCGATCGAGGCCCGGCGCCAGGCCAGCAGCCTCCGCCTCACCCACCGCTGCTCGTCGGCCCGGCTCCGCACGCGTCCGTCGAGGACGGCCGCTCGCAGCGCCCGCTGCATGCGGCCGACGGCGGGTCCCTCGGGACAGCCGAGGGCCAGCAAGTCCCGCCCCGTCAGCCTGGGGCGCACGTGGCGCCCCACCCGGGCGAACCAGCCCACCCAATTATAATCCGGACTCGACGGCCCGCCCCTGGCGGCCAGGTAGGCCCGTGACAGCGGGCCCAGGTCCTGCAGGAGCCGGTCGGCGGTGCTGGGCCGGCGGGCACCGGCGAGCCGGCGCTGGCGGCGGCGGATGGTGGGCACCTGCAGGAAGCTCTCGCGCAGCTCGCGCGTCAATGCCAGGCGCTCCGCCAGCCGCTCCGCCCGCTGCCGCACCCGCTCGGGAGGGCCCACGAGCCACGGCCCCGAGACCGCCATCAGGCGGACGGCCCAGAGCCGTTGCCGCCCCGACGGCCCCGCCAGGGCCTCGAGCAGCGCCTCGAAGCTGGCCGCCTCCTCGTCGAGGACCGCCAGCACCCGCTCCGCCTCGGGCGCCAGGTGCCAGGTCGGGCAGGCGGCGTCCCACAGACCCCACCGTTCGAAGGCCCGTGCCACCGGCAGGGCCGGCTGCTCCGACAGCGCCCGGCGCACCTCCTGGCCGCGGCGTTCGGCACTGACGGTGTCGACGGCCCGTGCCGCGATGGCCCGGCGCATCCAGGCAGCGGTCGTGGAGTCGATGGCCAGGTCGAGCCGCACGGCCAGCCGCACCCCCCGAAAGAGGCGGGTGGGGTCGTCCTCGAAGGAGCGGGGGTGCAGCGCTCGCAGGCGCCTGGCCTGCAGGTCCTGCAGGCCTCCACAGGGGTCGACGAGCGCACGCTCGTCGCCGGCCACGGGCACCGCCATGGCGTTGATGGAGAAGTCCCGCCGCACCAGGTCTTCCTCGATGGAGCGAGCCGGGCTCGGCACCGGCAGCGCCCCCGGGGCGGGGTAGCGCTCGACACGGGCGGTGGCGACGTCGACGTAGAGCCCGCCGGCCACCAGCCTCACGGTCCCGAAGCGCTCGAAGGCCACGACTCGCCCGCCGAGGTGCGTCGCCGCCTCCTCGGCCAGGGCGCGGGCGTCGCCCACGACGGCCACGTCGGCCTCCCGGATGGGGCCCCTCCCCAGCAGCCAGTCGCGCACCGCCCCGCCGACCAGGTAGGCCGGCGTGCCGTGCCGGCGCGCCGCGTCGGCCACGGCCTCCAGCAGGGGCCGCACCTCTGCGGCCAGGGCCTGCGTCCATGCCCGCTCGGGCAGCGCGCGGCCCATCACGCACCGGAGGTGCGGGGGCCCGTGGGGGCCAGCCGCGCCAGCACCTCGTCGGTCGCCGTCATCTCCTCCCACCGCTCTCGCCGCACCCACAGCCGCGCCCGGCCCTCGCTCACCCCCACCACCGCCGGCCTCGGCAGGCCGTTGTAGTTGGAGGCCATGGCGAGATGGTAGGCGCCGGTGGTCAGCACCGCGAGGACGTCCCCGCTGGCCAGGGATGGCAGCGGCGCGGCCTCGATCAGCACGTCACCCGACTCGCACAGCCGGCCGACGATCCGCACGGGCCTCCCCTCGGGCCGGCCTCTCGGATCGCGGGCCAGCACGGCCGTGTAGCGGGCGCCGTAGAGGGCCACCCGGGGATTGTCGCTCATGCCGCCGTCCACGGCCACGACCACCTGGCCCGACGCCAGGCGCTTGATGGCGCCGACCCGGTAGAGGGTGGTGCCCGCCTCGGCCACGATGGAGCGGCCCGGCTCCACCAGCAGCGCCGGCGCCGCCAGCCCGGCCGACGCGAAGACGTCGGCGACGACCCGCCCCACCGTCTCCACCAGGGCTTCGATGGAGGGCGGGCGGTCGCCGGCCACGTAGCGGGCTCCAAGCCCCCCACCCATGTCGATCTCGGCGCACGGCGCCCCCAGCTCCCGTGCCATCTGCACCGCGAAGCCAGCCACGACACGGGCGGCCTGCCGGTAGGGCTCCAGCTCCAAGATCTGCGACCCGATGTGGACGTGATAGCCGCGCAGCTCCAGGTACGGGTGGCCCATCACCCGCACGACCGCCTGGCGCGCCTGGCCGTCCTCGACGGGGATGCCAAACTTGGAGGACTCGTGTCCCGTCTGCATGGCGTCGTGAAAGCCGGCCCGGACGCCCGGCTGGATGCGCAGCAAGACCCCGAGGGGGCGGCCTGCCCGGGCCGCGGCCTCACCCAGCCGCTCCAGCTCCCAGAGGCTGTCGGCCACCACCCGGCCGACGCCGACGCGTACCGCCAGCTCCATCTCGGACGGGCTCTTGTTGTTGCCGTGCAGGACGAGCCGCTCGGGAGGGATGCCGGCTGCCAGTGCGAGGTGCACCTCGGTCTCCGACGAGACGTCGGCCCCCAACCCCTCTTCGGCCACGATCCGGGCCATGCCCCCCACCCAGAAGGCCTTGGCCGCGTAAACCGCCAGCCCGCCGCCCGGCAGGGCCTCGAGCGCCCTGCGGTACCGCCGGCAACGCTGGCGCACGGCCTGCTCGTCGACCACGTAAAGCGGGGTGCCCCATCGCTCCGCCAGCTCCAGCGCGTCGCAGCCGCCGAGGGACAGGTGACCGTCCCGGTTGACGTCGACGTCGAACGGCAGCTCCAGCTCCATACGACCCCCCCCTGACGGTGCAGAGGCGGACGAGCCGCCCCAGGCTGCCCCGATGGTACCACACGGCAGCCGCCAGCGCACCGAGATGCCGAGGAGGGCGGGCAGGGTCCGGGGGGTGGGCGTCGCAGGGTTGGCTCAGCGGTCGGCCCGATCGGGCCGTGGGGCAAGGTGCTGACGCACCGATGGGATGGGGTGGCGCCACAGCAGACGCCCCAGGGCCTGCCTGTCCAGCGGCGCCAGGGGCCACAGGTAGGGCAGGAAGAACGAGCGGGTCAGGGCCATCACGTAGATCATGCCCACCAGTCCCACCACCAGGCCCGCGAGGCCCAGCCACGCCGCCAGTGCGATGAGCGGGTACTGAAACAGCCGCGCGGCCAGCGCGAACTCCAGAGCCGGCGTCGTGAAGCTGCCGATGGCGGCCAGGGCCGAGTAGAGGACGGCCTCGTTGGTGAAGAGGCCCGCCTCCACCGCGAACTGGCCCAGCAGCACGGCCCCCACCAGGCCGATGGAGGTGGCCAGAGCCGTGGGCGTGTGGATGAGGGCCATGCGGATGATGTCGAGCCCCAGGGTCAACAGCAGCAGCTGCAGCCACACGGGCACGATGCCGGGCTCCCGGGGGCCGATCCACTGCAGCCAGGACGGCAGGGCGGCCTTTTGGCTCACCAGGGCCACCCACAGGGGCACCAGCACGAGCGAGGCCGCGATGCCGACGAAGCGCACCCATCGCAGGTAGGTCCCCACCAGGGGGGCCTGCACGTACTCCTCGGCATGCTGGGTGAACTGCCAGACGTTGGCGGGCAGGATCATGGCCGCGGGCGACGTGTCGGTCAGCACCACGACGTAGCCCTCGAGCAGGTGGCTGGCCGCCACGTCGGGGCGCTCCGTGTAGCGCACCTTGGGGAAGGGGTTGAGCCGGGGGGCCGACAGGTACTCCTCCAGGTTCTTGGAGCCCATCGGCAGCGCGTCGGCCCGGATCTCCACCAGACGGCGCCGGATGTCGTCGACGAAGGCCTTGGGCGCCAGATCCTCGACGTACAGCAAGAAGACGTCGGTCTTGGAGCGCACCCCGACCTTGAGGGCCTCCACCCGCAGGTGGGGGTCGCGCAGCCGCCGGCGGATCAGGTTGACGTTGACCAGCCCGACCTCGGTGAAGCCCTCGCGAGCGCCCCGCGTGACCCGCTCCAGGTCCGGCTCCTCCACGGATCGGGCCGGATACTGCCGCAGGTCCAGCAGCAGGATCCGCGAGAGGCCCGCCACCACCAGGGCGGCCTGCCCTACCAGGATCTCGTCGATGGCCTCCTGAGGGCCGGCCACCCACGTCAGCTCGAAGTAGGGCACCAGCTCCTGCTCGAGCCGCCGCTCGGCCTCCTTTTGGAGCGCCTCCGCCGGGAGCTGCATGAGGCCCTGCATGATCCGCATGGCCGGCACCGGCTGGATGAAGCCGTCCAGGTGGATGAGGGCGGCCTCCCGGCCCGCCACCCGGATGCGGCGCACGATGACGTCGAAGCTCCGCTCCTGCCCCATCCCCTGGGCGATGGCCGATACCGTCGGCTCGATGGACTCGGGGGGCGACTGCGCTCCGTCGACCCGGGGCGGCTGCCCGTCGATGGTGGGCCTCCGGCCGTCCTCGAGTCGGGAGAGGGGTATGGGGGCCTTGATGGGCCTCAGGGGTCTCGGACGCATGGCCGCCGCGTCAGCGCAGGGTGGTCGGCACGAAGAGGTCGACGATGCCGATGATGAGCGAGGCCAGCAGCGCGCCGAGGATGGTGACCGACATCCCGGGCACGAGGAACTGGGCCGCCCAGATGACCACCGCGGAGACGATGAAGCCCACCAGGCCGCGTCCATAGGGCGAGACGTTGCGCCCCAGCACCGTCTCCACCAGCCAGCCCAGGGCCGCGATGACGAGAGCAGCCAGCAGGGCGTTCCAAAAGCCGAGGGTGCGGAATCCCGGCACGATGGCCCCCACGAACATCAGCACCACTGCCGAGACCACGAACCGGACCGCTGCCCGAACCCAATCCACGACGACGCACCTCCATGCACGTGTGGCGACGTCTCAGGCCAACGTCGCACGTAGTCTCCCCCGCTCCCCGCTTCCCGTATGCCGACTGCGGCCCCGGGGCGCCCGGGGGCATCCTCATCCCCTCGGGTGGAAGATGACCGCCATGGCGAAGCCGAAGAGGATGGAGGCCGCGATGGCCGCGCCTGCCACCTCGAAAGCCCCCGAGAGCGCGCCCCACAGTCCCTCCCGTCCCAGGTGGTCGACGATCCCCTTGGTCAGCACGTGGCCGAAGTTGGAGACGGGCACGAACGCACCGGCCCCGGCCAGGCGCACCAGGGGCTCGTACAGCCCCAGACCCGACAGCACCGCCCCCGCCACCACGAACAGCACCATGGTGTGGCCGGCGGTCAGCCGGGTGCCGTCGATGATGAGCTGTCCGATGGCGCAGATGAGCCCGCCCACGACGAACGCCAGCAGGTACTGCACGGCTCTCCCTTCCCCCGTCGTCACCGGCCGTCACCGGGTGCCGGGCCGCTCCAGGCAGACGGCATGGGCCACCACCGGGATGCTCTCGCCCTGGAAGTGGGTGGTGGGGCTGTGGAGGCTGCCCGTGCCGATGAGCAGCACCCGGTTGACCAGGCCACGGCCCATGGCCTTGAAGAGGTACCCCGAGACGACGCACGCCGACGCCCCGAGTCCGCTGCCACCGGCGTGGACATCCTGCTCCGAAGCATCGTACATCATGGCGCCGCAGTCGCTGTGGCGCCCGTCGATGTCGATGCCGTGGCGCTCCTTGAGCCAGTCGATCAGGATGCGGGAGCCCACCCGACCCAGATCGCCCGTCAGGACCCAGTCGTAGTCCTCCACGCGGCGCCCCGTCTCCTGCAGATGGCGCACCAGCGTCTCGGCAGCGGCCGGCACCATGGCCGATCCCATGTCGTAGGGGTCCTTGAGTCCCATGTCCCGGACCTGGCCCAGCGTGGCGTGCGTGATCTGCATGGGACCGGCGGCGTCGCCCCCCGTGACCACCACGGCCCCCGCACCCGTCACCGTCCACTGGGCCGTCGGCGGGCGCTGGATGCCCAGCTCCGTCGGGAAGCGATACTGCCGCTCGGCCGCGTCGTGGTGGCTGGAGGCGCCCACCACCGCCGCACGGGCGAACCCCCCGTCCACCAGGGAGGCCGCCAGGGCCAGGCCCGAGGCGAATCCGGCGCAGGCGCAGAAGATGCCGACATGGGGCACCTGGACCGAGCGCATGGCGAAGCTGCTGCCCACGCACTGGTTGAGCAGGTCCGTGGTCAGCGCCACGTCCACGTCTTGCTCGCTCAGGCCCGCACGGGCGATGGCCTGCTGGACCGCCTCCTTGAGCATCTTGCTCTCGGTGCGCTCCCAGCACCTCTCGCCGTAGTAGGTGTCCTCCAGCGTGGTATCCATGTAGCCCGCCATGGGGCCCTTGCCCTCCATGGGCCCCACGACGGCGAAGCCGGCGATCACCTTGGGCGGCAGCAGGAACCGCAAGGTGCCGCGCCCGAGCCGGCGCGGGGCCGTCGCCTGCCCGGCCTCGGGCGCCTGGACCGGCGTGCTCACCCTCTCACCCCCGCAGCAGGAGGTGGCGGATCAGGCCGACGGCCACCGCGGTCGCCGTGCCGTAGACGATGACGGGCCCCGCCACCTGGAACATCCGCGCCGCCAGGCCGAAGACGTAGCCCTCCCGGGCGAACTCCATGGCCGGCGCCGTGATGCTGTTGGCGAAGCCCGTGATGGGGATGGCCGCCCCCGCCCCGCCGAAGCGGGCGATCTCGTCGTAGACGCCCAGCCCCGTCAGCAGCGCGCCCAGGAAGACGAGGGTGACCGCCGCCCGCCCCGACGCCTGATCCATGGGCAGGCCCCGGGAGGCGAACCACGCGGCCAGGGCCTGGCCGATCAGGGCGATGAGGCCCCCCGTCAGGAAGGCCAGCAGCGCGTTGCGCAGGTAGCGGGGCCGGGGGCGGCGGCGGCTGGCGAACTGCTGGTAGTCGACCTGAGCCTGCCGGGCCTGCGTCTGGGTCTGGGAGGCCACGGGCCCTCACCTCCGGGCGTGCGCCGGACTCAGTCCGTCCCGTCCACCTTGAAGGCCACCTGGACGTCGGCTTTGTACTCGACGATGCTGCCGTCGGCGGGGTTGACGTTGGCTGTCCAGTTGAGCACTTCGACGCCGCTGATGTTGCGCACCGTCTTGGCCGCCTGCTTGACGGCCTGGCGCACGGCGTCCTCCCAGCCCGTCTTGGACTCGCCGACCAGCTCGATCACCTTGATGACCGCCACGCGGATCCGACCCTCCACGGCCGGCCGGATTGGGCACGACGCGAGGTGGCCGGCCAGCCATAGCCTGCGCGCCGGCCATGCGCGCCATGCGGCCGCGCCCGTCGCGCAGACGGGCTCAGTCGGCGCCGAAGTAGCGATGCAGGCGCTGGATGGCGTGCGCCCGTCCGGTCCGGGGGTCGAGCTCGACGAGGGCCATGTCGACGCGGGAGGGGCCGGCGGCCACCTCGAAACGGTGGGGCAGGGCCGTCAGGAGGTGGCGCAGCACGGGCTCGCGGGCCATGCCGATGATGCCGTCCATGGGACCGGCCATCCCCAGGTCCGTGATGTAGGCGGTGCCCCCGGGCAGCACCCGCTCGTCCGCGGTGGGCACGTGGGTGTGGGTGCCGAAGACGACGCTGACGCGCCCGTCCAGGTGCCAGCCCATGGCCACCTTCTCGGCGGTGGCCTCGGCGTGGAAGTCGACGACGACGATCCGGGTGGCCTCGCCCAGCTCCTCCAGCAGGCGGTCGGCTGTGCGGAAGGGGCAGTCCAGGGGCGTCATGAAGGTGCGGCCCATCAAGTTGATGACCGCGACCGGGTGGCCGCCCTTGCGGCTCCTGACCACGGTCATCCCCTGTCCCGGCGTGCCGGGCGGATAGTTGGCCGGCCGCACCATCTGGGGAAACTCGTCGATGCAGGCCAGCATCTCGCGACGATCCCAGATGTGGTTGCCGGTGGTGATGACGTCGATGCCGCTGTCCAGGAGCTCCTGGGTGGTCTCCCGGGTCAACCCGAAGCCACCGGCGGCATTCTCGCCGTTGGCCACCACCAAGTCGGCCCCGGTCTCGGCGACCACCTGGGGGAGCAGCGCGCGCACGGCGCGCCGCCCCGGACGTCCGACCACGTCTCCGACGAGCAGGATGCGCATGGAGGCCCTCCCTGGAGTGGCTCGGCGGTCAGAGCGGGCGATGCCGCCTCAATGCGGTCGAGGCCGGGCCGGAGCCACGGCCCTGGGCAGCTCGTTGTAGACCAGCACCTGGCCGCTTTGCCGCAACCCGACGAGGATGCGGCCGCGCCGGTGGCGCTTGAGCTCCTGAAGCAGCCCGGCCAGCGCGTCGGCCTGGTCCGGCTGCCAGGCCCACGCACCGCCGGAGGCCCCATCGCCGGGCGCCTCCTCGGCCACGAGGCGCGGGCCCAGCAGGTGCCGCATCAGGCCCACGATGACCTCGATCTCTTGCGCGGATAGGGTATCCAGGTCCCGCTGGATGGTCAACTGGGTGTAGGGGGCCAGGTAGGCCCGCCGCAGGTGGAGCGACCCGTAGGAACGGCCCGTCAACCAGGCCAGGGCAGCCAGCGCCTGGTCCAGCAGGCTTCGCAGGCGCATCGCCTCGCCGGCCCCCACCACGCCGTCGGCCAGGAAGGTGAACTCCATCAGCCTCTCACGGGTCCGGCACCGGATGACGATGATGTCGCCGTATCGTTGCAGGACGCCGGCCAAGAAGCGGTCGTCCGGGTGATCTGTCCAGCGCTGCAATCACGCCGCCCCCGTCATGCGGCTTCGGCACTGGGTTCGGCGCGCCAGGGTCGATTCCTTGAGGGAGGGGGGCAGGGAATCGGAGGGCAGACGAAGAGAGCCCACCGCCTTGGGCGGTGGGCTCCTCTCGTGCCAGTCATCGGGCGTATTCGACGGCTCGGGTCTCCCGGATGACCGTCACCTTGATCTGCCCGGGATACTCCAGCTCCTGCTCGATGCGCTTGCTGATGTCCTTCGCCAGCTTGGCGGCCATGGCATCGTCGACCCGCTCGGGCTTGACGATGACCCGGATCTCCCGGCCGGCCTGGATGGCGTAGGCCTTGTCCACGCCGTCGAAGGAGTCGGCGATGGACTCCAGCTTCTCCAGCCGCTTGATGTACGACTCCAGGGTCTCCCGGCGCGCCCCCGGACGGGCGGCGGAGATGGCATCGGCGGCGGTCACCAAAACGGCCTCGATGCTCTGCGGCTCGTAGTCGCCATGGTGGCAGGCCATCGCATGAATGACCTCGGGCGACTCGCGGTACCGCCGGAGCAGCTCGATGCCGATCTGGACATGGCTGCCCTCGACCTCGTGACTCACGGCCTTGCCGATGTCATGCAGCAGTCCAGCGCGTCGCGCCACGTCGACGCTGACACCCAGCTCGCCGGCCATGAGGCCGGCCAGATGAGCCACCTCCAGCGAGTGCTTGAGCACGTTTTGGCCGTAGCTGGTGCGAAACTTGAGCCGGCCCAGGAGCTTGATCAGCTCGGGGTGCAGGTTGTGGACCTTGGCCTCGAAGGCCGCCTGCTCCCCGTACTCGCGGATGATGGCGTCCACCTCTTGCTGGGCCTTCTCCACCATCTCCTCGATGCGAGCAGGATGGATCCGCCCGTCGGCCACCAGCCGCTCCAGAGCCAGCCGGGCCACCTCCCGCCGCACGGGATCGAAGCCCGAGAGGATGACGGCTTCGGGCGTGTCGTCGATGATGAGGTCGATGCCGGTCAGCGTCTCCAGGGTGCGGATGTTTCGGCCCTCACGGCCGATGATGCGCCCCTTCATCTCGTCGTTGGGCAAATTGACCACCGAGACCGTGATCTCGGCCACGTGGTCCACCGCGCAACGCTGGATGGCCTGGGCGATCACTTCCTTCGCGCGGCGGTCGGCCTGCTCCCGAGCCTGCTCCTCGGCCTCCCGGTACATCCGCGCGACCTCTCGCTGGATCTCCGCCTCCACCTCTTTGAGCAGCTGTTGTCGTGCCTCGTCGGTGGTCATCCCCGCGACACGCTCGAGCTCGACCCGGCGGCGCTCCACCAAGGCCTGCGCCTCCGCCACCGCGCTGTCGAGCTGGGCCGACTTGCGGGCCAGGGTCTGCTCCCGCTGCTCGAGGCTCTCCATCTTGCGCTCCAGGGTCTCTTCGCGCTGCAAGAGCCGCCGCTCGACCTGCTGGAGCTCGTTGCGCTCCCGGCGGATCTCTCGCTCCGCCTCGGCGCGCATGCGATGGATCTCCTCCTTGGCCTCCAGGAGCAGCTCGCGCTTCTTGGCCTCCCCCGCCTTGACCGCCTCGTCCAGGATGGCCGAGGCCCGCTCTTCGGCGCTGCCCACCCGGGCCCGCTCCACCGACTGCCGCACGACGTAGCCGGCAGCGAAGCCTGCCGCAGCCGCCATGAGCGCGACGAGGCCAAACCAAATCGCGGCGATCCGCGACACCCCCTTCACTTGTCAAGGTGCACGCCCCGTCGGGCGCCAGCCTGCCGGCCCCCGAATGGTGAAAAAGCCGAGGGGAACCCCGCTCGGCTGCCGGCAGGCGTCCGATTGTCGAGAGAGGAGTGCGGTACTCCCGCTAAACCTCGCCGTTATTGTAGCCGCGCAGACCCGGTGCTGTCAACGCGCACCCGCCCCGTGCCCCCGCCACGGGGCCGACCGGCTCCACCGCTCAGGCCGGCTCCACCCCGCCGCTCGCTTCGGGCCCCAGCACCTCCCGCAGGGCCCGGCGCACCGTCTCCTCCTCGAAGCCGCGCCGCGCCAGGTAACGCCACAGTCGTGCCAGGCGCCGCTCGGGCGGCAATCCCTCCAGCGTGCGGGCGTGTCGACGGGCCAGTTCGAGGGCCACCTCGTACTCGGCAGCGGCGGGGTAGTGACGCTCCACCTCCGGTGCCCCCACGTCGGCGGGGATGCCGCGCTCGGCCATCTCCGCCAGGACGCCCCGGCGGCCCTTGGCGCGGCGATGCAGGTGGAGGGCCACCATCTCCTGGGCCAGGGCCCGATCGTCCAGGTAGCCCAGCTGGGCCACCCAGCCCAGGGCGTCCTCGACGGCCTCCGGGTTGAAAGGCCAGGCGGCCAGCAGGCGACGGAGCTCCGCCACGCTGCGCGCGCGATGGCCCAACAGCAACAGGGCGCGCCGCCGGGCCGTCGCGCGCTCCGCCTCGTCCAGCAACGGCAACTGCTCGGGGGCCAGCTCGACGGGCCCTGCGTCGGGCTCGAGCGGGAGCAGCCGCAGGCCGGCCAGCGCCTGGCGGTCCAGCACCCAGCCCCGTCCCGACCCGGCATCCACCGCGCGGTACCAGCTGCGCCCGCGCCGGTGCTCGAGACGCACCTCGGTCACGACCCGGCCCCCTCGGCTCCGCGAGACGCCGGTGGCGTCTCACAGTCGTCAGGCTCGGCCGGCGGCCGCTGCCTGGGTCGCTCGCCGCGAGGGCGACGACCGCCGACCGGCCGTCGCCCGCGTCGACCGGCTCCTCGCCCGTCGGGCCCGCCGCCCTGGAGCCATCCACCGCGGCCTTGCGCAAGGGCGGCAGGCCGAAGTGCACCCGGATCCGATCCTCGATCTCGGCCGCGGCCTCGGGATTCTGCCGCAGGAAGTCGCGGGCCTGCTCGCGGCCCTGGCCCAGGCGCACGTCGCCGTAGGCGTACCACGGGCCGCTCTTGGCGAGGACGCCCGCCTCCACCCCCATGTCGAGCAGGTCGCCCTCCCGGGAGATGCCGGTGCCGTACAGGATGTCGAACTCGGCCTCCCGGAAGGGCGGAGCCAGCTTGTTCTTGACCACCTTGACCTTGGCGCGCATGCCGATGTTGTCGGTGCCGTGCTTGAGCACCTCGACGCGGCGGATGTCCATGCGGATGCTGGCGTAAAACTTGAGGGCGCGCCCGCCTGGCGTGGTCTCCGGGTTGCCGAACATGATGCCGACCTTCTCCCGGAGCTGGTTGGTGAAGATGACGGTGGTCCTCGACTTGGAGATGGCCCCCGTCAGCTTGCGCAGGGCCTGCGACATCAGCCGCGCCTGCAGCCCCACCTGGGCGTCGCCCATCTCGCCCTCCAGCTCGGCCCGCGGCGCCAGCGCCGCCACCGAGTCGACCACCACCACGTCGACCGCCCCGCTGCGCACCAGGGCCTCGGTGATCTCCAGCGCCTGCTCGGCGCTGTCGGGCTGCGAGATGAGCAGGTTGTCGACGTCGACGCCCAGCCGACGGGCGTAGCGGGGATCCTGGGCATGCTCGGCGTCGATGAAGGCCGCGATGCCGCCCAGCCTCTGCGCCTCGGCCATGATGTGCAGCGCCAGCGTCGTCTTGCCCGACGACTCCGGCCCGTAGATCTCCACCACCCGGCCCCGGGGGACGCCACCGATGCCCAGGGCGATGTCGAGGGCCAGCGAGCCCGTCGGGATCACCTCGACGTGCTCGGTCTGGGTCTCCCCCATCCGCATGATGGAGCCCTTGCCGTACTGCTTCTCGATCTGCGAGAGCGTGGCCTCGAGCGCCTTCTGGCGCTCGCTGTCGGGTGCCGTCGCGCTCATGGTCTGTCGCGCCTCCTCCCCCGGAGCCCGGACCGTGGCCCGGCTCCGGGCCTCATGGGGCCTCCGTGCCGTCCAGGAGCGGGGCGGTCATCAGCGGCGTGTAGATGGGGCCGGCGGGTGTCAGCCGGCTGGCCATCACCACCACCTCCCGCACCTCCGTGCCGCCGCAGCCCTCCTGCGGGGCCCGGTCCCGCCAGGCGTCGAGATCGGGCTGCCCTCGCCGTCGGCCCGGCGGCTGGCTGACCCGACCGATGGTCAGGTGGGCCGCGAAGGGGCGATCGGCCGGCCCGAAGCCTCGCTGCACCAGGGCTCGCTCCACCCGGCCCGCCAGATCCATCAGGAGCCGGTCGGCCGGCGGCTCGACGCCCACCCACAGGACCCGGGGACGCGCCAGATCCGGGAAGGCTCCCAGGGCCCCCAGCCGCAGCGAGAATCTCGCCGTCGACCGGCAGGCCTCCGAGACGGCCCCGAAGACCCGAGCCCGCTGCTCACGGTCCAGGTCGCCCAGGAACCGCAGGGTGAAGTGGTACTGCGCCGGAGCCACCCACCGTACGGCCCCGACGCTCTGCTCCACGGGCCTGCGCAGATCGGCCACGAAGGCCTCGACGCACCGGCGGGCCGGCTCGTCCAGCCAGACCGCGACGAAGGTGCGCACGAGGCCGTCCTCGTCCGCCTTCACCTGGCTCCCATCACCCGGTCGGTCGTGGGGCATCCGGCCCCTTGGGTTCCACATGGGACTCGACTTGTCCTTGCGATCCGGCCGCCTCGTCGCGACCGCCTTCCTCCGAGGCCGGTGCCCCACCGGCGTGCGCCGCCCCCACCAGGCGCCGCTCCAGCGACAGCTGGCCGCTGAGCGCATCCAGCGCCAGCACGTCGACGGCCCATAGCCGGGGTTGGCCCTCCCGCACGTCGAAGCGCAACAGGGCCAGCGTGAAGGGACGCAACGCCTCCCGCTCCAGTCCACGCAGGCCCTCGGCCCCCGTGCTGCCGGCGTCGACGTAGGCCGTCCCGTCGCGCACCTCCAGCGCCAGGCGATGGTCGTGTCCGAAGAGGACGGCTTGCGCCAGCCCGGGGGGCAGCGAGCGCCCCACCCGGTGGTTGTGGACGGCGATGACGTCCAGCGGTGCCGCAGCGTCCCGGGCGGCCTCCAGGACGGCCGCTCGCACCTCGGCCACCTCTTCCTCGGAGAGCGCCTCCGGGCGATCGGTGGCCGACCGCGGATCGGGCCTCCCCAGCACGCGCACCCCGGCCACCTCCACCACCTGCCCCTCGAGGACGATCACCCCGGGGATGGAGCGCAGCAGGGCCAGCAACCGGGGGGTGTCGTGGTTGCCGGCCACGTACAGGTACGGGACCTCCAGGGCCCGGATCCGGTCCGTCAGCACGGGCTCCAGGTCCGAGCCCAGGTCCAGCATGTCACCCGTGTCGATGACGAAGCGCACGCCGAACTGCCGCACCACCGCCTCCAGCAGGTCGAAGCCGGCAGGGTTGTTGTGGAGGTCGCTGACGTGCGCCACCACCAGCTCGTCTCCCGACGGCGTCACGGGCGTGGCCGTCTGCAGGCGCTGGTAGATCTGCGCCAGCTGCCCCGCGCTCCGCTGCAGCCGCTCGCCCACGCCCCCCAGGGCCTCGACGCCCATCCGGGCGGCCTCCACCACCTGCGGGGCCGCCTGCAGCGCGCCCCGGTACCGGGGAGCGGCGAAGGCGTCCAGGTCGTACTGGCCGGCCACCGCCAGCCCCGCACCGGCCACGGCCACCGCCACGGCCAGGGCGCCCGCCGCCAGGTGCCGCGCTGGCCGGACCCCGCGACGTAGAGGGCCCCGCCGCCCCCAGGCCCGCCAGCAAGACCTGTCGCGCCGCGAAGCGCACGACCGTCGACCGCACGAAGCCCTCGACCCGCTCCTGCAGCGCCGACAGGCTCTCACGCGTGGGGCTCCGGGCCAGGGCCTGCAACGAGACGGACTCCACCCGGTCCAGGCGCACGCGCAGCTCGAGGGGGAGGCGGTGGGTCGCGGCGTCCACCTCGCCCAGGGGCGGCAGATCCAGCACCGTGCGCCCCTGCCGGGCGGGCAGCTGCACCGAGAGCGTGAGGCTCACCCCGGCCGGGTCGGAGTAGCGGGCCGGCGCCGCGTTGACCAGCAGCAACCCGCCCAACACGGCGACCACGGCCGGACGCAGGGCCCGCAGCACGGCCCGGGCGGCGTCAGCCAGCCTCAAGCAGGCATCGCCTCAACAGCGCCAGGCCGGCCGTCGCCGCCCGCGCCTTGATGTGAAGCCGGTCGCCGCCGAACCGGTGACGCTCGGCCACGGTCCCCGCGGGCGTCGCCACCGCCATGTAGACCAGCCCCACGGGCTTCTCGGGGGAGCCGCCGCCGGGCCCGGCGATGCCGGTGATGGCCAGGCCCACGTCGGCGCCGGCCGACCGGCGCACGCCCTCGGCCATGGCCCGGGCGCAGGCCTCGCTGACCGCCCCGTGCTCCCGGATCAGCGCCGCCTCGACGCCGAGGCGGCGCTGCTTGGCCTCGTTGGAGTACGCCACGACGTCCTCCAGCAGGACTTCCGACGCCCCCGGCACGTTGGTGAGACGGTCCCCCACCAGGCCGCCCGTGCACGACTCGGCCACCGCCAGCTTCCAGCCCCTGCGCGCCAGTCCTCGCACCACCACGGCCTCCAGCGTCTCGTCGTCGAAGCCGTAGCAGTAGGCGCCGACGCGCGCCCGGACCTCCTGCTCGACCGGCTCGATCATGCCCCGGGCCGTCGCCTTGTCGGCGGCGCGGGCCGTGATGCGCACGCTGACCTGGCCCGTGCCGGCGTAGGTGGCCAGGGTGGGGTTGGCCCGGCCGTGCAGGAGGTCGAGCAGCGCCTGCTCCAGGTCTGCCTCGCCGATGCCCACGAAGTGCAGCAGCCGCGAGACGATGACGCCGGCCTGGCCACGCGAGCGGGCCCGCTCGGCCAGGTAAGGCCCGACCCAGCTCTCCATCATGGCCTTGAGCTCGCCGGGCACCCCGGGCAGGGCCACCACGGCCCGGTCGGCCCCCTCCCAGACGAAGCCGGGGGCCGTGCCGACCGGGTCGGGGATGACCCTGGCCCCCCTGGGCACCAGGGCCTGACGGCGCTGGCTGGGCCGCATGGGCCGGCCCACCCGCTCGAAGTAGGCCGTCACCTGCGCCAGGGCCTCCTCCGACTCCTCCAACGGGACCCCCACGGCCGCGGCCACCACGTCGCGGGTCACGTCGTCCTCCGTCGGCCCCAGCCCTCCCGAGACGATGACCACGTCGGCCCGCTCCATGGCCAGGGAGACGGCCAGGACGGCGCGGCGGTGGTTGTCGCCCACCGTCTGGCGGAAGTAGGTGTCGTAGCCCAGTTGCCCCAGCTTGCGGGCCAGGTAGGCCGAGTTGGTGTCGACGACCTGCCCCAAGAGCAACTCGGTACCGATGGTGACGATCTCGGCCCGCATGGCGACCCTCCCCCTGCCCTCTTCTCCAGCCGCCCCCGTCAGGCGGACTGGGCCAGCTCGCCCCTCAACCAGGCTCGCAGCTCGTCGCCGCTGAGCCGCTCCATCTCGGCCAGCACGGAGGCGGCCCGAGCCAGCACGTCACGCTGCCGGCCCAAAAGCTGCCTCACCCGGCTCTCCTGGGCCGACAGGATGGCCGCCACCGCCTCGTGCAGCAGGCGGGCCGGCAGGTGCTCGCGTGAGACCACGCCCAGCGGCGACATCCCGGCGTAGACCATCCGGCGCGCGAGGTCGGCGGCCTTTTCGAAGTCGCTGGTGGCTCCCGTGCTGCGCCCGCCCAGCTCCAGGTCCTCCGCCACGGCGCCGCCCAGGGCCACCGCGATCTGGTCCTCCAGCTGGCGGGCGGTGTAGAGGTAGCGGTCGTCGACCTCGGCCTGGCGCACGTACCCCAGGGCCTGCCCCCTGGAGGTGACGGTCACCTGCGCCACCGAGCCGGGCCGCAGCATCTCCGCCACCAGGGCGTGCCCCGCCTCGTGCACCGCCACGCGATGCATCTCCTCGGGCGTCGGGCGCCGGTCCAGGCGTTCGCCCAGCATCACCTTGTCGACCGCCTCCCGCAGGTCGGCGGCCCCGATGCGGTCGCGGCCGGCCCGCAGGGCGGCGATGGCCGCCTCGTTGATCACTGCCTCCAGGTGAGCCCCCGAGAAGCCGAAGGTCTCCCGCGCGATGGCGTCCAGGTCCACGTCCTCGGCCAGCGGGCGGTTGCGCGCGTGGAGCCGCAGGATCTGCAGCCGTGCCTCCCGGTCCGGCAGATCCACCCGCACCACCCGGTCGAACCGCCCCGGCCGCATCAGCGCCGAGTCCAGCAGGTCGACCCGGTTGGTGGCGCCGATGACCAGCACCTGGACGTCCTCGACGCGGCTGCTCATGCCGTCCATCTCGACCAGGAGCTGGTTGAGGGTCTGGTCGTACTCCAGGTGGCTGGTGTGGCGGCCCCGCTGGCCTCCCAGCACCTCCAGCTCGTCGATGAAGATGATGGCGGTGCGGCTCTTGCGCTGGCGGGCCAGCTGGCGGGCGCGCCGAAACAGCTCCCGCACGCGCTGAGCCCCGACACCGGCGTACATCTCGACGAACTGCGAACCGCTGGCCACCAGGAAGGCCGCGTCGGTGTAGCCGGCGGCCGCCCGCGCCATCATGGTCTTGCCCGTGCCCGGCGGCCCCGCCAGCAGGATGCCCCGCAGGGGCCGGATGCCCAGGCGGCGGGCCCTCTCCGGCTGACGCACGAAGTCGAGGGCCTCGATCAGCTCGCGCTTGGCCATCTCCTGGCCGCCGATGTCGTCGAAGGTGATGGAGGCCGGCCCCCCGCCCTCGCTCTGCACCACCTCGAAGCGACGGCTGCCCGGCACGCGCCCCTCCACCGCCAGGTAGCGCACCGCGACGAGGCCGGCGGCCACCACCAGCAGGGGCCAGAGGTTGAGTCCGTTGAGGCTGGCGAAGACGATGGCCGCCGCCATGACGCCCGCCAGGATCTCCCGGATCACGGCTGCCCCCCTCCCCCCTCCGGTGAGCCGCCCGTGGCCGCGGAGCGATAGGGCGCGTCCACCGCGACCCGCACCGGCAGGCCGGGCTCCATGCCGTCGGAGCCGGAGGGGCGCGGGATGACGTCGACGAGATGGCCGCCGTCGCCCTGGAGCAGCGCGTACACCCGCCGGGAGTCGACCCATACCCGGCCCGTCTGCAGGCCCAGCTCGCGGGCCTGCTGCTCCACGCGGGCCGCCATCTCGGTGAAGGCCCCGGAGGCGCTGCCCTCCTGGAGCACCAGCGCCAGGGCGTGATGGGCGCGCACCAAGGCCGGCGTGCGGCTGTCGACCAGCACCACCTCGTCGACGCTCCCCACCCGCCCCGATAAGGCCAGCCGCTCCAGGGCCGTCACCAGGCCCGGCAGGTCGTCGGTGGGGCCGACGCGCACCCACAGGCCCCGCCGGCCACCCTCGCTCTCGAGCCAGACCCGCTCGACGCCGGGCATCTGCTCGAGCTGCGCCAACAGCGGCTGCTGACGGCGCTCGACCACGACCCGCTGGGCCGCGACCAGCGCGGTGAGGCTCAAGACGAAGGCGACGGCCACGACGGGCCACCGCCACCGAAGCTGCTTGTGCATGGCAACTGAAAGAGGGGCCGCCTCCTGTCAGAATGCGGCCCCTCCGTAGTCTCGACGAACCCCCAACCTAACGCACCGACGCGCTCGTGGGCCGATTATACCACGGGGCCCGATCCCCACCCAAGTCCGATGGGTCTGGCACGGCCAGGAAGTCGTAGGGCCCCTGGCGCCCGGTGATGCGGCCCCGGATCCGCTGGCCGGCCGTCCCGTGCTCCCCGCGCACCCAGGTCACGCCGTCGACCTCGGGAGCCTGGTAGGCGCTGCGCGCCACCCACTCCCCGGGCTGGCGACCGGGGCGCTCCAGCAGGAGCTCCACCGGCGCCTGCATGCGCCGCGCCGCCACCCGATCGAGCAGCCGCTGCTGGTGGGCCATGACCGTGGCGCGCCGGCGCCGCCGCTCCCGGGCCGGCACGTGCTCCTCCATCGCGGCCGAGGGCGTCCCCTCCTCCCGGGCGTAGGCGAAGACCCCCACGTGGTCGAACTCCACCGCCTCCATGAAGTCCAGCAGGGCCTGGAGGTCCGACTCCCGCTCCCCGGGGAAGCCCACGATGAACGTGGTGCGCAGGGCCACGTCGGGCATCGCCTCCCGCACCCGCGCCAGCAGCGTCTCGTAGGCCCGCCGGTTGCCCCACCGGCGCATGGCCCGCAGGATGCGGTCCGAGGCGTGCTGGAGGGGCATGTCCAGGTAGTGGCAGACGTTGGGCGCCTCGGCCATGGCCGCCACCAGCTCGGGCGTCACGTGCGCCGGGTAGGCATAGAGCAACCGCACCCAGGCCACACCCGTGCGGCCCAGGCGCCGCAGCAGCTCCGGCAGCATCAGCCGCCCGTAGAGGTCCGCCCCGTACATGGTGGTGTCCTGACCGATGAGCACCACCTCCTGCACGCCCTCGTCGGCGAGCCGCTCCACCTCCTCCACGATGGACTCCATCGGGCGGCTGCGGTACGGCCCCCGGATGCGGGGGATGGTGCAGAAGGTGCAGGGGTGGTCGCACCCCTCCGACACCTTGACGTAGGCCAGATGCCCCGGCGTCGAGCGCATCCGGGGCATGCGGTCGTGGTAGAGGAAGGAGGGCGCCTGCTCCGCGAGCACGAAGCGCTCGCCGCGCAGCACCCCCCGCACCACGTCGGCGATGAGGGGCAGCTCGGCCGTGCCGATGACCGCGTCGGCCTCGGGCAGCTCCCGTGCCACCTCCTGCGCCGAGAAGCGCCTCGGCAGGCAACCCGCCACCACCAGGCCCCGCAGCCGCCCGGCCTGCTTGGCCCTCGCCAGCTCCAGGATGGTGGTGATGGCCTCGCGCTGCGCCGGCTCGATGAATCCGCAGGTGTTGACGACCACGACGTCGGCCTCGTCGGCCTCGACGGTCAGACCGAAGCCGGCCTCCTGCAGCAGGCCGGCCATCACCTCGCTGTCCACCAGGTTCTTGGCGCAGCCCAGCGAGACGATCGCGACCTGGGTCCCGGGGGATCGATCGCTCACCGTATCCGCTCCTTCGGCGCGCAGGAGTCGAGCAGAGGCAGGCGAATTATACCCCGCTCGGGACGGGCCGGCAACGCGACGGGGCCCGTCCGGCCTTTCCTTGACGCTGCTTTTTCGTCGCGACTATACTTACTACGGCCTGGCGCGAGCGAGCGCCACGCTGGCAACGGTGGGCACGGGGGGTCGGCAGTGGGCGCTTACATCGACGTCGCGGTCTTCGCGATCGCCGCGGTCCTTTTTGTGTTGGTCACTTGGGGAATGTCGTCACTGTTACGACCCCACAACCCCTACCCGCAAAAGCTGGCCGTCTACGAGTGCGGCGCTCCCCCGGTCGGTGAGGCCCAGACCCGCTTCCACATCCGCTATTACATCTTCGCCCTGGTCTTCGTCATATTCGACGTCGAGACCATCTTCTTGTACCCATGGGGCGTGGTCTTCGAGAGCCTCGGCTGGTTCGCGCTGGCGGAGATGGCCATCTTCATCTTCGTCCTGGTGGTCGGGCTCCTCTACGCCTGGAAGAGGAGGGTGTTGCAGTGGGTGTGAGCGGCGCCCCGGCAGCGGTCGCCACCGAGACCGGCCCCATGCCGGGGATCGTGCTGACCAACTTGCGCAAGGTGATCAACTGGAGCCGCAAGTCGTCGCTGTGGTACATGCTCTTCGGCATCGCCTGCTGCGCCATCGAGATGATGGCCACGGGCGCTTCGCGCTACGACTTCGACCGCTTCGGCATGATCTTCCGGGCCTCCCCCCGGCAGGCCGATCTCATGATCGTGGCGGGCACCGTCAACGAGAAGATGGCGGACGTGGTCAAGCGCCTGTACGACCAGATGGCGGAGCCCCGCTGGGTCATCGCCATGGGTGTCTGCGCGGTCAACGGCGGGCCCTACTGGGGCTCGTACAACGTGGTCGACGGCGTGGACCTGGTGGTGCCCGTCGACGTCTACGTCCCCGGCTGCCCGCCCAGGCCCGAGGCCCTCTTGCACGGCGTACTCAAGCTCCAGGAGAAGATTCAACGGGAGGGGCTGGCGCTCCCCGTCCGCTGAGGGCCCGATGGGTCGGGTCCCGGCTCCGGGTGACAGCGCGCGGCACGGGGGGTTGCAGAGACGATGGCATCTTCGACGTCGACGGTGACGGTGGGGACGCCGCAGGAGGTGGTCGAGCGAGTCGGCTCGGCCTTCGCCGGCGTGGAGGCGGAGGCGCTGCCCTCGGGCTGGATTCGGGTGCGGATCGACCGGGAGCGCCTGGCCGACTTCGCCCGATTCGCTCGTGACGAGCTGGGCTTCGATTACCTGTCCAATCTCTCCGCGGTGGACCGGCAGGCCGAGGGCTTCGAGGTGGTGCTCCACCTGGTCAGCATCGGTGCCGGCCACCAGATGGCGGTCTACACGCGCTGCCCCCGCGACGACGCCCGGGTCCCCAGCGTGACGCCCGTCTGGCCCACCGCCAACTGGCACGAGCGCGAGGCGTGGGATCTGATGGGGGTGCGCTTCGAGGGGCACCCGGATCTGCGTCGCATCCTGCTCAAGGAGAGCTGGGTGGGCCATCCGCTGCGCAAGGATTACATCGACCGGCGGCTGCCCCGCCAGCGCCAGACCCGGGAGTCGTACCGGCCGGACGGGGTCAACACCACGACCTTCGACGTGAGCGAGTCGGCGGCCCCTGCCGACGGGCAGGCCCCTGCCGACGGGCAGAGCGGAGGGCCGGTGCGCCGGGTGCTGGAGGTGCCCGACGCCTACACGCCGCGGTCCGGCGTGGTCGTCAACATGGGGCCCCAGCATCCGAGCACCCACGGGGTGTTGCGGGTGCTGGCCGAGATCGACGGCGAGCGCATCCTCCAGTGCGAGGCCGACATCGGCTTCCTGCACCGCTGCTTCGAGAAGATCGCCGAGGGCCTGCCCTTCCCCAGCGTCATCCCGTACACGGACCGCACCGACTACCTGGCCGGCATGACCAACGAGCTGGCCTACTGCCTGGCGGTGGAGCAGCTCTTCGGCATCGAGGTGCCCGAGCGGGCCTCGGCCATTCGCGTGCTGATGGCCGAGCTGCAGCGCATCGCCAGCCACCTGCTCTGGTTCGGCACGTTCGCGCTGGACCTGGGGGCCGTGACGCCGTTCCTCTACGCCTGGCGGGAGCGTGAGAAGCTGCTGGACGTCTTCGAGACCGTCTCGGGCGCCCGGATGATGTACCACTACGTGCGCATCGGCGGGGTGCGCAACGACCTGCCGGCCGGCGTCGATCGCCAGGTCCGGACATTCCTCGACGGCTTCGACGCCAACCTCGACGAGTTCCACGCGCTGCTGACGGCCAACCCCATTTTCCAGGCCCGCACGCGCAACGTGGCTGTCCTCTCGCGGCAGGACGCCATCGCCTACGGGGCCAGCGGGCCCACCCTGCGGGGCTCGGGCGTGGCCTACGACCTGCGCAAGGTCCACCCCTACTGCGGGTACGAGCGCTACGACTTCGCCGTACCCGTGGGCGAGACGGGCGACATCCTGGATCGCTACAACGTCCGCATGGAGGAGATGCGCCAGAGCGCCCGCATCGCCCGCCAGGCCCTGGAGGGGCTCCCCGAGGGCGACTTCATGGGCAAGGTCCCCCGCCGCTGGAAGGCGCCCGCCGCCGACGCCTACAGCCGGGTCGAGGGCCCCCGGGGCGAGGTGGGCGTCTACGTCGTGGGCGACGGCCAAAACGACCGGCCGTGGAGGGTCCACTGGCGGGCCCCCTCCTTCGTGCACCTGCAGCTCCTGCCGGTGCTGGGGCCGGGGCTGCTGGTGGCCGACGTCGTGGCCGTCATCGGCTCCATCGACATCGTGCTGGGAGAGGTGGACCGGTGAGCATGGTGCCGGGGGTCATCGCCCCTCCGTCGCAGTGGTACGATCTCACGACGCAGTACTTCGAGCGCAACGGGTGGCCCCTGGGCCTGCTGGCCGTGCTGACGGCCCTGCTCAAGGCGGCCGTCATCCTGGTCTTCATCGCGCTCAACGTGCTCTTCCTCATCTGGCTCGAGCGCAAGATCAGCGCCTGGATCCAAAACCGGCTGGGTCCCATGCGCACGGGGCCCTACGGTCTGCTGCAGACCCTGGCCGACGCCCTCAAGCTGCTGCTCAAGGAGGACGTGGTGCCGTCGGCCGCGGATCGCTGGGTCTTCGCGATCGCGCCCATCGTCACCTTCACGCCGGCGGTGCTCATCTTCGTGGTGCTGCCCTTCAGCGACCGATGGGTCGTTCAGGATCTCAACATCGGCATCCTCTTCGTCGCCGCCATGACCTCCATGGTGGTGCCCTCCTTCCTGATGGCCGGGTGGGGCTCCAACAACAAGTGGTCCGTCTTCGGGGCCCTGCGCTCGGCGGCCCAGCTGGTCAGCTACGAGGTACCCCTGGTGCTCGCGGCCGTGGCGGTGGTGCTGCTGGCCGGCAGCCTGAGCCTCAACGACATCGTGGAGGCGCAGCGGCGCTCCGGCTGGTTCATCCTGCTGCAGCCGCTGGGCTTTTTGGTCTACTACATCGCGGCCCTGGCGGAGGCCAACCGGGCGCCCTTCGATCTCATCGAGGCCGAGTCGGAGCTGGTGGCGGGCTTCAACACCGAGTACAGCGGCATCCGGTGGGCCATCTTCTTCCTGGCCGAGTACGCCAACTTGCTGTCGGGCTCCGCCATCGCCGCGACGCTCTACCTGGGCGGCTGGAGCGGGCCGTGGCTTCCGCCCGTGGTCTGGTTCCTGCTCAAGACCTACTTGCTCATCTTCGTGGCCATGTGGATCCGGTGGACGGTCCCCCGCATCCGGGTGGACCAGCTCATGAACCTGGGCTGGAAGGTGCTGCTGCCGCTGGCGCTGGTCAATCTGGGCATCACCGGGATCTACGTGCTGGTGCGCTGAGACGGTGGGGGTGAGCCGGCGTGCGGACGCTGACGACGATGGCCCTGGCCCTGTGGAACACCCTGGTGGGCATGGGCATCACCATCAAGAACATGCTCTTGCGGCCCCGCATCACGCTGCAGTATCCCGATGAGCGGCACAGCCTGCCCATCGGCTCCCGGGGCATCCCCGTGCTGCTCTCCGACGAGCAGGGCGAGCTCAAGTGCATCGTCTGCGAGCTGTGCGAGAAGATCTGCCCGGTGCGCATCATCGAGATCAAGTGGCACCGGGACGACCAGACCCGCAAGAAGGTGCTGGACGAGTTCAACCTGGACGCGAGCCGGTGCATGCTCTGCGGGCTGTGCGCGGAGGTCTGCCCGGCTGAGGCCATCGCCATGTCCGACCATTACGAGCTGGCCTCCTTCGACCTGCCGTCTTTGGTCTACGACAAGGAGAAGCTCCAGCAGCTGGGCCTGCCACAGAAGACGCCCATCGTCAACTTCGCCATCAAGACGGAAGGGTAATGGCCGGACGATGAACGCCGTTCAGATCATCTACGCGCTGCTCGCGGTGGTGACCCTGGCCTGCGCCTACGGGGTGGTCGTCGCGCCCAAGCTGATGCACTCGGCGCTGTGGCTGGGCGCCACCTTCGTGGGCATGGCGGCGCTGTACGTCTTGCTGGACGCCGACTTTTTGGCGGCGGCCCAGATCCTCATCTACGTCGGGGCCATCACCACCATGATCCTCTTCGGCATCATGCTCTCCGACATCCGAGATCTGCGCGCCCCCGGCGAGGGCCCCTGGTGGCGGCGCTTCGCTCGGCTGGTGCTCTCGCCCCGGCGAGGGCTGTTGCCGCTGTTGGCCGCGCTCGGCTTCGCCGTGGTGCTGTGGGGCATCGCCTGGCAGGCGCCCTGGCCGGCCTCGGCGCCCCCGGCCACATCTGACGTGACGAGCTCCATCGGCCGGGTCCTCTTCACCGAGTACGCGCTGCCCTTCGAGCTGGCCTCCGTGCTGCTGCTGGTGGCGCTGGTGGGGGCTGTGGTGCTGGCCATGCGGGAAGGAGTCGACAACCGGTGATCCCCCTGAGCTGGGTGGTGGCGACCAGCGCGATCCTCTTCGGGTTGGGGCTCTACGGTGCCCTCAGCTTGCGCAACGCCGTGCGCATCCTGATGTGCATCGAGCTGATGCTCAACTCCGTCAACCTCAACCTGGTGGCCTTCTCCCGCTACCTGCACCCGGATCAGCCCCGGGGACTGGTGCTGGCCATCTTCATCATGACGGTGGCCGCCGCGGAGGCAGCGGTGGGGCTGGCCATCTTCCTGACCATCGCGCGCAACCGCACGGACATCGACGTCGACAAGATCCAGCTGTTGAAGGGGTAGCGAGCGTCCTATGGCACAACTCGGCTGGCTGGTACCGCTCTTGCCCGCCCTCAGCGCGCTGGTGCTGGCCTTCTGGGGCAAGCGACTGGCGCGACAGGGGGACTGGCTGGGCACGGGGGCCATCGCGGCGTCCTGGCTCCTCTCCCTGGGGATCCTGGCCGATGTGATGGTCAACGGCTCGACGTCGGCCCTCCGCTTCGAGTGGGCCCGCTTCGCCGAGGCCCCCGGGCAGGCCATCCAGAGCCTGGGCCTGGGGCTGCAGGTCGATGCGCTGGCCGCCGTCATGCTGGTGGTGGTGACGTCGGTCAGCCTGGCGGTGCACGTCTTCTCCATGGGCTACATGGAGGGCGACGCCCGCTACAAGCGCTACTACACCATGCTCTCCTTCTTCACGTTCTCCATGCTGGGGCTGGTGCTGGCCGACAACCTGCTGCTCCTGTTCATCTTCTGGGAGCTGGTGGGGCTGGCATCCTACGCCCTGATCGGCCACTACTACGAGCGACCCGAGGCCCGCTACGCCTCCATGAAGGCCTTCCTGACGACCCGGGTCGGCGACGTGGCCATGTTCGTCGGCATCCTGCTCCTCTTCCGTGAGCTGGGCACCTTCCGCTTCGCGGAGATCGTCGAGGCCATCGAGCACGGCGCGGTGGCGCCCCATGTGCTGACGCTGGCGGCCGTGCTCCTCTTCGGCGGCGCGGTGGGCAAGTCGGCGCAGCTGCCGCTCCACGTCTGGCTGCCCGACGCCATGGCCGGCCCGACGCCCGTCAGCGCCCTCATCCACGCGGCCACCATGGTGGCGGCGGGCGTCTACCTGGTGGCGCGAGCCTACGGCATCTTCGCCCCGTCGGCCGACGCCATGCAGGTGGTGGCCTGGATCGGCGGCCTGACGGCCATCTTCGCGGCCACCATCGCGCTGGTGCGCGAGGACATCAAGCAGGTGCTGGCCTACTCCACCGTGAGCCAGCTCGGCTACATGATGATGGGTCTTGGGCTCGGGGCCTACACGGCGGGCTTCTTCCACCTGACGACGCACGCCTTCTTCAAGGCGTTGCTCTTCCTGGCCTCGGGTAGCGTCATCCACGCGATGCATCACGTGCAGGACATGCACCGCATGGGCGGGCTGTTGCGCAAGATGCCCGTGACCGGCCTGACCTGGCTGATAGGGGCGGCGGCCCTGGCGGGCATCCCGCCGTTCGCGGGCTTCTGGAGCAAGGACGAGATCCTGCTGGCCGCCTATCACTCGTCGACGCCGGCCCTGTACTGGATCGGCACCGTCGCCGCGGTGCTGACGGCCTTCTACGTCACTCGGGCGACCTGGCTGGTCTTCTTCGGGCAGCCCCGGGACCGGCACCTGTACGAGCACGCCCACGAGTCGCCGGCGGTCATGACCGGGCCGCTGGTGGCGCTGGCGGTGCCGGCGGCGCTCATCGGCTTCTGGAACTCGCCGCTGTCCGGCTTCGCCTTCGGGCACCTCATCTTCTTCCACGAGGTGCACGAGGCCGAGCCCAGCATGACGGTGACGGCGCTGGCCATCGGCGGGGCGCTGTTGGGCGTGCTGGCCGCCCTGGCCATCTACGCCTGGCGGATCGTGCCGGCCGCCACGGTGATCCGGCTGGCCGGCCCCCTCTACACGCTGCTCAAGCGCAAGTACTTCGTCGATGAGCTGTACCACTGGGTCTTCGTCAGGGGCACGATGGCGCTGGCCAGGCTCTGCGCCTGGCTCGATCAGGTGGTGGTCGACGGGGTGGTCAACGGCGTGGCCCGCTTCACGCAGGGCGTGGCCGAGGGCAGCCATCTGGTGGATCAGCAAGTCATCGACGGGGCCGTCAACCTGACCGCCTCGGGCACGGTGGCGGCCGGCAACCAGTTGCGCAGGGCGCAGGTGGGCTACGTCCAGGCTTACGCTCTGACGCTGTTTGCCTCGGTCGTGGTCGGACTCATCATCTTCACGATAGGAGGCTAAGGCCTCGACATGCTGAGCTTGCTCATCTTCACGCCCCTCATAGGGTCGCTGGTCATCGCCCTCTTGCCAAGGGAGAACAAGGACCTCCTGCGACGGGTGGCCCTGCTCTTCTCCCTGGTGCCGGTGGCGTTGGTGGCCATCATGTGGGCCCGCTACGACACCGCCGCCGAGGGGATGCAGTTCGTCGAGCGGATCCCCTGGATCCCGGCCGTGGGCATCCAGTACTTCCTCGGCGTCGACGGCATCAGCTTTCCCATGCTGGCGGTGACGGCCCTCGTCACGACGCTGGCCATCCTGGCGTCCTTCAACATCCAGGAGCGCGTCAAGGAGTTCATGGCCCTGATGCTGCTCCTGGAGACCGGGATGCTGGGCGTCTTCGTGGCGCTGGACTACTTCCTGTTCTACATCTTCTGGGAAGTCGTGCTGGTGCCGATGTACTTCATCATCGGCATCTGGGGCGGCCCTCGCCGGGAGTACGCGGCCATCAAGTTCTTCATCTACACGCTGCTGGGTTCCGTCGTGATGCTGGTGGGCATCCTGGCCCTCTACTTCCAGAGCGGGCTCGGCACCTTCGACATGCTGGCCATCGCCGAGCAGGCGCGGCTCAACCCGACCGCCCAGTACTGGATCTTCCTGCTGCTGTTCTTCGGGTTCGCGGTGAAGGTGCCCATCTTCCCCTTCCACACGTGGCTGCCTGACGCGCACGTGGAGGCCCCGACGGGCGGCTCCATGCTGCTGGCCGGCGTGCTGCTCAAGATGGGCACGTACGGCTTCTACCGCATCAGCTACCCGACGCTGCCCGATGCGGCCAAGGCCTTCGCCATCGTCATGGGCGTGCTGGGCGTCATCAACATCATCTACGGCGCCCTGGTGGCCATGGCCCAGAAGGACTTCAAGAAGATGGTGGCCTACTCCAGCATCAGCCACATGGGCTTCGTCCTGCTGGGCCTGGCGGCCATGACGCCGATGTCGATGGCGGGCGGGCTCTTCGTCATGATCTCGCACGGGCTCATCTCGCCCATGATGTTCTTCTTCGCCGGCACGGTCATCTACGAGCGCACCCACACCCGCATGCTGCCGGAGATGAGCGCCCTCTTTACCAAGATGCCGGTGGCGGCCACGCTGCTGGCCTTCGCGGCCTTCGCCAACCTGGGGCTGCCGGGGCTGTCGGGGTTCGCGGGTGAGTTCTTCACCCTGACCGGCGCCTTCGAGCCCCTGACGAGCCTGGTGGCGGTGGCCGTCCTGGGCATGGTGCTGACGGCGGCCTACCACCTGATGATGATGCGGCAGATCCTGATGGGCGACGCCACGGCGGAGGCGGCGGGCCATGCGGCGGCCCTCGCCCACGGCCACGGGGCGGCCGGCCATGGGGCCGCAGCGGCGGTGCGCCTGCCCGACCTGACGCTGCGGGAGGCCATCGTCAGCGCCCCGCTCATGGTCTCCATCGTGCTCTTCGGCGTGGCGCCCTCCCTCCTGCTGCGGATCTTCAACCCCTCCATCCAGGCCCTCTTGAGCCGCATGGGAGGGCTGTGAGCCGCCATGCAGTGGCTGATGATCCTCCCTGAGATCCTGCTGGCGGCCGGCGGCCTGGCGGTGGTGGCCGCGGGGGTGATGGGGCGGCGGCGGGAGACACCCGCCGCCCTCGCGGCGGCCACGTTCGTGGCGGCCCTGGTGGCGCTGTGGCCCCTGCGGGGGATCACCGCCGAGGCCTGGTGGGGCATGCTGGTCGTCGACTCGTTCGCCCTGTTCTTCAAGGCGCTGTTCGCGCTGACGGGGCTTTTGGTGGTGCCGCTGGCCCACGCCTACGTCGAGCGGCGGGGCATCCACGCCGGGGAGTTCTACGCGCTCATCGTCTTCGCCGTGCTGGGCATGTCGATGATGGCCAGCTCCCGGGACCTGCTGATGATCTATCTCGGGCTCGAGCTGCTCTCCATCGGCTCCTACGTGCTGGCCGGCATGCTCAAGGACGACGACCGGTCGCTGGAGGCCTCGCTCAAGTACTTCCTGGTGGGGGCCATGACGTCGGCCCTGCTCCTGTTTGGGCTGTCGCTGGTCTACGGCATCAGCGGCAGCACCCACGTGGAGGCCATCCGCCGGGCCGTGTCGGCCGGTGACGGCTGGCGGGGCGTGGCCGTGGCTGGCATGTGGTTCATGCTGGCCGGGTTCGGCTTCAAGGTGGCGGCGGTGCCCTTCCACATGTGGGCGCCCGACGTCTACCACGGGGCGCCGACGCCCGTGGCCGCCCTGCTCATCGCCGGATCGGAGGCGGCCGCCTTCTCGGCCATCCTGCGGGTCTTCACCACCGGCTTCGGCCCCCTGGCCAACTACTGGCAGGCCGTCTTCGCGGTGCTGGCCGTGGCCACCATGACCTACGGCAACGCGGCGGCCCTGGTGCAGACCAGCGCCAAGCGGATGATGGCCTACTCGGCCATCGCCCAGGCGGGCTACGTGCTGGTGGGGCTGGCGGTGGGCACGCCCGAGGGCTTCGGCGCGATGCTCTACTACCTGCTGGCCTACCTCTTCATGGTGGTCGGCACGTTCGCGGTCATCGCGTGGCTGTCGCTGGCCAGGCCCGAGGAGATGCTGGACGACTTCGAGGGGCTGGGGCGCAGCGTGCCGTGGGTGGCGGCCGCGGTGGTCATCTTCATGATCTCGTTCATCGGGATCCCGCCCACCGCGGGCTTCCTCGGCAAGTTTTACCTGATCCGGGCGGCCGTCAGCGCGGACATGGTCTGGCTGGCCGTGGTGATGGTCGTCAACAGCGCCATCTCGGCCGGCTACTACTACAGCATCGTGCGGCGCATGTACCTGACCGACCGCTCGGCGACGGTGGCGGCACTGCCGCCCGGCACGTCGCTGGTGGTGGGGCTGGCCGCGGCGGCGACGGTGCTGCTGATGCTCTTCCCGCAGCCCATCATCGAGTGGCTGGGCTCGGCCCAGCAGGTGGTGGCGCTGCTGCGGTAGCGGGGGCGGTGGCGGGGGCGAGCCTCGCCATTCGCTCGGCCCAGGGCTACATCGGAGACGCGACGACGCCCGGCGGGCCAGGACTCGCCGGGCGTCTTGCTATCCTTCTGGCGGCCGCCCGTATCCCGAGGCGGTCTCGAAATGGTCGAGCAGCTCGTCCAGGGCGGCGATGACCCGCTCCCTCACCCCGTAGATGACGTGACCCGCCTCGTCGACACGACGCCAGACACCGGCTGCTTCGAGCGCCGCAGGTTCGAGGGAGGCCTCGGCCAACCAGCGCTCGAGGTAAGGGTGGCCGTAGGTCAGCAGCACCGCATCCCCTCGCCGGCGCTGGGCCACATCTGGGTCGAAGGTGATACGCACCAGCCGGCCCCGGTCCCGTAGCTCGTAGACGCCATCCCCCACGGGCCTGAGCGCCCCGCTGCGAAGCAGCGTGGGACTTCGCAACCAGAGCCTGCGCAGGGCCTCCACCGTGACGGGGCTCTCCCGCAGAGGCTTTGCGTCGATGACAATCGGCCGCTCGAAGCCTTCGGCCACGGGCAGCGCCGGGGATCGCCGCTGTAGCTCCGCGATCTCTGCCTTGAGGTCCTCCAGGCGCCGCTCCTGTACGGCCGGACGTTCGTCGGGCGACAGCATGGCGAGGTCGCGGATGGTCTTCTCCGTCGACGAGATGAGAGGCTGCAGGGGCCCGACAAAGCGCTCGAACAGCCCGATCCGCTCGTCGAGCGCGTGGTAGACGTCATCCTCGACGCTGGGCGTGGAGAAGAAGTTGTAGACCCGTACCTCCTTGTGGTCCTGACCGATGCGGTCGATGCGTCCGATACGCTGCTCCAGTCGCATCGGGTTCCAGGGCAGGTCGTAGTTAACCATCGCGCCGCATACCTGGAGGTTGAGCCCTTCGGCTGCCGCGTTGGTGCAGACCAGGAGGGTGATGCCGCCGTCCTGCCGGAATCGCTCCTGCAACTCCTCCTTGGAGACGGGAACGAAAGCGTTGGCCTCGGGGTCGTAGACCTCGCCCCCCCGCCCCGAGAAGCAGCCGACCTGGCGCGTGCGCTCGAGCAGCGCGTTGCGCACGTAGTCCATCGTATCGGTGTACTGCGTAAAGATGATCACCCGGTGGTACTCGGCCGCCAGCCGGTCCAGTACCTCGTGCAGACGGGCCCGTTTGCTGTCGACCCCGAGGGATCGCACCTGGGCGAGCAGGGCGTCGAGCTCGGCCAGAGCGGTGTCTCCCAGCGCGAAGGGACCGCCGTCGGATAGCTCCTCCTCGCGCACCGTCCCCACCCCGGCCAGGTCGTCGTCGTCGACCAGGTCGTCGAGACGAGCAGAGCCGGCCCCGATGCGCTCCCGCAGGCGCTCCAGGCTGCGCCGAAGGGCATACGGGCTGCTGGCCAGGCGCTGGCGGTAGCACGTCAGCACAAACCCGAGCCCGCGCTGGCCTCCTGTCATCGCGTTGCGGTAATGACGCGCCAGATACCGCTCTACGTCGAGGTAGACCGCTTGCTCCTCCATCGAGAGGGGGATGCGTTCGCTAGACACCCTGCGTTCGGGGATCGGGTCGCTGATGAGCCCCTGGTGCCGGTACTCCCGTAGCCTCTTTCGGGTCGTCCGGAACAGGCGCTGGCGGGTCGGGGCGTGGGCGAGGAAGAAGTCGCGCAGATGGGCGCGCTCCGCCGGTCCGAGACGGATCAGGCCCTCCCTGGCGATCGGCGTGTCGACCGCGGTGGCGCACCTGCGGTAGAGCATGGGCGCCGTCCGCTCGAGCGACGCCAGCAGCGAGGGCTCTCCCCTCGCCCCAGCTCGCACGGTCTCGAAGAGGAGGTCCAGCACGGGTCGCTGCAGCGTGGAGTCCTGCTCCATGTCCGCCAATGCCCGGTAGAAGCTCTCGAAACGCTCGAAGGAGGTGCCCAGCGGCCCATCCACCCCCAGCAATCTCAAGAGGTCCCAGACCTCCCGGGGATGGATCTGCATGGGGGTCGCGGTCAGGAGCAACAAGGCACGGGTACGGTCCTTGAGGCGTTGAAGGAGCCTGAGCAGCTGGTTGGGCTGACGATCTGGCTGATCATACCCGGTGCGCCGCGCGTGGTGGGCCTCGTCGACGATGATCAGGTCCCACGGCGGCGCCTGCAGCAGGTCTCCCTGACGCTCCTGGCGGCGGGCCAGCTCCGTGCCGACGATGAGGACGACGGGGCTGATTCGGAAGACTTCCTGGCGCTCGACGGGACGCTGCTCGCGGCCCCGGCCATGGCCGAGGCTAGGCCCCACCAACGTTGCACCGTCGTACAGCCAGGCCGGCAACGAAAACTTGCCGATCAACTCCTCCTGCCACTGCTCGCACAGCGCACGTGGTGCCAGCACCAGAGTCCGCTGCGCCAGACCCGCCAGTTGCCAGGCCCGTATCAGGAAGGCCGCCTCGATGGTCTTGCCCAGCCCCACCTCGTCACACAGCAAGTACCGGGGCGCGTCCGCCTCGAGCGCCGTGCGAAGCACGCCCACGTGATGCGGCCACGGCCTCACGGCCGCCGTCGTCAAGGCAACCCATCGGCCGCCGCTCATCCTCGGGGCGTCTCGCACGAACTGCAGGGCCACCCTCTCTTGCTGGGGCGTGAGGAGACGGGTGTCCGAGTCTAGCGGCTCCACGAGCTCTTCGGGCAGCTCCTCGGGGGCCAGCGCTACCAGACGCTCCCGGACGGCCCGCGGGAGCTCCACCGTCAGCGAGTGGGGGTCCCTCCCCCCCCATAACCGCTCGAAACGCTCGACCTTGGGGCGCCCGTATCGGCTCCACGTGGGCTCATCCCATGAGGCGTACAGGTCCATCTGCTCGTTGTTGTGCACCCAGCCTTGCCAGCTCTCGTTGGCGCTTCCAAAGGCCACCAAGGTGTTGCCACCGGCGTCGTGCAGGATGGCTACCTTGGCATGCTCGATGGCACCCGGCCTGGGACGGCCGTCGGGCCCCGCTGGCACCACCACGCGTATCTCGGCGAAGCCCACCGCCACCATGGCCGCGAGCAGGGCGAGCCGATCCCGGGCCGCGGCGTCGACGGGCGCATCCAATGCCCGCAGCATGCGGCCGGTGAGCTGCTCCTGGAGCTGGCGGATCCGCTCGCCGTGTTCGATGGCCTCTACGTCCGCCGGATCCAGCCGCTCGCAGACGACGAGCCGATACGCCGGCCACTGCGGGCGCGGCACGCGGCGCAGCAGGTATTCGACCCCTTTGGCCGAGACCAGCAGCGACGAGCTCGAGAAGAAGCCGGCCTGTCGGTCGTACCGCCGAGCCCGCAACAACGCCGGCAGTAGGAACTCCTGCACCAGGTCGTTGCCCGGCTCTAGGGTCCACCGCCAGTGTGGATAGGACCGGAAGTCCTCGACGAGCGGCTGGGCCGTCTTCAGAGCACCCCCGCCTCCTCGTCGTCCGTGGTGAGGCCCTCTTCCTCCTCGAACATGTGCCGCTGGGGCAGGTTCACATGGGCCTGCAGGGCGCTCTGCGCCATCGCGTACAGAGGGTCGAAGTGCGCTTCAGTCGCTTTGGTCTGCGGGATGACGTGCAGCAGCGTCTCGACCGCCAGGAGGAAGGCAGGATCCGATAGCACGCCGGTGCGCCGTACGAATCGGTCTAGAGCCAGAGGCCCCTCCTGCTGGTGCACGAAGACCGCCGTGTGGATGGCATCGATGGTTGACGAGAAGGTCTCCGCTGCCGGATCGAGCACCTGCTCCCGGATGCGGCGACGCTCGGCCGGCGTTAGCAGGCGGACGGCGTCCTGGCGCGACTGCAGGAGCGCCCGGTCACGCTTGAGGCTCTCCACGTCGACCCCGACGCTGAGCGCCAGCTTGCGCGCTTCGTCGTACGGAAACTCCACCGCCTGGTACTGATCCCACGCCAGCACGACGAACTGCGTCTCGGGATCGAACCGGCTGTCCCGCCCTTTGAGGAGCTGGCGCAGGCGCAGGCTCGTCACCTCGCGACGCACCTCGTCGAGGGCCTGCTCCGGGCGCAACAGTGAGCCGTCGCTGTTTCGCACCGGCCACCGGCGGGAGACCACCTGCAGCGCGGGGCCGAAGGCGGCGATCATCAGGTCGACGCCTCGCATCCCCTGCTCGTGAAACTCGAGGGCCTTGGCCCGAGCGGTCTCACGTAGCTCCGCCAGGATGTCGTCGAACCAGACCCCTTCTCCATCCGTCTCCTCTCGCTTGCGGCAGACCAGCAGGACCGTGCTCCTCACGGCGTTCTTCTTCGCCTGGTGGAGGCTCTTGTCGCTCTCGGTATGGACGGGCCAGGAGGCTGTGATCTCGAAGCCCGCCTCGATGAGGGCCGACGCCAGGGCATCCCATGCCTCCACGCTCTTGTGGGTGAACATCAGGGTGAAGACGCCCCGAGGATGGAGCACCCGGTACGCCTCCCGGAAGGCTGCCTGCATCTTGGCCTCGTAGTCTCGCCGGGCCAGCTCCCGAGACCGGCGCTGCCCCTCCCGGACGAAGCGAGCTGGGTTGGCCACCGCCTCCTCCGCCTTGGGCACCAGCTCGTCCCGGAACCAGTCGGGGTAGATGTCGTCCAACACCAGCCGTTGCCAGACGTAGAAGAAATCCGACAGCTCGCCGTACATGACGTTGTCATAGTAGGGTGGGTCGGTGCAGATGAGGTGCACCGAGCCATCCGGCACGGAGGTCAAGTCCGCTGCGTTTCCTTGCGTGATTCGGATATGATCGGCGACTGGAGACCGCTCTTCCAGGAAGACCTGCCTCGGAGCACCGTCTGTCTCCGAATCGCCTGGTATTTTCCACTCCGACGGAAACAGCCTCGCAATCCCCTTGTAGGCATCCACAACCTGCTCGATGGCCCACGGCAACAGCTGACGGGCCCCGTCGAACTCGCCGTGGCTCGGCTTGAATGCAAAGTCGTGGCGGTCGAAGGTGTTCGCAATCTTGAGCCGGGTAGCTTCCCACCGAGTCATCTGAGAGTTGTAGTCAGCGCACTTATCCAGCACAAGAGACAGATATGTGATGATGGCATCAGCACGGTCCCGCCCAACTCGGCTTCTGATCTCGTATTTCAACTGCCTCAGGTGTTTGACGCAAGTTGCCAGAACCAACGCTTGGCGAGGCGAGAACATCTTGTACCAGTGGGTCATCCCATACTGCCACGGCCGAGGGTCGGATGTGCTCGTCGGATACTCTTGCCCTGGCAAGAACCCTTCGACTAACCACGAGTCAACATTCTGGTCATAGACCTCTTGGGCGCGCCTCGCTGCCTCGATGTCGGCCTCGGTGACGCTACGGTACTGCCGTCCCCGACCGTAGCTGACCACAACGGCATACATCTGGCTACCCATGCGCCCCGCTTGCGCCTCGGTCTTGATGTACTCGCCATCGATGGTGAGCCGGCACCTCGGACACTGAGCGTCCCCACCACGCCACGTGCCAGCGGAAGGATCATAAGAGCTACCTCGTTCGATCTTCACCGGCACTTCAAACCCACACGCGCGTTCGTTACGGTCGCTTGGCACGACCAAACGCGCTGCTATCGGGGAGCACTTAGTCTTGTCAAGCCACCAGTTTGGTGAAAGTGGAACAATCAAACCGCATTCGGGACAGCGCACGGTCCGGGCCCAGGCGTACGCTAGGACGGTCTCTCGTGGGCGCGTCGGGAAGTACTGCTCAAGCTCTGCCCTTACACGTCCTGCCCACTCCCCACCCCAGTATTCAATCTCCTTCGCCATGGACTCACCGAAGCGGGCAGGGTACTCCAACGTTGCCTTCAAGATGACAGCTGCTAGCGGATTGAGCTCGCTCGCATGAACTTCCAAGCCCAACCGCAACGCTTCAAGGGGAATACTGCCTCCGCCGGCGAATAGGTCAAGCACTATGGGCCGGGCGGTACCCCACAACTCGCGGAGCTTGGCACCAATCTCCTGGCGCCGAGATGGCGGAGGAGTGAAAGTGAACGCCCGGTCATACCCGTAGGGGTCATCCCCCAGGTCTTTGCCCGTGCGCTTCGCTTCGAGCAGCTCCGCTCTTGTTTCCACCGGATCCCCGAAGATGCCCATTGTCTGCAAGAACCACTCACGGTCACACTCCGGAGGTAGCAGGCTTCCCAGCACAGCGGCTCGGGAAAGCACGAGAGGTCGGCGCGCCCACCATACGTGAAGGTAGTAGGGCGGTGGAAGCGCACTGCTGGCGCTGCGCTCCCTCAGGCTCTCTGCTCCGATGGTCTCAGCCGGCAGATGTGACTCGATAAGGACCCGCGGACGCTCCTTCACGGGCAGGCTCACTCCCTCGCCAGCAAGATCCGGAGAGCCCGGAGCGTACGCGTCTTGGGCCCTTGCATCACCCGGGCGAACCAGTAGAGCGACTCTTCAGGGCTCATCGAGGCGACGCCACCGATCACTTCTTGCATGCGCTCCAGCTTGCGAAGGGGCTGTACCGCCAGTAGGGCCAACGCGATGCGGGCGCCTGTCGCCTCGTCCACGAGCAACGGAGGGGCTCCGTCGACCCCCGAGCAGGCGAGATGCTCCGGGCTGAGGTGGATGGTTCGAAGGGCCTCGACCACCAGCGGTCGAGCGACCTCGAGCGGAAGTCCCGACGCCCAGGCCACGCATCGCAACTCCGGCGTTGGGCCAGCCGCCTTGCGCAGGCCGGAGCGTTCCTCGAGAACGACCAGACGAGGCTCGGTGTTCCGGATCTGTTCCATCCGCAAGGCGAATCGGCGGTTGCTCCCTGCAACGGGGGGGCTAGCTTGGCGCTTCATCGGCCCCGCACTCCAACCGGCCCGCACCGGTAAGTCTCCTCAAGGTCCCGTGCCAAGCGCGCCAGACGCGGGTCGGAGAGCGCCACGGGCCCCGGGAATCGTGCGTGAATCCGAGTCAGAACGTGGGGGTCCGACGACAGCCCGTCCAGCGTGGCTCGCAGCCACCCATGCAGGCGGGCGAAGAGCCGCCCTGGCCCCTCGAAGCGGAGAGAGATGCGCTGACCCTGGCTGTCGGACGCCTCGAGCTCATGCATGACCATCACGTCCGCTCCTGCCAGTGCATTGTCGACGGCGCTCCAGCCGTCCGCCAGGCGGCGGACGCCCGGGGCTCCCACCACGTCGAGGCGGAGCTCCGACAAGGCTACGCGACCTCGCTCGCGAAGTCGATCCGCCACTGCCGTGAAAGCCTGGGGAGCAGGGCCCTCGGCTTCGACCCATTCGACCTCGACGACCGGAGGGGCGGGCCGAACCGGGGGCCTGGTCCCCGCAGCACCATCCGACGCCTGAGGCTGACCGTCGCCCGCGGGCACGACGGCGACAGGCTGGGGTCGCTCTTGCGGATAGAGGCGGTCAGCCAGGGCCGGCGTCAGCAGCAGCGCATCCTGGCCGAACCTCACCTGCTCGGTCGAAGGCGGCCGGTCCTTGCGGTAGGTGCGCTCGGTGCTTTCGTCGCGGTAGACCCAGAGCTCCTGCTTCACACCCTGCTGGATGGTCACCCGAAGGCGCTGCAAGCCCTCGTCCAGCAGCATGTAGGCACGCGGACGGCGTGCGAACCGGTCCACGAGGTCGGCGAGGGAGAGCTGGGCCTCGTGGCCCTTGCCCTCCGGCCAGATCCGATCGAGGACCCACTGCGGCGCTAGGTCGCGGGTGAGCACCTTGCTCTGGGCCTCGAGCACGCTGCGCAGCACGACCTGGGCCGGCCGCTTGACGTCCGCGGACTCCTGGGGCAGGAGCTCGTAGTGTGCCATGAGGCCGTCGTGCAAAGAGCGGTAGTACAGGTGCGAGTAGGCATTGCGGATAGCCACCACGAAGTCGAGGGCGGCCTTGCCGTGGGCTTCCTGCAGCTTGCGCCGGTCGGCGTCTGCCAGCCGTTGGCGCAGCTCCTCCGACTCGAGCAGGCTCTCGATGCCCTTGAACCGGCGGGCAGCGTCGACCATGGCATCCTTCTTGGTCGTGTCGCAGACGAGAAGGATGAGGTTGTTCTGGTAGTGGCGAAAGTCACGCCCCTCGCCGGCCCGCTCGAAGATCTCCTGCACCACGGCCGGCACCTCGGTGGAGCCCGTCTCCACCGTCACGTGGTCGAAGTCGAGCACCACCAGTTGGGGCCGACCAGCCTCGTCGTCCACTCCCTCGGGACCCGGCGGGAAAGGCACGAGGCGGAAGATGGTCCCCCCGTACTGCTCCCGCACCTTGAGCCGGATGGCGTCCTTGGCCGCGACGAGCCCGGTACGGCTGGTAGCCTGGGCGATCACCTTCTTGATGGTGGCCTCGTCGTGAAACAGGTAGCGCCGCCCATCGAAGTCGGCGTACCAGAACAGCTCGTCGATCTGGGCCAGCGCCTTGTCGACCAGGTCGAAGGGTAGTCCCGGTCGAGCACAGGCTAGGTGCACCTCAGCCGGCTCGGCCCCCGCTACGCCCAGGCGCGACGTGTGGACGAGGCTGTGCAGGAAGACGACCTGGGCGACACGCTGCGACAGCTGGCGCATGCCCCTGGATGCCCACTCACGGTCCAGCTCCTGAGCGTGCGCGTCACCATGCTCGCTCCAAATGTCCTCAGCGATGGCCGTAGTCAGATGCGCCCGGTCGAGGCGGCTGGTCAGCTCCTCGCGAACGACCGGGTGGCTCAGGTCGATGTCGGTGCTCTGAATCAGGTAGGCATCGGCGGGCCGCTCTCGCCAGAGCTGACGCACGACGGCCGCCAGGAGCCGCAGAGCGCCTCGCGTGCGATGGAAGGTGGGATAACTCGCGGTCTTGCGAAACAGGGTTGTCAGGAGCTCCGGGTGAAAGGGATACGCCTCCCGGAACCGGTCCGCGAACGTCGGCTCGTCCACCTCGGCGGGCATCGGAGCTCCCTGTCGCCGGATGAGGCGCAGGTGTTGCACGTAAGATTGCGCGATCTCCTCGGCCGCACCCATGTCGATCCGCTCGAACAGACGGCGGCGCAGCACGGACGCGAGCTCGTCCTCGGCCACGGGGGTCATCACCCGGGCGAACTTGGCAGAGATGGCGAGCACCTCTTGCTCTTGCTCCACGATCTCGTCGCGCTCCACCGCGTAGGCATCGTCGGCGCCGGTCAGGGTGTAGACCACTACCAGGTCATCGTGGCTGACTGCGTAGGCTAGCAGCATGTGGAAGAAGGTCAGCGTCTGGTTGGCGAGGTTGGAGGACCCGACTTTCTGTCCCTTGGCCGTCCGGAGGTAGCGGGCCAGCTCGTCCAGTAAGACGACCACCTTGCGACCCGCCAGGACCTCTTTGAGCCGGCTCTCGGAGGGAACCTGGCGGGTCTCGTCGACCTCCCGCATGACCTCGTATCGGTCCAGCTGCCAGGCCATCTCCCCCCAAAGGGTACGCGTGACGACTCCGTCGTGCAGCGCGGCCTCGCTGCCGCCGTACCGGTCGCCCACCAGCGCCACGGGGCGCAGCGGGTGATCCGGCAACGAGCGCGCCGGCAGCCAATCTCGCGCCGCCTCCATGGCAACGCCGGGCGAGCTGGCCAGATGCCACAGCGCGATGAGGTTGTGGGTCTTTCCCCCGCCCACGGAAGTCTCCAGCCGTACCACCGGGCTCGCGCCGGGGACCCCTACGAATCGCCCGAAGACATGGCGCACGAGATCCCGAAGGCCGCGCGTAGGGTACGTGTAAGTGAAGAAGACGCGTGCGTCCCGGTAGATGGGATCGATGCCCCGCTCTTTCAGGGCCACGCCGTGCAGGTCCGCCGCGAACTTGTCCTCGGTGAGCTGCCCCGTCAGGACGTCCTGACGCGGCTGGCAGGTGTCGAAGATGGTACGCACGCCCGTGCCCCCCATCCCTTGCCAGAGCGCACACGTCCTAATCCGACAAAGGTCTGGCCAATCCTGCCCGAAGGGCAGCGAGCACCCCAAACGGCGAGCGTCGGCAACCTGGATCTCGTCGACTGGCGTCGCAAGTACCGCGACGTCGCCGGACAACGGGCAGAGGATGGCCGTTCCTGTTACCAGGATCCTGGTAGGCTTGCCTCGAATACCCTGGCCGCACTATATCGACCGTTGGAGTGGGGGCCATGTTGCTCCGACGCGTCGCTACGTGCCTGACCGTCCTGCTCGTCATCCTGGTCGCCGCCTTTCTGCCAGCCCACGCCGGCTCCGCCAGCCTGCCCGCCACCGTGGTGCGGGTCGTCGACGGCGATACCCTGGTCGTGCAGGTCGAGGGCCGCCAGGAGACGGTACGGCTCATCGGCGTCGATACGCCGGAGACCGTCCACCCCACGATTGGCGCCCAACCCGGCGGGCCCGAGGCCAGCGCCTTCACCAAGCACTTGCTCCCGGCCGGCACGCGCGTGACGCTGGAGCTTGACGTCCAGCAGCGCGACCGGTATGGCCGGCTGCTGGCGTACGTCTACCTGCCTGACGGCCGGATGCTCAACGCCGAGCTTCTGCGGGCGGGGTTGGCTCATCTCCTGACCATCCCGCCCAACGTGCGCTACGTCGACCTGTTCGTCCGCCTGCAACGGGAAGCTCGCGAAGCTGGCCGCGGCCTGTGGGGAGAGGTGGCGCCGGCAATTGCCGGCGGCGGTGGTCTCATCGTGAGCGTGGACCTCGCCGGCGAGGAGGTGGTGCTGGTCAACGACGGAGATGGGCCGGTGGACCTCTCGGGGTGGGTGCTCGTCAGCGTGGCGGGCAACCAGCGGTTCACGTTCCCGGCGGGGACAGTACTGGAGCCAGGCGCCCGGCTGGTCGTCCGCTCGGGGCCCTCCGCGTCGCCAGGGCCCGGCGTACTCATCTGGACGAGCGCCAACGTCTGGAACAACCAGGGCGACCCGGCCGAACTACGGGACGCGTCGGGCCGTTTGGTCGCCCGCTATCCGTGAAGCAATGGTGGATTGACCGAGCCGATACGCTATGGTCTCCTCGCGCCCAGCAGCTGACTCAACCATCCCCGCAGGGTTTAGGGGCGAGGCTGTCGGTACTCTCGCGTGCGCTGAGAAGGGCTGCAGCCTTGTCATGTATCGTGCGGTGTGCCGCCACGCCCTCTAATACTTGGCTAGTTCCTCCAGCAGGGGTCGATAGCGCTCAATGAGCTCACACACCCGTCGCACGAAATCGCAGGAGACGTTCTTGTTCCAGTCGTCCGGCAGCCCGAGCTTCTGCAATTGGTGCGGCGGGAGCTTGATGCTAGCAAGATACGCCAGTGCCTCAGCCACCGGCCTTGCCGCCGCGGTGAACGGGGCATGGGCCTCGGCGAACGCCAGCCGCGATCTGGCCACCACGTCCGCCGCCTCTACGGCTGCCCGAGCTTGGGGCGACCCTTCCTTATCGACGTAGAGCTCGACCAGGGTACTGGTGTCCAGGTAGAGGATCATCGCCGTACCTCAACCAGCAGGTCGGAGATGGGCTCCCCGTGCACCTTCGGCGGCTGGGCTGCGCCGCGAGGCTTGCCGCCTCCCCACTCCGCTAGGCCCTCCACCACCAGGTTGGACACGGCTCGCAGCTCCGGCATCGCAGGAGTGAGGTGCGCGATCGGTGTGTCGCGGTCCACAATCAGCAGCGACTCGCCCGCCCGCACCCGGCGCAGATAGGCGGTCAGCTGGTCCCGAAACTGGCGGATTCCCACGCGCTCCACCACATCACGCCTCCCGTGGTCACGATGATACCTTACCGTCGGCCAGTTCGTCGCGCTTTGACACCGCGTTCCCGCAGCCTGCATGGGGCCTCCTGCACGAGCCCCAGCGAATCCAGCGGTCCAGGCCCGTTTTCGACGAACGGATATTCGCCAGACGTGGGATACCGACGAGGGTTGACGAGGCGAAGCCCACGTCTTTGCGGGCGTTGGCGGGTTCAGCACCCGCGGTGTCCCTCCGCCTGGGCCACGAGAACGTAGATCACCCTGGACCTCTACGGCCGCTTCTTGTCTGACCCGACGAGGAGGCGGCGGCCGCCATGGCGCGGTTCGCGGCCCAAGTCTCCCGTTAGGCTGCCGCTCGGCTGTGGTAGCGGGGGCAGGCTGTGGGCTCCCGACCAAGAAGCCCGCTCACGATTGCCGTCGTGGCGGACGTCGTGGATGGTGGACCTGAGGGGACTTGAACCCCCGACCTCTGGAGTGCGATTCCAGCGCTCTCCCGCTGAGCTACAGGCCCACCGGCCGCAGTCGATTATACACGACTCCCCGTCCCCGCAAAAGGCCCCGGGCCGGGAAAACTACCGGTGCCATGCCCGAGGAGCAGAGCCTGGCCTTCGCCTTTCCCCGCATCGACCCGGCGCTGCTGCGGGGGCCGGGCCGGTCCGACTCCGCCTTGCGGCGGCTGCTGGCCCGCCGGGGTCGCGGCTCGAGCGAGCGCTCCCGCTGCCGGGGGCGGCTCGCTGACGGTGGAGCTGCTGGGCCCCGAGCGCCCGCGTTGGGTGCGGGCCCTGTTGGGCGCCCGCCGCCGCCACGAGGCCGCGGCGCGCTTCGAGGCCGCCCTGCATGCCCTGGAGCTGGCCGAGCGGCCCGGCCCGCAGGAGCTCTGGACGCCTCGATTCCTGCGCTGGCGCTGGCAGCAGGCCGGCGTCATCCCCTTCGAGCACCAGCTGGCCACGGCCCGCCGGGTGCTCTTCGAGCTCGGGGGCCGGGCCATCCTGGCTGACGAGGTGGGGCTCGGCAAGACCGTCGAGGCGGGGATCGTGCTGCACGAGCTGATGCTGCGGGGGCTTGTGCTGCGAGCGCTGGTGCTGGTGCCGTCGGGGCTGTGCTGGCAGTGGTATCGGGAGCTGCGGGACAAGTTCGAGCTGCCCGTCGAGTTGCAGGGCAGCGAGCGCGACTGGCAAAGGGTGCCCCTGCTGGTGGCCTCCATCGACACCGCCAAGCGGCCGCCCCACCGGGAGCAGGTGCTGGCGCGCCCCTATGACCTCGTCATCGTCGACGAGGCCCACCGCCTCAAGAACGCCCGCACCCGCGCCTACGAGCTGGCGGCGGCCATCCGCAGCCGCTACCTGCTGCTGGTGACCGCGACCCCCGTCCACAACCACCTGGGCGAGCTGCGGGCCCTCATCGATCTGGTCCGGCCGGGGCAGGCCCCCGAGATGCCGAGCCGCCTCGACGCGCCCGTCGACCTGGGGGCCGCCCACCGGCTGCGGGAGGGCGTGCGGCGGGTCATGGTGCGCCACCGGCGCACGGACACCCCCATCCCCTTCACCCGGCGCCACGTCCACACCATCATGGTGCGCCCGGGCGAGGCGGAGCGACGGCTCTACGCCGCCCTCGACAGCTACATCCTCGACTCCGGCCGGCCTGGCGGGCGCGGCGGCGGGCAGAGCCTGGTCTTCCTCACCCTCAAGCGGGAGCTCTGCTCCAGTCCCCAGGCCCTGGCGGCCAGCCTGCAGCGCATGGTGCGCCGAGGGACCCTGGATCCCGGGCCGCTGGTGGCCGAGGCCGAGGGGTCCAGAGCTGGGCCAAGGCCGACGCCGCCGTGCGCCTGGTGCGGCGCCTGGGCGACGAGCACGTGCTGGTCTTCACCGAGTACGTGGCCACCCAGCGGGCCCTGGCCGAGCGCCTGGCCGAGCTGGGGCGGCCGGTGGTGCTCTTCCACGGGGGGCTGTCCGCCATGCAGCGGGACTGGGCCCGGGCCGTCTTCGAGAGCCAGGCTCCCATCATGGTCTCCACCGATGCCGGCGCCGAGGGGGTCAACCTGCAGTTTTGCCGGCACCTGATCGACGTCGACCTCCCCTGGAACCCCATGCGCATCGAGCAGCGCATCGGCCGCCTGCACCGCCTGGGCCAGCGCCGGGACGTACACGTCTGGAACCTGGTGGCCGCCGGCACCATCGAGGAGTACGTGGTCTACCTGCTCCACCGCAAGCTGGATCTCTTCCGGCGCTTCGTGGGGCCGCTGGACGCGGTGGTGGGCCAGCCCCGCGAGCTGGGCCGGCTCGAGCGGCGGCTGGCGCGCCTCTTGGCTCGCCCGGAGCGGGAGCCCGACGCCGGCCATCGGATTCGCCAGGCGCTGCAGGAGCTGGCGGAGGAGTGGCAGCGGCTGCTCGTGGACCTGGAGGGGGGCGACGCCCGTGACTGAGCGGGCCGTGGCCAACGGGACGCCGCAGGGCCGGCTCGCCCGGCTCGGCCTGGATCTCCTGCGCTCGGCGGGCGCCCAGGTGCAGTCCGTCGATGCCAGCGGCCGGATGGGCTACCGCGTCGTGCTCCCCGACTCGCTGGCCTGGCACTGGGGCCGGCCCGGGCGCCCCTGCCCCGAGCTCTGGCTCACCTTCGAGGAGGAGGGCGGGGCCACCCCCGCGGCCGGGCAGCCGGACGGGCCCCCCGCCCCCTTCGAGCCGGTCGACGCCTGCTCGCGCCGCTGGTGGGAGTTGCGGGCGCTGGCTCTGGATCTGGGGTGGCTGGGCATGCTGCACCAGCCCGCCGAGCGCCACCGGCCGGCGCTTTGGACGTGGCTGGAGGCCGTCGCCGACGACCCCGGCACACCCGGCTCCCTGCCCCCATCGGCTCCCATCGTCGCCTGGGCGCCGCTGGAGCCCTCACCCGCCGCCCCGCCGGCAACGGCCCGTCTACTGGCCGGTGGCCCGGCACGGCCCGCCGCGCGGCTCGCGCGCCCGCGAGGCCCTGCCCGTCCGCTGGGGTCGCCACCCGGGCTCCGCGGCTTCGGCCGCGCGCGCGCCCGGCTGGGCGATGCCTGGAGCTGGCCGCCCTGGCGGCCGCGCGCACCTACGCCTCCCTGCCCGCCCTGCAGCGGCGGCGGCTCGACGCCCCGGAGACGGCCGGGACCGCCCGGGCCCCGGCTCCGGCTCTTCACCACCATGGCGGCCATCATCTACGTGGACCGGGACGCGCCTGGCCCCCGCCGCCCCGTCTCGCTCCGCTGCCTCGGGGTCGGTCGGCCGCTGGGCCATCCGCTGCAGCTGGGCCCGCAGCCGCACCTCCAGATCCCGCGGCAACGACGGGCCCTTGAGCGGCGGAGGCTCGACGGGTCGCGCCGGCCGGGCCGCCTGCGCGTCCCGATCGGGCACCGCGGAGGGCTCCCGTCGGGCCGGGGCTCCACCTCCGCCCGCCGGCAGCGCCCGTCAGCCGGCACCCGCCGAGGGCCGCCCCGGGCTGCACCCGACACCGCCTCGGGCAGGGGAGCGGCCCCCGTCAGCAACATCAGCAGGTGCAGCGCCGCCGCCTTGTCGGGCACCCGCCCGCGGGTCGCCTGCTCGGGGTCCACCTGCGAGGACGGCGGTACCGGCGCTCCCACGCACGACGGGCAGCCCGACTCGCAGGGGCAGCGTGCCACCAGCTCCCGGGCCGCCTCCAGCACGGACTCCAGCTCGTCGAAGGCGCGTCTGGCGAAGCCCGCCCCGCCCGGATGCCGGTCATAGACGAAGATGGCCGGGGCGGCGTGCGGCCCCGAGTCGACCACCGCACCCACGTCGGAGCCGTCGCAGCCGGCGAAGAGCGGGAGCACGCCCAGCACCGCGTTGGCCGCTCCCCACATCCCCTCCAGGGGATTGCGCCCCGTCGCCGCCACAGCCGCCAGCGCCTCGGGTGTCGGGGCCAGCGCCAGGGCGTGGGTGTAGATCTCGGTGGGCGGCAGCTCCACCCGGCCCCAGCCCAGGCTGTCGCGGCTCTCGAACCGGATCTTCTTGAACATGTAGACCATCTGGGTCACGACCGCGTCGCCGAAACGCACGGACCCGGGTCCGACGGCCCGCTCCAGCACCGGCGCCGCCGGATCCTCCACCATCCGCACCCGCTGCTCGGCAACGGCCTGGGTGAAGTAGTCGAGGGGCTCCTTGCGCACCCAGGCCACCCGGCCTTCCAGGTCCAGCCGGTGCACCAGGTACGTCTCGCCCCCGTGCAGGTAGACCGCCTCGGGATGGAGCTGGAAGAAGGCGCTGGCCTCGTCGAGGCTGCCGATGACCCGTCCGCTCTCCATCTCCATGATGGTGTAGGTGGCGTCGGAGGCCGTGCGCAAGCCGAACTGCCCGGCCGGGTAGAAGCGCCCCTTCCAGCGCCAGTAGGTGCCGTCCCACCAGACCTCGCCGGCATCCAGCAGGAGGCGCATCAGCGCCTCGGCCCAGCGTCCGAAGGCCTCGAGCTCGGCCGGCTTGAGGGGCAGCTCGTAGACGGCGGCACGCAGGTGCCCCAGCACCACCTGGGGGTTGTCGGGGTTGAGCAACCCCGGCTCGGGGCTCTGGGCGAAGAGGTAGTCGGGGTGGTGCATCAGGTACTGGTCCACCGGGGCGTCGTGCGCCAGCAGGACCGCCAGGCCGGGCCCCTCCTTGCGCCCCGCCCGCCCCGCCTGCTGCCACATCGACGCCACCGAGCCCGGATAGCCCACCAGCAGGGCCGCCCCCAGCTGGCCCACGTCGATGCCGAGCTCCAGGGCGTTGGTGCTGCAGACCCCCAGCAGCTCCCCCTCGAAGAGCCGCCGCTCGATGGCCCGCCGCTCCTCGGGCAGGTAGCCGCCCCGGTAGGGGGCGATGCGGTTCGCCCGGGAGGGGGCGATGCGCTCCAGCCGCTCCCGGGTGTAGCGGTACAACAGCTCCGCCACCACCCGGGCCCGCCCGAAGGCGATGGTGGGCACCCCCTCCGCCACGAGCTCGGCCATCAGCTCCGCGGCCTCGAGGTTGGCCGACCGGCGTGCCGGCGGGTGCCCCACCCGGGGCGGGTTCCACAGGAGCAGGCAACGCTCGGGCCGGGGCGCCCCGTCGTCCTCCACCACCTCCACGGGCCCGCCCGCCAGGGCCTCGGCCATCTCCTGAGGGTTGCGGATGGTGGCCGAGGCCAAGATGAAGGTGGGCTCCCGCCCCCACTGCCGGGCGATGCGGCGCAGGCGCCGCAGCACGTTGGCCACGTGCGAGCCGAAGAGCCCCCGGTAGACGTGCATCTCGTCGACGACGACGTAGCGCAGCCCCCGCCAGAAGCGCCCCCAGGCCACGTGGTGGCCCAGGAGCCCCGCGTGGAGCATGTCGGGGTTGGTGATGAGAAGGCGCGACGACTGGCGCAGCCGCCGGCGCCGGTCGGGCGGCGTGTCGCCGTCGTAGGTGCCCGGCATCAGCCGCCAGGGATCCTCCCGGCCGTCCTCGCCCCGCGTCAGCTCCAGCACGAAGCGCAGCTGGTCCTGGGCCAGCGCCTTGGTCGGGAAGAGGTACAGCACGGTGGCCGACGGATCCGCCAGCAGCGCCTCCAGCGCCGGGATGTGATAGGCCAGGCTCTTGCCGCTGGCGGTGCCCGTCACGACGGCCACGTGCCGGCCGGCCCGGGCATGGGCGACGGCGGCCGCCTGGTGGGTGTAGAGGCGCTGGATGCCCCGGCGGGCCAGGGCCTGGGCCAGCGGGGGCGGTGGCGGGGGCGAGAGCTCGGCGAAGCGGGCCGGGCGGGCGGGAAACCACCGCAGCGCTTGCACCCGCGTGCGGTACTCCGGATCCTGCGTGAGACGCTCGACGAAGGCTCGGGTCTCCATGGCGAGCGGATGCTTCCCGGCCCGGAGCCCGCCTTCCTGCGAGCCGCCCACGAGCGCCTCACGACGCCGGGTGCCAGACCACCGCCATCCCGGCCGGCACCAGCTCGGCTCTCAGGGCGAAGCGCGCCTCCGCCTCGGCCAGGGCGGCGGCCCGCTCGCGCTCCAGCGAAGCGAGCCGGGACTCGAGCGTCTGTTGCTGGAGCCGGGCCAGGCGCGCCATCTCCCCTGCCCGGGTCTGGAGCTGGCGGGCCAGCTCCGGATCCGCCGCCAGCCGCGCGTACAGCTCCGCGGCCAGCGCCCGGTGCAGCCAGCGGCCCATGCGGGCCGTCTCCTCCGCCCGGCGGTCGTCGAAGTAGCGCTCGAGGCGTCGCCGCTCCGCCTCGTGGACCGGGGTGAGCTCCCGCTCCATGGCCTCGACGTGCGTGCGGGCGACTCGCAGCGCCACCCGCGCCGCCAGGCGGCCCAGTCGCTCTGCCTCGTAAGGGGCGACCCAGCCCAGGGCGGCGGCCGCGCGTCTCGCCTCCTGCGACCGGCCCGGCGTGGCCCTGGCGGCCGCCTGGTGAGGCTCCATGGGCTCGGCCCGCTCCGGCTCGGTCGTGACGCGCACGTCGATGACGAATCGCCGGGCCCCCTCCGCCAGGGCGAAGCCCGTCACCACCAGCAGCCATCGAAACCACAACGAACGTTGCAGCCGCCCGGCATGGCCCGGCAGCCCCTCCACGAAGACCGCTCGCCGGCCTCGCTCGGCCACGGCCTGCCACAGCCGCCGCGCGCCGTCGCTGCCGGGCGCCGCCAGCGTCACGCCCGGCGCCCGCGCAAGCCACGCCGGGTCGCACGCCACCAGCAGCGCCCGCCGTGTCCCCTCCCCCGGCGGCTCGGCCCGCAGCAGTTCGGGCGCCACCCAGCCGACGCGGTACCCCAGCGCCTCGAGGGCCTGCGCGACAAGCCCCGGCAGCGGCTGCGGCTCGCGGTCCTGCGTCATCCCGAACCCGTCGCGGGGGCGACCGTCGCCTCCTGCAGTACTGGAGCCTCGTCGAGCACCGCCTCGGTGAGGCGCCGGGCCCGCTGCCAGCGCCGCCACTGCCGCTCCAGGAAGGAGCCCACGGCCTCGAGGCGCTGCCGCATGGTCTCGTCGTCGGGCGAGGCCAGCACGATGTCGCGCACCTGCCCGGCCAGCCCGCCCGGCAGCGCGGCCACGACCTGGTCGAGGTCGCCGATCACCTCGCGAAACATCCCCAGCTTCTCGTAGATGCGCGCCATCAGGTCCTCCTCGATGGTGCCGGGCACCAGTAGGTGGACCACCTCCACGGGCCGGCTCTGGCCCAGCCGATGCAGCCGGCCGATGCGCTGCTCCACCCGCATGGGGTTCCAGGGGAGATCGAGGTTGACCAGCCGCCAGGCATGCTGGAGGTTGTGGCCCTCGCTGCCGACGTCGGTGCTGACCAGCACCGGAGCCCGGCTGCGGAAGCGCATCAGCTGCCGTTCGCGCTGGGCCGGCTCCTGCGCCCCGCAGATCAGGGCCACCTCGACGTCTGCCTCCTGCAGCGCCCGGGCCGCCCGGCGGGCCGTCGCGGCGAACTGCGTGAAGGCCACCAGGCTGCCGGCGGGCGCACCCCGCTCCGGACGTGGGCCACCAGCCATCGCACCTTGGGGCCGCCCCGTCGGCCGCGGCCCGGGCGGCCAGGCACGCCAGGCGCACGAGGGCCTCGCGCAGCGCCTCCACGCCTCGCCCGGCGGCGACGTCGCCAGGCGCCGCAGGTCCGGCCAGGGCCGTCGGGCTGCTGGTGGCCTCCCGCAGCAGCGTCGCGGCCAGCAGCGCGTCGGGCCCCCGTCCGCCCCGCCGCCCCACCTCCCGCAGCAACGCCAGCAGCCGCTCGTAGAGGCGACGCTCCGTCTCGGTGAACGGCACCGCGACGCTCCTCACCTCCCGAGGCGGCAGGACGATGCCGGCATCGTGCCGGCGGGTGCGCACCATCACCTCGCCCACGAGGCGCCGCAGCCGGGCGGGATCGCGAGGCGTCCGGGGGCCCTGGGTGAACTCGGCCCGGAAGAGGCGCGGGGTGCCCAGCTGGCCCGGGCGCAGCAGGCTCACCAGATTGTAGAGCTCCTCCAGGCTGTTTTGCACGGGCGTGGCCGTCAGCAAGAGCAGCCCCTGCTTGCGCAGCCCCGCCACCAGCCGGAACCCGGCCGATTGGCGATCCTTGAGCCGGTGAGCCTCGTCGACCACCACCAGGTCCCAGGGCGCCGCCTGCACCGCCGACGCGTGAGGCTCCAGCCGCACCGTCTCCAACGACGCCAGGACGATCTCGTCACGGTCCCAGCCGTGCTCGTGGTGGGGATGCACGCAGACCCGCAAGTCGCAGCGATGGGCCAGCTCCCACCGCCACTGTGCGACCAGTGCGGCCGGCACCAGCACCAGGGCCCGGCGCAGTCGCCCCCGCAGCCACAGCTCCTTGAGCACCGCGCCCGCCTCGATGGTCTTGCCCATGCCCACCTCGTCGGCCAGGAGGGCGCGCCCCCCGAGGGGCCCCACGATGCGCAGGACCGCGGCGCGCTGGTGGGGGTAGAGGCGGACGGGCATGGCCGTGGCACACAAGAGCTCGGCCGGCTGCGCGGCGTCGAGTCGCTCGACCAGCCGCGGCCACAGCAAGAAGGCCCGGGCATCCGGCTCCGGGCCGTCTCCGGCCCATTGCAAGAGCGTCCGGCGCCACCGGGCCGACAGCCGGATGGGGGTAGGCCGCACCATGCGGGAGGTAGTTTACCCGCGTGCCTGCAGGCTCTGCGCCAGCCGGTGAGCCAGTCGGGTCACGCTGCCGGCACCCATCACCAGCAGCAGCGTGCCGGGCGTCGCCTCCTCGAGGGCCCGGGCGTAGGCCTCCTCCAGCGTGGGGCAAAAGGCCGCCCGACTCGCCCTCCCCTGCCAGGCAGGCCGCTCCACCATGCGGTGGAAGAGCGCCTGCCCGTCGACGCCGGGGATGGGCCGCTCGGGCGGGGGGGCGTAGATCTCGGTCAGCACCACCGCGTCGGCCTCGTCGAAGGCTCCCGCCAGCGGCTCCATCAGCTCAGCGGTGCGATGGTAGCGGTGGGGCTGGAAGACCGCCACCACCCGCCGATCCGGGTAGCCCTGGCGGGCGGCCCGGATGGTGGCGGCGATCTCGGTGGGGTGGTGGGCGTAGTCATCCACCACCATCACGCCGAGCCGGTCGGCCAGCACCTCGAAGCGCCGGCGCGCCCCCGTAAACCCGGCCAGGCTCCGGGCCGCCTGCTGGAGATCGACGCCCACGGCCTCGGCCACGGCCAGCGCGGCCAGGGCGTTGGCCACGTTGTGGAGGCCCGGGATGGACAGGCGCACCGGCGCCACCGGGCGGCCGTCTCGCAACGCGGTCCAGCTCGAGCCCCGCCCCTCCAGCCGCACGTCGGCCGCCGTCCAGCGGGCCGCGCCCAGGCGTGCGGCCTCCGCTTCCACCGCGTAGCGCTCCACCCGCCGCCCCGCCGCCTCCAGGCGCGCCGGCTCTCCCCCCTCGCCATCCAGCAGCCGCCGCACCACGGGGCTGTCGACGCCCAGCACCCACGCCCCGTCGGGCCTCGTCTGGCCCGCGAAGCGCACGTACCCCTCCACCAGCCGCTCGAACGAGTGGCCCCAGTTCTCCAGGTGATCGGGCTCGACGGTGGTGATGACCGCCACGTCGGGCCAGAAGCAGAGGAACGAGCCGTCGCTCTCGTCCACCTCCGCGACGGCCCACTCGCCGCGGCCCCAACGGGCCCCCGTCGGCACCCCCGGCAGCGCGTAGCCCACGGCCACCACCGGATCCACCCCGGCCTGGGTCAGCATGTGGGCGATGAGCCCCGTGGTGGTGGTCTTTCCGTGCGCCCCGGCCACCGCCACCAGGCGCCGGCCCGCCAGGGTCTCGGCCAGCACCCGGGCCCGGTGGCGCACCGGGATCCCCCGGCGCTCCGCCGCCTGTCGCTCGGGGTGGTCGGCGGCGATGGCGCTGGAGACCACCAGCACATCCACGTCGTCGAGGTGGGCCGGGTCGTGGCCCGGGTGCACCTCGACGCCCAGCGAGGCCAGGTGCCGGGCCGCCGGCCCGGCCACGTCCAGATCGCATCCGCTCACCCTGGCGCCGGCGCCGTGCAGCAGCTCGGCCAGGGCGCTCATGCCCGTGCCGCCGATGCCCATCAGGTGGTAGTGCGTCGATCGCTGCATCCGTGGTCGCCACGCTTCTCCTTGCCGTCTAGCGTTGCGGCGACGTGGCCGTGTCGGGCCGGGCGGCGGGCGGGGTCATGCGGGCCGCCTGCTCCTCAAACAGCCGCGCCAGCGCATGTCCCAGCATCCTCGCGGCCGCCCGGGCCTCGTCCAGCGTGTTGTCACGGTAGTCGCCGATGAAGACCGTCACCGAGTTGGGGTGGACGTGCCCGTTGAGCGCGGCGTGCTGCACCTTGATCCCCCGCGAGAGGCCCGGGTAGAGGTCGTTCATCTTGGAGCGAAGCGCCTCGGCGAAGGCCAGGTTTTGATCCGCGTACGGGTTGGCCACGTCGCCCACCACCAGCAGGATCTTGGCCACCTTCTGGCCGTCGATGTCCGCGGTGGTGTAGCCGTCGGGATACTCGTCCGACAGGGCGTCTCGGTGGACGTCCAGCACCACCATCACGTCGGGATTGCTTCGCAACAGGTTGTTGATCGTGTTGACCGAGTGCACGAAGGCCTCGCTGTAGTTGGGGTAATCGTGCACAGTCTTGTCGTGGATGGCGCGGATGCCGTTTTGCTCCAGCACCGCCGCCAGCTCGGCTCCCACCTCCGACACGCCACCGGGCCGGCCCTTCTCGTGCGTCTGAGCCGGCTGGTAGTTTTCCGTCGTGTGCGCGTGGTAGATCAGCACGGCCGGCGTGCTTCGTGCCTGCGGCTGGCCCTGCTGCTGTGACGGCGGCCTCGACGGCGTACCCTCCCGCTGTCCGGGCACCAGGCCCAGAAACCGGGCGCCCACCACGGCCACCACCAACAGCGCGACCAGCACGAAGAGCAGCCCTGGCCCGCCGGCGCGCTGTGACGTCCTCCCCTGACCGGCCGCCACCAGCACCGACCCCCTTCGCCCCAGGTCTATGGGCGAAGGGGGCGACCCTATGACAAGCCTTCGCAGCGGCCCCTCACGAATCGCCGGCCTCGTCGCCCGCCAGACGCTCGAGCAGGCGCTGCAGCTCCTGCATCGACCGGCCGAAACCTCCCCAGTCGCCCTGCGCAAGCCGCTGCCGGGCCGACTCCAGCGCCTGGAGCGCCTCCCGCACGGCCTGCTGGACGGAGGAGGGCAGCCCCGCCACGGGCGCTCCAGCCTCCTGCGGCGGCTGCCCGCCCGGCTCGGGCGAGGTCAAGAGGCCCTGACCGGTCAGCGCCCGCAGGGCCGACGACAGGTCGGTGGCCATGGCCAGCTGCGTCTGGGTGCCCGCCACGATCCGGCGCAGCTCGGGGAGCTGGCTCTGCTCGGAGACCAGGAAGAGGGGCTCCACGTACAGGATGGTGCCCGCCACGGGCACGACGATGAGGTTGCCCCGCAGCACCCGCGAGCCGCGCTGGCCCCACAGGGTCAGCTCCCGGGAGATGTCGGGATCCTGGTTGATGCGCGCCTCGAGCTGCATGGGGCCGTAGGTCAGCTCCTGCTTGGGCAGCACGTAGAGCTGGACCTCGCCGTAGCGCTCCCCGTCGCACCGGGCCGCCATCCAGGCCACCATGTTTTGCCGGCCGGTGGCCGTAAAGGGCAAGAGGAGCGCGAACTCAGGCCCCTCGCCCAGGTCGACCATGGCGTAGTAGGGCTCCATGGTCACCTCGGCCTCGCCGTAGATCTCGCGGCCGATGTCCCAGCGGTCCTCCTGGTTGTAGAAGACGACGGGGTTTTCCATGTGGTAGGAGGCCAGCATGACGGCCTGCACCATGAAGAAATCCTGGGGATACCGGATGTGCCGGCGCAGATCCTCCGGCATCTCCGACAAGGGCTTCATGAAGCCGCCCAAGAGCGACGACAGCGCGGCGGCCAGGGGCTCGGCAGGGTCGACGAGGTAGAAGTCCACCGTGCCGTCGTAGGCGTCGACGGTCACCTTGACCGAGGCCCGCACGTAGTTGCCCCAGCCCGCCACCGGACGGGCGTAGGGGAAGCGGTCGGTGGCGGTGTAGGCGTCCACCATCCAGACCAGCCGCCCGTCGTCGGTGACGACGGGGTAGGGATCGCGGTCGTAGCGCAGGTACGGCACCAGCCGCTGGATGCGTTCCATCACGTTGCGGTACATCAAGACACGGCTGTCGGGCCCCACCTCACGCGACAGCAAGAGCTCGGGGCTTCCGAAGCGGGTGGCGAAGAGCAGGCGGTTCCACCAGCCCAGGCGCACCCCATCGCGTCCCTCGTAGCGGGTGAAGACGTTCTCCTCGCCGGCCGGGTAGTCGAACTCGGGCCGCCGCCCGCCCACCACCACCCACCCCGACAGGAGCTCTCCGAAATAGACCTCGGGGCGTCGAAGCTCGGGCCACCCGGGTTCGGAGCGGGGCGGCAGGTTGGCCACCGCCAGCCGGGGCAGCCCTTGCGCTGTCACCTCGGCGACGGGGCTCATCACGACCCCGTAGCCGTGGGTGTATTGCAGGCGCAAGTTGACCCAGCTCGGGTTTTGCAGCCGGCTGGTGTCGAGCTCGCGTACGGCCAGCATCACCTGCCGCAGCCGCCCGTTGACCAGGTAGCGGTCCACGTCCACCTCCAGGAAGCTGTAGTACGGGCGAAAGGCCTGGAGCTGGGCGTAGACCGTCAGCAGGGGCCGCCAGTCCCACAGGCGCACCTCGCGCAGCAGCGCCTCGGCGGCCGTGACCCCCGCGGCGTCCAGCGCCGGGGCCGGCTCGAAGGCCACCTCCTGCACCCGGTCCAGGGCGTAGGCCCGCCGGGTCATCTCGATGTGATGGCGCAGGTAGGGCTCCTCGCGGGCCAGCTCGTTGGGGCGCACCACCACCTGCTGGACCGCCTCCGCCAGCAGTCCGCCCCCGACGGTGGCCACCAGCGCGGCGACGGCGGCCCCCGCGGCCCAGCGAGCCCGCCCTCCCAGGGCAGCCCAGGCCGTCAGCATGGCGGCGGCCCCGGCCAGCACGGCGGCCACCGCCCGGGCCGGCATCCGTACGTGGACGTCGGCGTACGACGCCCCGAAGAAGACCCCCCGGGGCGAGAAGAGCAGATCGTAGCGGGCGAGCCAGCTCTCCACCCCCCACAGCAGGGCCAGCATCGCCAGCAGCAGCATCAGGTGCAGCCGGGGACGGCCGGCCAGCCCCTCGCCCTGGTGGCGCCAGTCGAGCAGCCCCGCCAGCGCGTAGACCAGCAGGCTCAGGACGCCGGCCAGCAAGACGGCCGCCAGCAGCGTCGAGGTGACGAGCTGCACCGCCGGCAGCGCGAAGACGTAGAAGGCCACGTCGCGCCCGAAGACGGGGTCCTCGATGCCGAAGGGACGCCGATGGAAGAAGAGGGCGACGTCCATCCACCGGCTCGCCGCCGAGACGCCCAGCGCCGCCGCCAGCCCGACCACCAGCAGGGCGCTCCACCGCCGCACCCATTGCCACGACCGCCCCGAGAGGGGCCGGGGCAGGTCGGGCCGCAGGTAGGCCCTCGCCAGCACGGGACGTGCCGCCAGGAGACTCGTGTAGAGCACCACCAGGCTGAGCAGCCCCGCCCCCGCGCCCACCGCGAGCCGCCAGAGCCAGGGCGTCACCATCAGCGGGAGGTAGCCCAACGACGCGAACCACTGCCAGTCGGTGATCGCGTGGGAGAAGAGCAGCGAGATCGCGAGCAGCCCGACCAGGGCCCCGATGATGCGACGAATCACGCTAGCATGACCACCTCACGAGGGCTCCGGCTTCTCCACCAGCCGCAACGACGGTCGCTCGGCCCGGCGGGCCAGCTCCAGCAGCCGGCGGGCCGGGAAGAGGTAGCGCCGGTTGCAGAAGCGGCAGCGAAGCTCGACCGGATCCTGCTCGGCCGCGATGGCGCGCAACTCCTGCGCGCCCAGCGCCACCAGCCCCGCCTCGAATCGCCCTCGATTGCACGGGCAGTGAAACTCGACGGGCGCCGCCTGCAACACCCGCACATCCAGGCCCTCGAGCAGGGGCGCCACCAGGGCTGCGGGATCCGCCGGCACCCCCAGCTCGTCGATGCGCTGGCTCACGGGTGGCATGCGCCTCAGGCGCTGCTCCATCTCCCCGATCAGCTCATCGGGCGTCCCCGGCATCGGCATGAGCCAGAAGCCGCCGGCCGCCTGGATGTGGCCGTCGAGGCCGACCAGCACGCCCAGCGCCACCGACGAGGGAGACTGCTCGGAGACGGTCAGGTAGTGGACCACGTCCTCGGCGATCTCGCCGCTGACCAGGGGCACGGCGCCGCGGTAGGGCTCCTTGAGGCCCAGGTCCCGGATGACGTGCAGGCTCCCCTTGCCCACCGCCCCGGCCACGTCCAGCTTGCCGTGGTCGTTGAGGGGCAGGTGCACCCGGGGCTCCGCCGCGTAGGCCCTGACGCGCAGGCTGGCGGTCGCCTCGGCGACGACGTGCCGCAGCGGCCCGTCGCCCACCAGCTGCAGCATGATCCGGTCCTCGTCCTTGAGGATGGAGGCCATCAGCACCGCGGCCGTCATCAGCCGGCCCACAGCCGCTGCCGCCGTGGGCCAGAGCCCGTGGCGCCGGCGCGCCTCCTCCACGACCGGCGTGGTGACGGCCGAGACGACGCGCAGGTGGCCATCGGCCGCCATCAGGCGCACGAGACGCCCCTGCCGCTCGGCCCGGGGCCGGGCCGCTCGGGCGCTCATCGTGCGCCGGCTCCTGCGCGAAGAAGTGCCGGGTCGTCACCGCGGCCGGCCGGGCCGAGCCCGGCCATCGACGACCGGATCGACGCCCTCGGCACGGCTCAGGCGGAGCGAGATCAGCTGCTGGCCCCGCCACCGCAGCGTCTCGCCGGCCTGCGCGGTGCCGGAGAAGGCCCGGCGCCCGTCGACGTAGGCCTCCAGCCAGCCCGCCTCCCGCACCACGGCCACCACCTCGACGCCCGCACCGGCCCGCTCGGCACCCGCCGGCGCCGTCGCGGCGGCCGATGGGCCGGCGATGCCGCCCGGCCGAGGCAGGTCGCGCGGACTCATCCCGGCGCGGCTCGGCCGAGGAGACGCCGTCGGAGCGGGCTCGGGCGCCGTCGTGCGGCGTCCGGAGCCGCCCGGACCCCGAGGTGGCCGGTGCGGCTCCGGCAGGCGACTCGGGGAGCCTTCGTCGAGGCCCGGTACGCCCAGGGCCAGCACGCGCGGCTCCGGCGTCTCGCCGGACGGCAGCGGCTCCAGAGGCACCGGCGTCCGCGCCACGTCGGAGGGGCGCGGGCGGGTCGCCGTCGACAGCAGCCAAGTGCCCGCCACCGCCGCCACCACCACGACCAGGGTGGCCGAGACGGCGGCCCGCACCCGCTCGCGGGGCTCGATGGCGCGCAGCAGCGGATCGGGCATCCACCAGGGCCGCGCCCGCTCCCGCCGGGGAGGGCCGCTCTCGACGGGCTCGGGACGTGCCGCCTGGGGCGCCTCCCGCTCCCAGGCCGCCAGCACCCGCGCCGGGTCCAGCCCGACCGCCCGGGCATAGAGCTTGAGGAAGCCACGCGTGTAGACCGGTCCCGGCAGCTCCTCGTAGCGCCCCTCCTCGATGGCCTCGAGGAACGGGGCGCGGACCCGTGTCCGCTCCGAGACGGCCTGCAGGCTGAGGCCACGCGCCTCCCGGGCCTCGCGCAGCATGGCCCCGAGGCGGCCGCGCGCCTCGGGGCGCTCGACGGGCTCGGGCCCGGCCGCCCCACGCTCGTCGCCGGCTACGTTGGGTCTCGACTCCATCTGGGCATACGACCTCACTTCGACGGGCGCCTGAGCCCGGCGTCAGGCCGACCGCTCCCGGCGGCGGTAGGGCGGCAGCACCTCCCGGGGCTTGCTGCCCTGATACGGCCCCACGACCCCCCGCTGCTCCATCAGGTCGATGAGGCGCGCGGCGCGGGCGTACCCGATGCGAAACCGCCGCTGCAGCATGGAGACCGACGCCTGGCCGGCCTCCACGACCAGCTTGACCGCCTCGTCGTAGAGCGCGTCGTCGACGTCCCCTTCGGCCTCGGCCCCCTTCTCTTCCTCCTCGAAGAGATCGACCCGGTAGTCCGGCTCACCCTGGCTCTTCCAGAAGGCCACCACCTGCTCGATCTCTCGGTCGGTCACCAGGCAACCTTGCGCCCTCACCGGCTTGGGCTCCCCCAGGGGGTGGTAGAGCATGTCGCCGCGGCCCAGCAGCCGCTCGGCGCCGCCCGTATCGAGGATGGTGCGCGAGTCCACCTGCGAGGAGACGGCGAAGGCCAGGCGCGACGGGATGTTGGCCTTGATGAGCCCCGTGATGACGTCGGTGGAGGGCCGCTGGGTGGCGATGACCAGGTGGATGCCCGCCGCCCGCGCCATCTGGGCCAGCCGGCAGATGCTGTCCTCCACGTCCGCGGCCGCCACCAGCATCAGGTCCGCCAGCTCGTCGATGACCACCACCACGTAGGGCAGCGGCTCGCTCACCCGGCCCTGGGCCGCCAGCTGGTTGTAGGCCGCCAGGTTGCGGGCGCCGGCCCGGGCCAGCACCTGGTAGCGCGCCTCCATCTCGCGCACCGCCCATCGCAGCGCGGCGGCGGCCTGGCGCACATCGGTCACCACCGGGGCCAGCAGGTGGGGGATGCCCTCGTAGACCGTCAGCTCCACCCGCTTGGGGTCGATGAGCAGCAGCCGCAGCTGGTCCGGCGTCAGCCGGTAGAGCAGGCTCATGATGATGGAGGCGAGGCAGACGCTCTTGCCGGAACCCGTCGCCCCGGCGATGAGCAGGTGGATGAGCCGCTCCAGGTTGGCGATGAGGGGCTCACCCGCCACGTCCTTGCCCAGCGCCAGGGCCAGCGGCGCCTGGGAGCGGGCGAAGGCCGGCGACTCCAGCACCTCCCGCAGGTAGACGGTCTCCACCGTGGCATTGGGCACCTCGATGCCGATGACGGGCTTGCCCGGCACCGGCGCCTCGATGCGCACGCCGGTCGACGCCAGCGCCAGGGCCAGGTCGTCGGCCAGGCTGACCACCCGGCTCAGCTTGATGCCGGGGGCGAGCGCCATCTCGTAACGGGTGACGACGGGCCCGCGGGTGTGGCTCACCACCCGCGCCTCGATGCCGAAGCTGGCCAGGGTCTGCTCCAGCACGCGGCTGCGGCTGGCCACCTCCTGCTCGTCGCCCCCCCGGCGCCGCGCGGGCGGTCGCGCCAGCAAGCTGGAGGAGGGCAGGCGCCAGTGGCCCCGTACGCCGCCCGTCAACGGCACGGCGGGCGCCTCCTCGGGCCGCCCGGCGCTCCCGGCCCCCCCGCGTGACGGGCACCCCGCCCGGCTGCCCGGGCGGGGACGGCTCCAGGTGCGTCTCCGTCGCCGCGCGCCGTCGGCCGCCACGGGAGCCAGGCCGGCGCGGGCGCGCCGCCAGCTCCGGGCCTGTCCACGGCCACCTCCGCCAACGCCATCTCCCGTCGGCGCGCCCACCCCGGCGGCGGCCCCGGGTCGCGGCACCGGCAGCACCGCCTCGGGGCGCCCTCGGCGTCCGGGCGGCCGCCACAGCCGGTGCCGCCCCCGGCGCCGCGGCAGCAGCCCACGGCGGCCTGCCAGCCGGCCCTACCCAGCCAGCGCCCCGCTCGCCAGGCCAGCGCCAGGGCCAGCCGCACCCGGACGCGCCGGCGCGCACGGGCGCCTCCAGCAGGCGAGCGGGCGACACCTCGAAGGCGAGCGCGGCCGCGGCCAGGAGCATCAGCGCGACGGCCAGATAGGCGCCGCTCAGGCCGACCGCCTGCTCCAGCCACCGCGCCAGCCACCGGCCCGCCTCGCCGCCGGGGCTGGCGAGGAAGGCGCGCCGGCCGGCCGGTAGGCGCTGGTCCACCGGCCGACGCCCGTCGCCAGCTCCAGCCCCGCCGAGACGCCGGCGACCGCCGCCACGGCCCCCCGAGCCGCAGCACGGTGCCGGCCAGCTCGGGCCCGCGCACCAGGCGCCACCCGACGCCCAGGGTCGCCAGCAGGGCCAGAGCCGAGGCCAGCCCCAGGTGGCGCCACAGGGCGGCGGCGATCCAGGCGCCTGCCTGCCCCGCCTGGCCCCAGAAGAGGGCGAGTCCCGCATAGAGGACGCCGAAGACGACAGCCAGGCCGGCCAGCTCGGCTTGCCAGCGGTGCGACTTCACCGCGTTACCCCTCCATGAGCGCGATCATCCCGGCCATGCGGCCGCTCCGAGCCCCGTCACGGCGATACGAGAAGAAGAGCGACGGGTGGCAGGCCGTGCAGCGCCCGTCGACCCACAGGTGCTCGTGCCTGAGCCCGCTGCGCAGCAGAGCCTGCCGGGCCGCCTCGGCCACGTCGAGCCAGAAGCGATCCCCCCACCCGGCCCGCAGGTACCCCGGCAGCCCCTGCGCCGACGGCGCGGGCCCCACGGCCCGTCTCAACGCCTCCGCCACCTCGGGCCCCACCTCGTAGCAGCAGCCGCGGATGCAGGGCCCCACCCACGCTTCCAGGTCGGCGGGATGGCTCCCTGCCTCGCCGGCCAGCACCTCGACCGCCGCCGGCACCACACCGGCGGCCAGTCCTCTCCACCCGGCGTGGACAGCAGCGACGGCCCGACCCCGGGGGTCGGCCAGCAGGACGGGCGCGCAGTCGGCCACCAGCACGGCCACGGCCTGGCCGGGCTCGGTCGCCACCAGGGCGTCGCCCCGGCCGGCCACCTCCATCCGCCCGGCCCGGCTCCCCGGCGGCGGCCGAGCTCACGCGCAGCACGTCGCGGCCGTGCACCTGGCTGGCCACCCAGACGCCGACCTGCGGCGCCTCCCCGAGCCCCAGCCGGGCCGTCGCCCGGCGGCGGTTGTCGGCGACCCGGTGCGGGTCGTCGCCGACGGCGGCCGACAGGTTGAGCCAACGGTAGGGGCCCTGGCTGACGCCGCCCCGCCGGTCGGTAAACAGCCAGGCGACCCTCCGGGCAGGGCTCGCCGGCCCGCTACTCCGCATCGGCAGCGGGGGCCGGTCCCTGCCCGGCCCGGTCCAGGAACTGGCGCACCTCGGCCACGAAGCCCGTCACGTCCTGGAAGTCGCGGTAGACCGAGGCGAATCGGACGTAGGCGACGGGATCCAGCTGCCGCAGCTCCTCCATCACCCGCTCCCCGATGAGGCGGGAGGGCACCTCGTACTCGCCCTGGGTGCGCACCGCCTCCTCGACGCGGCTGACCAGCTCCTCGATGCGCGCCACGGGGATGGGGCGTTTCTCGCAGGCCTTCATGACGCCCGCCAGCACCTTCTGGCGCGAGAAGGGCTCCCGCCGGCCGTCCTTCTTGACGACCATGAGGGGGATCTCCTCCACTCGCTCGTAGGTGGTGAAGCGCCGCCCGCAGCGGGGGCACTCACGACGGCGGCGAACGGCGGCCCCCTCTTCCGTGAGGCGGGAGTCGATGACCCGGGTGTCGGGCTCCGAGCAGAAAGGACACCTCACCGGGCAGTCGCCCCGCGACCCATCTTATCACAGGCCCTGGGTGGGGGGGTCGGGGCCCGGCCGGGGCGAGACGCTGCCGGGGAGGTCGACCAGGATGACGTCGATGCCGACCTTGACGATGTCGTGCCACGCCACTTCGATGTCCCGATCGCGCCCGCGAAACCACCCGGGGCGTCCACCGGCCGGCAGCACCAGGGAGCGGATCCGCCCCGACTCCACGTCGATGTCGAGGTCGTAGAGGTAGCCCAGCTTGCGCCCGTCGGAGACGTTGACGACGTCCTTGGCCCGCAGGTCTGACGCCCTCACCCTCACCCCGACGCCCCCCGGACGGCCCTCCTGCGGGATGGGATCGAGCGGTGGCGGACCGTCTCCTCTTCCCTCATCTTATGGCGGCGGCGCCCGGCCCTACCACCAGTGCCAGGGCAACCACCGCACCCACCAGGGCCGGGACGGCGCGGGCCCGGAGGAGGCGGTGAGGGCGCCGGTGGGCGCCGCTCCTTGGGTGGCCGGTGCCCCGTCGCTCGCATCTCCCGCTGGCGTGGCTGAGGGCTCGGGTGCCGGGGTCGACCTGCCCGACTCGGCCGCCTGGGCAGCCGGCGTCCCGTCGGGGCGCGCGGCAGGGCACAGCGACGGGAAGACGACGCACCACCAGTTGCGGCCGGCAGCCGCCCCGATCAGGACGCGCACGCCGAGGTACCAGCCCGCCGGGTAGAGACGCCCGGCGTCGTCGACGCTGACCGGATAGAAGGCGGGGCCCACCGTCACCCGCACCGGGTGCTGGCCCGAAGCCCGAGCCGCCGCCTGCTCGAGCACGGGCGCCCGGGCGCGCAGGTAGGCAGCCATCTGCCCGGCGTCGACGAGGGCCGACGGCGGAGCCGAGCGCGTGAGCCAGTCGAGCGCCTCTCGCACGGCCTGGGCCGCCTGCCGCTTGGTCTGCTGATCCTCGGGACGGTCCGAGTGGGCCACCACGTGCAGGCGCAGCAGGCCCCACTCGCCCGTCGCCCCGGCGGCCACCCCCGGCAGCGCCGACGCGGAGGCGCCGCCCGGGACGGCCACCGCCAGGACCGATCCCACCAGGGCGGCCACCGCCGCCGCCACGGCCACGCTCGCTGCGCGTCCATGCCTCCTCACGGTCCCCACGGCCTCACGGCACTCCGGCTCAGCTCGTCATGTGGCGGCGCAGCTGCTTGAGAGCCGCCTTCTCCAGCCGCGAGACCTGCGCCTGGGAGATGCCGATGGCCTCTGCCACCTCCATCTGCGTCTTGCCCTCGAAGAAGCGCATGCTCAGGATCCGCTGCTCCCGGGGGCCCAGCCGGTGGATGGCCTCCCGGATGGAGATGCCCTCGAGCCAGGTGCTGTCCGGGCTGGGGTCGTCGCTGACCTGGTCCATGACGTAGATGGGGTCCCCGCCGTCGTGATAGATGGGCTCGAAGAGGGAGACGGGCTCCTGGATGGCGTCCAGGGCCGCGACGACCTCCTCCCGGGGGACGTCGAGCTCCTCCGCGATTTGCGCGACGGTCGGCTCGCGCGAATACTTGGAGGTGAGCTGATCGCGCACCTGGAGCGCCTTGTAGGCCACGTCGCGCAAGGACCGGCTCACCCGGATGGGGTTGTTGTCCCGCAGGTACCGCCGGATCTCGCCCACGATCATCGGCACCGCGTAGGTCGAAAACTTCACGTTCTGGCTCAGGTCGAAGTTGTCGATGGCCTTCATCAGGCCGATGCAGCCCACCTGAAACAGGTCGTCCACGTACTCGCCCCGGCTGTTGAAGCGCTGGATCACGCTCAGCACCAGCCGCAGGTTGCCGCGGATCAGCTCCTCCCGGGCCGTCGGATCGCCGTTGCGCATGCGCACCAAGAGCTCGCGCATGCGCGCGTTGGTCAGGACCGGCAACCGAGACGTGTTGACCCCACAAATCTCGACCTTCGTGCTGTGTGCCATGACGCCCACCTTGATGCAGCCTCATCGCGAGTATGGCCGGCCCGGGCGGGGGCTATTCGGGTGACCACGCATGGCGCGGCGGGGCCCTTCATAGCCATCCAGGACAGAGGGCACGGCCCGCAGCCAGGTCATCGCCGAGGGGTTGGGGGATGGCTGGGCTCGCCTACCTGGTGGCCAACCTGGTTTTCGACTACGCGCTGTTGTGGGCGACGGGACGTCTGCACGGGCGGCCGGCCGTGCCGTCTCGCCTGGCGCTGGGCGCCTGGATCGGGGCGGCCTCCTTTACCCTGCTGCCGCCCACCGTCTCGCCGGCCCTGCTGGTCTTGTCATGCCTGGCCGTCTCGTGGCTCATGATCGCGGCGGCCTACCGGGTGCCCGGGCTGCGCGCCCTGGGCCCCCTGGTGGCCACGTTGTGGGCCGTGGGCTGCGTGGCGGCGGGAGCGGGCATGGCCGCCCAGAGCCTGCTGGGCGGGGCGGGGCCCCGCGCCACGGGGCCACTGGTCTCGCTGGGGACGCTGGCGGCCGTGGCGACGGTGGTGCGACCCAGGCTGGCCGCCGCCGCCCTGGCCCGGGCGCTGCGGGTGCGGGTGGTACTGCGCTTCGAGCACCAGCGCCTGGAGGTGGAGGGCCTGGTCGACACCGGCAACCGCCTGCGGGAGCCGGTGGAGGGGCTGCCCGTCATCCTCATCGACCCGGGTGCGCTGGCGTCCCTGCTGGAGCCGGCGCTGCGAGACCGCCTGGACCGGCTGGCCCGGGAGCCCCTGTCGCTGGCCGTGCGGCTGCCGGCGCTGGCACCGCAATGGGCCCGGCGCTTCCGGCTGGTGCCCTTCCGGGCCGTCGGCACCGAACGGGGGGTGATGGCCGCCTTTCGAGCCGACCTGCTGGTGTTGCACGGGGCCGGAGGCCCGCCTTCGCGGCTGGGGCCGGCGGTGGTCGCCCTGTCGCCCACGCCGCTGGAGCAGGACGGGGCGCAGGCCTTGATACCGGCCGAGTACGTGACGGCGCCGGGCCCGTCGTCCCAGGGGGACCTGCCGGAGTCGACGGGCCGGGAGCGGGAAGGAGGAGTCGTCGGTGTCGAGACCGGGTGAGTGCATGCGACGGGGCCGAGGCGTCGTGGCGTGGATGAGCGTCCTGGCCACCTGCCTGCGGCAGCGGCTCGCCACCTGGGGGCGGCGCGCCATGGCGCACCTGGCAGGCTACGTCGGCCCCGCCTCGGGCGAGGTGCTGCCGCCGCCGCTGACGGGTGAGCAGGAGGCGCGCCTCATCGGTCAGCTGGCCGTGGGCGACCTGGCGGCGCGCTCGCCTCTCATCGAGCACAACCTGCGGCTGGTGGTCTACATCGCCCGCAAATTCGACAACACCGGCATCGCGATCGAAGACCTGGTCTCCATCGGCACCATCGGCCTCATCAAGGCGGTCCACACCTTCGACCCCGGCCGGCGCATCAAGCTGGCCACCTACGCCTCCCGCTGCATCGAGAACGAGATCCTGATGTTCTTGCGCCGCCACGCCAAGACACGGGCGGAGGTCTCCCTGGACGAGCCCCTCAACACGGACCGGGAGGGCGACGAGCTGCTGCTCTCCGACATCCTGGGCACCGAGAGCGACGTCGTGCGCCATCTGGAGGACAGCGTCGAAAAGGAGATGCTCCACTCGGCCATGGAGCGCCTCAGCGGCCGGGAGCGGCGCATCGTGGAGCTGCGCTTCGGGCTGGTCGACGGCGAGGAGCGCACGCAAAAGCAGGTGGCCGACCTGCTCGGCATCTCCCAATCCTATATCTCCCGACTGGAGAAGCGCATCATCAAGAAGCTCCGCCAGGAGCTGGCCGCCATGGTGGCCACGTGACGGGCTCGTCGCCTCAGCGGCGGCGCAGGAAGGGCGGGATGTCCAGATCGTCCTGGACCAGGGGCCGGATCTCCAGGGTGCGGTCCTCCCTGGCCGGCACGCCGCCGCGGACGCGGGTGGCCTGGCCGGGGCGCTGGTCATCGCGGCGGTCGTCGGAGAAGCCCGTCGCGATGACCGTCACCTTCACCTCGTCGTTGAGGGAGTCGTCGATGACCGCCCCGAAGATGACGTTGGCCTCGGGGTCGGCCGCCTCGATGACGACCTGGGCCGCCTCGTTGACCTCGAAGAGGCCCAGGTTGGAGCTGCCCGTGATGTTGAGCAGCACGCCCTTGGCGCCCTGGATGCTGGACTCCAGCAGGGGGCTCGAGACCGCGGCGCGAGCCGCCTTGACGGCCCGGTCCTCGGAGCCGCTGGCGCGCCCGATGCCCATCAGCGCCGACCCGGCGTTGGACATGATGGTGCGCACGTCGGCGAAGTCGAGGTTGATGAGGCCCGGTACCGTGATGAGGTCCGAGATCCCCTGCACGCCCTGGCGCAGCACGTCGTCCGCCAGCCGGAAGGCGTCGACGATGGAGGTCTTCTTGTCGACCACCTGCAGCAGGCGATCGTTGGGGATGACGATGAGGGTGTCGACCCGCCCCCGCAGGTTGGCGATGCCCTCCTCCGCCTGCCGCATCCGGCGGCGCCCCTCGAAGGAGAAGGGCCGGGTCACCACCGCCACCGTCAGGGCCGCCACCTCGCGGGCGATCTCGGCCACCACCGGCGCGCCGCCGGTGCCCGTGCCCCCGCCCATGCCGGCCGTGATGAAGACCATGTCGGCGCCCTGCAGGGCCTCGCGGATCAGGTCGCGGCTCTCCTCGGCCGCCTTCTGCCCGATCTCGGGCATGGAACCGGCCCCCAGGCCCTTGGTCAGCTTCTCGCCTATCTGGAGCTTGTGAGGGGCGTTGGAGAGGGCCAGGGCCTGCGCATCGGTGTTGATGGCGATGAACTCGACGCCGCGCAGCTCGGCCTCGATCATGCGGTTGACCGCGTTCTGCCCGCCGCCGCCGACGCCGACGACCTTGATGTTGGCGTAAGGACCAGAGTCCATCTCGAATCGGGCCATGTCGAGACCGCCCCCAACTCCCAGCCGGTCGCAGCCAGCACGATAGTTCCGCGGGGTCAACCGTCATCCTCTGCACCATCAGGACGGGCCCTGTCTTTTTCCTAGCGGGGTCGCCAGGTGGCGCGCAGCGGGTCGCGCAGGTCGGCCTCGAAGGGCCGCGCGGAGCCCAGCTCGGCCACCAGCGCGGCCAGCACCTCCACGCGCCGCGCGTCCCGGGCCGCCTCGTCGGGGCCGATGCGGGCGACGCCCCAGCGGATGACGCTGCCGTCGGTCAGGTAGACCCATCGCTCGCCCGCCTCGTCGACGTGCAGCCCCGCCAGCCGCTCACCCAGCACCGGCCCCAGCTCGCTCACCAGCGCCGCCGCCTGCACTAGGCGGGGCGGGCCCGGCCTCGCCACCGCCAGGCCCTCGCCCGTCTGCACCACGCCGGTCAGGGTCGGATGCGCGCCGGGCCTGGCCGCCGGGCCCAGCACCACGCCGAGCCGGTCCACCTCCCAGAAGCGGTCCGCCACCGCCACCTCCGCCACCGGGTCCCGTGCCAGCACCGCCACCTCCAGCGTCGACGGCAGGCGGCGTACCAGCCAGGCGCGTGCCACCCGGGGCTCGCCGGCCGTGGCCGCCTGGACGTCGGCCGCCTCCACGGCCAGCAGATTGGCGCCACGCTGCCGGGCCAGGCGAGCGGCGATGCGCTGAGCCGTGGGGCCGTCGGCGCCCACGACCACCACCTCCTGCACCCGAAACAGCGGCGAAGCCAGCACCCCGTAGGCGCCGACCGTCATCGCGATCGCCATCAGCGCCCCGGCCGGGGCCGCCAGCTCGTCCCGCCGCCGCGGGCTCGGTGCTGCGGTCGGCAACGTCGCGCCCCTCTCGCCGGGCCCGCTCGCCGCGGACGTCGCGGCGCCGACCGGCCGGGCCGGCCGGCGGGCCCGCCCTCAGTCGACGCCCGCTCGACGCGTGCGCCCACCTGCCTCAACTTCCGCTCGAGGGCCTCGTAGCCCCGGTCGAGGTGGTGCACCCCGCGGATCTGGCTCGCGCCCTCGGCGGCCAGCGCGGCCAGCACCAGCGCCGCCCCGCCCCGCAGGTCGGGCGCCTCGATGCTGGCGCCCGTCAGGGCCGGCACCCCGCGGATGATGGCCACCCTCGACTCGACCGTGATGTCGGCGCCCATGCGCCACAGCTCGCGCACGTACTGGAACCGGTGCGAGTAGATCTCCTCGCGGATGACGCTGGTGCCGAGGGCCATGGCCATCAAGGCGGCCCACTGCGGCTGCACGTCGGTGGGGAAGCCCGGATACGGCTGCGTCCGGATGGAGACCGGCACCGGCCGCTCCGCCGGCCCCACCACCTCCATGGTCGAGCCGTCGGCCTGGATCCGGGCGCCGGCCGCCTCGAGGCGGGCCATCACCGCCGCCACGTGGTCGGGCCGCACCCCCTCGAGCCGCAGGTGCCCCCGTGTGATGGCGGCCGCCACCATCCAGGTCGCCGTCTCGATGCGATCCGGCATCAGCTCCCAGGTCGCCCCGCCCAGCGACGGCACGCCCTCCACTCGCACCGTGGAGCCTCCGGCGCCCTCGACCCGGGCGCCCATGGCCCGCAGGAAGCCTTGCAGCTCCACCACCTCGGGCTCCCGGGCCGCGTTGGCGATGACCGTCGTGCCCTCCGCCAGGGTGGCCGACATCATCAGGTTCTCGGTGGCCCCCACCGAGGGGAAGTCCAGGACGATCTCGGCTCCGTGCAGCCGCCGGGCTCGCAGCGTGATGAAGCCACCCTCCTGGACCACCGTCGCGCCCATGGCCTGCAACCCCTGCAGGTGCAGATCGAGCGGCCGCTCACCGATGTTGCAGCCGCCGGGTTGGCTGATGCGCACCCGCCCGGTGCGCGCCAGCAGCGGGCCCATCAGCTGCACGCTGGCCCGCATGGTGCGCACCAGCTGCGGTGGCGGCTCGCCCTCCAGGGACCCGGGTGCCTCGACGCGCACCTCGCCCGGCCCTGTCCACCTCACCCTTGCGCCGATCCCCTCCAGGAGCCCCATCATGGTGGCCACGTCGAGGATGCGGGGCACGTTGCGGATGACGCAGGGCTGCCGGGTGAGCAGGGCCGCCGCCATCAGCTTGAGGGCCGCGTTCTTGGCGCCGGAGACGTGGATGGTGCCGGCCAATGGCACACCACCGACGACGGAGAGCCGATCCACCGGAGCGTTCCCCCCACCGGTGCTCCATGCTATGCGGGGGGGAAGGGCCCGGTGCGCCAGGGCTCGGCTCACGCCGAGGCCCGGCTCTGCGTGGCGTAGCGCAGCACCAGTCGCGCCACCTCCTCGGCCGCCTGCGGGCGCCCCAGGCCCCGGCTGGCCTTGGACATGGCCGCCAGCCGGGCCGGATCCGCCAGGAGCTCCCTCACCACCTCCACCAGACGCCTGGCGTCCAGGGCCTCGTCGGGTACCACCACCGCCGCCCCCGCCCGCTCCAGCACCCGGGCGTTGGCGTCCTGGTGGCGGTCGGCCGCATGCGGGTACGGCACCAGCACCAGCGCCAGCCCGCGGGCCGTCAGCTCCGCCAGCGAGATGGCCCCCGCCCTGGAGATGGCCAGGTCGGCCACCGAGAGGGCCGCCGCCATGTCCTCCAGGTAGGGCACCAGCGTCACGCTGCCCAACCGGGCCCGGTGACCCTCGACGGTGGCCTCGGGGGCATGCTGGCGCAGCAGCGCCACCGTCGCCTCGAACTGGGCCCGCCCCGTCGAGGCCAGCACCTGCATGCCGGGGATGGCCGCCAGCTCCCGGACCGCATGCACCAGCGCCTCGTTGAGGCGGCGGGCTCCCTGGCTCGCCCCCACCATGAGCACCGTGCGGCGGGCCGGATCGAGCCCCAGCCGGCGCGCCGCCTCGGCCCGTTGCAGGCCCTCGGCCACGGCTCGGCGGATGGGGTTGCCCGTCACCTGCACCCGGCTGCGCACCGCCGGGGGCAGCTCCCGGGCCGCCTCCTCGAAGCCCAGCGCCACCACCCGGGCCCGCCGGGCCAGCAGGCGGTGGCGCGTCCGGCAGGGCGTTCTGTTCCTGCCAGACGATGGGAGCCCCAGGCTGCGGGCCGCGGCCACGGCGGGCACCGACCCGTACCCGCCCGTGGCCAGAAGCGCCCGGGCGCCGTGCCGGCGCAGCGCCGCCCGGGCCTGCCAGGCGCCCGCGCCATGGCCGCGGCGAACGTGAAGGCCCCGCCCGCCGCCAGCCGTCGCGGCGCCGGCTCGCCCACCACCACCGTGAAGCGCTGACCGTGCCGCGCCAGGATCTCGGGCCCCAGGCCCCGGCGCGTCGTCAAGAACCAGACGGCCACCTCCGGCTCGAGCCGCCTCAGCGCCTCGGCCACCGCCAGGGCCGGGTAGATGTGACCGCCTGTGCCGGCTGCGACGATGGCGACGCTGGGCGGCGCCGACCGTCCCGCCTCCGCTCCGCTCGCCCGGTGCGGCCCCACCTCAGACCACGCTCTTTCGGGAGAGTGCCAGCAAAACGCCCACCACCGTCAGGCTGCCGATCAGGGAGCTGCCCCCGTAGGAGAGGAAGGGCAGGGGGATGCCCGTCACGGGCAGGATCCCGCTGACGACGCCCATGTTGATCAGGGCCTGGCCCACCAGCAAGACGACCAGGCCGGTGGCCAGCACCTGCTGGTAGGGATCCCGCAGGCCCAGGGCGATGCGATAGCCTCTCCAGGCGACGACGCAGAAGAGCACCACCACCGTCATCGCCCCGACCCAGCCCAGCTCCTCGCCCAGGATGGCGAAGATGAAGTCCGTGTGGTGCTCGGGCAGGTAGGCGAACTTCTGGCGGCTCTGGCCCAGGCCCAGCCCGAAGGGCCCGCCCGAGCCCAGGGCCAGCAGCGCCTGGATGACGCTCCAGCCGCGCCCGGCGGGATCGGCCCACGGGTCGACGAAGGCCAACAGCCGCGCCAACCGGTACGGCTCGAGCCAGATGAGGGCCGCCAGGCCCGGCACCGCCAGGGCCATCAGCCCGGCCAGGTGGGCGACGCGCATCCCGGCCGCGAAGAGCTGCACGACCACGACCCCCAGCAGCATGGCCGCCGTGCCGAAGTCGGGCTCCAGCATGATGAGCCCGAAGGCGAGACCGGCCGCCAGCAGCGGCACCAGCGACCCCCGCACCAGCGACCCCATCTCTCCCGGCCGCTGGGCCACCCAGTAGGCGGTGAAGTTGATGGCCGCCAGCTTGGCCAGCTCCGAGGGCTGGAAGCTGAAGAGCGGCAGCGTGATCCACCGGCGCGACCCGCCGATCTCCGGCCCCGTCAGCAGCACCACCACCAGCAGCACGTAGCTGATGGCCATCAGGGGCACTGCCAGGGGCTTGAATCGGTCCGGCTCGATCCGGCTCAGCAGGGCCACCAGGATCCATCCCGCCGCGGCGTAGAGCACCTGCCGCTCGAAGAAGTGGTAGGGATCGCCGAACTGCGACAGTGCGCGGGTGTAGCTGGCGCTCAGCACCATGACGAGGCCGATGCCCACCAGCGTCATGACCGCCAGCACCAGCACCACGTCCGGCGGCGCGGCCCCTGCCGCCGACCGCTGGGGCCAGGCCGTCGCCGCCGGCACCGCGCCTCTCGCCGGCCCGGCCCGCACGGCCGCACCGGCCACCGGATGCCGGCGTCCCCACCCGATCACGGCCTCACCCCCGCAACCCCGGCAGCATCGCCCACAGCCCCAGCAGCCCGCACAGCGCCGCTGCCAGCCAGAGCCTCACCACCACCTTGGGCTCGCTCCAGCCGCTCAACTCCAGGTGGTGGTGCAGCGGGCTCATGCGCAACAGCCGCCGCCCGCCGGTCAGGCGGAAGTAGGTGACCTGCGCCATGACCGACAGCGTCTCGGCCACGAAGAGCCCGCCCACGATGGGCAGCACCAACAGCGTCTGGGTGAAGATGGCCATCCCCATCAGCGCCGCGCCCAGCGCCAGGCTGCCGGCGTCACCCATGAAGACCTGGGCCGGGTAGCCGTTGTACCAGATGAAGCCGAGGCAAGCCCCTGCCACGCTGGCCGCGAAGATGGCCACGGAGGGCCTGTCCATCAACAAGGCGGCCCCCGCGTAGACCGCGGAGGTGAGGGCCACGGCACCCGCCGCCAGCCCGTCGAGGCCGTCGGTGAGGTTGACGGCGTTGGTCGCCCCCGCCGTGGCCACCGCCGCCAGCAGCACGAAGGGCAGGGGCGCGAGATCCCACCTGGCCTGGGTGAAGGGTAGCGAGAGCTGGCTCACCTCGGGGGCCACCCTCAACGCCCAGGCGCCCAGCGCGGCGCCCAGCAAGAGCTGTCCCGCCAGCTTCTCGCGGGCGCGCAGCCCCATGGCCCGCCGCCGCACCAGCGCCCGCAGGTCGTCGAGACTGCCCAGCAGCCCGAAGGCCGCCACCCCCGCCACCAGGGGCAGGGCGACGTCCAGGTCCGGCGCCAGCGCCAGCGTCGCCGCCGCCGACGCCCCCACCATCACCACGCCGCCCATGGTGGGCGTGCCGGCCTTGGCCGCGTGCCGGGCGGGCCCCTCGGCCCGGATGCTCTTGCCCGCGCCCAGCTGCCGCAGCATCCGGATGGTGCCGGGCAGCAGCGCCAGCGTCACGAGGGTGCTGAGGAGAGCCGCCGCCAGGGCGCCACCGATGCCCGTCACGCCGGCTCCGCCTCCTCGGGCACGCGGCCGCCGGCCCCGTCCGCCGGGGGATGCGCCCGCACCAGCGCCCGCACCACCCCGTCCAGGCCCATGGCCCGGGATGCCTTGACCAGCACGGCGTCGCCTGCCTGCACCTGCCGGCAGGCGACGGCGACGGCATGCTCGGCGTCACGGGCCATGACGATGGCCATCTCCGAGCCCGCCGCGCCCTCGCGCGCGCCGGCCGCCATCTCGCCGGCCATCTCTCCCACCGCCACCAGCAGATCGACGCCCCGCTCGGCCGCCTCCCGGCCGATGCCGCGGTGCGCCTGGGGGGCGAGGGCGCCCAGCTCCAGCATGTCCCCCAGGATGGCGACGGCGCGCCGGCGCTCCTCGGCCGCCACGCGGCCCAGCGTCTCCAGCGCCGCCCGCATGGAGGTGGGGCTGGCGTTGTAGGCGTCGTTGAGCAGGACGATGTCGTCGGCCGTCCGGATCACCTCCATGCGCATGGCGGCTCCCGCGAAGCCGTCCAGCCCTCGGGCCGCCGCCTCCAGCTCGACGCCGCAGGCCAGCGCCGCGGCCACGGCCGCCGCCGCGTTGATGGCCATGTGGCGCCCCGGCACGGCCAGCCGGCACCCTGCCCGCTGCCCGCGATACTCGAGCTCGAGCCGGGTGCCCCCGAGCCCGCCGCCCTCGACGGCCTGCAGCCGCACGTCACAGCCGGCGCCCGACCCGAAGGTGAGCACCCGCACCCCGTCTCGGGTGAGGCGGGCCATGGCCCGCACCCGCTCGTCGTCGCCGTTGAGCACGGCCGTGGCCCCGGGCTGCAGGCTCTCCACCAGCTCGGCCTTGGCCCGGGCGATGGCCTCGACGCTGCCGAGCAGCCCCACGTGGGACTCGCCCACGTTGGTCACGACGCCGACGGTGGGGGCGGCCACCCCGGCCAGGTGGCGGATCTGACCGGGCCCGCGCATGCCGATCTCCAGCACCAGCGCCCGGGTGCCCGGGCCGGCCGCCAGGATGACGAGCGGGACCCCCACCTCGTTGTTGAAGCTGGCCGGTGCCTTGACCACGGCTCCCAGCCCGCTCAGGGCGGCCGCCACCATCTCCTTGGTGGTGGTCTTGCCCACGCTGCCGGTGACGGCCACCACCGCCGGGTCGCGCATCCGCCGGCGGTACCAGGCCGCCAGGCGCTGCAGGGCCGCCAGGGAGTCGTCGACCCCCAGCACCGCCCCCGTCCGAGCGGGCAGCTCCCCGACCCTGCCGCGCTCCACCACCACGGCCCGGGCACCTCGCTCGAGGGCGTCGGCCACGAAGTCGTGCCCGTCGAAGCGGGGCCCTCGCAAGGCGATGAAGAGGTCGCCCGGCTGCACCTGCCGGGAGTCGGTGCAAACCCGCTCGACCACCGTCTCGGGAGACCCGGACTGCACCGTCGCGCCGCACACCTCGGCCACGGCGCCGGCGGTCAAGGGCTCCATCACGGACCGCTCCTCTCCGGCGCCGGTGCGCCGTACCCCAGCTCGCGCAGCGCCTCCCGCACGACCTGCCGGTCGTCGAAGGGCACGATGCGATCCTTGAGGATCTGGTAGGTCTCGTGGCCCTTGCCGGCCACCACCACCAGGTCGCCGGGCTGGGCCCGCCGCACGGCCTGGGCGATGGCCTCCCGGCGGTCCACCACCACGTCGTAGCCTTGCATCGCGACGGGGCCGCTGCTGGCCCGCTGGGCCAGCAGCCCCGCCTCCACCTCGCGGCAGATGGCCTCGGGGTCCTCGCTGCGTGGGTTGTCGGAGGTGATGATGACCCAGTCGGCCAGCCGGGCGGCGATGGCCCCCATCTTGGGCCGCTTGGTGCGATCGCGGTCCCCGCCGCACCCGAAGACCACCCACAGCCGCCGCGGCCCCAGGGCCCGGGCCGAGGTCAGCACGTTGTCGAGGCCGTCGGGGGTGTGCGCGTAGTCGACGATGACGCCGAAGGGCTGCCCCTCCCGCACCGCCTCGAAGCGCCCGGGCACCCCTCGTACCCGCTCGAGGGCCGCCACCGCTTCCGCCAGGGGCACCCCCTCGTGCAGGCCCGCCCCCAGCGCGCCCAGGGCATTGTAGACGTTGAAGGCGCCCCCGAGCTGCAGCCGCACCGCCGACGCCCCCCAGGGCGTGCGCACCGTGAAGCGAAGCCCGTCGGGCCGGGCCTCGATGGCCTCGGCGGTCACGTCGCGCCCCGGCTCGAGCCCGTAGAAGAGCGCCGGCGCTGTCGAGCGGGCGGCCATGTAGGCGCCCGAAGGGTCGTCGCCGTTGATGACGGCCAGCTTGCGGCCCTTGGTGCCGGGGCTCAGGGTGGCGAAGAAGCCCGCCTTGGCCTCCCGGTAGGCCTCCATCGTGCCGTGGAAGTCCAGGTGATCCTGCGTCAGGTTGGTGAAGATGCCCACGTCGTACTCGATGGCCTCGATCCGCTTGAGCACCACCGCGTGGGAGGAGACCTCCGTCACCGCGTGGCTGGCGCCGACGGCCACCATGCGCGCGAAGAGATCCTGCAGGTCGGCCGACTCCGGGGTCGTCCGCTCCGCGCCCAGCACCTGGTCGCCCACCAGCTGCTGGATGGTGCCGATGAGGCCTACCCGGTACCCGGCCGCCTCCAGCACCGCCTTGGTCAGGTACGTGGTGGTCGTCTTGCCGTTGGTGCCGGTGACCCCGACCAGGCGCAGCCGGCGGTCCGGATGGCCCAGCACCACCGCGGCCGCCTGGCCCAGCGCCGCGCGGCTGTCGGCCACCAGCAACGTCGGCACCCGGTCCACCACCGGCCCCGGCGCCCGCTCGGCCAGGATCAGGACAGCGCCCCGCTCGGCCGCCTCGCCGGCGAAGTCGTGCCCGTCGAGGCGGCTGCCGCGGATGCAGACGAAGGCGTCGCCCGGCTGCACCGCCGGGAGTCGTAGCGCACCGCACGCAGCGCCGCCCGCCGCCGCCCGGGATCCTCCCACGCCCGCCCCGGCCGGCCGACGCCGCCCAGGGCATCGGCCAGCTCCTGCACCGTCATGGCCGTCCTCCATCCCGCTGCAAGGCGAAGCGCACCTCCACCGCCGACCCGGCCGGCACCCGCTCGCCCGGCGCCGGCGACTGGAAGACCGCGAAGCCCGACCCCTCCACGTTGAGCAACAGGCCGCGCCCGGCCAGGATCGCGGCCGCCTCGGCCAGGCTCTTGCCCAGCACCGACGGCACCTCCACCTCGGGCGCCGACGGTCGGGGCAGCTCCTGGTCCAGCACCAGGCGCACCCGGGTGCCCTGCGGCACCTGGGCCCCGCCCCGGGGGATCTGGTCGGCCACCAGCGTGCCGCTGCCCTCGACGCTCACGCTCAGGCTGGCCTGCTCCAGCCTCGCCGCGGCCTGCGCCGCCTCCATGAAGAGCACGTTGGGCACCAGCGCCAGCGGCCGGCCGTCCTCGCCCGTGCCCGGCTGCGGTGGCGTCTCCTCGCGGCGGGGCACCCGCAGGTAGCTCAGGGCATCTCCCATGATAGCCCGGAAGACCGGGGCCGCCCACAGTCCGCCCCACCGGGGCTGCACGCCGAGCTTGTAGATCATGACGAGCCCCACCAGGCGCGCGCCGTCCACCGGGGCGAAGCCGACGAACGACGCCATCGCGTCGTCACCGTAGCCCCCACCCGGATTGGGCACCTGCGCCGTGCCGGTCTTGCCCGCGACCCGGTAGCCGGGGATCTCCGCCCGGGTGCCCGACCCGTTCACCACCACACTTCGCAGGATCCGAGCGAACTCGGCCGCCGTCCCCGGCGAGAGCACCCGACGCAGGGCCACGGGGCGTACCCGCTCCAGCACCTCGCCGTCGGCGGTGCGGATCTCCTTGACCAGGTGCGGCTTCATCAGCACGCCGCCGTTGGCGATGGTGGCAGCGGCCATGGCCAGCTGCAGCGGCGTGACGGCCACGCCCTGGCCGAAGCCGATGTTGGCCCAGCGCAACAGCTCGCCGTGCTGGATGGTGCCCGGTGCCGGCAGGAAGCCGCTGGCCTCGCCGGGGAAGTCGAGCCCCAGCGGCTGACCGAAGCCGAAGGCCCGGGCGAAGCGATAGAAGGTCTCGGGGCCCAGCCGCTGGGCCCCGATGATGGCGAAGACGGGGTTGCACGAGTTCTCGGTGGCCTCGACGAAGGTCTGGCTGCCGTGGCCGCCAGGCAGCCAGCAGCTCACCCGCCCGCCCCCGATGGCCACGAAGCCCGGGTCGAAGAAGCGCTCGTCGGGTCGCACGACGCCCGCCTCCAGGGCGGCGGCGCCCGTCACGATCTTGAAGGTGGAGCCCGGCTCGAACTGGTCGGCGATGGCCCGGTTGCGCCGGAGCTCGGGCGGGTAGTCGGCGTAGCGGTTGGGGTCGAAGGTGGGATACTGGGCCATGGCCAGGATCTCGCCCGTCTGCGGGTCGATGCCGATGAAGATGCCCAGCTCCGCCTGGGTCTCCCGGACCACCCGCTCCAGCTCCCGCTCGGCCCGGTACTGGATCACCTGGTCGATGGTCAGCACCAGCTCGTGCCCGTCCTGGGCGGGCACGTAGCGGCTGATGCCGCCCGGGATCTCCCGGCCCGCCGCGTCCCGCTCCGCCTCGACCCGCCCGGGCACCCCCCGCAGGTGCGCCTCGTAGTAGAACTCGAGCCCCTCGAGCCCCTGGTTGTCGATACCGGTGATGCCCAGCACCTGGGCCGCCAGCGAACCGTTGGGGTAGACCCGCTGCGGACGCTCGACCAGCCCGATGCCGGGCAGGCGCAGCGCCCGCACCCGCCGGGCCGTCTCGGTGTCCAGGCGGCGCGCGATCCAGACCGCCGCCTGGCGGCTGCGCAGGCGCTCCTCGATCTCGTCGGCCGGCATCCCCAGCACCCCGGCCAGTGCCTGGGCGGTGGCGGCAGGGTCCTCGACCTCGCTGGGGATGGCGTAGACCGCGTCGGCGCTGACGCTGATGGCCAGCTTGTTGCCGTTTCGATCCACGATGGTGCCGCGTCGCGGGTCCACCGGCAGCGGCCGCAGCCGCTGCTCCAGGGCGAGCCGGCTCAGCTCCCCGTGGCGCACCACCTGCAGGTAGAAGAGGCGCCCTGCCAGCACCAGGGCGCCCAGGGCGGTACCCACCAGCAGCCAGGCGATCCGTCGCTGAATGACGAGGGGCGAGGTGGGGGCCAGCAACCGCGCCTCGACTCCTCCCGGGGCGCCTCGTCACGGCCACGCGGGCAGCTGCCGGGCCAGGGCCACCGGCTTCTGCAGCAGCGCCGCCAGCGCCGCACCCAGCCGCTCGGCCCATCCCGGCGCATCCGGGGCCGGCGCCGGCTCGACGGTCGTGCGGCTCGCCACCGCCACGCCCGAGGCGGCAGGCCCGTCCAGCACCAGCACCCGGACCCGGTCGGGCCTCTCCATGGCCAGCACCGTGCGCGCCATCCGCTCGGTGTGCGCCGGCGACGTCTCCCGCGCCAGCGCCACCTCCAGGGCCTCACCCCGGCGCCGCTCCATGGCCAGCTCCGCCTGGAGCCGGGCCACCTGACGCCCCATGATCGCCATATGCACGAGCAGGCTCAGGTAGGCCGTCGAACCCGCCACCACCAGCACGACGGCGACCAGCCAGCCCGCCACGACCCGATGGGGCCGGGCCAGGGGGCCGGCCACCGCCACGGCCCGGGCTGCCCCCTCCCCCTCTCGATGGGAGGATCTCGTCCGAGGTTCGGCTGGCACGAGCGCCCAGGCCGGCGTCGCCATGGTCATCGGACTCCCTTCGTCGAGGCCGCGCGGTCCGGTCCGGCCAGTCGCTCCGCGGCTCGCAGCCGGGCGCTCCGGGCCCGGGGGTTTCGGGCGGCCTCGGCGGCGTCGGGCGTCAACGGCTTGCGGGTCAACACCCGCATCGGCACGGGCTCGCCAGCGCTCTGGGCGCGGCGCAGGGCCTCCTTGACCCGGCGATCCTCCAACGAGTGAAAGCTGATGACCACCAGCCGCCCGCCCTCCCTCAGGGCCCTCATGGCCTGGGGCAGGGCGCGCTCCAGCTGGCCCAGCTCGTCGTTGACGGCGATGCGGAGCGCCTGGAAGACCCGCCGGGCGGGATGGCCCCCGGTGCGCCGGGCAGCCGCGGGCACGGCCGCCTTGATGCAGGCGACCAGGTCGCCCGCCCGCTCCAGGGGCTGGCGCCGCCGCGCCTCCACGACGAAGGCGGCGATGCGCGACGCCCACCGCTCCTCGCCGTATTCGCGGAAGATCCGCGCCAGCCGCTCTTTCGGCAACCGGTTTAGCAGATCGGCCGCCGTGAGCGGCAGTGCCGGATCCATGCGCATGTCGAGGGGCGCCTCGTCCACCTGGTAGGTGAAGCCCCGACCGGGCGTGTCGAGCTGCAGCGACGAGACGCCCAGGTCGAAGAGGATCCCGTCGACGCGTTGGAGCCCCAAATCACGAAGCTTTGCCTCGAGTTCAGAAAAATCAGCGCGCAAGAGCACGACCCGATCTCGCCATGCCTCGAGCCGCCTGGCGGCGACGGCCAGCGCCTCGGGATCCCGGTCGAGGCCGACGATCCGTACCGAGGGCTCTCGCTCCAGCAAGGCGCGCGCATGCCCGCCGGCACCCACCGTGGCGTCGACGTAGACCCCGCCCGGGCGCGGCCCGAGCAGCTCCACCACCTGCCGCACCATGACGGGCCGGTGCGGCGCCTCGTGCTCCTGCAACGTCCCTACAGCCCCAGCCCCACGATCTTCTCGGCGATGGCCTCGAACGAGCCCTGGGCCTGGGCGGCGTAGGACTCCCACGCACCCTGATCCCATATCTCCACCCGGCTCCCCACACCGAGCACCACGACGTCTCGCTGCAGGCCCGCGTACTGGCGCAGGTGCGGTGGCACCAGCGCCCGGCCGGCTCGATCCAGCTCCACGGGGGAGGCGCCCGCCATCAGCAGCCGGACGAAGGCACGCGCGTCGGCCTGCGTCAGCGGCAGCGACCGGAGCTTGGCCTCCACGTTGGCCCACTCGGCGACCGGGAAGGCGAACAGACACCGATCCAGCCCCCGCGTCACCACGAAGGGGCTGCCCAGCTCCTCGCGAAAGCGAGCAGGGATGATGAGCCGGCCCTTCTCGTCCAGCTGGTGCTGGTACTCGCCCATGAAGGCCACGGCCAGCGAACCGGTCCCGTCCCCCGGAGTGTCGGGCCCCGAAAGATGCTTTGTGGGGGAAACGGTGCGCCGTGGGCCGCAGGCTCCCCAGCCCGGCCGCTTGGCGGGGGTCCTCCACTTCGCACCACTTTCCCCCACTCCGCGCCCTTCGCATTCGCCGCGCCGGGCACGTTTCCTGCTGGCTGGTGCGACGAGATTTGCAGGATCCTACAAGAGGAGGGGGATGCCATCGTGCGGATCGGCTTGCTGGGGCCCATCACGTGGAGGACGCCGCCGCGCCGGTACGGCCCGTGGGAGCAGGTGGTCGCCCACCTGGCCGAGGGCCTGGTGCGGCGCGGCCACGAGGTGACGCTGTTCGCGACGGGCGACAGCGTGACCTCCGCCCGGCTTGTGGCCGTCTGCCCCCGTCCGCTGGGGGAGTCGCCCGATCTGGACCCCAAGATCTACGAGTACCTGCACATCGCCGAGGCGCTGCGCCACGCCCGGGCCGGAGCCGTAGACGTGCTGCACAACCACCTCAACTGCTACCCGCTGGCCTTCGCCGACCTGGTGGACGTGCCCATCGTCACCACGCTGCACGGCTCGGCCCTGCTGGAGCCGGCGACCCGGCCCGTCTACCGCCGATGGGCCCACCTGCCCTACGTCTCCATCAGCGACGCCGAGCGGGCCGGCCTGCCCGAGCTGCGCTACGTGGCCACCGTCTACAACGGGGTGGATCTGTCGCAGTTCACCTTCCGGCCCGAGCCCGGGCGCTACCTGGCCTTCCTGGGGCGCATGTCGGCCAAGAAAGGCGCCCACCTGGCCGTGGAGGTTGCCAGGCGTACGGGCCTGCCCCTGCGGATGGCCGCCATCATCCCGCCCGATGAGCGCGACTTCTTCCGGCGGGAGATCGAGCCCCACCTGGACGGCGACCGCGTCGCCTACGTGGGCGAGCTGGGCCCGCTCGATCGAGACCGGTTTCTGGGCCAGGCCCTGGCGCTGTTGCACCTGTGCACGGTCCCCGAGCCCTTCGGGCTGGCGCTGGTGGAGGCCCAGGCGTGCGGCACGCCGGTCATCGGCATGGCGCTGGGCAGCGTGCCCGAGGTGGTGCGCCACGGCGAGACGGGGTGGGTCGTGCACACCCTGGAGGAGGCCGTGGAGGCGGTGCGGCACCTCCACGCGATCGACCGCGCCGCCTGCCGGCGGTGGGTCGAGGCGCGCTTCACCGTCGAGCGCATGGTCGACGGGTACGAGGCGGTCTACCGTCGCATCCTCGCGGAGCTCCGGTGAAGGGTCGGAGCGGGAGGCCCCGACGGCCCGGGGGAGTCGTGGGCGCTAAGCCTCCAGGGCTCCCCGCAGGCGGGCCGCCAGCTCGGCCAGCGCGTCGGCCGAGGGCGTCTCGGCATCGGGTCCCCGCAGGCGGAAGCGCAGCCCCTCCTCCCCGCCGTAGCGGGGGATCAGGTGCAGGTGGAAGTGGAAGACCTGCTGGCCGGCCACGGCCCCGTTGGACTGCAGCAGGTTGAGGCCTGCCGGCTGCAGCACCCGGCGCAGGGCGTGCGCGATGCGCCAGGCCGCCTGCATCACGGCCCCGGCCTCCTGGGCCGTCAGATCCCACACGGTGACGGCGTGGCGGCGGGGCACCACCAGCACGTGGCCGCGGCTGGAGGGGTAGATGTCCATGAAGGCCGCGACCATCCCGTCCTGCCAGACGAGATGCCCCGGGGCCTCACCCCGCACGATGCGGCAGAAGATGCACGATGCCTCGGGCTCGGCCATCGCCACCCCACCCTCCGGGTGCCGGGCGCCGCCCCGCGCTACTGGGCCAGCACCTCGGCCAGGCTCAAGAGATCCGGCTCCAGGGGCCGCTTCTTGCCGACGACCTCCTCGAGGGGCAGCGCCTGCACCTTGCCCTCCAGCCAGCCGGCGATGTGGCCGTGGCGGCCCTCCACCAGCAGCTTGACGGCCATGGCGCCGGCCCGGGTGCCCAGCAGCCGGTCGAAGGCCGTGGGCGTACCGCCCCGCTGCACGTGCCCCAGCACCGTCATGCGCAGCTCGAAGCCCACCTCGTCCCGCCGCTCGCGGAAGTGCTCCGCCATGGCCGCCGCGTTGTAGCGGGCGCCCTCGGCCACCACCACGATCGCGTGCGACTTGCCGCGCTCGTACGCCTCCCGCAACTCCCGCGCCACGGCGTCGGGGTCCACGTCCACCTCGGGCACCACCACGACCTCGGCACCCCCGGCCAGCGCCGTCATCAGGGCCAGGTAGCCGCAGTCTCGCCCCATCACCTCCACCAGGAAGGCCCGGTGATGGGACGAAGCCGTCGAGCGGATCCGATCCAGCGACTCCAGGGCGGTGTTGAGGGCCGTGTCGACCCCCAGCGTCAGGTCGAAGCCGTAGAGGTCGTTGTCGATGGTGGAGGCGACCCCCGCCACCGGAAAGCCCATCCGGTGCAGCAGGAGGCTGCCCGTCTGCGAGCCGCCCCCGCCGATGACCACCAGCCCGTCGATGCCGTGGGCCTGCATCTGCTCGATGGCCTTGCGGCGGCCCTCCTCGGTACGGAACTCGGGGCAGCGGGCGCTGCCCAGCACGGTGCCGCCCAGCCCGATGATGCCGCCCACGCTGCGCACGGTCATCGGCACGAAGCGGCCCGCGATGAGCCCGGCGTAGCCCTGCTCGACCCCGTAGACCTCGAGGCCCTCCGCGATGCCCACCCGTACGACCGAGCGGATGGCCGCGTTCATGCCGGGGGCGTCGCCCCCGCTGGTGAGAACGGCGATGCGCTTCATCGACGAGGCCCTCTTCCCTGGCACGTTGTCGTCGCTCCCCCACGAAGCTTGCCCGTCGGCCGCCCCGCCTTGTCCGCGCTCGCCTGCCATCGGCCCACCACATGGGCGGACGCAGGCGGGCGCATGCTCTTTGACCGGGAGGTCATGCCCGCATGACGGAGACGCCACGCGCGCCACGAGCCAAGCGCTTCCGAGTGCGCCGCCCCCAAGATAATCGAGACCGGACGGCCGTGCAAGGGGCCGGCCTGGCCGGGGCGGGCCGCGAGACGACCGAGGGCCTCAAGGAGGAGGTGGCCGAGGATCTGGGGCTGGCCGACGACCTGCGAGACCCCGATCAGCTGACGGTGCGGGAGGCCGGCAAGATCGGCGGCCAGATGGTGCGCCGCCTGGTGGAGGCCGGCAAGGAGACCCTGGCCCGGGAGCGACGGCCCGGGCAGCCCGCCGACGACGGGTCCTGACAGCTGACCGCCGGCGTGGGAGAGGGCCCCTCGTCGGCGCGAGGGGCCCCGGGCCTCATCGCGGCCCCAGGGGGTAGCCTCCTGCCGAGCGCACGGCGGCGGCGACCTGCCGCTGCAGGGCGATGATGCCGATGGGCGGTCGCCGCAGCAGCGCGGCCATCCGGTCGACGGCCTCGGCGTCGCCCGCCAGGTCCCGCCCGGCCTGCTCCATCTGGCGGGTGGCCTCGTCGATGACCAGCGCCGCCAGCGCCGCGTGCAGGGGCGCGTCGCGCCCGTCCCGTTCGGCTGCCCGGCGCGCCCGGATCCAGGCGCTCTGCGCGGCGAAGTAGCCGATCACCATGTCGGCCAGCCGGCCGAGCTGCTCCTGCTCCGACTCGAGGGCCGTGCCGTGGCGCTCCACCATCCGCGACGCCGCGTACAGCAGCGCCCGTCGCATGCCCGCCATCCAGGCGGCGTCGGGCAGGGGCCCCCCGTCGCCGTGCCATTCGCCCGCCGTCGCCCCGTCCCGCGACTCCACCGCCTGCCGGGCCTCGGCCATGGACTGCAGCAGCGGCAGGCCGGCCCGCATGGCCCGCCGCAGCAGGGCGTCGGGGATCAGCAGGCGGTTGATCTCGTTGGTGCCCTCGAAGATGCGGTTGATGCGGGCGTCCCGGTACATGCGGGCGACGGGGTAGTCGTTCATGAAGCCGTAGCCGCCGTGGATCTGCAGGGCCTCGTCGACGATGGACGAGAGGGCCTCGCTCCCGTACACCTTGTTGGCCGAGCACTCCACCGCCATCTCCCCGACCGCCGACGCGTGCCCGTCGGCCAGCCCCCGCCGGTGCATCAGGCCCGCCGTCCGGTAGACCATGCTCTCCAGTGCGTACAGCCGCACCGCCATGCGGGCCAGCTTCTCCTGCACCAGCCCGAAGTCGGCGATGGGCCGGCCGAACTGCTGGCGGCTCTCGGCGTAGGCCGTCGCGACCGCCATCGCCGCCTTGCCGGAGCCCAGCGAGCCGGCCGCCAGCTTGAAGCGGCCGATGTTGAGCACGCCGAAGGCCACCACGTGGCCCCGGCCGACCTCGCCCAGGACGTGATCGGCCGGCACCCGCACCCGGTCCAGGAAGACCGCCCGGGTCGACGAGCCCCGGATGCCCAGCTTGTCCTCCTCGGGGCCCAGGCTCAAGCCGGGCGAGCCGGCCTCCACCAGGAAGGCCGTGAAGCGCTCGCCGTCCACCCGGGCGTAGACCACGAAGAGATCCGCGAAGCCGGCGTTGGTGATCCACTGCTTCTGCCCCTCGAGGACGAAGCCGCCCTCGACGGGGGTGGCGCGAGTGCGCGCCGACAGCGCGTCCGAGCCGGCCATGGGCTCGGTCAGCGCGTAGGCCGCCACCTTGCGGCCCGCGACCAGATCCGGCAGGTAGCGGGCCTTCTGCTCGGGGGTGCCGAAGAGGGCCAGGGGCAGGGTGCCGATGCCGCTGTGGGCGCCGAAGGTGACGGCGAAGTCGCCCGCCCGGGCGATCTCCTCGGTGACCGCCGCCCCGAAGACGGGGCCCAGGGCCGAGCCGCCGTAGGCCTCCTCCACCTCGACCCCGAGCAGCCCCAGCTCGCCGGCTCTCGCCAGGAGCTCCCGCAGGGTCGGGTAGTCGTGCTCCAGCAGGCGATCGCCCCGGGCCAGCACCTCTTTCTGGACGAAGTCGCGGGCCACGGCCGCGATGGGCTCCACCTCCTCGCGGGCCTGCTCGGGGGTCACTACCGCGGCCTCGTCGTCGGGGGAGGGATCCCCCACCAGGAAGCCCCCGCCCCGCTCCCACCAGTCGCTCGTGGGCATGCTCCGCGCTCCTCTCCGGTGCCGAGGGCGCCGTCTACGCAGCCTCGAAGAGGCCGGCGGCGCCCATGCCGCCGCCGATGCACATGGTGACGACGCCGTAGCGGGCGCCCCGGCGCCTCATCTCGTGCAGCAGCGTCGCCGTCAGCTTGGCGCCGGTGGCCCCCAGGGGGTGGCCCAGGGCGATGGCGCCGCCGTTGACGTTGACGCGGGCCGGATCCAGCTCGAGCCCGCGGATGACGGCCAGAGCCTGGGCGGCGAAGGCCTCGTTGAGCTCCACCAGCTCCACGTCCTCCAGCCGCACGCCCGCCCGGCGCAGCAGCCTGGGCACCGCCTCCACCGGCCCGATGCCCATGATCTCCGGCGCGACGCCCGCCACGGCGAAGCCCCGGTAGAGCGCCAGCGGGCGCAGGCCCAGCGCCTCGGCCCGCCGGGCCGACATCACTACGGCCGCCGCCGCCCCGTCGCTCATCTGCGACGAGTTGCCGGCCGTCACGGTCCCGCCCTCCATGAAGGCCGGGCGCAGGGCTGCCAGCGCCTCCATGGAGGTGTCGCGCCGCACCCCCTCGTCGACCTCGAAGAGGCGGCCGTCCTCCAGCGGCACGGGCACCGTCTCCTCCCGGAAGCGGCCGGCGTCGATGGCCGCCGCGGCCCGCCGGTGGCTCTCCAGCGCGAAGGCGTCCTGGTCCTCGCGGCGGACGTCGTAGCGGCGCGCCACCTCCTCGGCGGTGTGGCCCATGGCCATGTAGACCTCGGGTCGGTGATCGACCAGGTAGGGGTTGGGCGAGGGCTTGAAGCCCATCATGGGCACCCGGCTCATGCTCTCGACGCCGCCGGCCACGATGACGTCGGCCTGGCCCACCATGATGCGCTCGGCGGCCATGGCGATGGACTGCAGCCCCGACGAGCAAAACCGGTTGATGGTGACCGCCGGCACCTCCGCCGGCAGCCCCGCCCGCAGGGCCGCGATGCGCGCCACGTTCATGCCCTGGTCCGCCTCGGGCATGGCGCAGCCCAGGATTACGTCGTCGATCTCGGCCGGGTCCAGCCCGGGCACCCGCTCCACGGCGGCCCGGATGGCCACGGCCGCCAGGTCGTCGGCACGCACGTGCGCCAGGGATCCCTTGCGGGCCTTGCCCACCGGCGTGCGCACGGCGGCCACGATCACCGCGTCCTGCATCTCGAGCGCCCCCCTCTCGATCGGGCCCTGGTACTAGTTGCGCAGGGGCCGGCCCGTCGTCAGCACGTGCTCGATGCGCGCCCGGGTCTTCTCCTGGCCCAGCAGGCGCAGGAAGGCCTCCCGCTCCAGGTCCAGGATCTGCCACTCCGTGCGCTCCGTGCCGCCCGGCACCCCACCCCCGCACAGGACGTGGGCCAGAGCCTTGCCGATGGTCACCTCGTAGTCGGTGATGCGCCGCGAACGCCACCAGTCCAGCACCCCCGCCACCAGCGCCGCCTCGACGTCTCGTCCCGGCGCGGCGATGATCGGGGGCGCCGGCGGCATCCAGCCGGCCTCGTCCATCTCGATGACTCGCTGGCGGGCGTGGTAGAGCAGGGCGTCACGGTCCGCCACCACGGCGTCCTCTGGCCGCAGGTAGCCCAGCGACCGGGCCTCGTGGGCGCTGGTGGCGACGCTGGCCGTGGCGATGACCTCGAAGGCCCATGCCACCAGCGGCTGCACGTCGACGGGCCGACCCTCGGGCAGCCGTGCCAGGGTGCGCACCAGCATCTCCTTGGTGCCGCCACCGGCCGGGATGAGGCCGACGCCCGTCTCCACCAGGCCGATGTAGCTCTCCACCGCCGCCAGGGCGGCCGGGGCGTGCAGGAGCATCTCGGCGCCCCCGCCCAGCACGCGGCCGGCGACGGCCACCGCCACGGGGGCCGGCGCGTACTTGAGCGCCATGTTGACCGCCTGGAAGCGCCGCACCACCGCCTCCAGCTGCGACCAGGCCCCCTGGCGGGCCGCTACCAGGATGTGGAAGAGGTTGGCGCCGACGGAGAAGTCGGGGCCGTCGGCGAAGACGACGAGCCCCCGGAAGCGGCCGCCCAGCTCCGACAGGGCGCGCTCCAGCGCCTCCACCAGGGCGTCGTCGATGGCCGCCTTGGGCGCATGGCAGCGCAGGCCGGCCACGTCCTCGCCCAGGTCCAGCAGCGTCGCGCTGGGCCCCGTCCAGACCGTGGCCCCGCGTGCCTCCAGCCGCGGCACGCTCAGGTGCTCGGGCGGCAAAACGACCGGCCGGTAGGCGATGGAAGGACCGTCGTCCCCTCGAGCCGGCGCCTCGACGAAGGCCACCGCCTCCACCTGCCCCGGCTCCCCGGCCTGCGCTGCCTCCCGGTAGAAGGAGGAGCCGCCGCTGGCCAGCACCGCCCGCACCAGCTCCGGCACCTCGATCCCCTCCCGGGCCATGGCCTCCGCCAGGGGCTCGAGCCCGAGCCGATCCCAGAGCTCGAAGGGGCCCTGCTCCCAGGAGAAGCCGTGGCGCATGGCCCGATCCACGTCCACCACGCCGTAGGCGATGGAAGGGGCCTTGGCCGCCGCGAAGGCCAGCACCCTGTAGACGACTTCCCGGGCGAAGGCGGCCGCGGCGTCGTCGCCTGCGAGCAGCGTCGACAGCCGCCGCTCGGGCGGGGCAGCCATGGCGCGGTCCACCGAGTCGAAGCGCACGGACTGGCGAGGCCGGTAGGTCAGGCTCTCCCAGTCCAGCACCTCGATGGCGCGACCGCCCTCCTCCCCCGACCGCCCGGCACGCCGGTAGAAACCGCCCCCGCTCTTCTCTCCCAGCAGGCCCCGCTCCACCATGGCCGCCACGATGGGCGGCACCGCCAGCAGGGCTCGCTCCTCGGGGTCGTCCGTGCGGGAGGCCCCGCTTCTCAGGACGTGGAGGTAGGTGTCGAGCCCCACCAGGTCCAGCGTCCGAAACGTGGCGCTCTTGGGGCGCCCCATGACGGGCCCCGTCACCAGGTCCACGGCCTCCACCGACAGCCCGTGGCGCTGCATCGCCGCCAGGGTCACCTGCAGCGAGTAGACGCCGATGCGGTTGCCGATGAAGTTGGGGGTGTCCCGCGCCAGCACGGGCACCTTGCCCAGGATGCGCCGCAGCCAGATCTGCACCGCCTCCACCACGGCGGGGTCCGTCTCGGCGGTGGGGATCACCTCCACCAGGCGCAGGTAGCGCGGCGGGTTGAAGAAGTGGATGCCCAGGAAGCGCCGGCGGAAGGCCTCCGACCGGCCCCGGGCCTGCCCGGTCACCGACAGCCCCGAGGTGTTGGTGGCGATGACGGCCCGCGGCGCGATCCACGGCTCCAGCTCCGCCCACAGGGCCTGCTTGGCGCCCAGGTCCTCCACGATGGCCTCGATGACCAGGTCGACGTCCTGCAAGCGCTCTTTGTGGTCCTCGATGTTGCCCGCCCGGATGAGACGGGCCGCCGCCGGGCTCGTCAGGGGCGCGGGCTTCATCTGGCCCAGCCGGCGCAGGCCCTGCTCCGCTAACCGGTTTCTGTCAGGACCAGGCGACGCCAGGTCCAGCAGCTCGCAGGCGATACCCAGGCTCGCCATCCAGCCGGCGATCTGCGAGCCCATCACGCCCGCGCCGATGACGGCCGCCCGTCGCACCCGCAGCCGCCCGCCGGCGCTGGTCTGCCCCACCCGACCCACCTCCGTTCTAGCAATCACAATTATTCGCCCCATGATTCGCCCCGGGACAGGCTCTCCCCTGCCGGGCGCATGCTATAATGGCGGCGCTTTCGAGCGCATCCCCCACGAGAGGGGTCCCCGCGAGAAGGGCTCGAGGCATGGAGATCCGCCGGACGCGTCTGCTGGCCGGTGCCGTCGAGGCCGAGGGCGTGGTGGTCATCATCGACGTCTTCCGCGCCTTCAGCGTCTCGGCCTACGCGGCGGCGCTGGGTGCGCGGCCCGTGCTGGCCGTGGCCGAGAAGGAGCGCGGATGGGCCCTGCGGGAGCGCTACCCCGACGCCGTCCTCTCGGGCGAGGCCGGCGCCTGGCCGTTGCCTGGCTACGACATGGGCAACTCGCCCAGCGAGCTCCTGAGGGCCGTGGCCGGTGGGCTGCGCCTGGCGGGCCGGCCCTTCGTGCAGCGCACCGGCGCCGGCACGCAGGGTGTCATCTTCAGCCGCAAGGCGAGGCGCACCTACGTCGCCTCCCTGGCCAACGCCGTGGCGACGGCCCTCGCCATCCGCCGGTTGGAGCCCGCGCGGGTGACGCTGGTGGCCATGGGACGGGCCGCCCGAGAGCCCACCGAGGAGGACGAGCTCTGCGCCGAGGCCATCGAGGCCCACCTGCGGGGGGACCGATGGCCCGCGGCGCAACGGCTGGGGGAGCTGTGGGCGACGCGCCGCGTGCAGGGGCTGCTGGCGGGGGAGCTCCCGCCCTTTCCCCCGTCGGACGTGCCGCTCTGCCTGGCCTACAACCTCTTCGACTTCGCGCTGCGGGCCCGCAGGGTGGGCGACGTGGCGGTCATCCGCCCCATCCGGGTGCCCGAGGCGCGGCTCTACCCGGCCACCGTCCCCGACCGCCCCGTGGGCCCGACGGGCAGGGGCTCCCCCTGACGGCCGCGGCTCTCAGCGGGGCCCGACCAGGCGGCGGGCCGCCTCCACCACCCGGTCGACCGTGAGCCCCACGGCCGCGGCGGCCTGGGCCGCCGGCGCGCTCTCGCCGAAGCGGGTCACCCCGACCAGCTCCGCCCGCTCGCCCACCAGCCACCCCCAGCCGCTCCCGACGCCGGCCTCGACCACGACGCAGGGGCTGGGATGCGCCAGCAGGCGCCGGCGCAACTCGGGTGGCATCGCGGCCAGCCGCTCCCGGCACGGCACCGAGACCACCCGCACCCGGAGTCCCTCCTGCTCCAGGCGCCCGGCCGCCTCCAGGGCCGTGGCCACCTCGCTGCCGCTGGCCACCAGCGTCACGTCGACGCGCGCCGCGTCGAGCCCTCGCACCACGTAGGCGCCGGCCCGCACGCCCTCCCGCTGGCGCTGGGCCCCATCGGACCCCTCCACCGGCACGGCGGGGACGCCCTGGCGGGTCAGCACCAGCGCGCAGGGTCCGTCTCGGCGCTCCAGGGCCGCCAGCCAGGCCAGGCCGGTCTCGGCGGCATCGGCCGGCCGCCAGACCTCGAGACCCGGGATGGCGCGCAGCGCCTCCAGGTGCTCCACCGGCTGGTGCGTGGGGCCGTCCTCGCCGACGTAGATGGAGTCGTGGGTGAAGACGTACAGCACCGGCAGCCGCATCATGGCGGCCAGCCGGATGGGCGGGCGCATGTAGTCGGAGAAGACCAGGAAGGTGCTGCCGAAGGGCCGCAGGCCGCCATGCAGGCTCAAGCCGTTGAGGATGGCGCCCATGGCGTGCTCGCGCACCCCGAAGTGGAGGTTGCGCCCGCTGTACTGCCCCGGCCCCACCGATCCCAGCCCCTCCATGAAGGTGTGGGTGGAGGGGGCCAGGTCGGCCGACCCGCCGACCAGGTAGGGCACCCGCTCGGCCAGGGCCTGCAGCACCCGCCCGCCGGCCACTCGGGTCGCCACTGGCCTGGCCGGGTCCCAGCTCGGCAGCGCCGACGCCAGATCGCCCGGCAACTGGCCGGCCATGGCCTCGTCCCAGCGCCGCCGGAGCTCGGGGAAGGCTCGGGACCAGTTCTCCCAGAGGGCCTGCCAGCTGCGGCTCGCCTCCTCCCACGCCGCACGGCGCTCGGCGAACAGCGCCCGCACCTCCTCCGGCACCCAGAAGGGCCGGTCCGGTGGAAAGCCGATGCGCTCCTTGAGGGCCCGGGCCGCCTCGGGGCCCAGCGGGGCGCCGTGAGCCTCGGCCTGGTCCTGCTTGGGGCTCTTGTAGGCCAGGTGCGTGCGTGCCACGATCAGCGACGGGCGGCTCTCGTCGGCCACCGCCCAGGCCAGAGCAGCCCGCAGCGCCTCGATGTCGTGCCCGTCGACCGTGGTGACCCGCCAGCCGTACGCCTCGAAGCGCCGCGCCACGTCCTCGGAGAAGGCCAGCTCGGTGGAGCCCTCGATGGAGATCTGATTGTGATCGTAGATCACCTTGAGCTTGCCCAGCCGCAGGTGGCCCGCCAGGGAGGCGGCCTCCGAGGCGACGCCCTCCATCATGTCGCCATCGCTGGCCAGCACCCAGGTGCGGTGGTCCACCACCGGGAAGCCGGGGCGGTTGTACGTGGCGGACAGCATGGCCTCGGCCAGGGCCATGCCCACCGCGTTGGCGAAGCCCTGGCCCAGCGGGCCCGTGGTGGTCTCCACGCCGGGGGTGCGCCCGTGCTCGGGGTGACCCGGCGTCAGCGAGTCGAGCTGGCGGAAGCGGCGCAACTCGTCCAGCGGCAGCGGGTAGCCCGTCAGGTGCAGGAGGCTGTACAGCCACATCGATCCGTGGCCGGCCGACAGCACCAGCCGATCCCTGTCCGGCCAGCCCGGCCAGCCGGGGTCGTGGCGCAGCACCTCGGCGAAGAGCACCGCCCCGATCTCCGCGCAGCCCAGCGGCAGCCCGGGGTGACCCGAACGGGCCTGCTCGACCGCATCGACCGACAGGGCTCGCACCGTGTCGGCCACCCGCTGCAACAGCGTCGTCGACGTCCGCATGGTCATGACCCTCCTGGATGCCTCCTCCGTCTCCACCTGCTCCTGGGTGCCGTCGCACAGCGTCCCCACGTGACGCGGGCCGGGGCTCGGCGCGGGCGGCCCGCTTTGCTAGAATGAGAGCGGGCAGCGAGATTATTGCAACTGCGTGCTGTTTGCCCCCCTCGGCTGCGAGAAGCGAGAAGGGGGAGATCGCGTGATCCGCTCGCTTCTGACCCCGCGCACCGTCGCGATCGTGGGCGCCTCTCCCAACCCCGACAAGATTGGGCACATCATCCTCCGTCACCTGCTCAAGGGCCGAGCTCGGGTCTATCCCGTCCACCCGCACGCCACCCGCATCCTGGACCAGCCCGTCTGGCCCTCCCTCGACGCCCTGCCCGAACCCGTCGACATGGCTGTCCTCGCCACCCCGGCCGCCACCGTCCCGGAGCTGGTGCAGGCGTGCGTGCGCCGCGGCGTCGAGGTGGTCATCCCCATCGCCGGCGGCTTCGGCGAGACCGGCGAGGAGGGGCGCCAGCTGGAGCGGCGACTGCGCGCCATCGTCCAGGGCAGCCGCACCCGCATCCTGGGCCCCAACACCCTGGGGGTGCTCAACCCCATCTACGGCCTCGACACGCTCTTCCTGCCCGACGACCGCCTGCCCCGCCCCGGGGCGGGCTCCGTGGCCCTGCTCTCCCAGAGCGGGGCGGTGGGGGCGACGCTGCTGTCGACGGCAGCCTCCATGGGCGTCGGGGTGTCGGCCTTCGTCGGCATGGGCAACCGCCTCGACATCGCCGAGGCGGAGCTCCTGCAAGCCCTGGGCCGCCCCGAGGATCCCACGGCCGTCATCGGTCTCTACCTGGAGAGCTTCGCGGACGGCCCCGCCTTCCTGGAGGCGGCCCGGCAGCTGGCGGGGCGCAAGCCGGTCGTGCTGCTCAAGGCGGGCCGCACGGCCACGGGGGCCCGCGCGGCGGCGCTGCACACCGGCTCCATGGCAGGCCCCGACCAGGTGGTCGACGGGGTCTTGCGCCAGTACGGCATCTGGCGTGTCTTCGACGACCTGGAGCTGGTCGACACGTGCCTGGCGCTGGCCCTGGCCCCCGCGCCGGCGCCGGGGGCCCGGCGGGTCGCCGTCGTCACCTGCGCGGGCGGGCAGGGGGTCATGCTCTCCGACTACATCGAGTCGACCACCCGCGGCGTGGGGCTCGCGATGGCCTCCTTCTCGGAGGGCACGCGGGCGCGGCTGCGCGAGGTGCTGCCCTCCTTCGCCAGCGTCGCCAACCCCGTCGACCTGACGGGTCAGGCCTCCAGCGCCATGTACGAGCAGGCGCTGCAGGTGGTGCTCGAGGATCCCGGCGTCGACGCCGTGCTGGCCAGCGTGGTGCTCCAGCTGCCCTTCATGGGCCCCGAGGTGCTGCCCGCGGTGGCGCGCCAGGCCCGCCGCTACGGCAAACCGGTGGTGGCGGCCCTGGTGGGGGTCAAGGATACCCAGGAGCCCTTCCGCACCCTCAACGGCCTGGGCGTGCCCACCTACCCGTCGCTGTGGCGGGCCGTGCGCTCCCTGGCCGCCATCCTGCGCTACCCTGCCGTGGCCGCGGCGGTGGCCCGCCCCGCCGACCGGCCCATGGTGCCGAGATGAGGTGATCCGACGTGTCGACGCGCGTCCCGGCCCGCCTGGCAGCGGCCGAGCACGAGCTCAAGGCCATCCTGGCGGGACTGGGCATCAAGGTGCCCCCCTCGCGGCTGCTCCTGCCGGGTGATCCGGTCCCCGGCTCGCTGCCCTTCGCCTTCCCCGTGGTCGCCAAGGTCTCGTCGCCGGCCCTGCTCCACAAGACCGAGGCGGGGGCCGTGCGCCTCGGCATCCGGGACGGCGCCGAGCTCGAGCGGGTGGTGGCGGAGCTTCGCTCCCGCTTTCCCGACGATCCCATCCTCGTCGAGGCCATGGAGCGGCCCGGCGTCGAGGCCATCGTGGGCTTCTTCCGGGACCCGGTCTTCGGCCCCTGTGTCATGGTCGGGGTGGGCGGCGTCCTGGCCGAGCTGTACCAGGACGTGGCCTTCCGCCGGCTGCCCGTGCGCGCCGTCGACGTCGAGGCCATGCTGGACGAGCTGCGGGGCCGGGCCCTGTTCGAGGGCTTCCGGGGGCTGCGCGCCAGCCGGCAGGCGCTGGTGGAGGTGGTGCTGGCCGCCAGCGACTGGGTGCTGGCCCACGCCGACCGGGTGGACCAGATGGATCTCAACCCCGTCTTCGTGCGGGAGCACGACGCCGTCGTCGTCGACGCCAAGCTGATGGCGCCCTCGCAGGGGTAGCGCGGGAGACGGCACCCGGCGAAGAGAGCCGACCTGCAAAGGCGAAGGCGCCCCTCGCCCAAGGGACGCCTTCGCCCGTCTCGTACAGTCCCTACGCAATGACCGGCACGGGGCCGGCTCCCGCTCCGCTACGCTTTGGTCCCATGGGGCGGTAGGGACTCAGGACGACGATGTGACAAACGGCCAGCGGGTCTATAAGCCGGATTCTGTCGAGGGAGGCCATCCCTCTAGGACGGACGTCGCCGCCCGTCTCCAGCGACCTACCCGAGGGGCATCGAGGCGGGCCACCTCCGGGGCCCCTCCTACTCGGTCTTGCTCCGGGTGGGGTTTGCCCAGCCGGCCAGTCGCCTGACCGCTGGTGAGCTCTTACCTCACCTTTTCACCCTTGCCGGAGCCGGCCCCTGGGGCCGGCCGGCGGTATGGTCTCTGTGGCACTCTCCCTGGGGTCGCCCCCGCCGGGCGTTACCCGGCACCCTGCCCTGCGGAGTCCGGACTTTCCTCGGGTCGCCGGCATGGCCGGCCACCCGCGGCCTCCCGACCCACTGACCGAACCCTATTGTAGCCGCGCCGCCGGGCCCGTCAAGCACCGGATGCAGCTCTCTATGCCGGCGCCGGCGCCCCCGGCAGCCCGAGATGGCGCCCGGGCGGCCAGTAGAGGATGCGCCCGCACGTCTCGCAGAAGATCATGCGCTCCTTGCGCCGGGCCTCGGTGAGCACCAGGTTGGAGAGGGGCATGCCGCAGGCCGAGCACCGCTCCTGGTCCACCAGGGCCAGGGCCTGCCCGCCCTTGGCCCCGGCCAGGCGCTCGTAGCGCGCCAGGTGGGTGGGGTTGGCGACGGCGGCGACCAGCTGGGCTCGCCGGCGCTCGAGGCGGGCCAGCTCGGCCTCCAGGTCGCGCCGGGTCGCCTCCCAGCGCCGCTCGGCCTGGCCCAGGCGCTCCCGCGCCCGGTCCAGGTCCTCCCGGGCCTGCGCCAGGGCCCGCTCGGTCTGCTCCAGCGACTCCATCTGCTCCAGGGCCTCGTCCTGCAGGCGGCCGGCTCGCTCCCGGATCGCCTCCAGGCGGGCCTGCAGCGAGCTCAGCTCCTTGGGGTGGGTGACGGCTCCCCCGAAGAGGCGCTCTTGGAGCTGATCGCCCTCCCGCTCCGCCTCGGCCAGCTCGCGCTCCAGGCGGCGCACCGTCATGCGCAGCTCGCGCAGCCGCTCCTGGTGCGACCGGCAGGCCGCCTCGAGCCGGGCCGCCGCGTCGCGGGCCGACTCCGCCTCGACCCGGTCGGGATGCCCCTCGAGGCCCTCCCGTGCCGCCCGGATGGCACCGTCGACCTGCTGGAGCTCCCACAGCCGCTCCAGGTCGGCGGCCGCCGCCCCACCCGCTCGGGGAGCTCCTACGCCCGTCTCGGCGGAGCCCATCGCCATCCCCCCTCTGCGGCGTCGTGGCGTTGTTCGGCAGCCGGGCGCGCTCCCCTACCGCCCGGTAAATAGTTAAGCAAGTTAAGTTCGTCTGTGCTATACTGCGGAAGGCAATGGGAGGCCTTCTCCCCACCCTTTCACCGAGACGAAGGAGGTTCGCACAGAGAGGCCGATGAGCGAGCAGACCAGGCACGAGCTGAGGATCGTCGATCTTCACGTCAACGTCGACGACAAGCCCATCGTCAAGGGGCTGACCCTCACGGTCCGCTCCGGCGAGGTGCACGGGCTGATGGGGCCCAACGGGTCGGGCAAGACGACCCTGGCCTTCGCCCTGATGGGCCACCCGCGTTACACCATCGAGAGCGGCCAGGTGCTCCTCGACGGCGAGGACGTGCTGTCCATGAGCCCCGACGAGCGGGCCCGCAAGGGGCTCTTCCTGGCCTTCCAGTACCCTGCCGAGGTGCAGGGCGTGACGGTGGCCAGCTTCCTGCGGACCGCGGTCAACGCGGTGCGGGGCGGCGACGGCAAGGAGGTGAGCATCGCCGAGTTCCAGAGGCTGCTGCGCGAGAAGATGGAGCTGCTGGAGATGGACCGGAGCTTCGCCGGCCGCTACCTCAACGAGGGCTTCTCCGGCGGCGAGAAGAAGCGCAACGAGATGCTCCAGATGGCCATCCTGCAGCCCCGCATCGCCGTGCTGGACGAGACCGACTCGGGCCTCGACATCGACGCCATCAAGATCGTGGCGCGGGCGGTCAACAGCCTGCGCGGCCCCGGCTTCGGCGCGCTCATCATCACCCACTACCAGCGCATCCTGCGCTACATCGAGCCCGACTACGTCCACGTCATGATGGATGGCCGCATCGTGCGCTCCGGCGGCAAGGAGCTGGCCGAGGAGCTGGAGGAGAAGGGCTACGAGTGGCTCCGCCAGCAACTGGCCGACCAGAGCGTGGCACGATAGGAGGGGCGGCGCGGTGAACGTGCAGAGCACGCTGGCGATCGAGCGCTCTGTCATCGAGGCCTACGGCGCCCGCCGGGCCGAGCCCTCCTGGATGGTGGAGCGGCGGGCCGAGGCGCTGCGGCTCTTCGAGGAGACGCCCATGCCCCGGTGGGACCGTACGGATCTCTCGGGGCTCGACATGGAGGCCTACGTACAGGCGCTGCGCCGGGCCCTGGAGTCGGCGCCCGCGGCGGCGCCCGTCGTCGATCTCGCCTCGCCGGACGGGGTGGACGGCTCGTGGCCGGCCGCCGTGGTGCAGGAGCTGCGGGGCATCCCGGCCGGCAGCGCCGTCATCGCCCACGTGGCGGCGGGCATCGAGGCGCCGGTGCGGTCGGCCCGTTGGGTCGACCCGGAGCTGGCCCGTCGGGGCGTCCGCCTGATGAGCCTGTCGGAGGCCGTGGCCCGGATGCCCGATCTCGTGCGGGCCCACTTCATGACCCGGGCCGTGCCGGCCTCTCAGGGCAAGTTCATGGCGTTGCACGGGGCGGCGTGGGACGTGGGCACCGTGCTGCTGGTGCCGCGCGGCGTGCAGCTCGAGCAGCCCATCCAGATCGTGACGTGGATGGACGCCGCCCGGCCTCTGCTCTTCCCCCACACCCTCATCGTGCTGGAGGACGAGGCGCGCGTGACCGTGGTCGAGTCCCAGATGTCGGCCGACGGCGAGACCGCCGGAGGCGTGCGGCCGCTGGTGGCGGGGGCCGTCGAGATCGTGGCCGGGCCCGGCTCCCGCATCGACTACGTGGCGCTGCAGACCTGGGGCACCCACGTCCAGAGCTTCACCAACCGGCGGGCCGTCCAGGATCGGGACAGCCAGGTCGAGTGGATCCTGGGCGAGTTCGGGTGCGGCCTGACCCGGGGGGAGTTCGAGTCGGCGCTGGAGGGGTCGGGGGCCTCGTCGCACACGGTGCTGGTCTTCTTCGCCGACGGCCAGCAGCATCTGGACCTGCTCAACAGCATGGATCACCGGGGCACCCACACCGAATCGGACATCGCCGCCCGGGGCGTGCTCAACGGACAGGCCCGGGGCATCTACCGCGCCGTCACCCACATCCACAGCGGCGCCCGTGAGTCCGGCGCCTACCAGAAGGGCAACATCCTGGTGCTGAGCCCCGACGCCAGGGCCGACGCCAACCCCAGCGTCGTGGTGGAGGAGAGCGAGGTCCAGCGAGCCGGCCACGCCGCCACGGTGGGACAGGTCGACCGCGAGCAGCTCTTCTACCTGATGAGCCGCGGCATCCCGGAGAAGGTGGCCATCGCCCTCATCGTCGAAGGCTTCCTGCGGCCCGTGCTGGATCGCATCCCGTCGGCGGCCGTGCAGGAGCGCATCCGGGGCATCGTGAGCGCGAAGCTGGGGGCCGCCTGACCACCTGAGAAGAGGTCGAGGCAGGGCGTGCGTTGCATCGAGACGTGCCGAGAGGACTTTCCGGCATTGCACCAGACGGTGACGGGCGGGCACCCGCTCGTCTACCTCGATAGTGCGGCCACGTCGCACAAGCCGCGCAGCGTCATCGAGGCGGAGGCGCGCTTTTACCAGCGCGACAACGCCAACGTGCACCGGGGGGTGCACGCGCTGGCGGAGCGGGCCACCGAGGCGTACGAGGGGGCGCGCCGGGCGGTGGCACGGTTCATCGGGGCGCCGGACCCGGCGTGCGTCATCTTCGTGCGAGGCGCCACCGAGGCCCTCAACCTGGTGGCGCGCAGCTACGCCCAGCCGAGGCTCGGGCCGGACGACGAGATCGTGCTGACCCCCATGGAACATCACTCCAACCTGGTGCCGTGGCAGATGGTGGCGCAGGCGACGGGCGCTCGCCTGCGCTACGTCGATCTGCTGCCCGACGGCACCCTGGACCTGCCCAGCTACGAGCGGCTGCTGGAGGGCGGCCGGGTACGGGTGGTGGCCTTCACGCACCAGTCCAACGTCCTCGGCACCATCAACCCGGTGCGGGAGATGGCCGAGCGGGCCCACCGGGCGGGGGCGGTGGTGGTGCTCGACGGCGCCCAGAGCGTCCCCCACCAGCCTGTCGACGTGGAGCGGCTGGGGTGCGACTTCCTGGCCTTCTCCGGGCACAAGATGATGGGACCCACGGGCATCGGGGTGTTGTGGGGGCGGCGGGAGCTGCTGGAGTCGATGCCGCCCCTGTTCGGCGGGGGCGAGATGATCCGGGAGGTCGGCCTCTTCGAGTCGACCTACAACGACGTGCCGTACAGGTTCGAGGCCGGCACGCCCCCCATCGCGCAGGCGGTGGGGCTGGGGGCAGCGGTCGAGTACCTGGAGTCGCTGGGCATGGAGCGGGTGCGCGCCCACGAGGAGCGGCTGGTGGCGTACGCCCTCGAGCGGCTGGGCCAGATGCCCGACGTGCGGATCTACGGGCCCCGGGAGCGGGGCGGGCTCGTCAGCTTCAACGTGGAGGGCGTCCACCCTCACGACGTGGCCACCATCCTCGACCAGCAGGGCGTGGCCGTGCGGGCGGGTCACCACTGCGCCCAGCCGCTCATGCGCTGGCTTGACGTCGCGGCGACGGTGCGCGCAAGCTTCTACGTGTACAACACGCCCGAGGACGTCGACGCGCTGGTGCGGGCGCTCGAGGCCGTGCGGGCCATCTTCGGGGCGGGGGCGACGCCCCGGTGAGGGTGGCGGACCCGTCGTGCTGGAGGAGCTCTACCGGGAGGTCATCCTGGATCACTACAAGTCCCCGCGCAACAAGGGCCCGCTGGCCGGGGCGCACGCCAGCGTCCACCTGCACAACCCGCTGTGCGGCGACGAGATCACGCTGGCACTGGCCGTCGAGGGCGAGACCATCCGGGAGGCCCGCTTCACGGGTCAGGGGTGCAGCATCAGCCAGGCGTCGGCCTCCATGCTGACCGAGGCCGTCAAGGGCAAGACGCTGGGCGAGGCCCGGGAGATGCTGGCGCGCTTTGCCCGCATGGTGCGAGGTGAGCTGACGCCCGAGGCGGCCGACCTGGGCGACCTCGAGGCGCTGGCCGGGGTGAGCCGGTTCCCGGTGCGGGTCAAGTGCGCCATGCTGGCCTGGGAGGCGCTCGACAAGGATCTGGCCCACCTGGAGGAGGGCGGCCGCCCCGAGGGGCCGCCGGGGTAAACGCCCCCGGGACGTCGGACGGCCCCGGGCGCCGCGTCGGGCCTCGTCTTCGCCAGGTCAGCGGGACGCCATCCGCAACGCCCCGTCCAGCCGGATGACGGCGCCGTTGAGCATGGGGTTTTCGACGATGTGCTGCACCAGCGCCGCGTACTCGTCGGGTCGCCCCAGCCTCGGCGGGAAGGGCACCTGGGCCTCCAGGGACGTGCGCACGGGCTCGGGTAGCGCCCCCACCATCGGGGTGTCGAAGACGCCCGGCGCGATGGTGACCACCCGGATGCCGAAGCGCGCCAGCTCCCGGGCCGCCGGCAGCGTCAGCCCCACCACGCCCCCCTTGGAGGCCGCGTAGGCGGCCTGGCCGATCTGCCCCTCGAAGGCCGCCACCGAGGCCGTGTTGACGATGACGCCCCGCTCCCCCTCCTCGTCGGGCGGGGCCTCGGCCATCGCGGCCGCGGCCAGGCGCAGCGCGTTGAAGGTGCCGACGAGGTTGACCTGGATGACCCGGGCGAACTCGTCGAGCGGCATGGGCCCCTCCCGGCCCAGGATGCGGCGGGCGACGCCGATGCCGGCCGCGTTGACCAGGATGCGCAGGGGCCCCAGGCCGACGGCCGCCTGGACCGATCGGGAGACGGCGGCCTCGTCGGTGACGTCCACCTCGACGAAGCGCGCCCCCTCTCCCAGCTCGGCCGCCAGGGACTGGCCGCGGGCGACGGCCACGTCGGCCACCACGACCCGGGCCCCGAGTCGGTGAAGCCGGCGGACGGCGGCCTCTCCCAGCCCCGACGCCCCGCCGGTCACCAGTGCGACGGCTCCCGCGACCCTCACGGCATGCACCCCCGCGCCGGAGCCTCCCTCGCCAGGGAGAGGCTCCCGGTCTGGTCGGACACCCGCTCATTCGAGCGGGGGCGCGGGGGTCCTGCCCGGATGAAGATGGTGTCCGGCCGCATCCGCAAACACGCACAGCAACGCATGCCCCCACGGCGTGCGGCAGGCGCGACGAGGCGCGGGGGCGCGGACATGTCGGGTTCGTCGACTAGGGGATTTTAAAAAGCTTTTTAAAGACCGCCTCTCGCGCAAGGGAGACATCCCTTCCCCGCGTGGCAGGGCCTCCTCAGGGGTGGCGCGAACGCCGAGGTGGCGCGAACGCCGAAGTCGCAGGCACGGCGACGCCCGGGGATGGGTGCGGTAGCGGGGGCTCGAGAGACGGGCGACCCACGACGCGACTCGACGGATGGCGGCATCCGGGACCGCGCCGGATCCCGGCGGCCTGGGGCGCCGAAAGAGGGCCCGAGGCCGCATGGCATGGGCGTTTACGCCGTGTGGAGAAGGGGCGCGCCCCTCTTCAACGGATGTTGAAATGTGTCCGCGGGGCCCTGCTGGGGACAGGGCGCCCATTTCGCCGCTGCCGCTAGGCCTCGGCCCGCCGGCCCGCCACCCGCCACCGGAAGGGCACCCGCCGCGTCAGCACGGCAGGCAGCCACCCGTACCCCAGCAGCGCCGCCACCGTCACCAGGCCGGCACCGTACAGCCACGCGCCTGCCTGCGCCGCCCATGTCGCGCCCGACAGGATGCCCGCCACCAGCAGGGCCAGGCCCCCGTTGGTCAGCCAGAAGGCCGCCCGCCCCGCCGGCGGTGCGTACAGCGTGGGCAGCTGCGGGATCTGCAGCACGTCGGGCACGGTGGCCCGGTAGTACCACATCAGGAAGGGCGTCACCTTGTACAGCTGCCCGAGGATGGCCTGCACCACGAACCCCAGCAGGAACGTCGCCCCCGCCGCCAGCCCCAGCCGCTCCGGTGGCCGGGTGCCGATGAGGCCGGCCGCCCAGGCCAGCCCCGTCGCGCTCAGCGCCAGGGTGACGGCGCACAGGGCCCACCAGTGGTCGACGTTGAGATCGGGGCTCTTGCGTCGCCGGCGGCGCAGCAGGTGCACCAGCTCCCAGACGTAGAGCGGGCCCGCCAGCGAGGCGGCCACCACCGACGCCCGGAGCGGCCAGGCCGCGGCGACGAGGGAGCCCGTCGCCTGCAGCACGACGCTCGAGACGAGGAGGGAGACGATGAGCATCCCCCGCCGCTCGTCGGCGATGCGCACGCCGTGCACGATGGGCACCAGCCGGTACGAGACCCCCACCACCATCAGCGCGAACCAGCCGCCCAGCCCCAGGGCCATGTGCACCAGCAGAAGCTCTACGCCCTGCCCCGCGCGTACAGCACCCAGGCGCTGATCTACCGCACCGACCTGATGGAGGCTCCGCCGAAGACCTGGGATGAGGTCGTGGCCATCTCCAAGAAGATCCAGAGCGAGCACCCGGGCATGTACGGCTTCGGCATCGGCGGGGCCAACCACGTCAGCACCCTCTCTCAGTACTTCACCATCCTGTACTCGTACGGCGGCCGCGTCTTCGACGAGGAGGGCCGGCTCCAGCTGGACAGCCCCGAGGCCGTTGCCGCGTTGCAGCGCTACGTGGACTTCTACCGCAAGGACAAGATCGTACCCAACCCGCTGGAGTACAACCGCGAGCAGCTGCCGGAGCTGTTCTCGGCCGGGCGGATCGCCATGTTCGTCAGCGGACCCTGGGGCGGCCGCGCCCTCGGGCTGCCGCCGGACAACGACCGGATCCCGTACGCTTCGGCCCCCGTGCCTGCGGGGCCTGCAGGCACCGCGACCGAGCTGGTCTCCGACAGCACGGGCATCTGGGCCGGCACCCGCAACCTCGAGGCAGCCCTCACCTTCCTCGACTTCATCACCTCCCCCGAGGAACAGGTGCAAAGGGACCTGATCGGCGGGCTGGTGCCGCAGGGGCCGACCATGGCCACGCGGCCCGAGTTCACCCAGAACCCATTCTTCAAGACCTTCATCGACATGGCGCCGTACGGAGTCCCGCAGCCGCAACCGACGCTGTGGGAGCCGTTCCAGGAGATCATCGTCAACATGGTGCAGTCGGCCACCCTTGGCCTGGTGACGCCAGAGCAGGCCGTAAAACAGGCCGTTCGGGAGCTCCGGGCCAAGGGGCTGGTGCCGGCGGAGAGGAAGTAGCGAAGCTGGTAAGCAGCACGCTTGGCGGTTTCGCCCGGGGGCCTCGCCCCCCGGGCGGACCGCCCATGGGGGACGCGCATGCGAAGCGGGCTTGAGACACATCCGGTCTCCTACAGGCAGAAGACGCTCGGGGGGTTGACCCGCGAGGAGCGCTCGGCCTTGCTTTTCGTGGCCCCGTCGCTGCTCTTCCTGGCAGCCGTGGTCATCTATCCCCTGGCCACCACCTTGTGGGGCTCCTTCTTTGCCGAGTCGCTGGTGAGGCCTCAGGATGGCGCGCGCTTCGTCGGCATCGCCAACTACGTGCAGGTCCTGTCGGATCGGGTCTTCTGGCTGTCGCTGTGGCGCACCATCCTCTGGACCGTGGGCTCGGTGCTCGGCAAGACGCTCATCGGGCTTGTACTGGCGCTCTTGCTCGTGCGCCCGTTTCGGGGCAACGCCATCTACCGGGTTCTGTTGCTCGTACCCTGGGCCACCCCTCAGGTCGTAGGGGCCGTCGCGTGGAAGTGGCTGTACGACAGCCAGCATGGCTACCTCAACTACCTGCTGCTGATGGCAGGCGCCATCCAGGAGCGCATCATCTTCCTGGGCTCGCCTGCGGCTGCCCTCGTCTCGCTGATGGTCGTCGACATCTGGTTCGGGGTGCCGTTCATGGCCGTGGTGCTCCTGGCGGGGCTCCAGTCCATCCCGTCCGACATCTATGACGCGGCGGCGGTCGACGGCGCGACCGGGTGGCGGCAGTTCCGCCACGTGACGCTGCCGCTGCTCGTGCCCGTCCTGGGCGTCGCCACCAACCTATCGGTGGTCTGGACGTTCAACTCCTTTCAACATCATCCAGACGATGACCAAGGGAGGGCCCGTGGGAGCCACGGAGATCCTGGTGATCCGCACGTACAAGGAAGCGTTCGCCATGTACGACGTGGGGACGGCGTCGACCTACTCCTCGCTGATCTTCCTGATCCTCATGGCCTTCAGCATATGGTACTGGCGGCTCCTGCGGCGAGGGGGGAGCGCGGCATGAAAGCCCGGGCGCTCGGCCTCATCGGCAGGCACCTGGCGCTCATCGTCATCCTCGGTGCCATGCTGCTCCCGGTCGTCGTGATGTTGGGCACCAGCCTCAAGAGCATGGACCAGCTGTTCACGTGGCCCCCTCGTCTCTTCCCGAGCAGCCCGCAGTGGCAAAACTACGCCGAGGTGTGGGGCGGCCGGTACCAGTACTCGCGGGCCTTCACCAACAGCGTCGTCATCGCCGTCTTCACGAGCCTGCTCTCGGTCGCCCTGGGGGCGCCCGCGGCGTACGGGGCCAACCGGTTCAAGTTTCGCGGGAGCTCGGCTTTCATGTTCGGGGTGCTCGCCACCCAGATGATCTCGCCCGTGGTCTTCATCGTGCCGCTCTACAAGGCCATGCGGGCCTATCACCTGCTCAACACGCTCACCTCCGTCATCATCGCGAGCACCGCCTTCGCCGTCCCCATGGTCATCTGGTTGCTGCACGGCTACTTCTCCTCGATCCCCAAGGAGCTCGAAGAGGCGGCCATGGTCGACGGCTGCAGCCGAGCCCGGGCCATGGTACGGGTGGTCCTGCCCCTCGCCGCTCCAGGGCTGGCGGCGGCGGCGATCTACGCCTTCATCATGGGGTGGAACCAGCTCATGTTTCCCCTGGCGTTCCTCACCCGGAGCGAACTGCGCCCCATCCCGCTGGCGCTGTACGACTTCTCGGGGTACAACATCGTCTTCTGGCACCACCTGATGGCAGCTTCGATGATCGCGGTCGTCCCGGCTGCCATCGCGTTCGCCCTGGTGCAGCGCTACCTCGTCTCCGGGCTGACCGCAGGGGCTGTCAAATCGTAACGCATGCGTCGTCCCGATGGCCGTATCGGCCTTCGCCGGTGCGTGACCGTTCACTGGGGCAAGGCATTCGAAGGAGGTTCGGGTCGTGCAGGATGTCGTGACGCTCGCCATCGTCGGCGCCGGCAACCGTGGGGCCGACGTTTACGCCCGCTACGCGCTCGAGCATCCCAACGAGGCTAGGGTCGTGGCCGTGGCCGACCCCGATCGCGCCAGGCGGGATGCCCTGGGAGACGCCCACGGGATCCCGCCGGAGCACCGCTACCCGTCCTGGCAGGAGCTCCTCGAGCGTCCGCGGCTCGCCGACGCGGTGGTGATCGCCACCCCGGACCGCTTGCACGTGGAACCAGCCCTGCGGGCCATCGAGCTCGGCTACGACATCCTGCTCGAAAAGCCCATCGCTCCCACGGCCGAGGGGGTCCGCCGGGTGGCCGAGGCAGAACGGCGCTCCCGGGAGCGGGGCGGTGGCGGCAGCGTCACCGTCGCGCACGTGCTGCGCTACACTCCGTTCTTCTCGACGATCAAGCGGCTGCTCGACGTCGGGCGCATCGGCGATCTCGTCTCGGTGCAGTACACGGAGAACGTGGGGTACTGGCACTTCGCACACAGCTTCGTGCGCGGCAACTGGCGCAACACGGCCACGTCCAGCCCCATGATCCTCGCCAAGTCGTGCCACGACATGGACATGCTGCGATGGCTCGTCGGAAGGCCCTGGCGGCAGATCAGCTCCTTCGGGTCGCTGGTCCACTTCCGCCCTGAAAACGCCCCGCCGGGGGCGCCCGCGCGCTGTACGGACGGCTGCCCTGCCGCCGACCGGTGCCCCTTCGACGCGGTGCGCTTCTACGTGCAAGAGATGCGAGACTCCAACGACTGGCCGGTGTCGGTCATCACCCGGGACTTCTCTCCCGAAGGCCGCCTCGCGGCACTGCGGACCGGCCCCTACGGGCGATGCGTCTACCGTTGCGACAACGACGTCGTCGACCACCAGGTCGTGGCCATCGAGTTCGAGGGTGGCGTCACCGCCGCCTTCACGATGTGCGGCTTCACCGAGGAGAACACCCGCACCCTCAAGCTGATGGGCACCCGGGGCGAGATCCGGGGGCACCTCGAGAAGGGCGAGATCGAGGTCCGGAGCTTCGTGACCACCGGCGCGGCAGGCCCCGTCCACGAGGTGATGCGGGTTCGCGGCAACGGCCGACACGCCGGCGGTGACCAGGGCCTCATGGCCGCCTTCATCCGGCGGCTACGCGCCCGCAAGAGCGGGACGGTACCGGAGGAGGCGCTGACGTCGCTGCAGGAGTCGCTCGACAGCCACTTCATGGCTTTTGCCGCGGAGCAATCCCGTCTCCAGGGGACGGTCGTGAAGCCCTGAGACGCGGGGTGCGCGCGGCAGGGGGCCCGCCAGGTGCAGGCACCGATGCCCGACGGCGCCCTGCGGGAGGGCCCCCGGCGCGGGTGGCGGCCGCGTCACGCCGGGTCGACGGGTAGGGGGTCCGAGCACGATGGGTGACGAGACCCACGTCAGGTTGCGAGACCGGATCTGGGCGGCGTTGGAGGCGATCCCGCACCCCGACACCGGCCGCAGCATCGTCGCCGAGGGCCTGGTGCCCAACGTGGCGGAGTGCGCGGGCCGGGTGGCGGTCTCCCTCCGGCTGGAGGCGTTGCCCGAGGCCCGCCAGCACGAGCTGGCCGCGGCCATCGAGCGGGCCATCCAGGCCCTCGACGGCGTCCGCTGGGTCCGGATCAAGCCGGCGTCGGCCACGCCATGGCGGCCGTCGCCCCGGTCGGCCCGCTGACCTGGCCGCCTTCGGCACTTCGCCCTCGTGGCCCTGGGCGTCAGGGCGCTGGCCTTGGCTACCATCCAACGGCGCTCCTACCCCTCCACCCACAGATGCCCCTCGTGGAGGGGGACCCGGTGCTTGCGGTTCTTCCACTTGACGTTGCGGTCCCGTATCTTCTCGAAGCGGTAGCCCCCAAAGCCCGCCTGGACCGCCAGCTCCCCCAGCCACCTCTCCACGGGGATGTGGACGCCGTATGGCGCCGAGTCGCCCACCACGAAGCAGACACGGGCCCCCGGCCGGCAGACGCGGCGCAGCGCCCGCCACACCTGCCGCATGTCGGCGAAGTAGGCCGGGATCATCACGTCGTAGCGCTTGTGGCCGCGATGGCGCTCTCGCTCCTGCGCCAGCGCCGCGACGACCCGCTCCAGGTCCCGGTAGAAGGGCGCATCCGACAGCTCCCGCAGCACCGCCTCCAGGTCGGTGCCCTCGACGGAGACGTGCTGCGAGCACGACCGCACCAGGGGCCGCCTCGCCACCTCGTGCAGGTCGCCCCACCCCTCGACGGCGCCCAGGAAGCTCAGCTCCAGCCGGGTGGCGTCCGCGTAGTCGAAATTGTTGGCGTAAGGGGGCGACGTGACGACCAGGTCGATGCTCCCGTCCTCGATGGGAGCGGCCTGCCGGGCGTCGGCTGCGAAGATACTGCCCGCGCGGGCGACCCCGGCTGCCTGCCGTTGGGCCATGTCCTGCGCCATGCGCTCGACCTGGGCCGCGAAGGCGTCGTAGGGCGGGGCCGCCCGCCGCTTGCGCTTGGACGGGAGGACATACTGCCAGGGAGCCGTGTTCGCCGGCGAAGCCTGACGCAGGATCGAGACCAGCGCCAGCCAGGTCAGTTCGGACTCGGGCGAGCCGTCACGGTGGGCCTCCCAGGCCAGCCGCAGACCGTGAAGCTGCTGCAGCACGTCGGGAGGATAGCACTTGAGGACCAGGGGCGGGTACGAGGCCGCCCCATGTTGGCCGTCGCGGGCGGCCTCCAGCACCCGCCTCGCGAAGCCCAGGAAGGCGCCGACGTCGGTGTCCCATAGGAGCTTGGCCCTGGCGATCCGCGCCAGCAGGGGCTGCGCCTCCAGCCCGTAGGCCCTCACCCCGGCCGCCTCGGCGGCCAGGATGGCGGTGCCGACCCCCGCGAAGGGATCCAGCAGCGTGATGGCCCGCCCCCCACCGGCCCGCCGCTGCTCCTCCACCACCGCTTGCGCCCACTGCGCGGAGAAGCCAGCCGGAAAGCGGAACCACCGGTGAACGGGGAGCGTCATGTTGTGGACGAAGGTGGACGACCCGGCCTGCCACCGGGCGTCGCGATCGCGGGGAGACCCTGTGAAGAGCGGTGTCTGAATGCCCGACCCCACCCGGGACGGCTTGCGGGTGCCTATGGTGGAGGCTGCAGGATTCGAACCTGCGACCGAGGGATTATGAGTCCCCTGCTCTGCCGCTGAGCTAAGCCTCCACCCCGACGTCGGGCGCGCAAAAGACCCGACGCCTCCAGGTTAACCGACAGGGGGAAAGCCATCAAGAGCGGCGGGCATGCCGGGCCCTACTCGAGGAAGTCCTTGAGCTTCTTGGATCGGCTGGGATGCCGCAGCTTGCGCAGCGCCTTGGCCTCGATCTGCCGGATGCGCTCCCGGGTGACGCCGAAGACCTGCCCGACCTCCTCCAGGGTGCGCTGCTTGCCGTCGTCGAGCCCGAAGCGCAGCCGCAGCACCTTCTCCTCACGGGGATTGAGGGTGTCCAGCACGTTCTCGAGCTGCTCGCGAAGCATCGAGGCCGAAGCGGCCTCGGGGGGCGCCGGCGCCTCCTGGTCCTCGATGAAGTCCCCCAGGTGGCTGTCCTCCTCCTCGCCGATGGGGGTCTCCAGCGAGACGGGCTCCTGGGCGATCTTCATGATCTCCCGCACCCGCTCCACCGGCATCTCCATCTCGTGGGCGATCTCCTCGGGGGTGGGCTCGCGGCCCAGCTCCTGGAGCAGCTGACGGCTCACCCGGATCAGCTTGTTGATGGTCTCCACCATGTGGACCGGGATGCGGATGGTGCGGGCCTGGTCGGCGATGGCACGGGTGATGGCCTGCCGGATCCACCACGTGGCGTACGTGCTGAACTTGTAGCCCTTGCGGTAGTCGAACTTCTCGACCGCCTTGAGCAGGCCCAGGTTGCCCTCCTGGATCAGGTCCAGGAAGAGCATCCCCCGCCCCACGTAGCGCTTGGCGATGCTGACGACCAGGCGCAGATTGGCCTCCGCCAGCCGCCGCTTGGCCTCCTCGTCGCCCTGCTCGATGCGCTTGGCCAGCTCCACCTCTTCCTCGGCCGTCAGCAGGGGGACCCGCCCGATCTCCTTGAGGTACATCCGTACGGGGTCGTCCAGGGCGATGCCCTCCAGCGCCTCGTCCAGGTCGTGGACCCCGTCGGCTCCTTCGGCCATGCCGTCCTCGCCGGGCTCCAGGTGACCGTCTTCGGGGGCGTCCGGCACGATGCTGATGCCCATGCTGGCCAGCTTCTCGTAGACGTCCTCGATCTGGTCGGGGGCCATGTCGGCGTCGCCCAGGATCTCCATGATCTCCCGGTACGACAGCGCGCCCCGGCTCTTGCCGCGCTGGATCAGCTCGTCCAGACCCTCGATCTCCGGCATCTCATGGTCCTTGCCGCCTTCCACGCTGCTCCCCCCCTTTCCGCGGCCCGACTCCTTCATGGCACCATCCCGTCGGCTCGTAGGGTCTCCCACACCTCCCGGTATGATACGGCAGCAGCGGCGAGGGATGCCAGGCGCTCCCGCACGCTCGCATCCGACCGTGCCGCCCCATCGATCTTCGCCTCGATGGCTGCCAGTTCCCGCCGGCGGGCCGCCGCCCGCAGGCCCTTGACGTACCCCTCCACCGCGTCGGGCCGGACCGCCAACCCCGACGAGGCCAGCACCCGCCCCGCCACCTCGGCCAGGGCCGGGTCGGCCAGCGCCGACTCGCCGCTGGCGACGAGCGCGTCAAACAGCGCCCCGTGTCCGGGCCCTGCAAAGTCGGCCCCCGTGAGGCGCCCCCTCAGGCGCGGCGCGAGCTCCGGCATCTCCACCAGCAGCCGCAGCAGCGCCTGCTCGATGACCGCCCCGCGCTCCACGCCGGGCGAGGCGCCCGCCTGGGCGCGGGCACCCGCATCATTATACGTCCTGGGGCCGCCCCCATATGCACCCTTGGCCCCGCCTCGTCCCCCGCCTCGGTCGCTCGCGGCCGCCACCTGCCGGCGCGCCCGCCGGGCCCGCTCCATCTCCCGCCGCACCGCCCGGGCCGGCACGCCCAGGCGCCCGGCCACCTGCTGCACCAGCGCCTCTTGCTCGACGGCGCCGGGCACCTCCAAGAGAATGGGGAGGACGTTCGCTACGGCAGCGGCCTTTCCTGCGGGGCTCCTCAGATCGGCGCCCGCCAGCGCCTGCTCGATAGAGAATTCGTAGATGCCCCGGGCCTCCTGGAGGACCGCCTCCATGGCCGGCCGCCCCTCCTGTCGCAGCAGGGAGTCGGGGTCGTGGCCGGCCGGCAGCACCGCCACTCGCACGTCGAGCCCCGCGGCCCGCAGCTGCTGCAGGCTCCGCAGGGCTCCTCCCTGCCCCGCCGCATCGGCGTCGAAGGCGACCACCACGTATGAGGCCAGCCGCGCCAGCAGCCGCCCGTGCTCGGCCGTCAGGCTGGTGCCGCAGGTGGCCACCGCCTCCTCCAGCCCGTACTGGTGCATGGCCAGCACGTCCATGTAGCCCTCGACGACCACGGCCCGGCCGGTGCGCCGTACCGCCCCCAGCGCCCGGTCCAGCCCGTACAGCACCCGGCTCTTGCGGTAGACGGGCGACTCGGGCGAGTTGAGGTACTTGGGCTCCTGCCCGGCCGCCAATGCCCTGCCGCCGAAGCCCACCACGTGGCCGTGCAGGTCGGTGATGGGGAAGATGAGCCGCCCCCTGAACCGGTCGTAGTGGCGGCCGTCCTCCCGGCGCACCACCAGCCCCGCCTCGACCAGGCGCGTCACGGTCCGCGCATCGCCGCCCAGCGCCCGCTCCAGCGCGTGCCAGTCGTCGGGGGCGTACCCGAGCCTGAAGTCACGCGCCACCTGGGCCGTCACGCCCCGCCGTGCCAGATAGCGCCTCGCCCCCTCGGCTGCGGGGTCGTCCCAGAGCCGCTCGGCGAACCATGCCGCCGCCCGGGCCTGCAGCTCCCACAGCCCCTCGTGCACCCCGAGCCGCTCGCCGCGCCCCTGGCCGCCCCGCAGCGCCCGCTCCACCTCGGCCGCCATGCCGACCCGCTCGGCCACCCGCAGCACGGCCTCCTGGAAGCGAAGCCCCTGCAGCCGCATCAAGAAGGTGAAGACGTTGCCGCCCGCGCCGCACCCGAAGCAGTAGAAGAGCTGCCGGTCGGGGCTCACGGTGAAGGAGGGGGTCCTCTCCTGGTGGAAGGGGCAAAGCCCCTTGTAGGAGCGGCCCGCGGGGCGAAGCGCCACGAACTCGGAGACGACCTCGACGATGTCGGCCCGCGCCCGCACCTGATCGGCGATGGCGCCCAGGGCCCCCTGGCTGGCTCGGGCGTGGTCGCTCTCCATGGCATCGTCCCCCCTCCCCCGCATGCCCCGCCATCTTTCGAAGCGCGAGGGGCCCGCTCCTGCCCCGGGGCGCCCGTCTCGCATCGCCGCCCGCCGCGCCCGCCGGACGCGGGAGCCCGGGACGCCGCCCGGGGCTCCACCTCGCCTCCGTCGTCGGGCCGGCCCTGCCCCACCCGGCATCAGTCGGCCGCGTGGGCCTCCACCGCCCGGGCCTTGCCGCCGGCCCGCGGCTTGCTCAAATTGGCCTGCGCCGCCGCCAGCCGCGCCACCGGCACCCGGTACGGCGAGCAGCTGACGTAGTCGAGCCCCGCCTCGTGGAAGAACCAGACCGACGCCGGGTCGCCGCCGTGCTCGCCGCAGATGCCCACCACCAGATCGGGGTTGGCCTGCTTGCCGCGCTCCACGCCCATCTTGACCAGCTGGCCGACGCCCTCGACGTCCAGGGTCTGGAAGGGATCGGCCTTGAGCAGGCCCATCTCGACGTAGGTGGGCACGTACTTGCCCACGTCGTCACGGCTGAAGCCCAGGGTCATCTGCGTCAGGTCGTTGGTGCCGAACGAGAAGAACTGCGCCTCCCTGGCGATCTCGTCGGCCACCAGGGCCGCCCGCGGCACCTCGATCATGGTGCCGATGCGGTAGGGCAGCCGCACGCCCTGCTCGGCCATCACCTGCTCGGCCACCTTCTGGCAGCGCTCCTTGAGGAAGGCCAGCTCGCCGGGCGTGCCCACCAGCGGGATCATGACCTCGGGCTCGATCTCGTGGCCCTCCTTGGCCACCCGGCAGGCGGCCTCGAAGATGGCCCGCGTCTGCATCTCGTAGATCTCGGGGTAGACGATGCCCAACCGGCAGCCCCGCAGACCCAGCATGGGGTTGGCCTCGGCCAGGGCCCGGGAGCGGCTCTCGATCACCTCGGGGGTGACGCCCATCTCTCGCGCCACCTCGGCCACCGCACCGGGCTCCTTGGGCAGGAACTCGTGCAGCGGCGGGTCCAGCAGCCGGATGACGACCGGGTGGCCCAGCATCTCCTTGAAGATCTCGTAGAAGTCGCCCCGCTGCAGCGGCAGCAGCTTGGCCAGGGCCCGCTCCCGCTCCTCCTTGGTGTCGGAGAGGATCATCTCCCGCATGGGGATGATGCGGCCCTCGCCGAAGAACATGTGCTCGGTGCGGCACAGCCCGATGCCCTGCGCGCCGAACTGGCGGGCGGTGCGGGCGTCGGTGGGCGTATCGGCGTTGGCCCGCACGCCGAGGGCCCGAAACTCGTCGGCCCACTCCAGCAGGGTCGCGAAGTAGCCGCTCAGCTCGGGCTGCACCAGCGGCACCTGGCCGACGTAGACATTGCCCGTGCTGCCGTCGATGGTGATCCAGTCGCCCTCGCGGAGCTCCCGGCCGTTGACCCGGACGATCTTGCGCTTCTCGTCGATGTCGAGGGCGCCGCAGCCCACCACGCAGGGCTTGCCCATGCCACGGGCCACCACGGCCGCGTGCGACGTCATGCCGCCCCGGCTGGTCAGGATGCCCTGGGCCTTGTACATGCCGCCGATATCCTCGGGCGACGTCTCGGCCCGGATCAGCACGACCTTCTTGCCCTCGTCGGCCATGCGCTCGGCGTCATCAGCGAAGAAGGCCAGCTGCCCCACGGCCGCGCCCGGCGAGGCCGGCAGGCCCTTGGCCACCGCCTCCACCCTGGCGCTCGGGTCGATGGTGGGGTGCAGGAGCTGGTCGATCTGCTCCGGCGCCACCCGCAGCACGGCCGTCTGCCGGTCGATGAGGCCCTCCTGGGCCATCTCCACGGCGATGCGCACCGCCGCCATGGCCGTGCGCTTGCCGACCCGGCACTGCAACATGTAGAGCTTGCCCTGCTGGACGGTGAACTCGATGTCCAGCATGTCGCGGTACGCCGCCTCGAGGCGCTTGTTGATCTCCTCGAGCTGAGCGTAGACGTGGGGCATCTTCTCCTTGAGGACGGCCACCGGCAGCGGCGTGCGGATGCCGGCCACCACGTCCTCGCCCTGGGCGTTGATCAGGATCTCGCCGTAAAACTCCTTGACGCCCGTCGACGGGTTGCGGGTGAAGGCCACGCCCGTGCCCGAGTCCTCGCCCATGTTGCCGAAGACCATGGCCTGGACGTTGACGGCCGTGCCCCAGTCGCCGGGGATGTGGTGAATCTCCCGGTACTTGATGGCGCGAGGGTTGTTCCACGAGTTGAAGACGGCGTCGATGGCCCCCCGCAGCTGCTCCCACGGATCCTCGGGGAAGGCCTGGCCCTTCTGCTGGCGCACGATCCCCTTGAACTCCTCCACCAGCTCCCGGAGATCCTGGGCCGACAGCTGCGGATCCTCGGTGACGCCCCGGGCCTTCTTCTTGGCGTCGAGCCGCTCCTCGAAGAGGTGGCGGGGCACGCCCAGCACCACGTCGCCGTACATCTGGATGAAGCGCCGGTAGGAGTCGTAGGCGAACCGCTCGTTGTTGGACTGCCGGGCCAGCCCCTGGACCGTCACGTCGTTGAGGCCCAAGTTGAGCACCGTGTCCATCATGCCCGGCATGGAGACCCGGGCGCCCGAGCGCACCGAGACGAGCAGCGGGTTGGCGGGGTCGCCGAAGCGCCGCCCCATGGCCTGCTCCAGCTTGCGCAGGTTCTCCTTGACCTGCTCCTCCAGGCCCTCCGGCCACCGCTTGCCCCGGCGGTAGAACTCGTTGCACGCCTCCGTCGTGATGGTGAAGCCGGGGGGCACCTCGATGCCCAGGTTGGCCATCTCCGCCAGGTTGGCGCCCTTGCCCCCCAAGAGGTTCTTCATGTCCGCCCGGCCCTCGGTCTGACCGGCGCCGAAGAAGTAGACCCACTTGGTCCGTCCATCCACCGATGCCATCCGCTGGCCTCCCTACGCTCGCGCCGCCGCCCGCGCGGTCAGCGCGGCGAAATTCGCGATCCGGGCGAAGGCTCGCACCAGCCGGGAGAGGATCCGCAGCCGGTTGGCGCGCACCCGCTCGTCCTCTGCCATCACCAGCACGTCGTCGAAGAAGCGATCCACCGCCGGCCGCAGCTCCGCCAGGCGCCGCACGGCGCCCGCCACGTCGCCGGCCGTCAGCCGCTCGTCCGCCTCCGGCAGCCCCTGCGCCATCGCCTCCACCAGCGCCCGCTCTGACGGCTCCTGCAGGAGGCTCGCCTCCACCTCCCCGTCGTCCAGGCGGCCGCGCGTGATGTTGTAGGCCCGCTGGAAGGCGACCAGCGCGTCGTCGAAGTAGGGCGCCTCGACGACCCGCGCCAGCTCCCGGGCCCGATGGGCGACCGCGGCCAGGTCGTCGTCGCCCGCGCCCAGCGCCGCCTCCACCACGTCGGCCGCCAGCCCTTGGTCGGCCAGCAGCCCCCGCAGCCGCTGGCGGATGAACTCCTCCAGCTCCGCGGCGAGCTCCGTCACGGGCCGGTCGAGGCGGTCCCCGTAGAGGCCGGCCGCCCGCCCGATGGCCTCGCGAAGGGAACCGTGCCACGAACGGGCCAGGACGATGCGGACCAGGGCCAGCGCGTGGCGCCGCAGGGCGAAGGGGTCCTCCGACCCCGTCGGCCCCAGCCCGATGCCGAAGAAACCCACCAGCGTGTCGAGCCGGTCGGCCAGGCTCAGCACCGCGCCGGCCGGCGTGGCGGGCAGCTCGTCGCCGGCGCCTCGAGGCTGGTACTGCTCCGCCAGGGCCACCGCCACCGCCTCGGGCTCCCCGCTGGCTCGGGCGTACTCCCGTCCCATGATGCCCTGCAGCTCGGGAAACTCGTAGACCATGTGGGTCACGAGGTCGGCCTTGGAGAGCGCCGCCGCCCGCTCGGCGGCCGCCGCGTCGGCCGGCGCCAGCTCGAAGCGCCCGGAGAGGTAGCGCACCAGCTCCACCAAACGCTGCACCTTGTCGTGCATCGAGCCCAGCCGCTCGTGGAAGACGACGCCCCGGAGCTGCTCCACCCGCGACCCGAGCGGCTGCTTGCGGTCTTCCCGCCAGAAGAAGCGGGCATCGGCCAGGCGGGCCTCCAGCACCCGCTCGTTGCCCTCGCGTACCAGCGCCTCGTGGATGTGGGGCCCGTTGGCCACCACCACGAAGGCGGGCAGCAGGCGCCCGTCGTCGCCGGCCACGGCCACGTAGCGCTGGTGCGCGGCCATGGTCGTCATCAGCACCTCCCGGGGCAGCTCCAGGTACCCCGGGTCGAAGCGCCCCACCAGCGCCACCGGGTACTCCACCAGGTTGGCGATCTCGTCGAGCAGGGCCGGCGTGGCCAGGGGGTGACCGGCGTTGCGGGCCGCGGCCGCCTCGATCTCCTCCGCCACCATGCGGCGGCGCCGCTCGGGGTCGGCGATGACGGCCACCGACTCCATCGTCACCTCGTAGGCGTCGGCCCGGGGGATGGCCACGGGGCCGGGATGGGCCAGGCGGTGGCCCCGGCTCTCGCGGCCGGCCTGCAGGCCGTCGAGGGAGACCGGCAGCACCTGATCGCCCCACAGCACCACCAGCCACCGGATGGGCCGGGCGAAGCGCAGCTCGGGCGGCCCCCAGCGCATGGAGCGGGTGAAGGCTACCCGCCGCACCACCTGCGGGATGACCTCGGCCAGCACCTCCTCGGCGGGGCGCGCCGGCTCGCGCTTGACGGCGAAGACGTACTCCCCCTCGGGGGTGCGCTCCACCACCAGCGACTCGGGCGTCACCCCCTGGGAGCGGGCGAAGCCCAGGGCCGCCCGGGTCGGCTGCCCCTGCTCGTCGAAGGCCACCCGGCGGGCGGGCCCGCGCACCCGCACCTCCCGCTCCTGCTGGCGCTCCGCCACGCCGTCCAGGAGGGCGGCCAGCCGCCGCGGCGTGGCGAAGCCCCGGCGCCGCACGCTGCCCAGCCGGGCCTGCTCGAGGGCGGTGGCCAGCCCGTCGACCAGCTGGCGCATCGCGTCGTCGACGACCCGGGCGGGGAGCTCCTCCACGCCGATCTCAACGAGCAGGCTCTTCATGGCGCTCCCCTCGACCCGAGCCCGTGGCCAACGCGGCCACCCCGTCGGCGTCGCCCGCCTCCGCCTCCCGGATGGGCGCCCCCCGGCGCAGCAGCGGGAAGCCCATGGCCTCCCGCTGGGCCAGGTACGCCTCGGCGCACCGGCGGGCCAGCTGGCGCACCCGCCCGATGTAGGCGGTGCGCTCGGCCACGCTGATAGCGCCCCGGGCGTCCAGCAAATTGAAGGTGTGGGAGCACTTGAGCACGTGCTCGTAGGCCGGTAGCACCAGCTCTTGCTCCACCAGCCGCCGGGCCTCCCGCTCCCAGGTGTCGAACAGGTCCCGCAGCACGGCCGGGTCGCTGGCCTCGAAGTTGAAGCGGGACTGCTCCACCTCGTTGCGGTGGTAGACGTCGCCCCAGGTGATGCCGTCGACCCACTCCAGGTCGAAGACCGAGGCCTTCTTCTGGATGTAGAGTCCCAGGCGCTCGAGGCCGTAGGTGATCTCCGCCGGGATGGCCGACAGCTCCAGCCCGCCCACCTGCTGGAAATAGGTGAACTGGGTCACCTCCATGCCGTCGACCCAGACCTCCCAGCCCAGGCCCCAGGCACCCAGCGTGGGCGACTCCCAGTCATCCTCCACGAAGCGCACGTCGTGCTCCTCGGGGCGGATGCCGATGGCGCGCAGGCTGTCGAGGTAGATCTCCAGCACGTCGGCGGGCGCGGGCTTGAGCAGCACCTGGTACTGGTAGTAACGCTGCAAGCGGTTGGGGTTTTCACCATAGCGACCGTCCGTAGGTCGTCGAGAGGGCTGGACGTAGGCGGCCCGCCACGGCTCGGGGCCCAGCGCCCGCAGGAAGGTGGCGGGGTGCATGGTGCCGGCGCCGACCTCCATGTCGTAGGGCTGGAGGATGATGCAACCCTGGTCGGCCCAGAATCGCTCCAGGCGGAAGATGAGCTCCTGGTAGTTCACCCGGGACGTCTCCCATCGCAATCGGCAAGCTGCGTCCCAGCTGGACGGCTTTTGTCCCGCGCGTCACAAATGCAAGCAGCGCACCACGCTCGCCCGCCTGCAATCCGCCGGCAATCTACCACAGGGCTTGCGGGCCTGTCAACCGCCGGAAGCCGTGCCATCCGCGGCCCGCAGGTCGCCGGCCGGGCTCTCCTCGGCCCGCCCCGTCTCGCGGCCGCCCTGGCGCTCCAGGCTGACCCGGCAGCCCGTCAGCAGGCAGGCCGCCGCGCCCGCCGCGGCCAGGTAGGGCGCCAGCACGGCCCCCACCACGCCCACGGTGACCGGCACCTGCAGGTAGGTCTGGTCGCCCCGCTGGATGCGGAGCATCGTGCGGTTGCCCTTCTCCCACAGCGCCCGCACCCGGCCCACGGCCTCCTCGGCCTCCTCGCCCAGCCGGGCCGGCCCCCGGCGCCGCTCCCACAGGATCAGGGCCGACACCACGTCGCCCCCCGCCTCCTGCAGGAGCTGGCGGGCCTGCTCGTAGCCCAGGTGGGTGCGCTCCCGGATCAGGTCAACCTTGCGCAGCTCGTCCTCCATGACCCTCCACGCTCCCCTCGGCCGCCGGCGGCCCGGAGGGCGCCCCGGAGACGACGGTCGGCCCCGCTGCCGCCGGCATCTCCGCCCGCTCCAGCTCGTCCAGGCTCTCCCAAAACTGCCACGCCCTGGACGGCGCCGACAGCCGGTACTCGATGAAATGGTACAACGCCCGGCGCACCTGGCGCTCCCCCTCGGGGGAGAGGATCAGCCGGCGCGCCGCGTCCACGTCGTGCTGGCGCAGGTGGCGCAGCGCCGCCCGGCCCTCGGCCTTGAGCAGGGGCGCGCCGGCATCCCGCTCGGCGGCGCAGCTTGCGCACAGGCTCCCGCCCTCCCGGGCGGAGAACCGCACCGCCTCCGCCGCTCCCAGCTCCCGGCCGCAGGCGGCGCAGCGATCCAGCACCGGCGCGTAGCCCAGCCGGTCCATCAAGTGGATGCAAAACCAGAAGACGACAGGTCCCAGCGACGCCGGCGGCGCCTCGGCCAGGGCCGTCCACGTCTGCTCGAGGGCCCGGAAGAGGGCCTCCGACGGCTCCCGGGCCTCCACCAGCGCGTCGACCAGCTCGGCCGTCACGCTGGCCGCCGCCATCCGGCGTAAGTCTTCCCGCAGGGGGCGCAGCCCATGATCGACCAGCTCCGCCTGCTGCACGCTGTCGAGCTCCCGGCCCGACATCAAGAGGTAGCGCCCGTGGCAGAGGGGCTGGGTCGCTCCCATGAGGCGGCTGCGGGGACGGCGGCTGCCCCGCGCCACCGCCTGCAGCTTGCCCTCGCCCCGGGCGAAGAGCGTCAGCACCCGGTCCGCCTCGCCCATGGGGCGGGCCCTCAGCACCAGGGCCTCGACCCGGTAGAGTCCCAACGCCCCGCACCTACCGCCGCAAGAGGCTCAAGAGGATGGTGAGCAGCAGGCTCAACAGCAGCGACGTGGCCAGGGGGAAGTAGAAGCGGAAGTTGCCCCGCTCCACGTAGATGTCGCCGGGCAGCCGCCCCAGGCCCGGCAGCCAGCCGCGCCCCACCACCAGCAGCAGCAGTCCCAGGCCGGCGATGGCCAGCCCCATGACGATCAGCATCCGGCCGAAGCCCGACAGCTCCGGCATGGCCTCGCCTCACCCCTCGCCCGGCTCGGAGGGCCCGGAGAAGAGGTCGGCCTGCGCCCGGCCCTGCCCCTGGGCGCCGCCCTGCCCCGGCAAGCCGCCCGGCGCCGGCACGGGCAGCCCCAGGTGCTCGCCCGCCAGGCGGGTCGCGACGCGGCCCCGGGGCGTGCGGTGCAGGAAGCCCTGCTGCATCAGGTAGGGCTCGTAGACGTCCTCGATGGTCTCGGCCTCCTCCCCCAGCGCCGCCGCCAGCGTCTCGACGCCCACCGGCCCTCCGTCGAACTTCTCGATGATGGTCGACAACAGCTGCCGGTCGACGGCATCCAGCCCGTGCTCGTCGACGTTGAGCATCTCCAGCGCCCGGCGCGCCACATCCCGGGTGATGACCCCGCCGGCCCGCACCTGCGCGTAGTCGCGCACCCGGCGCAGCAGGCGGTTGGCGGTGCGGGGCGTGCCCCGGGAGCGCCGGGCGATCTCGAGGGCCCCCTCCTCCTCCACCCGCACGCCCAGCAGCCGGGCGCTCCGCTGGACGATGGCCGTCAGCTCCTCCACCGAGTAGAAGTCGAGCCGCAGGATGACGCCGAACCGGTCCCGCAGGGGCGAGGTCAGCATGCCCGCCCGGGTGGTGGCCCCAATCAGGGTGAAGGGCGCCAGCTCCAGCCGCACCGAGCGGGCCCCCGGCCCCTTGCCGATGACGATGTCGACGGCGAAGTCCTCCATGGCCGGGTAGAGGACCTCCTCCACCACCCGGCTCAGGCGGTGGATCTCGTCGACGAAGAGCACGTCACGAGGCTTGAGGTTGCTCAGGATGGCCACCAGGTCGCCCTGGCGCTCGATGGCCGGGCCCGAGGTCATCCGAAACTCCACGCCCAGCTCGTGGGCGATGCAGGCGGCCAGCGTCGTCTTGCCGAGCCCCGGGGGGCCGTAGAGCAGCACGTGATCCAGCGGCTCCTGGCGGCGGCGTGCCGCCTCGATGAAGAGGGCCAGGCTCTCCTTGGCCTGCGACTGGCCGACGTACTCGGCCAGCGTGCGGGGCCGCAGGGTGCGGTCCAGCTCCACGTCCTCGTCGCGCCGCGCCGGGGAGACCAGGCGCCTCTCGGCCGCTTCCGCCATCGTCGACCCCTTCGCCCGGGCGCCGGGTGGCGGCGCCCGTCTCACTCAGCATAGCCGCTGCCGGCGGCCGCGGCCAGCGCGGCCTTGAGCAGCGTCTCCAGGCTCGCATCCGCCGGCACCCGCCGCACGGCCGTCCGCACCGCCTTGAGCGCCTCAGGGCGCGAGTAGCCCAGGGAGACGAGGGCCTCCACCGCGTCCCGCGAGCCTGGGTGGCGGGCTCCGTCCAGCCGGGCCGCGCGGCCGCCGGCCGCCGTCACCTCGCCGGCGCCCTCGGCGCCCAGCAGGTCCCGGGCCTTCTCGGCCAGCTCGACGCAGAGGCGTTCGGCGGTGCGGCGCCCGATCCCTGGCACCCGCTGGAGGGCGTCGGTGTCGGTCGCGGCCAGCGCCCCCAGCAGGCGCTCTGGCTCCAAGGTGGACAGCGCCGACAGCGCCAGGCGCGGCCCCACCCCCGAGGCCTGCAGCAACAGCTCGAAGGCCCGCAGCTCCTCCAGCGAGGCGAAGCCGAAGAGCTCGATGGCGTCCTCCCGCACCCGGGTGTGCACCCAGAGGCAGACCGGCTGGTGGCGGGGCGCCTGCGCCAGCGCCTGGCGGGTGGAGAGGGGGATGGCTACGCGAAAGCCCACGCCGCCCACGTCGACGATGGCCTCCGTCAGATCGAGGGTGTCGATGTGGCCCCGCAGCTTGCGGATCATGCCTGCCGCCCCCGCCGCCCGCTCCCCCGCCGCGCCCTCACGGCCCGACGACCGGTGCCTCGATCTGGTAGCCCGCGCACAGCGCCACCGCCAGCGCGTCGCCCTCGTCGGGCGCCAGGGGGCGGCGCAGGTGGAGCAGGTGGCGCACCATGTAGGCGACCTGGTGCTTGTCCCCCCGGCCCTGACCCGTGATGGCCAGCTTGACGGCCTGGGGGGTCAACTCCACCACCCGGGCGGCCGCCTGGGCCGCCGCCAGCAGCACGATCCCCCGCGCCTCGCCCACCATGATGGCGGAGCGGCGGTTGCGGTTGAGGAAGAGCTGCTCGACGGCCACGACGTCGGGTCCGTGGCGGCCGAAGAGATCCGACAGCGCCCGGTACAGCGCCAGCATGCGCTGCGCGATGGGCTCGCCCGCCTCGGTCTCGATGGTGCCCGAGGCCAGCACCTGCCAGCCGTCGCCTTGCCCCCGGATGATGCCGTAGCCCGTACGGGCCAGGCCCGGGTCGACGCCGGCGATGACGAGGGATGGGCTCAAGCCTGCAGGGCCTCCATCACCTCGTCGGGGATGTCGAAGTTGGCGTGGACCTCCTGCACGTCGTCGTGGCTCTCCAGCGCGTCGACCAGCCGCAGCACCCGCTCGGCCTCGGGGCCCTCCAGGCTGACGGTGGTCTTGGGCACCATGGTCAGCTGGGCCTCCTGGCAGCGGTAGCCCCGCTGGACCAGGGCCTCCCGCACCCGGGAGAGGGCCGACGGGGCGCAGATCACCTCGTAGCCGTCCTCGCCCTCGAGGGGCCGCACGTCGTCGCCGCCGGCGTCGGCCACATCCAGGATGAGCTGCTCCTCGTCGACGGAGCCGCCCACCTCCCCCGGCACCACCACCAGCCGCCCCCTGGGCTCAAACTGCCAGGCCACCGCCCCGCTCTCGGCCATGCTGCCGCCGTGGCGGCTGAAGAGGTGGCGGATCTCGCCCGAGGTGCGGTTGCGGTTGTCGGTCATGGCCATGACCAGGATGGCCACCCCGCCCGGGCCGTAGCCCTCGAAGACCGCTTCCTCGTAGGCGGTGCCCTCCTCCTGGCCCACCGCCCGGCGGATGGCCCGCTGGATGTTGTCCATGGGCATGTTGGCCTCACGGGCCTTGTCGATGGCCAGCCGCAGCTTGAAGTTGGCGTCGGGATCGGGCCCGCCCTGGCGCGCCGCCACCATGATCTGCCGGGTCAACTTGGCGAAGAGCTGGCCCCGGCGGAAGTCTTCCTTCATCTTGGTATGCTTGATGTTGGCCCACTTGGAGTGACCCGACATCTGCGAACCCTCGCCCTCGCACCCCGGGTGCGTCGCGCGCGACACGACGGGCGCCGCCGCAGGGGGGCGGCGCATCGCCACGGTCGATTCTATCACCGTCCCGCCGCCATTGAAAAGGTCGCCAGCGGAGCCGGGTCGCTGCCGAGATCGCCCGGCGGCAGGCGCCGACCTACCACCGCACCAGGACCGCCGTGGCGTCGTCGCGGGGCGAAGCCCAACGGCGCAGCAGGGCCTCGGCCGTGCCCGCGGGGCGGCGATCGAGGGCGGCCTCGTCGACCCCGTCGCTGACGATGACCAGGCAGGCCGGTGGGGTCAGCTCGGCCGACTGCGCCTGCACCCGACGGAGGCTGTAGCCGGCGACGCCCGGCGGGACCAGCAACGGCACGGCGCCGCCCTCGCCGGCGTGCCAGAGCCGGCCCCGCACGTTGCCCGCGCCCGCCCACTCGACACGGCGCCCGTCGGGGGCGACGGTCAGTGCCAGCACGCACGCCCCCCGGCTGCCCCGCAGTGTCTCGTGCAGCTGCTCCACCACCCGGCCCGCGCCCGCCGTCCACGCCTTCTCCGAGACCAGCCGCCGGGCAACGGCCTGCAGCACCCGCGCCACCTCGGCCGCCTCCCGCCCGTGACCGAGCACATCGGCCACCAGCACCAGCAGCGCCCCGTGGTCCTCCGCGATGAGGTAGGTGTCGGCGCAGGCGTGGGCCTGGCGGGGCCGGCAGGCCACGTCTACCCGGTAGCGCTCGATCCCCTCCACGATGCCGGCCGTCTCCAGCACGGGCTCGGGGCGAAAGGCCGGCAGCCACTTGCGGGCCCGTACCCGAAAGCGCCCGCCCACGTAGTCGAGCTGCACCTCGTCCATCAACCGCTGCACCCCGGCCAGCCCGATGCCGAGCCCTTCATGGTACGGGTCGCAGGAGCGCCCGGGCTCCACCGGGCCGACCCGAGCATTGGTCGCCTCCACGTCGAGCGCCCGGGGGCGATCGCCGACCGGAGCGGACCTCAACGCCAGCGTGCCTCGCCCCGCGTGGCGGTGGAGGTTGGTGGCCAGCTCGGCGACGGCCGTCTCGATGGCGGCCTGGTCGTACGCGTCGAAGCCCGTGGCCCGAGCCAGCTGCCGGGCCTGATAGCGTGCCTCGTAGATGTCGGACTCCCGGGCGATCTCGAGGCGGACGGCGAGCGAGGGGCCCCCTACTCCTTCCATCGGCGCATCACGACGCGGGTCCCCTCCCCCGGGCGGCTCTCCAGGTGAAACTCGCTCATCAGGGCCCGTGCCCCGGCGATGCCACGGCCGAAGCCGCCCGACGTGCTGTAGCCGCCCCGCAATACCCGCTCCACGTCGGGGATGCCCGGCCCCCGGTCCTCGGCGACGACCTCGAGCCCCACGCGGTCGCCGCTCCGGCACTCCCGGATACGGACGGTGCCCGTCCCGGCGTACAGGAGGATGTTGCGGGCGATCTCCGAGACCGCGGTGGCGATGCGCACCTGGTCCACCACGCCAAAACCCAGCTCCCTGGCCATCTCGCGGGCGGCCCCGCGAGCGGCGACGAGGCTCTCCTCGTCGAAGGCGGCCACGTCTACCGTGACCGAGCGCGCCCCGCCGGCGGCGTCTGCCTCCCTTGTCGTTGCAGCCACGCCAGTCCCCGCTCCAGGTCCAGATCGGTGTGAACGCCCGGCAGCTCCAGCCCCAGCTCCGCCAGCGTGACGGCCACGGCCGGCTGGAGCCCCACCAGGACCGTCGGCACCCCCATCATCCTCGCCATCAGCGCGGTGTCGCGCAGGAGCCTCCCGAGAAACGAGTCGACCACCGGCAGGCCCGTCACGTCGATGAGCAGCCCCCTGGGCCGGCTCTCGGCGATGCGGTCCAGGATCCGTCGCTGCAGGCGCTCGGCCGCTCGGTCGTGCAGCTCGCCCTGAATGGCGACGACGAGGGTATCCCGCAGCGTCAACAGCGGGATCTCGGGCGTCTCATCCATCCTCGGCATCCTCATCCTCCACGATGCGCAGGCCCATCAGGCGCAGGGCATAGGCCAGACCCGACTGCAGATCGGCCTCCGTGGCCACCTCGTGCAGATCCACCCCGAGCCGCACCAGCGTCTGGGCGATGGCCGGCCGGATGCCCACCAGCACGCTCTGTGCCCCCAATAGCCGGGCCGCCTTGACGGTACGGAGCAGGTAGTCGGCCACCTGGGTGTCGACCGCCGGCACGCCGGTGACGTCCAGGATGGCCACCCGGGCCCGCTCCCGGGCGATGGACTCCAGGAGGGTCTGTGTCAACTCCCGGGCCCGGGCGCTGTCGAGCACGCCCACCAGCGGCACCACCAGCACGCCGTGCCAGACCGGCACGACCGGCACCGACAGCTCCCGCAGGACCCGACGATACTCCTGCTCCAGCAGCTCTCTTCGGACGTCGGCGTACTCCGCCCCGGCGACGCTCAGCAGCGCCCCCACCAACCGCGCCAGGGCCGTGAGCCCCCGGACGAGCCGCTCTTGGTCCTCGCCGAGTTGCGCCACCAGTTCGGCCTGGACCAGCGGCACCATCCGGGTCAGCCATCGCACCACCGTGGCGAAGGCCACGCCCCGCCCCGCCAGCTCCCGCGCGTCCTGCTGGGCCCGGGCCAGGTAGGCGCCGATGTCTCTCGCCTCGACACCTTCGCGCAGCAGCGCCCTCGATTGCTGCGAGCGTGCCCCTCGGGTCGGGTCATCCTCGAGCAGCGCCTGCACATCGGGCCACCGGGCGGCCAGCTCCCTCATCCGGGCCTCCAGGCGCTCCCGCGACGCCTCGAAGATGGCAAGGACGTCCTGCAACCCGGCCGCTTCCTCATCGGTCAGCCGACCGAGGCTGTCCGCAGTATCCCACGATGACGCTTCGCCCATCAAGCCGACCCCCTCCCCCTCTTGCATGCGCTCGCCTTCCACATGGCAGCTCCCGTCACCCGTGGGCACCCCCGGGCGGTCGTCTAGCCCGGCCCCACCTCGAGGCCGGTGTCGGTGGGCCGCACCCGTACCAGCCGGGCCGGCGCCACGAAGTCGTGCCGGCGCCCGCCGATGCTCACCGTCACGCCGGGGTGCACCAGCCGGGCCACCACCTCACCCGTCTCGACGATGGCAATCCATACCTTCGACCCGGTGGGGCTGCCGACCTCGTCCAGGACGACGCGCCCCGCCTGCACCACGATCTCGTCGCCCCGAAAGACCCCCGACTCCATGACGAAGCCCCGGCCCGCCCGGATCCGGGCGTAGTGGCAGGCGCCCGACGGCATGCGCACGGTGCCGCTGGCCTCCACCAGAGCGTTGTGGATGTAGCGGGTGAAGACGTCGGCCGGCTGCCCCTGGCTGGCGCCCAGGCTCTCGGCGAGCTCGCCGAGCCGCCTGGCGATCCGAGCCAGGTCGTCGACGGCGACCCCCTCGCGACCGGGGGGCCCCGTGACCGCCCGGTAGAGGGTGGAGACCAGCTCGTCCCACCCCTCGGCGCCCGCCTGCGCCGCGCGGCTTGCCATGCCCAGCAGCCCCTCGACGAGGCGGGGCAGCCCCGCGAACTTGCGCTCGACCAAGGCCCGCACGATGGGACCGTCGCCCAGCGCCGCCACCCGTGCCGTGACCGACGCCTGCTGCTTGAAGAACCGGACGGCCGTCACCAGCTGCTCGACCTGGCGCTGGACCGGTCGAAGCGCGGCGGCCAGCTCCAGCGCCGCGGCGGCCTGCCCGCCCACCACGACCCGGGATCGCACGATGCCCCGGCCGATGGCCGCCCCCTCCTCGGCCCGCACCTCCGCGCCCGAGACGACGCCCCCCACCGTCAGCCGCCCGCCAGCCTCGACCCGCATGCTCTCCCCCACGTCGCCGATCACCAGCACATCCCCGTCGAAGACGACATGCCCCGTCTCCGGGCTGACGTCACCGTAGACGGTGTGCAGGGGCAGCACCGCCACCACGCCGCGGTGGAAGGTCGGCCGCCCGCCCCGAGCGGCGTAGGCCCGCTGGTGCTCCTCGTCGCTCAGGACACCGGGGCCGATGCGGAGCCGGGCGTCCTTGGGGGTGGCGACGGGGATGACCTCGCCGGTCACCTTGCGGCCCGGGTGGCCAGCGCGGGGTGGGTGGCGGGTGGCCAGCAGGGCGCCCGGCGCCACCGTCGACACCCGGTACAGCTCCAGCGGGTCGGCCCGGAGCGCCTCGTCGGGCGGTGCGGCGAGGACGTAGGGGGCGTCCTCGAAGTGGACCTCGGTGCGCCCGTCCTGGGACGGCACGGGCGGCAGGCCCCGCGCGACGATCACCGCGCCGCTCTCGTCGGAGGCCTGCACCGCCCGCACCGCCGCCTCGTCGATGCCGTAGACGACGCCCGCCGCCTGCAGCGCCGTCATGATGGTCTCCCGGCTGACGGGGGGCGGAGGCAGGGTCTCGACGGGCACCGCGGTCAGCGTGAGATCCGCGCTCGGGGGTCGATCCGCCAGGGCATAGCGACGACCCGGTCGGCGCTCGACGTGCAAGACGGCCTCGAGTCCGTCGGGCGAGACCTCCACCCGCAGGTCCACCGCCGGCTCGTCGTGGATCAGTTCCACCTCGATGCGGTCCCCGGGGCGCACCACCCGCAGGCGCTGGACCGGGGTGCCGTTGACCCGCACGGCCACGTGCGGACCTGGCCGCAGGGTGGGCAGGCGCCCGCTGCCCGAGGGCGCGTAGAGGATGACCCGGCCCCGCTGCACGGCGAGCGCGCCGTCTTCGCCAGCGGGAGGGCCAGCGCCTTCGGGCGGGGCGGCGAGGCCCGGGCCTCCTGCCTCGGGGGCCCCTCGGCCCGGCGGGACCGTCTCCACCTCCACTCGGCCGGGCACGTCTTGGTCGGCGGCTCCATGGGGCACCGGGAGCCACTTGCAGACCCGCACGCGCGCGCCGCGGGGCTCGAGGGGCTGCACCTCGTACTCGTCCATGAGGCGAAGCGCGGCGACGAGCCCGGGCTCGGGCTCCGCCGCGGAGCCGCCGTTGGGAAGCGCCCGGTCGAGGTCGGCGAAGGTGGCGCCGGTGTCTTCCACCACGACCTCGAGCCCGCGCCGGCCCGGCAGCTGGACCTGGCGCAGCGTCAGTGAAGCCCCGTCGGCATGCTGGATGGCCACCCGCACCACCTCCGATACCGCCGTGGCGATGCGGACCTGGTCGGCGGGGTCGAAACCCACGGTCCGGGCCAGGTCGCGGGCGGCGCCCCGACATCCGACCACCACCGACCGGTCCCCGCCCCGGAGCACCACCACGATGGAGCGTGCGTGCATGGGTGCCGCTCCTCACGTCACGGGATGCCGACCACGCTCAAGGGCCGACCACGCTCAGCAGCGCCTCCACGACCCGAGGGTCGAACTGGCTGCCGGCGCAGCGCCGGAGCTCCGCCAGCGCCTGCGCGCGGCTCAGGGCAGGGCGGTAGGGCCGCGTCGTCGTCATGGCGTCGAAGGCGTCCACCACGGCGATGATGCGGGCTTCGATGCGGATGGCCTCCCCCGCCAGCCCGTGAGGGTATCCGTTGCCGTCGAAGCGTTCGTGGTGCTGCTCGACGATCTCGGCGGCGTCGCGCAGGAGATCGATGCGCTCCAGGGCCCGCCGTCCGATGGAGGGGTGGCGGCGCATCGTCTCCCACTCGGCCTCGGAGAGAGCCCCGGGCTTGAGCAGGATGGCGTCGGGGACGCCCACCTTGCCGAGGTCGTGCAGCAGGGCGGCGTAGATCAGCGAGTCGAAGCGCGCCGGGTCCAGGCCCAGCCGCAGCCCCACCTGCAGGGCGAGCTCGGCGATGTGGAGGGAGTGGGCCTCGGTGTACTGGTCACGGCTCTCGACCAGCTCCGAGAAGGCCGTGACCATCTGCAGCACGGTGCGGCGCAGGCTCTGGCGGGCCTCCAGGTGCGCCAGGCAGACCGCGGTGTGGGCGGCCACCAGCTCGAGCCACGGGCCAGGGCGCCTCGGCTCGATGACCACCAGCCGGCCCAGCGTCTCGCCACAGGCGCGCAAGGGGATGTCCACGCGCTCGGGCACCGCCTGCGCCGAGGGTGGCATGCCCCCGGACCCGGCGGGCCCTCTGTCCTCATCCCACGGGCCGTCGGCGACCGCCTGCTCGGCCGCGCCCGACGTCGGGGAGACCGGAGTCGCCTCCGTCTCGTCGGGCCACCCGGCCTCCAGGCGCTCCTGCCCGGCCTCGCGCCGCCACAGCTCGGTTCGCCGAGCGCCTGCCACCTCCGCGGCGGCCCGCACCGCCCGACGCGCGAGCTCCTCGGCGTCGGCCGCCTCCGACAGCGCCTCGCATATCGCAGCCAACCGCTTCGCCACGCCTGCGGCGACCGGCGTGCCCACCTGTAGAAGCACGGCCTGTCCCCCCTGGCGTAGCTTTCTGTGTCCGCGTTCCGGGTCCTGTCGATATGAGCGCTGCGAACAGCCCGATGCAGTCGCAGACCTGCGACATCAGGCCACCGGGCCAGCCCCCCGGTCCGATGCCGGTTGCATCGTCGCGGGCGGAGTGGACGCGACCTGGGCCCAGGCATCCCGGAGCCCCACCAGAAGGCCTTCCACCTCCCGCACAGCCGACGCATCCTTTCTGACATTGGCCAGGACCAGGCGCCGATACATGTATTCGTAAAGGCGCAGCAAGCGGGTCGCAATCTCGCCGCCGGCGTCCAGGTTGAGGCACGCCATCAGTTCGCTCACGATGTCCTGCGCTTTGAGGAGGTGCCGGGCCGCGGCGTCCCGCCCCTCCCTGGCGATGGCCTCCTGCGCCGCCCGACAGTGCCGGATGCACCCGTCGTAGAGCATAACGACGAGCTGCGCTGGCGACGCCGTCTCCACCTGCTGCCTGCGATAGGCGAGGACGGCCTCTTCACCGTTCACCGCATGACTTCCCTTCCGGCTCGACGCCCTTAAATCCGCCAGTCATAGGGAGTGGGAGCCGAGCCTGACAGGGTCCCCAGCGCGCGCCGGTACCCTCGGGCCGTCTCCTTCCCCGCGCGGATCTCCTGGAGCTTCGACGCGCTACGGTCTCGGATGCGCTGAGCCCGCTCCACGCACTCCCGCTGCAGCTCCAGCAGCGCCACGGCCTCGCGCCTGTCGGCAAGGCCGACCCCGCCGCTCACCGTTTCCGCGGCCCAGCGACTCCTGGCCTCCTCATAGGCCCGCTGCACTCGCCCCAGGAGCAACCGAACGGTTTCGGGTTCCCCTTCCGGCTTCTCCAGCGCACCGAGGAGGTCCCGCAGGGCATCGGCCCAGGGTGCCAGGTCCATTCGCACACCACCCCCTCGCTGCATCAGCCACCTCCGCCGAACTGCTGGCTCAGCCATGCGGCCTGGGCACCGAGCTGGGCAAGCACCTCTTCCATGACGCTGAACTGTCGGTAGTAACGCTCCTCAAGGGCGGAGAGCCTCTCTTCCATACGCGCCATCTGGTCATCGAGGAGGGCGATCTCCCGTCCCAGCCCGCTGCCATCCACCTCCACGCCGGCCAGGCCCGCTCGGGTCCGGATGCGTCCGATGGCGAGATCCAGCGTGCTGCCCAGCCGGATGGCGACCCCCTGGGTGTCCGACGACGTGCCAGCGGTCGTGAACAAAGCCGCGACGCCATACGGGTCGGTCTGAAGGGCTTCGCGCAGCTTCGCCTCGTCGACGTAGAGCTTGCCGCCCTCTTCGTAGGAGCCGGTGGTGATGCCGATGGAGGCCAGCGTCGTGTAAACCGAGCCCGTCCCCTGCACCCGGTTGGACACGTCCAGGCGCATTCGGGAGGCGATGCTGATGAGCAGCGAATTGGCCTGCAGCAGGCCCTGCCTGGCCTTCTTCTGCCAGGCGTCGATCTCGTCCTGGGTCATGTCCTTCTTCTGCGCCTCGGTGAGGGGCGGGTAATCGTACAGCCGTCGCTCGCTGACCTTGCCGTTTATCTCGCCCAGGGCCTCGTTGTACTTGTCCACGAAGGCCGTGATGGCCTGGACCATGGCGTCCGTGTCCTGGAAGACCGTGACGGTCGCGGTGCCCAGCCCCTTGAGCTCGTACGTGACCCCGCCGATGGTGAAGCGGTTGGTGGACACCTGAAGCCCGCTGGCGCCGTCGAGGCTGAACACGGCGTCCTGTCCGGTGAATGGCGCCGCGGTGCTCCCCAGCTTGAGCAACCCCTCCCAGACGGTGTCCGAGCCGCCTTCGCTGAGCGTCACGGTGGCGTCGCCGACCGTCAGGCTCACCGATCCGCCCGTCTCCTGGCTGGTGATGAAGAGCCGGTCCAGAGTGGCGTCGTAGACGGCCGTCAGCCCCAGTCCGCTGTTGTTGATGGCCGCGACGAGGTCACCGATGTCGTCCCTGGACGGGTCGGTGACGCTGAAGGTGAGGCTGGCCGACCTGGGCCCCCGGCTGTCGGTGACCTGCAGGTTCAAGGTGAAGCTGGGCGAAGCGTTGGGGTCGATGCCAAACTGAGTCCACAGGGTGCGGCGGTCCGAGGTGCGAGAGATGGCCCCCGAGCTGGCGAGTTGAATTCCCTTCGCCAGCTGGGTCACCGTGATCTCGTGCGTCCCCGCAGGAGTGCCTGGCGCGGCGGTGGCACTCACCACCCCGCCGTCCGAGGAGGAGGCCGTGCGAGCCTGGAAGGTGGAGTTGAGCTTGAGGGGCGTGAGGGCCTGCCGTAGCTCATCCATCAGGCTGCTGATCCTCAGGTAGTCCTCCTTCGTCCAGACCAGGATCTGGCGCCGCTGCTCCAGCCGGTCGAGCGGAATCCGCTCCGCCTGCATCAGCTTCGACACGATCTGGTCGATATCGAGCCCCGATGCGAACCCGAAGAAGCGCAGGCGGTTGCCCGCGAAGCTGACCGGATCGACGCTCATCGCACCGCCTCCCACTCACCCACATCCGAGTGCGCCCCGTGAAGGAGACGCTCCCGGTGGACGGCCAGCACACCCGCGTACGGGTTGGTCTCCAAGGCGTCGTCCAGGACGGCAACGGCGGCCTTCCGCCTCCCGGTCTCCGCCAGCAGGGCGGCCAGGGCCATGACAGGGGCGGGGTGCTTGCCCGATACCTCCACGGCCTTGCGGAGCAGCACCTCGGCCGCCTCCTGGTCATGCTGATCGAGAGCTGCCCTGGCCAGGGTTATCAGCGCCCCCACGTCGTAAAGCCCATCGCGGGTGGCCTTGAGCAGGAGCTCGAGGCCCGTCTCCCGGTACCCCTGCGCGTGCAGCATCTTGCCCAGCGCCAAGGCAGCCTCGGCCGCCGGAAGCCCCCGGTCGACCATGTACTGCACCACCGCGTCGACGACCTCAAGGCACCCGAAGGCCAGCGCCCGCTGCACGACGTGCCATCCCGTTATGCGCATGGTGAGCGGGTCAACCCAGGTAGCCGCCATCAGGGACCCGTAGCGGACCAACTCGGCTGCGGTCTCGTCCGTCATCTCCCGGGCTGCCCCCGGCGGCGCGCCGTTCATGCTCGGCCCGCCGTTGGGGGCACCGGCCACCAGCGCCGTGAGGATCTCGGCCGCCGCCGGGAACTTGTCGGCGTTCACCTGCTCGAGGAAGCGCCGCGCCAGCGCCGGCTGCCCGGCCGCCACCGCCCCGATGACGCCGTCGATGGCCGCCAGGTCCCGGGTACCCTCGTGCTCCAGCGCCGCCCCCAGCTTCTCGAGAGCCGAGGCCTTGTCTCCCATGGCCAGAAGGGTGATGCCCTGGCGCAGGTCACGCTCACCCACCAGCTGGCCGTCGAGCTGGTCCAGCACCTCCAGGGCCTGACGGTAAGCCCGGGCGTTGAGCAGCGCCTCCCAGACGCCGTCGATGGGGCCGAGCTCGCGGGCGGCGACTCGCTCCAGCATGAAGGTGACGACACGTTCCGGGTCATCCGTCTCCAGCAGAAGCGAGGTCAGGGCTCGCGCGGCCTTGCCGTACCGCGGCTCGGACCGCAGCGATTCCAGGTAGGCTCCTGCCGCCTTCTCCTTCTGGTGCAGGCGCTCGTACGCCTGCCCCATCTCAAACCACGCCTTGAAAGAGCCCGTCCCCCGCAGCGTCAGCTCGAACATGCCCGGAGGCGGGTCGCCGTAAGCAAGGGCCTGGGTCAGCAGGCCCGCGGCGGCAGCGGGGTCGCCCACCTGCGACGCCAGCATGGCCTGGATGTAGTGGAGGTCGCTGCTCCTGGGATATAGGGCCCGGTACCGCTCCAGGAGCTCGAAGGCTTTGCCCCACCGGCGCAGCCCGCCCAGCACTAGGCTGTAGCGGATGACACCCGGCACCGCGTGTGGAGACTTCCAGTCCGGCCCCGCCAGGGTAAACGCCTGCTCGTACTCGCGCGCCGCCTCATCCAGGCGCCCCAGGCCGTAGTACTCCTGGCCGAGGTAGTAGTGCCAGACGGGGTCGATCGGGTTGCGCTCGGCCTCCCGCTGCAGTAGCGACAGGTTGCGCTCGTGCTTGCGCTTGGCCGCGATAACCGACGCCTCGTAGCCCCGGTGGATGACGCGCACGTCCGTGGCCGCCAGGCGCCCGCCCGCTTCGGCGATCTGGCTGCCCACCTGCTCGTGGATGGCCCCCTTGTAGCGGAAGCGAGGGTCGTTGCGGAAAAGGGCCACGTGCTGGGTGATGAGGTGCTGGTCCGGGTTGTCCGGGAAGTGGTGGACGTTGACGAGGTAGCCGTCGGCCAAGCCCGACGCAGCGAGCCGCCGGAGCTTGCCCGCGTCGTCCTTCACGAGCTCCTCATCTGCGTCGATGACGAACACCCAGTCGCCGCCCGCCTCTTCCAGCGCCCAGTTGCGGGCCAGCGAGAAGTCGTCCGGCCACGTCCGCGCCACGACTCTGGCGCCGTGTTGCCGGGCGATTTGCGGCGTGCGGTCTATCGAGCCCGTGTCCACGACGACGACCTCATCCACGGCGCCTTCCAGGCTGGAGAGGCACCGGCCGATAAAGGCCTCTTCGTCGCGTACGATGAGACAAGCGGAGATCGACGGGCGCCGGACGCTCATGGGAGCTCCCACCCCGCAACGAATTCACGGAACGGTGCGGGGGAGAGGCTGGCTCTCCCCCCAACCGGGCGACGTAGCCGCTCACGCCAGGAGCTGCAGCACCGACTGAGGTACCGCGTTAGCCTGGGCTAGCATGGCGGTACCGCTCTGCAGCAGGATCTGATTGCGGACGAAGTTCATCATCTCCTGCGCCATGTCGGCGTCGCGGATGCGGGACTCGGCCGCTGTCAGGTTCTCCGCCGCCACACTCAGGTTGTTGATGGTGTGCTCCAGGCGATTCTGCAGAGCTCCCAGCTTGGACCGCTCGAACGAGACTGACTCGATAGCGTTATTGAACTTGCTAATCGCCAGCTCAGCCGAGCTTGTACTCATCACGCTCAGTGCGTAGCCAACCGTGCTAGTCAGCTGCGCAAGGGTCCCTGTACCGGAATAATAGACGAACGTGAATTCGTTGACCGTTGTGCCCGCTGAATTGGTTACTGCACCGGTCTGAACAAGCGCGAGAGCGCCGACCGCCACCCCAGAGCTAGTGAATTCTCCGACGCCCATGTTCGCGATGCTGAATTGGATCACCTGGCTCTGATTAGCACCGATGTGGAACTGCTTATTAGTGTAAGTGCCGTCGAGGAGACGCTGGGTGTTGAATTCGGTGTATATGGAGATACGCTGCACCTCGGCCGTAAGCTGATTGATCTCCTTCTGGATTTGCTCCCGGTCGCTCTCGGTCAAGGTATCGTTTGTAGCCTGGACTGCCAACTCTCGCATGCGCTGGAGAATCGCGTGCGTCTCGTTGAGGGCGCCCTCGGCCGTCTGGATTAACGAGATCCCATCCTGGGCGTTGCGTACCGCCTGATTCAGCCCCCGAATCTGGCCCCGCATCTTCTCAGAGATGGCGAGCCCAGCCGCGTCATCCGCAGCGCGATTGATTCGAAGCCCAGACGACAGACGCTCAAGGGTTTTGGCGAGGTTGCCCGACGTTACCGTCAGGTTCCGCCAGCTGTTGAGGGCCATCACGTTGTTGACGATTCGCACCGTAACCCCTCCCTAGTGATAGCCGCCCGCTTCCCTGCGGGCCCTCGAACAGAGAACATCACCCATCCCCGATTGCCACGTGCCTCCAGCCGATTGCCACCCCTTTTCTTTCACGCCTGCTCGAGGCGTGTCACGCCCCGGTCAGCAACTGTATCGGCAAGGATAGGTTTGGCTTTAGTAGCCATGCGAAAGTACAGAGGCTGCCTTGACACTGCCTCTTCCCCGGTCCGGCCGGAGACGGACGCCCGGGGCATCTCCGCGCCTGACTTTGCGACTTCCCCGTCATGCCAAGGTTTGCAGAAGGCGCGCGAGGGCCGTGCCACTACGCGGCCCCGGGGGACGAAAGCGCTTCGACCCGATTGGACGGCCGGATGCCCAGCGCGCGGAAGGTGGCCGGGGCGGTGCCCTCTAGTGTCGCGTAACGCAATTGTGTTTACTTCCAATCACCGCTCTCGAGGCCTGGCTTTGGCCAGGATTTGGTCGGGGGTCTTGACCCAGACAAAGGGCTTGGCATCCTCCTTCCAGGCTTCGATGAATCGCCGGATGGTGGCGACCAGCATGTCGACGTCGTAAAAGTTGCCCCGGCGCAAAGCCTGGCTCTGCAGGATCCCGAACCAAATCTCCACCAGGTTGAGCCAGGAGGCGCCCGTCGGCGTGAAGTGCAGCGTGAAGCGGGGATGACGCTGAAGCCACCGCTTGACCGTCGGGTGCTTGTGGGTGGCGTAGTTGTCGAGGATCAGATGCATCTCGCCGTCGGGGTGGGTCTTGTCCAGGCGTCGCAGGAAGCGGAGGAACTCCTGGTGGCGATGGCGCCGGTAGCACTCGCCCTCGACCTCACCGGTGGCGAGGTTCAGGGCGGCAAAGAGGGTGACGGTGCCGTGGCGCTCGTAGTCATGGCTGCGTCGTTCCACCTGGCCAGGCCGCAGCGGCAGCAGGGGTTGCGTGCGGTTGATGGCTTGGATCTGGCTCTTCTCGTCCACGCAGAGCACCAGAGCATTTCCGGGAGGGTGCAGGTACAGCCCGACGATGTCGACCACCTTGGCTTCCAGCTCCGGGTCCCGGCTGTACTTGAAGGTCTCGACCCGATGCGGTTGCAGCTGGTAGCGACGCCAGATGCGATGGACGGTCATGTGGCTGACGCCCTGGGCCTGAGCCAGCCGCCGCGTGCTCCAGTGGGTGCGGGGCTCCGGGGGCGTCAGCGTCTGGGCCACGATGGCGCTCACCTTGTCAGGGCCGTAGGTCCGCGGGCGGCCCGAACGAGGGGCCTCCTTCAGACCCTCCAGCCGATGCTTCGCAAAGCGCGTGCGCCACAGGCCCACCGTCGGCAGCGAGCAGCCCAGCGCCGCGGCGATCTCCCGGTTCATCTTCCCTTCCGCCGCGGCCAGGATGATGCGGGCTCGCAACAGGTCCCGCTGTGGAGCTGTTCGCGTCCGGACGGTCTGCTCCAAAGTGCTTCGCTCCTCGTCGGTCAGTTCGATGGGCGGTGCGTACTTCATGAGCCCATGGTATCACAAGCCAGGACTGGCAAACAAGTGAATTGGGTTACGCAACACTAGCTCCGTGCGCAACAGGTAGCGCTGGCTCTTGATCTGCACGGGGCACGGCCTTCAGTTTCCCCAGATCGGCCAGCGCCTGGCGGTAGGGGACCGTCTCGCCCAGCTTGTGGCTCACGCACGACTCCAGGACGAAGCCGAGGAAGCAGATCGCCAGATGGCCCCGCACGTACTCGCCAGTGCACACCTACACGGGCCGGACCTCGAGGGCGCTCTTCAGCTCCAGGAAGCCCCGCTCCACCCGCCACAGCGTCTCGTCGGTATAATCCCGACGCCCGGTAGCCCTCACGGGCAGGAGTCTCCTTGTGAGATTGCCAAGATGCCCCGTCGTTGGTCGGGATGGCTGGCGCAGGCGCAGGGCAGGGCGGGTCCGCCAGAGCTACTGGGCTTCGAGCCCGTTCACGTGTTTGGATTCGGACCCGTCCTGCGCCAACCGCCCAACTGGGCCCGGCGTTGCCGGCAAGCCCGAATGGGTGTATGCCGTTTGGCCATCCCACCGCACCTGCGCTTGCAAGAACCGTGAAGGGAGCTTGAGGGTGCGACGCTACATCGGGCTGGACGTGCACCGAGACTACTGCTATGCCTACCTGCTGGAGAGCGGGCAAAAAGAGGGAAGGCGCCGACGCTTCCCCAACGCGGCGGAAGATTGGGCCGGCTTTGTCGAGGAGCTCGGCCCCCACGACGCCGTGGCCATCGAGGTAAGCGGGGGCACCTTCCGCCTCTACGACACGCTGGCGGACCGGGCCGGGCAAGTGGTTGCCGTGGACCCTCGTGTCATGCGGCGCCTCGGCTCGCGCAAGCGCAAGACCGACCACGACGATGCGAAGCTTTTGGCCGAGCGGTTGGCGTTGGGGACGCTGCCGGGCGTCTGGGTGCCGCCGAAACCCATTCGGCAGCTGCGGGCGCTGGTGAATTTGCGCCGCCAGCTGGTCGAACAGCGGGCCCCGTGGAAGAATCAAATGCGCAGCCTCCTTCAACGGCACGGCTATCGGACGCCGCGCAACCTCTGGCAAGCGCGCCGGCACCTGCAAGCCCTGTGGGAGCTGGATCTGCCCCCGGCCGACCGGGTGGCGCTGGGGGTGGCGTTGGACCAGGTGCGCTCGACCAACACCCACCTGCAGACGGTGGAGCGGGAGATCGGCCAGCGGGTGAAGAATTGCCCGCCGGTGCGGTTGCTGCTCTCCCTGCCGGGCTTTAGCGTCATCACGGCGGCCACGTATTACGCCTACATTGGCGACCCGCTCCGTTTTCCCAGCGACAAGCACGTGGCCAGCTACACGGGCCTGGTGCCGCGCGTTTACCAGTCCGGCACCACCGACCGGCGGGGACCCATCACGAAGGAAGGCCCGCCGGTGCTGCGATGGACTCTGGTCGAGGCCGCCAGCAGCGTGGCTCATCACGGGCCTCCGGCCCTGCGCGCGTTTTACGAGCGACTGCGGGTGAAGAAGGGCCATCAAGTGGCGGTAGTGGCGCTGGCGGCCAAGCTGGCTCGGATCGCCTGGGCCATGTGGCGCACGGGCCGATTGTTTGCGGGCATCCGTCCCGAGCTTTACGCCGCCAAGCTTTCCGTGCTTGACCGCCACGCAGCGCCCTATCCCACGATCCAGGTCCTGACCTGGCTGGCCGAACGGCTCGACCAGATACTCGACCGCAACCCGTACGCGGTCAAGCAGGGCCGTAAAGAGGGGCCGCTGGATCTGCAAGCCGCTGCTTGAGGGCAGGCTCTTGACGGGGACCATGGGTGATCCGAATCTGGTGGAACCTACAGACTTGGGATGTCACCCCAACGAGGAGGGTGTCCTATGCCCCCAACCCGCCCCCCTACCCGCCGGAGTTTCGGGCCCAGGCCGTACGGCTGGTCCGCACCTCCGGCAAGACCCTGAAGGAGATAGCGGCTGACCTCGGCGTCTCCACCGAGTCCCTGCGCAAGTGGGTACGCCAGGCCCAGATTGACGCCGGCGAGCGCGAGGGCCTGACCAGCGCCGAGCGGGAAGAGCTGCGGCGCCTGCGCCGAGACAACCGCATCCTCCGGGAAAGAGCGGAAGATCCTGCGAAAAGCCGCGGCCTTCTTTGCTCGGGAGACCGACCGGACCCGGTAGCGGTGTTCCGGTTCGCGGAGCAGCAGAAGGCCGAACATTCCGTCGCCATGCTGTGCCGGGTGCTGGACGGTCTCCTCCAGCGGGTAGTACGCATGGCGCCGCCGGCCCCCGTCGCCTCGGGCGCAGGAGGACCTGCAGCTCATGGAGCGTATCGGGGCCATTTACGCGGCCAGCCGGGGCACCTACGGGGCACCACGCGTCTGGGCGGAGCTTCGGATGGCTCATGGCATTGCCTGCTCTCGCAAGCGGGTGGCCCGGCTAATGCGCCAGCTGGGCCTGCAGGGCGGGCATCGACGCAAGAGCCGGGGTCTCACCCGGCGGGACCCCCGTCGAACCGTCTTCCCGGATCGCGTGCAACGCGTCTTCGCCCCCGATGCCCCTAACCGGCTCCGGGTGGCCCACCTCACCCAGCACCTCACCGGCGAGGGGTGGCGGTATCTGGCGACCGTCTTCTACGGCTTCTCCCGCCGGGTGGTGGGCTGGGCCATGGGGGAGCGGCCGACGGCCGAACGGGTCATCGATGCCCTGAACATGGCCGTCTGGAATCGGCGCCCCCGCGGGGAGCTGATCCATCATGCCGACCACGGCGCGCAGTACACGTCCCTGGCCTTCAGCGGGCACTAGACGGAAGTTCAGGGGCTGGTAGCGGGCAGGACCCGCATAGCGGTGGGCATTCAAACCGGTTGAACGCGTGCCAATGTAGCCAAGAGTATGGCCCTAAGGTATTGCCTTGACAGTTGTCATGTGCTACCATTGAGCCATGAGGTGCGTATCCAGTGCCATGCACATCGAGACCATCCGCCGCCGGCAGGGCGACAAGGTCTACACCTACCACCTGCTGCGCCAGACCTACCGGGAAGGCGGCAAGGTGAAGCACCGGACCCTGGCCAACCTCTCCCACCTGCCGGAAGCCGTCCTGGAGCTGGTCCGGCGAGCCCTGCGGGGCGAGCCGGTGGCGCCGGTGCCGCAGACGGTAAAGATTCGCCAGTCCCGCCAGCACGGGGCCGTCGCCGCCGTCGTGGGCATGATCCGCCAGCTGGGCCTGGACCAGGTGCTCTACTCCCGCTCGGCCGACTGGGTGCGCTTGGCCCTGGCCGTCGTCGTCATGCGCATCCTGCGGCCCTCCTCCAAGCTGGGCGGGACTTTGTGGTGGACGACCACCACGTTGCCGCAGCTTCTGCGGTTGCCGCACAATGGCGAGGACGTCAACGACGTCTACCGGGCCATGGACGAGCTGCTGGCCCGTCAGGCCGCTATCGAGGCGAAGCTGGCGCGCCGGCACCTGACGGCCAACGCCCTCGTCTTGTACGACCTGACGAGCGTCTATCTGGAGGGCAAGACCTGCCCGTTGGCCCGCTTCGGGTACAACCGGGACAAGAAGCGGGGCAAAAAACAGTTTTGCGTGGGGCTGCTCACCAACGACGAGGGCTGTCCCGTGGCCGTGGAGGTGTTCCCGGCGACGTGGGGGATCCCGAGACGCTGCAGGCCCAGATTGCCCGGGTCCGGGCTCGGTTCGGCATTGAGTACGTCGTGTTCGTCGGCGACCGGGGCATGATCGTCAAGGCCCGATTGAGCGATTTGGAGGCGGTGGGCTTCGGGTGGATCACGGCCCTACGGGCGCCGGAGATCCAGAAGCTGCGGGATGAAGGGTTCTTTCAGCCGGGCCTGTTCGACCGGCGGGACCTGGCGGAGATCGCCGACCCCGAGCGGCCCGGGGAGCGGCTGGTGGTCTGCTACAATCCGCTGGTGGCCGAGGAGCGCCGGCAAAAGCGCGAGGCGCTGCTTTCGGCCACGGAGCGGGAGCTGGCCAAAATCGAAGCCCGGGTGCGGCGTCGCCGCCGCAAGCCCCTGACGGCCGACGAGATCGGGGTGGCCGTGGGCAAGGTGTTGGGCCGCTGGAAGGTGGGCAAGCACTTCCAGCTGGAGATCCGCGACGGCCACTTCGCCTTCCGGCGCAAGGAGGCCTCCATCGCCCGGGAGGCGGAGCTGGACGGGTTTTACGTGCTGCGCACCAACGTGCCCGTCGACCGGATGGACGCCCCGAAGGTGCAGGCCACGTACAAATCGTTGCGGGCCCTGGAGCAAAACTTCCGCACGATGAAAAGCGCCCTGGACCTGCGTCCGGTCTACCACCGGCTGGAGGACCGGGTGCGGGCCCACGCCTTTTTGTGCATGCTGGCGTTGTATGTGCGCTGGCACATGGAGCGGGCGCTTGAGCCCCTGCTGGCGGAGGACCCCCGGCGGTCCTTCGAGGGGCTGATGATGCAGCTGGAGACGCTGCAGCGCCACACGGTCGAGGTGGCCGGTCAGGAAATCCAGATGCTCGGCGAGCCTGAGCCGCTGCACCAGCGGCTCTTCCAGTTGCTGGGGGTTCCCCTGGCGTAGCCAGAAGCCTGAACGCTTGAATCCCACTCCGTTGGCGTCATTGCCGTGATTTGAGGGATATCGGGGTTGCTGAACTTCCGACTAGAGGCAGCGGGGATCCCGGTCGCCATGGACTCGGTGGGGGATGCGCTCGACCATGCGGTGGCCGAGATCCTCTTTGTCACGCTACGGACGCAGTTGCTGAATCGGGAGCCCTGGCCCACCCGTCAGGCCCTGAAGACGGCCATCTTCGAGTACATTGAGGCCCCCTACAATCGCCGCCGCGATTCGGCCCTGGGCTACTTGAGTTCAGAGGAGTTCGCGAGGAGGTGGCGCCTCGCCGCTACGGCCACCAGCCGCAGGCTGTTCACAGAATCGGAGCAAGACCACTACACCCTTAAGTCAGCCGTTCGCGCAGACGATCAAGAGCCTGAACGATACAGCAATCATCAAGGCTGGGGATGTACGGATGGATAGCAAACCTTACGACGTCTTGCTCCGCGAGCTCTTAGAGCGAGAGGGGGACGTCACCACACTAGCCAGCCTCGCGGCATATGCCCTTTGCCTCGGTGAGGTTAGGCTAGTACCTCCTGATAAAATCGCCGACTGTCGAGAGAGGGGCTGACCCGTGGCGAGAGGGCGTTGCCGTGCTGAGCTTCTGCCTTTCATCCCCGCCATCGGGGCTCGCTCAGGCTTGCGCCGGGGCCAGGGCCAGCAGCCGGCGGGCCGCCCGGGTCAGGTTGTGGGCGAAGATGCCCTCCCCGCTCCAGGTCGCCGCCCGGTCGGCACCCCGATAGCGGCTGCGGTCGAGTTCAAAGGTGTCTTTGAGGTGCGCAATGCGCCCCTCCTGGCCGCTGCGCCAGCGCAGCAACCGCCGAAAGGCCCAGCGTCGCTCGAAAAGTCGACGAGCCCGACCGCCTCGGGCCGGCAGGGCCACGTGCGCGATGCCCATCGCCCGCAGCGCCGCGTCGTTGGCCCGGCTGCTCATGCCCCGGTCGGCGGCCACCGCTCGGGGCGTGGCTCCGACCGCGTGGATGTGGCCCGCCACGGCGTCCACCAGCAAGCTATCGTCGCTGGGATTGCCGACATGCAGCCGCCAGTGGCTGATGAAGCCCTCCTGGGTCTCCACCAGGGTCAGCTTGTAGCCGAACTCGACGGGCTTCGAAAGCTTCCCCCGCCGGATGGGGCGCGCATCCGGGTCGAAGAGGCTGACCAGCCGGTCCGGGATGGTCCGGATGCCCTGCAAGCGAAGCCGGGTCTGCTCCAGCACCCGGCGCAGGCGGCGGGTGTACGTGACCAGACCCTGCGCGAGGGCCCGGTAACGAGCGCCGACCGCCGGACCGAGCTGTCGGATGCGGCGCTGGACAGCCCGAGCCATGCGCTCGGCCTCCTGAAGCGTCTGCTCGGCCCGCCGAGCCACTTCGGCGGTAAGCCGGTCCACCTCGGCCTGGGCCTTCTCCCCTCCCCGGCGAAGCACCTGGCCGATGCGGCGCAGCCGGCGGCGGACCGAACGCAGGCGGTCTCGGACCGAAAGGCGTACCCCGATGCCGGCTTGCTTGGCCCGGCGCATCAGCCGCGTCAGTACCCGCACCCCGTCGGCCAGCAGGCCCGCGTCGGTGGGGTGATGGATGTTGGCTTCCACCACCGTGGTGTCCACCCGGATCCGCTGGCCGTGGCGCTTCATCAGCCGCGCCTCCACCAGCTGGGCCATCAGGGCGTCGTTGAGTTGCTCGATGACTTCCGGACCCAGTCGGTGCGTCAGCTTGATGAGGGTGGTGGCATCGGGCACCTTGTCGGTCAAGCGCAACCGGCAAAAGCGCCGCCAGACCAGGCTGTCGGCCACTTCCTTGACGAGGGCCTCGAAGCCCAGCCGGTACCGGCGCTTCAGGTACATCATGCGCAGGTACGTCTCCAGGGGGATGGTGGGCCGACCCCGCCGGGCCGTGAGCTTGCGCCGGATAGGCTCCAGGAAGCGCTCGTCGTCCAGCAGCCGGTCGATGATGGCCAGCTCCTTGGGCAGCTCGAAGAGCTGGGGGTCGATGAGGCTTTCGAACAGGTCCGCCTTGAAAGCCACGTTGCGCTCCCGACGCACGATGCCATGCCCCCCTGGGGCCGATTCTAGCATCATTCGGTCTCGGGGAGGAGAGGGGTAAGCCCGTCACGACGGCCTTCTCTGGACGAGTTTATCAGGGGCAACTAGGCTAGCTGAAATGTATGTGCGAATGGCCGATATACCTGTCACCATCAACGAAGAACTGGTGGCGTGGGCGCGTTCTCCGGTGGTGCGCCGTCTGTACGAATCACTGCGCAGGCCTCGTAATCATAGAGAAATGATCCGTATCACACAGATGTCTCTCTACACGACAGGAAGAGTTCTGGAGATAGGGTCAGGGAGTGGAGATCTCGCCATAGCCTGCGCAATGGCTGGGCGCGAAGTTTACGCCCTGGATGTGGACCCTATTGCGGTCGAGGTGGGAAGGGCTAAGGTTTCTGAGCTCGGATTGACAACCTGCAGGTTTCGACTAGCAGATGGCCAGCGCACGGGACTGCCTGACAGTTCGTTTGACACAGTTCTACTTGCTGAGGTGCTAGAGCATGTTTCTGACCCCTATCCGCTTCTCTGCGAAGCGAGGCGCCTGGTCAAGGATGGCGGACGTATTCTCATATCTGTGCCGAACGAATACGCGATTCCCGATTGGGATCACCGTCGACTATGGACCAAGGTCGAGTTGGAGTGTGTTATCCGAGAGGTCTTTCAGAAGGAACCGATCTGGTTGGAAGGTATCCCCAATGACTGGCTGGCCTGTGGCATCGCGATTGATGATAAAGGCTCCCCAAGCAAAGACTGTGACGTACGCGCGTTCTTTCTTCCTCCCATTCAGACAGGCGACCCACGAAGTGAGTTGCCCAAAGTGAGCGTTATTATCCCGACATACAATCGGGCGTCTTTCTTGCGAGAATCGATTGATAGTTGGCTACAGCAAACGTACGAGAATATAGAGATTATCATCGTCGACGACGGCAGTTCCGATCAAACTCCTGAGATCATTAATCGGTACGTGGCGGCTTATCCGTCGGTTATTAAGTCTTTACGTCAGCATAATCAAGGAAAGGCGGCAGCAGTTAATGCTGCCCTTGAGTATGTAAGCGGAAAATATACAGTCATATTCGACGACGACGACGTAGTTCTGCCTCGAAGGCTTGAGGTGCAGATAAGCTTCTTGGAAGCCAACCCAGACATAGACATGGTGTATTCGTCGGCTGTCGTATTCACAGGTGACCCTCCTCGAGTGGTCACTTGGTTTCCAGCATACCCTGTATCCTCCGATATGCTCCTTGCGCAGGAGTGTATGGGTAACGTATTCCACGGTGCGACAGTGACGTTGAAGACATCTGCCCTCAGGCGTATTGGTGGGATGGATTCTGCATTAGTTCGGGCACAGGATTATGATGCGTGGTTGCGCCTGATAATGAGCGGACATCAAGTGGCACCTCTAAATGTGTGGGTCGCCATGCAACGGCTACACCCAGGTTTACGCGGTACGGCTGCCGTGCCGGTTCCCTACCGTGAGGTTCTGCAACGCACCAGCATGGATGAGAGGGGCATATTCAGGAAGCTGTATCCAGCATTAAAGCTTGAGGTGCTCGTTCCGGATCTGCAGCGCCTGCGCCACCCCTCGGTGGAAGCCGAAGCCTTGTTACTGCGAGCTCTGGCTATGGCTCGACGTGGGCTATTGGATGAGGTCGACATGGACTTGGATGCAGTGCTTAAGGCTATCGCGCGCGGAGCATCGCTGACCCCAAGACAACTACGAATTCTTGACGAACTAAGGAAGACGTTGGTGTCGGGGCGCGAGAAGTCTCCGAGGGTCATGCCTGTAGTGGGCAGAATCGAAGAGATACTCTCACTTGGAACCCGCACGAGTGAATGAGCCCAGCTGTCACATGAGATAGAGATTGTCCTCAAGAGCGCCCAAAAAGCCGAAGGCTTGGATAGCGAGTTATGTTGCGGCACTGGAACTACCTGGCTAGTACTACGTCCCACAAGTTCGTTCCCTGGACATGACGGCTCCTTGACAACCTAAACCGGCACAGCCGGGCAAGAAATTCCGCAGGGCAGCAGGAGTCCGGCCGAAGGGCGCGAACTGGCGCCACGACGGGATCCGGAGACGTTCGCGGGGGTCAAAGGTGACCCGGACACGGCTGCCCGTATGGCGAGGCGGAGCGCAAGCCTGGTGAACCTGCCGCTGCCCGAGCTCACCGCGGACCAGCGCAAAGCGCTGCGGGAGTGGAAGTTCGGCCAGAAGGTCGAGCACCGGCTCTGGCTGCGGGCTTCCATCATCTGGGGGCTGTTTCACCACCGTTCCTCGGTCGCCCGGGTCGCCGCCTGCGTCGGCGTCACGGGGCGGACGGTCCGCAAGTGGCGGGACCGGTTCCTCGAGGCGGGCGTCGCCGGCCTCTACGACCGGCCCCGCTCGGGGCGACCGCCGCGCTTTGGCCCGGAGCAGCGCTGCGAGGTGATCGCCCTGGCCTGCGACGCCCCCGCCAACTACGGATTCGAAGGCCAGACGCTCTGGACGTACGACACCCTCACCGATGCCGTGCAACGAAGGCTCGGCTTTGCGATGAGCCGGAGCAGCGTCTGGCGGACCCTGGAGCAAAACGCCCTGCGGCCTCACCGGGTGCGCATGTGGCTGCACAGCCCCGACCCGGACTTCAAGCCGAAGGTGAACCGCATCGTCGGCCTGTACCGGGACCCGCCGGACGATGCCGTCATCGTGTGCATCGACGAAAAGACCGGGATGCAGGCGCTGGAGCGCCAGCACGAGACGCGCCGCGCGATCCCCGGCAGGCCCGGGCGCTACGAGTACGAATACATCCGCCATGGGACCCAGTCGCTGTTGGCCGCCTTCGACATCCGTACCGGGCGCGTCACGGCCCGCTGCGGGCCGACGCGGACGGCGGAGGACCTGGTGAGCTTCCTGGAGGCGGTCGCCGAGGCGTACCGGGAGGCGCCGCGGATCATCGTGATCTGGGACAACCTCAACATCCACCACGACGGCCCGCAGGCGCGGTGGAGCCGCTTCAACGCCCGTCACAGCGGGAAGTTCGAGTTCGTGTACACGCCGCGGCATGCGTCGTGGGTGAACCAGGTGGAGATCTTCTTCTCCATCCTGCAGCGCCGGTGCCTCAAGCACGGGGACTTCCACTCCGCCGAGGATCTGCGAGCGCGCGTGCTGGCCTTCATCGACCGGTGGAATACCGAGGAGGGTCACCCCTTCCAGTGGACCTTCCGCGGGTACCCGATGCAGGAGAGGGCGGTGGCATAAGTGCCACCAAGGCCTCCTTGGTGGGACCGGCCCGAGGTGCGTCGAGTCCTCAATGAGGCAGCCCGGGAGGAGATCCAACAGCTCCTCACGGCCCTGGGGTTCACCCACCTGGGCGTGCTGAGCCGAGGCCGTTACCTGGTCATCTACGCGGAGGAGGGGGGCGAGAAGATGCCGCGCCTTCGCTTCGGCCGCATCGACCAAGGCCGGTACGCGCTGGACATGGCCAACCACCGCGGGGGGTGGGAGCCCACGCCCTTCACGGGAACCCTTGCCGAACTGTTCAGCCTGGTGACCGAGCAGTTCGGCTGGGTTCTCTTGGAGCTCTAGCCGCATCTTCCTCTCGCTCCTCTTGTGACGCTCCCGCGGCAGTGAACGAACTTGTGGGACGCACTACTAGTTCTTTGACAGCCTGACAGAAAGCACAGTACAAATCTCCGCCCTGAGTGCCCAGTTCGACGATCAAATTTGGCCGAAGTAAATCAACCAGGCACATGGCGAAAGGGATATGTTCCTGCCACGTCGAAAACGGCGTTAGCCTCAAAGGCCTGTGAAGGCAGATAGGATGGTGCAATGGGTTGAAGGTGTCGCCCATGAAAAAGACATACCTCCGTGCTTCTCAGCTCTCGGTCTAATCTCCACTAGCCTCAGCTCTAGAGGTTCATGCCCAGCGACTAGCGTTGGAGAACCCCCAGTATTGGGACAGGAGGGCTGTAGCGGTGCCATCCTCCCTGTCGCCGAGCAAATGCATCCCGTACCTCTTTCGTCCATGGCGTGCAGAAAGTTGATACCCGACAGCCTCCCTGGCTGGAGCACCCGTGTTCGACAGACAAGATGCGGGTCTGCGCACGGCAAAAGGGGGCCCAGGAGGTCGGACGAGATGCTTCAGCCCGACGGCAAAGGTAAGTCACATTATGCTATCATGGGACTGCTCGTAGCTGGGCGGGTACGTGACAGTGAGCGGGATGGCCGGCTTCGAACAGGCCCTAAAGGAGTTCCTGAGCTCCGTCCCGAATTGGCTGGAGGCGGTCGCCGCCCGGCTGACAGAGCAGGAACGGCACGTCCTGCAGGCCATGCCCTGCTCCCCGTGGTGGGTACGGGCGGTGTGGCCGACGGCGCGCGACCTGCAGTGGAGGGCCGTGCACGTCTGGTTCGAGGGCGAGAGGCGGGCGCTACACCGAGCCGCTCAGCAAGCCCGTCACATCGCGGCAACGGTTCTCCCGGTCTCCGCAGCGTACGAACAGGTGCGCCACCTGCTCCAGGACGTCCGCCTGCGGGTGCCGGGGCTGGCCGACACCGTTCTGCGGCTCCAGCAGCAGCACGCCCGTACGCTGACGCTGATCGCTTGCGAGGGCCGAGCGGCAAGCCTGGAGGCCAAGGCGGCGGTACGCGATGCCGGCGGCCGCATCGGTGCGTTTATCGCGGAGCAAGCTCGGCAGCTCAGCGCCTGGGCCAGGCAGCGGGCCGCCGATCTGCGCACCCTGCGTCGCCAGGTCGACCAAGAAGCCGCCCGCTTGGGACTTGCGTAGCAAACCCACCGTCAAGGCTCATGCAATCCTTGCCGATGCCCGCCAGAGATCGCGCCAGTGTTTACCAGTAAGAAGTTGTTAGTTGATTGGTGAGGTGGGGGTCAGAAGGACAAAACGAGCCGGGCACCTCCCCCCCTCCCCGGGGCCACCCGGCTGGCTTCCACAACATACGGCTTGCCCGGTCGGCTTCCCCCACCCGCCGGCGGGAGGGTCAGCTGGTGTCCGGGACCAGATACAGCCCCAGCGGTCCCTCCCCGATCAGCAGCTCCGCCCGCAGCCGCTCGGCCACGCCCCGCTCGGTCTGCTCCCACGGACCGCGGCGGCGGATGCGGCGGGCCAGAAAGAGCTGAAAGAGGTTGTAGCCAGCGGCCAGCAACGCCCACAGCACCTGCATGCCGGTCGGGTGGTGGAGGAAGCCATGGTCCAGGTGCCACTCCTGCTTCGGCTGCCGGAAGCCTTCATCTCTACCCCCCAACGGGATCGGGCGATCTCCCACGCCACCCGGCCGCTGGCCTCGGCCGGGCTCAGCGTGGTGGCCACCTCCAGGATGCGAAGGGCTTTGCAGTGCCAGACGGCAGTCCCCTGGTGCTCCGTCCAGCTCAGCTCCTCTTCGGCATAGACGACTCGGATAGGGTGCTTGAGCCCCTCCCGGCTGGTCAGCTCCGGGCTGTCCCACACCCGCACCTCCACCTGAAAGGAGCCGATGCGGGTGACAAAGGCTTCGCCGTAGCGGCGGCCCCGGCGCAGTCCCGCTGCGTCCTGGACGACCGCGTAGCGCTCGTCCTTCAGGCGCACCACGACGTGCAGTCCCAGGGCGCGCACCGCCTCGAGGAAGGGAGCCTGCGCATACAGGGCATCCACCGTGACCACGTCGCAGAAATGCCCGTGCGTGCCCTGCAGGCGCCGAAGCAGTCGCAGGGCAGCGTCGACCTCCCCTTCCTTCGGCCGCTGGGGCTCCATGCCCCACACCACCGGCGGCACGTCCCGACCCTTGCACCGACTCGGATAGTCCCCCTCGTCCCCATGCCGCCAGCGCACCGTCTGGGCCGCCACGACCCGGTGGGCGTACTCCACCCGCCCGTCCCGATGCCGGTAGACCTGGCAAGCCGCACAGCAGCGGGCCTGGGTGCGCAGCACCTCGGTCCCATCCAGCGCCACCACATGCCAGCCATGCACGCTGCCGCCCCGGAAGGTCTTGTTCTTGCGGGCCGTGGCCAGGATGGCGTCGTTGATCGCCCACGCCGAGGCCACGTCGGCGGCCATGGCCCAGTCCCGAAGGCAGTCCCGAAGCGGCAATCGGTGGCGTCCTACCAGCTTGCGGAAGGCGCCGGCCCGCACCCAGCGCTCCAGCTCCATCATCGACCGGGCCCGCAGGCTGACCCCACCAAAAGCACGCAGCCGATGACGAAGCCGGGCACCTCCACCCGCCGGCGCCGATCCCGCAGGCCGCGCAGGTGCCGGCCGAGGCAGAAGGTGGAGGCCATGTACGCGGCGAACTGTCGGACCCGCCGGTGGGAGGGCGTGGCTCCCATCGGCTGTAGCACCCCCTGGTCGCGTGTTCTGGCCATCGTCTTCGTCGCCCGGGGGTGCTTTCCTTTTGCTGGAGGCTTGCCGCCCCCATTTCCAGCGAAAAAAAGAAAGAGCCCCTCCGCCCGCTACCCTCGTGGGCCCAGCCGTCTCCGGCCTTTGATTAGGGCGGCTGAGCTACTGGCGCAGGTTCTGGATGCTCGCGCATAAGCAACTTCGGCCAGCGTCTTCGTCGGGTATAGGGTGGGCAACCGGAGTGGACGCCATGGAACGTAAGCCGATAAGCTCAGAACCGCCTTTTGGCTGTGCGGTGGTGGTCTACCGACAGGGGTACAAGGGGCTGGAGTGCTGGTCTTGCATCGGGCTGAACATGGACCGGAATACGAAGGCGACTGGGCGTGGACACCGCCCGCTGGATCCCGCTTGGTCGGCGAAGCGGTCCTGAGTTGCGCCCGACGGGAGCTGAAGGAAGAGACCGGTCTGCAGCTCGCTCTCGAAGCCACCCCGTGCGGTACGGGCGAATGGGCCGTTTTCGTAGCCAAGGCATCTCCTGAGGCGGAGGTTGTCCTGGACGCCGAACATGACCGGTATGAATGGCTACCGGCAACCGACGCGGTGAAGCGCTGTCGACCAGACGCGGTGTCCGAGTCGCTCGCCAGGGCGATTGCGTGGATCCGGCACCGGCAAGCCCAGCACGGCACATACGGTTGAAGCGTACTGACCAGGACCTCGCGGCAAAGCCCTACGCGCTTGCGGGTCGGCCTGGTCGCACGGGATTTCAGGCCGCAGAGGACTTTCGGCTATCCCGCGGCCCTGTTGGAGGAAATGAAACGCTCTGAAAGTTCACCGCGGGTCGGTAGTGCTTGCTGATGTGCTCTCTGAGGGAAGGAGAGGCCTCGTCGAGGTCCACCACGTCGACGGGGATGCCGCACGTCGCGTCGAGGGCGGCCAGCGCCGCTAGAACCGTTCCGGCGGGTGTCAATGGCCACTTGAAAAACCGCACTTTTGGCCACGAAAATCCCGCAGTCGTGGCCAGGTAGATGGCGGGATCTACGTGGGGGTCCCTCCCTCCCCTCTGCCCCCCGCCCGTAGGGCGGGGGCCGCCGAGCCTTCGGGCAGGGTGCCGTGGACCTTGGGCGGCGCCAGCCGGCTGCGCATCCGGTAGCTTTCGCCCTTGAGGGTGATGACGTGGGCGTGGTGCAGCAGCCGATCCAGCACCGCCGCGGCGGTGGCCGGGCTATCGAAGAGCGATCCCCACTCCTGGAACTCCAGGTTGCTCGTCACGATGAGCGAGCGCCGCTCATAGGCCTTGGCCACCAGCTGAAACAGGTAATCCGAGGCGGTGGCATCCATCTTCAGATAGCCCAGCTCGTCCAGGATGATGAGGTCATGCGCCAGAATGGCCTTCAGCTTCTGGGTCGTGCTGCCATCGGCAAGCGTCGAGTACAGCTCCTGCACCAGGTCCTGCACCGTCAGGAAGAGCACCCGGTAGCCCCGGTTGATGGCTTCGATGCCCAGGCCAATGGCCAAGTGGCTTTTCCCCACGCCCGGGGGCCCCAAGAGGACAAGCGACTCATGCGCCTCCACGAACTGCAGCGTGGCCAGGTCCCGGATGGTCTGGGCGCTCACCGACGTCTGGAAGGCGAAGTCGAAGCTGTCCAGCGTGCGCAGCATGGGAAAGCGGGCCGCCTTCAGGCGCTTGTCCCGCTGGGTGGCTTCCCGGGCCTGCACCTCGGCCTCCACGAGATACGCCAGGAAGTCGAGGTAAGAGGGCTCTTCCTGAAGGGCCAGCTCGCTGACGGCGTCCAGCATCTCCCGGATGCGGCGCAGCTTCAACCGCTTGAGGCCCTGCTCGAGGCGGGCCCGATCGGCCGGAGCAATGGTGCGAATCATCGGGCCACCTCCTGGTAGTAGGAGAGGTCCCGTCGCTCCACGTCGACCCGGTAGGGGAGCGAGAGCCGACGTTGGGCAGACGGCTGCGCCGGTTGGGGAAGGCTCCCCGGCGCCTTCTGCAGGCGCTCCACCAGGCGCTTGAGGATGCCGTAGCCGTAGGCCTCGAAGCGAATGGCCCGCTGCATGGCCTGCTCCAGCACGTCGGATGGGCAGCTCTCGGCCAGCGTTACGATGCGCTCCACCTGCTCCCGCAAATGCCCACTGCGAGACCGGCTGAGGCCCTCCAGGTACGTTCGGGCACTGGGGGCCAATGCCTCAAAGCGCGCCTGAAGCGGATGGGCCGGTTGGCGACGGGTTTGGTGGTGCGGGTAATGGTCGTCCTGTCGCGCCTCCCGCTCTTTGAGCGCTTCAGAGGGTGGATCTCGCGCGTAGCTTGAGCGTCGGGATCGCCAGGAGGACCCTCCCAGCCCCCCGGCTAGCCGGGGGGCTGGAGCTTTTTGGCAGGAAGGGTGACCAGGGAGCCGAATCGTCGGGCCACGGCGAGGCCCGTGCATCGGTGCCGCCCGGTCCCGGCAGCGAAAGCGGGGCGGTGAGGGAGGGAAAACAAGCGGCAGCATCCCCCACGCGGTCGCCACGCCCGGGATGCTCCCCCAACACCGCCCCCGGCTGCTCTCCCGGGTCGGGAGCCTCCCCCGAGGGGAGGGAGCCGGTTTGGTGATCCCTATCTTCGCCGGTCCAGACGTTCGCTCCTACCTGGCCGCCGAAAAAGCGGGCCGGTTGCGGCTTCCCCGGCTCTGCCCGGCCTGCGGCGGGCGGCTGTGGGGACACGGGTGCTGCGAGCGCGGCGCCGACGAGACGGGGCCGTGTGGCTATCAGCGGATTCCGGTGCGCCGTCGGCCCTCCTCGCGCTGCGGCCGGACGGCCTCGTTTTTGCCCAGCTTCCTGCGCCCCTACCAGAGCCTGGTCAGCGCCGCCCGCCAGCGCCTCTATCAGGGGCTCCGGCGGGGATGTCGTGGCGGGCGTTGGCCGCCTCGGTAGGCCGTTCGGTGGCCACCGTGCGCCGGCTCCTTCGAAGGGCCTCGGCCGAGGCGCCGGGGGTCTTGGCCCGGCTGCAGGAGTGGTGGGGGGAGCTCGGCGGGGGCCTTCCGATCGGCCCGCCGGTCCTGGATCCGCCGGAGGATGACCCGTTGGGGACATGCCTGGACTTCGCCGAGACGCTGCGCCAGGGAGTGAGGCAGGCGCATCGTGAGCCGGTAGCGGCCGGCCTTCTGGACATCGTCAACCTCCTGCTTCAGGGCGACCCGGCCTGGCTTTGAAAGCGTCAGGGGCCGGAGGCGGGGTCGCCTGCGCCCTGCTCGAATCGATCATGCGTTCGCCCCCCGCCGGGCGGCCGGACTCCCCAAACCCTGGCGCCTTCTCGGAGAGCGCCCGGTTGCCGGAGACTGGAAGCAAACCCCACGACAGGGAGGATGCTTCGGTGGCTTCCGGGCCCGACGACACGCTCGCCTTGTTTCGGTACTCGCTCATCGCCCCGCTGTTGGATCCCCTGGCCGATGCGGAGGAGAAGCGCCGCTGGCGGGCCGAGGTGGTGGGCCGTCCACACCTGCTCCCGGACGGCCGGCGGGTGCACGTCAGCGCCCCGACCTTGCGCCGGTGGGTCCGCCGCTACCGACTCGGTGGTTTGGAGGCCCTGCGGCCGGCCACGCGGCGGGACCGGGGATCGGTGCGGGTCGTTACCCCCGAGCTTCTGGAGCAGGCCAAGGCCCTCAAACGTCAGGATCCCACCCGCAGCCTGCCGCAGGTGGTTCGCATGTTGGAGGCGGCGGGCCTGGTGGCCCCGCAGACCCTCAAGCCCAACACCCTCTGGCGCCACCTGCACCGGGAAGGCCTCAGCGAGCGGGTCTTCACTCGCGGTTGGTGGCCCACGCCGAGTTCTTCTGGGCCGAAGACCTCTACGCCCTGGAGCTGTGCTTCCAGCAGGCGCTGCTCCGGCGGGGCCTTCCCTGGCGGGTCTACGTCGACCGGGGCCTCATCTTCCAGGCCGAGGTGTTCACCCGGGCCTGCGCCGAGCTCGGCATCCGCCACATCTCCGGCACGCCCGGCCACCCCGAAGGGCGCGGCAAGATCGAGCGCTTCTTTGAAACCCTGCAGGATCAGTTTTTGCGGGAGCTTTCCCACCACCCTGTCCCGCACCTGGCGGCACTCAACGAAAGGCTTGCGGCCTGGATCGAGGAGGCCTACCACGTGCAGGTCCACAGCGAGACGGGCGAGGCGCCCGCTGTTCGGTTTGCCCGCCTCAAGGGGCGCCGCAGCGTGTCGGCCGAAAAACTCGCCCACGTCTTTTTGTGGCGGCGGGTGCGCCGGGTGGACAAGACCGGCTGCCTGCGCTTCGACGGCAACCGCTACGAAGTGCCGCCCGGCCTGGAAGGCCGCCGGGTCGAGATCCGCTTTCACCCCCTGCACCTCGAGCGCCTCAGCCTGTTCATCGACGGCCGCCACGTGGGCGACGCCGTCTCCCTCGATCTCGCCCATCCCGTCTACCGCGGCCTCGACCGGGTCCACCACCCCGAGCCGAGCCGCCCGGTCGAGCCAGCGATCCCCTACCTGGAGCTTTTGGTCCATCGCCGGCGACAGCGCCAGGCCCGGGCCATGTCCCCCCTGCGCCTGAGTCTGCTTGAGGATCCGGAGGCGATGCCCGATGTTTGAAGCCCACTTTGGCCTGACGGCCACGCCGTTTGCCCGGGATATCCCCGTCGAGCATCTGTTTGTCTCCCAGGCCCACCGGGAAGCGCTGGCCAGGCTCCACTACGTCGCCGAGCGTCGGCGGGTGATGGTGCTGACGGGGGAGGTGGGCGCCGGGAAGTCCACCGCGCTGCGCCGGCTCAAGGCCGAGCTCGACGCCACCCGCTACGAGGTGGTCTATCTGGCTGACGTGGCCTTCACGCCCCGCAGCTTCTTCCAGAGCCTGCTCGATGCCCTGCGACTCGATGCGCCGCACGCCCTGCCCAAGCTCAAGAAGCTCGCCCGCGAGGCGCTGGCCGAGCGCTGGCGCACGCAGCACCGCACGCCGGTCCTGCTGGTGGACGAGGCGCAGTTCCTGAGCCCGGCCATGCTGGAGGAGATCCGGGGCCTGCTCAATTACGACTGCGACGCCTTTGCGCCCTTCGCCCTGGTGCTCTGCGGTACCCGGGCGCTTGCGGAGCGCCTGGCCCTTCGCTCCGCCGAGGCCCTTGCCCAGCGCATCGACCTGCGCTACCACCTCAGCGGCTTTTCGCCCCAGGAGACGGCCGCCTACATCCGCCATCACCTGAAGCTGGCCGGGGCCGACCAGGAGCTGTTCACCGCCAAGGCCCTCGATCACATCCACCGGGCCTGCAACGGGCTACCTCGGCCCATCAACCAGCTCGCCCACCTCTGCCTCATGGCGGCGGCCGCTCGGCAGGAGCATCTGGTCGACCACGAGCTGGTCGAGGCGGTGATGGCCACCGAGTGGCAGGCGCCCCAGGCGGCCGGGAGGTGAGCGCGATGCGTCTCTGGCTGCGAGGCAATACGCCCATCACCGTCGAGTGGCGCTGCACCCGCCGGGCCGGGGCCCTGGCCCGGCTGCGCCTGGTGGCCGGCTCGCGGGAGGTGGTGCTGGCCTTTGCCTCCCGCCGGGCCATCTACGAGCTGGCCGTCCGCCTGGTGCTGCTTTGGGCGGAGGCCCAGGAGGCCGACGGCAGAGCCAGCCGTCGCCGGCTACCCTGACATCCCAGAGGCGTGGCCGTCCGGGACATCGGGCGCGCCACGCCCTTTCCCGCTCATTGAGCGCGCGACGACAGCGGTCAAATAACGATCAACGCAACAGTCGTCCCGAATCATCACCCGCCCTCGCCCGGGGACGAGCGCGATCCGGTCCACCACCTGGCCGTCCTCCAGGATCTCGATGTGGTGCTCGAAGCGCCGGTAACTCACCGCTCGGCGGGCAAAACGGGCCGGCACCGAGTACCGGTTTCCCTCGATGGAGATGAGGTTGGTGCGGGTGGCCTTCCGCTGCTCCAGGATGCCCTGCGGGGCGCTCAGCGCCAGCGGCTTGAGGTGGGGCGCCTCCTTCGCCAGCCGGTCCCACGGCACCGCTCCCGTCGTGGCATGCGTGCGGGCGTTGGCCACCTCGTCCATCCAAACCCGCACCTGGCGGTTGAGGTCGCCCAGATCCGTGAACTCCCGGCCGTAGAAGAAGCCCCGGCGCACGTACTTGACCATGGACTCGACTTTGCCCTTCGACTCGGGGTCGTGAGCCCAGCAGGCCTTCGGCGCAAACCCGTAGAGGGCCGCCAGCTGCAAGAGTTCCTGCTGGTAGCGGACAACCCCGCCGACCCGCTCCGCCACCACAGTCTTGGCGTCGTCGAAGAGCAGGGTGCGAGGCACCCCGCCGATGTACTCAAAGGCCCGGTGCAAACACCCCGCCAGCGTGGCCATGGCCAGCGACGTGATGAACTCCACGTAGATCACCCGCGACCACGACAGCGTCAGGATGAAGGCGTACAACCGCACCCGAGCCCCCTCGACGACGAGGGTTCCAAAGTGTCCCCAGTCCACCTGGGCCTGCTCGCCAGGAAGGGTCTCGATGGGCTTATACTCCCGAACCGGGTGCGGCCGGATCCGAGCCACGAACCGGCGCACCGTACGGCGGGAACCCGTGTAGCCCTGCTGGCGGATCTCCTGGTAGAGCCGTTCGGCCGTCAGTTCGGGCCAACGGGCCAGCCGTGCCGTGATATACTCGACGTAGCGGTCGATCTTGCGGGCCCGCTGGCGGTAGCGGGGAGCCTCGACGGGACAGGCGGGGCCGTCCCAGTACTTGGCCACGCTGCCGCGGTCGATCCCGAGGCGGTCGGCGACCTGAACCTTCTTGAGCCCTTCGTCGCGCAAGTGCCGCAAAGCGATCACCAGCTCCTGTCCGATCAGGTTTGCTCGCTCCTTCGCCGGATCCGATTGGGTGCGTCTCCCAGCGGAGCCGATACGAAGGGGCGGGCATTTTCACCTACCTGACCGGACCTGCGGGCTTTTCGTGGCCATTCGTGCGGCTTTTTCGTGGCCACTTATGGGGATTTTACTGTGGCCACGGACAGCGGGATGCCCCGTACTCCGAGGTCGATGTCCGAAGCCAGATGGAACTCGCCTGTGCACAGGGAACCGAAAAGATAGATCTCCGTCGCACCGTACTGGCTGAGCGTCTCCACCAGTGCGGGCAGGGAGGAACGGGCTTGTGCCAGCCGGTTCTCCAGCGCCGTCTCCTCCTCAGCGATGCCCCGCCGCCACCCCCGCAAGTACCCCTCCCATTCGGCTTGTGACAACCCGGTGGGAGGACGGAGCGTAGCCAGCGCCGCCCGCCTTCCCTCTGACGTCCTGGTTCTTATTTCTGACGCCCCGGGGCCCATGCCGTCCGTCACCCGCCTGCGGTATAGCACGGGACGTGCTCTCTCCGACCGGTCGGGCCCAGCGAAGGGTGGCAACGGCCGAACGGCGAATGCACCGCTCCGGCACGGGGATGGACCGTTGGCTCGTCGCACCATTCGCGCGGCCGCGGAAGACATCTGCCGCACGTTGCAGGGGCCCATCCACATCCGGGAACTGGTGCGCCGGGTGGTGGAAGCCCTCGGCATCGAGGAGCGGCCCAGCACGCAGTTCTCGGTTCGGGAAGCCCTGGGACGGTTCCGGTTCATGGTGCGCTGCGGGCCGGGTCTGTACGCGCCGGCCCGGGTCGTGCTGGACGGCAAGGCGTTCCGCCTGAGGCCGCCGCCCGAGGGTTGGGGCGGCATGCTGCCCCTCTGGCAGCTCGAACCCTTTGCCACCGCCCTCGAGAACGCCGCCGTGGCGGATCCAGACGGCCGCCCGCTCTCACGAAAGCTCCGCGAGCCCGACGCCGACCGGTTCGAACAGCAGGTCGAGGCCCGGGCGCGCCGGCGAGCGGCCGAGATCGTGGACTTCTTCCTGGCCGAGGCTGGCCGGCACCGCCCCCTGTCCGCGGGGGAGCTGCGGCGCTTGCTGGACGTGCTTCTGGGGCAAGTGAGTGAGGAACGGGGCGACCTGATCCAGGGCATCGTGGCGGCCATCGCGCCGTACCGGCTGCCCGACGCCTGGGACGAGGATGCCGACCTCATCGTTCGCTACGACGGGGGCTCGCATGCCCTGCGCATCACGCCCGAGCGGCGCCGACCGGGACGAGCGGCGCATTCGAGAGGAGGACCGCCGCTTCTGCGACTTCATGGTGGCGCAGTTGCGGGAGGGGTCCAGCGTCCCGCTGCACGAACTCGTGCTGCGGGCCTACGCACAGATCCCCGGGATCGGCGACTACCCGGGCTCGCCGCCGCACCTGGCTGTGGCTCGAGACCCGTGCATCCGCATCCTCCGGTCGATCTCGGCGCTCGGCGAAGCCGACATGGCCGCCAGTCCGGCGGTGGCCAGGGCCGATACGGTGGCGGACCGAGTCCGACCAGGCGCAAGACGCCGCCCGCCGGCAGCGAAGGCTGGAACTTCGGCGCACCTTGCCGGCCCGCATCCGGCAGCACGAGCCAGGGCGCGCAAGATCCGCCATCTCGAGGTGCCGGCCCAGTATCTGGCGTCCCGGCGGGACCTGCCGCCCACCGCCCTGGTGGGTGCAACGGGGGTGTACCTGACGGCGTTCTTCTTCTGGACGTACGTGCGCGGCTACCCATGCAGCCCGTCGGATACGGAGACCTTTACGCTGGACGTGCGGGACTTGTGAGAAGAGCGTCGCGATGGCAGCGGGCCGGATTTCAATTCCTTTTCAAAACCTGCCTCCTCAGCACGGGCACCCTTTTCTTCGCAGACAAATCGCTTGTTAACAGGTCGAGATCACCCACCTATTCCCCGACTACCCGCCCCTGGCCATCGGCCGTCCGGCACCAGGGCGGTCAAGGCTCTCTTCGGAATGCGCCGAGCCGCGCCAGTTTCACATAAGGCAGCTCATCGCGCTCCACGAGACTGTAGAGCTTGCTTCGGCTGATGCCCAGGAACGCCGCAGCCTGTCGGACGTTCAGCAGGCCGTCAGCGACGAGGTCCTCTGTCGAAAGCTGGAAAGCGCATCCCTTCGGCGACGTCGAGGACGGGCAGCCCTGCAAGCCAGGGCGTGAACAAAGAGTCTTGGCGGGTCGTCATGAGGGGGCGAAGCATCGCCGGCGCGCCATGACCGGACTGGCGTTGAACAGCTCGTAGCGACAATTCAAGGTGACAAAGAGCGACATGACGGGATCTATAAGGGCTGAGGTGGACAAAGCGGTTGTATCTACGCCGTTTTTCGGGTGGGCGTCACAATCTTCAGGTAGTGGGGCGGTCGGTCGACCTTCAGGGCCTGAAACAGCGCCTTCTGCTCTTCGGTGAGGGGGCGGACCTGCCAGACCTCGCCGTGGGCGGTGGCGTGGCGGCCCACGTCGATGGGGGCGACCAGATCCCGCATCTGTCGCCAGGTCTGGCCCGTCTCGTTCTCGGCCACCCGGATCATGAGGAGGGCCAGCCAGCACAGCAGCACGTGGGACCGGATGCGGTCGTCGAGCCGGTGGTACATCGGCCGGACGTCGACCGTGTGCTTCAGGTCCCGGTGCACCCGTTCCACCTGCCAGAGTTGCTTGTAGCCGTAGACCAGGTCTTCGGCGGGCAAAAAGTCGTCGGAGCTGCTGATCACAAACTTCCCGTCGAGGGCGGCTTCTCGGCGAACCTTGGCCGCGTCGATGACCAGTCGCGCGCCCCGCGTCTGGCGCAGGTAGCGGCCGAAGGTCTCGTGGCCCGCAGCTCGCAGGCTGCCTTGGTATGCGCCTCGCCCTGCTTCTGTTTGAGCGCTTCGAGCCGCTGGCGAAGCTCGGCCAGGATGGACTCCCGCTTCTGGCGGTCCCGCTCGGCCTCCTCGGGGTTGCGGACGATGACGAAGCGCCGGCGGGCGGCGCTATCCCCTCCGACCACGACCTCCTTGATCTCCAGCCCGTCGGGAAGCCTGCGGTACTTGCCGCCCCGGCGCAGCGCCTCCGCGGGCACCCCCTGGGGGCCCACCCGCAACTTCTCCCCGATGATGTAGTGATCGCCGGCGCCCTGCAGGATGCGGCGGTTCGCCTCGGAGTTGAAGCCCGTGTCCAACACCACGACCACCCCAGAACCTGCGCCAGTAGCTCAGCCGCCCTAATCAAAGGCCGGAGACGGCTGGGCCCACGAGGGTAGCGGGCGGAGGGGCTCTTTCTTTTTTTCGCTGGAAATGGGGGCGGCAAGCCTCCAGCAAAAGGAAAGCACCCCCGGGCGACGAAGACGATGGCCAGAACACGCGACCAGGGGGTGCTACAGCCGATGGGAGCCACGCCCTCCCACCGGCGGGTCCGACAGTTCGCCGCGTACATGGCCTCCACCTTCTGCCTCGGCCGGCACCTGCGCGGCCTGCGGGATCGGCGCCGGCGGGTGGAGGTGCCCGGCTTCGTCATCGGCTGCGTGCTTTTGGTGGGGTTAGCCCTGCGGGCCCGGTCGATGATGGAGCTGGAGCGCTGGGTGCGGGCCGGCGCCTTCCGCAAGCTGGTAGGACGCCACCGATTGCCGCTTCGGGACTGCCTTCGGGACTGGGCCATGGCCGCCGACGTGGCCTCGGCGTGGGCGATCAACGACGCCATCCTGGCCACGGCCCGCAAGAACAAGACCTTCCGGGGCGGCAGCGTGCATGGCTGGCATGTGGTGGCGCTGGATGGGACCGAGGTGCTGCGCACCCAGGCCCGCTGCTGTGCGGCTTGCCAGGTCTACCGGCATCGGGACGGGCGGGTGGAGTACGCCCACCGGGTCGTGGCGGCCCAGACGGTGCGCTGGCGGCATGGGGACGAGGGGACTATCCGAGTCGGTGCAAGGGTCGGGACGTGCCGCCGGTGGTGTGGGGCATGGAGCCCCAGCGGCCGAAGGAAGGGAGGTCGACGCTGCCCTGCGACTGCTTCGGCGCCTGCAGGGCACGCACGGGCATTTCTGCGACGTGGTCACGGTGGATGCCCTGTATGCGCAGGCTCCCTTCCTCGAGGCGGTGCGCGCCCTGGACTGCACGTCGTGGTGCGCCTGAAGGACGAGCGCTACGCGGTCGTCCAGGACGCAGCGGGACTGCGCCGGGGCCGCCGCTACGGCGAAGCCTTTGTCACCCGCATCGGCTCCTTTCAGGTGGAGGTGCGGGTGTGGGACAGCCCGGAGCTGACCAGCCGGGAGGGGCTCAAGCACCCTATCCGAGTCGTCTATGCCGAAGAGGAGCCTGAGCTGGACGGAGCACCAGGGGACTGCCGTCTGGCACTGCAAAGCCCTTCGCATCCTGGAGGTGGCCACCACGCTGAGCCCGGCCGAGGCCAGCGGCCGGGTGGTGTGGGAGATCGCCCGATCCCGTTGGGGGGTAGAGAATGAAGGCTTCCGGCAGCTGAAGCAGGAGTGGCACCTGGACCATGGCTTCCTCCACCACCCGACCGGCATGCAGGTGCTGTGGGCGTTGCTGGCCGCTGGCTACAACCTCTTTCAGCTCTTTCTGGCCCGCCGCATCCGCCGCCGCGGTCCGTGGGAGCAGACCGAGCGGGGCGTGGCCGAGCGGCTGCGGGCGGAGCTGCTGATCGGGGAGGGACCGCTGGGGCTGTATCTGGTCCCGGACACCAGCTGACCCTCCCGCCGGCGGGTGGGGGAAGCCGACCGGGCAAGCCGTATGTTGTGGAAGCCAGCCGGGTGGCCCCGGGGAGGGGGGGAGGTGCCCGGCTCGTTTTGTCCTTCTGACCCCCACCTCACCAATCAACTAACAACTTCTTACTGGTAAACACTGGCGCGATCTCTGACGACCACCCGGTTGAGCTTCCAGCCGTTGAGATCCCGTTTGACCTCGGCCACGACGTTCTGGTCGCCGGTGTTGCCGGGCCAGACCCAGCAGCGGACCGGGATGCCGTCCCGGGTCACGGCCAAGCCGATGACCACCTGGGCCATCTTCGGATGATCATCGGCGCTGTGCCCCCAGCGGCGCAACCCGTCGGCGTCCTCGCCCTCAATTTCGAAGTACGCCGTCGTCGTATCGAAGAAGATGACGTCCACTTCGAGGTTGAAGAGGTTGGCCAGCGTCCAGAAGACCTCGCGCTGGATCGCCTCGGCAGCCTCCAGCAGAAAGTCCATGGCCCGGTAGAGCTGGTGGACTTCCACCGCGGGCAGCTGGTCGATGTAGACGTCCTGCGCCACCCACTTCTCGATGGCCAGCTCGCTGGACGGCGCCAGGGCCCGGTTGGCCACCATGGCGAAGAGGAGCCGCTCGATGGGGGTCTGGTAGTGGCGCGCTTTGAGCAGGCGCTGCAAGGTCTTCTGGATGCCCAGCCGCCGCCACAGCCCGTCCAAAAGCCACGTCCCGCCCAGCTTCAGGGAGCCCAGGTACCGAAAGGGCCACTCCATGCCGAGATCCTTCTGCAGTTGGGCCTGCTCGTCGGGGGGCAGGAACCGGGCGATGCTGCGCACCAGGCGGCGCAGCGCGTCCAGGTCGAGCTGGTCGACCCGGCCGAAGGTGTACAGCACCTGGGCCCGGGGCTGTCCAGTCTTGGGGTCCCGGACGTTATGGGCAAGCTGGGCGTATTGGATGCCCTTGGAAGTGACGGTGCGCACGTACATCGTGCCTACATCGTAACTCGTTTACCACGCTGTGTCAATAGCTACATCTTTTGTGGTTGTGTCTACGCGCATCCGCGTTTTTCTACGGGGAATGGCCCGCAAACCCGCTTCGCACCGTGCGGGTGGGGGCGGGTTGTGGCCACTTACTGTACAACGCCAGCCGGAGCTCCGAGGTATACTGGGGTCGGACGAAGGAGTGAGGCCGACGCCAGACCTGCTCTTTACCAAACATGCTTTGGACGTAATGGCCGAGCGGAGAATCGGCGAGGAACTGATTGCCGAAACGGTCACTTCACCCGACGGCGTAGAGCGCCGGCCGGACGGGACCACTCACTACATCCGTGCGTTCCGTCAGTGCGGCAGTCGATTTCTTCGTGTGGTAACTGTGGAGGGCGAGCGGCACCTGAAGGTTGTGACCGTGTTTTTTGATAGGAGGCTGCGGAGACGCCATGCGAATTAAACTGGATCGTCAGGCCGATGCCCTGTACGTTCGCCTAACCGACGCGGATATTGTTGAGTCAGAGGAGGTCGCGCCGGGCGTCATAATAGACTATGACCAAAACGGTGTAGTCGTAGGCGTCGAGATACTCCAACTCGGCTCCCGCCACGGTCAGGAGGCAGTGGCCTCCATTCAGTTGGATACCGACTGAGGTCAGCCTGGTGTAGCATGGGGAGCGCCATGAGTTCCTGCTTCCTGCGACGCCTGGGCCAGACCCACCCTGACGGCGAGATTCATCTGAGCCCCGACAACTATGCCACCCACACGCACCAGGCGGTGAAGTCGACATGCTGGTCGCCGCCATCGGGCGGTTCATCGAAGCCTGGAAGGAAGACGCCAGGCCGTTTGTATGGGTCAACACCCCGACCAAATCCCGGCGAGGTGCTGGCCCATTGCCTGGCGTCCGGACGGGAACTGCCGCCTACCACCCTGGTGGCCCTCGACCCTGACGAACCCGACTTTGAGCGCCTGTTCGACATGCTTTTCCTGACCGGCCCGCTGTGAGCGGCCGGGGCCGTGCGAGCCGGGCAGACCGCCTCGGCGCCCTGGGCTCCTGCCGAGCCTTCGGACGTTGAAGGTCGTCGGCATATACCGCGGGGTTCCTTTGCAGAGGAAGTGTACCACGTAGTGCCCCCCCGTCGGACCCGCCCGAGGGAGGTAGCGCCGTCGTGGCTGGCCATCGCCGCCGTGGCGGTGGCTCCGAATCTCCAAGTAGCCGGCCCGCCATTCGGACACCATCCTCGTGACCGACGACGGCATCGAGATCCTGACCTGCTACGGCAACATCTCGGGCCAGTCGGCTTCCGGCCCGCCGCAGCACTTCTTGTATTTTCGCCCGCTGCCACACCAACACGGCTCGTTGCGACCCGGGGGCCAGGACACGGTTCTCCCCTGCGCCGCGATGAGCGCCGCGTAGGCCGCTACGGATTCGGGCCTGGACGGATCACGGCCTTCGCGCCGGGCCCACTCGACGAGTTCGTCCACCTTGATGGGGGCCAGCGCCGGGTTTTGGCCGAGCCCGTTCAGCCGGACCAGGGCGTTTTGGACGGCGCGCCGGTGTGCCTCGTAGCTGCGTTTTTCAGGCGCCTCCCGCCACTGAGGCCACCGGTCCAGGGCGGCTTCCAGTTCGCCCGGCGGAAACCACGCCACCGCCGACTGCACCTGTTGCCGGTCGCTCACGAGGGGCGGCAACGCCTCTCCCGGCTCCTGGTGTTCGGCCAGAGCGTGGCGGTCAAGGTGGTCAGGGTAGTCAAGGCGGTCATGCTCTTCGAGAAAGGCGTCGGCTCTCTTTTCAAGTTCGTCGTGGGGCCGCCCCAGCGCGGCCAGGCTCTCCCGCCGAAGGTCGGAAAGCTGGGCCACCAGCCCCTCGGGATCGCCCGTGGCCAGCGCCAGCTCCAGGCCCCTGGTTAGCCACCGGAGCGCTGCTTCATGGTCTCCAGCCGCCTGATAGGCCATGCCGGCGTTGTTGTAGAGCCACACGTCGTCGGGGTACTCCGCGGCCAGGGCGGCGAACAGCTGGTCCGCTTCCTCTCGGCGACCCAAGCGCAGCAGGTACTCCGCGATATCGGCCCTGCCGTCGGGCACGCTTCGCAGACCGGCCTGTAGAGCCCGCTGCTTGGCAACGATGGCTTCCTCCAGCCGGCCGGCCCCCGCGTAAGCGTCCGCGAGCTCGCTGTAGAGACCCGCGATGTCGCAGACCTTCCCAGCTCCCGGAGCGGCAGCCAGCTCCTCGAGAAGACGGGCTGCTTGGTCGCAGTCCGGCCGAGGGCCGTGGAGCAGGGCCAGGATCCGCTGTTCCTTGCGCAGCCATTCCCTCGAGGCTCCCACAGGGCCTCCCTCCCTAGCCGAGCGGCTGGGGTTGCCTTGAGGACGACGCTGGGGCGAGGGCCCCTTCCAGCGCTCATCCTACGTTTCGGCCCCAACCTTACCTCATTTCTGCGGCCAGGGCAATCTCGACGGCGCTTCCGGCTACGTCGCGACTCGGCCTTCGGCCGGGGTACTGCCTCGAGGGGCGGGCAGGCACGCGGGGATCGCCGGGCTGGCCGGCCAAGAGCTGCTGGAGGAAATAAAACGCTCTGAAAGTTCACCGCATCATAGGCGCGCAGGACCCGGTGGCGAAACTTGCGGTACCCATCCAGCTACTCCACGCTCTTGGGGGAGAGGACCGAGGGGCGCACCTTTGGCACGGCCCGGGCCAACATGCAAAGCAGCTCCCGATGCCAGTCCCCTCCACTCGGAGCCCCTCCGTCAAATTCTTGTGCGATTCGCTCAAGTGCCCGTTCAATCGCGCCGTAAAAGCATAACAGATGGGTTGCCGCCGCAGCGGCTGGGAGCGAATCGCCCGGCAACCCACTGAGACGCGCCAGTTCTTGCACGCTTGAGTCTGCTGCCCCGAGGTCCTCCTCAACGGCCGCCAGGAGTGAGCGCAGCCTTCGGGCTTGAGCCTCGCCTCCCACGCTCACAGCAGGCGCTGTCCCTTCTCCATGATGTGCTCTCTAAGGGAAGGAGAGGCCTCATCGAGGTCCACCACGTCGACGGGGATGTCGCACGCCGCGTCGAGGGCGGCCAGCGCCGCATAGAACCGTTCCGCCGGGATCCCCCGTACTGCCAGGTCGATGTCCGAAGCCAGATGGAACTGCCCCGCGCACGGAGACCCGAAGAGATAGACCTCCGTCGCGCCGTACCGGCAGGGGGTGTTCACCAGCGCGGGCAGGGAGGAACGGGCTTGTGCCAGCTGTTTCTCCAGCGCCGCCTCCTCCTCGGCGATGCGACGCCGCCATCCCCGCAAGTACCCCTCCCATTCGGCTTGTGCCAACCCGGCCGGAGGCTCGAGCGCATCCGGCGCCGCCCGCCTTCCTTCTGACTCCCCGCGGTGCATGCCGTCCGTCACCCGCCTGCAGTACAGCACAGGCCTTCTTCGACCGGACGGCCCCCCCGACGCGGGCCGCTGCCCGCATGCGGCCCGTCTGGCAGCTCGAACCCTTTGCCAGCCCGCTCGAGGGCGGGCTGCGCCGCACCCTGTCGCCGGGCGAGCGGCAGCGCATGCGCGCCTCTACCCCCGCAGCTCGTCGGATGCGGAGACGTTATGGCCGAGCGCATCCGCCTCTACATGGCCCTCGACCCCGACGAACCCGACTGGGAGTGCCTGTTCGGCATGCTCTTCCTCAGCGGGCCGCTGTGATGGTTACGGCTGTGTGAGCCACATAGGTGCCTTGCCGCCCCTTCGATGTCGATCGGGGCAATGGGCGCGGGGGAGAAAAGGGCCTGCAACCGCCTGGCATAAACCGGGGCGGTTCCGTGCGTCTAAAGAGTACGACCCAAACCGACCACCGGATAGGATCCATGTCGACCACCCCGTACGATCCATGCCGACCACCGGGTACGAAACATGCCGACCAGCGATTCCGGAGCAAGCCGACCAGTGATTACGAAACGTGCCGACCACTTTGACCGATACCTCGGAATCGGTGGTCGCCATGCCCCGTAATCCCTGTCGAGACGGGCGGCGCTGGATACCAAACGGCCATCAGGGATAGGGCTGCGCGAGGCCGAAGCGTGGGGGCCAGTACCCAGACAGGAGGAGGTCTGGCCACCCTGGAGGCTTGAGCGGAGGGTATCCATGCGCAAGATTCGGGAGATTCTTCGGCTCCACCACGTGGCCAAGCTGGGCGTGCGGGCGATCGGGCGAAGTTTGGGCCTTTCCCACAGCACCGTGGCCGAGGTGCTGCGCAGGGCCGAGGCGGCCGGGCTTTCGTGGCCGCTTCCCGAGGAGATGGACAACGCGGCTCTGGAAGCTGCCCTCTACGGCCCGACTGCCCCGGCGCAGACCCGGCATCCCATGCCGGACATGGACCATCTTTACCGCGAGCTGCGCTCCCGTAAAGGGGTGACGCTGCGGCTTTTGTGGCTGGAGTACAAGCAGGCGCACCCCGACGGGTACCAGTACAGCCGCTTCTGCGAGCTGTACCGCCGGTGGGCCAAGACCCTGGACGTCTCCTTGCGTCAGGTCTACCGGGGCGGGGAGAAGATGTTCGTCGACTTTGCAGGGGAGACGATCCCCGTGGTCGACCCACAGACCGGGCAGGTGCGGCCGGCCTATCTGTTCGTCGCGGTGCTGGCCGCCAGCAACTACACCTTCGCCAAACCCACTTGGGCCCAGGACCTGCCCAGCTGGATCGGCGCCTATGTGGACGCCTTCGAGTTCTTCGGCGGGGTGCCGGAGATGGTGGTCTGCGACAATCCAAAGACTGCCGTCCTCTCCGCCTGCCAGTACGAGCCGGAGCTGAATCCAGCCTATCAAGAGATGGCCGCCCACTACGGGGTGGTCATTCTGCCGGCCCGGCCTCGCAAACCCCGGGACAAGGCCAAGGTCGCAAACGCCGTCCAGCAGGCCGAACGGTGGATCCTGGCGCCCCTGCGCCACCGCACCTTCTTCGGCCTGGAGGCATTGCATCAGGCCGTGCAGGAGCGGTTGGAGGTGCTCAACCATCGGCCGTTCCAGAAGCTGGAGGGGTCCCGCCGGGAGCTGTACGATCGGCTGGACAAGCCCGCCTTGCGGCCCCTGCCGGCCCAGCGCTACGAGTTTGCCGAGTGGCGCAAGGCCAAGGTCAACATCGACTACCACGTGGCGGTCGACGGCAACTTCTACTCGGTGCCCTACCAACTCGTGCACGCCGAGGTGGACGTGCGCCTGACGGCCCACACCGTCGAGATCTTCCGGAAGGGCCGGCGGATGGCCAGTCACGTGCCGGTCGTGGGCAAGGGCCACTACCGCATTGGAGTTGATCCGGTTCTGTGGACAACCGGTAGCTAGTACCTCCTGGTAAAATCGCCGGCTGTCGAGAGAGGGGCTGACCCGTGGCGAGAGGGCGTTGCCGTGCTGAGCTTCTGCCTTTCATCCCCGCCAGCGGGGCTCGCTCAGGCTTGCGCCGGAGCCAGGGCCAGCAGCCGGCGGGCCGCCCGGGTCAGGTTGTGGGCCAAGAGGTCCTCGCCGATCCAGGTAAACGCCCGCTCGGCACCCCGATAGCGGCTGCGGTCGAGCTCAAAGGCGTGCTTGAGGTGCGCAATGCGCCCCTCCTGGCCGCTGCGCCAGCGGAGCAACCGCCGAAAGGCCCGGCGTCGCTCGAAAAGCCGACGAGCCCGACCGCTTCGGGCCGGCAGGGCGACGTACGCGATGCCCATCGCCCGAAGGGCCGCTTCGTTGGCCCGGCTGCTCATGCCCCGGTCGGCGGCCACCGCTCGGGGCGTGGCCCCGACCGCGTGGATGTGCTCCGCCACGGCGTCCACCAACACGCTGTCGTCGCTGGGATTGCCCCCATGCAGCCGGAAGTGGCGGATGAAGCCCTCCTGCGTCTCCACCAAGACGAGCTTGTACCCAAACTCGACGGGTTTGGACAGCTTGCCCCGACGGATGGGGCGCGCATCCGGGTCGAAGAGGCTGACCAGCCGGTCCGGAATGGTCCGGATGCCCTGCAAGCGAAGCCGGGTCTGCTCCAGCACCCGGCGCAGGCGGCGGGTGTACGTGACCAGACCCTGCGCGAGGGCCCGGTAACGAGAGCCGACCGCCGGGCCGAGCTGTCGGATGCGGCGCTGGACAGCCCGAGCCATGCGCTGCGCCTCTTGAAGCGTCTGCTCGGCCCGCAGAGCCACTTCCGCGGTAAGGCGGTCCACCTCGGCCTGGGCCTTCTCCCCTCCCCGGCGAAGCATCTGGCCGATGCGGCGCAGCCGGCGGCGGACCGAGCGTAGGCGGTCTCGAACCGAAAGGCGGACCCCGATGCCGGCTTCCTTGGCCCGGCGCATCAGCCGCGTCAGCACCCGCACCCCGTCGGCCAGCAGGCCCGCGTCGGTGGGGTGATGGATGTTGGCTTCCACCACCGTGGTGTCCACCCGGATCCGCTGGCCGTGGCGCTTCATCAGCCGCGCCTCCACCAGCTGGGCCATCAGGGCGTCGTTGAGTTGCTCGATGACGTCCGGACCCAGCCGGTGGGTCAGCTTGATGAGGGTGGTGGCGTCAGGCACCTTGTCGGTCAAGCGCAACCGGCAAAAGCGCCGCCAGACCAGGCTGTCGGCCACTTCCTTGACGAGGGCCTCGAAGCCCAGGCGGTAGCGGCGCTTCAGGTACACCATGCGCAGGTACGTCCCCAGGGGGATGGTGGGCCGACCCCGCCGGGCCGTGAGCTTGCGCCGGATAGGCTCCAGGAAGCGCTCGTCGTCCACGGTCGATGATGGCCAGCTCCTTGGGCAGTCGAAGAGCTGGGGATCGATGAGGCTTTCGAACACGTCCGCCTTGAACGCCACGTTGCGTTCCCGACGCACGATGCCATGCCCCCCTGGGGCCGATTCTAGCATCATTCGGTCTCGGGGAGGAGAGGGGTGAGCCCGTCACGACGGGCTTTTCCCGGCGAGTTTATCAGGGCCAACCAACTAGATTACGGAGCCCGCAGAACGGGACGCGCAATCTGCCACAGCAGATATAATAGTGCCGAAATGGTATCGGCAAACGACGTCCCTAAGCTGAATTGGCCCGGCAGGGGGAAGGGAAGGAGTCATATGACAGCGTGGGATTGGGTTCTGTCCAGTATCCAGGCTTTCGGGACGGTCGGGTTGCTATGGGTGACCTATCAGTATGTCTTGGAAACTCGGCGACTTGTTGCGGCGACGCGCCAGCAGGTGGCAGAATCGGCGCGCTCTGCCTTGGTAGTCGAAACACTGGTGGAGCAGCCCACTCCTGACGGTACGAACTTCCACATCCTGCTCAGGAATTACGGCTCTCGACCCGCCATGGACGTGCAAGTATTCGTTGCGGCGGACCGAGTGGGGCTCACAGGGGAGGGCTCGATCGTCGCGAAGGTGATCAAGCCACTCGCTCCAAAGCTGCTGTACGATGTTGCAATCCAAGGACTCCGACCAGGCCAGGTGGTCACCCTTGTCCGTGACCCGCTATCGCGCGAACATCCGGTGCTGGTGCCAGCTCTGGTCGTGACGACCGAAGTTGACAATCAAGTCAGCCCGTGGAGAGGGGAGGCCCTCGGTGAGGACGTGATACTCGCTTTGACATATCAAGATCCCATCGGGAGCAAGAGATGGCTAGTTTACCAGCAGCGGCCGGGAGCTGCCCTTCAGATTGATGGAGAGGGCGACCTTCGCATCGGCGGCCGAGCTATCGAGGGCCCAGTCTCGCTCCCAACCCGGTGGTTCGCTAAAGGTCAGTCCCCTCAGTGACGCGGCTGGCGGTGGCCGCTGCGTGCCCGGAACGCGGCCATGCGAGCGGCCGGGTCCACAGCCGACGGTATCGAACTGATCTTCCGCACCCAGCGTTGTTATCCGGTAGAGTTTTTCGACGGTCACGGCTGGCGGCCTCTTAACGCCGCAGGTAGATTGCTTCGGACGATATCTTGGCCGACCGGGCGGGGCAAGGGTTGGTCGTGGACGTCCGGCTGATGGACCGGCTGGGTTCGAGCAAGCGCAAGACGGGCCGAGACGACGCGAAGCTTCTGCCGGGCGGCTGGCGCCGGGGACCTTGCCCGCGGTGTGCGTGCCGCCGGCGGCCATCCGGGAGCTTCGGGTGCTGATGAATTTGCGCCGGCAACTGGTGGAGCAGCGCAGCCGGTGGAAATACCAAATCTGTGCTGTGCTGCTGCGGCACGGCTACCGGGCTCCGGGGGCTGCGGCCAGCCCGCAGCCACCTGGAGCAGCTGTGGCGGCTTTCGCTCCCGGAGGGAGATCGAGTGTGGCTGACGGTGGCGTTGCGCATGTGCCGCCACCCCCACGCCCGACGACGGCCGGACCTCGTCGCCATGCTCCAGGCTGCCTTCAGGGTCCAGCACGTTGGTGCTCTGGCGGGTTCGGTCACCCCCTCAGCCCCGTCGTCTGGATGCCCTCGACGAGATACCTCTGCAGCCAGACGAAGATGACCACCACCGGCACCAGCGACAGCACCGACATGGCGAAGATGGCGCCCCAGTCGGTGGCCGCCGAGGGGTCGGCGAAGTTCTTGAGGGCCAGCGAGACCGGATAAAGCACGGGGTCGTTGAGGTAGAGCAGCGGCCCCAGGGAGTCCTCCCACGTCCAATAGAACGAGAAGATGCTCGCCGTGATCAGCGCGGGCTTCACCAGCGGCAGGATGATGCGCCAGAAGACGTCCAGCTTGCTCGCCCCATCGATCTCGGCCGACTCGTCCAGCTCCAGGGGGATCCCCCGGATGAACTGCACGATGAGGAAGATGAAGAACGACCCCCCGAAGAACCGCGGCACGGTCAGCGGCAAGAACGAGTTGACCCACCAGGTTGATGAGCGGAAGACCAGGACGGTCAAGAAGGCGACGATCATCAGCAGCGTCCACGCCAGCGCCGAGGCGTAGCTCATCTCGAAGTCCTTCATGAGCATGGGCGAGGCGAACTCCCAGGTACAGCGAATCGGCGCCGGCTCCCCCGGCCTCTCCAGGTCGTCGATGCCTTGCTCGGGTTCCGACCCGGAGGACAACTCACCGCCATGCGGAATAGCCCCGCCAGGGGGATCGCGATGGAAGCCTCGACCACTCGGTCTTCGCCGCTGCATGCCCCGCAAGAGCCGGTGCGGTGGGGCATCCTCGGCACCGCGCGCATCGCCCGCCATCGGGTGCTGCCGGCGCTGGCCAGCTCCGCCGTGGCGCGGGTCGTGGCGGTGGGCAGCCGGGAGCGGCAGGCGGCGGAGGCGTTCGCACGGGATACCGGCATCGAGCGGGCCTACGGCAGCTACGACGAGGTGCTGCACGACCCCGAGGTGGAGGCGGTCTACATCCCCCTGCCCAACCACCTGCACCTCCCCTGGATCGAGCGGGCGGCCGCCGCCGGCAAGCACGTGCTGTGCGAGAAGCCCCTCACCCTCGACCGGCAGGAGGCCGAGCGGGCGCGCCGGGTCTGCCGGGAGGCCGGCGTGCTGCTGATGGAGGCCTTCATGTGGCGCTGGCAGCCCCGCTACGCCCGGCTGCGGCAACTGCTCGACGAGGAGGCGGTCGGCGAGGTGCGGCTGGTGCGGGCGGCCTTCAGCTTCGTACTGCCCGATCTAGCTGCCAACATCCGCGGGAAGCCCGAGTGGGGAGGCGGGGCGCTCTTCGACGTGGGCTGCTACTGCGTCAACGCGGCGCGATGGGTGTTCGGGGCCGAGCCGACCGAGGTCCACTGCTCGTCGCACGTCGACCCGCAGCTCGGGGTTGACCTGACCACCACGGGCATCCTGCGCTTCCCCGGCGGGCGGGAGGCGGTCTTCGACGCGAGCTTCGAGATGACGGGCGGCCAGCGGCTCGAGATCGTCGGCACCCGGGGGACCGTCTGGGTGCCGAGACCCTTCCAGCCGAACGGGATCGACGGCTTCTATGTGGGCGGGGCGTCGGGCGACCTGGCGGTGGGCGCCGGCGCGGAAGGGCCCGACACGCCCGGCGGGCAGAGCGGCAGGGGGCCCAGAGATGCTGCGTCGGAGCACGCTGCAGGCGGGCCAGCGCCGCCCGACCACTACCGGCTCCAGTTCGAAGCCTTCAGCCGCTGGGTGCAGGAGGGCCGCAAGGAGCCGGTGCCGCCCGGCGAGGACGGCCTGCTCAACATGGCCGTGCTGGACGCCTGCGCCCGCTCCGCCCGTGAGCGGCGCCCGGTGGCCGTGGCACCTCCGGCATAGGCGGTGGGGCCGGCGGGATGGCCAGTGACGCGTGGGAATCCGGTGACGCCTGGGACGCAGCGGGGGCCAAGAGATCGTCCCGCGCACCATCACCGGCCGACTGCAGGTAGCCGCCAGCACCCGCGCCTGCTGGCGCCAGGCCTTCGGCGGGCCGGATGTCCGCTCCGCCAGCAGGCTGGCCCCCTCGTGTGCCAGGCGGCTGGCCCAGTCGGAGTCGAGCGCCAGGGCGCTGACAAGCGCCAGAGGGGATCCCGAAAGGGGCCGCACAGCGACGCGGTAAGGGGGGACTTCCTCCCCGGGGCGCGTGCCCATGCGGCGTCGCAGCGCCGCCTCGAAGTCCGCTTTCGCCAGGGCCTCCAGGTAGCCCCCGGCGTCATTTGTGACAACCGCCACGGTAGCCTCGTACGCCATCGTATCGTCGCCGGGCATCCAGCCACCGGTGGTGCCACTCGAGCTTCCCGCAGTGAGCTCAATGGACTCGAGGGATGTGGTACCCTCCGGCTGGACGTCACCGACTGCCGGCGCGCCCCGCCGCCCCATGGCCGCCATCAGCCCGACGCCCGGCAGCCCGACCGCCACGATGCCGGCCGCCCCCCATGACCCGACCCGTCCGAGGCGCATGGCATCGCCCCCATCCCATCCTGCCGGGGAACATCACCTGTGCCTGTGACGACCGTTACAGGAACGGTCGGTGAGGGCGAATCGCCGCCTCCGGAAGGTCCCGCTCGGGAAAGCATCCATGACGGCACGCGGGCGGAGGGCGCAAGATACACGGGAGGGCGCAAGTCATACGGCGGATTTGCGGGATCGACGGCCCTGGCTTGATTACCTCGAGCTGGTGGAGTCCACCAATCGGCGTACGAAGTCCGAAAAGCGGTCCAGGTCGGCGCGCAGCCTCTGAAAGTCTGCGGGAGCCTCTACCACGAGGTGAGCCATCTTCGCCCACACCAACGGGCTTGCGTACGCATGCAGCACACGGTGGCGAAACTTGCGGCACCCATCGAGCCACTCCAGGCTCTCGGGCGAGAGGACCGCCGGGCGCACTTCTGGGACGGCACGCGCCATCATCCGAAGCAGTTCCCGATGCCAGTCCCCTCCGCCGGGAGTCCCTCCATCGAACTCCTGCGCAATTCGCTCGAGGGCCCGCTCGATGGCCCCGTAAATCCGTACCAGATACGTCGCGGCCGCTGCAGCCCGCACTCCGTCGTCTGGGATACCCGTCACAGACGCTAGCTCACGTACGCCCGAGCCCGCTGCCCCGAGGTCTTCCTCGATGGCCGCCAGGAGAGAGAGCAGTCGCCGACCTCGCGTCGCCTCTCCCGCGCTCACAGCAGGCGCTCTCCTTTCTGGAGGATGTGCTCTCGGAGCGGAGGAGAGGCCTCGTCGAGGTCTACGACGTCGACCGGGATGTCGCACACCGCGTCGAGCGCGGCCAGCGCCGCGTAGAAGCGCTCCGGCGGGATGCCCCACACAGCGAGGTCGATGTCCGACCCCTGATGAAAGGTACCGGTGCACAGCGAGCCGAAGAGGTAGACCTCCGTCGCACCGTGGCGGCGGAGCGTCTGCACCAGTGAGGGCAACGAGGACCGTGCATGCGCCACGCGTCTCTGCGACGCCGCCTCCTCCTCGGCGAGGCGGCGTCGCCACCCGCGCAGGTATCCCTCCCATTCGGCCTGGGACAACCCAGCCGGTGGACCGAGCCCGGCTGGCGTTGCCCGCCCCTCTTGGGACTCCCCGCCGCCGTGCATGGCGTCCGTCACCCGCCTGCAGTATAGCACAGGCCGTACCCTCTCCAAGCGGACGAGCCCACCACTCCCGATGGCCGCTGCCGCCGGACGAGGTCTCGAGTCCCCGGACGGCGAATGGGCACGCCGACGGGAGGCGTGACCTTGGCTCGCCGCACCATTCGCACCGCTACCGAAGCCCTTTGCCGCACCCTTCAGGCGCCTATCCACATCCGACAGCTCGTGCGGCAGGTCGTGGAGTCCCTCGGCATCGAGGAGCGCCGCACCACCGAGGCGTCGGTCCGAGAGGTACTGGGGCGGCTGCGCTGGATGGTGGCAGCCGGCAGGGGATGGTACGTCCCGGCCCGGCTGGCGCTGGACGGCAAGGCCATCCGCCTGAGGCCCCCGAGCACGGGTTGGGGTCGCACGTTGCCACTCGGGCAGTTGGAGCCCTTCTCCGGCGCCCTCGAGGACGCGGCCGTGACGGACTCGCAGGGCCGCCCACTGCCGCGCGACGTCTCCGTCGCCGATGCTGACCGCCTGCGACGCGAGGCCGCGGAGCGGGCACGCAGGCAGGCCACCGAGATTGTCGACTTCTTCCTGGCCGAGGCCAGCCGGCAACGGCCGTTGTCGCCGCAGGAGATCCGGCAGCTCATCGACCAGCTTCTCGAGCGCGCCGCCGAAGAGCGCGGCAACATGCTGGACCGGCCGGCCGCGACCGAGCAGCCCTACCTCCTGCCCGACGAGTGGGACGACCAGGCCGACCTCGTCGTACGCTACCATGCGGCCTCGCACAGCTTGCGCGTCAGCCCCGAGGCGCCGGCCGATCGGGACGAGGCCCGCATCGAGGAGGAAGATCGCCGCTTCTGCGACTTCGTGGTGTCGCGGCTGCGAAGCGGCTACAGCGTCCCGCTGCACGGCCTCGTGCTGGAGTCCTACGCCCAGCTTCCCGGCTTCGGCGACTACCCGGGCTCGCCCCCGCACCTCGCCGTCCGGCGAGACCCCCGCATCTACGTCGTGACGCGGGGCTCCTCGTCCCGCGTGGACGACATCACCAACCCGGCGCTGGCAAGGGCGGACGACATCGCGTTGCTGGGCCAGATCCAGCGCTGGCAGGCCCAATCCGACGCGGCCCACGAGGCCGCGAGCCGCCAGCGGCGCGCCCACCTCGCTCGCACGCTGCCGGAGCGCATCCGACAGCACCTGCGGGAGCTGGCTCTCGACCTCGACGAAGTGGAGCAGCGGCTGGGCCTGGGCGAGGACTGGATGCAGCCGCCAACGCAAGGCCGGGCGCCCACCGACGCCGGCCTCCCCATCCCCGCCAGCCCAACCGTCGAAGGCGCAGGCCAGCTCCCCGCCAACGAAGCCGTGCTCGCAAGGTGGGAGACGGCCCTGCGCCAGCAGGGGCTCAGTGACCGGGTCAGGGCCCGCAAGGTCGGCCACCTCCAGGTGCTGGCGCAGTACCTGGCATGGGGGCGGGACTTCCCGCCCATCGGCCTGCTGGAGGCGGCCGGGGTCCACCTGACGACGTTCTTCTTCGGGACGTACGTGCGGCGCTTCACGTGCAGCCCGACAGACGCCCAGACCTTTACGCAGGATGTGCGGGACTTCTACCGGTGGGCCGAGGAGCAGGGCCTCGTGCCCGACAGCCGCTTCGCGGAGGTGCCCTACCGGCTGCGGCGGCACTTAGCCGAGCGGATCCGCCTTTACTGCGCCCTCGATCCTGACGAGCCCGACTGGGAGCCGCTGTTCGAGGCGCTCTTCACGAGCGGGCCGTTGTGAGGCTGTGAGCACGCCGTCCGCCTTTCACCCCGGGTCCCTCGACCGCTGTGACGTTCTGTAGAGGGTTATCACCCCGAACCCGTGGCCGTCCAGCCACGGGCTCCTGTGTCGCCGTACCTGCGACATGCCCTCGCTAGCCTGAGGGTGGCAGGCCTCACTCCGGCTCGGGCGACGCCCCCACACCCCCGGGTCGCCCGGGCCGGACCCCGGGCCTTCCTCCACCTCTCACCCTTGGCGGAACGGGGGCGAGCGTCGTGTTCACCACGGAGAAGGTCGTCTCCATCCTGCGTGCATGCGGTCTCATGATCGCCGACCAGCGTCGCCTCGAGCGCCGCCCGGGCCGGTACCTTCCGGTGCCGTCGGGGCTGCATCCAAGGCTTGCGGCGCTGCTTAAAGAGCGGTATCCGAAGGGGCTCTACGCCCACCAGGCCAGGGGCATCGAGGCCGCCCTCGCAGGTCACTCCGTCTGCCTGTCGACAGCCACCGCGTCCGGCAAGAGCCTGGTCTTCGTGGCGGCCGCGGCCGACCTGCTCCTGCGGGATCCGGCGGCCTGCGTCGTGGCCTTCTACCCGGCTCGGGCCCTCATCCAGGACCAGATGCGCAAGTGGCGGGAGCTGCTGCAGCCGCTGGGGCTGCGGTGGGGCTACATCGACGGCGGGGTCGGCATGCGCGAGCGGCTGCGGATCGTCAGGGAGCACCGCCTGTTGTTGATGACGCCCGACGTGACCCACGCCTGGCTGCTCCCCGACCTGACCGAACCGCCCGTGCGCAGCTTCCTCGACCGCCTGGCCATCGTCATCCTCGACGAGGCGCACGTCTACGACGGGGTCTTCGGCTCCAACTTCGCCTTATTCATGCGGCGGCTGAGGGCCGTGTCGGGCGTGCGCCAGTGCATCTCCAGCACGGCCACCCTGGGCGACCCCGAGGCGTTCATCGCCACCCTGACGGGCTTCAAGCCCGTGGTGCTGGGCCCTGAGTCGGACGGCGCACCGGCGGCGGCCAAGACGCTGATCCTGGCCCGGCCGGACGAAGAGGCGGGCGAGGCCGGGGCCGGCGGCGGGCGACGGCGCAAGGGAGAGTTCGACGTCATCGTGGAGTTCGTGCGGGCGTGCGCGGCGGCGGCCGACTCGCCCTTCCTGGGCTTCGCCGACTCGCGGCGCATGGTGGAGCGCATCGTGTCGGCCTCGGTGCACCGCCAGGCCCCGGGCAGCGCTGGGGGGGCGGGGGGCGCGGGCGCTGAGGTCGCTGGGGCGACCGGCGCCGCCGGCCCGCAGGAGGCAGCCGCTGCTCTCGAGCCGGAGGCTGCCCTCGAGTCGGAGGTTGCCCGCGAGCCGGGGGCTGCTGTTGAGCCGGAGGCCGAGGGCGTCGCCCCTGCTCCCGATGCAGAGCCCGCGCTGCAGGGCCTGCTGCCCTACCGCGCCGGCTACGAAGACGAGGATCGTCACGCCATCCAGGAAGCGCTGACCCGCGGCGAGTTGCGGGGCGTCATCTCCACGTCGGCCCTCGAGCTGGGCATCGACGTAGGCGAGGTGGACCTGGTCGTGCTCTTGCAGCCGCCGTCGTCGGTCAAGGCCTTCTGGCAGCGGGTCGGCCGCGCCGGGCGGGTGCGCGACGGCGTCTGCGTCGTGCTCGATCCCTCCGGCACCCTGGCGGACGGGCTCGCCCGCTACCTGGACCGGCCCGTCGAGGCCAACCGCCTCTACCTCGACAACCGCTACCTGCAGTACGCCAACGCCCTGTGCGCCGCCGTCGAGCTCAACGGGCTCGGGGCGGGCGGCGGGTCGCTGGCCCGCTTCGAGTCGCTGCCGGCGTCCTTCAGCCGCATGCTGGCCAACGAACTGGAGCCCCGCGAGGCCATCCCGCCCGACCTCGCACCGCTCAAGCAGCGGGCCCTGGCGGGGCCCCACCGGGAGTTCCCGCTGCGAAACGCCGTCGAGCGGGAGTTTCAGATCCTGGGATGGGGCGACCGCCAGCTGGGGTCGGTCACCTACAGCCAGGCCCTGAGGGAGGCCTACCCCGGCGCCGTCTACTACTACATGGCCCGCCCGTACCGGGTGACGCACTTCGACTTCGGCAAGGCCCGCATCCGGGTCCACGCCGAACGCTTCTACACCACCGACCCCATCCTGCAGCGGATGGCCTTCCCGCGGTGGCCCGAGGGGCTGCTGGGGCTGTGGACGGGCGAGGGTGGCGCCTTCGTGGCCGAGGCCGAGATGCAGGTGAGCGAGCGGTGCACCGGCTTCGTGGAGACCCGGGGCAGCGCCAAGGAGCGCCACGAGTACGGGCCCGAGTCCCCCTACTTCACGCGGCCGCTCAACCGCTTCTTCGAGACGACGGGCGTGGTCTGGTGGGCGCCGGGCGTGCGGCTGGACGAACTGGCGGCGCAGGCCATCCTGGGGACCTTTTGCGACGAGTGCGGGGTGCAGGAGCGAGACGTGGGGCTGGGCCAGTTCACCTCCCGCCTGTCGCCCACGGGGCAGGGCGAGGTGCACGGGTGGTGCATCTACGATGCCACCTACGGCAGCCTGCGCCTGACGAGGGAGCTGGCCGAGCGGTTCGGGGAGATGGCAAGGGCGGCAGTGAGCCGTCTCGAGGATGGGTCACCCGCCCGGGCGCAGCTCGAGCGTCTGGCCGAGGCGCTCGAGGGTTTGCGGCCGGCACCGCTGCCCCAGGCCGACCTGGCGCTGCCCGCGCCCGGGCAGGACGACGACTGGCAGGTGGTGGTGGCGAGAGGCGAGCCGGCCATGTTGATGAAGGGTGAGGCCAGTGAAGAGGTCGTCGTGGAGGGCTACCGTTACACGCCCAGGGGCATCGTCTACGACCTGCGCCACCCCGATGCGTCGGTGCGCTGGCAGGTCAGCTACGACCGCATCCAGCCCATCCACGGCGTGACGAGGCTCGTCCGGTGGAACCTGGTGACCGGCGAGGAGCAGCCGCTTTGAGGGCAGCCGCCTCGACGAGCAGCGGCTGCCTCGACGACCAGCGGCTCGACGACCAGCAGCCGCCCCCCGGGATGGCGGGGACGAGGCGCCCAGAAGGCTCTCCCGGTGCCTCGCCCCCGACGTTAGCGCTCGAAGAGCGGCAGGCGGCGGGCCACCCAGTCGTAGGCGAGCATGCCGAGCGCCACGATGCCCGCCATCACCAGAAACTCCATCCACGACGGGAAGTAGCCCGCCCCGTTGGCGGCCTGCCGCATGGAGATGAGCCCCACGTCGAGCCGATGCAGGAAGACCCCGCCCGCGGCCAGCACGGCCGCCAGCAGCCGCCACCGAATCCCGCCGCTGCGCCACTCCCACGCCAACAGGACCAGCGGCAAGGCGATGCCGACCAGCAGCTCCAGCCAGGCCATGGCGGCCTCCAAGCCCGTGGCCTGCCACGGCCCGGTCCCTCGAGCGGCCCAGTCGACCACCCGTACCGCCAGCAGCAGCCCCAGCACCACGGTCAGCCCGCGGGCGAGCCCCGCCTTGAGCCGCTCACCGACCGCCTGCCCGTACAGCCGCCCCGTCACCCACGTCAGGATCTGCAGCGTCGCAAGCCCCGCCGCCACCGACGAGACGAAGAAGATCAGCGGCAGCGCCGGCGTGTACCACAGCGGGTGCACCCGCCCCGGGGCGATGAGAAAGAGGCTGCCCAGCGAGCTCTGGTGCAGCACGCAGAGCGTCGCCCCGGCCACCGCCAGCGGCACGATGGCCGCCTCCAGCGCCCGCCGTGGCCGCTCCCACCCCAGCGCCCGCAGCGCCACCGGGCTGAACTCCAGCGCCAGCACCGTCGTGTACAAGATGACGCACCAGCAGATCTCGAAGAGCACCGAGTGCGGCTGCCACATGACGATGGGATGCCAGATGCGGTGCGGCTGTCCGATGTCGACCACCAGCGACGCCACGGCCGTCAGGTAGCCGATGAAGCCGGCCAGCACTGCCGGGCGCGCCAGCGCCTCGTACCCATGATGGCGGAAGACGTGCACCCACGCCGCCACCACGAAGGCCCCGGCCGCCAGCGGGATGGCCACCACGACGCCGACGATCTTCCAGAGCCCCCACGGCCAGACGTCGGTCAGGTGCGTCGAGGCGCCGAGCCCCGCCACCATGCGGTACCCGACCGCCACCAGCGCGGCCGCCACCAGCGCCCACAGCGCCAGCCGGGCGGGCCCCAGCGACACGGCCATCTCCCGCACCGCCGCGCCCGGCCCTGCCACTGCCCTCGCGGGCGCCCGGCCCACCGCCGCCGGTTGCGCCCCGCCCGACGCTGCGGGGAAGTAACGTGGCTTCACTGGCGCTCGCCCCCCTGCGCTGGATGGTCAGAGTCTTGCGCCTTGCCGTCGCCGCCGTTGCGCCCCTCCAGCAGGTAGGCACCCGTCAGCAAGCCGGCCATCCCCGCCGCCAGGCCCGGCACCAGCCGCATCCACGCCCGGGTGCGGTAGGCCGGCGGCTCGCTGGCCACCCGGGCGAAGCCCAGCTTGTCGAACGGCACGTCCGACAAGAACAGCCACGACGTGCCCCCCACCTCGTCGACCCCGTAGATGTGGGGGACGTACCGGTCGGGCTCCTGCTCGATGCGCCGGCGCGCCTCGGCGGCACCGATGGCCGACGCGATGGCCGCCCCGATCTGAAAGAAACCCCGGCGGCTCGCTCCGGGACGGGGTGCCTGTTTCACAGCGATGATCGCCCCCGCCCCTTACTGTGACGTTTGGCACTAACTCTGCACTGACAGGAGGCTTACCGCCGCCCTTCAGGGGTATTGCAGCACTCTTGCACCCGTGCCATCGCTTCCAGCCGGCGCCCCACCGTCGCTCTCGACCTCCGGCGGCCGCGCCCTCCTGCCCGCCACCCCCTCGCGCGCATTTCAACGATCGTTGAACACCGTCGCGAACCCGTCACCTCGGCATCCGCCCGACTCGCGCCTCTCCCCTCGCCCTCTCGCCGCCCCACCTTCCCTGTCCAAGGTCCACCATCCCCCACCGGCGCAGCCCTGCACTCGCTCGGCAGCCCCCTCGCCGGATGTCCGACGCGGCGGCCCGCGCCGCTTCGAGGCCGGCCGCCCCCGTTCGCTCTGCACCGCAGGGCGCGGCGTACCCATCCGCTTCGCGACGAGCGGTTTTTCAAAAGCTATTTAAAAACAGCTAGTGCAGGGACGGGACACCCTCGACGCATGCACCGTCCCTCGCCCCACCCGCCCAGGCTCCGCCGTGGCGCCCGCCACCCCGCAGGGGTCGACCATCGTGCCGCGGTAATGCCCACTCACGCCACCTCCGCAAGGCCCCGGGCCGACATGACCGAGGAGGAGGCCGCCCTTTGGGCTTTGTGCTTCCGCGCTCTGGGGGATGCGATTCGCCTGCGGATCCTCGCGCTGATCGTGCGGCAGCCGTTTTCGGTGGAGCCCGGCGTCATCGTCTACCGGCCCGGACTCAAGGCGTCGGTCGTCTCGTACCACCTGCGGGTGCTGGCAGACCCCGGCTTCATCGAGGGCCGCCCGTCCGGGTCCTTCGTGCGCTGGGCGGGAGGGCATCCCGCCCACGCACCCGACGGCTGACAGGACGAGGCAGGCTTTCGGTCAGGTCCTGACTCCTTGGGGCAGGCCCTGACTCGGCAGTCAGATGCCCGGCTCAGCCCGCCACGTCGCGAGCGATCTGCCGGATGGCACCGAGGTGGTAGGCCACGTGGGCGATCTGGGCCAGCACTCCGGTGAGCGCCATGTCGTCGGCCAGCCACCCGTTGCTCGAGGCCAGCACCTCCCGCACTGCCTCGTACTCCCGCCGAAGCCCCGCCTTGATCCGAGCCCACGCCTCGGCATCCACGGACCGGATGGTCCAGCTCCGGCCCCAGTCGGCCGTCGCGAAGGCGTCGTGCTCACCCCGGAGCGCCCGGTTGGCCAGCTCCAGGCCGTAGCGCACGTGGTCGACGTGGGCCGCCAGGTTGGCCCTGCCAGGTCGAGGCGGCGTCGAGGCTGCCTCGGGCGAGATGCCGTCCAGGAAGCGGAGAAGCCCCGCTTGCGGGCCCGAGTCGACGAACCACGTCGCATCGCCCGGCGGGCCCTGCAGGGCCTCGTCCAACAACGTCAGTACCGCGCGCCGTAGCCGCTCCACTGCGATGCTCTCCGTCATGCTCTCACCGCTTTCCATCCAAGTGATGGGCCACCTGCCGGGCCGTCCGCCAGCCGTTGGTCGTGGCCCACGGCCCTCTGTCGTCATTCGAACCTCTTCACCCTGACAGCAGTCTGTCAGGATCACCGGCCAGTCGCCCTCCATGCCAGGCCCCCGCCTCGGCTCGGTGCGGGTATACTCCGACAGAAGCGAGACCGCCTCGCCGCGGCCCCCGTGCCCTTGGCCTCAACTCGGCCCGGCTCACCGCCGCCGGCGGGCTCGTGGGGCTGGTGGCCCGGGCCGCGGTAGGGTGACACGGCAGGATGACGAGGATGACCCCGGTGGCAAGGGAGAGGGCTTCGCATGCATGACCTGACGAGGCTCGGATGGGTCCACCTCACCGTGGGTGATCTGGAGCGCTCGCTTTCCTTCTACGAGGGCACGCTTGGGTTGCATCCCGTGTGGAGGGGGCCGGGGTGCGTCGCCGTCGGCCTGCGGGACGAGGCGGGTAGACCTCGGACGCTGGTGCTGCTCTCCCAACAGCCCGGTGCCCGCCCCAAGCCGCCGGGGTGCCGGGGGCTGTATCACTTCGCGTTGCTGCTGCCGACCCGGCGTCAGCTGGCCGAGGTGGTGGCCCGCGTCGTGCGCTCGGGCTGGCCTATCGACGGGACCTCGGACCACTGGGTCAGCGAAGCGGTCTACCTGTCCGATCCCGATGGCCACGGCATCGAACTCTACGCGGACCGCCCTCGGGACGAGTGGCCCCGCCGCGGCGACCACATCCTGATGACCACGGAGCCCCTGGACTTCGACGGCCTGATGGCGGAGCTGGCTCCCGGCGAGGACCCCGGCGGCGTCATGCCCGCCGGTACCCGTCTCGGCCACATCCACCTGCAGGTCTCACGAGTGGCGCGTGCCGAGCGCTTCTACCGGGACGCGCTGGGGCTGGATCTCGTGTTGCGGTTCGGGCCGAGCGCCCGGTTCTTCGCGGCCGGCGGTTACCACCACCACGTGGGGGCCAACACGTGGGCAGGCATCGACGCCCCGCCACCCCCACCCGACTGCGTCCAGCTTCGACACTTCTCGTTCGTCGTCCCGTCGGCCGCTGACGTGCAGGCCGTGGCCCGCCGCCTGGAGCAAGCCGGGGTCGGGCTGGAGCCCTTGGAGCGACTGGAGGACGAGGTGCTGCAGGTAGCCGCTCTCAGCGGTGCTTCGACGCAGGCGGGCTTGGTCACGCGCGACGAGGACGGCCACACCATCGCGGTCGTGAGCGAGGGCAACCCGTGATCCCCGAGGCCCTCGACGGCATCCTCATCGCCCGAGGCGCAGCAGCCGTGACGAGGTGCCCAGGATGGCCAGGTCGGGCAGCGACTGGGCCACCGCCGCCAGCGCCGGCGGCAACAGCCCCGTGGCCGCCAGCGTGAGCCCTACGGCCCTTTCCTCGGTTATCTGTCCGTCCCCGAGCCGGCGGGCCCCCTCATCACCCAACGCCTGCAGTCGGCCATGCACGTGTTGTGCTGGCACTTTGAAGGAGGGTGGCCCTCCTGCGCCCCTCCGCGTCCGGCATATCGTTGGAGCGGGGAGCGGGGCGTGCGACGCAATGGGTCACCTGGGGCCTCGCGGACGGCGGCGTCCGTCGCGAGCCTCGTCGGGAATGCCCGCGCCGCTCTTCCCCGGAGGACGACGACTCGTCCATGCGGGTCATGGGCTGCGCCACCCAGGTCCCACGTCCCCTATGCGGTTGCCTCGGGTGGCATGGGTTCGGCGCTGAGTCCCCCAGTTGCCCTCTCTCCACGCCGGCGTATCCCGCTCCGTCCTGGCGAGCCTGCTAGCGCCCCGCCACCATGCAGACGAAGCCGGCGCCCGGGACGAGGCCCTCGACGGGCGTCTCGGGGCGGGGGGCGTCGCCGGGTGGCTGCAGCAGCGTCGAAGCGGCACGGTGGACCCGCAAGCCCGCCGCCTCCAGCCATGCCCGCACCTCGGTGGCGGTGAGGAACCGGGCGTGCTCGTAGAAGAGGTGGCCGGATTCCCCCTTCTCCCGGTACCACCGCCCCCAAGGGCTCTCCCGGTCGATGAAGGCCGCCAGCACGGCGCCACCCGGCCGCACCACCCGAGCGGCCTCCACGACCAGTCCCCTCGGCTCGGCGGCGAAGCAGATGGAGACGATGAGGAAGACGCTCCCGATGGTAGCGCTGCCGAACGGAAGCCGTGCCCCGTCGGCCTGGAGCAGGTGGACGGGGAGGCGACGCCCGGCGGGCGGCGTAAGGCCGAGTGTGCGCTGGCGGTAGAGCCACAGCCCCGCATACGCCAGGTCGACGCCGACGTCGATCGCCAGCGGCTCGGCGAAGCGGCCGGTCCCCACGCCGACCTCCAGGCGGGGGCCGGGCAGGTCGGCCGCCACTCGCCGGAGCGCCCGCAACTCCGCCTCGAAGAGCACCCGCCCGGGCTCGGTCTCGTACCAGCGATCGTACCGCCCGGCGTGCTCCTCGACGAGTCGCCGCACCGCACCGTCCCCCCTGGCCGTCGTCACCGGGCGCCCCACCCCATTGCCGGCCGACACGCAGCAGCCGTTCAAACCACTCGCAGGTCTTTCTCATCATCCAAACTATCCGCCGCGCACACCAGGAGCTGCCGCTCAGCACCTGGCCCGAACGGCGCCCGCGAGTAGTCGCCGTACTTCGCCTCGATTCGAAAGCCGTTGTAGTGCAGCAAGGCGTCCAGTTCCTGAGGGAAGTACATCCGCATGTCGAGGCGCTCCGCGAGCTCGGATCCGTCGGGAAGCCGATAGTGCAAGGTGATGTGGTTGATCTGCGCCGCGTCGTCGTACCGGTTACTCTCGGCGAGCTCCACCTCGCCCGCTCCGTCCGGGTCGGGATAGCGGCCCCACGCGAACCGGGCGGCCGGATCCCTCATCAGGAACCGGAAGTCGGGATTGAAAACGTCGATGAGGAATCGGCCTCCGTCGGCTAGGTGCCGCCGCACGCAGCGCAGCATGCGCTCCAGGTCTCGCCACGTGAGAAGCAGGCAGATGGAGTTGAACCCCAGCAGGATGGTGCGGAACCGTTGACCCGGCAAGTCGAACTCGCGCATGTCGGCCCGGACCCACGTGACATCGACTCCCGCCTGAGCCGCCTTGCGTCGGGCACCATCCAGCATCGATTCGGACAGATCGAGCCCCACCACCCGGTGCCCGTCCCGCGCCAGGGGGATGGCGATCCGGCCCGTGCCGCACGCCAGTTCCAGGACTGGTCCGCCCCACCGGCGCACCTGGTGGCGGAAGTAGTCGATGTCCTCGTGCAGGCCGGCGTTTTGCAGATCGTAATGGCGCCAGTCGCGGTAGAGGGGCTCCGGGTACGGCGCACCCATGACCTCAAGCCTCCCCGGGAGCGCCATTCGACCCGCGCGACCCGACCCCTGTCGCTATCGCGCCCCATGGACCTCACGGGCCGTTGCCTCGGTTGATCTTCCCGAAGCTCCTGCCTCCCACTCCGGTAGGCGGTTGCCACGGGTCGACCGCGGGCGGCCCGCGCGTGGACCACCTCAGCCTACGGTCGCTCGCCTGGAGACGTAGCGTCTCAGGAGCCTGCTCCTATAGCGTAACGGGCCGACAGATAAGCGGCGGCTGAGCGACCGACCCGGGAGCGGTGATCACGGTGTCGCTGCCTCGCCCTGGCCAGGTTCTGCCAGCGGGTAGGTATTGACAACGTCTGGAAAGTCGCTACCGTTGACGCTGCACACGGGCAGCCCGCTCCGCTGGGCTCGCACAGCCAGCCACGCATCGGTGAAGCCCCCGAAGTTGGGGCCCCGCTCGGCCCAGCGTTGCAGCGCCGCCAGCAAAACCTCCTTGTCCGGACAACGCACGGCGTCCAGCTTCCCCCCTCCGGCATGTCCCACACGGCTCATGGCCTTCCAGGACGTTTCCTCCGGGAGGTGAACAGGGTCCGCGTCCGGCGGCCTTCTCGGGAGAGAGCCCGCTCCATCATGGGTCTTGGGTAGCCCGTGAGGGGTATCCCTGGCGCGTGGATGAGCGTTGCAGGGCGTTACAGTGCGTGAAGTGCACGTCCTAACTGGCAAACTCTTGCAGCACGAGCTCAGGAACCAGAGTCCTATACGGACCACGGAAATGACACCAAAGTCCCCACCTACCACGCAGAAGCACGAAAACGTTACGGCCTCGACCCCGGACCCCTTTCGTGGGATCCATTCGCGGGGTCGAGGCCGTGACCTGGTAGGGTGTTACAGCTGTCCCGGCGGCGAAGTCCTTTTCCACGGGGTTTCCCGCGCAGTATCCAGCCCGCTGCAGGTTTTCACGGCCGTATTCGGCATGGGAAGGGGGATGCTTCCCCGTTCCCCATCCCGGTCCCGGCAAACGCCATAGCGTGGCTTCACCGGCGCTCGCCCCCCTGCGCCGGATGCTCAGAGTCTCGCGCCTTGTCGTCGCCGCCGTTGCGCCCCTCCAGCAGGTAGGCGCCCGTCAACAAGCCGGCCATCCCGACCGCCAGGCCCGGCACCAGCCGCATCCACGCCCGGGTGCGGTAGGCCGGCGGCTCGCTGGCCACCCGGGCGAAGCCCAGCTTGTCGAACGGCACGTCCGACAAGAACAGCCACGACGTGCCCCCCACCTCGTCGACCCCGTAGATGTGGGGGACGTACCGGTCGGGCTCCTGGTCGATGCGCCGGCGCGCCTCGGCGATGAGCTCCGAACGCCGGCCGAAGAGGGTCGCCCCCGTCGGGCACGCCTCCGCGCAGGCGGGCTGCTGGCCCCGGGCGATGCGCTCGGCGCAGAAGTCGCACTTGACCACCTCGGGCCACGTGTCGTCCCACTCGTAGCGCGGCACGCCGAACGGGCAGGCGATCATGCAGTAGCGGCATCCGATGCAGCGGCCGGCGTCGTAGACCACCGGCCCCTCGGGCGTCTTGCGCAACGCCCCCACGATGCAGGCCTCCGCGCAGGAGGGCACCTGGCAGTGGAAGCACTGCGTGCGCACGAAGCGGGTGTCGCCGTCCTCCAGCGCCACCTCCCGCACGGCCGTCCACCGGTCCGCCGACAGCTCCTGCCCGTCGGGGTCGCCCGTCCAGCCGTTTTGCTCCTGGCAAGCGTAGGCGCACATGCCGCAGCCGACGCAGAGGGTCAGGTCGACCAGCATGGCGCAGGAGTCGCCCGCCGGCTCGCTCTGGGCCGCTCGTGCCGCGGGCTTGCGCCCTGCGCCCAGCGAAGCGGCACCGATGGCCGACGCGATGGCCGCCCCGATCTGAAAGAAACCCCGGCGGCTCACTCCGGGACGGGGTGCCTGTTTCACAGCGATGATCGCCCCCGCCCCTTACTGTGACGTTTGGCACTAACTCTGCGCTGACAGGAGGCTTACCGCCGCCGTTCAGAGGCCTTGCAGCAATCTTGCGCCCGTGACATCGCTCGCGACCGGCGCCGCGTCGCTGCCCCATGACCCTGCTCGCCTTGCCCGACCCTCCTCCACCCCCTCGCGCGCATTTCAACGATCGTTGAAGAGTGTCGCGAACCCGTCGTCTCGGGCCTCGCAGCTCGACCCTGCACCTGCTCCACGCCCCCTGGCCGCAGGCCCACCACGACGGCCCCCAGCGCTTCGAGATCGTCGCGGCCCGCCCCGGCGGCCCCGCGCGCCGTGGCATACCCCTCGCCTACGTGACGAGGCTTTTTTGAAAAGGTATTTAAAAACGCCTGGTGCACACCCGGGACACCCTCGCTGCGCGCCCCACCCCGGCCCTCGCCCCACCCCGCCCCTCGCGCACCCATCGGGGGTCTGACCTGGCGCCGCCCGCTCCGCAGGGATCGGCCGTTGCTCCGCCGTAATGGCCTCGTGCGCCGCCTCCGCGAGGACCGTGAGGAGGCGCGTCATGGCCAGGTCGACGACGAAAGGCACCCAACGGGGCGCACAGCGAGAGGCCCCGGAGGACTTCGAGGCCCTCGAGGACCGCATGCCCACCGACCTCTATGCGATGGCGTTTCCCGCGCCCGACATGACCGAGGAAGAGGCCGCGCTCTGGTCCCTGTGCTTTCGTGCCCTGGGCGACGGGACTCGCCTGCGGATCCTCGCCATGGTCGTGCTGCAGCCGTTTTCGGTGGAGCCTCGTGTCATCGCCTATCGGCTCGGCCTCAAGGCGTCGGCCGTCTCCTACCACCTGCGGGTGCTGGCGCAGGCGGGCTTCATCGAGAGCCGTCCGTCCGGATCCTTCGTCCACTGCCGGGCCTTGCCGGACGGCCCGCTGACGGTCCTGCGGGCCATGGGGCGGCTGACGCCCCGCCTCTTCTTCTGGGGCAACCTCTCCAACCCGGTGCGGCAGCGGGATCGCCAGTGGGAGGCCTGGCGACGCCTCGTCCGGCGCAGCGACAACGTGCGGCGTCGAGGGCGCAAGCCGGCCCAGCGGGTCGATTGGGATGAGGAGCCGGCGGAGGAGATGGGATGGCCCGACGAGGATGGGTGAAGGCGACCTGGCGTCACGTCCGCGAAGGGGGCGGGCCCGGCGGACCCGTCCCCTTCCTCATCCTTGCCCGTCTCGGGCCAGTGCCGGCCCGAAGTCGACCTCCCGGTCGTCCACCCGGTAGCGGTACGGGCCGACCCGCTCGACTCGTGGCCGCTCCTGCAAGAAGGCCGCCAGCTCGGCACGCTCCTGGCCCGTCAGCCACTCCGGCGGGTCCGACGTGGCGCGAAACCCAGCCACCCGGGCCAGATCCTGCAGCCACCGTCGCTCTCGCTCGGCGAGCAGGTTGTGGCGGGTGCGGAAGTAGGCCACGTCGGGGTCGGTGTGGATGAGCGGCTGCAGCCACAGGCGCTCCACACTCGTCCAGACCGCGTTGCGTGAGCTGGGCAGGGTGCGGGCCGACGCCCCGCCCCCTCCGTAAGGGATCTCCCAGAACGGTGCCACGTCGGGCCCCACCCGGATGCCGTCGGCCAGCCCCAGCGAGGCGATGACGGGGGCCCCGCAGACCAGGATGTAGACGTCGTCGCCCGCGGCCTCCCGCATCACCCGCAGGCCCTCCCGGTAAGCCCGCTCCCGGGGGACGGGCGCGTGCCGCCGGCCGGGCATCGCCGCCGCATACAGGAAGTCCAGCTTGAGGTAGTCGTAGCCCCACTCCCGCACCCGCTCGACCAGGCTCCGCAGCCACGCCTGCGCCTGCGGGTGCGTGGTGTCGAGGGCGTAATAGGCGTCGCCCCAGTTGTGGCCCGCCACCACCGGCTGGCCGTCGTCGTCCCGCACCAGCCAATGGGGATGCTCCCGAAAGATCGGGCTCGCGGGCGCCACGATGAAGGGCGCCATCCACAGCCCCGCCCGCATCCCCGCGTCGTGAATGCGTTTCGCCAGTTCGGCCATGCCGGAGGGGAAGCGCCCGTTGGGTTGCCAATCACCGATGGCCCGCTGCCACCCGTCGTCCACCTGGAAGACGTCGAAGGCCAGCCCTGCGAGGCCCTGCAGCGCCGCGGCCAGGCGCGCCTCCGAGATGTCCCGGTAGTAGCCGTACCAGCTGCACCAGACCCGGGGCGACCCGCCCCGAGCCCGCCGTCCCAGCCGCCGGCCCAGCTGCTCGGCATAGCGGGCGAAGGCCTCGCTGCGCTCCCCGTACGCCACGAACCAGGCGGGCTCCGCGGCGGCGCCAGCGGCCCCGACAGCGCCCCCGTCGCCCTCGGGGCCGCCCTCGTAGAAGCCCCGCAGCACCTCGTCGTCGGCTTCGATCCGGGCGCCGACGTCCAGCGCGCCCAGCAGCAGCACCCGCCCGTCGGACCCCTCGACGGCCCGACCCGCTGCCGCCCGGCCTCCAGGCGCCGGCGTAGCGGGCATCGTCGTCGGAGTAGAGGGCCGCCGCCCGGTCGTCCGCCGGCGCCCCGCCGCTCGCCCCGGCCTCCGCGCGGCCGCCCGGCACCGCCACCCACTCGACCGGGCTCCAGGAGTGCCAGCCGTGGCGGTAGTAGCGCCCCGCCGCCCCGAAGGGATGCAGCAGCGTCACGGCCCTGCCGGGCACCACGAGACCGCCCTCGACCGCCGTCGGCTCGCCCGCCACTCGCCCCGCCACCGTCAGCCCCGGCAGCGTCAGCAGCATGCCTCGCACGCCACGTCGCTCCTTCCCGAGCTCACCGGCCCGGGCGCCTCCCCAGCACGGCCCGGTAGAAGGCCGCCACCGTCTCTGGCTCCTCCGCCAGCGCCTCCAGCGGGTAGAGCAGCATGTCACGCCGCCCGTCGACCCGCACCCACAGCGGCCGCCCCCGGTCGTCGCGGCCCACCACCTCGGCCCCCTCCGGCTCCAGCACGAGCGGCGTCTCGCTGAAGGGGTCGGGGCCCGCCGGCAGCGCCAGCCGCCCGCCGTCCCAGACCAGCTCCCGGGGCGCCGGCTCGGCCAGGTTGAAGCGATTGTGAGGCCGCCCTCCGAAGAACCGTCGGGCCGCCTCGGCCGACACCCAGCCTCCCTCGTGCGAGCGCACGGCCGTCCCGTGCAGGTAGCTGTAGACGACCCGCCCCGGATACTGCGCCAGCCGATCCCACGTCGGCGCCAGCAGCTTCTGCACCGCCGGCGCCACCAGCACGGCCGGCAGCTCCCCGGTCCGGCGCCCCACCTCGCTGTCGACGGCGCCGGCCGCGCCCCCGCCGCCGCCCACGCCATGCTCCGCCTTCAACAGGTCCTCCTCCAGCACCGCTTCCGGCAGGTAGCCCATCTGCCGCAGCGCCGCGTACGCGTTGAGCAGCGCCCGCTGCAGCACCCCGCCCGGCCGCTCGCTGAACGGGTACGCCCGGTACGCATACGACGGCACCAGCAGCCCCACCCGCTCCGGCATCTCCAGCGGCGCCCGCGCCGCCTCCCGCAGCGCCTGCGCCACCGGCCGCGGGCTGCGGTCGGCCCTCAGCATGCCGAAGGCGATCTCGTGCGGGTGATGCCGGTAGGGCGCCACGTCCGCGAGCTCCTCCCGGAAGTCGAGCCCGCACCACCACCCCAGGTGGCTCGCCCCGTGCAGCCGGGCCTCGATGGCCACCCGCCGCGCCCACTCGGCCACCTCTTCCTCCCCGAAGACCGAGTGCGTCGCCCCGAACTCCTCCAGCCACAGCGCCTTGCCGTGGGCGCCGGCCAGCCGCCTGGCCACCGCCATCGCCAGCCCGTAGGCCGCGATCTGCCGCTCGGGGTGCGTCTCGGCCAGGTAGAGGTGCGGCGCGATGACGTCCTGGGGCAGCGTCGGCCGGAAGGCCCCCGCCAGCCCGCCCAGCACGTACCAGGCCCCGTCGCCGATGCTGACCGGTCGCCCGGGATCCAGCGCCTTGACCAGCCCGTACATCCTCGACGCCCAGGCCCGCACCGCCTCGGCCGGCGCCGGCCCCGTGAAGAGCGGCAGCTCGTTGGTCAGCACGTATCCCTCGAGCGCCCTGCTCGGGCGCGCCGCCTCGACGACCGCCCTCACCAGCCGCTCCTGCGCCAGCAGCAGTGCCGGGTCGGTGTAGAGCTGGCCGGGGTCGCGCATCCAGCGGGGCGGCCAGTTCTCTCCGCTCATGTGCCCCACCAGCAAGGTGAGGTGTACCCCCAGCCCCGCTCGCTCGTGCAGTGCCAGAAACCGCCGCAGCCGCTCCACGGCCCCCTCGTCGACCCGATCGGGCTCCGGCATGAAGTCGGGCCAGAAGACGAAGCTGCGGGTGTATTCCACCCCCACAGCCCCCAGCGCCGCCAGATCCTCGGCGATGGCCTCCTCCCGGAAGTCCCGCCACATCCACGGGCCGGCGTAACCCGGCCAGTAGTTGACCCCCAAGCGTGCCGGCTCCATCGCGACGCTACCCCCTCCTGGCAAACGTGAACGCATCGGCGAACAGACGCCTGGTGTACGGATGCTCCGGCTGCTTCGTGACCCGCTCGACGTCGCCCCGTTCCACGATCCGCCCCTGGTACATCACCAGCAGCGTGTCGCTGACGTAAGTGGCCAGGCTCACGTCGTGGGTGATGAAGAGGATGGACATCCCATACTGCTCTCGCAGATCGAGCAGCAGGTTGAGGATGGTCGCCCGTGACGAGGCGTCGACCATGGTCGTGGGCTCGTCGGCGACCAGCAGCCGGGGCCGCACCACCAGCGCCCGGGCGATCATGACCCGCTGGCGCTCGCCACCGCTCAGCTCGTGCGAGTACTTGCCGAGCACCCCCTTGGGGTCGAGCCCCACCCGCTCCAGGGCCCAGGCCATCCGCTCGGCCCGCTCCTGCCGGCTGAGCCGCCGCTCCTCGAGCCCCAGGGTCCGCCCCAGCACCCGCTCCACCGTCATGAACTGGTTGAACGACGAGAACGGGTCCTGGAAGACCGCCTGCACGTCACGCCAGTAGGCGCGCAGCTCCGCCCGGCGCCGCAGATAGGTCACGTCCCGCCCGCCGAAGACGATGCGCCCGCCCGTGGGCGGGATGAGCCGCAGCAGCACCATGGCCAGCGTCGACTTGCCGCTGCCGCTCTCTCCCACCACGCAGGCGATCTCGCCCGGCTGCATCTCGAAGGAGACCTCGTCGACCGCCCTCACCAGATGGCGCCCGTGCCCGAACGTGCGGGAGAGGCGCTCCACCTGGAGCAGGGCCCCGTCACTGGCTGGCTGCACGCGTATCGTGCCCCTCTCCCACGGCCTCTGCCTCGCCCGCTCCTGCCCCTGGGCCTGCTCCCCCGGCCGCTCCCGCCCCCGCGGGGGCCGCCGCCTGTTGCATCCGCTCGGCCACCCACCAGCAGGCCGCCGTGCGGCCCGCCCCCACCGTCACCACCGGCGGGGTCTCCCGGGAGCAGACAGGCATGGCCACCGGACAGCGCGGGTGAAACCGGCACCCCGGCGGCGGGGCCATCAGGCTCGGCGGCGCGCCCCCGATGGTTTCGATGCGCTGGCGGCGGGTCCCCGTCTCCAGCACGATGGTGGCGTCCATCAGCGCCTTGGTGTAGGGGTGGGCCGACCGAAACAGCACGTCCTCGGTGGGGCCCACCTCCACCACCTGCCCGGCGTACATGATGGCCACCCGATGGGTGACCGCTCGCAGCAGCGCCAGTTCGTGGGTGATGAAGACGATCCCCCGGATGATGCGCCGCTCCAGCAGGCCCGCCATCAGCTTGAGCAGGGCCCGCTGGGAGCTCACGTCCAGCGCCGAGGTGGGCTCGTCGGCGATGAGGACGGCCGGGTCCAGCAGCGTCGAGACCACGGCCACCACCCGTTGCCGCATGCCCCCGCTCAGCTGGTGGGGGTAGGCGTCCAGCGCCCGTCTCGGCAGGGCCAGCTGCTCGAACCGCTCCGCCGCCCGCTCGACGGCCTCCTTGCGGGAGATGCGGGGCATGTGGGACTGCAGCACGTCGTAGACGAAGTCGCTGACCCGCCGGGTCGGGTTGAGGACGTTCATGGCGCCCTGGGGCAGCAGGGCCACCACCTTGCCCCGCATCGCCTCGGCCTGGCGCCTCCACCCCGGCTCCGTCAGCGACAGGCGATGCCCGGCCAGCTCCAGCCGGCCGCTCGTCACCGTCAGGGGCGGGTGCACGTTGAGCGACAGCACGCTGGCCAGCGTCGACTTGCCGCATCCCGACTCGCCGGCGATGCCCAGCGACTCGCCCTCGTGCAACACGATGGAGACGTCGTCGACGGCCCGCACGGGCGGCTCGTCCGCGTCGACCCGGTAGCGGGCGCTGATCCCCTCGGCCACCAACAGCTCGCTCACGCCGCCTGCCTCTCCCTCCGCAGCCTGGGGTTGTAGATCTCGTCGAGGCTGGCGTTGAGGAGCTGCAGTCCGAAGGCGATGAGCGTCAACAGGATCACCGGCGGCAGGAAGGCCCACCAGATCCCCTGCCGCACCGCCTCCCAGAGCAGGGCCCACTGCAACAGCAACCCCAGCGAGATGGTGCCCGACGGGCCCAGGCCCAGCATGCTCAGGCCGGCTTCGGCCAGCACCGCCCCTGCCAGTTGCAGCGTGAAGGCCATCCCCAGGTACGAGAGCATGTAGGGGATGACGTCGTGAAGCATGATGGACACGTCGCTGGCGCCCGACAGCCGGGCGACGTAGATGTGCTCCCGGGCCCGCAGGCTGCTGGCCTGCGCCCGCACCGCCCGGGCTGTCCACGGCCAGGAGGTGAGCCCGATGATGATGCCCATCACCGCCAGCGACCGTGAGTCGAGCGCCACCGATATCAGGATGAGCACGATCAGGGACGGCAGCGTGATGACGATGTTGGTCACGCCCATCAGGAGTTCCTCTGCGCGTCCGCCCCAATAGCCAGCGGCCGTGCCCACCACGGTGCCGATGGCCACGGCGATGGCCCCCGCGATGGCACCGATGGAGAGCGACGTGCGGGTGCCGTGCATCAACAGCGCCAGCTCGTCTCGCCCGAAGTTATCGGTACCCAGGGGAAACTCCCGGGAGGGCGGGTCGTATGAGAGGCTGACCAGTGCCCGGGGATCGCGCGGGTAGAGCACGGGGCCCAGCAGCGCGAACGCCAGCACCGCCGCCACCAGCGCCACGCTGGCCACGAACCGCCTCGACCGCAACGCCCGCCGCAGTCTCTTGCGCGTCTGGCTCATGGCGTCACCGCTCCCCCAGGCGCACGGCCCGGATGCGCGGGTCGATGAAGCCGTAGGCGATGTCGACGAGGAGGTTGGCCACCAGCACGGCCGTCACCACCAACAGCGCGCCCCCCTGCAATAACGGGTAGTCTCGGGTCGAGATGGCCCGAAAGAGCAGCGACCCGATGCCGGGATACGAGAAAACGATCTCGGTGATGAGGGCGCCTCCCACCATGGTGCCGAGGGAGAGGGCCAGCCCAGTCACCTGGGGCAGCATGGCGTTGCGGAAGACGTACCCGAGCACCTTCTGCTCGCGCAACCCCATCCCGGTCGAGTAGTTGACGTAGTCGGCCCCCAGCTCGTAGATGGCCATCGAGCGCATCCCCACGGCCTGGCCCCCGATGGAGATGAGCACCAGCGACAGGAAGGGCAGCGTATAGTGATGCAGCACGTCGATGACGAAGCGCAGCGACAGCGCGGGCGTCATGCCGAAGCTGTAGCCCCCAGCCGAGGGGAAGATGGGCACCACCACCGCCAGCAAGTACAACAGCAGGATGGCCATGGCGTAGTACGGCACGTTGGAGAGAGCCAGTGCCGCCACGAAGAAGGTCGAGTCGAACCGCCCGCCCTTGTAGGCCGCGAGGGCGCCCAGCCAGTTGCCGATGAGCCACCCCAGCAGGATGGCGGGCAGCTGCAGCGCGACGCTCCAGGGCAGCGCCTGGGCGATGATGTCCCGCACGCGGGCCGGGTAGAGGGAGAAGGAGCGCCCCAGGTCGCCGTGCAGCACGTTGGCGACGTAACCCAGCAGCTGCCGCCACAGCGGCTGGTCCAACCCGAAGTCCTCGATGAAGGCCTGGTACGCCTTGGCCGCCACGGCCGCCTCCACCGTGCCCTGCATGTACTGGGCGATGAGGGCGTCGATGGGGTTGCCGGGGATCAGGCGGGGCAGGAGGAAGTTGAGCAGGATCGCGACCAAAAAAGCCAGGGCGTACCAACCGACCTTGGATGCGATGTAGCGCCCCAGACCCTTCAAACTGCCACCCCTTCTCTGCGCCCCCCCCCCGCCGCTCGGGCGGGGGGGCGCGGGCGGGGAGCGCTCCCCAGCGCGGCGCCCCCCGCAGCCCGTCGCTCAGCGAACCGGGCGCAGCGCCCGCAGGACGCGGATGGAGTAGTCAGGCGGGGCCACCGGGTTGGCGGCGGTGGGCCAGTTCTTCCAGTACGTGTCGTTGAACTGGTAGAACTGCGACGGCCGGTACATCAACGGGATGGCCGGCACGTACTCCATGAAGATGCGGTCCAGCTCGCCGTAGATCCGCTTGAGCTCCTCGGGGCTCGTGGCGGCTGCCGCCTCGTCCAGCAGGCGCGCCACGTCGGGGTGCTCGAAGCGGCCCCAGTTCTGCCAGATGGCCTGCTGGCCAATGGGTGGCACCGTGCGGATGTCCATAGCGTGTTGGAAGCGATTCCTAGGGCTGATGGGCTGGGCCTCGGGCCCGTAGCGCATGCCCATGTCGAAGTTGCCGTACTGCAGGTTGGAGGTGACCACCGGCTCCTGCGGAAACTCGGTGCGGAGCTCGATGCCCACGGCGCGGGCCGACTGCGCCATGATCTCGAGGGCCGTCATCCAGTCGGTCCACCCGTACGGCGTCTGCACCGTGAAGCTGAGGCGGGTGCCGTCGGGCAGCACGTAGATGCCGTCGGAGCCCTTGCGCGCGCCGAGCTGGTTCTCCAGGATGTCGACGGCCTTGGGGGGGTCATACTTCCAGCCGTACTGTTCCACGGCCTGCTCGTCGAAGTACTCGGCCTCGAAACCGCCCGGCAGGATCAGGCTGGACCTGGCGGGCTCCGAGTAGCTGGACATGGCCACCCGGGCGATGGTCGCGTAGTCGATGGAGTAGGCGATGGCCTTGCGCACCAGCGGGTTGTCGAGGCCCTTGCGGTGCACGTTGATGATGACGATGGGGATCGCGCCGGGCACGTAGTAGGGCTCCTTATCGTACCAGGTGCCGACGTTGCGCAGCGTCCAGACCCGCGGCACGAAGGTCTGCGCCCAGTCGACAACGCCCTGCTGCAGGGCCAGGTTGGCGGCATCGTTGCTCTGGAAGACGACGCCCACCACGTAGCGCGGGGCCGGCATGCCGTAGAGCGACTTGCCCCAGTAGTCCTCGTAGCGCTCCAACACGACTCGGTCGGTGGTGTAGTCGATGATCTTGTAGGGGCCGGAGCCGACCGGGTAGAGGTTTTCGTGCTCGAGCAGCGCCTGGCGTCCCTGATCGGCGATGGGCGCCCAGATGTGCTCGGGCAGGATGTTTTGCACGGCGAAGGTGGCTTGGACGCCCAGCCGGTCGGGCTTGGCCGGATCCAGGATTACCTCGACGGTGCGGTCGTCTACAGCCCGCACGGCCTCGACGTACTCCCAAAACGAGGTGTAGGCCAGCGTGTAGCGCCGGGCCAGCTCGAAGGTGAAGACCACGTCACGGGACGTCAGGGGTCGGCCGTCCTGCCAGCGGGTACCGGGCTGGAGCTCCACTCGCAGGGTCTGGTCGTCGACCCACTCCATGCTACGCCCCAGCAGCGGCTCGTAGCTGCCGTCCAGCATGTTCCACAGGAAGAGGGGCTCGTAGACGTAGCCCGCCGACGCGCCCACCGCGTTGTTGACGGGCCACAGCACCGTGGGCGCCAGCGGGTTGGAGTTGGTGGGCGGCCCCCACAGGTGGCCGGCCACGTACAGCGTCTCGTTGCGCGGGAGCTCGACGGCCAGCGCCGGTACGCCGCTCATCAGGATCAGCGCGGCCACCAGCCACAGTAGGCCCTTGCCCGCTCGCCTCGTGTTGCGCATCGGTCTCCTCCTCACCCTTCTCGCGTCTTGCGAGGGACCGGACTCGACGTCGTCACGCGCGCACGCTCGATCGCCACGACCTCCGCCGACCCCATCTGCCGACGACAGTATCCGGTTGACGCTCCTCAGGCGGTGGCTCCGGTGCCACCACCCCCTTTCGCCGCTGCCTCGCCGCGCGGCTCGCCGGCGACAGCCGCCGTGCCCGCGGGCGCGGTGGACGCTCGCTGCACCAAGAGCGGCTCCAGCAGGAGCCGGCGCCCCGACGGCCGCTGGCCCTCCATTGTCTCCAGCAGCATCCGGATGGCAGCCTGCCCCATGCCGGTGGCATCCTGTCGCACCGTAGTGAGCGGGGGCTGGAAGTACTTCGCCGTCCAGAGGTCGTCGAAGCCGATGACCGACATCTGTTGGGGCACGCCGATGCCGTGCTCCCGCAGCGCCGCGATGACGCCCATGGCCACGCTGTCGTTGACGGCGAAGACCGCGGTCGGCCGCCCCTTGCCCGACGAGCCGACCCGCTCGAGGTAGTGCCGCATGGCGGCGTAGCCGTAGTCCTCCGGCCGTGCGATGGCCTGGGGCGGGCGGAGCACCAAGAGCTCCCCGGCTACGCGCCGCGCCGCCAGGGCCCGCCTGGCCCCCACCAGGCGGTCCTGCACCGTGATGCAGTGCTCCTCGGGCCCCGGCACGAAGGCGATACGGTGGTGCCCCAGCTCCAGCAGGTGGTCGGTCGCCATATAGCCGCCCTGGATGTTGTCGGTGCCGACGCTGTCGACGGGGCTCCCCACCAGGTAGCGGTCGACGAAGACCAGCGGCACGCCTCGCCGCGCCAGCTGGCGGAAGAAGCCCATGTTGTCCTGGGTGGCCACGGGCACCACCAGGATGCCGTCGACCCGCCGCCGCAGGAACGAGTCGACGTTTTCGCGCTCCTGCGCCGGGTTGCCGTGGGAGCAGTTGACCAGCACCTCGTACCCGGCTGCCAGGGCCAGGTGATCCACCTCCCGCAGCAACTCGTTGGCGTACGGAAAGGAGAGATCGAAGACACACAGCCCGATGGTACGCGTCTTGCCATGGCGCAAGGCGACCGACAGCACGTTTTTGCTGTAGCCGAGCCGCTGCGCCTCCTCCAGGATGCGGTTGCGAAGCGCCTCGCTGACCCCGCCCCGGCCGTTGAGGGCGCGCGAGACGGTCATGGTGGACACGCCCACGCGCCTCGCGATGTCTTTGACGGTGACGCCGGCCACGCCGCCCGCCCACCTCCGTGCCGCCCGCGGGGCGTTATCGATAACTCACACGAGGGTGTTCGTCTCTGAAAGCGGATCTCCTGCCGGGTCGTCCAGCTGACCTTGAACTCTATTTCAGAAGCGGCATGGACGGGTGTTGCCATGAGGTCGCGATTACAGATGCGGTCGCACAGGGCCGCCCGGTTGCCGCGCTCCCTCTCCGATGTCGCCGCAACGTGCTCGGTAACGCGCGCCCCGTCACCGCCTCTCGCCCGCCGGTTTCACCCGCATGGCCATTTCCGACGCCCGCCCGACCGGGCCGTCCGGTGCCACAGCAGGGGCTCCATCACCTGCCGCCCCACCCGCATGGTGGGGTTGAGGCCCGTCATGGGTCCTGGAAGACCATGCCGATTTCGCGTCCTCGCAGCCGGCGCAGCTCCTACCGGCTCAGGCGCAGCAGGTCCCGCCCCTCGGAGAGGGCCTGGCCCCCCCTTGACCTTGCCGTTACGGCGCAACAGGCCCATGATCGTGAGGACCGAGGCGGACTTCTGAATGCTGCGGGTCACGGGTGCAACGAGTCGCTGCCTGGCGGAGAGTGCGACGCAGAGCAGTGCTGTTATCAAGGACGTCCGGTGAAACGTCCGCTCGCAACCGGCCTCTAATCCTGCTGGACCTCGCCGATCGCCTGGACGCGCACGGGGGCTCACGGCGCCGTGGGCCCCCGTTTGAGACAAGACATGCCGTGGCTTTCGCGCCCTCAGCCTCGTGGTCGGGCTGCGAGTAAGGGCTCCGGCTCCCCCCTGCCGGGGTCCACTTCGCCGGCTCCCCTCGGCCTGGGTGGCCGACCCGGAAAGAGCAGGGCGCACAGTTCCCGGCGGCGCCTCGCCTCACGCATCCGCGCGTGCCGAGCGACGTCGAGGACGCTCGCCTGGTAGAGGAGAAAGCTCGCCAGCCCCCACAGCGCCCAAAAGGCCGATGGCATCTTCTGCCAGGCGATGATGACGCCCAATGCGACGACGCCCCCGGCCCATCCCGAGAAGAACCACCCGGCGGCACGCCGCCCCTGTCGAAACTGCCCTAGACCGGGCAGGCCGCTCGCCCAGGCCACCCAGCGGTCCCCGCTCGGCGCGACCCGCTCACGCCCTGGGGGTCGCAACATGGGAGACCTCTCCCGCCTTGACCTGGGCGGGCTGCCGCCACATCTCCGCGACGAACACACCGAAGACGCTCACCATCAAGCCCAGTAGCCCGGCGACTGCCATGTTAAGGGCGGTCCTGGGGCGCGACGGCGACTGGGGCACCGGGGCGTCTCTCACCAGCGTCAGCGCCGACTCACCGAAGCGAGCGGCCAGTACCGCCTTCTGCACTTCGTACTGGGTAACTGCCGTCTCGTATGTCCGCCTCGCCGTATCGACCTGCCACGTAAGCTCACGTTGTTGGGCTTGCAGGGTCACAAGCTCGCTCGACAGGCGCTGAACTTCTTGAGACAACCGCTCCAACGCAGCGCTAACTTGCTCCCGCTCGGCCCGCAGCCCGGCAACCGTCACCTCTTGCACCGCAAGGCGACTTCGCAAGTCTACGTAAACGGGGTTCGGCTGCTCGTCGTCCAGGCTCATCACCGGCTCGCCAATCGACAGGCCGAGGCCCCGAATTGCCTGACCGAGCGCTGCAGCCTCCGGGCTTAGAGCCTTCTTGAGGGTCAGGAGAGGCGGCTCGCCAGCGAGCTGCGCTTGCAGCTCTCCCAGCTTCGTGGTTTCCGTGGTCAACAGAACATCCAACTGGGCAAGCCGCTTCTGGTATTCGGCAAGCAGAGACAGTTTGGCATCGAGCTCGTTCTGGCGCTCGTCCACGTTGGGTCCGCGAAGCGTGAACTCCTGAAGCGCCTGAAGCGCCATGTCCAGATCGGCACGTGCCTGAGCGATCTGCCCCTCCAGCAAGGCAAGAGCCCGTTCCAGCCGAGACCGATTGAGTCGGTCGGCCTCTTGCAGTAACAACAACGCCGCTTCGTTAGCCAAGCGGGCAGCCCATTCGGGACGGGACGCCTCGGCCGAGAGCTCTACCAGCGCCGTCTGGGGCACCACTCGGGCACTGACTGAGTAATTATCGCGGACGCCAAAGAGCTCCTGACCGCGGCGGCCCACCAAGTCCTGAAAGGCGGGGGACTGCACGATTTCCTGGTAACCCCTGGCATCAAGCGGCATCAAGGCTGCTGCCACCAATTGTGGAAGCTGAGGTGCCTCGTTACTGGGCAGGGCAGCCTTTGCCTCCACCACGAGCAGCACCGAAGCCTCATAGACACGTGTGAGGAGAAAGCGGCTCACGAGAAAAGCCAGTAACACCCCTACCAGCGTCACCGTGACTATGGCGTACCGTCCTCGCCAGAGCACCGCCAGGTACGCTCGCAGGTCGATCTCGTCGTCCAACCCAATCCCCCCAAGCGGCACGGGCAACGTGACATTGGTAGAGTATGCTAAGAGAGAGGCTATTCCCTTCTATTGTCAGAATATGGGGAACCGTGTAGGTAGGCCTCGGAGCCGTCAGGGCGTGGCGCACAGGTGCGTGGGTGAGAGGGCCTCCCACCCACGCACCGGACCGCGGACTGGGCGAGGAAGGGTCTTCAGTCAGGTACCGCCTCGGGTAGCCGCCTCAGCCCGCCACGTCACGAGCCATCTGCCGGATGGCACCCAGGTGATAGGCCACGTGGGCGAGCTGGGCCAGGATGCCGGTGCGCGCCATGTCGTCTGCCGCCCACTGGTCGCTCGAAACGAGCGACTCCCTCGACGCGTCGGTGAACCAAGTCGGTCGCCCGGCGGGCCGGGCAGGGCCTCCTCCGCTCCTGATGCCGAGCTCCCGCCCCGGGCTCGGTCTCGGCTATACTCCCACGGGAGCGCCACGGCCTGGCCTCGGTCGCCTCGCGTCGACGGCGCTCCCCCGCTTGCCACTGAAGGTCGATGCTCGTGAAGAAGCAGGACGCCGCCCGGATGACTGACCCATCGGCGCAGGCTCCCGCCCCCGGGACGCTGGGGGAGGTGGCCCGCGTCTTCCTCAAGCTCGGCACCATCGCCTTCGGCGGGCCGGCTGCCCACATCGCCATGATGCGCGAAGAGGTGGTCGAGCGGCGCCGATGGGTGAGCGAGCAGCGCTTCCTCGACCTCATCGGGCTGACCAACCTCATCCCCGGTCCCAACTCGACGGAGATGGCCATCCACCTGGGGTACGTCCGGGCCGGCTGGCGGGGGCTGGTGGTGGCCGGGGTCTGCTTCATCCTGCCGGCCGCGCTCATCGTCGGCGCCCTCGCGGCCGCCTACGTCGCGTGGGGTACGACGCCCCAGGTCGACTGGATGCTGTACGGCATCAAGCCCGTCATCATCGCCGTGGTCGCGCAGGCACTGGTGGGCCTCGCCCGCACCGCTCTCGCTCAGCCGCTGGCCGCCGCTTGGGCAGCTGGGGCTCTGGCGTTGTACCTGCTCGGCGTCCACGAGCTGGCGCTGTTGTTCGGAGGCGGGCTCGCCTTCGCCCTGGTGAGGGGGCTGCGGCAGCGCCCCGTACGCACCCGCCCGGCCTCGTTGCACGGCCTCGGATGGGCGACCGTCGCGGCGGGGCTGGCCGGGGCCGGAGCACAGGGCGCAGCGGCTGCAGCCGCCGGGGGCGTGGCCACAGCCGGCACAGCGGTGGCCGGCGTGCCGACCGCCCCGTTCGCCCTGAGCGGGCTCTTCGGCGTCTTCCTGAAGGTGGGGGCCGTCCTCTACGGCAGCGGCTACGTGCTCCTGGCGCTGCTGCGCCGGGACCTGGTGGAGCGGCTGGGATGGCTCACCGACCGGCAGCTCCTGGACGCCATCGCGGTGGGCCAGGCCACGCCGGGCCCCGTCTTCACCACGGCCACCTTCGTCGGCTACGTCCTGGGCGGAGTGGCGGGCGCGGCGGTCGCGACGGTCGGCATCTTCCTGCCGTCGTTCCTCTTGGTGGCGGCGGTGCACCCGCTGGGGACGTGGCTGCGGCGGTCGTGGTGGACGGGGGCCATCCTCGACGGGGTCAACGCGGTCTCGCTGGCCCTCATGGCCGGGGTGACGCTGCAGCTGGCGGGGGCAGCGCTGGTCGATCCCGTCACCGTGCTCGTCGCCGTGGCATCTTTGCTGGCGCTGACGCGCCTCGGCCTCAACTCGGCCTGGCTCATCGCAGGCGGGGCGTTGCTGGGCTTGGTGGCCCGCATGCTGGGACCGTGAGGAGCCGGTCGGGCCTAAGCGCCGCCGGCCGGGCGTAGAGTTGAGGGCAGCGAGGTGCATGCGGCGTGCGAGGGCACGAGCCACGTCGAGATTGCGGCCATCGGGTAGCCGTCGCGGGTTTGGTCGGAAGCGCCGCCGGAGGTCTCGTCGAAGCCCTCGCGCCGGCCGGAGGGATGTGGCCCTTCGCGCTCGCCGCGCTGGCGACCGGGCTGGCGCAGGCGGCACGCCGTGATTCCCCAAGGGACCGTCCGTCATCCAAGTCGGCGATGGGCTGCGCCACCCTGGGGGGCCTTGCCGGAGGTCTCGTCGCCTACGTGGCCATGCATGCCGTCCCGGGGCCTGGCGGGCTGCCTGCCATGGCGGAACTTTCGGCGCCCCATGCCCCACCTCACGCGACGGGTGACCATCTCCGCACGCTCCTGGCGTATCTCATGAACGGCGGCATGGGCGCCATGCTGGGAGCCAGCATCGGAGACTGCCCCTCGTTGCGGGTACGGCGCCCGAGAGGCCTCCGGCTGCGGCTGCCTCGAGTGATATGGATACGAGGCTGAGCCCTTCCCTTCTCTTCCCCCCTCTTTCAGGCTCCTCTAAGCTTCCGGTTCGATAATGCCTGCGGCGACGGGATCCCGTCTCGTGACCCGTTGGGGACCCGCCGCCCCGAGAGAGGGTGGGTCGTGCCATGTGGTGGGGATGTGGCCCCGGCATGTGGGGCGCCAGTTGGATGGGCGGCAATTGGTGGATCGGGTGGGTGACGATGCTCCTCTTCTGGGGCCTGGCCATCGCCGGCATCGTGTGGCTGGTCAGGACCCTCGTCGCCGGAGGCACCGGCTCGACCGAGCGGGCCCGGGCCCTCGCCATCCTGGAGGAGCGGTTCGCACGCGGGGAGATCTCCGAGGACGAGTTCCGTCGGATGCGAGACGAGCTTCGCCAGGCGTCCAGGTAGCCGGCCCGACGAGCCTCGCTGCAGGCCGCGAGGCCATCTCCCCCGGGCGGCCGTGTACCGTGCCGCGGCATGACGGTGCCTCGACGGCGGCGGGCGCCTCGAGGCGACCCGTCTCGCGCATCGCATCACCGATGACCTGGCCCCCTTCGGATGTATCGGCGACCACCCCTTGCGCCGGCGCGCCGATCACCTTTGGACGGCTCTCACGAGGGCTCTCAGTCTCTTCTCAGAATGCTTTCAGTTTGCTTTCAGTTATCGTTGGTATTTACTCTTCGCCCCGAGCCCGGTGGGGCGGCGTGGACGCCCAACAGGGGGAGGATATCGGGGAACATGGCGGGATTCGTTTGGCGCTGGCCTCGGGTCAAACGGATGTGGCTTGCCGGTGCGGTCGTCGTCGTCATGTCCGTGCTGCTCTCCTCGCAGTCAGGAGCCGCATCGGGCAGTGGCGACAGCGACAGCGTTCCCCTGACGACCCGAGCATTGTGTCCGTGGCCACAGTAAAATCCCCATAAGACCGTCATGCCGGGTAATCCCGGCGCCACGAAGCATGAAAATGGCGCCTGGTGGGCGAAGCGGTGGTGCGGCGACGGGCCGACGCGAGGCCGACTCCACTTGGTGCTGCGAGCCCGACCATAAGACTGCGCCCCGGCGGCCTGAAGCACCACGAAGTGTCGCTCCCATGGGGAAGCACGCATGCTAGAGTTTCGAGGAGCAGGCCGCCGCGCCCGTCGCCAGGAGGGAGAAGGGCGGCTGCGGGAAGGCTTGGTGGAGGCTGCCCGCGCGGCCGCGCGTACCCGGACGAGCTATCTCTCGGCCCAGTATCACCGCATCGCCGCGCGTCGCGGGGCCAAATGGGCCGGGGTGGCCGTGGCCCACAGCCTCATCGTGATCCTCCATCATATGCTGCGCCAAGGCACGTCGTACAAGGATCTGGGGGCCGACCAGAGATCGCGCCATTATCTACCAGGTAGGATATGGAAGATAACTCCTCAGGGGGATACGGAGGGAAGCAAAAAGCCGGGCAGACTTCTCCTGCCCGGCGAAGGAACCGGCTGGGAACTTGGTCCAGTTCGCGGCTTGGCTGGCCGGCTTCCCCCACCCGACGGCCTCACCGATCAGCTGGTGTCCCAAAGGTACGGGCCCAGCGGCTCCGTGACCTCCCGCAGCGCGCGTTGCAGACGCTGGGCCAGTCCGCTATCCGTCGCCTCCACGTCCCGGCGGGAGCGTACCCGCCGTGCCAAAAAGAGCTGAAACAGGTTAAACCCCGTCACCAACAACGCCCAGATGGCCTGCATGCCGGTCGGGTGGTGGAGGAAGCCGTGATCCAGGTGCCAGTGGGTCTTCAGCTCCCGCACGCCTTCATGCTCGACCCCCCATCGGGCGCGGGCTATAGCCCAGATGACCCGAGCCGAAGCCTGCGCCGGCTCCAGCGTCGTCAGCACCTGCAGGATCCGATACGCCTGTTGGGGCTTGGGCTTGCCTTCCTTCCACTGGGTCCACGTCAGCGTCTCTTCGGCGTACACGACTCGCCCGGGACGGGAGAGGCCCTCCCAGCTGGTCAGGTCGGGCGTGTCCCACAGCCGCACGACGACCTGTTTGGACCCGATGCGGGTGGCAAAGGTCTCTTGGGGCGGCTCGCCTCTGCGCAGCCCCGCGGCATCCTGCACCACGTGGTAGCGCTCGTCCTTGAGCCGCACCACCGCCTGCAGACCCAGCGCCCGGCCCTCATTCAGGAATGGCGCCTCCGCATACGCGCCATCCACCGTGAGCACGTCGCAGAAGTGGCCGTGGCGCTGGACAAGCCGCCGCAGTAGCCGACGCGCGGCCCCCACCTCGTCTTCCCCGGGCCGCTGGGCCTCCATCCCCCACACCACCGGCGGCGGCCCCGAGGACCTCCGGCGGTGCTTCGGCTCGTCCTGCGCCTCCGGTCGGACCACCGTCTGCGCCAGCACCATCCGGTGGGCGTACTCGATGCGCCCGTCGTTGTGGTGGTAGACCTGACAGGCCGGGCAGCCCCGCGCCGAGGTGCGCAGCACCTCCGTGCCGTCGATGGCCACCACATGCCAGCCGTGCACGGTGCCGGCCCGAAAGACCTTGTCCCGCCGGGCCTTGGCCAGGATGGCGTCGTTCATGGCCCACAGGCTGGGCAGCTCGACCCGCTTGCACCAGTCCCGAAAGCAGTCCCGAAGCGGCCCCCGCTGACCGCGGAAGAACTTCCGAAAGGCGCCGGCCTCCACCCAGCTGGCCAGCTCCATCAGCGAGGCGACCCGGAAGGCAAACCCCAAGACCCCCACGCAGGCCAGGGTGCGGGCCGGGATGCTGACCCGCCGCCGGAGGTCTCGGACCTGGCTCAGCCAATACCCCAGCCGGCAGGTGGACCCGGCGTACCTGACGAACTGCTTTAACCGCCGGTGGAAGGGGGTCGCTCCCATCGGCTTCAGCAACCCCGATATCCCTCAAATCACGGCAATGACGCCAACGGAGTGGGATTCAAGCGTTCAGGCTTCTGGCTACGCCAGGGGAACCCCCAGCAACTGGAAGAGCCGCTGGTGCAGCGGCTCAGGCTCGCCGAGCATCTGGATTTCCTGACCGGCCACCTCGACCGTGTGGCGCTGCAGCGTCTCCAGCTGCATCATCAGCCCCTCGAAGGACCGCCGGGGGTCCTCCGCCAGCAGGGGCTCAAGCGCCCGCTCCATGTGCCAGCGCACATACAACGCCAGCATGCACAAAAAGGCGTGGGCCCGCACCCGGTCCTCCAGCCGGTGGTAGACCGGACGCAGGTCCAGGGCGCTTTTCATCGTGCGGAAGTTTTGCTCCAGGGCCCGCAACGATTTGTACGTGGCCTGCACCTTGGCCGGCTCCATCCGGTCGGCCGGCACGTTGGTGCGCAGCACGTAAAACCCGTCCAGCTCCGCCTCCCGGGCGATGGAGGCCTCCTTGCGCCGGAAGGCGAAGTGGCCGTCGCGGATCTCCAGCTGGAAGTGCTTGCCCACCTTCCAGCGGCCCAGGACCTTGCCCACGGCCACCCCGATTTCGTCGGCCGTCAGGGGCTTGCGGCGGCGACGGCGCACCCGGGCTTCGATTTTGGCCAGCTCCCGCTCCGTGGCCGAAAGCAGCGCCTCGCGCTTTGCCGGCGCTCCTCGGCCACCAGCGGATTGTAGCAGACCACCAGCCGCTCCCGGGCCGCTCGGGGTCGGCGATCTCCGCCAGGTCCCGCCGGTCGAACAGGCCCGGCTGAAAGAACCCTTCATCCCGCAGCTTCTGGATCTCCGGCGCCCGCAGGGCCGTGATCCACCCGAAGCCCACCGCCTCCAAGTCGCTCAATCGGGCCTTGACGATCATGCCCCGGTCGCCGACGAACACGACGTACTCGATGCCGAACCGAGCCCGGACCCGGGCGATCTGGGCCCGCAGCGTCTCGGGATCCCCCACGTCGCCGGGGAACACCTCCACGGCCACGGGACACCCCTCGTCGTTGGTGAGCAGCCCCACGCAGAACTGCTTCTTGCCCCGCTTCTTGTCCCGGTTGTACCCGAAGCGGGCCAACGGGCAGGTCTTGCCCTCCAGATAGACGCTCGTCAGGTCGTACAAGACGAGGGCGTTGGCCGTCAGGTGCCGGCGCGCCAGCTTCGCCTCGATAGCGGCCTGACGGGCCAGCAGCTCGTCCATGGCCCGGTAGACGTCGTTGACGTCCTCGCCGTTGTGGGGCAACCGCAGAAGCTGCGGCAACGTGGTGGTCGTCCACCACAGGGTCCCGCCCAGCTTGGAGGAGGGCCGCAGGATGCGCATGACGACGACGGCCAGGGCCACGCGCACCCAGTCGGCCGAGCGGGAGTAGAGCACCTGGTCGAGGCCCAGCTGGCGGATCATGCCCACGACGGCGGCGACGGCCCCGTGCTGGCGGGACTGGCGGATCTTCACCGTCTGCGGCACCGGCGCCACCGGCTCGCCCCGCAGGGCTCGCCGGACCAGCTCCAGGACGGCTTCCGGCAGGTGGGAGAGGTTGGCCAGGGTCCGGTGCTTCACCTTGCCGCCTTCCCGGTAGGTCTGGCGCAGCAGGTGGTAGGTGTAGACCTTGTCGCCCTGCCGGCGGCGGATGGTCTCGATGTGCATGGCACTGGATACGCACCTCATGGCTCAATGGTAGCACATGACAACTGTCAAGGCAATACCTTAGGGCCATACTCTTGGCTACATTGGCACGCGTTCAACCGGTTTGAATGCCCACCGCTATGCGGGTCCGCCCGCTAGCCGGCGTACCTGACGAACTGCTTTAACCGCCGGTGGGAGGGGGTCGCTCCCATCGGCTCCAGCACCCCCCGCGGGCGTGGCGGTTTGCCGGTTGTTGCCCTTCGCCTGCTGGGGGTGTTTTCCTTTCCCGGGCGGCCTCCTGCTGGCCCGCCGGCTTCCAGCGAAAATGGGAAGGAGCTGGCGAAGCCCGCCATGATGCGGGTGGGCTCAGGGTGCGGATTTGATTAGGGCTCTTGAACTACCGGCGCAATCTCTGACTTCACCGCCTGGTGCGTGTGGGTGGCGTAGTTGTCGGGGCTCAGATGAATCTCGCCGTCAGGGTGGGTCTGGCCCAGGCGTCGCAGGAAGCGCAGGAACTCACGGCGCTACCCAGTCTACACCAGGCTGACCTCAGTCGGTATCCAACTGAATGGAGGCCACTGCCTCCTGACCGTGGCGGGAGCCGAGTTGGAGTATCTCGACGCCTACGACTACACCGTTTTGGTCATAGTCTATTATGACGCCCGGCGCGACCTCCTCTGACTCAACAATATCCGCGTCGGTTAGGCGAACGTACAGGGCATCGGCCTGACGATCCAGTTTAATTCGCATGGCGTCTCCGCAGCCTCCTATCAAAAAACACGGTCACAACCTTCAGGTGCCGCTCGCCCTCCACAGTTACCACACGAAGAAATCGACTGCCGCACTGACGGAACGCACGGATGTAGTGCGTGGTTCCATCCGGCCGGCGCTCTACGCGGTCGGGTGAAGTGACCGTTTCGGCAATCAGTTCCTCGCCGATTCTCCGCTCGGCCATTACGTCCAAAGCATGTTTGGTAAAGAGCAGGTCTGGCGTCGGCCTCACTCCTTCGTCCGACCCCAGTATACCTCGGAGCTCCGGTCATGGCGCGCCGGCGATGCTTCGCCCCCTCATGACGACCCGCCAAGACTCTTTGTTCACGCCCTGGCTTGCAGGGCTGCCCGTCCTCGACGTCGCCGAGGGGATGCGCTTTCCAGCTTTCGACAGAGGACCTCGTCGCTGACGGCCTGCTGAACGTCCGACAGGCTGCGGCGTTCCTGGGCATCAGCCGAAGCAAGCTCTACAGTCTCGTGGAGCGCGATGAGCTGCCTTATGTGAAACTGGCGCGGCTCGGCGCATTCCGAAGAGAGCCTTGACCGCCCTGGTGCCGGAAGGCCGATGGCCAGGGGCGGGTAGTCGGGGAATAGGTGGGTGATCTCGACCTGTTAACAAGCGATTTGTCTGCGAAGAAAAGGGTGCCCGCGCTGAGGAGGCAGGTTTTGAAAAGGAATTGAAATCCGTCCCGCTGCCATCGCGACGCCCTTCTTACAAGTGGCACCTGGACCACGGCTTCCTCCACCACCCGACCGGCATGCAGGTGCTGTGGGCGTTGTTGGCGGCGGGCTACAACCTCTTTCAGCTGTTCTTGGCCCGCCGCATCCGCCGCCGCCGTCCCTGGGAGCAGACCGACCGGGGCGTGGCCGAGCGGCTGCGGGCGGAGCTGTTGGTCGGGGAGGGACCGCTGGGGCTGTATCTGGTCCCGGACACCAGCTGACCCTCCCGCCGGCGGGTGGGGGAAGCCGACCGGGCAAGCCGTCTGTTACGGAAGCCAGCCGGGTGGCCCCGGGCCGGGGGGAGGTGCCCGGCTCGTTTTGTCCTTCTGACCCCCACCTCAGCAAACAACTACCAACTTCTTACTGGTAAACACTGGCGCGACCTCTGCGCCAGCTCCAGGCCCCTGGTCAACGATGGCTTCCTCCAGCCGGCCGGCCCCCGAGTAAGCGTCCGCGAGCTCGCTGTACAAAGCGGCCATGTTGCAGACCTTCCCAGCTCCCGGAGCAGCAGCCATCTCGTCGAGAAGGCGAGCTGCTTGGTCATAGTCTGGCTCAGGGCCGTGGAGCAGGGCCAGGATCCGCTGTTCCTTGCGCAACCATTCCCTCGAGGCCCCCACAGGGCCTCCCTCCCTGGTCGAGCGGCGGTCGACTTGGGCACGACGTCGGGGCGAGGGCGCTTTTCCAGCGCTCCTCCTACCTTTCGGCCCCAACCTTACCTCACTTCGGTGGCCAGGGCCATCTCAACGGCGCTTCCGGCTACGTCGTGCGTCGGCTTACGAGCCCGACCCGGCCTGCCGACACAAGGCCGGATGCTCGGGGTGTGGTATGATGGGGCCGGAAACTTCAGGGACAGTCCCGAGTTACGAATGGGTGCGAGAGGAAGTTGGGTGAAATGCCTGAATTCACGGTCGTCTTGCCCGACCATGTTTCGAGGGATGAGGCCCTTCTTTACCTCGCGATGAAACTTTACGAGGCACGTAAGCTTTCACTGGGCAAGGCCGCCGAGCTGGCCGGTTATTCCGTCCGGGCGTTCGCAGAGATCCTCAACAAGCACGGGATCTCGGTTTTCCGTTACCCGCCCGACGAGCTTGACAAGGACGTGCAGCATGCCCTCGATCCTCATCGTGGATAGCACGGTCTGCATCGCCCTCGAGCGGATAGGGAGGCTGGAGTTGCTGCGGCAGTCCGCGTCCGAGGTGTGGATGCCGCCTGCGGTACAGGAGGAGATTGGGCCGTCCGTTCCAGCCTGGGCGAGGGTCGTACGGGTCACCGACCAAGCACGAGTTCGGGTGCTGCAGGCCTTTCTGGGAAAGGGCGAGGCGGAGGCGATTGCTTTAGGGCTTGAACACGCGAATGCTCTGCTTGTGCTTGATGACCTGGATGCGAGGAAGATGGCTTCGCATCTCGGCCTCCGTAGCACGCCGGCCTCGTAGCCGCCGCTGCGCCCCATCGCCCGAGTTCGTCGCGCCGGTGCAGCCACGCACAGGAAGCGGCCGGAAGCCTTCACGGCGCGTTGCGTTCGCGGGAGGCACCGGGACACCGCCGGGTCACCCCTCCGGGAACAGTTCTGCCACCTGCACCGAAAAGCCCGGGACGGCCGGGTCGGCAAGGGTCTCGGCCGCCTCGAAGACCTGCGGCCGGTGGGGATGGGCGTAGACCATAACCCGGCGACGGTCCGGGTCGACGAGCCACACGCTTTTGGCCCCCGCCGAAAGCCAGGCTTCGATGCGTTCTTGCACTTCGCGGAAGGTGTCGTTCGGCGACAGGATCTCGACGGCCACGTCGGGCGACACGGTATGGTAGCCTTTGGGCCGAGGGCTTGGCAGATGTTCGCGGGCGACGAAGGCCACGTCTGGAGCGCGCACAGTATCGGGGTTCTTGGTCAGAAGAAAACCGGCTTCCACCAGCACTGCGCCGAGCCCTTGGCGGAGCACAAAGCTTCCGAGAAGTGCGGCGATGCGACCGGCGATCTCCCCATGCTCGCAACCGGGCGGAGCCATCTCCACCAGCTCCCCTTTCACGAGCTCGTAGCGCTTGCCGTCCTTGGGGAGCCGGAGCAGGTCGTCGGCGGTCAACAGCGTCCGCGTCGCCACGGGCTTCCCCTCCCGACGTTCAGTATACCATCTGGACGGCTGCCCCCGAGGCCAAGGTCTGCCCGACGAAGTGACGCCAAAGTCCACGCCTTGCCGCCGAGTGACACACAAACGTCACGGCCTCGGGCCCTCGACCTCTTCGTGAGATCGATTCGTGGGATCGAGGCCGTGACCTCGTCGCAAGGGTGTCCCGGCGGCGACCCGCTCTCCCGTGGGGTGGCCCCCGCAGTACCCTAGGCGCTGGAGGTTTTCACGGCCGTGTTCGGAATGGGAACGGTCGCGCAAGGTAGTCACGCTGGGCTCCGACCGTGTCCCGCGGCCTCTGTGCACGGGATCTTCGGCTCCTGACCCAATCCCTGCCGCGAGCATCCCAGGCCTGTTTTCCGCCCTTGCCGGTTCTTCAGCCGGTGCGCTGCGGGGACTCAGGCCCTCGACCCGTACCCGAAGCACTTCGCCTAAACGCCCGAACGGGCAGTGAGACGGGCGGAGGAAGCCAGCCTACCTGAGCCGGCAGCACCCCCAAGGCACGGAGGAGGACTGTCGCACAGAAAATGGCCCATCAGCGGGGGGCCATCCGCAACGCGCCGTCCAGCCGGATGACGGCCCCGTTGAGCATGGGATTCTCGACGATGTGCTGCACCAGGGCCGCGTACTCCTCCGGCCGCCCCAGCCTGGCCGGGAAGGGCACCTGGTTCACCAGCGACGCCCGCACGGGCTCGGGCAGCGCCCCCACCATGGGCGTGTCGAAGACGCCGGGCGCCACGGTGACCACCCGGATGCCCCAGCGGGCCAGCTCCCGCGCGGCCGGCAGCGTCAGCCCCACCACCCCCGCCTTGGAGGCCGCGTAGGCTGCCTGCCCTAACTGTCCCTCGAAGGCCGCCACCGATGCGGTGTTGACGATGACGCCCCGCTCGCCCTCCTCGTCGGGCGGCGCCTCGGCCATGGCCGCCGCGGCCAGGCGCAGGGCGTTGAAGGTGCCGATCAGGTTGACCTGGATGACCCGGGCGAACTCCTCCAGCGGCATGGGCCCCTCCCGCCCCACGATGCGCCGGGCCCCGCCGATCCCGGCGGCGTTGACCAGGATCCGCGGGGGCCCCATCTCCGAAGCCGCCCGGATGGCCTGGGCGACGGCCGCTTCGTCGCTGACGTCCGCCGCCACGAAGCGAATCCCCGCCCCCAGCTCGGCCGCCAGGGCCTGGCCCCGGGCGGCGGCCACATCGGCCACCACCACCTCCGCGCCCAGACGGTGCAGCCGCCGGACCACGGCCTCCCCCAGCCCCGAGGCGCCGCCCGTCACCAGCGCGACGGCTCCCGCCACCTTCACGGCAGGCACCCCCCGCGGCGGAGCCCCTCCCTGCCCTGCACCGCAGGGACAGGCCCCGGCTTTGGTTCGGTACCGGCAGATTCGTGGAGGGGCCCGCGGTCCTCCGCGCCGGGCGCTGGCGCCGCCGGCCCCGGCGCGCCCGCCGCCGCCCGCCTGCCGCGCCGAGGTCACGGCCGGCACGGCCGCCGCCGCCGGCAAGGGCTCATCGGCTGGGCGCGGCCCCCGCAGGCCCGTCACCACGGCCCAGAGCATCGGCAGCACGCCCAGCACGATGAAGACGGTGTCGGGCAGCATCCGCAGCCACAACAGCACCTGCACCCACGGCGTCCGGTAGAAGGCGGGGTCCCGGGCCACCGCGAAGCCCTGATCTACCGCCACCGCGAGCTGGCCGATGCCCACCGGGATCAGGGTGAGCAGCACCATGCCGGCCAGCCCGGCGTTGAGCCCCCAGAAGCTGAGCCGCACGGCCCGCTCCGAGAAGGCCTCGGGCCGGGTGACGCTGCGCAGCACGTAGACCAGCAGCGCCATGGCCAGCATGCCGTAGACGCCCATCAGCGCGGCGTGGGCGTGGGCCGCGGTCAGGAAGGTCCCGTGCTCGAAGTAGTTGACCACCGGCAGGTTGATGAAGAAGCCCAGCACACCGGCGCCGAAGACGTTCCAGACCGAGGTGGCCACCAGGAACCAGAAGACCGTCGGGTAGGCGAACTGGCGCCCGGCCCGGCGAGCCAGCACGTACTGCTCGTAGGCCTCGACGCCCAACAGCGTCAGCGGCACCACCTCCAGGGCCGAGAAGGCCGCGCCCAGCGCCAGCCAGAACTCGGGCAGGCCGACGAAGTAGTAGTGGTGCGCCGTGCCGATGACGCCCGTGGCCATGACCAGCAGGATCTGGAAGTAGGTGGCCCGCAGCGCCGACTGGGCCCGCACCAGCCCCAGGTGCACCAGCAGCGTCGCCGTCACCACCAGGGCGAAGACCTCGAAGATGCCCTCGACCCAGAGGTGGATCACCCACCACCGCCAGAACTCGGCCACGGCCCAGTTGGTGCCCGGCTTGAAGAAGAGGCCGAAGCCGTAGAAGAAGGGGATGGCGGCCGAGGCGTACAGCAGCAGGTGCGGCAGGCTGCCCGGGTCCTGCTGGGCCCGCAGGGCGGCCCGGATGCCGCGCCAGACGATGATGAGCCAGAGCAGCAGCCCCACGATGAGCAGGATCTGCCAGAGCCGGCCCAGCTCCAGGTACTCCCAACCCTGGTGGCCGATCCACCACCACAGTCCGGAGCCCGCCTCGCCGCTACCGGCGGTCAGGCGCCCCGTGCCGCCCAGGTAGGTGCCGGCCAGGGTGCCCGCGGTGACCAGCACCAGCGCCACGAAGAGGACGTTGGCCAGCAGCGCCTGGCCTCGCGGCTCGCCCGTCGCCTGGCCGCGGGCGGCCGCCGCCTGGCGGCTCAGGGCCGGCGCGATGTAGAGGCCGGCCGCCAGCCAGGCCGTGGCGATCCAGAAGATGGCCATCTGCAGGTGCCAGGATCGGGCCACCGAGAAGGGCAGCAGGCGGTCGATGGGGATGCCCAGCACCTCCCGCACGCCGAAGAAGTCGGGCGCCACGTAGCTGTGGGCCATCCAGCCGCCCATCAGGGTCTGGCCCAGGAAGAGCAGCATCACCACCACCAGGAACTTGGCCGCGGCCCGCTGGGTGGGCGTGAGGGAGTCGGGCAGCCCGATGGCGGACCGCCGTGCTGCGCCGTCGTGCAGACCGGCCGATGGCCCGTCAGGCTCCAGCTCGGGCTCCATCTGCAGCCGGTAGCGGAAGTAGGCCCACAGCACCACGGCCAGCATGGCCACCAGCAGCGCCACGCTGACGGCGCTGGCCACCACCGAGCCGGGCGTCACGTGGTTGCCGGCGGCAGGCTCGTAGGGCCAGTTGTTGGTGTACGAGTAGGCCTGGCCCGGGCGCCGGGCAGCCGACAGCCACGCCGTCCAGAAGAAGAAGCGGCTCAACGCCGGCACGTCACCGGGCGCCACCAACCCGGCCGGCAGGGAGGCCTCGGGATCGCCCTCGGCGAAGAGACGGCGGTAGAAGGCCTCCACCTGCTCCAGCGCGAAGGCCTGGGCGGCGGAGATGGTCAGGGTGCGGGTGGCGGGATCGTACCGGTTGGCCGACAGCTCCGCCTGCACCTGGGCGGCCAGCTCGGCGGCCGACAGGGGCTCGCCCGCCGCTCGGGCCTGCTGGGCGTGATAGGCCTGCATCGCCTCGGCCATCAGCCGCAAGGTCTGGGCCGTGAAGTCGGGCCCTCGCATGCCCCCGTTGCCCAGCACCGAGCCGTAATCCATCAGCCCGTAGCGTTGCCACGCCGACTGCCCTAGGGCGATGACGGCCCCATCCAGCACCTGGCCCGTCGGCTCGACGACGATGCGCTGGGGCACGGGCGGCACCTCGTCGAAGCTGAAGGCCGCGCCCAGCACCATCACCGTGAAGACGCCCAGGACCGTCAACACCAGCGCGTACTTCCAGAAGCCGGATCGCGCATCCATAACCGATCCCCCTCGTCTCCTATCCCGACGCGGCGCCGGCCAGCGGGTCCAGGCCCTGCCGGGCGCCGTCGTCCTGCTCGGCCTGCCGGTGGAGGGCGGCCAGCTGCGCCACCGAGATGCCCCCCAGGTACTCGGTGACGGCCCGGCGCAACCCGTCGAGCACGGGGTGGAGGGCGCATCGCCCCGGATCGGGGCACTCCCCCGGCCACAGCATGCAGCGGGTGAAGAGGGTGGGACCCTCGACCGCCTCCACCACCTCCAGCAGCGAGATGCCCTGGGGCAGGCGGCTCAGGCGGACGCCGCCCCGAGCCCCCCGGGCGGTGACGACCAGCCCGGCCCGGGCCAGAGCCTGCACCACCTTGGCTCCGTAGGCGGTCGGGATGCCCCCCTCCCGGCAGAGCGTCGCCACGTCCGAGGCGTGGCCGGGCCGGGCGGCCAGCTGCATCATCAGCCGGATGGCGTAGTCGCTCGGACGGGTCAGCCTCACCCGGCTCCCCCCTTCCCACCGGGTCCTGCATAAATCGGACAAAGTGGTCTTGTTTCTCTGATTGCGACTCTACGCCAGCCGGGGCGCCTCACCCAGGGGCGGCAGTCCCGACTCGTCAGTGGCATCCGACCCGATGAGGCAGGACGGTTGTCCTCCGAGGGCGCGCCCCCGCCAGCGGGAGATCGAGGCCAGCGGGGCGTCAAGGGGGGAGAAGCGAAGGGCCGCCGGGGGCCCGGGGGCAGGCGGCCGGGGCGCTACGCCTCGCGCGCCGCCCGTGCCCGCCACCGCCACGGCACCCGGCCGGTCAGCACCGCCGGCAGCCAGCCGTAGCCCAGCAAGGCGGCCACCGCCAGCAGCCCGGCGCCGTACGCCCAGGCGCCCAGCTGCGTCAGCGGCGTCGAGGCGGTCAGGATGCCGGCCACTAGCAGCACCAGCCCGCCGTTGGTGGCCCAGAAGGCCACCTTGCCGGCCTTGGGGGCGTAGAGGTCGGGCAGGTTGGGGATCTGCAGCACGTCGGGGATGGTGGCCCGGTAGTACCACATCAGGAAGGGCGTCACCTTGTAGAGCTGGCCCAGGATGACCTGCACCACCCAGCCCAACAGGTAGGCCACGCCCGCCGCCAGGGCCAGCCGCTCCGGCGGGCGGACGCTCACCAGGCCCGCAGCCCAACCCAGCCCCGTCGCGCTCAGCACGACGGTGACGACGCAGAGGGCCCACCAGTGGTCGACGTTGAGGTCGGGCCGCCTGCGCCGCCGGCGACGCAGCAGGTAGACCAGCTCCCAGACGTAGAGCGGGCCGGCCAGGCAGGCGGCAACCACCGCCGCCTTCAGCAACCAGGCCGAGCGGGCCAGGGCGCCGGCCACCTGCAGGGCGAGGCTGGCGACCAGGAGCGCCACGATGGCCATCCCCCGCCGCTCGTTGGCGATGCGCACCCCGTGGACGATAGGTACCAGCCGGTAGGAGACCCCCACCACCATCAGCGCGAACCAGCCGCCCAGCCCCAGAGCCATGTGCACCAGCAGGCCCTGGTGGCCGATGTAGAGCCACGGCCAGACGGGGAAGCGAAAGCCCAGGGCCAGCACCAGCCCCCAGGTCGTCACCAGGCCGAAGCTCAAAGCGCTGATGGCCATGGCCAGCCCGTGGAGGCGGCCCTGCGGCCCTGCCTGGCCGGCGGCCCCCCGCCGGCGCAAGGCGGCGCCGGTCCTGGCCATGATGACGCCGAAGCCCCAGGCCGTGACCGTCACCAGGCTCCCGCCCAGGATCAGCCACCCGATGCGGCTGGTGTAGAAGCCCGCCACCAGGGCCGTGGCCCCGACGATGAAGCCTGCCAGCTGCCACGGAACCCAGCGCTGCGTCCACAGCCGCTCGCTCAGCAACGCCCCCGACATCTGGTAGGCGGCGCCCACGATCATGGTGGAGCCCAGCCCCAGGGTGATGGCGTGGGTCAGCGCGAAAACCGGTGCCGTCAAGAAGCGGGCCGCCGCCAGCCGGGGCGCCGAGATGACGAGGAGGACGGCGACGGCAGGCAACGCGACGGCGGTGGCCCACCACATGGCCGCCTCGGCCGCGGTCATCATCAGAGGCCCGCCGGTCGCCCCCGCCAGGGGCCCGCCGGGCGGCGGCGCCCCCTCGCCTCGCCGTGGGGCCGTCTCGTCGGCCATTGCCCCTACCCCCACTCCTCCAGCTTCGAGGGATCGTCGAGGACGATGAGCCCCCGCTCGAGCCGCACCAGGCCGGCTCCCCGGAAGGCGGCCAGCAGCCGGCTGACGCTCTCCCGGGTGGTGCCCGCCATGCCGGCCAGATCCTGATGGGAGAGGTGCACCCGGATGCGCACGGCCCCCGGCCGCCCCCGCTCCGGCACCGGCTCGCCCAGCTGGCGGGCCAGCCGCAGCAGCACCCGCACCAGCCGGGCCGGCACGGGCTGCATGCCCATCTCCCGCAGCTGGGCGTGGAGCCGGCGGATGTGGCGGCCCAGCACGGCCACCATCCGCACCGCGATGGCCGGCTCGCTGGCGAGCAGGGCGTAGAAGGCGGCCCGCTCCATCACCCAGACCGTCGTCTCCTCCAGCGACTGCACCGTAGCCGGCGCCGGCCCGCCGTCGAGGAAGCCGACGTGGGGGAAGAAGGAGCCTGGCCCCAGCACGTTGAGGATGTGCTCCCGGCCCTCGGCGTCGGTGGTCGAGGCCTTGACCGAACCGGTCTCGATGAAGTAGACGGCCTCCACCGGCTCCCCTTCGAGGAAGACGAACATGCCCCGCCGGTAGTGCCGGCGGTGCAGGAGCTGGGCGATGGCCGCCAGCTGGCCCTCGTCGAGCCCGTCGAAGAGGCTGGTGCGGCGCAGCACGGCCAGGGCCGTCTCGGGCCTGTCGGTGATGGTCATCACTCCAGGCCGTGACGGAGCGCAAGGCGCCACCCGCAGCGGCGGGCTACGCTCCTGCACGGGATATCCTTTTCCAGGCTAACGATTTACCCATGCAATAGCAAGCCGTTCATCGTCACCCGGTATCATGAGAAGGGGGCTCGTCCGATGTCGACCCACGGTCCGACCCAGGCCATCCGCGACCACCACCGTCAGCTCCTGCAAGAGCTGGAGCGCTCCCTGGCCGGCCTCTCATCGGCCGCCGCCCAGGGCGTCGACGGCTCCGCCCAGGCTCAGGCCCTGGTGCAGTGGCTGCGGGGGGCGCTCTTGCCCCACGCCCGGGGAGAGGAGCGGGCCCTCTACCCGGCCGTCGACCCGCTGGTGGCGCGCTACGGCCGCGCCAGCGCCACCATGTCCATCGATCACGAGTACATCGAGCGCTACATCCGGGAGGTCGAGGCGGCAGCCCGAGCCGCGGCCGACGCCGCCGAGCCCTCCCGTGCCGGGGCGCTGCGCCGGCTGCACCAGTTGGCCCTCCAGCTGGCCGCCATCCTGCACCTGCACCTCGAGAAGGAGGAGCGGATCTACCTGCCGCTGGTGGAGGCTCACCTCTCCGAGGCCGAGCAGCGCCGGCTGCTGGAGGCCATGCACGAGCCGGCCGATAGCCAGGCCCCGGCGGGGCCGGATGGCGCCCACGCCGCCGACGCCGTGCTGGATGTGCGGCCCATCCCGCCGCCCATGCGCCACCCGCTCATCTTCGAGACCTACCAGCGCCTCGGCCCGGGAGAGGGCTTCGTGCTGGTCAACGACCACGACCCCAAGCCGCTCTACTACCAGTTCGCCGCGGAGCTGCCCGGCCGCTTCACCTGGGAGTACCTGGAGTCGGGCCCCGAGGTCTGGCGGGTGCGCATCGGCAAGCCCGGCGCCTGAGGCGCCCGGCGCCGCCGCCACGACGCGCGACCCGATGGGAGGGCGATGCTGGTGAAGCCGTCCCGTGATGCCGCTGCACCCCGTCGAGGCCGCACGCCGCCGGCTGCCCCCTTGCGCCTGGCTGCCATGGTGGCCGGGGGCGGCGCCCTCATCCTGGGCATGCTGGCCGGTCTGGTGCGGATGGGCTGGCGCATCCCCCTGCCCGGCACCCTGGCCGCCGCCCACGGGCCGCTGATGGTGGCCGGCTTCCTGGGCACCCTCATCAGCCTGGAGCGGGCCGTGGGCCTGGGGCGCCCCTGGGCCTACCTGGCGCCGGCCCTGGCAGGCGCGGGCAGCCTCCTGCTGCTGGCGGGGGCGCCCTCCAGCCTGGTGGCCCTCGCCTTCCTCGCCGGCGCGGCGGCGCTGGTGGCCGTCTTCGTCGTCATCTACCGGATCCGCCCGGACCGGCCCAACGCCGTGCTGCTGGCCGGCACCCTGGCCTGGATGGGCGGCGTCCTAGGTGACCGCTCGGAAACCGTACCCCACGGGGTATGAGCTGATGGGGTTTGAAGAATAGAAAGTCGATGATGAACGCCGGAGGGCTTTCTTGGACAGTAACCATTGATACACCTCTATGAGCTTTCTGTAGCTTTGTATTGCTGCACCGCTCTTGCGTTCACGCCCGTTTTCGTGGTACGATGCGGCTGGAAACCACCTCCGGGCAGGGAGTGGAGCGGCGTGCTGGGCCGGCGCAACCGGCAGACCACCTTCGACGACGTCACCTGGCGACAGCGCATCCCCAAGGACTCCTACTGGTGGCGGCTCCACGACTGGGCGGTGCAGAACCTGGACGAATCGATGTTTGCTCCGCTGTTTGACGCCCGCACCGGAAGGCCTTCGGTGAGCCCGGTCCGCACGTTTCTGGCGCTGTTGATCCAGATGGAGAAGGGCTACTCGGACCGGGAGATGGAGCAGGAATCCCGCTTCGATGACCGGGTGAAGCTGGCGATTTTGGCGGGGCGGGACTTTGAGGGCATCGATGCGGTGACGCTGTGCGACCACCGCCGGCGCTTCTTGCAGCATGGCATCGCGGCGGCCATGCTGGAGAGGACCCTGGCCTCGGCCAAGCAGGCGGGGCTGTTTTCGCCGGAGCGCTCCCAGATCGTCGATTCCTTTCTCATCCACGGCGGGGCCGCCGTGCAGGACACCTACACCCTCATCCGCAAGGGTATCGTGCGGGTCCTGGCGGTGGCCCGGATGCACGAGCTGGACGGTCCGCTTTCGGCGGTACTGAAGCGCACCGATTACCACCAGCCGGGCAAGCCCCGGATCGACTGGGACGACGCCGAGGCCCGCCGACAGCTGCTCCAGGCGCTGGTCGACGACGCGTTGGCCCTGGTGGCGGCGGCGCGGGCGCTTGCGAAGGTGCCCGAGGACTTGAAGGCCATGGTGGACCTGCTGGAGCGGGTGGCCACCCAGGACATCGAGCGGGACCCGGACGGGACGGTCCGCCTCAAGCAGGGGGTGGCCAAGGACCGGGTCATCTCGGTGGTCGACCCCGAGATGCGCCATGGCCACAAGACGGCCTCGAACCGGGCAGACGGCTACGAAGCCCATCTGATGACGGGCGGCGAGGGCCACCGGCTGGTCACCGCCGTCGCGGTGACGCCCGCCAACGCACCGGACGACGCGAGGCTGGAGGCGATGCTGGACGACCAGGAGCGGCACGGCCACCGCCCCGCGGAGGTGCTGGGCGATCAGGCGTACTTCGACGTCGAGCGCGCCCGGCGCCAGGCCGAGAAGGGACCCTCATCGTGGCCAAGGCGCCCCGGCGACGAACCGGGAGGGGTACTTCTCGAAGGAGGCCTTCGCCCTGGACGCCGACGCCGGCACGCTCACCTGCCCCGCAGGGCAGACGGTCCGCTTCGACCCGGGCCGACTGCAGCACCACAAGGGGTTCGTGGTGAGCTTTGCGGCCGAGGCCTGCGGGGCCTGTCCCCTCAAGGCCCGCTGCACGCCGGCGGCGGCCCGTCAGGTCACGATCCACCCCTACGAGGTCGAGCTGCGGCAGGCTCGGGCGTACCAGCGCACCCCGGCCTTTCGGGAGCGCTACCGGCTGCGGGCCCGCATCGAGCGCATCGTGCGGCAGCTCAAGACCCACGGGGCCCGCAAGGCGCGCTACTGGGGTCGCATCAAGGTGCGCTTCCAGCTCCTGCTGGCCGCCATCAACCACAACATCAAGGAGGTGATGGCCGCCGGGCCACCCGTGGGGGTGGTGGGCCCCGCATGAGTAAGAAGCTGGAAGACAAGGAAAAGAGAAGGGAAACCGGGGGTTGGAAAGGCAGCACGACGCGCTCCGCCCTCCCGTCGAAGGCCGCGATTGGGTCGAGCTCGAACCCGCTGGCCGCATGCCTGACCTTTCAAACCCCCTACCAAAGGCCCGATTCAACAGGAAACCGAGCAGTCACCTGATATGAACGAGGCCGTCAACCCCCATCGTGATCCGCCGGGGTGGAGCCGGGCCGGGGATGTCGTCGACGGTTGGCACTCTGATATCCGCGGGTTGGCTACCGCATCTTACGCCATCCGTCGGGGAGCTGCCTCGAACTAGGGACGCACGTGCGGCTTCAGGCGCCGTGTGCATAGGAGACTCGAGGATTCCCCCCACCGGTCCCCGGTTGGTTCCGGCTCACCCGGTCGGCCGGATCCCTGTAGAGCCTTCTGGTTCCGACCTCAGCCCTCCTGTCAGGCGGCCCTCCGAGCCTGCTGCGCCTCGACGTGGCATGCAACAGCCCAGGCAAACCCCAGCAACTCACGGGCCACCGCGGTGGCCGCGATCGTGGCGGGCTTGCCCCGGCCGAGCAGGCGCCAGTACTTCCGATGCAGCCGTTGTTGTGCCTTCAGCGAGATGCGCAAGACTTCCGGGTCGACCCCTTGTTGCCGGCTCCGCAAGGGAGCCTTCACGGCGGGGCGGTGGCGATACGCCCAGGCCGCTTCCCCCAGCACGAACCGAACATGGGCGTTGCCGGTCTTGGTGATCCCGCCCCGCCGGGTCTGAGCCCCGCTGGAGTGCTCGCGGGCACCAGCCCGCGTAGGCCATCAACTGGGCCGGGCTGCGAAACGGGAGAACTCCCGATCTCGGCTGCCAGCGTCACCGCCGTCACCTCCCCGACCCCTTTGAGGGCCTGCAACGCCTGGATGACCGGCGCCTGGCGGCTTTCAGTGGCCAGCGCATGGATCTCCGCCTCCAGCCGATCCACCCGGGCCTGCTGAGCCCGCACGGCCTCCACGTACTCCTGATAAGCCACCTGGGTGGCCCGGCGGGAAGCTCAGCGTATCGAGCCAGCGCAGGAACATCCGGGACCACCGCTTCGTGCCTTTCGGCGCAGCGATGCCGTGACGCAACAGGAAGCTGCTCAGCTCCTGGCGGGCACGCTTCAGGTCCCGCTTGGCGCCTTCCCGGGCCCGCACCAGGTCTCGCAGCGCCTCTTCCTCCTCGCCGGGTACCCAGACCGGCGTCAGCTCGCCGGCTCGCAGCAACTGGGCCAGCCGCAGGGCGTCGCGCCGGTCGGTCTTCACCTGGTCGCCGGGCCGCACGGGCGTCAGCGACGGCGCCACCACGAGGCATCGCACCCCCAGCCGGCTCAAGAGCCGGTACAGCCCGTAGCCGGTGGGCCCCGCCTCGTAGCACGCCAAGAGCTGCTCCGGCTTGCCCAGCCGCCTCACCAGCTTGCGCACGGCCTCGGGCGTGTTCGCCACGCTGCCCAGGTACTGGGGCGGGGCGGTCCCCCGCTCGGCCACGGCCACAGCGATGGTCTCCTTCGAGACGTCCAGGCTTACGAACTTCGTGATATGATCCACGTCGCCGGCCTCCTTCACGCTGTAGCTCTGCGTCCCTCTGGGGACGTAACCTACGTTCGTCGTGAACGGGGGCCGGCCTCGTTCATCCTAACTAGCCTGGTGGGTGGGGGTGGCGGTGCCGGCCCTGGTGCCGTGGTGGGCGGCCTTCCTGGTGCTGACCATCGCCGGCGAGCGCCTGGAGCTGGCCCACCTGCGCCCGGCCCGGGGCCTGGTCGACGCCGCCTTCCTCCTCTCGGCCGCCCTGCTGGGGGCCGGGGCCCTGCTCTCGGCCGTGCGGCTCGAGGCCGGGGTCCGGCTGGCGGGGCTGGGCATGGCGGGCCTGGGGCTGTGGCTGGCCCGCTTCGACGTCGCCTGGCGGACGGTGCGCCTGCAGGGCCTCACCCGCTACATCGCCTGGTGCCTGCTGCCCGGATACGCCTGGCTCGCCCTGGGCGGCATCAGCTGGGCGCTGGGGGCCCGCTGGTTCGGCGGGGGCGTCTTCTACGACGCGATGCTCCACACGGTCTTCGTCGGCTTCGTGCTCTCCATGATCTTCGGCCACGCCCCTGTCATCCTGCCCGGAGTGCTGGGCGTCACCGTGGCCTTCTCGCCCCGCTTCTACCTGCACCTGGCGCTCCTGCACGCCTCGCTGCTGCTGCGCATCGCCGGCGACCTGGCCGTGGCCATCCCGGCCCGGCAGTGGGGCGGCCTGCTCAACATGGTGGCCGTGCTCCTCTTCCTGCTGCAGACGGCCCTGGCCGTGCGCCAGGCGCGTCGCGCCGCGCGTCGCCGGGCCGCCAGTCCCCGCAAACGGCGAGGCGCCTCGCCGGAGCGAGGCGCCTCGATGCATCCGCCCCGTGAGGGCGCCGCTTCGGGTGCCGTCAGCGCAGCGGGCGGAACAGGTCGGGCCGCTCCGGCCCCTCCACCACCAGTTCGCCGATGGCGCCCTTGTGGATGCGCCCCAGGGCGTGGTCGACCAGCGTGTAGCGGCCCGGTACCTCCACCGCGAAGTCGACCACCACCGACCCGCCGGGGGGCACCAGCACCGTCTGCACGTCGGTGAGGGGCGGCGCCGTGAGGGAGCCCAGCATGTAGACCCGGTCGAAGATCTCGCCGATGACGTGGAAGCTGGAGGTGAGGTTGGGGCCGCCCACCCCGAAGTAGATCCGCACCGTCTCGCCGGTGCGGGCCCGGAGGACCGAGCCTCCGGCCAGGGAGCCCACCCGGCCGTTGAAGACCACGTACTCGGGAGGCTCGTCCCACAGCGCCTGCCAGTCGAAGGTCTGCAGGCCCTTCTGCCCGTAGGGGGCGGCCGTGTAGACCTCCTGCTGCATGACGTAGTACTCGCGGTCCACCGGCGGTAGCCCATCGGCGGGCTCCACCAGGATCATGCCGTACATCCCGTTGGCGATGTGCATCGGGATGGGCGCCGTGGCGCAGTGGTAGACGTAGAGGCCCGGCGCCAGGGCCTTGAAGACGAAGGCCGTGGCCCCGCCCGCCATCGTCTGCGTGTAGATGGCGCCGCCTCCCGTACCGGTCACGGCGTGCAGGTCGATGGAGTGGGGCGCGGTGCTGCCGTCCCGGTTGGTGACCCGGACCACCACCGTGTCGCCTTCGCGCACCCGGATCATGGGCCCGGGCACGGTGCCGTCGAAGGTCCAGAACGTGTACTCCACCCCGTCGGCCAGCTGCATCGTGGTCTCGACGGCCTCCAGGTCGACCCGCAGCGTGGCCGGCCCCTTGCGATCGATGGGCGGCGGCACGTGGGGCGGTGCGCTCTTGGGGGCGGTCGGTAGCGCCTCCACCTCGGCCAGGCCCCTCGGCGCCGGGGCCGCCGCGGCCTGAGCGGGCGCGATGGCGCCATCGCCGGCACCGCCGGGCGCCGCTCCCTGCCAGGGGGCCGTCACCACCACGGCCGCGACGGCGGCGGCCAAGAGCAGCGAGGCTGCGGCTCCCCTCATCACCCAGGTGCTTCGCGGATGGGCTCGGCGCTTCGACTCGAGCATGGGGTCCATCCCACCTTCCCCGTCGCTCCAAGATGGCAGCCGTCCCGCTGCCCCCTCGGGGCGGGACCCCCGTCTATCCCGCCTCACCGTAGCACGCCGCCACCCCGTGGGCTGTGACGGCGGCCATGGGTCTTCGTGACGGACGTCACAGATAAGAGGTTGGCTACCGTTTATCGTGTGTTCAGTGGGAGCGAAGGGCCCTGTTGATACAGTGCAAATAGGGCCTTCCAGGAGGGGGAGATGGCCTTGGCCACCACCGCGCCGGACTCCGGCCCCGCCCATGCTGCCCAGCCCGCCCTGTTGGAGCGCCTGCTCGAGGAGCACCGCGAGCTCCTGCCGGCTCTGCAGGCGTGGGTCGAGGGCCTGCCCGGCGCCCCGGCGGAGCGGGCCTGGCAGGAGCTGGCGGCCCTGGCCGAGCGGCTGCGGCTGCATGCCCATGTGGAGGACGAGACGCTCTTCGCGGCCATGGCCGACCTCCTGGGGCCGGCGGCGCTGACGGGTTACCTGATGCAACACGACGACATCGACGAGGTGCTGGGCCAGCTGCTGCAGACGCCGGGGCAGCTGCCCGACGGCGCGCCCGAGCTGGCGGACCGGCTTCTGTGGTATTGCGAGTCCCACTTCGAGATCGAGGAGCGGCACATCTTCCAGGAGGCCCTGGCCCGCCTGACGCCGCAGCAGTGGGCCGAGCTCGAGGTCCAGGCCCGGGCCCTGGCCGCCCGGTCCGGCGATGGCCCCCCGGCGCCGCAGCAGGCGACCGACGGCAGCTAGGACGTCATTGGAACGTCACATAAGTTGCAGACCACGTGGCGCCCCCCGATCCAGACTGGAGCCGCAGAGGCGACCCGGCCCGCCGGGCTGCGGCGGGCCGGGACGGCGAAGGGAGAGAGCACGATGCGGATCACCCGCCAGACCCTGGTCAAGGAGGCCGTGGAGAGCTCCCGGGAGGCGCCGGCTATCTTCGCCCGTCACGGCATCAACCCCCTGGAGCGGTGCCAGGGCATGTACGACCTCAACTCCATCGAGGACGCCGAGGACTGGTGCGGGCTGCACGACATCGACGGCCTCATCGAGGAGCTCAACGAGGCTGCCGAGCGCGAGGCCAAGGCCCAGGACGCCCTGGTCGAGCGGTGAGGTGGCAGACGTGAGCGCCGTGCGAGCATCTGCGCGGGCGCCGGTGGCGGTCCAGCAGGGCCTGCTGGACCGCCATGCCTTGCCCAAGCTGGCCATGACCTTCATCGCTGCCGCCTCGCTGGCTGGCACCCTCTTGACCATGGCCACCCACGGGGCCCCCTGGGAGCTGGGCCTGGTGCGCTGGCTGCACCTGGCCTCCCTGGGCTGGCTGGCCGGAGGGGCCATGTGGTGGGGCTGGTTCGTGCGGTCCGAGCCCGACGCGGAGGATCCCGAGGCGGTGGCCGCCTTCGGGGCGGCCATGGTGAGGCGCTACCGTCCCATCATGGCCGGCGCGGCGGCCCTGGGCCTGGCCACCAGCCCGCACCTGCTCTTCTTCCTCCAGCGCTCCAGCCACGATGCGGTGGCGCGGGGCCTGCTGGCGGTCAACGTGTTGCTGCTGGCCGGGAGCCTGACTGTGGCGTCGTGGCCCTTGGACCACGAGCCCGGTGGTCGGCCGGTGCCCGGGCGCCTGCGGGGCCGGCTGCTCATGGCCGCCGCCACCCTAACCCTGGCCATCACCGCCGTGCTCGATGCCCACCTCACCTTCCCCCAGTTCGCATCGGCCCTGCTGCTGCGGCCCCTACACGTGGTGGCCTTCGGCCTCTGGATGGGCGGGGCGGCCTGGAACCTGGCGGTGGCCATCCCCACCGCGCGCCAGGAGCCCACGCCCTCCGTGGTGGTGGCGGCGGCCCACCAGCTGGAGCGGTTCCGCTGGGCGGTGCGCCTGCTCTTGCCGACGCTGCTGGTAACCGGGCTGCTGCAGGCCCTCCCCTATGGCGGCGGCACCCTGCTGGGGCTGGCGGAGTCGCCGTGGGGCCGGGTGATCCTGCTGAAGCTGGGGCTGGTGGTGGCCCTGGTCGGCATCTTCATCACCTGCCCGCTGTGGCGGGCCTGCTCCCCCATCCGGGGTATGTGCGACCTGAGGGAGCTGCAGAGCGGCCCCGGGGCTCGCCAGCCGATGCGCACCCTCGACAACCGCGGGCGAGCCTGCGCGGGGTTCGTCCACATCCGCCGGGAGCTGGAGGCCCTCCGCGAAGGCGAGCTGTTGACGGTGCTCAGCACCGATCCCATCGCCTGGTGGGAGCTGCCGGCCTGGCTCGAGCTCGAGGGGCACACCCTGGTGCAGCGTGACCGCACGGGACGGTGGCGGCTCTTGTGGCCCAGCTACCGCTTCCTCATACGCAAGGGCCCCGCCAGGCGGCCGGCTCCGGGGGAGGGCGACGGGAGTCCCGAGCGGCCCCTGGCCCAGGCCGTCGCGGCGGGAGGGATGGGCCCGCCGTGACGGCCCACCCGGACCCGGCCGCCATCCTGCGCCAGATCCCCTACTTCGAGACGCTGGCGCCCGAGGAGATCGAGGAGCTGGCCTCTTCGGCCCACCTGCGCCTCTACCGGGCCTCCGAGGTCATCTTCAGCCAGGGGCAGCCGGCGGCCGGGCTCTGGTGCGTGGCGGCCGGCCGGGTCAAGGCGGTGCGCTTCTCCCCCCAGGGCCGGGAGCTGATCATCAAGTTCTTCGAGCCCTACGAGACCTTCGGCGAGGTGGGCGCCCTGGAGGGCGGCGAGAACCCCTCCACCGCCATCGCCGCCGTCGACTCCCGGATCCTGCTGGTGCCCCGCCAGGCCCTGGCGCCGCTGCTGCGCCGCCACCCCGAGGTGGACACCCGCATCATGCGGGCTATGGCCCAGAAGCTGCGCTTCGCCATGAGCCGCTTCGAGCAGGCCACCCTCTTCGACGTCCGCACCCGCCTGGCCGCCTTCCTGCTGGCGCAGTGGCAGAGCGGCCAGCCTGTCTGCCGCCTCTCCCAGGAGGAGGTGGCCTCCATGCTGGGCACAGTGCGCCAGGTAGTGGGCCGGGCCCTGGCCGAGCTGCAGTCGGCCGGGGCCATCCGGGTGCGGCGAGGCGCCATCGAGATCCTCCGTCCCGAGGTGCTGCAGGATGCTGTGCAACTTCTGTGACGGACGCCGGCGCGGCCCCGGCGCGACGATGGGCTCAGCCGACGAGGCGAGCCACGTCACGAGCCGGCCACCGGCAGGTGGGCGGCGAGAGGAGGCCCACCCGTGAGGAAGCGCATCGTCATCGTGGGAGCGGGCTTCGGGGGCATCGCAGTGGCCCGGCAGCTGGGCCGCTGGCTCGAGCCTCACGAGGCCGAGATCGTCCTGGTGGACCGCTTCGGCTACCACACGCTGCGGCCCAAGCTGCCGCAGGCCCTGGGCGGCCGCATCGCCTGCGCCGTCAGGGTGCCCGTGGCGCCCCTGCTGGCCGGACTGCCGGTGCGGGTGGCGACCTACGAGGTGACCGGCATCGATGCGGCCGCCCGGCGGGTCGAGTGGGAGGGCGGCGGCATCGACGCCGACGTGCTGGTGCTGGCCATGGGCGCCGAGACCCGGCCGCCCCAGCGGCTGCTGGCCGCCGGCCAGGAGGCCCTGTCGGTCTGGAGCTTCGACCAGGCCTGCGGCATCCGGCGGCGCCTGCAGTTCCTGCTGGCGGCCCGCGGCCGGGGGCGGCCCGTGGATCTGTCGGTGGCCGTCGTGGGCGGCGGCTTCATCGGCGTCGAGGTGGCCGCCGAGATCCAGAACCGGCTGCACCGGGCCCTGGGGCAGGAGGCCCAGGGGCTGGTGCGGCTGGTGGAGGCCCAGCCGCGGCTGTTGCCCCGCCTCAGCCCGTGGGCCGCTCGGGCCGCGGCCCGCCACCTGCAGCGGCTGGGCGTCGAGGTGACGACGGAGGCGGCCGTCGAACAGGCCGACGGCACAGGGCTGCGCCTGGCCGACGGGCGTGTCGTTACGGCCGGGACCGTCATCTGGACCATCGGGAGCCTGCAGGCGCCTGCGGTGCTGGCCGAGGCCGGCCTCACCGACGAGACGGGGCGGGTGCCGGTGACGGCGAAGCTGGCCGTCCCCGGCTTCGACGGCCTCTTCGCCCTGGGCGACTGCGCCTACGTGCCCCAGCTGGGCCCCGAGGCGGCCGAGCCCTCCGCCCACCGGGCCGAGACGCAGGCCCGGGTGGTGGCGCGCAACGTGGTGGCCCGGCTGCGCGGCAGGGCCGGGGTATCCTGGCGGCCCGGGCGCAACATCTACCTGCTGGGGCTGGGGCCCAACTGGGGTCTGCTGGAGGCGGGCCGGCTCCTGCGGATGCAGGGGCGGCTGCCCGCCGCGCTGAAGGAGGCCGTCATGCTCCGCCACCTGTGGGGCGTGGGGGGCTGGGCCCTGCTGCGGCGGGGCGTGGGGCCCGTGGTCGTCGACTCGGTGATGCCGGCCCGTTGGGAGCGGGACCCGCTGCCCGACGGCGCCCTTTGAGGGGCCGCCGGCCGCCGGCATCGCCGGGCCGTGAGGGGAGGCAGAGGATGAGCGAGCCCACACCACCCAAGCTGCGCGACCAGATCTGGCAAGCCCTGGCCGGCATCCAGCAGCCCGGCAGCGGCCGCAGCATCGTCGACGAGGGCCTGGTCACCCAAGTGGCCGAGTGCGGAGGGCGGGTCGCCGTCACGCTGCGGCTGGAGGCGCTGCCGCCGTCGGGCCAGCAGGAGCTGGCCGCGGCGGTGGAGCGGGCTGTCGCGGCCCTCGATGGGGTGCGCTGGGTGCGGATCCGCCCGGCGTCGGAGAGCCGATGGCCACGTCCGGTGCGGCCCCTGGGCTGACCCCCGGGCCCGGCCTGCCCGCCCTCCCGTGGCTGCGGCATGCCTGGACCGCTTCGCTGGGCTGCTTCGTGCTGGCGGCCGCGACGGGCGTCCTCTTCCGGTTCGGGCTCGTCTGGGGGCTGCCGCCGGGGCTGGCCTTCGCCCGGCTGCGCCACGCCCACTCTCACCTGATGTACCTGGGCTGGGTGACGCCGTGGCTCTTCGCCCTGGTGGCGGCGCTCTTGCCTTCGGCGACGGGGCGTCCCCTGCGCCGACCGGGCATGGCCCGGGCCATCGTCGGCGCCACCGTGGCCATGGCCCTCTTGGCCTACGGGCTCTTCGCGGCCTTCGGCTACGAGGCGGTCCCCCTGGGCGGGGCCCGGGTGCCCCTGGCGGCTGCCGCCTCGGGCCTCTCGATGGTGCTGTGGTACGCCTTCATCGCCTGGCATCGCGGCGAGACGGCCGGCCTCCCCCGGCCGGCGCCGTCGAGCGGGGCCGCGATGGCCCGCCGCCTGTGGGCCACGGCCCTGGCCTTGATGGTCGTGGCCTCCCTGGGGGCCTGGGGGCGAGCCGCGCTGGGCGCGGCCGGCGTCACGGACCCCTTCTGGCAGGATGCGGCCGTGCATCTCTTCCTCGACGTCTTCAGCGACGGGTGGATGGTGCTGGCCCTGCTGGGGGTGGGGCAGCTCCTGCACAGCCGCCGCGACGCCCCGCCGTCGCCCTGGGCCCGCTGGGGGCTGGCCCTGGCGGCAGCTGGCATCCCCCTCGCCTTCCTGGTGGGGGTGCCCCTCTGGCGGGTGCCGGCCCCCGCCCGGATGGTGGCCGGCGCCGGCAGCCTGGCCGCCGGCGTCGGATTGCTGCTGCTGACGGCCGACCTCTGGCGCCGCAGCCGGCCCGATCCCATCTGGCGGCTGGCGCTGGCAGCGCTGGGTATCAAGGCCGTCGCCTCGGCCGTCATCGCCTGGCCCGGCGCGGCCATCTGGGTCGAGCGGTGGGGCCTGCGGATCCTCTACCTGCACCTGCTGCTCCTGGGCGGTGTGACGCTGGGGCTGGTGGCGGCGGCCGCGGCCCTGGGCATGCCGCTGCCGGCGCGCCGCACCCGGCGCTTCGCGGCCGCCGTCGCCCTGGTGCTGGCCAGCCTGGTGCCCCTGACGGGCCTCTGGCCGGGGCCGCTGCGGGGGCCGTGGGGGCTGCATGGGGCCGCCTGGGCCGCCCTGGCGGCCTGGGTGGCAGCAATGGGGCTGTGGCTGCCCGGCGTCAGCCCGTCACCCACAGGAGTCCCTCGTGCAGGGGGACCCGGTGCTTGCGGTTCTTCCACTTGACGTTGCGGTCCCGGAGCTTCTCGAAGCGGCAGCCCCGAAAGCCTGCCTGCACCACCAGCTCCCGCAGCCAGCGCTCGACGGGCACGTGGACGCCGTAGGGCGCCGAGTCGCCCACCACGAAGCAGACGCGCGCCCCCGGCCGGCAGACCCGGCGCAGCGCCCGCCAGACCTGGCGCATGTCGGCGAAGTAGGCGGCGATCATGGCGTCGTAGCGCTTGTGGCCCCGGCGGCGCCGGCGCTGGTCGGCCAGGGCCGGGGGGCGAGGTGACGACCAGGTCGATGCTCCCGTCCTCGATGGGCGCCGCCTGCCGGGCATCGGCTTCGAAGATGCGGCCCGCGCCGGCGATGCCGGCGAGCGGCCTGCGCCAGGACACGACGGCGAGGGGTCGCCGCAGGGGTCGGCCCGGTTCCCGTCGTCGCGGCGGGTGTCGACGACGCAGCCTCCATGGGCGGCAACCGGAGAGTCTGGAAGTAGCGCTCCAGCACCTCGCCCAGGTTCTTGAGCAGGTGCCACCGGTCGGCACCTGGACCGCATCGGGCGCCCCCTGGCGGATCCCGTGTGCATAGGCCTCCAACCGGTCGCGCACGACGACCTGAACGCCCGGATGCGCGGTCAGCCACGCCGCAAGGGGCTCAGGGGACCGGTCGGGGAGGAGGTCCACCGGTCGTCTACTCACCCGTGTGTCGACAAGCGGGGAATCGCATACCTGCACGCTGTACCGCCAGCGATAGTCACCGACCTTCTCGAAGTGCGCCTTATAGTGGCTCTTCTCGCCCCACGCCAGGTAGTGCGTGAAAGCTTCCGCCGCCATCCTGGCCGCGGTGGCCCTGGGCCAGCTCACCTGGGATGAGGCCGCCGACCGCGTGGCCATCGAACGGGTCTATCGCCCCGACCCCGCCCACCGGCAGCGCTACGACCAGCTGTACCGGGCCTTCCGGCGGCTGTACCGCGCCACCCGCAAGGTCTACGCGGGCCTCAACGGGCGCCGGTGATGGGGCCGTCGGACCGCTCCCAGCGCACCATCACCGGCGGGCTGCAAGTGGCGGCCAGCACCTGGGCTTGGCGCCTCCAGCCGGCCGGCGGCCCCGAGCTTCGCTCCGCCAGCAAAGCGGCTGCCTCGTGGGCGAGGCGGCTCGCCAGATCCGGGTCCAGGGTCTGCGCGCTGACCAGCACCAGGGGCGAGCCCGAGACGGGGCGCAGGAGGATGCGGTGGTCGGGCATGGGCTGGTCCGGGCCCAGGCCCATGCGCCGCCTCAGCGCCTGGGCGAAGCCCTCATCGGCCAGGGAGCGCTGAAACGCCTCGGCGTCGCCGCCGACCACGGCCACCGTCGCCTCGTAGGCCGTCGCTTCGCCGGAGGTGGCACGCCCGTCGGGCGACCGGCCTCGGACCTCCTGGGCCGGCGCGACGGTGGCGGTCATCTTGGCCGACGGGTCCTCGGGGCCAGTGCCCTCGGTCGCGGTCCCCGCCCATCGCCCGACGGCGCCCGGCAGGAGCGCGCCGCCCAGCAGGACGGCCGCCAGCATGCCCAACGCTGCAGCCTTCCAGCCGGCACCTGCTCTTGGCCCCATGGGCAGCCCCCCACTGCCATCGTGCCAGGTATCGCCGGCGCCGCCAGTGATGGCCGTCACGGGGAGGCATACGGCCCGGGAGCGCTCATCCTGCCGGGGGAGGTCAGGCGGCCGTCTCGGGCGATCCCGGGCCCTCCCTTGCCTCAAGCGGTGGGAAAGACCGCGCGATGGCCCTGTACGTGATGGGCGGAGCCGGTTTGCTGCTTACGACGGTCACGGAGACTTCCGAACGGGTAAGTGAGCACGGGGTCCGCCGAAGCGCCGTCTACGTAGCCCGGATGACCGGGGCCTGTGACCGTCTCAAGTCCCCAGGGCATTCACTCGGTGGCGTTCGGCGACCCCTTCCTGGCCGTGGTGCGGGCGTACCAGGAGCGTCACATGCCCGGGCCGGAATGGAGCCGCAGTTTCCGATGTAAGGGCGTGACGCAGGAGCTCTCGAGAGTTCCTACGGCCAGCTTCCGGGCTATGGTGGTGTGCGCCGACCTGGCCTGACTGCATGCGTCGTGGGCCGGACGGGAGTTCGACGCGGCGTTTGTGGAGGCTCTACCTGCCGGGGCCAACCTATGCGGGGAGAACGGGGAGTTTCACCCGTTCGTCTACGACGGACCCGTGTTTAGGCGGCCCGTGGCCCTTCGCCGGTGTGCTGTAGTGAACCGGGATGGGTTTACCTTCGCCGACCTGCTCGGAGAACCGCCGGAGCAAGGGTAAGGGGCGCCACGCGACATGCCATGGCCTCGACATCCTGCAAGGCACGAAACGTCCAGACTACTTCTCGAGCCATCGGGCAAGCCGTCGCTCGGCTTCCTGCTGGCCCACCACGCGTCCCTGCCGGGCGTCTGCCAGGCTGAGCTCGATCTTCTGGCGCACGTACAGATGGTACTGCACATCTTCCAGCGAGCAGTCGTCCGGCTACTGCTCCAGAAGTCGCCGGATCTCTTCTTTCACCGAGGCCACCGGCCTAACCCCCTTGGCGCAGCCGCATGCAGGTGCACCCGTATCATACCACCCGGACCAGGACCGGTCGAGTTGTCCCAGCCACGCCCGGCCGCAACCCCAAAACTCCCACACCGCTGCGTCGCCCTCGAGCGGCTGGGGGCTGGGGGTGGCCGGTGCGAGACTTCGACGAAGGTGGCCCGGGCCTCGAGCCGCGGACGTACGTCAGCCCCGACCCGGAACCTGTGCGCGCTATCCGGCCGGACCTCCTCGTTTACCGTCACAAGCTCTGGGGCGCTCGCGTGACCGACCGCCTACGCGTCTCCCTGCTTCCGACGTCATCGGGTGATAGGTGGGCATGGATTGGGCCCAGCAAACGCATCGCATCGGACGTGCGGCCCGAGGAGGAGCCCTGCACGGGGAGCATCGCCGAGGCGAATGCTCCATGGCCGGGCTTGCCGTAACCACCCGGACCGCCCCGGTCAGGCCGCCGCTAGGGCAGGGGCGCACGATGTCGCTGTCGAACCTACGCACCGTCCCAAGCGGCAGAACGGTATGAGGACCGGAACGGGGGGCCGGAGAGGGTTATGGGCAACGAGGGAACCGTCGCGGCGGTGCTCATCGTGCTGCTGCTGGCGGGCATCTGGTTTGGCATCCAGGCCGGGCAGCGGCACATGGATGCCGTCATGAACGCCTGGGTAGGACACAGCGCCCAAGAGCTGCTCGACGTCTGGGGACCGCCCAGCCGCATCGTTACAGCACCGCCAGGCTCGGAGGGTAGCTTGTACATTTACGAGGAGAGCGACAACGCGGTGACGGTGACGCCCATCTACCCGCCCCCGCCCGACGGGAGTCCTCCTGGCCGTCCCATGACGTTTACCGTCTCGTCCGCTTCGGGCTACGCGTACCGCATCTTCTGGGTGGATGGCAGCGGCCGCATCTACCGAACGGCCTGGGCAGGGCTGCGCTGGTCCAACCGACTACCCAACAAGTTTCCTTTGCAAAGCGCGCCGGCCTCGTAGCGGCCGCTGCGCCGCATCGCACGGGTTCGCGGTGCCGGTGCAGCCACGTACAGGAAGCGGCCCCGGAAGTCTTCACGGCGGGTTGTATTCGCGGGAGGCGCCGTACCCACCCGGTTCCGCGCGGCCCGCGACCTACCCCTCCGGAAACAGCTCGGCCACCCGCACCGAGAAGCCCGGGATGGCCGGGTCGGAGAGGGTCTCGGACGCCTCGAAGACTTGAGGCCGGTGGGGATGGGCGTAGACCATCACCCGGCGGCGGTCCGGGTCGACCAGCCACACGCTTTTGGCTCCCGCCGAAAGCCAGGCCTCGATGCGCTCTTGCACCTCGCGGAAGGTGTCGTTCGGGGAGAGGATCTCAACGGCTACGTCCGGCGCACCCGGGTAGTAACCTTTGGGACGAGGCCGGATCAGTCGGTCTTTTCCGATAAACGCCACATCGGGCGCGCGCACGGTATCGGGATCCCTGCTCAGCTGAAATCCGCTTTCCACCCGGATGCTTCCCAGGCCGTGTTCGATCACGAACGTGCCCAGAATCCGGGCGATGGTCGCGGCGATCTCCCCATGCTCGTCGCCCGGCGGAGCCATCTCCACCAGCTCCCCTTTCACCAGCTCGTAGCGCTTGCCTTCCTTGGGGAGCCGGAGCAAGTCGTCGGCGGTCAACAGCGTCCGCGTCGCCACGGACTTCCCCTCCCGACCCGAGTATACCATCTGGGCCGTTGCCGCAACGGCAAGGCATGCCCGGCATGGCCGCGCGAGCAAAGACGTAGGGCCCGCATCGAGCCCAGCCTTAGGCTCGCCTATCTACCAGCGCCCCCGCCCATGACCGAGGTGCAGCAGGCGGGATGAGTTACCCAGAATGGCCACATCGGGCAGCGACTGGGCTGCGGCCGCCAGGACCGAAGCGTGCCCGGTCTGGCCGGGGCAGGCTCGGCGGGTGCACCTGGGGTTTCCCGACCCGGCGGCCGTACAAGGCTCGCCGGAGACCGTTCGGCAGGCCTTCCGTCGGGTACGGGACGACTTGGCCGAGGGTCTGGAGAGGCTTCTGCGGTAAGCGGAGCAGGAGGCGCCGTAAGGCGAAGTTAACCCATAGGGCCGGGGGAAGGGTCAGGCGCCTCCTACGCCGAGCCGTGCCGCAAAAGCGTCCGAAGCAAGCCGAACGTCTTCCACGGAATCCGGAGCCTCCTGCAGGGCGAGGACCACTTGCAAACGTGAGCCAGCGCGATAGGAAGCCTACTCACGGGCGCCTGCTCCCTCCGCCGTCCCGACGTCAAGGTCGACCCCTCACGGCTCCCGCGGGGCCCTGGAATGCCTGGTGAGCTACCCCGCTCATCACCGCCCGGACGTTGCCAAGACAGCAGGAGCCCTGGGGGTTACGAAGCTCGCAGGCGCACTGCCCGGCCTGCATGCCTGCCTCGATCTCCTCGATGATACCGGCTTGCCCCAGCGCCCCCGCCTGTCGCAGGGCACCCTGCGTGTGGCGAAAACAATAGCAGACGAACACATCGTCCGCCTCGGGCTCCTTTTGGAAGACCCGTTCCCGCACCTCATCCACGTGGTACACCTCATCGGTATCCTCTGCAAAATAGACCACCGGACAGGCAGCCGTTCGGCAAAACCGGTAACGGTGGGAGCCAAGCCGGCGCAGGCTCATGGCCAGCATGGCTTTCACGGTCACGACCCCAACTTTCTTGCCTTTTGCCCCGCATTGCGGACATCGGTCGGTTCGGCGAGGGGAACCATCGCCCTCAAACGCTTGATCGTCGGAAGGCGGCACCACGCAGCATCCCGGCATCGACTCCAGCTCCTTTCCGAATCGGTCCAACACCCGCTGCGGACCCTACACCTTCTCGTCGCAAGAGGGTCAAGAGCCTGGCCCGTCACTCGGCACACCTCGGCGCAGGTCCCGAAGTCGAGATCCGAACCGGTGGGACGACTTCGAGCCGCTTCGCCGGGTTTCGTTGGGGGCAACGGACGCAGTGCCGCGACTACTTTCCAACGACGCTTTGCACAAGCCCGAGGAGGTCTTCCAAGTCTCGGGCGGGGCCGGGGCGGATGGCTCGGACTACCCCCTGGGCATCGATGACCACGGACCAGGGAATGCCGTAGACGGAGAAAGCCTCGCTCATGCGTCCGTCCGCGTCGAATACAACCGGGAAGTGAAACCCGTTCAACTCCACGAAGGTACGCACCTGTTCTGCCATCCCCGACGTTAACCATCAGCACCTGAAGCCGGTCGCCGGAGGTTCGGTGAAGCCGATCGAAGTAGGGCAGCTCGCCCAGGCACGGCGTGCACCATGTCGCAAAAAAGTTCACCACAGCGGGCTTGCCATGTAGGCTCTTCCGGGTTACCCGCGACCCGTCGAGCAGCATTCCGCGAAACTCAGGCGCCGGCAAGCCGACCGCTAGCTTCTGGGCTTTCGCGGGACTTTTCTCCGACGGCCTTAGAGAAGCCCACCCGAGCGCGCTGAGCACAACCATCCCCATCAAAACCCCCACGGCCCAGGCACGCCGGGCGGGGGTACGGTTGGCCGGCGGACGGATGGGTGTACCCACGGCACCTTCACCCCTTTTTTCGGGTCGGGATTGACCCCCTCAAGCTCCTGCCCCGGACGCTACAGGTAGGGATACGCATCCCCAGCGCCACCGCCAGGAACAGCGGACGCCAGGTCCAGAAGAACCGCTGAAGCGAGATGCTCCCGACGCCCAGTGCCGCAAACATGACGGGGCCCAGGCAGCAAAACGAACTCGCCACGGCTGCGGCCATCGAGCCCACTAAGGTCCAGGCCCGCCGCCATCCACCCGCCCCCTCCTTCACGCCGTCCCGCCTCCGGTCGCTTTACCGGTCGCCTGGACGGTCGCGGCCGTCGACGCCATGTCCGCCACGACGGCGCAAATGCAGCGGGCCTGCCTGTCCGAAGTCGCCGAGGCATTCGGTGACAAAGCCTGTGTGGCGGTGTACAGCTCTTGGAGCTGGCGCTTCAGCTGGTGGAGGCCTTCGATCTGCCTGTCCACCTCTTGGATCTTGCGGGCGATGTGTCGCATCACGTCGTCGCATGGCCGGCGCCCGCAGTCCCAGACGTCCAGCATTTCGGCAACTTCCCGGAGCGAAAGTCCCAGCATCCGGGCAGCGCGAATGAACCGCAGCGGCTCGACCTGGTCGGGCAGGTAGATCCGGTATCCTGCAGGCGTTCGGCCATCGGGGTGAATCAGCCCAAGCTGCTCATAAAACCGCACGGTCTTCGCGCCTAAGCCGGCCTGGGCGGCAAACTCGCCCACCCGCACATCCGTCGCCTCCTACCCGAAAGCAGCGTACACCCTCCCGCAACTGGAAGGTCAACAGGCGAACCCCGGTCGCCGGTGGCCATCGTCACTTCGACCCCCTGCCACCTCGGCTCGGCGACCGCCTCGGTGGCCGCCGGCTTGACGGGCCAGCGCCAGCACCCTCTCGGGGTCGGCGCTGTGCACAGCTACCGCGTGCGGGCGATTCGCACCTGTACGTCCGTCACGCCGGGAAGCCAGCAGAGCGAGCGACAGCGCAAAGAAAGCGAGTTGCAGCGACCAGGCGCCAGACCGAAGGCTGGGAGAGGGTTGTTACCATGGTCGCTTGAGTATGATACAATGTAAGGCGCAACGCGAACGAAGGAGGAGGCTTTCCGGATGCGTCGGGCGACTATGACCCGTCGGTCGAGGGGCTCCCGGGGGGTGACCGGGTTCTCCCGAGGGCCGACGTCGCGGTCTTCAAGTGGCGCTTCGGGTCCCGATGTCTGCGAGGTGTTCGGAGTCCACCCTGAGGCGATTCGGCGGGCCTGCCAGGGGCTGCCTTCCGTCGACGAGGCCCGGCGCATCGCCGATCGGTTCGCCCTTCTGGCCGACCCGACCCGCCTTCGGATCCTCCACGCCCTGGCCAGGGAGGAACTGTGTGTTTGCGACGTTGCCGAGGTGGTCTCGCTGTCCATCAGCGCGGCGAGCTACCAGCTCCGCCTGCTTTACCGATCCGGCGCCGTGACGTACCGCAAAGAGGGGCGCATGGCCTTCTACCGGCTGGCTGACGACACCATCCGACGATGGTTGCGAGAGGAGGCCCTTCACGATGGTTGAGGAGCGCGTGCGAATGGAGGAGCGCGTGCGAGAGGAGCGGGAAGAGGCCGAGGAGGGCTTCGACGGCCCCTGGTACGCGTTCGGCCCGGTGAAGAATGCCGGCGCCGCCGCCCTCATCCTCGCCGCCGGCTGGGCCGTCGAGCGGCTGGGCGGGCCTGCGTGGCTGTCAGCGGCAGTCTACCTCGTGGCCATCGCCGTGGGCGCGCGGTACTGGGCGAAGGAGGGATGGGAGGAGTGGCGCCACGAGCGGGAGATCGGCATCGAAGCGCTGATGGCCTTCGCCGCCCTGGGTGCCATCGTGCTGGGGGAGTGGGTGGAGGCCGGGCTGCTGGTGCTGCTCTACAGCGCGGCCGAAGCCCTGGAGGAATACACCTACGCCCGCACTCGCACGGCCATTCGCGCGCTGCTCAAGCTGGTGCCGGAGACGGCGTGGCGGCTGCGGGACGGGCGAGAGGAGCAGGTGCCCGCCCAGGCGCTGAAGCCCGGCGACCTCATCCTCATCCGGCCGGGTGAACGGGTGCCGACCGACGCCGTCGTCGTGGAGGGCCGTTCGAGCCTCGACGAATCCGCCGTGACTGGGGAATCCATTCCCGTGGACAAGGGGCCGGGCGACCGGTTGTTCGCCGGCACCATCAACACGACGGGCGCCCTCACGGCTCGTGTCACGGCCGATTTCGCCAGCAACACGCTGGCGCGCATGATCCACCTGGTGGAAGAGGCCCAGGAGGTCAAGTCGCGGGCCCAGCGGTGGATCGACCGCTTCGGTCGACGCTACAGCCCGGCGGTGCTGGCCGCTGCCGCCGTGCTCCTCGTGGTGCCGCCTCTCCTGGGCCAGGACGTCCGGACCTGGGCGCATCGGGCCGTGGTGCTGCTGGTCGCCGCCGCACCCTGCGCCCTGGTCATGTCGACACCGGTGGCCACCGCCGCGGCCATCTCCCGAGCAGGCCGCCAGGGTGTCCTGATCAAAGGCGGCATCCACCTCGAGCAGCTGGACCGAATCCGGGTCGTGGCCTTCGACAAGACCGGGACGCTCACCCGAGGCCGGCCCCAGGTGACCGACGTCGTGCCCGAGAGCGGCGTGACACAGACCGAACTCCTCGCGCTGGCGGCAGGGGTGGAGCGCTGGAGCGAACACCCCCTGGCACGCGCCGTGGTGGCGCGCGCCACGTCGGAAGGGGTGAACCCCCTGGCGACGTCGGGCTTTCAGGCCGTGGTAGGGGCGGGGGCCCGGGCCGTCGTGGGCGACGAGGAGGTGTTCGTCGCAAGCCCGGCCTTCGCGGCGCAACTCGGCACGCACGTCTCACCGGCATTGGAGCACCATGCGGCTCGGTTGCAAGAGCAGGGCAAGACGGTGATCCTGGTGGCCCGGCGAGGCCGCGCAGTCGGGCTCATCGCCTTGCGTGACCAACCCCGCCCCGCCGCCCGCCCGGCGGTGGCCGAACTGCACCGGATGGGGCTCCGGGTGGTCATGCTGACGGGCGACCACCCGACGACGGCGCAGGCTATCGCGCGGGAGTTGGGCATCGACGAAGTGCGGGCCGGGCTTCGGCCGGAGGAGAAGGTGGCGGCGGTGCGGGAGCTGGAGGCCCGATACGGTCCGGTCGCGATGGTGGGAGACGGCGTCAACGACGCGCCCGCTCTGGCCGCAGCCTCGGTCGGGATCGCGATGGGGGCGGCGGGTTCGGATGCGGCTATCGAGGCAGCGGGCGTCGCCCTCATGGGGGACGACCCCGGCCAGGTAGTGGCGGCCATGAAGGTGGCCCGGCGAAGCCAGCGCATCGCCTGGCAGAACATCGTGTTCTCCGTGCTTCTTCTGCTGGTACTGGTCCCATCGGCCCTGCTGGGTGTCATCGGGGTGGCCTCGGCGGTGGTCGCCCACGAAGTGAGCGAGCTTCTGGCCGTCGGCAATGGCCTGCGGGCGGCCCGGGGGTGACCCCCCACGGCGGAGGCTCGGAACACCCCGGGAAAGCCGTCGCTTCGCAGTTCGGGGTACCGCTTAGGGGGTACCCTGCGTGCATCCCCAGAAGCACAAAGACGTCACGGCCTCGGTCCCTCGACCTCTTCGTGAGATCGAACCGTGGGATCGAGGCCGTGACCTGGTGCGGTTTTACAGCTGCTCCGGCGGCGAAGCCCTTTCCGAACCGGATCTGGCCAGCATACCCGCAAGGAAAAACCGCACCAGGGCTGCCACGTCCAGCCCAGTCGTCGGCTGACCTATCCAACCACGGAGGCGGGCAGCAGCAGGACCAGGCCGATAAGGGTGGATTGCAGGACCTTGTAGGTGCCGAACGCCGTCCGGGTTTCCCCGACGATAGCAGCGCACCGCTCTCGGTGCCACGCCGACCCCCATCTCGTCGGGTCTCGATTAAAATGCGGCGGGAGGTATGTGCCTTGGGCCAAACCGTCCGCCGATCCCCACGGCGGTGGATGCCGGCGTTGGGGGTGCTGGCCGGGTTGCTGCTGGCCACCACGTTCGCACCGCCTGAAGCGACGGGACCTACCCTCGCTCATAGCTACCTGCGGCGCTCGGTGCCGGAAGCCGGTCAGCGACTGCAGACGCTTCCGAAGGTCCGATTGGAGTTTTCGGAGCCCGTCGAGCAGGTCCGCGTCGAGATCGTGCGCGATCTCAACGAGGACGGCGACGGCCGCAACGAGCCTGCTGTGCTCGTGGCTACCTTGCGGCCCCTGCGTGACGCTCCCACGAGGGTCCAGGCGTCCCTGTTCGAGGCCGGCTCCCCTTGGCGGCTGGCTCCGGGCGCTTACGTGCTGCAGTGGGTGACCCTGGGGGCCGACGGGCACACCGTCAGTGGGTCGGTGGCCTTCCGGGTCACCGGGTGAACGCGTGGCGTACCTGCTGGCCACCGCGCAGCTCGTGGCATGGGTGGTGGCTGCGGGAGCCACGTGGGTTCCCGCGTTCTGGCTCGGGTGTCCGGCAGCTTCCGCCCGCACCCCTTCATCCACGGTGCTCGACCCCCTTGAGCGCAGCCGCCACCTGGGGGTGGCGGCTGCGGCGCTGGCGTTGGTGCTGGCCTTGGCGGATCTCCTTGCGACCGCCACGGCTCTGGCGGCCTTGAACGGCGCGGAGTCCTCGCTTGCGCGAGCCATGGATCTGGCCTGGTCGACGCGCTTTGGTCAGGCCCGACTGGCCAGGGCGCTCTGCGCCCTGGGGCTTGCAGTGGCCCTGGGGAAGCCCCATACGCCTGGCGGCGCCGCCGGTGACCGTGGCCGCTTCGGGCGGGCCGCCCGGCCATGGACCACGGTGCTTGCCCTGCTCGGGTTTGCCACCTTCTCGTTCAGCGGGCACGCCATGGACGTGGGCCAGTGGGCGCTGGCGGGCGCGGTGGACCTCCTTCACCTGGCGGCTGCGGCGGCCTGGGCCGGGGTGTTGGCCCATCTGGCGGTGAGCCAATGGCCGCCGGCGCCGCCCCACACGGTTCGGTGCGTCGGGCGCTTTTCCGGGTGGGCGATGGGCTGCCTGGCGGTGCTGGGGCTCACGGGGGCCTTCAGCGCCCGGGCGTACCTGCCGGGCCTGGCAGGGCTGGTCGCCGCCCCGTACGGGCAGCTGCTGGCGCTGAAAATGGTGCTGCTGGCCGGCGCGCTGGCAGCGGCGGCGGTGAGCCTGCTGGCCCACAGCCTGGAAGGCCGAGACCCGGGTCGGATCGCCCGGAAGGTGCGACGGGCCGTGCAGGTGGAGGCCGTCCTGGCCCTGAGCGTGGTGGCCACGGCGGGTCTGTTGCGCTCGACCCCGCCGCCCGTGCCCCCCGCCAGGGTGGAGGCCCGCACCTTCACGTGGAACGTGCAAGGGGAGCAGGTGCAGCTCGCCCTGCAGCCCGTCATCGCAGGCAGCCAGGGACCGGTGGAGGTGCGTTGGGAATTGACCGGCCCCGCGCCGGATCGCATCCCCCGGCTGTCGCTGGACATGCCGGATCATCCGATGGTGCCCATCCGGGTGACCTTGCAGCCCCGCCTGGCCGGGCTGCCTGCGGACTCCGGCGCCGCGGACAGGGATGGCGGACGCATCTATGAGGGCCGCGCCGTCCTGCCCATGGCCGGCACATGGCAGGGACGCCTTGAGTGGGGCGGCCCGCGTGCGCCGCTCTCCCCCTTCACCTTCACGTTCACCGTCGAGCCGCCCCTTGCGCCTTCCGGGCTCTTTCGACTGAGCTTGGTGGAACCCTGGGGGTCTTCCCGTCGGGCTGCCTTGCTGGTAGCTGCCTTCTTGCTGGCGGGGGCGGCAGTGGGGATCGGCATCCGCCTGTTCGCCCGGCCGGCCACGCGGCCGCTGACGCCTCTGATGGCGGTCCCCCTGGGAGTCGCTGCCTTCGCCTTCGGCCAGGCCGCCCTTTTTCCCGCCACCCCGGCTGCCTTCAAGCGAAATCCGCTGACCCCGACCCCGGAGGTACTGGCACGGGGGGCTGCGCTGGTGGCCCAGCACTGCGGGCCCTGCGCGGAGTGGCTGGCAGCTCGCCCGCCCGGCACCGACGGGGATTATTTCTGGTGGCTACGGGAGGGGTACCCCGGCGGGAGCTGGGCGGCCCGCAAGCAGGCGCTGGCGCGCCTGCTGTCGGATACGGACATCTGGGCCATGGTCAGCTACGCCCGGCGCGGCTGCTCGGTTCCACCGCTCGGGCCTTCTACCTCCTCGTCCGCACACGGCGCGCTCGGTAAACCGGGTTGTCCCGCTCCTGGCCCGACCATGTCCCTGCCGGTATCGGACGCGCGGCGAGCCGGGCCGTACGTGGTGGCCGTCAACCTGTCTCCAGCACTGCCCGGGTCCAACGAGCTGCGGGTTTTCCTGAGCGACCTCGTCGGTCGACCCGCCGCCGGAGCGCGGGTGATGGTACGGGCCGCAGAGCCTGCAGGTCCGGCCGGTCAGGTCGCTACCAACCCTGTGGATGGGTCAGGAGGTGGCCCCTGGTCGGAACTGGTCGAGGAGGAAGATGGGGTTTATTCAGGGGCTTTGACCATTCCCGACGGCCGTCCGGAAGGGCCGCTGGAGGTACAGGTGGTGGTGCAGGGGCCGAGCGGTGAGGCGTCGGCTCGCTTCGAGTGGCACCTTCCCGTGCGGACGGCCTGGGAACTTCTCCGGCAGGCGGCCAGGGCCATGGAACAGCTGACGGCCCTGGAGGAGGTGCAGGAGCTCGACACGGGCAGCGCCCGCTGGCGGTACCGCATCCGATACCGGGCTCCCGACACCATGTGGATGACGGCCTTCGACGAACGCGGCGAAGTGCTGCTGGAGGTCAAGGTGAACGGTTCGGTGCAGCAAGAGCGCCGGCCGGGCGAGGAATGGCACGAGAGGCCCTGGTCCGGCGGGGGCTTCCGATGGCCCGATTACGGGTACTGGCAGGAGTTCACCAACCCGTTGCGGCTGCGAACCGAGCAGACGGGCGGCCGTCGGATGGCGGTGGTGGGGGCGTATCACCCGGTGTCGCAGACCTACTGGCGCCTGTGGGTCGAAGAGCGCTCCGGGCGCGTGTATCGTTTGGAGATGGTGGGGCCCGCCCACTTCATGACGTCGGTGTTTCAGGGGTTCGAGCCGGCGGCGCCTGAGGGGGCGCCTTCGGGGTGACGGAGGCGGGCGACGGCAGCTTTTCACCGCACGACGGCCGGCGGGCTGCACGTGCCCAGCAGGGCGCGGGCCTGGTCGAAGCGGGAGGGATAGCGGCGGCGGCCCTCTTCCACGAGCAGGGCGGCCGCCTCGTGGGCCAGCTGGGTGGCCTGTTCGGCCGAAGGGGCCAGGGCACTAAGCATTACCAGCGGCGCTACGGGAGCCAGGTGGGCGCTCACCTGGCGTACCGCAGACCCACTGCGGGCTCAGCGGCGTCGGGTTGTCGTCGTGTCTCCTCCGGCGAACAGATCCGCTACCCGCACCGAGAAGCCCGGAATGGCAGGGTCGGAGAGGATGTCGGCGGCCTCGAAGACCTTGGGGTGGAAAGGATGCGCGTAGACCGTCACCCGGCGGCGGCCGGGATCGACCAGCCAGACGCTCCGGGCGCCGGCAGAAAGCCATTCCTCGATGCGGTCCTGGACGTCATGAAAGGTATCATGGGCCGAGAGGACCTCGATGGCCACATCCGGTGAACGGTAGAATAGCCCTTGGGAAGCGGCCGCACCAGGCGCTCCTTGGAAATGAAGGCGACATCAGGTGCCCGAACGGTGTCGGGGCTCTGGGCGAGCAAGAAACCTATCTCCACTGCCACGTGCCCCAGCCCTTGCTGACGCACGAAGGGGCCCAGGAGCCCGGCGAGGAGCCCCGCACCGATGCCATGCTCGGCTCCCGCGGAGCCATCTCCACCAGCTCCCCCTTCACCAGCTCGCAGCGCTTGCCGTCTTTGGGGAGCCGGAGCAAGTCGTCGGCGGTCAACAGCGTCCGCGTCGCCACGGGTTTCCCCTCCCGAGCTGAGTATACGTATACCATCTGTACGGTTGCCCTCGAGGTCAAGGCCTACCTGACATGGTGAGCTGACCCGGCACACCCGTGCCGACGCCGATGTACCGGATGTAGGTTGCCCGTTCCCCGGCCAGCATCGCTGCCTTCAGCGCAAAGCACACCGCGAAGACAAGGATCAGGCCGTACAGGCAGTTGAGCACCTGCCGCCCGAGCCCATCTGCTCGCTCCGCGCGCACCAGCCGCTCCTCCGACAGGTTGCCGACCCATATGCCCGCCAGCGCTCCCATGGTCGAGAACTGCTCCGACAGGCCCACCCGGGCGATGATTGGCATCCCTGCCCAAAGGGCCATCATCGCGGTGGGGGCGAGCAGCGCCAGCTGTGCGCCGAAAGGCAGGCGGCCCAGGGCGGCCTCCAGGGGCCTCCACGCGTAGTACGGGCTCGACACGCCCGCCCTGACGCGGCGCTGCCGGCGCACCGGCGTCGGGCACCCGGTCAGCAGCCATGGCAGGAGGGCGCATCGCCGATCCCCTTTCCGGAGGCGCTTGACTGCCCTCGCGGCACGGGAGCGTCGATGCAGTTAACACGACCGATGCAGTGCCAAGTTTCCCTTCATGGCCCGGCTTGCTTTCCCAAGGGTGACCAGGTACACTGACCATAGTCCTGTTGAGGAGGCTGGGAGCGGTGGAAGAACGGGTCTCCAAGGCCGAATTCAAGGCCCGAGCCCTGGAGTACCTACGTAAGGTTCAGAAGACGGGGCAGCCTATTGTGATCACCGATCGCGGCAAGCCGGTGCTGCGCGTCCTCCCGTACAATCCTGACGCCGCGGAAATCCTGCGTATCCTGCGCGGTTCGGTCGTCGAATTCCGTGACCCAACCGAACCGGTTGCCGTCGACGAGTGGGAGGTTCTTCGGTGATCGTCCTGGATACTCACGCATGGGTGTGGTGGGTGAGCAGTCCCGACCAGCTTTCTCCGAAGGCCAGAGAGGCGGCGGACCAAGCTGTCGAGGCCGGGGCGCTGTACATTTCCTCCATCAGTGTGTGGGAAGTGGTGCTGTTGGTACAACGAGACCGGTTGCGCCTCACCCTGGGTGTCGAAGATTGGGTGGCGTATTGCGAAGCCTTGCCGTTTATTCGTTTCGTTCCCGTTAACAACGCCATCGCCATGAAGTCGGTCCGGCTACCCGGTTCGCTTCACCCTGACCCCGCTGACCGCATCATCATCGCCACAGCGCTTACCATCGGTGCCCCGCTGGTGACCAAGGACCACCGGATTCGATCATATCCCCACGTTGAAACGATTTGGTAGTCAGAGTCGATGGCACCTGCATTTTCCGAACGGCAGGAGGAGCCGGCCCCCAGGACGCAAGCCCGGCGCGTCGAACAGGCAACGGCGCGAAGGGAGGAGTCGTACCGGTGCGCATGGGAATCGGCGTGGCCATCGCGGCCGCTCTGCTGGTGGCCGTAGCCCTGGCACCGGGGGCCGACGCTCGGGAAGGCCGCTAAAGCCGACACATGAGCGGGGGCGCCACCTATCCCCTGACCGACCGCACGCGGGGCTGGGGCGGACTCCGCATGGGCTCCGGGCTGGGCATCGTGCGCGGCCTGGGCGTGAGCTTCTGAAAGAGGGCCGCTTTGCGGATGGTATGTCCCACGAGCGGCGTGCACCATCCCCCTTGCTTCCGGCGTTCGGGCCGGAACCCGCTCCGGTTGCGGGGGCGATCCCACGCCAACCACCTCCCCGCTCAGTACCCCCCGGCCCGGCTGTCGGCCGTTCGGAGCGGGTCGTGCCGCGAGCTGGCCGGGCGTGGCGGGCTATGAGCCCCATGGCATTGGGCAGGGCGGCCACCGTCGACCCCAGGAGGAGCGACGCGAGGAGCAACACCCCTACGCCGGTGGCGGCCCCGGGGAAGCTGACGCCCAAGCCGTCCTCCAGGCCCTGGAGACGGCGGGACGGTGGTGGCGATTCGCATCTGGCACACATTGGTAGGAGAGGCCCGTGAACCCGAGTCCCTTGCCGACCACGGCAACGACGCCGAGGTCCACGCCTGGCCACGGGGTGACACACAAGCGTCACGGCCTCGACCCCGGATCCCGGCTTGGCGGGATCCATCGGGGATCGAGGCCGTGACCTCGTCGCAAGGGTGTCCCGGCGGCGACCCGCTCTCCCGTGGGGTGGCCCCCACAGTACCCTAGGCGCTGGAGGTTTTCACTTCCGTGTTCGGCATGGGAACGGGTGGGACCCCTCCGCCATGGCCACCGGGAACGCTGGCGCCGGGTGGGCCGGCGCCCTGAAAACTGCACAGCGTTTGGAAGCGAGGCGCCTTTTGAGGCGGCCGAGTCGGGCGCAGGTCAAGCCCTCGACCGATTAGGACCGGGAAGCTGAGGCGGTTGCCCGCCTTGCACCCCCGGCCTATGGACCTGCTCATCTGTGCAGGGGTCTTACTCCCTTGACGGGATGGGAGATCTCATCTTGGGGTGGGCTTCGCGCTTAGATGCCTTCAGCGCTTATCCCGTCCGCACGTAGCTATCCAGCCGTGCCCCGGGCAGGGCAACTGGCACACCAGCGGTGCGTCCGTCCCGGTCCTCTCGTACTGGGGACGGCTCCCCTCAGATCTCCGGCGCCCGCGGCAGATAGGGACCGAACTGTCTCACGACGTTCTGAACCCAGCTCACGTACCGCTTTAATGGGCGAACAGCCCAACCCTTGGGACCGACTCCAGCCCCAGGATGCGATGAGCCGACATCGAGGTGCCAAACCTCCCCGTCGATGTGGACTCTCGGGGGAGATCAGCCTGTTATCCCCGGGGTAGCTTTTGTCCGTTGATCGACGGCCCTTCCACTCGGCACCGCCGGGTCACTAAGCCCCGCTTTCGCGCCTGCTCGAGCTGTCGCTCTCGCAGTCAGGCTCCCTTCTGCCTTTGCACTCGCCGCGCGATGCCCGACCGCGCTGAGGGAACCTTTGGGCGCCTCCGTTACCCTTTGGGAGGCGACCGCCCCAGTCAAACTGCCCACCAGGTACTGTCCCCGGCCCGGCTTCACGGGCCCGGGTTAGAACGCCCGCCCCGGAAGGGTGGTATTCCACGGTTGCCTCCACCGAGCCTGGCGGCCCGGCTTCCCCGGCTCCCACCTATCCTCTACATCCCGAGCCGGCATCCCATACCAGGTTGCAGTGAAGCTCCACGGGGTCTTTCCGTCTAGCCGCGGGTAAGGAGCGTCTTCACTCCTTCCTCAATTTCGCCGAGCCCCCCGTTGAGACAGCGCCCAGGTCGTGACGCCATTCGTGCAGGTCGGAACTTACCCGACAAGGAATTTCGCTACCTTAGGACCGTTATAGTTACGGCCGCCGTTCACCGGGGCTTTGGTTCGGAGCGTCGCCCTTGCGGGCTAACCCCTCCCCTTAACCTTCCGGCACTGGGCAGGCGTCAGCCCCTATACCTCGCCTTGCGGCTTCGCAGAGACCTGTGTTTTGGTAAACAGTCGCCTGGCCCTTTCACTGCGGCCCCTCGGGCTCGCACCCGCCTGGGGCGCTCACCTACCGGGCACCCCTTCTCCGAGGTTACGGGGTCGACTTGCCGAGTTCCTTAACGGGGGTTCTCTCGCGCGCCTGTGGCTTCTCGCCTCGCCGACCTGTGTCGGTTTGCGGTACGGGCACCCCGCCCCTGGCTAGAGGCTTTTCTCGGCAGTGCAGGCCCGGCCAGTTCGCACCCTCGCGGGCGCTCCCCGTCGCGTCTCGGCGTTTTCGAGGCGGCGGATTTGCCTGCCGCCTCCGCCTACGCGCTTGGACCCGGCCTCTCCAACGCCGGGATGGCCTGCCCCCCTGCGTCCCCCCATCGCTCGTGACGGGACGGGGTGGTACGGGAATGTCGACCCGTTGTCCATCGCCTACGCCTTTCGGCCTCGGCTTAGGTCCCGACTGACCCTGAGCGGACGAACCTTCCTCAGGAACCCTTCGGCTTCCGGCGGACCGGATTCGCACCGGTCTTTTCGCTACTTATGCCGGCATTCTCACTTCCGCCCCCTCCACCCGGGCTTGCGCTCGGGCTTCCCCGGAAGCGGAACGCTCCCCTACCACCGCCCGGCCCCTTCGCCGGGCGATCCGGCGCTTCGGTGGCGGGCTTAGTCCCGTCCATTTTCGGCGCAGGGCCGCTCGACCAGTGAGCTATTACGCACTCTTTCAATGATGGCTGCTTCTAAGCCAACATCCTGGTTGTCTGGGCGACCCCACATCCTTTGCCACTGAGCCCGCGCTGGGGGACCTTAGCGGCCGGTCCGGGCTGTTCCCCTCTCGACGACGAAGCTTATCCCCCGCCGTCTGACTCCCCTGGCCCCGATGACGGCATTCGGAGTTTGAACGGGATCGGTAGCCTCGCGGCCCCTCACCCGATCAGTGCTCTACCTCCGCCACCGGCTCCCCAGGAGGCTCGCCCTCAAGCGATTTCGGGGAGAACCAGCTATCACCGGGTTCGATTGGCATTTCACCCCTACCCACAGCTCATCCCAGGCCTTTTCAACGACCACGTGGTTCGGGCCTCCACCGGGGATTAGCCCGGCTTCACCCTGGCCATGGGTAGATCACCCGGCTTCGGGTCGGCAGCGGGCAACTCCTCCGCCCTGTTCGGACTCGGTTTCCCTGCGGCTCCGGCGCTTCTGCCCCTTCGCCTCGCTGCCCACCGCCACTCGCCGGCCCGTTCCTCAATAAGGACGCCGTCAGGCCGCCCGCCCCCCGAAGGGGACCGGCCTGGCCCTCCGACTGCTTTGCAGGCCTACGGTTTCAGGTTCTCTTTCACTCCCCGTCAGGGGTGCTTTTCACCGTTCCCTCGCGGTACTGGTCCGCTATCGGTCGCCTGGCGTATTTAGCCTTGGGAGGTGGGCCTCCCCGCTTCCCACAGGATTCCCCGTGTCCCGTGGTACTCAGGTACCGCACCCCCGGCCGGCCACCCCTGCGCCTACGGGACTCTCACCCGCTGCGGTGGGCCCTTCCAGACCCCTTCGGCTCAGGATGACCCGCCGGCCCCGGCGGCCACCGCCACCGGGCCGTGCGGCCCTCCAACCCCGACCGGGCAACGCCGGTGGGCTTTGCCACCCGGCCGGTTTGGGCTGTTCCCCGTTCGCTCGCCGCTACTGGGGGAATCGCGGTTGCTTTCTTCTCCTCCGGGTACTGAGATGTTTCACTTCCCCGGGTGCCCCTCCGATGCCTATGGATTCAGCACCGGATGCGGCGGCATGACCCGCCGCAGGTTGCCCCATTCGGAGATCTCCGGATCGATGCCCGCTTGCGGCTCCCCGGAGCGTTTCGGCGCTTGCCCCGTCCTTCATCGGCACCAGGCGCCAAGGCATCCACCGTAGGCCCTTCACGCTTGGCCGACGCCCTCGGCTCGGCTTCTGCCTTCTCAGGCGCTCGTCGCTTCACATTTCGCTGTGCAGTTTTCAAGGTGCCGGCTCCCTCTCGGGGCCGTGCGGCCTTGCCGCCGCCTACGACGGCCTCGGCTGGTGGAGATGAGCGGGCTCGAACCGCCGACCTCCTGCTTGCAAAGCAGGCGCTCTCCCAGCTGAGCTACATCCCCACGGTGCAGCCGGACGGCGATGGTGGGCCCAGGTGGACTCGAACCACCGACCTCACCCTTATCAGGGGTGCGCTCTAGCCGCCTGAGCTATAGGCCCATCACGGATCCACGCGCGAGGCCCGGATCCCTGAGAACTAAACAGTGAGCCTTTTGCGGAGACTGACTCGAGGTTGAGCGAACCTGGTCATCGGTGGGGGAGGGGAGTCGTGCGCTCCTTAGAAAGGAGGTGATCCAGCCGCACCTTCCGGTACGGCTACCTTGTTACGACTTCACCCCAGTCATCGGCCCCACCTTCGACGGCTGCCTCCCTGGCGGGTTGGCTCCACCGGCTTCAGGTGTTGCCGACTCCCATGGTGTGACGGGCGGTGTGTACAAGGCCCGGGAACGTATTCACCGCCGTTTGCTGACCGGCGATTACTAGCGATTCCGCCTTCACGCAGGCGAGTTGCAGCCTGCGATCCGAACTGAGGCCGGCTTTGAGGGATTGGCTTCCCCTCGCGGGGTCGCAACCCGCTGTACCGGCCATTGTAGCATGTGTGTAGCCCAGGGCATCCAGGGCATGATGATTTGACGTCATCCCCGCCTTCCTCCGGCTTGTCGCCGGCAGTCCCCCGCGAGTGCTCGGCTCGCCCGTTAGCAACACGGGGCAGGGGTTGCGCTCGTTGCGGGACTTAACCCAACACCTCACGGCACGAGCTGACGACAACCATGCACCACCTGTGCCGGCTCCCGGCCCCAAGGCCGGGTCGGTCGCCTTTCGGCTCCCTACCTCCGGCATGTCAAGCCCTGGTAAGGTTCTTCGGTTAGCATCGAATTAAACCACATGCTCCACCGCTTGTGCGGGCCCCCGTCAATTCCTTTGAGTTTCAACCTTGCGGCCGTACTCCCCAGGCGGGGTGCTTAATGCGTTAGCTGCGGCACGGAGGGCCTACACCCCCCACACCTAGCACCCATCGTTTACGGCTGGGACTACCAGGGTATCTAATCCTGTTTGCTCCCCCAGCTTTCGTGCCTCAGCGTCAGGTACCGTCCAGGTAGCCGCCTTCGCCACTGGTGTTCCTCCCGATCTCTACGCATTTCACCGCTACACCGGGAATTCCACTACCCTCTCCGGCCCTCAAGACCGCCAGTCTCCTGAGCCCTTCCCCGGTTGAGCCGAGGGCTTTCACCCAGGACTTAACGGCCCGCCTACGCACCCTTTACGCCCAGTGATTCCGGGCAACGCTCGCCCCCTACGTGTTACCGCGGCTGCTGGCACGTAGTTAGCCGGGGCTTTCTCCGGGAGTACCGTCCTTGCTCGTCCTCCCGAACAGGGGTTTACGACCCGAAGGCCTTCGTCCCCCACGCAGCGTCGCTCCGTCAGGCTTTCGCCCATTGCGGAAGATCCCCGACTGCTGCCTCCCGTAGGAGTCTGGGCCGTGTCTCAGTCCCAGTGTGGCCGACCACCCTCTCAGGCCGGCTACCCGTCGTCGCCTTGGTGGGCCGTTACCCCACCAACCAGCTGATGGGACGCAGGCCCCTCCCCGGGCGACCCTCTCGGGCCTTTCCTGCACCCAGGATGCCCCAGGTCCAGCGCTCCGGTATTAGCCCCCCTTTCGAGGGGTTATCCCGAACCCGGGGGCAGGTTGCCTACGCGTTACTCACCCGTCCGCCGCTGACCCGGCCCCCCGGGTCGCCCCGGGACGCCCGGCCCGCTCGACTTGCATGTCTTAGGCACGCTGCCAGCGTTCGCCCTGAGCCAGGATCAAACTCTCCGACCAAAGCCTCGCACCAGCACGGCCAGGCCCCCACCGGCATCCGCCCGCAGGCTGGCCCCGCCGCACCAGCGCCAAGCCCTCGACCGTCGACTCCCAGACCCTGGCTCCGGAATCACCAGACCTCCTCGGCCTGGGCCCGCCACCGACCGCCAGGCTGACCCTCCCTCGGCCCGCCTCGCGTCCGGCTCACTGTTTAGTTGTCAAGGATCCGAGCCAGCGGCTCCCTCCGGACAGGTCGCCCCCGCCTGCTCGAGTCGGGTGGCCGCCCACCGATCCGGAAGGCACCGCGAGCTGCAGCCACTCTCCTGTGGCCGTCGCAAGCGCTATTCTAGCCGGTCACCCCTCCCGTGTCAACCGCGACCGCCACCGATCCGCTCGGGTCGCTCCCGAGGCCGTCATCGCCGTACGGCGGGCTTCACGGCGGCTGCCCACCTGGCCCTCGCCGCAGCAACTCCTGGCTCGCCTGGAGCAAGAACTGGGGCACCCGCCCCACGACCTGCATCTCGAGGACGGGCACCCTGGCCCGCACGGCCACCTCGTCGCGCACGAACGGGGCGACCACCGCCACCCTCACCGACAGGTCCACCCCGATGCGGTGCAGCGTCTGGTTGACCCCCGCCTCGACGAACTCGCTGTAAGGCTCGACGGTGAAGGCCCCGACGCTGACGAACCGCACGGGCAGCATGGGGCCCCGGCCGCCGAAGAGCCGCAAGCCCGTGATCTCGCCCAGCGGCACCGTCGCGTCGGTGATGGTCAGCTCCCGCAGGCGCTGCTCCAGCACCTGCGCGGTGCGGGCCAGCAAGCCATTGATGATCAGCCAGTTGTACTCGATCCCCACGATCTCGCCCTGGCTGCCCTGCCGGTACGCGACGAGGGGCGCCGTCCCCGTCGCGGCGCTCATCTGCTCGGCTGCCTCGGCGACCACGCCCGTGGCCATCAACGTCATGCGGTGCACGGCCCACCGGTCGATGCTGGGCCCCAGGCTCGTCTCGAGAAGCCAGCCCGTGGCCGCCGCGAGCAGAGCGGTGGCCAGCAGGAGCCACCCCGCTGCCGTGCGAAGGCTTCTGCGACGGGTCAGCATCCTTCCCATTGCCCCCGGTGGGCCGCTTGCCGTCGGCCGCCGGCCTCAGCATATGATCGGAGCGCGGCGGCCTGGCAGACGGGCCTGGAGGCGACCAGGCCCCGCCGGCGCACCCCCGGAGACGGCCAGATGCCCGCCGCCGTCGCCGACGTACTGTGATGGGCCTGGCTGCGGAGGGAGTCGATGGGAGTGACGACACGGGCCGGCCGCTCCGTGCGGCGATGGATGGTGGTGGTCCTGGCCATCGTCGCGGCATCCACCCTCGGAGCGGTGGCAGGGGCCGTCGCGGCGCTGGTGCGGGCGACCCCGGATCTGGAGGACCTGCGCTACCGGCCGCACCAGACGACTTACATCTATGACCGCAAGGGGCGGGTCATCCGCAGCCTCTACATCGAAAACCGGGTGCCCGTCAGCATCGACCAGATCCCCCGGGTGATGCAGCAAGCCATCATCGCGGTGGAGGACGCCGACTTCGAGAAGCACCGGGGCTTCGACGTGCGCGGCATCCTGCGTGCCCTGTGGGTGGATCTGCGCGAGGGTGGGGTGGTGCAGGGTGGCAGCACCATCACCCAGCAGCTGGCCAAGATCATGTTCCTCTCGCACGAGCGCACGCTGACGCGCAAGCTACGGGAGCTCTTCCTGGCCATCGAGCTGGAGCGCCGCTTCACCAAGGAGGAGATCCTGGAGACCTACCTCAACGAGATCTACTTCGGCGCGGGCGCCTATGGCGTCGAGGCGGCGGCGCAGACCTTCTTCGGCAAGAGCATCCGCGAGGTGACGCTGGCGGAGGCCGCCCTCCTGGCGGCCATCCCCCGCAGCCCCTACTACTACGATCCCTTCCGCTACCCCGAGCGGGCGCTGGCGCGGCGCAACTTCGTCCTGGACCGCATGGTGGAAGAGGGCTACATCTCCCCCCGGGCGGCGGCCGAGGCCAAGGCGCAGCCCCTGGGCGTCGTCAGCCGCAACGACGGGCGCGACGTCTCGGCCTCGTACTTCGTCGACTACGTGCTCCAGCAGCTGTACGAGCGCTTCCCGCCCGACGAGGCCCGTGACCGCATCTTCGGCGGCGGGCTGCGCGTCTACACCACCCTCGACCTCGATCTGCAGCGGGCCGCCGAGCAGGTGGCCGCGCGATTCCCCGTGGCCAGCACCGATGCCAACGGGCTGCCGCAGCCCCAGCTGGCCATCGTCACCCTGGACCCCCACACGGGCGACATCCTGGCCATGGTCGGGGGGCGCGGCGAGGGCAACAAGTTCAACCGGGCCGCACAGGCCACCCGTCAGCCCGGCTCGGCCATCAAGCCCTTCATCTGGCTGGCGGCCATCGACCGGCGCGTCGCGACCCCGGCCACCGTCATCGAAGACAAGCCGCTGCAATACACCCTGCCGGACGGCACCGACTGGGAGCCATCCAACTACGACGGCCGCTTCGTAGGGCCCGTCACCATCCGGACCGCCCTCGAGCACTCCATCAACATGGTGGCCATCCAGCTGCTGGAGCAGGTGACGCCGGGCGTCGTCATCTCGTACATGAAGCAGATGGGCATCACGACCCTGGTGGAGCCGCCCCGGGAGCCCAATGACCGCCACCTGGCCCTGGCGCTGGGCGGCCTGACCCGAGGCGTGACGCCGCTGGAGATGGCGGCGGCCTACGGGGTGCTGGCCAACGGCGGCATCCTCTCCCGGCCGCGAGCCATCCTGCGCATCGAGGACGCCAACGGCCTCGTGCTCGAGGAGACCCAGCCCCGCCAGCAGGTGGTCGTCTCCGACGTCACCGCCTATCTCGTCACCGACATGATGCGCGGCGTGGTGCAGTGGGGCACGGGCCGATCCGCTGCGTTGCCGGGCGGGCGCCCCGTGGCCGGCAAGACGGGTACCACCGAGGATTACACCAACGCCTGGTTCGTGGGCTTCACGCCCGATCTGGTGACGGCGGTCTGGGTGGGCAACGACGAGCAGCGGGTGCCCATGCGGCTACCCGACGGCACCAACATCGGCAGCGGCCGTGCCGCCCAGCTCTGGCGTGACTACATGCAGGTCGCCGTGCGCAATCTGCCGCCACGGGACTTCCCCAAGCCGGCCGGCATCGTGGAGGGGGTCCGCATCGACACCAAGACGGGCCTCCTGGCGCCGCCCGACTGCGGGATCCCCGAGTCGCAGACGCGTCTCGAGATCTTCGCCCCGGGCACGCAGCCCACGGAGGTCTCGCCCAACTGCCGGCGGTCGTGGTTCCAGTGGCCCGACTGGCTGCGGCGACCGTTCGAGGGGCTGTTCCCGCCGGATGGCTCCCGGGAGTGAAGGGGCTCAGGCGAGTTCGGCCACCGTCACCCCGTCGCCGCCCTCGGCCGGCCCGGCCGGCGCGAAGCGGCGGATGCGACGGCTCTCCCGGAGGTAGCTGCGCACGGCGTCGCGCAGGGCCCCCGTGCCCTTGCCGTGGATGACGCGGACCCGCTCGATGCCCGCCAGCACGCAGTCGTCCAGGTACTTGTCGAGCTCGGCGCGAGCCTCCTCGGCGGTCAGGCCGCGCAGGTCGATCTCCGGCCGGATCGTGACGGCCTTGGCCCAGGAGGCCGATCGCCCCGGGGAGCCCGTCGGGCGATCGCCCGTGGCGCCCGTCGCCCCGCCGGGAGCTGCCGTGCCCCTCTCGTCGGGCGGGGCGAGCCACGCCAGCTGATGGACCGGCAGGCGCGTGCGCACGGAGCCCACCTGCACCGTCGCCTGGCCCTGGCCATCGGGTGGCTCCACGACGACGCCCACCGACTGCAGGGGCAACACCCAGACCCGCTGCCCGGCCGCCAGGGACGACGGGTCCTCGACGGGGAGCATCGCCCCCGCGTCCACCGCTGGCTCGTCGGCCCGGCCCGCGCGCTCACCGGCCTCCGGACCCCACCCGCCGGCCCCAGGGAGTCGAGCACCCCCGGACCCGCCGCTCCAGGCGGCCCGCGCGGCAGCCAGCTCGCGGCGCAGGCGCTGCAGGTCCACCACTCGCTGCGCGGCCGACTCCGACTGCGCAGCCTCCCTGGCCTGCCGCAGCAGGGACTCGATCTCGTGGCGGGCCTGGCGGGCCAGCTGGCTGGCCTGCTCGAGGGCCCGCTCGATGGCCTCCTGGCGCCGGGCGCGCAGGCGGTCCCGCTCCTCGCGGGCCCGGGCCAGCAGAGCCCGGGCCTCGGCCCTGGCGGCCGTCGCCTCGGCCAGCCGCTGGCGAGCGGCCTCGAGGGCCTGGTGGAGCTCCTCGACGATCCGGTCGGCGCGGACTCGTTGGGAGCCGAGCCGATGGCGGGCGTCCTCCACGATGGCCTCGGGCATCCCCAGCCTCGCGGCGATGGCGAGCGCCTGGCTCTGGCCCGGCGCCCCCAGCACCAGGCGATAGGTGGGGCGGAGGGTCTCCAGGTCGAAACTTACGCTGGCGTTGGCCATCCCGGGCTGCGTGTGGGCCAGCACCTTGAGGTCGCCCAGGTGGGTGGTGACGACCACACGCGCCCGCTTGGCCCGCAGATGATCGAGGATGGCGCAGCCCAGCGCGGCTCCCTCCGCGGGGTCGGTGCCAGCCCCCAGCTCGTCGAGCAGCACCAGCGTCGCGTCGTCGGCCTCCTGCAGGATGGGCACGATGCGGCGCAGGTGCGACGAGAAGGTGCTCAGGCTCTCCGTGACGCTCTGCTGGTCGCCGATGTCGGCCCGCACCCGCTCGAAGACGGCCAGCTCGCTGCCCGGCTCCGCCGGCACGTGCAGGCCCGACTGCGCCATCAACGTCAGCAGTCCGACGGTCTTGAGCGAGACGGTCTTGCCCCCGGTGTTGGGGCCGGTGATGACCAGCACCCAGAACGAGCGCCCCAGCTCGACGTCGATGGGCACCACCTCGCCCGTCAGCAGCGGGTGGCGTGCGCCTTGCAGCACGACACGCCCCTCGGTGTTGATGGCGGGCTCCACGGCGCGCTGGTCGATGGCCAGGCGCGCCCGGCTGGCGATGGCGTCCAGTTCGCCGACCGCCTCCAGCGCGTCGACCAGCTGCTCCCCGACGCCGGCCACCTCGCCGGATAGCTGGCGCAGGATGCGCTCGATCTCCTCCTGCTCGGCTGCCTGGGCGGCCCGCAGGGCGTTGTTGGCCTCCACCACCGCCATCGGCTCGACGAAGAGGGTCGCTCCGCTGGAGGAGGCGTCGTGGACGATGCCGGGCACCATGTCGCGGCACTCCTGACGCACGGGCACGACGTAGCGACCGGCCCGGCGCGTCACGATGGGCTCCTGCAGGGCCTTGCGGCCCATCGGCGAGCGGACCAGGCGCTCGAGGGCCTCGTAGATCCGATCGTTGAGACGCCGCAGCCGGGCCCGGATGGCGGCGAGCTCGGGCGACGCCGAATCGACCACCTCTCCGTCGGCGCTGACGGCCCGCCGGATCCCACGTGCCACGCCCGAGGCGTCGACCAGGCGAGACAACCAGCGCCCCAAGAGCGGCGCCGGCCCCTCGGCGCCGGCGACGGCGGCCACCCAGCCGCGCAAGGCGGCGACCGCCTCGATGGCCTCGGCCACCTGCACCAGCTCGGGGCCCGAAAGGGTGCCGCCGGCTACGCACCGTCGCAAGGCTGCCCGCACGTCGGGCACCCCCAGCGGGATGGCGGCCGTCGCCCCTCCCCGCTCCAGCAGGCCGCGCATCTGGGTGGTCTCGGCCAGCAGGCGGCGCACCGTCTCGGGATCGGCGGTCGGCGCCACCAGCTCCAGGCGCTCCTGCCCCATCGGGGTGGCCGCGCGCCGGCACAACGCCTTCACGATGGCCGGATACTCCAGCACCTCGAGGGTGACGGGATCGGCCACCGCGTGGGCGCCCCCGGACGGGAACGACTCCCGATGCTCTGCCTGCGCTGCCACGTCGATGCACCTCGGCCCGACCCGAGCAGGCCAGGCCCATTGTAGCGGGCTGCATCCGATGCGGCAAGGGCGAGACTCCCGCCGCCGCTACGGCCCGCCGGGCAGGCCGCCCCGACGCCGGAGCCGCCGCCAGGACTCCGCCACCCGCTGCGCCAGCGCGGCCCAGGCGAGGCGTCCCTGCTCGCGCCAGTCGCGCAGGCGAGCCAGGAGACGGCTCAGCTGCTCGTACGAGCGCTCGTTTACCAGCAGGTACAGCGCGACCCCCGCGCCCACCAGCGTCACCAGGAAGGCAGCGGCCTGCCAACCCCTGCGCGAGGCACGGGCCTGCTCCGCGTCCAGATCGGGCCTCGGCAGTCCCGGACGGGGTACGACGTCCGCCAGCGTGGCCGCCACCACGTCCCCGAAGAAGCGGGCCCCTGCCTCGGCGTGCGCCAGCCGGTTGTAAGTCGAGCCGACTTCGGCCAGCAGGGCCCTTGGGAAGAGGTCCTGGTTGTAGTCACCGGCCGCGTAGAGGATCCCGCGGATGAGGCCCGGATAGGCCCGGTCCGCGTAGCCCTTGATGGTGAAGGCGAAGGCCTCGTTGGCGGAGAGGTTGGGATTCTGCCGGCCGACCACCAGCAGCACCGACGTCGCCATCTGGCCGGCGATCTCGCGCAGGTAGACCTCGGCGGGCGGCGTGTCGCGGTGCACGTCGAACAGCGCGGCCGGCCGCTGCCGCAGCAGCTCCAGCGCGGTGCGGCGGGAACGCGAGTAGGCCATGCCGTCGTGCGGATCGTGTCGCCGGGTCGAGTGGAGGACGTCGAGGCCGTACCCCCGCAGCACCTGGGCCAGCCGGGCGCCGACCCGGAGGATGTCGCCGTCCCACGGCTCGTTGGTCTGACCAGCGTCGGGCAGGTAGGACTCGTCGGTATGGGTGTGATAGAGCCCGACCCGCACGTCGCGAGGGCGGGGTGCGGCCACCTCACGGGCGCTCGCCGCCGCGACGGAGAGCCCCCGGGCCGGCGCCGGGCCCCCCGACAGGGCCAGGAGGGGGGTGGGCGGGTGGCTCTGCAGCCCGACGCGTCCCACCTGCCGGGCCCGGGCCACGCCGTCTCGCACCCCGGTCACCTCGAAGAGCCGGTCGTCCGGAGCCACGAAGCGATCCCCGGCTCGCAAGGGCAGGCCGGTGAGCAGCAGCTCCTCCCCATCCTCGCTGATCAGGCGGGTGATCTCGGCCCGCTCGTCCTGCCCGAGGCCGCCGACGGCCTCCGCCCGCGCCCCGGCCGTCACCGCGCCCCAGAGGACGCCCAGCGCCAACCCAACGATCGCCAGCGTGCGCACGACCGCCTTGCCGCCACCCCTTCCCCGCGTAGGCTGGCTTCGTCTCGGCTCTCCCTCCCGGGAAAGGGCGGCTCCCTTGGGCAGCGGGTGGCGTCAGCGGGACGGGCACCCACCCGGCCCGGCGGCTAGCTGCGAGGACGGCGCTTGCGGTGAGCCCGCAGGTGGTCGAGGTCGTGCGCGTTGAGGACGTCGCCTGGTTCCAACCCCGCCCTTCGGGCCACCAGCACCCCGTAGCGCATGAAGCCGAGCTGCGACGGCGAGTGGGCGTCCGTGTCGATGACGATGCGCACGCCCAGCTCGCGTGCGCGGCGGACCCAGTGCGGGTCGAGGTCCAGGCGATCGGGACTCGCGTTGATCTCGACGGCTGTCCCCGTCTCGGCGGCCCGCCGGAGCACCCGCTCCAGGTCCACGGCGTAGGGCTCCCGCCGGCCGATGAGCCGGCCGGTCGGGTGGGCGAGCACGTCGACGGCGGGATGCTGGCAGGCGGCCAGGAGCCGCTGCGTCTGGCTGGCCTCGTCCAGGCGAAGCCGGGAGTGGATGGAGGCCACCACCCAGTCGAGACCGGCCAGCACTTCGTCCGGATAGTCGAGCGACCCGTCGGGCCCGATGTCGACCTCGGACCCGGCCAGCAGGGCCACGCCGGTCTCTTCGGCCACGGCCCGGATGCGCGCCACATGGATGGCCAACCGGTCGGGTGTCAGCCCTCGCGCCACCACCAGCGACGGCGAATGATCGGTGACGGCCAGGTACTCCAGGCCACGCTCACGCGCGGCACGCGCCATCTCCGCGACGTCCGCGGCACCGTCGCTGGCCTCGGTGTGGGTGTGCAGATCCCCTCGGATGTCGTCGAGCTGGACCAGCCGTCGCGGCAGCTGCCCCCGTTGGGCCCGCCGCACCTCGTCCTCTCCCCACCGCAGCTCCGGGGGGATCCACGGCAATCCGGCCCGGGCGTAGATCGCCGCCTCTGCCCCGGTCAGCTCGTCCTCTGCCGACGGCTCGGCGGTCGGGCCCGCCGGGTGCGCGCCCGGGGGCCGCTCCTCGGGGGCCTGCCCCCGCTCGAGCCGACCTCCATCGTCCCAGCGCCACCCCCGTCGGGCCAGCCGCTGGCGCACCTCCTCCACGTGGGCGGCCGGCCCCGTGGCGACCAGCAAGGCCAGGCCCTCGACGCCCCGCGGCACGACCCAGACGTCGATGGGCACCGCCGCGACGTCCGAGACCCTCACACGGGCCGTGCCCTCCCACCATCCCGGCTCCACCGTGGCGGTGCTGCCCAGGTGGCGTCGGATCGCCTCGGCCACGGGCCTGACGGGGTCGGACGCGTCGGCAGGGGCCGCCGTCACCACCAGCAGGTCGACGTCGGCCACGGTCGTCTCGGCGCGCCGCAGGCCCCCCGTCACCGCCGTCGCCCCGACACCGGCCACCTGCGCCAGGGCCCGGGCCAGCGCTTCCGCCACGCCCAGGACGTAGGGCAGCGGCTGGCGCCCCGCGAGGCGACGCAGGCGCTCGAGGCCCTCCAGGATGGCAGCCTCCGAGCGAGCCCTCATCCCCTTGAGGGCGCGGATCCGGCCGCTGCGGGCCGCCGCCTCCAGCTCCGCCAGGGAGGCGACGCCGAGCTGCTCGTGCAGCAGGCGAGCCGTGCGGGGACCGATGCCGGGGATGGCCAGGAGGTCGGCCACTCCCTCGGGGATCTGCTCCTGCAGGTGCTCCAGCAGTCCGATGGTGCCCGTCTGCAGGTACTCCTCGATCTTGGCTGCGATGGCCTCCCCGACCCCCGGCAGGTCGCGCAGGCGGCCGTGGCGCGCCACGTCTTCGATGGGTTCCGGGAGCTCGGCGATGAGCCGCGCCACGCGCCGATAGGCCCGGATCTTGAAGGGGCTGTCGCCGAGCACCTCCAGCAGGGACGCGATGCGCTCAAATCGCTGTGCGAGGTGGAAGTTGGTCATGGACATCGGGTGTCGTGAAGATGGGCAGGGCCGGCAGAAGGTCCGGGAAGGCCTGGCGGATCTCCTCCCACAGGGGCGGGACCAGTGCTCGCATCTCGCGAGAGATGACCGAGTCGGAGAGCTCGTCCTGCAAGTCGCCCGGCGGCAGCCCCGCCACCAGCACCACCAGGGCGGCCACCACCCCGAGCCCCTTGATGGCACCCAGCAGGGCGCCGCCCAGACTGTCCGCCCACGAGAGCGGCGAGCGCCTCGCCAGGTGGACGACCATGCCGGTCAGCACCGCCCCGGCCGTCAGCACGGCCGCCACGACCCCGCCAAAGGCGATGGCCAGCGCGGCCTCCCGAGGCAGCGGGGGCACCCGGTCGAGGATCCACCCTCCCAGCGGGCGATACAGCCGCAGCCCCCCGTACAGGGCCACCGCCAGCACGGCGACCTCCAGGGCCTCGTGCACCATGCCCCGCAAGAACCCCCGCAGCACCAGGGCGCCGATGAGGATGATCCAGACGGCGTCGAGCCATGTCCACGCCGGCGGCGTCTCAACGGGGATGGGTACGCTCACGCCGTGACCTCCCTGTCGGGCGATCATCTTGCGTGTCGGCGGCCGGCGAGCGCCGGAGCCGATGCAGCTCCTCAAGGATCTCCAGCGCGCACAGGACCATCGCTTGATGCAGCGCCAGCCGGGGGTTGGCCTCGATGACCGCCTGCAGGCGCCGATCCAGTTCCTCGGCCAGGGCCCGGATCTCGCTGGCGCTGGCCGGCCCTCGCAGGACGTACTCGCTGCCCGCGATCCGCACCCTTACCGGTGGGGGGCGGATCCCGGCGGCATCCCCTCGGATCCTTCCCCGCCTCCCTCGCCCGACCTGTCGGGGATTGTGTTGCAACGATTCGGGAAATGGCGGGGCCCTCCTCTTTCAGCGCAGGCGGATGCCCTCGGCCTCCAACCGTTGCAACAGCGCCTGCCGGGCGGCGTCCACCTCCTCGTCGGAGAGGGTGCGATCCGGGGCCCGATAGACCACCGTGATCCCCAGGCTGCGGGTCCCCTCGGGCACGTGCGGCCCGACGTAGGCGTCGAAGAGCCTGACCTCCTCGGCCAGGCTGCCCGCGTGCGACCTCACCAGGTCGAGCACCCGCGAGGCCGGCATGTCGAGCGGCACCAGCAACGCCAGGTCCCGCTGCACCGCAGGGAACCGGCCCGGTGTGCGGGCCGTCACCTCTCGGCGCATCGGGCGCAACGCGTCGAGGTCCAGCTCCGCCAGGTAGAGACGTCCGGGCAGGTCCAGCCGCTCGGCCGCCTCGGGGTGGAGCTCGCCGGCCCAGCCCGCCACCACCCGTCGCCCGTCGGCGGTCGCCCAGATGCGCGCCGCCCGTCCCGGATGGAGCCCCTCCAGCTCGGTCGGTTGCCACTCCAGCGCGATCCCGAGCCGGTCGGCCGCGGCCTCCAGGACCCCCTTGAGGTCGTAGAAGTCGTAGGCCCTGACCCCCTCGTACCACTGGCGGGGCGCGGCAGCGGGCACCAGCATCATGGCGATGCCCGCCAGCAGCCGCTCCTCGGGGCGCAACCCCTCCAGCGCCCGCACCTCGGCGGGCAGGTGCGCCGGAGGCGACGCCTCGGCCTGGCCCGCCCCGGTAGCGGCCCGCCCGTCGCGGGCCTCGCCCCGCGGGCGGAAGACGCGCCCCACCTCGAAGATGCGCACGATGCCCTGCCGGCGGCTCGCGTTGAGCCTCGCCACCCGCAGCAGGCCCGACACCAGGGTGGTGCGCAGGTGAGAGGACTCCTCCGCCAGCGGGTTGGCGATGGCCACCGCCCGCATCCACTCGTGGTCGGCTGGGAGCCCGAGCGGCTCCAGTTCGGCCGGGCTGAAGAACGAGTACGTGATCACTTCGTCGAGCCCGGCGGCGGTCAGAGCATGGCGCACCTGCCAGGCCCAGTCGACCTCGGGCGGGATCCGCCCGGCCGCCATGGAGGCGGGAAGCGTCGTGGGAATGCGATCGTAGCCGTAGAGTCGGGCCACCTCCTCGGCCAGGTCGTCCTCCTCCTGCAGGTCACGCCGCCAGGCCGGCACCCGCACCTGCAGCCGCCGCGCCCGCCCCTCCCCCGGGTCGTCCTCGAACTGCACTTCCATCCCCAGCCGCACCAGCGGCTCGGCGATGGCGGCCTCCGTCAGCTGGGTGCCCAGCACGCGGTTGACCCGCTCCGGCCTCAGCGAGATGGAGACGGGAGCCTCGTCGTCCTCGCGACGCCGGTCGACGCTGCCGGCGGCGACCCTGGCCCCCAGCGACGCCAGCAGATGGCACGCCCGCCTGGAGCCCCACTCGGCCAGGGAGGGCGGCAGTCCTCGCTCGAAGCGAGCCGATGCCTCCGTGCGCAGTCCGAGGCGCCGGGACGTGCGCCGGATGAGGGCCCCGTGGAAGGTGGCCGACTCCAGCAGCACGACCCGGGTCGTGGGCGACACCTCGCTGGCGGCGCCCCCCATCAGGCCGGCCAGCGCCTGCGGACGCTCAGCGTCAGCGATGACCAGCATGCTGGCATCCAGCGTCCGCTCCTGGCCGTCGAGGGTGGTGATGCGCTCCCCGTCTCGGGCCCGCCGCACCACGATCCGTCGCCCCGCCAGCCGCTCCAGGTCGAAGGCGTGCAGCGGCTGGCCCGCTTCCAGCATCACGTAGTTGGTCACGTCCACCACGGGCGAGATGGTGCGCATCCCCGCCAGGTAGAGGCGCCTGGCGATCCACCAGGGCACGGGGCCCTGCGGCACGTCGTGGATGATGCGCGCCACGTAGCGAGGGCAGTCGTCGAAGGAGGCGATCTCGACGTCGCACAGCTCGTCGGCCCGCTCGGGCCCCGCCGGGTAGTCGACGGCGGGCAGCCGCAGCGGTCGCCCCAGCACGGCCGCCACCTCCCGGGCGAGCCCCACCACGCCCATCCAGTCGGGGCGGTTGGGGTAGGCCTCGACCTCCAGGACCTCGTCGTCGAGCCCCAGGGCCTCGGCCAGCGACGCCCCCGCGAGGGCCTCCGGCGGCAGCTCCCACAGCCCGCTCTCGTCCTCGCCGACGCCGGCCTCCTTCTGGCTGAGCAGCACGGCCTCGGAGCGCATCCCGCCCATCTCCTGGGCCTGGACGACCCGTTTGAGCCCCGCCACGTAGACGCCCGCCGGCGCCACCGCCACGCGCAACCCCGGCCGCGTGTTGGGCGCGCCCGTCAGGACCTGCAGGCTGCGCCCCCCGACGTCGACTCGCGCCACGAGCAGGTGGGTGCTGTGCGGATGGCGCTCGACCGCCTCGATGACGCCGCAGACCAGGCCGGCCAGCTCATGGCCGGCGCGCTCGATGCCCTCGACCGGGATGCCGGCTGCCACCAGGCGGTCCGCCAGCGGCGATGCGTCCAGTTCCGTCTCGACCAGATCCCGCAGCCAGCTCAACGGTAGCCGCACGGTCGTCTGCCTCCTCGTCGTCAGGATGGCCCGTCAAAACTGACGCAAGAAGCGCAGGTCGTTCTCGAAGAGGAGCCGGATGTCGTCGATGCCGTAGCGCAGCATCGTGATCCGCTCGACCCCCATGCCCCAGGCGAAGCCCGTGTAGCGCTGGGGGTCGTAGCCCACGTTGCGCAGCACCTGGGGGTGCACCATGCCGCACCCCAGGATCTCCAGCCACCCCGACCCCTTGCAGGCCCGGCAGCCCGCTCCCCGGCAGATCCCGCACTGGACGTACATCTCGGCACTGGGCTCCGTAAACGGGAAGTAGCTGGGCACGAAGCGCACGGGTCGGTCCGGCCCGTAGAGGCTGCGAGCGAAGGCGCTCAGCATCCCCTTGAGGTCCGACATGCGGATGCCCTCGTCGACCAGCAGACCCTCCACCTGGTGGAAGACGGGCGAGTGCGTCACGTCGGCGTCCTTGCGATAGACCTTGCCCGGCACCACCACCCGCACGGGCGGCCGACGCGCCAGCATGGTGCGCACCTGCATGGGGGAGGTGTGGGTCCGCAGCACCACTTCGTCCGTGACGTAGAACGTGTCCTGCATGTCACGGGCCGGGTGATCCTTGGGGATCCCGAGGGCCTGGAAGTTGTAGTAGTCGAGCTCCACCTCGGGGCCCTCCACCACCTCGAAGCCCATGCCGACGAAGATGCGCAGCATCTCCTCCAGCGTGCGCGTCACCGGATGCAGCCGCCCGATGGGCACCGCGCGCCCCGGCAGCGTCACATCGATGCGCTCGCTGGCCAGCCGCTCCCGTACCGCCCGGCGCCGGAGCGCCTGCTGGCGCGAGCCGAGCCGCTGCTCCAGCTCCTCCCGGAGCTGGTTGAGGTGCTGGCCGGCCTGGCGGCGGGCCTCGGGATCGGGGATCTGGCCCAGCTGCCGCAGTAATGTCGTCACCTGGCCCTTGCGCCCCAACAGCTCGACCCGCACGGCCTCCAGGGCCTGCTCGTCCGGCGCCGACTCGATGCGGGCCAGCGCCGCCTCCCGCAGCTGCTCCAGGTAGCGGGTGTCCGGCCAGGGCATCGCGCCACGACCTCCTCTGCTCGGACATGATCGTGTGTCGGCACGGTCCCAGATAAAAAGGCGGGAAGCGGCTCTCCCAAGGACGAGAAGAGAGAACCGCTTCCCGCGGTACCACCCTGGTTGACGCCCCGTCGGGGCATCCACTCGTTGCCGTCGCCGCCCGACATCCGGCGCCCGTGCCGGATGCCCGCGGCTCGTGCTCTGTAACGGGAGCTCCCGGCCGATCCTACTGGCACCGCCGCTCGAGCCCCCCAGGGGCACGAGCCGGGCGCTTTCAGACCGCGGCTTGGAAGCGAACTTCCCCGGACGACCTACGGGGCGGCTCGCAGTCTATGGCCGGCCCCTCCCTGGGAAGGTGCGGATCCGGGTACTCCTCTTCCGCATCGCCTTTGACGCCAGCGGAGATTGGTCGACGACGACCGGTCGACGGTGACCGATGCTTACCGGGTCAGGCTCTTGAGCTGCCGGTAGAGCAGATAGGCGGTGATGGAACCCGTGGCCTCGAACAGCCTCCAGAAGAAGTCAGCCGTGAGCATCACGGAGCCCACCCTCCGCGCCGACGGCCGCTCTAGCGGCTGCGCCGATTATACCATGGCCCCACGAGCCCACACAAGCGAGGGGGACTGCCGGCCCTTGCCAGCGGAGGCTCTCTCAGCCCCTGCCGGCGCGCTGGCGAGCCGCCTCGAAGAGCACCACCGCCACGGCGGCGGCCACGTTGAGCGACTCGATGCCTCTTGCCAGCGGGATGGTCAGGAAGCCGCTGCACTCGGCCGCCAGGTCGGGGGCGATCCCCCTGGCTTCGCTGCCAGCCACCAGCGCGACCGGACCGCCCAGGGCGACGGCGTGATAAGGCGTGCCGCCGTGCGCCTCCAGGCCCAGCACCTGCCAGCCCCGGCCGCGCAGCTGGCGGGCCAGCGTCGGGAGGGCCCCCGGCTCCGTCAGCCGGGCCGCCGGCACGCGAAACACGGCCCCGGCGCTGGCACGGATGACCTTGGGATGGGAGAGGTCGGCGCATCCGGCATCCAAGACGACGGCGCCGACCCCGGCGGCCGCAGCCGAGCGCAGGATGGTCCCCACGTTGCCGGGGTCCTGCACGCCGGCCAGCATCAGCACCGGCGGTGCGAGCCGTCCCGGAGACGGCAGCGCCGGCAGCTCCCCCTCGACGAGCGCGACCACGCCTTGGGGATGGGCGGTGTCGGCGAGCAGGGAGACGATGCCATCGCTGCAGAGCGACACCCGGCCCCCCCTCTGCTCGACCTCGGCCATGAGCGCGGCCACGGCGCCGTCGCCGTCCTGCGCCTCCACCAGCCGCCGCGCCACCACCAAGTGGCGCACGATCAGCCCGGCCCGCTGCGCGTCCTCGATGAGCCGCACCCCCTCGAGGACCCACTGCCGCCGGGCGCGACGCTCGGCCGGCCTGCTCAGCAGGCGTCGCAGCTCCTTCACGAGCGGATGGCGGGGACTCTCAAGGTAGGGCCTCGAGCTCCTCGAGTCGCTCATCTTCACCCATGGCGAGCAAGATGTCACCGGGTTGGATGACGGTGTCGGGGCTGGGCACGGGCAGGACCCGATCCCCGCGGCGGATGGCCAGGATGTTGATGCCGTACTTGGCCCGCAGGTCCAGATCCCTCAGGGACCGGCCCACGAAGGGCTCCCTCGCCATGACCTCCACCACGCTGTAGCCGGGGATCAGTTCGACGTACTCGATGAGGTTGCCCGAGAGCAGGGTGTGGGCGACACGGATGCCCATGTCTCGCTCGGGCCGCACGACCCGGTCGGCGCCCACCCGCTCCAGGACGCGCCCGTGCACCTCGCTGACCGCGCGGGCCACCACGTAGGGTACGCCCAGCCCCTTGACCAGCGAGGTGGCCAGGATGTTGGCCTCGATGTCGCCGATGGCGACGACGGCCACGTCGAAGTTGCGGATGCCGAGGGCCTTGAGGGCCTGCTCGTCGGTCGCGTCGACCTGGACGGCATGCGTGACGTAGGGCGCCATCTCCTGGACCCGCTCCTCGGAGGAGTCGGCCGCCAGGACCTCCTGCCCCAGCTCGTAGAGCGTGGCCGCCACGCTGGAGCCGAAGCCGCCCAGCCCGATCACCACGAACTGCCGTTGCCGACGCCGTCGCATGGGAGATGCCGCAGGCCGACCGCTGGCCGCTTGCCTGCGGAGACTACGCGGCCGGGGACGTCACCGCGAGGGCCTGGCGAGCCCGCTCGACCAGCCGGGCGAAGCCCTCCGGATCCCGCACGGCCAGGTCGGCCAGCATCTTGCGGTTGATGGCGACGCCGGCCCGCTTGAGCCCCGCCATGAACCGGCTGTAGGTGAGACCGTGCGGGCGCACCGCCGCGTTGATGCGGACGATCCAGAGGCGTCGAAAGTCACGCTTGCGCAACCGGCGGTGACGGTAGGCATGGCTCCACGCCTTGAGCAGCGACTGGTTGGCCATGCGAAACCATCGATGCCGGGCGCCCCAGTATCCCTTGGCCAGCTTGACGATCTTGCGGTGGCGCCGCCGTGTGTACGGCCCACCCTTTACCCTGGGCATCCGAGCCGTCGCCCTCCTCGTCCGTCAGTCGCAAGCTCCGTCTCTCACAGGTGCTGCCGGTACGGCAGCTGCCCCAGCACCCGGCGCTCGTCGCGCTCGGCGACCAAGGCGTCGCCGACCAGCCGGCGCTTTCGCGCGGGCCGCTTGGGCCCCAGCAGGTGGCTGTGGTACGCGTGGCGCCTGCGCAGCTTGCCGCTGGCGGTCATCTTGAAGCGCTTGAGGGCGCTGCGGCGCGTCTTCATCTTGGGCATCTGGCTCTGCGTCACCCTTCTGCAGCAGCGACCTTGACGCTCGCGCCGGCACGCGCGGCGGCCCCCTGCGACGGACCAGCGCTCGGCGCGGCCGTCGGAGCAGGACGCTGGGCGTTGCCGCCCTGGGCGGTCTGGCCGCCCCCCGTCCGGGGGGCCAGCACCATGATCATGGCGCGCCCCTCCACCCTGGGCGGGCGCTCCACGGTGCACAGCGGGCCCAGCTTGGCGACGAGCTGCTCCAGCATCTCCTTGGCCAGGTCGGCGTGGACGATCTCCCGTCCGCGAAAGCGCACCGTGATCTTGACCTTGTCGCCATCCGACAAGAACCGTGCGGCTGAGCGTGCCTTGACGTCGAAGTCGTGATCCTCGATCTTGGGGCTCATGCGGATCTCTTTGATGTCGACGATCTTCTGGCGCTTGCGGGCTTCGCGCTCTTTCTTGCTCTGCTCGTACTTGTACTTGCCGTAGTCCATGATCCGGCAGACGGGCGGATCGGCATGCGGCGCGATCTCGACCAGGTCGAGGTGCCGCTCATGGGCGAGCCTCAGCGCCTCCCGCACCGGCAACACCCCGAGCTGCTGGCCATCAGGGCTGATGACCCGCACCTCTCGTGCCCGGATCTCCTCGTTGATGCGAAGCTCTTGCTTGATGATCCCACCCCCGCGAAGCCCGTGAGGATTCCGCTCAGCTACGGTGCGGGGCGATTCTAACACGCCCGGCGAAGCCCCGTCAACGTCCCGCCCGCATCCCACCGGGCCTCCGCCCCAGTCGGGCCCGCCGATCCCGCCTCACCGGCGGGCCTGGATCTCCTGGAGCAGCCGCTGCTTGACGGACTCGACGCTCATGGCCCCGAGCTCGCCTTCGCTGCGGTGACGCACCGACAGCTGGCCCGACGCCACCTCCCGGTCGCCCACGACGGCCATGTACGGGATCTTCTTGAGCTGGGCGTCGCGGATCTTGTAGCCCACCTTCTCGTCGCGGCCGTCCACCTCGACCCGCAGGCCCGCCTGACGCAGCTCGGCGGCCACCGCCTCCGCGCGCTCCCGGTGCCGGTCGGCCACCGGGATGAGCCGCAGCTGCACGGGCGACAGCCAGACCGGCAGCGCCCCGGCGTAGTGCTCCACCAGCACGGCGATGAACCGCTCCAGGCTGCCGAACAGCGCCCGGTGGATGACCACGGGCCGGTGTCGCTGGCCGTCCGCCCCGACGTAGGTGAGGTCGAAGCGCTCGGCCGCCATCAGGTCGAGCTGGACGGTCCCGCACTGCCAGCTCCGCCCCAGGCTGTCTCGGACGTGGAAGTCGATCTTGGGCCCGTAGAAGGCCCCCTCGCCCTCGTTGACCTGGTACGGACGGCCGCTCTTGTCGAGGGCCTCCCGCAGCGCCTGGGTGGCGCGCTCCCACAGCTCCTCGGAGCCCATGGCGTTTTCGGGCCGGGTCGACAGCTCGATGCGGTACGGGAAGCCGAAGGCACCGTACATGTGCTCGATGAGCTCGAGTACGGCCATCACCTCGTCGGCGATCTGGTCCGGCCGTACGAAGATGTGGGCGTCGTCCTGCGTGAAGGCCCGCACCCGCTTGAGCCCGTTGAGCACCCCCGACAGCTCGTGGCGGTGCACCAGCCCGAACTCCATCAGGCGCAGCGGCAGGTCGCGATAGCTGCGCACGTCGCTCGAGTAGATCAGGTAGGCGCCCGGGCAGTTCATGGGCTTGATGGCGAAGCTCTCGCCCTCGATCTCCGTGAAGTACATGTTCTCACGGTAGTGCTCGTAGTGGCCCGATCGGCGCCACAGCGTGTCACGCAGGATGAGCGGGGTCATCACCTCCTGGTAGCCGCGCCGGCGCTGCTCGGCCCGGGAGAACTCCACCAGGGCGTTGCGTACGATGACGCCGTTGGGCAGGAAGAAGGGGAAGCCGGGCCCCTCGTCCACCCACAAGAAGAGCCCCAGCTCCCGGCCGATGCGCCGGTGGTCCCGCCGAGCCGCCTCCTCCAGCATCCGCACGTACTCCTCCAGCGCCTCCTGCGTGGGAAAGGCGGTGCCGTAGATGCGAGTCAGCTGGTCCCGGCGGGCATCGCCGCGCCAGTAGGCGCCCGCCAGGTTGAGCAGGCGGAAGTGACCCAGCCTTCCCGTGCTGGGGACGTGGGGCCCGCGGCAGAGGTCCACGAACTCCCCCTGCCGGTAGAGGCTGACCGTCGGCTGGTCCAGCTCCTCCAGGATCTCCACCTTGTACTTGTCGCCGCGCTCCCGGAAGAACGCCAGGGCCTGCTCCCGCGGGATCTCCTCCCGTACGATGGGCAGGTCCTCTTGGACGATCCGCCGCATCTCGGCCTCGATGGCCGGCAGGTCGTCGGCGGAGAGCGGCCGGGAGGGCGCCACGTCGTAGTAGAAGCCGTCCTCGATGGTGGGGCCGATGGCGAGCCGCGTGCCCGGCAGCAGGCGTTGCAACGCCTGCGCCATCAGGTGGGCGGTGCTGTGCCGCACCACGTCGATCCCCACGGGCGAGAACGGGTCGAACAGCTCCAGTTGCCCGCCCTCGCCCACGGGGTGTGCCAGATCCACCAGGGTGCCGCCCAGACGCGCGACCACGGCCCGCTGGGCCGCCTCCGGCGCCAGCCGTTCGGCGACCGCCCGCACCGGTTCGTCGGGCCGGGCCTCCACGGCGACGGTCTGGCCGTCCGGTGACTTCATCCAAACCTGCGCCATCGTGCGCCGACCTCCATCCTGCCTCCTGCTCGAGTGATCGTCCCTCGGCTGCGGATCCAAAAGGAAAGGGCCCCCGTCCCCGCCGGGACGGGAGCCCCTGGCTCCCGCGGTCCCACCCCGCTTGGCCGGCCCGCCCCGAGGGCGCGGCCGGCCCTCTCGTGGCTCGAAGGCTGTAACGGGCCGCCCGGCGGCTCCTACTCGGCCCCCGACGAGACGGCGTCCGCCAGGTGGGCCTTTGGGGCCGCGGCTCCCGGGGGGTCTTGGGCAGGGCGGGCGGCGACGGCTTGCAGCCCCGTGCCCCATCGGAACGGGGCCGTCGCTCTCTGGGCGCCCCGGACGACCTGCCTACTCGTCCCGTTCATCGCCGGCTCTCGACTCGACTTGGCCCCATCCTACCGGTGCCTTCGCAGCCCGTCAAGCCGGGCGGCCGCGCCCTCCGTCTTCACCACGGCCAGGCGATGAGCATCTGCACCAGGCCGATGGCGAAGCCCATGATGGCGCCCAGGACCTCGATCCACCGCAGCTCGGAGCCGATGACCCCCAGCAGCGAGGCCTCGAAGTCGGCCAGCTCCAGCTGGCGGACCCGCGCCGCTACCAGCGACCCCACCCGCAACTCGGACGCGAGCCGCTGCTGCAGCCGCTCGACGACGCTGTCGAGGGCTCCGTCGGCCTCCCGACGCATCCGGTCGACCGCGTAGCGCTTGACGGCCGAGCGGATCCCCGCCGGCACCCACGCCGGCAGGGCCACGTCCAGCCGCCGCGATACGTAGTTCTCCAGCGCCGCGGCCACCTCGACCCGCAGCGAGCCGTCGACCGAGGCCAGCAGGTCCCGGGGCTGCAGGAACCGCTCCTCCACCAGGCGTCCGATGCTGGTGGCGATGGCACCCTGGCGCCGGGGGATGACGCCCTGGATGGACCAGGGGGTCCGCGGGACGCGGATGGGCCGCAGCGGACGGAAGAGCAGACGGACGGCCACCACGTTGGTGACCCACCCTACCAGGGCGGCCGTCAGCGGGAGCATGAGCAAGCGCCACGGCATCGGGTCGTGCCTCCCCACACGCCCGGCCGTTTCGGCGCCGGCCTCGGGCTCTCCTGGGATGCACCGCCTCCCTCAACGGGAGGGGCCCGGCACCTCTTGCCCTCGCCGCGCCAGCATGCACCGGGGGCAGCCGTGGCAGGTGTGTACGCGCCCGGGGAAGGCGGACCGCACGGCGGCCTGGACAGGCGCCTCCTCCGACAGGTGCAGGACGATCCGCCGGGGCCCCAGCCTGACGAGGTGCGCCACCACCGTCTCCTCCGAGGCAGCCTCGCGCGCGGCGTCGCCCAGCCAGCGCCGGCCCGCGGGCTCCCCCCACCGATCCAGCAACTGGTAACCTCCGTCGGCGGACCGGAAGAGGTGCACCTCGTAGGCCCGGGGCGGTGGTCCCATCCAGAGGCTGCGCCAGGGTAGCGCCGCCCGGTGCTCCTCGCGTTCGGCCACCAGCTCCTGCACGACGGCGGCCGCCGCCCGCCGCAGAGCCCCCACGAAGGAGGGGGCCGGGAAGCAGGCGACGGACTCGACGACTACGAGGGGATGCGCGGTCAGGGCCTCCAGCAGGCATCGGCTCAGGTGCGCCTGCCATCGGCCCAGGTTGCCCGCCAGCGTCGAGGTGCCGGGCACGCCGGAGCCAGGCCCCACCCCGGCCGCCGCCCGCGCTGGCGGGGGAACGACGGAGACGGTCGCCTCCAGAGGCGGCGCCTCCACCAGCTGGCGCGCCATCTGCAGGGCTCGCTCACGGACGCCGATGCCCATCGAGTACCGCCGCGCCCGGGCCTCGACCGTCAGCCAGCGAGTGAGCCAGCGGGTCGCCATGGGCCCCACCATGAGCTCCGCGATGGCCGAGGCCAGCTGCGAGCGTACGATGGGGGTCCATGCCGCCTCCAGGCTGTCGGGGCCTCCCCGGCAGACGAAGAAGACGTAGTCGCCCGCCGCCTCCTCGTCGACCTCGAGGCGAAAGCCACGGCCGTCCATCCACCGGCCCATCTCGTGCAGGCGCCGGCCGATGGGTTGTCGATGTCGTCGCCACGCGCCCAGTCGAATCATGCTCTCGTCCCGGCAAGCCTTCGCCGGCCTGCCGTTGGCCAGCATGCCCCGAGGGGAGCCGATTCATGTTGGCAACCCCCATCGGCGCATACTAGCGGGCGGCACCGGTCGGAAGCCGCGCCGAGTGACCACACCGGAGAGGAGGAGTCCCTGGATGGCGCACCTCACCACCCTGGAGCTCGAGGACCTGCGGCACATCATCGGCGAGCAGAAGCTGGCGGTCGAGAAGCTCAACGCCTACTCTCAGGCCTGCCGGGACCCCGAGCTCAAGCAGCGGGTGGAGCAGTTCGCCCGGCAGGCCAGCGACAACGTCCAGCGCCTCATGACGTTCTTGGGCTGAGGGCCCACCGTCCAACCGCGCCCGGCCACGAGGAGAGGAGATGGGAGCCATGCCGTTTCAGGACAGGGAGATGGGCTCCGACGTGCTGGACATGCTCAAGCACCAGTGCGTCGGGCTGACCAAGGCCGCCATCGAGTGCTCCAACCCCGATCTGCGTAACGCTTTGACGCAGATGCGCCAGTCTTGCGAGGCGGCCCAGTGGGAGATGTACCGCCTTGCGGAGCAGAAGGGCTGGTACCTGCCGGCCGGCCCTGCCGAACACCAGCAGATCCAGCGGGTCCGCCAGTACCTGCAGGGCGCTCCGGTCACGGCCGGCGTCACCTACGCACGCGACGGCGGCACGCTGCACTGAGCCGGCGGTCGCCGGCCAGGGCTGGCGTCCGGGGACGAGAGCCGCAAAGGGGGCTGTTCGCAGCCCCCTTTCTGTTGACGGGCCGGCTCGCCCCGGCTTATCATGGGGGCGGAGTCCGAGGCGGCGTAGCCAAGGGGCTAAGGCGGGAGTCTGCAAAACTCCTATCCGCCGGTTCGAGTCCGGCCGCCGCCTCCAGTAACCACAAGGGTTCGCCGAAACCCGGAATGGCACGACCCGCTGTCTGCCATTCCGTTTGCCATTCCACCTGCCAATCTTGCCGTGGCGCTGCTTTTTCTCACGGGCCAGCTGCTGGCCGCGGTAGACAAGCCGGCAAGGCCCACGTCCAGTTCGTGCTGGGCGAAGCGCCTTGGGCGTATTGTCGGTGCCTGCCACGTCGAAGCGCAGCCGGCTGGGGTATCGGCAGTACCAGGGCGGGGGCCAGTGGCAGCATCCGTCCTCACCTTACCGCTTTCTTCACGAGCGCGCCGATCCTTGCCTCTTCGGCGGCAGTCAACTCCTTCAGCGCGAAGGCGACCGGCCACATGGCATCTTCGTCGAGGTTCGCCTCGTCAGTGAAGCCGAACGTCGCATATCTCGTCTTAAACTTGTGCGCGCCTTGGAAGAAGCAGACGACCGCGCCGTCCTCAGCATACGCGGGCATCCCGTACCAGAGTCTTGGTGAGAGCTCTGCGGCGCTGGCTTTGATGATGGCATGGATCCGTTTGGCCATGGTGCGATCCGGTTCCGGCATCTCCTCGATCTTCGCGAGCACCGCGCGCTCCCCGTCCTCCTTGGCCGCTCGTGAGCCGCGGTGCGCAGGCGCCTTCAGCTCCTCTAGACGGAAGTTCATCGCTTCCTATTTCCCTCAAATCCTTGTGGTGGCGGGGCTAAGTCGTGATTCAAGGTGTCACCCTTCTGGCTACGCCAGGGGAACCCCCAGCAACTGAAAGAGCCGCTGGTGCAGCGGCTCAGGCTCGCCGAGCATCTGGATTTCCTGACCGGCCACCTCGACCGTGTGGCGCTGCAGCGTCTCCAGCTGCATCATCAGCCCCTCGAAGGACTGACGGGGGTCCTCCGCCAGCAGGGGCTCAAGCGCCCGCTCCATGTGCCAGCGCACGTACAACGCCAGCATGCACAAAAAGGCGTGGGCCCGCACCCGGTCCTCCAGCCGATGGTAGACCGGACGCAGGTCCAGGGCGCTTTTCATCGTGCGGAAGTTTTGCTCCAGGGCCCGCAACGATTTGTACGTGGCCTGCACCTTGGCCGGCTCCATCCGGTCGGCCGGCACGTTGGTGCGCAGCACGTAAAACCCGTCCAGCTCCGCCTCCCGGGCGATGGAGGCCTCCTTGCGCCGGAAGGCGAAGTGGCCGTCGCGGATCTCCAGCTGGAAGTGCTTGCCCACCTTCCAGCGCCCCAGCACCTTGCCCACGGCCACCCCGATCTCGTCGGCCGTCAGGGGCTTGCGGCGGCGACGGCGCACCCGGGCTTCGATTTTGGCCAGCTCCCGCTCCGTGGCCGCAAGCAGCGCCTCGCGCTTTTGCCGGCGCTCCTCGGCCACCAGGGGGTTGTAGCAGACCACCAGCCGCTCCCCGGGCCGCTCGGGGTCGGCGATCTCCGCCAGGTCCCGCCGGTCGAACAGGCCCGGCTGAAAGAACCCCTCATCCCGCAGCTTCTGGATCTCCGGGGCCCGCAGGGCCGTGATCCACCCGAAGCCCACCGCCTCCAAATCGGCCAGCCGGGCCTTGACGATCATACCCCGGTCGCCGACGAACACGACGTACTCGATGCCGAACCGAGCTCGGACCCGGGCAATCTGGGCCTGGAGCGTCTCGGGATCCCCCACGTCGCCGGGGAACACCTCCACGGCCACCGGACAGCCCTCGTCGTTGGTGAGCAGCCCCACGCAGAACTGCTTCTTGCCCCGCTTCTTGTCCCGGTTGTACCCGAAGCGGGCCAACGGGCAGGTCTTGCCCTCCAGATAGACGCTCGTCAGGTCGTACAAGACGAGGGCGTTGGCCGTCAGGTGCCGGCGCGCCAGCTTGGCCTCGATGGCCGCCTGACGGGCGAGCAGCTCGTCCATGGCCCGGTAGACGTCGTTGACGTCCTCGCCGTTGTGGGGCAACCGCAGAAGCTGCGGCAACGTGGTGGTCGTCCACCACAGGGTCCCGCCCAGCTTGGAGGAGGGCCGCAGGATGCGCATGACGACGACGGCCAGGGCCACGCGCACCCAGTCGGCCGAGCGGGAGTAGAGCACCTGGTCGAGGCCCAGCTGGCGGATCATGCCCACGACGGCGGCGACGGCCCCGTGCTGGCGGGACTGGCGGATCTTCACCGTCTGCGGCACCGGCGCCACCGGCTCGCCCCGCAGAGCTCGCCGGACCAGCTCCAGGACGGCTTCCGGCAGGTGGGAGAGGTTGGCCAGGGTCCGGTGCTTCACCTTGCCGCCTTCCCGGTAGGTCTGGCGCAGCAGGTGGTAGGTGTAGACCTTGTCGCCCTGCCGGCGGCGGATGGTCTCGATGTGCATGGCACTGGATACGCGCCTCATGGCTCAATGGTAGCATGTGACAACCTCAGAGGCAATACTGTATGGCCATACTCTTGGCTACATTGGCACGCGTTCAACCTGTTTGAATGCCCACCGCTATGCGGGTCCTGCCCACTACGAGCCCCTGAACTTCCGTCTAGACGCTCCTTCATCGCGACTCGTTCCTCGTCAGTGAATCCCTTGAACTTTTTGCCGACCGCCTCGGTGCTCCCAGCGGTCTTCTGCGTGTCCTTCTTTCGGCTCATACAAACCTCCTCGTTCTGACGTGGATTGGAGACCTAAAAGCGGACACGCCGCCTGACCGGCCAACTCAGGGCGGCACTTCTGCTGGCGTGGCTTCGGCAGGAAGGTTCGTTGTGCTCTCCGGCCCCCCTTCCTGACCGATCGGGCGCTGTGGTGAAACTCTAGCTTCGAGCGCAACCGACAGGCGAGGACCGTCCAACGCCCCCGCGCTGCACGGGTTACGTCGAGGCAGCGTCGCCTCAACGTCCCGAGCCTCCGCGCCTCGGGCGATGGTGAGCCACACTCGGGCGCCGGGACCGAACCTGCTGAGGAGTTGCATACCTGGGGCTGGGCACGTTCGCGGTGTTGACGGTGTATCCGGTACTGGTGCAGTTGCGCGGCTGCTGGCCCACCGCGACCGGAGCAGAGTACCGCCCGTTACCACAGGCCGTCGTGGAACAACTGCGTGCAGAAGGCCGGGCGCTGTTACGCTTCTTGGAGGAGACCGCGGAAAGCCTGGGAGTCGTCTTCAGGCCATGAAAGTTGCCGCTGTTTGCGGTCAGGCCCGTTCGGCCTCCACGGTCCTGGCCTGGCGGACGGGTTCATAGAGCCACGCGAACAGCGCCACCAGGGCGTAGATGACGGCGGCCGGCCCGTAGGTCAGCCGGACGTCCATGTCCGCCAGCCGGACATATAGCGGAAAGCCTGGGAGTCGTCTTCAGGCCATGAAAGTTGCCGCTGTTTGCGGTCAGGCCCGTTCGGCCTCCACGGTCCTGGCCTGGCGGACGGGTTCATAGAGCCACGCGAACAGCGCCACCAGGGCGTAGATGACGGCGGCCGGCCCGTAGGTCAGCCGGACGTCCATGTCCGCCAGCCGGACATATAGGACGAGCGCTTTTCCTGGAAACAGTACGTACAGCGGAAATTGCAGTCGAGGGTGGGCGCTATCGTCAATCCGGCGAAGCTCAGATCATACTTGGCGCGGTTGTATACCATCTCAAGGTACGCGAGCTCATCAAAATCGGGCTCTACGATGTAGCTTCCCCTCAGCAGCTTATCGACTATCGACCCCTCCCGGCTACAGCCTGACCGCGCACGGGCGATCAGTGCAGGCAGTCGCGTGGCGGAATCGGTGAGCGCATCTACAACATCCGCATCCACTTCTGCCAGGCACCTCCCGTCTACGGGTCACTCCGGGCGTCGGGTACTCGACCGGCCATTGCTCCGGGAAAGAGCCGAGCTTCTCCCGGATGGCCAGGTAGACGAAGAGTGGCGCTACCCCGCCAAAAAGAACTGCCAGCACCCAGAGGCCACCCGACATCCCACACTTGCGGGCGTCCTCGATTAGCCACCGAAGAACCGCCAGCATAGCAACCGAGACCAGTGCGACCAGAATCGCCTGCGCTACTGTCACCGATACACATCTAGCGTGTCTGAGTAAAGAATCTTCCGGGACGAGAACTGACAGATTCTGGCGGACGGGCACATCACAAGGACACGCTCCCGGCACGCACTTCCGCGGGCGGAGGAGGCAATACTGGTCCATCGGGGAACACGCTATGATCCGACATAGAGTCGATGGAGCCATGCACTCCAGGCAGTGACGACGGTGCTAACGCTGTGAAAGCGGTTATGGAAATGAAGTCGCAGACCACAGCCATTTGACAACATCTGGTCACCGCTCATCACCCCTATCTCTCCCTCGCCGTCCCATCGGTTCTGGGGGAGCGCGACGCGATCCTGTTATCCGGGAAGGAGAGATACTCCGTGAGCGGTGAGCAGTTAACTCGCCGGAGCGAACTCTTACGGACGCTTGCCGAGCCGTTGGGTCAAGCTCGAGTAGCCCAAGGGCGGTCGCTTTCCGACGTTGGCGGCAACCGGATCAGTGTCCCGGCGCTCCACAAGCTGGAACGAGGGCTCGCCTGCCCTACCGCCGCTAACCTCGTGTACTTGGTCGAGCAGCTCGGACTCGAGTTGGAGCAGCACCGTCCATCCGTTCGGGCCTTACCTCGACCTCTACGTGTCGAGTTACCCTCCGCGGTCACCAGCCACGGGCGTCCCCCTCGTTCGGGCTCCACCGGGCCGCCGGCCCAAGCGTGCGTTCCACGTAACGCCGCAACTTCTTGTCGGCCAGGAACTGCTCCAGCGAGGCATCCTGCACCGCCTCAAGGTCCCCGAGGTACTCGGCGAGAAGTGCGAGGCGCGCCCGGACGGGTTCGGGATCCGTCAGCACAGCGCATCCCCCTCCCGGCGGTCTGCCTGCAGCCGGGTCACCAGGGCCCGGAAGTAGGCCGCACGCCACCGCTGTCCGTCCAGGTACGCTCGGCGGTGGCGCACCTCCACGGCGATGCGCCGCCGCGGGTTGCGATCGAAGAGCAGCACGCCGTGTTTGAGTACCTGGTGCGCCAGGACGCACGGGATGCTCTCCATGTCCACGACGTCCACCGGCCTGGCCAGCCGGTCCTCCAGTGCGACGATGAGGTCCAGGCGGCGTTCCAGGCGCTCGACGGGGTCGAGGCCGGCAGAGAACAGCACGGCCACGTCGACGTCGCTTCTCCGGCGCGCGGTGCCCCGGGCCTGGGAGCCGAACAGATAAGCCGCATCGACATCCGCCCGCCCTTCCAGCGCCCGGCGGACCAGCGCCGCCGTCGCCCCCGGCGCCGGGCGAGCGCCAGCGACCCCGCCCGGTCCATGAGCAGCAACTGCCGTCTCCCGGAGGCGATGATCTCCTCGGCCAACGCCGCCACGTACGCGCCGGGCTCGGGGCCGCGGAACAGCGTGACGGTGCCGGTACCGGGCGGCCGGTAAGCGTAGTGCACGTAACCGGCCGGCGAGGGCGCCCTCGCGCTCACGAGCATGCGGGCCCGTCGGAAGGTCCCGGTCGGGCCCGCGTCCATGTCTTTGCCCGTAGTCAGGCGAGCGCGCCGGTCACGCTACGAGTGATCCCTGTCCGCCTCGGTCTCTGAGAGGAACGCTCCGTGCCAGGTGTGGTACCAGACCTGGCCGGTGTAGCTGTTGACGCTCAGCATGCCGGAGGGTCGACCGCCGGTCGTCACGTCGATGGTGTAGTAGCCGGGAAACTCGGTCAGTTCACCCACAGTGGTGCCCGGCATCCAGCGCTCCAGGTACCCCTGAGCCTGGCGCAGCGCCTCTTGGGCGCTAACCGGCGGCGTGTCCGAGGTCCTTTGCCAGGCGCCCATGTGCCCGTATCGGGTGTTCCACATCATGTTGGGGCCGGGCTCCGGGTGAACCCACGTACCGTATCGGTCAACCAGGAGTTCGAAGGCTCCCTTGCCGTCGGTGCCCTCCACGACGACGTAAAAGCCGTTGTCGAACTCCATGACGTGGCCCACGCGCAGGCCCGGCTCGCCCCACCGCGGCAGGATGGCTCGGACCCGCTCGGCGACCTGCTCGGCACTGAGCGGGGTGGCGCCCGGCACGGGCGGTTGCGACCACCACCCGCCCATCATGCCGTGATCCATGCCGCCGTACCCCATCATCCCCGGCCCCATCATCCCGTAAGGGCTACCGGGGCCGCCGGCCGTCCCTCCCCACCAGCCCATCGCCCCCGCTGCACCGCCCGCGAGGGCCGCGGCTCCCAGTGTGATGCCAAGCGTTATGAGAATGGTCCGCCTGCGCCGCGTCATGCGACTCGCACCCCTTCTGAATCGGTGGCCTGAAGCAGGCCGTCACGACACATCCCTACTGCAGCTCCTTCCGCATCCGGCGGAACTCCTCTTCGGAAATCTCACCCCGGGCGAAGCGTTCCTCGGGAATCGCCTTGGCCCGGCTGTGCTCGGTCGCACCGGTGCCGCCCGCGGTCACCACCCGCACGAGCCATACGATGCCGCCGATGACCAGGGCCCAGAAGACGAGCATCATGAGCCCTCCGAACCACCAGCCTCCGCCGAAACCACTCCAGCCACCCGGGCCAAATCCCCATCCCATCATGGCGTCTGATCACAACTCCCGGGGGTATCGTCCCAAAGGATCCTGAGAGCCGGATGAGGAAAGTGTGAAGCTGGCATGAAGGATCGACAAACGCTGAGCCTCGCGTCTCGGCCCGCGGGGTGCCAGCCACCACTGCGCGAAAAGTACCGTGCCCAGGTGTCGCCATGTCCCCCTCCGGCGGTGCTCGCCCTCGAAACGTCGAAGATGGACCGCGAAGACCGGGGCACCCGCGGGCTGCCCGCTCCATCATGCCGTCAGCGCTCTCGACTCGTACGGCATGCTCGCTCGTCTTGCGACTCGAACCACGCGTGGTCCAGCTCGGCAGGTCCTACGATTCGCCGATGCATGTCCTGCTCGAGGTCGATGACGCCCTCGCCTCCTTCGACCACCTCCACGACCGGGCGGGCCGGAAGGTCCGGCGTGACCCGGACGACCCGGGCGAGCTCCCCGGTGTTGAGCCGTACCCAGGATCCCACCGGGTAGGGAGCGATCCGGGCCAGGAAGCGACGGACCATGATGGGGTCGAAATCACGACCGGCCCTCTCGGCGATCCACGAAATGGCCGCATCCCGCCGCCGCGCCGCTCGGTACGGTCGGTCGGTGGTCAGCGCATCGAAAACGTCGACGACGGCCACCAGCCGGGCGAAGGGGTGGATCGCGTCGCCGGAAAGTCCCCGCGGGTAGCCTGAGCCGTCCCAGCGCTCGTGGTGCTCCCAGGCGACATGAGCGGAGCGAGCATCGAAGGCGCCTTGACGGCGCATCGCCTCAAAGCCGAGCCACGTATGCGCCTGAACGGTGCGGTACTCCTCGGGGGTGAGCTTGCCCGGCTTTCTCCACAGCGGACGGGGCAAGCGCGGCTTTCCGGCATCGTGCAGCAACGCCCCCACCCCCAGCGCCACCAGATCGGCGCGGTCCCAGCCGCTGTGGAGGCCGAGGAAGACAGCCATGGCCGCGACGCTCACCGAATGGGCAAACAAGACGTCGTGGGCGGCCCGCACCCCCTGGAGCTCCTCCAACACCCCCGGATGGGCCAGCGCATCGCGCAAGATGGCCTTCACCGCCTCGAAGACGGGTCGGGCCTCGATGACGAGCCCCCGCCCGACTCGCCGGAGCTGGCGGCAGACCACTCGGAACGCTTCGGCCTTGGTCGGCTCCGCCAACAGCCGGCTCGCCGCGTGACCCGTGGGGACAGGGGCCTTGGGCGGGCAGATGTACAGGGTGCGCACCCCGAGGTCGGCCAGGCGCCGCAGGTGATAGGAGCTCAAGACCACCCCGCTCCGAAGCATGGCACGCCCGGCCACCTCCACGTCGGTCGCCAGGATCATGCCGGGTCGTACGTCTTCCAGCGATAGCATGAACACGCTCGCAAGCCTCCCCTGGTCTCATGTCGCGTCTTTGCCGGCTTCAGTCTTTCGAGAGGGCGAGAGCCGCGTGGCGTCGGGCCCGGTCCTTTCGAAGCGGTCTCCCTCTGTGGGGCGGCAAGTCGTGATGTGATGCGACGTCACGAGTTCGTGGCGGACGAACGGCGCGCCTTGAACCAGTCCACCGTGCGCCGGGCTGTGTAAAGCAGGTGCAGCTGGATCTCCTCATGGACCAGCTGGACAAGGGATTGCAGGTCTTCCGGTGTGTAGCATGTTTGGGACGACTCCAGCAAGTCGCGCAGGAGTGCGCATAGACGCGCTCGATCGACGATGGACTCCACATCGGGGTACTCCACGACCGAGACCTCCCCAACGACGAACGGTGACGGAGGGCCACACGGGCGTGACCAGAGGAGCGTAAGGAGGGCAAACGATGCCGGGTAGTCAGGCTATCTGGAAACTTCTGGGGGGGGGACCGCGAGCGTCCGCTGACTGGCACGGCACGCGTCGCGAGCGGAGACAATGCGCGCAAATCGCCGGCGGCGCGCACGCGGCCACGAGAGATGGCGAGCCTTCGCCCACGGGGCGGGGCACCGGGCACCGTCACCGGTGTGCAGCCGGTCTGGGATGGGTCTTTCGGCAGCACGCGACTACCCTCCCCCGTTGCGGCGCCTTGGCTTCGACAGATATCCAGGAAATCCTACCCATTTCGTCGTTCCCGGTCAGGGAAGCCTCAAGCGTCGCCGCCGCCGGTTCGCCAACTGACCTGCAACGGGGGCCAGCTCTGCCGTCGGCTGCCGCGATCGCCTGTGCCCCGGGCTGAAGCCGTCCTCCGGCGAGAGGCTTCGGCCGGGCGATGTCGAACCCCCGAGGTATGCTCCAGACCGGCAAGACCGGTGTCGTCTCCTCGGTCGTCGGCGTCTGCATCACGACCGTGCTGTTGATGCTCGGTGGCAACCTGGTCTCCCCGGTGCTGCCTCTGTACGGGCTCTCCTTCGGGGTCGGCATGGCCGTGGTGGGGCTGCTGGTGAGCGCCTTCGGCGTGGCCCGCATCCTGGTCGACATCCCGGGTGGCAGGCTCGCCGACCGGCTCGGTGCCCGCGCCACCATGATGGTCGGTTGTCTCATCGTCGGCAGCGCGTCGGTGGCCGCAGCGGTGGTGGACCGGTTCTGGCTGCTGGTGCTGGCGCGGGCGTTGCAGGGAGTCGGATCGGCCCTCTACATGGTGGCCGGCTACAGCTTCGTCGGCAGGGTGAGTCCACCCGAGCTCCGGGGCCGTACGATGAGCTACTACCAGGGCAGCATGCTCGTGGGGCAGAGCTTCGGCCCCACCATCGGGGGCTTCACGGCGGAGCACTTCGGGCTGGCCTCGCCGTTTTGGGCCTACGCCGCGATGGCCGTGCTGGCGTCCGCGGTGACCCTCGTGGCCGTCCCCGGTGCGGCCGCCGAGCGAGCCCTGGCCGAGCGGACGGCCTCCGCCGAGGGCCACGGAGCCGAGGCGACGCAGCCGGCTCCGCGGCGACGGCGACGTCCGGAGCCCGACGCTGGTCCGACCGAGGGCCAGGGGCCGACCTGGCTGCTGCGGCGGGCCGACTTCGTGCTGGTCTGCCTGGTGGCCTTCTCCATCGCCTACACCCGTACGGGGGCTCGGGGTACCGTCATCCCGCTCATGGGCGGCAACGAGCTGGGCCTGTCGGAGAGCCGCATCGGGATGGCCCTGACCGTGGCCGCCGTGCTCAACCTGGCGCTCCTGGTGCTGACGGGGCGCGTCGTGGATCACTACGGCCGCAAGGTGGCCATCGTGCCAGGACTCGTGGTGAGCGCGGTCTCGCTGCTGCTCTTCACGGGCGCCCACGACTACCCGCAATACGTGCTGGCCGCCGCCGTGCTGGGGCTGGGGACGGGCGTGGCAGGGCCGGCCCCCGCGGCCTACGTCAGCGACATCCTGCCGCCTCAGGCCTTCGGCGTCAGCATGGGCCTCTACCGCACCATCATGGACGCAGGCATGGTGGCGGGGCCGGTGGTGGCCGGGGCCGTGGCAGACTGGCTGGGGCTCTCGTGGGCCCTGACGCTCAATGCGGCGCTGCTGGCGGCCGTCGCCCTGCTCTTCGCCTGGCGGGCCCCGGAGACGCGGGTGGCTCCACGGGCCGTGGCGCAGGCGCCCCGCCGGGGCGCCGCCTGACCGGGCGCTCCCCTGCGCCCTTGACGGGCCGAGGCGCCGGGCGGTATGCTGGGTCTCGGCCGACGGCCGTCGACCGGCCCGGCCGGATGACGGTGGGCGAGTAGCTCAGTCGGTGAGAGCGCCACGTTGACATCGTGGAGGTCAGGGGTTCGATTCCCTTCTCGCCCACCATCCCGAACGGTTGGCGCCGCCCGAGCTGCAGCCTGCCGCCCGCGTTCGCATGGTATTGACCGTGCCGACCCCCTCATGGAGAATCATGGCAAGATCTTCGCGCCACGGGGGGGTGGATCGGCATGTGCGCTCCGTCGGTCGTCGAGCATGTGGCATCCCGCCTGAGCCGCCGGGAGCTCCTGGGGGCTGCGGCGGGAGCTCTGGCCGCCTCGCTGTTGCCAGCGTCTCGGGGCGTGGCACGGGCGGCATCGCCCGCGCCGGCGACCCAACGGCTGTCGTTCGAGAATGTGGCGGACCTCACCCACGTCCTGAGCCCGGACTTCCCCGTCTTCCCATCCTTCGAGCCCATGAAGGTGACCAACCTCTTCACCGTGGCCCGCGACGGCTTCTACGCGAACCGCTGGGACCTGGGGGAGCACACGGGTACCCACTTCGACGCGCCCGTCCACTTCGTCGACCGGGACGGCGTGTGGAGCCTGGACCAGGTGCCGCCCGAGCGGCTCGTCGCGCCACTGGCCGTGATCCACATCCACGAGCGGGCCGCCCGTGACCCGGACGCCTGGGTCACGGTGGACGACTTGATGGCCTGGGAGGCGCGTTACGGGCGGATCCCGGACGGGGCCATCGTCTGCATGCACTCGGGGTGGGAGTCACGGGTCGGCGACGCCGACGCCTACCGCAACGCCGACGCCAGTGGCACCATGCACTTCCCCGGCTTCAGCCCCCAAGCGGCCCAGTGGCTGGTGCACGAGCGCGACATCGTCGGTATCGGGGTCGACACCCTGAGCCTGGACATCGGCCCCTCGACCGGCTTCGAGGTGCACCTGACGGTGCTGGGAGCCAACCTTTACGGCCTGGAGAACCTGGCCAACCTGGCCCGGGTCCCCCCGGCCGGCGCCACCGTCATCGTCGGCGCGCCCCGGGTGCGGGGCGCGTCAGGCGGGCCCTGCCGGGTGCTGGCCGTCTGGTGAGGGGTGGGCCCGGGCCGCACGGACGCTGCCGGCCCGGGCCAGCCCCGTGGGCTCGGCCACGCGCCGCCCCCTCACCCTCCCACGCTCGCCGCGCTCGACCCCGGCTCGTCGCGGTATCGCACCTCGGCCGTGAAGAAGGGTCCTGCTCGACGTAGACGTGACGCCCGGGGCCCCCGCAGGCGACGGGCCTCGCCGGGCGCGAGCGGAAGCGAGCCCCGGCCCTGTCGAGAGGGGGTCAGCCTTCGGTCAGCAGTTGCCGGATGTCGTGCACCAGCTGCTCCGCCGTACTCCCGAAGGGCAGCCGCACCCGGATGCGGCCCGACCGGTCCACCAGCAGCACCGAGGCGGTGTGCGCCACCGTGTAGGCGCCGGGATCCCCGGCGGAGAGGGGCACCTTCTCGGCCGTCACGCCCCACGCCGCCACCACCTGCTCCACCTGGGCCGGCGTGCCGGTCAGGCCGATGACGTCGGGCCCGGCCGGCTGCAGGTAGCGGGCCAGGCGCTCCGGCGTGTCCCGCTCGGGATCCACCGAGACGAAGACGAAGCGCACCGAGTCGGCCTCGGGCGTCCGTGCCAGCACCTGGCGGGCCCGGGCGAACATGGCCACGGTGGCCGGACAGACGTCGGGGCAGTAGGTGTAGCCGAAGAAGACGGCCGTCACCTTGCCCTGCAGCTGCTCCGACGAGAATGGCCGCCCGTGCTGGTCCACCAGCGTGAAGGCCGGCGCCGGCCGCGGCGGCACCAGGGGTTGCCCCTCGAAGGGGTGGGGCTGCCTCCACACGATGGAGGCGACCACCGCCCCCACGGCCAGGATGCCCACCGCCAGCCATTCGGCCCGACGCCTCCACGCACGCATCGATCCGCCCGCGCCTCCCCGCCGCCGACTGCCGGCGGCCGCACGTGATGTCCATGAGAATATAGGCCGCGGCGCGGGATTTCGCCAGGGCGCCGGGCGTCCCCCATGGAACGCGGGCCGTTGACAAGACGGCCGGCGCGGCCTACGTTGTGGTGGATCCCGACGTGCGGATGAGGGGCGGGTGCGCACGCTGGGCGGCGGCTCGGGCTGGACCTTGCAACCCCATACGGTGGCGTGGGTCTTGCTGCCTCTTTACGCCTATCTGCGTGCCCTGCCGCAGCTGCGCCCCTCCGGCTGGGAGGCGGCGCGCTTCGTGGCCGGCGTGGGCGGTCTCTTCACGGCGCTGATCTCGCCGCTTCACGTGGCGGCGGATACCTCCTCCTTCTTGCTGCACGTCATCCAGCACATGCTGCTGCAGATGGTGGCGCCGCCCCTGCTGCTCTCGGGCATCCCCCGACAGGCCCGGGCCCGGTTGGCCGCGCACCCGGGCATGGTGCGGGCGGGTGCGGTGCTGCTGCACCCGCTGGTGGCAGCCGGGGCCTACAATGCGGTCCTGCTCCTGTGGCATTGGCCCCTGCCCGCGGGCCACGGCGAGCTGCGGCTGGCGTGCGGCATCCTGACCGATCTTGCGACGCGCTCGCCCGTCGTCGCGGTCTTGCAAGACATCCTGCCCCTCGTCGCTGGCCTGCTCTTCTGGTCGGCCATCATGCTGGCGCCTCCGCTGTCGCGGTCGGCGCCGCCGGCCCGGGTCGCCATGCTGCTGGGCTCGATGGTGCTCAACTGGCTGCTGAGCTTCTCGCTGGCCTATGCCGACACGCCCATGTACGCCACGTACGCCGGGACGCGCCCGCCCTTCGGCCTGAGCCTGCTGGCCGACCAGAAGCTGGGCGCGGGGGTCATGTGGGAGCACGGCAACATGACCTACGTGGTGGCGCTGGTGCTGTGGCTGCGAGCCCTGCTGCGGCAGGCCGGGACGTCCGTGCCGTCGGGCCCCTCCCTACCCCTGCACGGCCCGCGCACCTGACGTCGGCCCTCATGTATACATGCCATCTGCATGACACAGACGTGACATCCTCCGCCTCCTGTCATACAATAGGCGCCAAAAGGTGCAGGGGGTGGGTTGGATGGCAGTGGTCATCGAAGGGCGATCCCCGGCTGCGCTCCAGGCCGCCTCGCCCCGGGAGCTCATCGAGGCGGCCCGCAGCCAGGGCGTCGTCATGGTGGATCTCAAGTTCGTCGACGTGCCCGGGCAGTGGCAGCACTTCCACGTGCCCATCGACCAGCTGACGGAGCAGGCCTTCGTGGAGGGCTTCGGCTTCGACGGCTCCAGCATCCGGGGCTTCCAGGCCATCAACGAGAGCGACATGCTGCTGGTGCCGGACCTGGCCACCGCGTTCATCGATCCGTTCTACTCGCACCGCACGCTGAGTCTCGTCTGCGAGGTGCGCGACCCGGAGACGGGGCGACCGTACGAGCGGGACCCGCGCTACATCGCCCGCAAGGCGGAGGCCTACCTGCGCGCGACGGGTATCGCCGACGTCAGCTACTGGGGCCCCGAGGCCGAGTTCTTCATCCTCGACAGCGCGCGCTTCCACCAGGACCAGCACTCGGGCTACTACTTCGTCGACTCCGACGAGGGCTTCTGGAACTCGGGCCGGGACCACACGCCCAACGCCGGACACCGCCCGCGCTACAAGGAGGGCTACTTCCCCGTCCCGCCCGTCGACTCGGTCTCGGACGTGCGGGCTGACATCGCCCTCACCTTGCAGAGCCTGGGCGTGCCGGTGGAGACGCACCACCACGAGGTGGCCACGGCGGGCCAGGCCGAGGTGGACCTGCGCTACGCCTCCCTGACGGCCATGGGCGATCGGGTCATGATGCTCAAGTACGTGGCCAAGAACGTCGCCCGCCGCCACGGCAAGACGGTCACCTTCATGCCCAAGCCCCTCTTCGGCGACAACGGCTCGGGCATGCACACGCACCAGAGCCTGTGGAAGGACGGCCGCAACCTCTTCTACGACAAGGACGGCTATGCGGGCCTCAGCGAGACGGCCCGGTACTACATCGGCGGTCTGCTGGCTCACGGCCGGGCGCTGGCCGCTCTGTGCAGCCCCACCACCAACTCCTACAAGCGGCTCGTGCCGGGCTTCGAGGCGCCCGTCAACCTGGTCTACTCCAAGCGCAACCGGAGCGCCGCCGTGCGCATCCCCATGTACTCCCAGGCGCCCGCCGCCCGGCGCATCGAGTACCGGCCGCCCGACCCGTCGGCCAACCCGTACCTGGCCTTCGCGGCCATGCTGCTGGCAGGCCTCGACGGCATCGAAAACCGTATCGACCCCGGCGACCCGGTGGACCGTGACCTCTACTCGCTGACGCCGGCGGAGCTGCTCAGCATCCGGTCGCTGCCCGGCTCGCTGGAGGAGGCACTCGAGGCCCTGCAGGACGACTACCATTTCCTGCTCAAGGGCGGGGTCTTCACCAAGGACTTCATCGACCTCTGGATCGCCTACAAGCGACAGCGGGAGGCCCTGGCCGTCTCCACCCGCCCGCACCCGTGGGAGTTCGTCCTGTACTTCGACGTCTGACCCCCTGCGCGTGGGGCACGGCGGGGCGGCCGCCCGATGGCCCCTCGTCCGTCCCCGCGCCCCCCGCCCCCGTCGCCGGCCCCGCATGGGCCCCGGGTCGCTTGACATCCGGTGCCGCCTCCGCTAATAACAATAGCAACGATAGTCATGCGCTCTATCGAGATTGGACCGTGCCCGGAGGGCGCTGCCCGTCCGGCGCGGTCGGAGAGGCACACGCCGCGTCGATGCATCTGTAGCCGGCGGCGAAGAGGCGCCTGAAGGGCGTCCGTGGGGGCGCGCGCCGCCGTCGGCCAGCCCGGCTCCTTCCTGTCACATACGGCCGGAGCGCTCCGGCTCCCGCCCGGCGCCCGTACGGCACCCGCTTCGCCGCGACGCCGCCAACGTGGGGTGCGCCGCCTGCCGGCGGCTCGTCCGGTCTCACCGTCCCATCGAGACAGCAGGGGGTGTCTGGATTGACCCAGCCCATCGCTGACGTGCTGGCCAAGACCAAGGGTTACGCGCACCCGGAGGCGCTGGTCTCCACCGAGTGGGTGGCCCAGCACCTCGACGACCCCAACGTGCGGATCGTAGAGTCCAACGAGGACGTGCTCCTCTACGACCTGGGCCACATCCCCGGCGCCGTCAAGATCGACTGGCACACCGACCTGCAGGACCCGCTGGTGCGGGACTACCTGGACGCCGAGGGCTTCGCCCGCCTTTGCCGGGCCAGGGGCATCGGCGAGCGCACGACGGTGGTCTTCTACGGCGACAAGAACAACTGGTGGGCCTGCTACGCCTTCTGGGTCTTCAAGCTCTTTGGCCACCCCGACTGCCGCATCATGGACGGCGGCCGCAAGAAGTGGGAGGCCGAGGGGCGGCCCCTGACGCGGGAGGTGCCCCAGTATCCGCCCAGCGACTACCCGGTGCGCTCCCGTGACGACGCGGCCATCCGGGCCTTCCGGGAGGACGTCGAGGCGCACATCGAGGCCGGCAAGCCGCTGGTGGACGTGCGCTCGCCGCAGGAGTACCGGGGCGAGCTGTTGCACATGCCCGACTACCCGCAGGAGGGCGCCCTGCGGGGCGGCCACATCCCCGGCGCCCGCAACGTGCCCTGGGCACGGGCCGTCAACGAGGACGGCACCTTCAAGAGCGCGGAGGAGCTGCGCCGCATCTACGAGCAGGAGGCGGGGCTGCGCCCGGACCAGGACATCATCGCCTACTGCCGCATCGGCGAGCGCTCCTCGCACACGTGGTTCGTCTTGAAGTACCTGCTGGGCTACGACAAGGTCCGCAACTACGACGGCTCCTGGACGGAGTGGGGCAACCTGGTGCGGGCGCCCATCGAGCGCTGACCGGAGCCGGCGGCAGGAGGGCGTCTGCCGTACGAGATCGGGGGCAGGGCCGTGTCGATCGACGAAGGTTGTCATCCGGACCTGGAGTGGATCGCGGAGCACTTCCGGCGCCCGCGCCACTTCGGGGCCATCCCGGATGCCGACATCACCATGCCGGGCGGCAACCCCGGCTGCGGCGACGTGGTGGTCATCTACCTCAAGGCGGACGGCGACCGCCTGCTGGACCTCCGCTGGGAGGGCCAGGGCTGCACCGTGAGTCAGGCCGGCGCCTCCATGCTGCTCGACGAGGTGCACCGCGCCGGCCTCTCGGCCGAGGCCATCCTGGAGATGGACTACCACCACATGGAGCAGCTGCTGGGCAGCGAGGTGGTCAAGGCCCGCCCCCGTTGCGCCACCCTGGGGCTGGCGACCCTCAAGGGAGCCGTGCGGGCATGGCAGCGTCGGCGCGCGCTGCAGGACGGCGGGGTGCTGCTGCCCTCCGCCCCACCCCCCGGCGGCGAGACGCCCGAGATCCCCGGCATCGTGCTGGGCGAAGGGGCCCGCGAGGCCGCCGGCCCCGGCATCCCTCACGACCCGTGAGGGGCACCGCGCGCCCCGCACTCCCACCCGGGTCCCGGCGTAGGATGGTCGACGCATCGACGATCCTCACGGTCGGCGGGTGGGGCCGGGATGTGCGGCGTCGCAGGATGGGTCGACTTCGGGCGGGACCTGACCGGGCTGCGCGAGCAGGTGGAGGCCATGGGGGCCACGCTGGCCTGCCGCGGCCCCGACGCATGCGGGCTCTGGGTCAGCCCTCACGCCGTCCTGGCGCACCGGCGGCTGGTCGTGTTGGACCCCCAGGGCGGCCAGCAGCCGATGGCGCGCGACCGTGACGGCCGACGCTACGTCATCGTCTACAACGGCGAGCTGTACAACACCGACGAGATACGGGCCGAGCTGGCGAGCCGAGGATGGCGGTTTCGGGGGTACTCCGACACCGAGGCCCTCCTGCTGGCCTACGTGGAGTGGGGCCCTGCCTGCCTGGCGCGCTTCAACGGCATCTTCGCCTTCGCCATCTGGGACGAAGCCTCCCGTCGCCTCTTCATGGCCCGCGATCGCCTGGGCGTCAAGCCCCTCTTCTATGCCGAGCGGGAGGGCGGGCTGCTCTTCGGCTCGGAGCTCAAGGCTCTGCTGGCTCACCCCCTCGTGCCCCCCGAGGTCGATGCCGAGGGGCTGGCCGAGGTGCTGGTGATGGGCCCGGCCCGCACTCCTGGCCATGGCGTCTTCCGGGGCGTCCACGAGCTGAAGCCCGGATGGTGGCTCAGCTTCGAGCCGGACGTCCCCGTCGGCTCGTCGGGGCCGGTGCGGCAGCCCCAGGGGCGCCTGGTCTGCCGGCGTTACTGGGCCCTGGAGAGCCGCCCTCATCCCGACGACCTGCGCACCACGGTGGCCACGGTGCGGGGCCTCCTGGAGGACAGCGTGCGCCGGCAGCTGATCTCCGACGTGCCGGTCTGCACGCTCCTCTCGGGAGGGCTCGACTCCAGCGGGATCAGCGCGCTGGCGGCCCGGGTCTACCGGGAGCGAGCCCTGCCGCCCCTGCGCACGTTCTCCGTCGACTACGAGGACAACGATCGCCACTTCCGCTCCAGCGAGTTTCAGCCCGACGCCGACGGGCCGTGGGTCCAGCGGGTGTCGGCGTGGCTCGGCACCGTCCACCGACGGGTCCTCATCGGCGCCGAGGCGCTGGTCGAGGCGCTGGATCAGGCCGTCGTCGCTCGGGACCTGCCGGGGATGGCCGACATCGACGCGTCCCTGCTGCTCTTCGCCCGCGAGGTCAAGCGCGAGGCGACGGTGGCGCTGTCGGGAGAGTGCGCCGACGAGATCTTCGGAGGCTATCCGTGGTTCTGGCGGGAGGAGGATCTGCGGGCCGACGCCTTCCCCTGGACCCGCCGGCTGGATGCCCGGCTGCGCCTGCTGGCCGCCGACGTGGCGGAGGCCATCCAGCCCCGTCTCTACCTGGAGCGGCGCTACCGGGAGGCCCTGGAGGAGGTGCCCCGGCTGGCGGGCGAACCCCCCGACCAGGCCCGCCTGCGGGAGGTCGCCTACCTCAGCCTGACCCGCTTCATGCCGACCCTGCTGGACCGCAAGGATCGCATGACCATGGCGGTGGGGCTCGAGGCCCGCGTCCCCTACTGCGACCACCGGCTGGTGGAGTACGTGTGGAACGCCCCGTGGTCCATGAAGACGTGCGACGGACAGCCCAAAGGACTGCTGCGCCGGGCGTTGGCGGGGGTGCTGCCCGACGACGTGCTGGCACGGCGCAAGAGCCCCTACCCCAAGACGCACCACCCGGCCTACGCCGCGGCCGTGCGCCGCCGCCTGCAGCAGGTCCTGGCCGACCCTGCCTCGCCCTTGCTCCCGCTCGTCGACATGGGGCAAGTCCGGGCCCTGGCGGAAGGCGACGGGCGGGCGCTGGACGTGCCGTGGTGGGGGCAGCTCATGACGGGCCCGCAGATGATGGCCTACCTGGTGCAGCTCGACACCTGGCTGCGGCGCTATCGCGTCTCGCTCAGGATCGGGTGACGAGCCGCCGGCGCCCGTCGCACCCAAGGGCAACGCTGGCCGGCCTTACGCCCGCCTTCGCTCCGCCTCCAGCTCCTCCCAGGTGGCCACGGCCCGACGCAGGTGGGGGATGACGATGGAGCCGCCCACCACCAGCCCGACGCCCAACACCTCCAAGAGCTCCTCCCGGGTGACGCCCTCCTCCTTGCAGCGGATCAGGTGGTAGGTGATGCAGTCGTCGCAGCGCAACACCAGCGACGCCACCAGCCCCAGCATCTCCTTGACCCGCACGGGCAGCGCCCCGGCCTGGTAGGTCTGGGTGTCGAGGTTGAAGAACCGCTTGATGACGAGGTTGTCGGAGGCCAGGATCTTCTCGTTCATCTCCTGGCGGAACTGACGAAAGGCTTGCAGCCGCTCGCCCATGTCGTCTCCCCCGTCCATCCGTCGGCCTGTCGGCCCGGCTTGGCGCGCCGCCTCACGCCGTCCGGCCGGCTACCCGGCCATCCGCCGCCAGCGCCCGGCGCGAGCGACGGATGTAGTGCACGCCCATCAGCAGCGTGAAGGCCGAGAAGACATAGCGCAGCGTCGGCGAAGGCAACCACCCGGCCACCGTTGCCCCCACCCAGCCCCCGGCGATGGCGCCCACTCCCAGCCACGGGGCGATGGGCCACTGGATGTGGCCGAGGCGGTGGTGGGTCCAGGTGCCCGACACGGCGGTCGGGATCATCTGGATCAGCGAGGTGCCCTGCGCCAGGTGCTGGGGAAAGCCCAGCCCCACCACCAGGGCCGGCACCACGATGGCCCCGCCTCCGACCCCCATCATGCCCGCGAGATAGCCGCTGATGACCCCGATGACGAGGCCGCCCGCCACCACCTGCAGGGACGGCAGTGCCAGGCCCGTGTCGACGTGGGCCATCACGTAGCGGCTGACGGGCAAGAGCAGCGAGACGCCCACCAGGAACATGCCGAAGTACCCCTGCAGGCGGGCCGACGAGACGCGGCCGCTGGCCCGGGCCCCCACCCTGGCCATCAGCATGGCCGACGCCGCTACCGCGACGGCGGCGGTGAGGTCGACGGCGCCCTGGCGCGCGTAGCCGACGCCTCCGGAGACGGCGGTGAACAGGACCGCCACCAGGCTGGAGCCGTGCGCGGCGTGCTGCGTCAAGCCCATCCACGACGTCAACAGCGGGATCATGACGACGCCGCCTCCCAGCCCCACCAGACTGCCCAGGCCGCCCCCGGCCAGGCCGATGAGGAGCCCGGTCAGCGCTCTGGTGGCCGCGAGACTCGGCGACGACGCCGCCCCCTCCGCCGCCCCCCTCGAAGGCGCCCTCTCCACGCCTCGCACCACCCTGCCAGCAGCGAATCGGCTGGGGCGGCTCGACGCCCCAGCCTGGGAGCCGTTTCGACGGGGCGCGACATCATCCTTCACCCCGGAGCGGGTATCTCCACGGCTGCCTGACGCGACGGGGCCGCCTTTGAATCGTCAGCTACCCGGTGCTGGGCGCAACCGGCTCTCCATCTCATGCAGCTTGGCGATGCGGCGCCGGAACTCGGGAGCCTGATCCGGCACCGCGACCAGGTAGGCCGCGACCAGTTCGTATGCAAGCATCTCGCCGACGATCCACGCGCCGATGCACATCACGTTGACATCGTCATGCTCCACGCACTGGTGGGCGGAGAAGACGTCATGACAGACGGCGGCACGGATGCCAGGGTACTTGTTGGCCGCGATGGCGGCACCGACGCCCGTCCCGCAGACCAGGATCCCGCGCTGGGCCTCCCCGGCGGTCACCCTCCGGCACAGCGCCTCGGCAACGTCCGGGAAGTCGACAGGCTCCTCGCTGAACGTGCCGATGTCCTCTACGTCGTGTCCCCACGCTTTGAGCCGTGCGACCACCTTCTGCTTCAGGGGAAACCCGGCGTGATCCCCGCCTACCACGACTCGCACGTCCATCCCCCTCTTCTCGCGCCTGGCCTGACCCTCTCCGCCTCTCTCAGCGGAAGCCCAACAGTCTCGGCAGCCACATCACCAGGTCGGGCCACACCGCACACAGCAAGGTACCGGCGACCAGGACGGCTAAGAACAGCAGCACCTCCCTGCTGGTCTTCTCCAGGGTGGTGCCCGCTGTACTGGATGTCACGAACAGCACCACGCCGACGGGCGGGGTCAGCACCGCGAGTGTCAGAGCGATGGTAACGATGATGCCGAAGAAGAGAGGATCGATGCCGACCCGCGTCGCGACGGGCACCAGGACCGGTGTGAGGATCACCAGCGCCGAGATGGTGTCAAGGAAGGTGCCGATGACCAGCAAGAGCGCGACGATGGCGATCATGAGCAACCACGGCTGTTGAATGCTGGATAGGACCGCGCTGGCCACACGGTTGGGTATCATCTCGTAGGCCATGATCCAGCTGAAGGCGGTCGCCACCGTCATCACCAGCATGGCGACCCCTGTGTGGAGGGCTGTGTTGAGCAGTATCCTCGGCAGATCGCGCCACGAGAGCTCCCTGTAGGCAAGCAACGCCATCAGCAGAGTGTACAGGGCTCCGACCGCTCCGGCCTCGGTAGGTGTCATGACCCCGCCGAGGATTCCCCCCATGACGATGACCGGCGTCAGCAGGGCGAGCGCGGACTCCCGCAGCGCCTGGAGTATCTCCCCCCATGAAGCACGGGCCTGCACCTGGATGCCAAGCCGTTTGGCCTTGGCCCGGATGACCACGGCCAGTCCAAGCCCCATGAGCAGCGCGGGCACGTAGCCACCGGCAAACAGCCCGCCCACCGAGACACCCGCGAGGGTGCCGTAGACGATCATGGGGATGCTGGGCGGGATGACGGCGCCGAGGCTGCTGGCCGAGCCCTCGATCGCCGCCGCCAGGGCCCGCGGATAGCCGGCGCGTATCATGCTGGGGATCGTGACGGACCCGGTGGCGACCGCGTTGGCGATGGCCGACCCCGAGAAGCTGGCGAAGATCATGCTGGCGACGAGGGAGACGAGGCCAAGGCCCCCCCTCAAGTGGCCGACGAGGGTGCGCGCGAAGTCGACGAGTCGGCGGGAGATGCCGCCGGCGTTCATGAGTTCGCCCATGAGTACGAAGAACGGGATCGCGGTCAGCGTGAAGGAGTCTGCGCCCGCGAAGATGTGCTGGGGTATGATGGTCAGCGACACGCCCGGCATGAAGAGGATCATGTACGCCAGTGAGGCCAGCCCGAGGGCGAAGGCGATGGGGAGCCCCGCCGCGAGCAGAGCGAAGAATGTCCCGAGGAGAATGGCCAGCGACATGGGCTTGTGCACCCAGCCCTCCTATTGGCCTTGATCCGTTTCGGACCCACTCAACAGGAGATGCAACACGTGGACGAACATCAGGGCCGACGACACAGGGACGGCAGCGTAACCCCACGCCGCCGAGATGCCGAGGATGGGCGTGACGCGGCCGAACGCCACCGTCCGGGCGACCAGCACGCTCCCGTACCAGGCGACGGTTCCCAGGAAGGCCAGCATGAGCAAGCCGCTCACGGTCCTGACGGCCCGGCGATGACGGGCCGGCACCCGGTCGGTGACCAGGCGGATGGCCAGATGGTTGCCGCGGGTCAGCGCCACATAGGCGCCCAGGAAGACGACCCAGACGAAGCCGATCCGGGCGAGCTCCTCAGCCCAAACCAGGCCCGAAAGGAAGAGGTAGCGGGCGAACACGTTGGCCGACACCGTCACCACCAACATGCCGGTCAGGCCCATCACCAGCCACTCGACGACGCATCGCAACAGTCGCAGCACGGGAGTCATCGGCTCGCCCGCTCCCTCTCCACGGCTTGCTATCCGAGCAACAGGCACCCACTCACGGGGATCACAGGGAATCCAGCACCATCTCGTAGAGCTCCCTCGGGATCAACCTGCCTACGTACTCCTCGTGCACCCTGCGCGTGGCAGCTCGGAACGGCTCGAGATCCGGCCAGTTCACCTGCATCCCCTGCTGCTGCATCTCCTGGACCAGCCTGTCGGTCAATGTCTCCACGTGTTGACGCTGGAACCGCATGGCCTCAGCAGCGGCCTCGCGCACGGCCGCCTGCAGCTCCCGATCCAAGGAGTCGAAGAAGGGCTTGTTGACGAGCAACACCGTGAACGAGAGGAGATGATGCGTCATGGACATGTATCGCTGGACTTCCTGAAGCTTGGCCGGGTAGATGTTGATGACCGCGTTCTCCTGGCCGTCGATGGTACCCTGCTGGATGGCCGTGTACACCTCTCCGTACGGGATGGCCACCGCCGTGCCTCCCAGCGCCCGGGTAATGGCAAGATTGATGGGGTTCTCGGGGCTCCGGATCTTGAGGCCCCTCAGGTCTGCCGGGCTCTCGATGGGGCGGCGACTGTTGGTGTAGACCCGTGCCCCGTTGTTCCCCCAGCCCAGGACGACGAGGTTCCTGCGGGCCAGCTCCTTCTCGATCTCCTTGCCCACGGGGCCTTCGAGGATGCGGAAGGCCTGGTCGTGACTCTCGAAGAGATAGGGCAGACTCAACAGGGTCACCATCGGGGCGAACTGGGCGAGGGGATCGTGACCGATGAAGGTCATCTCCAGCACGCCCGTCTGTACGGCCTGGATGACCTCCGTCTCCTGGCCCAACTGCCCGCCCGGGAAGATGCTGACGCGCAATCGCCCGTTCGTCTTCTGCTCGACTAGCTCCGCAAACCGCACGGCACCTGCCTGAAAGTGGCTGTCGACCGAGCAGCAGTGTGGCAGTCGCACCGTGATGGTGCCGGCCTGGGCGACCGCGTGGAAGCCAGATAGCACCATCAAGGATAGGAGCACCGTCACCATCAGTCGACGTTGCATGCCCTGTTCCCTCCCCTGAAGTTGGAGCGATGGCTCACGCCAGGCTGTCGATGGCCGCTAGCTGCCTGCGCAACGCGTCGCGGCGACGTACGACAGCACGGGTGAGCCCCTCCGCCAGATCTCTCATGGAACGCCTCTGGACCGTGTAGGGATTGGAGTCGATGGCTCTCTGGACCGTCTCGACCCAATCGGCGGGAACCGCGTCGATCCCCTTGAAAGCACCGCAGATGGATCCCAGCATGCCGCCTATGCAGTCCGTATCACGCCCCAGGTTGGTAGCTGCTATGATCCCCTCTCGCACATCCCCCCTCGTCACCCAAAACAGGGCCATCACCTCAGCTGTCTCGACACCATCCGCGTACGGATAGGTCGGCATGAAGTGACGTCGAAGGGGCTCGCGGATGGCGCGTACGTCGGGATATCGCCGCGCGATCTCGAGGGCCTCATCGATGATCTCTCGCGTGTGAACGGAGACGAACTGTCGTGCGGCGTCGATGATGGACTCGACGGTGGCGTCGGGCCAGAAGGCCGCTGCCGTCGCGGCCGCGACGACACGCGCCGCCTCCACCCCGCCGCTTGCTGGAGGCTGCAGCAGGTACGACAGCTCCGCGGCATCGAGCGCGGCCTGTGCGGGATCGCAAGCGTTGATGATGCCCACGGGCCCGATCATGTGCGCCGCATCGACGAGTCCGGGCCAGGGCGTCATGGAACCGATGAGACGCGGCGGAATGCGCGAGGTCTCGTCGCCCGCGAGCAGTCGATCCAGGTGGATCTTGATGTGCGGATTGAACAGATAGCCGATCCGATCCCGAGGGATGTGACGCCTCCATGTCTCGGCGAGCTCGTCGACGGTGATGCGATCGCCCTTCTCCGCGATGGCCAGACCCAGCAAGTAGCGCAGCTCGGCGCCATCCTCGGTCATGCCCGGCGCCATGTCGACGTGATGGTAGTGCAACCGCGGGCTGTTGTTCCAGTAGCGGACGTCGCGCTCCTGTTGCACCCATGGGAGGAACCTGTCCACCCAACCCAATTGCTCCTCGATGGCCTTCCAGCCTCCGCCCGGTACGCTCACCCATTCGACCGCGGCCCCCATGGCCGAGCCCACGTTGGCAGCGGCCACGGAGCCGAAGACCTTCTTGAACAATCGGCTCTCACCAGGCGACGACAAACGGACTCACCCCTTCCGTCACGGAGTTGCTCACTCTGCCAGCAAGACCGGCCCGGGCACTCGTGCCAGCGCTCGCTCGATGTCGGCTCGCCGGGGAATGGCCTGCTGGACACCGTGGCGTGTCACGCACAGACCCGAAGCGGCCACGGCCAGCCGCGCGGCGGCGACCAGGCCACGTCCCGAAATGAGCGCGGCCACCAACACCCCCGTGAAGACGTCGCCCGCTCCCGTCGAGTCCACCGCCCTGACGGGCAGGGCCGGTACGTGCCAGCACGCTCCCGAAACCTCCCAGACCACCGCCCCCTGAGGGCCAAGGGTCACGACGACGGCCCCGCCCGGCCGCACCGACTCGGCCAACCGCCGGGCGGCGAGAGCAGCCCGTCGGGGATCGGCGACGTCCACGCCGCTCAGCTCCGACGCCTCGACTTCGTTGACGATCAAGAGGTCGGCCAACCCGGGGTCGGGGAGCGACTGCCTGACCAACGGGCTCGGATTGACGATCAGCCGCGGCGCTCTCACCCCATGGGAGCACCGCACTTGCTCCACCCGCCGGTAAAGAGCCCCGAGCGCGGGGGAGGGGATCTCGAATTGCACGACCACGGCCGCGAACGATGGCATGGCCTCGCTCAAGTCCGGAGGCAGCGAATCGGGCAGAGACCCGTTGGCCCCCGGCACGACGGCGATGGTGTTGTGGCCATCTTTGTCCACGGTGATGACGGCCAGGCCGGTCGTCTCCCCCGGCGTCACTCGCACGAAGCCCGTCTCGACCTGCTCCTCGCGCAGATAGGAGAGGGCCCGCTCGCCCCAGACGTCGTCGCCGACGCATCCATACAGCACCACTCGGGCGCCGGCTCGAGCGCCGGCGACAGCCTGATTGGCCCCCTTGCCTCCGACCTGCTGGTGCAGCCGCCGGGCTGCGACCGTCTCCCCGCGAACCGGAAGGTGCGGCACCTCCACCAGGAGGTCGACGTTGATGCTGCCTGCCACGAGTACGGGGGCTTCCCGGTCATGCATGGCCGACGCCATCCGATCCGCCTCGTCTCCCACGCGTCGGGGCGTCGGGCGATGGCACTGCCGTGGTGCTCTGCCGCACCACCAGCCGCGTCGGCAGGGCCACGCTGCGGGCTCGTCTCTCCCCAGGAGCGGGCCGAGGGGCCTCGCCCATCCCCGGCATGCGCATCAGCGGCTCGGGCTGGCGACGCAGCGGCGCCTGCAGCAGGCGCAGCAGCGTGCGGGTCGCCACCTGGCCGATGCGCTCGATGGGCTGCGCGATGACGGTCAAGGGGGGACGACAGACCGCAGAGAAGGGCGTGTTGTCGTACCCGACGACGGAGAGGTCGTCGGGCACGCGAAGACCCGCCTCCTCCACCGCCTGAATCAGACCGAACGCGGCCAGTTCGCTACCGCAGATGACCGCCGTGGGGCGCTCACCCGGACGACATCGGGCCAGTCGGGCACCGGCCCTAGCACCCGTCTCAAACGTGTACTCGCCGGCCCAGGTCCAGGCTCGGGAGGGGGAGAGGCCGCGCTCCTCGAGGGCCCTCACCATGGCCTGGTAACGCTCTTCGCTCGCGAGAACCCCCACCGGGCCACGGACGATCCCGATGCGCCGGTGCCCCAGTGCGACGAGGTGTTCCACCGCCTCACGGCATCCCGGCAACGGGTCCGATCCCACCCAGGGCCCCTCGAATCCCTCGATCTTGCGGTCCATTGCCACCACCCTGGCGCCGGTCGCCCGCCCGAAGCGCTCCAGGTCCGAGCGCTGCAAACTGGAGGCCACCACCAGCAGCCCGTCCACCCTCTGCGACTGAAGGAGATCCAGGTACTGCCGCTCGCGCGCCGCTTCGTTCTGGCTGTTGCAAAGCAGGACGTTGTAGCCGGCTCGGCTGGCGCTCACCTCGATGACCCGTGCCAGCTCGCCGAAGAACGGGTTGGAGACGTCGGGCACCAGAAGGCCGATGATGCCCGTCCGACCAAGGCGAAGGCCCCGCGCATGCGCGTTGGGGCGGTACCCCAGCTCCTCGACAGCCTGCATCACCCGCGCGCGCAACTCGGCGGAGACCGGCGCGCTCCCGCCCAGCACCCGCGAGACCGTACTTATCGAGACGCCGGCTCTTCGGGCCACATCCCGCACCGAGACGCTCTGCAATCCTTGCCGCACCCGCCCCGAGATCGGCTTCTGAAAAGGTTGTCGAAATCCTTTTCTGAACGATGACCTACGACGCCCGGGGCTCGGTTCCTGCTGCGAGGCGACGGGGAGCGCTAAAGAGGCGTCATCGGCGGGGCATGCCGGCCGTCGGCCGACGCCTCAGAGCCCCCAGTAATGCCGGTACCCGAGGCCGACCGCCCACGACGGGGCGTCGGGGGTGGAGGAGACGGAGGTCACGACCCGCCAGTCGTGGCTGGCGGCCAGGGCGGTGCGCTCGACGTGAAGCCGAGCACGCACCGCGTCCTCGACGACGAGGAGTTGGGAGCCGACGGTCCAGGCCACGTCAGGCCCCTGCTGCCAGCCCACCTGGGCCGCGGCCATCGGCTGCACCGCGAGGCCGTCAGGCGACAGCACCCGACCGGCCTCCACCGTCCAAAGCGCGTCACCCCAAAAGCCACTGACCCCGACCACGTAGCGCCCGTCGCGTGCGTGCCAGAGCTCGCCGTAGACGACGAGGTCCCGCACCAGGCCGCTGGCCGTCACACCCGCCACCGGCGCGGCGCCCTCGTCGGTCCATGCGACGTGCCCCTCCACCTCGGCGGCGCCACCCTGGCGGCGCACGCTGACCACCGGCAGGGCCCTCCCCGCGTGGTGCACGTCTTCCACGACGGCCAGCCGCAACCGGGTCGGCCCCTCGGCGCACGCGAGCCGAGCGCCCCACACGCCGACCCGCAGACCCGACGGGGAGACGGGCTCGACGGCGAAGGGCAAGAGCAGGCGGGCTGCCTCCAGCGGCAACCGCTCCCGCCCGGCGCTCGCCATCCAGGCGTCCCTCTGCCAGGAAACGGTCGCCTCCTCGAGCGCCCAGTCGACGTCGCCGACCTGCGCCCGTCCATCTCCGCTTACGGTGACGGGCAGCGCAGCGTCGGCCGTGAGACGCCATCCAACGGAGCCCGAGCCCCCCGCTGCCTCGACCCGGGCGTCGACCACGAGCCGGTGCGGCAAGGGCGACGACAACGTGGCGGCAAGGCCCGTCTCCCCGGCCAGGCGCCACCGGACCTCGGCCGCCGCGCCGGCAGGACCCACCGGCGCCGGCCCCACCGCGGCGGCCAGGCCGACCGCCAGGGCGAGGAGACCCCGGGCCCGCCAGAGAGCGTGGCGGGTCGCACTAGCGCCGCTCATCGGCCACGATCCTCCCGTCCTGGAGCCGCACCACCCGATCGACCCGCTCCAGCAGGCGGGGGTCGTGCGTGCTGAAGACGAAGGTGATGACCTGCTCGCGGTTGAGCCTGCGCATGTGGTCGATGAGCGCCAGCCCCGACTCGGTGTCCAGATTGGCCGTGGGCTCGTCGGCCAGGATGATCCGGGGCCGGCCCGCCAGCGCGCGGGCCACCGCCACCCGTTGCTGCTGGCCACCCGACAGCTGATTGGGGCGCCGGTCGGCCAGCTCGGCCATCCCCAGGCTGGCCAGGGCCTCGAGGGCTCGACGCTCGCGCTCCCGGCGCGCCACGCCTCGCAGCTCCAGGACGAAGGCGGCGTTTTCGAGCGCGGAGAGGACCGGCAGCAGGTTGTACGACTGAAAGACGAAGCCGATCTCCTGCAGGCGCAGCCTGGCCAGCCGGTCCCGGCTCAACGTGTCGAGCCGCGTGGCCCCCAGCCATACCTCGCCCGAGGTGGGGCGGTCCAGGCCCCCCAGCAAATTGAGGAGCGTCGTCTTGCCGCTGCCCGACGGGCCGGCGATGGCGGTGAACTCCCCGGCCTCGACGTCCAGGTCGAGCCCTCGCAGCGCCGGCGTCGCCACCCCGTCGGTCCGATACATCTTGTGAAGCTGCCGGGCTCGCAGAAGCGCCGACACGGGTATGCCTCCCCCACCCCTTCATGCACGGGGCCGCCTCATGCCCGAAAGCGCATGGCCTCGACGGGCTCCAGCCGGGCTGCCACCCAGCCCGGCCAGAGCGCCGCCACCAGGGCCGTCGCCAGCGTAAAGGCCACCGTCACCGCCACGTCCACCGGCTCCAGACGGAGGTAGAGCACCGTCGGGAGCCCCCAGCGCTCGAGATCGTAATACGGATAGGTGAAGCCACCCGAAAGCGCCGCGACCGTACCCAGCCCCAGCGCCAGCCCCACCGCGCCGCCGGCCGCGGTCAACAGCAGGCTCTCGAGCATGACCATCCCCAGCACCCGGGCCCGGCTGGCGCCCAGGGCCAGGATGGTGCCGAACTCCCGGATGCGCTCCATCAGGCTCAGGTAGACGTTGTTGAGCACCAGCAGCCCCGCCATGACGAAGAAGAGGGCGTTGACGACGGCCGCCATGGGGCGGATCATCTCCACCAGGCTCGCAGCGGCCGGGTTGAGGGTGCGCCAGGTCTCCACCACCAGAGCGGGCCCGGAGGCGGTCCGGCCCTCCACGACCTGCACCAGGGCGTCCCGCAGGTGTCCGACGAGCGGGTCATCGGCCAGCCTGACGATGCCGACGTCGATCTCCAGCCGCGTGGCCGCCCCCGGCGCGGCCATCTCCTGCAGGGCAGCGAGGGGCAAATAGGCCGCGCGCACCTCCAGCGCCGGATCGGGCAGGCCGACGGTGCCCACCACCCGGAAGGCGCCGGCCCCCAGGCCCTCGGTGCCAGGCGCGTAGGCGTAGACCCAGTCGCCGATGCCGACGCCGAGGGCCCGTGCCAGCGATGCACCGAGCACGATGGCATCAGGCTCGCCGGCGTCGTACCAGCGCCCGTCCCTCAAGCGCCCCTCCAACCAACCGGGCGGCGACTGCCCCGCCAGCACCACGCCCCTCGAGCGGCTGTCACCCGACAAGAGCGCCGGCACCTCCAGTACGGGCTCCACCCGAGCCTGGGGCAACGCCTCTCGCACCTGCCGCGCCAGGCCTGCCGCGTCGGGCACCAGCAGACTGCGCAACTCGTGCTGCTCCCGCCAGTCGGCCACCCGGATCTGCAGGTGGCCACTCTGCTCGACCAGCCTCTGGTACACGCCGGTCCCCGCGGCCCCGACCAGGCCGAAGTAGACGAGGGCCAGCCAGACCACGGCGCCGACCGCCGTCGCCACCGCGAGGCTCCGCCCCTTGCGGCGCCACACGTTGCGCCAGGCCAGCGCCATCATGGCCGGCCACCCGCCGCCCCGCCATCCAGCGGCACCGGGCAGCCGCCCTCCAGCGCCTGCAACGTGAAGCACGCCGCCGGCGGCGAGATCCCGAATCGGTAACGCTCGTACGCCACTACCGTGCGGTGGCCGTCCCGCAAGAGGTCCTCCACCGTGACCCGTGTCGGCACGCGGTACCCCTCGGCCTCGACGTAGCCCTCGAAGGCGATGCGGCGCACGGCCTGCCCCCGCTGGTCGAAGAAGAGCATGACCTGCGGCGTGTGGTGCGGCAGCGCCGCGCTCAGGCGCACCTCGCCGTAGGGCGTCGGGGCGCCGGGCCTGGGCATCAGCCTCAGGGTGACATCGCGTTCGGTTCGCGCCAGGATCTCGGCCTCGTAGTCAGACTCCGCGTCTCGCCCCGTCAGGTCGCTGTACGCGAGGTCCGACCCCAGCAACCGGTCCGTCTTGCCGCTGGGAGGCAGCCGCAGCGTGCGCCGCAGCCTCGGCACGTAAACCCAGAGGTTGTCCCCGTCCCGCAGGAAGGCCTGGCCGGCCTCCCGGGGAGGCTCGGTCACCCGCATCAGCGCGCGCTCCAGGCCGTCCGACACGATCTCGAGCCGGTAGCGGGTCTCGCTGTCGCCCCGCCAAACCGACAGCGTCAGCGTCGCCGCCACGCCGCCGCCCCGCATGTTGTCGAGGATGGCGTCCAGCACGGCCTCGGCGTCACCCGCCGACGCCTCGGCGGCCCGTGCCACCCTGGCCCCACCGAGAGGCCCCACGGGCGCCGCGGCCACCCCGGCGAGCAAGCCCGCCATCGCCAGCCATGCCGTGACTCGAGCTGCCATCGCCTCTTGCCCGCCCCCTACTCGGACCTCAACGCCCGCGCCGGATCCAGCGCCCGGACCCGGCGCACCGGCGCCAGCAGCGCGAAGAGGACCGCCACCGCCACGGTGCTGGACGCATACAGCGCGTAGACGGGCCGGGTCATGGTGTACATCTCCTCCGGGATCCCCAGCTGGGCCCACAGGTCGCCAAACGTCTGGCCGAAGAGCGGCCCCAGGAGGTTGTACCGCTGCATCAGCGCAGTCAGGGCGAAGCCTCCCACCAGCCCGGCCAGCCACCCGAGGGCGCTGGCGAGGACGGTCTCCCAGACCACCATCGTCGAGACCTGGCGCGGGCTCATCCCCACCGCCATCATCACGCCGAACTCCCGGGTGCGTTGCAGAACGCTGACCACCACCGTGCTGACGACGGCCAGCGCGGCGAAGACCGAGAGGAAGAGCCCGATGACCACCACCTCGGCCCGGGCTGACTGCAGATCGGCCCAGAGGCTGCCCATCCGCTGGCGAAGCCCGTAGGCCCCGATGCCGGCGGGCAGCATGGCGCCCAGCGAGGCCGCCACTGGCTCCTCCTGGCCACGCGGCACGTCCAGGGCCACTTCCGTGCCGGTCGGCACCCCCGTCAAGCGCCGGGCGGCGTCCAGGTGCACCCAGACCAGGGTGTCGTCGAGGGTCGAGAGCCCGGTACGGACCAGCCCCACCACCACCAGACCCGCCGCCTGCGGGCCCGCGAGCGAGGCGGTGTCCACCACGACCCGCTCGCCCAGCCGCACGTCGAGCCGCTCGGCCAGGCCTGCTCCCAGCACGGCCTCGCCCGGTGTCGCGAGCATCCGGCCCTCGACGATTCGGTCCGGCACCAGGCTGACGGCCCGCTCGGCATCGGGGTCGACGCCCCGAGCCTCCGTGCCCATCGACGCGTACGGGGAGCTGACCAGCACCGGAAAGGTCAGCCGGACCGCGACGCCCCGGACCGACGGATGCTCCTGCACGGCGGCCAGAAAGTCCAGGTCCGGCAACGCGTGCTCGGGATCGGGGTCGTCCTGGTAGGCCGGGGTCGCGATCAGCACCGGGCCGCTGAGCAGGCGGCCCTGGTTGACCAGGATGGAGTCGATGAAGCCATCGGTGAAGCCCCAGAAGAAGACGATGACCAGGGTCGCGTAGGCGACCGCCAGCCCCAGCAGGATGGTGCGGCGCGGATGCCGCCACAGATTGCGCCAGGCGAGGCGGATGAGGATCACCTCACGCCCTCCTGTCCCCTTCTTTCCATTCGCCTGTTTCCCAGCGGCACTGGATCCGCTCGAGCTCACGCTCGAAGAACGTAAACAGCACGCGAGCTGCCTCAAGGCGCTTCCGCCGGGCCGCAGGGGCGTCCTGCACCGTGGCCAGGCTTCGCTCCAGCAGTTGCCGAAAGCGCCTCAAAGCCTCGAGCCGAAGGCCGATGATGGTCGTGCCGAAGGTGTCGGGCCGCAGGCGGAAGTACACGCCGCGCTCGCCGGGACGAGCCACTCGCTCGATGATGCCCATGTGGACGAGCGCGCGTGGCCATGCTGATGGAAGCCTTGCTGACGACCAGCGCGCGAGCCAGGTCGGCCGATGACTGCTCGGGCGGGTCGCACACCAGCAGCCATCCGATGACCCTGCCCATCATGCGACTCGCGCCGTACTGCTCGAAGAGGAGCCCCATCTCCTCGACGACCGACATCAGGGCGCCCCTGTCCGGCTCCATGGCGCCTCCCACACCTCGAGGGCTTTCCCATGCACAGACTAAACCGTTCACTTCGTTCAGTGAATCCTAAACGATTAAGTCAAACTGTATTCAACACGAGTCTCGTCGGCTCGGGGTCATCGGCGGATGGGCGCCGTCAGGGCGTCCCCGCGTCGCGTCACGGCCGGCAGAGCCGGTCGCGCACCGCCTCGACGGTCAGGCCCTGGACGAAGAAGAGCTTGTGGCGAGCGGTGGCGCCCCGGGTGAGGACGATGGCCGACCGGGGGACGCCCAGCCGCTCGGCCAGGAAATCCCGTGCCGCGTCGTTGGCACGGCCGTCGACCGGCGGAGCGGCGATCCTGAGCCGCAGAGCGTCGCCCTGGACGCCCGCCACCTCGGAGCGTGCCGCCCCCGGTTGCAGCCGCACCGAAAGCAGCACCCCGCCCTTCGTGGGCCGTGCGAAGGCGGGTGCCGGATGACGCTGGTCGGACACGCACGCCCCCCCTGCGACGAAGTCCGCCTCGACCTTACGGGGTCGGAGTGGCCTGCGAGCCAGGACTCGTGCGGTTGAGGAACTCGAGCACCTGGCGTCCGTACGCTCGAAAGTCCTCCAGCGCCCGGGGAATGCTCGCGTAGACGATACGGTCGTCGATGGCTTCGTACTCATGTACGAGGATGTTGCGCGCGCCGGCGGCAGGCGCGAGGCGGGCTGCCAGCTCCGGAGCCAGCACCTCCAGCTCGCCCATCCGGATGAAGCCCTGGAAGTAGTCATCCGGCGCCGGGTGTCCCAGCCCCACGATGATGTGCGCGTTGATGTCGCTGGCCACCTCGACCAGGAGCTGCAACAGGCGTTCGACCGACCGCCTGACGAGCCGTGACCCGACGTAGGCGTCGAACGATGGCGGCTTGATCTCTTCGAGCTCCTGCAGGTACTCGGCGAGCTTTCGAAGCTTGCGCTCCACGACCGCCGCGTCGACCACCGCTCCCACCCCATGTCACCACGGCTCGCCTGGCCCGAAGACGCGCGCCAAGTAGCGCCGCTGGGCCTGGAGCATGGGCCGGGCGTCCTCGATCATCTGTACGGCCCGCACGCACAACCGCACGAACGCCCCCGGCGTGGCTTCGAAAAGAGGGATCCCGTCTCGGACAACCCGATGCACCACCAAGGGGGCGGCTCGTTCCAGCAAGACCAGGTCGACGCGACTCGTCGCCAGCATACGCTGCAGCTCGCTGTGGAGCCGCTGAAAGGTGTGAGCTTCCCCCTCGGTGAGCTCGCCATACGCCCGGCGGTAGGGGTCGGTCATCGATACGGCCAGGTCGAAATCGCTGGTGACGCCCGCCTCACCCCTGGCCCGGGAGCCGAAGAGAATCACCAGCCTCAGGCCGTAGCCATACGCCAGCTGCCGCAGCGGCTCGCTGCCGGGCCGCAGGACGGTCGGCAGGTGCTGGATGGCTTCTCGTCCGGGCTGTCGATGTGCTTGCATCGTCGGTTGTCCCGGCGCCAGTATAGCACGCCGGTACCGGCCACGAGGGCGAGCGGCTCTACGCCGCCCGCACCTCGCGCAGCCGGTCGAGGTAGGCCCGGGCTCGCTCGGTGACACCCTGGTAGTCTCCCGTCTTCTCCACGTCGCCCAGGAGCGGGCTGCCGACCCCCACGAAGGCCGCCCCGGCCCGCAACCACGGGTCCAGGCTCTCGAGGTCGATGCCGCCCGTCGGGCACCAGATCACGTCCGGCAGGACGGCTCGCAGCGCCTTGAGGTAGCCGGGGCCCACCGTGGAGGCCGGAAAGAGCTTGAGGGCGTCGGCTCCCAAGTCCAGGGCGCGCAAAGCCTCCGTTGGCGTCAGCACGCCCGGGATCGCCGCCACGCCCGCCGCCCTTGCAGCCCGCACCACAGCATCCACGGTGCCGGGGCTGACGACGAAGCGCGCCCCAGCCCCCACCGCCTGCTCGACCCCGCGCTCGTCCAGTACGGTGCCGGCTCCCACCAGGACCTGGGGGAAACGCTCGGCGACCGCTGCGATGACGTCAGGGGCGCCCCGCACGGTGAACGTGATCTCGATGGCATGCAGCCCACCGGCCACCAGTGCCTCCACCAGCCGCAGCGCCGTAGCCGGCTCCTTGACACGCACCACGGGGACGATGCCGATTTGCGAAAGCTTCTCCAGAACCGCTCGTTGCTCCGACATTCGCCGGCCCACCCCTCCACCGGCAGGTACTCGGCGAAGCGGGCGCTTCCCTGCCCCAGGGTGGGACCGGGGGAAGGATGGGCCCCGCCGCGGCGCTTTCCGTCAGGGGTGGGGCCCGTAAACTTTGGGGAGCAACGCTGCCAACGGCTCGACGCCGTCGACGCGGTGCTCGACTGCTACGTCGTGGCGGGTTGACACGGCCTGTGCATGACGGCCTGGGCGGCCCTGCCATCGGCCTCCTACCCCATTGCCCGGGCCTGCCGCCAGATGGGCTCCCACTTGGGTCCGAGCCGGGCCGCCAGGTCGATGGCCGCCACCAGGCTCTCCTCCTGGGCGACGCCCTGCCCGGCGATGTCGAAGGCCGTCCCGTGGTCGACGGAGGTGCGGATGACGGGCAGCCCCACCGTCACGTTGACGCCCTCGTCGAAGAAGAGGCTCTTGAAGACCCCGTGGCCCTGGTCGTGATACATCGCCACCACGAACCGGTAGCCCCCCCGAGCCGCCTTGGGGAACAGCACGTCCGCCGGCAGGGGGCCCACGGCCGGGATCCCCTCGCGGCGGGCGGCCTCCACCGCGGGGACGAGGATGTCCCGCTCCTCGGTGCCGAAGAGGCCCCCCTCTCCCGCGTGGGGGTTGACGGCGGCGACGGCGATGGGCTGGTCGCCCTGCCCCAGGGCCTCCGCCAGCAAGTGCGCGAGGCGGATCTGCCCCAGCACCCGTTCAGCCGTGAGGAGGTCGAGGGCCTGACGCAACGAGACGTGGGTCGTGACGTGGAAGACGAAGAGCCCCCGAGCCGACAGCACCAGCGAGTAGCGGGTCACGCCGAAGGCCTCGGCCAGCAGCTCGGTGTGGCCAGGGTAGCGGTAGCCGGCCCGATGCATGGCCTCCTTGTTGAGCGGGGCGGTGACGATGCCGGCCACCCGCCGCTCCCGGGCCAGCGACGCCGCCGCCTGGACGTACGTGACGGCGCCGCGCCCGGCCTCCTCCGACAGCCGGCCCGGCTCCACCGGGCCGAGAGGCGGGCCTGGCTGCAGCACCGGGATCGTGCCGGGTGAAGGGTCCCCCACCTCCTCCGGCGAGGCGATCGGTCGCACCGACGGCTGCACGGCGCTCGCACCCGCCGGCCAGAAGCGCAGGTGGCGCTCCATCACCCCCACGTCCCCGATCACCAGGGGACGACACGCCGCCCGCACGTCCGGCCGCGCCAGGGCCTTGACGATGATCTCGGGGCCAATGCCGGCGGCGTCGCCCATGGTGATGGCCAGCAGGGGCCGCTCGTCTGCCTTCATCGCCACTCCCCCCGATTGGCCCCGGCCCGCTCCTGCCCCTCAGGGCAGCCCGGCCAGGTAGGTCGCGGCCTGCACCAGCGCATCGGGCCCCCCGAATCCCCCCGCCTTGGTCACGACCCGCAGCCCCGGGCGCCTGCCTCCGTGGACCGTCCCGAAGGGGATGCCCGGCAGCACCTCCGATACGAGGTCGATCCCGTCAGCCTCCAGCAGGTCCAGGAGCGCCTGCGCCGTGTCGCCGCCAGTCACCACCACCCCGGCCAGGGGCGCCTCGTCCAGCGCAGCCACCGCCACGGCGCCCAGCGCCTCGGCCACCCGGCGCGCCACCTGTCGGGGCTCCATCCCCCGGGCCGCCCCGGCCCCCGCGCTGCCTCGACATCCGCCGGCTCGCCCGGCGTGGTGAGCACGACGGTCCGACCCGCCGACGCCGCCTGCCGCAGGCGCTCCCGGGCGCGGTCGACGGTCCGCTGCCAGGCCGCCTCGTCTTGCACGGCAGCGGCGACGTCCAGCGAGACGACCTCGGTCTGCCTCGCCCCGGCGAGGCGTGCCATCTGCTCTCGGGAGACCGGGTTGACCGACCCCACCATCACCAGCACGACCGGCCCGCCCCGATCCCTCGTCTGGCCCGCTCCCGCTCGTGCCACGGTCAGCTGCCGGGCCAGCGGACGCGCTAGTCCTGCCGAGCCGACCAGGAGCACGCTCTCCCGCATGGGCTCGACCGCCTCGACGATGGTCTCCAGGTCGGCGTCGTTGAGGGCATCGACGGCCACCACGCAGCCGCCCTCCCGGCGCAGCGTCGCCAGGTGCTCGCCCAGCCGCCGGGCCCCCTGCTCGACCATGCGGAGATCCACATGATGGACAGGACGGCGGCTCTGCGACCCCAGGAGCGCCGGCAGGAAGCTCTCCCGTACGGGCGCCACCGGGTCCCGCCCGATGGCCGTCCGCGCCACGGGCTGGCCTCCCACCAGCAGATGGCCGCCCACGACGACCCTCCCGTTGTCCGGGAAGGCAGGACAGACCACGGCCATCGCCAGCTCGAAGACGTCCAGCACGGCGTCCACCTCGGCGCCGACGGGCCCCCGCATCGTGGAGTCGATCTTCTTGTAGACAGGGCGGGCCTCCACGGCCCGCAGCCGGGCCGCGGCCCGGGCCACCGCCTCGTAGGCCGCCTCGGGTGCCAGGGCCCGGCTCTCGGTGTTGATGACGACGACGTCGGCCCCCTCGACCGACGGGGCGCTCCAGTCGCCCATCAGGGCACGGGTGCGCAACCCCGCCCGGGCGAACTGCACGCCCGTGTCGCCCGCCCCCGTCAGGTCGTCGGCGATGACGGCATACCTATCACGCCTCTCGGCCACGGCCGCCACCTCCTCACGCTCGGGCTCCGGCCGGCCGACCCGCCGCGCCTCGCTGGAGCCTCCGGTGGAGGTAGTGGGTGATGAGCGGGGTGACGATGGCCGTCACCAGCACGGCGGCCGCCACCTGCGCCGTCGCCACCGCCACGAAGGGGGCGAACGACGCATCGGCCTGGGCCACGATGGCCGGCGTGGCCACCGAGTTGCCGGCCGTGGTGCCGGCGGCGAAGCCGACGGCGCTGCGTTCGCCCAGCAGCCACCGGTAGGCTCCGTACGTCAGCGCGCCGGTTATCAGCGCGACGAGCAGCCCCAGCCAGATCCCCGTCACGCCGCCGACCGCCAGGGAGCGCAGGTCGATGCCGGCGCCCAGCGCGAAGGCGAAGAACGGCACGGTGATGGCTGAGGCCGGCTTCATCATGTCGGCGAACTTGGCGTCGAGGTTGCCGAGCACGAAGCCGATGACGAACGGCAGGACGGCGGCGACGATGTAGACCAGCGGGATGGCGCCCAGCCCGCTCAGCCCCAGGAAGACCAGGGTGAAGAAGGGGCCGTCGTTGAGAGCGCTGGCGATGTAGGCGCCCCGGTCCTCCTCGTCGCCGTACTGCGTCGCCAGCGCCAGCCACAGCCCGCCGTTGGAGTTGACGAAGGCCACCATGGCGGCCAAGAGCGAGACGCCCAGGATCCCCTCGCGGCCAAAGGCGTACCCGTAGGCGATGACGAGCAGCGCCGGCACCACGGTCTTGGCCATCAGCACCACGCCCGTCTTGGCCAGCACCCGACCGCTCTGGCGCACGTTGATCTGCGCGCCTGTCGCCAGGATCAGCAGCGCGATGAGAGGCAAAGCGCCGTCGCGAAACAGCGCCGACGTGAAGGAACCCAGGCCCAGGAAGCCCGGCCAGAAGGTGCGGACCACCGAGCCCAACAGCAACGGGATCAGCATCATGCCGCCGGGCACCCGCTGCAGGGTGTCGACGATGGGGACCCGTCCCATAACAGCTGCGCCTCCTCGTATCGCAGGTGGTGCAAGGACTCCTGCTCGTAGCCGGCGGATTTCTCGCCGCCCCCAACGAATGTGAGCCGGACGGGCTTTCGAGATGAACAGGCGGCGCCCCTGCCCATCCGGGCCCTCGAGCGCCGCCCGCGCTGCCGCCCAGGTCGAATGCCGACCCTGCGGCTGATCCTACGGTTCGATCCGGGTGCCGAGCACCTCCAGGAACCTGGCCAGCCACTCCGGGTGGGCCGGCCAGGCCGGCGCCGTCACCAGCTTGCCGTGGACGTAGGCCCGGTCTGCGGGCAGCTCGACCCACTCGCCCCCTGCCGCCGTCACGTCCGGCCCCACGGCCGGGTAGCCCGTGCATGTGCGGCCCTTGAGCGCGCCCGCGGTGGCCAGCACCTGCAGCCCGTGACAGACGGCCGCGATGGGCTTGTCGGCGTCGGCGAAGTGGCGGGCGATGCGCAGCACATCGGGGTTGAGGCGGATGTACTCGGGGGCGCGCCCGCCCGGGATGACCAGCGCGTCGTAATCCTCCGGCCGCACCTCGTCGAACGTCGCGTTGAGGGTGAAGTTGTGGCCCGGCTTCTCGCTGTAGGTCTGTTCGCCCTCGAAGTCGTGGACGGCCGTGCGCACCTTCTCGCCCGCCCTCTTGCCCGGGCAGACGGCATGCACCGTGTGCCCGACCATCTGCAGGGCCTGGAAGGGCACCATCACCTCGTAATCCTCCACGAAGTCTCCCACCAGCATCAGGATCCGCTTGGCCGCCATGGCCATCCCCCTTCCCTGGTGCGGCGACGGACGCCCGGTGCCATGCCGGGCGATGTGCGAGCGCCTCCAGTATACCGTATCACCGGGGGGATCCCACCCCGGCCCGCGAGCCGAAGAGGTCCGGAAGGTCGGCCCGGAGCCGCAGTGCAGCCAGGTCCTTGGCCTTGGCCTCCACCATGACGTCCACGTCGCCCAACGAGGCCGCGTACCGCAAGAACTCCTCGACGAAGCCCGTATCGACGTAGTCGGCGTGAGCTCGGCGCTCCCGTTGGTCTCTGGGGCTCGAGACGTGCACCTTGGGGGGCCGATCCCGCCACGTCGCGAAGACCGACGGCAACAGCTCCTGGAAGTCCTCTCCATCGTTTCGGCAGACATGGTGGTGCCAGTCGAAGACCATGGGGACGCCGACGACCTGGCAGATGCGGAGGGTCTGCCGGGCCGTTGAGCACGCACACCTGAGGCGGATGGGTGCTCACCCGGAGCCCCTCCTCCCGGACGACGGCCCCGATACGCGCCAGGCGGGGACCTATCTCGGGACCCTCCCACCAGGGCCATCCCTCGGTCACGGGATGGGTGGCCAGCGGCACCAGCTGAGTGGCCAATCGGTAGAGCTGCAGGCCCTGCCCTTTCAAGAACCACAGGACCCGCAGCGTGTTGTCGAGGTTGCGCACGGCCGTGCGTCGGATGAGTCCAAGCCGGGCCTCCCGATCCGGGAGACGGGCCATGTCGGTGACGCGCACGTTGCCGGCCGGAGAGCAGTCTCGCTCCGACAGGCAGATGGAGACGAAGCCCAGTCCCATGGTCATGGCGCCAGGTAGCGTGCGCACCGAGGACGTCGTCCATCCCCGCCCGACGCCTCCACGTACCGGCTGGCGCGGAAGGATTCAAGATCGTCTCGATTCAAGTCGAATCCGACGGCCTCGCAGGATTCAATCGAGGCCCGTGCCTCGAGGAGGAGACCCTCGGCCCCCCGCCGAAGAATATGAAGGGGGTAGTGTCCGGCCTCCAGGAGGGAGGATGGCCGGGCTTCCGGGGTGCTCTCGCCGACCTCGGGGGGATCGAGCGTGCCTTGGATCACCTTTCGCCGCGTGAGGTGGTTGAGCTGGATCTCGGTGCGGGGATGGCAGCTCTATCGAGACGACCTGGGCCGGCTCTGTCTGGTTCACCGGACCACCGGCCGCGTCCGACGTCTGGGGCACCGACGTCCGAGCCACCGCCGAGCCACGTGAGGGGAGCGACGCAGTTGGAGACCGAGTCCACCCCGCGCCCGCTGAGCCCGGTGCAGGACGGCATCCTTCGCTACCTGCGGCTCCATGGGGCCTGCTACGCCAGGCCCGTCTCCTCACAGCGGCTGGCGCAGGTCTTCCGGGCGAGCCCGGCCTACATCCGCCAGGAGGCCAGCGACCTGGTCCGCAGCCACCGCCTGCGGGTCCGGCGCGGCAAGGGCGGCGGCTACTACCTCGACGGGCCCTGAGCGGCCGGCGCGCGACGGCCCCTCCCCGGCGCCACCGCCACGGGATCGCAGGTCCGTCCCAGCTCCTCGAAGGCACGCTGCAAGGCCCCCGCCATGGGCGACCGCGGCCGGTCACGGCCGCCGACGGCTGGAGTTGGTAGAGGCGCTTGACCGACGCACCCGCCGCCGGCCCGTGCGGGGTGAAGCACGCGGGAGGGCCGTCGCGTGTCCGTAGAGGATGGCCGCTCCGACCGGGCGTCCCCCTTCCTCCCACCCGGCCGGAGCGTCGCCCCCTCCACCGGGCAGACCCGATGACGGCTGCGTCCGCGACCAAGGGGCCGCCGGACGCCAGGCCACGGTAGCCGGCCGGAGGCGGCACGCCGGCACCCCCACCCCCCGGCCGGCGCCCATGACCCGATGGAGCCGTCGCAGGTCGCGTCCTCAGGGTACCGGCCGGTGACGGGCGTCGACATCGGGAGAGTTCCCCATTGAGCGAGGATGCGGATAATTCCCCACGACGGCCGGGCAGCGCCGACGCGACCCTTCATCCGGCGAGGCCGTGGCGGGTCGCATAGGCGGCCAGGGCCGCCCGGTTGGGCACCCGGGTCTTGTTGAAGATGTTGCGCAGATGGCGGTCCACCGTCTTGCGGGAGATGAAGAGGCGAGCCGCGATCTCCTGATCGGTCAGGCCCAGGGCCACCAGCGCCACCACCTCCGCCTCCCGGGGGGTGAGACGGTCGGGCAGCCGCGCCGCCGATGCTGCGGCCGCCCCGGGGTGGCGCGCCCCCGCCTCCTCCCACTTGGCCAGGGCCGCCCGCGCCATGGCCTCGGCAGGCTCCGCCCCCATCTGCCTGAAGAGCTCGACGGCCGCCCGCAGCTCCTCCCGGGAGTCGGGCGTCGAGCCGAGCGACCGCCCGCGGGCGAGCCGCGTCAGGGCGACCTCGAAGGGCAAGCGGCACCGATGGGCCAGCTCCAGGGCATCCCCGAAGTGCTTGGAAGCCGCTTCCAGGTCCTGCCGGTCCGCCGCCAGCTCGCCCAGCAGCCGGTGGGCGTGGATGGCGATCAGGCTGGAGCCGACTGAGCGGGCATCCACGAGCGCCTCGACGGCCGCGTGCCACGCGGCCTCCCCGCTCCCCGTCTTCCAGTAGTAGCGGGCCCACGCCAGGCGCACCACCGCCCGGAAGAAGGGGGAGGCCCCCAAGGCGGGCCACCGCTCAGCCGCCTCCAGCCAGCGCCGGGCCGGTCCGACCTCGCCCATGGCCAGGTGCACCTCCGCCCGCAAGGCATGGGGCAGCACCAGCAGGTAGTTGCCGAGGGGCACCGGTGCGTCGGGCCGCGGTGGCGGCACCCTGTCGATCAGGGCCCGGGCCCCGGCGACGTCACCCGCTTGCAGCAGCATCAACGCCCCGTGATAGGCCAGCGGGGCCCCGTAGGTGCCCATCTCCTGGCGGGCCGCCTCGACGACGTCTCGCCAGGCAGCCTGCCACTTTCCCCGGAAATAGTGGTAGACACCCGCCAGCGACCGGCCCTCGGGCAGGTAGGCGTAGCCGGACCGATGCCGCGCCTGCGACTCGAGGGCTTGCAGCTCGGCCGCCACGGCGTCCACCTCGTCCGGCCGCTCCGCGCCGCCGATGAGCACCAGCCGCAACTGGATGGCCTTGAGCCGCACGGCGTTTCGGTAGTCACGGGTCTCGAGCGCTTCCCGGGCGGCCTTGCCGCACAGCGCCGAGGCCTCGTCCAGCCTGCCCCGCAGCAGCAGCAACAGCATCACGCTCTCCCGCAGGTCCGGGTCGTCGGCGGATGCCGAGCCCGCCAGCTGCTCCAGTTGCCGGGCGGCCGTTTCGGGGTCGCCCCCCAGGGCGAGGCTCTCGACCAGGAGCAGCCCGGCCCTGGGGGCGCCCAGGCAGCGCCCGAAGAGGTCGCGCTCCAGGGCGCGGTAGCGCGGCTCGGACAGCATCGCGGCCTGCTCGGCCATGACCGACTCCACCCGCTCCCGCCAGTCGGCAGGCTCCCGGGCGAGGACCCGCTCGACGAGCAGATGGCGGGCCCACACCGCGACCGCCGGGTCGGGCTCCGACCGAGCCGCCTCCTCCGCCTCCCGCCAGAGGGACGCCGCCCTCTCCGGCGCTTCCCACAGGAGGCAGTTCCCCAGCTTGAGCAGCACCTCGCCTCGCCCCGACGAGCCGGGCCCCAGCAGACCCAGCGCCTGCTCCAGGTGCGCTCGTGCCTTCTGCAGCTCGCCCAGCTCCACCGCGCGGTCCGCCGCCGCGACGAGATACGCCCAGGCCCGGGGGTCCCCGGCCCGCGTCAGGTGAAAGGCCACGGCGTCGGGATCGGGCGCGGGCTCTTGCAGCAGAGCCTGGCCGACTCGGTGGTGCCACCGGCGGCGGCGCCCTCCCACCAGCCCTCCCATCAGGGCCTCCCGCAGGAGCGGGTGGGTGAAGGCGAAGACCGAGCCGTCCGCGCTGACGGGCTCGATGACGTGGCTGTCCACCGCCGCCTCCACGGCCTCGGCCAGGCGCTCCTCCTCCACCTCCGTCACCCGGGCCAGCAGGTCGTAGCCGAAGCGCTCCCCGATCACGGCCGCGCCCAGCAGCACCCCCCGGACCTCGTCAGGCAGCCGGCCCAGCTTGGCGTCCAGGGCCTGGCGCAGGGTCTGCGGCAACGGCTCGTCCACCAGGAGGGCACGGCCCCGGCGGGCCGCCTCCTCCAGCAGCTCGCCCACGAAGAGGGGATGCCCCGCCGTGCGGGCATACAGCGAGCGCGCCAGCTCCTCGGTCGCCGGGGTCTCCGGCAGGGCCGCCGCCACCAGCTCCGTCACCTCCTCGGGGCTGAGGAGCCCCAGCGACAGCCGGCTCGCACCCGACCGGGTCAGCTCGGGCAGGAGCTGCCACAGTGGATGGCGACGTCCGATCTCGTCGGTGCGATACGTCGCCGCCACCAGCACCGGCCAGGCGGGCAGCCTGGGTGCCAGGTGCCGCAGCAGGTCGAGGCTGCCCCGGTCGGCCCAGTGGATGTCCTCGACGATCAGCAAGAGGGGCCGGCCCCGGCTGGCCAGCCACTGGCCCAGACTCGCCGCTCGCTCGTAGAGCGTCCAGTGGCCGGGGGCCGCCCCAAACGGGGGAGGGAGATGCTCGGCCTCGCCGCGCCCGGTCCCGGCCAGCCGCTCGACGATCTCGGTCCAGGGGCCGTACGGCGGCGTCTCGTCGGGGCCGGGGCAGTGGCCCCAGGCCAGCGCGAAGCCGTCGGCAGCAGAGGCGACCCGCCGCAAGAGGGTCGACTTGCCGATGCCGGCCTCCCCGCCCACCAGGATCAGTCGCCCGTGACCGGCGGCGGCCTCGGCCAGGCTCTCCCGCAAGCCGGCGAGCTCCCCTCGGCGCCCGACGAAGGGCAAGGGCACAGCCCCGCGCCTCCTTCCGCGCGCCGGCGCACCCCGTGCGCGGGCGCGGGGCGATGCCGGCGCACCGCAACGTTCGCAGGCGCCGTGCCTTTTCCTGCCCCCATCGACCCGAGGGGTTATCGAGGTGGCCTACCGCTCCTCCAGGTACTCGACCCCGATGAAGTCGGAGAGGGAAGGGGGAGGGCCGTCCGGAAGGGGGTAGGCGACGCACCCGGCCCACCCGGCCGATGATGGCGCTAGCATATCACGGTGAGCGGCACGAGGAGAACTTCGGCGACGGCCGGGCCGGAGTCGACGGCCGCGCAGGCGCGGGCCTGGGCGCTCGATGCCCTGCGCGGACTGGCGGTGGCCGGCATGGTCATCTATCACCTGCTGTGGGATGCCAGCTTCTTCGGCTTGCTGCGCCTCGACATGACCCGGGGGCCGTGGCTATGGGTGGCGCGAGCGGGCGGGAGCCTCTTCTTGTGGCTCGTGGGGGTGTCGATGGCGCTGGCGGCCGCCCGCTGGCCGGCATCGGAGCGGGACCGTCGCTGGCGCTCGAGAGGCCTCAAGCTCTGGGGATGGGCCCTGGTCATCACGCTGGCCACCCGCCTGGGGCTGGGCGACGCGTACGTGCGGTTCGGCATCCTCCACCTCATCGGCACGGCGCTCGTGCTCGCGCCCGTCCTGTGGCGGCTGAGGGCCGTCGGCACCGGACTGGCAGCGGCCCTGGCGGCAGCCGGACTCGTGGCGGGGCGGCTCGCCGCGGGTGCGGGATGGGCCTGGACGGTGCCGCTGGGGATCACGCCGCCGGCCTTCCACAGCGTCGACTACTGGCCGGTGCTCCCCTGGATGGCAGCGGTGGCGCTGGGGGTGTGGAGCGGGCCGCACGTGGGGCGGTGGCTACCTGCCCCCGCCCCACCGCCGCGCGTGTGGCGCCCCGTCTGCTGGCTGGGACGCCACTCGCTGGTCGTCTACCTCCTCCACCAGCCCGTCTTGCTGGCCCTCTTCGGACTCATGGGGCTCCTTCAGAAGCCGTAGCTGAGCGACAGCCGGTGGGAGCCTCCGAGCACCCGGGCGTCGGCGTACGCATAGTCGATGGCGGCGCGGCCCACGGCCAGCCCGACCCCGGCACTCCAATTGAGGTAACCGTCCTCGCTCCACGCCCCGGCTCGCAAGGCCAGCAGGGGGCCCAACCGGTATTCGGCCCCCGCTCGCACGGGCCCCCTCAGGGCCACCTCCGCGGCGGTGAGCAGCGAGCCGAGCCGCCACGAGAATCCCGCGACCAGTTGGGGCTCGAAGGGCTCCCGCACGCCCGTGCTGGACGTGCGGGCTCCCCAGAAGTGCCGGGCGGCCACGCCCAGGCGGACCGACCCCACGTCCATCAAAGCCCCCACGTCTCCCGTCAGTCCGCTACCTGACGTCTCCCGGTACCGGTCGGAGGCGTAGGCCAGGGCGGCCCCCACGGCGATGGGCCCCACCTCACGCGCCAGGGCGAGACGCCACGCCGTCTGGGAGATGTCGAACTCGTCCGACGCGTTGCCGTACTCGTCGCGCGCCGGTATGCCGGAGGACCGCAACCACTGCACGCCGCCGCCCAGTCCGCGTCCGGCCAGAGCAAGGGCGCCGTACCCTGCGGCCTGGTACTGGTTGGAGTAGAAGGAGACGAGCTGCCACGGGCCCACGTCGGCCAGCCCCGCCGGGTTGTAGTAGAGTGCCGTGGCATCGTCGGCTACGGCCACGAAGGCCCCGCCCATGGCCATCGCGCGGGCCCCCATGCCGATGTCCAGATAGGCGGCGGTGCCCGTGTACGAAGCCCGGGCCCCCGGGCCAGCCCCGGCGGCTACCCCCAGGATGACCGCCAGGGTGACCACCAGGCGCTGGCCCGAAGGCCATCTGCCGAGTGGACGCGACCGCTCGAGGCTCGCCATCTCGCCAAGGCTGTGCATGGTCACGCATGCCCCTCTCCCGTGCTCGCCCCCGGCTGAGCCACCCATGGCTGCTCCGCGCCTCACCGCTCCACCACCAGACGGCGCACGCCCGACGTCTCGCCCGTCTCCGTCACGACCACGTAGAGGTAAAGGCCGCTGCCGAGCACCCGCCCGTCGGCGTCGGTGAGGTCCCAGACCAGGCTCGTCGTGCCGTCGGCCAGGCGCCACCGCGCCACCGGCCGGCCATCGATGCGGAAGACGTGCAGCTCACCCGATCGCTCGCCCAGGTCGAAGTAGAACGTGACGGCGTCCCGGGCCGGGTTGGGGCCGTGCGTCACGAGGCCCTCCACCACCGAGACGACGAAGGGCTCGCTGATGGCACTGGCGGACGCCTCGCCGTCGCTGGCCGTGACCCGGAGCTCGTAGCGCCCTCCTCGCTTGACCGACGCCGTGTGCCAGGCGAACTTGCCGGCGTTGGGCTGCTCTTGGGCGATGAGCTGCCACTCGCCGCCGCCGTCGGCCGGCCGGTAGTCGAAGGCGATGGTGAGCGGATCGCCGTCGGCGTCGGTCGCCTCGTACTCGATGACCTGGATGCCCGTCCAGACCGTGCCGGCCTTGGGCTCGACGATGCGCACCTGAGGCGGCACGTTGCCCACCTGCAGCGCGCGCTGGGCCGTGGTCGTCGCGCCGTCCGCATCGGTGACCGTCAGCCGGACCGTGTAAGTGCCCTTGCGCGCGTAGCGGTGCTCGGGGTTGCGCTCCGAGCTGGTGGCACCGTCGCCCAAGTCCCAGGCCCACGCCACCAGGTCGTCCTCGCCGTCCGGGTCGGTCGCCTCCTGTACGAAGCGGACCGTATCGAGGATGGTGGGCGCCTCCGGTTCGTGGCGGAAGGCCGCTATCGGTGCCGCGTTGACCACCTGGACGAGCCGCTGGACGGTCGCCTCCTCACCGGCGGCGTCGGTGACCGTCAGCCGGACCGTGTAGGTGCCCTTGCGCGCGTAGCGGTGCTGGGGGTTGCGCTCCGAGCTGGTGGCACCGTCGCCCAAGTCCCAGGCCCACGCCACCAGGTTGTCGTCCGGGTCCGAGGAGGCGTCCACGAATCGCACGGTGTCGAGCACCGTCGGCGACTCCGGCTCCACGGCGAACGCCGCGACCGGTGCCTGGTTGACGACGCCGCCGAAGAGCGTCCCCCCGAGCTGGTCGATGCGAGGCGTCGACGACGCGTCGATGGTGAACCGGATGTAGCCACCGTACCCGCCGCCGGGTGCCACGGTCAGTCTCTGCGGCTCGACGCGGTTCCACCGACCGGCCCGCGGGTCGTACCAGACCAGGATGAGCGACTCCGGATGTGCCACGTCCTCGGGAAAGTGCCAGCGCCCCTCCAGAGCGGCGACGCCTTCGCTCGCGTCCAGATGCAGGTCGAAGAAGCCCCCGACCTCCTGGAAGCCGGCCCCGCCGACCGGGTCACCGTCGAAGCGCGCCGTTGCGATCCGTGGCGTGCCGTCGCCGTACTTGGTCACCCACAGGCCCACCAGCGCCATGGCGTCCAGGGTATCCTCACCGGGCACGGTGTCCCTGTAGATGAAGCCCACGACGGGCGCCTCCGGCGCGCCCACCGCCAGGGTCTGTCGCACCGGAGCGCTGGCCGCCCCGACGTCGTCGACGACCACCAGTCGCACGTCGTAGATGCCGGCCTGCGCGTAACGGTGCGTCGGCTGCTGCTCGGCGCTGGTGGCCCCGTCGCCGAAGGACCACTGCCATCCGCTGACGGCTCCGTCGGGATCGGTGGAACGGTCGACGAAGCGGATGTCCGTCTCCGTCGTGATGCCGTCGGGCGGCTCGAAGAGGAAGTCCGCGACGGGCAGATCGGTGACCGTCAGCGGCCCGACCACCACCTGGCGCAACCCGCCCTCCCGGTCCCGCACGGAGAGGCGCAGCGCCACCTCGGCACTGGTCGGGACCTCCCGGATGTCCCACGTGTACTGCCCCGTGTTGGGCTGGTTGAAGGCTATGCGCCGCCAGGCGCCTTCGCCGATCCGGTAATGGAGATCGATGACGACGTCGTCGCCGTCCTCCGGGTCGCTGGCCTCCCACCGGATGACCGCCTGCGGACGGGCCAGCAGGCTGCCCGCCTCCGGCGCCAGGATGGCCACCTGCGGAGGCCGGTGTACCGCGAACGTCCCGCTGACGGCGTGGCCCACCTGCCCCTCGAGGTCGGTGGCGGTCACCCGGACCCGATACCCCTCGCCAGCAGGCACCGACTCCGTCTCCCACAGCAACCGGTCGACGCCGGTCAGCCCCTGGGCGATGGGCGTCCAGCTCTCCCCGCCGTCCGGGCTGTAGGCCACGTCCACGCTCACCTCGTCATCGTCGTCCACCCGCCAGCGCACCTCCGCCGGCCCCTGCAGGACGGCGCCCTCCTGCGGAGCGAGGATGCTCACCTGGGGGACGCCGTTGATGTCGAGGGTGACCGGCACGACGACCTGCGGCCGAAACGGATCGTCGGACATGACGAAGAGGTTGATCCGGTACAGGCCGGCCGCGGCGGCGGGGTCGCCGAGGGTGACCATGACGTCCTGGGCCATGCCGGGCAGCAGGTAGCCCGCCTCGGGCGCCACCTGCACCAGCCGCCCTACCGGCGTGAGCAGCACGGCCAGGCCATCTTCCAGATAGGGCGCATTGTAGACCACCTGCAGGCCGTCGCTGCCCGTGGCATTCTCGATGCCGACGGTGACGCTGGTCAGGTCGCCCTGGAGCGATCGGTACTGGTAGAGGATGCTGCCGTCACGGTGCAGGATGATCTGGAACGTGTGGGCCGAACCGCTCAGCCCCCACTCGGGCACCGCCTCGTACTCCACGACGAACCGGTCGCCGGCCTCGTCGTAGTGGTAGTAGACGCTGCCCGCCTGGCCCGGGTCCAGGTCGGTCCAGAAGGGGGCGATGAGATCATTGGGCTGGGCAGGGTCGGGGATGGGCGTGTTGGTCCAGTATCCGCGTGTCGCCGTCCCGAACGTGAGGTAGCCGTTGGATGCGATGGCGACCTGCTGCTTCAGTTGGCCGTAGAATGGGAAGCTCCACGGCAGCTCGACCACCACGCCGCTCTCGTCATCCAACGTGACCGGCGTGCCGACGTCGCGGATCTCCACCCACTCGTAGCCGGGGCCGTCGGGGTCCCGGCTGTCGATCCAGACGTAACCGTACTGATCGGGCCCACCGCTCCCGTACGTCACGGGCCAGCCCCGAGGCTCCGCCTCGCCCTTCTCGCGCGGCCGTGAGGCGAATCGCCGGTACTCAGGTGCACCCGAGAAGCTGGGTGCCGTGGTGATCCAGTAGTTCATCGCCTGGCGCTCGCCCGCGTTGCGCACCGTCAGCACCTGCTGGGTCTGCTCCCCTTGGGTCAGGTGCGCCGCGAGGGAGGCGGGCTCCACCTCCAGCACGGGCAGATAGCGCACCTCGACGGTGCGTCGCGCCACCGTCTCCACGCCCACCGCGTCGACGGCGTGCAGGCTGATCTCGTAGGTCCCCTCCGACGTGTAGACGTGGGAGGCCCGCAGGGCGTGCACGGGCTCGCTGCCGTCGCCGAAGTCCCACCAGACGTCGACGATGGGATGCACGGGCCCGGCCACACGGGCACTGACGCTCACCTCCAGTGGCGGCTCGCCCAGGGTGGGGCTGACTGTCAGCTCCTCGATGGAGGGGCCCGGCAGGATGTGGGTCACCACGTCGACCGTCAGGACCGGCTGCAACGGATGGTTGGTCATGATCTCCAGGTAGCTCGCCACGTCCTGCCCGGGCAGCCCCAGCTGGGCGGCGTCGATGGTGAGGGTCAGCGTTCGGCTCTCACCCGGCGGCACGATGCCCGAGCTGGGTTCGACCGTGATGCCCCGGCGCAGGGGCATCTCGGTGCTGATCAGGTAGGCCATGTTGTCTTGGGTGACGGCCCACAGGTTGCCGTCCTCGTGCAGCGTGAGCCCGGCTCCCAGGTAGTCCCCGCCAGACGGGCCGGGCAACTGGTAGACGATCTCGAGGGTCTCCAGGTCGAGCCCGTAGATGTAGTCACCCGGCGAGTTGGTGGCGACCCACAGGAGGCCGTCCGGATGCCAGGCCAGACCGCTGATGCCGGCTCCCGAGAGGCTCCAGGCCGCCAGCACCTGGCCGGGCTGGTCCCAGCTGAGGCCCTTGACCTGGTAGATGATGTCCTCGTTCCAACCGCCCACGTACAGCGTGTCGTTGTCGTCGCGGTAGGCGACGCCGCGCTGCGAGACGGCGCTCCACTGTGGATCGTCGATGACGGCCACGACCTCACCCGTCTGCGGATCCAGCCCGTACAGCGCGTTGTCGCCGCCGACGTTGACCTGCCAGATCAGGCCGTGGCGCTCGTCGTAGGCCAGGTCCGCCGGCCACGAGCCCGCCCACGGCGTGTCGACGCTGCCCACCAGCTGCCCCGCGGGGGTCGTCCAGAAGTCCTTGCGCTGCTCGGGATCCGAGATCCAGAGCTTGGTCTGGTCGTAGCCGACGCCCCAGCCCAGGACGATCTCGGCGGGCAGCGGCCAAGCTGCCAGCACATCCCCCACCGCGTCGGGCCGGACGTTGGCACGGATGCGCTGGGCCAGCTCCGGCGCGAGCGGCTCGTAGAGGCCTTGCGCCGTGGGGGCGTCAGGGTCCGCCACCGTGCCCACCCGGCGAGGCAGGGCGATGACGGGCGCGGCTCCCTCCCGGACCCGCACCCGGAACTCCAGGGGTGCGTTGCCCTCCACGTTGCCGAGGGAGACCGTGTGGCTCTCGACGCCGGTCGCGGTCAAGGTGGTCTCGATGCGCGTCGGATCCACCGTGGGGCTCGGCAAGAGCCGCACCTCGATGGGCAGGCTGACCGATGCCGTGCCGCCCAGCGTGTCGACGACGGTGAAGGTGGCTTCGTAGCGACCCTCGCTCGTGTAGGTGTGCTCGGCCTCGAGCCCGTCGGCGCGGCTCCCGTCGCCGAACGACCAGCGGGTCGTCGCCAGCGGCGAGTCACCGGGGATCACGACCGCCCGGAAGCGGACCGTGAGCGGTGGCTCCCCCAGGGTCGGATCTGCCGTGGCCTCGGCGATGACCGGCGGCGCCGCCACCCGAGCCGAGACCGGCACCATGATCAGCGGGTGCTCGGGATCGTTGGTCGTCAGCACCACGCTGCCTTGGTGCTCGCCGACCTGCAGCGTCGACGCGTCGACGGTCACCGTGATGGCCATGGACCCGCCAGGGGGCACCTCGCCACTCTCGGGCTGCCAGCGCAGCCAGCCCGAGACAGGGCCCAGCCCGGTCTCCACCAGGTAGAGGCGGTTATCCGTCTGCGAGGCCACCCAGAGACGACCGTCGGCGTCGAGTTCGATGCCGGCCCCCCCGTACGAGCCCTGGGCGGGGTGCGGGAACTGGGCCACCGTGGTACGGGTCGCGACGTCCACGAAGTAGATCATGTCGGGCGCCGCGTTGCTGGCCACGATGAGGATGCCGGCGTTGGGGTGGTACGCCAACCCGGCGATGCCCACCGGCATCGACCAGGATTCGACGAGGGTGCCGGGATTGGGGTGGCTGAGGCCCGCGACGCGGTAGATGACGTCCTCGTTCCAGCCGCCCACCAAGAAGGTGTCCGTCTCCGGATCGTAGGCCAGGCCGCGCTGCGAGATGCCCCACGGCACGGAGGTGATGGATGCCAGCACCTCGCCCGTCATGGGATCGAGCCGGTACAGCCCGTTGTCGCCACCCACGTTGACCTGCCAGATGGTCGTGCCGTCGAAGGCCATGTCGCCAGGCCAGGCGCCCGCCCACGGGGTGGGCCAGCTCGCGACCGGCGCGCTGCCGTCGGGCGGCACCACGAAGTCTTGCAGGAGATCAGGGTCCGAGATGACCAGATGCCCGGTCCGCCAGTTGACGCCGACGCCCCAAGCCAGGCCGATGGGCGCCGGAGCCGGCCAGGAGGTGATGACGTCGCCCACGGCCTCGGGCAGCCAGGGGGAGCGATCGGGGTCCGGATTGGGTGCGTACATCCCTTCGGCCGTCCTGGTGTCGGGCTCTTGCACCTCATGCGGGGCCACGAGCCGCTCGGGCGTGGCAACCCACCGGGTCCCCTCCTCCGCCGAGCCGAAGACCAGGGGGCCGGCTCCGTCGTTGCTCAGGGTCAGCGTCGCCGACGTCGACTGTCCGGCCGCCACCTCCATGAAGAGCTGACGGGGTGCCCAGCGGGCCTGGGGGGTCTGCTGCACCCGCACCGTCACGCTGGCCGAGCTGCGATACCCATCGTTGTCGACAGCGGTGAAGGTGGCGGTGTAGACGCCCTCGCTCGCATAGGCGTGAGTGGCCACGAAGGCATGGACGGGGCCGCTGCCATCCCCGAAGTCCCAGTAGACGTCGGCGATGGAGCCATCGGGATCGTTGGCAGCGGCCACGAATTGGAACGTGGTGCCCAAGGGGCCCCGCGACGGGTTGACGCCGGCCGCGTCGATGACCGGTGGCTGGTTGGCCAGCACCTCCACCTGCACCGGCACCCGGACTTGGGGTTGCGACAGGTCGTTGCTCTCGACGATCAGCACCCCATTGAGGATGCCGCCAGCGACGGGCGTCAGGTCCATGACCACCTCGACGTCGGCGGCCTCGCCGGGCTCCACGGTGCCGGCCTGCGGCTCCACCGCCAGCCACCGGTAGGGCCAGAAGGCGATGGCGAGCCCATCGTGGATGTAGCCCGCTGCGTTGAACAGCACCTCGAGCCCATCGGTGCCGTCGGCGTTTTCGATGCCGACGGTGGCCGAGGCCTCATCGCCAGGCTGTCCGAAGGCCATCTCGAGGTACTGGTAGACGACGCGGCCGTCAGGATACAGGATGGCCTGGAACGTGTGGGATCCCCGGCCGGGGTACCGCTGCACGTCGGTCCACTGGACGATGAACCGGTCGCCCACGGGATCGTGGTGGTAGTAGACCGCCCCGTCTCCTCGCTGGGGGCTGAGGTCGTCCCACCAGACCGCGAGCAGGTCGTTGGGCGTCGAGGAGGACGGGATCGGGTCGTTGGTGTAGTCCCCGCCCGTCGTGCCGAACGTCAGGTAGCCGTTGGCCGAGATGACCACGTGCTGCTTCTCCTGGCCGTAGAAGGGGAAGGGCCAGGGCAGCTCGACGCTCTCAAAGCCGTCCTCGGAGAGGAGAAGACGGGTGCCGACGCCGCTTATCTCCACCCACTCGAAGGCCGGGCCGCTGGCCTCGTCGCTGTCACGCCACAGGTAGCCGAACGCGTCGGGCCCGCCGAAGCCCTGGGGGTGCAACCGGCCGCCCCGCGGGTCGACGGCCTCCTTGCTGCCGGGTTCCCATGGGGGCAGATCCTCCGCCGGCACGGCCGCCGTGCCCTGAGAGGTCTCGACGCGGATGGTGTACTCGAGCGACGCCTCCCCCGTGTTTTCGATCCGGAGGGTCTCGGTGCGGATCCGGTGGGCCCGGACCAAGGCCCTGAAGGAAGGCGGCTCCACGGAGATGGACGGCTGGGGGCGGACGACGATGGGGACGGAGGCGCTGGCGGTCAAGCCCTCGTCGTCCACCACGGTCAACGTGGCCTCGTACTCCCCCTCGACCTCGTACACGTGCACCACGTCGAGCGTGCCGGAGACGGGGTCGCTGCCGTCGCCGAAATCCCAGAGGACCGAGACGACCTGCCCGTCAGGGTCTCGCACCTGGGCCGAGAAGTGCACCTCCAGCGGCGCGGCGCCGGCCCAAGGCTGCGCGGCAATCTGCTCGATGACCGGCGGCTGCAACGCGTTGACGAACAGCCTCGTGGCCACCGACACCTCGGGCTGGTCCGGGTCGTCGCTGCGCACCACGACGGTGGCCGGGTACTCGCCCTCGGGCAGGCGCAGAGCCTGGAAGGTCAGGGTCACGTCGGCCACCTCGCCCGGCTGGACGGTACCCTGCACCGGCGAGGCTGATACCCACATCGGGTAGATGCCCACGGCCAGCTCGTTGTGGACGTACGCCTGGTTGAAGGCCACTTGCAACCCTGTCTGGCCCGAAGCATCCTCGATGCCGATGGTGGCCTCGTCAAGCCGCCCCGGCTCCATGAGGAGGTACTGCATGACGATGGATCCATCGGCCCGCAGGATGACCTGGAAGTCGTAGCGCTGCAGGGTGCCGAGCCGCCGAGCCCCGTCGTACTGGACGATGAAGATGCCCTCCTCGGGGCTCCCCCAGGCGTAGACGTTGCCCTGCGAAAGGGTCAGGTCGTCCCAGAAGACGGCGATGAGGTCGTTGGGCTGGGCGGTCGAGGGGATGGGATCGTTGCTCCAGTCCGTGCCGAAGGTGCCGAAGGTGAGATAGCCGTTGGATGAGACGCGCACGCGGCTCTTGAGCTCCCCATAGAAGGGGAACGGGAAGGGCAAGTCGACGTCGGCGGATTGGTCATCCCCCGTGATGGGCAGGCGCACGCCCGACGCGCGGATGTCCAGCCATTCAAACCGGGGGCCGCCGGGCTCGTCGCTGTCGATCCAGACGTAGCCGTACTCGTCCGGCCCACCCCGGCCATAGGGCTGGGGAGGATTGACGCGGGGGTCGGCCTCCTCCTTGGCCAGCTCCAGCGCCCGCACATCGACGGCCGTCCCCGAGGCTGGCGCCGACGGCCCCTCACCCGGCACGATGCCGACGGTCCAGTGGAGGGGGCCCTCTCCGCGGTTGGCGATGGCGAGGGTACGGTCCTCGCTCTGGTCCCAGTCGAGATGGACGTCCATCGAGATCGGCGACACCTCGATGTCCGGCGGCAGAAGGACCCGGATGGGGATCACCGCCACCGACTCCAGCCCGCTGTCATCGACGGCGTGGAAGGTGGCCTCGAAGTTGCCTTGCTCCTGGTACGTGTGGACGACCTCATCGGAATGTACGGGCTCCGACCCATCCCCGAAGTCCCACCAGACGTCGACCACCTCACCGTCGGGGTCGGTAGCCTGGGCCGAGAAGGAGACGGCGAGGGGCGGTGGACCTTCGGTAGGCTCGGCCGTGGCCTCGACGATGACCGGCGGCAACGACATGGCCAGGGCCTGGGCCGCGTTGAGACGGCCACCGCTCGAGACCAGCCCCTCGAATTGCGGCTTGCGGTCGACGGTCTGGAGGATGACCTCCTTGATGCTGGGGCTGCCTGGCGTCCACCCCGGCGCGCCCGGATACTGCGGCAGATCAGGGTGCATGGCGATGAGGGCCGCGGCGACGCCCGTCACGTGCGGCGTGGCCATGGACGTCCCGTAGAAGAAGGCGTACGCCTCCTCGGGCGGCTCGCCCGGGGCGGGCGGTGGGTCGGGAGGGACGGTGGAGAGGATGAAGCCGCCGGGCGCGAACAGATCGACGCTCCGCGCCCCCCAGTTGGATCCCCACCAGCCGGGGTAGTTGGCTCGCTGGTCGTTTTGCATGCTGGCGGCCACCGCGACGATGTTGGGGGAGTCGTAGCTCGACGGATAGTGAGGCGTCGAGTCGTTGTTGGCGTTGCTGTTGCCCGCCGCGGCGACGAACAGCATGCCCGAGGCCTCGATGGCATCCTTGAGGGCCTGGCTGAAGCCGCCCCCTCCCCAGCTGTTGCTGGTGAGCATGGCGCCGTTGGCCGAGGCGTAGGCCAGGGCCCGGATGGCATCCGACGTGTAGCCGCCCTGAGGCCCCAGGAACTTGAGGACCATGATCTGGATGCGCCAGTTGATGCCGGCGACACCGATGCCGTTGTCGGTCAGGGCGCCGATGGTGCCGGCCACGTGGGTCCCGTGCTCGTCGTTGAGGTACCCGTAGATGTCACGCTCGTCGGGATCCCAGACCGAGTTGTCGTTGTTGAAGAAGTCCCACCCGTGGAGGTCGTCGACGAAGCCGTTTTGGTCGTCGTCCACGCCGGGCTGGCCGTAGAGCTCGGCCTCGTTGACCCAGATGTTGTCCGCGAGGTCGGGGTGCTGCACGTAGGCCCCGGTATCGATGATGGCCACGATGACCTGGCTCGAGTCGGTGTGTCGAACCCAGCCCTCCGGCATGTCGATGTCGGCGTCGTCCACCGGCTCGCCCACCATGTACGGGTCGACGTACGGCTCCGGGATCTCCTGGTTGTGGAGCCCCCACATGGCGCCGGCCATGAAGGCAGGATCGTCGGGCATGACGGCCTGGCGTGGCAGCACGGCCTGGTCCTTGTAGACCTTCCAGTCCCGCTCCACGTACAGCACGCCTGGCGACTGGCTCAGCCGGCCGACGGCCTGCTCGGCCGTCTGGCCCTCGGGGAGATCGACGACGTAAAGGGTCAACCCGTCGGGGAAGTCCGCGGAAGGCCGGAAGCTCACCGGACGGGCCACGGCATAGCCCAGATCCCTCAGCGCCTGTACCCCAGCGGCTCCCGCCATGTCGTCGCGCAAGCGCACGATGACGCGGCCGGGGTGGTACTCCAGTGCCCCGCTCTGCCAGGCGCTTCGCTCCTTTTCGGGGGGCGAGACGTCCGCGGCCTGGACCGTCGGTCCGCCAGCCGCGAGCAGCAGCCCGACGAGAGCCATCGAGAGCCATGACACGAGCGACGGACGGAGCCTGCGAGCGCAGGGCACCGGCCGATGAGGGCCATCCCAGGGTCGCGCAGCCGCCACGTCGACAACCCCCCGTTTCAAAGATCAAGATTCAACACTTCGACAGGTTGCGACCCGACCTTGCACGGTTCTGGACCGTCGGGATCCATTCAACTCCCAATGTACTCCAGGGTTCGCACGCGCTTCCAATGACCCGTTACGCCTTCTAAGAGGCGTTGTATCGCACGAGAGCGAATCCCATGTCATCAGCACACTGGATCGTCATAGTTATCCTTCTTACTCTCTGATTCTCTGTGGCAGACGCGCCTCATCCCGCCCATCGACGCATTCAATGAAGAGGACACGAAAGCCGGGGGATTCTTCAAAACCGGGACGGAGTTCGTGGTGAGACCGGGGCGCGCAAGACGATTCGATTCAAAACCGGGCGCGGACGGAGAGCTCTGCCCAGCTCACCGCAAAGGGCCGGGGCTCCAGGTAACCGACACTGCCGGTGATGGACGAGAGCGGATCGCGTACGCCCCGGGCGTGCCCCAGCGCGAGGGTCCCGCTCCACTGTCCGGAGAGGCGGTGGTCGAGCCTGCCCTGCACCGAGATCCGCCAGTGGGGCTGGCGTGCCTGGCCCGAGCGGGTTGCGTCGCCGCCCTCGCCCTCCAGCGTCGTGGCCAGCTCCCACGGGCCACCCGGACGCAGGGTCAGCACGTAGGCGGCCCCGACACGGCGGCTGTCGGCGGGGGGCTGGGTGGAGGCCGTCGTACCGGCGCTCAGCCGCAGTTCCTGTGGCCACCATGACGCCTGCGCCCACCCCACGCGCACCGAGGCGCTGCGCTGCAGGGTCTGGGTGCTCCACCCATCCGGGACAGCCACGGCCCGTCGATCATCGACCCGCAGGGTAAGCGAGGGATCGATGCCGGACCAGGCCCGGCTCCGCAACGTCAGCTCGGCCCGGTCCTGCCGGGTCTGCTTGGTCGAGGGCAAGACGGCCCACTGGTACTGGCGGTCGGCGCTGAGGGCCATCTCGAGCGCGGCCGGGGCCCAGCGGGCCCGAAGCCCGCCGTTGACGGCCAGGCCGGTGGACTGGCTGCGGGCGCTGTCGGTGCGGGTGTAGCCCAGTCGGCCGCTGGGCTGCAGGCGCCACCCGGCGACGGTCATCTCTTCGGCCGCCACCGACAGGGTCGCCTGGCTGCCCGCCCGCTCGGGAGACGTGCCCTCACCGGTCACCCGCCATCCCGACTGCTGACCCAGCGTCACGGACGTGCGAACCGGGCCGAACGAGCGGGCGGCCGTTGCTCCCACCTGGAGCTGCTGGCTCCCCTCCATGCGGGGGGGATCGCCGCCGTGGGCCTCCGTCACCTTGAGGGGATAGCTGAAGCGCACCGTCAAGCGGGTGTCCGGCAAGAGCACGGCCGACAGGTCGGCCACCAGGTTGTGCGACACGTACCCGGCGCGTCGAACCTCCTGGTGCCTCACCTGCTCGTAGCCGGCCGCCAGCACGATCCGCTCCTGCCAGAGTCGCTGCTCGACGCGCAGCCCCCGGGTCAGGGTGGTGGCCTCGAAGCCCGGCCGCGCCTCGTCGCTGTCCAGCCGCGAGCGCTGCAGCGTCGCCCGCAGGGCTGGCGCCGAAGCCCACGTGGCCGGAGCCGGCAGGGGAAGTTGCCAGCGTGCCTCGCCGCGCTCGACGACGTTGCGCTGGGCACGGCCGGTCTCGGGATCGGCGCTGACCCGATCCGAGCGCGCCAGCACGACGTCCAGGCTCTCGGTCAGGCGCTGGCGCAGCGTCACCTCCCAGCCGTCGAGCCACTGGCGACGGGTGTCATTGATGGCCCGAAACGAGGGCTCGACGCGCTCGTAGCGCAAGTCGACGCCGCCGGTGCCCCATCCGTAACCGAGCGCCACCTGCCCGGCCATGCCCGTACGCTCACGCACCGTGGGCGGGTCCTGGAAGCGCGCCGGATCTTGGGCCGGCAGCTCCTCCGCGGGCACCTGAAATGTCCCGAGGGTGCCGCGGTCCATCCACCAAAGGGACGGCCCTCCCACCGGAGGAGACCCGGCGGCCCAGAGGGTCGTCGGTGAGCCGCCGGCGGGAGAGGCGCCCAGCCCCACCGCCGTGAAGGACCCCTGCGCCAGCGACGCTGGCTCGTCTTGCCCGGGTCTCCCCGGGTCGACCCGGTAGAGGCCGGCGTCGGTCGCGGCCCAAAGGGATGGGCCCCCGGCGGCGTCCTCCTCGGTCTGCCACTGGAGGGCATGGACCGCACCGGCGATGCCCGAGACGGGGTGCGGGCCGTCCAGCACCTGCAGGTTGGGGCGGCCACCCGCCGCGATGGTCGCCAGCACGTCCACGTAGAGCAGGCCCTTGTCGGTGCCGGCGAACAGCCTCACCGTCGAGGGGGCCTCCCCCTCCCCCGGCCGGACGATGCCGGCCACCCGCCGCAGCGGACCCAGGGGCATGCGGTGCACGGTCGGCTCGGCCGCGCTGGGGTCGTCGGGCCACCAGAGCCATAGCAGGCCCTCCGAGGACGCCGCCAGGAGGATGATGGGCACCTCGTCCCCGCTCCCTGCCACCACGGCGAGGTCGCGCAGATCGAGGGGCTCCGTGGAGCCCGGCAGGCTCTCCCAGGATCGCCAGGAGGTCAGCACGTCGTCGGCCGCGACGGAGGCGAGCACCGCCGCAGCCTCGAGATCCGTAGCCGGCGCCCACGCCAGACCCCGGGACGTGGCCACCCAGACGGAGCCTGACATGCGCTCCGGCGTCGTGACCTGACGGCCGATGTAGAGCACGTCGTGCACGTCGTTGGACGGCAGACCGTGGTGGGTGTAGCGACGCAGCCAGTTGGCCGTCAGATCGAGGGAGGGCGTCTCCTCCCCCGGGCGATTGAGCACCACCGTCAGCCCCGACTCGGTCGCCAGCAGCCACGCCAGGGGTGGGCTCGAGAAGGCCGACGCGCCGTCGCTCCCATCCGAGATCGTGCCTGGGACGGCCGGTGCGATGGCCCGCACGGTGAGGCCGCTCAAGCCATGAGCGGTGGTGTAGAGATGGGCTGTCGTCTCGCCGCTCGGCTCCAACCGCAGCACCGTCAACCCGGCCCCGTGCCCCACCATGACCAGTGGTGCCTTCGCCGTCCCCGACGACGGGTCGCCCTCGGCGCTTCCCGTCACGGCGTGGACCCGGTTGGCCTGGTGGTCGCGGAGGTTGTCGTCGATGGGAAACCGGTCGTACGACCACGCCAGGTCCCACTGCCCCCACCAGCCCTGGCCGCTGCCCTCTGCTCCCGTGGGGCCGCTGGCCCCGTACGAGCCGCGCAGAGCCGCCACCACGTGGGTGTTGGGCATGGTGCGGGCGCGCTCGGGCTCCACCAGCGGGCGGGGCTCGTCCGCCTCGACGAAGAGGCCTCCGACCAGCCGCCAGGGCCCCTCGTCCCCAGCCGGCGCCCACTGGGCCTCGAGACCCAGCATGTTGCGGTTGTACTCGGCACTGGCCCCCAGTCCGCCACGGAAGTACTCGAACTGCACCGTCAGGCGGCTGGCAGGCCCCACTTCCCGCAGGAGGGTCAGGATGCCGAGCTCGTAGTCGATGAGGTAGTCCACGTTGCGCTGGAGCAGGGCCCCGTCCAGGTAGACCCGCTCGCTGCCCACCGCGATGGAGGTGCCCAGGAAGTAGACGCCCTGGCTGACGCTGTAGCGGTACCGCACGCGCAGCGCCGCCAGATCGCCCCCCGGCGCCAGGAGCTCGGCGACCTGGCCCGGGTACCGGAGCTGCAGCACGCCCTCCTCGGCGTAGAGGCGCCAGCCGATGCCCCGATCCTCCGCGGGCTCCAGCCGCCCCTCCGGCAAGCGCACCTGCAGCTCCAGCGATGTGGGATCGATCTCGCCCCGCCCCAGCAGGTAGAGCGGTGCCTCGGGGCCGCCCGGCTCGGAGCCGTCGACCTCGTTGGACGCTCCCAAACCCAGGCGCTCCCGCAAGTGCGGGCAGGTGCCGAGCGCGTCCAGGGAGACCGGTCCGTCGGCGGCCGCCACCCAACCGTCGCCGCCGGGATGCGGCCCGAGCCCCGCCCACAGCAGGTAGTGGAGGCGCAGCCGCTGCAGGAACTGGGCCTCCGAGGTGCTGCCCCGCACCAGCGGGTATTGCCGCTGGGTGGGGCCGCTCAAGCCGTTTTGGAGGTTGTAGCGGCGGATGAGCGCCTCGACGTGCGCCCGCAGCAGATCCATCGACTCCAGGCGGAGCAGCACGTACCCGGGCGCCTCGGCATCCGGCGAGGCGAGGCCGACCAGCTGTCCGGCTTCGAGGGGGAAGTAGGTGCGGCCTGCCTCTTGGGGAGGCAACCATGGCGGCTCCCGGGCTTCGTCCCCGCTCGACAGCGGCACCAGGACCCCCACCTGGCCGGCTGGCTGCCCCGGTCGGTAGAGCAGGAAGTCGAGCCGGTACTCGGCCAGCAGCTGCGACAGTGTGACGCCGGGAGCGGAGGTCCCGCATGCCGGCGCCATCCCTTCCTCCACAGGCACCCACCATACCCGCACGAAGTCCGCGTCGAAGGGGCGGTTGAGCCGGAAGCCCTGGGCACCGCGAGCGTCGGCCACCATCACGGCGCCGTCCCCGAGCGAGGGGGCATAGGGCGGCCGCTCGCCGCCGCTGCCGCCGATGACCCACTCGACGACCTCCTCGCTACTCTGCCCGACGAAGGTCTTGGTGGCGGGGATGCCCCGTGCACGGCCGACGAGGCCGGTCAGGGAGAAGTCGCCCCACTGGGCTTCGACCCGGGCCCCGATGAGGGCCGCGGGGCTGGCCGCGTAACGGCTCTGGGAGCGCAGCTGCAGGTCGCCCAGGTGCAGCACGCCGTGAGCCCACCGGATGTCGACCCCCAGCAGCTGGAGGTTGTCGCTGCGGACGTTGTCGAGGTCGGCCGAGACCGTCACGCCCGGAGCCACGTCCCCCTCGAGGCGCAGCCGCAGCTGCTGCTCCAGGGTCGGCACGCCGCTGGCGAACAGGTCCGAGCCCCCGGGGATGGAGTCGGCGTCGCCCAGCGCGAAGCGAAGATGCCAGACGCTCTCCCCATCGATGCGCAACGCGGCGGGGCGGTCGCCGGCATCCGGCTGCTCGGCGCGTCCCGCCGGGCCCACCGTGGCTGTCGCCGCGAGGGCCAGCAGCGTCCAGGTCGCCAGGCGCGCGAGAGTCGGTGGCATACGCGACCGGTAGGTTCAGGGGCCGCTGGGCTCCTCCTCCGTGGATGTGTGATCCCCACGGACGCAGCCCCGGCCGGCGGCATCCGATGCCGGTCCCGTCGCCCTTGACAGCGACCGGTACGCGGGCTAATCTCCTCCTCGGCAGCCATAATCATTATGACTATGGAGGTGTCGACCGGTGTTCCTGCGTGTCGATCGCCTGCAGGTCGCCCTGCCGCACCCCCAGGAGCCCGACCCCAATGCCGCGGCGGCCGTCCAGGAGCTGTTGGGCGGACGGTTCGGCGAGATGTCGACCCTCATGAACTACATGTACCAGTCCTTCAACTTCCGCGGCCGCGAGAAGTTGAAGCCCTACTACGACCTCATCGCCAACATCGCCACCGAGGAGCTGGGCCACATCGAGCTGGTGGCCGCCACGGTCAATGCGCTGCTGTCGGGCTCGACGAGCCCGGGAGCTCCCGACGAGGCACCGCTGTCGCGTGCCGCGTCGCTCCGCAACACCCATCACTTCATCGCAACGGGCCAGACCGCCCTGGTGGGCGACTCGATGGGCGGGTCCTGGCGAGGCGACTACGTCTTCTCCAGCGGCAACCTGGTGCTGGACCTGCTCCACAACTTCTTCCTGGAGAATGGGGCCCGGCTCCAGAAGATCCGGGTCTACGAGATGACCCGCAACCCCGTGGCCCGCCAGATGATAGGCTACCTGCTGGTGCGGGGTGGCGTCCATGCCCTGGCCTATGCCAAGGCCCTGGAGAGCCTCACGGGTGTCGATGTCTCCAAGATGCTGCCCATCCCCAACATCGAAAACAGCAAGTTCCCGGAGGCCCGCAAGTTCGAGGAGGCGGGCGTCCATCGCGCGCTGTACCGCTTCAGCCCGCAGGACTACCAGGAGATCGGCAAGATCTGGCGGGGCCCGGCTCCCGACGGGGGCACGCTCCAGGTGGTCGACGGGCCTCCCGAGGGCGGGCCCGTGCCCGTGCTGCCCGACGTGCCGGAGGAGTTCGCACCGGGTGTCGACCCGCAGGTGCTGGCCGACCTGGCCCGACGCCTGGCATCCTGAGCCGGCCGCCGACGCTCGGCTGCGTGCACTCCTTCACCGGGCGGGGCTCTGGGGCGACACCCCGGAGCCCCGCTCGTCGCGGGTCACGTCGTCGGACGCTGCCGGCGCCTGGTCGGCCCTTGGCTGGTGCGGCGCCGTCGCTTCGTGCCCGGCGAGGTCGTGCGCTGGCTGCAGTCGGGACACGTCCCACGAAACTCCACCTGCGCCCCCTGGATGCGCCATCCGGCCCCTGCCGCATCCAGCGGCGGCTCCTGCTCCAGACCGTGACGGGAGAGCAGCACCGGCCGCACGTCCAGCGGCCCTGACAGCCCCACGTCGACCAGGCGGCCGCATCGCTCGCAGACCAGGTGGTGGTGCGGCGCCAGGTTGACGTCGTAGCGCACCGCCCCGTCGGGCCCCACGATGCGCTTGATGAGGCCGTGGCGGCTCAACGCCTGCAGGTTTTGATAGAGGGTGGCGATGCTGACGGGCGCTCCCGCCGCCCGCAGGCCCTCGTAGATCTCGTAGGGCGTCAGGTGCTGGCCTCGCCGCTCGAGGAACGAGAGCACCGCGATGCGTGGTGAACTGGGCCGCAGCCCGTGCGCCCTCAGCCACCCGGCCATCTCGTCGAATCGCTCGGGCACCATGCTCGCGTCATTATAAGGGTGACGGGTGGCTCTCGCCAGCATGGCGCCGCACGGGCGCGGTCCGGCCCCCGTCGCTCGGTGCTCAACCCTTGAGCCCCGTCAGGGCGATCCCCTCGACGAAGAATCGCTGAGCCGCCAGGAATGCGACCACCAGCGGCGCGACCGAGATGGTGACGGCGGCCATGACCAGGTTCCACTGCACGTCCACGTCGCCGCGAAAGATGGCCAGCCCCAGGGCCAGGGTGCGGTTTCGCTGGCTGTGCAGGAAGATGAGAGGGTTGAGGTAGTCGTTCCAGTGCCACATCAGGGTGAAGACGGCCAGCGTCGCCAGAGCCGGCCTGGCCTGGGGCAGGATGATGGTGAGGAAGCGCCGCAAGAAGCCCGCCCCGTCGATGGCGGCCGCCTCCTCCAGCTCGCGGGGGATGGTCAGGAAGAACTGCCGGAGCAGGAAGGTGCCGTACGCCGTGAACATCCCCGGCAGGATCAGCGCCAGGTGATTGTCGATGAGCCCCAGCCACCGCATCAGGATGAACCGCGGCACCAGGGTGACCTGGCCGGGGATCATCATGGTGGCGAGATAGCCCATGAAGAGATAGTCACGGCCCGGGAACCGCAGGCGGGCGAACGCGTAGGCCCCGAGCGCCGAGGTGGCCAGCGTGCCGAGGGTGCTGAAGAAGGTGACCTTGGCCGTGTTGAAGATGTAGAGGTGAAACGGGGCGACCCGGAAGACGTCGCGGTAGTTGGTCCACGTCCATTGCTGCGGCACGAGCCGGAACGGATCCATGAAGATCTCCCGGTACGACTTGAACCCGGACGAGACCATCCAGATGAAGGGCATGGCCATCAGGACGGCGGCCACGCCCAGCAGGGCATAGCTCAGCAGGCTCGACCCGACCCGACGAGTCCGGGGACGGACGCCCGCACGGGCAGACACCCCCACCTGAGCGGCAACTCCCGGCTTCGGCAGCATGCCATTCCCCTCCAAGGGCCCTCACCGGCTCACTGGTGATAGACCCACCGCTTGGATGTCGCGAACTGGAAGATGGTGACCGTCAGGATGATGGCAAACAGCACGTAGGCGGCCGCGGAGGCATATCCCATCTGAAACGACTGGAAGGCGTACTGGTAGATGAACATCACCAGGGTGTTGGTGGCGTTGGCCGGGCCTCCCCGGGTCAAGACGCTGGTCAGCTCGAAGACCTGGAACGACCCGATGATGGAGGTGACCGTGACGAAGAAGATGCTGGGCGTGATGAGGGGCAGCGTGACCCGGCCGAGGCTGGGTGGATACGGGCACGGCGCAACCCGTCAGGTCATGGGCGGCTCCCTCCCCTCGACGAGGGCGGAAGGCGGCTCGGCCGGTGGGTGCGGGCCTGCCTGACGCATGGCCGTGTGGAGTCCGTACGTGGTGTAGAAGGGGTCGGCAGGCGTCAGGGGCAGGAGCACCCGCCGTCCCGAGACGGCCGACTCGTACAGGGCGGTGACCAGCTCGATGCTGCGACGGCCCTCTCGCCCGTCCACCACCGGCCGGCCTCCGTCGCGGAGGGCACGCAGCACGTCACCCACCTGGGCGGCGTGACCGCTTCCCTCGGGGACCGGCACCGACCGGGCGTAGCGTTCGAGTCGTTCCACCCGAACCGGTTCGGGCACGGGAAAGCCGTGAGCGTCCGGCACCTTGGCGGCCACCTGCCAGGGGAGGGCGACGGCCCCGTGCTCACCGTTGACCTCGAGCGTGACGTAGTCGCGGTGGCCGTCGACCGTGCCGGTGATTTGCCCCAACGCGCCGGAGCGAAAGCGGAGGACCGCCATGCCGATATCCTCCACCCACCAGCGCCTTCATGCGCCAGTAGTCGGGGTGGAAGCGGTTCTGGAAGACCACCGACAAGAGCCGCCCGTGCCTCTCGGCGGCGGCGATCATGGCGTCGCACTCCTCCAGCGACGCCGCCATCGGCTTCTCCACCAGCACGTGCTTGCCGGCCTCGAGCGCCGTCACCGTCAGCGATGCGTGCAGGTGGGGCGGCGTGCAGATGGAGATCAGTTGCACGTCCTGCCGCGCCAACAGCGCCCGGTAGTCGGTATACCAGGCATCGCAGCCGGCCCGGGACGCCAGGTCGCGGGCACGCTCCTCGACGACGTCCGCCACGGCCACCACCCGGCACGCATCGGGCCACGCCTGGTAGGCCCTCAGGTGCTCCCGGCTGATGCCTCCGGCGCCGACGATGCCGACGCCTATCCGATCTGCCATGACCTCGCCTCCGCCCCCTCACAGCGAGACCGCATAGTGCCGGACCTTCTCCTCGTCGACCACGATCCCCAGGCCCGGGCCATCCGGCACGGTCACCACGTCGCCCTCGATGGCCAGGGGTAGGGCCAGCACGTCGTCCGCGAGGAATTGCGGGCCGTTGAGGGCGCAAGGCAGCTCGACGCCGAAGGCGGCCGCGAGGTGGACGTTGGCCGCCAGCGCCACGCCCGCATCGGTGAGGCCGCTGCTGACCAGCAGCAGCCCGGCGGCCATCGCGATCTCGGCACACTGCCGGCTGGGGAAGATACCCCCGGTGCGGGTCACCTTGAGCGCCACGCCCGAGACGGCATCGGCGCGGATCAGCTCCATCAACGGACCTGGCCCCGTCACGGTCTCGTCGACGACGATGGGGATCTCGACGCGCTGGCGCAGCTCCCGCCACGTCCCGATGGCGTCCGCCCGTACCGGCTGCTCCAGCAGATCCAGGCCCGCCGCCTCCAGGGCCCTGGCGTGGGCCGCGGCCCGATGCGGCGGGATCCCTCCGTTGGCGTCCCCCCACAGCACGCTGTCGGGGGCGACCTTGCGGACCATCTCGCAGAGCGCGACGTCGTGGTGCACGTCGTGCCCCACCTTGACGTTGAAGTGGCGGTAGCCCCTTTGCCGGCCCTCCTCGATGGAACGCCGGGCGGAGTCCAGATCGGGCGCGCCCACGGTCCAGCTGAGGGTCACCGTCGTCGCGCGCCGGTAGCCCAGCAGGGCCCACAGCGGCAGGCCCCGGATCTTGCCCAGCAGGTCGTGCACCGCGATGTCGATGCCCGCCTTGGCGATGGGCATCCCGGCGCCGAAGCCGGGTGCGATGGCCTCGTGCATGGCGCGGTGCAGCCCGTCCAGGTCGTCCACCGGCCGTCCGATGACGGCGGGCCCCAGGTGATCGCGGATGGCCCCCACCACGGAGTGGAGCGTCTCGGGCGACCAGACCGGTATGGGCGACGATTCGCCCCACCCCACCGTGCCATCGTCGGCGGTCACTTTGACGAGGGCCACCGTGCGCCCCCTGTCGGTGGCCCCGATGACCCCCCGGGAGATCCGAAACTCCCCGCGAAACGGCAAGACCAGGGGCAAGACCTCGACTCGGGCGATGCGCGTGCCGCTCATCCCCTCACCCCTCGCTGGCCGGCCGGCCTCGCAACGCGGCCGCGTAGTACGCCTGCCACCGTCGCTGAATCCCAGCCTGCTTCACGTCGCCGCGGTGCACCACGATGCGGTACCGCAGCAACAGAGGAAGCCAGGGCGCGATGACCAGGTCGCCGTCGAAGCAGTTGGGGCCGGGGCCGAAGGGCCCGTAGTCGCGGGTGAACCACGGAGCGGGAAACGACGGGTTGGCCGGATGGTCGAAGATGGTCAACCCCTGCCAGACCCCCTGCTCGTCGGGAGCCGAGCAGTCCACCCACTCGGCCCTGCGACCGAACGTCATCCACTCCTTGGTGGCACCCCGGCTGTTGGTGATGATGCCCCCGGCGTCGGCCGACATCCACCGGGCGACGCGGATGAGCGGCAGCGCTCCCTCGTTGGTGGTGTGCAGCCGCACCGCCCCGCCGGTGGCCCGAAGCTCCAGGGTGAAGTCGATGAAGACGTCGCCCGTCTCGTACTGCCCCACCTGCACGTCCCACCGATCCTCCAGCGGCACGAACCCGTCCGGAGCGACCCAGTGGTGCACGGCGCCGAAGCCCACGCGCTCCCCCTCCTGCACCACGTCCTCGTAGGCCCGGTGGACGATCTCGCCCTCGGGCCCTCGCTCGAGGTAGAAGTCGTCGATGCGCCCGCCCGAGTCGACCCGGTGGTGGGCCACCCACAGCCCGTGATGGTGCACGTGGTCCTCCGGGCGGTCGGCGGTCATCGCCGGGCCTCCCGGCAGGGAGATGGGGTGGATGTACGGGCGGCGCTTGGGAGGCTCCCCCGCCACGTAGCGCAGCACCCTCCCCCCCGGCGCGTGCACCTCCGCCCAGCTCTCCGACAGCTCCAGACGCAGCACGTCCCATGCCCCCTCGCCTGCGGGATGCGCTCACGGTGACGTGGTGACGGCGCGGTAGGTCCTCCCCGCCGAGAGCCAATCGAGCAGGTCCACCTCGGCGCCGTGCCAGTTGGCCGATCGCCCCTTCACGTGGAGGCTAAAGCGGGCCGGCCGCGGTCGAGGTCTCGGGAGGCTCGACCGGCCAAGGAGCGCCCAGGTCGACGTTGGACGACCAGATCCCCCTGGCCCAGTCCTCGGTCGTGCTCCACAGCCACCGGCGACCCGACGAGGACGCTGCCTCGTACTCCAGCACCGCCGCGGAGAAGCCGTCCAGGACGGTACGGATGCGGAAGTACCGAGCCGGTCCGAGCGCCAGGGGATGGGTCGCCTCTCCGCCTTCCACCGTGAGCGTCGTTCGCTCCGAGACGCTCTGACCGTCGAGGGAGGTCTCGACGGTCGCCTCGACGCGGTCGGCGGCCCCGACCGAGGCATGCACGGTGAGCGAGCGGAGCGTCTCGCCGGGCTCGAGGCTCACCCACTCGGTGACATGCGTCCCTGGCTGGGACGCGTACGCATGGGAGGCCATCACCTCCCGGATCTCATCCGCGGTGAGGATCCACGGGAAGACTCGTACCTCGTCGACGCTGCCGACGAAGCCGACGTGCGTCGGAAAGTAGGTGGGGTCGGAGTCGTGGCCGATGACCAGCGGCGAGAGCGGCCCGGCGGGGCTGGCGACGATATCGCGAGCCGCCCGCAACTCGCCGTCGAGGTAGACCGCCATCACCCCCGGCTGCCCGAAGGCGCCGGTGACGGCGAGGTGATGCCACTGGCCGTCATCCAGGGGTGCAGGGACGTCCATCTGGAAGTCGGCGTCGGTGCCGTCCTCGTAGTACCAGCTCAGGCCCTGCCGCGTGATGGAGACGGCGAAGTAGATGGGATTGCGACTGGCGTCCAGCAAGGCGAAGGGACCGGCCGCCCCCTCGGGGAAGTCCGGCTTGAACCAGAGCGCCAGGGTGAAGCCGCCCCTTGTCGGGAGCGTCAGCATCTCGTGCCCGCCGCTGTGGCGATGCAGCGGGTCGTCCAGCTCGAGTCGGCCCTCCCCGTCGAACTCGATGCCCCGGCCGATGCGTCCGGTCTCGCCGATGCGCACCGCCCCAGACGGCCGCGCGACGATGCCGCTGGTCGAGCGATTGCCGACGCCATCTTCGAAGTCGAGCCAGACCGATGGCTGCAGCAGGCCGAGGCGACCCGGCACGGTCACCTCGACGGCCGGCAGGTCCCCCACGGCGACCCAGTACGTACCGCGCCGGTCGAAGGTGTGCTCGAACGCCACCGGGCGCTCCTCCCTCGGCAGGAGCTCCACCCGTTGGGATGCCACGACCTGACCGTCGATCCGCAACGCCACGTCACGCACCTCGGGCGCGGCGCCCGTGTTGTGGACCCGGGCGCGTACCTCGTAGCGCTCGGGGCTGCGCTGGATCACCTGCAGGTCCCTGTACGGCTTGAAGGCGGCCACGAACGCGCTCAAGACCTCCTTGAGCGCGTAGTAGGCCGGCTTGGCCCGGTACGCCCGGTCGAAGACGAGGGCGGCGCCCTGGCCCGGAAACGACTGGGGCACCCACGAGTAGCGGTCCGTGAAGCCCCAGAACTGGACGGCCGCCACCCGGGGCTGCGGAAGGGCGATCTGCAAGACCCGACGGTATACCTCGGCCTGCTGCAGCAGCCTCTCCATGTCCGGCTCGCCGGGGATGCGGACGTCCATCTCCGTGATGTACAGCGACAGACCCAGGTCCGCGAAGCGCTCGAGGTTGCGGCGCAGGCTCCCGTAATCCAGTCCCCGATGGGTCACGTGCATCTGAAAGCCGATGCCGTCGACGGGCACGCCCCGTCGCTTGAAGTCGACCATCATCTCGTACAGCGCGTCCGACTTGGCGTTGACGACCTCGATGTTGTAGTCGTTGTAGATCAAGATCGCGTCGGGGTCCGCCTCCCTCGCCCATGTGAAGGCCTTCTCGATGTAGGAGGGGCCCAGGTTGACGTACCAGAAGCTCTCCCGCAGGCGACCGTCCTCGTCGAGGGCCTCGTTGACGACGTCCCAGACCGCGACGCGGCCCCGGAAGTGGCCGACCACGCGGCGGATGTGCTCCTCCAGCACCCCCTCCAGCGCATCGGGGGTCCAGCGGGTGGTGGTCAGCCAGGCGGGCAGCTGGTTGTGCCAGACCAGGGTGTGGCCGTGCACCTGCATCCCGTGCGCGGCAGCGAAGGCCACATGCCGCTCCGCCGCCTCGAAGTCGAACCGGTCCGGCGCCGGGCGCAGGCTGTCCCACTTCATCTGGTTCTCGGGCGTGAGGATGTCGAACTCCCGTGCAGCCAGGCGCTGGTAGGTCGCGGCGTCGGGCAGCGTCCAGAAGTCGTTCGCGGAGGCGAAGCCGATGCGCAGACCCGTCGGAGCCGCCAGTTCTCGCAAGGAGGGCTCCTGTACGAGGTCCCCCTCCTGTTGGGCCCATGCGGTCGCCTTCGGAACCCCCCAGAGGCCCGCGAAGAGCGCCACCACCGCCAGGGCGACGACGAGCCGTCGGCGATGCATCGCGGCTCCCCCTTACCCCTTGGTCGCCCCCGCCGTAAGGCCCTCGATGATGCGGCTCGACCCCGTCACGAAGGCCAGCAGCAGGGGCAGCACGCTGATGGCCGTGCCCAGCATCAGGGCGCCCCAGTCGGTGGAGGTGACGCCCTGCAGGGAGCGCAGCGCCACAGGCAGCGTGTAGGCCTCCCGGGTGCGCATGACGATGAGGGCGCCCATGAAGTTGTTCCACGAGCCCACGAAGGTGATGATGGACAGCGTGCCAAGGGCCGGCTTGATCAAGGGCACGATGATCCGACGGAAGATGGTGAACTCCGTGCAACCGTCGATGCGGGCGGCGTCCATCAGATCGCGCGGGATGGCGCTGGCGATGTACTGCCGCATCAGGAAGATGCCGAACGCGGAGGCCATGCCCGGGACGTACAGGGCCCTGGGATGGTTGAGCCAGCCCAGCCACTGCATGATCAGGTAGTAGGGGATGATCCCCAGCAGCGAGGGGATCATCAGCGTCGCCACCAGCACGGCGAAGAGGGGCTCCTTGAATCGGAAGTCGTACATCGCGAAGCCGAATCCGCCGAGGCTGCAGAAGAAGAGCGTCGCCAAGGTGCCCATGCCCGCGGTGTAGAGGCTGTTCCAGAAGTTGCGCCAGAACGGCACCGACTCCACCAGCTGCCGGTAGTTGACGGCCGCCTTGTCGCCCGGCACCAGGGGCGGCGGGTAGTTGAAGATGGTGCCGCGGTCGTGCGTCGCCAGCACCAACATCCAGTAGAAGGGGAAGAGCGTGAGGAAGGCGACCGCTCCCAGCAGCGCGTACATCACGATCCGCTTCGCCGTCATGATCCAGCTTACCCTTCTCGTCGCTGCAGGCTTTCACGCCCGAACAGCCGGAAGTTGATGAGGGTCAACACGCCGATGACGAGGACCAGCGCCCAGGACATCGCAGCCGCCGACCCCATGTACAGCCACTCGAAGCCCGTGCGATACAGGTACAGCGCCGAGGTGAGGCCCGCCTGGGAAGTGCCTCCTCCCGTGCCCACCAGGATGAGCGGCTCGTCGAAGAGCTGCATGTTGCCGATGATGGTGAGGGTGACGGCGAAGAGCATGATGGGGCGGAGCAGTGGCAGGGTGATCCAGCGGAACTGCTGCCCTGTCGTGGCGCCGTCCACCATGGCCGCCTCGTACAGCTCGCGCGGGATGGTCTGCAGACCCGTCAGATAGAGCACCGTGTTCCAACCGAACCAGCGCCACATGACCAGGATGGCGATGGCCGGCTTGATGTAGGCCGAGGAGCCCAGCCAGTTGATGGGCAGCCGCACGTCCAGCGCCTCGAAGGCCCAGCCCAGCAGGCGGGTGCTCGCCAGGTACCGGATGACCGTGTTGAGGATGCCGTACTGGGTGCCGTAGATGGTGGAGAAGATGAGGGCCACCGCCACCGCCGAGGTGATGTACGGCATGAAGTAGGCCGCCGTGAAGAAGTCGCGCATCCGTACCAGGCCTGCGTTGAGGGCGAAGGCGAGCGGGATCGCCACCAGGTGCTGGGGCAGCCCCGAGATCACCAGCAGCACCAAGGTGTTGCCGAGCGCCTTCCAAAACCACGGGTCCGTCGCCAGGTAGACGTAATTGTCCAGGCCCGCCCACTCCATGGTCCCGAGCCCGCCGACCGGGTTCCAGTTGTGAAACGAGAGCCATAGCGAGAAGACCAGGGGGAAGAGCCCGAAGATCGCGAAGAGCACGTAAAAGGGGCTGATGAACGCGTACGGGGCGATCCGCCGCTGCCAGACGTGCCAGCGGGCGGAGAGGGTGCTCGCCACCGCATCCCTCTGCCGATGCGCCAAGGATGGTACGCTCACGGTCTCGTCTCCCCCTGATGCGCGGAGAGCGGCTGCCGCCCCGGCGCTCGGACCGGCGACAGCCGCCCCCGACGTCTCGTCAGCGCCGCAGCCGCCGGAGGATCAGCTGCTGAGCCTCCTCCAGTGCCGACCGCACGTCGCGGTCCTCGTTGAGCACCTGGGAGATGGCTGCGTTCACCAACTCCTCGGCCACCGCGTCGCCCGGGTCCACCACGGCGACCTGGATCTTCGACGCGGTCTCGGCCCAGAGGCGCCGCGCCCGCTGGCCGCCCAGGAAGGGCACCGGCTCGTCGAAGACGGGATCGTCCCACGCCTCCATGAGGGCGGGGAAGGCGTTGATGGCGCGGAAGGCCGTCAACTGGCTGTCGAGCCGGGTGGTCAAGAAGCGGATGAAGGTCCAGGCCGCCTCCTTGTTTCTCGACTGCTCGGGGATGGCATAGAAGGAGCCGCCCCAGCTCACGTACATGCCCTCGGGCAGGTTGGTGACGCCCCACTTGCCCGCCGTCTCGGGGGCGATGTAGTCGGCCAGGTGACCACCGAACCACGCGCCCGAGATCTCGATGGCCACCGTCCCCCGGCGAAACGCCTCGTACCACTCGTTGCTCCAAGCGCCGATCTGGGCGTCCAGGCCCTCCCGGCGGATGCGCTGGGCCAGCGTCAGGGCCTTGACGAAGCGCTCAGAGGTGACGACGGGCCGTCCGTTGCGGTCGAAGTAGACGCCCTCTCCCTCCGGGATGTCGCCCCGGAACATGGCGCGGGCCACGGTAGCTGCGTCACCGACCAGGAAGACGTCCGCGCGCCCGTCGCCGTTGAGGTCTCGGGTCACCTTGCGCCCCAGGGCGAGCAGGTCGTCCCAGGTGACCACGGACTGGATGTCCGCCCCGGCGTCGGCCAGGATGTCTCGCCGGTAGAAGAGTGTCCCCGGGGCGATGTCGGTGGGCACCGCGACGATCCGACCGTCCGTGGTGGTCACCTGCCCCACCGCATAGGGCACCCACAGCGGCGTCAGCTCCCGGACGTGGAAAGGAGCCTGGGTGAGGTCCGTGAGCCCGCCCCTGGCAACGTACCTGGCCACGTAGCCGATCTCGAGCGCCGCGACGTCGGGGGCCCCCGATCCGGCCGCCAGGGCCGTCAGCAGGGCGTTGTGGTAATCCTCGTAGCCCAAGACCTGCAACTCTACCGCGATGTCGGGATGCGCCTGCTCGAACGCCGGCAGGACGGCCTTGATGGCCGCGTCCAGGTTGGGGAAGGCCCCGACCACGATCTTGGTGCCGGCTCCTGCCGGCATGACCCAGACCGTCAAGGCCACGAGCACGGCGAGCGTGTGCCCGACCCCACGCCAGATTGCACCCGGGCTTCTCATGGCGTTACCCTCCCGTCCCCGCGGTCTGCGGGCAACTTAGTTGGGGCTCCCAATCATCTTTTTGCCTCACGAATACGACGCACCCCTGGCGACTCCTGCTTGCGGTTACAGAAAACTGCTCGGAGTCCGACGTGACTTCGGAGCTCTCCCGCTTCTATCACGCAGTAATCGTACACATGCGGTCGCAAAGCGCTGGCCGCGATGCCGCCGGAGCGCGCCGACACCACCCTCGACTCGTATGGGACGTCAACAAAGAGCCCGGCTTACGGGGTTTCGCCGGTGGGACGCGCAAGAGGCCCCGAGCGAGTCGGTGGCCCCCTGGCAACGATGAGGACGGTGCCAGATGGACAGGTCGATCAAAAGCCGGCGGTCATGGCCTCGCCGCCAGTCTGGCAGCGAGCCAGGCGACGGTGGCCTCGATGACCTCCCGCTCCCAGGAGGTACGGTTGAAGGTGTGGTCGGCCCCCTCGATCCACCGAAGGGTCCGGTCGGTCCCCGAAAACGCGGCCAGGTACGCTTCGGCGTCATCGGGCGGGACCGTCTCGTCCCGGCGGCCGTGCAGGACGAGCACCGGACCGGGATACGTGCGGGCGGCGGCGAGCGGGTCGTGTCGGATGAGGTCATGGACGAAGGCCTGGCTCACCAGGTGCCCGCCGAGGTCGTAGCGACCTTCCCACTCCGGGGGCCACACCCCCTCGGGGCCACCGAAGCCGATCCGCCGAGCGAGGCGCTCCGGTCGGGCGACGGCCGCCCACAGCACCAAAGCGGCCACATCGCCGTCGCGCTGCGCCGCCAGCGTGGCGACCATGCCCCCCAGGCTCATCCCCAGCAGCGCCACGGGCCCTCCTACCTGCCGGCGGACGTAGGCCATGGCGGCCAGCGCATCGCGCACCTCGCCCTCCACCGTCATCTCGTCGAACTCGCCAGCCGAGTCGCCCGACCCCCGGAAGTCGAAGCGCAAGGCGGCCACGCCCCGGCGCGCCAGTGCTCGCGCCGTCTTGACGAAGATGCGATGGCTCTCCACCTTGTGGCCGGTGAACCCGTGGCACATCACGACCACCGGCAGCTCCGTGCGCTCGGATGCCGGTGGTCGATGCAGCACCCCGATGATCTGCTCTCCCTCCGACGTGAAGCAGACAGGCGTCTCCTCCATCGTGCACGTCATCTTGCCGCCCCCTCGCCTCCGCGATGACGGCGGTGGCAGGCTCCGCGGCCGGCGTACCCGCCCTTGGCCTACCGTCTACTGGAGCCGTACGCCGTCTCTCACGCTACCCCTCCGGCCGACCTCCGCAAGGTGAAGTAGGGTGGGACTGAGCCTTGCAGCACGGTCGCTCTGGCTGTATGCGATTGGGCAACGGGTTCAATCCACAGTCGCGGCCTGCTCTCTCGCCCCCCCCTCGCCGGGCCGTCCGACGTGGAGCCTGCCGCTCCCAGTATGAGGCAGCCGGGCATGTTAAGCAAGACTAACGCCCGGCCCCTTCCACCCGTAAGGGCGCACCATGCCCGGTCTGCCTCGTTTAGTCCAGCTTTCCTGGCCCGGAAGAGGCCGTGCCGGCTCAGTCCTGGCGACTGAACAGCCAGACGGCCGGCACCAGGAAGGCCAGGCCCACGACGAGCAGCACCGCGACATCGACGGCGATGGGATGCAACCGGATGGCGGCCACCACCGCCTCGGGCACGCTGCGCCCGAGCGCGACCTGCCGCAAGGGGTCGACGCCGTAGGTGACAGGGTCGAGCCGGCTCAACCACTCCATCCAGAGCGGTACCCCTCGCAGCGGGAAGAAGGCCCCCGACAGGAAGAACATGGGCATCAGCAGGAACTGCATGATGACCTGGAAGCCCTCCATGCTGCGTTGGCGGGCCGCGATGAGCAGCCCCATGGCGCTCATGACCGCCGCCAACAGCAGCATCAGGAGCACCAGCACCACGATCTGATCCCACTCCAGGCGCACGCCCACCAGCGGCGCCAGCAGCAGCACGATGAGGCCCTGCAGCAGCGCCACGGTGCTGCCTCCCGCCACCTTGCCGAGGGCCACGGCCAGCCTCGACACGGGCGCCACCATGACCTCCTTGAGGAAGCCGAACTCCCGGTCCCACACGATGGAGACCGCCGAGAAGATGGCCGTGAAGAGGACGGCCATGCTCAGGATGCCCGGGAAGAGGAACTGCTTGAAGTCGAACGCACCCTGCCCCAGACCCGCCATGGCCGGCGACAGCCCGCTGCCGAAGACGAAGAGGAAGAGCAGGGGCTGACCCAGCGATGCGACGATCCGCGCGCGGTCGCGCACGAAGCGCAGCACGTCCCGGTACCAGATGGTGTAGGCCCCCACCAGCTCCCGCCGAATCCTGGACCTGCTCGTCACGCCCGTCGCCTCCGCATGGCCACGTGAGTTCGCCACAGCTCGCCGGGGCCTGCCTCCTCGTCGCGGATGGCATGGCCCGTCAGCTTCACGAAGACGTCCTCCAGCGTCGGCCGCCGCAGCCCGACGCTGTGCACCTCGATGGCACGCCCGTCCCCGTTGAGGGCCGTCATCAGCTGAGGGATGAAGCGGTCGCCCCGCTCCACCTCCACCAGGAGTTCGCCCTCGGGGCCCCGCCGCACCGGCAACCCGAAGCTCTGCCGGATCCGCTCCTCGGCCCCGTCCAGGTCGGCTGCCCGCACCGTCACCAGGTCCCCGCCCACCATGCGCTTGAGGTTGTCAGGGGTGTCGAGGGCCACGATCCGTCCGTGGTCGATGATCGCGATGCGATCGCAGATCTCCGCCTCCTCCATGTAGTGGGTCGTCAGGAAGAGGGTGAGCCCCTCCTGCTGGCGCAGATCGACGATGTAACGCCAGATGTGCCGGCGAGTCTGGGGGTCCAAGCCGATGGTGGGCTCGTCGAGGAAGAGCACCCGGGGCCGGTGCAGCAGGCCACGGGCGATCTCGAGCCGGCGCCGCATGCCCCCCGAGAAGGTGCGCACCACCGACCGGGCTCGATCCGCCAGGTCCACCATCCCGAGCACCTCGGCCGCTCGCCGCCGGAACTCGGCCGCCGGGACGTCGTACAGCATCGCGTGGAACTTGAGGTTCTCCCAGGCCGTGAGCCGGTCATCCAGGGCGGGCTCCTGGAAGATGAGCCCGATGGACCTCCTCACGTCGTGAGGCCGCTCCACCACGTCGTGCCCTGCGATGATGGCCCGCCCCGACGTCGGTCGCAGCAGGGTGCACAGCATCCCGATGGTGGTGGTCTTGCCGGCGCCGTTGGGGCCGAGGAAGCCGAAGATCTCCCCGTCTCGCACCTCGAAGTCGACGCCGTCCACCGCGGTCAACAGGCCGTAGCGGCGCGTCAGCCCGCGCACCTCGATGACGGGGCGAGCCCCGTCGCCGGCCATCGTCCGAGGGCTCATCGCCCTGCCAACTCCTCCCCCGCCGGAGGCTCCAGCGGCCGCGCCGGCCGCGTCGCTCCCGTATGGTCGCGCCGGGACCGGGCCGGGTCAAGCGCCGTCAATCCGGCGCCACCAGAGCGCGAGGAGGCGGGTCGGCCCCGGCCGGGAGCCCGGTGCGGATCGTCCTGCTGCGCGGGCCCTGCGTCTCGAGTTGCGTGTCGGCGCGCATGTCACGCCTCCTCTCGCCAACGGCCTGCGTGTCGGGGGGCGCACTCGGACCGCACCCACTCGATGGCCTCGGTCAGCGAGAGGAGCCGCAGAGCACGCCGCAGTGAGCGCAACAGGCCGGGACGGGAGGGCCTTCGTCCGGGTGTACGACGAAGGTGTGCCGTCCATCCGTGGGCTTGCCGAAGAGGCCGCACCGGCCCGCGACCCCCACCGTTCCCGCCACCGCCTTGGTGGCGACGGCACCCCCTCGCACCTTGCGGGCGTGCCCCAGGCGCACCAGCTCGTCCTCACGCCTCCTGCACGACGGCCTCCACGACCAGCTCCGAGCCGTCGTCCAGCACCAGCGTCAACGGCACCCGGTCACCTGGCTCGAGGGTTCGGGTGACGCCGATCAGCATGACGTGGAGGCCGCCCGGCTCGAGACGCACCTGCCCTCCCGGCGGCACCTCGATGGCGTCGACGGGCCCCATTCTCGCCACCATGCCCTCGATGCGGGTCTCGTGCAGCTCGGCCACATCGGCGACCGGCGTGCTCGCCCCCACGATGCGGACGGGGTGCGAGCCGTGGTTGACCAGGGTCATGTAGACGGCGCTGGTCACGGCGGTCATCGACGGCGTCTCCGAGTGCGCGTGGCCACCTCCCATGGCCCGTGCCGGCCGGGCCCACGCCCCCGTCACCTCCAGCAGCGCCCCGTCTGCCGCCGCCACCCGCGAAGATGCCGCCAGGACCAGGGCCACGGTCAGCACCAGGGGGGCGTACGCTCCCGCTCTCTTCAGCCAGCGCATGACGTGCCGACTCCCTCCTGCTGGCGTCTCCCGCAGCCCACCCCGTCCGGGCGACATCTCAGTTCACCACAGGATGTAACATTCCTCGCGTTCGCAACGGGGGTCTCTATCGACCCAGCTCCGCCCGCGTCACGGACCGGGGCGGGACGCTCAGCGGGTTCAGAGAGTCCGGCGCCGTCACGTCGTCGAGGTGGTCGAAGGAGAGCTCGGTCAGCTGGCGAGCCGACCGCACGACCAGCGGCACGCCCTCGCCGGTCTCGAAGCGCAGCGCCGCCGCCTTCGACGGGTCGCGGTTGACGACCAGGACCCGCACGACGCCGTCGTCGCCCGCCACGGCATACGCCGTCAGCCACTCCCCGGCGCCGCGCAAGGCCACCGGCACGACCTGGCCGTCGAAATCTCGCAACAGGCGGAAGACATGGTAGGTCGGCCGGGTGAAGCCTGCCGCGTCGAGAAGACCGTGGCCCCCCGTGTCCTGCAGGGCGAAGTAGGAGGCCAGCTCCACTCGCCCGGCGACGAGTCGGCCCGCCACGTCAGCCGTCCACAGGGCGGCCGTGAAGTCCGCCAGGTGCCGGAAGCTCTGGGTCTGCCACGAGAGCCCGTACTCGGTGACGCCCAGTCCCACCTCGTGCGCCCGGTGCCATCCGAGCGGGTTGGCCCCGGCATCCTCCAGCCAGGCCCGCACCTGGCGGATCTCGTCGGAGACCCGGGAGGCGGTGGCCAGCGCCTCGCCCTCCGGCCACGTACCGTCGGTGGGGTAGACGTGCCAGGTCACCACGTCCACCACGTCGCCGCAGGCCCCGATGAACCGCCGCACCCACTCCATCTTGTGTTCGCCGCCCGATACCGCCGGGCCGGCGAAGCGGGCGTCGCCGACCTCGGGCTCGAGGGCCTCGACGAAGGCCCGGAAGGCCTCGCAGTACCTCTCCGACGTCCACGAGCCAGCCGGTGGGTACAGATCGGGCTCGTTGCCGATCTCCCAGTAGTCGATGGGCAGCCCGATGCGCCGCGCGTACCGGGCCGCCTCGGCCGCCTGCTCTGGCGTGCCGCCCAACAGCCGCGCCTGCATCACGATCCGGGGACGCCCCAGCAGCATCCAGTGCATCCTCAGCACGTCGAGGTCGGCGGGGGTCCGGTCCCGCTGATCGCCCAGGTTGCCCGCCGGAAACCGGATGGAGCGGATCCCGACGGAGCCCAGCTCCCGCTCGAAGCCCACCACCTGCATGAAGTTGGCGAAGTTGAAGCCTCCGACGGCGAGGGGCGGCACCCGCCCCGCCGGCTGCCCGACGTCGACGACGGCCAGCACGGTGGGGGCCGTCTCGGCCACCCCCTGGGCACCGGCGCCCGCGACGGACGGGCTCGAGACGGCCCACGCCACGAAGAGGACCACGGCACCCAGACGCCGAGCGGTCTGGCGCATCAGCCCTCGGTCCTCTCCGGCACGCCGTTGGCCTCGATGACCTGCCGGTACCACCGGCCGCTTCGCTTGACGATGCGTCGCTGGGAGGGGTAGTCCACGTACACGATGCCGAAGCGCTTGGAGTAGCCCAGGGCCCACTCGAAGTTGTCGAGCATGGACCAGACGAAGTACCCCTCGAGCCGCACCCCGTCGTCGATGGCACGCCGCGCCGCGAGGAAGTGCCGGTGCAGGTAGTCGACCCGCTCGGCGTCGTCCACCTGGCCCGAAGCGTCGAGACGGTCATCGAAGGCCGCGCCGTTTTCGGTGATGTACAACGGCAACGGCCCGTACTCCCGATGGAGTCGGACCAGCAGCTCGTACAGGCCCTGGGGGTAGATCTCCCACCCCATGGCCGTGCGGGCGCCGGCGGTGTCGACGTGGCGGATGCCCAGCAGGCCCTCGCCAGGAGCGTCGGCCACGACGGAGCGGCTGTAGTAGTTGATCCCCAAGAAGTCGATGGGCCGCCGGATGATCGCGAGATCCTCGTCGGTCACCTCGGGCCATGCCTCGCCGAAGTGCTGCACCAGCACGGCCGGATAGCGGCCCTTGAAGAGGGGGTCGAGGAAGAGGCGGTTATGGTAGGCGTCCGCCCGATCCGTGGCGGCCCGATCGGTCTGCGACGACGTGGCCGCATGCTGGGGCGCCAGGTTGAGGGTGATGCCGATCCGGCCGCGACCGGCCCGGCTCGCCCGGAAGGCGGCGACGGCCTCGCCATGCGCCAGCAGCAGGTGGTGCGCGACACGCAACCCGGCCCACAGATCCCGCATCCCGGGGGCATGCACCCCCGCCACGTGGCCGAGGTGCGCCACGCACCACGGCTCGTTGAGGGTGATCCAGTGCTGCACCCGGTCGCCCAGACGCTCGAACATCAAACCGGCGTACTCCGTGAACCAGCCGACGACGTCCCGGTTGGCCCACCCGCCCCGATCCTGCAGCGCTCCTGGCAGATCCCAGTGGTACAGCGTGGCGAAGGGCACGATCCCGGCTTCCAGCAGGGCATCCACCAGCCGGTCGTAGAAGGCCACCCCCGCCTCGTTGACCCGCCCGGTGCCGTCCGGCAACACCCGGGGCCAGGCGATGGAGAAGCGGTACGCCTTGAGCCCCAGCTCCCGCATGAGGGCCACATCATCGCGCCAGCGGCGGTAGTGGTCGCAGGCGACGTCCCCCGTGTCGCCCCCCTGGACGTTGCCCGGGGTGTGGCTGAAGCGGTGCCAGATGGACGGGCTGGCGCCATCGGCCAGAGGCGATCCCTCGATCTGGTACGACGCGGTGGCACAGCCCCACAAGAATCCCTCCGGGAATCGGCGCATCGCCTTCACTTCCTCTCGGCGTCTCGTGCAGCGAAGACGCGCACGTAGTCGACCCACATGGTCTGCGGGAATTGCGTGGTCTCGTCCGGATACCCGGGCCAGTTGCCGCCCACGGCCACGTTGAGCGTCAGGAAGAACGGCGCATCGAAGACCCACGGGGTGCCGGGAGGGATGTCCTCCCGCCTCACCGCGTGATATGGCACGCCGTCGACGTACCACCGGATCGCCCCGGGCTCCCACTCGATGGCGAAGACGTGGAAGCCTTCGTCGAAGCGACGCCCCCCGGGCAGGGTGTAGCTCCCGCCGATCCCCCTCTCCCCCGCGTATCCCGGACCGTGCACGGTGCCGTGGACCGTGCCCGGCTCGCGGCCCACGAGCTCGACGATGTCGATCTCCCCGCAGCCCGGCCAGCCGATGCGGTCGAAGAGGGTACCGAGCATCCAGAAGGCCGGCCAGATGCCCTGCCCGCCGGGCAGCCGGATCCGCGCCTCGATCCGGCCGAATCGCACCTCCACCTTGCCGCGGGTGGTGACGCGGGCCGAGGTGTAGCGGCACGGCCCGTAGTAGCAACGCAGCGACGGGTCGTCCACCTCCCGGGCCACGATGGTCAGGTGGCCCTGGCCGTCCAGCGCGAGGTTGTCCGGCCGGTCGGTGTAGTACTGGCGCTCCCGGTTGCCCCATCCGGGCAGAGCGTCCTGGCTGCCGTCCCCGATCTGGGCGGTCCAGTGAGCCGGGTCCGGCGGACTGCCCGCCGGCCCGTCGAACTCGTCGTGCCACACCAGCACCCAGTCCGCTGGCTCTCCCGCCGAGGCGCGGATGCCCGCTGAAAGACCGCTCACGAAGGCCAGCCCCACGCCGAAGGCCAGGAGCATCGCCCCTCCCCGCCGCACCCTGCCATCATCCCTTCAGCGCACCCGCCGTCAGCCCTTCGATGATGCGGCGCGACCCCACCGCGAAGGCCACCAGCAGAGGCAAGACGCTCAGCGCCGTCCCCAGCATGAGCGCGCCCCAGTCGGTGGAGATGAGCCCCTGCAGGGAGCGCAGCGCCAGGGGCAGCGTGTAGGCGGTGCGCTCCTTGAGGACGATGAGGGCGCCCATGAAGTTGTTCCACTGGCCGACGAAGGTGATGATGCCCAGCGTGCCGAAGGCGGGCTTGATCAGGGGGACGACCACCCGCCGGTACAGCCCGAACTCGCTCAGCCCATCGATGCGGCCCGCATCCAGCAGGTCGGCCGGCACGGCGCTGGCGATGTACTGCCGCATCAGGAAGATGCCGAAGGCCGACGCCATGCCCGGTGCGTACAGCGCACGGGGCAGGTTGATCCACCCGAGCCACCGCATGATGAGGTAGTACGGGATGATGCCCAGCAACCCCGGGACCATCATGGTGCCCAGCAGGAAGCCGAACAGGGTGTCCCGCCCCTTGAAGTCGTACATCGCGAAGCCGAACCCCGCCAGGCTGCAGAAGAACAAAGTGGTCCCCGTCGCCATCAGCGCGGTGTAGAGGCTGTTCCATGCGTTGCGCCAGAAGGGCAGCGTCGAGACCAGCCGCTCGTAGTTGGCGCTCAGCTCCGTCCCGAACCACATGGGGGGCGGCGCCCGAAAGATGGTCGAGCGATCGTGGGTCGCCAGGACGAACATCCAGTAGAACGGAAAGGCCGTCAGCAGGGCCATCGAGACCAGCACCGCATACAGCGCCAGCTTGGCCGGCCACGACCTCAAGGCCTGCATCGTCAACCTTGCCCCCTCGCGTCAGCCGCCACGCCGCTCGAGTCCGGCGCGTCCCATGAGACGGAAGTTGAGGATGGACATGCCCACGATGATCACGAAGAGCATCCACGACATGGCCGCCGCCGAGCCCATGTACAGCCACTCGAAGCCGGTCCGGTACAGGTAGAGGGCCACCGTCAGACCCGACTCGCTGGTGCCCCCCGTGCCGCCCGTCAGGACGAAGGGCTCGTCGAAGAGCTGCATGTTGCCGATGATGGTCAGCGTCACCGCGAAGAACGCGATGGGCTTCAGCAGGGGCAGGGTGATCCACCGGAACTGCTGGGGGATGCTCGCCCCGTCCACCATGGCCGCCTCGTAGAGCTCCCGGGGGATGGTCTGCAGACCGGCCAGGTAGAGCATGGTGTTCCAGCCGAACCACCGCCATACGACCAGGATGGCGATGGCCGGCTTGATGTAGGCGGCCCGCCCCAGCCAGTTGACCGGGAGCTCGAGGCCCAACCGCTCCCAAAGCCACCCCAGGCGAGCGTGATCCGCCAGCCAGGCGAGCGCGGCGTTGAGGGCACCGTACTGCGTGCCGTAGATGGTGGTGAAGATCATGGCGACGGCCACGGTCGAGGTGATGTACGGCATGAAGTACGACGCGCTGAAGAGGTTGCGCAGCCGCACCAGCCCCGAGTTGAGGATGAACGCCAGGGGGATGGCGATGAGGTGCTGGGGCAGCCCGGAGACGATCAGCAGCCAGACCGTGTTCCACAAGGACTTCCAAAACCACGGGTCGGTGAGCAGGTAGGTGTAGTTCTCCAGTCCGACCCACTCCATCGATCCGAGGCCGCCCACCGCGTTCCAGCTGTGAAACGACAAGTAGAAGGAGAAGAGGATGGGATACAGGCCGAAGACGGCGAACAGGATGAAGAACGGGCTGATGAAGACGTAAGGGGCCGCCCGCCTCTTCCACCAGGAGCTACCGCGGTGGCGCCCCGTCACGGTCGGCGGGTGCGCCGCGACCGGGCGTGGGAGGGCCGGGGCCGGGTGGCCCGCAGTCCCGGCCCCGTGGGGCACTTCACGCACCGAGTCGCCACCCGGCCCCATGGCCATGCTCACCTCCGGACCCGCCGCTCGATGAGCTGCCTGGCCTCGGCCAGGGCCTGGCGGACGTCCTTGCCCTCCTCCAGCACCTGGGTCAGCGCCGAGCCCACGATCTCCTGGGCCACGGGGTCACCCGGGTGGATGACCGACACGTGCACCTTCGCGGCCGCCTCCGCCCACATGCGGCGCGCCCGCTGTCCGGCGAGGAATGGTACGGGCTCGTCGAAGAGCGGATCCTCCAGGGCCGCCTGCAACGCGGGGAACGCGTTGGTGGTGCGGAACGCCAGGATCTGGATCTCGGGGCGGGTCGTCAGGAACTGAATCAGCTTCCAGGCAGCATCCTTGTGGCGGGACTGCTCCGGGATGGCGTAGAAGGAGCCGCCCCAGCTCACGTACATGTTGCTCGGCAGGTCGCGGGCGCCCCACTTGCCGGCGGTCTCGGGCGCCATCCAGTTTTGCAGGTGCCCGCCCAGCCAGGCGCCCGAGAGCTCCACGGCCACCGTGCCGCGCTTGAAGGCCTCGTACCACTCGTTGCTCCAGGCGCCGATGCGGGCGTCCAGCCCCGCCTGGCGCACGCGCTGGGCCACGGTGAAGGCGTTGACGAACCGAGGGCTGTCGACCACCGTGCGGCCCCGGGCATCGAAGTAGACGCCCTCGCCCTCCGGGATGTCGCCCCGATACATCGCGTCGGCGATGGTGGAGGCGGCTGCGATGAGGAAGACGTCAGCCTTGCCATCGCCATTGAGGTCACGGGTCACCTTGCGCCCCATCTCCACCAGATCGTCCCACGACGCCACGGCGTCGATGTCGACGCCGGCGGCCTCCAACACGTCACGCCGGTAGAACATGGTGCCCGGCCCGATGTCGGTCGGGATGGCCACGATCCGCCCGTCCGTGGTCGTCGCCTGCCCCCACGCGAACGGGACGAAGAGGTCCTTCAACTCTCCGGCGTTGTAAGGCGGCCGGCTCAGGTCGGTCAGGCCGCCCTCCACCGCGAAGCGCCCCAGGTAGCCGATCTCGATGGCCACCACGTCGGGCGCTCCCGATCCCGTGGCCAGTGCGGTCAGCAGGGCGTTGTGGTGATCCGCGAAGCCCAGGGTCTGCAAGTTGATCTCGATGTCGGGATGCACCTTGTTGAACTCGGGGATGACGGCCTTGAGCACCGAGTCCAGGTCCGGGAAGACCCCTACCGTCAGGGTGGTCCGAGCGGAGGCCACCGCGCCCGCCACGCCGACCAGCATGGAGATTAAGATAGCGGTTGCCAAGATTCGCACCGACCCGACGCTTCGCATCGACGTCATCTCCCCTCCGATCTCGTCGCGGTCACGCCGACTCCCGGATGACGAGGCGGGTCTGCAGCACGACGCGCGGGACGGTCACCCCCCCTCCCTCGATCATGTCGACCACCATGCGCACCGCCAGGGCCCCCATCTCCGCCATGGGCTGCGCCACCGTGGTGAGCGGCGGCAGGGTGGCCTGGGCCATGGGGATGTCGTCGAAGCCCATCACCGCGGTGTCGCCCGGGACCGAGACGCCGGCCTCGTGCAGCGCTCGGAGCACGCCGAAGGCCATCAGGTCGTTGGAGCAAAACCAGGCGTCGGGCAGCGGCCGCCGCTGGTCCAGCCACTCCTTGACCAGGCGGTAGCCCGACGGCGTCAGGAAGTCGCCCTGGAGCACCCAGCCCGGGTCGAAGCCGATGCCCGCCTCCTCCAGCGCGAGCCGATAGCCCCGCAGCCGATCCACCGCCGACTGGATGGAGAGCAGCCCCGTGATGAGCGCGATGCGGCGATGTCCCTTGGCGATCAGGTAGTGGGTCGCCTCGAAGGCGCCCTTGAGGTTGTCGACAGCGATGTGGGGGTAGGGACTGCCCTCGCTGCGGTGATCCACCACGACCACCGGTGGCACCGGATGCCCGGACGGGTGCTGCAGCGCTCGCGGTGGGTGCCCCCGCGGCGTCATGACGATGAGCCCCTGGCACTGGCCGGCCTCCAGGGCGCGCCCCACCACGGCGTCGTGGCCGCGTCCCGCCGTGGTGTAGAGCACCAGCGTGTAGCCGCGCTCGTAGGCCTCGGCCTCGACGCCCCGGAGCACCTCGGCATAGAAACCGGTCGACACGTCGGGCACGATGAGAGCCAGCAGGCGCCCCTCGCCCGGCGCCGAGGCGGCCCGCGTCCGGGCGCGCAGCCGCAAGGAAGACCAGAGGCGGACCTCGTCGGGCGTGGAGCCGAGGCGGGCGATGGCGTCCAGTACCCGTCGACGGGCATCGACACTGACGCCGTCCTGGGACCTCAGGACCCTGGAGACGGTAGAGGCGCTGACGCCGGCCACCCTGGCGATGGTCCGTACCGTCGGCGAGCTCGTCCTGTCGCTCGCGTCCGGGCCCTGCGTGCGCAAGCGCGTTCAGCCTCCCGGTGGAGGCTGTTTCGATACGTTTCAGGGACGTTCCTGCCTGTGGGTCATCCCAGGACGGCCCGCAGCCGGTCGAGGTCGAGGGCCTCGCCCCTGTGGCCGTCACGGCCGACGACCGTGACGGCCTTGAAGAGCGCGTTGAAGACCGCCTCCTCCGTCGCCTCGGCGGCCGCCAGGAAGAGCGCCGACATCGCCTCGTTGCGCACCTCCGACAGCCCCGTCAGCATCAGGGGCTCGCCGGGGGCCGGCAGGCGAGGCACGTGCGGGATCCTCGCAGCCGTGGAGAAGGCGAGGATGAAGTCGCCGCTGGTGTGCGTCCCGAAGAAGCCGGTACGCGCCAGCCCCACCACGGCGCGCCGGGCCAGGCGCTGGAGGTTGCGGTGCCACAGGGGGGCGTCGGTGGCCAGCACCACCACCACCGACCCACCCTCCGACGCCAGCTCTCCCGCCTCCAGCCCGAGGGGGAGCTGCCCCAGGGCCGGCCCCACCGCCCTGCCCTGCACCATCAGCACCCCGGAGAAGTTGGCCACCACCAGGCTTCCCACGGTCCAGCCGCCGAAACGGTCGGGCAGGCGGCGGGAGGCCGTGCCGACGCCGCCCTTCCAGCCGAAGGCCATGGCGCCCGTGCCGGCGCCCACCGCCCCCTCGGGCACGGGGCCGGTCGAGGCCGTGGCCAGCGCCTGGCGCACGTGGGCCTCCTGGACGTGCCGGCCCCTCGCGTCGTTGAGGTAGCCGTCGTGGATCTCGGCCACCACCGGGCTGAAGGTGCCGAGCTGAGAACCGATGCCAGGGTCTCGCTCCAGCGCGACGGAGACGAGGGCATCGGCCACCCGGCTCACGTTGAGGGTGCTGGTGATGGCGATGGGGCTTTCGAGCGCGCCGGTCTCGTCGATCTGAGGCAGGCCCACGGCCTTTCCGTACCCGTTGAAGGTGAACTGTGCGGCGGGCACCTTCTCCCGGTAGAGATTGCCGCCGTGGGGCACCACCACCGTGACGCCCGTGCGGACGGGCCCCACCCCCTCCACCAGGGGGCCCTCTCCCCACCACAGCGTGGCATGTCCCACCGCGACCCCTGGGACGTCGGTGATGGCATCGTGGGGCCCTGGGGGCAGGATGCCCGTGATGAGGCCCCATTGACGGGCCCGCGGCCGCTCGGCGCTCATCGGCCATCCTCCCTTGCGGGCCCGGCCAGGCCCTCCGCAGCGGTCCCCGGCCGACGGAGCCGGGCCTCTTTGAGGCAGGCCGAGGCTATGGCCACCAGCGCCGCCCAGCCGCCCATGAAGGCCAGCACCACGGGCACCCTCACCGCGTCGTGAAGCGGACGCGCCCACTCGACGACCGCCGGCGTCCCGGCGGCCATGGCCAGCGCCACCACCCCCGCCGCCCATGCGACGGCCTGGATCCGTCCGACCATCCGCAACGCCCCCTCGCCGCCGGCGGCCTCGCCCCCCGGAGGGGCAACTGCCTGTCGACCCGGCACTTCTGTTACAATCATGCAGGGGAGAAACTGCCCGTGCCAGTCGACACCTACAGCGCCCTTCAAGCCATTCCCATCGAGCGCACCTTCCTGGCGGTCTCCATCCTGATGGGCGTCAGCCTGGTGATGGCGCGGACGGCCGGTCGCCTCGGCGTGCCCGCCCTGGTGCTCTTCTTGCTGGTGGGGATGCTCGCGGGCTCCGAGGGCCCCGGCGGCATCGCCTTCGATGACCCGTGGCTAGCGCAGTTTTTGGGGATCGGTGCGCTGGCCATCATCCTCTTCGCAGGCGGCCTCGACACCGAGTGGAAGCAGGTGCGACCCGTGCTGGGGCCCGCCGCTACGCTGGCCACGGTCGGCGTGGCGGCCACCGCAGGCTTGGTGGGGCTCTTCGCCACCTGGGTGCTGGGATGGGATCTCCTGGATGGCCTGCTGGTGGGAGCGGTCATCTCCTCTACCGACGCGGCGGCCGTCTTCATGGTGTTGCGCTCCAAGCATGTCGCCCTGCGGGGCAGCCTCGCCCCCCTGCTGGAGCTGGAGTCGGGCAGCAACGACCCCATGGCCATCCTGCTGACGACGTTCTTCATCCAGCTGCTGACCCTGCCCCAGACCACCCCACTTCAGATGGCCGGCCACTTCGTGGTGCAGATGGCGCTGGGCGGGTTGCTGGGCTACGGGCTCGGGCGGGTCGGTCTGTGGCTCTTGCACCGCATGCACTTCGAGCAGGAGGCCCTCTACCCCCTGCTATCCATGGCCATCGCCGGCTTCATCTACAGCCTGGTCGCCACGCTCGGCGGCAGCGGCTTCTTGGCGGTCTACGTCGCGGGCCTGGTCATCGGCAACTCGAAGTTGCCGTACCGGCGCTTCCTCATCCGCTTCAACTCCACGATGGCCTGGCTCGCCCAGATCGTCATGTTCGTCACCCTGGGGCTGCTGGTCTTCCCGAGCCAGCTCATCGAGGTGGCGGGCCCGGGCATGGCCATGACCGCCTTCCTCATGTTCGCGGCGCGTCCTGTGGCCACGGTGCCGCTCCTCCTGCTCTTCCGGCGCAACTGGCGAGAGGCGCTGCTGGTAGCGTGGGTCGGGCTGCGCGGGGCGGTGCCCATCATCCTGGCCACTCTCCCCCGGGTGGCCGGGGTGGCCAGCGCCCAGCTCATCTTCAACGTGGTCTTCTTCGTCGTGGTCGTCTCCTGCCTGGTCCAGGGGACCTCCATCCCCTACGTCGCGCAGTGGCTGCGGGTGGCCGCCCCCGAGCGGGTGCGGCGGCGTGTCCCCATCGAGCTCGTGCCCCACGAGGCCATGGACAGCGACCTGATGGAGATCGTGGTGCCCCAGGAGTCGCCCCTGGCGGGCAAGCCCGTGGCGCAGCTGGGACTCCCCAAGGAGACGCTCATCATCATGGTGGGCCGCAACGGCCGCTACCGGGTGCCGACGGGCGGCACCACGGTCCATGGGGGCGACATGCTCTTCGTCCTGGGCCCGCCGGCCGTGCTGGAGGAGGTGCGGGCCCGCTTCGAGCGGTCGGAGGCGGAGACCGAGTCGGACGCGGGAGAGGAGCTGGCCGACGCCGGCCCGGCAACCCAACCGCTGCCCGCCCCGCGTCGTTGAGGGCGCCTCCCCGTCGGGGGGCTCTCACGCCCGCGCGTCGATGCGGCCCGTCAGGGCCAGCCAGCGTCGGGTCCGCTCTTCGGCGGTCTGCTCCTGTGCCCGCAGATGCTCGACGACGGCAGGCACCAGCCGGCTGGAGGGCTCCTCGATGGCGGCCAGGCGGTCACCCAGGCGGCTGATGGCACCGATGGCCTGCAGGCCTGCCTCGCGGTCGAGCGCCGCGAGCCGCCGCGCCAGCTCCGACGGCCGCCACCACAGCGATTGCCGGTAACGAAAGAGGCCGACGCCCGCCAGACCCGCCACGCGCTGGCCCCCTCTCGGGCATGGCCCGGGTGCGGGGGGGAGTTCGCCGCCGCCGGAGGGGCTCCCTCCCCCCTTGGTGGACCGCCTGCTGCACGTCCATTGCACGGCCGAGGCCTTCGGAGGCGTCCGGCGGGGGGTGAGCCCATCGGGTATGCTACCGCCGAGGAGGTCGGATGCGATGAGCACCGGTGCGCGTCGTGAGGTGGCCACCCTCGGCGGCGGCTGCTTCTGGTGTCTGGAGGCGGCCTTCCAGGGTGTCAAGGGGGTGCACGCGGTGGTCTCCGGCTACGCAGGCGGCCACGTGGAGCACCCGACCTACGAGCAGGTCTGCACGGGCACCACGGGGCACGCCGAGGTGGTGCAGGTCACCTTCGATCCGTCGGTCATCCGCTACGAGCAGATCCTGGAGATCTTCTTCGCCATCCACGACCCGACGACCCCCGACCGGCAGGGCGCCGACGTGGGGCCCCAGTACCGCTCCGTCATCTTCTACCACTCGCCCGAGCAGAGGGCAGCCGCCGAGCGCGTCATCCAGCGGCTCGAGCGCGAGGGCGTCTGGGAGGCGCCCATCGTGACACAGGTGGTCCCCTTCGAGCGCTTCTATCCTGCCGAGGCTTATCATCAGCGCTACTACGAGCGCAACCCCTTCCAGCCCTACTGCCAGCTGGTCATCGCGCCCAAACTGGCCAAGATGAGGCGAGCCTTCGCCCATCTGCTGCGAGAGCGAGCCGCTCCGGCCGGCGTCTGAGACCTGCCGGCTGGCATGGCATGACGGGCGTCCCCCGCTCCGGCCGGGCTCGCGCTCGCGGGGCCCACGTCCTACTGTACGACATGTATCTCCTCTATTGACATCCTTTATATCCTAGATTAAATTCGTTGATGATCGTATCGCGCATCGGCGCGGCCGGTGGGAGGGATGGGCCCCGTGTCCGGCGACGGCGTCATCGTGGCACGTGACCTGACCAAGCGCTTCAGGCGGAGGGTCGCACGTCCGTCGCGGCTGCTCCGGCGTCTCGGGCGACGCCGAGGCAGCGACGATGGCACGGCCGCTCCCAGCGAGTGGCTGGTGGCCGTCGACTCGGTCAGCCTCGAGGTACGACCCGGCGAGGTGCTGGGGCTGCTGGGTCCCAACGGGGCGGGCAAGAGCACCCTCATTCGGATGCTCTCGACCCTGGTGGAGCCCTCGAGCGGGCGCGCCGCCATCTGCGGGCACGACGTCTTGGAGGCGCCCGCGGCCGCGCGAGGCTGCCTCGGGGTCGTGATGGCCGGCGAGCGCCACCTCTACTGGAAGCTCACCGGCCGCGAGAACCTCCACTACTTCGCCACCCTCTACCGCGTGCCCGCCCGTGCCATCCCGGGCCGCGTCGAGGCGGTGCTGGACCGCCTCGGCCTCACCGCACGCGCCGACGAGCTGGTCGAGCGCTACTCCACGGGCATGCGCCAGCGCCTCTCGCTGGCCAGGGCGCTGCTGCACGACCCGCCGGCGCTCTTGCTGGACGAGCCGACGCTGGGGCTGGACCCCCAGGCCGCCCGTACCCTGCGCGAGCTGGTGCTGGAGCTCAAGGCCGAGGGCCGGGCCATCCTGCTGACGACCCACTACATGGAGGAGGCGGACTTCCTCTGCGACCGGGTCGCCATCATCGACCACGGGCGGATCGTGGCCTGCGACACCCCCTCCGCGCTCAAGCGCCGGCTGGCGGCCCATCGCCTCTTTCGACTGGAGGTGGCCGGCCTCGGCCACGACCTCGAGCGATTGAGGGCGCGTCTCGGCGACCTGCGTCTGGCGTCGGCCCAGGAGGACCAGGAGGCGTCGGTCACCCGCCTCACGCTGGCCTTTCCCGACGGCCGGCGCGACGTGGCCGACATCCTCGACGCCGTCTTTGCCGAGGGGCTTCACCTGCTGGGGTTCTCCGTCAAGGAGCCCACGCTCGAGGATGTCTTCATCGCCATGACGGGTCGGGCGCTGCGCGATTGAGAGGGGGCCCCCACGTGCGAGCCGCCTGGGCCGTGGCCCGCAAGGAGCTGCTCATCCTGCTGCGCTATCCGACGTGGACCGTGGGGCTGCTGGTCTGGCCGGTGCTCTTCCCCGCCGGCTACGTCTTCTTCGGGCGGGCCCTGGCCGGCCCGGCAGGCGAGGGGCTGGCGGCCTTCGAGGCCAGGGCCGGCACCGCCGACTATGTCGGCTACGTGCTGCTCGGCACCACGCTCTGGATGGTGCTCAACTCGGCGCTGTGGATGCTGGGGTCGCACCTGCGCCAGGAGCAGTGGCGAGGGACGCTGGAGGCCAACTGGGTCTCCCCCGCCTCCCGCTTCGGCCTGCTCGCGGGGGCGGGCGCGGCACAGGTGCTCCAGTCGCTGACGCTGATGGGCGTCACGCTCGTCGAGCTCCGGCTGCTGTACGGGCTCGAAATGAGGGGAAGTCTGGCCCTGATGGCGCTGCTCCTGGCGCTGTCGGTGCTCTCCGTGGTGGGGGTGGGCCTGACCTTCGCGAGCCTGGTGCTCTGGGTGCGAGAGACGGAGGCCATGGTCTTCCTGGTACGGGGGCTCTTCACGGTCTTCGCCGGCATCACCTTCCCCATCGACGTGATGCCGGCCTGGATGCAAGGCCTCGCGCGGGCCCTGCCGCTCACCTACGCGGTGCGCAGCCTGCGAGGGGTGGCCCTGGCGGGCTGGGGCTGGGACCGCGTCCGGGGCGACGCCCTCGCCATCGCCTGCTTCGGCGTCGTCTCGCTGGTGCTGGGCGTGGGGCTGTTTCGAGTGGTCGAGCGCATGGCCCGGCAGACGGGCAGCCTCGCCCAGTACTGACCGGGGCTGGTGCGCCGATGCGGGGAGGGGGAGCCGTCATCGTCGACGCGCTGCGGGTGCTGGTGGCCACCGTCTGGCGGGAGTGGCTCGTCTTCGTGCGCTACCCGCTCAACGCCGTGATGCGCCTCGTCGAACCCATCATGTGGCTGACGCCCGTCTATTTCCTGGGCAGGGCCTTCGCCACGGCGGACGGACGCCTGCCGGGCTTCGAGGCGGCCACGGGGACGTCCAACTTCCTATCGTTCGTCTTGCTGGGCAGCATCGTCGGCAGCTACATCAGCGCCGTCTTCTGGGGCTTGGGCTTCGCCCTCAAGCAGCAGATGGACGAGGGCACCCTGGAGGCCCTCTGGCTGACGCCCAACTCACGGCTGTGGCTGCTGGTGGGCCGCAGCCTCTTCGGCCTGGTGGTGACGGGCCTCAACACGATCTCCGTGCTGGTGCTGGCCCACTTCCTGTTCGGCTTCTCGCCGGGCGGCCCGCTGGGAGCGGCTCTGCTGGTGCTGGTGCCCACCGTCGTCGCGCTGTACGGCTTCGGATTCGCCTACGCCGCGCTCGTGCTCTTCGCCCGGGAGGCCAACTTCCTGACCGACGTCGGCAGCTTCCTGATCCAGGTGCTGTCCGGCATCAACTTCCCCGTCACGGCCCTGCCCAGGGCGCTGATGATCCTCGCCCTGGCGCTGCCCGTCACCTACGGCATCGACCTGATGCGGGCGCTGGTGCTCGGGACCCGACCGCTGGTGACGCTGCCCGTCGGCGTGGCCATCCTGACGCTGGCGGCGGTCGGCTTCGTGGTGGTAGGGGTGCGGGCCTTCAAGGGCGCGGAGCGCCGGATCCAGGCATCGGGCGCGGTGGGGATGCACTAGTTACGATGGAACGAGGTCGGCCTCCTCTCCGCCCGGCTCCTCCTGCGCCAGTCGCTCCAGCGCCTCGACCACGGCGACGGCCTGAGCATCGGACAGGCGCGCCAGATGGCGCTCGACGAGCCGCGTCCGCTCGGCCTCCACCTGAGCCAGCACGTCACGCCCGGCGGGCGTGAGCCCCACCCGCACCACCCGGCGATCGCCCGTGTCGCGCTGGCGCGCCACCAGGCCCATGCCCTCGAGGCGGTTGAGCAGCAGCGTGACGGCGCTGGCACCGATGCCGAGCCTCTCGGCCAGATCGGTCACCCGCACGGGGTGCGGCCCCCGCAAGGCGCGCAAGACGAAGAGCTGAGCGGGGGTGAGCCCCATCCCGGCGCGAGCCGCCTGCTGGCTCAGCCTCCGACACAGCGCGGTCAGCGCGCGATCCAGGCGGCACCCCAGCGTCACCCGGTCGACCTCGACCTCGGCCTCGGCGATCACGAGCCGCCCTCCTCGCGGTAAAACTCGTCGCGCTTGAGGGGGATCTCCTTGAGCCACAGGGTGGCCGCCAGCGTCGCCAGCGCGAGCCACCATCCCACGGCGAAGATGCCGGCCATCCCGTCGGCCAGGGCTTGCCGCAAGGCCTCCACGAAGGTGCGGGCCATCTGCTCCCCCTCGCCCCCCATGCTCGCCAGGACGGCCCGTACCCGCTCCTGGGCCTCGGCGGTGATGAGGGCCTGCGGATCCAGCGACATCTGCCCCACCACCCCCGCCACCGGGGCCGACAGCCGCTGCTCGAGACTGCGCTGGAAGCCCCGGGTCAGGATGGTGCCGAAGATGGGAGCCGCCAGCACCCCGCCCAGCGACCGCACGAATTGCTGGGTCGCGTTGACCGTCCCCAGCATCCGATAGGGGAAGGCGTTTTGGACCGCCACGTTGACGAGGGGCATCAGCGACCCGATGCCAAGCCCCAGCGTCACCACGTTGCGCACCACGTCGGGGGGAGCGGCGTCGACGCCCATCCGCCGCAGCAGCGCGGTCCCCACGATGACGACGCCGGCCGCGACGACGGCCTGCACCTTGTAGCGTCCGGTACGGGAGAGGATCTGGCCGCTCAGGGCGCTGCCCGCGATGAAGCTGAGCATCATCGGCGTCATCACGATGCCGGACCCCTCGGCCGAGATGCCCAGCACCCCTTGCGCGAAGAGCGGCATGAACATCACGCCTGAGAACATCGTGACGGAGGCCAGCAGCGCCACGGACGCGGCGGAGAGGAAGACGGGATGGGAGAGGAGCGCAGGCGACAGCAGCGGGTCGGGCGTCCGCTGCTCTACCCACAGGAAGCCGGCCAGCGCGAGGGCCGCGACGCCGAAGGCCCCCAGTACCCGAGGCGATCCCCACGGGTACGTCGACCCCGCCCACGTCAGGGCCAGCAGCAGGGGCACCAGGCCGGCGACCAGGAGCGCGCTGCCCGCCCAGTCGACCCGCGCCTGGCCGGGCAGCCGCACGGTGGGCAGCGCGTAGCTGACAGCCGCCAGCGCGGCCAGACCCACCGGCAGGTTGACGTAGAAGACCCACCGCCAGCCCAGGTGATCGGTGATCCAGCCGCCGAGCGTCGGCCCGACGATGCTCGAGACCCCGAAGAGCGTCATGACCAGCCCCATCCAGCGGGCACGCTCGCGGGGATTGAAGATGTCACCGATGGTGGCCGGCGGCATGCTGAGCAACGCCCCACCCCCCACGCCCTGCAGCGCCCGCGCCGCCACCAGCCAGCCCATGTCTCGGGCGAGCCCGGCCAGGACCGAGCCCGTCATGAAGGTGACCAGTCCGAAGACGTAAAAGGGCCTGCGACCATACACGTCCGAAAGCTTGCCGTAGATGGGCACCGTGATAGCCGACGCCATCATGTAGGCGGTGAAGACCCAGGCGTACAGGCCGAAGCCGTGGAGTTCGCCGATGATGACCGGCATCGCCGCCGAGACGATGGTCTGGTCCAACGACGAGAAGAACATCGAGACCATGACGGCCCCCAGCGCCCACCACCGGCGGCTGCCCGTGATGCGGTTGGTCACCGCCGCCGGGGTGCTGGCTCCGTCACCGGACCGGGCATCGAGACGCTGCCCGAGCGTCACATCCTCCACGGGGTGGCCCTCCGTTCGCTGGCGCGGTCGCTTTGGTTTGCCAAAGCAAATGAGTCGCCTTCTCGGGAAGATACTGCGGACTCTTCGCGTTGTCAACGCAGCCTGGACGAGCGCGGTGCCAGGGCGCCGTGCGCCCGCAGCGCTCGAGGGGGTGGGTCACGACGGGGAGGATTGTCGCAAGTAGGCATCGTAACCACTCCGGGGCCGCCGCCGGCCTCGCCGGCAGGCGGCGCGCCACCCGACGCTGCCTGCCTTCGGGCTATGCGAGGATGTAGGGAAGATGAGAGCATCCACCTGGCTCACGATCATCCTCATCGCGCCCTTCGTGGCCAGCGCACTCGCGCCGCTGCTCGCCCGGCGGGTGGCGAGCCGGTGGGTCGGCGTGGCATCGGCCGCCGTCGCCTTGGCCGCGGCCCTTGCCCTGGCTTCGGCCCTCCCTCAGGTGGCAGCCGGCGAGAGCCTGTCGGCCACCTGGCGGTGGGTGCCCGCGCTGGGCGTGGAGATCCGCCTGGTACTCGACGGCTTCAGCCTCTTCTTCGCCCTCATCGTGACCGGGATGGGCACCCTCATCCTCTTGTACGCATCGGCCTACCTGGGCCCCGACGAGGACCACGGCCGGTTCTTCGCCTACATGCTGGCCTTCATGGGGGCCATGCTGGGGGTCGTGCTATCGAGCAACCTGGCGGTCCTCTACGTCTTCTGGGAGCTGACCTCGGTCACGTCCTTCCTGCTCATCGGCTACTGGTACCACAAGGAGGGCTCCCGCTACGGCGCCCAGAAGGCGTTGCTCATCACGGCCGGCGGCGGGCTGGCCATGCTGCTCGGCTTCGTGCTGCTCTACGTCGAGGCGGGCACCTTCGACCTGGCGGGTCTGAGCACCCAGGCCACCCAGATCCGCCAGAGTCCCCGCTACCCGCTCATCACCGCCCTGGTCCTGGCCGGGGCCTTTGCCAAGTCGGCGCAGGTGCCCTTCCACATCTGGCTTCCCAACGCCATGGAGGCCCCCACGCCCGTCAGCGCCTTCTTGCACTCGGCCACCATGGTCAAGGCAGGGCTCTACCTGGTCGCGCGCATGGTCGGGGTGCTGGGTGGCACCGAGCTGTGGACCTGGCTGGTGACGGGCGTCGGACTGGCAAGCCTGGTATGGGGGGCTGCCCTGGCCCTGCGGCAGACCGACCTCAAGGCCCTGATGGCCAACTCGACCGTGAGCCAGCTCGGCCTCATCATGAGCCTCCTCGGCATCGCCACGCCGGCCGCACTGGCCGCGGCCGTCTTCCACACGCTCAACCACGCCATTTTCAAGGGTTCTCTCTTCCTCGTGACGGGCATCGTCGAGCACGAGACGGGCACCCGGGACGTGCGGCGGCTCCGAGGGCTGGCCCGCTCCATGCCGCTGACGGCGGCGGCCGCGGGCCTGGCGAGCCTGGCTCTGGCAGGGGTGCCCCCGCTCAACGGCTTCGTCAGCAAAGAGATGTTCTTCGAGGCCGCCTGGCACTTCGGTCACGACCGGGCTGGCCTCGCGTGGCTGGCCCCGGCGCTGGCGGTGCTGGGCAGCAGCTTCACCATGGTCTACGCCCTCCTCTTCTTCCACGGGGTCTTTCTGGCGCGCGGCGGCTCGTCCCACGACGGCGCAGGCCATGACCCCGGTTGGTCGCTCCTGGGGCCGCCGTTGCTGCTGGGCGGGCTCGCCCTCGTGGTGGGAGTGGGCCCGCAGCTCGTATCGGGGGCGCTCTTGACCCCTGCGACCTCGGCCCTCGCCGGAGCGTGGACGTCCGTGGAGGCGGGCCTGTGGCACGGCCTGACCCCGGCTCTCGCGATGAGCGGGGCCGCCCTGGCAGCGGGGCTGGCCGGCTATGCCACCCGGCATCGCTGGGTGGCGGGTCTGCCGCAGATGCCCCCCGCGCTTCGTCTCGACACCTGGTACGACGGCTTCGTCCGGCAATTGCCCGCGGTCGCAGACCGCCTGACCCGTGCCCACGTGACCGGTCGGCTGTCCGACCACCTCGGGTCGCTGGTGGCCGCGGTCCTCCTGCTGTGGGGCTACGTGATCCTGCGACTCTGGGGACTCGAGTGGCGATCGGCCTCGCTGGGGGCCATCGAACCCTTCGACGTCGCGTTGACGGGGGTGATGGCGGCAAGCGCCCTGGCGACGCTTGCGGTGCGATCACGGCTGGGCATGGCGGCCGCCCTGGGAGGCGTGGGCATGCCCATGGCCGTGCTGTTCGTCAGCCTGCGAGCGCCCGACCTGGCCTTGACGCAGCTCATCGTCGAGAGCATCGCGCTGGTGCTCTTCGTGCTGGCCTTCAGGCACCTGCCGCCTCTCGTACATCGGCCCGTGGGCACGTGTCGGCGTGCTGCCTCGGCCGCCCTCTCGATCGGGTTTGGCCTCTCCATGGCCACGCTGACGCTGATCTTCACCTCCCATCGGGTGTGGCCCAGCATCGCGCCCTTCTTCCTGGAGACGAGCCTGCCCCTGGGCGGAGGGCGCAACGTGGTCAACGTCATCCTCGTCGACTTTCGCGGGCTCGACACGCTGGGCGAGATCACCGTGTTGGCCATCGCCGCGCTGGCCGTCGCGGGGCTGATGCGCCGACCGGCCCGACGACATGGCGCCGGTCCGGATGAGCGCCTGGCGTTCCCGCCCCTCGTGACCGAGGACCTGTCCGACGCAGCCCCCTCCTCGAACGCAGCCCCTTCCTCGAAGGTGGCGAGCCCGGGGGGTCTGGAGCGGGCATGAACGAGGTCATCCTCCGCACGACGGCCCGGCTGGCCGTGCCGACCACCGTGGTGTACGCGTTGTACCTCTTGTTGCGGGGCCACAACGAACCGGGTGGCGGCTTCATCGCCGGACTGGTCAGCGCCGCCGCGCTGACGCTGATGCGCATGGCCGGGATGGGCCTGGCACACCCTTCGGCGGATCGCCGGCGCAAGCGATGGGACTTCGCGTCGCTGGCCCCTCTGGGGCTCCTGGTGGCGGCCCTGACTGGCATCGGTGCCATGCTGGCGGGACGACCCTTTCTCACCAGCGCCGTCGTGGCGCTCGACCTGCCCGTGCTGGGACACGTGGAGATGGCCAGTGCCGTCCTGTTCGACGTGGGGGTCTTCTTGGTGGTGGTGGGCACCGCCATGACCATCGTCGAGCGCATCGGCACCAGCCGGTGAGCGGAGCCAGGCCATCGGAGGGAGGCGGCAACGGGTGGAGTACCTGATGGCAGGCGTCATCGGGCTGCTGTTCGCGGTGGGCCTTTACCACATGCTGAGCCGCTCGCTGCTGCGGGTCGTGGTCGGTACCGTCCTGATGAGCCACGGATCGCTGTTGATGCTGATCACGTCGGGCGCCCTCAAACGGGGGGCCGCGCCGGTCCTGACCGGCGAGGCGGCGTATACGGACCCGCTGCCCCAGGCCCTCATCCTGACCGCCATCGTCATCGGCTTCGCCACCACGGCGCTGATCCTGACCCTGGCGCTGCGCGCGTACCAGGAGCGGGGCAGCGACGATCTCGAAGCCCTACGGGAGGGCGACCATGGCCGACGCTGATCTCGTCATCGCTCCGGTGCTCTGGCCGTTGCTGACGGGGATCGCCCTTGCCCTGACCCGGCGCGACCGCGCCCGGCAACGGAGCTTCAGCGTCATCTCGGTCCTGGTGGGGCTCCTACTGGCGCTGGTGCTGATGGGCCGGGTCTTGGACGGCCACATCCTGGTCTTCCGGGCGGGTGACTGGCCGGCGCCCTTCGGCATCGTACTGGTGGCCGACCGCCTGAGCGCCTTGATGGTGGCACTGACGTACGTCGTGGCCATCCCGGGACTCTGGCAGTCGCTGCAGGTGATCCCCCCGGAGCTCGAGCGACGCTCCTACTACGCGCTGTTTCAACTCCTGCTGATGGGCATCAACGGGGCCTTCCTCACCGGCGACATCTTCAACATGTTCGTCTGGTTCGAGGTGCTGCTGATCGCATCCTACGCCCTCGTGCCCATCCTCAATCGCGGCTACCCGCTGCAAGAGGGCTTCAAGTACATGGTCTTCAACATGGTCGCCTCCACCCTGTTCGTGGTGGCCGTGGCCGTGCTGTACGGCGTGATGGGCACCCTCAACCTGGCCGACCTGGCGGTCAGGGCCGCCCAGATGGAGGATCCGCGGCTGCTCACCGTCATCGCCATGCTCTTCGCCGTCGTCTTCGCTGCCAAGGCGGCCCTCTTCCCGCTCTACTTCTGGCTGCCCGGAGGGTACGACGCGGCCCCCACCCCTCTGTCGGGCGTCTTCGCAGGCCTGTTGACCAAGGTCGGGATGTACGCCCTGATCCGGGCCTTCTCGCTGGTCTTCCCCCTGGACCCTGACTTCACCCGCCGTCTCGTGCTGGTCATCGCGGCGCTGACCATGAGCATCGGGGTGCTGGGAGCCGTGGCCCAGGTGACGATGAAGCGGATCCTGGCCTACCACAGCATCAGCCAGATCGGCTACATGGCCATGGGTCTGGGGCTCGACACCCCGCTGGCGCTGGCCGGAGCCGTCTACTTCATGATCCACCACAGCGTCATCAAGTCCGCGCTCTTCTTCGTGACGGGCGCCACCGAGCACGTGACGGGCACCGAGAGCCTCAAGCAGCTGGGTGGCCTGGCCCGCCCCTACCCAGCCCTGGCGGCCGTCTTCCTGGTGGCTGCGCTCTCCCTGGCGGGCATCCCGCCGCTGAGCGGCTTCTTCGGCAAACTGGTGCTGGCCCAGGCCGGGCTGGCCGTCGGCGAGCTGGCGGTCGTCGCCGTCAGCATCGCGGTGAGCTTCTTCACGCTCTTTTCGATGATGAAGATCCAGGTGGGGGTCTTCTGGGGGCCGTTGCGTCACCCCGACCGCCCGGCCCGCGCCGGTGCCGTCGGACGGCTCTTGCTGCCGGCGGCAGCTCTGGTGCTGGTCAGCGTCGGCCTCGGGATCGGGGCCCACGGCGCTCTCGGCCTGATGCAGCAGGCCGCGGCCCAGCTGGTCGACCCGGCGGCCTACATCGAGGCCGTCCTGGCTCCGGGAGGCCGGGTGTGATGCGCGCGACGCTGGTCGTGCTGGTGGCACTGGTCTGGACGGCGCTGCAGGGGCCCATCACCTTCCGGTCGGTGCTGGGCGGCGCGATCCTGGCCGCGGCCATCGCGGCGCTCGTCCATGTGTCGGGGCGGGGGGACCTGTCCCTTCGCCGGGTGGGCGTGGCGGCCAGGCTGGCGTGGCGGTTCTTGGTGGAGATGAACCGGTCGGCCCTCATCGTGGCCTCAGCCATCTGGCACCCTCGGGGGCGGATCTCCCCGGGGATCGTGGAGCTCCCGACCCGGCTCAAGAGCGACGGGGCCGTCACGTTGCTGGCCAACCTGATCACCATGACGCCGGGGACCATGACGGTGGAGGTGACGCCCCAGCAGGACCGCCTCTTCGTCTTCGCCCTCGACGCCCGCCAGCCCGAGCGGGTGCGCGAGGAGATCCGGGGCGCCTTCGCACGAACCATCGAGGAGTTGACCCGATGATGCTGATGCTTGCGACCTCCGTGGCCGCCATGCTGACGGGGCTGGCCATGCTGCTGTCGCTGTACCGCATCGTGGTGGGGCCGACGGTGCCGGACCGGATGGTGGGCGTCGACACGCTCAGCGTCGCGCTCATCGCGATGGTGCTCATCCTGTCGGTGCGCCTCAACAGCCCGCTCTACTCCGACGCCGCCCTGGTGGTCGCCATCCTCTCCTTCGTCGGCACCGTGGCCGTGGCCCGGTTTCTCCTGCGCGGAAGGGTGCTCGACGACGATGGGGGCGATGGCCATGACTGAGCCGAGCACGGTCGGGGGGATGGTCGGCTTCCTCACCGGCGCGCTGCTGGTGGCGGGTGCGTTCTTGCTCCTGACCGCCGCCCTGGGTGTCGCGAGGATGCCGGACTTCTACTCGCGTGCCAACGTCTCGACGGTGGCGACCACGCAGGGGCTGCTGAGCATCGCGGTGGCCACCACGCTCCTCTTCAGCGTGCAAGAGGGCAGCCTGTACCTCAAAGACCTGCTGGTCTTCCTCTTCGTCTTCTTGACGGTGCCGGCGGGCACCCACATGATGGCACGGGCTGCCTACCGCATCGGCGTCCCCATGCCCCGCCAGACCGCGGTGGACGAGCTGGCCCGGCACCTCGACCGCCGGCCGGCCGAGCCGTCACCTCATGCCGTCCGGCCCCCGGAGGCCAGCGAAGGGCTGGAGAACCAGGCGGCCCCTCAGTCGAAGAGCTTGCGGTACTCCCCGTAGCCCTCCTTCTCCAGGTCCTCCTTGGGGATGAAGCGCAGCGCCGCGGAGTTGATGCAGTAGCGCCGTCCGCCTGCCTCCGGGGGGCCATCGTCGAAGACGTGGCCCAGGTGCGAGTCGGCCTGCAGGCTGCGCACCTCGGTCCGAATCATGCCGTGGCTCGTGTCGACCAGCTCGAGGACGTTCTCGGGGTGCAGGGGCCGCGTGAAGCTGGGCCAGCCGCAGCCCGCGTCGTACTGATCCCGGGTGCTGAAGAGCGGCTCGCCCGACACCACGTCGACGTAGATGCCCTCGCGGCGGTTGTCCCAGTAGCGGTTGCGGAAGGGGGGCTCGGTGGCGTTCTCCTGCGTCACCGCGTACTCGAGGGGGTCGAGCCGGCCGCGCAGGGCCGCCCGCTCGTCGGCCCGCCTCCAGGCCCGTCGGATGAACTCGTCGCGCCCGGAGCGCGCCCGGTACAGCGCGTACTGCAGCGGGTGGCGCCGATGGTAGGCCTGGTGGCGCGCCTCGGCCGGGTAGAAGGGGACGGCCGGCAGGATCTCGGTGACGATGGGGCGCTCGAAGCGGCCGCTGGCCTCGAGGGCCTGGCGCGAGGCCTCGGCTGCCTGTCGCTGGGCCTGGTCGTGGTAGAAGATGGCAGTCCGGTACTGCGGCCCCCGCTCGGCGAACTGCCCGCCGGGATCGGTGGGGTCGATCTGCCGCCAAAAGCGCGCCAGCAGCGTCGTGTAGGCGATGCGCTCGGGATCGAAGGTGAGCCGCACCGCCTGGCGGTGACCGGTCTCGCCGGTCTCGACCTGCTCGAAGCTGGGCGCCTCGACATGGCCCCCGGTGTAGCCGGCGACGACCCGTTCGACGCCGGGGAGGCCATCGAAGGCCGCCTGCATGCACCAGAAGCACCCCCCGGCGAAGGTCGCCTCCTGCCGCTCCCCCACGGTCCTCTCTCCCCTGCGCCCCGCCCACGAGGCGGGAGCTTTGGCGTGGCCCGCCCGGCCAGAGCGGGCCACGCCGTATGATACCACGGACAGGGCCGGCTCATGGGAGCAGCGGCTCGCCCCTGAAGGTGAGGCTGCGGATCAGTGCCTCGGCCCGCTGCACCGCCGGCTCGGGTAGCCTCCCGTAGTGCAACGGCTCGTTGTAGCGCTGGGCGTCGTGCACCATCCACCACAACAGCTCGGCCAGGGCCCGGGCCTGCTCGCGCCGGTCGGTGACCAGGCTCAGGTCCCGGTAGACCAGGATCCAGGTGAAGCCCGCGATGGGATACCCGTCGGGGGCCTGCGTGTTCACCAGCAGGAGTCGCGTGTCGGCCGGGATGTCGACGGCGGCCGCTCGCGAGGCGCTCGCCAGGTCCGGCACGACGTACCGGCCCGAGCGGTTTCGTACGGCCCCGTAGGCCAGATCGTTCTCCAGCGCGTAGATGAGCTCGACGTAGCCGAGCGCGCCCGGCGTCTGGCGGACGAGCCCCGCCACGCCCTCGTTGCCGCGGCCGCCCAGCCCCACGGGCCACTCCACGCTCGTGCCCACCCCCACCCGCTGCCGCCACTCCTCCGAGACCCTGGCCAGGTAGCTGACCCAGATGAACGTGGTCCCCGAGCCGTCGGCGCGGTGCACCACCACGATGGGCAGCGGCGGCAGGGCGACGTCTGGGTTGAGCGCTCGGATGCCAGGATCGTCCCACCGGGTCACCCGGCCCAGGAAGATGTCGGCCAGGAGCTCACCGGTGAAGCGCAGGCGCTGGGTGACGCCCGGAAGGTTGTAGGTGGGTACCACCGCCCCGACCGCGGTGGGGACGTGGACCACCTCGCCCGGATACTGCGCCATCTGCTCCTCCGAGAGGTAGGCGTCGGAGGCCCCGAAGTGAACCGTGCGCTCCAGGAGCTGGCGCTGGCCGCCCCCGGAGCCGATGGACTGGTAGTTGACCTGCACGCCGGTGAGCCGGCGGTACTCCTCGAAGTAGCGGGAGTAGAGCGGGTACGGGAAGGTGGCCCCCGCCCCCGTCAGTCTCTCGGCCCCCAGGGCGGGTAGAGCCACCGCCATCCAGGCCCAGGCAACCAGGGCGGCCACGACGGCCGCACGAGATGAAGCGACCCTCACGCTCTCGCCTCCTTTGGTCGGTTGTGAGCCGGCCGGCCGTCTCCGTCTCCAGCGTGGAACCGGAGGGTTACCGGCGTTTGAAGAGTCGTTTTAGGTCGCGTTTCACTGACGCAACGGGAAGGCAACCCCGCATCCTGCGACCTTGACTTGCCGCAGCCGGTGCGTTACCTGTCTAACGGGGAGATGAAGACTTTGCCGACCCGCACGGCGACCTCGCGTCTCATGCTGTACGGGCAAGGCCCGTCGGGTCGCCTGTCGCCGCACACCCCGCGCCGCTGCATCTGTCCTCGGCGGGAAGCAGGCACGGCCCTCGTCGGTCGGTGACGGAGGAGCCGGCAGGTCTGCGCGCTCCCGCATCCTGATGCCTCTCGCGTCGCGTCCGCGATCCGCCCTGGCACGAGGCATTGTGTGCGTGTCGGGGCGTCTTGGGGAGTTGGGCTCTACACTTGGGGGGAAGTGTCGTGACGAGTTGGCTCGTGGCCCTCAACGTGGGGATCCTGGTCGCCCTGCTGGTCGTGCTCTACGGCTTGCAGCGGCGGCATCTGTCGTTCTCGACCCGGGTCCTGGTCGGCTTGGGTCTCGGCCTGGTGCTGGGCCTCGCCCTGCAGGCCGCCTACGGGGCGGGCTCCGGCGTCGTGGCGCAGACGGCCCAGTGGTACGCCGTCGTCGGCTCGGGCTACATGCGCCTTTTGCAGATGGTGGCGCTGCCCCTGGTCTTCATCTCCATCCTGAGCGCCTTCACCCGGCTCCAGACGGCATCGGACGTCGGCAAGATCGGCGGCTGGGTGCTGGCCGTGCTGCTGGTCACCACGGGCATCGCGGCGGTGCTGGGCATCGCCTCCACACTGGGCTTCGGGTTGCATCGCTCGGGCCTGGCCGAGGCGGCGGCCACGGCGACCCCGTCGGAGGATCTTGGCGCCCGCATGCAACGCTTGCAGTCGCAGAGCCTGCCGCAGAAGTTCCTGGAGCTGATTCCCACCAATCCGTTCCTCGACCTGACGGGGGCGCGCCCCACGTCGGTCATCGGCGTGGTCATCTTCGCGGGGCTGCTGGGGATCGCCTACCTCGGGGTGAAGCGCCGGGCGGCGGAGCAGGCCGCTGACTTCGCCCGCCTGGTGGAGGCCATCTACGGGGTCGTCATGGGTCTGGTCCGCATCGTGCTGCGGCTGACGCCCTACGGGATCCTGGCCGTCATGGCGCGAGCGGCCGCGACCAGCAACCTCCAGGCCATCGTCAGCCTGGGCGAGTTCGTGGTGGCGTCCTACGTGGCGCTGGCTGCCATGTTCGCCGTGCACCTGCTGATCCTGGCGGCATCGGGCCTGCAGCCCACCACGTACGTGCGCAAGGCCTGGCCCGCGCTGGGCTTCGCCTTCAGCTCCCGCAGCAGCGCCGCGACGCTGCCGCTCAACGTCAGCGCCCAGCGGCAGCTGGGCGTGCCGGCGGGCGTCGCCGACGTGGCCGCCTCCTTCGCGCTCTCCATCGGCCAAAACGGGTGCGCGGGCATCTATCCGGCCATGCTGGCCATCATCGCGGCGCCCGCCGTCGGCATCGACCCGACGTCGGTGAGCTTCCTGGTGACGCTGGTGGCCGTGGTGGTGCTGAGCTCCTTCGGCGTGGCCGGCCTCGGCGGCGGGGCGACGTTCGCGGCCCTGCTGGTGCTTTCGACCCTCAATCTCCCGGTGGGCCTGGTGGGGCTCCTCATCTCCGTCGAGCCGCTCATCGACATGGGCCGCACCCTGCTCAACGTCAGCGGCAGCATGGTGGCCGGCATCGTGACCAGCCGCGTGACGGGCAGCCTGGACGTTGGCGTCTACGCCGATCGCAGCCGCACGGTCGAGGTCTCGGCATGACCAGCGGCTCGGAGAGCCGCGGGGGCCCCTGGGCGGGCCCCCGCGCCATCCCTATCCCGACGGGCCAGGCTGCTCCTCCAGCCTCACATGCCGGTGTAGACCCCCATCAGATGATCCTCTGCCAGCCCTGGAGACGGTCGGATCATACCATTCCCACCGTCGGGATGGGAGATGGTCGACGACCTCCAGCGTCGCCGGCGCGGACCCGGCCCCGCCCCGACAGGCCCCGTCGCCGTCGTGGGAGCCGGCTGCGGCGGGCCACCCTCAGGAGGAGGCAGCACCCAGCTCCCGCCGCACCACCGGCGCCACCTCGGTGCCCAACAGCTCGATGGCCCGCAGCACCTTGCGGTGCGGCAACGTCCCGACCGTGAGCTGGAGCAGGAAGCGGTCGTGCTCGAAGAGGCGGTGCTGCCAGAGGATCTTCTCGGCGACCTGCTGCGGGCTGCCGACGAAGTCCGCCCCCCGCAAGGAGCGCGAGAACTCGAACTGCTCGCGGGTCATGGGCGGCCAGCCCCGCTCTCGGCCGATGCGATCCATGGTCTCCTTGAAGGCCGGAAACGCCGTCTCGGCCGCATCCTGTGACCTGTCGGCGATGAAGCCGTGGGAGTTGATACCGACTCGCACGGTGGTGTGGCCGCCACGCCGGGCCGCCTCCCGATACAGCCGCACCACCGGGGCGAAGCGCTCGGGCATGCCCCCGATGATGGCCAGCGCCATGGGCAGTCCCAACAGCCCGGCCCGCACCGCGGAGGCGGGCGTGCCCCCCGTGGCCACCCAGACCGGGAGCGGATCCTGCACGGGGCGCGGGTAGACGGCCGCATCCTGCAGGGGCGGCCGGTAGCGGCCCGACCAGGTGACCCGATCCGAGCTCCGCAGACGCAGCAACAGATCCAGCTTCTCCTCGAAGAGCTCGTCGTAGTCGTGCAGATCGTAGCCGAAGAGGGGGTACGACTCGGTGAAGGAGCCCCTCCCCACCATGATCTCCGCTCGGCCCCCCGAGAGCAGGTCGAGGGTGGCGAACGACTGGAAGACCCGCACGGGGTCGTCGGTGCTCAGCACGCTGACGGCGCTCGTCAGCCGGATGCGGCGGGTCCGGGCGGCGGCGGCCGCCAGCACCACCGCCGGCGCCGAAACCACGTAGTCGGGACGGTGATGCTCGCCCACGCCGAAGACGTCGAGCCCTACCTGGTCGGCCAGCTCGATCTCCTCCAGCAGTCGGCGCAGCCGCTCGGCGGGGCTGATGAGCTCGCCCGTCTCGGGGTCTCGGGTGCGCTCGCCGAAGCTATAGATGCCGATCTCCATCGACGATCCATCCGCTCCTTGACCACGTGCGCCGGCTCCGACAGTCTACCGTCCCGCCCGCGACCGTGGGAGAGAGATCCTCGGCCACCACGTCCATCAGGCGCTCGGGGATCATGTGTGCGCCTCAGTCTCGGGCGATGCAGGGCGCGCCGCCGGCAGGCGAACGGTGAAGCGCGACCCCTGTCCTGGCTGGCTCTCCACCTCGATGCGGCCCCCGTGCGCCTCGACGATCCACCGGGCGATGGCCAGGCCCAGGCCCGTCCCGCCCGTCGCCCGGGAGCGCGCCTTGTCCGCCCGGTAGAACCGTTCGAAGATGTGCGGCAGGTCTTCTGGCGCGATGCCGATGCCGGTGTCGGCCACGCTCAGGGCCACCTCTGGCCCCGGGGTATGCCCCAACCCCACCCGGATCTCGCCGCCTGGGGGCGTGTAGCGGATGGCGTTGTCCAGCAGGATCACCAGGAGTTCGCGCAGGCGATCCGCGTCGCCCATCACCTGGACCGGCTCCAGGTGCTCGACGACCAGCCGGTGCTGGGCCACTTCGTTGCGCATGGATCGGAGCACGTCCGTGACCACCCGATCCAGCTCCACCGGCAGCAGATGCAGCCCCTGGCCGGCCTCCGCCCGCGCCAGCGACAGGAGGTCGCTCACCAACCGGCCCAGGCGGCGGACCTCGTCCCGGATGTCCCGCCAGACCGCGCGACGCTCCGCTTCGGAGAGGTTCGCGGCCCGTTCGAGCAGCTCCAGATTGCCCTGCAGCGTGGCCAGGGGGGCCCGCAGCTCGTGAGAGGCGTCGGCCACGAACCGCCGCTGATTCTCGAACGCCTTCTCCAGCTCGGCCAGCATCTCGTTGAACGCCGAGGTCAACTGGCCGAGTTCGTCCCGGGAGCCGGCCGTCGGCAGGCGGTGGCGGAAATCCTGGGATCGGGCGATGCGCCGGGCAGCCTCGACCATCATCGACACCGGGCGCAATGCTCCCCCGGCCACTCCCCAGCCGATGAAGACGCCCGCCACGGACGCCAGCACGCCGCTTACGACCAGCACCCGCAGCAGCCTGTCCAGCATGAGGCGGCGGGTGAAGAACCAGCCCAGCACCACCGCCCGCACGGGTTCGTCGACCGAGAAGACGTTGGGAGCGGGAATGGCCCTCTCCGCTCGGTATCCTCCGCGGACAAATGGCGGGAGGCGCTCCGCTCGGGCCGGAGCGGCCCCCGTCGCCGTCCCCTCGCCTTCGTCCGGCGCGAGCCCCGGAGAGGCTGGTGGCGTGGCGGCCAGCAGCCGCCCGGCCGAGTCGAAGACGGCCACGGTCACGTCGGGCGCGGCGAAGGCCTGCATCAGCGTCTCCGCCGAGGCGCCGTCAGTCCTGCCCTGGGCCGACTCGACGAAGTGGTCCGCGAGACGCTCGGTGCTGCGGCGCAGGTCTTCCCGGAGGTAGGCCGCGACGGTCGAGAAGACCACCGCCCCGAAGACCGCCACGAGCACGGCGGCCAACGTGCCGTACCACAGGCCGAGACGCAAACGGATGGACATCGTCACTCCTCGGCCTCTTTGAGCACGTACCCCACGCCGCGTACCGTGTGCAGCAGACGAGGCTCACCGGCGGCCTCGAGCTTTCGGCGCAGGTAGCCCACGTACACCTCCAGGACGTTGGACTCGCCCTGGAAGTCGTAGCCCCACACCCGCTCCATGATGAGGTCCCTGGGCAGGACCCGCCGGGGGTTGCGCATGAACAGCTCCAACAGGTCAAACTCCGTGGTCGACAGAGGAATGCGTCGATTGCCCCGGCGGGCCTCCCGGGAGGCGGTATCCAGCGACAGGTCGGCGAATCGCAGCGTCTCTTCGGCGGGCGCTTCGCCGCCTTGCGTCATCCGCGCGCGGGCCCGCCGCCGCAGAAGGGCCCGGACGCGGGCCACCAGCTCCTCCAGGGCGAAGGGTTTGACCAGGTAGTCGTCGGCTCCGGACTCCAGCCCCAGGACCCGATCCTCCACCGCGTCCCGCGCGGTCAGCATCAGGATGGGGACATCCCCGCTGCGGCGCAGACGCCGGCAGACCTCCAGGCCATCCATGCCGGGCAACATCCAGTCCAGCACCACCACGTCCGGCCAGCGCAGCAGGGCCTGCTCCAGCGCCTCCTGGCCGGACAGGGCGGTGCCGACCTCGAACCCTTCCAGGGCCAGCGCCCGCCGGAGCATGTCCGTCAGCTTGGGATCGTCGTCGACCACCAGGACGTAGTCGGCCATGCCGTCTCGCAGCCTCCGCAGTAGAGGTGGTGCGTCCATCCTACTCCGCGGTACCCCGGGACTCTGTCGCCGTCTCGTCGCTCAGCCCCTGGCCCCGGCTCGGGGGTCGCCCTGGCCCCATTATACATACCCCCCGACCGTTTACGTTCTCCGTGGCGGTGGCGCCGCGGGCTAGTGTCGCGTAACGCAATTCACTGGGCTTCCAACCTTGGTGTATGACACCATAGGCCCATGAAGTACGCACCGCCCATCGAACTGACCGACGAGGAAAGGCGATTCTTGGAAGCGACCGTCCGGACGCGAACGGCGCCGCAGCGGAACGTGTTGCGGGCCCGCATCATCCTGGCCGCGGCGGAGTGGAAGATGAGGCGGAGGGGAAGATGAACAAAGAGATCGCCGCGGCGCTGGGCTGCTCGCTGCCGACGGTCGGCCTGCGGCGAACCCGCTTTGCTCAGCATCGGCTGGAGGGACTGAAGGAAGCTCCCCGCTCGGGCCGTCCACGGACCTACGGCCCTGACAAGGTGAGCGCCATCGTGGCCCAGACGTTGACGCCCCCGGAGCCTCGCACCCACTGGAGCACGCGGCGGCTGGCCCGCGCCCAGGGCGTCAGCCACATGACCGTCCATCGCATCTGGGGCCGCCACAAGTTGCAACCGCATCGGGTCGAGACCTCTAAGTACAGCCGGGACGCCGAGCTGGAAGCCAAAGTGGTCGACATCGTCGGGCTGTACCTGCACCCTTCCGAAAATGCTCTGGTGCTCTGCGTGGACGAGAAGAGCCAGATCCGCCACCAACCGCACGCAACCCCTGCAGCCGCTGCGGCCTGGCCAGGTGGCGCGACACACCCATGACTACGAGCGCCACGGCACCGTCACCCTCTTTGCCGCCCTGAACCTCGCCACCGGCGAGGTCGACGGCGAAGGCTACCGGCGCCATCGCCATCAGGAGTTCCTGCGTTTCCTGCGACGCCTGGACAAGACCCACCCCGACGGCGAGATGCATCTGATCCTCGACAACTACGCCACCCACAAGCACCAAGCAGTGAAGCGCTGGCTCCAGCGTCATCGCCGCTTCACGCTGCACTTCACGCCAGCATGACGGCGGGATGCTCGGCCTTCTGCTGGCCCACCGACCCGAAGGCGGCTACCGGTTCGCCTCCCGCGTAAGCAACAGAAAGATCTTTCCCGTCGGGCCGCTGGACGAGCGCCGGCGGCCCGGCCGGCTCGTTCAGGCATACCTACTTCGTGGAGGGGCCAGCGTCCCGTCAGGCCCGACGAGTCCAAGGGTATACGCCGTCTCGACGATCCCCAACACCTGCCGTTCGAAGCGGTAATCGCCCGTGTATCGAGCATTGATGGCACTTTGCAAGACCTCGCTGGCCGGCAGGCTGCGAGACCGTTCGGCCGAGACGACCGTTCGCTTCTCGATGGCATCCATGAACTCGTGGAAATCCATCGCGGCCGTGCCCGACCGAGGCGAACGGTTACCGGCGCGGAGGTTCTTGAAATGGTTGACCACCGTCAGGCGTGAATAGGCAGCGAACATGGCCTTGTTCTCCATGAATGACAAACCCGCGTCCTCCTCCTGTGCTCGTTGCTGAGCAGTCGCCTGTCTTGTACGCGGACACTGGTCCATCTATCGAACGGCGCACCGGAGAAGTTGAGCCGATGCAACAACAGCAGCGGCGCCAGGTAGTGGGTGGGGACCCGCAGCATCTGCACGAACGCCCGGATCCGGAAGAGCTGGATGGCCGCCATCATAACCCCGGCAATGACCAACATCACCAGGAGCTCGACTACCCCCGCCGCCTGCTTGAGGATCTGTAGCCGGCACTCCCGAGAAACCTGCTAGGGGTGCCCGGGGGCCACGAAAAGACGACGCCCGGCATGGTGAGCCTCCGGGCGTCGTGCCGCAGACGGTGGTACCGTTGTACGCGTGCCGCTCAGCGTTCCTGCAGGAATGAGGGATCGTAATAGCGATACAGGTCGAAGGCCGGATCCGGCCCGCCGTGCAGCTCCTGCTGGATGCGCAGGATGTTGCGCAGGCTGTCGGCCGGCACCGATAGGTCCGGGCTGATAGCCTGCTGGTCTCTCACGATGAACTCAGTAAGCTTCCTGCACCACGTCGGGCGCGATACCCGTGTTGCGAGCCAGGATCGCCACTGCCTCGTCCCCGTTGGCCGGGTCGTAAATCCACCGTGCGGCGTCCTTCAATGCCAGCGTCAGGGCCGACGCCGCTGCCCGGTTTTGCCTCGCCCAGTTGGCGTTGACGATGAGCGGGGTCTCCAGCCACGGCTCCCGGTACACGTCCAGCACCGTAAACCCGGATCGGATGGCCTCCACGTCAAACGGGGCGATGAGAAGCGCGCCCGCCAGCTGCCCGTTGCGCAGCGCCACCAGCCGGTCCCGCGAGTTAGGCATGGCCACCATCTGCACGTCCTGTCGGGCGAGACCGCCCTTCTTCAAGAGCTGGTAGACGAGCAGGTCGGTCGTGCCGCCCTCGACGGCACCCGCCGTGACCCGCTTACCTCTCAGGCTCGCCACGTCGGCCGTGCTGCCGATCAGGCGCAGGATGGGCTTGTACAGGATGGCTCCCGTGATGATCACGGGCGCTCCCCGATCCACGGCTCGCATCACGTTGTCACCCAGTGCAACGCCAGCCTCGGCACTGCCACTGGCAACCGACTGCACCAGTACGGCGCTGTCGGAGACCTGCACGGGGAGCACCTGTACGCCCCGCCTCTCGTAGAGGCGCTGGTCCTGGGCGACGTAGTGCAGCCAGAGTAGCGCGCTCGGCGCCAACGTCGCCAGCCGCACCCGGGCAGGTGTCTGCGCCACCGCCGGGGCAGCCACCCCGCTCACCAGGCTCGCGACCAGCGTGATGGCAGCCACGGCGACTCCTAGCCCCCTGATCCTGTCGAGGCTCACCGGACCTCCCCCTCTTTCCACCGGCCTCCCCCCTGCAGCCCGGAGGCCGCTCTCGCGTCCTGGGCCTGTCCAGGTCCGAGCGACGCCCTTTCTGTCCGGGCAACAGGAGGTCTTCGCTACGCTCCGCTCTGTGTGGCGACCCCCGCCCACCCCTATCAACTGGCCGCGAGTCGCATCGCCCGCCGCACCTCCTCCTCGATCAGCCCCCAAATCTCGTCCACCAGCCGCCCAAACGGCTCGCTTCGCTTGATCCCCAGCGCCCTCGGGCGGGGGAGCGGCACGTCGACGATGGCCTTGATGGCGCCGGGTCTGGCGCTCAGCACCACGACCCTGTCGGACAGGTAGACCGCTTCGTCTATCTGGTGCGTGACAAACAGGACGAACTCCCCTTGCGAGACGCCGAGGTGGATGTCGCGCAGGACCTCCAGGGCCCCGCCCTCGGGTGCCGGGAACGACATGCAGACCCCCTGGATGTCCAGCATGCGCCCTCTCCTCCTCCCACTCGTCCTCCGAGCCCGCTGTCGTCGGGCAACGCCTTCGCACGTCACCCCCACGCGCGGGATTGCCCGTCGCACCGACCCACGCCCTTGCCCGTCGTCCCTACCCGTCTCCCGGCTCGCGCCACGGAGCGAGCCGGCGCTCCCAGGCGCGCAACCCCATGCTGCCCAGCATGCCGACCACGGCCAGGATCACTACGTAACCAAGCAAGAGAGCCGTGTTGAAGGTCTGGCTGGCCGCGAGCCACCGCGTACCCGGCGATGGCCCCGAAGAACTCGGCCACCACGACCCCCACCAGCGCCCTGGCGAAGGCCACCCGCACCCCACCCAGGATGTAAGGCACGGAGAACGGCAGCATGACGGTCCGGAAGATCTGCCAGCGCGTCGCTCAGAACGAGCGCGCCACCTCGACCAGGATGGGGTCTGTCGAGCGCAGGCCCACCTCGGTGTTGATGATGATGGGAAAGATGGAGACGAGCAGCACGATGGCCACCTTGGACTCGAGCCCCAGCCACGAGATGAAGAGGGGCGCTACGGCCACCACCGGCACCGAGTAGAGGGCCGTCAGCAACGGATCCAGCAGTTGCCGCAGCGCCCGGCTCGACGCCAGCAGAAGCCCCGCGGCCACACCGCCGACCACCGCCAGCGGGAAGGCAATGGCCAGTAGCCGCAGCAGCGCGGCTGGCGGCCGGCACAGGTGGGCCGACCGGGCTTCGCGGTTGGGCTGCCTCAAGGCGTCTGACTCCCTCGACGCGGGCTGGCAGCCCGAGCGCGCATCCCCCGCTTCCATGCCACTGGTTTGCCGATCCGCACCCGCCAGACCTCGGGGCCCGATTGGAGGTACTCCCAGGTGAACTGTTCGGGCAGCTCGGCTGCGAACTGGTAGTATAGCGGCTTGGGGTCGTGGTCGTTGACCAGCACGAAGCCCTCTCCCGGGCCGAGGCGCTGGTAGGTCTCGAAGATGAGGGGGTGGCGCATCGGCGGGGGTGTCTCGCGCACGTCCAGCACGGGCGGCCCGTCTGCCGAGCCCTTGGAATCCGAGGCTCCCGGACCATTGCGGCTGCCTGGATCGGCCGGCTCGTGCATGGCCTCCAGCACCCGGTGCTGCTCCGCCTCCGACAGGTGGGCCTCCAGGAGGGCCAGGTAGACTCGCTCCTCCTTGTCGAGGTGCAGGCGGAAGATGGCGGCCAGCTGCAGCGCCAGCCGCAGCAACTCCTGCAACGCCTCGGGGCGGGCAGGGTCCGCCAAGCGGCGGTGATGGGCCCGGATCACATGGGTTGCGCGTCGGGTCGACACTTAAGGTCCCCCTTCGAACGACAACGCTTGCTCTTGACCTGGTAAACCGTTAACCTCGACAAGGATACCCCGTGAGGGAGCGTAGCCCCCGGCCGCAGACCGGGCGTTGCGCCCCGTCACAGCATGGAGTGATGGAGATCACGGGCCCATCCATGCCGAGCCTCGAGGTGCTGCGCCGCACCGGCCTCTTCGAAGGGCTCGACGAGGGGCTGCTGGCTACCATCGCCGCCCTCCTGCGTCGCCGGCACTACCGGCGAGGGATGTTCATCTTCCTCGAAGGCGAGCCGGTGGAGGCCGTCTACTTCATCGAGTCAGGCTCGGTCAAGGCCTCGACCATGGACGCGGACGGGCGCGAGCACGTGCTCAACGTGCTGGGGCCGGGGACGTTCTTCCCTCATGTGGGCTTCCTCGACGGGGGGCCGGCGCCGGCCACCGCCCAGGCGCTGGAGGAGACCACGGTCTGGGTCATGGAGCGAGCGGCCTTCTACACCCTGCTCACCCGGGAGCCCCAAATGGCCGTGCAGATGGTGGCGGTGCTGGGCCGCCACATCCGCCGGCTGCATGCCCAGTTGCGGGAGATGGGCATGCAGGCGGTGCAGGCCCGCCTGGCCCGCGTGCTGCTGCGCCTGGCCCGCCAGCTGGGCGAGCCGGCGCCGGCCGGGGGGCGGCCGGAGGCCGTGCGCATCCAAGTACACCTGTCGCACCAGGACCTGGCCGGCATGGCCGCCACCACCCGGGAGACGGTGAGCCGCCTGCTGGCCCGATGGCGGCGGGCCGGCCTCATACGGGTCGAGAGGGGCTACATCGTCGTCGACGATCCCGCCAGGCTCCAGGAATGGGAGTAGGCCGATGGGCGACGCGTCGCACCCCGAGCTGGGGGTGACGGCACGCCAGGCCGTCAACGGGCCGCAGGCCAGGGAACCGGAGCGGATGCCGGCAGGGGTGACCGCAGGGGCCACCGGAGGGACGCTGGTCATGACGGCGGCCGAGGCGGCCATGCGGTGGGCGGTCGCGGTGGCTATGCCGGTCATCGCCGTCCTGCTCGTCGTCGCGGCGCCGAGGCTGACGGCGGTCCGGCTCTCGACGGCGCCGGGGCTCGCGCTGACGCACGCCATCACGCTGGGGTTGGGCTCCACCATGATCGTGGGCGCGGGCTCCCAGATGTCCGAGGCGCTGTTGCCGTGCGGCGGTGGGCCCGGCCGTGGGTCCCCCGTCAGCTGATATGGACGAGGCCGTCAACCCCAGTGTGATCCGCCGGGGTGGAGCCGGGCCGGGGATGTCGTCGACGGTTGGCACGCTGATATCCGCGGGTTGGCTACCGCATCCTACGCCATCCGTCGGAGAGCTACCTCGAACGAGAGACGCACGTGCGGCTCAAGCGCCGTGTGCATGGCAGCGTCGAGGGTTCCCCCCGCCGGTCCCCGGTCGGTTCCAGCTCACCCCGCCGGCCGAATCCTCATCGGGCTTCGTGCTGCCCCTTCCAGCCCTCCATCAGGCCGCCACGCGGGCCCGCTGCGCCTCCACGTGGCAGGCCACGGCCCAGCCAAACCCCGCTGCCGGCCTCCTTCACGCTGTAGCTCTGCGTCCCCCTGGGGACGTAACCTACGTTCGTCGTGAACGGGGGCCGGCCTCGTTCATCGTAACTAGCCGGGGGGCTGGGAGGGACCCTCCTGGAGATCGCGCGCTGAAGTTACGCGCGCGATCTCCCCTCGAGAGTGGTCAAAAAGCGGGAGACACGACACTATTCTCCTGTCACGGGACACCGAACACTTATCTGCCGTCGGGAGGTTGAGCGTCCCGCTCCACCTCCCGCAGGAGCCGCTCCAGCCCCTCGGTCAGGCCGTCGCGCACCCCGCGGAAGACCTGCCGGATAGCCTCGGGCGATCCCTGTGCGGACGCCGGGTCGGGAAACCCGAGATGCACCCGCCGGCCCTGCCCCGGCCAGACCGGGCAAGCCTCGGCCGCCTGATCGCAAACGGTGACCACCAAATCGAAAGCCTGCCCCAAAAACTCGTCGACGACCTTGCTGCGGGCTCCACCAACGCCTCGGCCATCTGCGAGCGGGCCGAATTGCCCGTACACAGAAAGAGCACCCGCCGCTTCACCCGGCCTCGACCCCCTCGTAGGCCTGCGGATGGGCAGCGTCTACGGCCACGTTCGGCCCCGCCGAGTCCGGGGTCAGCGGCGGGGGACCCGCATGGCCAGAAGCTGCCCGCCCTCGACCAGCTCCGGATCGCCATGGTCATAGTGGGCCTGCACGACCAGCAGCACCCATCCGTCGCCCAGGATCTCGGAGACGTCGACGATCCCCGAAGATTCCTCGTCCTCGGTGAGGAAGCTCTCGCCGCCCTCCCGGAAGCGGGCGGGATCGTGCTGGGCGACGGCCGCGAGCGCCCACGTGGCGATGTCGTAGCTCCAGATGGTGGCCAGGTAGGGACTGTCGCCCGGATCCTCCTGGATGAGGACCTGCCCGCTGGCCGTGATGGTCAGGTTGTCCATCATCCTAGGGCCCCTCGTCACCCGCCAGCAACAGCTCCACCGTGCCGCCCAGCTCGGGGCGGCGGATGTCGTCGAACCGAAGTCGCCACAGCCGGCTCTTATTGTTGAAGCTCGCGGTGGTGACGAAGTAGAAGTCGTTGGGGCGGTTGGGATCCCAGGCGCCGTCCTCAGGCCGCTGGAAGGCGGTCACCCCGGCCCGGCGAGACTCCTCCTCCAGCTGGGCTCCCGTCCAGGTGGAGACGTCGCCAAGCCGCTGCAACGTGAACCGGGTCCCTCGCGCCAGCTGCAGCCCGTCCGTCTCGTGCGTGACGCCCTCGATCTTCACCCCGTACAGGACGCCGCCCACCAGGCCAGCCTTCTCGACGGGGTTGCCGCTGGCTCGCTTCTCGCCCACGTAGACGTACACCTGGCCGCCGGGGCTGTCGTCAACGCCGACCACGATGGTGCGGGCGCCGGCGGCGGGATGAGCCACGACGTTCTCAAAGCTGAGCTTGCCCAGCCACGGAAGCTCGTAGCTGATGCCTTCCAGCGTGTGGGCGAAGGCCCGACCCTCGGCCCCGGCCTCTTCGCCGTTCATGAACAGCCGGCCCCAGTAGCCCAGGCCCGTGACCGGATCGTAGAAGGCCGTGAGAGGCGGGAGGTCGGCCGAGCAGAACCGGGAGAAGGCGACGCCCCTGGAGGGCAGGTTCCACGACGCCGTCTGGGGGTCCCATGTCACCACCTGGCGAATCAGGTCTTCCCCGTGCAAAACCGCCAGATCGGACTTTCGGATCACCCACCGCGACACGAAAGCCCCCGGCGCGCCGTGCGCTCGGGTAAGGCCCCGGTTGCCCGGGAGTTCGTGGTTCATGAGGACGGTGAAGGTCCCGTCGCCGTTGTCGAAGACCCCGAGCCCGTCGGGGATGCCCACCATGCGGTACGGCATGCCATCGGGCTTACGGTTGACCCAATCGCCCACCGTCAGGATGGAGCGGACTTCCACGCCGGCCGCCAGCGGTACGATGTACGGAGACTGGGAGCTCGACGGCCCCGTTTGCGCGGCCGCGGGCAGCGCGATGCCCCACAGCACCGCGCTGACGGCAAGCCCCAGCGCCACTCCAAGACACCGACGATGCCGTCTCACGGGCCAGACCCCTCCTCCATGGATGCGATGTTCCGGCGCTCATAACTATGGGTTCGCACCGTTAAAAAGCCGTTAGATCCGCGTAACGCCGGCCGCACGTTTGCATTAACGTTAAGGGCAAATCACACAGTGGGGTGTCAAACTCCAGTCGGAGCGGTACCTGGTGTTCTTCCTGGACGGGCTGCAACTCGGCGATCACCGGGTGGTGGCCGCCGTGGGCGTGACGGAGTGGGGGGAGAAGCGGGTGCTCGGGCTGTGGGAGGGGGTGACGGAGAACCGGGAGGTCTGCCAGGCCCTGATGGAGGACCTGGCCGCTCGGGAGCTTTTGGCTGAGCAGGGGCTTCTGGTGGTCATCGACGGCAGTTTCGCCGCAGCCTGCGCAGCACCAACATCATCGAGTCGATCTTCGCCCGGCACAACGAGGTGGCCCATCGGGTCAAGCGCTGGCGGCATGGCTCTCAAGCGCTGAGGTGGGCGGCGGCCAGCCTGCTGCGAGCCGAGAAGTCCCTGCGCCTTGCTGGCCGCCGCGGCGCTCCCGGCTGGCAGCCGCGTTGGAGCAGCACGTCCGGGGCCGAGATGCCTCACAGGCGGCCTGAAACGCTCGGGAATCGCCGCGGACCGAGGCTTCGACCCCGCCGCTCCCGCCGGGGAAGGGGAGGCATGGCCGCAGCAAGGCGGCACGGAGGGCCCATGCGCGGGATTTCCCACTCCGGGGCGCTACGAATGGGCTAGGCGCGGAGCCTCGAAACTTTTGGCGTCCTCCGTGCAGGCCATCGCGTTGAGACCACCGTGACTCGGTAAGCGTCCGTGCACTTCGGACGACCGTGATATTACTTCGCAACCGACCCGGGGCAGCAAGCCCGCGTGAAAAATGGTGCCGAGAGCCGGAGTCGAACCGGCGACACCGGGATTTTCAGTCCCGTGCTCTACCAACTGAGCTATCTCGGCACCGCAGGCAGAAGTCCGGCACCCGCCGGACGCCCCTATTCTACGGCCCGGCCGCCCCGATGACAAGACCCGGCCGTCGGCAGGCCCTTGCCGCTCCCCGCCGAATCCCTTCCCGGGCGAAGTCATGTGAACCCACACACCGAGGCGTTCCTCGACCTCTTCTTCGCCACCGAGCAGGTGCTGCGCCAAATGGCCGGCGGCCGGGAGGAGGGATTCGGCCGTCTGCTGCACCGCGTCCGGGAGCGAAACGCCGTCGTGCGCCGCTGGGAGCAGGAGCTGCGCGCCTTCAACGAGCTGCGCAACCTCCTGGTGCACCAGCCGCTGCCCTCGCCCCTGGCCGATCCCACCCCCGAGGCGGTCGACACCCTCCGCTTCATCTACCGCCAGCTGACGGAGCCCCAACCCCTCCTACCCCGCTTCGCCCGCGAGGTCTACACCCTCGACGCCGACCAGACGTTCGGCGACGCGGTCGAGGCCATGCACCGCACGGGCTACTCCCAGTTTCCCGTCTACCGGCAGCGTCATTTCGTCGGGCTGCTAACCGACGGGATCCTGGCCCGCTGGATGGTCGCGCACCTGGACCACGAGTTCTCACAGCTCCTCCCCGTCCCCCTGGCCCGCGTGCTGCAGCAGACAGCGCGCCACGCGACGGTGGCCTTCGTCGGGCGCAGGGCGACGGTGCCCGAGGTGCGGGAGATGTTCGAGCAGCACATCCGGCATGGCCAGCTCCGGCTGGATGCGGTCATCATCACCGAGCACGGCCAGCCCGACGAGCAGCCTCTGGGCATCGTGACGCCCATGGACGCCGTCGCCCTCGCCGCCGAGGAGGCCCAGGCCTTGCCGGCGCGCGACGACGACCATCGGGAGGCCCGCTAGCGGTGGGGGAAGTGGCGGGACCGACGGGATTCGAACCCGCGATCTCCGGCGTGACAGGCCGGCGTGTTGAACCGCTACACCACGGCCCCGCGGACCATCGACACAGGCGGCGGGTGGTGGGCGGAAACGGGGTCGAACCGTTGACCTCCTCCTTGTAAGGGAGGCGCTCTCCCGCTGAGCTATCCGCCCAAGACGGGCGCTGTCTCCGCCCGGCCCGCCGGGATTATCCCACACCGCCGCGATGGGTGTCAAGGCGTAGGAGCCGCTCGAAGCGGTCCGGGTCCAGGCAGGAGCCTGCCCCCGCCGCCTACTCCGCCTCGCCCTCCTCGATGGCCTCGATCCGGTACCGCAGCGTCCCTGCCGGCACCTCCACGCTCACCGTCTCGCCGACCCGCCGCCCCGGCAGGGCCTGGGCCACCGGCGAGCGGTGGGAGATGCGATGCCGCGCCGGGTCCGCCTCGGCCGCCCCGACGATGGTATAGGCCTCCTCGTCGCCCGTCGCCAGATCCCGCACGCGCACGCGGCTGCCGATGCGCACCCCGGCATCGGCGCCCGCGGCCCCCGTCCCCGTCGCCCGCACGATCCGCGCCGACTTGAGCATCTGCTCCAGCTCGGCGATGCGCCCCTCGACGAACGCCTGCTCGGCCTTGGCGGCCTCGTACTCGGGATTCTCCCAGGCGTCGCCGAAGCTGAGCGACTCGCGGATGCGCTCGGTCACCTCCTTGCGCTTGACGGTGCGCAGGAAGTCGAGCTCCTCCCGAAGCCGCCGCTCGCCCTCGGGGGTCAGGATCAGCTCCTCCTCCAGCCTTCGCGCCCCCCTCCACATGAAGCGCTTTCACCCCTCCTCTTCGTTCGGGAGCCTGGCCCTTCCTCCCGGTGCATAGGATGGTGACCGGCCCACCGGTCGGCCGGCTCCCCGGTGGCCTGGCTCGGGATGCTAAGGATGACGGCAGGGAGGAACGCCCCATGGGCGCCTTTCGCAGTCTGTGGCGGGCGACGGTCAGCTTCGGGCTGGTCAGCGTCCCGGTAAAGGTCTATGCGGCGACGGAGGATCGGGAGATCCACCTGCGCCAGCTTCACCGGCGCTGCCACTCGCCCATCGAGTACCGCAAGTGGTGCCCCGTCTGCGACGTGCAGGTGGAGGCCGAGGAGATCGTCATGGGCTACCCCTTGAGCCCCGGCCGCTTCGTCGCGGTCGAGGACGAGGACCTCGCCGCGCTGCCCCTGCCCGAGTCGCATACCATCCGCATCCTGGACTTCGCGGCCCTGGCCGAGGTCGATCCCCTCTACTTCGACCGCCCCTACTACCTCGAGCCGGCCGAGGGTGGTGTGCGGCCCTACCGCCTGCTGGTGGAGGCCATGGGTCAGACCGGGCGCGTCGCCGTGGCCCGCATGGCCATGCGCCAGCGGGAGAGCCTGGCCGCCCTGCGCGCGCTGGGCGAAGTCCTGGTGCTGCAGACCATGCGTTTCGCCGACGAGGTGCGTCCTCCCACCGACGTCGTCGACATCCCGGCCGGCAGTCAGCCCGACGAGCGGGAGCGTCGGATGGCCGTGCAGCTGGTGCAGGCCCTCTCCGCCCCCTTCGACCCCACCCGCTACGTCAACGAGCGCCGCCGTGCGTTCGTGGAGATGCTGGAGCGCAAGGCGGCCGGGCAGGCGATCGTGCAGGCGCCTCGTCCCGAGCCCCCGGCCGTGGTCGACCTGGTCGAGGCACTCCAGGCGAGCCTGCGCCAGCTGGACGGCGCCGGCCAGGGCACGCCGGCCTCCGCCAACGGCGCTCGGCGCGACGGTGACGCCAGGGGGGCATCTTCGGATGGCGAGGCCGCCGCGTCGCCCGCCCGCCGACGCCGGGCCCGCTCCCGCGCATGAGGGGGAAGGGCTCGCCGCCCCCCGGCGCCCGCCCATGGCTATGCCCGAGGTCATCCGCCCCATGCTGGCGGAGCTGGCTCCGTCGCCCTTCGACTCGCCCCGTCACCTCTTCGAACCGAAGTGGGACGGCCTTCGGGCTCTCGCCTTCATCACCCCCGGCGACACCTGGCTCCAGAGCCGGCGGCTGAGGCGGTGGCGCCGCACCTTCCCGGAGGTCATCGCCGCGTTGCGGGCGCTGGTCAGCGGAGACTCGGCCATCCTCGACGGGGAGCTGATCGTGCCCGACGCCTCGGGGCGGCCGGACTTCGAGGCGGCTGTGGCCCGCGCCCGGATGGGCGAGCCGGCCGCGCGTCGGGCGGCATCGGAGCGGCCCGCCGTCTATGTGGTCTTCGACCTCCTCTACCTCGACGGCGAGGATCTGCGGGGCTCGCCCCTGCGCATCCGACGCGAACGTCTACACGCGCGGGCTCTCCACTGGCCGCAGGAGGGCACCGTGCTGCTGTGCCCCGGCGCCGTGGGGCCCGGACGGGCCCTCTTCGAGTCGGCCCTGGGGCTGGGCTTGGAGGGCGCCATGGCCAAGGAGCTCGACAGCCCCTACCTGGAGGGGCGGCGCAGCCGCTGCTGGCTCAAGTTCAAGCCATTCGCGGAGGAGGCCATGTGGGTCGTGGGTTACGTCCCGGCCGAGCCTGGCGGCATTCGAGCCCTGGCGGTGGCGTCGCCCCCCGGCCGTCTGGCCGGTCTGGTGGGCACGGGGCTCTCCGCTGCCGAGCAGCGCCGACTGCGTGCCAGCCTGGCTTGCCTCGCTCGCTCCTCTCCGCCTCCCGATCTCGCCCTGCCCTCACCCGCCGCCCGGCTACCCCGCGAGGCGGCGGGAATCGTCTGGACGCAGCCCGTCCGGCAGGTAAGGGTGCGCTACCTCGAGCGCACGTCGGCCGGCTGGCTGCGTCACGCCTCGGTGGTGAGCCTGCTGCCGTGAGCGCGGCGTCGAGGGGCGGTCGGTGCGTCGTCCTGCCTGTCGAGGGCCGGGAGGTGCGCCTCACCCACCCGGATCGCCTCCTCTGGCCCCGGGAGGGCATCACCAAGGCGCAGCTCGTCGAGTACTACCTGCAGGTGGCCCCCCTCATGCTGCCCCACCTGGTCGACCGCCCCCTGGTCCTGACTCGTTACCCGCAGGGCATCGAGGGCCCCTCCTTCTATCAGAAGCAGGCACCTCACCCGCGCCCCGCCTGGGTGCGCACCTGCCCCATCGCCCACGAGCAGCGCGTCGTCGACTACGTCGTGGCGGACAGCCCGGCCACCCTGGCATGGCTCGGCAACCTGGCCGCCGTCGAGCTCCATCCGTGGATGTCGACGGTCGCAGACCCCGAGCACCCGGATCTCCTGGTCATCGACCTCGATCCGGACCCTCCATCCGGCTTCGAGGAGAGCCGCCGGGTGGCCCTGTGGCTACGTCCCGCCCTCGAGGCCCTGGGGCTGCAGGCGGTGCCCAAGCTGTCGGGGGCCACCGGGGTGCACGTCTGCATCCCCCTCGTGCCCCGCCACCCTTACGCCGTCACCAGCCGGGTGGCGGCGGTCATCGGGCAGGTGCTAGCCGACCTGCGCCCCGACCTCGTCACCGCCGAGCGCCTCGTGCGGCGCCGGCAGGGGCGGGTCTACGTGGATCCCTATCAAAACCTCCGCGGCAAGACCGTCGTCGGCCCCTACTCCCCACGCCCCATGCCCGGCGCGCCGGTCTCGGTGCCCGTCACCTGGGAGGAACTCCAGCACGTATGCCCCTCGGACTTCACCGTGGCCAACTGGTCCCGTTGGCTCCCGGGCCGCCGCGACCCCCTGATCGAGGCACGCCGGCGCCCTCAGAGCCTCGAGCCGCTGTTGCGAAGGGGCCTGGTCGAGGCCCGTCCCGAGCGCGCATAGGCCTTTCGCTGGGTGGACAGATCCTTGGAAGGGCAGACCACCGTTCGGAAGGAGGCATCCCATGGCCGTCGAGGCCGCGACCGACCGTTCACGTCCCGCCGGCCGGCGGGTCACGAGCAGCCGCAAGAGCTGGACCCCCGCCGAGAAGGAGCAGGCACAACGCATCATCGCCGAATGCCAGCGAAGCGGGATCCCGCTCAGCGAGGCCTTCCGCAAGGTCTCCCAGGCGCTGCCCCAGCGCTCCCCCACGGCCGTGGCCATGCTCTACTACAACGTCCTGCGCCGTCAACGCACCGACGGGCACAGCGCGCAGACGTCCCCCGACCCTGCCGGGCGTCGGGAGGCCGGGGCCTCGCCGCCGCTCGCCATCTCGCCGGACCTGCTCGAGGCCTTCGAGGGCCTGCCCGAGTATATCGCCCGCCTGCACCGTCGTCTCGACGAGCTCGAACAGCGGCTGGCCGAGATGCCGGCCCCGTCCCTGCCGGCCCTGGCCCGTCGGGCGCAGCAGGTGGCGTCGGCGCTGGAGCGCGCCGCCCGGGCCGACGAGGCGCTGCGGGAGGCAGAGGCCCGCGAGCAGGCGTTGGCCTCCGCCAACGAGGCTTTGAGCCGCCGCCTGCAGGCCATGCAGCAGCGTCTCGCCGAGCTCGAAGCCGCCTACCAGGAGGCCCGGGACCTCTACGAGATGTTCACCGGGATGGCCAGCATCTCGCAGATCATGTCGCTGGGTGACTTCAAGCAGCGCATGAAGACGACCCTGGACCGCTGGGGCAACGTGCTCAAGGTGGAGTTCGAGCCCCTCGGCCTCCCGCCCCTCCCGGCCGCCCAGCCGCCCGCGGCCCCGACCGTCAACGAGGCATCGGGATGAAGGGAGGCGCCGACGGCACCGCCTCGGCCAGGCGGCGCTCCAGCGCCCGGGCCGCCTCGACGAAGGCCCGGCCGATGGGATCGTCGTCGCTGGCCGCCAGCGGCGCCCCCTCGTCGCCCGACCGGCGAAGCCGCGTGTCGAGCGGGAGCCGGGCCAGCAGGGGCACCCCCAGCATCTCGGCGATCTGCTGGCCGCCGCCGCTGCCGAAGATATCCTCCTTGGTGCCGCAGTGGGGGCAGATGAAGTAGGCCATGTTCTCGATGACGCCCAGGATGGTCTGGTTGGTCTTCTCGGCCATGCGGCCGACCCGCCGCGCCACCACCGACGCCACGGGCTGCGGGGTCGTCACCACCAGCAGGTAGCTCTGGGGGATGAGCTGGTACATGCTGATGGGGATGTCGCCGGTGCCCGGTGGCATGTCGATGAGCAGGTAGTCGAGCTCCGCCCATAGCACGTCCTTGAGGAACTGCTCCAGGGCCTTCATCAGCATGGGGCCCCGCCAGACGACCGCGGTGTCCTCCTCCACCAGCGAGCCCATGGAGATGACCTGCAGCCCGTAGGCTTCCTGCGGCACCAGGGCGCCATCGAGCACCACGGGCCGACCCTTGATCCCCAGGAGTTTGGGGACGCTGAAGCCGTAGATGTCCGCGTCCAGCACGCCGACGCGCTTGCCCAGGCTGCGCAGGGCGACTGCCAGGTTGACCGTCACCGTCGACTTGCCGACGCCGCCCTTGCCGCTGGAGATGCCGATGATGGCGGTGTTGGACGTCGGATCGAGGATGGCCGAGCGGGCCTGACGGCGCGGGCTCAGCCGGTTGACCAGGGCCTGGCGCTCCGCCTCGGTCATCTCGCCCAGCTGCACCCGCACCTCCCTCACGCCGGGCACGCGGCTCACCTGGCCGCGTACGTCCTGCTCGATGCGGTGGCGCAGAGGGCAGCCGGGTACCGTCAACACCACGTCGACTTCGACCAGGCCGTCCCGGATGCGCACGTCCTTGACCATCTGGAGGTCGACGATGCTGCGGTGGAGCTCGGGATCGATGACGGAGCGGAGCGCATCGACGACCTGCTCGCGCGTCACCATGGTGGTGGCATGACCTCCCCGCTGCCGCGCCGCGCCGGCCGCGGCCCGCAGCAGCCGGATTGATTAACCTGGTTACATGTTACCCTTGGCGCAAAGCCCCGTCAACGCGACGGCGCCCGGCCTGGCCATCTCCGGTCGAGCCGTCCCGGCCGGCCGTCCAGACCCGGATGGTATCGGACCGCAACCCCCAGCGCATGGAGGCCAGCGTCAGCACGTCGCCGACCTGGACGTTGCCCAGGTTGACGTCGGGCCCCAGCAGGCTCATCAGCTCCCGCTGCTGGTCGGCCCGTGGCGCCTCCCAGATGACCCGGTCGGGCCGGCTCAGTCGCTCCCACAGCGCCTGCCACACCCTCCGGTCGAGCCTGCCCTGCGGGTCGTAGACCCCGATGCCCTGCCCGCTGTCACGGGCCTCGACCAGCACGAAGCAGGCCCCGGCGTCCAGATCCGCCTCCACCTGCGCCGCTGCCGCCTCGGGCATGAAGCGGTGGGACGGATCCTTGCTGCCCACCTCCGTGATGACGGCGAAGCCGTGGTCGAGCGCCTGTCCGATCAGCGCCGCTCGGCGGTCCGGCGTCAGGGGGAAGGTGCCGTCGGAGATCTCGACCCATCGCAGCCCCAGCCGCGCCATCTGCTCCAGGGTGGCCCCTGCGTCGCCCATGGTCCGGGCGATCTCCAGCAGGGTGCCGCCTGCGTACACCTCGACCCCCCGCTGCCGGGCTCGCTCGACCCGGGCCCTCACCTGCTCCGGCTCGTAGAGCAGCGCCGAGCCGAAGGCCAGCTTCCAGAACCGCACGTGCGGGGCGGCCACCTCCAGCAGATCCAGGAAGTAGCCGAGGGGCGTCCCCTTGTCGATGACCATCGTCACGCGGTGCCCTGCGCGCGCCCCCGCGTCGCCCCTCGCCCCGCCGGGGCGCCAGGCGCCCTCGCCCCCGAAGCACGTGCGCCACAGGGGGCTCGCCGAAGGATACGCCGGCCCCCCCGTCATCGAAGGCGCCGCCGCGAGCCCCTCCCGCGGCGGCGCGCCGTCCGTCGCCATCAGCGACCGACCCCTCCCGGCCCCGCCACTGTATGCGCGGCCCCGACGGAGGGCTCCGGCGGGCGGGAGCCGGGGGGCGGTGGCCGCCCGGCGGGCTTACGGGAGCGTCAGGGTCTCGAGGGGCCCGCGCACCGCCTCCACGGACCGGGCGAAGGCCTCCCGCTCCTCGGGCGTCAGCTCGATCTCGACGACCCGCTCGACCCCGCGCCCGCCCAGGATGACGGGCACGCCCACGTAGATGCCGTGATGGCCGAACTCGCCGTCCAGGTAGGCGATGGCCGGCAGCAGGCGCCGCTGGTCCAGCAGGATGGCCTCCACCATCTCCGCCACCGAGGCCCCCGGGGCGTAGTAGGCGCTGCCCGTCTTGAGCAGCTCGACGATCTCGCCGCCGCCCTTGCGGGTGCGCTCGACGATGGCGTCGAGGCGCTCCTTGGGGATCAGCTTCTCCACGGGGATGCCGCCGGCGTACGAGTAGCGCACCAGCGGCACCATCTGGTCGCCGTGCCCCCCCAGGACGAAGGCGCTGACGTCCTTGACCGAGATGCCCAGCTCCAGGGCCAGGAAGGTCCGAAAGCGGGTCGAGTCCAGCACCCCGGCCATGCCCATCACCCGGCGGGTCTCCCATCCCAGGTAGCGCCACGCCGCGTAGGTCAGCACGTCGACCGGGTTGCTGACGACGATGACGTAGGCGTCAGGGGCGTAACGTTTGATCTCCCGGCAGACCTGCTCGATGATGCCCGCGTTGGTCTTGAGCAGGTCGTCCCGGCTCATGCCGGGCTTGCGGGCGATGCCGGCCGTGATGACGACCACCTGGGAGCCACGGGTCTCCTCGTACCCGTTGGTCCCGACGATGCGCACGTCAAAGCCCATCACCGGCGCCGCCTCCTGCAGGTCCAGCGCCTTGCCCTGGGGCACCCCCTCGACGACGTCCACCAACACGATGTCGGCCAGACCTCGCATGGCCAGCCAGTGAGCGGTGGTCGCGCCCACGTTCCCAGCTCCGACGATGGTCACCTTGGCTCGCACGGCTCGATCGCCCCCCTGTGCACGTCGACCGCTACGGGACGAAGGTGGTCCCCTCGCCGCCGTAGACGGCTCCTTCCAACCGCTCGAGCGCCGTGATGACGGCCGGCCGCCCCGTCCGCTCCACGAACTCGACGCAGGCCCGCACCTTGGGCCCCATGCTGCCCGGGGCGAACTCCCCCGCCTCCATGTAGCGGCGGGCCTCGGCGACGGTCACCCGGGTCAGCGGTCGCTGCCGGGGCGTGCGGTAGCCCAGGTAGACCCACGGCACGTCGGTCAGCACCAGCAGCCGGTCGGCCTGCATCTGGACCGCCAGGCGGGACGCGGCCAGGTCCTTGTCGATGACAGCTTCGACACCTGTTAGCGAATATCCCGCCTCCCGCACGACGGGGATCCCCCCGCCCCCCACCGCGATGACCACCACGCCCGCCTCGACCAGGTCCCGGATGGTCTGCGCCTCGACGATGGCCACGGGGTCGGGCGACGGCACCACCCGCCGCCACCCCCGCCCGGCGTCCTCCACGTAGACGTGACCCGTCCGTTGGGCCAGCGCTCGCGCCTCGTCCTCGGTGTAGAAGGGCCCGATGGGCTTGGTGGGACGCGAGAAGGCGGGGTCGCCCGGATCTACGACGGTCTGGGTCACGAGGGTGACGACGCTCTTCTCGATGTTGGCCCGCACGAGCTCGTTGTAGAGGGTCTGCTGGACCAGGTAGCCCAGCAGCCCCTGGCTCTGGGCTCCGCAGACGTCCAGCGGCATGGCGGCGACGCCGCGCGCCTGCCCCGCCTCCTGCTGCAGGAGGATGGCCCCCACCTGGGGCCCGTTGCCGTGGGTCACGACGACCCGGTGGCCACGCTGGATGAGGCGCACCAGCTGGCGCCCCGTCTGGCGCAGATTGTCGCGCTGCTCCTCGGCGGTGCCGCGCTGGCCGGGCCGCAGGATCGCGTTGCCCCCCAGCGCCACCACCAGCGTCTCCTGCATGGCCCTCCCTGGTATTCAGTATTCCATCGCGCGCACGGCGGTCCTGCCGCCCGCGGGCGGGCACCGGGTCCGCTCCTGCACGCTGGCGTGGCCGCCAGGTGCTTGACAGGGGCCGAGGGGCGCGCATATATAAGAGGGCTGGTAGCACTCACGTGCCGCGAGTGCTAACACCCATCACCTGTCCCGATCAACATGCGAGGGGGGAGAGCATGGCAGAGATCCGCCCGCTCGGCGATCGCGTCCTGGTCAAGCCCATCGAGCAAGAGGAGCGCACCAAGGGAGGGATCGTGCTGCCCGACACCGCGAAGGAGAAGCCCCAGATGGGCGAAGTCATCGCGGTGGGCACGGGCCGCCTGCTGGAGAACGGCCAGCGGGTGCCTCTGGAGGTCAAGGTCGGCGACCGCATCATCTACGCCAAGTACGGCGGCACCGAAGTGAAGCTCGACGGTGTCGAGTACCTGATCCTCCGGGAGAGCGACATCCTGGCCGTCCACAACGAGAAGTGACACCCGAGACTGGTCATCGCAGAGGAGGGTGATCGGCGACCTATGGCTGCCAAGCAGCTCGCGTTTGACATCGAGGCCCGTCGGGCCCTCGAGCGGGGCGTCAGCACCGTGGCCAACGCGGTCAAGGTGACGCTGGGCCCCAAGGGCCGCAACGTCGTGCTGGAGAAGAAGTACGGCTCCCCCGTCATCACCAAGGACGGCGTCACCGTCGCCAAGGAGATCGAGCTCAAGGATCCCTATGAGAACATGGGCGCCCAGCTCTGCCGCGAGGTGGCGTCCAAGACCAACGACATCGCTGGCGACGGCACCACCACCGCGACGGTCCTGGCCCAGGCCATCGTGCTCGAAGGCATGAAGAACGTCGCCGCGGGCGCCAACCCCATGCTGGTCAAGCGGGGCATCGACAAGGCGGTCGCCGCCGCGGTCGAGGAGATCAAGCGGATCGCCATCCCCGTCAAGGACAAGAACGACATCGCCCACGTGGCCTCCATCGCCGGCAACGATCCCGAGATCGGCCAGCTCATCGCCGAGGCCATGGACAAGGTGGGCAAGGACGGGGTCATCACCGTCGAGGAGTCCAAGGGCACCCAGACGACCGTCGAGGTCGTCGAGGGGATGGAGTTCGACAAGGGCTACATCTCTCCGTACTTCGTCACCAACCCCGAGGCGATGGAGGCGGAGCTGGAGGACCCCTTCATCCTCCTCCATGAGAAGAAGATCTCCAACGTGCACGACCTGCTGCCCCTGCTGGAGAAGGTCGTGCAGGCCGGCCGACCGCTGCTCATCATCGCCGAGGACATCGAGGGCGAGGCCCTGGCCACCCTGGTCGTCAACAAGATCCGCGGCACCCTCAACACCTGTGCGGTCAAGGCGCCCGGCTTCGGCGATCGCCGCAAGGCCATGATGGAGGACATCGCCATCCTGACGGGCGGCACCTTCATCTCCGAGGACCTGGGCATCAAGCTGGAGAACGTCGGTCTCGACATGCTGGGGCGGGCCCGGCGGGTGCGGGTCGGCAAGGAGAAGACCACCATCATCGAGGGCCAGGGCGACCGCCGCAAGATCCAGGCCCGCATCGAGCAGATCAAGAAGCAGATCGAGGAGACCGACTCCGACTACGACCGGGAGAAGCTGCAGGAGCGTCTCGCCAAGCTGGCCGGCGGCGTAGCCGTCATCAAGGTCGGTGCGGCCACCGAGACGGAGCTCAAGGAGAAGAAGCACCGCATCGAGGACGCGGTCAACGCGACCCGGGCGGCCGTCGAGGAAGGCATCGTGCCCGGCGGCGGCGTCACCTACATCAACGCGCTGCCGGCCCTGGAGAAGGTGGACGCCAGCGGCGACGAGCTGGTGGGCGTCAACATCGTCAAGCGGGCGCTCTTGGAGCCGGCTCGCCAGATCGCCGTCAACGCGGGCCTCGAGGGCTCGGTCATCGTGGAGCGCACCCGCTCCGAGAAGCCGGGCTGGGGCCTCAATGCGCTGACGGGTGAGTTCGTCGACATGGTGGCGTCGGGGATCGTGGACCCGGCCAAGGTGACCCGCACCGCCCTCGAGAACGCCGGGAGCATCGCCGGCATGGTGCTGACCACCGAGGCCCTCATCTCCGAGATCCCCGAGAAGGAGAAGAAGGCCCCCTACCCGCCGGGCGGTGACATGGATTACTGATCCGGCCATCCGGTCGGGCAGCGGTTTCGGCGCGGGGTCGGCCCGAGAGGGCCGGCCCCCTTCTTTGTGGAAGTCGGAGACGGCCGGTGAGGCCAGGAGGCGGGCCGCGGCCGCCGCTCGCCTGCAAGGCCCTGCACGGAGGGAGATGAGGCGCCATCCTCTGGAGCGGCACCTGGGTGCCCGTCAAGAGCGGACGCTTGCTTTGCTGGCGTTGGGGCTCCGGTCCCGACCTCGTAGTGCTGCCGGGCATCATGGAGGCGTTGCTGGAGCGGCGGGCGTTGGCCGGCTTGATGCAACGGCTCTGGGGCGTCGCCGCTCGCCGCTACCGCCTGACACTGCTGTCGGCCCGGGAGGCGGTGCCACCGGGCTTCACCACCGAGCAGATGGCCCAAGACGTGGCGGAGGCCGTCGCCGTCCTGGGCCTCGACGTGCGCCTCACCGTCGGCATGGATGCAGGCGGGCTCGTCGCCCAGTGGCTCGGGGTGCGCTGGCCGCAGCAGGCGGGTGCACTCGCCCTCATCTCGACCCCTCTGGCCGGGCGGACCCCCGACGGCATGGCGCGCTTCCTCGATCACCTGGAGCGCCTGCTTCGCGCCGACAGCTGGCTGGAGGCTTTCGAGCACGCGACGGCCGTCTACCTCGACCCGGCCCTGCGCCACCGGGCACGACTGCCGCTGGCCCTGCTGCGGCGGTGGGGCCGCCCCGCCGAGATGCAGCGGGGCATCCGCCTGCTGACCGCCTATCGCCACCACGACATGTGCCACGCCTCCGCCCCGCTGCAGGTGCCCGTGTTGCAGGTCGCGGGCGGGATGGATCCCCTGGTGGGCCAGGAGCCCCCCGGCGCTCCCGGTAAGACCGACGGCCCCGTGGGCGGATCGTTGAGGCCCTCCCGGCAGGTCTGGCTGGCCGGCGAGCACGGGGCCCATCTCCACTATTGGGAGATCGTCCTGGCCGAGCTCGAGCGGTTCGAGCAGGAGAGACGGCTGGCCACCGCAAGGAGCGTGGCCTCGTGAGCCGCTACGTGCTGGCCATCGACGGCGGCGCCACCGCCAGCCGCGCTGCGGTCGTCTCGTCGGATGGCGACGTCGTCGGTCACGGGGTCGGTGGGCCCTGCATGCCGCTGCTGACGCCCGAGGCCCGGGAGCGGGTGGCGCGCCACGTGACGCGCGCCGTGGAGGGAGCCGTGGCCCGCGCCCTTGAGCGCACGGGAGAGTCCCCGCCCCTCCCCGTCGCCGCCGTCTGGGCCGGGCTGACGGGGCTGGACCCCGGCGCCGACCCCGTCGGATGGCTGCACGGCGTGCTGGCCTCGCTCGCCACTCACGTGCGCCAGGCCGGCCCGGTGCGGGTCAGCTCCGATCTCGACAGCGCGGTCGAGGGCGCCCTGGGTCCTCGGACACCAGGCGTCCTGGTCTACGCGGGCACCGGCAGCGTCGCGGTGGGTCGCGACGAGACCGGCCACCTGCATCGGGCCGGGGGGCACGGCTACCTCATCGACGACCGGGGCGGGGGCTTCGACATCGGCCGGATGGCCTTGCGGGCCGTGGTCCGCGCCTGGGATGGCCGTGGGCCCCAGACGGCGCTGGAGTCCTCGGTCCGCTCGGCCCTGCGGGTCTCCGGATGGGACGACCTGCGCCGCGCCGTCTACGGGGCGGCCAACCCCAAGGCGGTCATCGCCTCGCTGGCACCCCTGGTCACCGACGCGGCGCAGCGCGGCGACACGGTGGCCCAGGCCATCCTGCGGGACGCCGCCGTCGAGCTGGCGGAGCTGGCCGTGGCCGTCCTCCGACGCCTGCCGGTGGGCCGCAGCGACGCTGCCGTCGACGTGCGCTTCGCCGGCGGGGTCTTCTCGAGCGATCCGTTGCGCCTGGCCTTCGCCGAGGCCGTCACGGACCGGCTTTCGCGGGCGCACGTGGCCCCCGGGCTGCTCCCCCCGCTGGGAGGCGCCGCCCTGCTGGCCCTGGACGCCGCCGGGCTCTTGCCCGCGCCGCCGATGGCCGGCGCCGTCGTGCAGGGGCTGCGCCGGGGCCTGACGGGCACTTAGTGGGAGTGGCGCCGCCCGTCGGTCTCCCGGGCTCCGGCCCCTTGCGCGCTCTCCAGCAGCGCCAGCACGTCGTCGAGGGCATCCATGGGGATGACGACGCCCCGCTTGCTGGGGAAGAACTCGTCGCCGTCCTGCCGTCGCCACTCGACCCGGATGTCCACGTAGGCGCGCCCGCGCCGCTCGACGCGACGCACGGCGATGCGCTCCGTCGCGTTCTTCTCGACGGTGCCGATGACCGTCTCGCGATCCCAGAAGTTCTCCTGCTCCACGCCCCACGTCGCTCCCGGCTGCTGGTGGTGGACCTCGGCGGTCGGCCGCCGGGCATCCGTGCCCGGACCGCCCGCCGACCTCTTCAAGTATGTACGGGCGGCGGCGGTCCGTGTAGCCCCCTGCGCAGCCCCAGCCGGGGCTCCTGCCACCGCACCCCGTCGCCGTGCGGGCGGAGGACCGCCTCCAGGCGAGCGAGCCACGGCAACTCCTCGATCATCTGGGAGAGGCGCAAGAGGGCCTCCTCGGCTGCTCCCCAGCCGGATCGCACCGCCTCGACCAGCTCCCGGGCGTCCCGGTCCGTCAGCGGGGTGATGCGCACCCATCGGGTGGATCCCGCCTCCACCTCCAGTAGCGGGCCGAAGGTGGCGTCCTGTCGCACCCGCACCCGCACGGCGCTGGAGCGGTCGCCGTCGGAGTCGTCCTCGTCCACCGTCATCCCGAAGGCTGCCATCAGGTGGCGGATCCCCGCCGCGTCCGGCTCCACCTCCCCGTCGCCGGCCCCCTCCAGCCACCCCTCCACCAGACGACGCGCACCGCTGGCGTCCACGTCGTCGAAGAAGACGGGACGGCCGGGAGGCCGGCGACGGTACGCCGCGTACTCGGCGGCCCTCGCCAGCGCGATGGCCGCCGACTCGGGAAACCGGTAGGCGGGGAAGGGGCGCTCGTGCCCGGCCACCTGCACGGCCCTCGGCTCGCCCATCCGACACAGCAGCACCGGTTTGGCCAGCCCGGCCCGCCGCTCGGCCCGCGCCGCCGCCGCCGGATGGCGCGCGCCACGGCGTCGGGGTCGCAGCCCGCCACGCAGGCGAAGATGGCGATGACCGCATCGACGGAGGGGTCGCTCAGCGCCTCGAGCACGGCCCTCTCGTAGGCCGACGCGCCGGACAGGGGCCCCAGATCGACCACGCCCGGGCCCGAGAGCGAAAGTCCCCTCCCTTCGCACGCGTCCGCGCAGATGGTGGCCACGCCGCCCGAGTTGCTGACGATGGCCACCCCCCGTCCCCCGGGGAGCGGCTGGTGAGCCAGCAGCACGGCGACGTCGAACATCTCCTCCAGCGTGTCGGCCCGGATGACCCCGGCCTGCCGGAAGAGCGCGTCGACCTCCACGTCGCCCTGGGCCGTGGCGCCGATGTGCGCGGCGGCGGCCCGGCTCCCCGCCGAGCTCCGCGCGCTCTTGACGCACAGCACCGGCTTGCGGGCGCTGACGCGCCGCGCCAGGCGGGCGAAGCGCCGCGGGTTGCCGAAGGTCTCGAGGTAGAGCATGACCAGGTCCGTCTCGGGGTCCTCGTCCCAGTAGGCCAGGAGGTCGTTGCCGGAGACGTCGGCTCGGTTGCCCGCCGAGACGAAGGTGGAGAAGCCCAGTCCACGCTCGGCCGCGTAGGAGAGGATCGCGAGGCCCAGCGCCCCCGAGTGGGAGAAGAAGCCGATGCGCCCCCTGGGAGCCAGCTCGGGGGCGAGGCTGGCGTTGAGGCGCACCCGGGGGTCGGTGTTGATGAGGCCCATGCAGTTGGGGCCCAGCATGCGGGCACCCCAGGCCCGCACCGTCTCCACCAGCTCCCGCTGGCGAGCCGCCCCCTCGGGGCCGCTCTCGGCGAAGCCCGCGGTCAGCACCACCAGCGCCCGGGTGCCGGCGCGCACGCAGGCGCGAGCCACCCCGATCGCCTCGTCGGCCGGGACGGCCACGATGGCCAGGTCGACGGGCTCGGGCAACGACTCCACCGATGGGTAGGCCCGTACGCCGTGCACCGATGACGCCTCGCGGTTGACCGGGTAGATGGTGCCCGTGAAGCCCGCCGCCAGGGCGTAGCGAAAGACCATGCCCCCGACGCTGTCGGGGTCACGCGACGCCCCGATGACCGCGACGGCGCGCGGACGCAGCAGGGGCACCAGCGAGTTGGCAGTGGCGATGCGCTCGCGCAGCTCGGCCCGCTCCCAGGCCGCCGCGCTCCCGCTCACGGGGAATTCGACGTGCAGGGTGCCGCCCTCCAGGGCCTGGCGCACCTGGAAGCCCGACCGTTGGAAGACCTCCACCATGAGGCGGTTTTCGGCCAGCACGTCGGCCTCGAATCCGACCAGCCCCTGACCGGCCGCCATCCCGGCCAGCCGCTCCAAGAGCAGCGTGCCGATGCCGCGCCCCTGGAAGGCGTCGTCGACCAGGAACGCCACCTCGGCCGTGTTGCGGCCCGGCAACGCCACGTAGTTGCCGACGCCCACCACCCGGGCGGCCTCCCCCTCGCCCCACACCGCCAGCAGGCAGGCGCGGTCTCGGTCCGGGGGCTGGCAGAGCTCCTCGACCCAGGCCAGGCTCACCTGGCCGACCCCGCCCAAGAAGCGCAGCCGCCGGCTGGCCGGCGAGACCCTTTCCAGGAGGTCCCGCACGGCCGGGGCGTCATCGGGGCCGGCGACTCGCAACAGCACCCACGAGCCGTCGCGGAGCAACGCGTGCTCGCGGAAGCCTCGCGCCTGCGGGATGACCCGCCACACGACGACCGCCCCCTACCCGACGCGCGGCCCGCCTGGGTGACGCTACTGCACGTAGGCGACCCGCCGGATCTCCGAGACGGGCACCAGCCCCTCGATCCGCCGGCCGTTGACGAAGAAGGTGGGGGTGGCGCGCACTCCCCGGGCGCTACCCTGGCGGCGGCTCTCCTCCACCAGCCGTTGCATCTGCCGCCCCTCCAGACACCGCTGGAACGCCGCCTCGTCCAGGCCCGTCTGCCGCGCCAGCTGCGTCAGGCGGGCGAAGGTGAAGCTGCCCACGTTCTCCCCCAGGGCCGAGGCGAAGAGGCGGTCGTGGTACGGCCAGAACTGCCCCTGCACTGCGGCGCAGGCCGCGGCCTCCGCCGCCCACTGCGACTCCTGCCCCAAGAAGGCGAAGTTGTGGAAGGTGATCCGCATGCGCCCGCTGGCCACGTCCTCGTCCAGCAGCGGGGCGATGACCAGGGCGGCGGCCTGGGCGCAGTAGGGGCACTGGAAGTCGGAGTAGATCTCGACGTGCACGGCGGCGTCCTCGTCGCCCGCGCTCATGAGCCGCTCCAGCTCCACGAGGCTGCTCACCGGGGCGAGTTGCACCCCGCCGGCCGAACTGGCGGGCGGGAGCGTGCCCGACGGGCCGGTGCCCGCAGCCGGCACGTAGTGGACCAGGGCCAGCACGATGCCCCCCACGACCCCCGCCGCGGCGGGGCCACCGGGCAGCCGCACCGGCAGTGCCAGGGTGTGCACGATGGCCAGGGCCACCATGATGAGCGCCGAGACCGTACACCAGGGGCAAAGGGTGCGCAGTATCAGCACCTGGACGCCTGCCAGGTAGATGGAGAAGATGGCGCCCGCCCAGGCCAGGCCGGTCGCGGCCGTCAACTGCCAGGGAAGTCGGGGACGTGGCGTGCGCGCCCCTCGCCGCCGCTCACCGCCTCGCGCCGGCACCGACGCGGCGACCCGACCGCCCCAGAGACCGAGGGCCAGCAAGACCAGGTAGGCCACCGCGCCCAGGGCCGCCACGGGGATGCCCGCCAACCGGGCGTAGGGGCTGGCCCACGCGGTCGCGCAGCCGCTGCCAGGTCCGCACAGCAAGGCGCCGGGCGCCGAGGGCCCCCCACGCAGGTCGATCCAGGTCAGGTACAGCGCGAGCACCGATCCCAGCCCGGCCAGGAGCGAAGCGACCCTCGCGAGCCGTCGGTGGCGCTGCAGCGTCGTCGCTTGGGCCATGGCCTGACGCACCCCGTCCCTTCGCGCATCCTCTCGTCGTCTCGGTAGACCCCGTCGACCTACTCTTCGGCAGGGGCGCCCCCGCGCCTGCAAAAGCTAGGAGAGGCACGCCCGGCGGGCTGGCCCGTCCCGCCTGGGGGCGTGCGTACAATCGGACCGCACGTGGCAGGGATCTGGCAAGGAGGGGTCCGCCCATGCGCCCGATCCGCACCTTCTCGGTGGCTCCGTCGCTGCCGGAGCCCATCGCGCGCCTCCCGGAACTGGCCTACAACCTCCTCTGGTCATGGGATGCCGGCATCCGGTCGCTCTTCATCCGGCTCGACCGCCGACTGTGGGAGATCTCCCAGCACAATCCGGTGCGCATGCTGGCCCTCGTCGGCAGGCGGCGGCTCGAGGAGGCCGCCGGGGACGAGGGCTTTCTGGCCCAGTACCGGCAGGTCCTGGAGGCCTTCGACGCCTACGTGGCCGAACGAGAGACCTGGTGGAGCCGACGGTACGGCCGTCGTCCCGACGACCAGCCGATGGTCGCGTACTTCTCGGCCGAGCTGGGACTGACCGAGTCCATGCCCATGTACTCGGGCGGGCTCGGCAACCTGGCGGGCGATCACCTCAAGTCGGCCAGCGACCTGGGGCTGCCCCTCGTCGCGGTCAGCCTCATGTATCACCAGGGCTACTTCCGACAGGCCCTCACCCCGGACGGCTGGCAACAGGAGACCTACCCGGACTACGACATCTACACCATGCCCATGCAGCTGGTGCGGCGCTCCGACGGCCAGCCCCTGACGGTGGAGGTGAGCCTGCCGGGCCGGCAACTCGTGGCCTACGTCTGGCGGGTGCGGGTCGGCCGGGTGGAGCTGTACTTGCTGGATGCCAACGTGGCCGTCAACACGCCCGAGGACCGGATCCTGACCGACCGGCTCTACGGGGGCGACCTCGACATGCGGCTCCGGCAGGAGATCCTGCTGGGCATCGGGGGCGTGCGGGCGCTCTCGGCCATGGACCTGCGCCCCCGCGTCTTCCACATGAACGAGGGACACTCCGCCTTCCTGGCGCTGGAGCGCATCCGGCGCCTCATGGACGAGCAGGACCTCACCTTCGACGAGGCGCGGGAGGCGGCCGCCGCCGGTCACGTCTTCACGACGCACACCCCCGTGCCGGCTGGCCACGACTACTTCCCGCCGGAGATGATGGAGCGCTACTTCGGCGACTTCTACCGGGCCATGCACCTGAGCCGCCAGGCCTTCATGGCGCTGGGCCGGCAGGAGCCCGGGGCCGAGCACGAGGCCTTCTGCATGACCATCCTGGCGCTCAAGACGGCGGCCTACGCCAACGGTGTGAGCCGGCTGCACGGCGCCGTGGCCCGCCGCATGTGGCAGGGGCTGTGGCCCGAGGTGCCGCAGGGGGAGCTGCCCATCGGATCCGTCACCAACGGCATCCACCTGCTCTCGTGGGTCTCCCAGGACCTGGCCGAGCTCTACGACCGCTACCTCGGGCCCCGCTGGCGCACGGACCCCGACGACCCGGCCCTGTGGGAGGGGGTGGCGGGCATCCCGGCCGAGGAGCTGTGGCGCACCCACGAGCGTCGTCGTGAGCGCCTGGTGGCGTATGTGCGCCGGCGCCTGCGGGCCCAGGCCCTGGACCGCGGCGCCTCGCCCGCCGAGATCGCGCAGACCGAGCAGGCGCTGGACCCGGGGGTCCTGACCATCGGGTTGGCCCGCCGCTTCGCCACCTACAAGCGCGCCACGCTGTTGCTCCAGGACCCGGACCGGCTGGTGCGCCTGTTGACCCAGCCCGGTCGGCCGGTGCAGATCATCGTCGCCGGCAAGGCTCATCCCCACGACGACGCCGGCAAGGATCTGATCCGGCAGATCGTGCACTTCGCCCGGCGCCCCGAGGTCCAAGGCCGGGTGGTCTTCGTCGAGGATTACGACATCGCGCTGGCGCGCTACCTGGTGCAGGGCTGCGACGTCTGGCTCAACACCCCGCGCCGCCCGCAGGAGGCCAGCGGCACCAGCGGCATGAAGGCCTCCGTCAACGGGGCGCTCAACGTGAGCGTGCTGGACGGCTGGTGGCAGGAGGCGTGGTCGCCCGAGGTGGGGTGGGCCGTCGGGCCCGGCGGCGAGGAGCCCGAGAGCGGCTACCCCGAGAGCGTCCGCCATGACCCCGCGCTGGTGGACCGGCTCGACGCGCGGGCCCTGATGGACGTCCTCGAGCACGACGTGGTGCCCCTCTTCTACGACCGGGGGGCTGACGGCCTGCCCCGCGGCTGGATCGCCCGGATGCGGCGCTCCATCGCTGCCATCGCCCCCCACTTCAACACTCACCGGATGGTCAAGGAGTACGCGGAGCGCTTCTACGTGCCGGGGGCCCGGCGCTACGTCTCGCTGGCCGCCGATGGGATGCGCCGGGCCAAGGAGCTGGCGCGCTGGAAGCAGGTGGTGGCCCAGAGCTGGCCGGGCGTGCGCATCGACGAGGTGGAGTCGACGGCCGCGGACCCGGTGCCCAGGGACCGGGGCTTCACGGTGCGGGCCATCGCCTTCCTCAACGGGCTGCACCCCGACGACGTGGTGGCCGAGCTCTACCTGGGGCGGGTCGACCCCCGCGGCGAGCTGACCAACTGCCGCGTGCTGCGCATGCGACCCGCCGGGACGGCGCCGGGCGGGCGATTCGTCTTCGAGGTGGCCGACGTCCGTGTCGAGGGGAGCGGGCTGCACGGCTTCCAGGTGCGGCTCCACCCCATCCACCCGGACCTGGCCACGCCGCTCGAGACCGGGCTGGTGCGGTGGGCGGGCGTATGAAGGGGCCCTCTCACCCGGCCGCGCCGGGCGCGTAGGCCTGGGCCAGCACCTCGACGGTGTGGTGCACCGGCAAGGGGCGCCCCTGCTCCCGCAACGCCGCCGCGATCTGCACGATGCAGCCGACGTTGCCGGTGACCACGGCGTCGGCCCCCGTCGAGAGGATGGCCTGGGCCTTGCGCCGGCCCAGCTCCCCGGCCAGCTGGGGATGCTCGACGTTGTACGTACCCGCCGAGCCACAGCAGATCTCCCCGTCGGGGATCTCGACGAGCTCGATGCCGGGGATCCGGGCCAGGAGCCGGCGAGGGGCCTCCCGGATCCCCTGGGCGTGCGCCAGGTGGCAGGCGTCGTGGTAGGCGAGCCGCCCGGTGGCGGGCAGGGGACCGGGTGGCAGGACGCCCGTCGCGTCGAGCCACTCGGCGATGTCGCGCACCCGCTCGGCCAGGCGTCGGGCGGCCGCCTCCTCCGGGCGTCCTCGGAAGAGCAGGGGGTACTCCTTCATGGCCGACCCGCAGCCCGCCGCAGTGACGATGACGGCGTCCACGTCCTGCCGCAGCAGCACCGCCAGGTTGCGCCGGGCGAGCGCCCGTGCCTGCCCGGTCATGCCCGTGTGCATGGCGATGGCCCCGCAGCACCCCTGCCCCGCTGGCACGAGCACCTCGGCGCCGTGCAGCGTCAGGACGTCGATCGCGGCGCGGTTGATGCCGGGGGCCAGCACCTGCTGGACGCAGCCCGCCAGCAGGGCGACCCGGCTGCGCTGCCGCCCGCGGGCGGGTAGCGCGGAGCCAGCTGCCGGGAGGCGGCAACCGCTCCGGCAACAGCCGCACGGGAGCCGCCAGGAGATCGGGCAGCCGGCCGGCGACCGGCCGAGCCACCGACGCGAGCCGAGCGGCCACCCGGAAGCGCCGAGGATGCGGCATCAGCGCGCCCAGCGCCCGCCGCAGCAGCCGGGCCGTCGCCCGACGCCGGGGCCGCCGGGCCTCCAGGTGCTCGCGGAAGCCGACCAGCAACTGGTCGTAGCGCACCCCCGACGGGCACGCCGTCACGCAGGCCAGGCAACCCAGGCAGCGGTCCAGGGGCTCCACGACGGCCGGTCGGAGATCCAGGCGGCCTTCCAGCACCCCCTTCATCAGGTAGATCCGGCCCCTGGGGGAGTCCGACTCACGGCCCAGGAGACGATACGTCGGGCAGGTGGCCAGGCAGAAGCCACAGTGGACGCACGCCTGGACGGCCTCCGCCATCCATGCTCCGGCGAGCCCCAGCTGCTCGACGGGGATGCGGTGCTGCACGAGCCGACTCCCCTCTCCTTCACAGCGGGCCGAAGCGTTGGCCCGGGTCCAGCGCCTGCTTGACGCGCCGCGCGAAGGCCTCGCCGGGCGGGGCCACCACCCAGACGCCACCGGGCGGCGCGCCCCGCATCGCCATCGCCGGCGCCCCCAGCGCCTGCAGCGCCCGGACGAGCTCGCCCCAGTCCGCCTCGGAGGGCACGGCGGCCCATCCGACGTTGCCCGCCACGCTGTAGTGCCGGACGGCGCCGAGGCGCCCCAGGGTCCGCTCGGCCCGGGACAGCAGCGACGGCACGAGGTGCAGCCGGATGAGCCGCCATGCCGGGGGCAACCAGCGCAGGTCGCGCAGCCTTACCCAGAGAGCCGCCTCGGCCTCGCCGTGCAGGCGCAGCCCCCGGCGGCCGAGGCGTGCCTCCATCCGCCCGATCCAGGCGTCCAGGGCATCCGGGGAGCCTCCCACCCGCACCAGCAGGGTGGTCGGGGGCCGGCTCGCCGACGGGGCGAGCGGGCGATCGGCCCTCTCCCAGCCGCCCGCCACCGCCTCGGGCGGCACCAGGTCGACGGCGTGCGGCTCCAGGGGGCTCCGGGCCAGGTCGCGCAGGGCAGCCGCCGCCTCTTCCACGGTGTCCAGCGAGACGACGACCGTGCCGAAGGCCCGCGGCGCGGGGAAGACCTTGAGGGTCACCTCGACGATCACGCCCAGACGGCCCCGGCTGCCACAGAAGAGCTTGGGGAGGTCGAAGCCGGCGGCGTTCTTGACCACCTTGCCGCCCCCTCGGACGAGGCGCCCCTCCCCGTCCAGGAAGCGGATCCCCAGGACGAAGTCGCGCACCCCACCGAAGCGCAGCCGGCCGGGGCCCGACAGCGCCGACGCCACCGCCCCTCCCACCGTGGCCCCGGCCTCGACGAAGGGGGGATCGAAAGGCAGGTACTGGCCGTGCGAGGCGAGGAGCTCCACCAGCGTCCGCAGGGGGGTGCCGGCCCTGGCGGTCACGGTGAACTCGGCGGGCTCGTACTCCACGATCCCGGCCAGCTGGCGCATGTCCATCAGCCAGGCGCCGGACGGCGGGTCGGCCATCGCCCACTTGGTGCCCGCCCCTCTCGCCAGCACCGGCCGCGAGGCCATCAAGAGCTCCCGGGCCTCTTCCACGCTGCGGGGCGTCAGGACGCCGGGCCCCGACGGGGACGGCGACGTGTCCACGGAGATCCGCGTCTCCCCGACCCTTCCCGCTGCCTACATGCGGCTCAGCAGACCGGCTCGCTCCAGCGGGTGCGGTCCCCGTCCGACCCCCACCTGCTCGCCGACCGGCTCGCCGGGGAACATCTTGCCGCGGTTGGCCACCTCCCGGGGATCCATGGCCAGCCGGATCCGTCGCATGGCATCGAGGTCGTCGGGACCGAACATCTCGGCCAGGTACGTGCGCTTCTCCAGACCCACGCCGTGCTCGCCGGTGATGGAGCCCTCCAGCCGCAGGCAGAGGCGCAGGATCTCCCCCGCCAGCGCCTCCGCTCGCTCCAGGGCGCCCGGCTCGCGGCCGTCGTAGAGGATGAGAGGATGCAAGTTGCCGTCGCCGGCGTGGAAGACGTTGGCCACCCGCAGGCCGAAGCGGGCGGACAGGCGCTCGATCTCGGCCAGGGCCTCCCCGAGCCGGGTGCGGGGCACCACCCCGTCCTGCACCAGGTAGTCGGGGCTCAATCGGCCCACCGCGGAGAACGCGCTCTTGCGGCCCTTCCAGATGCGGGCCCGCTCCGCCTCGTCTCGCGCCACCCGGATCTCGTAGGCGCCGGAGGCCCGGATGGCCTCCGTCAGGCGCAGGAAGTCCGCCTCCACCTCTTCGCGGGGCCCGTCGAGCTCGACGATGAGCAGAGCCGCCGCATCCAGCGGATACCCCGCGTGGACGGCGGCCTCGGCCGCCTGGATGGCGAGACGGTCCATGATCTCGATGGCCCCCGGCAACAGCCCCGCCCCCACCACCCGTGCCACCGCGTCGCCAGCGGCCTCCAGGCTGTGATAGGCGGCCAGCACCGTGCGGATGCTCTCGGGCCTGGGTAGCAGCCGCACCGTGACGGTCACCGCCACGCCCATCAGCCCTTCGGACCCCACGAAGAGCCCCGGCAGGTCCGCGCCCGCCACCTCGAGGCTCTCGCCCCCGAGCGTCACCAGCTCCCCGCCCGGCAGCACCACTTCCAGGCCCAGCACGTGGTTGGACGTCATGCCGTACTTGAGGCAGTGGGCGCCCCCGGAGTTGAAGGCGACGTTGCCGCCGATGGTGCAGATCACCTGGCTCGAGGGGTCAGGGGCGTAGTAGAGGCCGTAGGGAGCGACGGCTTGCGATATCCGGGCGTTGACGACCCCCGGCTGCACGACGGCCCGCAGGTCGTCGGGGTCGATGCGCAGGATGCGATCCATCCGGTTGAGGGCGATGACGATGCCGCCCGGCACGGGCACGGAGCCCCCCGAGAGGCTGGTGCCGCTGCCCCGCGCCACGAAGGGCACGCCCTCCTCGTGACACAGCCGCAGCGTCGCCACCACCTGCTCGGTCGTCTCGGGGAAGACCACGGCCAGCGGGAGTTGCTGCACGGCGGTGAGGGCGTCGCACTCGTAGGCCGCAAGGGCGACTGGCTCGGTCACCCGTGCGTCCGGCGGGTAGATGCGTGCCAGCTCCTTCTCGATGCCCATGCTCCCGCCCCCATCGCCCGTCTCTGCTTCTCTCGCCAGGAGAAAACACCTTCCACATGCTATGATCCGTGGGGGATATGGAAATGTCGACGCCGCAGCCGCCCACCACGCCGATGGCCACCTCGCGCCGGAGCGGCCGGAGCCGGGAACGGCGCGAGGTGGCCGCGGTCCGCGCGTTGGAGCGGGGGCTTTCGCTCCTGGAGACGCTGGCCCGCTCGCCGCGGCTCGCGCTGACGGCCCTCGCCCAGGAGACCGGGCTGCCCGCCAGCACCGCCTACCGCCTGCTGGAGACCATGCGCCGCCGGGGCTTCGTGCAGTACGTGCCCGAGGCGGGTGTCTACCAGCTCGGCGTGCGCGCCTTCGAGGTGGGCAACGCCTTCGTCCAGACGCTGGGCTTGCACGAGGCCGCCCTGCCGGCCATGCGGCGCCTGGTGGAGGAGGTCAACGAGACGGTCAACCTGGCCGTGCGCGACGGCGCCGAGGCGGTGTACGTGGGCCAGGTCGAGGGCCAGCACCTGGTCCGCATGTTCACCCAGATCGGGACCCGCGCCCCCCTCTACTGCACGGGCGTCGGCAAGGCCCTGTTGGCCTGGGCAGACCCGGCAGACGTGGCGGCGCTGTTTCGGGATGGGCAGCCGCGGGCCTACACCCCCCGTACCATCACGGATCCCGAGCGCCTGGCGGCCGAGCTCGAGCGGGTACGCGCCGCCGGCTTCGCCCTGGACGACGAGGAGCGCGAGCTGGGGGTGCGCTGCATCGCCTCGCCCATCCGCGGACGGGCCGGCCACGTGGTGGCCGCGCTGAGCCTCTCGGCCCCCGCCTCCCGCCTGAGCGACGCCCGGGTGGCCGAGCTGGCCCCCCGGGTGATGGCGACGGCCCGGGCCATCTCGTACAGCCTGGGATGGGCAGGCGATCCGCTCCCCGGCGACGTCCCGCCGCCATCTTCGTCCGTCCCGTGAAATGCGCTTCTACCTGTTGACAACGCTACAGAGCGTGGTTATCGTGGGAAGTAATCGCTTTCGAGAAGAAGCCCGCGGGCGCCGTCGCTCGGCGGGATCGTAGCCTGGCGAGGAGGTGGGCCCTGTGGAGGAGAGTCTGGAGCCGCACGTTGGTCCGCACCCCCGACTCGGTGACGGGCCCGGTGGGGATCGCGACCATCTCCTCGTCCGAGGGCTCGTCGGCTGACACCACGGCGAGCTGATGCGGCCCCCCGAGCGCCCGGTCGAAGACATCCTGCACGACCGGCACCAGCCCCGGATGCGCCACCCAGGCGCCGTCGTACCCCTCGGCGGCCTCCCACTGCTTGTCGGCCCGCACCTGCTCGAGGGCTCGCTCGTTGGCCTCGGGATCGTCCCGGCGCGGGATGTAGGCCGACATGCCGCCGATGGCGTGGGCCCCCCGGCGATGGCAGGCCCGCACGAGCCGCCGCGACGCCGCCCGAAGGAACGGTGTGGCCGGCACCGTCATGAGCCGGCGGTCCGGCAGCACCAGGTCGGCCCGATGGCGGAAGGTCTTGATGAAGCTGAAGATGTAGTCCCACCGCCCCAGGTTGAGGCCGGTGACGCGCTCCCGCAGTTCGTAGAGGATGGCCTCCATCTCGAAGGCGGCCAGGACGTGCTCGATGAGCACGGTGCAGCGGATGGAGCCCCGAGGCAGACCCAGCGCCTGCTCCGAGAAGGCGAACACCCGATCCCACAGGCGCGCCTCCAACCGTCCCTCCAGCTTGGGCAGGTAGAAGTACGGGCCGCTCCCCCGCTCCAGGAGCACAGCGGCGTTGTGGAAGGCGAAGAGCCCGAAGTCGAAGAGGGCGCCGGCCACGGGGCGTCCGTCCACCCGCACGTGCGGCTCGTCCAGGTGCCAGCCCCGCGGACGCACGGTCAGGACGGCGGTGGTCTCCCCCAGCCGGTACTCCCGGCCGTCAGGGGCGACGTAGCGGATGGTGCGGCGCACGGCATCGTAGAGGTTGGCCTGTCCCTGCACCATGTTGGCCCACGTCGGGGCGTTGGCGTCCTCGAAGTCGGCCATGAAGACCCGGGCCCCCGAGTTGAGGGCGTTGATGATCATCTTGCGGTCCGTGGGGCCCGTGATCTCGACCCGGCGATCCCGCAGGTCGGCCGGCGGCGGGGCCACCCGCCAGTCGTCGCGGCGAGCCGGGTCGTCCGGCGATGGCGAGGTGGGTCGCCAGCCGGCCGCGATGGCCGCCTGGCGGGCCCGGCGCTGCTGCAGCAGCGCCTGCCGCTCCCCCTCGAACTCCCGTGCCAGCGTCGCGACGAACGCCAGCGCGTCTGCCGTCAGGACCCGCTGGGCATCCCCGACGTCGCCTCCGCGCAACTCGACCCCCTCGGGCCACGCCCTGGTTGCCACCCCGTACCCCTCCCCCTGGGCGCCGCCCGCCGCGGACGGCACCCGGCAGCGCTATGTAAGCGCTCTCGTTACCAATAGCATGCGGCGAGGGGTGTCGCCTGTCAACGTGCGAAGGGGTTTTTCGCTCCTCGGAAATCGGCTCAGTCTCCCGAGACGCGACCGCGGGCGATGGCCTCGTCGAGGAGCTCGGCGATGTGACGCACCCGCAGGCCCTGCCGGTCGAGGCCGCTCTTGCGGGCGCCCACCAGGAGCTGCAGGTGGCAGGGGGTGTTGGCCACCGCCAGGATGGTGGCCCCGGTGGCGCGCACGTGGGCCATCTTGCGATCGAGCACCTGCTCGCTCATCTCGGGCTGGGTCAGGTTGTAGATGCCGCCCGCTCCACAGCACCGGTCCGCCTCGGGCAGCTCCACGTAGGTCAGGCCCGGGATGCGCCGCAGGAGCCGGCGCGGAGGCTCCACCACCCGCTGGACGTGGCGCAGGTGGCACGAGTCCTGATAGGTGACGACGCCCTCCAGCCGTCCCATGGGGGGCAGGGGAGCGTCCGCGAGCAGCTCGGAGAAGTCCCGCACCCGCTCCGCGAAACGCCGGGCGCGCTCGAGCCACCGCTGTCGCTCCGGGTCGCGCCCCCGATCCCCGTCCCGGACGTGGGCCAGCAGCTTGGGGTACTCCTTGAGCTGGGCGCCGCAGCCGCCGGCGATGTTGACGACGTAGTCGGCCTGCACCCGCTCGAAGGCCTCGATGTTGCGGCGGGCCTGCCGGACGGCCTGCTCCAGCTGGCCGGCATGGGCATGCACGGCGCCGCAGCACCCCTGGCCCTGAGGCACCACCACCTCGAAGCCGGCGGCCTCCAACACCCGGATGGCCGCCCGGCTCACGTCGGCCAGGGCCATCTCCTGCACACAACCCAGGAAGAAGGCGACCCGCCCCCGGCGGGGCACCCCCGTCCGCGTGCCGGCGCCCCGAGAGCCGGCCTTGCGCCACGGAGCTGGGACCGGCGGCAGGACCGCCTCCAATCGACCCAGCGAGGGCCAGAGCCGCTGCAAGAGCCCGGTCGCGCGCACCACCCGCTGCAGGCCCGTCGCCTGATACGCCCACAGCAGCCACCCGCCCAGCCTCAGCCATCTCGGCGAGCCCAATATGCGCCCGATGCCGACGGCGCGGACCAGACGCTCGGGCCAGGGCCGCGCCACCTGCCGCTCGACGGCCGCCCGAGCCTGCTCCAGGATGGCGCCGTAGGGCACGCCGGCCGGGCACGCCGTCTCGCAAGCCCGGCACCCGATGCACAGGTCCAGGTGCGGAGCGACGTCGCTCAGCGAGAGCATCCCCTCGTAGGCGGCCCGTACCAGCGCGATGCGCCCCCTGGGACTCTCCGGCTCGAGCAGGGTCTGACCGTAGGTGGGACAGGCCGGCAGGCAAAAGCCGCAGCGGATGCACCGATAGGTCAGATCGCCCGCCGTGTCCAGCCAGTCCGACGCGGCCCGCTGCGTCGTGCCCGTCATGCCCGACGCCGCCGGGGAGGGGACCCTCTCCGCCTGCACGCTCATGCGGCATGCACCACGCGGCGTCGACGACCTTGCTCGGCGAAGATCTTGCCCGGGTTGAGGATCCCCTGCGGGTCCAGGGCCTGCTTGACCGCCCGCATCACATCCAGGGTGGCGGGGCTCAGCCGCCACGGCAGGTACTCGCGCTTGGCGAGGCCGACGCCATGCTCTCCCGTGATGGTCCCGCCCAGGCGCACGGCCGCCTCGAAGATCTCCTCGAAGGCCGCCTCGACGCGAGCCATCTCCTCGCGGTCGCGCTCGTCGGTCAGGCACGTGGGGTGCAGATTGCCGTCGCCGGCGTGCCCGAAGGTGCAGACCTCCACCCGGTGGCGCTCGGCCGCCGCCTGGATGGCCCGCACCATCTCGGCCAGGCGCGACCGGGGCACCGTGGCGTCCTCCAGGATGGTGGTGGGGCGCCGTCGGGCCAGGGCCGAAAGCGCGTAGCGGCGCGCCGCCATCAGCCGGTCGCCCTCCGCATCGGAGGCGGCCACGTGCACCTCCCCTGCCCCCTCGCGCCGGCAGATCTCCGCCATGCGCTCGATTTCGCGGTCGACGGCCTCCCGGGGCCCGTCCTGCGCCAGGAGCAGCACGGCCTCGGCGCCAGCCGGCAGACCGACGTGGGCGTAGTCCTCGACCGCCTCGACCGTGCCCCGATCCAGAAACTCCAGCGTGGCCGGGATGATGTGCGCGGCGATGATGGCCGAGACGGCCCGCGCCGCCGCCTCCAGCTGCGAGAAGATGGCCAGGGCCACCCGGCGGTGCTCCGGCAACGGCAAGAGCTTGAGCGTGGCCCGGGTGATGACGCCCAGCGTCCCCTCGGAGCCCACGAAGAGGCGGGTCAGGTCGTAGCCGGCGACGTCCTTTACGTTCTTGCCGCCCGTCTCGATGAGCTGGCCACTGGCCAGCACCACCTGCAGGCCCATGACGTAGTCGCCGGTCACGCCGTACTTGAGCCCTCGCAGGCCTCCGGCGTTCTCCGCGAGGTTGCCCCCGATGGTGGAGATGGCCTGGCTGCCCGGGTCGGGCGGGTAGAAGAGCCCTCGCTGCTCGACCGCGCGGTGCAACTGGCTGGTGATGACGCCCGGCTCCACGGTGGCGGTCAGATTGGCCTCGTCGATCTCCAGGATGCGGTTCATCCGGGTCAGGGCCAGCACGATGCCGCCCGAGACCGGCACCGTGCCCCCGCTCAGGTTGGTGCCGCTGCCCCTGGGGATGACGGGCACCCGCTCCCGGGCGGCCAGGGCCACCACTTCTCGCACCTGCTCGGTGCTGGTGGGAAAGACCACCGCATCGGGCCGACCTCGGTGGCCCGGCGTCGCGTCGTAGCCGTAGACGGCCCGCTCGGCCGGGTCGATGACCACGCCGTCGGGACCGACGATCTGCCGCAGCTCCTCGAGGATCCGCTCGTCGAGGGGGGCCGACTTGCTCATGGGCGTCATCCTCGCTCCGACGTCTCAGCGTAAGACTACCATCCGCCCCGCGCCAACCCTGCCGCACGGGAGGAGGCGGGGATGCCGCCGAGAATGCAACCCGGGCCGATGGAGACGATCCCCGTGCAGGGAAAGGATGGCTCGGTTTGCGTCTGGGTCTGGTGAGCCTGCCGATGGCTGGCAAGTCCACGCTCATGGCCGCCGCTGCGGCCTGGGCCCGACTGGCGACACGCCCGGGGGAGGGAGGCGCTCCGCGCGCCGGCGACGGGGCCGCGCCGTCGGCCCCGGCATCGGGCGTGGTCGTAGCCCGCATCCCCGACGAGAGGGTCGACTGGCTGGCCGAGCAGTACCGGCCCCGCAAGGTGACCCACGCCACCATCGAGTGGGTGGAGGTGCCTGCCCTGGGGCCCGCTCATCTGCAGGCGCTGCACCGGCTCGACGCCGTGGCCCTGGTGGTGCGGGCCTTCGACCCCGAGCAGCGCAGCGTGCCCCACCCGGAGGGCCGGGTGGACCCGGTCGCCGACTTCCGCCGTCTGTGGGAGGAGTGGCTGTTGCTGGACTGGAGCCAGGTGCAGGGCCGTATCGAGCGCCTGCGCTCGACACAGTCGGTGCCCAAGGCCCAGCGTCGAGATATCGAGCGGGAGTTGAGCGTGCTCGAGCGGTGCCTGCAGGTCCTGGAGCAGGGCCTGCCGCTGAGCAAGGCTGCCCTCGATCCCGAGGAGGCCGCCCTGCTCAAGGGCTACTCGCTGGTCACCTTCCGCCCGGTGCTGCTGGCCGTCAACCTCGACGACGCCCAGCTGGCCGCGGGGGGAGACTACCCCGGCCGCGACGAGCTCCAAAGGGCCGCCTTGGGGCGGGTCGAGGCTGTCGTCGACTTGGCCGCCCGGCTCGAGCTGGAGCTGGCGGAGCTGGACGCGGAGTCACGGGAGGCCTTCGCGCAGGAGCTCCACCTGACGCTGCCCGTCGGCGTCGAGCGGCTGGGGCGGGCAGCCTACGATGCCTGCGGCCTCATCGCCTTCTTGACGGCCGGCGAGGACGAGGTGCGGGCCTGGACCATCACCCGGGGCACCGTCGCCCGAGACGCCGCCGGCAAGGTCCACTCCGACATCGCGCGAGGCTTCATCCGCGCGGAGGTGGTGGCCTTCGACGACCTCAAGGAGGCCGGCTCGCTGGCCCGGGCGCGCGAGCGCGGCCTCTTGCGCCTCGAGGGCAAGGACTACGTGGTGCAGGATGGCGACGTCATCGAGTTCCGCTTCAACGTGTGACGCCGGGCGACCCGTGTCCGTGCGCGTGGTGGCCGTGGTCGTGGTGAGACGGGTGGCCCTCGCCGGCGTCGCCCCTCAGGTAGCGCTCCGGGTCGGCGTCGAAGGCCCGCTTGCAGCCCGGCCCGCAGAAGTAGTAGGTCTTGCCCTCATGCTGTGACGTGAACCGGGCGGTCCTCTCGTCGACCTGCATCCCGCACGGCAGGCACACGGCCATCTCCATGACCCCCTCCATCTCCGCCGCCGTGGCGCCGCTCCGGCGCCCGGCGGTCGCTGAATCGAAACCGCCTGAGCCGCAACGCATTGGTGACGACCGAGACCGAGCTGAACGCCATCGCCGCCCCTGCCAGCACCGGTGACAGGAAGCCCGCGGCCGCCACCGGGATGCCGACGGTGTTGTAGAAGAGGGCCCAGAAGAGGTTCTGGCGGACGTTGCGGATGGTGGCGCGGCTGAGGCGGATGCTGTCGACGAGCCCCATCAGATCGCCGCTCATCAGCGTGACATCGGCTGACTCGATGGCGACGTCCGCCCCGGTGCCGATGGCGAAGCCGACGTCGGCGGTGGCCAGGGCCGGCGCGTCGTTGATGCCGTCGCCCACCATGCCGACAACCTTGCCCCGCACCTGCAGTTCCTTGACCTTGTCGGCCTTCTGCTGTGGGAGTACCTCGGCGAACGTGTGCGCCTCGTCGATGCCCACTTGACGGGCGATGGCCACGGCCGTGCGGCGGTTGTCGCCGGTGAGCATGTAGACCTCGATGCCCATCCGCTGGAGTTCCCGGATGGCCTCGGCCGAGCCTTCCTTGACGGTGTCGGCCACGGCTACCACACCCAGCACGCGCCCGTCGACGGCCACGATCATGGCCGTCTTGCCCTGCTCCTCGAAGCGCGCCACGTGCGGCTCGGCCTGGCTGACGTCGATGCCGCGTTCGGCGAATAGCCGCCGGTTGCCGACCAGCACCTGCCGCCCGGCCACCTCCGCCCGCACTCCATGGCCCGGTATGGCCTCGAAGCCGGCCAGCGGCTCCAGCGTCAGCCCCCGGTCACGGGCCGCCTGGGCGATGGCCTGCCCCAGCGGGTGCTCGGAGCCCGCCTCCGCCGAGGCGGCCGTGCGGAGCACCTCGAGCGCCGCCTGCGGCCCCCCATCCTCGCCGGAGCCGAGCGCCACGACGTCGGTCAGCACTGGCTCGCCGCGCGTGATGGTGCCGGTCTTGTCGAGGATGACGCCATTGAGCTTGTGGGCCAGCTCCAGGTGCTCGCCGCCCTTGATGAGGATGCCGCGCTCGGCTCCCTTGCCGGTGCCGACCATGATGGAGGTGGGCGTCGCCAGCCCCATGGCGCACGGGCAAGCGATGACCAGCACGGCCACGAAGTTGACCAGGGCCCGCGTGAAGTCGCCGGGAGCCGCCCACAGGTACCAGACGAAGAAGGTGACGGCGGCGACGGCGATGACGGCGGGCACGAAGTAGGCCGACACCCGATCGGCGTAGCGCTGGATGGGGGCCTTGCGGCCCTGGGCCTCCTCGACGATGCGGATGATCTGGGCCAGGGCCGTCTCCTTGCCCACCCGGGTCGCCTCGAAGACGAACCGGCCCGTCTTGTTGAGGGTGGCGCCGATGACGATGTCGCCCGGCCCCTTGTCGACGGGCAGGCTCTCGCCGGTCAGCATCGACTCGTCGACGGCCGAGTAGCCCTCCACCACCACCCCGTCGACGGGGATCTTCTCGCCCGGCCGCACCACGATGCGGTCGCCCACCTCAACCTGTTCGACGGGCACCTCGACCTCGGCCCCGTCACGCAGCACCCGGGCCGTCTTGGGCTGCAGGCCCATCAGCTTGCGGATGGCCTCGCTGGTGCGGCCCTTGGCCACCGCCTCGAGGTACTTGCCCAGGATGATGAGGGTGATGATGATGGCGCTGGTCTCGAAGTAGACGTGGTGCGCGCCCGGCACCAGCGGCCCGGCCAGGGTGACGGCCAGGCTGTACAGGTACGCCGCCGTGGTACCCATGGCGACCAGGACGGACATGTTGGCGCTGCGGTTCTTGAGGTTGTGGTAGCTGTCCCGGTAGAACTGCCAGCCGGCGACCAGCTGCACCGGCGTCGCCATGGCGAGCTGAAACCAGGGGTCGAAGACGACGGACGGCAGGGCTCGGCCCAGGGTCGGGATCAGCTCGCCCAGCATGTAGGTCAAGAGGGGAAGCGAGAAGAGAGCCGACAGCGCCAGCAGCCGTCGCTGGCGGCTGATCTCTCGGGCTCGGGCCTCCCGCTCCCGGTCGGGGGTCGGCTCGGCCTCGGACGCCCGGTACCCCTGCGCCTCGACCGCCCGCCGCACCTCGTCGTCGGACAGGTCGCCCACGTACCGGACCGTCGCGGTCTCGGTGGCCAGGTTGACCGTGGCCTGCACCACGGACGGCAGGCGCGACAGCGCCCTCTCGACCCGCTGGGCGCAGGCCGCGCACGTCATGCCCTCGATGCGGAAGCGACGCTCGGTGGTGCGCACCTGATACCCCAGCGACTGGATGGCGTCGACCAGGGATGCCGCCGAGGCCCGACGGGGGTCCCACTCGACGGCCGCCTTCTCCAGCGCCAGGTTGACCGTGGCGTGCGTCACGCCCTCGGTGCGCTGCAGCTTGCGCTCGATGCGGGCCGCGCACGAGGCACAGGTCATGCCCCCGATGTCGAGGGTGGCGCGGACCGGCCTTGCGTCACGGGACTCGACCGCCATCTCGGTCCTGGCATCCGTCATGCGCGGGCCTCCGTTCGCAGATACCCCATGAGGGTATCATCTCGCTGCATTCTACGTCGGGTCACTGCCCCTGTCAACGGTGGGCCTCCGGACCGGCCCTTGCATCTGGGCGAAAGGCTGGTAGATTGGGAATGGCAGCGACCCTGGTCCAGGTGGCGGGCATGCATGCTGCGGGGCGTCACCATCGTCGACAGCGCCGGCGTGGTGAGGCAGCAGGCCCGGCTCGTGGACGCGTACGCTCCCCAACTCGTGACGACGACACCACCTGCCGCATCGTATCGCTACTTCATGCCACACCGGGCCCTGCCGGCCCTGGCGCGCCAGCTGGGTCGCGCACGACAGACCGCGCTTTTCCTGGGGGCCGGCGACTTCCACCACCTCACGGCCGCCATGGCCCTGGCGTGGAGCGAGGGGCCCGACGGGGCTCCAAGCCGCCCGATGGCCCTGGTCGTCTTCGACGCCCACCCGGAGTGGAGCGTGCCCCCTCCGGGCTACATCCATTGCGGGTCGTGGCTGCCCGAGGTGCTGGCCATGCGCCACGTGGCGGCCGTGGCCCTGGTGGGGGTGGGCCCGTTGAGCTCGCAGGGGCTCCTCGCCCCCCGGCTGCTGCAGGCTGTGGCGCCGGCGGCGCGGGAGGGGCGCCTGCGGGTCTACCCGGCCTTGCGGGCAACCGCGGACGAGCTGGAGGCGGCCCTCCCCCGGCTCCGGCGGGTGACGTCCCTGGAGGCCGGCCTCGAGGCGGCCGTCGACGACCTGGTGGCCTTCCTCGGCGATGCCGCCGTCTACGTCTCCGTCGACAAGGACGTGGTGCGGGGCGAGGAGCTGCCGGGGCGGTGGGGCGGCGGTCTTCTGGCGGCGCGCGACCTGCTGCGGACGATCGAGGCGCTGACCATGCGCCTGGGCGACACCCGCCTCGTGGGTCTCGACATCTGTGGCGAGTACGAGCCGCGCCTGCCGCTACCGGCGCTCGATCCCGTGGTCGCCCTGCACGAGGCCTTCAACCTGCATCTGTTGGAGCTGGTGCTGGCGCGGCGTGCCACCGGCCATCCGAGCGGACCTCAGCTGGCAGCGGCCTGATCGGGAGCAGCCGCGGCCGCCGTCCTCGGCGCCTCTCCCCGGCGCACCCGCAGCATGAGCCCGGACGCCACGGCCATCGCGACCGCCGCCGCCGGAAACATGACGCCCCGGCCCAGCACATCCATCAGCCAGCCGAAGACGGGTGGCGCCACGATGGCGGCCAGGGTGGAGAAGAGGTAGTAGAGCCCCGTATAGGCCCCGGTGCGGCTCGCGGTGGTGGCGTCGACCACCATGGGATAGGAGTTGATGTTGACCAGGGCCCAGAAGAGTCCGGCCCCCAGCAGCGCCACCCGCAGCCCCATCCCCGGCCCTACGCCCGCCATGACGAGCAGCATGGCGACCAGCCCCGCCAGACCCGCCAGGATGGTGCGGCGTCGTCCCGCGGCCGTGGCGATGATGCCCGCCGGGATGGAGAAGATCAGGAAAGCCAGGGGGAAGAAGCCCAGCACGAAGGAGGCGTCCGCGGGCTGCATCCCCCACACCTCCACCCCGTACAACGTGAAGAGGGCCTCGACCCCGCTCCATCCGATGAACCAGCAGAAGATGGCCAGCAGCAGGTGGCGGGTGCTGCGATCCGGGTCCCGCCAGACCTCCACCAGCGCCCGCAAGATGCCACCCCCGGCCCTGCTCGATGCCTGCAGCGCCCCGCCCGCCTCTCCATCGTCGGTCGCGGCGGCGGCCGGGCCCTCTGCGGGCCGGGGTTCGCGGATGGCGCGCAGCAAGATGGCCAGCACGGCCAGCATCAGCACCGACGTCGCGGCGAAGGGGAGCGCCGGGTCGACCCGGTACAGCGACGAGAAGCCGAAGAGGGCCACCAGCGCCCCGAGGCCCCCCATGAAGTTGATGATGCCGTTGGCCTTGCTGCGCAGGGGCGATGGGGTGATGTCGGGCATCAAGGCCACGGCCGGCGCTCGAAAGGTGGCCATCGCGACGTTCATGACGACGAGGCCGGCCAGCATCCAGGCCAGATGGGCCCGCACCAGCGGAATCAGCGTGAAGGACAGCGCCGCGACCGGGATGCCTGCCGCAAGGTACGGCATGCGCCGGCCGATGCGGGTCCACGTGCGATCGCTGAGCGCACCCACCCAGGGCTGCAGCGTGACCGCCGCGACGTTGTCGAAGGTCATGATGGCACCCACGAGAGCGGTCCGGTAGGGGCGGTCGGCCAGCGCCTCGCCCAGGAAGAGGGGGACGTAGGCGTTGTAGACCGACCAGCTCAGGGTGATGACCAGGAAGCCCAGACCCAGCACGAACAGCCTGCCGTAGGAGAACGCCACGGGCGGCTGCGCTCCTTTCGCCGGGTCGACCGCCTCCGACCGCCTCTGTGCGCTCATCGGCCCAACACCGACCGGACGGCAGCCGGGTCGTTGGTGATGATGGCGTCGACCCCGCAAGCAGCGACCCGGCGCACCTCGTCGGGTGCGTCGACGGTCCAGGTGTGCACCGCCAGACCTGCCCGGTGGGCTCCCTCGACGAGCTCGGGAATGACGACGTAGTGCGGGGGATGCAACGCGTCGGCCGGCACCTGCCGGGCGTAGATCCAGGGCTCCACCAGGCCCTCCACGTAGAGGATGCCCGTGCGCAGGGACGGCTCGATCCGCTTCACCTCTCGCAACGCGAAGTGGTTGAAGGAGGAGATGACGCAGCGCTCCTCGAGCCCCAGACGCCGCACCGTCTCGACCACCCGCTGCACGAGGCCAGGGCGGCTCGACGGGCCCGCCTTGAGCTCGATGTTGATGAGCCGCAGGGCCCCTCCGACGGCCTCAAGGACCTCCGCGAGGGTGGGGATGCGCTCGCCGGCGAAGCCCGGGCCGAACCACCTGCCGGCATCCAGGGAGCGCAGCTCGGCCAGGGTCATCTCGTGCACCCAGCCGCGCCCGTCGGTGGTGCGGTCCACCTGATCGTCGTGGATGACGACCAGCTCGCCGTCCCGGCTGAGGTGGACGTCCAGCTCGATCCCGTCCGCCCCCGACTCCACCGCGAGACGAAAAGCGGCCAGGGTACTCTCGGGGGCGTGGGCCGAGGCGCCCCGGTGGGCCAGCACCAGGGGCCGGGCCGGTGGCGAGATGGAGACGGCAGGCGAGTCCATCGCGTCATCCCCTCACGCGGCGACTCGTGGGGCCAGGCGTGCGAGGGCCCGACGATTCAGGATTCGACCGGGTGGCAGTCCTTTCCTTTCAGCCCCGCCTCCGGCGCCATGGCGGCTCCGTGACTAGTAGTGCGTCCCACAAGTTCGTTCACTGCCGCGGGAACGTCACAAGAGGAGCGAGAGGAAGATGCGGCTAGAGCTCCAGGAGAACCCAGCCGAACTGCTCGGTTACCAGGCTGAACAGTTCGGCAAGGGTTCCGGTGAAGGGCGTGGGCTCCCACCCCCCGCGGTGGTTGGCCATGTCCAGCGCGTACCGGCCTTGGTCGATGCGGCCGAAGCGAAGGCGCGGCATCTTCTCGCCCCCCTCCTCCGCGTAGATGACCAGGTGACGGCCTCGGCTCAGCACGCCCAGGTGGGTGAACCCCCGGGCCGTGAGGAGCTGCTGGATCTCCTCCCGGGCTGCCTCATTGAGGACTCGACGCACCTCGGGCCGGTCCCACCAAGGAGGCCTTGGCGGCACTTATGCCACCGCCCTCTCCTGCATCGGGTACCCCCGGAAGGTCCAGTGGAAGGGGTGACCCTCCTCGGTATTCCACCGGGCGATGAAGGCCAGCACGCGCTCTCGCAGTTCCTCGGCGGAGTGGAAGTCCCCGTGCTTGAGGCACCGGCGCTGCAGGATGGAGAAGAAGATCTCCACCTGGTTCACCCACGACGCATGCCGCGGCGTGTACACGAACTCGAACTTCCCGCCGTGACGGGCGTTGAAGCGGCTCCACCGCGCCTGCGGGCCGTCATGGTGGATGTCGAGGTTGTCCCAGATCACGATGATCCGCGCCGCCTCCCGGTACGCCTCGGCGACTGCCTCCAGGAGGCTCACCAGGTCCTCCGCCGTCCGCGTCGGCCCGCAGCGCGCCGTGACGCGCCCGGTACGGATGTCGAAGGCGGCCAACAGCGACTGGGTCCCATGGCGGATGTATTCGTACTCGCAGCGCCCGGGCCTGCCGGGGATCGCGCGGCGCGTCTCGTGCTTGCGCTCCAGCGCCTGCATCCCGGTCTTTTCGTCGATGCACAAGATGACGGCATCGTCCGGTGGGTCCCGGTACAGGCCGACGATGCGGTTCACCTTCGGCTTGAAGTCCGGGTCGGGCTGTGCAGCCACATGCGCACCCGGTGAGGCCGCAGGGCGTTTTGCTCCAGGGTCCGCCAGATGCTGCTCCGGCTCATCGGCAAACCGAGGGTCCGTCGGACGGCATCGGTGAGGGTGTCGTACGTCCAGAGCGTCTGGCCTTCGAAGCCGTAGTTGGCGGGGGCGTCGCAGGCCAGGGCGATCACCTCGCAGCGCTGCTCCGGGCCAAGCGCGGCGGTCGCCCCGAGCGGGGTCGATCGTAGAGGCCGGCGACGCCCGCCTCGAGGAACCGGTCCCGCCACTTGCGGACCGTCCGCTCCGTGACGCCGACGCAGGCGGCGACTCGTGCGACCGAGGAACGGTGGTGAAACAGCCCCAGATGATGGAAGCCCGCAGCCAGAGCCGGTGCTCGACCTTCTGGCCGAACTTCCACTCCCGCAGCGCTTTGCGCTGGTCCGCGGTGAGCTCGGGCAGCGGCCAGCTCACCGGGTCCGCGCTCCGCATCGCCATACGGGCAGCCGTTTCCGGGTCACCTTTGACCCCCGCGAACGTCTCCGGATCCCGTCGTGGCGCCAGTTCGCGCCCTTCGGCCGGACTCCTGCTGCCCTGCGAAATTTCTTGCCCGGCTGTGCCGGTTTAGGTTGTCAAGGAGCCGTCATGTCCAGGGAACGAACTTGTGGGACGTAGTACTAGCGCCCACCCTCCGGGACACCCGTCCCCTCCGCCGCCTCCCAGCGTCGGCCGCCCATGCGGTGCAGCCGATCCAGGACGAAGCGGGCCACGTCCAGTGCGAGCTCCAGCTCTCCTGGCGCCCGGGCCTGGTAGACGAGCTCCTGCCAGCGAGCTTCGTACCCGCCCGTCGCCCCTTCTCGGGGCGAGGCCATCAGCTCTGCCGGGGAGACCCCGAGCGCCCGGGCCAGCCTGTCGACCCCGTCGAGGGTGATGTTGCGCTCCCCCCGCTCGATGCCTCCGACGTAGGCCGGGTGCATCCCCGCCCGTTGGGCCAGCTGCTGCTGGGTCAGGCCCTGGCGCGTGCGCATCTCCCTCACCCGCTGCCCGAAGACGGCGCGCAGGCGGCCGACGCCCGCCCCATCGGCTCTCATCTCGGCCGTCCCCTAAAGGAGCCAGCGGACGCCCGCCCGTGACACGCCCAAGGGAGCGACACCCTTCCCGGCGGCGCGTCACGACGATCGAGTAACGCAAGAGCCGGGGGCCTACTCTGGCGGCAGATAGGGACAAGCTGACCGGGCATCCCGCGGTTGCGCAGGATACCGATCCGTATCATGATAATACTCAAGAGTGCCGTCCTCCCGCAGCGGCACCGCTTTGGCCGCGGCGCGAGATGCCGAAACCGGTGGCGTGGCACCCACCCGATTCGGCGAGGCCGGGGCGGTCTCCTTGCAGCACGGTCGCTCTCGCGGCCAGCACGCTCGGCGTGCGTTGCCCGCGGCTCGCGGCGTGGGGGGCGGCACTTCGTGTGCCCATCGGGCAGCCGGGCATCCGGGGGTCTGGGGGCGCCCGCCACGTCTTGCGCTGGCAAGGTCGGCGCTGGATGACGGTGGGCGCCCCCGCGTCTCGGCGCCGGACCTTGCCGGCTTTTCGCCGTCGCGACTAGGATCGGGGAGCATTCGTTCGGCCGGGGTGGACAGGCGTGCTCCAAAGCGGTTCCTGGCTGGTCGGGCTCCTCTTCGCCGCGACGGTGGCCGGCATCTTGTGGCGGCCGCGCGGGATCCACGAGGCCTGGGTCGCGGGCGCCGGCGCGGCCTTGATGCTGCTGCTCGGCGCGGTACATCCCGGGGCCGCCGCGCCGGTGCTTCGGGAGACCTCGCCGGTGCTGGCCTTCCTGGCCGGTGTGCTGGTGGTGGCCGCCGTGGCCGAGCGGGCCGGGGTCTTCACGTGGGCCGCCCTCTGGACGGCCCGCCTGGCCGGCAGCAGCCTGCGGCGGCTCTTCGTGGCCAGCTACCTCTTGGGCTCGGCGGTGACCATCCTCTTCAGCCTCGACACCACCGCCGTGGTGCTGGCACCGGTAGTCTTCCGGCTGGTGCAGCAGGCAGGGGCCGACCCCGTGCCCTTCGCCTTCCTCTCCGTCTACGTGGCCAACGTCACGTCGCTGTTGCTGCCGGTCAGCAACCTGACCAACCTTCTCATCCAGGCACGCTACGAGTTGCCGTTCTGGGAGTTCGCGCGGGTCATGGCGTTGCCCGCCTTGCTGGCCGGGGCGGTCAACCTGGGGTTGCTGTACGCCGTCTTCCGACGCCGCCTCCAGGGCCGACTCGACACCCGGGCGCTCGAGGTGCAGGTGCGGGCGTTGAGCCGCTCTCCCTTCTTGCGGTGGAGCTTGGGCATCTCGGCGGTGACCATCCTGGGCTTCGGCGTGGCCGGATGGGTGGGCGTCCCCCTCTGGCCGGTGGCGGTCGCCGGCGGCATCGCTTCGGCCGTCCTGGCCCTGCGTCGGCGCGAGGTGACGCCCAGCTTCTTCGTGCGGGGTGTGGCCTGGGCCGTCATCCCGTTCGTGATGGGGCTCTTCGTGGTCATCGAGGGCTTCCGCACCAGCGGCGCCGGTCGCGAGCTGGTGGCGGCGGCTCTCACCCCGGCGGCGGCAGCCGAGACCCTGAGCGGCCATGCCGCCAGCCGACCGACCGACCTGTGGGCGACGCTGGAGTCGCTGGGGCGATTCGTCGCCCTCACCGCGCTGGGCAGCAACCTCGTCAACAACATCCCCATGACCCTCCTGGGCATGGGCGCGCTGGAGGCCGACGCCGCCATCGACGCCGGAGGCGAGGGAGCCCTGGGCGGACTTGCGCCCTACGCACTCCTGCTGGGCGTCAACATCGGCCCGCTGTTGACGGTGGTGGGGTCGCTGGCCACCATCCTCTCCCTCACGCTGCTGCGGCAACGGGGCGTCGAGGTCGGCGGATGGCAGTACCTGCGCATGGGATTGCTCGTGATGCCGCCCACGCTGGCGGCCGCCACCCTCGGGCTCTTGTTGCAACTACGCTGAGGCCTGCGGGGAGGAGAGGGTCGCTCTCGTTGCGACAGGGCGCCCGGGCTCCCCCGCGGCGAGCGCCACGAGTGGAGGCGGCGTACCCGGCCTTTCGTAGAGGCCAGCGGCGGCCTCCATCTGCCGGGCGATGGTCCGGCGGAGCTCCTCGGGCTCCAGCACCTCGACCCACGGCCCCCAGGAGCGGATCCACGGCTCGAGCTGGAGCGTGTGCCCGACCTCCAGCGTCAGGATGCAGCCGCCTTAGCCTCTCGGCCTTGCGCATGGCCCGGCTCATGCTCTCGCCCCCTGGCGCCCGTCACGGCCGGTGCACGACAAAACGCGACTCCTGCCTAGGATCCGGGGCGGGCGCGTGGTATCCTACTGGTGGCCTTGGGGGTCGGGGCACCTCGCCTGCCCCTGCGGCAGCCATAAAGAGGGTATAATGGAGCAGCGACGGGAGGAGAGGTTGATAGATGGCGTTCGTCATCGCCGAGCCGTGCATTGACACCAAGGATACCTCCTGCGTCGAGGTGTGTCCGGTCGACTGCATCCACCCGGGCAAGTCCGAGGGGCAATACGACGAGGTGCAGCAGCTCTACATCGACCCCGACGAGTGCATCGACTGCGGTGCCTGCGAGCCGGCCTGCCCGGTGGAGGCCATCTTCCCCGAGGACGAGGTCCCCGAGCAGTGGAAGTCGTACATCGAGAAGAACGCGGACTGGTACAAGCTCTCGGCCGAGGAGTTCGAGGCCAAGTGGGGGTCGCCGGGCCGCAAGGCGTGACGGCCGGCTGACGCACTCACCGGCGCCCGGTCATCCGTCGTACGAGACGCGACCTGCCTCTCCGGGCCGGGGTCATGCCCGGCCGCCAGAGAGGCAGGTCTCTTCGTCTCAACGTCTCAAGCCCCTGGCGTCAGCTCGCCCATTCCCCTGCCCCGCCGAAGGTCACGGGAGCCTGACGCAACGCGAGCTGGGTCAAGACGACGCCCAGGACGCCCAGCACGCCGACGCCCGCCGCCATCGCGCCCAGCCACCCGACCCCCAGGCGAAGGGCCGCCCATCCGGCCGCTGCCGCCGCTCCCAGACAGAGCAACGCCAGCAGCACGCTCCACAGCCCGTTGACGTTGCCTTTCATGGCCTGCTGGGGGCTGTCCCAGCGGGTGACCGGCCGCACCAGGTCGACCCACAGCGAGCCCGCCAGCACGGGCCAGCACCCGATGAGCCCTCCTCCCAGCCCGGCCAGGACGGCACCGCTCGGCGGCCGAAGGGCCCACCAGGCTGCGAGCGCGATCAGCACCACCGACGTCGCAGCGAACAGCCCGGCCACCGCGAGTCGGGCCGCCACCTGCCGGGCCGGGGCGACAGGTAGGGACGCGACCAGCGCCAGCCCACGCCCCTCTCGCGAGACCGAGGTCGAGGCGATCTGGCCTGCGCCCCCCATGAAGATCGACACGCCGGCGATGCCGACGGCGATCCACGGCGCGGGCAGCCCGGTCAGCAGCGCACCCAGCTCGGGGGGCTGCAACACCAGCAGCATCACCACCACCAGGGGCGGCACCACCGTGTTGGCCACGGCCGTCATCATGAAGGGCGGCGTCCGCCACAACAGGCGCCACTCCCTTAGGGCCAGAGCGACCACCGGCGACGCGGCGCGGCCGAGCTTCCGCGCGAGCAAGGCCCGGGCGGCCCCCGCGTCGGCTGCACGCGGTCGCTGAGCCGTCTCCTCGAGACCCCCCTGCACGGCCTGCAGGTACCCCCGCTGCGCTACTGCGACGCCGGCCAGCAGCACGCCCAACGAGGTGATCGTGTAGAGCGCCAGGCGGCCCAGGCGCCAGGCGATGGGGCCGCTGCCCATCGCCTCGGCGGCCCAGCGCGCCGGCGGGTAGTAGCGCGCCCACCGCATGATCAGCGCGTTGGGCTGCGCCATCAGCCGCATCATCTCAGCGGGGTCCTCGACCCTGGGCAGCCATCGCAGGTTGAAGTACTGGACTCCGAGCGCCACGGCCAGGCCCAGCAGGCCGCCGATCACGTAGAGGAGATCCCGGTGGCGGCTGACCGCCGCCCGCCGCCCCACAGCCACGGCAAGCACCGCGGCCAGGCCCAGGGGCGCCGCGGGCAAGGCGAGCCCTGTCCAGAGCCCCATCAGCCAGTAGGCGGGGTCGGCGTGCAGTCGCACCGGCGCCTCCCATAGGGCATCGGGTCGTTGCAGTTCAGACGGGCCGGGGATCGCCGAGGCGCCGGCCACCAGCACCGGAAGCCACACCACCATCAGGAGGCTCAGCACGTCGACGTAGAGGGCGGCAAATCGCGCCCCCATCATCTGGCCCGGGCCAAGGGGCAGCGGCATCAGGCGCGGCACGTCGCGCGAGAAGAAGAGGCTCGACATCACCATCAGGGTCGCCACGACGACCAGCAGCAAGCTGCCCCCCAGGGTCGCCATCACCAGCAGCCCCAGCGGCTGGCCGGCCAGAGCCATGGCGAAGTGGATCGCCCGCAGGAAGAAGAAGCTGGCCACCGCCCAGCTCGCCACCGCGGCGACGAGGACCGCTGCCAGCGCCAGCCGACCGCCCCGGCTGCGGATGCCCCCCGTCGAGGCATCCACGAGCCGCCCCCATTGCAGATGGCCGGCCAGGGTGACCGCCAGCGTCGCCAGGGCCGGGGAACGGTGGCGCCGCAGGCGGCGCTCGAGCGCCTGACGGGGATCCGTCACCCTCCGTCTCATCGGCGGCCGTCGCTCCCCTCCGGGACCGTGAGGCTTGCCCGGGTCACCTCGAGGAAGATGGCCTCCAGGGTCTCGTGCCCGCGGGCATGCAGGGCTCGCATCTCGTCCAGCGTCCCGCTGGCCACCAGGCGGCCCTTGTGGATGATGCCCACCCGGTCGCACAGGCGCTCGGCGACGTCGAGGATGTGGGTGGAGAAGAAGACGGTGCCGCCCCGGCGGGTGTGCTCTCGCAGGAGCTCCTTGACCACGTAGGAAGAGCGAGGATCCAGGCCCACCAGCGGCTCGTCGAGCACCAACAGGTGCGGGCGCACCATGAGCGCGCCGACCAGCGCCAGCTTCTGCCGCATCCCGTGGGAGTAGCTGGAGATGAGCGAGTCGATGGCGTCGACCAGCTCCAGGGCCTCCACCAGTGGCCATGCCCGGTCCATGCGCTCCTCGGGCGGGATCTGGTAGACGTCGGCCAGGAAGGCCAGGTACTCGCTGCCCCGCAGCCGCGGCCACAGCTCGGGGGTGTCGGGCACGTATCCGATGAGGCGCCGCACCTCGGGCGTAGAGGGCACCGCCGGCCGGCCGTCGATGGTCACCTGGCCGGCATCGGGGCGCAGGATGCCCACCACCACCTTGATGGTGGTCGTCTTGCCGGCGCCGTTGGGCCCCAGGAAGCCAAAGATCTCACCCGCTCCGACCTCGAGGTCGAGACCGTCGACCGCGGGGACCGGGCTGCGTCCGTATCGCTTGACCAGACCGCGTATGGCTAGCACGTCTTCACCCGCTCCTCCCGGCCGCCGGAATTCGGCGCCGCTGTTGCGGGCGCCTTCCGCGGGGGCTCGTACCCAGCCCCACCGTCGTGGCTCTCAGGCGGCAGCCGACCGCGCCCGGCGGCGGGCCAGTCTCGCGAGGGCGTAGGCCACGGCCCCGGCGTACGGCACGGCGACGGCGAGCAGCCCCCACGCCACTGCGCCGGGCCATGCCATCGACCGACGGCGCCTGATGAGGTCGGCGACGACCAGCCCGACCATGCCGAGGTCGATCACGGCCGGCAGCCAGAAGAGGACCACGCCCGCGACCTCCCGGAGAAGAGGCCGTGCAGCCGGCGGCAGCCGGTCGAAGCCCCCGCTGACCGCCTCGGCCGGCACCGGCTCCAGCGGGGCCGGATACGGAGGCACCGTCACCTCGCTCTCGGGCGTGGGCCACGGCGGTGCCGGCGGAGCCAGGGGATCCGGCATGCCGGGCTGGGGCGGTGGCACGGGCTGGCTTCGCCAGTCTCCCGCCTCGAAGTCGCCCCGCCTGGCCTCGAGGAATCGGCGCAGCGGCACCAGCGTCGGGAGCAGGTCGCCGCCTCCCACCCGCAGGAGGAGGCTGCCGCATCCGTACAGCCACTCGATGCCGCCCGGGCGGCTGCTCTCGTAGCGATTGCCCGCAAAGCACGTCCCGGCCCCGGCCGGGAAGCCCAGGGCCAGATCGGCCCTCCCCGACGCCCACACGACGTTGCCCTGCACCCGGTGGCCCGACGCCACCCAAAACTGCTCATCCAGATTGGGCACGATCAGGATGCCAAACTCCGGGTGATCCCACACCCAGTTGCCCTCGATGACGTTGCGGATGCCGCCGGCCACCACGATGCCGTTGCCGAAGGAGGGGTATTGCAGGGCCTTGGCGGGGGCCTGGCGGTTGTGGTTGCTGTAGACCCGGTTGCGGACGATGCGCACGCCGTCCTGCGGCGCCAGCTTCTCCGAGTCCAGGGTGTTGGGGACGATGCCCGCCATGTTGTAGCGCCAGACCGAGTCGCGGATGGTCAGATCGCCCCCGGCGTTGGTGCCGGAGTACCCAAGGGCGTTGTGCTCGGCCACCACGTCGGTGATGAGCGCGTGGCACGGCTTGCACTGGCCGATGTAGAAGCCCGAGTCGGGATGGCCCGAAGCGTAGCTGTGGTCGAACTGTCCGTAGATCGAGTCGAAGGCGTAGAGGCCGTAGTCTCCGTTGTTGTACGCGGTGAGATAGCTGCCCCGGTAGCCCAGCACCCCGTTCCAGTAGAAGCCGTTGAGGGTGTAGTGGCGGGCCGTCATGTTCTCGATGACGACGCCGTCGGCTCCCAGGACCGCGATGCCGTTGGCCCGCTTGAACTCGCCGTCGAGGATCACCCCGTTGCGGTCGAGCCCCCGGATGGTGACGAAGGGGGTCGTCACCCGGACATCCTCGTGATAGACGCCCGGCGCCACCAGGACCAGGTCGCCGGGGCGGGCGTCATCCACCGCGGCCTGGATGGTGGGGTACGCCACGGGTACCCGCAGGACCCGGTACGGGCCCTCAGGACGTCTCGGCGGTGGGGGGATGACCCGCTCCTCCGACGACCGGCCCGGTGACGCCGGGACCGTCCCTTCGCCCGCCGGCACGGCGTCACCCGCTTCGGCCGCATCCACTACGACGACCCCGGCCATCCCGACCCCGCCGGCCGCGCCGTGGTAGGCGCAGTAGTAGGCATACCGGCCGGGGCGGTCCAATCGCAGCCGAAAGGCCTCGCCTGGAGCCACGAGCCCCGAGTCGAAGGAGCCGTCGTCGGCCATGACGTTGTGCGGATTGCGGCCCTCGTTGACCCACACCACGGTCGCGCCCGCCGGCACCCGCGCCACCGGCGCCTCGAAGAAGTCGTCACCCATCACGACCTCGACCACCGTCTCCCGGGCCAGCGTGCCGGGCCCTACCGCCGCCAGCAAGGCCATGGCAGCCACCGCCGCGGCCATCGCCACCCCGATCCCCGAGCGCGCCCTCCTGCGTGCCTCCGTGCAGCCCCCCATGCTCCGGCCCCCCTCGCGGAGTCCTAGACCGATGTTCGGCAGGGAGCCTCCGACTTCCTCAGCGTCTGGCGCATGACCCAGGCCACGTACCCCGCTGCGGTGGCAAAGGCGGCGCCCGACCGCGCCCGTCCGCTGACGGGGTCCACCGTCTCCGAGACCAATCCGCCGTCCATGGGGGCCCGGGTCAGCAGGTGGGCGGCCCTTCGCCGCATCGCCTCGAGGGAGGCGTCGGTCGCGCCGGCCATGGCCTCCAGCGCGAGCAGTGTGTTGGCCGCCGCCATGGGCCACGGGTGTGGCGAATGGGTGCACCCGGCTTCGCCGAACTCGCCCTCGTACAGGTACGGATTGTGGGGCGAGTGCACCCATCGAATCGTATTGACCACTGCGGGGTGCGTGGGCGGCAGCAGACCCAGCACCCCCAGCAGCTGGAGGCTCCCGGGCGGATCGTCGTAGAGCATGTGGCGGCCGTGGCCGTCCACCGCCCAGGCGACCATGGGGCCCAGGGGCCCCTCGACGATGCCCTGCTGCAGGATGGCCTCCCGTAACGAGCCGGCCGCGTGCCAGGCCCGCCGGGCCACTGCCTCCAGCCCGCTTTGGCGGGCCAGTCGCGCCACGGACATCAAGCCTCGCCAGGCCAGTGCGTTGTCGTAGATGAGGTAGGGGTACGGCGGCGGATCGTCGGATGGGTCGAGAAACGTACGGTACAGAGGCCCCGGGCCCGCCAGCCACTGGAGCTCGTCGACGAATGCGAGAAGCGCCCGCCGCACGTCGGGCTCCTCCAGGAGGCTCTCGTCGCCCGTCGCGTCGACATACCGCTCCAGCGCGACGGGATAAGCGGCCAGCTCGTCCAGCTCGAAGCCGGGGTAGAGCACCGAGCCGTCGATGTACTGGGCATGCATCCCAGGATGCCGCCACCCCCGGCCGAAGGCGAAACGCAGCACCTCCCGGGCCGTGGCGGGCTCCGCCGTCAGCAGAGCCGGCAGGCTCCACAGCAGCGAGTCTCGCGCCCAGTAAGCCCCGCTCACGTAGTAGCGCGGGCTGCGGGAGGTGACGGCGACCCACTCCTCCGTGTCGAGGGTGCGCCCGGCAGCGAAGAAGTAGCAGAAGAAGCGGTTGCGGTCGATGCGATCGGCGAGCGCTGCATCCGGCAGGGAGGTTCGCCGAGCGTGCAGCCACGCCCGCGTCTGCTCCAACAGCGCCTGCCATCCACGCCGGCGCAGGTCCACGCCGGTGGTACGGGCACCATCCTGCTCGGGCGCCACCGTCACGTAGACCACCAGCTCGTCGCGCTCTCCGGCGGCCAGAGTGCGTCGCCGCCCCACCCGCCATCGCACGCCCTGCCCTCGCGCCGGATCGTCGTCGCCCCATTCGACGATGTCCGGACTGCCGTCCCAGCTGACCGCCCACCCCAGCACCGGCCACGCCGAGAGGGCCTCCATGGCCAGGCTGCCGGTCCACGGGTCCTGGCGGCCGCACAGATGGACATTGAGAGGGCGGGAGCGAAACAGCGAGTAGACCATGTGCTCCCAACATCCCTCCACGCCAAAGCTCAGGTCGACCGGTCCCGTGCGGCCGTTGGCGGCCTCGAGCCGGATGAGGACGCCCCGGTGTCCCGGCGGGGCCCAGACGGTGGCCTCGAGCCGGACGCCATCGTGCTCCCACGCCAGGACGGGCACCCAGGCCTCGATCCAGCGCACCTCGGACCTGGCGGGGGGGCCGACACGCTGTCCGTCGATCTCCCAGAAGAGGCTAAGGAGGTCCGGAGGATCCGCTCCCGGCGCCCAGGGGTTCGGGGCGGCTGCCAGCCCCAGGGAGCCCCGGGCCTGCATGGAGAGCACCTCGATGGTGCGGATACCCCCGTCCCTGGGATCGATGGCCGGCAGCGCCACCCACTCGTTGCCGGTGACCAGGGGCGAGCGGCTCTCCTGGAGCTCCGGCGCCGGCGTCATCAACGGACGGGCGCCCTGTGGGATCGCCGTGCTCGGCATGGACGGACCATCCCTCCACGCCCGCATCCCTACGGCCCCCGCCTCAACACCAGGAAGCCCGCCACCGCCACCACGACGCTGGCAAGGGTACCGACCAGGTAGTACTCCGCGAAGGCCCGGTCCTCCAGTTCCTTGAAGCGGGCGATGGACTTGGCCGCCAGCACGAAGCCGACGGCCGCGGTGGCCTCGAACAGCAGGAACGTCAGGATCAGCGCGCGCTCCAACATCCCGACGAGCATACCGGTGCCGGGAGCCTCGCTGACGCCTCCCTCAGGGGCGGCCGCCCGCGACGCCGGGCGCAGCTGCCATGCCTGGAGCACGAGCCTCACCAGCGGCGCGCCCCCCAGCACCACCGCCAGGTAGACGGCGAGCAGACGCCACCCTTCGGGCGCGCCCAGGTAATTGACCGGGGAGCTCCCGGCCAGGACGCCCAGCAGCACCCCTGCGGGCGGCCACGGGCGCAGGGCCGCCGGCGGGAGCAGCCGCACGGCGGCGCTGATGACCCACACGTGCAGGGCCTGGTCCAGGAGGAACGCGCCGACCCCCGGTCGGCGCGCGGTTCCCAACGCCGCGTCGATGGCGACGTGGGCCGCCGCCACCGCTGTCCAGGCCGCGACCAGCGCCGGCGACGCCGCCGGAAGCCCCAGCAGCACCATCAGCCCCAGGTGCACCGCCCCGTGGGCCGGCAAATCGCGCTGGTCCTCGTCCCGGCCACCGCCGGGCATGCCCTCCTTGCGGACGGCGAAGTCGGCCAGCAGGTGAGCTGCCACGGCGAGCCAGAAGAGGCTCGATCGCACGGTCTCAGGGTCCAGGACGCCCAGGCGAACCGCCAGCGGGGTCAAGGGGTGCGCCTCCTCGCCTGCCACTCACCGTCACAAGGGTGAAGCCTCACGGATCACCCTCCGTCGGGTGAACCTCGCCGTCCGACAAGGCCTGCTCCAGGGTCTCTCCCAGGAAGCGCTCTGCCCCCCGCACGGTCGGCCACCGGGCCGCCGCACACCGCTTCTGCACGTTTTGCGGGGCGACGCCGAGCTCGCCGGCAGCGGCCGCGTACGTCCCGAGCCGCTCGTAGGCGGCGACCGCCTCCCACTGCTCTGCCGTCCAGCGCTCCAGGATGGCGTCGAGGAGCGTCAGCACGACGTTGACCCAGGCCGTATGGCGACCGTCAGGCCCCGCGAAGCGGGTGGCCTCTACGGCCCCGCCCCGGCGTCCCTGGGCAGCCTCGGCCGCGGCCAGGGCCTGCCGGGCCAGGTGGAAGGCCTCGCCGTCCATCTCCCAGGAACGGGCCGCCGAGAAGGGGGTGTCGATGGCCCCCCACCCTATGCCCACCCGCAAGCGCACCCCTGGTGCCAGGGGAGCCCGCCGCAGCTCGGCCCGCAGCCGCCGGACCGCCGCGAACGCCCCCGGGCCGGGCCGCACGACGCCCTGCACCTCGTCACCGGCCGACAGCGAGAAGGGGACCGCCAGATCGTGCGCCCAGCGCTGGTTGAAGCGCGCCAGCGCCTCCTCCAGCGCATCCCGCAGGCGCTCCCGAGGCTCCAGGCGACGGGATCCGACGACGTCGCCCGTCACCACCACCCACCGGGCGACCAAGGGCTTCACCACGCCAGCCCCACGGCCATCCCGGTGGCCCAGCTCGGCGACCGCCACGACCCGACGGCGACCCGCAGCTCGGTGCCCAGCTGGGCCATCAAGGGCCTCCGGAACCACTGCTGCCCCAGCCATACACCGACCCAGGGCCCCGCCCGTCCCTCGCCGCCGTCGGGGATGGCGAGCTCGTAGCCCAGCCGCAGGGAGACGCGTGCCAGGGCATCGGGGCCGAGTGCCCACGAAGAGCCGGCCCAGGCGCCCGTCGGGCGCTGCAAGCCCGGGGCGAGGTCGAGGCCCAACAGCCACGACCGCTCCTGTGACCCCGCCGCCACCAGCATCACCCCCGCCGGGGAGGCCCGATCCGTCCGCAGGCCCATGAGCCAGCCGCCTCGGGGCGCCTCCTCGGCTCGCCCGGGAGCCGTCGCCCATCCTGCCACCGTCATCCCCACCAGCAAGCCGACGACCGCCACTCGTTGCATCGTCCGACCCAAGGCCGACCCCCCAATCCCCGCACTGCCTTTCCAGTTTCGGATCCCGCGCTCCCGGCTCCTGGCACAGGACCGCAGGGGAGGAGCAAACTAGGGGTGCGGGGGTGCCCCGCCATCCGGACCCGGAGGTCGACACCCATGCCGCGATATCTGTGCGACGACTGCAAGTACGACTACGGCGACGCCTGCCGGCGCCCCGAGCGGCCCAACGCCCTGTCGTGCCCCGACTACGTACCCCGGGACGCGCTGTGGAGACGGCCGCCCGATACGTCGTCCATCAAGGAATTCCTCGACAGCCTGCCCGTGGCGACGACCGGCGACCACCCCGAGATCAAGGAGGCGGCCCGGCGCCGGGTCTACAAGCTGATCCTGGCCGCGGGGGCCGCCATCGGACTCGCGGGTGCGGCCCTGGTCTCGCTGTTGCGCTGACCGCGTTGCCCCGCCCCCCTGCCCACGAGTACGCTTGGACAGCAGGGAGGGTTGGCCGTGTCGTTGCTCTTCACCCCCATCCAGCTCCGCAGCGTACGCCTGCGCAACCGCGTCGTCATGTCCCCCATGTGCCAGTACTCGGCCGGGGACGACGGATGCGCGACCGACTGGCACCTGGTGCATTACGGTGCCCGCGCCACGGGGGGCGTCGGCCTCGTCATCCTGGAGGCGACCGCCGTCGAGCCCCGGGGGCGCATCAGCCGCCAGGACCTGGGGCTGTACGATCCCGCTCAGTTGCCCATGCTGCGGCGCATCGTGCAGTTCATCCACCAGGAGGGTGCGGCGGCCGGCATCCAGCTGGCCCATGCCGGAGCCAAGGCCTTCTCAGCGGACCGGGGACGGGGCCCCCAGCGCCCGGTGGCGCCGTGCGCGCACCCCTTCGCCGAGGGGTGGGTGACGCCCGAGGCCCTCGACACGGCGGGGATGGCGCGGGTGCGGGAGGCCTTCGTCCGCGCCGCGAGTTGGGCCGCCGAGCTGGGCTTCGACGTGGTCGAGGTGCACGCGGCCCACGGCTATCTGCTGCACGAGTTCCTCTCGCCCCTGACCAACCGGCGCGCCGACGCCTACGGAGGCGACCTCGAGGGGCGCATGCGCTTCCCCCTGGAGGTGGTCGCCGCGGTCCGGGAGGCGTGGCCCGAGGATCGTCCCCTCTTCGTCCGCCTCTCCACCACCGACTGGGTGCCGGGTGGCTTCGACGTCGACCAGGCCGTGCAGGTGGCCAGGGCCCTGGCCTCCCTCGGGGTCGACCTCGTCGACTGCTCGTCGGGCGGCATGCCGCAGGCCCAGGTGCCGACCTTCCCCGGCTACCAGGTCGACAACGCTCGCCGCATCCGGCACGAGACCGGGCTCCCGACGACGGCCCTGGGGCTCATCACCGAGCCCGAGCACGCCGAGTCGTTGCTGCGGCGGGGCGACGCGGACCTGGTGGCGTTGGGGCGTGAGCTGCTGCGCAATCCTTACTGGCCCCTACGGGCGGCCGCCGTCCTGGGCGACGAGCCGCCCTGGCCCCGGCAGTACCTGCGGGCTCGGCGCTGAGCCAGGCTTCCAGCGACCGCCGCAGCCGGCTCGGCTTCCCACGGGCGACGCTATGGCGAGCGGACACGCTTATAGGCGACGAGTCCCTCGTCGGAGGCGCATGGCATGTCACAGCCCGACGCTGCTCGCGTGGCGTCGCTCTCGCAGGAGGCGGCCCGCGCCCTGGCCCGTTACGAGGAGCGGCTGGGGCGCCTGGGCTCCATCAAGGACCGCGCGCAGCGGCTGCAGATCCTCCTGACGGCCACCCAGACCCTGGAGGACCTGCCCCTGTGCGACGTCCTCGCGCTCAACAGGCGCACCCTGGAGCACCTCTTCGAGGCGTGCGCCGATTGCGTCATGCGATCCTTGCGGATCGCCGGGGGCCGTGAGGCGGCGCTGGTCTACCTGGACGGGCTGGTCGACGCCAAGCGTCTGGATGACATGGCCCTCAAGGCGCTGCTCTACGACGCCTTCCCCCTGGCGGGGCCCGAGCCCGACCCGACCCCGCTCCCGCAGACTCTGGAGCAGCGGGTGGTGGCCGTCTCCCAGGTGAGGAGGGCCGCGACCGTACGTGAGGTCGCCGACGCGGTCCTGCACGGCAGCGCCGCCCTGCTGGTCGACGGCGAGCCGACGGCGCTGCTGTTCGACGTGCGAGCCTTCGAGCACCGCAGCGTCGACGAGCCCCGGATCGAGTCGGTGATTCGGGGCCCCCGCGAGGGCCTGGTCGAGAGCCTGCGCACCAACACCGCCCTCATCCGGCGGAGGCTGCGCACCCCGCAGCTCAAGCTGGACCCGGTGCAGGTCGGCCACCTGTCGCGCACGGAGATCGTGGTCGCCTACATCCGCGGCGTCGCACCGGATGTGCTGATCCAGGAGGTCAAGCGCCGTCTCTCCCGCATCCGCATCGATGCCATCATCGACAGCGCCTACGTCGAGGAGCTCATCGAGGACGCCCCCTACTCTCCCTTCCCCCAGGTGCTGGCCACCGAGCGGCCCGACATCGTCGCGGCCAATCTGCTGGAGGGGCGGGTGGCCGTCCTGGTCGATGGCTCCTCCTTCGCGTTGGTGGTGCCCGTCACGCTGTGGAGCCTGATGCAGGCCAGCGAGGACTACTACGAACGATACTTCATCGGCACGGCCCTGCGTCTGCTGCGGTACATCTTCGCGCTCATCGCCCTGACGCTCCCGGCCTTCTACATCGCCGTCACGACCTTCCACCAGGAGATGATCCCCTCGGCCTTGCTGTTGACGCTGGCCGCCACCCGGGAGGGGATCCCCTTCCCGTCCATCGTGGAGATCCTCATCATGGAGATCTCTTTCGAGGCCCTGCGGGAGGCCGGCGTGCGGCTGCCCAAGACCATCGGCGCGGCCGTCACCATCGTGGGCGCCCTCATCATCGGCCAGTCCGCCGTGCAGGCCGGCATCGTCAGCGCGCCCGTCATCATCGTCGTGGCGCTGACGGGCATCGCCTCCTTTACCTTCCCGCGGTTCAACCTCGGGATCACCATCCGCCTGCTGCGCTTTCCGTTGATGTTCCTGGCGGCGGTGCTGGGGCTGTACGGGCTCATCCTGGGCATCCTGACCATCACCGTTCACCTGGCGGGGTTACGCAGCCTGGGCATCCCGTACCTGTCGCCGGTGGCGCCCCTGTCGGCGGGTGAGCTGGCCGACGTGGCCATCCGGCCTCCCATCTGGGCCCGGGGCTTGCGGCCTCGCCTGACCGGGTATCCCAATCCGCGGCGCCAGTCCCCTCGCGTCAAGCCCGGGCCCGAGCCCTGGGAGGAGGGCGAGCCTTCGCCGAGCGGGTCGCCTGCAGAAGGGACGTCGCCTTGACGGGCGCGCTCGCCGGTCGTGGCGCCGGGTCGCCCCGGCGGTGGCTCCTGGGCGGGCTGGTCGCCTGCCTGGCGGCTATTTCCACGGGGTGCTGGGACCGCATCGAGGTCAACGACCTGGCCATCGTCAACGGCGTCGCCCTCGATCGGGCGGGCCCCCAGTCGGTGCGGATGACGGTCTCGGTGGCCGTGCCGTCGAGGGTGCGCACGCCGGGCGCGCTGGGGGGCGGCGGGACGGCCCTGCCGTCCGATGCGACCGTCGCGGCCGAGGGGCGCACCGTGGTGGACGCCGTGGTGGCTCTCCAGGCCAAGACGGGACGGCGTCTCTTCTGGGGCCACATCCAGGTCATCCTGGTGGGCGACGCGCTCGCCCGCCAGGGGCTGGGCCCGGTGCTCGACTTCTTCTCCCGCCATCGCCAGCCCCGCCTGCGCACCCTCATCGCCGTGGTGCCGGGTGAGGCGGCCGAGGTCCTGGCCACCCTGGCCACCATCGAACCCTCCACGGCGACCGCCATCCGCGAGCTGGCCATGATCCACCCCGCGGCGGTCATGACCCTCAAGGACTTCCTGGCCGACCGCCTCGAGCAGGGGCGCGAGCCCGTGGTACCGGTCATCCGGGTCGGATCCCGAGGAGCGACCCAGCCCGGCACGTTGCAGCTCTCGCCCGAGCAGGAGCCCCCGCCCCCTGCCCTCCAGCGCAACCCTCTGCGCTCCGAGCTGGCCGGGGTGGCGGTCTTTCGAGGAGATCGGCTGACAGGCTACCTCGGCCCGTCGGAGAGCCTGGGCCTGCTGTGGGTGCGCGGCCTGCCCCTCGCCTTCGCCGTCACGGTGCCGCTGGGAGAGGCTGGCCGCTACGCCAGCCTGGCCATCATCCGAGTGGGGGCGGACATGCGGCCCCGCTTCGAGGGCGACCGCATCGTGATGGAGGTGCGGCTGTTCGGCGAGCACGAGCTCATCGAGGACGCGGCCGGCATCGACACCGACTCCCCTCGCGTCATCACGCTCATCGAGCAGGAGCTGGCCGAGGCCATCGGTCGCGGCGTCCGAAACGCGGCCATCAAGCTGCAGCAGGAACTTCGAAGCGATGCCTTCGGCTTCGGGGCAGCCGTCCGCCGGGCCGACCCCGCCCGATGGCGGGAGCTCTCGGACCGGTGGGAGGAGGTCTTCCGCGACGTCGCCCTGGAGCTCCAGGTGCAGACCTTCATCCGGCGAGTGGGGCTCTCCTCTCGGTCCATGGCCATGCCCCGTCCCCAGCTGCTGACCGAGGACGAGCTCGAGCGGCGGGTGATCGGCCGGTGATGGCCGCCATCGGCTTCTTCCTCGTGGTCGCGGGGCTGTCGTGGTACGAGGTCGTGCGCATCCTCCGCTACGGCGGCACACGGCGGGAGGTGGTGGCCTACCTCGTCGCCACCGCGCTGACCACGGCGCTGGGTATCGCGATGATCCTGGGCATGCGGCCCCCCAACCCGGCTGCGTGGATCGAGGCCGTCTTTCGCCCCCTCAACGAGGCGGTGCTGGGCCTGCGCTAGCGTGCCGGCCGGTGCCGGCGGGTGCCCATCGCCCGCCGGACCGCCGCCACCACGAGCACGGCCATGGGGATGACCAACTCGAAGACCAGCATGTAGGGCGTCCCGGCGAACCGGACGAACGCGGTCAGGTCGCTGATGTTGCGGAAGAAGAGCAGCGAGCCCTCGCCGATGAGCAGGCCCATCGGCCAGACCATGGGCCGGTAGTCGCCCAGCCCCAGCACCTCGGACAGCGAGGTGACGGCCGCATAGTACCAGACGCTGAGCTTGGCGAAGGTGGCCATCACCCAGAACGCGACCGTGAGGGCCTCCATTCGCTCCAGGAACTCGGCGACGCTGATGAAGCGGGCCGCCTCGACGGGCAGGAAGCGCATGCGCCCCGCCAGCTCCGCTCCCATCACCCCGACGAACCAGAGGGAAGAGACCAGCGTCAGACCTCCCACCACGCAGACGGCCCACGTCACCACCCCGAAGACCTCCTGCGGGCGGTTGAGGCGGGGCCCGGCCGTGGCCAGCGCCGCCACCGCCGTCGCGAAGAAGCCGGCGGAGACGTACGCGCCCCTCAACATCGGCACCGCTCCCTCCTCGAGGACGGGCAGGAGGTTGCTGGCGCGGATGTCGCGCAGGGAGAAGATGACCAGGACGAGGAGAAAACCGATGACGAAGGGCGCCAGGAAGAGGTTGGACCGCGCCATCACCTCCATGCCGCTGCGCACGTTGAGCGCCGCCACCAGGAGCAGGCTGCCCAGCACCACGGGGATGGGCGTACGCGGCAGGATGACGTTGATGATGACCTCCCCCGCCTCCCGCAGCGTCAGAGCCGCCACCGAGACGAACCAGGCAGCGTAGGCGACGCCCACGGCCAGTCCCACCGGACGCCCCACCACCCGGCAGACGATGGAGACCAGCGTCTGACCGGGGTAGCGCCGCTGCAGCGAGGCAGCCAGGTAGCCCAGGACGAGAGCGAACAGGGTGAGCGGTACGGCAGCCAGCCATGCATCCCGGCCTGCGATCTCCACGGCCATGCGCGGCATGAAGAGGATGGCCCAGGGCAGGGCCGTGGCCAGCAACAGCAGCGCGGCCTCCATCGACGAGACGCGCCCGGGGTCCATCTAGCCGATCCGCTCGACCAGGGACTCGAGCTCCGAGATGATGCGCTGCAGACGGCTCATCGTCTGACGCATCTCGTCGGCCAGGGCTCGGTGGGCCCGCGCCAGGCTCTCGACCATCTGCAGCAGGTAGCCCACGTCCTGGCCGCCGGACTCCCCGGCCTTCCGAGGGGGCGCGGCCTCCTCGTGGCCACCGGGTGGCCTCCGGCTGGCCGACAGGGCCATCACCGACTCCGTCCACCACTGGGCCAGCTCCTGGCGCAACACGTCCTGCAGCTCGCTGGCCACCACGGAGCGGAGCTCCTCTTTCTCCTGCTTGCCGAGCGGCATCCTCCCTATCGCCCCCGACCCGACGGCTCCGTGCGTCGTAGGGTGCTGCGGATCTTCTCGGCCAGGGTCTGGGCCCGGACCACCAGGTCGTCCAGATCCCGCAGAGCCGTCTCGAGGGCCCCTCCGACGCCGACCTGGGTGTCGGCCAGCATGTGGGCGGCTCGATTCACCTCGGGAGGCGGCGAGCGGCGCTCGGAAGGAGCGGTCGGCCCCGACGACGCCGCGGCCCGCTCATCGGTCAGGCCCGATGGGGGCAGGCCGGCCGAGACGACAGGGCGCGCGGCCAGCGGGGTCGGTCGCAGGGCGCCGCCCCCCATCTGCCGGCGAATCTCCTCGACCACCATGCGGCGGATCAGCGCGCGGTCTTCAGGTCCCAGGCCCACGGCTCGCTCCCTCGAGCAAGTGGTGCCCGGGTCGGGGCCTCGCTATGCGCCGTCGCCCGATGCGATGGCGTCGGCCCACCAGTCGCCGAGGGCGTCGCCCGCCAGCACGTCGGTGGGCCAGTGGAGGCCCAGGTAGACGCGGCTGAGCCCGATCAGCACCGCGGCGGCCTCGAGCGCCGGGGCCGCCCCGGGATGGGAGCGACCGAGCGCCCCCATGACGGCGCCGGCCAGGGCGGCGTGACCGCTCGGCATCGACTGGCGGCTGTCGTCGGGGGGCGACGGGCCCGCCCACTCGCCGGCGCCGGCTCCGGTCGACGGGCGCAAGCGGCCCAGGACCGCCTTGACGGCGACGGTCGTCATGCCGGCCCCCGCCAGAGCCTGGGCTCCCGCCAGGGCGGTGTCGGGGTCCACCAGTGCGACGCCGGCCAGCAGTGCACCCAGCCCGTAAGGGGACCCCACCGCCGAGGCGGCCTCCATCAGCGGTCGCACCGGATCCGGGTCGCCGTCGGAGCTTTGCCCCCACGACGGCGGACGGTGCTGGTCGAGGTGGGCGTCGGCCATCGCTGCGGCGGCGGCCGAGACGGCATCCTCCACGGTGGCCGCAGGCCCCTCCCCCATCGGGCTCAAGGCCAGCATGGCCCCCACGTACAGGGCGACCGCCACCAGGCCGCTCACCGGGCAGCCCCCCTCCCCTCCCGCAGGGCCGCCGACCACGAGGTGCGTCGCATGCGCAGCAGCGACGTCCGGTAGACCCGCTCGGCCAGCCGCAGCGTCAGGTAGGCGGTCAGCGTCGATACGCCCACGCTGAGCGCGACATCCACCAGGGGCGGCTGTGCCAGCGCGATGCGCACGAACATCACCAGAGGCCCCACGAAGGGCAGCACCGAGCTGACGACCGCCAGGCGGGATGCCGGGTCCGGCAAGGAGAAGACGGCCAGCATGTAGCCGGCCACGATCAGCACCATGGGGGGCCAGATGGTCTGCGAGGACTCCTCCGGGCGGCTGGCCAGGGAGGCCGACGCCGCGAAGAGGGCCCCGAAGCTGGTGAAGCCCAGCACGAAGAAGAGCCCCAGGTAACCCACGAGCCGCAGGGGGATCCCCTGGAGCTCGACGGGCGCTCCCAGCATCTGGCTCAGCTGCGCCCCCAGCGCCCCCCGTTGCAAGACGAAGGCGATGGAGCCCACCGCGGCCCAGATCGCGTACTGCACCAGCGACGCCGCCGCGATCCCCAGCAGCTTGCCCCGCAGGAGCTCGCCCGGCCGCGCCGCCACCAGCAGCATCTCCACGACACGGCTGCCCTTCTCGGCCGTCACGCCGTTGACCACGACGGACCCGTAGAGGGTGAGGGTCATGTACAGCATCAGCATCAACATCAGCGCCATGATCTCCCCCACCGGGGGCCCGTCCACGCTCGCCGCAGCGCCCGCGGTCACGTCGGCGGCTCCGCCCGACTCGACCCGCACCCGGGCGGGCGCCTGGAGGGAGACAGCCACCTCGGGCTCGATGCCCAGGCGTCGGGAGCGGTCCGCCACCGCCACGGGGGTGGCCACCTGCTGCAGGCCGCGCACCACCGCGTCGTCGACGCGCTCACCTGTCACCACCCATTCCAGCTCGCCGTCCGCCGCTCGGCGGATGTGGAGCGTCAGGTCCCTCGCCCCCTCGGCCATGGGCGACGAACCCGCCGGGCGCCACTCCACCGGTGGCCTCAGGGCCGGTGGCAGCACCGCCTCCACGGCCCGCATCTGCTCCAGGACACCCCCGGCCTCGTCGACCACCGCCACGGTCGAGGGCGACTCCTGCTGCGCCCGTGTCAGCAACAGGGGCAAGAGCGACAGCGCCAGCAGGGCCAGGGCCCCCACCAGCGTGGCGAAGCGATACGCCCGGGAGGAGACCAGCGCTCGCCACTCGCGTCGGGCGATCACCCACACCGCTCGGCTCATGCCACCGCGTCCTCCTCCAGGGCGCTTGCCCCGACCGTCTCGACGTACACGTCCTCCAGCGAGGGGTAGGTCAGCTCCCAGAGCCGCACGAGCCCCACCGAGGTCGCCGAGGCGAGCAGATCGCGGGCCTCCTCAGTCGTCTCCACCTGCCCGTCGGTCCAGCTGATCTGCCAGACCCCGTTGGCCCCCTGCGACACCTGCCACCCGCGCCGCACGAGCGAGTCGAGCAAGGCCCGGGCGCCTTCGTCCTCCTGCTCCCACGCGAGCCGCAGCACCCGCCGCCCGGTGGCGCGGCGCACCTGGTCGACGCGTCCCTGGATGACGACCCGACCCCCGCTGATGAGGCAGACGCCGTCGCATAGCTCCTCCACATGCTCCATGCGATGGCTGGAGAAGAGAATGGTGGTGCCATCGGCTCGCAGTCGCCCCACGGCCCGCTTGAAGAGCCTCACGTTGACAGGGTCGAGTCCGCCGAAGGGCTCGTCCAGGATCAAGACCGGAGGGCGGTGGATGCAGGCGGCCGCGAACTGCACCTTTTGCGCGTTGCCCTTGGAGAGGTCCTCCACCTTGCGATCCAGGATGTCGTGCATGCGGAGCAGCTCCGCGAATCGCTCCACGGCCTCGTCGATGGATCGGCGTAGCATGCCGTGGAGCTCTCCGAAGAAACGAAGCTCCTCGCGCACCCGCATCTTGGGGTACAGGCCCCGCTCCTCGGGAAGGTAGCCGAAGGTGGAAAGCGGCAGCCGCTCCACGGGCTGCCCGTCCCAGGCGATGCGTCCGGCGTCCGGCTCGACGATCCGCAGGATGGCGCGCATCGTGGTGGTCTTGCCGGCCCCGTTGGGGCCGATGAGGCCGAAGACCGTGCCCCGAGGGATCTCGAGGCTCAGGCCCCGCAACGCCTCCACCGTGCCGAAGCGCTTGACCAGGCCCTCGAGCACCAGGCTCACGAAGTCGCTGACTCCCCTCTCTGGCTGCACGATACAGCCTTAACGGGATCGAAACAAGGCCGTATAACCCGGGAAACACCGCTCCGCCACGATAGGGCCGGAATCACGGCCTTCTCAGGAGGCGGTGAGGTGAGCAGGAGAGTCGGCACGGCCCGCCCACGGCCGCCGCACCTGGCGACGACCCTGGTGGTGGCCATGGCCCTGCTGCTCGGTGGGGCGTTCGACGGCCCCCACCGCATGGTAGCGGCGAGGGCGGCCGAGGCCCTGACCGGGGCGGGGGCGACGCTTCCGTACCCTCTCTACTCCCGCTACTTCGACGTCTATCACCGGCTCACGGGCGTACGGGTCAACTACCAGTCCATCGGCTCGGGCGGAGGCCAGCGACAGCTCCGGGAGCGCACCGTCAACTTCGGCGCCTCTGACGCCTTCCTCGCCGACGACCAGATGGCTCAGTACCCGGGCCCGGTCCTGCACATCCCCACCGCTTTGGGGGCGGTGGTGGTCAGCTATCACCTCCCCGGCGTCGAAGGACCTCTGCGCTTTACCGGCGACCTGCTCGCTGACATCTACCTGGGCGAAGTGGCCCGATGGAACGATCCGCGTATCCAGCGGCTCAACCCGGGCGTCGCCCTGCCGCCCCTGCCGGTGGTGGTGGTGCATCGCGCCGACGGGTCGGGCACCACCTTCGTCTGGACGGACTACCTGGCCAAGGTGTCGCCCCGCTGGCGTCAGCGGGTAGGCGTCGGCACCAGCGTCGCGTGGCCCACCGGCCTCGGGGGCAAGGGCAACGAGGGGGTGGCCGGCCTCGTCCGGCAGATCCCGGGGGCCATCGGCTACGTCGAGATGGTCTACGCCCTGAGCGAGCGCATGTCGTTCGGCATGGTACAAAACCGGGCCGGGCGATGGATGCTGCCCACGCTGGAGAGCGTATCGGCCGCCGCGGTCGTCCCGATGCCGCCGGACACCCGGGTCTCGCTGACCGACACCGAGGCCCCCGACGGCTACCCCATCGCAGGATTGACCTGGCTGCTGGTGTACCAGGATCTCAGTCTGAGCACGCCATCGGTGGGGCAGGCCCGGGCGCTGGCCGAGCTGCTGTGGTGGATCGTGCACGAGGGGCAACGCTACAACGAGTCGCTCCACTATGCCCGTTTGCCGGAGGCCGTGGTGAGGCGGGCGGAGGCGTTGCTGATGGGCCTCCACTTCCGCGGCGAGCCGCTGCTGGCGGGTGCCGGCACGCGCCAGCCGAGGCTGTCCGCAGGCGAGGGGGCGAGATGATATCTCGGCGTCCGACGAGGCCATGACGCGTGCGACCCGCGGCCCGGATGCGCCCGCCCAGGGCCACGGCACGGGAGGCGGGCTTCGCCGGAGGCTCCTGTACGGGCCTGCGGGCGATCGCCTCTTCTTCGCCCTGGTGCTCGGCCTGGCCATGGGGGTCGTGCTCGCGGCGGCCCTCACCGCCTACCACCTGTACGCCGGGGGCGCCCAGGCGCTGCAGCGCTTCGGGTTGTGGGGCTTCCTGACCGGGATGCGATGGGACCCGGCGCTGGAGCTGCGCTTCGGCGCCCTTCCCTTCGTGGCCGGTACGCTCATCACCAGCTTCGCCGCCCTGGCGCTGTCGGTGATGCCGGCGCTGGCCGTCGCCCTCTTCGTGACGGAGTACGCGCCGGGATGGCTCGGGCAGATCGTCGCCTACCTGGCCGATCTCCTGGCCGCCGTGCCCAGCGTGGTCTACGGACTGTGGGGCATCTTCGTGCTGGTGCCGGCGGTGCGGGCGGTGGAGCTGGCCGTCTACCTGTGGGCAGCGGAGACGGCACCGTGGCTGTTGACCTGGCTGGGCCCGCCGGCCGGGTTCGGGGTCCTCTCGGCCGTGCTGGTGCTGGCCATCATGATCGTGCCGTTCACCGCCTCGGTGGCACGCGACGCCATCCGGCAGGTGCCCGCCGAGCAGCGAGAGGCGATCTACGCCCTGGGCGCCACCCGGTGGGAGGTGGTGCGCACCGCCATCCTCCCCTATGCCCGAGGAGGGATCGTGGCCGGCGTCATCCTGGCCCTGGCGCGTGCCCTGGGTGAGACCATGGCGGTGACCATGGTCATCGGCAACACCCACCAGATCCCGAGCAGCCTCTTCGGGCCGGGGGCCACCATGGCATCGGTCATCGCCAACGAGTTCACCGAGGCCGTCGACGACCTGCACTTGTCGAGCCTCGTGGCCGTCGGCTTCTACCTCTTCCTGCTGGCCGTGGCGGTCCATCTCGCCGCTCGCTGGCTCGTCCGCCGCCTCACCCCGGGAGGGCGTGCGGCATGAGGGCCGCGCCGGCTGCCGGGCATCGCCGCCTGCGCGACCGCGCGATGGCCCTGCTCGTGGCGATGGGGGCAGCGATCGCGTTGCTGCCCCTCTTCCTGGTGCTGGGCTACGTGGTGCGGGAGGGCATCGGGGCCCTCAATCTCGCCTTCTTCATCCGCGATCCGGCGCCCGTCGGCGAGCCGGGGGGCGGCGTGCGCAACGCCATCGTCGGCAGCCTGGTCATCAACCTGATGGCCAGCCTCATCGGCGTCACCATCGGGGTCGGCGGCGGCATCTTCCTGTCGGAGTACGGCCAGCACCGGCTGGCGCCGATGGTGCGCCTGGTGGGCGACGTGCTGGGCGGCATGCCGGCCATCATCATGGGGCTCGTCGCCTACGAGCTCGTGGTGCGTCCCATGCGCAGCTTTTCGGCGCTGGCGGGAGCCGTGGCGCTGGGCCTGCTCATGATCCCCATCGTCATCCGCGCCACCGAGAGCGCGCTGGGCATGGTGCCCCGGGAGCTGCGGGAGGCCGGCATGGCCCTGGGCCTGCCCCGCTGGCGGGTCACGGTCTCGGTGGTGCTGCCCGCGGCACGCTACGGCATCGTGACGGGAGCGCTGCTGGCCCTGGCCCGGGTCGCCGGGGAGGCGGCCCCGCTGCTGCTGACGGCGTTCGGCAACCCGTACCTGAGCCTCGACCCGACCCGGCCCATGGACAGCCTGCCGCTGCGGGTCTTCGTCTACGCCATCAGCCCCTTCCGCGAGTGGCACGCCCAGGCGTGGGCAGCTTCGCTGGTGCTGGTGTTGCTGATCCTGTCGGCCACGCTGGCGGCTCGATGGATGACGCGGCAACGGGCTTGAGAAGGCCGTCGGAGGAGGTCATCGCATGGCGATGCTGGCCAAGACCGCACTCGACCAGGGGCCCCCGGGAGTCCTGGTGGCCGAGGAGCCGCAGAGAGAGCGAATGGCGAGACGCACGGCCCCTGCGCTGGCCATGGAGGCCCGCCACGTCTCCGTCTATTACGGGCAGCGCCGGGCCTTGCACGATGTGAGCCTCGGCATCCCTTCCCGCCGGGTCACCGCGCTCATCGGGCCGTCGGGCTGCGGCAAGACCACGTTCTTGCGGGTGCTCAACCGCATGCACGACCTCACCGCGTCGGCGCGCGTGGAGGGTACCGTGCTGCTGGACGGCGAGGACATCTACGCCCCGAGGGTGGACCCCATCGCGATCCGGCGCCGGGTAGGCATGGTCTTCCAGAAGCCGGTCGTCTTCCCCACCATGAACATCTTCGACAACGTCGCCGTGGGCCTGCGTCTGGCCGGCGAGCGCCGGCGGCCCGTGCTCAACGAGGCGGTGGAGCGGGCCCTGCGCCAGGCGGCCCTGTGGGACGAGGTCAAGGATCGTCTGGGCGCCCCGGCGACGGGCCTGTCCGGTGGTCAGCAGCAGCGCCTCTCCATCGCACGGGCACTGGCCGTCTCGCCCGAGGTGCTCCTGATGGACGAGCCGACCAGCGCCATCGACCCCGTCGGCACGCAACGCATCGAGGACCTCATCGCCGAGCTCAAGCACTCGGTCACCGTCGTCATCGTCACCCACAACATGCAACAGGCGGCGCGGGTGTCGGACTACGTGGGCTTCTTCCTGATGGGGGAGCTGGTGGAGTTCGACGAGACCGAGCGACTCTTCTCCAACCCCCGGGACCCTCGTACCGAGGCCTACATCACCGGGCGCTTCGGCTGAGGCCGGGCTCCACGTGCACCGTCACGTCCAAGAGCTCCGGCAAGGCCCGGTGCAGGGCCTGCTCGACCGACTCGGCGATGTCGTGGCCTCGCTCCACGGTGAGGCCCGGATCCACGGCGATGACCAGGTCGGCCAGCACCCGGTCGCCGTGCAGCCGGGCACGCAGCCGCATCACACGCTGGACGCCCGGCGTCTTGCGGGCGGTATCCATCAGGCGCCGCATGATCGGCCGGGGTGGCGCCGTGTCGATCAGCTCCCGGGTCGCCCGCCAGTAGAGGCGGGCGGCGACCCAGACGATGACGCCGGCCACGGTGAGGCCGGCGAGGGGATCGAGCCAGGGCCATCCCAGGATGGCCCCGACGACCGCCACCAGGGTCACCACCGACGTGAGGGCGTCGGAGCGGTGATGCCAGGCGTTGGCCACCAGGGCCGGGCTCGCCAGGCGTCGCCCCGCCCGGACGGTGTAGTGAAACATCCACTCCTTGACCCCGATGGAGACCAGCGCGACGGCTGGCACCACCCAGTCGGGACGAAGGGGCTGCCCCAGGCTCCGCAGCGACTGCCAGCCGATGAGGCCGCCGGCCGCGATGAGCCCCAGAGTCAGCAGCCGGGTCAGCTCCGACTCGAGCCGGCGGTGGCCGTAGGGATGGTCGGCGTCGGGCGGGCGATCGCCCAGCTGCAGTGCCGCCAGGAAACCCAGCGTGGTGCCGATGTCGGTCAGCGACTCGACCCCGTCCGCCACCAGGGCGTACGAACGCCCCCACCACCCGGCTGCCACCTTGGCAGCCGCCAGGACCAGGTTGACGACGATGGTGACGAGACCGACCCGGATGCCCCGGCTGACCCGTGCGGACGCCACCGCTCCTCGGCTCCCCCCGGGCGCAGTCTATCCACCGGGAGCCGCCTTAGCCAAGCCGGAGCCGACGGTTTAGGCGAGCCCAACTCACAGGGGCGCCCCTCACCCCGCTCGAGGGCCGAAGAGGGCCGTCCCGATCCGGAGGAGGGTGGCACCCTCCTCGATGGCCACCTCGAAGTCGGAGGACATCCCCATCGACAGATGGGCGAAGGCAGGCCCCGCCCACCCTTCGTCGCGGATGCGATCCCGCAGGTGCCGCAGCGTGCGGAAGGCAGCCCGCACCGCCTGCGGGTCGTCGGTCCGCGGGCCCACCGTCATCAGACCCACCAACCGCAGGGTCGGCACGGACGCCACCGCTCGCACCAGGGCTGGCGCCTCGTCGGGGTGGACCCCCCACTTGGTCGGCTCGCCCGAGACGTTGACCTCCACCAGGACGTCCAGCGTACGTCCGAGCCGGCTCAGGTGGCGATCCAGCTCCTGGGCCAGGGCCAGGCTGTCCAGCGAGTGCAGTACCGTGACGTGACGCGCGACGTGACGGGCCTTGTTGCGCTGCAGGTGGCCGACCATGTGCCACTCCAGGGCGTCGAGGCCACGGCCCTGCAGGGCCTCCACCTTGGCCACCAGCTCCTGCACGCGGTTCTCACCGAAGAGGTGCAGGCCGCAGGCGTAGGCCTCCTGGATCCGGTCCGGGTCGACCCCCTTGCTGACGGCGACCAGCCCTATCTCGGCCGGATTGCGGCCGCAGCCATGGGCCGCGGCCTCGATGCGCTGGCGGATCGACGCCAGCCGATTGGCGATGCTCTCCATTCCCGTCGGTCGCCCTCTGCAATCAGTTCACGGGCGGACCGGCGGATCCTCGCGGCCGACGGTCGGGGCCAGCGACAGGAGCAGGCCCGTGCGGGGCGGCACCCTCAAGATGCCCTCACCCATCAGGGCCCCTCCGGGCTCCGGCGCCGAGCCCGGGGGCACGGGCCCCGAGGCACCGTCGCCGGCGGTGGTGACCTCCAGCCGCATGGCCTCGGGTCCCGGGAGCGAGGCGTCCGGCCCGGCCGCCCGCCATGCAGTGGCGAGCGGGAGCTGCCAGGGCTCGTTGCCGCGGTTGAGGACCGCCAGGCAGGCTCCCTGCCCGGGCAGGATGCGCCAGAAGGCCAGGGCCCCGGCTCGAGAATCGAGGCCGGCCAGCCGCAGCCGCCCCGTGCGCAGGGCCGGGTGGCGCCGCCGCGCCTGCCCCAGGGCCCGCACCAGCTCGCGCACGGCCTGTCCGTCCGGTCCCGGCTCCCAGTCCATGGGCCGCCGGCAGTCAGGGTCGTCCCCGCCCTCCATCGCCACCTCGTCGCCATAGTAAATCTGCGCGATGCCCGGGTAGGCAAACAGGAAGAGTAGCGCCAGGCGCAATCGCCAGAGCTGGCGGCCCGCCAGCGTGAGGAAGCGAGGGGTGTCGTGGCTCCCGATGAGGTTGACCAGGGCGTCGCTGGCCGGGGGCGCGTAGGCGAGACGCAACCCCTCCAGGTACTCCCAAAACGCCGCCGGCCCGATGGCATCCCGGGCCAGGAAGTCGATGACGGCCGAGCGCCAGGGGTAGTTCATGACGCTGTGGAAGCAGCCGTCCCGCAGCCACGACGAGGCGCGGTGCCACACCTCGCCCACCACGAAGACGTCGGGCTTTGAGGCCTTCGCCGCCTCCATCAGCTCCCGCCACAGCACCCGCGCCACCTCGTTGGCCACGTCAAGGCGGAAGCCGTCCACGTCGGCCCGCTCGATCCAGTGACGGGCCACGCCCACCAGGTAGCGGCGCACCTCGGGGTGCGCGGTGTTGAGCTTGGGCATGGTCGCCACGTGGTCGGCGAAGGTCTCGTAGTTGGGCGGCTCCTGCATGACGGGCAGTCCGCGGGGGAAGTACCAATCTCGGTACGGGGATGCGGCGCCCCGCATCAAGAGGTCCTGGAAGGCGAAGAAGCGGTCGCCCGAATGATTGAATACCAGGTCGAGAAGCACCCGGATGCCGTGGCGGTGGGCCTGGTGGGTCAGCTCGGCCAGCGTCTCGGCGGTCCCGAAGGCCGGGTCCACCTCCAGCTAGCTCTCGGTGTCGTACTTGTGGTTGGTGGGCGAGCGAAAGATGGGCGTCAGGTAGATGGCATCCACGCCCAGCTCCGCCAGGTACGGCAGCCTGGCCATGACGCCCGCCAGGTCGCCGCCGTAGAAGATGCCGGAACCCCTGGCCACGGGCTCCAGGGGACGGGCCGGCCAGGGTCGGGTCCCCGGCGGGTCGTTGGAGGGGTCGCCATTGAAGAAGCGGTCCACGAAGATCTGGTAGAAGAAAGCGCCGCGCGCCCACTCGGGCACCTGGGGCCCTTCGGCGGCCAGCGCATGAGGCCACTCGAAGGGCCACACCCCCTCACGACCCCGCCCCATCCTGCCCTCGCCGACCCACCAGACGCCGGAGGCCGAGACGACCCGAAACCAGTAGGCGAAGCGACCGCTCGCCAGCTCCAGCTCCGCCTCCCAATAGTCCCAGTGCGCGTCGTGACCCGCATGGTGGCAAGGCCGCTCCTGCCAGGCCGAGCGGGCGCCGCCGGTGGCCGGCAGCGCCACCTGCCAGGCGTAGCGGTCCGCCCAGACCACGGAGGCCTCGGCGACCTGTCCTCGGGCGCTTCGCAAGACGACACGCAGCCGCCCCGGTGAGGGCTGGGAGGCCATGGGCCACTCAGCCCGGTGGTCGACCAGGGGCCCCGACTCCGCGGTCATCCCTTGACCGCCCCCTGCGTCAGGCCCGAGACGAACTGGTTGCGCAGCAGGTAGAAGATGGTCGCCACGGGCAACGCCCCGACCAGCGAGGCCGCGGCGAACATGCCCCACCGTGTCGAGTACTGACCGGTGATGAAGATCCGGAGCCCGACGGCGAAGGTAAGCAGATCTCGGTCCCTCAGCAGGATGCTGGCCAGCAGGAAGTCGGAGTAGGTGCCGATGAACGCCAGCAGGAAGATGACCGCCAGCACCGGCCGGGCGAGGGGCAGGATGACGTGGAGGAAGGCTTGAAACGGCGTCGCGCCGTCCATCATGGCCGACTCCTCGATGGAGCGCGGGATGGTGTCGAAGTACCCCTTGATGAGATAGGTGTTGAAGCCCAGCGCCCCACCGAGGTAGACCAGGACGAGGCCTCCGTGGGTGTTGATGCCCATAGCCGGGAAGTAGCGCCCGATGCCGAGCAGCATCAGGTAGATGGCGACCATGGCCAGCATCTGGGGAAACATCTGCACCAGCAGCAAGGTCAACAGCCCGGCCCGCCGCCCTCTGAAGCGGAACCGCGAGAAGGCGTAGGCCGCCAGTGCCGCCATGGCCATGGTGAGCGCAGCGGCCATGGCAGAGATCTTGATGCTGTTCCACAGCCACAAGCCGAAGGGGTGGGCGGGGTTGGAGAACAGCTCTCGATAGTGTTCGAGAGAGGGTTGCTTGGGGATGAGGCGCTGTCCCACCAGGGTGTTGGTGGGGCTGAGGGATGCCGAGAGGATCCACGCCACCGGGAAGAGCGCGAACGCGACGGCTGCGAGGGCCAACGCCTGGCGCCATACCTGACCCAGCAGGCCCGGCCGTCTATACATTCTCGCTCACCCTCTCGAAGGCGCCGGTCATGCGGAAGTTGATGGCACTCACCACGGCCACGATGACGAAGATGAGCATGGAGATGGCCGCTGCGAACCCGAACTGCGTGCCCTGTCCCCCCTGGAAGGCGAGGCGGTAGGTGTAGGAGATGAGGATGTCGGTGTGCCCGGCGGGGGTCTGGGCCCCTGCCATCGGCGGCCCGCCGCCCGTCACCAGGTAGATGACGTTGAAGTTGTTGAAGTTGAAGGCGAAGGACCCCACCAGAAGCGGCGAGACCGCCACCATCAACAACGGCAACGTCACGGTCCGCAGCACGTCCCATGGGCGGGCGCCGTCCACCAGCGCCGCCTCGTACAGCTCCGACGGGATGCTCTGCAAGGCCCCCAGCGTGACGATCATCATGTAAGGATAGCCGAGCCAGAGGTTGACCAGAAAGAGGGCCACCCTGGCCCAAAACGGGTTTTGGAGCCACGGGATCCGTCCGATGCCGAAGAGGCCCTGCAGGATGTCGTTGATGACCCCCACCTCGGTGTTGAGCAGGCCGACCCAGATCAGGGCCGAGATGAAGGCCGGGATGGCGTACGGGAGGATGAGGATGCTCCGGTAGAGGTTGCGCAGGCGCAGGTACGGGTCGTCGAGCAGCAGCGCCAGGGCCAGGCCCGCGACGAACTGGATGGCAACCGTGAGGCCGGCCCAGACGAAGGTCCAGACGAAGACCCTGACGAACGGCCGCGAGATGGCGGGATCGGTGAAGAGCCGGACGAAATTCTCGAGCCCGACCGGCGCGACGAAGCCGGGCTCCAGGAATTGTCCCACGTCATTGGTGAAGTAGCCCTTGACGGGCCGGTAGACATCGCCCGTGCGGCGGTCCACCAGCGTATCGGACGCCGGGTCGTAATCGTAGGCGTGCCGCGCCTGCTCCAGGTCTCTCAGGCTCACCACCCGCAGGACCGAGTCGCCCCATTCGAAGCGCGCCGCACGCAGCTGCGAGAGCCTGCGAGCCAGTTGCGCGCCGGTCAGGGCCGTTCGCCCTCCGAAGCGCTCGGCCCGGCCGTCCCCATCGAGGTCCTCCACACCCGCCTCCTGGGGGTCGAGGACCTCCGCACGGTCATCCTTCAACAGGAGCCACCGCTCCGGCCCCACGCGGGCGACCAGCTCGATGGTGCCCGAGGGTCCCTCGAAGGCCGCGTACGGCACCCGACTCGCGCCCTCGGGCACGTACAGGGCCGACTCGAACTGCTCGATGACCTGGCGCTTGGAGAGCAGGTGGCCCGTGCCGTAGTTGGTGAAGGCAACCGCTATCGTGTAGCCGATGGGGTAGACCACCAGGATGGTGAAGAAGACCAGTCCGGGCCACACGTACCGCAGCGGGTAGGCCCGCCGGCTGGTGAAGACCCACGTCGTCCCCACCAGGCCCGCCACCAGTGCCACGGCCGGCCAGACAGCGCCGTCGAGGTACAGGCGCGCCGCCAACCAGGCGCCGAGCGCATCCAGCGTCCCCAGCGCCAGCAGCCTCGCCAGGTGGCCCACTCCCCGCGCCAGCCCACCGTAGGGTGCGGCTGGTCGGAGATCCCCTCGTCCCGTGACTGGCGTCCGCAATTCACTCGCCTCCGCCGAGAGGAGGGGGGGCGCCGACCGCCTCGCCCCCTCCTCGCATGGCCGTCAGGATCGACGACCCCGCCTACCGACCCGCCGCGAGCGTGTCACGCACCTGGCGCGCCGCGTCTTTCATCGCCGACTCGGGGTCCTGCTCCCCGTTGACGATGAGCGTCAGCTTGTCGCCCAGCGCTCCCCAGACCGCCGCCATCTCCGGGATGTTGGGCATGGGGATGCCGTCCGCGGCGCTGGCGCCGAAGGCCGCGATGTCGGGATCGTCGGCCACCTCCTCGAAGGCCGCCCGCAACGCGGGGATGCGCGGGTCCTCTCGCCAGATGGCCAGCTGGCCCTCCTTGGTCATGATGAACTCGCGCAGGAACTCCATGGCGAGGATCTTGTTGGGGCTGAACCGGTTGATCATGAACCCCTGGGCTCCGACGAACGGACGCGCCACGTTGCCGTCGAACGTCGGAAGCTTGGCGACGCCGTAGTTGATCCTCGCGCGCTTGACGTTGTCGACCTCCCAGGGTCCCGTCATCATCATGCCGGCCTGCCCCTGGGTGAAGAGTCCCTGCATGGTCTGGTAGTCCGTCCCCTGGGGCACCAGGCCCTCGACGGCCAGCCGCTGGATGATGCGGGCCCCCTGGATGGCCCCGGGGCTGTCGAGTCCCACGTCGCCGGGGTCGAAGCCCTGCTCCGTGAAGCGGAAGATGTAGCCGCCGTACGCCGAGAGGAACGGGAAGGAGTGATAGGCGTCCGTGTTGGGATAGAGGAAGCCGTACTGGCGGCGGTTACGATCCGTCAACCGGCGAGCGACGGACAACAGCTCGTCGAAGGTGGCAGGGGGCGTCGGGACCAGCTCCTTGTTGTAGATGATGGCGATGGCCTCGATGGCATAGGGGATGCCGTAGAGCTGGCCCCCGTAGGTGAAGCCGTCCAGGGCCACCTCGGTGAACTCCTCGCGCTCGGCCGGCGTCAGCTGGATGGGCTCCAGCAACCCGTTGCGGGCCAGTTCCCCCACCCAGTCGTGAGCGCCGACGATCAGATCGGGGCCCTCGCCCGTCGGGGCGGCGACGCTGAAGTTGGCCCGGATGTCGCCGAAGCCGAGCTCCGTCACCTGGACCGGGATCCCGTACATCTCCTCGAACTGCTGCGCCATGGGCAGAAGCGCCGGCACCTGGGCCTCGCTCGACCAGATGACCAGGCGTTCCTCGGCCGCCGCCGCTCCCAAGCTCAAGGTCGATACCAGCGCGACCGACAAGGCCACGGTCAGCACGTCCCGAAGCCTGCTGACGATGCGCATCAAGGCTCCTCCTTCCGCATGGCCCGTCCTACGTGCCTTACGCCCGTCTCATCGACGTGACGACCAGCCCCCGGAGCTCACCCCCTTCGCCGGCCCCGACCCCGGCCTCGCTAACTCACGCCCCGAGCCGGCGGGGGGCCGGTCGTACCCCTCACCACCAGCTCGACGGGCAGGACGACGTGGCGCACGGGGGGTATCCTGCCATCGAGGCGGTCGATGAGCTGACGTGCCGCCGCTTCGCCGAGCTCCCTCGCCGGGATGCGCACGGTGGTCAAGGGCGGGGTCAGGAGCTGGGCCATCGGGTCGTCGTTGAACCCGACGACGGAGAGGTCCCGGGGGATCTCGAGGCCCCGCTCTCGGGCGGCCCGTATCACGCCTGCGGCCAGCACGTCGTCCATGGCGACGATCGCGGTGGGAGGCCGACCTTGGGCCAGCAGGCGGGACGTCTCCCGGTAGCCGTGCTCCCACGTGAAGTCGCCGAGCGCGATCCGCTCGGGGGCCAGGCCCAAGCCCGCCTCCTGCAAGGTGGAGGTGACGCCCTCCAGTCGGTCCTGCGTCACCACCAACTCGGGCCGGCCTCCCACCACGGCCAGCTCTCGGTGCCCGAGCTGGAGCAGATGGAGCACCACCATGGCAGCCGCCTGGAAGTTGTCGTTGTTGACCCAGTAGACGGACCTTCGGTCGGGGACCCGGCCCAGCACGACGAAGGGATGCTGCCGCTGCAGCAGGCTGGCCACCAGCGGGTCGGAGGAGCGCGAGGCCAGCAGCACGGCGCCGTCGGCCCTGCGCTCCTCCAGCATGGCCAGGCACTGCTGGGCCTCCATCTCGTACGTCTCGGCCGTGGTGACGAGCAGGCTGTAGCCGTTGGCCTGTGCCACGCTCGCCACGCCCCGCAGCGCCTCCGCGAAGAAGGGATGGGCGAAGGCCTCGTCGGCGGGCCGGTACAGCACGATCCCCAACGTTCGGGACGTCCTCGTGACCAGGCTGCGGGCAATAGCGTTGGGCCGGTAGCCCAGGCGCTCCATGGCCTCCAGCACCCGCGCCCGGGTCGCCTCGCTGATGCGCGGGTTGCCAGCCATGGCCCGGGAGACGGTGGATGGCGAGACCTGGGCCAGTCGAGCCACGTCCCGGATGGTGACTCGTCCCTCGCTAGCAAACGCCCGCGAACCGGTCGCGCTCGCCTGGCCCCGTCTCCGGGCACTGGCCCGCCCCGAGGTGCTCACCGCGACGTCCCGGCCTCCTGAGGCCCGCTGCCCGACACCATCGGCACGACGGCCAGACGCTGCCCGGTCACGCTGTAGGCGCTCAGGATGGCCTCCTGCGTGGTGCCCGATGGTGCCAGCATGTCGATGACGTTGGGGTCCCAGGAGCCATCGTCGCCACCACCGAATCGCCACTCCGCGCGATGGGCCTTGACCTCCCGGACCCTGAGCGAGTCGCCCTCGGGGTAGCCCTCCTGCCCCAGGATCAGCACCTGGTACCCCCAGCTGGGTCGCGGCTCGCCGATGACCGCCTTGGGCACCCGCACCGTCACGGAGCGCTCGGCGGCATCCACGCTGACCCGCAGCGGCCCCGCTCCCCCTTCCGGTGCGGCTCCACCTTGGACCGCGTCGGCGGCGAAGACGCGCTGGTTCCACCCTTCCACCCAGATGGCGTACTCCCACGCCCACTCCGGGGCGAACGTGGCCCGCCGGCCTCCCAGGGCCGCCGTCTCTCCCGAGCCCGGCACCCGGTCGGTGTCCAGGTAGATGTCGATGGTCTGTACCGAGAGGCCGATGGGCGAACCCCAGACGTTGTCGATGGGGCCGGCCAGCCACACCTTGAAGACGACGTCGTTGCCCTCGTCGAAGACCTCGAAGCGCCTCAGGTCGAAGACGCCCGGCTGGAAGACCGCGTTACCCGGGTAGACGTAGGTGCCCGGTCCGTGGTCGTCGCCGACGGGGTCGTCCCACGCGAAGACCAGGTCGCCCCGGATCACCTCGGGCACCTGCACGCGCACTGGCCCCGCGGAGGGAAGGACGTGCACCCCGCCCGCCCCGTCGAAGGCGACGAGGGCCAGCATGACGGCTTCGGCAGCCTGGAGCTCCACCTCGCCCCACGAGACAGCGGCCTCCAGCACGGCCCCCCGGCCGTCCGGTGCGTCACCGAGCGCGACCGCCTCCTCGGGCAGCTCGGCCACCAGCTCCCACTCGCCGCCACCCAGCGCCCTCGACAGTTGCAGGCGCACGGGCGTGCGCCCCAGGTCGGCTCGCAGCTCGTAGGCGATCCCGAAGCCGAGCGGAGGAGCACCCTGCCCCTGCGAGGCCTCGCGCGGCCGGGCGTTGACCGTCAGGTACCGGGGATGCGACAGGTAGACCCGCAGATCCGTGCCGGTGTCACGCAGGCGGCTGGCCGGTGCGCTCAGATCGGCCCGCAGGTAGAGGCGCCCGTCGTCGTAACCCACCCACAGGGCGTCGACCGGGCTGTCTGGCCGGGCCTCGGCGTCGAAGCGAAGGCCCTGGTCCCACTCGCCCGCGCCGACGGCCCCGTCCACCCGCGCCGTCAGCCGCCCGGTGGTCGCCGAGGCGGCCCTGGCCAACGGGGGAGCCACGATGGGCAACTCCAGATACTCGGGCACGGGCTGACCGATGGACTCGTAGACCGCCGCCAGGTGCGCCCGAAACAGCGCGTCGAACGCCGGGTCGTTGCCCGAGTCCTGGTCGGCCCCGTACCACCAGAACCAGTCGCTACCCTCGGCGGCGTACAGGTGCTCCAGAGCGGCCTGGATGCGGGCCTCGGCACCGGGGTCGTCGTAGTGCAAGGCCTGGTAGCGCACCAGCGCCGTGCGGGCCTCGTAGAGGTAGTCCCAGGCGCGGTTCTCCTCCTCCTCGCCGATCCAGGTCTCCAGGTTGTCGGCGATCCAGGAGCCCGTCCACAGCGACTCGATGACGTCCTGGGGCGGGTGGGCCGCCAGATACTCGCTGACGGTGACGGGCTCGAGCCGCGGATCGGTGCTGAGGCGCCGGTAGAGCTCGTCGAGGAACTCTTTGCCATCGTTGGCGTACCACTCCCAGGCGTTCTCCCCGTCGAGGGCGATGGTGACCACGAACTCCCCCGGCTGGTCGGACAGACGGCGCTGCATGGCGTGCAAGTAGCCGATGAGGTCGTCGACCGCCCGAGCGGCCGGCATCCCGGCGTACTGGAAGCCGATACGGTCGGACAGCACGAGGTCACGGAAGAGCATCGCCACCTGCCGTCCGCCGGCCGTGACCCAGTAGGGACGGTACAGCACCTCGGGCCTCAGCAGCTCGCCACTGGTGCCACGCAGCTCGACCCCAAGGGACCGAGCCAGCACGCCCTCGCTGCTCACCATCCACCGGAAGCCCGCGCTGGCCACATAGCTGACGATCCCCTGGCCGACCGCCTGCTCGGAAGGCCACAGTCCGGCCGGATCCCGTCCGAACCGCTCCCGGTAGAAGGCCACCGCCCTCTCGAGCTGTGTGACGACGTCCCCCGGCTGGGCGAAGCGATGGGATGGGAGCCTGAGCGACGGGCTCGCCAGGCGGGCCGTGTTGGTGTCCCACACCAGCGGCAGGATGGGATGGTAGAAGGGCGAGGTGATGACCTCGATCTGGCCTTTCTCCATGAGCCGGCGGTAGACACCGATGACCCGGCCCATGATCTCCCGATGCTTGGCGAGCACCGCACGCTTGTCGGACTCCGTGAAGCCCGAGCCCCTCTCCACGAGGGCCCTCATCGTGGGGTCTTCGGCGATGAGGTCAGGGTCGATCCAGGCCAGGTTGAACCAGACCTGCAAGTCGAGGAAGTCCTGATCGGTGAAGGTCTCCCTGGCTCGGGCGATCTCGGCGTCCGTGCCCGAGGTGCCCCGCTTCTGGAGGAGCTCCCAGTATGGGGGGTATCGCTTGATGACGTTGTCCCAGTTGGCATCGAAGAAGCGCCGCAGGACGAACTCCTTCTCGTCATCGGTCAGCTCGGACGGCCGCTTCTCCGTCAGGACCTGGTAGACGTCCCTGGCGCCTCGCTCGACGTACTCCTCGAGCTGCATGACGAGCGATGGGACCAGGTTGAACGTCGCCCTCATCCGGGGGTACTCCTCGAGCATGGCCACCATGTCGTAGTAGTCCTTGACGGCATGCATGCGCACCCAGGGCAGCCGGTAGATCCCGGAACTCGGGTCCTTGTAGTAGGGCTGATGCATGTGCCAGATGAGGGCCACGTGGAGCGGCCGGTCCGGGGCCGCCAGGGCCCCGGCGACCGTCAGGCTGCCGTGGGCGAGGAGGGCCACGAGCAAGGGGACGACCCGCTGCCAGACGCGTCCCCGATCCCGCACTCCCGCTCCGTGCATGGACGAGCCTCCCTGTCCGACCCGGGCGGGCCCCGGTCTGGCAAAGGTTTGCGCGATGGTTCGCGGTTGGATTGTGCTATCGTTTGCACGCCCAGCCTTCGACTCGTCCCTCTCGCGATCCTTCCAGGGCAGGTCAAATGGATCGAGACAGGCGGATACCCGCCAGCAGGCTCCGGGCTCCGGCGACGCCGGCCGTGTCCCAGACGGGCCCCGCCTGGATCACCCATCGCGACGTCCCGCGTCGCCCCTCCACCCCGACCAGCAACGCGTGCTCCACGGTGCCGGCGAGAAACTCCCGGGCCTTGCCGGCCTCGAGGCGAGAGGGCTCCCACTCCCAGGCGTCCCCGATCCGCCCCTCTCCGCGCCGTCGCCACTCCAGCGACAACCTCCAGTGGCCGGAGAGCCGCCAGCCGAGCTCCCACGCCTCGACGTCGGGGCCCTCGGGGTAGGCCAGGGGCCGGCCTTGGTGCAGCAGGCTCAGGGACGGCTCCTGAAAGGTGATGACATAGTTGTGGGTGCGCGAGTAGCACAGGTCCAGGCGGTCTCCCAACTCGAACCGCAGCGCGGCACCGAGCTGGTAGACCTGGCGCTTCCACGGCACCTGCGGCATGTCGTCGACCAGGAGCTCGGCGTCGACGGCCCGCACCCAGCCCGCCGGCCGCTCGAGGCGAGCGGCCAGGCCCATGTAGAAGTTAGCGTCGTTGTTGCCCACTCCGCCGAGCTCCAGGTCCTGGGTCAGGTAACCCGGCCACAAGGGCAGCCACGTCACCGGCAGGGCTGCGAAGCGGGGGCTCACCACCCCCAGCTCGTAGAAGGAGAGCCCGACCCGCCCCCACCATCCGTCGAGAGGCCCCAGGTAGAGGCGGTGCACGGAGACGTAGCGCTCGCCGGGTGACAGGCGCCCCAGCGCCTTGCGGTAGCGCCACGGGCCCCACGTCCACTCGATGCCCAGCTGGTCGACCCCGGGGCCCGTCGGCGGCTCCGTCGAGCCCAGCGCCCCGGCCATCTCCAGGGGCCGCCGCCCCACCCAGACACGCCAGCCCCCTGGCGCCGCCGCCTGGTCGAGGGGCGGCCCCGCCCACGAGCCGTCGCACGTCGCCCCGGCGGCCATGGTCCCGTACTCCACCCAGAGGGTGTCGAGCCGACCTGTCGGACCCGCAGCAGCGTGGAGACCCAGTGCCGCCGGCTCCCACACGCCGTGGGCCTGCCGGAAAGGCACGTGCAGGCCGTCGGCCGCCACCCCCAGCGCCCAGCGCCAGGGCCCTGCGTCGGTGCAGAGCCGGACGCCCGTGTAGAACCCGGCTCGCGGCTCCAGGTGCTCGGGCCCGCGTGCCGCCTCCTGCGCGGCCGGCCAGCGCTCCCCAAGGCGGCCCCGGCTATGAGCATCCATTGCCCCGAACGGCCGCCGCCGGCTCCGGGCCCGACCCGGCGGCGGCCTGGGACCGCGCCTCCCCACCGGCCCAGGCCACGCTCAGCCAGACCGCCGCCAGCAGGATGGCTCTCAGCGCCGCCACTTGATGGTGCAGCCCTGCGGCTCCGTCTCGGCAGTCGACGGCTGCCGCCCCGCCAGCAGCGCCTCGATGGCGTCGCGCAGGTAGGGCCGGGTCACGGCGCTCGGATCCTCGTAGTTGTCATCGGGTCGGCCGTGGTAGCGCAGGCGCCGCTCCCCGTCGAAGAGGAAGATCTCCGGCGTGCGGGTGGCCCCGTAGGCCCTGGCCACCTGCTGCGTCTCATCGAAGAGGTAGGGGAAGGGGTAGCCCTTCTCCCGGGCGCGCTGGGTCATGGCCGCGAAGCTGTCCTGCGGGTACTGGGCGGGGTCGTTGCTGCTGATCAGCACCAGCTGCACGCCCCTGTCTGCGTATCGCCGCTGGATCTCGACGACGCGCCCCTCCCATGCCTGCACGTAGGGGCAGTGGTTGCACCAGAAGACGACCCCGAGCACCGGCTTCTCCCGGAAGGATGCCGGCGAATAGCGCTGGCCGTCGGTCGCGGGCAAGTCGAAGTCGATGATGGGATCGCCGATCTTCAAGGCTGCCATCCGATCTCCCTCCTTGGCGTCCGGGCGCGGTGCAGCGCCTCGCGGATCATGGCCTTGGTGGGAAGCGGGGAGATCCGCCCGTCCACCCAGTAGGTGCGGCACGTCAGCGCGGTGCCCATGCGCCGAGCGCCCTCGGGCTGGATGTCCTGCCCGTCGAAGCGGATGGTGGGCGACCCGGGGAACCGGAGCCGCTCGGCCTGCTCGTCGGTGTCGACCCGGACGATCTGGATGGGATCCTCCACCCCCTCCTCCTGGAGGACCTCCCTCAGCCGCCGCAGCGCCTCGTCGTGCGAGGGGCACTCCTCCCAGTAGAGGAACTCGATGCGCATCCCCGGCCCATCCCCTCCTCTCGCCCCCTATCTTACCAACCCCCCACCCCGGCCCACGACCGCCGCGGCTCGCTCAGCGACCCGCCACCGGCTCCGCCGCGCCGCCGCGGTAGAGGGCCTCGGCGTAGCGCTGCAGCATGCGGCTCGCCGAGAAGCGCTCGACCACCGAGGCGATGCTCTCCCGCATCATCCGCACCCAGCGGGCCCGATCGCCCTCGTAGGCCGGCAGCACCTCGCCCATGAGCGTCTCATACAGCGACCGGGCGTCGTGGGCGTCCGCGTCGGGCCCCTCGTACCCGCCGCCGATCTGCCAGCCGTTTTCGCCGTGCCGGCACGCTTCGGGCCACCAGCCGTCGAGCACGCTCAGGTTGAGCACCCCGTTGATAGCGGCCTTCATCCCCGACGTCCCCGACGCCTCCATGGGCCGGCGCGGGTTGTTGAGCCAGACGTCGGCCCCGCGGGTCACCATCCGGGCGATGGCCATGTCGTAGTCGGGCAAGAAGACGACCGCCCGGGGGTAGCGCCGCTGCATGGCGATGAGCGATTGGACGATCTCGTGGCCCCGGTCGTCCAGGGGATGGGCCTTGCCGGAGAAGATGATCTGCACCCGACCCGACTCCAAGAGCGGCCCGATCACGTCGGGGTCGCGAAAGATGAGGTCGGCGCGCTTGTAGGGGGCCGCACGCCGGGCGAAGCCGATGAGCAGCCGGTCGAGGGCCAGCCGGACCCCCGTGCGCCGCTCGACGAAGTCGATGAGCTCCTGCTTGAGGCTCTGGTGGACGGCCCACAGGTCCTCACCCGACGCGTAGGCCGCGGCCATCTGTGGATCCTGCCAGGTGGGCACGTGCACCCCGTTGGTGATGCCCTGGATGGGCGGGGCGTTGGTCACGTCGGCCCACATCCGGCGGGCCGTGCGGCCGTGGAGCTCGGAGACCCCGTTGGCGGCCCGCGCCAGACGCAGCGCGGCCACCGTCATCTGAAACGGGTCACCGCCAATCCGGATCATCTGGCGCCGGTTGAGCCCGCAGAAGGCCCCCATGTACTCCAGCAGATCCAGGGGGTGCACCTCGTTGCCCTCCTTGACGGGCGTGTGCGTGGTGAAGACGATGCGCCGCCGAGCTGCCTGCCACGCCTGCTCGAAGGGCAGGCCCTGCTCCATGCCCTGCCGGATCAGCTCGAGGCCGGCCAGCACCGCGTGGCCCTCGTTGAAGTGGAAGAGCTCGGGCTCCAGGCCCAGCGCCTGCAGCGCGCGCACGCCGCCGATGCCCAGCACCATCTCCTGGGCGACCCGCTCCTCGCCGAACCACCCGTACAGCTGCCCCGTGATCCACCGGTCGGCGTTGTCGGGCAGATCCGTGTCCAGCAGGAAGAGCGGGGCATGGCGAGCGCCCTCGGGTCGGCTCCGTCCGTCGAGCCTCCACACCTTGATGCGCACGGGGCGCCGACGGATCTCCACCGTCACGTCGACGCCCGTCTCCTGGAGCTGGAGACGGACGTCGTCGTAGCGGGGATAGGCGTCGATGACACGGCCATCCTCCACGACCTGACGGACGTAGCCCTGACGCCAGAGGATGCCGACGCCCACCATGGGGAAGCGCAGATCGTAGGCGGCCTTGAGGATGTCCCCGGCCAGGATGCCGAGCCCGCCGGCGTACAGCGGCAGGGATGGGTCGAGCCCCCACTCCATGCACAGGTAGCCGACCCGCGGACGCTTCTCCAACGCCTTCACCTCTCTCGTCGCCGGCACCGCCGGCTGCCGGCGCAGGATGCGGCGACGCCGGCGCGCCTCAGAAGTGAGACCAGCCGCGGACCCCCAGCGCCACCTCGCGGCCGTCGGGCAACACCAGCCACCGGCCCCGCTCGGCGGGCAGGATCTCCCCGATGACCGAGACGGGGGTGCCCGCGGCCCGTCCCACCGCCGCGATCAGCGCCTCGACCGCCTCGGGGCGGGCGGTGAAGAGCAGTTCGTAGTCTTCGCCGCCACCCACGGCCCATTCGAGGGGGTCCCGGCCCGCGGCCCGCGCGACCCGCCGGGTCGCCTCGTCGACAGGCAGCGACCCCGCCCAGACCCGCACGCCCACCCCGCTTTCATCGCACAGATGCCCCAGGTCTTGCGCGAGGCCGTCGCTGACGTCCAACATGGCGGTGGCGCCGCCGGTCGCGACGATGGCCCCCGCCTCGAGCAGACGGGGCGTCGGGGTCAGGTGCGCCTCCAGCACCCGGGCGCGATCGTCCTCCGACGCCTCCAGGCCGGGCTGCGCGAGCACCGCCAGCCCCGCCGCCGATGCGCCCAGCCGCCCCGTCACCAGCACCCGGTCGCCGGGTCGCGCGCCGCTGCGCCGCAGCACCTGGTCCCCGGCTTCGCCCAGCAGCGTCAGGTCGATGAAGAGCACGGGCGAGCGGCTGACGTTGCCGCCCACCACGTCGGCCCCGAAGCGTGCCGCCTCCTGCGCCAGCCCTTCGTAGAGGCGCTCCACGAAGGCCACCGGCGTCTCGGGGGGCAGCCCCAGGGAGACCAGGAAGTGCGTCGGCCTGCCGCCCATGGCGGCGATGTCGCTGAGGTTGACCGCCGCGCACCGCCGTCCGAGGGCGAAGGGGTCGACCCGGTTGGCCAGGAAGTGCACCCCCGCCACCTGCACGTCACAGGTGGCCAGCAGGTGCCGGCCCCGGCCCAGGCGCACGACCGCCGCGTCGTCGCCGATGCCCACCACCACGTCCTGGTCGGGGGGCCGCAGTCGCCTGGCCAGGCGCTCGATGAGGCCGAACTCGCCGACCGCCGACACCGGCTCGGATCTGGGCGTCTCAGACGTCACCCGCCACCACCTCGATGCGCGCCCCCTGCTCCAGATCTTCGGGCCCCAGGCGATGCAGGGCGTCCAGCAGGGCCACCTTGAAGCTGCCCGGCCCCCGGGCCTCCTCGGCGGCCCACTCGGCCGCCAGACCGAAGCAGGCCAGCGCCGCCGCCGCCGCCGTCACCCCGTCGGGCTCCACCGCGGCGAAGGCAGCCACCATGGTGGTGCTCATGCAGCCCGTGCCCGTCAGGGTCGTAAGATAGGCGTGACCGTTGTCGACGCCCAACACCCGGCTGCCATCCGTCACGATGTCGCGCTTGCCGGTGATGGCGACGACCGTCCCCCAGGCCCGGGCCGCCTGGCGCGCCAGGCCCACGGGGTCGTCCACGCCGCCCAGGCTTTCCACGCCCTTGACGATTCCCCCTGTCCCGTAGAGGGCCCCGATCTCGCCGGCGTTGCCCCGCACGACCCGCACCCGCAGCTCCGAGAGCAGCCGCCGGGCGCTCTGGGTGCGCAGCGTGGTGGCGCCGGCGCCCACGGGGTCCAGCACCACGGGGATCTCCGAGGCGTTGGCGCGCCGCCCCGCCTCCAGCATGGCCTCCACCCAGTCGGGCGTCAGCGTCCCGATGTTGAGGACCAGGGCCCCGGCCATGGCCACCATCTCGCCCACCTCCTCCCGGGCGTGGGCCATGACCGGCAAGGCGCCCACCTGCAGGGTGACGTTGGCCGTGTCGTTCATCACGACGAAGTTGGTGATGTGGTGCACCAGCGGACGCTGGGTGCGGATGGCGGCCAGCGCCCGCGCGGCGCGCTGGCGCAACTCGGCCTGGCGCGTCGTCATGGACGGCTCCTCCTTCCCGCTCCGTGGGTCGTGACCTCATCGACGATGCGGCGGAGCTGACGGGTGGCCGACTCGACGTCGTCGGCCGCCATCACCGCCGAGACCACCGCGATGCCGGCCGCTCCCCGGGCCAGCACGTCGGCCGCGTTGCCGGCGTGGATGCCGCCGATGGCCACGACGGGGATGCTCACGGCCCTGGCCAGCCGTTGCAGGCCGTCGAGGCCCAGGGGCTCCCGGTGGTCGGGCTTGGTGGCCGTGGGAAAGACCGCGGTGCAGCCCAGGTAGTCGGCGCCGTCCTCCTGCGCTCGCCGGGCCTCCTCCTCGGTGCCCGCCGTCACGCCCAGGATGCGCTCCGGCCCGATGAGCTGCCGGGCCAGGCGCGCCGGCATGTCGTCCTGTCCCACGTGCACCCCGTCGGCGTCCACCGCCAGCGCCACGTCGATGCGGTCGTTGACGATGAGCGAGACGCCGGCCTGGTGCGTCAGACGGCGCAACGCCTGCGCCAGCTCCACCAACTCCCGGGTGGTGGCGCGCTTCTCGCGAAGCTGGATGGCGGTCGCCCCGCCCGCGATGGCCGCGGCGACGACGGAGTCCAGCGGGCGGCCCCGGGCCAGATCCCGGTCCGTCACCACATAGACCGACAGGTCCATGACTCGCCGGCTCATACCCTCCCCCTCCCCGATGGGCGAGCGGGTCGGGCGCCGTCGTGCCCCCCTGTCCGAAGACGACCGGGCCGCCCGTCCGGGCGGCCCGGTGATGCGGTGAGATCCTGCGAGGTCCCCACGCCGGCATTACCCGGATCGGGTGCGTCGGGTCGAGGGCGGCACGGCGGCCCTCCTCTCAGCCGGGCTCTCCCCAGCTCCCCGCTCGATGTCTTAGCCGGGTTTCGACGGCATGCCCGCCCTCTCCTACCCCAGGAAAGGTCCGCCAGGAATGGCGAGCCGGACCCCGAACGGTTGAAAGTCGGAGGGGGCATGCCACCGAGGCGGTCTCATCGGAAACATTCGAAACGTTTGGGACAGGTTACCGGCCAACGCGGCACCCAGGCCTTCCACGCGAACAAGGATGCGGGGTGAGGTAGGTGTCCGGGAGTCTTCGTGCGGGCGCGAGTCCGACGTGGAGCGAACCTGTGCCGGCCCTGATCCACGAGGTGCGCAACTACCTGAGCCTGGCGCGTGCCCAGGCGCAGATCATCGCCGTGGGGTTGAGCACCGATCCGCGCCAGGATGCCGCGAGGATCCTGGCCACCATCGACCGCCTCGACATGGCTCTCCAGCGCTTCAAACGCCTGCAAGGGCCCATCTCCCTCGAGCCCCGTCCTTGCCGGGTATCCGCCGTGCTCCAGGAGGTGAGTCTCCTCTTCTCGGCGGTCGCACGCCAGCAGGGGATCGAGCTCGTCGTCGAGGGCCCCGCCTCCGGCGACGAGGAGGGGATCTGGGCCGATCCCGACGCGCTGCGGGACGTGCTCATCAACCTGGTGCAAAACGCGGTGGAGGCGACCCCCGGTCCCGGCACGGTGCGGTTGTGGCAGACGGCCGACGCCGAGGGCGTGACGCTGTGCGTCCAGGATCAGGGCAGCGGCATCGGTCCCGAGGAGGCCCGACGGATCTTCGAGCCCTTTTACACCACCAAGCAGCGGGGCACGGGCCTGGGCCTCGCGATCTGCGAGCGCGTCGTAGCCGAGCACGGGGGGCGGATCTGGTTCGAGAGCGCCCCGGGCCAGGGCACCACTTTCTACGTCTGGCTGCCCCGGCCCCGGCAGGCACCGACGGCCTCTACGCCCTCCCAGCGTACCGCCTGAGGTGGCGCGCCAGGAAGGCCGCCACCTCGTCGAGGTCGTACGGCCAGGCGTAGACGAACTCCACGTCGGGATGCCGGCGACGGGCCGCGTCGACGGCCCGGGGGATGTCCGACTCGGCGTGGGTGCCGCCAGGTGTCATCATGGGGCTGACCAGCACCACCCGTCGGGCGCTGGCGGCCGCCTGATCGAGGGCCTCCGGGACGGACGGTGCGCAAAACTCGTTGAAGGCGAGGCGCACCGGCAGGCCCGTCGCCTGCTCCAGGGCCCGGGCCAGCGCCACCGAGCCGGCGTAGAACGGATCGTTGGCCGCCGACCGGGGCCAGGCTCGCATGCGCGCCTCGACCGACGCCAGTCGCTCGCGAAGGGCCTGCGCCCGGTCGGGCGGGGCCGAGGCCACCTGCTCGTGGAGGGCGAAGTACTGGCCGACGGCCTCCCGGGGGAAGTCGCGGGGAGGCTCGCCGTGCATGACCAGGACGATGACGGTAGCCGAGTCGCTCATGGCCAGACGATAATAGGACATCGAGGTGCCCCTCGTCCAGGAGGAGGTCGTCGGCATGGATGCGGAGATCCGCAAGCAGGTCCTGCGCAAGTTGACGTATGGCCTCTACGTCCTGACCGCCGTTCATCAGGGCGAGCTGGCAGCCGGCACGGTCAACTGGCTGTCGCAGGCCTCCTTCTCGCCCCCGCTGGTGATGGTGGGCCTCAAGGTCGACAGCCGTCTCCACGCCCTCGTGGAGCGGAGCCGGGCCTTCGCCGTCGGCATCCTCGGCGCCGACCAGAAGGAGGTGGCTCAGGCCTTCTTCCGCCCGACCGAGGTCAGCGGGGGTCGCCTCAACGGCTATCCCTTCCGCCCGGGTCCGGCCACGGGCTCCCCCATCCTGACGGAGCTACCGGCGTGGCTGGAGGCCCGGGTCACCGACGCCGTCAAGCGCGGCGACCACACCGTCTTCGTGGCCGAAGTGGTGGAGGCAGGGCTGGCCGATCCTGCGGCGCGCCCGCTGGAGATGTGGGACACCGGCTGGTTCTACGGCGGGTGAGCCAGGGAGGCCGTACACCGTGACCAGGCGGGAGCATTCCGAGGGGTCGGCGGCGGCCGGCGGGCCGGCCCTGCGGCGCGAGGCACCCGATCTGAGCCGGCTCGCCACACCCGCCTCGCCCCCCTGGACCGCGCGCCGCTACCCGGTGGCCGATCCGGATCCCCGTGACGACTTCCGGCGCGACCGGGACCGGATCGTCCACAGCCAGGCCTTCCGCCGCCTGCAGCACAAGACCCAGGTCTACATCATCCACGAGGGCGACTTCTACCGGACCCGCCTCACGCACACGCTGGAGGTGGCGCAGATCGCCCGCACGCTGGCCACCGGCATGCGCCTGACCGAGCCGCTAGCCGAGGCCATCGCGCTGGGCCACGACGTGGGCCACGTGCCGTTCGGCCATGCCGGGGAGCGGGCCCTCGACGAGCTGGTCAAGCGGTCCGGCGACCCGTCGGGGTGGGACTCCAACCGCCATTCCCTGGTGGTGGTGGACGAGCTGGAGCAGGCCTACCCCCAGCACCCCGGGCTCAATCTGACCTTCGCCGTACGGCAGGGCATCGCCCGCCACGAGACGCCGTTCGACCAGCCGGTGACGGGGTTCGATGAGTATCCACAACCCACCCCCGAGGCTCAGGTGGTCAACCTGGCCGACCTCATCGCCTACTGCGCCCATGACCTCGAGGACGCCGTCGCCGTAGGGCTGGTGACGCCGGAGCGGCTGCTCGGCACCTCCGGCCTGGATGTATGGCGCCAGGCGTGGGAGCGGGCCCTGGCGGAGATGGACGGGTCACCCCTCGCGGCGCGCCTGGGAGACGGCGAGCAGGAGCGCCTGGTGGCCCGCCGCGCCCGTCGCCACCTCATCGATCGACTCATCTGGGATGTTTGGGAGGCATCCGCAGCTGCGGCCGCCCGACTGGGGGTCACGACGCACGCCGAGGCGGTGAGGGCCCCCGAGCCGGTGATCCGGTTGTCGCCGGAGGTGCAGGCCGGCTTGCGGCAGATCCTGGACTTCCTCGTGGAGCACGTCTACGAGAGCCCCATGGTGCGCCGCCAAAACTTCCGTGGGCGCTACGTGCTGAGCCGCCTCTTCGAGGTGCTGAGCCGGGAGCCGGACCTGCTCCCCCGCCACCTCCGCAGCGAACCGCCCTCGCCGCGCACCGTGGCGTACTACCTGGCCTCGCTGACAGATCGGGGCGCCGTCGACCTCTTCCAGGAGCTCTTCGACCCCGGCGAGCGCATCCTGAGCCGCCACCGGGCCTGACGCGGGCGGCCACCGGAGCGCCCCGTGGTATACTGCCCGTGTCGAGCCCTGCCATGACCGGGGCCGTCCGGAGCCGTCGGGGGGGATGGCGTTGCCGAACGTCCTGCAATCGCTGCTGACCCACAACACTCTGTGGCGCTGGGTTCTGGCCGCCGTCATCTTCGTCGCGGTCTACGCCGGGCTCGACCTGGCCAAGCGGATCGGGCAACGGCGCCTGGCGGCCCAGGCCGAAGCGACTCACAGCGCGGGGATGCGCCTGGCTGCCGATCTGCTGGGACGCCGGTCCAACCGCCTGGTCTTCGCCGTGCTGGCCCTGTACGCTGCCTCTCTGGCGCTGGAGGTGCCGGGCTCCCTGGCACAGGCGTTGCGGGGCGCGGCAGTCGTCGCCCTTTTCCTGCAGGGGGCGCTGCTGGGCAACGGGTTGATCCAGCACGGGGTCTCACGGGCCTTCGCCACGCAAGGGCAGCTGGACCCCGAGGCCGCGTCGGTCGTGTCGCTCGTCGCGCTGGCCGCCCGGCTCGTCCTGTGGACGCTGGTGCTGCTGGTGGTGCTCCGCAACGTCGGGATCGACATCACGGCCCTGGTGGCAGGCCTCGGGGTCGCCGGCATCGCGGTCGCCCTGGCGGTGCAAAACGTGCTGGGCGACCTCTTCGCGGCGCTCTCCATCATCCTGGACAAGCCGTTCGTGGTGGGCGACTTCATCGTCGTCGGCGACTACCTCGGCACCGTGGAGCGCATCGGGCTCAAGACCATCCGCATCCGGAGCCTCTGGGGCGAGCAGCTGGTCTTCTCCAACGCCGACCTGCTCAACAGCCGCATCCGCAACTACAAGCGCATGGAGCAGCGGCGCATCGCCTTCACCGTCGCCGTCAGCTACGAGACGCCCTACGAGAAGCTGGCGGCCATCCCGGCCATGCTGCGGGAGATCGTGGAGTCGCAGCAGAGCGTCCGCTTCGACCGGGCGCACTTCGCCCGCTACGCGGATCACGGGCTGGTCTTCGAGATCGTCTACTACGTGCTCTCGCCCGATTACACCCTCTACATGGACATCCAGCAGCGCATCAACCTGGAGATCCACCGGCGCTTCCAGGCCGAGGGGATCCGCTTCGCGCTGCCCGTGCGCACCGTCTACCTGGCCGGCGAGCGTGCCGCCTCCTGAAGGGCGTCGACGATGACGCGGACGTTGTACCGCATCATGCCCTCGTACGTCTCGGCGCCGCTGCCGGACGGGCCCAGCGCGTCGGCGTACAGCTTGCCGCCGATGGCCACCCCCGCCTGCGCGGCGATCTCCTCCATGATCTGCGGGTTGATGGTGGTCTCGACGAAGGCCGGCACCCCATGCTGCCGCAGGTTGCGGAAGAGCTGGGCCAGGTGGTGCGCGGAGGGCTCCTCCTCCGTGGTGATGCCCCAGACCGTGTCCAGCACCTCGACGCCATAGCGCCTCCCGAAGTAGCGGTACGCGTCATGAGTGGTCACCAGCTTGCGCCGCTCCGGCGGGACGAGGGCTATCTGCCCCTCGATCCAGGCGTCCAGCCGCTGGAGCCGGTCGACGAAGCCGGCGGCGTTGCGGCGGAAGACTTCCTCGCCGGAGGGGTCCAGGCGGACCAGGGCATCCTGGATCTGCTCCACGTACCCGGCCACCAGGGCGGGGTCCATCCAAAGGTGGGGATCCGTGCCCCCGTGGCTCCCCGGCCACGGCAGCAGCGGTCCGTCGACGCCCTCGGCCAGCGGGACGAGCCGCCGGCTCCGCACCGTGTCGGGTACCAGCCGCTCTGCCCAGTAGTCGAGGCCGTGCCCGTTGATCAACACCAGGTCGGCAAGGGAGACGGTCAAGGCGTCCCGTGGCGTCGGTTGGTAGGTGTGGGGGTCCTGCCCGGGCCCCAGCAGGCTGTGCACCCGGATCCGATCGCCGCCCACCTGCCGGGCCAGGTCGGCGATGATGGTGATGCTCGTCACCACCAGCGGGCGAGCCGCTCCCCCCTCGCCGGCCCCCAGGCTTCGCTGCCACGACGAGGCGGCAGCCCACACGGCCGCCGTGCCGCCCGCCGCCACGACCAGCACCGCGACCAGGCCGGCGAAATGACGGCTCACAGCCGCCCGCGGGCTCCGAGAGGGCCTCATGCCGGGCGCACCCTCACCCGGGCCGCTTCGTCGTCCCGGAGCCTGCAGGTCGGAGCGCCATCTTGTCGTCCGTCGGCGGCGCCGTCGCTCACCTGCAGGTAGAGGTCGCGGCCTGTCCGGCGCTGCACGATCACCACCGCGCCCGGGACGATGCCCGCCTCCTTGAGGCGGCGCAGGAGCACCGGGTCTTCGTCCTCGACACGCATCACCAGGCCCCCCTGCCCCACCCCGAGCCCGTCCAGGGCCACGTCATCGTTGGCCGGCAGCTCTCCCGTGGCGGTAGGGATGGGAGCACCGTGCGGGTCACGGGCCGGGTCGCCCAGCTCGGTGGCCAGTTCGGCGGCCAGCCCCGGCGGCGTCACGTGCTCCAGCCGGTGCGCCTCCTCGTGCACCGATTCCCACGGCATACCCGCCACGTCGGTCAGGTAGCGCTCCCACAGCCGGTGGGAGCGGATGAGGTCCCTCGCCCTGCGCACCCCCGGCTCCAGCAGCCGCACGTCGTCGCCGGACCCGAGTTCCACCAGGCCCGCCCTGCGTAGCCGGCGCACCAGCCGCCGCAGCGCCGAGCGCCCGAGGCCGGTGTCCGCCTGCAGGGCGGCCAGCCTCACCGGGCCTCCCTGGCCGGAGAGCTCGTGCAGGGCCTTGAGCAGGTCGTCCTCGGCCACCTGGCGGGCCGTCCGCAGCCGCTGCACCCCGCGGGCCACCAGCCCCTGCTCCGGCGCGAACAAGAGCGCCAGCACGAACGCCGCGGTGGCCACCAGCACCATGGCAGGCCCCGACGCCAGGTCGAGGTAGAACGACAGGTAAAGCCCGACGACCGACGACAGCGCGCCGATGGCCGCGGCGAGGACGATCATCTCCGAGAAGCGGCGCGTCAACAGGTAGGCCGTGGCTGGCGGCGTCACCAGCATCGCCAGGGCCAGCACGATGCCCACGGCCCTCAGCGCCGAGACGATGGTTGCCGACAGCAGGACCAGCACCAGGTAGTGCAGGAATCCGACCGGAAGCCCCGACACCTGCGCGGTGAGGGGGTCGAAGGCCCACAGCTGAAGCTCCTTGAAGAGCGCGCCCACCAGCAGCACGACGCCGGCACCGACGGCCGCGGTGAGGAGCAGATCTCCCTGCGACACCCCCAGCACGTTGCCGAAGAGGATGTGGAAGACGTCGACGCTGGAGCGGACCCGGCTGAGCACGGCCAGCCCCGCTGCAAACGCGCCGATGAACAGGATCCCCATGGCGGCGTCGGACTTGATGCGGGTGTTGCGCTCCACGAAGCCGATGCCCACCGCGGTCAGCAGAGCCGTGGCCAGCGCGCCCAGGAAGTAGGGCCAGGAGAGCAGGTAGGCGATGGCCACTCCGGGCAGCACCGCATGGGAGATGGCGTCGCCCAGCAAGGACCACCGGCGCACAAACAGGAAGCTCCCGATGACCGCCCCGGCGATGCCGACGCTGAGGCCGGCCAGCAGGGCCCGTACCATGAAGGGGTAGCGCAAGGGTTCGACGAAGACGTCGAAGTCCACCGCCATGCCTCGCCTTCCTTACGGTGCGAGGGGGCCCTCGCCCGGTCTCCCGGCAGCGTGCGCGCCCGAGGCGGGGTGCCACGTGGACTCGACGCGGTCCAGGATGGCCAGCCGGCCCCCGTAGGTGGCCCGCAAGTTGTCGGGGGTAAACACCTCCGAGGGGGGTCCCAGCGCCACCAGGCGCCCGTTGACGAGGGCGACCAGGTCGTAGCGATCCACGGCACTCAGGTCGTGGTTGACCACCACGATGGTCTTGCCCTGGTCCCGCAAGCGCCCCATGATGCGGTAGATGACGGCCTCCGTGGCTGCGTCCACCCCCACGAAGGGCTCGTCCAGCAGCAGCAGGTCCGCCCCCTGAGCCAGAGCCCGGGCGATGAAGACCCGTTGCTGCTGCCCCCCCGAGAGCTGCCCGATGGGGCGGTCCGCCAGCTCGGCCATGCCTACCTCGAAGAGCGCGGCATCGACCCGCTCGTCGTCCACGGGTGAAGGCCGGCGCAGCCAGCCGCACAGCGGCACCCGGCCCATCATCACCACGTCCCTCACCGTGGCCGGGAAGTCCCAGTCGACCTGCTCCCGCTGGGGCACGTAGGCAACCCGCCGGCGCTGCCGGGCGACGGTCTCTCCGAAGAGGCGCACGCTGCCCGCCGCCGGAGGGACGAGCCCCAGGATGGCCTTGAAGAGCGTGGACTTGCCCGCTCCGTTGGGCCCTACGACGCCCATCACCACGCCGGAGGGACACCGCAAGGAGACGCCCCGCAGCACGAGACGCTGGTGATAGGCCACGCTGAGGTTGTCGACTTCCAGGGCCACAGGCACGGGCGCCCTCCTCGGTTTTAGTCGTGTCTAAAACAAGGTTAAACCCACACTCCTTCCCTGTCAACCGCATGACGCGGCCGGGCCGGCACGGCCCGCCGGCTCGACCGGCTAGAAGGGGATGCCGAAGCGGCTCATGAACCAGTCGTCGTCGTGTGCCCGGACCTCCAGCCAGCGCCTGCGGTCCTCCAGGGTGTCGTCGGTGAAGAGCCGGGCCAGCAACAGGGACGGATCGATGACGTCCCGCAGCAGCGACAGCACCTTGCCTATCCGCTCCTCGTTGAAGTGGGAGACGGCCATCCGGAGCTGGTTGTAGTAGTGATGCCAGGGCTCCACCGGATAGGGGAACTCGGTGCGGAAGTGGTGCACCACGGTCAGGTCGCGAAGGCACGCCAGGCGGTGCCCCAGCAGCCACAGCCGCAGCGAGAACTCCTGGTCGTCGTATCCGTGCCCGCGGAAGCCCCGGTTGAAGCCTCCGCTCGAGTCGAAGACCTCCTTGCGCACGGCGACGCAGCCGCCGGGCAACAGGGGCACCTCGGCGACGGCGCTCTCGGGCCGAGGGAGCCAGCGGATGCTGAGCCGCTCGTCCCACGTCAGCCCCCACCCTACGGTCCCGACGTCTCCTTCCACCGCGATGCCGGGGCTCACGGCGGCCAGGGTGGGATCCGCGCGCAAGGCCCTCTCGATGCGGGCAAGCCAGTCGGGGGGCACCCATACATGAGCGTCGATGAAGACGAGGTATCGCCCGCGAGCACGGCTCGCCCCGAAGTTACGGGCCGGCGCCACCCCCAGGCCGGGCCCGTCGAGCTGCGTCACGTTGGGCCACCGCCCGTGCAGGTCGGGCGGCCGACGGGATCGGTCATCCACGACGATGACCTCGAAAGACGGCCCCTGGCTGTCCAGCACGGAGCGGACCGTCTGCAGGAGCCGCTCGCCCTCGTCCTTATTAGGGATGATGATGCTAAACTCGGGCAAGGTCAGGCGCGAGGGCCGGGCCGGCTGCCTGGCCAGCCTGCCGAGCAACCGGGACAGGGAGCCTCGTCTCGGCTCCCCGGGCTCCTCACCCGCGGCGGGCGGCTCGGGAGCTTGCTCAGGCTCCGCAACGCGGCGGATAGTAGAGGTTTCCTCCACCGGATCCGGAGCCAGCACGGACTTCGCTCCGGGCCATCCGATCCCTGGGCCGACGGGCTGAGAAGCGCGCCACACGCGCTCGATCAGGCGGTCCGGGTAGAGACCGTCCACGTTGCGGTCCGGAAACTGGACGGCCCGGACCGACGTAGGGAGTTCCGGCCGTCCCTCCAGCGCCCCCGGCCGCCGCTCCGGCGCATTCGCCGGCCCGGCGGCCGGAGGCGACTCGTCTGGCTCCCGGGCAGCCCCATCCGCTACGGCGGTCTGGGTCGACGTCAGGGACCCCGGGGGTCGGTCGCAGTTGCAGCCCATGGCATGTTCCCTCCTCGGGAGACAACCGGCGCTACAGCGTATGACCAGCAAAACAGGAAGGGGCCCCCACCATGGCCCCTTCCCGCTGCAGGTCCCCCTGGGTCCGAAGGCTTGTCTACCTGAAGAGCTCGATGACCAGCACCCCGCCGCCGGCGGGCACCACCCCGATCCCGACCTCCGTAAACCGCGGATTCAGCATGGCCTTGGCATGCGACGGACTGGCCAGGAAGAGGTAGTGAGCCAGCTCGACGTTGGAGGCCCCCGTCAGGTTCTCGGTCAGGTGGGGGTAGGTGTAGCCGGGGACGTAGTGGCTGCCGTACCCGTTGGCCGCCATGTAGCTGGCCTTGGCGGCTGCCATCTGGCTGAGCGTGGGATCCAGCTCCAGCGGCCCCGCCCCCCGGCGCTGGCGTTCGGCATTGAGGAGCTCCAGCAGGCGCTGGACGTCGGTGGCCGGCGCGGCCGGCGGCTTGGATGGCGGGGCGGGTGGCTGCGGCGCAGGTGGGGCCGGAGGCGTCACGGGCGGCTGCGCCGGGGGGGTGGGAGCAGGCGACTTGGGCTGCCCGCCGATGCTCCACGAGCCGTCGGGCAGGTACTTCTTGTAAAACTCCCAAACGTAGCTGGAGCTGGAGCTGGCCGCCTGTGCGGTGTCGGTGGGCAGGAGCAACGGAGAGGCAGCTGCGACGGCGAGGCAAGCCGCGAGCAACAGGAAGGCGACCCCGGACTTGTTAGGCAACGCTCATCCCCCCAGACTGTGCTATTGCTGGGGGTAATTGTAAGGCCGTAGGACCGCAGCGCTCACTAGGGGATTACTGGTTCTCCGGTATCTGCAACCCGCCTCCCGCTCGTCATACACCGCTACTCCTCTGTCCCACGCCGTCGCCGAACCCGAGCTCGCCCCCCTCCTCGAGTCCCAGACGGAACCCTGCGGAAGATACGGGCAGGCTTCTCCCTCCCCGCCGGGGCAGACTCGCCCCGGCGCCTGTTTTCGTAGGCGAGCTCACCTCCTCCGAGTCGCGAGGCGATTGGGCGCCTGCACCCACCGCACCAGGGACAGCCACCGCTCGACTGTATCGGGTCGGAGGGAGGTGCCCCCTGAGCCCCGAGTCGGTGGGGATTGTAAGGCCAGGGGACCGCGGCCCTCATTGGGGATCGTTTGGTCCTTCAGTATCTGCAGGCGGCCTTCCCCTCGGCATACCCTGCCATCGCTGTTGGCTCGATACCAGGCGAATGAGGGGGAAGACTGTCCATGGCCAACAATTCGAAGGAGCAGGTCTGTATTCTGGCCCTGAAGGTCTTCGACTGGTGCGTCCTGCCCATCACCGAGACCGACTGCTTCACCATCCCGACGCAGTGCAACCCGCCGGTGGCCGCCACGGCGACGGCAGAGTGCCGCATCTTGAGTCTCACGGCCACCATCGTGAGCCAGACGCCGGGCCCCGGCGACATCCACACGGTCACGGCGCGCGTCGACAAGGTGAAGGAGATCACCATCCGAGAAAACGGCCTCGTGGTCTGCACCTTCACCGCCACCGCCACGTCGTTCCACACGACCAGCCTGTTCGCGCCTCCTGGGACCACGAAGCAGGTCGAGGTCACCGGCGAGTGCGGGCCGTGCCAGGTCTCAGAGGACGGCCTGACCGTCTGCTGCGAGCAGGCCATCTGCTTGCAGTTCGAGTCCAAGGCGCCACTCAAGATCTGCGTGCCCGCGGAGCTGTGCGTCCCTCGGGTCTGCACGCAGGCCCAGCCGGCGTGTCCGCCCACGCCGCCGCCGCAGACGGTGCTCCTCTGCCCCACGCCGACGCCGTTGCCGACCATGGCTCCAGTCCCAGAGCTCTGACGGGGCCTGGCAGGAGACGCAGGCCTGCTTCCATCGCCGCCGGGGTGGACTCGTGTCCGCCCCGGCGGCCCCTTCTTGCGGGCGACCTCACCTGCCGGCGGCAGGACGGCCCGCCTGCCGGCAGCGCTCGGCCAGCCGGTGGTGCTTGGACCGGATGCGGTCGTGGAGCCGCGTGTGGTGCCTCATGGAGTGGCTGAGCATGGAGCCCGGCCTTCGGCGGTAGAAGAAGAGCGCCCTGGGGACGCATGTCGCCCGCCATCCCGCCTCCGCGGCCGCCACCCAGAACTCCCAGTCCTCGTACCCCTCCCGCATGGCAGGGTCGTAGCCGCCCACGCTCTCCCACACCTCCCGCCGGTACAGGCTCGCATAAGGGAGGCGGTTTTGGTCCAGCAGCCGGCAGGGATGCCACGGCGGGCAGGCGGCTTGCCAGCTCTCGCTGCCGAAGGCCTGCAGGTGCGTGTAGACGATGCCCAACTCGGGGAAGGCCTCCAGCACCTCGACGGTCTCCTCCAGGAACGCCGGATCCAGCAGGTCGTCCGCGTCCAGCGGCAGGATGTACCGGCCGCGGGCGCTCTGGATGCCCGCGTTGCGGGCAGCCGGTAACCCCCGATTGGGCTGCTCCACGTACCGCAACCGGTCATCCCCGTGCCGTCGCAAGGCCTCCTCCACCCGGGCCGCGGTGTCGTCGGTACTGCCGTCGTTGACCACGATGGCCTCCCAGTCGTCGCGGGTCTGCCGGTGTACCGACTCGAGGGTCTCGGCCAGGTAGGCCCCCAGGTTGTAGCACGGGATGACGATGGAGACCGCAGGGTCGCCGCCGGCCCGTCGTCGCCGGGGAGGCCGCCCCGCCTCGCCCGGCATGGCGATCAGCCACCCGTCCTCTTCGAAGGCCGATTGGGCGCCCACCCACCGCGCCAGTGACGTCCACCACTCGACCGGGCGGACGCACCGGGGGCGGCTGCCACCACCATCGCTAGGCGAGGCCCAGGCTCCCGTGTCCGGGAGCTGCATGACGGCCAGGTGCCGGGCCAGCCGTAGGTGCTCGCGCACGACCGGCCCCATCTCGTGGCATCCGTACCGTCGCAGGTAGCCGAAGGAGACGACGAGGTCGTAGGATGCGGGGGCGAGTGGCACCCGGTGGCGGATGGCCCGCACCACGTAGGGGTGCTCCTCCAGGGCGCCCTCGAGCAACTCGGGCAGGCTCTCCGCGCCAGCGGCATCCAACCCCATGCCCCGCAGGACGTCGATGCCTCGGCACGCGCCGCAGCCGAGCTGCAGCACGGATCCGGGGCGCCGACCTACCAGCCTCTCGTAGAGGGTCAGGCTCGCCAGCAGCCGGCGGTATTCTCCGAAGTCGCCCGACGGGCCAACCGTGACACCCATGTGCCGGTGCCGCTCTCTTCCGCTCGTTTCTCCAGGTGCTCGCGACCTGAGCCAGCCTACGCCGGCGACGCGGGTCGAGTGCCGCGGGGCGATGGGCGCGCCGCACAGCAGGAGGCCGCAAGGAGCCCACGAACCCCAGGCTGCGACGAGGAAGCGGGGCGGCCTCATGCCGCTCCGCCCGGGCGAGGGGGCCTGAGCCATATGCCCGAGGAGATCCAGGTCTTCCACGAGTCGACGGTGCCCATGGAGCAGGCACCGGCCGGCAAGGGCGTCCGGCTGCGCTGGGTGATCGGCAAGGCCAACGGTGCGCCGCGATATGCCATGCGGGTCTTCGAGGTGGAGCCGGGTGGCGAGATCCCGCTGCACCATCACTGGTACGAACAGGAGATGTACGTGCTGGAAGGCCAGGGCATGGCCGGCGACGAGCACGGAGAGCAGCCCATCGGGCCGGGCACGGTCATCTACGTGCCACCCGACAAGCCGCACCGCATGCGCAACACGGGTGACGGCGTCCTGCGCTTCATCTGCGTCATCCCGCACAGCCCCTAGCGGGCCGGGCCGTGGCAGGCCGGATGGCCGCCGCCGGCCCGGCGCTCACCACGCAGTCGAACCGCCCTCGACCGGCAAGACGGCACCGGTGACGAAAGAGGCGTCATCCGAGGCCAGGAAGAGCACGGCGGCGGCTATCTCCTCCGGTGCGGCCACCCGACCCATGGGGCACGCCGCCGACACCCGGGCGGCCTCCGTCGGGTCCGACAGCAGGTCGGCCGTCATAGGGGTGGCCACCCATCCCGGGGCCACGGCGTTGACCCGGATCCGATGCGGCGCGAAGCTGACCGCCATGGCCCTGGTCAGGGCCACCACCCCGCCCTTGCTGGCCGAGTAGGCGTGGGTGTCCGTCGGCGGCGGTGCGCCGACGAGAGCCTCGTCGGAGGCCACGTTGACGACGGCTCCGCCGCCTCTCATCATCAACGGCACGAAGTACTTGCTGCACAAGAAGACGCCCGTCAAATTGACGGCGATGACCCGCTCCCAGGCCTCCAGCGTGCAGCGATGCACCGGCCCGTCACCGATGGGGCGGCCACTGATCCCTGCGTCGTTGACCAGCACGTCACATCGCCCCAGCTCTGCCTCGACCCGCCGGGCTGCCGCCTCGACCTGCTCGGGACGGCTCACGTCCACCGCCATGAAGAGCCCTCGGGTGGTCGTGCCCTGCCCTATCTCGTCCACCATCCGGACGGTCTCGTGGCCCTCTTCCTGGCGCACATCCAGCACCACCACGGCTCGGGCGCCCTCCTCGGCGAAGCGCAGGGCCACGGCCCTGCCGATGCCCCGGGCCGCTCCCGTCACCACGGCGACCTTGCCGTGCAGGCGTCCCGCTCCCCCCAACTCCTTACCGCCTCCTCCGACCGAAGCATCCCGCCGGGTGGCCGCTTCGCTACACTGTGACGAGCCCATTTCTCGTGAAGGGCTGGTTGGACCGCATGGTTCACGGCATCCACCACGTGACCGCCATCGCCGGCGACCCGCAAACCAACCTGGAGTTCTACGCCGGCGTGCTCGGCATGCGGCTCGTGAAGCGGAGCGTCAACCAGGACGCCCCCGGCACCTACCACTTCTTCTACGCCGACGCGGAGGGCCACCCCGGCACCGATCTTACCTTCTTCCCGTGGCCCCACGCCGACCGGGGCAGGAAAGGTGCCGGCCAGATCGTCGAAGTGGCGCTGGCCGTGCCGCCGGGCAGCCTGGCTCACTGGCACGAGCGCCTGCTCGCCCATGGGGTCCGCCCCGGCCCGGTCGAGTGGCGCTTCGGCGAGAGCGCCCTGCCCTTCGAAGATCCCGACGGCATCAGCGTGGCGCTGGTGGAGAGCGAAGGGGCCCTCCAGCGGCCCTTCACGCCGTGGGCCACCGGTCCGGTGCCCGCCGCCTACCAGGTGCGAGGGCTGCACTCGGTGCGATTGTGGCAACGCAGGCTGGCCCCGAGCGCCCGGTTGTTGACCGAGGTGCTGGGCTTCGAGGCGCAGGGCCAAGAGGACGGCTGGCATCGCTTCGGCGTCGAGGGGGGCGGCTCGGGCTGTTACCTGGACATCCGGGAGGTGCCCGGCGCGCCGCCCGGCTCGTGGGGACCCGGCGTCATCCACCATGTCGCCTGGCGAGTCCGTGACGACGCCGAGCAGCGCCAGGTACGCACCCGAGTCGAGGTGGCAGGGTGTCGGCCCACCCCGGTCATCGACCGGTTCTGGTTCAAGTCCGTCTACTTCCAGGAGCCGGGCGGGGTCATCTACGAGCTCGCCACCGACGGTCCCGGGTTCGCCGTCGACGAGGAGTTGGACCGCCTGGGCGAGCGTCTGGTGCTGCCGCCCTGGCTGGAGCCGCACCGGGCCCGGATCGAGGCGGCGCTGCCGCCCGTGACGCTCCGCTGGGGCGTAGGGAGGACTTGATGTCCGTGGCCGAGGGGTTCGGGTTCGTGCACGTCTACGAGCCAGGCCGGGGCCCGGCGACCCTCTTGCTCCTGCACGGCACCGGCGGCACCGAGCACGACCTGGTGCCCCTGGGTCGGCAGCTGGCACCCGCCGCCCACCTGCTGGCCCCCCGTGGCAAGGTGCTGGAGGGCGGCAACGCCCGCTTCTTCCGGCGTCTCGCCCCGGGCGTCTTCGACGTGGAGGACGTGCGGTTGCGGGCCGGGGAGCTGGAGCGCTTCGTGGCCGCGGCGGCGTCCCGCTACGGCTTGGATCCCTCACGGGTATGGGCCGTGGGGTACTCCAATGGGGCCAACATCGCCGCCGCCGTGCTGCTCCTTCACCCTGACGCGCTGGCCGGAGCCGTGCTGCTGCGGCCCGTGCTGCCGCTCAAGCCGGATATGGCGCCGGGCCTGGCCGGTAAACCCGTCTTCATCGCCGCCGGGCGCAGGGATCCGCTGGCCCCGGCCGAGGCGGTCGAAGCGCTGGCCGAGTGGCTGCGGCGCGGGGAAGCTCAGCTCACCGTGCGCTGGCAGGAGGCCGGCCACGGTCTGGCGCCGGAGGAGCTCGATGCCGTGCGGGCCTGGATGGCGCCGTGGCTTCATCATCCCGATGGCGCGAGGCCGCCCGCGCTGCGCTGACCGGGCGGGCCTCCTGCTCACCCAGGCCTCCCCCTACTCCCACCGGAAACGCCAGGCCGCGACGGCCAGGGCCACGAGGCCCCAGGCCGTCAGGTACAGGAGCCCGCCCGCGTAGGGCCCCAACCCCGCGCCCTCGACCGCCACCGCCCGCATGCTGTCCACCAGGGGCGTGAGCGGTAGCGCCCGAACCACGGGCTGCATGGCGTCGGGGATGATCTCCTTGGGCCAGAAGGTGCCCGACAAGAACATCATGGGGAAGTTGATCACGCTGCCGATCATGCTGGCCGACTCCGCGCTGGGCGCCAGCGTCGAGATACTGAACCCCATGGTCAGGAAGACGCCGGCGCCCAGGGCCGACAGCCCCACCAGCGTCGCGAGGCTGCCCACCACCTTCGCCTTGAAGACCAGCACGCCCACGGCCAGGATGATCACGGCCTGCAGCAGCGTCACCAGCGTGAAGCGGACGAGGAGCCCGAGCAAGAACGCCATGGGATGGAAGGGCGTGGCCAGCACGCGCTTGAGGATGCGCTGGTCCCGGTACTCGGCGATGGTCCAGGTGACGCCCATGAGCCCCGTCTGCATGATGCTCATGGCCATCACGCCGGGCAGCAGGAAGTCGAACATCGAGAAGGCCTCCCCGCTGACCGCCCGGGTCTCGAGGGCCAGCAACTCGGGGACGCCCGTCATGCTGCGCTCGATGCGTGCCAGCACGTCCCGCAAGACGGCCAGTGCGGCCTCACCGGTCTGCAGGCGGGAGCGATCGATGTAGGCCACCACCCGCGCCACCTGCCCCGGCGGGGCCTCGGGCAGCACCTCGATCACCAGGGTGCGATTGCCGCGGCGAAGCTGCTCCAGCGCCCGGTCGAGCGGTTCGTCGACGAGCCGGACGGGCGGGATGGTACGCATCGCCTCCTGCAGGCCCCGCGCCACGCCTGCCGCGGGGCCGGGAGGCCCATCGGGGGCGGGGCCCTCCACCGTCACGGTCAGCTGTAGCGAGTCGGCACGCCCGAAGACGCTGCCGATGAGCCCCATCAACAGCAGCGGGAACACGACACCCCAGAAGACCGAGCCGCGGTCGCGCCACCATATGCGGAAGCTCATGGCTGCCACGGCCAGAAAGCCTCGCAACTCCCCTCGTCCCTCCCATGCCGGGGCGGGCACGCGCGGCCCTCAGTCTCGCAGCCGCCGACCCGTGAGGTGCAGGAACACGTCCTCCAGGGTGCCGCGTTCGACGCGGAGGCTGGAGTAGCGGAGCCGGCCCTCGTGCGCCTCGCCGGCCAACTGCTGCAGCAGCGACTCCGGTTGCGCCGTGAGCAGGACCAGATGGCCGTCGCCGGTCTGGTCCACCCGGGTGACGCCCGGCAAGGCCCTCAGGCGGTCCACCATCGGAGGGGCGACATCCCCGCCACCGGCTCCCGCCGGGGCCTCGTCGATCGGTCGCACGTAAACCCTGGCCTCGGGCAGCAGCCGCTCGATCAGCTCCATGGGTGTGCCGAGGGCCAGCAGCCGACCGTGGTCCATGATGCCGACCCGGTCGCACAACGCCTGGGCTTCTTCCATGTAGTGGGTGGTGAGCACGACCGTGCGACCCTGGGCGCGGATGGCCCAGATCACATCCCACAGCGCCCGCCGGGCTTGGGGATCCAGGCCCGTGGTGGGCTCGTCGAGGAAGACGATCTCGGGGTCGCCCACCAGGGCGCATGCGATGGAGAGGCGCTGGCGTTGGCCGCCGGACAGGTGTCGCACCTGAGTCCCGGCCTTGTCCTGGAGACTGAGCTCCTCCATCAGGGCTTCCACCGGCCGGGGCCTGGCGGCGAAGCTGGCGAACAGGCCGATGGTCTCCCGCACGGTCAGCCGGCCGAAGAACCCCGCGTCCTGGAGCTGGACGCCGATCCGCGCCTTCACCTGGCGTGGATGGCGGCGAACGTCGATGCCGGCCACCTCGACGCGCCCTGCGTCGGGCGCCCGCAGCCCTTCCAGGACCTCCAGGGTGGTGGTCTTGCCCGCCCCGTTGGGGCCGAGAAGCCCGAAGATCTCGCCGCGCCGGACGGTGAAGCTGACGCCGTCCACGGCGACGACGTCCCGGTAGCGCTTGACCAGATGCTCCACGACGATGGCCGTATCCATGGCCGTATCCATGCGTGACTCGGTTCGCCGGCGCCCCGCCCTCCCCTGCCGTGCCGGCTCCTCTGCCCCTTTGGGCCCCGCCGGGCCTGCAGGAGCCGGCGGACCGAGGCGTGAACCCTCAAGCCCACCCCCTGTCGGAGGGAAGGTGATGGCTGTGCGGATCGTCTCGCTGGTACCGAGCGCGACCGAGATCGTGGCGTCCCTGGGGCTGGTGGACCAGCTGGTGGGCCGCAGCCACGGGTGCGACTTCCCCCCAGAGGTGGCGCAGGTGCCGGCGCTGACGGCTTCCCTCATACCCGCCGACCTCGCGCCCCAAGAGGTCGACGCCTGGGTGAGCCGGGTGGTACGCGAGCAGGGCTCGCCGTACCGGCTCGACCATGAGGCGTTGCGGCGCCTGGGGCCCGACCTGGTCTTGACGCAGGGTGTGTGCCAGGTCTGCGCCGTCTCCTACGCCGAGGTCCAAAGAGCCGTGGCCAACCCCTGTCAGGTGGTGCTGCCCGAGGCCGCGCCGACCGCCCGCACCCTGTCGCTCGCCCCCGAGCGCCTGCAGGACGTCCTCGACGACATCGAGCGCGTGGCCGAGGCCGCGGGCGTCCCCGACCGAGGACGAGCGGTGCGACGCGGCCTGGAGGCCCGCATCGAGGCCGTGCGGGAGCGGTCCCGGGGTCTTCTTCGCCCGCGGGTCTTCTGCCTGGAGTGGCTGGCGCCGCCGTGGTGCGGCGGGCGCTGGGTGCCCGAGATGGTGGAGCTCGCCGGTGGACAGGACTGCCTCGGCGAGGTGGGCCAGCCCTCCCGACGCCTGCGGTGGGAGGACGTCCGGGCCGCGGATCCCGACGTCATCGTGCTGATGCCGTGCGGCTACGACCTCGACGAGACGCTGCGGCAGTACCGGCAGGTGCTGGCCGAGGGAGGACTTCCGGCGTGGTGGGGCGAGCTCCGGGCCGTGCGAGAGGGGCGTCTGTTCGCCGTCGACGCCGGCGCCTGCTTCAGCCGACCCGGCCCCCGGCTGGTCGACGGCCTCGAGACCCTGGCGGAGATCCTGCACCCCGAGAGGTTCGGTCGGGAGCGGATGGGGCGGCAGTGGGCACCCGTCTCCGGCCGCGTCGCTGCTTGAGCGGGGCACCGTGTGTGGCCGAGTGGTCGTCCGGCACCCGGCGCCGGGTCCGCGTTGACACGTCGGGAGACGCATGGTATTGGTAAGGGTAACGCGTTGGGTTTCGATGCTTGTCAAAATATCGAAAGGGCTGGCGAGGTGACCGCATCGGATCTGGCTGCCAGGCACGCCCTGCGGATCTACCGGGCGCTGGGTGACGAGACCCGGCTCCGCATGATCCGCCTGCTGGCCCGCCGCGATGAGATGGGGTGCGCGGAGCTGGCCGAGACGCTGGGGCTGTCACGGCCGACTCTCTCCCATCACACGCGCATCTTGCAGGACTGCGAACTCATCGAGGTGCGCCGGGAGGGCGCACACCGCTTCTATCGCCTGCGGTGGGACGTCCTGCGGCACTATGCGCCCGCCGCGGTCGATGGCCTGGCCGGCCCGGATCCGAGCGGCGACTGAGCCGCCCCGGCGAGCATCCTGACCCCGAGCGCCCAGACCATCGAGGGAGGTTGACCGACGTGTCCGAGGCAATCTCGACGTCCCAGACCGCGGCCGGCACGGAGGTATGGGAGATCGATCCCGCTCACAGCCAGGCCGACTTCGCCGTGCGGCACATGATGATCTCCACGGTCCGGGGCCGCTTTCGCAAGATGACGGGCAAGCTGGTGGGCAGCCCTGACCGTCCCGATCAAGCGTCGGTGGAGCTCTCCATCGATGTCGACTCCATCGACACGGCCGAGCCGCAGCGAGATCAGCACCTGAGGTCCGCAGACTTCTTCGACGCCGAGCACCATCCGACCCTCGACTTCAAGAGCCGGCGGATCGAGCCGGTGGGGGAGGGCCGGTACAAGGTGACGGGCGACCTCACCATGCGGGGCGTCACCCGCGAGGTGACGGTGGACGTCACCTTCGAGGGCCGGGTCAAGGACCCCTGGGGCAACGAGCGGGTGGGCTTCAGCGGCGAGACCCGCCTTAACCGCAAGGATTGGGGCCTCAACTGGAACGCGATCCTCGAGGCCGGCGGCGTGGTCGTCAGCGACGAGGTGCGGGTCAACGTCCAGGCCGAGTTCGTGCGCAAGAGCTGAGGTGTGTCGACCGGGAGGGGCCGCTCGAACCGCCCCTCCCGGCTCCGGCGGGTTGCCCCGTGCAAGACCACCATGCGATAGCCCTACCGCACGACGAAGGCCACCAGCGGGATCTCCAGCCCAAGGGTATGCCGACGCCATCGCCTAGGCGCACGACCGCCTGGCGCGCCTGCAGGGGTGTCGCGATGTCTTTCTGGAGGTCTTCCGCACCATGACCCTCGACGATTGGCGGCGCGTACGAAGCCCGGATGTCGTGCAATTGACGACTGGTTGCTGGCCTCCATTGGCAGGACCCGCGCGCCCGCTCGCCATGACTGGCTACGGCATCGTCATTCCAGCTCGGTACGCCTAAGCGGAAGTTCAGCAAGCCCGATATCCCTCAAATCACGGCAATGACGCCAACGGAGTGGGATTCAAGCGTTCAGGCTTCTGGCTACGCCAGGGGAACCCCCAGCAACTGGAAGATCCGCTGGTGCAGCGGCTCGGGCTCGCCGAGCATCTGGATTTCCTGACCGGCCACCTCGACCGTGTGGCGCTGCAGCGTCTCCAGCTGCATCATCAGCCCTTCGAAGGACTGACGAGGGTCCTCCGCCAGCAGGGGCTCAAGCGCCCGCTCCATGTGCCAGCGCACGTACAACGCCAGCATGCACAAAAAGGCGTGGGCCCGCACCCGGTCCTCCAGCCGATGGTAGACCGGACGCAGGTCCAGGGCGCTTTTCATCGTGCGGAAGTTTTGCTCCAGGGCCCGCAGCGACTTGTACGTGGCCTGCACCTTGGCCGGCTCCATCCGGTCGGCCGGCACGTTGGTGCGCAGCACGTAAAACCCGTCCAGCTCCGCCTCCCGGGCGATGGAGGCCTCCTTGCGCCGGAAGGCGAAGTGGCCGTCGCGGATCTCCAGCTGGAAGTGCTTGCCCACCTTCCAGCGGCCCAGGACCTTCCCCACGGCCACGCCGATCTCGTCCGCCGTCATGGGCTTGCGGCGGCGACGGCGCACCCGGGCTTCGATTTTGGCCAGCTCCCGCTCCGTGGCCGAAAGCAGCGCCTCGCGCTTTTGCCGGCGCTCCTCGGCCACCAGCGGATTGTAGCAGACCACCAGCCGCTCCCCGGGCCGCTCGGGGTCGGCGATCTCTGCCAGGTCCCGCCGGTCGAACAGGCCCGGCTGAAAGAACCCCTCATCCCGCAGCTTCTGGATCTCCGGCGCCCGCAGGGCCGTGATCCACCCGAAGCCCACCGCCTCCAAGTCGCTCAATCGGGCCTTGACGATCATGCCCCGGTCGCCGACGAACACGACGTACTCGATGCCGAACCGAGCCCGGACCCGGGCGATCTGGGCCCGCAGCGTCTCGGGATCCCCCACGTCGCCGGGGAACACCTCCACGGCCACGGGACACCCCTCGTCGTTGGTGAGCAGCCCCACGCAGAACTGCTTCTTGCCCCGCTTCTTGTCCCGGTTGTACCCGAAGCGGGCCAACGGGCAGGTCTTGCCCTCCAGGTACACGCTGGTCAAGTCGTAGAGCACCATGGCGTTGGGCGTCAGGTGCCGGCGCGCCAGCTTGGCCTCGATGGCCGCCTGGCGGGCCAGCAACTCGTCCATGGCCCGGTAGACGTCGTTGACGTCCTCGCCGTTGTGGGGCAACCGCAGAAGCTGCGGCAACGTGGTGGTCGTCCACCACAGGGTCCCGCCCAGCTTGGAGGAGGGCCGCAGGATGCGCATGACGACGACGGCCAGGGCCACGCGCACCCAGTCGGCCGAGCGAGAGTAGAGCACCTGGTCGAGGCCCAGCTGGCGGATGGTGCCCACGACGGCGGCGACGGCCCCGTGCTGGCGGGACTGGCGGATCTTCACCGTCTGCGGCACCGGCGCCACCGGCTCGCCCCGCAGGGCTCGCCGGACCAGCTCCAGGACGGCTTCCGGCAGGTGGGAGAGGTTGGCGAGGGTCCGATGCTTCACCTTGCCGCCTTCCCGGTAGGTCTGGCGCAGCAGGTGGTAGGTGTAGACCTTGTCGCCCTGCCGGCGGCGGATGGTCTCGATGTGCATGGCACTGGATACGCGTCTCATGGCTCAATGGTAGCACATGACAACTTCCAAGGCAATACGTTAGGGCCATACTCTTGGCTACATTGGCACGCGTTCAACCTGTTTGAATGCTCACCGCTATGCGGGTCTCACCCGCTGCCAGCCCCTGAACTTCCGCCTAAGCGGCGTGAACAGGATTCACGGGACACGAATTCCCGTAGGAAGCATCCGGGAGGTTGGTGGTGAGTGGTGCCCGGGCCGGGACTTGAACCCGGATGGGAGTGGTTACCCACACGCCCCTCAAACGTGCGCGTCTGCCAATTCCGCCACCCGGGCACCGCGACGGCCGGAGCCGCCGGAGCCGATTATAGTGACCCGCAAGCCTCGCCGTCAAGCCGGTGGGACCGGCCTCAGCGGCTCCGCCGACGCCCCGGCACGTAGGCCGCCAGCTCCCGCTGCAGCAGCGACAGCCCCAACCAGACCACCGCCAGGTCGTCGAGCCACCCGATGCCGGGCAACACCAGCGACGGCAGCAAGTCGAGGGGAAGCAGCACGTACAGCAGCCCCGCCGCCACGAGGCCTCGCTTCCACCCCGACACGCCCGGATCCCGCACGTAGTGGACCAACCGCCGCACCCACTCCACGACCGAGAGCCGCCCCGGGGCGCGCCCCACCTCCTGAGCCTCGGCCGACGGTCCCCCCGAGAGGGGCCCGACGAAGCGCCCCGTCACATCGCTCGCCGCGGCCTTGGGGGCGTCCTGCCGCTCGGGGCCGCTCCCTCGGACATCCACGGGCTGGCGGCAGTACGGGCACCGCTCGGCGAGCAGGATCTCCTGGCCGCACGACGGACAGCGCATTGGCCCTCGGAGCCGCCCTCATGCCACCTGCTGGGGCTGCCGCTGGACGGCAGCCACCCGGCGCGCCAGGTCGCGGGTGCGCACATCACCCGGCTTCACCAGGTGGCAGGCCACGTAGTGGCCGTCGCCGACGTCGATGAACTCCGGCTCCTTGACCTTGCAAATCTCCTCTGCCAGCGGGCAGCGCGTGTGGAACCGGCATCCCTTGGGGGGGTTGACCGGGCTCGGCACGTCACCCTGCAGGATGATCCGCTCACGCCGGACCGTCGGGTCCGGGATGGGGATGGCCGACATGAGCGCCTGCGTGTAGGGGTGAAGCGGGTCGCTGAAGAGGCGGTGCTTGTCGGCCAGCTCCACGATCTTGCCCAGGTACATGACGGCCACGCGGCTGGAGATGTGCTTGACGACCGACAGGTCGTGGGCGATGAAGAGGTACGTCAGCCCGTACTCCTTCTGCAGGTCTTGCAGCAGATTGATGACCTGGGCCTGGATGGAGACGTCCAGGGCCGAGACCGGCTCGTCGGCCACGATGAGCTTGGGGTTGACGGCCAGGGCACGGGCGATGCCGATGCGCTGCCGCTGTCCGCCGCTGAACTCGTGGGGGTAGCGCCGGGCGTGCATGCCCGACAACCCTACCACCTCCAGCAGCTCCTTGACCCGCCTCTCCTTGGCCGGCCCCCTGGCCAACCCGTGGATGACCAGGGGCTCGCCGATGATGTCGCCCACCGTCATCCGGGGATTGAGCGAGGCATAGGGGTCCTGGAAGATGATCTGCATCTGGCGACGCAGGCGGCGCATCTGCTCGCGACCCAGCGTGAAGATGTTTTGGCCCTCGAAGAGCACCTCGCCCCGGGTGGGCTCCAGCAGCCGCAGCACCAGACGACCGGTGGTCGACTTGCCGCAGCCGCTCTCGCCCACCAGCCCCAGGGTCTCGCCCCGGCGGATGTGGAAGTCGATGCCGTCGACCGCGCGCACGGCGCCGACCTGCCGCGAGAAGATGACGCCGCGACTGATGGGGAAGTGCTTGACGAGGCCGCGCACCTCCAGGAGCACGTCGTCGCGGCTCGACGGACCCCGGACCTGGCTGTCGCTCTTGACAGGGCTGCTTGCCACCGACGTCACACTCCTTGCCCCCCGCGCGTCGCAGTGGCCGGCCCGCCCGCCGTACCGGCCCCCGGCGCGGCCGCCTTCCACAGCGGCACCGCCTCGCCCGGTGCGGGCATCTCCACCGGCTCGAAGTTGGTGTACTGCCAGCAGGCCACCCGCTGAGTGGGCCCCACCTGCATCATGGGAGGCTCCAGCTGCTTGCAGATCTCCCGCGCCAGCTCGCAGCGGGGATGGAAGCGGCATCCCTTGGGCATGTTGTAGGGACTCGGGACGACGCCCTCGATGGCCTTGAGCCGTTGACGGGTCTCGTGGAGCTTGGGCACCGACTCGAGCAGGCCGACGGTGTAGGGATGGCGCGGCATGGCGAAGATGGAGCGGACGTCGGCCGACTCCACGATCTTGCCGGCGTACATCACCACCACGTGCTCGACCAGCTCGGCGATGACCCCCATGTTGTGGGTGATGAGCATGACCGCGGTCCCCAGCCGTCGCTGGAGATCCCGCATCAGGTCCAGGATCTGGGCCTGGATGGTGACGTCCAGCGCTGTGGTCGGCTCGTCGGCGATGAGGAGCTTGGGATTGCAGGAGAGCGCCATGGCGATCATGACCCGCTGGCGCATGCCGCCGCTCATCTGGTGGGGGTAGTCGTCGACCCGCCGCTCGGGCGACGGGATGCCCACCAGACGCAGCATCTCGATGGCCTGTCGACGGGCCTCCGCCTTGGAGACCCGCTGGTGGAGCATGATGGCCTCCATGATCTGGTTGCCCACGGTGAAGACGGGGTTGAGGGAGGTCATCGGCTCCTGGAAGATCATGGCGATCTCCTTGCCGCGGATGCGGCGCATCTCCGACTCCTTCTTGCGAAGCAGGTCCTCCCCCTCGAAGATCACCTCGCCCCCCACGATCCGGCCCGGCGGCTGCGGGACCAGGCGCATGATGGAGAGCGACGTCACGCTCTTGCCGCACCCCGACTCGCCGAGGATGCCGAGCGTGCCGCCCCGTCTCAGGGAGAAGGTGACCCCGTCGACGGCGGGCATGACTCCGTCTTCGGTGAAGAAGTACGTCTTGAGGTTGCGCACGTCCAGAAGCGGCGCCTGGCCGTTGGCCCTGGCCGCGGCATCGGCCGAGGCGGCGCTCGTGCGGCGATCCGTAGTCGTCTCGGTCGCCACCGGCGTCTCCCCCCTAAACCTCGTAGCAGGCCGTCCAGTGACCCGGGGCCTTCTCCTCCAGAGGCGGGTGGTCCTGCTGCCTGCACCGCTCCGTCGCGATGGGGCACCGCTCGTAGAACCGGCAACGAGCCGGCGGATTGACCGGCTTGCTCACCCCGCCCCTGATCTCGATGGGTGCCTTGGGCGCCTCGGGATCCGGCACCGGGTTGGCGGCCACCAGGGCCTTGGTGTAGGGGTGGATGGGATGCCGGATCACCTCCTCGGCCGGGCCCAGCTCCACGATCTTGCCCAGATACATGACCGCGACGCGGTCGCACAGGTACCGGGCCACCGCGAGATCGTGGGTGATGTAGAGGTAGGTCATGCCCAGCTGCTCCTTGAGGTCGAGGAGCAGCTTCATGATGCCCGACCGGATGGAGACGTCCAGCATGGAGGTAGGCTCGTCGGCCACCACGAAGCGGGGCTGCAGGATCAGAGCCCGGGCGATGGAGACCCGCTGGCGCTGCCCCCCCGACAGCTCGTGAGGAAACCGGAACTCGAAGGCCGATGGCGGCGTCAGTCCCACCCGCTCCAGCATCTCCGCCACCCGGCGCTCCCGCTCGGCCAGGTTGCCGATGCCGTGGACCGCCAACGGCTCCGAGAGGATGTCGAAGATGGTCATGCGCGGGTTGAGCGACTCGTAGGGGTCCTGGAAGATCATCTGGGCATGCCGCCGAAAGGCGACCAGCTCGGGGCCTTGGAGCCGTGCGACGTCGACACCGTCCATCACCACGCGTCCCGAGGTCGGCAGCGTGGCCCGCAGCAGCAGCCGGCCCGTGGTGGTCTTGCCGCAGCCGGACTCGCCGACCAGCCCGAAGACCTCGCGCTCCCGGATCTGGAAGCTGACGCCGTCGACGGCGTGCACGAAGAGCCGCGCGCGCCGCAGCCAGCCCGATCGCACCGGATAGAGCTTGCGCAGATCCTCGACCTCGACCAGCGTCTCGACCGCCTGCGCTGTCGGCGCCGTCCCGGTCAACGCGCTCATCGCCCCACCCCCCCTGCGCTGGCCGCCGCAGCCGCCCGGGCCTCGAAGTCGGCCCGCACGTCCTGCCCGCTCAATGGGTGCCAGCAGGCCACCCGGTGCCCGCTGCCGTCACCCGGCGCCGCCTCCAGCGGTGGCACCTCGATCCGGCAGCGCTCGGTGGCGTACGGGCAGCGCGGGTGGAAGGCGCAGCCAGCGGGCGGTGCCAGCAGGTTGGGAGGCTCCCCGGGGATGGTGACCAGGGCTCGTTTGGGGCCCGTCAGACTGGGGAACGACGCCATGAGGCCACCGGTGTACGGATGGCGCGGGCGCTTGAAGATCTCGGTGGCCCGCCCCACCTCGACGATGCGCCCTGCGTACATCACCGCCACCCGGTCGCTCACCTCGGCGATGACGGCCACGTCGTGGGAGATGTAGATCATCGTCATGCCCAGCCGCCGGCGGATGCCGTCGAGCTGCTGCAGGATGCGCTCCTGTACGATGACGTCGAGGGCCGTCGTGGGCTCGTCGGCGATGACCAGGCGAGGCTGGCAGGCCAGGGCCATGGCGATGACGGCCCGCTGCTTCATGCCGCCGCTGTACTCGTGCGGATAGTGATCCATGCGCTCCGGGGACAGCCCCACCATGTGGAAGAGCTCCGCGATGCGTTCGCGCGCCTGCTGCCGGCTCACCTTGGGCTCGTGGTTCTGGATGACCTCCACGATCTGGTCGCCCACGGTGTAGACCGGGTTCCACGAGTTCATCGCGGCCTGGAAGATCATCGACACCTTCTGCCAGCGGACCCGGCGCATCCGGTGTTCGGGGAGCGGCACCAGATCCTGCCCGTCCAGGTAGATGTGCCCCCGGGTGATGCGGGCGTTGTCGGGCAGGAGCTTCATGATGGAGATGGCCAGCGAGGTCTTGCCCGAGCCCGACTCCCCCACGATCCCCAGCGACTCGCCGGGCTCCAGCGCCAGATTGGCATCGACGACGGCGCGGATGGGCCCCCGCCGGGTGGTGTACTGCATCTCGAGATCCTGGATCTTGAGGAGGGGCAATCCGCTTCACCTCTTCCGCAGCCGCGGGTTGACGACCTCGTCGAGCCCTCGGCCCACCAGGTAGAACGCCGCGCACAACAGCGTGATGGCGAGCCCGGCCGGCAGCCACAACCACCAGTACTGGTCGAACATCAACAGGTAGCCGGCGCTCTCCGCGGTGTTGATCATCAGCCCCCAGCTGCTGCGCACGTTGAGCAGCCCGAAGAAGGAGAGCGTGGCCTCCGACAGGATGGCGCTGGTGACGTTGAACATCATGTAGAGGAAGGAGAGCGGCATCACGTTGGGGATGATGTGCTTGCGGATGACCCACCAGGGGCTCCCCCCGGCCAGGCGCGCTGCCTCCACGTAGGGGCGCACCGCGACCGAGAGCGCCTGGGCGCGGATGATGATGGTGATGCCGCCGAAGCCCGACAGGAGGCCGATGATGATGGCCAGGTCGAACAGGTCGATCTCGAAGAGCGCGCCCAGCACGAGCAAGAACGCGATGAAGGGGAAGAGCAGCAACAGGTCCGCCAGCCGCATGAACAGGGTGTCGACCCATCCCCCGAAGTAGGCGGCCACCGTGCCCACCGTGGTGCCGATGACCACGCTGATGGCCGCCGAGATCACGCCCAGCACGAACTCCCACCGCGTGCTGTACATCAGCTGGCTCAGGATGTCGCGCCCGTACGGGTCGGTGCCCAGCAGATGGCCCCGCGTCGGTGGCGACGGGTGCAGGATCATCGGATCGTAGCCCACCACCGGATCGTAGACGGAGGCCGGCCAGACCGTCGCCATCAAGATGGGATGGGCCAGGGCGAAGAGCGCGAAGAAGATGATGATCCCCAGGCCCAGCGGCCCGATGCGGCTCGCCCAGAAGACCTGGAAGTTCTCGAGGAAGCCGCGCCGCCACAGCCTCCACCGGATCTGCCAGAGGTTGACGGGGACGGCGCCCGGTCCTGCGGGAATCGCTGCGCGTGCCATGACGCCTCTCGGTCCACCCTTACTCTGCGGCCGTGACCTCGCCGCCCACGATGCGCAGGCGCGGGTCCATCAGGGCGTGCAAGACGTCGGCCACGATGTGTGCCAAGACCACGAATATGCCGGTGAAGGCGAAGGCGCCGGTCGCCAGCGGGTAGTCGTAAAGACGTGCCGCTTCGAGTAGCGTCAGGCCGATGCCCGGCCACGAGAAGACGGTCTCCGTCACGATGCCACCGCTGACGACGAAGCCGATGTTGAGGGCAAAGCTGGTGATGACCGGCAGGATGGCCGTGCGGGCCGCGTAGCGGTCCCGGACGGTCCGCTCCGGCAGCCCCCGGGCTCGGGCCGCCATGACGTAGTCCTCGCGGATGGTCTCCAGCATCGAGTCGCGCATCAACAGCATCGTGCCGCCGAAGCTGACGAGCGACAGCGTCGCCACGGGCAGCACCATGTGCCAGACGATGTCGAGGGCGTAGCGGGCCAGGCCCGACTGCCACCACCAGGCCACGGAGGCCAGCGCGCCCCCGCCCCACAGCCCCGCCGCCGTCAGGATCCGCCCGCTCACCGTGCCGATCCGGGGCAGCGCCAGACCGTGGCCGGCCAGCAACAGCAGCACGAACAAACCCAGGTTGGCGAGCATCAGGGTGAAGACGTCGTTGCTGGAGAGGGGCGCGTCACGCCAGACCGAGGGCGAGATGAACTGATTGAGCGGCAGCCACCCCAACGAGTAGGCGAACAACCACATCATGATGAGGCCCAGCAGCGGATAGAAGGCGGTCCAGAAGGTGACGCCCACCGCCGTCGTGGCGTAGTCGAAGCGGCTGCCGCGGCGCCACGCCACGAAGCGCCCCAGCAGGAAGCCGATGTAGAACGAGACCACGTTGGCCGTGAAGAAGAGCACGACCGTACGAGGCAGTCGCTCCACGATGATGTCCCACACGGGCCGCGGGTACTGCGTGAACGAGACGCCCAGGTTACCGGTGAAGACGTTCTTGAGGTAGTTGAGATACTGCAAATACCAGGGCTGGTCCAGCCCCAGCCGCCTCGCCAGCTCCTGGCGCACCTCGGCGGTGATCCTGGGGTTTTGGGTGAAGAGGACCGTCACGTCGCCCGGCATGGCCTGGAGGATGAAGTAGGTGACCGTCATGTAGACCAGCAAGGTGACGACGGCCTGCACCAGCCGGATCCCGATGAACCTGAGCAAATGCCTGGCCTCCCCGCAAGGCGCGGCGGGGCCGCCCCGGCATGCGGGGCGGCCCCGCAGGCGTGATGCGCCCTATCTCATCGCCTTCACCGTCGAGGGCAGCCCGTAGATGTACTGCAGGCCGCCCAGTACCTCGGTGTACGGATACTGGATCTGGTCGCGGCGGTACGCCTCCATCACGGGCGTGTCGAACAGCACGACGTACGGCACATCCCGCGCCAGGTACTCCTGGGCCTCGAAGGCCAGCTCGCGGGCCTCCTCCAGCGTCTGAGCATCCAGCAGGGCCTCGGCCACCCGGTCGAACTCGGGGTTGTTGTAGCCGCCGGCGTTGAAGCCGCCCAGGCCTGCCTGGCTGGAGTGGAAGAAGTAGTAGATGTGGTCCGGGTAGATGCCCAAGCTCCAGCCGAGCATGAACATGTCGAAGTCCTGCTCGTCATAGGCCCGGGTGGAGATGGTGTTGAAGTCGGTCAGGCGGGCCCGCAGCGGGATACCGATCTCTTGTGCCCAGCGCTCGATCCACAGCGCGAAGGTCGCGCGCAACGGGTCGTAGCCTGGGGCCGGCGCCAGCATCTCGAAGGGCTGCACCGGCTGGCCGTTGGGCATGATCAGGCCCTCGCCAGGCGTGTAGTCATCCGCGGCCGCGTCGCGCACGACAGGCTCCCGCCGCCAGGAGAAGCCGGCCTTCTTGAGCAGCTCCACGGCAGCCTGGATCCGCTGGCCCCGGGTCATCCCCTGACCCCAGACGGTCACCTCCGGGTTGTGCCAGTACTCGTTGCCCGGCGGCACGACGGTCGCCAGCGGGAAGGCCACGCCCTGCAGGATGTCGCGCGTGACGAACTCTCGGTCGATGAGCGTCGCCACCGCCTGGCGGAACTCCGGGATGTTGAACGGCTCGCGACGCATGTTGAAGGTGAGGTACCGGAAGCCGTTGGTATTGTTGCGGATGATCTCGACGTTGGGGTTGGTCCGCAGCTGCTGCTCGAAGCCCCGCTGAAGCCCCAGCGAGTTGAAGATGTAGGAGACCTCGCCTCGCAGCAGTGCCAGGATGGCCGCGTTCTGGTTCTGATAGATGCGGTAGACGACGTTGTCGACGTAAGGCCCCTCTTCGACCCGAAGGTCGGGCTGGCCCTCGGGCGCCGGGTCCGTCGTCGCCCACGTGAAGTTGGTGCGCGAGTTGGTGATCCGCACGGCCCCGTTGGGGTAGAACTCGGTGACCTCACCCTTGAAGGAGCTCAGAGGGTTGGCCACGTTCTCGAAGAAGGCGCCCCGCTCCCACCGGCCGTACTTGAAGGCGCCGATGGCATCCGGCGTCACCTCCGCGGCCTGCAGCGTCCGGACCGGGTCCTCGCTGGCCAGTGCCCGCTGCACGACGGGCTCCCAGGTCTTCTTCTGCACGATGGGGGCCTGCAGAATGCCGTACTGCCAGTCCGCGAGACCCGGCTGCTTCTTGAGGTAGAAGCGCACCGCGTAGTCGTTGAGCTTCTCCACCCGGGCCAGCACGTCCGGGTTGGCATAGGAGGGCCAGTTGCCGCCGAGCTTGTTGGCGTCGAAGGCCAGCAGCGTCTGGTAGGTGAAGACCACGTCGTCGGCGGTCAGCAACGAGCCGTCCGCCCAGCGGATGCCGCCCCGGATCTCCACGTCCGACGTGTACAGCGTCTGGCCGTTCTCGGTCACTTCCTGGAAGGGGGTCGGCACGTCACGTGCCAGCTGCGGCACCCACGCGAAGGTGGGAGCGGCGTTGCCGTAGAGGGTCGAGTAGTAGACGCCGTAGGTGACGTACGAGTTCCAGACCGTGGCCTGAGGGCCGAGACCCGCGAAGACGTTGAGCGTGGTGGGCTCCTCGAAGATGGCCGTCTCGTATGTCGCAGCCACCGCCGGCAGCCCCGCGACCGCCATTGCCAGGAGCAACAACGCGGTCAATCGCCACCGCATCGTACCTCATCGCCTCCCTCGTCCGTCTTCTCCCCCAAAGCCGCGCGATACCCCGGGGGTTGGTGCTACCGTTCGATGCCCCGCGACCCATTCCTGCCGATGCGCAGGCGCAGGCGAGGATTGGGCTGGATCCCGGGGATGCGCCCACGCTTGGCCACGGGCCGCCCCTCGACCTCCTTGAGGTCCATGGTCATGTCGATGGGCGGGGCCGACGAGACGTAGCTACCCACCCCAAAGGCGTCCGCCCCTGCGTCGGCCAGCTGCGCGATGCGCTCCGGCGTCAACCCGCCCGAGACGAAGATCTGCACGTGGCGGAACCCCGCCTGATCCAGACGGGCTCGCACCTCGGCCACCAGGTCGGGGGTCACCCCGCCCCGCTCTCCCGGCGTATCCAGACGGACCCCGTCGAGAGCCTCGCCCAGGGCCTCGGCGACCCGCAGCGACTCCTCCGCCTCGTCCTTGTACGTGTCCACCAGGATAATGCGGGGCGCCTCCGGCTCGACGTGGCGATGATAGGCGTGCGCCGCCGTCACGGTGTCGCCCAGGATCAGGATGAGGGCGTGCGGCACGGTGCCGACGGGCTCCCGCCCGTACAGCTTGGCACCCAGGATGCACGCCGCGCCGGACGCCCCGGCGGCCAGCGCTGCCCGCTCCAGCACCGGGGCCACGGCGGGGTGCACGTGCCGGGCGCCGAAGAGGATGACCGGCTTGCCCCGGGCCGCCTGCACGGCCTGGCGAGTCGCCGTGGCCCACCCGCTCGACTGCGCCAGGATGCCCAGGATGGCCGTCTCGTACAGCCCGAAGGCGCTGTACGGGCCGTGGATGCGCATGACGACCTCCTTGGGCCCGAAGCGCTCGCCCTCGTCCATGGCCCAGACCTCGAGGGGACCCAGCTCGGGAGGCCGGCTTCGCAACAGGCGCAGGGCTTCCTCCACGCCCCCCAGCACCCCTTCGCCCCTCGGGAAGATCTCGGCTACCACCGGGGTGTCGGCCTTGCCCTCGCTGCGCAGCACGTGCAGCGTCCGTACGAAGTACATGTCGGCCGTGTGGCCCTGGAGGATCTCGTCGTGTTGGGCCGAGAAGAGGATCCGCTGCGGGTCCGGCCGAAGCTCCCTGACGTCCCGTTCCGACTGCAGCATGACGCCCTCACCGCCATTTCCACCCGTTACGATTCAGCGTAAAGCCATCGATACATCCGCCACGAACGCAGCACACGCGCCACGAACCGGCGCGTCTCGCCGTAGGGCACGCCCTCGAGGCGCTTTTCGCTCCCGTCCCACGTCGACTGCTCGAGCCAGCGCTGGACCGTGCCCCTGCCGGCATTGTAGGCAGCCAGGGCCACGGGCAGCCGCCCGTCGAACTCTCGCAGCAGGTCGGCCAGGTACCAGGTACCCAGCCGTACGTTGGTCTCGGGGTCGTACAGGAGGTCCTCGAAGAAGCGCTCCTCGCCCATGCGCCCCGAGACCCATCGGGCGGTCTCGGGCAGGAGCTGCATGAGGCCCCGCGCGCCGCGGGGCGAGGTGGCCAGGGGCCGGAAGTTGCTCTCGACCCGCACCACCGCCGCCACCAGCCACGGGTCCAGCCCATGGGCCGCCGACCATCGCACGATGGACTCTCGGTAGTAGACGGGATACCACCAGCGCAACACCGTGCGGACGTTGGTGGCGGTCCACACGGTAAGGGCCAGGATGGCCAGCAGGGCCGCCGCCGCGCCGGGGGTCAGCCGGTGTGGCGAGCGCATGGATCGGCCAGGCCCAGCCGCTGCCCCAGCGCCGTGAGGATGAGCGCCGCGGTCGCTGCATTGGTCGCCAGTGGCACGTCGTGGACGTCGCAAACCCGCATGAGTGCGCTGATGTCCGGCTCATGGGGCTGGGCCGTGAGCGGATCTCGCAAGAAGATGACGGCATCGACGCGACCGGCCGCGACCTCGGCCCCGATCTGCTGGTCGCCGCCCAGCGGCCCCGACTGCATCCGAGCTATCAAGAGCCCCGTCGCCTCCGCCACCACCTTGCCGGTCGTGCCAGTCGCCACCAGCTCGCACCGCTCGAGAACCGCCCGAAAGGAGCGGGCGAGCTCGACCATCGTCGGCTTCTGCTTGTCGTGAGCCACCAGGGCGATGCGCACCGAGATCCCAACACCCTCCAGATCCGCTCGACCTGCCGTCGGGTCACCAGCAGCGATCCCGAGTTGTCGATGACCCAATCGGCCAGCCGTCGCTTGCGCTCCAGCGGCCACTGGGCCCGGATGGCCAGGGCAGCCTCCTGGTCGGAGAGGCCCCGCTCCCGGGCTCGCCGGATGCACGTCGGCTCATCGGCCCAGACCGTCACCACGGCATCCACCAGGTCCAGGGCCGCCTCACCGGCCTCGAAGAGCAACGGCACCTCCACCACGACAGCCGGGGACACGGCCCGACCGGCCCCGCGGCCCGGTGCATCCCTCGACAGGCGCGCCAGCCGCCGGCGCATCTCCGAGAGGATGACCGGATGCGTGACGGCGTCGAGCCGGCGTCGGGCGTCCGGGTCGAGGAGAATGCGGCGGCGCAGCCGTGCCCGGTCCAGTCGCCCGTCAGCGGCCAGCACGTCGGGCCCGAAGGCAGCCACGACGGCCCGCCAGACCGGGCCCTGGGGCTCCGACAGCTCCCGCGCCACGGCATCGGCATCCACGACGGCGGCTCCCAGGCTGCGGAAGATCTCCCGCACTGTGCTCTTGCCCGACGCGAAGCCCCCGGTCAGCCCCACCACCAGAGGGCGCCGCCGGCTGTGCGCCAACGAACCGCCGGGCAGCGACGGCGGCCGGGCGGTCCGGCGCACCAGCAGACCCAGGGCGAGAGCCGCCGGCATCCGGCGCGGGCTACTTGCACTCGCGCCAGTTGTGCCCCGTCTTGACCTCGGCCACCAGCGGGACGTCAAGGCGTACCACGTTTTCCATCGCGGCGCGTACCAGGCGCGCCACCGGCTCCACCTCGGCCTCCGGCACCTCCAGCACCAGCTCGTCGTGAACCTGCAGCACCATTCGGGCCTGGTGCTCCTCCTCCTTCAGACGGCGGTGCACCGCGATCATCGCCAGCTTCATGATGTCGGCAGCCGTCCCCTGGATAGGGGTGTTGATGGCGGTCCTCTCGGCGAAGGCCCGCTGGGCGTACTGCCGGGCGTGGATCTCGGGCAGGTAGCGCCGCCTGCCGAACAGCGTGGTGACGTAGCCCAGCTCGCGGGCCTGGCGGATGACCCGCTCCTGATACGCCTTGACCCCGGCGTAGCGGTCGAAGTAGCTGGCGATGTACCGCCGGGCGTCCTCCTGGGACAGGCCGGTGCCACGGGCCAGGCCGTAGGCGCTGATCCCGTAGACGATGCCGAAGTTGATGGCCTTGGCGCCGCTGCGCATGGCCGGCGTGACGGCCTCCATGGGCACCCCGAACACCTCCGAGGCGGTGCGGGTGTGGATGTCCTGCCCCGACCGGAACGCCTCGATCAGTACGGGGTCCTGGGCCATGTGCGCGAGCACGCGCAACTCGATCTGGGAGTAGTCGGCGCTCATCAGCACCCATCCCGGCAAACCCGCTACGAACGCCTCGCGGATGACGGCCCCCTGGTCGGTGCGCACCGGGATGTTTTGGAGATTGGGGTTGGAGCTCGAGAGTCGGCCCGTGGCCGTCACAGCTTGGTGGAAAGTGGTGTGCAGCCGGCCGGTCCTCGGGTGGACCAGCGACGGCATGGGGTCGACGTAGGTGCCCTTGAGCTTGACCAGCTGACGGAAGTCCAGGATCTTGGAGACGATCTCGTGCTCGCCGGCCAGCTCCTCCAGCACGTCCGCACTGGTGCTGGGGCCCGTCTTGGTCTGCTTGGTGACGGGCAGCCCGAGCTTGTCGAAGAGGATGCGGCTCAGCTGTCGGGGCGAGTTGATGTTGAAGCGCTCGCCGGCCAGGGCGTAGATGGCCTCGGCCGTCGCCTCGATCTGGCGGGCCAGCTCGACGCTCAGCCGCGCCAGCGCCTCCGAGTCGATGGCGACGCCCGCCAGCTCCATCTCGGCCAGCACCGGCCACAGCGGCATCTCGATGCTTTGGTAGACCCGGTCGAGCCCGTCCTCCTCCAGCCACCGCCGCAGCGGCCGCGCCAGGGCGTAGATGGTCTCCAGCCGCTGGTAAGCATAGACCCGCACCGCCTCGGCCACCGATGCCTCCCCGGCCGCCACCATCTCCAGGCCCGGGAGCGCCCCGGCCCCGCTTTCGGAGGGGGCGCCCCTGGACCGCCGGCCCGGCGAGGCGCCTCCCTCGGCACCCCGGGCCCCATCCTGCAGCAAGCGCCCCAGGAAGCGCATGGCCAGGTCCTCCGGCGAGTGGTCGCCCTGCCCGGGATGGAGCAGGTAGGAGGCGAGCATGACGTCCTCCTCCACCCCGTCGAGCCTGACGCCCCTCGCCCCCAGGGCGACTGCGGCCGTCTTGGCGTCGTGGCACCACTTGGGGGCCTGCGGATCGGCCAGCCACCGGGCCAGCGCCTCCCATCCGGACGGCCAGGCCTCCATGGTGGCCACCATCCACGAGCCCGCCTCGTTGGCGGCCGCGATGGCCACGGCCGGGGCCCGCATGGGCTCGCCCGACGCCGGGATCACCACCAGCGCCGCCGGGCCGGCGCGGCGCGTCGCCTCGATGCGCTCGCCGAGGCGGGCCGGCGCCTCGATCAGCTCCGGCGGCCCGAAGGGAGCCCGACCCGGGGCCAGGCGGCGCTCCGTGGCTCCGCCGCCGGAGACCTGCACCGTCACCGTCTCCCGCTCGCCGTCGCCCCCGTCGTCCCCCTTCCTCCTGCCGGCGTCGGAGGGCCTGACCCCCGACCCGGCCGCCTCGGCGACCGACGGGTAGAGGCGCGCCAGACGGGCCAGCAGCTGGCGAAACTCCAGCTCCAGCAGCAGGGAGGCCAGTCGAGAGGCGTCGGGCTCGCCGAGCCGGCAGGCCTCCCAGTCCAGCTCGACGGGCACCGTCGTCACGATGGTGGCCAGGTGCCGGCTGAGGCGGGCCTGCTCGCCGAACTGCTGCAGCGCTCGCGCCACCCGCGGCGGCAGTTCCTCCCGGTGCAAGAGGATGCTCTCGAGGTCGGGGTAGCGCTGCAGGAGTCCCACCGCCGTCTTCTCGCCGATGCCGGGCACCCCCGGGATGTTGTCGCTGGTGTCGCCCACCAGCCCCTTGAGGTCCACCACCTGCCCCGGCCAGATGCCCAGCACCTCCCGCACGCGCTCGGGGGTGAAGCGCTCCACCTCCCGGATGCCTTTGCGGGTGATGAGCACCGTCACCCGATCGTCCACGAGCTGCAGGGCGTCGCGATCGCCGGTGACGACCAACACCGAGACGTCGGGCGCCGCCTCCCTGGCCTGGCGGGCCAGGGTGCCGATGACGTCGTCGGCCTCGTACCCCTCGACGCCGTACATGGGGATGCCGAAGGCGCGCACCAGCTGCTCATAGCGGATCAGCTGCGGACGCAGGGTATCGGGCATGGCCGGACGCTGGGCCTTGTACGCCTCGAACTGCCGGTGACGGAACGTGGGGCCCGCCATGTCCTGGGCCACGGCCACGTAGTCGGGACGCTCCTCCTCCAGCAGGCCCACCAGCATGGTGGCGAAACCGTAGACCGCGTTGGTCGGCTCGCCGACGCTGGTGGTCAGCATGGGCAAGGCGAAGAAGGCTCGGTGCAGCAGGCTGTAGCCATCCACGAGCAGGAGCTTGCGAACGCCGCTCACGGGCCTACCGCCTCTCCGGTGACGGCCCGGCGGGCCGCCCTGGCCCTGCATGCCCGCTGTGGCAGGGCCCCGGCCACCGCCATCCAGCGGGCTCCAGCTCGGGCGGGCTCTGGCCCATCCTCCTGGCTCTGCCCTCAAAGGCCGTCATTGCAAGGTTTGCCGCACATTACAGAAAGGATGTTCGACTCCCGGCCGGCGAATCCCTGGGGTACGACCGGAAAGGAGCGTGCGACGTCTTTGCGCATTGGAGCCTCCGGCCGGACAGCCTGGATGTTCGGCCTCATTGTAATCCTCGCGGCCGTGCAGGTCATCACGGGGGTGGCCGTGCCGGGCCGGGCCTCGTCGGAGGATGCGACGGAGGGCAGGCCATCCACCGCGGTCCAGCGGGCGGCCGGACGGTTCACCGACGTGACCGACCCGGGGCTGGTGCGGGCGCTGGAGGCCCTGGCTCCGACGGGCGCGCTCGAGGCCTTCGACGGCGACGAGCTGAGGGCTTCGCGTGCGGTGACCCTGGGTGAGTTCGCCCAGGCCGCAGCGGCCGCCTTTGGCGTCACCGTCCCTGCGGGCAAGCCGGCCCCGCAGGCCGCCTTGCAGGCGCTGGTGGAGCGGGGAGCGCTCATCTCCTCCGACCGCTCCCACACCGAGGTCGACCTCGCGCTGCCCGTCACCGTGGGCGAGATGACCGGGGCGGTGCTGCGCCTGGCCGGGATGGAGGCCATCGGGGAGCGCTGGCCGTCCGGCTCATCGACGGCCGCCCGGCTGGAGCTGGCCCGGGCGGCGGGCGTCCTGCCCGCCTCGATCAAGGTCGGCGACGCGTCGCGACCGGCGACGCGGGCCGAAGCCGTCCAGCTGCTCTACGAGGCCCGCCGCGTCCTGGTCCTGAGCGGCCAGCTGCAGCGGTCGACCACGGGCACCGCCTCCATCGACACCGAGCTGGGCGAGGTGCGGGTGCGGCTCTCCGATGACGCCGTGGTGGTGCGCAACGGTCAGCCCGCCTCCCTGGAGGACCTCCGTGACGGCGACACGGTCCGGGCCGTGGTGGACCTGGCCGGCCGGGCCCGGGTGGTGGCAGCCGAGGGGCGCGGCCTGGCCCTGGACCTCGACAGCTCGGAGCTGGTCGAGACGGCCCGGCGGGCGCTGGAGGACTTCGCCCGGCAGCTGACCCCCGAGCAGTGGCAGATGATCCTGCAGGGCGACTGGGCGGGCTTCCGCGAGAGTGCGAAGCCGCAGATCTACGAGCGGCTCACCCAGGCGGGCATCGCCCCGGAGGAGGCAGAGGCCCTGATGAGCGGCGACTGGGAGACGCTGCAGTCGCTGGCCGCCGACCGCCTCGCGGACGAAGCCGGCCGCCGCCTGGACGTATCGCCGGAGCTGGTGCGCTCCGTGCTGGCATCGGACTGGGCCACGGCTCGCCAGCTCGCCCAGCAGGAGCTCATCGAGCGCATCATCAACGACGTCATCGTCCCCAACGCCCAGCGACAGAGCACCGCGGGTTGAGCCGCGCAGCCGACCGAGGGCGGGGCCGTCGAGCCCCGCCCTCACCCCTCCAGGGCGACCGGGAGCCGCCGGACGATCCGGATCTCCGGCGGCTCGACCTCGCAGGCCACGGCCAGGACGCGCACCCCCGCGGCCGCTGCCTCGACCAGCGCCCGGGCGAAGTCGGGGTCGGCCCGCCGGTGCGGCGCGAAGCGGTGGGCATCGAGCCGCTGTACCACGAAGACGACGTAGGCCTCGTATCCCGCCCCACGGGCGGCGGCCAGTCGCACCAGGTGGCGCCGCCCCCGCCCGGTGGGGGCGTCGGGGAAGAGGGCCGTCCCGCCTTCCACCAAGGTCACCGACTTGGTCTCCACCAGGGCTCGACCGCCCGGTCGCTCCAGGAGCAGGTCCAGCCGGGTGTCGCGCTCGTCGGGTGCCGGAGGCTCGAGCCGCACGACGCGATACGAGGCCAGCTCGTCCAGCGCGCCCTCTGTCACCGCCTCGGCCAGCAGCCGGCCGGGCAGCCGGGCGTCGACGCTGACCCACCCGTTGGGCCCCAGCATGAAGGCGGCGTCACCCACCGTGCGCCGCTTGCCAGCCGACGCTGGCGCCACCAGCGTGGGACGACCGGGGGTGAGCAACTCGTGCAGGCGGCCCGAGTTGGGCAGGTGCACGGGCGCCCGCTCGCCCTCGAGGTGGACGGCGATGGCGAAGCGGTTGAGACGCTGCAGGAATGTGGCGCTCTTGAGGGAGCGGTCGATGCGCACGGGCGGCGACCCTCTCGCGGCCGGGCCACCCGTGGCCGGCCGGTGGGAGTGATGGGGCCGGGCCGCTGCGGCGCGGCCCGGCCGTCTCTCAGTGCGTGGGGTAGGCCTCGTCCAGGGCCGTCTCGGCCCTGTCGGCCCGACCATGCGGGAGGCGCTGGTCCATCTCCGCCTGGCAGGCCGGGCAGAGTCCGTAGAACTCGAGCCGGTGCTGGCGCACCTTGACGCCCATCAGCCGCTCGACCGCCCGATCCTTCTCGTCGTCGACCGGCATGGGCACGTCCTCCACCCGGCCGCATCGCTCGCAGACGAAGTGGTAGTGGTTGGTCGCGACGCCATCGAAGCGGCTGTAGGAGCTCCCGTAGGACAGCTCCAGCGCCTCGCCCGACTCGGTCAGGATCTTGAGGTTGCGGTAGACGGTACCGAGACTGATGTTGGGCAGCTCCTTGCGGACCTCCTGGTAGACCCAGTCGGCGGTGGGGTGGCTCCGGGTGCTGCGCAGCACCCTCAAGATGACCTCACGCTGCTTGGTTCGCCGGATGAAGCCCCGAACCCGCTCCATCGACACCCCGCCCTCCCCGGGGAGCACGAACGAGTTGCAAACCATCCGCATTCGCGGTCTTTGTGAAGGCCGTTGCAAAGCCCGGTTCGAGCATACTGCTGGACATGGTTCTCGTCAACATTAGTGCCAGCAACTCAGGACATTCCCCGGCTCGAACAGGACGATCGACATGGACATCGGGTGCACCAGGGAGATGGCCTCCGCCGGCGAAGACCGGGGCGGTGCTTCCCACGGCGAGGAGGCGCGTCATCCATGAAGACCATCGGCATCCTGGGAGGCATGGGGCCCGAGGCGACGGCCGACCTCTTCGTGCGCATCATCCGCCTCGTGCCGGCGGCCCGCGACCAGGATCATCCCCGGGTCATCATCGACAGCAACAGCCAGATCCCCGACCGCACCGCGGCCATCAGGGGCGAGGGGCCGAGCCCCTTGCCCGCTCTGGTGGAGACGGCTCGCAACCTGCAGCGCGCCGGGGCCGAGCTGATCGCGATGCCCTGCAACTCGGCGCACGCCTGGTACGACCAGATCGCCTCGGCCGTCGACGTGCCCGTGCTGCACATGATCCGGCTGACGGCCGAGGAGACCCGACGCCGCCTGCACCGCGCCGGAGCCCCGTCGCCCTCCGGCCCGGTGCTGCTGCTGGCCACCACCGGCACCATCACGAGCGGACTGTATCAGCGAGCCCTCGCAGCGCTCGGCCTCGAGGCGGCGGTGCCCGGGCCCGACGTCCAGGACCGGGTGATGGATGCCATCTACCAGGTGAAGGCCGGCAAGCCCGCCGTCGCCCGCTCGCTGGCCCTGGACGTCCTGTTCTCCGAGACGGCGCGGCTCGACCCGGCCGCCGTCGTCCTGGGCTGCACCGAGTTGCCCCTGGTGCTGGGCCCGGGCGACCTCGAGCGGCCCGTCGTCGACTCCACCGAGGTGCTGGCTCGAGCCGCGGTGCAGGCGGCCTTCGGCTAGCCCTCCGAGGGTGCGACCGCCCTTGCCAGTCGGATGTCGGTAACGCAGGTCGGGGCATTGGCGCCGGTCACGACGCGCCCCTGACCGACCAGCCCGGCGTCGGGCCACTCGATGGTCAGCGACAGATCCATGCCGCGCGGGAGCCAGAGCTCGACGAAGCCGTTGGGCAGCGTGGTGACCGCTTGCTGCAGCACGACACGGCCGTCGCGGCCCCGGACCGTCACCCGCAGCGGCACCTCGGCCAGCTCTGCCCGGCAGCTGGAGATGTAGTGCACCTGGCAAGGATGGGTCTGGTGCACGTAAGGGGCCACGGCCACGTACATCGTCTCGCCCTCGAGCGGCACCTGCGCCTGCCGGCCATCGGGCCACTCGAAGTGAACCGCCTCGGGGGTGACGAAGGTCTTGACGTCCTCCCCCCGAGCGGCCCACTGGTTGGCCAGCGCCACGGCACCGCGTGCGTCGAGACCCTGCAGCGGCTCGGGCAGGCCGCCGCCCTGGCCACTCCATCGCCACACGAGCCCCGCGGCCAGCACCAGCCCCGCCGCCACGCCGACCACGACCCAACGTCCAGCAAAGGCACCCGATTTCGTACCACGCATGCGACATGCCCCCTGGTCGGGCGGCGTTGCCGCCCCGCGACAGGGTACGGCACCGGCGAGTGGAGGGGCTAGGGGCAAATGTTATGGGCAGCTGGGCTCATGTGGGCCGGGGCTCGACCCAGTAGCCCACCCCGACGATGCCGGGCCCTGCGTGGACCCCCATGGCGGGCGTGAAGGTCGTGGTGATCAGCTCGGCCGGCGCCAGGCGGGCCCGCACGGCATCGACCAGCCGCCGGGCCTGCGGCCCGGCATCAGCCTCCATGACGGCGACGTGCAGCCGACCGGTCGCGGCGTCGGCCGCCATCTCCTCCACCATGCGGTCGAGGGCAGCCTGGAAGCTGCGGGTGACGGCAAGGGGCTCGACGCGGCCGTCTCGCAGGGCCAACAGGGGGACGATGCCCAGGCTGGCGCCCAGCCGCGCCAGGGCGTGGACGGCGCGGCCACCTCGCCGCAGGTACTGCAGCTCGGGCACCATGGCGAAGAGGCGGCTGCGCCGGCTCACCTCCCGGGCCCGGGCGATGGCCGAAGCGACGTCGGCGCCGCCGCGCAGGGCACGGGCTGCCTCGATGGCGACCCATCCCTGGGCGGCCGCCGCGGTGCGGCTGTCCACGACCTCCACGGGTACGGGGCTCATCTCGGCCGCCAGCGTCGCGCTGCGATGGACCGCCGTCAGCTCCGCGGGCAGGGTGATGACCAGGATGGCCGAGGCGCCGCGCTCGGCCAGCCGACGGAAGGCCTCCAGGAAGTCGCCCGGTGACGGGGCCGAGGTGCTCCCCAGCTCCCCTGCGCGCAGGCGCCGGTAGAGCTCGTGCGGCGAGATGTCGACGCCGTCCCGCAGGCTCCGGCCACCCAGGTGGATCCAGATGGGCACCACCTCGATGCCGAGGGCCCCCGCCACATCGGGCGGGATGCAGGCGACCGAGTCGGTGACGACGGCCACTCGCGGGCCCCGCTGGCCCGCGTCCAGCGCAGCTGGCGTGCCCACGACGGGAGACTTCGCCCCCGGCCGGCAAAGGCCTGCCGCCGGCGTGGGCCCTGGCGGCCCTCCTATCCTCCGCTCAACCCGGATGGGGCAATCCCAGGGCATCGAGTCCGGCGGCGGCCGCCTCTCGCAACGAGGCCTCCGTGGAGCCGAGCGGCACATACTCGAGGCTCACCCACCCGCCGTACCCCGCTTCGTGCAAAGCCCTCAGCACGAAGGGGTAGCGGATCTCGCCCGTACCAGGCTGGTGGCGCCCCGGGACGTCGGCGATCTGAATGTGACCGATACGCGAGAGGTGCGTCCGCAGGGTCTGCGTCAGGTTGCCCTCCATGATCTGCATGTGGTAGGCGTCGTACTGGATCTGCACGTTGTCTCGGGCCACCTCGTCCAGCAGGGCCACGGCCTGGCGGGTCGTCGTCAGGTAGTAGCCCGGCACGTCGTGGATGTTGACGGGCTCCACCAGCAGCACGATGCCGTGGCGCCCCAGGCGGTCGGCGGCGTGGCGCAGGTTGTCCACCAGGCAGGCACGCAACTCGTCCTCGGGCACGTCCACCGGTCGACGGCCCACCAGGCAGTTGACGCGCCGCACGCCCAGGCGCAGCGCCGCCTCCATCGCGCGCTCGACGCCCTCGCGGAAGGCCGCTCTCCGGGACGGATCGATCGCGATCCCGCGCTCGCCTGCCGCCCAGTCTCCTGCGGGAAGGTTGAAGAGCACCTGCTCGAGCCCGTGTCGGCGCAACTCGCCGGCCACCTCGTCCAGGTCCAGCTCGTACGGGAAGAGGTACTCCACGTACCGGAAGCCCACCCGAGCCGCCCGCTCGAAGCGCGCCATCAGCGGCACCTCGGTGAAGAGCATGCTGATGTTGGCCACCCAGCGGATCACGCCGCATCCACCCCTCCTGGGGACGAGGGCCGTCGGCCCGGCCAGCCATCGCCCCGGCATAATGGCCCTGCAGCCCCGGTGCCACCAGCATCCCGGCGTCATAGCCTGCCTCCGACTCGACGACCGAGAAGGAGGCGTGCCGGTGTCAGACGCCAGCATTCCTTGCCCGCCGGGCTCGCAGCGCTACACCGTCCAGCCCGGGGATACCCTCTTCTTCATCGCCCAACGTTTCGGCACCACCGTCGACGCGATCCTGGCCATCAACCCCCAGATCGCCAACCCCAACCTCATCTTCCCGGGGCAGATCATCTGCATCCCCATCGCCCGGCCACCGGGCGTCTGCCCGCCCAACACCGTCGCCTACACCGTGCAGCCGGGCGATACGCTCTTCTTCATCGCTCAGCGCTTCGGCACCACGGTCGACGCGATCCTGGCCGCCAACCCCCAGATCACCAACCCCAGCCTCATCTTCCCGGGGCAGGTCATCTGCATCCCCAGGGGCGGCACGGCGTGAGAGAGTGGGGTGGCCCGTCGCTGCGGCGGCGGCCACCCCCTCTCATCGCAGGAGGAGCTGGGCCAGCAGGATCTTGACCAGCATCGCCGTCGGGTAGACCGCCGCGTACCCCAGGGCCGGCAGATCGTCGCCGGACTGGTCGGAGGCGAAGGCCAGAGCGGCCGGTTGCGTCTGCAACCCCGCCAGCATGCCCCCCAGCAAGGGCATGGGGATGCCCAGCAGCCGATACCCGACGACCAGCGTGCCGACGGCGAAGGCCAGGGTTACCGTGGCCGCGCCCGCCACGATTGCGGGGCCTGCCTGGATCAGCGTGCTCCAGAAGGCATGGCCCGAGCGGGTGCCGATGCCGGCCATGAAGAGCACCAGACCCAGCTGCCTCAGCGTCAGGTTGGCGTTGTGGGGCTGCACCCAGACGATGGGCCCTGTCCGCCCCAGGGTCCCCAGGATCAGCGCCACCAGCAGCGGGCCCCCAGCGAAGCCCAGCCGCAGGGTGAGCCCGCCCGGCAGCGGGATGGGGACGAGCCCCACCAGCAGCCCCATGGCGACACCGAGCGAGACGCTGGGGATGTCGATCTCCGACAGGTCACGGAAGGAGTCGCCCAGCAGGCGCGCCACCTCCGGCAGTCGGTCTCTCGGCGCCACCACCCGCACGCGGTCCCCCAGCTCCAGCACCGTGTCGCCGGCCGGCACCAGATCGACGTCGCCCCGCTTGACCCGGGTCACCGTGGCGCCGAAGAGGGTCTGCAGCCGCAGGTCCCGCAGCCGGCGTCCGGCTACCTGCCGGTTGGAGACGAAGATGCGGCGCATCTCGAGCTGGCTCCGGTCGTACTCGGGGTGGACGGCGCTGGGCTCCCCCAGCCGTGACGCCACCTGGCGAAGGTCCTCCTCGGCGCCGACCAGCGTCACCACGTCGCCCAGGGCCAGGCGGGTCTGACCCGTCACGATCTGCTGCCGCCCGTCCCGGGTCAGCCGGCTGGCCACCACCCGGCCGGCGCCGGCACCCGGCCGGGCCAGCAGCCGCTGCCAGAGCTCCGCGACGGGGACGTCCGTCACCTCGGGACGGGTGACGACCACGTCGGTGGCGGTCACGGGGTCGCTGCCCGGCGCGCCCGAGGCCCGAGCGTACCGCCGCGACTCCTCCCGGTAGTCGACTCGCCACAGGCGGGCCAGGGCGGCCATGGTGCCGATGACTCCCACCACGCCCACCGGGTAGGCGAGGCTGTAGCCCAGCGTGGGCAGTGCCACGGCATCTCGGCCGGCCGCCTGGAGAGTTTCGATGACGGCCGCCAGGGCCGGCGTGTGGGTGAGGCTGCCCGTGTAGAGCCCGGCCAGCAGCTCGGGCGGCAGCCCCAGCATCCTGCCCACGCCCCACGTCAAGGCCGTGGTCAGCGTCAGGACGGCCAGGGCGAAGCCCGTGTCGCGCACGCCCCGCCCGCGCAGCGAGGCCACGAAGCCGGGACCCGACGAGAGTCCCATGGTGTAGACGAAGACGACCAGCCCGAACTGATAGACGATCTCCGGCAGCGCCAGCCTCCGGTCCACGGCCCCGACGGCCAGTCCCACGAAGAGGACGGCCGCGGCCCCGAGGCGTAGCCGGCCCACCCGCACGGAGCCCAGCAGATAGCCGAGCCCGGCCACCACGAAGAGCAGCAAAAGGGGGTTGTCCGCCAAGAGACGCACCAGGGACTCCGCGTGCATCGGCCAAGCGCCCCCCACGGGACGAGCGTGCGGTGATGGCAGACGCCCGGGGCCGGTGAAGGGACGAGGTGGTGCCGGGGGCGGGACTCGAACCCGCATGGGCGCGAGGCCCAGAGGTTTTTGAGACCTCCGCGTCTGCCGTTCCGCCACCCCGGCACGGAGGTGCGCACCCATCTTACCAGACCGGAGCCCGCCGGGCAAAGCCCGCCCGAGCCCGGGGCTAGGAGGCCAGCACCCTCCAGAGCTCGTCGGGCGGGGCGCCCGTCACCCGGTCTCGCCGGCCGTCCGCGCGCACCACCCTCACCCCCTCGGAGGCCGGCAACACCTGCCCGACGACGGCCGCCTCGCGGCCCGCCTCCCGCAGGGCCCGCACCACCCGCTCGGGATCTCGGGCGGCGGCCAGCATGGCACCCGACGAGATGAGCCGCAGAGGGTCGATGCCGAAGTGCCGGCAGATCCGCTGCGTCTCGAGCCGCACCGGCACCCTTGCCTCCCAGATCTCGACTCCCACTCCCGACGCCTGCGCCATCTCCCAGGCCGCGCCCACGAGGCCGCCCTCGGTGACGTCGTGCATGGCCGAGACGCCCAGAGCGGCGGTCAGGCGCCCGTCTTGCACCGCGTCGACCTCCGCGATGAACGAGCGCGCCCGCTCGAGCAGGTCGCCCGGCAGTGCCGCCGCCAGCTCCTGGGCCCGGTCCGCCGCGAGGATGGCCGTGCCCTCCAGCCCCACGGGCTTGGTGACCAGCAGCCCGTCACCGGGACGGGCGCCTGCCGACGTGACCAGCCGGTCCGGCTCCACCAGGCCGATGGCCGTCAAGACGACGATGGGGGCGCTCACCTTGCCGGTAATCTCGGTGTGGCCTCCCAGCACCTCGATGCCGAGGTGGTCGGCCGCCGCGGCCACCTGCGCCATGATGCCGGCGATGGCCTCGTCCGGGGTGCCCTCGGGCATCAGCAGCACGACCTGGATGCCCAGAGGCTCGGCCCCCATGGCGGCCACGTCGTTGCAGGCGACGTAGACCCCGATGCGCCCCATCTCCGCCGAGGCCCCCGTGATGGGGTCGCTGGAGACCACCAGCAGACGCCCTCCGGTCTCGGCCACGGCGGAATCCTCGCCCAGCCCGGCGTGCACCCGCACCTCGGGCCGCAGCCGGCCCCGGTGGGCGAGCACCAGCTGGCGCAGCTTCTCAGGCGGAAGCTTGCCCGCCCGGAGCCCGCTCACCGTCGCGGAAGCCTCCCCTCGCGCTCCAGCCGGTCGAGGGCGGCGTCCAGGGCCTGGGCCGTCGCCTCGATCTCCTGGTCGGCGTGTGCCGTGGAGAGGAAGCCGCCGTTGCGCATCAGGTCCACGCCCTCGAGCAGCATGGCACGTCGCAGGCTCTGCACCAGGCCGTGCGGCGCGAGATCCTCGCCCGGAGGCGCCGGCCTTACCGGCCACCACCGGCCCTGCGGGTCCTGGCGGCCCTCGGCCCCCAGGTGGATGTGAAACCACGACGAGAGCCCGTAGACGAAGCCCTTGACACGCCGGCGCTCGAGCACCTCGTTGAGGCGCCGCACCAGCGTATCGGCCCGCTCGGCGGCGATGGCGGTGGGCCGTCCCGTCGCCACCTCCTGCAGGGTGGCGATCCCGGCGGCCGCCGACAGCGGGTTGGCATTGAAGGTGCCGAGGTGCGCCACCTTCTCCCGAGCATCGCGCGCCGGGTCGTCTCGGAACGCCAGAAGGTCCAGGACGTCCGCCCGGCCGGCCACGGCGCCGCCCGGCAAGCCCCCGCAGAGGATCTTGCCGAGGCAGACCAGATCGGGCCGGATGCCGTAGTACTCCTGGGCGCCGCCCGGCGCCATGCGAAAGCCGGTCACCACCTCGTCGAAGATGAGCAGCACCCCGTGGCGCAGGGTGAGGTCGCGCACGGCGTGCACGAACGCCTCGGTCGTCGGCACCTCGCCCCAGATCCCCCCGCCGGGTTCGATGATGACGGCCGCGACGTCCTGGCGGCTCTCGAGCACCCGGGCCAGGGCGACGGGGTCGTTGGGTGGCACGACGATGGTGGCCTCCGCCCCCTCCCGGGCGATGCCGGGAGGGGGCTCGGCCGAGGCCGCGGCGTAGTCGTGCCAACCGTGGAAGTGCCCCTCGAACTTGACGATGCGGGGCCGTCCCGTGAAGGCCCGCGCCAGCCGCATGGCCAGGTGGGTGGCCTCCGTGCCCGAGTTGGTGAAGCGGACGCGCTGTGCGGCGGGCATCAGCCGCTGGACCAGCTCCGCCCACGTCACCTCCAACGGGTGGGAGGCGCCCAGGTGAGTGCCCCGTGCCAGTTGGGTCTGGACCGCCTGGGCCACGGCCGGGTGGCCGTGGCCCAGCAGGAGCGCGCCGTGGCCCATCCAGTAGTCGATGAGGCGATGGCCGTCGACGTCCCACTTGTAGGCCCCGGACGCGCGCTCGGCGTAGATGGGGAATGGCGCGAAATACCGGGCATCGTGCGTCAACCCCGAGGGAAACAGACGGATGGCCCGCCGGTAGAGGCGGGCCGATCCAGCGAACCGGCGCTCGTATTGCGCCTCCAGCTCCGACATGCTCCGCACGCCTGGCCTCAGACCGCCCTCTCCAGCGGCACGTACGACAGGCCGTGGGACTGCGCCACCGCCCGATGGGTCACCTCGCCGGCCACCACGTTGACGCCCCTCGCCAGCGCGGGATTGGACCGCACGGCCTCCTTCCAGCCCCGCTCGGCCAGCTCCAGGACGTACGGCAAGGTGCAATTGGTCAGCGCGTAGGTGGACGTGCGGGGCACCGCCCCCGGGATGTTGGCCACCGCGTAGTGGATGACCCCGTGCTTGACGTAGACGGGATCGTCATGGGTCGTCGCGCGGTCCACCGTCTCGATGCAGCCACCCTGGTCGACGGCCACGTCGACGATGACGGCGCCCTCCTTCATCGAGCGCACCATGCCTTCCGTCACCAGCTTGGGCGCCCGGGCGCCCGGGATCAACACGGCGCCGATGAGCAGGTCGGCGTAGCGCACCGCCCGCTCCACGTTGTAGCGGTTGGAGACCACCGTGATGAGGTTGCCGCGCAGGATGTCCTCCATGTACCGCAAGCGGGCCACGTTGATGTCCAGGATCGTCACGTGAGCCCCGAGCCCCAGGGCGATGCGGGCCGCGTTGTAGCCCACCGTCCCGGCGCCCAGGATGACCACCTCGGCGGCGGGCACGCCCGGCACCCCGCCCAGCAGGATGCCTCGACCCCCGTGCACCTTCTCGAGGTACTGGGCCCCCACCTGGACGGCCATGCGCCCGGCTACCTCGCTCATGGGCGTCAGCAGCGGCAGCGAGCCGTCGTCGGTCTGGATGGTCTCGTAGGCGATGCCGACGACGCCGCGCTCCAGCAGGGCCTCGGTCAGCGCCCGGTCGGGTGCCAGGTGCAGGTAGGTGAAGAGCACCTGGCCGGGGCGCAGTCGTGGCCACTCCTGCGCGAGCGGCTCCTTGACCTTGAGGATGAGGTCGGCCTGCCCGAAGATCTCGTCGGGCCCCTCGCACAGCACGGCGCCGGCCTCGACGTACTCCTCGTCAGTGATGCCGCTGCCCCTCCCTGCGCCCCGTTGCACCAGGACCCGGTGGCCCCGGCGCACCAGCTCCTCCACGCCGGCCGGCACCATCGCGACCCGGTTCTCGCCCGGCTTGATCTCCTTGGGCACCCCGATGACCATGGCCCGACGGCCCTCCCCCTTCTATCGCCCCGGCCGCGGCCAGGCACCCCGGCCTACGGCACCACGTGCACCTGCAGCAGATTGGTCGAGCCCGGCAGGTCGGTCTTGACGCCGGCGGCCACCACCACCCGGTCCCCCGAGCGCACCAGCCCCGTGCTGCGCGCGGCGGTCAGGGCCACGTCGATCATCTCGTCGATGTTGCGGGCCCTGGCCACCACCGCCGGCACCACCCCCCAGACCAGCGCGAGCTGCCGTGCCACCTCGGCATGAGGGGTCGCCGCCACGATGGGTGCCCGCGGCCGGAAACGCGCCACCATGCGGGCGGTCGCCCCCGACTGGGTGGAGCAGAGAATGGCGGCGGCCCCCAGGCCCTCCGCCGTGTCGCAGGTGGCCCGGCTGATGGCCTGAGCCACGGTCGAGACGCTGCCGGGGCGGCGCTCGACGGGGCGTCCGTAGGCGTAGCCGCGCTCGGCTCCCAGGGCGATCCGGTGCAGCATGGCCACCGCCTCCACCGGGTGGCGGCCCACCGCCGTCTCCCCCGAGAGCATCACGGCGTCGGCTCCATCGAAGATGGCGTTGGCCACGTCGGTCACCTCGGCCCGGGTGGGGACGGGGCTCTGCACCATGGACTCCAGCATCTGGGTCGCCACGATGACGGGCTTGCCGGCCTCGTTGCAGCGGCGGATGATCTCCTTCTGGGCCAGGGGCACGTCCTCCAGGGGGATGTCGACCCCCAGATCCCCCCGTGCCACCATGACCCCGTCGGCTGCGGCCACGATCTCGTCGAGGTGGCGCAGGCCCTGCGCGCTCTCGATCTTGGCCACCACCGACGCCCGCGAGCCTGCCGCCTCCAGCTCCCGGCGCACGGCCTCCACGTGCTCGCCCCGGCGCACGAAACTGGCCGCCACCACGTCGACCCCGACCTGCGCCGCCCAGTGCAGGTGCTCCCGGTCCACCTCGCTGATGGCGGGCAGATCGACGTCGACGCCGGGCAGCGCCACCCCCTTGCGGGAGCGCACGACGCCGGCGTTGAGCACCCGGCACCGCACCCGCTCCCCCTCCACCGCCTCGACGGCCAGGTGCAAGGCCCCATCGTCGAGGAAGATGGCCTGACCGGGCCGCACCGAGCGGGCCAGGGCCGGGTAGACCACCGGGATGGTGCCGTCCGCGCCGGTATGGGCCGATGCCACGCCGACCAAGGTCAGGTGGTCGCCGGGCCGGACCGCCACATCGTCGCCCACGTCGCCGAGGCGGATCTTGGGCCCCTGGATGTCGAGCATGGCGGCCACGATGCGGCCACGTCGGTCGGCGAGGCGACGCACCCGGTCCAGGCGCCGGGCGTGCTCCTCCAGCGTGCCGTGGGAGAGATTGAGGCGCGCCACGTCCATGCCGGCATCCAGCATGGCGCCCAGGACGGTCTCGTCCTCGCTGGCAGGCCCGATGGTGCAGACCAGTTTGGTGTGGCGAAACGGTGTCACGGCCCTTGCTCCCTCGTCGGACCGCGAGCGCTCGGCCTAGCGAGAGGTGCCGCCTCCGTCCTTGGCTCCCTGCCGGCGAGACCCCCGGCGAGCTCTCGACTCGTCGCCCTCCCGCACGGGGGCCTCGGACGGGGCCTCCTGCGAGGGCTCGGTGGCGCCGTGACCGTGAGCCCCCGCGTCCGCTGCCGCGACGGCATCCGCCAGCGTGCCGGCGGCCTGCTGGGGACTACCGGCCTCCGTGGCGACCTTCCAGGCGCCCATCGACCGGTAGCGCCGGAAGCGGCGCTCCACCAGCTCGTCGAGGGGGATGGACTCCAGCTCCGCCAGGGCGGAGCGCAGCACCTCCTTGACCGATTGGGCGGTCCGTACCTTATCCCGGTGGGCCCCACCCAGGGGCTCCGGGATGATGCCGTCGATGACGCCGAGCGAGAGCAGATCCTGGGCCGTCAGGCGCAGGATCGACGCGGCCTCGGGGGCCCGGCTCGAGTCGCGCCAGAGGATGGTCGCGCACATTTCCGGGGAAATCACCGAGTACCACGCATGCTCCAACATGTAGACCCGGTCTCCGACCCCGATGGCCAGGGCGCCCCCGCTGCCCCCCTCGCCCGTCACCACCACGACGATGGGAGTGCGCAGCTGGCTCATGGCCATGATGTTCTCCGCGATGGCGACGCCCTGGCCTCGCTGCTCGGCCTCGATGCCGGGGAAGGCACCGACCACGTCGACGAAGGTGACGATGGGCCGCCCGAACTTCTCCGCCTGCTTCATCAGGCGAAGGGCCTTGCGGTACCCCTCGGGATGGGGCAGCCCGAAGTTGCGCTGGAGGTTCTCCTTGGTGTCCCGACCCTTCTGCGTGCCCACGACGGTGACGGGACGGCCGTCCAGCCGGGCGATGCCGCCCACCATGGCGCCGTCGTCACCCGCTCGCCGGTCGCCGTGCAGCTCCAGGAAGTCATCGAAGATGAGCTCCACGTACTCGAGGAACGTGGGCCGGCCGCTGTGCCGGGCCATCATGACCCGCTGCCACGGCGTCAGGTTGCGGTAGATCTCCTCCCGCAGGCGCTGGGCCCGCCGCTCCAGAAAGGCGATGTCGTCGGCGAGCTGCATGCCGCGCTCCTCGTTGAAGGCTCGCAGCTCGTCGATGCGCTTCTCCAGCTCGACCAGCGGGCGCTCCCAGTCGAACACCCCGTTACCGGCCATGGCGCCTCCCCTCCCGAGGGGCGTGCAGCGCGAGCAACTGGATCAGGGTGGGCCGGATCTGACGGCGGTCCACCACCATGTCGATCATGCCGTGCCGCAGGGCGAACTCCGCCGACTGGAAGCCCGGCGGCAGCTTCTGGCGGATGGTCTCCTCGACCACCCGGGGCCCCGCGAATCCGATGAGGGCCCCGGGCTCCGCCATGATGACGTCGGCCAGCGAGGCGAAGCTGGCGTAGATGCCCCCCATGGTTGGATCGGTCAGGACCGAGACGTACAACAGCCCGGCCTGGGAGTGGCGCGCCACCGCCTGGCTCGTCTTGGCCATCTGCATCAGCGACAGGATGCCCTCGTGCATACGCGCCCCGCCGCCTCCCGCCGAGAAGAGGACGACGGGCAGGCCCAGCTCCGTCGCGCGCTCGAAGGCACGCGCGATGCGCTCCCCTACCACGGAACCCATGCTGCCGCCCATGAAGCCGAAGTCGATGGCCCCCACCACCACCGGCCACTCGCCGATGGTGGCCGAGCCGGTGATGGCCGCCTCGTCCAGCCCCGTGCTCTGTTGCGAGCGCGCCACCTTCTCCTCGTAACCGGGGAATCCCAGGGGATTGACCGAGCGCAGGTCTCGATCGAAGGGCTGGAAGCGCTCCAGCGAGTCCAGCACCAGCGCCAGTCGCTCCCAGGCGCCGATGCGGAAGTGGTAGCCGCAGCGCGGGCAGACCCTGTCGTTGCGCTGCAGCTCCTTGGTGTACAGGATGGCCCCGCACCCGGTGCACTTGGTCCACAGCCCGTCGGGGGCCTCCCGACGCGGCACCGGGGTGGAGGCGGGGGCCTTGACCGTCACGTAACGGGGCTTGCCCCGGAAGAGATCCTTCAGCATGACTGGCGCGAACCGGCCGGCCGCGGCGGGCCCCATCGGGAGGCCCTGCCCGGGCCGCCCCGGCTACATCGCTCTCCCCCTCACGCCCTCAGCGAGCGGAGCAAGAGCTCGCTGGCCTCCCGGGCCTCGGAGCTCGGCACCATCACCTGGCACGGGCCTCGCTTGCCTCCCGTGACCGAGTCTCCGAGGCGCCGGATCGCCACCAGCAGGCCCTCGCTCTCGAGCCGCCTCTTGAGCATCTCGGCCACCGCGCGGTTGGGGGCGACGTAGACGACCACCCAACCCATCGAGGCCACTCCCCCCGGCCCTGGGTTGTCTCACCGGCCCGACTCCAGGTGGCCGTGGCGGGTCCATATCTCGGCGCGGCCGCGAATCTTGATGGCGGATGTGTGCCACGTAAACTGGGCGATCATCACTTCGCCCCGGTCCAGCTTCTCCGTGTGGTGAAACCGCGTCTCCGGCCCACGGGTCAGGCCCATGACCGTTACGCCGTCCTCCATGGCCTTGATGACCACGAAATCGCCCAACACGACTTCGGCCTCGTCCGGCCTTTCCCTGCCCGTCATCTTGGGCAGGCCGCCCTCTCCCGCCACCGTGGCACCCCCGTCTCGTCACGCCGGCTGGCCGGCCGCCTCGGTCGGGGCCACCGCCTGGTACTCGCCGGCTCCGTCCCGCTGGGCTGCTTGGCGAGGATGACGATGGGCGATGCGGGCCGCGGCCGCGGCCGCCACCCCGGCGACCAGGTCGTCGAGGAAGGTGTGCACCGCCCCGTCCCGGTGGCGGTTGAGCTGGCCGATGATCCCGAGCTTGCGCTTGTCGAGGTACCCGAAGGCCGTCAGCCCCACCGACCCGTACAGGTTGGTGATGGCCAGGGCCAGCACCTCGTCGATGCCGTACAGCGGGCTGTCGTCCCGTATGGCCGTCCGCAACGGCTCCGGCAGCTGGCCCCTCTCTGCCAGCACGTCCAGCGCGATGCCGGTCAGGATCGCGAACTGCGCCTCTCGCTTCGACACCACGCGCCGGACCGCCTCCAGGCACTCTTGCGGTCCGACGTCGGGTAGCCGCGGCTTGAGCAGCTGCGCGACCACCTCGGCGATGTCGGCGAGCTCCACGCCGCGCTCCCGCAGCCACTGGATCACCTGTTGCTCCAATCGGCTGCCTCCCATTCGGGCATCCTTGCTATGCCTGGCCCTCCGTGAGCAGCAGCGGAGGTCGCCCCGTGACGGCCTGCAGCGCCTCCACGAGCTCGGGCACCACGTCGACCCAGAGCGTCCGCTGCACCGCCGCCAGTCGCTTGCGGTGGCCCGACTGCAGCTCGACCACCACCGGCGTGTCACCGGGAAAGCGGCGCAACACCTCCGCCACCTCTTGAACCAGGGCGTCCGCCCGCCGGCCCGCTGTCGGGCCGCCGCCACCCGTCCGCCCCGCGCCTCCCAATGGTATCACCAAGAGGCGGTCCAGGGGCATGGCCCGGTCCCCGATGATCTTGATGGAGCCGTCGTCGTCGCGGCTGATCGTGCCCCAGACGACCGCCGGTGCGCCCGCTCGGGCCGCCTCGAACTGATCCAGGCTGCGAGCGAAGACCAGCACCTCCGCGCTGCCCGTCTCGTCCTCCAGCATGATGCGCCGCATCTGACCGCCGGAGCGGGTCGTCACGCGGCGGTCCGCCTGCACGAGGCCCGCGACCACCCGCACGGTGCCGTCCTGGGCATCGGCCAGCTCGCCGACCGCGCTCTCGCGGAAGCGCTCGAGCCGGTCGCGCCACTGCTGGGCGGGGTGGCCGGACAAGTAGAAGCCCAGGCTCTCCCGCTCCCAGGCGAGGCGCTCCTCCAGGCTCTCCGGCGGCACGCCCGGCAGCCGGTCCTGCGGCCGGGCGGCCTGCGCGCCGGCATCCGGATCGCCGAGCAGGTCCAGCAGCGACGCCTGCTCCACGGCCGCCGCGGTCCGGCGCCCGTGACAGCTCTCCCAGGCATCCTTGAGCCCTGCCAGCAGGGCGGCCCGTGAGCCGAAGGCATCCAGGGCGCCAGCCTTGATGAGGCTCTCCACCACGCGCTGGTTGAAGGCGCCGGGCGACGAGGCGTGCTCCAGGGTGCGCGAGCAGAAGTCGACGAGCCCCACGAAGGGGCCACCCGCGCGGCGGGCCTCCATGATGGCCTGCACGGCGGGCTCGCCCACGTGCTTGACGGCCATCAGCCCGAAGCGGATGGCGCGGCCCTCGGGCCAGAACTCGCCCCGGCTGTCGTTGACCGAGGGCGGCAGGACCGGGATGCCCGACTCCTTGCAGGCGTCGAGGTAGAGCTTGACCTTGTCGTCGTTGCCCGCCACGCTGGTCAGCAGGGCGGCCATGAACTCCACCGGGTAGTGCGCCTTGAGGTAGGCCGTCTGGTAGCTGATGAGGGCGTAGGCCGCCGAGTGGGCTACGTTGAAGGCGTACTGGGCGAAACGCTCGATCTCGTTGAAGAGATCCTCGGCCACGGTCTGGTCGTAGCCCCGGCTCACCATCCCCTGGATGAACCGGCTGCGCTGCTGGGCCATCTCCTCGGGCTTCTTCTTGCCCATGGCCTTGCGCAGCACGTCGGCCTGCCCGGGCGTGTAGCCGGCCAGGTCGGTGGCAATGCGCATCACCTGCTCCTGGTAGACGATGATGCCGTAGGTCTCCTTCAGGATGGGCTCCAGCTCGGGCAGGGCGTAGCGGATCTCCTGGCGCCCGTGGCGGCGTGCCACGAAGTCGCCGAGGAACTGCAGCGGCCCCGGCCGCCCCAGCGCCAGCGCCGCCACCAGGTCGCTGAACTTGTCCGGTTGCAGCTCCCGCATCATGCCCTTGAAGAGCCGGCTCTCCAACTGGAAGACGCCGTCGGTCTCCCCCCGGCTGAGCATCTCGTACACCTTGGGGTCGTCCAGCGGCAGGTTGTCGACGTCCAGGCGCACGCCGTGCTGCGACTCGATGAGCTCCACCGCCCGGCGGATCACCGTCAGGTTGCGCAGCCCGAGGAAGTCCATCTTGAGCAGGCCCAGCTCCTCCAGGTGCTCCATGGGGAACTGGGTCACCACCGCGCCGTCGCTGGTGCGGGCCAGGGGCACGAGCTCGATGAGCGGCTGGGGGGCGATGACCACGCCGGCGGCGTGCATCGAGAGATGCCGGGGGAATCCCTCCACCTGCCGGGCCAGGTCGATGAGCCGGCGCACCGTCGGCTCCGACTCGTAGCGCTTGCGCAACTCCTCTACATCGCGCAGCGCCGCCTCCAGGGTGACCCCTGGCCCGGCCGGTACCAGCTTGGCCAGCCGGTCCACCTCGGCGTAGGGTATCTGCAGCACCCTGCCGACGTCGCGGATCGAGGCGCGAGCCGCCATGGTGCCGAAGGTCGCGATCTGCGCCACCCGATCCTCGCCGTAGCGCCGCACCACGTAAGCGATGACCTCGTCACGCCGGTCGTCGGCGAAGTCGATGTCGATGTCGGGCATCGAGATGCGCTCGGGGTTGAGGAAGCGCTCGAAGATCATGCCGTGGTGCAGCGGGTCGATGTTGGTGATGCCCAGGCAGTAGCCCACCAGGCTGCTGGCGGCGGAGCCCCGTCCCGGCCCCACGGGGATGCCGCTGCGCCGGGCATAGTTGACGAAGTCCTGCACGATGAGGAAGTAGCCGGCGAAGCCCGTCTTCTCGATGATGGCCAGTTCGTAGTCGAGCCGCTGACGGATGGGCTCGGCGATCTCGCCGAAGCGCCGGCGCGCCCCCTCGTAGGCCAGCTCCCGCAGGTACTGGTCGGCACTCTGGCCGGCGGGGGTCTCGAAGGCCGGGAGCTCCCGGCGCCCCAGTTGGATCTGGACGTTGCAGCGCTCGGCCACCTCCAGGGTGCGGTCGCACGCCTCGGGCAAGTCGGCGAAGAGGCGGCGCATCTCCTCGGGGCTGCGCAGGTAAAACTCCTCGCTCCCGAAGCGAAGCCGGTTGGGGTCGCTCAAGAACTTGCCCGTCTGGATGCACAGGAGCACGTCGTGGAAGGCCGCGTCCTCCCGGCGCAGGTAGTGGACGTCGTTGGTGGCGATGAGGGGCAGGTCGTACTCACGGGCCAGGCGCACCAGGGCCGCGTTGAGGCCCTCCTGCCCCGGTACGCCGTTTCGCTGGAGCTCCACGTAGAAGTGATCGCGCCCGAAGATGTCCAGGTAGCGATGCAGGGCCGCCCGGGCCCCCTCCTCGTCGCCCTTGAGCAGCAGGGTGGGGATCTCGGCCGACATGCAGCCGCTGGTGGTGATGAGGCCCCGGGCGTGGCTGGCCAGCACCTCCATGTCGATGCGGGGCTTGTAGTAGAAGCCCTCGAGGAAACCGATGGTGGACAGCTGCATCAGGTTGCGGAAGCCCTCGTCGTCCTCCGCCAGGAGCAGCAAGTGGTAGTAGGCCCCTTCCGAGGGTCCCCCGGTCTTGTCGTGGCGGCTCCTGGGCGCCAGGTAGAGCTCGGCACCCAGGATGGGCTTGACGCCGGCGGCACGGGCCGCCTTGTAAAACTCCACCGCCCCGTACAACGCCCCGTGGTCGGTCATGGCCACGGCGGGCATGCCGAAGGCCCTGGCCTGGGCCACCAGGTCCTCCACGCGGCAGGCGCCGTCCAGCAGGCTGTACTGCGTGTGGTTGTGCAGGTGCACGAAGGATGCCGGCATCCTGGCCCCTCCCCTGTCGCCCGAGAGCGGGCATCCGAGGCGCTCCATGCCTCATCGATGAACGCGTGCGTCACCGCATAGAGAAGAGGGTGCCCCCCAACCATGACGGAGGCGGCGAGGCGGTCTGCACGCCCATGCGGGGTGATGCATCGGCGCCCCTGTACCAGGTGACCTCGGCCCTGTTTCTCTCCATGGGGGTGGTGATCGGCGGCAGCCTCTTCGGCGGGTTGAGCGCCCTCGTCACGGGCCGTCCGCCAATTGCCACCATACAGGAGCTGGCCCGCACGATCAAGTTGTGGGCCATCGTGGTGGCCATCGGGGGCTCCTTTCCCACCATCCAGGCCATCGAGACGGGACTGCTGGCGGGCCAGCCCGGCGTGCTGGCTCGCCAGGCGGTCGTCATCCTGGCCGGCCTGACCGGGGCCCAGTTGGGGCAGTGGCTGGTCGTGACGCTGACGGGGCGGTAGGCGTTGCGCCCGGGAGGATGGGCGGCCTTCTACGTGGTGAGCAGGGGCCGTCTGGCCGCGTGGCTGGCCGTCTTGGTGCTGGGAGCCTTGGTCGGGGCCGCCGGCGCCACCGTGCAGATGGGCCGCCACGTCGACGCGGTCATGCGCCAGCGGGACCGGCTGGAGCAGCAGGTCCAGGAGCTCCAGGGGCGGCTCCAGCGGCTGGAGGCGAGCCTGGCCGAGCAGCGCCGGCGGCCGGTGAGGGCTACCGCCGTGCGGATCAGCGGGCTCGATCCGAGCGAGGAGTTGCAGCTGCGACGCGAGGTGCAGGCGCTGCTGCAGGAGGTGGTGGGCCGGGAGGTCGACCAGGTGGACCCGGCTCTGGTGGCCGGTATGCTGGACGGACGACTCATGGCCCTGGGTGGCCGCACCGTCGCCCTGTCGGTGCGGAGCATCTGGCTGACCGACACCCTCACGGTGTCGCTGGAGGTACGCGCCGCGCCCGAATCCTGAGCCGCCGTCAGGCCGACCCCTGAGGGGGACCGGCCTCCAGCTCCCGGATGAGCGGCTCGAAGTCAACCCCCGAGAAGCCCAGCCGCCGCGCCAGCTCGTCGCCGTCCTCCCGCTGGCCGTCCGCCCAGAGCTCCCGCAACAGCTCCCCGGCCTCGCGGCGGGCGAACCAGTCCAGACCCCAGCGCTGCACCAGGCGCTCCCGCATCATCACCTCGAGGGCCCACGCCCTCAGGTACTCCGCCACGTAGAAGCCGGTGTCGACATCGTCCAGGTAGTCGACCGTGCCGTACTGCACCCCCGTCGCCTGGCTCAAGATGGCATCGTAGCGCGCCGGCATGCCAGCCAGATCCTGGGCGGCGTGGAGCTCGATCTCGTAGAGCAGCTTGCCGGCGTACCGGCGCAAGAAGTAGAGCCGGTCGAGGTAGGCGAAGGTGCGGTAGGCCCGTGACTGGTCGGCCGAGACTCCCAGCACCTGCTCCAGCCAACACGGGTTGGTGGTCAGGTACTCCAACAGGAAGGCGAAGGACTCGGTCACCGAGTTGTCGCCCAGGTAGCGGAACTCCACCGGGAGATCGGGGCGCGTGTGAGCGAAGTGCTGGGTATGGCCTGCCTCGTGGAGCAGCGCGTGGTAGTCGTCGCGGCCACCCTGCGGCAGGATGACCAGCCGGATGTCGTGAGGCACCCTTACCGGGGCGCAGAAGGCCCGGGGCGACTTGTGCGGACGCACCTCCGTGTCGAGGTGCACGTTGGGCTGCCCGCCCGGGTCGATGCCGAGGCCCCGCAGCGTACGGTGCAGCGCATCCAGCAGCCGGTCGGCGGGAAAGATGCCGTCGAAGTCGGTGGCGCGCAGCATCCAGGCGACGTCGTGCTTGCGTGCCTGGCCCAGTGGGGCGCCGCTCTGCCTGGCGATGGCGGGGCCGAACCACCGCTCGTATGCCTCTTGCGTACGCGACAGCAGCGCCTGCATACGGGGCCCCAGCGACGGATAGTCGATGCCCTTGAGCTCCCGGTACATCGACAGCGACGAGTCGTAGCCCAGCGCGCGCACCTGCTGCCGGGTGATCCGCCAGATGGCCTCCCGCTCGGGATTGAGCTCCGCCGTGAAGGCCTGGCGAGCCGCGAAGAGGCGTTGCCGTCGCTGGCGATCGGGCTCGTTGGCGATGCGCACGGGCAGCGTCCGGTAAGGGATGGCCTCTCCCTCTACGGGTACCGTCGCCTGGCTCTCCCGCGTGACGAGCGCCTCCATCCGCTCCTTGACGGCCGACTCCAGGTAGCCGCCCGTCAGGAAGTCGAGCAGGTGGCGGGCCCGGCGGCGGATCGGTTCGTCGCGGGCCTGCAACTGCACACGGCGTACCTTCTCCAGGCTCTCCCGCTCGAAGAGGTGCGCGTGGCGGGCGTAGATGGGGGTCAGCTGGAGCTCGGGCTTGAGGCCGGCTCCGTTTAGGTAATGCTCCTCGGACGTGGCCTGCAAGAAGGCCTCGACGTCGCTGGCCAGCTCGTCCAGGATCGCCTGCTCGTGCGTCATCGGCTCTGGCCTCCTCCGCCCACCAGGGCTTCGCCTCCGCCACTTCGTGGACCTGCGGACGGCGGGCCGGGGCCGGGCAGAGGGCCGGCGAAGCCCGGGAAAGGAGGCGATTCCCTGAGTCGGCCGGCCTCTGCCGCGGTCACCCTAGCGAACGGGGATTTCAGCGGGTGCCCCAGTGGATCTGGTAGACCCAGTTGTGCCCGCTGTTGTTGTCCCAGTGGTCGGCCGAGTCGTGGAAGCAGAACTCCAGCGTGCCGAAGCCCCTGGCTTCGAGGCTGGCTTCCCACAGGGGCGTGTCGCCCACCCAGCCGACCCGCCGCATGGGCACGTCACGGACGTCCTTCCAGACGCCGGGGCCGAACCCGTAGTGCAGATACACCTGGTCCGCGCCGTTGCGGGCCAGGAGGCCCGAGTACCAGATCGTGCATCGCTGGCCGTAGGTGATGGGCGTCGGCTTGACGTAGACCCCGTCGTCGACCTCGCCGGCCACCCCTTCACGCTCGCCGAGCGCCACCCCGCTCGCCTCGGCGCCCTCGCCGCCCAGCCAGCCGTACTCCTCGTCGGGCTCGGCCCGGCGCGGTCGGGCCGCCTCCTGGGGCGGGGCCGCCGTGAAGGCCCGGCGCAGGGACTGCAACAGGCCAGCCACCTCCACGCTCACCCCCTCTCGTGCGCGAGCCTGTGGGCTGCGCTCGGGCATAGGGTGCGCGCCCCCCGGCGGGCGCACCGGGTGAGTCGTAGGGCGGATCCCCATTCCGCGGGAAGCCGCGGGCCCCGGTGGTCATGTGGCCATGCCAGCCGTTGACCCGGGGCCCTCCCCGTGCTACAATGCGCTCGGCTCTCCTCCGACCGCTGGGGGATGGTGTAACGGCAACACGCGTGGCTCTGGACCACGTAATCCAGGTTCGAATCCTGGTCCCCCAGCCACCTCCCGAGCCTCCTGCCGTTTGGCCCTTCATTCGTAGCGCAGGGATTCGGCCAGCGGCATCGTGGTGCCTGTCACGCCGGTGGCCCCCCGGACGAGCCCTGCCGAGCCGATGAGCCCCAGCACCATGCCGAGCGCCGAGGCCACGGTGCCCGGCACGATCCCCCCGGCGGCCACCATACACCCCACGCGGCGCCCTTCGGCGCCGATGACTCGCAGGGCCGCCAGCTCGCGCCGGCACTCCTCCACGCCCAGCACGACGGCGTTGCCGATGCCCGAGGCCAAGGCCTCGCCCTCGAGCCGCCTCCGGTCAGTCACGCATGGCCCGGGAGAACGTGCGCACCCCGATGGCCAGGCACGCCGCGTCGAAGAGCACCAGCACCCCCGCCACGCCGGCCAGCAGGCCCGGTACCCACCCATGCAGCATGAGGCTGCGCACGGCGTCGATGGCGTAGGTCATGGGGTTGAGGCGAGCCACGGCCGCCATCCAGCCCGGCATGGCGTCCAGCGGCACCAGCGCCGAGCTCAAGAAGAGCAGCGGCAACGAGACGAAGGCGATCAGTTCGAAGAACTCGCCATGCGTCCGCAAGCGGAAGGCCAGGCTCAACGACAGCACGGCGATGCCGGCTCCCAGCAGCACCCCGATGGCCAGCACGCCGGCGACGCCGGGAAGACCCGTCGCGGGCCGCACACCCATCAGGCGGGCCATGGCCAGGATGACCCCGGCCTGCAGCGACGTCACGATGACGACGAAGAGGAAGCGTCCCACCAGCACCGACGCCGGCCGGATGGGGGCGGCCAGGAACCGGGGCAGCAGCCCCTGCTCCCGGTCGAACATCACCTCGATGCCGCCGGCCAGCGCGGCGTTGACGACGGTCATCACCACCACCCCCGCCGTCATGAAGGCCAGGTAGTCGCCCCCGGCCTCCGCCGCCACGCCTGCCCCGCGGAAGAGGTTGCCGAAGAGGAACAGCCACAGCACCGGCTCGGCCAGCGCCGCGAAGATGGAGACGGGCTCCCGGCGCAGGCGCCAGTACCACCGCCGCAGGAAGGCGCCGATCTCGACGTAGACGTCAGACCCCATGCTCCTCGAGCCTCCGCCCGGTGTGGGCCACGAAGACGTCGTCCAGGGTGGGCCGGGACCAGGAGACCGCCGCCACCCCGATGCCCACCCTCGCCAGAGCATCCATCACCTGCGGCAGCGCCGACTCGCCCGAGCGCACCCGCGCCACCAGCACGCCGTCGATGGACTGCACCGCGCTCACGCACGGCAACGGCTCGAGCGCCTCGACGGCCGTCGCCAGGGGCGCCTCCGCGGCCAGGCGCAGCCGCAGCACGTCGCCCCCGAGACCGTCCTTGAGCTCCTGCGGGTGGCCGACGGCCTGCAGCTTGCCCCGGTCCATGATAGCGACCCGGTCGCAGAGCCGGTCGGCCTCCTCCAGGTAGTGGGTCGTCAGCAGCACCGTCAGACCCTGGCCGGCCAGGCCCTTGAGGAAGTCCCAGACGCGCCGGCGCGTCTCGACGTCCAGCCCCAGTGTCGGCTCGTCCAGGAAGAGCAGGCGGGGCCGGTGTAGCAGGCCGCAGGCGATGTCGAGGCGCTTCTTCATGCCGCCCGAGAAGGTGCGCACCACGTCGTCGGCCCGTTCCGCCAGGCCCACCAGCTCCAGGACCTCCTCGATGCGGCGGCGCCGCTCGTCTCCGCGCAGATGGTAGAGGCCGGCGAAGACCATCAGGTTCTCGCGGGCGGTCAGGTAGGGGTCGACGGCGATCTCCTGTCCGACGTACCCGACGGACCGGCGCACGGCCTGGGGCTCCCGGGTCGGGTCGTGCCCGCAGACCCGCAGTCGCCCCTCGGTCGGATGGGTGAGCCCCAGCAGCAGCCGGATCGTGGTGGTCTTGCCCGCACCGTTGGGCCCCAGCAATCCGAAGACCTCTCCCTCCCGGATGGCGAGGGAGAGGCCGTCCACCGCCACGACCTTGGCGAAGCGCTTGACCAGGCCCTCGGCCTCGACGACGTACAGACGTCTCCCCCCAATAGGTGGCGGTCGGTGGTCCCTACCGGGGGGAAGTATAACAGATACCGTTAGCCTTCGAGGCGCTCCCGCAAGAAGGGCGGCAGCTCAAAGGCCGCCCGATGTACCTCGGGCGAGTAGTATCGCGTGGCCAGGCGCGCGGCCCGCGCCGGATCCGGCCGGCTCAGGTCGGGCCCCAGCGAGACGCCCGTGAAGGTCCACGGCCCGATGGAGTAGGACGGCACGCCGGCCCAGTAGACCCACGCACGGCCGAATTGCTCCACCAGGCCGCGCCGCACCTTGGTCACGAGCTCCGCCTGGAACCAGACGGATCCCGACTGGGTGACCATGACGCCGCCCTCGTCGAGCCGGCGGCGCACCGCCTCGTAAAACGGCGCCTCGAAGAGCACCACGCCCGGACCCACCGGATCGGGCGCGTCGACGACGATGACGTCGTAGCGTGGCCCTTCCGCCTGGAGGAAGACGAAGCCGTCGCCGTAGTGGATGGTCAGCCGAGGATCGCGGGCGGCCGCCTCCGCCCAGGGGAGGTAGGTCCGGGACAGATCCACGACGCGGGCGTCGATCTCGACCAAGTCGATCCGCTCCACCTCGTCGTGCCGCACGATCTCCGCCACGGCCCCCAGGTCCCCGCCGCCGACCACCAGCACCCGTCGGGGCCGGGGATGGGCGCACAGCGGGACGTGCACCAGCATCTCGTGGTACACGAAGGCGTCCCGCTCGGTCACCTGGATGGCGTCGTCCAGCACCAGGGTGCGGCCCATGCTGCCCAGGTCCATGACGGCGATCTCCTGGTAGGCCGAGCGCTCACGGTGCAACACCTGGAGGACCCGGAAGCGCATCTGGACGTGGGCGTCCTCGTCTTGCAGCAGCCAGAGCTCCATTCCCGCATGCGCCTCCTTCCCACCCCGGGTCTTACGCTGCCAGGGGATGAGGCGCCTCCCTGCTCCCCGGATCCTTGTTGCAGGCCCCAGGAGCCTATGCTATAATCCACCCCGGCTGCGGTGCCCCCATCGTCTAGCGGCCTAGGATACATGGTTCTCAGCCATGAGACCCCGGTTCGAATCCGGGTGGGGGTACCAACAAGTCGCGTTTCTCGGACCACAAGAGAGCCGCCGGGTGCCACCCGGCGCGAGGGGTGTGTTCGAGGCTCAACGATCCACTCCTCTCGGGGCTTGTACCGTACACCACGCGGTTTTGGACCCTCGCGGTAGTGCTCATCGCACGCAGCATACCCCGCAGAGGTCAGGATGTAGTCCTCGCCCAGCAGGGTGTGCAGGGTGCTGTTGCGCCCGCGAGTGCCCCGGGGGCCGGTACGCCCTCGGCCTTGAGCCGGTCACGGATCCACTGGTACGAGCGGCCCTCCAGGCGCCACGCAAAGATCCGGCACAGTACGGACCATCCCGTGCTAAGATGTAGGCGAGACGTCATGCCAACCGTGTTAAGGCTGGCGGCCTACCGCTTCTTTTTCTTCAGCAACGAGGGCAATGAGCCGCCTCATATCCACGTCGAGCGCGGCGATGCCTATGCCAAGTTCTGGCTAAAGCCCGCCAGCCTGGCCCGGTCTCGCGGCTTCTCTGCGCAGGAGCTATCCCGCCTGCGCAAGATAGTCGAAGAACACGAGAGCGAGTTCCTGAGGCGATGGAGTGAGCACTTTGGCCACTAAGCTACACGATGCTGTGGGCGTCCGCGTCGAGTTCGACGACGCGATGATGCATGTGGACCTGCTCGACGGTCGACGCATCAGCGTGCCGCTCGAGTGGTTCCCAAAGTTGAGCCGTGCCACTCCCGAGCAGCGCAGGAACTGGCGCTGGATCGGTGGCGGCATTGGCATTCATTGGGAGGACCTTGACGAGGACATCTCCATCGAGGGCCTCCTGAAGGGATAGTCCCGTCGCTCATCCCTTCCCTGGCTTTATCTTTTGGCCTGCCCAGGCGCCGCCGGCTCCCCTTGAAGCCCGCTGGGAGGTGCTTGAACGGTCCCTGGGCCGAGCGTCGACTCCGGTCACAGTGATCGCCTACCTCGACTTTGCTTGCCCGCACTGTGCCACCTTCGCCCGGGAGGTCCAGCCTTGGCTGGCGGAGCGCGACGTTCACGCCGGCCAGGTGCGCTTCATCTACCCGCCCGCACCTTTCCTGGGTGACGCATCGGTGCAGGCCATGACTTCCTCGACAGACGCGCCCCCGGCCAGGTTCCCGACGACCAGATGCACCGGAACCCGTGTGCCCCGGAGGACCGGCTTGCCTTTTAAGACGGCGGGGTTTACCTCGACCAGATCTTGCCAGGCCATGCTCCGTTCATCTCCTCGAAGGTAATTCTACCACGCAGGTACTGCACGCCGCTCGAGCATCCGGGAAGCATTCCCGGGGTGTCGCATGCCCAATTACGCGGGCACACGAAGAAGGCGCCGGTGAAACGCGAGAAGTTCGAACCCCGGTGGGAGTACCAACAAGTCGCGTTTCTCGGACCACAAACGAGCCCCGGGTGCCACCCGGCGCGAGGATCCGGCACCAGCTCCACCCGCACCTGCCGGCGGGACGGGTGGGGGGCAGCCAGCCGGGCGAAGGCGCGCACAAGGCGCCGGAAGGCCTCCGCATCTGCCCCATTTACGATCCGCAGCGCTTCGTCGAGCCCCGTCCGCATCTGTTCCTCGTTGACGGTCGGTGTCGCTCGGCGCTGTTCAGCCGCCGCGAGCCGCTGTCGTAAGGTTCGCGCCGTTGCCACCAGGCGGCTCAGCTGCCAGAGCCTGTGGGTCCCCGCCGGCCAGGATGCCCTGCCGCGGGGCCAGTGCGATCAGGCGGTCCGCGGTGTCCTCGTCGACTGCCCAGGACCTCTTACAGCGCATGCGAGCGGTGGCCCTACGGGAAGGCAGGCCCGGGCAGCTCGACCTGGACAGGTCCCAGCACCGGTTCCTGCGCCAATTTGCCCCTGGACTCTGAAGGGATAGTCCCGTCGGTCATCCCTTCCCTGGCTTCGTTCTCCTCCGGCTCTCCGCCACGGGCTCTACAGCGGTAGCCCCGCCAGGTACGCTCCCCGAAATCCTGCATGAGGTGGAGCAGGTGCTGGCACTCATCCTCGACACCGCAGCCGCGCTGGCCCAGGAGGTACAGAACGGGCCCGTAGCTAGCTCTGCGTGGCAAGCCTTACGCCATTTTCGCACCAAGGCAGGGCCGAAAAGGTATGTTGCCGTCGCAAGGCCGCCAACGACCGCGGTAGCCACATCGTGACCCGCAGCGGGATCGATCCATGCATGGACGGCGACCGCGGCAACTACTACCATGCCCCCAAGGCGCCAGTAGAACTCGAAGCGTCGATGCTGGTCGGTTGCCGGCATCCGAAGAGCTACTAGGGTTGCGATATTAACTAGTTGCCCCTGATAAACTCGTCCAGAGAAGGCCGTCGTGACGGGCTCACCCCTCTCCTCCCCGAGACCGAATGATGCTAAAATCGGCCCCAGGAGGCATGGCATCGTGCGTCGGGACCGCAACGTGGCGTTCAAGGCGGACCTCTTCGAAAGCCTCATCGACCCCCAGCTCTTCGAGCTGCCCAAGGAGCTGGCCATCATCGACCGGCTGCTGGACGACGAGCGCTTCCTGGAGCCTATCCGGCGCAAGCTCACGGCCCGGCGGGGTCGGCCCACCATCCCCCTGGAGACGTACCTGCGCATGATGTACCTGAAGCGCCGCTACCGGCTGGGCTTCGAGGCCCTCGTCAAGGAAGTGGCCGACAGCCTGGTCTGGCGGCGCTTTTGCCGGTTGCGCTTGACCGACAAGGTGCCCGATGCCACCACCCTCATCAAGCTGACGCACCGACTGGGTCCGGAAGTCATCGAGCAACTCAACGACGCCCTGATGGCCCAGCTGGTGGAGGCGCGGCTGATGAAGCGCCACGGCCAGCGGATCCGGGTGGACACCACGGTGGTGGAAGCCAACATCCATCACCCCACCGACGCGGGCCTGCTGGCCGACGGGGTGCGGGTGCTGACGCGGCTGATGCGCCGGGCCAAGGAAGCCGGCATCGGGGTACGCCTTTCGGTCCGAGACCGCCTGCGTTCGGTCCGCCGCCGGCTGCGCCGCATCGGCCAGGTGCTTCGCCGGGGAGGGGAGAAGGCCCAGGCCGAGGTGGACCGGCTTACCGCCGAAGTGGCTCGGCGGGCCGAGCAGACGCTTCAGGAGGCCGAGCGCATGGCTCGGGCTGTCCAGCGCCGCATCCGACAGCTCGGTCCGGCGGTCGGCGCTCGTTACCGGGCCCTCGCGCAGGGTCTGGTCACGTACACCCGCCGCCTGCGCCGGGTGCTGGAGCAGACCCGGCTTCGCTTGCAGGGCATCCGGACCATCCCGGACCGGCTGGTCAGCCTCTTCGACCCGGATGCGCGCCCCATCCGGCGGGGGAAGCTTTCGAAGCCCGTCGAGTTCGGCTACAAGCTGACCCTGGTGGAGACCCAGGAGGGCTTCATCAGCCACTGGCGGCTGCATGTCGGCAATCCCAGCGACGACAGCTTGCTGGTGGACGCCGTGGCGGGCCACATCCACGCGGTCGGAGCCACGCCCGAGCGGTGGCCGCCGACCGGGCATGAGCAGCCGGGCCAACGACGCGGCGCTGCGGGCGATGGGCATCGCGCACGTGGCCCTGCCGGCCCGAGGCGGTCGGGCTCGTCGACTTTTCGAGCGACGCTGGGCCTTTCGGCGGTTGCTGCGCTGGCGCAGCGGCCAGGAGGGGCGCATTGCGCATCTCAAAGACACCTTTGAACTCGACCGCAGCCGCTATCGGGGCGCCGAGCGGGCGGCGACCTGGAGCGGGGAGGGCATCTTCGCCCACAACCTGACCCGGGCGGCCCGCCGGCTGCTGGCCCTGGCCCCGGCAGGCGCCTGAGCAGACCCCCGCCGGGGCAGGACCGGACAGGGCGGCATGACGAGCTGGGGTTGCTAAAGGTTCAGACTCCCCTCTAACGACGGACAGTGATTTTGTCAGGAGGCACTAACTAGAGCCATGATGAGAAGGATAACGGCCCCATTTGGCGCACCAGGCATGCCGAAAACGTCACGGAACAGGAGCGCGCCAAGGAAGAGCTGTACTACCAGATTGCTCAGCACAAACCAGGCTCTCACGGGACCCATCACCTCGCGCGGCTCCTCTTGGGGCGAGCTGGCGGCTCACAGCCGTTCTACGATTCCTATCCCAAAGGATTTCGGGCAATTTGGTGCTCACCTAAAGCGGCCGTAGCCAAGGCTGCAGCGTATCCAGGAGCCCGCGTCGCGAAGGCGGACGCCTCGTGCTGCTGCTCGGCTGAATCTATCTCGTCCACCAGGTGCTGCTCGCCTACCTGTACGCCTTCGGCTGCTCCGTGCGGTAGGGGCGCAGGGGACGAAGGGAAAGGGGAGGGTGACCCTACCCTCACATGCGCTCGGGCGCCGGCAGGCCCAGCACATCCAGCGCGTCGGCGAGCACGGCGCGGGAGAGGGCGACGAGCCAGAGCCGGAAAGGCCGTTCGTGCTCGGGTGCTTTCAACACCGGCATGTTTTCGTAAAAGTCGGTGAAGCGCTGCGCCAGCTCGTAGGCGTACGTCGTCACCAGCGTCGGGTTGAGCTCCACCGCCGCCATCTCCAGGGTGTCCGGCCAATCGGCGAGGTGCCGCAGCAGGGCCCGCTCAACCTGGGAGATCTCGGGCACGCGCTCGGGAGCCGGCGGGACGCTCCGGCTCTCCAGGCCGCCCTTGCGCAGGATCCCGGCCGCTCGCGCGTGGGCGTACATCAGGTACGGGCCGGTGTTGCCGTGGACGTCGAGGGCGCTGTCCATGTCGAAGACGATCTCGGTTGCGAGATTGTAGCGCAGCAAGAAGTAGCGGATCGCCCCGGCCGCGATGGCCCGGCTCGACAGCCCCACCTGCCGGGAACGCTCCCGATCGATGGAGGCCTCCATGAGGTCGAGCAGGTCGCGGATCTTGATGCCGATCCCCTCGCGCCCCGACATGGGGTAAGACGAGCGCCCATCCGAGGTGTCCATGCCGAGCCGGGCGGCCGTGGCCGGGCTCAGGCTGACCACGCCGTACGAGACATGGTGCACCGCCCCTGCGGCCTCCCCGAAACCGAGGGCCTGGAGCGCCAGACGAACCATCGCCTGGGGGTACTCCTGGCGGCGGTCGATCACGTTGAGCACGCGCTTGGCCCGGCCGAACGGCCGGCTCGTGCCCTCCGGCGCCGTCGTCCACAAGCCCTGGGCGAAACGCCGGTAGCGAAACTCCTTGCCCAAGAGGCCGAACTTCCAGAGATGGTAGGCGATGTCCTTGGCGGTGTACGTGAGCACGCCGTTGGAACGCACCAGGACCTTGTCGGTCAGGTGCTCGTCGTCGCCCGCCTCGTCTTCCTGTCCGACGGCCGCTTCGGCAGGGCCTTCTTGTTGCTGGGGCTGCTTGAGCACCCAGCAGCCGGCGAGGCGCCCCCGGGTCTCCTTGACGAACAGGGGTGACCGCTGCAACTGCTCGAAGGCGGCCGCCCAGAACCCCTCCCGTACGATGTCGCTCTCCCAAACCAGCAGGTTGTACGTGATGCCGAACGCGCCCATCTCGGCGACGTGCTCTTGCGCGACGCGCTCCGCCACCAGCCTGCCGAGCCACGCCGTGTTGTTGTCTCCGGCTTCGAGCGCGTGCAGCACCTCGGCCCGCCGGGCCTTGAGCGCCTCGTCACGCTCGTACGCCTGGCTCACCCGGGCGTAGACGTCCCAGCAGAAGTCGCCGAAACGGCTGTAGCGGCCCGTGATCGGGACGTGCAGGATGCCGACGACCGTATCGGCCACCTGGTCTCCCAGATCGTCGATGTAGTTGTGGACCTCCACCCGATACCCCACGCGCCGCAACAGGCGGGCAAGCGTATCTCCGATGCAGGCGTTGCGCAAATGCCCCACGTGGGCCGCCTTGTTGGGGTTGATGGAGGTGTGCTCGACCACGACCTTCTCGGCGGCGCGCTCCTTGGACGGCTCAGGGAGCATCGTGCCGTGAGACGCCCACCATCGCCAATCGAGCCAGATGTTGACGAAGCCGGGCGCCGCCGCCTCCACCCGGGAAGCCATCGGCAGCGTCCGCAGCTCTCCGGCCAGCTGAGCCGCGATCTGGATCGGGGGCTTTCGCAGGTGGCGGGCGAGTTGGAGCGCCACGTTGGTGGTGTAGTCACCGTGCTCAATGCGGGCGGGCTGCTCCACCAGGGGCTCGAGGCCGCCGGGCCACTCGAGGCCGCCCTGGCGCAGCAAGCGACCAACGGCTTCACCAACTTCGCGGGCGATGAGGCTGCGTAACGTCACGAGCCCTCGGATAACCAACACCCCGTTTTCCGGGACCGCTCCTGAAACCACCGTTGGGCGGGTTGCGTCACCCAGCTCGTAGACGAGATCTTCGAAGCGTAGGACGTCCATGGCCGCACTCACCTCGGAAGCTGCGTGGCCTCACGCCTCGGGTCGCTCGGGTCGCACCGTCTCATCGGGCGACGGCGCTGCCGTCACCCGCGGATCTTGCAGCATCTCCAGAAGGTCGCGCACCGTCAAGCCCCGCTGCGCCGGATGGCGCATGGGGCGATCCAGGTGCAACGCGTAGCGGTTGCGACGGCCTTGTCGCTGCTTCGTCACGTACCCGGCCGCCTCCAGGTCCCGGATGATGTTTTGGGCCGCCCGCTCGGTGATGCCCACCTGCCGGCCGATCTCGCGGGCGGTCACCGACGGGTCCCTCGCGATGCAGAGCAGCACCTGGGCGTGATTGCTGAGGAAAGTCCAGCGCCTCACCCCGCCTCCCCCCACGCGCCCGCCTGGCGCCCCGAGAGACAGTCCGGGGGCCGTTGACGGTCCACGACATACGAACTAAAGTTCACGAATAGTGCTTCACGAAAGGAGCCGACTACTTCATGGAATTCCTCGCATCGGCCCTGCACAACCTGCTCTCGCCCATGATCCTCTTCTTCGCACTGGGCTTGCTGGCGGGCGCCCTCCGATCCGAGCTGTCCATCCCCAAGGGCCTGGTGACGGGGGCCTCGCTGTATCTGTTGATGGCCGTGGGCTTCCGGGGAGGCGCCGAACTCGCGCAGGAGGGCCTCACCGACCGCTTCCTCGTCACGGCCCTGGCAGGCCTGGTCCTGGGCATGCTGGTGCTGCCAGGGCTGGCCTTCGGCGTCCTGGTGCGGCTCGGCGGGATGGACCCGGTCAACGCCGCGGCCATCGCCTCCCACTATGGCTCCATCAGCGTCGTCACGTTCGTGACGGCCACCAACTTCCTGGCACGTAGGGGCATCGCCCCCGAGGGCTTCATGACGGCGGTGATGGCCTTGATGGAGGCACCCGGGGTCATCGGCGGCATCCTGCTGGCCCGGCGCCACGCGGCCTCCGGCGCGGATAGAGCGGGGCCGGCTCTCTGGCCGGCGTTGCGGGAGACTCTGCTGGGCGCCAGCCCGGTGGTGCTGCTGGGCAGCATGCTGGTCGGGGCCCTCGTCGGGGAGGATGGCCGGGCGATGATGGACCCCTTCATCCTGGACCTGTTCCCGGGCATCCTCTCCGTCTTCCTGCTGGCGATGGGACTCACGGCGGGCCAGCAACTGAGCGCGTTCGCGTCGGGGGGAGGCTTCCTGGGGCTCTTCGCTGTGGCGATGCCGTTGGTGGGCGGCGCGCTGGGCGCGCTGGCCGGATCGCTCATCGGGCTGAGCGTGGGCGGGACGACTCTCTTCGCCGTGCTGGCAGCCAGCGCCTCTTACATCGCCGCGCCCGCGGCGGTGCGCCTCGCGCTGCCCGAAGCCAACCCCGGCCTGCCCGTGACCCTGTCGCTGGGGGTGACCTTCCCCTTCAACGTCATCCTCGGCATCCCGCTCTACTACTCGATGGCCGTCTGGCTCCACCGCTGACCTGCGCACCGGCACGTACGATGGAGGCCACCTCGGCCCGTGCAGCGCCACGCGCCGGCCACGTCGCGAGGCCCCCGCCGGGGCCGAGCAGCGGCGGCGCGCCGACTGCCGGTCGGGCGCTATCCGTCAGGGGCAACACCCCGAGCGGATGCCCCGCCGGCACGGCTCGGTGTGATGCGTCACAGACCCAGCCAGCGGCCGTCCATCAGCGCGGCCAGATGGGGAGGCCGGGATCGGCGGTCGTCACGACCCGGCCTCCTCCCGCCAAGGCGTAGCCTCCCGTAAGGCCACCCGAGGCGACTGCGGGCACCGACGCCAGCACGAGCCCCAACAAGAGCGCCACGATAGCCAAGGTCCGCCGCATGACCCCGCACCCCTCCGCTACAGGGAATCTCCGGAAACTGCTCCGAGCGTATCATTTCATACCAAATCGGTCAAGCGCGGCCGCGCGTCACGAACAGACTGTTTGGCCCTGCGTGCGCACGCTGTGATACTATAGTCGCAACGCCTCGTTCACATCCCGGCGTAGAGGGAGGTAGGAGCCCGTGAATGACGTCGTGGTGGAGCGGTTGCGCCACCTTTTCGAGACGGTGAGGCGTCCTGACGGCAAGCGCTGGACGTTGAGGGAGGTGGCCGAGGGCACCGGCCTGTCGCTGTCCTACCTGTGGAAGCTGCGCTCGGGCAGGGCCGTCAACCCGACCCGGCACGTCCTGGAGAAGCTCGCGTCATTCTTCGGGGTTACCGTCACGTACCTCGTGGGCTCGTCGGAGGAGGCCGAGCCCGTGACCGACCGTGCCGGCGAGCAGGAGATCGCGCGGTTGCTCCGGGCAGCCCGAGACTGCGTGGCGGCCGCGAATCCGGCGGAGGCCGAACGGCTGGCTCGGGCCGCGCTGGACCGCGCGCGTGCCCTTCGCAGCACCCCTCTGACCGTCAGCGCGCTGGTGACCCTGGGTCGGATCCTGGCCGGGTCGGGACGGATAGAAGAGGCGCAGGAGGCCATCGCGGCAGCCCTGAGCCTGTCGGATGACCTGGCGCCCGGACCCGAGCGCGTGCAGGCGGTACTGGCGCTCTCGTATCTCGAGTACGAGGAGGGCCGCTTCGAGACGGCTTACGATCATGCGCAGCGGGCCCTGGTCATCCTCGAGGCGACCCGTGGTGACAGCATGCTCAGGTACGAGACCCTGTTCCACGTGGGGACGCTGGCTCGTGAGGCCGGCCGGGCCCAGCAAGCCATGGCTTACCTGCAAGAGGCCCTCCCGCTGGCGGAGAGGCTGGGCGAGCGCTATCTCGTCCCCGTCCTCACGAGCCTGGGGCTCGCGGCGCTCGACATGGGCAGGGCGGACGAGGCGCTCGAGTACTTCACGCAGAGCCTGTCGCTCGCCATCCGCCTGCGGTTCGCGGCCTGGGTCAACAGGGCTCAGCACAACATGGGGCTGGCTTACCAGCGACTGGGCCGCTGGCAGGAGGCCATCGAGTCGCTCGTGAAGGGCCTGGGTTCCCATGAGGCGCTGGGCGACGTCCCGTTCATGATCTACGACCACATGGAGTTGGGCTGGTGCTATGCCAGCATCGGGCAGCGCGAGCCGGCCCTACGGCACGGCTACACGGCCCTGGCGCTGGCGCAAGAGCACGACCGACCGGGGCTCAAGGCCCGGGCGCACTGGCACCTGGGCCGTGTGTTCGCCCTCCTCGGCGACCTGGACGAGGCGGTGGCCCACTACGAGCAGGCCGCCCAGCTTCTGGAGCATCTTGGATCGAGGTCCGAGATAGGGAGGCTCCGGCTCGAGCACGGCGACCTGATGGCCAGGCGCGGCGATGCGGCCCGGGCGTCGGAGCTGTACCGCCAGGCGGCCCTGTCGCTGCTGGATGGAGCGCCTCCCCAGGCCCGGGAGAGGCAGCCCCGCCTCGCCTAGCCGGACGCCCGGCTGCCCGCACGGGACGGTGCTGGCCGCCCCGGCGCTACGCCGCCCCGGCCAGGAGCGTCGCGGCCACGGCGACGAGCCCCGCGGCGACCGACGAGAGCGCATTGACCCCGTCGTTGTCGAGCCAGGGCCGGCCGCCCTCCAGGCGGAGGGGGCCCGCGCAGGTCTGGAGGTGTGGCCGGGGCCGCTCCACCGCACGCCCGCAGCGATGGCAGCGCCACCGGCCCTGCCAGGCCGCCCCGATGAGGCTGTCGAGGAGCATCCCCGACACGCCCCCCACCAGCGCGCCCCACGCCAGGGCGGGGGATCCCAGCATACCCCACGTCAGCGCAGCCATCAGGGCCGCGCCCGCCGTCCCGGCGGCGGTGCCCGGCAGCGTCACGCCGCCCGAGCGCCCCGCCTCGACGGGCCGCCACCCGATGATGGAGACGGGGTGCGCCCGCTGGCCAGCCCCACCTCGGTGGCCCACGTGTCGGCGGTCATGGCGGCCAGGCTACCGGCCACCAGGGCGTCGTACGCCCATGCCGGGCCAGCCCGCTCACGGCCACGAGCCGCGAAGCCGCGGCCACGGAGGCGACGCCGCCGTTGGCCAGCACCTGGCGGGCGTCCCGGCCCGCCGATGGCCTCGGGCGCGGACGGCGCCTCGCACCCGCCGGCGCCAGGCGGTCAGGCTTGATCCCGAGACGAAGAAGCCGACCAGCAGCGCGGCCACGGCAGCCCCCGGCACCGAAGACCAGGGCTCCCACGAGGGTCGCCGCCACCGCCCGCCCGGCGTCAGCGCCCGGCCGCCACCCGCGCCCGCCACGGCGAGGGCCAGGCCGACGGCGGTCGCCCACGTCGGCACGAGCGCCATCCCGTCAGCCGCCCGGCTCACCCGGCCGAGACGCTGGCCAGCCGCTCGCGGGCCCACGCCGCGGCCTGACGCAGCCGCCGGGCGGCAGCTCCCTTGCCCACCAGGGCCAGTACCTCGAACATGCCCGGGCTCACATCTTTGCCCGTCACGGCCACCCGCACCGGCTGCAGCACGTCGCCCATCTTGAGGCCGGTCTCGTCACGGAGGGCCGTGAAGTAGGCCTCGAGCGTCGACTCGTCGAAGGGCTCGATCCCCTCCAGCCCTCCGGCGATGCGCTCGAGCAGCTCGGGCACGCCGGCCCTGAGCAGGTGCTTGCGGGCCGCCCGCTCGTCGTAGTCGACGGTCTCCTCGAAGTAGTAGCGGACCCACTCGGACACGTCGGCCAGGGTGCGCAGCCGGCTCTGCGACAGCTCCAGCGCGCGCATCAGCCGGCGCTCGCCCATCTCGGCCTCCCGCTCGATGAGCGCGGTCAGCCCGGCTCTCTCGAGGAAGGGGCGCGCCCGTGCCGCCAGCTCCTCCAGCGAGAGGCGGCGCAGGTAGTACCCGTTCATCCACTCCAGCTTCTGGATGTCGAAGATGGCCGGGTTCTTGGAGACGCGCGCCAGCGAGAACTTGTCGATCAGCTCCTCGACGGTGAAGATCTGCTGCTCGGCGTCGTAGCCCCAACCCAGCAGGGCCAGGTAGTTGACGATGGCCTCGGGCAAGTAGCCCCTCTCGCGGAACGCGTCGACCGACTGGGCCCCGTGACGCTTGGAGAGCTTGGAGCGGTCCGGCGCCAGCAGGATGGAGAGGTGCGCGAACGCGGGAGGCTCGGCCCCCAGTGCGCGGTACACCTGCACCTGCCGGGGGGTGTTGGAGAGGTGCTCGTCCCCCCGGATGACGTGGGTGATGCGCATCTCCAGGTCGTCGACCACCACGGCGAAGTTGTAGGTGGGCAGCCCGTCGGACTTGATGATGACGAAGTCGTCGAGCAGGGTGTTTTCGAAGCGCACCTCGCCCCGCACCAGGTCCTGCACCACCGTCTCGCCCGCGTCATCCATCCGGAATCGCAACGCCTTGGGCCGCCCCTCGGCCTCCAGCCGGCGGCGCTCGGCGTCGGTCAGGTGCAGGCAACGCCGGTCGTACTTGGGCGCCTCGCCCCGCTCCAGGGCCTCCTGGCGCCGGGCCTTGAGCTCCTCAGGGGTGCAGTAGCAGGGGTAGGCCCGACCCGCCTCCACCAGGCGCGACGCATAGCGCTGGTAGAGCTCGCGCCGCTCCGTCTGCCGATAGGGTCCGTAGGGACCGCCCACGTCGGGGCCCTCGTCCCAGTCGAGGCCCACCCAGCGCAGGCCCTCCAGCATGGCCCGGGCCGACTCCTCGGTGGAGCGGCTCCGATCGGTGTCCTCCAGCCTCAGGATGAACTTGCCCCCGTGATGGCGGGCGAACAGCCAGTTGTAAAGGGCCGTGCGGATGCCACCGACGTGGGGGTAGCCCGTGGGGCTGGGCGCGTAGCGGACCCGCACGGCATCAAAACGCTCAGCTCGGGATGGGTTCATGGGGCGGTCGCCTCCTCGAGGGGCAAGGACCGCAGGTAGGGCGGGTAGCGTACCCCGCGGTCCGTGATGATGGCCGTGACGAGATGAGCCGGCGTCACGTCGAAGGCGGGATGCAGGGCGGGCACGCCCGGGGGCGCCACCTCCACCCCTGCCACCTGCGTCACCTCGGCCGGGTCACGATGCTCGATGGGAATGGCGTCGCCATCCGGTAGCGACAGGTCGACGGAGGAGTAGGGAGCCGCGACGTAAAACGGGATGCCGTGCGCCCGGGCCAGCACCGCCAGGCCGTACGTGCCTATCTTGTTGGCCACGTCCCCGTTTCGAGCCACCCGGTCCGCGCCCACCACCACGGCCTGCACCAGCCCCTTCTGCATCACGTAGCCGGCCATGCCGTCGGTGATGACCGTGACGTCGATGCCCTCCCGGCTCAGCTCCCAGGCCGTCAGCCGTGCGCCCTGGAGGTAGGGGCGGGTCTCCGTCGCGTAGACCCGGAGCCGGTGGCCCCGGGCGACAGCTCGACGGATGACCCCCGCGGCCGTGCCGATGCCGGCCGTCGCCAGGGCGCCGGTGTTGCAGTGGGTCAGCACGCCGCCCTCCACGGGCATCAGAGTCGCCCCCGCCTCACCGATGCGCCAGCAGGAGTGCTGGTCCTCGTCGGCCAGGCGCCCTGCCTCCTCGGCGGCCAGCTCCGCCGCGTACCCCTCGCGGCGCAGGCGGGCCATCACCCTGTCCACGGCCCACGCGAGGTTGATCGCCGTGGGGCGCGCCGTCCGCAGCTGCTCGGCCGCCCGCTCGACCGCGTCGGGATCGCCCGCGTGCAGGCGACACGCCAATGCGACGCCGTACGCCCCGGCCACCCCGATGAGGGGCGCGCCGCGCACCACCATCTCCCGGATGGCCCGCGCCACGTCCTCGGGCCGCCGGCACGCCACCCACCGCTCCTCTGCCGGCAGGCGGCGCTGGTCCAGCAGCCATAGCCCGTCGGGCTCCCAGCGATAGGCGCGGACCGCCGACGACTTCGTCTCCATGGCTCGATGCACCACGCTCGTCATTCTACAGCATGGAGGCGACCAGGCCACGGCCCGGGGCAGCGGCACACGGGCAGCCCCGAGCCTCGGGCAGCGACGCCAGCGCCTGCAGGATGGCCCGCAGCAGCCGGGGCCGGCGCTCGTCCATGACCGCGACGACCTCCTGGTGGCTGAGCGAGGAGGCGGAAAGTCCGGCCCCGAGATTGGTCACGACCGCCACGACCGCGTAACAGATGCCGGCCTCCCGGGCCAGCACCGCCTCGGGCAGGCCGGTCATCCCCACCACATCACCGCCGAGCGCCGCCAGGGCCCGCACCTCCGCCGGCGTCTCGTAGCGCGGCCCTTCCATCCCGACGTAGCAGCCCGTCTCCTGTACGTGCAACCCCTGCTGCCGGATTGTCGCCACCAGGGCCGCCCGGATCTGGGGGCAGTACGGCTCGCTGAAGTCTGTGTGCACCACCGCGTCGTCCTCGAAGAACGTGACGGGACGCTGACGGGTGAAGTCGAGGAACTGGTCGGCTACCACCACCGTGCCCGGCGGCAGCTCGCGGCGCAGTGAGCCGACGGCCGCCGTGGCCACGACACGCTGGACCCCCAGGGCGGCCAGCGCGGCGATGTTGGCCCGGTAGTCGATGCGGTGGGGCGGCACGCTGTGCCCGGGCCCGTGGCGCGACAGATAGGCCACGGTCACCCCGTCGAGGGCGTAGAGGGAGACCGTGGCCGCCCCCAGACGGGTCGTGATGGTGGTGGTCTCCCGCGGTCGGCCCAGGATGGACGGATCCTCGAAGCCGGTGCCACCGATGACGGCCAGCCTCGCCCTGCTCACGTGCGCTACCTCCACGCGGTCGGGCCGTGCGCCGGCACGCCGGCCGACGCAGGACCTCTCGTCGCGCCCGCCCCTCCCGCGCCACGGGAAGGGCGGCACGACGGTGCGCTTCGTGGGCAGCGGGCGACTTCCTGCCGGGGTCAGGTCAGCTTGCGGTGGGGGCGTACCTTGCGGTCCTTGCGACTCCCGGGCGCATGACCGCTCTTCCACTGGCCCCGCTGCGACGACGCCTCGCGCGGCACCGGCCGGGCACGCAGGATGTCCTCTCGCTCGCCTCCGGGGTGGGTCGGCACCGGCTCGTCGTCGGTCGGGGGCAATCTCGCGTCCGTCGTCATCGCGGCCCCCCTGCCTGGAGCGCTTCGCCCTCTCCCGGGTGACGGCCCGGAGCGGCGGCGCCCGTCCGTAGTGTGACCCGGACCGCGCCCGGCCAGACGGGACGTCCTCATGACTGAATCGTTTTAGAACAGAGTGCATATGAAGGGCCATCGAAGGCGACCTCGTCTTCGGTTAAGCGCGACCAGAATAGCGCAGTTCGCGGCAGGAGATCGTCCGCCGATCGGCGAAGTGACGGTGCTGCCGTCACTTCGAGGGAAGGGGGGCGAGGGAGTGGCGCAGCGCCAGGCGATCGGACGCACGACCCCTCCGTCTCGCAAACGTTTAAGCCCACCTCCTGGACGTCGGGCTACTCTCCGCGACATCGCCGGGGCCCTGGGTCTGTCGGTCGCAGCCGTCTCCCGGGCGCTCAACGGGCACCCCGACGTCAGCCCTACCACGCGCCGGCGCGTGCTCGAGGTCGCCCGCCAGCTCAACTACCGCCCCAACGCCGCGGCCAAGACCCTGGTCACCCACCGCAGCCGCCTCATCGGGGTCTACTTCCTCGGCCAGGAGCGGGCTCGCTTCTCCCACCCCTTCGCCTCGGAGGTGGTCGACGGGCTGTTGGAGGGGCTGGCGACGGCCGGCTACGATCTGCTGGTCTTCGGTGACGGGCTCTACGACGGGGGCGCTCCCTCCTTCATGGACCTGGCGGCGCACCGTCAGATCGACGGCGCCGTCTTCCTGGGGCTGCGCACCGACGATCCCCGCTGGGGCGAGCTGGCTCGCCTGCCCTTCCCCCTGGTGACCATCGACGTGCCGGTGGAGGGGGAGCGCGCCGTCTCGGTCGGCTGCGACCACATCGAGGGTGCTCGGCTGATGGCCCGGCACCTGGCCGCGCTGGGCCATCGTCGCATCGCCATGATCAACGGCCACCGGTGGGCGCCCGTCAGCTGGGAGCGCCTGACGGGGTTCACGGCCGGCCTCCGACAGGTGGGCCTGGAGTGGGAAGAGGCCTGCCTCGTCGAGGGCGACTTCACCGAGGCGAGCGGCTACCAGGGCGCCGTGGAGCTCCTGCGCCGCCGTCCACGCCCCACGGCCATCTTCGCCGCGTCGGACCTGATGGCCCTGGGCGTGCTGCGCGCGGCCCGGGAGATGGGCATCGCCGTGCCCGAGGAGCTCTCCGTGGGAGGTTACGACGACATCTCCGACGCGGCCCGCGCCTCGCCGCCGCTCACCACCGTGCACCAGCCCCGTCGCCAGCTCGGCGTGGCCGCGGCCCAGTCGGTCGTCGGCCTCATCGAGCGAGGGCACGACGGGATCCCGTCTCGGGTGCTCCTGAGGCCCGAGCTGGTGGTGCGGGCTTCGACGGGCCCGGCCCCCTCGAGCTCGCCGTAGCTCGCCGACCATGGAACCATGGAGAGGAGGCGATCCGTCGCAGCGCCTGCCGGTCGTGGTGAGCTGGGAGCGCGTCTCGTCGACGACCTGGAAAGGGGTGCGAGTCACGTGAGACTGCATCGATGCGCCGGGCGAGTCTCGATCTTGCTGCTCATGCTGCTGTTGCTCGTCTCGCCGGCATGGGCCGGCACCGTGGTGCGCGTCTCGGGATGGGCCGGGACCGACGTCGCCATCGTCGAGGAGCTCATCACCCGGTTCGTCGAGCCCGCCGTCAAGCCGTACGGCATCGAGGTGCGCTACGAGCCCATCGCGGAGGACTTCTCCACCTACCTCTTCAACAGCCTCTCCGCCGGTACGGCGCCCGATCTCTTCTATGTCGACATCTTCTGGGCCGAGCCCCTGATGGCGGCCGGCCAGCTGGAGCCGCTGGACGCCTACTTGCAACGCTCCGAGGCCCTCTCCAAGGAGGACATCATCCCCAGCCTGCTGGAGGCCTTCACCTACCAGGGCAAGGTCTACGGCATCCCCAAGGACTTCAACACGCTGGCCGTCTTCTACAACAAGGACATCTTCGACGAGGCCGGCGTGCCCTACCCTGACGAGAGCGACACGTGGGCGAGCTTCACCGACAAGCTGCGCCGGGTGAGCCGGCCCCAGGAGGGGATCTACGGCATCGCGCTGGCGCCCGAGTTCGCCCGGTTCGGCGCGTTCGCCTACGCCGCCGGCTTCCGGCTCTTCGACGAGCGCGGCCGCAGCGACCTCTCCCAGCCGGGCTTCGTCGAGGCCTTCGAGTGGTACACCGGGCTGGTCGACGAGGGCATCGGCATCCTGCCCGCCGACATCGGCCAGAGTTGGGGCGGCGGCGCCTTCGCTACCGAGCGCGTGGCGACCGCCATCGAGGGCGCCTGGATCCTGGGCTTCCTGCGGGACCAGGCCCCCAACCTGCCCTACGGCGCCACGCTGCTCCCGCGACATGCCGGCACCGGGCAGCGGGGCAACTTCATCTACACCGTCTCCTGGTCCATCAACGCCGCCTCCCGGGTCAAGGAGGAGGCCTTCCGGGTGCTGGAGGCCCTGACGAGCCCGGAGGCGCAGCAGTGGGTGCTGCAGCGCGGCCTGGCCCTCCCCAGCCGGCAGGCACTGCTCGACGACCCGTACTTCAAGCAGGCCACCGCCGAGGCCCAGGCCAACCTGGTGGTCTTCCGCGGGGCCTCCGAGGGCAACGTGCAGCCCTTCAAGTTCGGGCGCTACGGTGGAGACTGGATGACGCCCGTCAACGAGGCCCTCTCCGCCGTCATGACCGGAGAGCTGACGCCCCAGCAGGCGCTGGCCGACGCGCAGCGCCGGCTGGACGAGCTGACGGGCCGCTGAGCCCGTCGAGGATGAGGCGGGGCGCCGCCCGGCTCGACGCCGGGGGCGCCCCCTCGGCCCTGGCACCCGTCGGCCACACCGCGTGGGAGGCGTCGCCATGAAGGAGGGTCGGACACCGGGGCTGCGCCGGCCGATGCTGAGCGAGCGAGTGCAGGAGGCCGTGGCGGCCTATCTGTTCCTGGCGCCCTTCCTCTTCTCGCTGGTGGTCTTCTTCGCCTACGCCTTCGCCCGCACGCTCTACTTCAGCTTCACCCAGTACGACCTCTTCAGCGCACCCACCTGGGTCGGGTTGCGCAACTACGTCGCCCTGCTGACGGAGCCGCGCTTCCTGACCGCACTGCAAAACTCCATCACCTTCGCTGTGGTCGTCACCGCCGCCCAGACGGTCTTCGCGCTGATGCTCGCCCTGGCCCTCAACCAGAAGCTGCGGGGTATCACCTTCTTTCGCGCCGCCTACTACATGCCCAGCGTCGCATCCAGCGTCGTCATCACGCTGATCTTCATCTGGCTGTACCAGCGGGCCGGGGCCATCAACTACCTGCTGACCGTCGCGCTGGTCTACCGTCGGGTGCTCGTGGCCTGGGTGGTGGGGACGGTGGTGCTGCAGTCCGCGCTGGTGCTCTACGAGCGCGGGCGAGGGCGGCCCGCCTCCCCCCTGGAGCCCAGCCTCCTGGTGACGGCCATGCTGCTGGCGGGAGCCGCGAGCGCGGCGCTGTGGGTGGCCGGCGTGGTGACGCCGGTCGAGGGGGTGCAGCCGGTGGCCATCCCGTGGCTCAACACGCGCCGCCGCTGGCCGGGTGGCCCCGTCTCCGCCCCCATCCCGCTGGAGGCCATCATGCTTCTCAACACCTGGACCACGGCACCCACCTTCATGCTGCTCTACCTGGCCGGGTTGCAGGAGATCCCCCGGGAGCTGTACGAGGCGGCATCCGTCGACGGCGCGTCGGCATGGCAGCAGTTTCGCCACATCACCTTGCCGCAGCTGCGCCACGTCACGTTCCTCGTGGTGACGTTGGGGCTCATCGGCACGCTGCAGATGTTCGACCAGGTGGCGGTCATCGGCGACCAGGCACCCCTGGAGTCGGTCATCACGCTGGCCTACTACGTCTACAGCAACGTCTTCCCGGGCGGGGCAGTCCCGCGGGTGGGGCAGGCGGCCGCCGCCGCCATGACCCTGGCCCTGTTGACCCTGGTGGTGGTGCTGATCCAGCGAAAGGTGGTGGAGCGCTAGGTGAGCGACGCGATCGCCCGCCGCCGGTGGGCTCGGGCCGGTGCCATCTACCTGTTGCTCCTGTTCTTCTCCATCCTCTTCATGGGGCCGCTGCTCTTCGCCGTCCTCTCCAGCCTCAAGGACAACCCGGCCGAGTGGCCGCCCCGGCTGGATCCCCCGCAGCTGCGCTGGCGCAACTGGGTGGCCGCCTACCGATTGGGGCAGGCCGGGGGCGGCAGCGGCTGGTTCGGCGCCTTCGCACCAGGGGCCGTCGTGCCGTTCGAAGTGACCTACGAGGTGCCCGCCGAGCTGGCCGTCCAGGGCATCGAGTTGCCGCGGGTCGCCGTCCCCCGCCGGGTGCCCGGGGCCGGGCCGGGTGCGGTGCGCACGGGGCCCTTCGCCGCCGACATGGCCGAGGTGGTGGGGCCGTCCATCGCCTCCCGCCAGCCGGGCCCCGACGGCAGCGTCCTCGTCACCTACCGCTTCGAGGTGCGCCACACGGGCCAGATCACCGTCGATCGCCTGCCCGTCGACGTGGAGGTGCCGCGCGGCTACCGCTTCGTGGAGGCCACCCTCTCCCCCAACCGGACCGAGCGGCTCGGACGGGTTCAGAGCTGGAACACCATCACGCCCGGGGTCATCCCCTACGTCTTCTACAACTACACCCGGGTCTTCGGGGAGAACTACAGCCGCACCACCGGCCGCAACCTCTTCCTCACCTGGATCGGCAACTCGCTGTGGGTGGCCACGGCCAAGGTGCTGACCACCCTGGCCTTCGCCTCCATGGCCGGCTACGCCCTGGCCAGGCTGCGCTTCCCCGGGCGCAACGTCCTCTTCGTCGTCATGCTCTTCTCCATGATGGTGCCGAGCCAGGTCACCTTCATCTCCAACTACCTGGTGCTGCGCGACGGCATCTTCGGGCTGTCGAGGCTGTGGGGGATGCCGACTTTGCTCAACTCCTTCACCGGTCTCATCCTGTCGGGGCTGGTGGGGGCCAGTGCGGTCTTCATCATGAAGCAGTTCTTCGAGTCGCTGCCCAAGGAGCTGGAGGAGTCGGCCCGCATCGACGGCGCCTCGCCGGGCACCACCTTCCGCCGCATCGTGCTGCCCCTGGCGCGCCCGGCCCTGGGGGCGGTCACCATCCTCACCTTCCAGGGCGCCTGGAACGAGTTCTTCTGGCCGCTGGTGGTGCTGACGTCCCCGCAGGACAAGTTCGTCTTGATGGTGGGGCTGTCGACGTTTCGACGGGCGTACGGCGCCGTCGGGTTCGACTGGGGCCCCCTGCTGGCCGGGGCCGTGGTGGCGGCGCTGCCGGTGCTGATCCTGTTCGTGGTCTTCCAGCGCTATTTCGTGGAGGGTATCTCCTTCAGCGGCCTCAAGGGCTAGGCGGGGCGACGCCGCGGGCGCGGCAGCGAGGGCAGTAGCCGGTGAAGTGCACCCGGTGATCGACGATCTGGAAGCCCGTCTCCGCCTGGATGCGGGCCTCCAGATCCTCCAGCAGGTCCTCCTTGAACTCCAGGATGCGCCCGCAGCCGAGGCAGACCAGGTGATGGTGGTGGTGGCCCCGCTCCAGCTCGAACTCGAAGCGATCCTCCTCCTGCCCCACGTTGAGACGGCTGACCACCCCGGCCCGCTCGAAGAGCAGCAGCGCCCGGTAGACCGTGGCCAGGCCCAGGGCGGGGGCGCGCCGGCGGGCCCGTTCGTATAGCTCCTGGGCGCTGAAGTGGCGCTCCGGCTGGGCGGCCAGCACCTCCAGCACGACCCGCCGTTGAGGCGTCAGCCGCACCCCCAGGGACTCCAGCCGATGTCGGGCGGCCTCCAAGCGTTGGGCGCCCGTCGTCATGCGCCCGTCGCCCCCTCTCCGGCGCCCCGCGGCCGCCGGGGCTCAGCCCCGGCCGGGCGGCCCCAGCTCCTGGCGCACCAGCTCGCCGACCACCTTGGGGTTGGCCTTGCCCCGGGAGAGCTTCATGACCTGCCCCACCAGGAAGCCGGCCGCCTGCTCCTTGCCGGAGCGGTACGAGGCCACGGCGTCGGGGTTGGCGGCGATGGCCTGGCGCACCCACTGCACCAGCTGGGTCTCGTCGCCCACCTGCTCGAGGCCCCGGGCCCGCACGATGGCCGAGGGCGGCTGGTCGGTGCGGAGACTCTCCTCCAGGACCTCCTTGCCCACGCTGGCGGTGACGGTGCCGCCCCGCACCAGCGCCAGCACCTCCGACAGGTAGGCGACCCACGTCTCCCGGCCGGCGAGGTCGGCCGGCTCCATGCCCATGGCACGCAGCAGGCGCAGCACCTCGCCCATCACCCAGTTGCTGGCTGCCTTGGGATCGCCCGTGCGGCGCGCCACCGCCTCGAAGAAGTCCGCCAGCGCGGGGTGCTCGCAGAGCACCGAGGCGTCGTAGGCGGGCAGCTTGTAGGCCTCCTGCAGGCGCCGGCGCCTGGCCGAGGGCAGCTCGGGCAGCGAGCGCCGGATGGACTCGACCCATGACGGGTCCAGCTCGACGGGCGGCACGTCGGGCTCGGGGAAGTAGCGGTAGTCCTCCACCGTCTCCTTGGTGCGCATCAGGATGGTGGAGCCGCTGGCCTCGTCCCAGCCCCGGGTCTCCTGGCGGACCACGCCGCCCTCCTCCAGGATGGCGGCCTGCCGCCAGGCCTCGTAGCGCAGCGCCCGCTCGACGGCCTTGAAGGTGTTGAGGTTCTTGACCTCGGTCTTGGTGCCGAGCCGTCGCTCGCCGGGCCGGCGCACCGAGACGTTGGCGTCGCAGCGCAGCGAGCCCTCTTCCATCTTGACGTCGGAGACGCCCAGGTAGAGCATGATGCTGCGCAGCTCCTCGAGAAACAGCCGCGCCTCCTCGGGCGAGCGCAGATCGGGCCGGGTCACGATCTCGATGAGCGGCACGCCGGAGCGGTTGTAGTCGACCAGGGAGTAGCGGCTGCCCACGATGGTGGCCGTCGAGTGCACCAGCTTGCCCGTCTCCTCCTCCAGGTGCACCCGGATGATGCCGACCCGCCGCGTCTGCCCGTCCACCTGCACGTCCAGCCAGCCGTCGGTGCACAGGGGCCTGTCGTACTGGGAGATCTGGTACGCCTTGGGCAGATCGGGGTAGAAGTAGTTCTTGCGGTCGAACTTGGCTCGCTCCGCCACCCGGCAGTTGAGGGCCAGGCCCGCCCGCACGGCGTACTCCACCGCCTTCTCGTTGAGCACGGGCAGGCTGCCCGGCAACCCGAGGCAGACCGGGCAGACGTGGGTGTTGGGCGGTGCGCCGAACTCGGTGCTGCACCCGCAGAAGACCTTGGAGCGGGTGGCCAGCTCCACGTGAATCTCCAGCCCGATGACCACCTCCCAGCCTGCCGGGAGGCCCTCCCGGGCCGTGCGGGACTCCGCCAGCGTGGGTCGCTCCTGCATGTCCATCACCTCACCGCCACGGCTGGCCGCCGGTCGGCCACCTGGTCGGCCACGGCCGCCTCCACCGCTCGCGCCACCTGCAGCACCCGGGCCTCGGCGAAGGCCGGCCCGATGATCTGCACCCCGATGGGCAGCCCCTCGGGCGAGAAGCCGCACGGCACCGAGACGGCCGGCAATCCGGCCAGGTTGACGCTCAGCGTGTAGATGTCGGTCAGGTACATCTGCAACGGGTCGTCGACGCGCTCCCCCAGCCGGAAGGGCACGGAGGGGCTCACCGGCGTCACCAGCACGTCGGCCCGCTCGAAGGCCTGCTCGAAGTCGCGGCGGATGAGGGTGCGCACCTTCTGGGCCTTGAGGTAGAAGGCCTCGTAGTAGCCTGTGCTCAGCGCGTAGGTGCCCAGCATGATGCGGCGCTTGACCTCGTCGCCGAAACCGTCCCGCCGGGTCCGGGAGAACATGGCCACGACGTCGTCGCCCGGCCGGCGCAGCCCGTAGCGGACGCCGTCGTAGCGGGCCAGGTTGGAGCTGGCCTCGGAGGGGCTGATGATGTAGTAGACGGGCAGGGCGTACTCCAGGTGCGGCATCCGCACCTCCACCGTGGTCGCCCCCTCCCGTTCCAGGCGGGCGACCGCCCCCATGACCGCCTCCCGGACGGGCGCCGACAGCCCCTCGCCGAAGTACTCGGGCGCAAGGCCCAGCCGCACACCCCCTGCGCCGTGCTCCAGCGTGGGCAGCACCGCGGGCACGGGCCCCGGCGCCGAGGTCGAGTCCATGGGATCGGGGCCCGCGACGGCCTCGAAGACGATGGCGCAGTCGCGCACGCGGCGGGCGATGGGGCCGACCTGATCCAGCGACGAGGCGAAGGCCACCAGTCCGTAGCGCGACACCGCCCCGTACGTGGGCTTGAGGCCCACCACGCCGCAGTAGCTGGCGGGGAGCCGCACCGAGCCGCCCGTGTCGGAGCCCAGCGAGAAGACCGCCTCTCCCGCCGCCACCGCGGCCGCCGAGCCCCCGCTGGAGCCCCCCGGCACCCGGTCCAGGTCCCAGGGGTTGCGGGTCGGGCCAAAGGCCGAGTTTTCGTTGGAGGAGCCCATGGCGAACTCATCCATGTTGACCTTGCCGAGCATGACGGCCCCGGCCTCGTCGAGCCGGGTCACGACGGTGGCGGAGTAAGGCGGCACGAAGCTCTCCAGCATGCGCGACCCGCAGGTGGTGCGCACGCCCTCGGTGCACAGCACGTCCTTGCACGCCCACGGGATGCCCACCAGCCGCTCGGAAGGGTCGAGCCGCCGGACGTCGACGGGCCCTCCCTGCTCCTGGCGGCGCCGGGCGATCCACCGATCCGCGGCGTCGGCCTGGGTCAGGGCCCGCTCGGCGACGACGGTCAGGTAGGCGTGGATCTCCCCGTCGATCCGCTCGATCTGGCGCAGATGGGCCTCGGCCAGCTCCCGGGCCGAGATCTCCCCCCGCCACAGGCGCTCCGACAGCTCCTCGATGGAACCGAACAGAAGGGCCTCCTCCTCGGTCATGGCCACCGCCCCCGTCATGCCTCCTCGATGATGCGCGGCACCCGGAACATGTCCGCCTCGACCTCCGGCGCGTTTTGCAGCACGCGCTCGCGTGGCAACGACGGCCGCACCTCGTCGGGCCGGAAGACGTTGCGCAGCGGCAACGGGTAGAAGGTGGGGTCGACGCCCTCGGTATCGAGCTCTTGCAGGCGCCTGGCGGCCTGCAGGATCTCGCCGAGCTGCCGGGTGAAGCGCGCCACCTCCTCCTCGCTCAACTCCAGACGTGCCAGGCGCGCGACGTGGCGCACCTCGTCAGGCGTGATGGCCGGCATGGCTCGGCGCCTCCCCCTTGTCGATGGCCTCCAGCACGCGATAGAAGGTGGGTTCGTCCAGGATGGTGACCCCCAGAGCCCGGGCCTTGTCGAGCTTGGAGCCCGGCGACTCGCCCACCACCAGGTAGTCGGTCTTGGCGCTGACGGAGCCGCTCACCTGCGCCCCCAGGGAGGCCAGCAGCTCCTCTACCTCCCGCCGGGAGTAGCGGGCCAGGGTCCCCGTCACCACGACCCGCTTGCCGACGAAGGGCGAGGCCGCTGACGGGCGCGGCTCCCGGGCCTGCGTCGTGACGACGCCCAGCGAGGCCAGCTCCTGCACCAGCCGCCGGTTGGCGGGCTCGTCGAAGAACTCCCGGATGCTGCGCGCCACCACCTCCCCCACGTCGGGCACCTTCATCAGCTCCTCGACCGATGCCTGCATGATGGCCTCGATGGAGCCGAAGTGGCGTGCCAGATCTCGGGCCGTCCCCTCGCCGACGTGGCGGATGCCCAGGGCGTACAACAGCCGTGCGAGCCCCCGGCCCTTGCTCGCTTGGATAGCGCCCACCACGTTGGCGGCCGACTTGGGGCCCATCCGCTCCAGCGTGGCGAGCCGGTCCACGTCGAGCCGGTACAGATCGGCCGGGCTGCTGACCAGCCCGCGCTCCACCAGCTGGGTCACCAGGGCCGGTCCGAGCCCCTCGATGTCCATGGCGTCACGGGAGGCGAAGTGGATCAGCCCCTCCACCAGCTGGGCCCGGCACTGGCGATTGACGCACCGCCAGATGGCCTCGCCCTCGGGGCGTACCACCCTCGCCCCACAAACCGGGCAGCTCTCGGGCATCTGGAAGGGGTGTTCCTGTCCGGAGCGGCGCTCCTTGAGGACCTCCACCACCTCGGGGATGATCTCGCCGGCCTTCTGCACCTTGACCCAATCGCCGACGCGCACGTCGAGCTTGCGAATGATGTCCTCGTTGTGCAGGCCGGCCCGCGAGACGGTCGTGCCGCCCAGCCTCACCGGCTCCAGGACGGCCACCGGCGTCAGGGCGCCCGTGCGCCCCACGTTGACGTCGATGGCCAGCACCCGGGTGACGGCCTGCTCGGCGGGGTACTTGTAGGCGATGGCCCAGCGCGGGCTCTTGGCGGTGGCCCCGAGGCGCTCCTGCTGGTCGATGCGGTCCACCTTGACGACGATGCCGTCGGTCTCGTAGTCCAGCTCGTGGCGGCGGTGGGACCAGTACTCGATGTAGTCGACCACCTCGTCGAGGCTCTCGCACCGCCGCACGTGGGGGTTGACCCGCAGGCCCAGCTCCCTGAGCAGCTGCAGCCGCTCCCAGTGGGTGGGAGGCAGCTCCATGCCCTCCAGGTAGGCCAGGGTGTAGCAGAAGATGTCCAGCGGACGGCCGGCCGTCACGGAGGGATCCAGCTGCCGCACCGAGCCGGCGGCCGCGTTGCGGGGGTTGGCGAAGAGAGGCTCGCCCCGCCGGGCCCGCTCCTCGTTGAGCCGGGCGAAGGCGCTCTTGACCATGTACACCTCACCGCGCACGTCCAGCGAGACCGGCCCGTCGCAGCGGAGGCGCAGGGGGATGCTGCGGATGGTGCGGAGGTTTTGGGTGACGTCCTCGCCGACGGTGCCGTCGCCCCGCGTGGCCCCCCGCACGAAGCGACCGTCCTCGTACTCCAGCGAGATGGCCAGCCCGTCGATCTTGAGCTCGGTCACGAAGCTGACGGGCTCCCCCGGCAGCAGCCGGGCGACGCGTGCGGCCCAGGCCCGCAGCTCCTCGACGGAGTAGGCGTTGTCGAGGCTCAACATGGGGGTCCTGTGCCGCACGCTGCCGAACTCGGGCAGCGGCGCCCCGCCCACCCGCTGCGTCGGCGAATCGGGCGTGACGAGCTGCGGATGGCGCTGCTCGAGCTCCCGCAGCTCTCGCATCAGGGCGTCGTACTCGGCGTCGGAGATGACGGGGGCGTCCAGGACGTAGTAGCGGTAGTCATGGTACGCGATCTGGTCCCGCAACGCCCGGACCCGCTCCAGCACGTCCGGGGGGACGCCCCGTGCCTCGGCCCTCTCCTCACCGACGGCATCCATCGTCCTCACCTCTCCTCCGGCGAGAGGCCCGGCATGCCTGCCCCGTCGAGCGCATAGGAGTACCGAGCCGCCCGCCTCGGACGGGCCGACGAGAGAGCGGGCGGCGGGGGAGGCGTGGAGGCCCGGTGCGGCTCCAGGCACCACGGATGGGCTCGCCGCTCGGCAAGGCGGCGCTGGCGGTCGTCGTGGCCACCGCCGTCCTCGCCATCTCGCGCTCGGAGCTCGGCTCCCATCGCACGTGGGCGGAGGGCCCCGCGCCCGCCCTGCTCCCGGCCACCACCCCGCTGGGAGGCTCCTTCCCGGTGCGCTACCTGCCGGGGGCCGACGAGGGCCCGTCCGTCAGGGCGGCCGCCGCCATCCTGATGGAGGCCTCCACCGGCACCGTCCTCTTCGCCAACAACGAGCATCAGCGGCGAGCGCCGGCCAGTACCACCAAGATCGTCACCGCTCTTTTGGCCATCGAGTCGGGCACGCTGCTGGACCTGGTGCAGGTCTCCCGGCGGGCCGCTTCGGTGACCGGCTCCTCGGCCGATCTGGTGGCAGGCGAGCGCTACACCCTGGAGGAGTTGCTCTACGCCCTCATGCTGCCGTCCGGCAACGACGCCGCCGTCGCCATCGCCGAGCACCTCGACGGCAGCGTGGAGGGCTTCGCCCGGCGGATGAACCGCAGGGCTCGCGAGCTGGGCGCCTACGGCTCCCGCTTCGTCAATCCGCACGGGCTCGACGACCCCAACCACTATTCGACGGCCTATGACCTCGCCCTCTTCGCCCGCACGGCGCTGCAGTTTCCCCTCTTCGCCCGCATCGTGGGCACCCGGGCCTACAGCGCCCTCACCCACGACACCACCTGGCACAACACCAACCGGCTGCTCTGGAGCTTCGACGGGGCGACGGGCGTCAAGACCGGCACCACCGGCCGGGCCGGCAACTGCCTGGTGGCGGCCGCCTCCCGGGACGGCACCACCCTCATCTCCGTCGTCCTCGACAGCGCCGACCGGTGGGCCGATAGCGCCCGGCTGCTCGAATACGGGTTCTCCGCCTTCGCCCGGGTCGAGCTGGCCCGCCGCGACGAGGAGGTGGCCCGTGCCGTGGTCGCCGGAGGTCGCCCGGAGGAGCTGCGGGTGGTGGCGGGGGAGACGCTGGCCACGGTGGTGCCCGTCCGCCAGGTCAAGGACGTGCGAGGAAGGGTCGAGCTCGACCCCCTGCGCCCGCCCATCGTGGCCGGCGCCCGCATCGGGCAGCTCGTGGCCTACGTCGGCGAGCGGGCCGTGGCGCGGGTCCCCCTCCTGGCCGCGCACGACGTGGCGCGCGGGCTCTGGTGGTGGCCGTGGCGGTAGAGACGGCCGCATCCTCCCTCACACGCGTCGGATGGGAGCGGCCGAGGCCAGCAGCCGCCGCACCCCGGCGCCCGGGAAGGCGACGGTCAGGATCAGGTCGCGACCGTGCCGCTCGGCGCTCACCACCGTACCCTCGCCGAAGGCGTCGTGGGCCAACCGGTCGCCCGGCTTCCACGCGTCGACCGCCCCGTCCCCGTCTCCCAGCTGCCCGCGGCCACCGCGCCAGCTGACGGCGGCGCCCGCGGCATCCCGCACGCCGCCCTCCAGGGTGGCCGCGGCCCGGGCCACCTCCCGCCGCCACCACGTCTGGCTCACGTCCTGGACCAGGTGCGTCGGGATCTCGCCCACGAAGCGCGAGACCTCGTTTTGCGCCAGCTGCCCGTACATCGCGCGCATGCGGGCGCAGGTGAGGTAGAGCCGCTCCCTGGCACGGGTGATGCCCACGTAGCACAGGCGCCGCTCCTCTTCCAGCGCCTCGGCTTCGTAGAGGGAGCGGCCGTGGGGCAGCACCCCCTCCTCCAGGCCCACCAGGAAGACCACGGGAAACTCGAGCCCCTTGGCCGCGTGGAGGGTCATCATGCTGACGGCCTGGCTCTGCTCGTCGTAGGCGTCGGTATCCGACATCAGCGCCACGTGGGCCAGGAACTCGTCGAGCCCGGCGCCCGGGTGCTCCTCCTCGAAGCGCCGGGCCAGGGAGAGCAGCTCCTCCAGGTTCTCGATGCGGGCCTGGGCCTCGTCGGTACCCTCCTGGCGCAGCTCCGCCAGGTAGCCCGACTCCCGGATCACCCGCTCGATGCAGGCGGTCAGGGCCTCCTCGCGAGCCAGGGATCGCCAGCGCTCCAGATCGGCGGCGAAGGTGCGCAGGGCCTGCGTGGTCGGTCGATTGAAGAGCCCGGCGTCGCAGGCGGGTGCGATGGCCTCCCCGACGGGCAGCCCCCGCTCCTCGGCGAAGGCCTCCAGGCGTGCCACCCCCGCCTCGCCCACGCCCCGGCGCGGCACGTTGATGATGCGGCGCAGGCTCAGGATGTCGCCGGGCGACGCCACCAGCCGCAGGTAGGCCAGGACGTCCTTGATCTCCTTGCGCTCGTAGAAGCGCAGGCCCGCCACGATCCGGTACGGGATCTGGTGGGCCAGGAAGGCCTCCTCGAAGGTCCGGGATTGGGCATGGGTGCGGTAGAGCAGCGCCACGTCCTGGTACTGGCGGCCCTCCCGCACGGCCTGGCGGATCTGCTCCGCCACGAAGGCAGCCTCGCCCCGCTCGTCCTCCGAGCGACAGAAGACGATGGGCGACCCCGTCGGGTTGTCGGTCCACAGGCGCTTCTCCAGGCGGCGCGTGTTGTGCCGGATCAGGTGGTTGGCCGCCTCCACGATGGTCGCGGTGGAGCGGTAGTTTTGCTCCAGACGGATGACCCGGGCGCCGGGGTAGTCCCGCTCGAAGGAGAGGATGTTGCGGATGTCGGCGCCCCGCCAGCCGTAGATGGACTGCATCTCGTCGCCCACCACCATCAGGTTGCGGTGGGCGGCCGCCAGCAGGTTGACCAGCTCGTACTGCGCATGGTTGGTGTCCTGGTACTCGTCGACCAGGATGTAGCGCAACCGCCGCCGCCACCGGGCCAGCACGTCGGGCTGCTCGCGAAAGAGCCGCACGGTCTCCATCAACAGGTCGTCGAAGTCGAGGGCCCGTGCCTCCCGCAGCCGCTCCTGGTACCGGCGGTACAGACGCGCCACCAGCCGCTCATGCGGCGTGGTGGCATCCTGGGCGGCCTGCGCCGGGTCGATCATCTGGTTCTTCCATTGGGAGCAGGCAGCCAGCACGCCCCTCGGGTCGTAGCGACGCGGGTCCACGTCGAGGTCCTTGAGCGCCTGGCGCATCACCTGGAGCTGGTCGGGGGTGTCGTAGATGGCGAAGTCACGGGGCAGCCCGGCGTGGGCGGCCTCCCGGCGCAGGATCTGCACGCACGTCGCATGGAAGGTGCCGACCCAGAGGCGTCGGGCCAGGGCCGGCCCCAGGAGCCGCTCGAGGCGCTCCACCATCTGCTGGGCCGCCTTGTTGGTGAAGGTGACCGCCAGGATCTCCTCGGGCGCCGCCGCCCCGGTGGCGATGAGATAGGCGACGCGGTAGGTGAGCACCCGGGTCTTGCCGCTGCCGGGGCCGGCGATGACCAGGAGCGGCCCCTCCACGTGCTGCACCGCCTCGCGCTGCGGCTCGTTGAGCTCCCGCAAGAAGGGTACCAGAGCGGGCGACCAGGCTCCCGCGCTCATCGCCCGCTCACTCCCCCCGCCGCCGGCGCAGCTCTTGCCAGACCGCCTCCGACGGCAGCTCCGCCTGCTCCAGCACCACCAGGAGGTGGTAGAGCAGGTCGGCCGCCTCCCAGGTCAGGGCTTCCCGGGCCCGGCGCAGCGCCTCAGCCTGCTCGGCTCCAGCGGCACCCCGCCGGGCGGCCTCCACATCCTTGGCGGCCAGGATCACCTCGCCGCTCTCCTCGGCCAGCTTCTTGAGCGGGCCATCGGCCCCCCGGGCCAGCAGCGCGGCGGTGTACGAGCCAGGCGGCGCGTGACGCCGACGGTCGGCGATGACCCGGCGCAGCTCGTCCAGGATGGCGGCGCCCGCCGGCGCCGGCCCTTCCTCCCCCACGGGCACGTGGCGGTAGAAGCAGCTCCAGGCACCCGTATGGCACGCGCCGCTGCCGTGCTGATCGACCACCAGCAGCAGCGCGTCGCCGTCGCAGTCCACCCGGATCTCGCGCACCCGCTGGACGTTGCCCGAGGCCTCGCCCTTGGTCCAGAGACGGCCCCGACTGCGGCTGAAGTAGGTGGCTCGTCCGGTGCGCAGCGTCGTCTGCAGCGCCTCGCGATCCATGTAGGCCAGCATCAGCACGGCGCCCGTCGCACGGTCGACCGCGACCGCCGGCACCAGCCCGTCCGGCCCGAACCGCACGCTGTCGACCAGCGCGTCGGGCGAGAGGGCGCTGAACTCGTTGCTGCGCTCAGCCTCGCCGGCCACGGTCGTCCCCCCCATCGGCCGAGGGTCGCTCGCGCACCGCGATGCCGTGCCGGCGCAAGAAGGCCTTGGCCTCGGCGATGGAGTGGCGGCCGAAGTGGAAGATGGAGGCGGCCAGCACCGCGTCGGCCCCTCCCAGCAGCACGGCATCCCGCAGATGCTCCAGGGTGCCGGCCCCGCCCGAGGCGATGACGGGAACGTCGACGCGGTCGGTGATGGCCCGCAAGAGCTCGCAGTCGTACCCCTCCCGGGTCCCGTCGCGGTCCATGCTGGTCACCAGGAGCTCGCCGGCACCTCGGCGCGCCACCTCCTCGGCCCACTGCACCGCATCGAGGCCCGTGGGGCGCCGCCCCCCGTGGGTGTAGACCTCCCACGAGCCGTCGCCCCCGCGGCGGGCATCGATGGCCACCACCACGCATTGCGCGCCGAACCGGTCCGACAGGCGTGAGACCAGCGACGGGTCGTCGACGGCCGCCGTGTTGACCGACACCTTGTCCGCACCGGCCAGGAGCAGATCCCGCACGTCCTGTTCGTTTCGCACGCCTCCGCCGACCGTCAGCGGCACGAAGAGGCCCTCGGCCGTGCGGGCGACGGCCTCCAGCAGGGTGCGCCTGCCCTCGGCGGAGGCCGAGATGTCGAGGAAGACCACCTCGTCGGCGCCCTCGCGCTCGTAGCGCCGGGCCAGCTCGGCAGGGTCGCCGGCGTCCTGCAGGTCCTGGAAGCGGACCCCCTTGACCACCCGGCCTCGGTCGACGTCGAGGCAGGGGATGATGCGGCATGCTTGCATGTCACGTCGCCCCGCCGCAGGCGGTCGCGCGGCCGGCCGCCGCGATGGCCTCCGGCAGGGTCAGCCTCCCTTCGTAGAGGGCCCGACCGATGACGACGCCGGCCAGGCCCAGACGCGCCAGCGCCTCCACGTCCGGGGCCGATCCCACCCCGCCGGCGGCCAGGACGTGCAGGCCCTCGCCCGCCACTGCCAGCGCCGCCGCAGGGTCGAGGCCCGAGAGGTGCCGTCGGCCTGCGTGTCGGTCACCAGAGCCCACCGCACGCCGGCCGCGTGCAGCCGCCGCGCCAGCTCCGCCGGCGACTGGTCGCTGGCCTCGGTCCACCCGCTCACGACCACGCGCCCGCCCCGGACGTCGATGGCGGCCCAGACCCGCTCGGCCCCCCAGGCCGCCAGGGCCGGCTCGATCAGCCCGGGATCCAGCGCCCCCGTGCCCAGCATCACCGCCGACGCCCCGGCTTGCAGCGCCTGGCGCACGGACTCCAGGGAGCGCAACCCGCCACCGAACTGCACCGGCACCCCCGCCGCCTGTGCGATCCGCTCCAGGAGCGGAAGGTGCGCCGGCCGGCCCTGCCGGGCTCCGTCCAGGTCGACGACGTGCAGCCGGCGGGCACCCGCTGCCACCAGGGCCCGTGCCCAGCCGATGGGGTCGCGCGCGTAGCGGGTCGCCTCGTCGAAGCGCCCCTGTCGCAGTCGCACCACGGTCCCCTCCATCAGGTCGATGGCGGGGACCACCCAGAACTCCCTCACCGCTGTCGCTCCGCCCAGCGTACGAAGCGCGCCAGCATGGCGAGCCCCTCGGCGCCGCTCTTCTCCGGGTGGAATTGCACGCCGCCCGCCGCCCCCCTCCAGGCCGCCGCGGCGAAGCGGATCGAGGCCTGGCTGCCCCGGATGGTGCACCAGGCCACGACGTCGTCCGACGACCCGGGCTCGGGATAGTAGGAGTGGGCGAAGTAGACGTACGCCCCTTCGCCGGGCCGGTGGTCCTCGAAGAGGGGAGCGAAGCGCCCGGTCAGCTCCAGGCGGTTCCACGCCATGTGAGGGACCGTGAGGCCCGCCCCGAGACGACGCACCCGCCCCGTCAGCCACCCCAGGCCCCTCACCGCGCCGGTCCGCCGGTCCCGGCCCACCTCCTCACCCTCGTCGAAGAGGAGCTGGTAGCCGAGGCAGATCCCCAAGAGCGGCCGCCCGGCCTGCAGGTAGCGGCGGAGACCCTCCGCCAGGCCGCTTCGGTCCAGCGCGCGCATGGCCGCGTCGAAGGCCCCCACCCCGGGCAGCACCACCGCCCGCACGTCGCCGAGCCCCTGCGGATCGACGACCCTCACCACGTGGCAGGCGGGGGCGGCGGCCCTGAGGGCACGCTCGACGGAGGCCAGGTTGCCCATCCCGTAGTCGACAAGACCGATCCGCATGTGGCCGACCGCCCCCCGTGCCTCCCTCTAGAGCACGTCCTTGGTGGAGGGGATACGATCGGGACGGGCCGGATCCACGGTCACGGCCATGCGCAGGGCGCGTCCGACCGCCTTGAAGACGGCCTCGGCCGTGTGGTGGAGGTTGAGGCCCGCCAGCTGGCGCACGTGCAGCGTCAGTCGCCCGGCGGAGGCCAGGCCCTGACAGAACTCCCGCACCAGCTCGACGTCGAAGTCGCCCAGGCGAGCCCCGGCGGCGCCGTCGAGCCCTGGCGCCTCCCAGGCCAGGAGGGGCCTCCCCGACAGGTCGACGGCCACCAGGGCCAGCGCCTCGTCCATCGGCACCAGCGCATGGCCGAACCGGACGATCCCGCGCCGCTCGCCCAGCGCCCGATCCAGCGCCTGGCCCATGGCCAGGCCGGTGTCCTCCACCGAGTGATGCGCGTCCACATGCAGGTCGCCCACCACGGCCAGCTCCAGGTCGAAGAGGGCGTGGTGCGCCAGGGCCATCAGCATGTGGTCGAAGAAGCCGATGCCGGTCTTGACCTGGGCCCGGCCCTGGCCGTCCAGCGCCAGCGTCAGGGTGATGCGGGTCTCCGCCGTCACGCGCTCCACCGAGGCGCGACGCAGCCCGCGCTCGGCCGACGTCACCGTCGCTCGCCGCCTCTCCGGTCGTCCGCCTCCAGCCGCACGGCGATGGAGCGGGCGTGCGCCTCCAGCCCCTCGGCGCTGGCCAGGGCCTGCACGGTGCCGGCCATGCCGGCCAGGCCCCGGGGAGAGGCGTGCACCATCGCGCTGGCGCGCACGAACGTGTGGACTCCCAGACCCGACGCGAAGCGAGCCGTCCCGTTGGTGGGCAGGATGTGGTTGCTGCCGGCGGCGTAGTCGCCCAGCGCCACCGGGCTGTGCGGCCCGATGAAGATCGCCCCCGCCGAGCGCACCCGCCCCGCCAGCGCGATCGCGTCCTGCGCGACGACCTCCAGGTGTTCGGGGGCGATGGTCGAGACCAGCTCGACGCCCTCGGGGTCCAGGCTGCGACAGACGATGGCCGCGCCCCACGCCTCCAGCGCCGAGCGCGCCAGGTCGCCACGGGCGAGCGTCGACAGCTCGCGCTCGATGGCTGCCAGCACGGCCTCCACCAGCGGCTCCGAGTCGGAGACCAGGATGGCCGCGGCGTCGGGGGCGTGCTCCGCCTGGGCCACCAGGTCGGCCGCGATCCAACCGGACGGAGCCTCCCCGTCGGCCATCACCACGACCTCGCTGGGGCCGGCGAGGGCATCGATGCCGACGATGCCCACCACCTCACGCTTGGCCAGCTGCACGAAGAGGTTGCCGGGCCCCACGATGACGTCCACCGGCGGCACCGACTCGGTGCCGTAGGCCAGCGCGGCGACGGCCTGGGCGCCCCCGACCTGCAGCACCCGGTCGGCCCCCGCCAACCGAGCGGCCAGCAGGATCCCCGGGTGGACCGGGGGCGGGGTGGCCACCACGATCTCCTCCACACCGGCGATCCGGGCGGGGATGACGCCCATCAGCACCGTCGACAGCAGGGGCGCCAGCCCACCCGGCACGTAGACCGCCGCCCGCCGCACCGGGCGCGGCCACCACCCGACCTGGATGCCGGGGGCGCTCTCCTCGAAGACCGGCGCTGGCGCCTGTCGCCGGTGGAAACGCTCGATGGCAGCGGCCGCCGCCCGCAGCGGCGGCACCAGCGAGGCCAGCGAGGGGTCGGAGGCCGCCGCTTGCAGGCGCTCCGCACCCACCCACAGCTCGCCGGGCGGCATCTCCACGCGATCCAGCTCCCGTGTCCAGCGGACGAGGGCGGCGTCGCCCTCGCGGCGCACGCTGTCGAGGATCCGGCGCACTGCCTCCAGGGGGGTGGTACCGGGCCCGAAGAGCCGGTCCAGCGTGGCGCGGGCCCGACCGGTGACCGGCACGTCCCACAGCAGGGGCCGCCGCAGCGCGGCCCGGATCTCGTCGAGGCTCTGGCGCCGGGTGTCGAATCGCCGCATCGTCACCCTTCCCGCCCTCTCACCGGGCGGACGGGCACCAGACCCCGCATCTCCGAGATGAGGCGGGCGATGCGATCGTACTTGAGCTTCCAGCGGACCGGGTTGGCGATGAGACGGCCCGATATCTCGGCAATGGTCGAGATGGCGACCAGCCCGTTGGCCTCCAGCGTGCGACCGGTCTGCACCAGATCGACGATGGCGTCGGCCAGCCCCACCCGGGGGGCCAGCTCGATGGAGCCATCCAGGCGCACCACCTGCGCCGGCAGCCCCACCGATTGGAAGTAGGCCAGGGTGGCGCGGGGATAACGGGTGGCCACCCGCACCGGGGCCTCCATCTCCTCGACGCCACGCACGCCGGAGCCCTCCGGCACCGCCACCTGCATCCGGCACCGCCCGATGCCCAGGTCCAGCAGCTCCACCACGGCCGGCTCGACCTCCATCAGCACGTCCTTGCCCACGATGCCCAGGTCCGCCGCACCCGCCGCGACGAAGGTGGGCACGTCGAACGGCTTGGCCAGCAAGAATCGCACCCCGGCCCCGTGGTCCAGGGTGACCAGGTCACGAGAGGCTCCCACGGCCGCACTGGCATCGAGGCCGACCTGGCCCAGCAGCGCGACGGCCTCGGAGGTGAGCCGGCCCTTCGGCAGCGCGATGGTGAGGTCGGGGGCCTGTCCGTGGTGCATGTCGATCGAGGCCAAGGACAACCCTTCCAGATCCCTGTGGCGCTTACCAGACGATAGCACGGGGCATCGGACCCGGTCAATGACGAGGACGATGGGCCCGGGGCCGCCCCGTGGTGCCGTCCTCGCCGTCAGCCGGCGACGGTCCGGCGGGTGCACGCATCGACCGGAGCAGCTCGACGAGGCGCCCGGCGTCGGTCTCCTGCCAGGGATGGTCCCCCTGGTCGTCCACGCGCCGGACCCGGAGCCGATCGGCCCGGTGCCTCGCGTCCGCCAGCACGACCCAGGCGGCACCCTGCTGGCGTGCCGCCTCGACGCTCTCCTCGAGGGGACGCGCCAGCGGATCCAGCGCGGCCACCAGCCCGGCCTCTCGCAAGCGCCGCAGCAGCTGCCAGACGGCACCCGCGCCGCCATCCTCGTCTGCGCGGGCGTCACCCGCGACGACCCAGGCGTCGAGGCGCGGCTGACCGTCCGGGAGACCCCGACGCTGGCGAGCCCGGGTCAGCCGCTCCAGGCTCAGGGCGAAGCCCGTGGCCTGTAGCGGCAGGCCGAAGCGCGCCATCAGGGTGTCGTAGCGCCCTCCCGTCGCCAGCGACGCGCCGCCGCCCGGCGCGTACACCTCGAAGATGGCACCGGTGTAGTAGTCCAGGTCCTTGACCATGCCCAGGTCGACGGCCAGGTGCGGCCCCAGGCCCAGCGAGGCGAGGTGTCCGATGAGCCGCTCGAGCGAGGCCAGCGCCGCCCTCGCGCTCTCCACGGGGCACTCGTCCAGAGCACGGCGCACCACACGGGCGTCGCCCCGGGCCTCCACGAGTCCGGCCAAGAGCCGCGCCACCCGGTCCGGTACGTCGGAGCGGCCCAGCAACGCCTCGAAGGTGACGAAGTCTCGCCGCACCAGGGCCTGCTGCACATCGGCCCGCAGCGTGGCCGGCAGCTGGTCGAGCAGGGCCTGGACGTAGCCGGCGTGCCCCACCTCCAGGTGCGGCCCCTCGATGCCGGCCTCGCGGCAGCTCTCCCAGGCCAGCGCCATCACCTCGGCGTCGGCCATCTCGGAGGAGGCGCCCACCAGCTCGACCCCCGCCTGCCCGAACTCCCGGGGATCGTCGGGACGGAGCCGGTCGTACCGGAAGACGCTGCCGATGTAGAAGAGCCGCAGCGGCAGCGGGGCCGTTCGGAGCCGCCCGGCGATGAGCCGCGCCACCGACGCGGTCCAGTCGGGGCGGAGCACCACCACCTGGCCCTCCCGGTCCACGAACCGGTAGAGCTGGCGAGCGGGGAGCTGCCCGCCCGCCCGGCGGACCACCTCCTCGAGCTCCAGGGTGGGGGTGACGACCTCACGGTAGCCCCAGCGCTCGAAGCGCGCCCGCAGCCGGGCCTCGAGGCGCCTGCGGGCCGATGCGGCATCGGGCAGGAGGTCCAGGGTCCCGGGCGGTGGCTGAAGCGGTGGCAGATCCGTCACGGTGCCTCTGCGTCACTCCCACTCGATGGTGGCGGGCGGCTTGGGGCTGATGTCGTACACCACCCGGGAGACGTAGGGCACCTCGTTGGTGATGCGGTGGGAGATGCGATCCAAGAGCTCGTACGGGAGCCGCACCCAGTCGGCCGTCATGCCGTCGTGGCTCTGCACGCAGCGCACCGCCACCACCGGGCCGTACAGCCTGGCGTCGCCCTTGACCCCGACGCTGTAGCTGCCGGTCCAGACAGCGAAGGCCTGCCAGACCTCCCGGGCGAGCCCGGCCCGCTCCACCTCCTCCACGACGATGGCATCGCAAGCCCGCACCGTCTCCAGCGCCTCGGGGGTCACCTCGCCCACGATACGCACGGCGAGCCCGGGCCCCGGAAAGGGATGGCGGTCCACGATGCGGTCGGGCAGCCCCAGCTCCCGCGCCAGGGCCCGCACCTCGTCCTTGAAGAGGAAGCGTAGCGGCTCCACCAGCCGCAGCCCCATGCGCTCGGGAAGCCCCCCGACGTTGTGGTGGCTCTTGATGGTGGCCGTCTTGCCGCCGCCCGACTCCACCACGTCGGGATAGAGCGTCCCCTGGACCAGGTAGCGCACATCGGGCAAGGCGCCGGCCGTCTCCTCGAAGACCCGGATGAACTCCTGGCCGATGATCCGTCGCTTGCGCTCGGGGTCGCGCACGCCCCGCAGCGCCTGCAAGAAACGTGCCCCTGCATCCACCGCGATGAGCGGCATGCCGAGTCGCTCTCCCAGCTCCCGCCGCACGAAGTCGGGCTCGCCCTGCCGCATCAGACCGTGGTCGACGAAGATGGCGGTGAGCCGGTCACCCAGGGCCCTGTGCACGAGCGCCGCCGCCGTCGCCGAGTCGACCCCTCCGCTGAGGGCCACCACGGCCCGCCCCTCGGGCAGCTGCTGGCGCAGTGCGTCGACGGCCCGCCGCCCGAAGTCACGCGGGTCCCACCCTCCCGAGACGCCGGCCAGGTCGTAGAGGAAGTGGCGAAGCAGCGCCGTGCCGAAGGGCGTGTGCGCGACCTCCGGGTGGAACTGCACCCCGAAAAGGGGGCGCTGCTCGTGCTCCATGGCTGCCACCGGCGAGACGGCCGTGCGCGCCACCGATCGAAAGCCGGGCGGCGGCTCCACCACGACGTCGCCGTGGCTCATCCAGCAGACCAGCCGGTCGCCCGGCCGACCGACCCCATCGAAGAGGCGCCCGCTCGAGGAGCCGTCGGGCGCGCCCAACAGTTCCAGCTCGCTGCGCCCGAACTCCTGCCGGTCGCCCCGCCGCACCTCGCCCCCCAGCGCCTGCGCCATCAGCTGCATGCCATAGCAGATGCCCAGGACGGGCACTCCGGCCGACCAGAGCTCCGGGTCCACGCCGGGCGCCCCGGGGGCGTAGACGCTCGACGGGCCTCCCGACAGCACCAGCGCGCGAGGCCGGCGCTCGAGCAGCGCCTGCGCGGGCAGGTCGCCGGGCACCACCTCGCAGTAGACGCCCAGCTCCCGGATGCGCCGGGCGATGAGCAGGGCGTACTGGGCTCCCAGGTCCAGCACCAGGACCGGCTCCGCGCCGGCCAGGCCCCCCGGATCGACGGTGACGACCTCGGCAGAGACGGAGGGCCCGCTCATCAGCGCCCGCCCTGGTCGCGGATCACCTCGGGCCGCAGCACGCCGATGAACGGGAGATTGCGGTAGCGCTCGGCGTAGTCCAGCCCGTAGCCCACCACGAACCGATCGGGGATCTCGAAGCCGACGTAGTCCAGCTCGACGGGGATCTGGCGCCGCTCCCGCTTGTCGAGCAGGACGCAGACCCGCAGGCTGGCCGGCCGGCGCGAACGCAGGTTGTCGAGGAGGTAGCGGATGGTCAGCCCGGTGTCGACGATGTCCTCGACGATGAGGACGTCGCGCCCGGCGATGGGGTGGTCGAGGTCCTTGAGGATGCGGACCACCCCGCTGGACTGGGTCCCGGTGCCGTAGCTGGAGATGGCCATGAAGTCGACCGACGCGTGGATGGTCAGGGCCCGGAGGAGATCGGAGAGGAAGAGCACGGCCCCCTTGAGGATGCCGATCAGCACCGGCTCCCGACCACGGTAGTCGGCCGAGATCTGCTGGCCCAGCGCCTGGACGCGCCGGGCGATATGCTGCTCGCTGACGAGGACCTCCTGCACGTCGTCCAGCAATGGAGATGCGAGGGCCCTTGCACTTGCGTGCGCGGCCCTGTCCAGCGTGACGGGCTCGTCCTGCTCCATGATCCCGCTGCCGCCCCCGGCGGCGCGACCTGCCCACCCTCCCCGCGACCGCCACCCCACCCCCCGCCGCCACAAGCGGCGAGAGGGATGCCGAGTTTCGGACGCCGATGTCGATGCTTTAGCCCTATCATACACGCCCGCCGGGGCGACACAACTCAGAAGGTGCCCAGGTACTGCTCGACCTCCCACCGGTGCACCTGGGTGCGGTAGACGTCCCACTCGATGCGCTTGGCCTCCACGAACCGGGCGAAGACGTGGGGACCCAGCGTGCGCACCACGACGTCGTCCTGCACCAGCTCCTCCAGCGCCTCCTCCAGGGAGCCGGGGAGGCTCTCGATGCCCGCCCGCAGGCGTTGCTCGGGGGTCATGCGGTAGACGTTGGCGTCCTGCGACTCGGGCGGGCTCAAGGCCCGTCGGATGCCGTCGAGCCCGGCCGCGATGACGACGGCGAAGGCCAGGTACGGGTTGGCCGAGGGATCCGGCGACCGCAGCTCCACCCGGGTGGCGGCCCCCCGCGCGGCCGGCACCCGCACCAGGGCGCTGCGGTTTTGGGCGGACCACGAGATGTAGACGGGCGCCTCGTAGCCCGGCACCAGGCGCTTGTAGGAGTTGACCAGGGGGTTGGTCACCGCGGTGAAGCCCCGGGCGTGGTGCAGCAGGCCGGCGATGAAGTGCAGGGCCGTGCCGGAGAGCTGATACGGGCCCGAGGGGTCGAAGAAGGCGTTGGTCTCTCCGGCCATGAGGGAGATGTGCGTGTGCATGCCGTTGCCGGCGATGCCGTAGATGGGCTTGGGCATGAAGGTGGCGTGCAGCCCGTGGCGGGCGGCGATGGTGCGCGTCACCACCTTGAGCGTGGCCACCCGGTCCGCCGCCACCAGGGCGTCGTCGTACCGGAAGTCGATCTCGTGCTGGCCCGGCGCCACCTCGTGGTGGCTCGCCTCCACCTCGAAGCCCATCGACTCCAGGGCGAGCACGATCTCCCGGCGGGCGTCCTCGCCCAGGTCGATGGGCCCCAGGTCGAAGTAGCCGGCCTCGTCCTGCGTCTGCACCGTCGGGCGCCCGTCGGCGTCCCGCTTGAAGAGGAAGAACTCGCACTCGGGCCCCAGCATGACGCGGAAGCCCATCTCGGCCGCCTCCTGCAGCACGCGCCGCAGCACCCATCGCGGGTCGCCCTCGAAGGGCCGACCGTCGGGTCGGTAGACGTCGCAGATGAACCGGGCCGTACGGCCCTCGGGCCGCAGCCCGGGGAAGAGGCAGTAGGTGGAGGGGTCGGGCCGCAGGATCATGTCCGACTCCTCGATCCGGGCGAAGCCCTCGATGGAGGAGCCGTCGAACTGGATGCCCTGTCGCAGCGCCCGCTCCAGCTGCCGGACGGGGATGGCGACGTTCTTGACGATGCCCAGGATATCGGTGAACTGCAGGCGCACGAAGTCGACGCGATCCTCCTGGGCGCGGCGGATCAGCTGCTCGATGGTCTCCTCTTGCATCTCGCCGGCGCACCGCCCTCCTATCGTGACCCTGACCGCCCGGGCCGGCCGTCCGACCGCGTCGAGCGCGGTCGACGCCCCCGGGCGGCGGCGTCACGTCACCTGGGTCGGTACGCCGTCGCTGGACACCATCCTGCTATCGAGGTGACATCAAGGTGTGGGGCTCGTCTTGGGCTGCTGACGCTCCTCCTCGAGCCAGCTCACCAGCTCCGCCTGCCGATCGACCGGAAAGAGCGAGGAGAGCCGACGGCCCCGCGCCTGCCGGAAGATGGCGGGGTCGAGAGGATGCTCAGGACGGGCGCCCGCCGACGTGCCGCTCGCAGCCGTGGTCACTTCGGCCTCGGCAGGCCCGGCCGCCGGCTCCGTGCCCGCGGCCGGCGCAGGCGCCTGCGGAGCCTGGCCCGCGGCCAGATAGGACCGCACGCCCTCGAGGTTGAGGCCCTGCTGCAGCAAGGACTTGATGTGCCGCAACCGTTCGACGTCGGCGACCGAGTAGAGTCGGCGGTTGCCTCGGCTGCGGCTGGGGGCGAGGAGCCCTTCCTTCTCGTAGTAGCGGATTTGGCGAGCTGACAGTCCGGTGAGCCGCTGGACCACACCGATCGGGTAGACGGGTACCGAGGGATCCACGCCCGGCACCGCCGGTCCCCCTCTCCCGCCCCCGCCCCGCGGAGGCGGCATCCTGTCATCGGTGGCGGTCCCATCTTACCCCGTGCCGGCACCCTCTCACAAGCCGTGGCGCCGGGACTAGGCCCCGACGTAGACCCGTGGGAGGCGGGGCCCCAGCTGCGTGATGATCTCGTAGGGGATGCTCCCGGTCAACCGAGCGGCCTCCTCGACCGTCGTCTCGCCTCCATCTCCCGGCCCCAGCACGCACATGACGGCGCCGACCGGCGGGACGTCGTCGCCCGTCTCCACCATGCACTGGTCCATGCAGATGCGGCCCACCACGGGGTAGGCCCGCCCCTCCCACGAGGCCCGGGCCCGGTTGGAAAGACGGCGGGTCAGGCCATCGGCGTAGCCGACCGGCAGCGTGGCCACCGCCGACGGCCGGGACAGGACATGAGTGCGCCCGTAGCCGATGCCGCTGCCCGCCGGCAGGCGGCGCACCTCGGCCACCGCTGCCATCACCCGCAGTGCCGGGCGCAACGCGACCCGCCCGCGCAGGTGGTCGGCCGGGTAGTAGCCGTACAGCCCCAGCCCGACCCGCACCATGTCGTAGCGGAGCTCGGGAGCGGCCAGGAGCCCGGCCGTGTTGGCGATGTGGCGCGCCGGGACGGCGACCCCCGCCGCCTCGATGGCCTCGCATGCCGCGCGAAACCGGTCCGCCTGCTCGCGCAGGTACGAGGGGTCCTCCTCGTCGGCCGTGGCCAGGTGCGAGTAGACGGCCTCCAGCTCGAGGGCCGACGCGGCAGCGATCCACCGCGCCAGTGCGGGCGCCTCCTCGGGAAGGGCGCCGAGCCGCCCCATGCCGGTCTCCACCTTGAGGTGCACCCGCACCCGGCGCCGCTGGCGGTGCGCCTCGTCGGCCAGCCGTCGGGCGAAGGCCAGGGTCGTCACCGTCGCGGTCAGGTCCGCAGCCACCAGGGCCTCGAGGGGCTCCGCGGCCCCCTCGACCCCCAGCACCAGGATGGGCGCCCGGATGCCGTCGGCCCGCAGGGCCAGCCCTTCCGCCGTCGTGGCCACGCCCAGGGCCGACGCGCCCGCATCGAGCGCGGCTCTCGCCACCGCCGTGGCTCCGTGGCCGTACCCGTCGGCCTTGACCACCGCCACCAGCCGGGCGGGTCGCACCAGCGCCACCAGGCGGCGCGTGTTGGCCGCGACCGCCCCCAGGTCCACCTCGACCCAGGCCCGGCGGAGCCTGTCCTGGGACTGGACGATCGGCTCGCCGCCCCAAACGTCAACCGGATCTGTCCGATGGGTTGACAATGGCTGCCTCCCACCTTAGACTGCCTTCGAGTACCATTTGTGAACGGACGGTCGGTCTCCTTGGACGAGGCCATCCCGCTGCTGCCCCGCCTGCAGATCCTTCGGCGCCTGCTCGACGACGGCGCGTATCGCTCGGGCGAGCACCTGGCCGCCGAGCTGGGCATCACGCGAGCCGCCGTCTGGAAGCTCCTGGACCGGCTGCGCCAGTACGGCTACGGCATCGAGGCCGTACCGCACCGAGGCTATCGGCTCGTCTCCGTGCCCGACTGGCCGCTCCCGTGGGAGGTGGCGCTGCGCCTGGGCGAGCCCGACGACGCCCCCCGGCCCATCTACTTCTTTCCCTCCGTCTCCTCCACCAACGACGTGGCCAGGGATCTGGCCGAGCGTCACGGGGCACCGGCCGGCACGCTCGTCGTCGCCGATCGCCAGACGTCGGGTCGCGGGCGGCGCGGGCGGGCATGGCACTCCCCGCCCGGGGGCATCTACCTCTCCCTGGTGGCGCGTCCCCGCTGCCATCCCCGTCATGCAGCCGTCATCGCCCTGGCCGCCGCGCTGGCCGTCGCCCGGGCCGTCGAGGCGCTGCACGGACTGCAGGCCGCCATCAAGTGGCCCAACGACGTCCTGGTGGACGATCGCAAGCTGTGCGGCGTGCTGACGGAGGTCGCCGGCGACCAGGAGGCCATCCGCTGGTCGGTCATCGGCATCGGCATCAACGTCGCCGCCCGCCCGGGCGATGCCTGGCCCGCAGGGGCCCTGCCGCCGATCAGCCTCTCGGAGCTGGGCCACCGCGTGGACCGTGCGGGCCTCATCGCTCGTGCCGTCCAGGAGCTGGAGGCCCTCCTCGCCCGGCTGCAGGCCGACGCGCAGGCGGCCTGCATGGAGGTGGCCCGTGCCGTCGAGCAGCGGCTGGCCTGGCGGGGCCGTCCGGTGCGGGTCGAGACCGGCTCGACCGCCGTCGAGGGCCACCTGGTGGGCGTGGACGACGGCGGCGCCCTGGTGCTCCGCGATGCGTCCGGGCGCAGGCTCGACCTGATGGCCGGTGACGTCTCCCTGCGCGCCTCCGCGGGGCGGGAGCGCGCCGTCTCCGGTACACCGCAAGGGGGTTGAGGCCGTGTCGACCGTCTCCGTCGCCACGTTGAGTCGGGCGGCCGTGGCCACCGCGCTGACCGCCGCCCTCGCGCAGGTGACCATCCCGCTGCCCTTCACACCCGTACCCGTCACCCTCCAGGTGCTGGGCGTCCTGCTGGCCGCGCTGGCGCTGCCACCGGGAGCGGCCGCCCTCAGCCAGGTCGCCTACCTGGCCCTGGGCGCCGCGGGGCTGCCGGTCTTCGCTGGCTTCGGCGCGGGAGCGCACCATCTGGCGGGCCCGACGGGAGGGTATCTGTGGGGCTTCGTGCTGGCGGCGCCCATCTCGAGCGCCCTCTTCCGCATGGGGCGGTCCGCCCCTGGGCGCCTGCCGGCCGCGGCCCGAGCCGCCGTCGCCTCGGCGGCAGGGGTGGCCGTCATCTACGCCCTGGGTGTCACCCAGCTGGCGGCGGTGACGGGGCTGCCGTGGATGCGGGCCCTGGCCCTGGGGGCCGGCCCTTTCGTGGCAGCGGACCTGGCCAAGGCGGTGGCCGCCTGCCTGGCGGCTCCCTACGTCGAGCGCGCCGTCACAGGGGCAGAGGTGCGGCCGGCTCCATCTCGGGGGGCATCGGGTCGGCCCGCCTGAGGGCGCGCAGGGCCTCCCCCATCGCGCGTGCCAGGTCCGTGGCGGTGATGCCGGCCTCGCCGCCCCGGCCGCCAGGTGGGCCGCCAGCCCGTGCACGAAGCAGGCGCAGGCTGCCGCCGGGCGGGCTCGGTCCCTGGCCATCAGGCCGGCGACCACCCCGGCCAGCACGTCTCCCGAGCCGCCGGTGGCCAGGGCCGGCGAGGCCGCGGGATTGATCCAGCGATCGCCCGCGGGCGTGGCGATGACGGTGCGAGCCCCCTTGAGCGCCACCACCGCCTGCAGCCGCACCGCGGCCTCCCGCGCGGCCGCCAGCCGGTCAGCCTGCACCTGGGCCACGCTCCACCCCAACAGGCGCGCCATCTCGCCCGGATGGGGCGTCAGCACCGGCGGCACCGTCCGGCTCGCTCCCCACGGGCCGACCGCCGCCAGGCCCCCGTCGGGAGCGGCCAGGTCCGACGGCCGCCCGGCGTCGTCGGCCAGGATGTTGAGGCCATCGGCATCGACCACCATGGGGCCATCCCACGCCTGCACCACCCGGCGCACGGCACGGGCCGTCGCCGGGTGGGTGCCGAGGCCCGGCCCCATCAGGAGCACGTCGCGGTCGACCAGCAGGCCCAGGATGGCCTCGTCGGCCCCGTCACCCAGCCGGCCCTCGCCCGTGTCGGGCAGGGCCGCCGTCAGCGCCTCCGGCACCAGGGGCGCCGCCACGTCTTGCACAGACGCGGGCACCGCCCACGTGACCAGGCCGGCCCCTGCCGTCAGCGCCGCCCGCGCTGCCAGCGCGCCGGCGCCGATCATGCCCCGGCTGCCCGCCACCACCAGCACGTGACCGAAGCGGCCCTTGTGCGCGTCGAGGGGGCGATGGGGCAGCCAGTCGCGCACCGTGGCGGCGTCGAGCAGGAGGGCCGCCGCTGGCGCACCCTCGATGAGCGCCGGCGGGAAGCCGATCTCGGCCACCCAGATGCGCCCGGCGTGAGCCGCCCCGGGAAAGGTCAGCAGCCCGGGCTTGGGCGCACCGAAGGTGACGGTCTCGACGCAACGGACGGCCGGCCCGGGCACCTGGCCCGTGTCGGCGTCGACGCCCGAGGGGATGTCGACAGCCAGCGAGGGCCGGCCGGCCTGTGCCATCCACTCGATGACCCGCGCGGCCTTGCCTCGGGGCGCCCCCCGGCTGCCGGTGCCCAGCACCGCGTCCACGATCAGATCCGCGTCGCCCATCAGCGCCGGCGGGGGCTCGTCGTCGACCCAGCTCCACTCGAGGTCGAAGGCGCGAGCCAGGCGGTACTGGACGGCGGCGTCCTCGGAGAGCCTGGGCTGCTCGGGCCCCCCGTCCACAGCCATCACGACCCTCACCCGGGCGCCCGCGGCCGCCAACCGGCGGGCCGCCACCAGACCGTCGCCTCCGTTGTTGCCGGGCCCGGCAGCGACCACGACCCTCCTGCCCTGGAGCCGTCCTCCCAGGAGCGCGGCCGCCCGCCGCGCCACGGCGGCTCCCGCGTTCTCCATCAGCAGCAGGGTCGGCACGCCGTACTCGGCCGCCGCCTGCCGATCGATGGCCTGCATGGCATGGCGGGCGACGACCTTGATCACGGCGGGGCGGGGCCCCCCGGTCGCCGGCTGATGGCGATGGCCACGGCCACCGCCACGTCACGGCCGTGGCTGATGGACAGACAGACCTCGTCCACCCCGAGCCTATCCGCGACCCGGGCCGCCCGGCCGACGAGGCGGATGCCCGGACGCCCGCCTCGTCGATGGACGACGGCGATCTCGCTGAAGGCGACCCCGATCCGCCCGGTCCCCAAGGCCTTCATGACCGCCTCCTTGGCGGCGAAGCGGGCCGCCAGGCAGGCCACGGCGGCGTGCGGACGCTTGGCGGTGCAGTAGGCCACCTCGTCGGCCGCGTACAGGCGCTCCAGGAAGCGGGCCCCGTGCCGGGCATAGGCGCGGCCGATGCGGTCCAGCTCGACCACGTCGACGCCCACCCCCACCACCTCGGCGGGCCCCGTCTTACAGCCCAAGGGCAGCCGTCCCCCCTCGGCCGTTGCTCGTCACCCCTGTTTTACCAGATCCGAGGCCGCTCCGGGGGCATCCGGACCGGGTTTACTCCACCGTCACGCTCTTGGCCAGGTTGCGCGGCCGGTCCACGTCGCAACCCCGCGCTCGCGCAGCGTGATAGGCCAGCAGCTGCATGGGCACCACCGCCAGGACGGGCAGCAGGGGCTCGGGCGCCTCGGGCAGGGGCAGGTAGCGATCGGCCATCGGCTCCAGCTCGGCCCGGCCGGGTGAGGCGCCGGGCCCCACTACCACCACCTGTGCACCCCTGGCCCTGACCTCGGCCACGTTGCCGGCGGTCTTGGCCAGGAGCGCACGCTGGGTGGCCAGCGCCACCACCCACCGGCCGGGCTCGATGAGGGCCAGGGTGCCGTGCTTCAACTCGCCCGCCGCGTACGCCTCGGCATGGACGTACGAGATCTCCTTGATCTTGAGCGCCGCCTCCAGGGCCACGGCGTAGTCGAGGCCACGCCCGACGTAGAAGAGGTGCTCCGACCCCGCCAGCTCGCGGGCCAGCTCCTGCACAGCCGGGTCCAGGCCCAGCGTCGCCTCGAGGCGCGAGGGCAGCTGCAACAGCTGGAGCCCCGTGGCTTCCGCTCCCGTGGGAGCGGCCCAGGCCGCCAGGAGGTGCAGAGCGACGACCTGGGTGAGGTACGCCTTGGTGGACGCCACCGCCACCTCCGGCCCGGCCCGGGTGTAGAGGACCCAGTCGGCCTCTCGGGAGAGGGAGCTGCCCTCCACGTTGACGATGGCCAGCACCGGAGAGCCGCGGCGCCTCGCCTCTCGCACCGCCGCCAGGGTGTCGGCCGTCTCCCCCGATTGGCTGATGGCCACCGTCAGCGTGCCGGCGTCCACCATCGGGTCGCCGTAGCGAAACTCCGAGGCGACCTCGACCGAAACGGGCCGGCCGGTGGCGCGCTGCAGCAGGTGCCGCCCCACCAGCCCGGCGTGCCACGCCGTGCCGCAGGCCACGATGGCGTAGCGCTGGAAGCTCCGGAGGGTCGCGGGGTCGAGCCCGGTCTCCCCCAGATCCACCCGGCCGCTGCCCGGCTCCACCCGCCCGGCCAGGGCCTGCCGCACCGCCTGGGGCTGCTCGAAGATCTCCTTGGCCATGAAGTGCGGGTAGGGGCCCAGCTCGACGGCGCTGGCCTCCCAGGGCACCTCGAACGGCTCCCGCTCGACCCGCCGGCCGTCAGCATCCCATACCGTCACGCCCTCGGGGGTGAGGCAGGCGACCTCGCCGTCTCGCAGGTAGAGGACCCGGCGGGTCAGGTCGAGCACGGCCGTGACGTCCGAGCCCACCACCTGCTGGCCATCGCCGAGGCCGATGACCAGGGGGCTGTCCTGGCGAGCGACCGCCAGCACCCCGGGTCGACGGGCGCTGACCACCCCCAGGGCCCACGACCCGCGCAGCCGCCGGCTGGCCGCTCGCAGCGCCGCGGCCAGGTCGACCTGGTCCAGCTCCTCGAGCAGGTGCGCGACGACCTCCGTATCGGTGTCGGAGACGAAGCGGTGTCCCCTGGCCTCCAGCTCCCGCCGCAGCTCCGCGTGGTTGTCGATGATGCCGTTGTGCACGACGGCGAGGTGCCCGGTGCAGTCGACGTGGGGATGGGCGTTTCGGTCGCTGACCGCCCCGTGGGTAGCCCAGCGGGTATGTCCGATGCCCAGCTCGCCCGTCAGTCGAGAGGGGTCCGCCATCCGGGCCAGACGCTCGACGCGCCCGACCACCTTGAGCACCTCCAGGCGGTGGTTGACCACCGCCACGCCCGCGGAGTCGTACCCACGATACTCCAGCCGTCGCAGCCCGCCCAGCAGCACGGGCAGGGCCGGACGGCTCCCGACGTAGCCGACGATGCCACACATTGGCCTCAGGTACCCCTTTCGTCGCCCCGCGGCGACGCGCGGCGCACCGGTGCCTTCGTACCGTCACGCCTCGTAGGGCACCTGGCCACCCGGAGGCCTTTTGTCCCCGGGATCGCTCCCGGTCTTTGGCAGCCTCCTGACGACCGTGGCCGGCCGGGGGTCACCCGCCGATGATCCGAGATCCCCCGCCTCGTCAACTTGCAGGCTGGCACCTGCAAGCCCTGGCGCTTCATCTGCCTCGGCGGCCCGCCGGGGGGCCGCTCGATCAGGCGCCCGTCCGTCGCGTCGGTCGGCGCGTCGCCGTGATGGGCCGTCGTCCAAGGACGCCGCGCGGACGCAAGACGACTCGCTAGGCCTCGACCTGCCCTGTCACCACCCCCTCGGAGCGTTGGGCCATCGTTCGACTCGCCCGCTCCAACACCTCCACCACCTCGCGGGCGAGCCGCTCCACCCGTTGCCGGTCGGGGCCCTCCACCATGACCCGCACCACCGGCTCGGTGCCCGAGGGGCGCACCAGGATGCGCCCCGACTCGCCCAGCGCACGCTCGGCCGACTCGATGACCTGGCGCACCTCAGGCTGCTCCAGCAGCGACTCCTTGCCGGCCACGCGGGCGTTGAGGAGCACCTGCGGGTAGCGCGGCATCTGAGCCGCCAGATGGGAGAGCGGCCATCCCGAGCGTCGCATGGCCGCCAGCAGCATGAGTCCCGTCAGGAGCCCGTCACCCGTGCGGGCATGCTCCAGGAAGATGACGTGACCCGACTGCTCGCCTCCCAGCACCAGGCCCTGGCGGAGCATGGCCTCCAGCACGTGGCGGTCGCCCGGCGGGGTGACCACGACGTCGCCGCCGGCCTTGCGCAAGACCTCCCGCAACCCGCCGTTGGAGTAGACGGTGACGGCCACGGCCCGCCCGGGCAGGGTGCCGTGGCGCAGGCGCTCCAGCGCGCAGATGGCCAGGATCTGGTCGCCGTCGACGACCTGCCCCTGCTCGTCGATGGCGATGCATCGGTCGGCGTCCCCGTCGAAGGTCAGCCCCACCCGGGCCCCCGACTGGCGCACCACGTCGGCGGCTCGCTGCGGGTGGGTGGAGCCGCAGCCCACGTTGATGTCCTCGCCGGAGTCTCCCGTGTTGATGGCCACCACGTCGGCGCCTAGGCGCCGCAGGAGCTCGGGCGCCAGCCGGTGCGCCGCCCCGTTGGCGCAGTCCACCACCACCCTCCACCCCTCGAAGGTGGTGCCCACCAGGTCGATCAGGTGGGAGAGGTAGGCCTCCTGCCAGTGAGGCTCGTAGCGGACCCGGCCCACGGACAGTCCGACGGGCCGTGGCAGCCGGTCCTGCCCGTCCATCTCGTCGACGGTGCGCTCCAGCAGGGCCTCGATGCGGTCGGGGAGCTTGTAGCCGTCGGCGCCCACGATCTTGATCCCGTTGTCCTCCACGGGGTTGTGCGACGCCGAGATCATGACGCCCGCCGCCGCCCCGGCATGGGGGACCAGCCAGCTGAGCGCGGGCGTGGGCAGTACCCCCAGGCGCACCACGTCCGCCCCGGCCGAGGTCAGTCCGGCCGTCACCGCCGCCTCCAGCATCCCGCTCGAGACGCGCGTGTCGGTGGCCACCAGCACGAAGGGACGCTGTGGCCTTTCATCCCGCGCCGCCGACCCGGCCACGGGGGATCGCCCCAGGCCGGCCTCCCCGTCTCCCCATCCCGTGACCAGCGCCCCGGTGGCGCGCCCCAGCCGGTAGGCCAGCAGCGGTGAAAGCTCCAGGTTGGCGACGCCTCGTACCCCGTCGGTCCCGAAGAGTCGGCCCACCAGTACCCACCCTCCCCCGTCCATCGCACGGGCGGGCCCATCGCCCCCCGTCACCGTCCAAGGGTCCAGCGCGGCACCAGGATCACCCGGCCCCACGGCGCCAGCTCCACCACGAGCCGTCGGTCGCCCGTCACGGTCCGCCAGCCGAGCAGGTCGACCCACGTGCCGGGCCACCTCGGATCGCGACGGGCCACGTCGGCCAGCGGATCACCGATATCCAGCTCCAGGCGCAGGGGTGACTCGTTGCGTCCGGCCACCACCACGGCGGCCTGGCCCGTCTGCCAGGCGTCGAGCCGGCCGAAGGCCAGCACATCGTCCGACGTGCACCCTACCGCCACCGGCTCACCGGCCGCCAGCGCCGGCAACGCTCGCCGCAGGTGCGCCAGCCGCCGGACCCATCGCCATCGCTGCAGGTCCTGCTGACGCTCGTCCCAGGGGAAGCACCGCCGGCACTCGGGATCCTTGCCCCCGGTCAGGCCCACCTCGTCGCCGTAGTAGATGGTCGCCACCCCCGGCCACGTCATGGTCACCAGCATCATCGCCTCGACAGCCCGCCGATCCCCGCCCGCCACCGTGGCGATGCGCTCGGTGTCGTGGCTGCCCAGGAGGTTCATCAGGTTGTGCACGGCGGGGGGCGGGTAGCGACGCAGCTGCCCCTCGACGCGGTCCCGCAGTGCGGCCGCTTCGATGCGGCGGTGCACGAAGAAGTCGACGAGCGCGTCGCGCAGGGGGTAGTTCATGACGGCATCGAAGCGGTCGCCGCGCAGCCACTCGTCGGCGTCGTGCCAGATCTCCCCGACGATGTAGGCGTCGGCGTTGAGCGACTTGACGAGCCTGCGCCACTCCTCCCAGAAGCCCGGCTCCAGCTCGTTGGGGACGTCGAGCCGCCAGCCGTCGATGCCGGCCTCCATCCAGGCCCGCGTCACGCTGAAGAGGTACGACCGCACCTCGGGATGGGTCGTATCGAGCTTGGGCAGGTGGGGCAGCCCCCACCAGCACTCGTAGCTGGGGGGATCCCGCCGAATGGGCCACTCGTGCACATGATACCAGCCGTAGTAGGGCGACTCCGGCCCCCTGCGCACCACGTCGCGGAAGGCCCAGAACGTCTCGCCGGTATGGTTGAAGACGGCATCGAGGATGACGCGGATCCGTCGGCGGTGGGCCGCCTCCACCAGCCGGCGAAAGTCGTCCCACCCGCCCAGGGCGGGATCGACCCTCAGGTAGTCCGACGCGTCGTAGCGGTGGTTGGACGGCGCCTGGTGGATGGGGTTGAGATAGATGGCGCCGACACCCAGGGCCTGCAGGTAGTCGAGCCGGCGGCGGATGCCCTCCAGGTCACCCCCGAAGAAGTTGTAGAAGGTCGGCTCCCCTCCCCATGGTTCGGTGCCGGGGGGGTCGTTGGCGGGATCCGCGTCGTAGAAGCGGTCGGGGAAGATCTGGTAGAGGACCGCACCCCGGGTCCAGCCGGGGACGTCGAAGGGCGGCAGGGCGTCGACGTCGACCCGCCACCATCCCGCCGCTGATCGGCTCACCGACGGCCCGTCCGCGGCATCGGGCCCGTAGAAGACCGCAGGGCCTACCCTCGACCCGTCAGGGCCGTCGAGCTCGGCCTCCGCCTGGTAGGCGACCGTGCCCCGCGCGGGCTCGATGCAGGCCAGATACTCCCAGCGGCCGCGACCGCCGGCCACCATCACGGCCGGCCTTCGGCGCAGGGCGCCGTCGTCCCAGGCCAGCCACACCCGACGCGGCGGTCGATCGCCGGACCAGGCGAGGCGCACGTAGAGCCGGCGCCCCCGGCCCCATCGCGTCAGGGCACCGTCCGCGCCGGGCACGTGGTGCACACGACCTGCCGAAAGCAACGTGGCCAGCCGTTCGACGGAGTCGACACGCACGATGGCCATCGCCTCTCGTCCGCACGCTCGAGGTCACCCGCGATCCGGGGCGTACACACAACGATTCTGCCCGGCCGGGAAGCCTCGAACCAGGCCGGGTTTTCGGGAATCGTACAGGATGCTCCTGCCACGTCCGGGGAAGGCATCGCCGCCGGGCCTGGCGAAGACCCGACGGTGCCACGGCTGGCACCGACGCTTCCGACCGGGCGTGGCCGGAGGCGTCGAGACGGCGAAGACCGGAGAGGAGAGCGGTCAGGCGTGACGGATCGCACCATCCCCGAGCGAACCATCCAGTTGCTGCAAGAGTTGACCGAGAGCCTGGGCGTGCCCGGCTTCGAGGATCCCGTGCGCGAGACCATGCAGCGCCACCTCCGCCCGTACGCCGAGGTGAGCACCGACAACCTCGGCAGCGTCATGGCGGTGCGACGGGGCAACGCGCCGCGGCCCCGTCTCCTGGTAGCCGGCCACCTCGACGAGATCGGCTTCCTCGTCAGCTCCATCACCGATGAGGGATTCATCCGCTTTCAGACGCTGGGCGGCTGGTGGGAGCAGGTTATGCAGGCCCAGCGCGTGGTCGTGATGGGCAAGGACGGGCCCGTCCCCGGGGTCATCGGGAGCAAGCCCCCGCATATCCTCTCCCCCGACGACCGCAAGAAGGTCGTCGAGCGCAAGGAGATGTTCATCGACGTCGGCGCCTCCGGCCGCGCCGAGGTGGAGGCCCTGGGCATCCGGCCCGGCGACCCGGTGGTGCCCCATGGTCCCTTCACACGGCTGGCCGGGGGCCGGCGTGCCATGGCCAAGGCCTTCGACGACCGCGTGGGCTGCGCCCTGGCCGTGGAGGTGCTGCGCCGGGTGGCCGAGACGGGTCACCCCAACACCCTGATCGCGGCCGGCACGGTGCAGGAGGAGGTGGGGCTCCGGGGCGCGGCGACGGTGGTCGACGCGGCCGAGCCCGACGTGGCCTTCGCGCTGGAGGTCTGCATCGCCGGCGACACCCCGGGCGTGCGGGTCGAGGATGCCCAGGCCAAACTGGGCAAGGGGCCGGCCATCACCCTGTACGACGCGTCCATGGTGCCCCACCGGCGGCTGCGCGACTTCGTCATCGAGGTGGCCGAGCGTGAGGGGATCCCCTACCAGTTCGACGTGATGCCCGGCGGCGGCACCGACGCGGGGCGCTTCCACATCTGGCGCCGGGGCGTGCCCTCGCTGGTCATCGGGGTGCCCTCGCGCTACATCCACACCGGCTCCAGCATCATCGACCTGGGCGACTTCGAGGCGGCCGCCGAGCTGGTGACGGCCGTGGTGCGGGCGCTGGACGAGGCGGCGTTGGGCCGCATCCGGGGCTGACGGACCGTCGAGACGACGGCTCACGATGAAAAGGGGAGCATGGCTTCAAAAAGCGGCGTGATTCGAAGCGTGTTTTTGATCGTCAAGCGGATTGAACCGCCATCAGACGAGGTGATAGGATAGCAGTCAGAATCGCCTGTCCTACCTTCGCCGTACCCGACGCACCCGTCGCTCGTCTCTCGCCGAGAAGGGGGATCTCGCTCTTTGAAGGCCATCGTCATGGCCGGAGGAGAAGGGACGAGACTTCGTCCCCTGACGGTGCAGCGACCGAAGCCGATGGTGCCGGTGGTCAACCAGCCCATCCTCCACCACATCCTGCTGCTGCTCCGACGGCATCAGGTACTAGATGTCCGCGCCACCCTCTACTACCTGGGGGACGACATCCGCAGCCACTTCGGCGACGGCACGGAGAGGGGCGTGAGGCTGAGCTACTCCGTCGAGGAGACGCCCATGGGCACCGCCGGCAGCGTCAAGCGGTGCGAGGAGTTCGTGGGACAGGAGCCCTTCATCGTCATCAGCGGCGACGCCCTGACCGACATCGACCTCTCCGCGGCGGTGGCCTTCCACCGCCAGCGGGGCGCGCTGGCCACCATCGTGCTCACCCGGGTCCAAAACCCGTTGGAGTACGGCATCGTGGTGACCGATGACGAGGGGCGCATCCGCCGATTCCTGGAGAAGCCGAGCTGGGGGGAGGTCTTCTCCGACACCATCAACTCGGGCATCTACGTGCTGGAGCCCGAGGTGCTCAAGTCGGTGGAGGCCTCCCGCCCGGTGGACTTCAGCCAGGACGTCTTCCCCGCCCTGCTCAAGAGGCGGGCCCCCATCTACGGCTACGTCGCGTCGGGCTACTGGTGCGACATCGGCCACATCGGGGCCTACCGCCAGGCCCACGAGCAGGTGCTGCAGGGGCTCGTCGACATCGAGCTGCCCGGACGGCGCCTGGCCAACGACGTGCGCATCGGCCGGGACGTCCTCATCGACCCCACGGCCGAGGTGCGGGGCCCCGTCGTCATCGGCGACGGCTGCCGCATCGGGCCGGGCGCGCGGATCCTGGGCTACACGGTGCTGGGCGCCAACACCCTGGTCGAGGAGCAGGCCACCATCCAGCGCTCCATCGTCTGGAGCAACGGCTACATCGGACGAGGCGCCCACGTCTCCGGTGCCATCCTGGCCCAGCAGGTGACGGTGGACCGGGGCTGCATGGTGGGGGAGGGCGCCGTCATCGGCGACCGCAGCGTGCTGCGCCAGGGCGCCCAGGTGGCGGCCAACGTCAAACTCTGGCCCAACAAGGTGGTGGAGGCGGGCGCCCGGGTCACGATGAGCCTCATCTGGGGCTCGTCGTGGCAGGAGTCCCTCTTCAAGGAGCGGGGCGTCAGCGGCCTCACCAACGTCGAGATCACGCCGGAGTTCGCCGTGCGACTGGGCGCCGCCTTCGGCACGCACCTGGGCAAGGGGGCCACCATCACCACCAGCCGCGATGACCATCCGGCCTCCCGGATGATCCTGCGCTCGCTCATCGTCGGCTTCCTCACCGTCGGCGCCCATGTCCGGGATCTGCGCTCCATGCCGGTCACCATCGCCCGCCGGGCCATCCCGGCGCTGGGGTGCGCCGGCGGGGTGCACGTGCGCGTCGATACCCGGGACCCCGCCTGCACCCTCATCGAGTTCCTGGATCACCGGGGCATCAACGTGGGCCGGCCCGTCGAGCGGCGCATCGAGTCGCTCTTCTTCCGGGAGGAGTTTCGCCGCACCCCTGCCGACGAGGTGGGCACGCTCGACTTTCCCGCCCGGGTCCTGGAAAGTTACGTGGACGCCTTCTACGCCTTCGTCGACCCGGCCCGCATCGTCCGCCGGCGGCTCAAGCTGGTGGTCGACTACGCCTACGGGCGCCTCTCCACGGTCCTGCCGAGCCTGCTGGCGCGGCTGGGCCTCGAGGTGGTGGCGCTGCACCCCTATCCGGATCCTGCCCGGGCCCCCCGCAGCCGGGAGGAGCGGGCGAGGCTCCTGGAGGAGCTGGGCCGGGCCGTGGCCATGCTGGGCGCCGACGCCGGCGCCCTCATCGACGACGACGGCGAGCGCCTCTACCTGGTCGACGAGCAGGGTCAGGGGATCCAGGACGAGCGACTCCTGGCCCTCGTGACCATGGTGGCGCTGAGGGGCCGCTCCGGTGGCCTCATCGGGGTGCCCGTCAGCGCACCGAGTGTCATCGATCAGATCGCTCGCCAGCACGGCGCCCAGGTGCTGCGCACCAAGCACGAGGCGCGGGCCCTCATGCATCTGGCCGCCGCCCACCGGGACAATATGGTCGTGGCAGGCGATACCCGAGGTGGATTCGTCTTCCCCGAGTTTCACCTTACCCAGGACGCGGTGGTGGCCCTGGGCAGGGTGCTGCTCGCGCTGGCCGAGGGCCATCGCCTGTCGGAGCTGGTGGCCCAGGTGCCGGCCTTCTACGTGCAGCAGCAAGCCATCGAGTGCCCCTGGGAGCAGAAGGGCCGGGTGATGCGCCTGCTGGCACGGGAGGCCGTGTCGGCCCGGGAGGCGGAGTACATCGACGGGATCAAGATGTTCTACGAGCGCGGATGGGTGCTCGCCCTGCCCGATGCCTCCGAGCCCGTCTTCCACCTCATCGCCGAAGGCAAGAGCCCCACGGACGCGACGGAGCTCATCGGGCGCTACGCCAATCGCATCCGCGAGCTGCAGAAGAAGGGGGCCTGACGGGCGCGGTGAGCCCAGCGGAGAGCCGGCCGGCCAACGGCCAGACGACCCGACTGTCGCCGGAGCGCACCGAGTTGGTGCTCCTCTCCTTCGAGGGCCCGGACCCCTACAGCCGGGCCGGAGGGCTGGGGGTGCGGGTGAGCCAGCTGGCCCAGTCGCTGGCCCGCCTGGGGTACCGCACCCACCTCATCTTCGTCGGCAGCCCCGATCGGCCGGGGTACGAGGAGCAGGAGGGGGGCCTGTTGCGGCTCTACCGGTGGTGCCAGTGGATCAGCCGGTACTACCCCCAGGGCGTGTACGAGGGCGAGAACGAGAAGCTGTACGACTTCAACGAGACCGTGCCCGACTTGGTGGCGGAGCGCCTCGCCCCGGCGGCGGTACGGTCCGGCCGGGCGCTGGTGGTGCTGGCCGAGGAGTGGCACACGGCTCACGCCATCTGCGAGGTGAGCGACCGGCTCTGGATGGCGGGCCTGCGGCACCATGCCCTGCTCCTGTGGAACGCCAACAACACCATGGGCTTCGACCGCGTCAACTGGGGGCGCCTCGGCTACGTCACGACGCTGACCACCGTCAGCCGATACATGAAGCACGTCATGTGGGGCCGGGGGGTCAATCCCCTGGTCATCCCCAACGGCATCGCTCCCGAGGCGCTGGCCCCCGTCCACCCCCGGCAGGTGTCGGCCCTGCGCCGCGGCCTCGAGGCGGGTGGCGGGCGTCTGCTGCTGATCAAGGTGGGTCGCTTCGACCCCGACAAGCGCTGGCTGATGGCCATGGAGGCGGTGGCCCAGCTCAAGGCCATGGGGCGGGCACCGCGCCTGGTGATGCGGGGCGGCATCGAGCCCCACGAGTACGAGGTGCTGGGGCGAGCCCAGGCCCTGGGACTCTCGGTCATGCCGGTGCACGCCGAGGGCGAGATGACCGCGGCGCGCCTGGGGGACGTCCTGGCCGCCCACCCGACGGTGGACGTCTTCAACTTGAAGTTCTTCGTCCCGGACGGCCTCCTGCGGGCCCTGTACCGAGCGGCGGACGCGGTCCTGGCCAACAGCGGCATCGAGCCCTTCGGCCTGGTGGGCCTCGAGGTGATGGGCGCCGGCGGGGTGGCCGTGACGGGGGCCACGGGAGAGGACTACGCGGTGGCCTACCACAACGCGCTGGTCATCGAGACCGACGACGCGCGGGAGATTGCCCACGGCGTGGCGCGCCTGCAGGACGACCCCGGCCTCGGGGAGCGCCTGCGCCGCAACGGCCACGAGACGGCGGCCCGCTTCGTCTGGCCCCGGGTCATCGAGGGGATGCTCGACAAGCTCGACTTCGCCGCGCAGCTGCAGGGGGTGCGCTGGCCGACCGCCCGGGCCGTCGAGGCCGAGGAGCCCGGCCGGGTGAGGGAGGCAGCGGCTGCGGCGGAGGAGGCCTTGTAGCGTGGCGGAGCACCTGGTCGTCTACACGGTGGTCCACCAGCCCCGTCGGCTCAAGCTTCCCGCGCAGCCCATCCCCCGGGGGGCGGTGCCCCGTGACATCGAGCGCTGCCTCTTCGATGAGCGGATGAACCGCCGCTACTTCGAGAAGGTGGCGCGGACGTGCTACCGCCCCGCGTCGCAACTCTTCCTGGAGCTGGCCGACCGCGGCCTCAAGGTCTGCATCGGCTTCTCCCTCTCCTTCCTTCGCCAGGCGGAGATGTGGGACGAGGAACTGCTGGCGCGCTTTCAAAGGCTGGTTCAGCACCCCAACGCCGAACTCATCAACGTCGAGCCCTACCACAGCTTCCTCTTCTACGTCGACATCGACGCGTTCTGGCGGCGGATGCGGCAAGCGGCCGACTACGTGCGCAGGCTCTTCGGGCTGCGGCGAGCGCCGGTGGTGACCGACACCACCGAGATGTTCATATCCAACGACATCTACTTCGCGCTGGTGCGCGCGGGCTTCCGGGGGGCCTTCATGGACGGGCGCCCGTGGGTGATGGGCTGGCGCCAGCCTTCGTACCTGTATCACTACACCAAGGAGCTCTACCTGCTCACCCGCCACTACCGCCTCAGCGACGACGTGGGCTACCGGTTCTCCAACCGATCATGGCCGCTGTGGCCGCTCTTCGCCGACACGTACGCACGCTGGGTGGCGGAGACCGAGGGCGACCTGGTCACCATCGGCTGGGACTTCGAGACCTTCGGCGAGCATCACTGGAAGGAGACGGGGATCTTCGAGTTCATGCGGGCGCTCCCGGGGGAGCTCCAGCGGCGGGGCGTCGGACCACTGTTGGCCAGCGAGGCCATCGAGCGCCTGGGGCCGCGCAGTCACCACCTGCCCCTTCCCGCCTTCCCCACCACGTGGGCAGGCGAGGGAGGCGTCGAGTTCTTCCTGGGCAATCCGGCCCAGCAGGCCATCTTTCAGCTGATGCACCACGTCTACCACAAGGCCCTGCTCACCCGGGACCCCGCCATCGTCGACCTGGCCCTTTGGCTGCTGCAATCCGACAACCTCCACCTGATCCAGTGGTTCGGCCGCTTCGGCTCGGAGGCGGAGGTGTCGGCCTACTTCACGCCCCGCGAGTGGTGGCAGCTGGGACCGTTGGGGATCATCCACGAGCTGCAGCAGGTCTACCGCAACTTCCTGGTGGCCATGGACGCCTTCCTGACGGGTGAGGTGCGCTACCTGCCCGGCGAGGGCCCCACCCCGGTGCGCCGGGGCGTCAGTCGCCCGGAGCTGCCCGCGGTGGCCGCGGGCATGGCGGTCGCGACCGGTACCGACGGGCGCCAGGAAGTGGCCGCATCCGGGTCACTCCCCGACGCGCCGCTCGTCGCCCCTCCCTCCCCGCCTCGCCCGAGGCCCGGCCGCCGGCACTGAGACGCCTTTCCCGGCATTGCCCTGACCTGTGGTACAATGATCGAGGCACCGTTGTTTCAATGGTGCCAACTGTCAGCGAGTTGGGGCAAAGGTCCGGGACACGGGCCCCGCCGAGCGCCCGGGTGTCCCGGGGAGGACGAGGCGAGGCCGCGAGCGCGACGATGGCACTCAAGCAAGCCCTGGTGGAGTTCTTCCGGGCCAACATGATGGTGGTGCAGTTCGCCTACGGGCTGGCCTTCTTCGCCATGGGGCTCAGCATCGCGCTCTACTCCCGCCACCCGAGCCGCCTGCCCGTGGCCCGTCATCTGCCGCTCTTGGGCACCTTCGGCATCCTGCAGGCGCTGGCCAGCTGGGGCGAGGTCTTCATCCCCATCCAGCGCAGCTACACGCCGCAGGCCATCATCGTCACCCTGCAGGCCCTGCACGCGCTGCTCAACGCGCTCACCTTCGCCTTCCTCATCGCCTTTGGGGTGCAGGTGCTGGCGGACCGCTGGCCCCGGCTGGGGTGGCTGCGGGCACTGCCGGTGCTGGTGACGGCGGTGTGGGCGCTCAGCTTCTTCCTCTACCCGGTGCTGGCCCTGCCCCCCACCTACGAGCAGTGGCTCGTGGTGAGCGACACCTGGTCTCGCTACCTGCTGGCGCTGCCCGGCGCCGTGCTGGCGGGCGCGGCCCTGTCGACCCAGATCGACGTGCTGCGCCAGCAAAACGGCGCCCACCTGGTGCGGCCCTTGCGCTGGGCCATCATCGCCTTCGGCGCCTACGGGGTGGCGGCCGGTGTCATCGTGCCCGAGGCAGGCTTCTTCCCCTCGACGGCCCTCAATGCCGACCGCTTCTTCCAGTGGACCGGGGTGCCCGTCGAGGTGGTGCGCGCGCTGGCCGGGCTGGGGATGGCCGCCTTCATGATCCGGGTGATGGAGGTCTTCGACATCGAGGCGGCCCAGCGCTTGGAAGAGGTGCGGCGCATGCGGGCCATCCTCGAGGAGCGGGACCGCATCGCCCGTGAGCTCCACGACGGCGTCATCCAGTCGCTGTACGCCCTGGGGCTGGGTCTCGAGAACACGGCGTACCAGCTGGATCGGGGCTTGACGGCTCAAGCCCGGAGCTCGCTGACCGACATGGTCTCACGGGTCAACGAGATCATCCAGGACGTGCGGGGCTACATCATGGACCTGCGCCTGCCCGGCGAGACGGCGCTGACCCTGGCCCAGAAGCTGCGCGCGGTAGTCAACGAGGCCTCCCGGGTCTATCACCTGCCCATCTCGCTGGAGATGGGAGCCGTCGACGAGCAGGCGCTCAGCCCGGCCGCCGCCAACGAGCTCTCCCAGATCGTCAAGGAGGCGGTCAGCAACGCCGCGCGTCACGGACAGCCCCAGCGCATCCAGGTGGGTCTGCACCCCGGGGACGAGGGCGAGCTCGTGCTCTACGTCCAGGACGACGGGCGGGGCTTCGATCCGTCGGCGGCCGGGCAGGCTCGTGGGTGGGGCCTCTCCAACATGAAGAAGCGCGCCGCGATCCTGGGCGGCGATCTCGACATCGACAGCCGGCCCGGCGAGGGCACCACGGTCATCGTCAGGGTGCCGCTCCCGGCGCCGCCCGCCGGGCCGCAGCGGGCCGGGCGCACCGCGGTCGCCAGCGTACCGGGGGTGAGCCCCGGCCACGGCATCGGCGCCTGAGGCCCCCGGCACGGGGCCGGTGCCACGGCCGCCGCGGGCGAACGAGCATCGGCAGGAGAGGGATGGAGAGCGGATGGCCACGACGCAGGCGGGGGGCGGACCCCACCGACCCGAGGGGTCCAAGGTGGTCCGGATCCTCATCGCCGACGACCACGAGGTGGTGCGGATCGGGCTGCGCTCGCTGTTGGAGCGCTACCCGGAGTTTCAGGTGGTGGGCGAGGCCTCCTCGGGCGCGGCCGCCATCGAGATGGTCGATCGCCTGCTCCCCGACGTGGTCGTCATGGACATCCGCATGCCCGAGGTCAACGGGGTCGATGCCTGCCGGCGCATCCGGGAGCGCCACCCCGAGGTCAAGGTGATCATGCTCACCTCCTACCCCGACGACGAGGCCGTCTTCGGCGCCGTCATGGCGGGAGCCAGCGGCTACGTCCTCAAGCAGGTGGGTTCGACGGAGCTGGTGGACGCCATCCACACCGTCGCCCGCGGCGAGTCGTTGCTGGACCCCTCGGTGACGGGCAAGCTCCTCGAGCGCGTCCGCATGATGAGCGCCGACGAGCAGCCGCCCCACGAGAAGCTCAACATCCAGGAGCGCCGCATCCTGGCCCTCATCGCCCAGGGCAAGACCAACCGGGAGATCGCCGAGACCCTCTTCCTGAGCGAGAAGACGGTGCGCAACTACGTCTCCATGATCCTCAGCAAGCTGGGCCTGGCCAACCGGGCGGAGGCGGCCGCCTACGCCGTACGGCAGAACATGGTGCACGACTTCAAGTCCGGCGACGGCCAGCCCTGAGCATCTCATGACGCGGGCACGCGAACGAGAGGGGTGGGCATGGCATGGCGTCGTGGCTGCACGCCGTGGTGCCGGCGGCCGCGGGGCTGACGAGCAGCGTTCTGGCCGTCCTGGTGCTGCGGCGCTACCGGCAACGCCGGAGGCCGCATCATCTCTTCTGGGGCATCGGCCTGGTGATGTACGCGGTGGGCGGCTGGGCCGAGGTGCATCGTGCCCTCTTCGGCTTCACCGATCTGGGCTTTCGGCTGTGGTACCTGAGCGGAGCGGTGCTGGTGGCCGCCTACCTGGGGCAGGGCACCGCCTATCTGCTGCTGCGGCCGAGGGTGGCGGACGCCCTGACCGTACTGCTGCTGGCCGGATCGGCCTTCGCGGCCTGGCGGGTCATGACGGCCGTGCTCGACCCGGCAGCGGCTCAGGGCGTGGAACTGACGGGCCGGGTCATCGTCTCGCCGGGCGTACGGGTGCTCACGCCCTTCTTCAACGTCTACGGCACGCTGCTGTTGGTGGGCGGGGCGGCCTACTCGGCATGGCAGTTTTACCGGCGTGGCGGCTCCCGGGATCGCATGATCGGCAACGTGCTCATCGCCGCCGGTGGCCTGGCGCCCGCCATCGGGGGCACGTTGAGCCGCTTCGGCTTGCCGGGGCTGTACGTCGGCGAGCTGGTGGGAGCCGTCTTGCTCTACGAAGGGTTCGTGCGGGCCTCCGCCTCGCGGGCGCCCGCGGGGGCCGCCGCGCCCTCGTCGCCAGCCGTCCCGCGCGCCTGACCCGCGCCCTGGCGACCCTGGCGACCCTGGCGACCCTGGCGACCGCGGGTCGCCGTCTACGGTCGAGCTGGCGGGCCGGCCGGCGCGGGGCCGGCCGGCCCGATCATGTATACAGCCCCCATTCGTGGGACCAGCAGGAGATGTGACCGCCGGGTCGTAAACCGCCCGTCAGAGCCTTTCGACATCAATCGAAATCACGTCGATTGGCCAGGAGGTGACAGCGGCCGGACGCACCCCCTCTATCCGGCCTCGCCCCGGCGGTCGCCGCGCCGGCTCCGAGGCGACGTCGCAGTCGACGCAACCCGGACGACGCACCATCTGAGAGGAGTGGAGCCCGTTGCGACGGTTGCTAGCCGTGATGGGCGCGGCCGTGGCCGTCATGGTCCTGGCCGCCGGCGCGGCCCTCGCCGCAGCGCCCAAGCCCCTGCCGCCCCTGGTCATGATCAGCGACACCTCGGACACGGTCCGCACCATGAACCAGGCCCTCCAGGAGATGATCCGCACCAACCTCGGGATCGAGATCCAGGTGGAGTACATGGACTTCAAGACCCGCCTGGAGCGCATGCGCAATAAGAGCTTCGCCATCGCCTTCGCGGGTTGGGGGCCGGACTACGACGATCCCCTGACCTTCCTGGATCTGTGGGTCACCGGCGGTGCCTTCAACGACCCGGGCTGGAGCAACGCCCGCTACGACGAGCTCATCGAGCTCGCCAAGAGCACCACCGACCAGGAGCGCCGCATGCAGTACTTCGTGGAGGCGGAGCGCATCCTGGCCGAGGAGGCGCCCATCGCCCCCATCTACTGGTGATCCCGCCTTTCGCTCTACAAGCCCTGGGTCAAGGGCGTCGTCCGCCGAGCCGTGGGCGCCGATGCGGAGTACAAGTGGGCCTACACCGAGGGCCGGCCCGGTGGCGACTCGCCCATGTACCTCAACCTCAACCTGGGCGAGGAGCCGCCCGACCTCGATCCGGCCACGTCGACCGACACGGTCTCCTTCCTGATCCTCAACGCCACCCTGGAGGGGCTCGCCCGTAAGGGCCCGGACGGCTCCATCAAGCCGGGCAGCGGGCTGGCGGAGAGCTGGACCGTCTCACCCGACGGGCGGGTCTACACCTTCAAGCTGCGGCAGGCCACGTGGGACGACGGTACGCCCATCACGGCGGAGGACTTCGTCTACCAGTGGCGGCGGGTCATCGATCCCCGCACCGCATCCCAGTACCAGTTCATGATGGAGCTGGCCGGCATCCAAAACGGCAGCGCCATCGCCCGGATGGATCCGGAGGAGGACATCGACGCGGCGCTGGAGACCTTCGGAGTCAAGGCCCTCGACGAGCGCACGCTGCAGGTGACGCTGGAGGAGCCCAACCCGCTCTTCCTGGAGCTGACCACGTTCATCAGCTTCCTGCCGGCGCCGCGACACCTGGTGGAGCGCTACGGCGAGCGGTACGCAGCCGACGCGGACAAGATGGGCGCCTCCGGGCCGTTCCGCATCGCCTCGTGGACCCACGGCTACGAGCTGGTGCTGGAGAAGAACCCGCGCTACTGGGATGCCGCCAGCGTCAAGCTGCAGCGCATCCACTTCGACATGATCCAGGACGTGGGCACGACCCTGCAGCTCTACGAGCAGGGCTCGTTGGACATCGCCGGCGTCTCCTCCCGCTTCGTCGACGTCTACCGCAACCACCCCGATCTGCAGGAGCCCTGGCCTGACGGCTCGGCCTTCTACTGGGAGTTCAACGTCGAGCACCCCGTCCTCAAGAGCGCCAAGGTGCGCCGGGCCATCGCCCTGGCCATCGACCGCCAGGCGTTCGCGGATCGGGTGCTGCGCAACGGCTCCTACCCGGCCACGTCCCTGACGCCGCCGGTCATCACGGATGCGGCCAAGGGCGGGGCCTTCCAGGGGCGCGTCGGGCAGCTCTTCCCCTTGCGGCCCAACGTCCAGCTGGCACGCCAGCTGCTGCGGGAGGGCCTGCAGGAGCTGGGCTACGAGGTGCCAGCCGTCGCCCGCTGAGGGGCACGGCAACGGCGCCCCCTGCGGGGCTCGTCGACTCTGCTCGGGGCTGTGGGCATGGGGCCCACGGCCCCGAACCTGTGCCCGCTGGAGGCCCATCCGGGAGGTAAGCTTCGTTGCTTCGCTACGTGACGAGACGCCTGGTCTACGCGGTGGTGACGCTCTGGTTCATCGCCACCCTGACCTTCGTGCTGATGCACCTGGTGCCCGGCGATCCCTTCTCCAGCGAGAAGCTGACGCCGCAGATCCACCAGCTGATGCTGAAGAAGTACAACATGGATCGCCCCCTGTGGCAGCAATACCTCACCTACCTGGGCAACCTGGTGCGGGGCGACCTGGGCTACTCCATGCGCCAGATGAACCGCACCGTCACCGACATGATCCGCGAGGGGTTCCCGGTCTCCGCACACCTGGGGCTGCAGGCGCTGGCCGTGGGGCTGACGGCCGGGCTGGCCCTGGGGACGGTGGCGGCGCTTCACCACAATCGCTGGCCCGACTACGCGGCGGTCTTCCTGGCTCTCGTCTTCATCTCGGTGCCCAACTTCGTGGTGGGCTCCATCGCCCAGTACGTCTTCGGCGTCAAGCTGGGCTGGCTGCCGGTGGCGCGGTGGGAGACGCCCATCCACACGCTGTTGCCCACGCTGACGCTGGCCGTCAGCATGCTGGCGGGGCAGACCCGGCTCATGCGCACCAGCGTGCTGGAGGTGCTGGGGCAGGACTACATCCGCACCGCCCGCTCCAAGGGCCTGTCGTCGGGTGAGGTGCTGCGTCGCCACACCCTGCGCAACGCCATCCTGCCCATCGTGACCATCATGGGGCCGCTGACGGCGGGCATCGTCACCGGCACCTTCGTGGTGGAGACCATGTTCGGCATCCCGGGGCTCGGCAAGTACTACGTCCAGAGCGTATACAACCGCGACTACCCGCTCATCATGGGCACCACCGTCTTCTACTCGGTGCTGCTGGTCGGGCTCAATCTGCTGGTCGACCTGGCCTACACCCTGGTCGACCCACGCATCCGTCTCGGAAAGGCCGCGGATTGAGATGGCGACGTACCCTTCCGCTTCGAGGGAGGCCCCCGCAGCCGAGCTCTTCCGCCCCGCCCCCGGCGTGCACCAGGCCGCCGAGGCCATCACCCGGCCCGCCGTGGGGTACTGGGCTGACGCCTGGGCTCGCTTCCGGCAGAACCGCATGGCGGTCGTAGGCCTCATCGTCCTGCTGCTGGTGGGCATCATGGCCATCGTCGGCCCCCACCTGACCCCGTACGATTACCGGCAGACCAGCCTGCTCGACACCGATCTGCCGCCGTCGGCCGAGCACTGGTTCGGCACCGACGAGCTGGGGCGGGACATCTTCACCCGGCTGTGGTACGGCGCCCGCATCTCGCTTGCGATCGGCATCCTGGCGGCCTCCATCGACCTGGTCATCGGGGTGGCCTGGGGCGGCATCGCTGGCTACTTCGGCGGGGTCGTCGACGACGTCATGATGCGGGTGGTCGACGTCCTCTACGGCATCCCCTACCTGCTCATCGTCATCCTGCTGGTGGTGGTGGTGGGACCGGGGCTGTGGTCCATCGTCATCGCCATGGGCTCGGTGGGCTGGGTCGGCATGGCACGGCTGGTGCGGGGCCAGGTGCTGCAGATCAAGGAGCAGGAGTACGTGCTGGCCGCCCGTGCCCTGGGGGTGCGCCCGCTGCAGATCGTCTGGCGCCACGTCATCCCCAACACCATGGGCGTCATCCTGGTCAACATCACGCTGACGGTGCCGGGGGCCATCTTCGGCGAGGCGTTCCTCTCCTTCATCGGGCTGGGCGTGCAGGACCCGCTGGCGAGCCTGGGCTCCATGATCTACTCGTCGTACCAGGTGTTGAGGGTCTATCCCCACGAGCTCTTCTTCCCGGCCGCGGTCCTGAGCCTGATCTTGCTGGGCTTCAACTTCCTGGGCGACGGGCTGCGGGATGCCCTCGATCCCCGGGAGCGTCGCTAGAGGAGGCGTCATCGGCCAAGGTGCAACCGTTGCTGGAGATCATCGGACTCGAGGTCAACTTCTACACCCACGCCGGGGTGGTGCACGCGGTCCGGGGCTCCTCCTTCGCCGTGCAGCCGGGCGAGACGGTGGCTCTGGTGGGCGAGTCGGGCTCGGGCAAGGGCGTGACGGCCCTCGCCGTCATGCGACTGGTGCCCCGACCGGGCCGCATCGACGGGGGGCGGATCCGCTTCGACGGGCGGGACCTGACGGCCTCGAGCGACCCCGAGATGCGGCGGGTCCGAGGGGCTGAGATCGGCATGATCTTCCAGGACCCGATGAGCTCGCTCAACCCCACCATGACCGTGGGTCGCCAGATCGCCGAGATGGTGGAGAAGCACCGGGGCCTCTCCCGCAAGGAGGCCATGGACCGGGCGGCCGAGATGCTCGCGCTGGTGGGCATCCCCAACCCACGCACCCGGCTCGGGCAGTATCCCCACGAGTTCAGCGGGGGCATGCGTCAGCGGGTCATGATCGCCATGGCGCTGGCCTGCGAGCCCAAGCTGCTCATCGCCGACGAGCCCACCACCTCCCTGGACGTCACCATCCAGGCCCAGATCCTGGATCTGATGGCGTCGCTGCAGAGCCGGCTCGGCATGGCCATCTTGCTCATCACCCATGACCTGGGCATCGTGGCGCGGCTGGCCGACCGGGTCGTCGTCATGTACGCCGGACAAGTGGTGGAGCAGGCGCCGGTGGACGACCTCTTCCACGTGACGCGCCATCCCTACAGCCGCGCCCTGCTACGGGCCATCCCCAACCCCCAGGCCGAGGGGCGCCGGGACCTGGAGGCCATCCCCGGCTCGCCCCCGGACCTCTACCGGGAGCCGGAGGGCTGCGCCTTCGCACCCCGTTGCGCCTTCGCCATGGAGGTCTGCGCTCGCTTCGCCCCGCCCGAGGTGGAGGTGGGAGCCCACCACGTCAGCCGGTGCTGGCTGCTGGATCTACGCGCAGGCCAGTGGGGACGGCGGTTCCTCGAGGCCAACGGGCACGACACGGCGGCGAGCCACCATGCCGCTTCCCGGGAGGCGATCCGGTGATGGCCATGCCACAGGTCCACCCGAGCGGCTCGCTGGCCCGGAGCGCCGCGGAGTCGGCCCAGCGGCCGCTCGTCGAGGTGCACGATCTTCAGAAGCACTTCGTCATCCGTCGAGGCCTTCGCGTGAGAGCCGTGGAGAAGGTCACCTTCTCCATCGCCCGGGGGGAGATCTTCGCCCTGGTGGGAGAGAGCGGCTCGGGCAAGACGACGGTGGGCCGCACGGTCATCGGGCTGTATCGCCCGACCGGCGGCACGGTGCGCTTTGACGGTGCCGACGTCCATGCGCTGTCGGGGTCGGCCCTGTACGCCTTCAAGCGGAGGGCCCAGATCATCTTCCAGGATCCGTACGCCTCGCTCAACCCGCGCATGACGGTGGGCGAGATCATCGGCGAGGCCCTCGACACCCACCGGCTCACCCGCACCCGCAAGGAGCGCCAGGAGCGCATCGCCCAACTCCTGTCGGTGGTGGGCCTCTCCGCCGAACACGCCGGGCGCTACCCCCACGAGTTCAGCGGCGGCCAGCGCCAGCGCATCGGCATCGCCCGGGCCCTGGCGGTGGACCCCGAGTTCGTCGTCGCCGACGAGCCCATCTCGGCGCTGGATGTCTCCATCCAGGCCCAGGTCGTCAACCTGCTGGCGCGCCTGCAGCGACAGCGCCGGCTCACCTACCTCTTCATCGCGCACGACCTGTCCATGGTGCGCCACATCAGCGACCGTGTCGGCGTGATGTACCTGGGGCGGCTGGTGGAGACGGGCCCGACCGCCGAGGTCTATCGGCAGCCGCTGCACCCTTACACGCAGGGTTTGCTGTCGGCGGTACCCATCCCCGATCCCCGACGGGAGCGGGGTCGCCAGCGCATCCCCATGGAGGGGGAGATCCCCTCGCCCATCGACCCGCCCTCGGGCTGCCCGTTTCGCACCCGGTGTCCCCATGCCAGGCCGATCTGCGCGGAGGTGGAGCCGTCCCTCACCGAGGTGGCCCCCGCCCACCGGGTGGCGTGCCACCTCTACTGACGGCAAGCCCACCCGGCGCGAAGCGGCCCGGCCTGCCGAGGGCGAGCCCATCGACAGGTCGGGCCGGCAGGTCGGCACGCCGGGCACCCGGCGCCCCTACTGGATGCCGAACGCCGACTGGGACTGCCCGGGTCGAATCTCCGACGGATTGTGAGCCGACGTGGTACCCCTCTGGGCGTCGGGCTCGAGCGGCAGCGACGCTCGGAAGGCCTGCTGTGCCGCCCCCGCCGCCTGCTGGGCCAGCGTCTGCTCGGCCGCCGCGATCATCCGGCGCACCATGTTGCCGCCGACAGCGCCGCACTCCCGGGCGCTGATGTTGCCCCAGTAGCCCGACTTGTACTCGGGATTGATGTTGAGCTCGGAGGCAACCTCGTACTTGAACTTATCCAGCGCTCCCAGCGCCTGCGTGATGAGCGGCCGGTTACGCTTCTGGCCTGCGGCCAACCCTGTTCACCTCCCCGGCCCTAGTTGTGGCCGGGGGCGGGGCAGACCCGCGCATGCAAGTTAGGGATCGCCTGCCGCCCCCTGGCGAGCCCTCTGGGAGCCGAGGATGCGGCCCCTCAACTGGTGTGCCACGCGCTTGCCCGTCACCATGTAGATCACCCGCTCGCCGATGTTGGTGGCATGATCGGCGATGCGCTCCAGGTAGCGCGCCACGAAGATGAGATTGATGGCCTGGGTGATGCGCTGCCGGTCGCCGGCGTCCACGTACCCCATCAGCTCCTCGTACAGCGAGGCGAACAGCTCGTCGACGGGGTCATCGGCCCGGCACACCGACTCGGCCAGCTCCACGTCCCGCTGGACGAAGGCGTCCAGGCTCTGCCGCAGCATCTGCTGGGCCATCCGGGCCATGCGGGGGATGTCGACCAGTGGCTTGAAGAGGGGGGCGCCCGCCAGCCGCACCGTGATCTCTGCGATGTTGGTGGCGTAGTCGGCCACCCGCTCCAGATCCGTGATCAGCTTGAGCACCGAGCCGATGGTGCGCAGATCCGTGGCCAGGGGCTGCTGGAGGGCGATGAGCCGGATGCAACGCTGCTCCAGCTCCATCTCCAGCTGGTCGACCAGGTCGTCGTCGTCGATGATCTGCACGGCCAGCTGCACGTCGCCGTCGCGCAACGACTGGACCGCCAGCTCCACAGCGCGCTCCACCAGCGAGCCCATGCGGAGGATCTCCTGCTGGAGCTGCGCCAGCTCCTGGTCAAAGGCCCCCCGGGCCACCGCCCTCGCCTCCACCCGCTTGGTGCTCCCAGTATACGGGCCGGGCCCGGAGCCCTTCAAGGCGCCCGGGGCAGCCAAAACCGAAAGGTCGTGCCCGCGCCGACCTCGCTTTCCACCTCGATGCGCCCGCCGTGCAGCTCGATGATGTGCCGGACGATGGAGAGCCCCAGCCCCGTGCCGCCCAGCTCCCTGGAGCGAGCCCGGTCGACCCGGTAGAAGCGCTCGAAGATGCGTCCCAGGTGCTGGCGCGGGATGCCGATGCCGGTATCGGACACCTCCACCCGCACCAGGGGCTCTTGCGGCTCCGCCCGAGCCCGCACCGTGATGCGGCCGGAGGGGGTGTACTTGACCGCGTTGTCCAGCAGATTGATGAAGACCTGGCGCAACATGTCCTCGTCCGCCAGCACCGGCGGCAGGTCGGGTGGGAGATCCTGCTCGAGCGCCAGCCGCTTGGCCGCGGCCTTTCGGGCGAACATGGCGACCACGGCCCCGGCGACGCTGGCCAGCTCCAGGGGGGTGCGCCGCAGCTCCACGTTGCGGGACTCCAGGTGCGAGAGATCCAGCAGGTCGTTGATGAGCGCCACCAGCCGGTCCGTCTCCCGCGCCATGATGTCGAGGAACCGTGTGCGGGTGGCGGGGTCCTCGGCCGCTCCCTCCTGCAGCGCCTCGATGAAGCCCTTGAGAGCCGTGAGGGGGGTACGCAGCTCGTGGGAGACGTTGGCGACGAAGTCGCTGCGCACCCGTTCGAGCCGCCGCAGCTCCGTCACGTCTCGCACCAGGGCCACGGCACCCCAACGCTCGCCCTCGGGCACCGCCTCCTCCGCCTCATCGCCGGGCCTGCCATCGGGGCTCCTGCGTCCCTCGGCTCGGGAGAGGGGGGTCGCGGTCACCTGCAGCACCCGCTCGGTCGCCCCCGAGACCCGAAACTCCCGCAGCTGCTGCCGTCCCGTGGCCAGCGTCTCGCCGATGGCCGTGGCCAGGTCGTAGCTGCGGATGGCCTCCATGAGGGGTCGGCCCAGCACGTCGGAGGCCGGCTTGCCGAAGAGCCGGGACGCCGCCTCGTTGAAGAGGATGATCCGTCCGCCGGCGTCGACAGCGACGCAACCGTCCACCAGGCTGCCCAGCACCCCGGCCAGCTGGGCTTCGCGGCGCGACGAGTGCTGGACGGCGGTCGCGATGCGCTCGGAGAGCTCCCGCAGACGCCGGCCCAGCTCCGCCAGCTCCTCCGGCTCGGGCAGCACCACCTGGATGGGACGGCCCCGCGCCAGCTCGGCCACCGTGTCGACGAGCGGTGCGATGCTGCCCTGTAGCTGGCGCCACGTCCTGATGGCCAGGAGCGCTCCCAGCCCCAAGCCCGTCGCGCCCCCCGCCACCGCCGCCAGCCACGGGTCGTGCGCGACCGCCATGGCCAGCGCGGCGGCGCTGGCTGAGGCGCCGGCGACCAGCAGGTGCGACCCGACGAGCGCTCTTCGCCACGATGGGCGCCTGGCCGCGTCCTTACGCAGGGTGCTCTCGCATCCGGTAGCCCACGCCCCTCACCGTCTCGATGTAGCGAGGGTGGGCCGGGTCATCTTCCAGCTTTTGGCGCAGGCGCACCACGTGGACGTCGACGGTGCGGGTGTCGCCGGCGAAGTCGTAACCCCACACCTTGTCCAGCAAGAGCTCCCGGGTCAGCACGATCCCCTTGTTGCTCATCAGCATCCGCAAGAGATCGTACTCCTTGGGGGTCAGCTCGACGGGGCGGCCCTTGACCCAGACCTGGTGGCGCGCGACGTCCATGATGACCTCGCCGACGCGCAGCTCGCCACCCGCATCGGCCTGCTGGCTCGCCTCCCTGGCGGCCTGAAACCGGCGCAGCACGGCTCGGATGCGCGCCACCAGCTCGCGGGGGCTGAAGGGTTTGGTGACGTAGTCGTCGGCCCCCAGCTCGAGGCCGACCACCTTGTCGACCTCACTGGCCTTGGCCGTCAGCATGACGATGGGCACCGAGGCCCGCTGGCGGATGCGGCGGCAGACCTCCAGGCCGTCGAGGCCCGGCAGCATCAGGTCCAGCACGACCAGGTCGGGCTTGGTGCGCTCCACCATCTCCAGCGCCTTGGGCCCGTCCGAGGCCACGTCGCACTGGAAGCCCTCCTTCTCCAGGGTGAAGCGCACCAGCTCGACGATGGAAGGCTCGTCGTCCACGATCAGCACGCGGTGGCCCGTCGTCAACGCATTCGCCCCGTACCAGCTTACGACGGGGCCGACGACCCCTCCTGCGGGGTGGACTGCTCGATGGCTGCCAGGATCCGGTCCGTCAGGGCCTGCGTGCCGACGACGCTGACACCGGGGGCCGGCCCGCCCGCCGGGACCAGATCCCCGGTGCGCCAGCCGTCGGCCAGCACCCGTGCGACGGCCGCCTCGATGCAGGCCGCCGCGTCGCGCCACCCCAGGCTCCACTCCAGGAGCATCGCACCGGCGAGGATGGCGCCGATGGGGTTGGCCACCCCCCGCCCGGCGATGTCGGGGGCCGAGCCGTGCACCGGCTCGTAAAGCCCCACGCGCCCGCCCAGGCTGGCCGATGGCAGCATCCCGATGGATCCGGCCAGCACCGCCGCCTCGTCGCTCAAGATGTCCCCAAACATGTTCTCGCACAGCAGGACGTCGAAGGCCCGCGGCTCACGGACGAGCCGCATGGCGCAGCTGTCCACGTACTGGAAGCTGACCGCCACGTCGGGGTAAGCCGGGGCGAGCGCCTGGACCCGCTCTCGCCACATGCGGGAGCTCTCCAGCACGTTGGCCTTGTCGACCAGGGTCAGCGAGCGCCGGCGCCGTCGCGCCATCTCCAGGGCGAAGCGCGCCGCGCGGTCGATCTGTGCCTGGTCGTACTCCAGCGTGTCGAAGACCACCGGGCCTCCCGGGCCCTGGCGGCGTCCGCGGGGCCCGTAGTAGAGCCCCCCCAACAGCTCGCGCACCACCACCAGGTCGGTGCCCGCCACCACCTCGGGCCGCAACGGCGAGGTGGTCTCCAGCCCCGCGAACATCCGGACCGGCCGGACGTTGGCGAAGACACCCAGCTGCCGGCGCAGCTCCAGGAGCCCCGCCTCGGGGCGCTGCGGCCCGGGCAGGCCATCCCACCGTGGGCCGCCTACGGCGCCCAGCAGCACGGCGTCGGCGTCGAGGGCCATGCGCAGGGTCGGCTCGGGCAGGGGCGGCAACCCCATCTCCAGGGCCGCCCCGCCGATGGGAGCCTCCTCCAACCGGATGGCCCGGCCCAGGCGACGGGCGGCCGCCTGCATGCAAGCAGCGGCCGCCTCCACCACCTCGGGCCCGATGCCGTCGCCTCCCAGCAGCAGCACCACCGGGGTGCCGTCCCGTCGGGAGACGGGCCCCCCGCCCGAGGCCTCAGGCGGATGCGGCGGCATGGCGTCGCTGCTCCTCGAGTCGCCGCGCCACGTAGGGCACCAGCCCCCCGGCCTCCAGGATCTCCCGCATCACCTCGGGGAGCGGCTCCGCCGGGTAGACCGCACCCGTCGCCTCGTCCGTGACGGTGCCGGCGTCGAAGTCGACGACGACGACCCGCTCCGACGCCACCGGCACGCCCTGCTTGCACTGCACCACGGGAAGCCCCACGTTGACCGCATTGCGGTAGAAGATGCGGGCGAACGAGCGCGCCACCACGCAAGCGATGCCCGCCGCCTTGAGGGCGATGGGGGCGTGCTCTCGGGAGCTGCCGCAGCCGAAGTTGTCCCCCGCCACCAGGATGTCGCCCGGCTGGATGCGACTCTTGAGGGTCGGGTCCAGGTCCTCCAGGACGTGGCGGGCCAGCTCCACCGGATCGGAGGTGGTCAGGTACCGGGCGGGGATGATGACGTCGGTGTCGACGTGATCGCCCACCACCCATGCCCGCCCCCGGATCCGGCGGGGCAACGTCTGCGCCGGCGCCGGAGCCGGCTGGTCGGTCCGCTCGCTGGTCACGACGCCCTCACCCCCACTGTCTCGAAGAAGGCCGTTTCGTCGAGTCCCAGCTCCTCGGGCGAGGCGATCCGCCCCAGCACCGCCGAGGCCGCCACCACGGCGGGGCTCGCCAGGTAGACCTCGCTCTCGCGGTGCCCCATGCGGCCCCGGAAGTTGCGGTTGCTGCTGGAGATGGCACGCTCGCCCCGCGCCAGCACCCCCATGTGGGCGCCGAGACAGGGACCGCACGTCGGCGTGCTGACCGCGCCCCCCGCCTCCACGAAGACGTCCAGGAGCCCCTCGGCCAGCGCCTGGCGGTAGACCCGCTGACTGGCGGGGATCACGATGAGCCGCACGTCGGGGTGCACCTTGCGGCCGCGCAGCACCCGGGCGGCCAGGCGGAGGTCCTCGAGTCGCCCGTTGGTGCACGAGCCGATGAAGGCCTGATCGATCCGCAGGTCCATGGAGGCCGCCTCGCTGACAGGCCGCGTCTTCTCCGGCAGGTGCGGGAAGGCGACCTGCGGTTGGACCTGCCTCACGTCGATCTCGACCGTGCCGGCGTAGGTCGCGTCGGGGTCGCCGCGGTAGACGCGGGGAGGCCTGCGGGCCCGCCCCTCCTCCCAGGCCAGCGTCACCTCGTCGGCCTCGAAGATGCCCGTCTTGGCGCCAGCCTCGATGGCCATGTTGGCCATGGTGAAGCGGCCCTCCATGCTGATGGAGCGCACCGTCTCGCCGGTGTACTCCAGGGCCTGGTAGAGCGCGCCGGCCACGCCGATCTTGCCGATGGTGTACAGGATCAGGTCCTTGGGGGTCACCCAGGGCTTCATCGCGCCGTAGTAGACGATGCGCAGTGTCTCGGGCACCCGCAGCCAGGTCTCGCCCAGCGCCATGGCGGCGGCGATGTCGGTGGAGCCCATCCCCGTGGCGAAGGCCCCCAGCGCGCCGTTGGTGCAGGTGTGCGAGTCGGCGCCGATGACGACGTCGCCCGGCACCACCAGTCCCTCTTCGGGCAGGAGCACGTGTTCGATGCCCATCCGCCCGATCTCGAAGAAGTACGGGAGCCCCTGTTCGCGGGAGAACTCCCGCATCGCCTGGATCTGGGCCGCCGCCTGGATGCTGGGTGACGGCGCGAAGTGGCTGGGCACCATGGCGATGGCCTCCGGGTCGAAGACCCGCGTGGCCCCCATCTTGCGGAATTCCCGGATGCTCAAGGGCGCCGTCACGTCGTTGGCCAGGATCATGTCGACCCGGGCCGAGACGATGTCGCCGGCTCGCACCTCCCGTCGCCCCGAGTGGTCGGCCAGGATCTTCTCGACGAGGGTCATGCCCATCGGTCCGTCACCCCCGTGCGCCGGCCGCCGCGGTGGAGGCCGGCTCATCGGCCGGCGCCCGCTCGCCGGCCGCGTGCACCATCCGGTTGAGGGCCTGCACGTAGGCCCGGGCGCTGGCCTCCAGCACATCGGTGCTGACCGCCCGCCCCACGTGGACGCGACCGTCGTCGCGCACCCGCACCGTTACCTCGCCCATCGCGTCCTTGCCCGAGGTGACCGCCTGCAGGTGGTAACTCTCCAGCTCGGCCCGCACCCCGGTGGCACGCTCGATGGCACGCAGCAGGGCATCCACGGGGCCGTCGCCGCAGGCCGCCTCCTGCACCGGCGCCTCCACGCCGGCGATGCGGACCCGCACGGTGGCCGTCGCGACGGAGGTGTTGCCGTCGTCCACATGGAAGTACTCGAGAGCGAAGCGCTCCGGGGCGGTCGCGGCCTGCTGCTCCTCCACCAGCGCCACCAGGTCCCGGTCGGTGACGTGCTTCTTGCGGTCGGCCACCTCGAGGAAGCGGCGGTAGGTGGCCTCCAGGAGCTCGGGCGTCAGCTCGTAGCCGAGCTCGGCCAGGCGCTGGCGCAGTGCGTGCCGCCCGGAGTGCTTCCCCAGCACCAGCCGGGTCGACGTCTGGCCCACCCGCTCGGGCACCATGATCTCGTACGTGCTGCGGTGCTTGAGGATCCCATCCTGGTGGATGCCCGCCTCATGGGCGAAGGCGTTTTCGCCGACGATGGCCTTGTTGGGCTGCACCGGGATGCCCGTGAGACGGCTGACGAGGCGGCTCGTGCGGTACAGCTGCTCGGTCACCACGCCCGTGCCGTAGGGGTAGCGGTCCTCCCGCACCTCGAGGGCCATCACGATCTCCTCGAGGGCCGCGTTGCCCGCCCGCTCGCCGATGCCGTTGATGGTGCCCTCCACCTGGCGTGCGCCCGCCTCGATGGCGGCCAGGCTGTTGGCCACCGCCAGCCCCAGGTCGTCGTGGCAGTGCGCGCTGAGCACCACCCGCTCGATGCCCTCGGTGTGGGCCGCCACGTAGCGAAACAGCTCGGCGTACTCCGCCGGCGTCGTGTAGCCCACGGTGTCGGGGATGTTGATGACCGTCGCCCCCGCCCGGATGGCGGCCTCGAAGACCCGGCAGAGGAAGTCCCAGTCGCTGCGGGTGGCGTCTTCGGCCGAGAACTCCACCTGATGCGCGTGGCGGCGGGCCAGGGCGACCGCCTCCCTGGCGATCTCCAGCACCTCCTGAGGCGTCTTGCGCAGCTTGTAGCGCATGTGGATCTCCGAAGTCGCCAGGAAGATGTGAATCCGGCTGACGGACGCCCCCTTGAGGGCCTCGCCCGCGTGCTCGATGTCGACGGGGTTGGCTCGGGCCAGGGCGCAGATGACCGGCCGCCGCACCTGCCGGCAGATCTCCTGCACGGCCTTGAGCTCGCCGGGTGACGCCACGGGGAAGCCTGCCTCGATGACGTCGACCCCCAGCGCCTCCAGGGCTTTGGCCACCTCCAGCTTCTCCATCTCGTCCAGGCTGGCCCCGGGCGACTGCTCGCCGTCCCGCAGGGTCGTGTCGAAGACCTGGATCCGTACCTTGTCGCCACGGACGCCCGATGCGTCCATCTCCATCCCCCCTCCACAGGGTGGCGGGCCGCCGCCCGGCGACCGGTCACCACTCGGCGGCCCGCATGTTCCACAGGTCCGGGATCTGCCGGAGCTGGCGCAGCACGTCCTCGGGCACCGGGCCGTCGACGCCCAGCACCATGACTGCCTGGCCACCGGGCCGATCCCGGCCCAGCTGCATGTAGGCGATGTTGATCCGGTGGCGCCCCAGCAGCGTCCCCACCGTTCCGATGATGCCGGGGCGGTCCATGTGCTCGGAGACCAGCAGGTGGCCGGGCTCCTCGATGTGCACGCGGTAGCCGTCGATGGTCAACAGGCGCGGCCGCCGCTCCGGGCCCAGATCCCCGCCGACGCTCACCGTCTGCCCCTGGCCCCCCAGCTGGGCCTGCACCAGCATGGCCGGGCCCGCCTCCTGACCCGGCCGGTCTCCGGAGGGGCGGCTGTGGGACTCCACCACCTCGATGCCGCGTTGGCAGGCCAGGAGCCGGGCGTTGGCCATGGAGACGCCCTCGGGCGTGATGGGGCTCAGGATCCCCCAGAGGGTCGCCGCCGTCAGCGCCTCGCTCTCGGGCGCGTGGGCCAACTCCCGGCGGTAGACGATCTCGATGCGTCCGGCCGGCGGCAGCCCAAACAGCTCGGTGAAGACCCGGCCCAGCCGCCGCCCCAGGTCCAGGTAGGGCCGCGCCCACGCCCAGCGGTCCGGGGAGATGGCCGGCACGTTGACCGCATGGCGGGGCACGTCACCGGCCAGCACCCGCAGCACCTCCTCGGCCACCGCCAGCGCCGCCGCGCTCTGGGCCTCCTGGGTGCTGGCTCCCAGGTGAGGCGTCACCACCACGTTGGGCAGGCCCAGCAGGGGGTTGTCGCCGGGCGGCTCCTCGGCGAAGACGTCCAGAGCGGCCCCGGCCAGCCGGCCCTCGCGCAAAGCCTCGGCCAGCGCCGCCTCGTCGACGATGCCGCCCCGCGCGCAGTTGACGAGGTAGGCTCCCGGCCGCACCCGGCGCAGGCGCTCGGCGTCGATCAGGTGGCGGGTGCGCGCCGTCAACGGGCAGTGGATGCTGATGAAGTCCGAGCGGCCCAACAGGTCCTCCAGTTCGACCAGCTCGACGCCCGTCTCGGCCGCCCGCTCCGGCACCACGTAGGGGTCGTACGCCAGCACGTGCATGCCGAAGGCACGCGCCCGCCGCGCCACCTCGGAGCCGATGCGTCCCAATCCGACCAGCCCCAGCGTCTTGCCGGCCAGCTGCACCCCCACGAATCGCCGCCGCTCCCACCGCCGCTCCTGAGCCAGCGCGTGGTGGGCCCACGGGATGCGGCGCGCCACCGCCAGCATCATGGCCAGCGTGTGCTCGGCGGCACTGATGGTATTGGCCTCGGGGGCGTTGACCACCACGATGCCGCGCCGGGTCGCCGCCTCCACGTCGATGTTGTCGACCCCGACGCCCGCCCGACCGATGACGGCCAGGCGCCGGCCCGCCTCCACCACCTCGGCGTCGATGCGGGTCTCGCTGCGGACGATGACGGCCTCGTACTCGCCGATGCGGGACAGCAGCGTCGCACGCGGCAGCCCCGTGCGCACGTCGAGCTCGACGCCGCCCTGGCGCAGCCGCTCCAGCCCCGCCTCGTCGAGCGGATCGGCCACCAGCACTCTCACCGGCCCGCGCCCCCCGCCTCGACCCAGACCCGCTGGGCCGCCGCGACGCCGGCGCCCGGCGAGATGGGCGCTCCCAGGCGCATCAGGGCCATCTCGGCCGCGGCGACCGCCCCGATCATGTCCAGCGGCGTGGCGTAGCCCATGTGGCCCACGCGCAGGATCTGGCCGCTCAGCTTGCCCTGGCCGCCGGAGAAGACCACTCCCAGCTCCTGGCGCGCCACCCGGCGCACCGCCTCGATGTCGACGCCCGCCGGCGGGCGCACCGCCGTTACGGTCGGAGAGGCGAAGCGCGCCTCCACCATCAGCTCGAAGCCGGCAGCCGCCAGCCCGCCTCGCACCATGTCGCGCATCAGCCGGTGCCGGGCCAGGCGCGCCTCGTCTCCCTCGGCCTCCAGCAAGGCCAGGGCCTCGTCGAGGGCATAGAGCACCGAGACGGCCGGCGTCCAGGGCGTCTGCCCCTTCTCGTACAGCCGCCGGTGGGCCGCCAGGTCGAGGTAGTAGCGGGCGGCCCGGCTCTCGGCGGCCCGCCGCCACGCCCGTTCCGACAGCGCGACGAAGGCCAGCCCGGGAGGCGCCATGATGCACTTCTGGGAGGCGCTCACCACCGCGTCGAGCCCCCAGGCGTCCATGGCCAGGGGTGCACCGCCCAGGCCGCTGACCGAGTCGACGACGAACAGGGCGTCGGGCGCGGTCTCCCGGCAGGCCCGGCTGAGGGCCTCGATGTCGTTGAGCACGCCCGTCGACGACTCGTTGTGGGTGGCGAAGACCACCCGCACCCCCGGCGTGGCCCGCAACCGTCGCGCCAGCTCGTCGGGGTCGGCCCCCGTCTCCCAGGGGTACTCGTAACGATGCACCTGGGCCCCGAAGGCCCGGGCGATCTCGGCCCACCGGTGCCCGAAAACGCCCCCCTCCAGCACCAGCACCGGGTCGCCCGGTGAGACGAGGTTGGCGCACGCCGCCTCCATGCCGGCGGTGCCGGAGCCGGTCAGGATGGCCACGTACCGGTCGGTCTGCATCAAGCTCTGCAGCCGTCGGGTCACCCTGCCCAGCAGCTCGGCGAACTCCGGGCCACGGTGATTGATCATGGGACGCGACATGGCACGCAGCACGGCGGGGGGCACGGGCGTCGGCCCCGGGATGCGCAGGTCCTGCTTCTCGGGGAAGACGCCCACACCAGCGGAGGTCTGCACCTTGGCCATCACCCTCGGTCCTTCCTTCCCACCCGGGTAGAGTCTCGTGCCAGGGCTCTTCAACGCAGGCGCCGGCTGACCTCGTCGATCGTCACCGGCCCCGATGCGCCCCCCGTGCGTGCCGGCCGCCGGATCCGCTTGCCGCTCGGCTCACCTATGCCTCCGCCCGAGTCGCGGGCCGGCCGAGCAGCTCCGACTCGACCTCGCGAGCCTCCTGAGGGGTCTCGATCCAGGGCATCATCGCCCGCAGCCGTCGCCCCACCTCCTCGATGGGGTGGCGGGCCTGGGAGAGGCGCAGCGCGTTCATGATGGGCCGGCCGGCCCGGTTCTCCAGGATCCACTCCCTGGCGAAGCGCCCGGAGCGGACGTCTTCCAGCACCCGCCGCATGTTGTCGCGCACGTGCTGGTCGATGACCCGCGGACCCACGGTCAGGTCCCCGTACTCGGCCGTGTCGGAGATGGAGTGGCGCATCCAGGTGATGCCGCCCTCCCACATCAGGTCCACGATGAGCTTCATCTCGTGCAGGCACTCGAAGTAGGCCACCTCGGGCTGATAGCCGGCGGCCACCAGCGTCTCGAAGCCCGCCCGTACCAGCTCCGTCATGCCGCCGCACAGCACCGCCTGCTCGCCGAAGAGGTCCGTCTCCGTCTCCTCGGCGAAGGTGGTCTCCAGCACCCCCGCCCGGGTGGCGCCGATGCCCTTGGCGTAGGCCAGGGCCAGCTCCCGGGCGTAGCCCGACGCGTCGCGATGGACGGCGAAGAGGGCCGGGACGCCCTTGCCCTCCCGGTACATGCGCCGCACCAGGTGGCCGGGTCCCTTGGGCGCTACCATGAAGACGTCCACGCCCTCGGGCGGCCGGATCTGCCCGAAGTGGACGTTGAAGCCGTGGGCGAAGGCCAGGGCCTTGCCCTCCGCCAGAGCCGGACGCATCTCCTCGAAGACCGCCGGCATCACATGGTCGGGCACCAGCAGCATCACCACGTCCGCCTGGGCTGCCGCCTCGGCCGGCGCCACCGGCTCGAAGCCGTCATCCAGCGCGCGCCGCCAGTTGCGGCCGCCCGGCCGGTTGGCCACCACCACCCGGATGCCGCTGTCTCGCAGATTGAGCGCGTGGGCGTGTCCCTGGCTGCCGTATCCGACCACCGCCACCGTCTTGCCGGTCAGACGCTGCAGATCCGCATCCGCGTCGTAGTACAGACGGGCCATCAGATGCGCACCCCCTCCATCTCCGCGCTGCGGGCGGCGGCGAGCCGGCCGGGTCGCGCCATGGCCAGCGTGCCGCTGCGCACCAGCTCCTTGAGGCCGAAGCCTCTCAGGATCCGCAGGGCGGCCTCGACGTCGTCGGGCATCCCCACCAGCTCCAGGGTGACCGACTCCTCGTCGACGTCCACCACCCGACCGCCGAAGACCTCGGCCAGGTGCACCACCTCGAGCCGTCGACCCGAGTCGGCACTGACCCGTACCAGCGCCAGCTCCCGGGCGATGGGGGCGTCGGTGGTGATGTCACTCACCTTGAGCACGTCGATGAGCTTGTGGAGCTGCTTGACCACCTGCTCGACGCCCGCCTCGTCCTCGTCGACCACCAGCGTCATGCGGGCCAGGTCGGGGTCGTCGGTGGGCCCCACCGCCACGCTCGACAGGTTGAAGCCACGGCGGGAGAAGAGGGAAGCCACCCGCGCCATCACGCCAGGGCGGTTGCGCACCAGCACCGCCAGGATCCTGCGCATCTCAAGCCTGCCGCCCCTTCACGCCAATCATCTCGTCGATCGCGCCCCCCGGCGGCACCATCGGCATCACCTGCGCGTCGGGATCCACCTGGACGTCGAGCAGGTAGGGACCGGGGGCGGCCAGGGCCTGGGCCAGGGCCTCGGTCAGCTCCTCGGGCCGCTCCACACGCCGGCCCGGCACCCCGAAGCCTCGCGCCACCGCCACCAGGTCCGTGCGAGCGGGCAGGAGGCTGTGGGAGAAGCGGCCCTGGTAGAAGATGCCCTGCCACTGCTTCACCATCCCCAGGGCGTAGTTGTTGAGCACCACGATGGGTAGGGGCAGCCCCAGGTCCGCTGCGGTGGCCAGCTCCTGCACGGTCATCAACAGGCCGCCGTCGCCCAAGACGGCGACGACGGGCCGGTCGCTCACCGCCAGGCGCGCCCCGATGGCGGCCGGTAGCCCGAAGCCCATGGCGCCCAGCCCGCCCGACGTGACGTTGAGGCGCGGCGCCTGGAAGCGGTAGAACTGCGCCACCCACATCTGGTGCTGCCCCACGTCCGTCACGACCACCGCCTCGCCGGCCGTCAGGGCGTCCAGCTGTACGACGACGTCCTGGGGGGCGATGTAGGGGGCTCGCCGCTCGTACACCAGCGGGAAAGACTCCTGCCAGGCCCGGATCTGCTCCCACCAGGCGTCCCGCCGCCCCGGCGCCACCAGACGCACCAGCTCCTGCAGGACCCGGCGGGCGTCGCCCACGATGGGGACGTCGACGGGGACGTTCTTGCCGATCTCGGCCGGGTCCACGTCGATATGGATCTTGCGGGCCTTGGCCGCGAAGCGCTTGACGTCACCCGTCACCCGGTCGTCGAAGCGCGCCCCCACCGCGATGAGCAGGTCGGCCTGGCTGACGGCGTAGTTGGCGTAGGCGGCGCCGTGCATCCCCAGCATGCCCAGGCTCAGAGGGTGCCGTCCCGGCAGCGCGCCCAGCCCCATCAGCGTCATGACCACGGGCAGGTGGGCCCGCTCCGCCAGCTCCTGCACCTGGGCCTGGGCGCCCGACGCGATGACGCCTCCGCCGACGTAGAGCACCGGCCGGCTGGCCTCCTCGATGAGCCGGGCCGCTTGCTCGATCTGGCGAGGATGCCCGTCCAGGGTCGGCCGGTAGCCCGGCAGGTCGAGCGGGGGCGGGTACGGCGCCCACCGGAGCGAGGCGTTGGCCACGTCCTTGGGCAGGTCGACGAGGACAGGGCCGGGACGCCCCGAGCGGGCCAGGTGGAAGGCCTCGTGGATGACCCGGGGGATGTCGCCCGCGTCCCGCACCAGGTAGTTGTGCTTGGTGATGGGCATGGTGATGCCGCAGACGTCCGACTCCTGGAAGGCGTCACGTCCGATGAGCGCCGTGGGCACCTGCCCGGTGATGGCCACCACGGGCACGGAGTCCATGTAGGCGCTGGCCAGTCCCGTCACCAGGTTGGTGGCCCCGGGGCCCGAAGTGGCCACGCAGACCCCCACCTTGCCCGACGCCCGGGCGTAGCCCTCGGCCATGTGGGCGGCGCCCTGCTCGTGGCGCACCAGGACGTGACGGGGCTCCCCGATGCGAAAGAGCGCGTCGTACGTCGGCAAGATGGCGCCGCCAGGATAGCCGAAGACCACCTCCACGCCCTCGGCGACCAGCGACCAGACCACCGCCTCGGCGCCTGTCACGACCTGCCCGGGCTCTGGCAGCCGGGCTTGGGACACCATCTGTCCCGCCGGTGCAGCAGGTGACCCCCTCGCGTAGTACCCGTCACCCATGCGCTCTCGCCCCCCACGTCAGATGCTCGGCGGCGGATGTACGAATAAGCCCCTGTCGCCGCCACGATGCGGCGACAGGGGCGACGGCCAGGCCTCGCGGTACCACCCTGCTTCGGATCCGCCGACACGGGGCGGATCCCTCGCTCGACGCCTCGCGATCCGCGACGGGCGGATCGAAGGCCTGCGCGATAACGGGCGCCCACCCTGTGCGGGTGCGAGCTGCTCCGGCCGGACCTACTGGGGCGCCCCCGCTGAGGGATGCCCGTTGGGCCCGGCGGCTCCGGGGGGAGTTCGGGACCCTGGCCCCGCCGGCTCGCACCATGCGCCGGCTCTCTGAAGGACGGCCTCGGGGGCCCCTACGATCGTCCCCATCTTCGCCATTCAAACGCCGACCCTGTCAGGGTCGACCATAGGTTGTTAGCGATAACTATACGTACGCTTTCCGGACCCGTCAAGACCCTCTCGCAGCTTCGCGCAGGAAATCTCTCCCCGCTACTCGCGGGCGCCTGCCACGTTCTTGAGCCGGCGCCCGAAAGCCCGCGCCTCCTCCTCGCTGCCCAGGTCGGCGAAGTCCTCCACCCAGGCACCCTGGCGCTCCAGCGCCGCCATCAGCGCCTTGAGCGCACGCCCCGTGCCCAACCCACCCCGCCTCACGAAGGCCGCGGTCCGCTTGCCCTCCAGGCGGGTGCAGCGCGTCAGGGCCTCCTGCACGTCGTCGGCCGGACGCCCCCGGATGAAGCCCAGGCTGGGGCTTCCCACGCAGACCAGGTCGTAGGGGGCCACGCTGATGGGCTGGCTCCGCGACGGATCGGCCGTCATGACGTCGGTGCGGATCTGCACCGACTCGAGCCCCTCGGCCAACGCGCGGGCCAGCCGCTCGAGCCGCCCGTGGGCGCTTATCAAGACAAGCGCTCTCACCCTCGCCATCCTCTCCCGCCGGGCGCCGGCCCGGCATCGCCACGGCACCGATCCCGGACCCGGCCGATCACGCCTTTTCGCTTCGCCGGGACGACTCCCTCTCCCCCGCCTCCACGGCATAGGGTGGGCTCCTGGGGGGTTGGGGAGCCGATGGGCCCGTCGCCGACGCAGGAGCCCGCCACGTCCTGGCGGCCCGTCGCCACCGGGCGGCCCGCCCTCGGGCTTGCCCTCGGAGCCGGGGCCGTACGGGGTCTCGCCCACATCGGCGTGCTGCAGGCACTCCTCGACGCCGGCATCCGACCTCAGGTGGTGGCCGGCACCAGCGCCGGCAGCCTGGTGGGGGCGCTCTTCGCCGCGGGCGTGGAGCCGCCGGCCATGACCGAGGCCGCACCCGACCTGCTGGCGCAGGTGCGCCGCGAGGTGCGGCTCTCCCCCTGGGGCATGCTGGTGCTGGGCTCCCGCCTCACCCTGCAGGCCCTGCGCCGAGCGGCACCATCCGCCCCCCAGGGGATGGCCGCCGGCAACCGCCTCGAGAGCTGGCTGCGCCGGCACCTGCCCGTCCAGGAGTTCGGCCAGATGCGCCTTCCCTTCGCCGCGGTGGCCTGCGATCTCCACTCGGGCGAAGCCGTCTTGCTGACCCGGCGCGCCTGGCTGCCAGGTCCCCTGCCGCCTCGCACCGTGGTGGTAGAGGAGGTGACGCCGGCATCGGCCGTGCGAGCCAGCTGCTCCATCCCGTGGCTGTACACGCCCAAGCGCCTGGCCGGTCGGGCTCTCATCGACGGTGGCACCGTGGAGCCGGTGCCCGCGCGTGTCTGTCGGCTCCTGGGCGCGGAGGTGGTGGTGGCCGTGGACCTGGGCACCGGTCACCGGCAGGACGGCGACGTGCACGCGTTGCCACGGGTGGTGGACCGGGCCGCCGCCATCCTGCTCCAGAGGCTGACCGACCTGCAGCTCGAGCGGCACGCCGACGTGGTGGTGCGCCCCACCCTGGCGCCGCCGGCGGATGGGGCGCTCCCGTTGGAGGGGTGGATAAGGGCCGGCTACGAGGCGGCCTGGGCCTGCCGCGACGCCATCCGACGCAGCCTGGCCCGGGCCGCCGCGATGGCCTCCCGCACCGAGTCGGGCGCCGTACCCCCGACGACCCGGCGGGCGCGCAGCGCCGCCTCCACGTCCAGGCACTGGGCGGCGTCGGCAGCGAAGAGCGGGCTGTAGCGCCGGAGCTCGTCGACGGTCAGGCGATCCAGGGTGCGTCCCGTCCCCTGCAGGTCGGCGACGATGCGCCCCACGACGGCGTGGGCCTCCCGAAAGGGCATGCCCCTTCGGGTCAGGTAGTCGGCCAGCTCCGTCGCCAGCAGGTCTCCGGTGCAGGCCGCACGCATGCGATCCCGGCGGAAGCGCACCGACCGGATGAGCTCGGTGGCCATCTGCAGGCTGAGCAGCGTCTGGTCGACGGCGTCGAAGAGGCCTTCCTTGTCCTCCTGCAGGTCGCGGTTGTAGGCCAGGGGCAGGCCCTTGAGCACCATCAGCAACGCCACCAGGTGCCCGGCCACCCGCCCTGCCCGGCCACGCATCAGCTCGGCAGCGTCGGGGTTCTTCTTCTGGGGCATCATGGACGAGCCCGTGGCGAGCCGGTCGGGCAGCTCGACGAAGCCGAAGGCCGGGTGGTTCCACAGGACCAGCTCCTCGCCCAGCCGGCTCAGGTGCACCATGAGTAGGCTGCAGGCGTAGAGCAGGTCGCAGGCGAAGTCCCGGTCCGAGACGGCGTCGAGGCTGTTGGCGCTGACCTGGTCGAAGCCCAGCTCCCTCGCCACCGTCTCCCGGTCCACGGGGAAGGCGGCACCCGCCAGAGCGCCGCTGCCCAACGGCAGGACGTTGGCCCGGCGCCTCGCCTCTCGCAGCCGATCCCGGTCACGGAAGAGCATCTCGACGTAGGCCATCAGGTGGTGGCCCAGGGTGACGGGCTGAGCCGGCTGCAGGTGGGTGAGGCCGGGCATGACCGTCCCGGCCTCCTCCTCGGCCCGGGCCAGGAGGGCCTCCTGCAGGCGGCCCGCCGCCTCGTCGAGCCGGTCCAGTTGCGCCCGCGCGTAGAGCCGCAGGTCGGTGGCCACCTGGTCGTTGCGGCTGCGTGCGGTGTGCAGGCGCAGCCCGCTGGGCCCGATGCGCTCCACCAGCAGCCGCTCCAGGGCCGAGTGGACGTCTTCGTCGGGGCCCTGCAGGAGCTCCGGCCGCTCACGGACCTCGGCGGCCAGCGCCTCGAGTCCCTGCACGATCCGCTGGGCATCCTGGGCGGGGATGATGCCCTGCCGGCCCAGCATCCGGGCGTGGGCGACGCTCTGCTGCAGGTCGTGGGGCCACAGGCGCCGGTCGTAGGGCAACGAGGTGGTGTAGCGTCGCAGCAGCTCGTCGGGCCCCTCCGAGAAGCGCCCTCCCCACATCGAAGCCCACCCAGGAGCCCCGCCCGCCATCAGACGGCCTCCCTGACGGCCGGACGGGAGGTGGCCAGCCGCTCCTCCAACCGGGCCTCCACGTACTGCGGGAGCCCAAACAGCCGGATGAAGCCCTCGGCGTCCTGCTGCCGGTAGACGCTGTCCGCGTCGAAGGTGGCCAGCTCCGGATCGTACAACGAGTACGGGGATCGGCGCCCGACGACCTGCACGCCGCCCTTGAAAAGGCGCAGCCGCACCTCGCCCGTCACCCTCCGCTGGGTCTGGTCGACGAAGGCGTCGAGGGCGCGCTTCAACTGGGAGTGCCACTGGCCGTAGTAGACCAGCTCCGCGTAGCGGAGGGCCACCATCTCCTTGAAGTGGAACGTGTCGCGGTCCAGCGTCAGGCTCTCGAGCTCCCGGTGCGCCACGAACAGGAGCGTGCCGCCAGGGGTCTCGTAGACGCCCCGTGACTTCATGCCCACGACGCGGTTCTCGACCAGGTCCGCTCGCCCCACGCCGTGACGCGCCCCCAGGGCGTTGAGCCGCTCCAGCAGTGCCACCGGCCCCAGGCGCTCCCCGTCCACCGAGACGGGCCGCCCCTCCTCGAAGCCGATGGTCACCTCCTCCGGCCGGTCCGGCGCCTGGGTGGGGTCCTGGGTCCAGATGAACATGTCGGGGTCGGGGGCCCGTGCCGGATCCTCCAGGATGCCCCCCTCGTAGCTGATGTGCCAGAGGTTACGGTCCATGCTGTAGGGCTTCTCCCGGGTAGCCTCGACAGGAATGCCCCGAGCCGCCGCGTAGGCCATCTCGTCCTGGCGCCCCTTGAGCTCCCACTCCCGCCACGGGGCGATGACCTTGAGCTCCGGGGCCAGCGCCCGGTAGGCCAGCTCGAAGCGCACCTGGTCGTTGCCCTTGCCCGTGCAGCCGTGGGCCAGGCCGTCGGCGCCCTCCTCGCGGGCCACCTTGACCTGGCAGGCCGCGATGAGCGGGCGGGCGAAGCTGGTACCCAAGAGGTAGCGGCCCTCGTAGATGGCCCCCGCCCGCAGCACCTGGAAGGCGTAGTCTCGCACGAAGGCCTCGCGCACGTCCTCGATGACGGCCTTGCTGGCGCCGCTCTTGCGGGCCTTGTCGGCGATGGCGGCCAGGTCCTCGCCCTGCCCCACGTCGGCGATCATGGCGACCACCTCGCACCCGTAGCGCTCGCGCAGCCACGGGATCATGACGGAGGTGTCGAGCCCGCCCGAATACGCCAGGACCACCTTGCGCACCGTCGTCATCCTTCATGCCTCCTTCAGCCATCGGCCCTGCGGGGCGAGCTCGCCCTGCGGCCTGCGCCCGCCGGGGCCATCAGACCCATCGTGTACTCCTGCAGCGAAACCGGCTGGGGCACCTGACCGGCCCGCAACTGTGCGAGGGCCTCCACCAGGGCGGCCGCCAGGTCCAGGGAGGTGAAGCACGGCACCTTGAACTCCACGGCGGCCCGCCGCAGCTTGAAGCCGTTGCGCTCCGGGATGCGCCCCCGGGTTGGGGTGTTGATGACCAGGTCGATCTGGCCGGCCCTCACCAGCTCCACCACGTCGGGATGGCCCTCGCCCACCTTGTGGGCGAACTCGGCCCGGACCCCGTGCGCCTCCAGGAAGCGCAACGTCCCCGTCGTCGCCAGGATGCGGAAGCCCAGCTCGGCCAGTCGACGCACCGTGGGCAGCGCCTCCTGCTTGTCGCGGTCGGCCAGCGTCACCAGGGCGGTGCCCGAGGTGCGCACGTTGATGCCGGCCCCCAGCAGCGCCTTGTAGAGCGCCCACGGGTAGTCGCCGTTGAGGCCCAGCACCTCGCCCGTCGACTTCATCTCCGGCCCCAGCAGGACGTCGACGTCGTCCAGCTTGTCGAAGGAGAAGACCGGCGCCTTGACCGCGGTGAACGGCGGCGGCGTCGTCCGCCCGTAGACGAGGCCGTCCACCGTGTAGCCCAGCGACGCCAGGCTGGCACCGGCCATCACCTGGGTGGCCAGCGCGACCATGGGGATCCCCGTCACCTTGCTCAAGTAGGGCACGGTCCGGCTGGCCCGGGGGTTGGCTTCCAGGACGTAGACCCTGCCCTGCGAGACCACGAACTGCACGTTGAGCAGCCCCCGCACCCCGAGCGCGAGGGCCAGCCGGCGCGTGTACTGGACGATGGTGGCCTCCTGCTCCGGCGTCAGGTGCACCGGCGGGAAGACCGCCGTCGAGTCGCCCGAGTGCACCCCCGCGCGCTCGATGTGCTCCATGATGCCGGGGATCAACACCTGCTCGCCGTCGCAGATGGCGTCGACCTCGATCTCCCGGCCCGGCAGGTAGCGGTCCAGCAGCACCGGGTGCTCGGGCGCCACCTGGACCGCCATCTTGATGTACTCCAACAGCTCGTCCTCGTCGTGGCAGATCTCCATGGCCCGGCCTCCCAGCACGTAGGAGGGCCGCACCATCAGCGGGTAGCCCAGCTTGTTGGCGATGCCCAGGGCCTCCTCCAGGCTGGAGGCGGCCGCGCCCTCGGCCTGGGGGATGCCCAGCGAGCCGAGGAGCTCCGCAAAGCGACGCCGGTCCTCGGCCAGGTCGATGGCGTCGGCGCTGGTGCCCAGGATGGGGACGCCCCGGTCGGCCAGGGGGCGGGCCAGGTTGATGGCAGTCTGGCCGCCGAACTGCACGATGACGGCCTCGGGCCGCTCCCGGCGCACCACCTCCAGGACGTCCTCCAGCGTCAGCGGCTCGAAGTAGAGCCGGTCCGACGTGTCGAAGTCGGTGCTGACCGTCTCGGGGTTGTTGTTGACGATGACGGCCTCGTACCCCATCCGTTGCAGGGCCCAGACCGAGTGCACCGAGCAGTAGTCGAACTCGATCCCCTGCCCGATGCGGATGGGCCCCGCACCGATGACGAGCACCTTGCGCCGCTGGCTGTCGGGCGCCTCGTCCTCTCGCTCGTAGGTGGAGTAGTAGTAGGCGGTCTGCGCTTCGAACTCGCCCGCGCACGTATCCACGCTCTTGTAGACGGGCACGATGCCCCGGCGATGGCGCAGCTCGCGCACCTCGTCCTCGCGGCGGCCCGTCAACCGCGCCAGCCGCCGGTCGGAGAAGCCCAGACGCTTGAGCTCCAGCAGGCGAGCCTCGAGCCCCTCGGGGTGCGACTGGAGCTCCTGCTCCGCCTCCACGATGCCCTTGATGACGGAGAGGAAGTAGGGGGCGATGCCGGTCAGGCCGTTGAGCTCCTCGACGGAGAAGCCACGGCGAAACGCCTCGGCCACCGCCAGCAGGCGTCGGTCGTCGGGCATGGAGACGGCCCGGCGCAGCTCGCCGTCGTCCAGGGCCGCCATGGCCGCATCCCACAGCCCGTCGTAGCCGGCCTCCAGCGAGCGCACCGCCTTCTGCAGCGCCCCGGCCAGGGTGCGGTCGATGGCCATCACCTCGCCGGTCGCCTTCATCTGCGTGCCCAGCCGGCGATCGGCCAGGGGAAACTTGTCGAAGGGCCAGCGGGGGATCTTGACCACCACGTAGTCGAGCACGGGCTCGAAGGCCGCCAGCGTCTGGCCCGTCACCGCGTTGGGGATCTCGTCGAGCCGCAAGCCGACGGCGATCTTGGCCGCCACCCGCGCGATGGGGTAGCCCGTCGCCTTGGATGCCAGGGCCGACGATCGGCTCACCCGCGGGTTGACCTCGATGACGTAGTAGCGGCCCGAGCCGTCGGGCGCCAGGGCGAACTGCACGTTGCAGCCGCCCTGGATGCCCAGCGCCCGGATGATGCGCAGGGCAGCCGAGCGCAGGGTCTGGTGCTCGCGATCGGTGAGCGTCTGGCTGGGCGCCACGACGATGCTGTCGCCCGTGTGGATGCCCATGGGATCGAGGTTCTCCATATTGCAGACGGTGATGCAGTTGTCGGCCCCGTCCCGCATCACCTCGTACTCGATCTCCTTCCAGCCCACGACGCTCTTCTCCACCAGCACCTGCCCGATGAGGCTCCGCTTGAGCCCCTTGGAGGCCACCTGGGCGAGCTGCTCGGGCCGGCGCGCCACCCCACCTCCCGTGCCGCCCAGCGTGTAAGCCGGGCGCACGATGACGGGGTAGCCGACGGACTCCGCGAAGGCCAGGGCCTCCTCCACCGTGGTGACGGTGCGGCTCTCCGGCACGGGCTCGCCGATGGCCTCCATGGTGGCCTTGAACCGCTCCCGATCCTCGGCCCTCTCGATGGCGTGCAGGGGCGTGCCCAACAGGTCGATGCCGAGCCTCTCCAGGATGCCGCGGCGAGCCAGCTCGAAGGCCAGGTTGAGGCCCGTCTGGCCTCCCAGGGTGGGCAGGAGCCCCTGGGGGCGCTCCCGCTCCAGGATCCGCTCCACCACGTCGGGCACAAGCGGCTCCAGGTAGACCCGGTCCGCCATGTTCTCATCGGTCATGATGGTGGCCGGGTTGGAGTTGACGAGGGCCACCTCCAGGCCTTCCTCCTTGAGCGCCTTGCAGGCCTGGGTGCCAGCGTAGTCGAACTCGGCCGCCTGACCGATGATGATGGGGCCGGAGCCGATCACCATCACCTTCTTGAGGTCCGCGCGCTTGGGCATGGGTTGTCGAGTCGCCTGCCTCCTAACGTCCGGCCGCCTCGGCGATGGCGGACTCCAGGATGGCCACCGCCTCGTCGGCCTCCCTCTCGTCGATGACGAGCGGGGGCAAGAGCCTCAGGGCCCGCTCCGTCACCACGTTGACCAGGAGTCCCCGGGCACGGCACACATCGGCCACGGGGCGCGCCGGCCCGTCCAGCTCGACGGCCAGCATCAGGCCGATCCCGCGCACCTCCGAGACGTGTCCGGTGCGCCGCGCCATGGCCACGAGGCGCTCACGCAGGTAGGCGCCCATGCGCTCGGCGCGGCCCACCAGGTCCTCCTCCTCCAGCACCTGCATGGCCGCCAGGGCCGCGGCGCAGGCCAGGGGATTGCCGCCGAAGGTGGAGGCATGCTGACCGGGCCCGAAGGCCGAGGCCGCTGGCTCCCTGGCCAGCAACGCGCCGATGGCGACGCCCCCGCCCAGCGCCTTGGCGAGGGCCACGGCATCGGGCACGACACCGTAGTGCTCGAAGGCGAAGAGTCGCCCCGTGCGCCCGAGGCCGGTTTGCACCTCGTCGACGATCAGCAGGGCCCCCGCCCGGTCCGCCGCTCGACGGGCCGCCTCGACGAAGGCCCGGCTGGCCGGGTGCACCCCTCCCTCGCCCTGCACCACCTCCAGCAGGATGGCGGCGGTCTGCGGGCCGACGGCCTGGTCCAGCGCCTGGGGGTCGTCGAAGGGCACGTAGCGGAAACCCGGCACCAGCGGCTCGAAGCCGGCGTGGTAGCGCGGCTGTCCCGTGGCCGACAGCGCCCCCATGGTGCGCCCGTGGAAGGAGCCGAGAGCCGTCACGATCTCGAAGCGGTCCTGGCCTAGATTGCGCTGGTGGCGGCGCGCCAGCTTGATGGCGGCCTCCACCGCCTCGGCCCCGCTGTTACAAAAAAAGGCCCTGTCGAAGGGCCCGTGCTCGACGAGCCACTTCGCCAGCAACGCCTGCGGCTCGATGTAGTAGAGGTTGGAGACGTGCAGGAGCCGGGAGGCCTGCTGGGTCAATGCCTGTACCACCCGGGGATGGCAGTGTCCCACGGCGTTCACGCCGAGGCCCGAGACGAAGTCGAGGTAGCATCGTCCCTCGGCATCCCAGACCCGGCTGCCGCTCCCCCGCACGATCACGACGGGTTCGCGGCGGTAGGTGCCCATCAGGTAGCGGGCTGCCAGGGCCATCACGTCGGAGGCGGCCTGCGGCCGCGTCTCGTCCGCCATCGCTAGCTCACCACCATGGTGCCGATGCCGCGGTCCGTGAAGATCTCCAGCAGCAAGGCGTGGGGGGTGCGGCCGTCGATGATGTGGGTGCGGGGTACCCCCGCCTCCAGGGCCCGGATGCACGCCTCCACCTTGGGCACCATGCCCGCCGAGATGGTGCCCTCCTGGATCATCCGCCGCGCCCGCGGCACCTGCAGGGCGGAGATGAGAGAGGCCGGGTTGCCGGGCTCCTCCAGGATCCCCTCGACGTCGGTGAGGATGATGAGCTTGTCGGCCCGCAAAGCGGCGGCCAGCTCGCCGGCGGCACTGTCGGCGTTGATGTTGTAGCTCTCGCCGGCGTAGCCGGCGCCGATGGGCGCCACGACGGGGATGTACCCCTGATCCGTGAGCAGGTGCAGGATCTCGGGGTTGACCCGCTCGATGTCGCCCACGAAGCCCAGATCCACGGTCTGGTCCGGGGACTCCGGGCCCGACTCCACCCGCTCCAGGCGTTTGCGCGCCACCATCAGGTTGGCGTCGTGCCCCGACAGGCCTACCGCCTTGCCGCCGAAGCGGTTGATGGTGGCCACGATGTCCATGTTGAGCAGCCCCATCATCACCATGCGGACGACGCGCATCGTCTCCGCGTCGGTCACCCGGCGTCCGTTGACGAAGCGGGGCTCTTTGCCCAGGGCTCGCATGGTCTCCGTGATGGCGGGGCCCCCGCCGTGCACCAGCACGACCTTGACCCCCACGTAGCGTAGGAGGATCAGGTCCAGCGCCACGGCGCGCTGGACCTCGCCGTCGGGGTCCGGCATCGTGCTGCCCCCGTACTTGATGACGAAGGTCTTGCCGAAGAAGGCACGGATGTAGGGCAGCGCCTCCACGAGGATGCCCGCACGTTGCACGATGGCTTCCAGCGTCAACGCTCCGCCCGACCTCCCACCCAGCTCGCCGCCCGAGGCCCGGGCCTCAGCTGCGGTAGCTGGCGTTGATGCGCACGTACTCCTCGCTCATGTCGCAGGTCCACGCGATGGCCTCGTGGCGGCCGCCGGTGCCCAGGTCGATGGTGAGGCGCACCTCGGGGGCCGTCAGCGCCGACCGGGCCGCCGCTTCGTCGAAGGGCACCTCCTGCCCCCCGGCCGCGACCGGCACGTCGCCCAGCCAGACCGAGAAGCCGTCGGGGTCCATCTCCACCCCGGAATACCCCGCCGCGGCCGCGATCCGGCCCCAGTTGGGGTCCGCACCGTGGATCGCCGTCTTGACCAGGTTGGAGCCGGCGATGGCCCGCGCACAAGTGCGCGCCTCGGCTTGGGTACGGGCTCCCGTCACCCGCACCTCCACCAGGCGCGTCGCACCCTCGCCGTCCCGGGCGATTTCCTTCGCCAGGTACGAGGCCAGGCGTTCGATTCCTGCTTGCAGTCGCGCGAAATCCTCCGTCCCCGGCGCGAGGGGCTCCCCGCCTGCCTGCCCGCTGGCCAGGAGGATGGCCATGTCGTTGGTGCTGGTGTCGCCGTCGACGGTGATCATGTTGAAGGTGCGCTCGGTCACCTCGCGCAGCAGCCGCTGCAGGTGGCGCGGCTCGACGGGCGCATCCGTGGTCAGGAAGGCCAGCATGGTGGCCATGTCAGGATGGATCATCCCGGACCCCTTGGCCATGCCGCCCACCCGCACCACTCGACCGTCGCCGAGCCCGAGGGTGAAGGCCAGGGCCTTGGGGCGGCGGTCCGTGGTCATGATGGCGATGGCGGCATCGGGCCCACCCGCCCGGGAGAGCCGCTGGCATGCCTGCTGGATGCCCGCGCGCACCCGCTCCATGGGTAGCGGCACGCCGATGACGCCGGTGGAGGCCACCAGCACCTGTTCGGGATCGACGCCGAGCTCCCCGGCGCAGACCTCGGCCATGGCCCTGGCGTCGGCCATGCCCCTCGGGCCGGTGCAGGCGTTGGCGTTGCCGCTGTTGACCACGATGGCACGGATGCGGCCGGGAGCCGCCAGCAGATGCTCCTGGGTCACCCGCAGGGGCGCCGCCTTCACCCGGTTGCGGGTCAGGACGGCGGCGGCCGAGCAGTCCACCGGCGAATGGATGACGGCCAGGTCCGGGCGCTTGTGCTTGATGCCGCAATGGACGCCTGCCGCCTCGAAGGGCTCCGGGAAGGTGACGCCCCAGGCCAGCCCGGTCAGGGTCTCATCGGCGGACGCCAGGCCCGGCAGCGGGGATGCGGCGGGTCTGTGCATGCCAAGCCTCCTTCACGACATGGTCCGAGCGTGCGATCACGGGTAGAGGGGCGCCCCCATGAGGCCCGCGGTCTGGTCCCACCCCATGAGGACGTTGACGTTTTGAATGGCCTGGCCGCTGGCACCCTTGACCAGGTTGTCCAGGGCCGCCATCACGATGGCCGAACGGGAGCCGGGATCCCACCGGACCGCCAGGTCGCAGAAGTTGGCCCCCTGCACCGCCTTGGTCTCGGGCAGCTCGGGCGGCGGGAGCACCCGCACGAAGGGCGCCTCCCGGTAGAAGGCCGCGTAGCGTTGCGTCAACTCGTCGGTGTCGTGCGGCTCCCGCAGGCCCGCCACGCACGTGGCCAGGATGCCGCGGCTGGCCGGCACCAGGTGGGGGATGAAGGCCAGCTCGACCCCGGCGGCCCCCGTCCCGGCCCCCGCGCCCGCCCGGAGCAGGCGCCCCAGGTGCAGCCGCATCTCGGGGGTGTGACGGTGGCCGGGGACGCCGTAGGGGCGGACGTTCTCGGTGGCCACCGGCAGGTGATACATCGGCCCCGGCTGGCTGCCGGCCCCCGAGATGCCCGAGGTGGCCGAGACCACCACGGGGCGCTCGACGGCCAGCAGCCCCTGCGCGGCCAGCGGCGCCAGGGCGAGCAGGGCCGCTGTGGGATAGCAGCCGGGATTGGCAACGAGCCGGGAGCGTGCCACCTCGGCGCCGAAGAGCTCGGGCAACCCGTAGGCGGCCTGGCTCAGGAGCTCGGGGTGGGGATGGGGCCGGCCGTAGACGCGCTCGTAGAGCCCCGCGTCATCCAATCGGAAGTCGGCCGACAGATCGACCACGGCCGCGCCGCGCTCCAGCAAGGCCGGCGCCTGCTCGGCGGCGAAGCCCGCCGGGGTGGCCAGGAAGATCACTCCCACCGAGCGGGCCAGGTCGACAAGCTCGTCGGGCGAGCCGAACCGCCCCTCCACCAGGCCCCGGAGATGAGGGTAGACCGCTGACAGCGATTGGCCTGCATGCGAACGGGACAATATCCACCCGAGCCTCAGGTGAGGATGCTGGGCCACGAGCCGCACCAGCTCCTGGGCGGCGTAGCCCGAGCCACCCACGATCCCGACGGCGATGCGGGTGGAGTCGCCGGCGCGGGCCGGCGTCGCGCCGGAGGTCGCGCTTGTCGTGACAGGCGTAGCATCGTGGCGCATGGGCGCATTATCGCGCCCGATGCATAACTATGCAAGCCCCCGGATCGACCCGAGAGGGGTCACCAGTACTCGATATCCGCGCCCAGCTCCGCCAGCTTCTCGACCATGCGGTCGTAGCCCCGTCGCACGTGATGGAACTGGTCGATGACGGTCTCACCGGTGGCCGACAGCGCCGCGATGACGAGCGCCGCGCCGGTCCGCAGATCCGTCGCCGTCACCGGCGCGCCCGTGAGGCGCTCCACCCCGGAGATGATGGCCGTCCGGCTGTCGGTGCGGATCTGAGCGCCCATGCGCTTGAGCTCGTCGACGTGACGGAACCGATCCTCGAAGACCCGCTCCGTCACGATGCTCGTGCCCTCGGCCGTCAGCAGGAAGGCCGTCAGCTGAGGCTGCAGGTCGGTGGGGAAGCCGGGATACGGGAGGGTCTTGACGGAGATGGCCGATGGACGTCGCGGGCAGGAGGCCGCCAGGTGGTCCAGGCCCACCTCGATGCGCGCCCCCGCCTCCTCCAGCTTGGCCAGCAGCGACTCGAGATGCTTGGGGATGACGTTTTCGAGCACGATCTCGCCCCGGGTGGCCAGCGCGGCCAGCAGGTAGGTGCCCGCCTCGATGCGGTCGGGGATGATGGTGTAGGAGGTACCCGTCAGCCGAGAGCCGCCCTGGATGCGCACCAGGTCGGTCCCGGCCCCCACCACCCGGGCGCCCATGGCGGTCAGGAAGTTGGCCAGGTCGACGACCTCGGGCTCCTTGGCCGCGTTGTAGATGACCGTGGTCCCCTCGGCGGCGGTGGCGGCCATCATCAGGTTTTCGGTCGCGCCCACGCTGGGGAAGTCGAGGTAGATCTCGCTGCCGACGAGGCGATCGGCCTCGGCGACCACGTAACCGTGCTCCACCCGCACGCGGGCCCCCAGCTCGCCCAGCCCCTTGAGGTGCAGATCGAGCGGCCTGGGCCCGATGTCGCAGCCCCCCGGCAACGGCACCACGGCCCGCCCCTGCCTCGCCAGGAGCGCCCCCAGCAGCAGCGAGGAGGCGCGCACCCGCTTGGCATCCTCGTAGGGCACCTCGTGCGAGATGGGCCCATCCGGCCAGACCCGGGCGACCCCATCCTCGAAGTCGACCTGGGCCCCCAGCTTGCGGAGGATGCTCACCATCACCTCGACGTCGGTGATCTCGGGCACCTGGGCGAGTTCGACGGGCGCCGACGCCAGCAGGGTCGCGGGGAGCAGCGCCACCGCCGCGTTCTTGGCACCGCTCACCCGGAGCCGGCCCGACAGCCGCATGCCGCCGCGCACCCGCACCCGATCCCGGGCCCTGACCAGGGTGGCCATCTCCTGGATCATCGTCAACCCTTTCTCTTCTCCCCGGGTACGCCGTGGCCGGCGCCCCGTCGTCTTCGGCGCCACAGGCCCCCGACCTGCTGGAAGCGGATGGCCCGGCTCAGGGGGCCGGGCCGCTCTTGCGAGCGCGAAAGACTCGATAGCCCCCGCCCCGCTCCATCAGCTCGACGGGACCGATGCGGGCCTCGACGGCCCTGGCCAGCGAGGCCGCGCCCTGCCGGGTGCGCACCACCATCCAGAAGGTCCCGCCCGGCCTCAGCGCCTGGGCCGCCTGCTGCATCCACCTATAGATGACGCTCCGTCCCGCCCGAACCGGGGGGTTGGTCACGACGGCATCGAGACTCCCAGGTCCCAGCGCCGCCAGACCGTCTCCCACCAGCACCTGCGCCCGGAGCCCGTTGCGGGCGGCGTTGGCCCGGCACAGCCGGGCGGCCCGTTGGTTGATCTCCACCATCACCATCGATAGATCGGGAAACCGGGCCGCCAGCATGAGCCCCAGCGCCCCGTAGCCGGCCCCCAGATCCGCCACGCGCCCGGGCCCGTCCGGCACGAACTGGGTCGCCAGCAGGCGAGTCCCCGGGTCGATCCGCCGGTACGAGAACATCCCCCGATCCGTATGCAGGCGCAGCCGCACGTCGCGCCACTCGAAGACGACCTCGGCGGGACGGTGGGGCGAGGCGGGCTCCCGGGTGAAGTAGTGCTCGTTCACGGCATCTCCCGCACGGGATCGGGGGCGTCGGCCACGACCCCCCAGAGGTTGGCCATGGCCAGCAAGTCCTGGAGGTTGTGCTCGAGCACGGGCTCGATCCAGGCCGGGTCTCCGCTCTCCACGAAGCGGCGATAGTGCTCGGGCACCAGCCGGGAGGGCAGGCCCTGCGCCGGCCGAGCCCATCGCAGGTAGCGGTCCACCGTCTCCAGCCGGGCGTCGCCCAGCACGCCTTTGAAGCGCCGCCTCGCCTCGCCGAGGAGGTCGAGCACCGCCACTCCCGGCCAGCCCGCCGGCGCCGGCTGCCCGTTGACGGCTCGCCGCATGGCCAGGAACGGCACGTCGAAGCCGCGCCCGTTGTAGGTGACGACCGCACGGCCCTCGCGCAGCAGCGTCTCGGCCCCCGCCAGCAGGGCCGGCTCCTCCTCAGGGGTGCGGGCCAGCAGCAGGGTGCACCGCCACCCGTCGCGCTCTGCCCGCAGCAGGCCCGCCAGGAAGACGGGGAAGACCGGCGCCAGGCCCAGCGTCTCGATGTCGAAGAAGACGAGCTCCGCCGCCTCGTACATCGAGAGGAGCTCCCCCTCCCGCACCTTGCGCCGGCGCAGCTCCTCCAGCCGACGCTCGACCACGGCCCCCCACGCCTGGCGGGCGTCGGCCCCGTAGGCCGGGTGGCGCTGAAGGGCGACGAGATCCTGGTAGCCGCTCGCCTGCAGGCGGCGCTGGCGGACCGGTCCGACCCCCCTGACCAGGCGGAGCCGGCGTACCCACGCTCCCAGACGCTCCGTCCCCGACTCCTCGGGCGCGCGTAAGCCAGCATCCTGCGGCTCGATGAGCCCGTCGATGCGCCATATCGGGCCGGCGCCCCCCGACGGCTGCCACTCCCGGCCCTGGCCGTACCGGAGGGTCACGCCGCGGCGCCCCTCCCTCCGGCCCGGGCGGCCGGAAGCCCGATCATGCCCGGCTCTCCCCTCTCGAGCAGGCCGAGGGCCTCCCGCGCCTCCTCCAGGTCCGGATCGAGCTCGATCGCCCGCCCCAGCAGGCGCCGCGCCTCGTCGAGGCGCTCCATGCGGATCAGGACCACGCCCAGGTGGTAGAGGATTTCGGCCTGCGAGCGCGGGTCGTCGCCCGAGGCGGCCACGGCCTGCTCCAGCACCTGACGGGCCTCGTCGATCCGCCCGTTGCGATACAGGGCCCACCCGTAGGTGTCGAGCACCGAGGCGTCGGGCTCGTCACCGGAGAGGTCCATAGCCCGCCGGGCCAGCGACAACGCCCGCGACAGGTTGAAGCCCTTGTCCGCGTAGAGGTACGCCAGGTTGTTGTAGCCCAGCGGCGAGTCGGGCGCGAGATGGATGATCTGGTCGAAGGCGCCGGCGGCCGTCACCCAGTCGCCGCGCTCCATGGCCGCGTAGCCCAGGAGGTTGTGGGCCCGGATGTTGTACGGGTCCACACCCAGCGCCTCGCGGGCCGCGGCCGCGGCGGCCTCCCACCGCCGCTCCTGGACGGCCTGCTGGGCTCGCTCGAGGGCCCCCGCCAGCCGCTGGAGGGTCGAGACGTCGGGCCGGGTCATCGGGCCGGCCTCGTCGCCCAGCCGCACCTGTTCGAGCCGCACCCGGTGCGCCTGGGCGCCATCGTGCACCACCGCCTCCGACAGAAACCAGACCCGGCCTCGCCGGCTCAGGACCATCCGGCCCCCATCGCCCAGCACCGGTGCCTCGTACTCCACCGTGGCCACCGCAGCACCCACGTCGAAGCGCACGGCGCTCACCAGCGGGGTGCTCTCGCCCTGGCTGCGCCCGGGTGCCAGGACGGAGGCCCGCAGCACCAGCCCCGTCTCGGCATCGACCACCAGGTGAGCCTGCTGCCCGGCGCCGCTATCGTACAGCACCGCCTCCACGGCCGAGCGGTTGAGCAGGCGTACGCCCTGCCCCAGGACCAGCCGGGATCCCTCCGGCAGTGGCCGGAAGATACCGAAGTAGACCTCGAGCGCCCTCAGGAAGGGGAAGCCGTCGTATCCGTAGGTGAAGCGAGGACCCGGCCCCCCGGTCTCCAGGTGGAGGTAGCCCCGCCAGGCCGTCCCGCCCACCCCTCGCGGGTCCATGGGCGTCCACCGAAACGTGTCGGGGGTGAAGGACTCGACCCGGAAGGAAACCGCGCCGCTCCCCGCCGCGGCCGCGACCGGCTCCACCCGCACCACGGCGCTGAAGCGGTCCGGCCACCCCATGCTCTCCGACATGCGCAGGGCCAGGGTGCCTGGCGCCACGCTCCGTTGGGCCTCGGCGGCGCCCGCCATGGCCGGGCCCGCGGCCAGGGCCACCGTCAACGCGGCCCAGACTGCCAGCCGCCGCACGTCCGTCGCCCCCTCCCGCGCATCTGTTCGCTACCGCCCTTCGCCGCCCGGTCGAGGGCCTCCTGCCTCCAGGGCCGCCACCCTCTCCGTGATGGCGAAGTGCAGCTTCGCGAACTGCCCCAGGAGCTCCCGCCCTCCCCGCCGCCACAGCTCCCGCGCCGGTCCCTCCACGTGGGTGGCGCCCTTGGGGAGCAGGATGCCGGCCGTGCGGGAGAGGCGCTCCAGCTCCCGCAGGAATCTCGCCCTCGCCAGCACCGAGGCGGCCGCCACCGCCATGTCCGCCGTCTCGGCCCTGGGCCGCTGGCGCAACTCGACCCGCCGTCCCCTGGCCATCAACGCCCCGCCCAGCCGGTCGGGATCCCGGGCGAACTGGTCGGCCAACACCACCGTGACGTCGACCCGAGCCAGCAGGTTCTCCAGCGCACGGGCGTGGGCCCAGGCCAGGATGCGGTTGACGTTGCCCAGGCGATCCCAGAGCTGGTTGTAGCGGGCCGGGCCGATGACGACCGTCTCGAAGGGGACCCGCCGGGCCAGGGTCTCGGCCAGCTCCAGGCACCGCCGGTCCGACAGCCGCTTGGAGTCGGTCACGCCCAGCTCCGCCATCTCCCGCTCGGCGCCGGCCTCGGTCACGGCGGCGGCCACCGCGACCAGCGGGCCGAAGTAGTCGCCCTTTCCCGACTCGTCCAGACCGGCCCGCGCCACGAAGCCCCCGCTCACGAGCGGCTGGCCACGGCCTGCACGATGGCCACCCCGGAGCTGGTCCCCAGCCGGTCCGCCCCGGCCTCGAGCAGGCGCAGGGCGTCCTCGGCGGTGCGGATGCCGCCGGATGCCTTGACCCGGGCCCGTCCCGCCACCGTCTCCGCCAGCAGACGCACGTCCTCGACGGTGGCTCCACCGGGGCCGAAGCCCGTCGACGTCTTGACGAAGTGCGCCCCCTCATCCACGGCGAGGCGCGCGGCGGTCCGCTTGAGCCGCTCGTCGAGCAGGCCCGTCTCCAGGATCACCTTGAGCACCGCCGACGGCCCGATGGCCCGGCGCACGGCCCGGACGTGCTCCGCCCAGGCCCTCTCGTCTCCGCCCAGCAGCAGGCCCAGCGGGCCCACCATGTCGATCTCCGCGGCGCCCGCCGCCACGGCCTCGGCCGCCTCCACGGCTTTGGCCAGGCTCGTCGTGGCCCCCAGCGGAAAGCCCACCACCGAGGCGACCCGGATGCCCGTGCCCGCCAGCTCCCGTACCGCCAGAGGCACGTAGACCGGGTTGACGCAGACCGCGCAGAAGCGCCACTCGACCGCCTCCCGGCACAGCCGCTCCACGTCCGCCGGCGACGCCTGCGGCTTGAGCAGCGTGTGATCGATCCGGGAGGCCAGCTCATCGGGACGGAGCATGCACCCGTTCCCCCCTGTCCTGGGGCTGGCGCGGCGGCGCGGCGAACAGGTAGATGCCGGCCAGCACCAGCGCGGCGCCCAGCCAGTGCAGGGCTCCCGGCGCCTCGCCGAAGAGCAGCAGGGCCAGCAACGACGCGCCCACGGGCTCTCCCAGCACGGCAGTCGCCACCGTCGCGGCCCCCAGGCGCGCCACCACCATGTTGAGCGCCGAATGACCGATGAGGGTCGGCACCACCGCCAGACCCAGCCCGATGCCCACCTCGTGAGACGGCCAGCCCCAGACGGGCTGGCCCAGCAGCACGTTGGCCAGCCCCAGCGAGACGGCGCCCGCGGTGTAGACCACGGCCAGGTACTCCACCAGCGGCACCGTCGCCCGCAGCCGCTGGCCCACCAGCAGGTAGACGCTCACCAGCACCGCCGCCAGCAGCGCCAGGGCGTCCCCGTAGAGGCTGTGACTCGCTCCGGCCGCGCCCGGCTCCGACGCCGCCCGCAGCCCATCGGCCACCGCCACCAGCAGACCGCCCGCCAGGGCCACCGCCAGGCCGGCGGCGCGAGCCCTCCCCAGCCGCTGCCGCCACAAGAGCCAGCCCAACAGCACGACCCACAGGGGCTGCGTGGTGACCAGCACCGTCGAGCTGAGGACCGAGGTGAGGTCCAGCGAGGCGAACCACAAGCTCCAGTGAGCTGCGAGGCTGACGCCCGCCAGCGCGGCCCACCACGCCCATGCCCGTCCCGTCGGCGCCGCCGGCGGTCGGGCCGCTGCCGCCGGCGCACGCCGGCCACCAGGCCGCCCCTGCCGTGCCGACGGCCGAGAAGCCCAGCCGGTAGAAGGCCAGCACCGACGACGGCAGCTCCGACAGCCGGACCCAGATGGCGGCCGAGGAGACGGCCAGCACCCCGACGGCCAGGATCAGGTGAGGGCGACCTTCAGCGAGGCGCATCCGACCGGGCCGCGCCGCCGGGCCGGCCCGGCGCCCCCACTCCGTCGGCCCGCGCCCTGCCATCGGGGAGCACCACCGAAACGGCCATGCGCGCCTCGGCCACGTGATCCCGCAAGGCCTCGCTGGCGTCGCGATGATCGAGGCGCTGCAGGACGTCCAGGTAGTCGGTGACCGTCACGCCGCGGAAATGCAGGATGGCCAGGGAGTTGGCCACCATCTCCGGATTGTCCATGGCGGCCACGAACTCCCCCACCTCCCGCCGGCGCAGCCGCTCGAACGTCTCGGGATCGACCCCGCGCTCCGCCGCCCGGAGCAAGACCTCCTTGAGGCGGCGCTCCAGACGGTCGGGGTCCGGCGTCTCGCCACCGATGACGGTGTGGGCGAAGCGGGTGTCGCACGCGTACCGCCCGCCGAAGCCGTCGTCGATGAGCCCCTCCTCGTAAAGCGCCTGGAAGGTGTCGGAGCTGCGGCCCAGCACCGCGTCGAGGGCCAGGTTGACGGCCAGCTCGCGGCGCACCAGATCGACCCCCTGCAGGCCTCGGCGCGGGTCCTTGATGCCCAGGGCCAGCCGTGGCCGCGAGACGGGCAACCGCGTCTCCACCCGGGCCTCCCGCACCGGCTCGGGCTCCTCGGGGTCCCAGCGCTCCACGACGTGGCCGTCGCCGTCCGCGGCCAGCCGGCCGGCCAGCTCCCAGACCCGCTGGGGGTCCACGTCGCCGGCGACGGCCAGGGTCGCGTTGGCCGGATGGTAGAAGGTCCGATGGCACGTGTAGAGCAACGAGGCGTCGATCTGGCGGATGGACTCGACGGTGCCGCCGATCTCCAGGCGCACCGGATGGACGTGGTAGAGGGCCTGCATCAGGTTGACCACCAGGCAGCGCCCGGGGTCGTCCTCGTACATCCGGATCTCCTGTTCGATGATGCCCTGTTCCTTGCGCACCGACGCCTCGGTGAAGTACGGCTCCCTCACCAGCCGTATCAGCAGCTCCAGCGCCTCCTCGAAGTGCTCCACCGTCGAGAAGAGGTAGGCGGTGGCGGTGTACGACGTGTAGGCGTTGGCCGAGGCGCCCAGGCGAGCGAAGCGAGTGAAGAGATCCCCGTCCTCCTTCTCGAACATCTTGTGCTCGAGGAAGTGGGCGATGCCCGCCGGCACCTCCAGCGGCCGGGCGTGATCGGCCCCCCGAAACCGGCTGTCGACGGAGCCGTAGCGCACGGCCACCACCGCGTACTTCTGCCGGAAGTGGGCCTTGGGCAGCACGTAGGCCGCCAGCCCCGAGGCGTACCGGCCCATCAGGAGGGGATCCCCGGCCACCTCCCGCCGCTCCATCGTGACCAGTTGGGCCTGCTGCTGCGCCATCCTCGCCTCACGATGCCCCTTCCCCGCGGCTGGCCACCGGCTGCCCCTCCGAGGCGTCGGGGGCCGCCGGCTCCGACGCGGTCAGGAAGTAGAAGGTGTCGGCCCGAACGGTGCGGGCGACGGCCACGATCTCGTCACGGCCCACCCGTGCGACCTGGTCGATGAGCTCGCCCAGCGGGCGCTGGCGGCCGTTGACCAGGCCTACCAGGTAGTGGTCGATGAGGGCGTTGGGATCGTCCTCGTCGACACGCCAGCGGCGCACCAGGGCCCGGCGCGTCGCCTCCATCTCGTCGGGCTCGATCTCGCCACGGCGGACCGCCTCCAGCTGCTCGCCGATGATGGCCACCGCCCGGTCCTTGAGGCCCGGGTCGACCCCGGCACTGACCAGCAGCGCGCCATGGCTCGACTCGAGTCGGCTGTAGACGAAGTAGGCCAGCGAGTTGCGCTCGCGCACGTGGACGAACAGCTTGGAGTGCGGGAAGCCCCCCAGCACTCCGTTGCAGACGACCAGCGCCGGATAATCGGGCGACGCGAATCGCACCGGCGTCCGGTAGCCCAGGGCCAGCACGGCCTGCCGCACCGGCTGGGTCTCCGTCACCACCCGAGGGTCGCCCCTCTCGGGAGGGGCTCCGTCCTGCGCCGGCCCGGCCTGCGCGATCTCGTCGAGCCGCCCGTCGGCGGGCCGCCACCCCACCTCGTCCAGCACGCGGCGGGCCAGTGCGGCCACGTCGTCGGCCGGCGCCGACGAGACCACCAGCAGGTCCGCCCGCGCGCCCAGGATGCGGGAGCGATAGGCCTCGTCCAGGGCCCGCCCGTCCAGGGCGGGCAGGTCCTCCAGCCGCCCGAGCCGGTGCAGCGCGAAGGGTCGGCCCGCGAACATCTCCTCCATCAGCCGGTGGACGGCGTACTGGCGCTTGTTGTTGATGATGCCCTCGATGCGGCGCCGCAGGATCTCCCTCTCCTGGACGACGTACTCGTCTCGCAGTCGCCCCTCGGGCCCCCGGGCAGGGTCGAGCCACATCTCGAAGAGCAGGCGCAGCAGGGCCTCCAGCTGCCGGGTGCCGGGACGCCACCCCGGCAGATGGGCGTCGGCCACCGTCTCGCCCCGCAGCTCGATCACGTGGGTGTCGCCCACCTTGCCCACGTCGACGGAGAGCCGCGCCCCGTACAGCGACTCCAGATGACGGGCGATGGCCTGCAGCGTGGGGAGTCGCCGGGTGCCTCGACGCAGCACCATGGGCACCAGCGCGTTGGCGGTCACGTGCTCCCGCACCAGCGGCAGCCGGATGGCCACCCGTGCCGTCTCGAGCTTGAACTTGCGCGTCGTCAGGACATGCAGCCGCAGCCCCGCCAGCTCCCTGGTCTCGAACCACCCGTAGCCGGCCTCGGGGGCCTCCTTCTCCGTCAATGCCGGCACCATCCCCTGCTCGCCGGGGCGGCCCGGCTCCCGGGCCGCATGGAACGGGCGTGCCGGCCCCCCGGCCGGCACGACCCGGCGATGCGTTCGCCTATCAGCTCCAGTCTGTTTCGCCGGCGTCCCCCGGATACCTTCGACGACGATGGATGCGGGGCGATCCACCCGGCGTCACAGCACGATGGCCACCTCGTCCCGGTCGGCGGCCCGGATGGCCTCCCCGATGGTGGCGTCCAGGAAGGGATCGCCGGCGGCAGCCGTGCGCACCTGGCGCAGGAGGTCGATGCCCCTGCGGATCGCGAAGACGAAGTCGCCTTCGTCGACGGCGGTAAGGCTCAGGCACTGGTCCAGGCCCTCCCCGTGGGCCCATGCCACCACGGCCCGCGACAGGTGCGGGCCGAACCGCACCGTCGCGTAGCCGAGGTGGCGCAGCTCGGTCTCGCCGATGGCCCGGGCCGCCCGCATCACGGGCTCCATGGGAAAGGGGATCCCCCGGGGCAGGTACTCGGCCCGCCGGGGCTCGTAGTCGACAGCCACGGCCAGGGCCAGCAGCTGCGCGGGATCCAGCCGCCGCAAGAAGCCGTCGGCCAAGAGCTCCGTCACCAGCAGCTCCTGCACGTGGATGTGGCGGGCCAGCTCGCCCCGGGAGGTGAGCAGCGCCCCGCCATCGCGAAGGTAGTCGAGGTCGGCCAGCACCCGCCGTCGGCGGTCGAAGGCCTGCGCGAACTGCTCGGGGCCGGGGTGCACCGCCAGCTCGTCCCGAAGGCGTGCCAGCGCCCGCCGCGTCTTGCGAAGGGCCTTGACGGAACGGCCGTCCCCCGACAGCTCCGCCAGCCGCCGCTCCAGCACCCCGATCTCGCGCTCGAGCCGCGCGCGGCTGGCGCGGGCCTGAAACGCCGCGAAGTTGCGGCGGATCACCTCTCGGGCCTCGTCGGGGGTGAAGCGGCTGAGCAGATTGAGCACCGTGTTGTAGCTGAGCACGAACTGGCTGCGCAGCGGCTCGACGTCGGCCTCCTCGAGGGACGGCAGCTCGTCGATGCGGATCTCGTTGAGGTCGACGGCCGCGTAGACGTACCCCCGCTCGTCGATGCCCCGACGCCCGGCCCGCCCGGCCATCTGGAAGTACTCGCGGTTGGTGAGGGGCCGGTACTCGACGCCGTCGTACTTGCGCAGCGTGCCGAACAGGACCGTCCGGCACGGGAAGTTGACCCCCACCGCGAAGGTCTCCGTGCAGAACAGCACGCGCAGCAGCCGCCGCTCGAACAGCTCCTCGACGGCATCCTTGACCGCCGGCAGCAGGCCGGCGTGGTGAAAGGCCACCCCGCGCTCCCACAGGGCCAGCAGCTGCTCCGCCCGGGCCGCCGCGCCCGGCGGGTAGGGCGCCAACACCTCGGCCACCACCCGCCGGACCTCCTCCTTGGCCTCGGCAGGCAGGTAGTCGCGGCTGGCGGCCAGCTCGCGGGCGTAGGCCTCCGTCAGGCGCCGGCTGAAGAAGAAGTACAGGGCCGGGAGCCGATCCTCCCCCACCTCGCCCAGCAGGGCCAGGGGATCGACCGGCGGGTAGTGGAGCCGGCGGCCGTAGCCCTCGATCCGCCGACCCCGTGGCCAAAGGCCGCCCTTGGCCTCCAGCCGCCGGGCATGCCGCTCCAGCCGAGGCCGGGACGTCACCCCCAAGGTGGGCTCGTAGAGGTGGTGCTCGAGGGGCACGGCCCGCTCCCGGGAGACCACCACGTGCACCTTGCGCCCTTGCACGGCCTCGAGCCAGTCCGCCAGCTCGTCGGCATTGGGGATGGTGGCCGACAGCCCCAGGAACTGCACCTCGGGCGGCAGGAACAGCAGGCTCTCCTCCCAGACGGAGCCCCGCTCGGGGTCATCGATGTAGTGGATCTCGTCGAAGACGACCCACGCCACGCCCTCCAGCCGGCGGGCCTCCAGGTGCAGGAGGTTGCGGAAGACCTCGGTGGTCATGATGGCTACCGGGGCGTCGGGATTGATGACGACGTCGCCCGTCAGGATGCCGACCGACTCGGGGCCCAGCAGCCGCTTGAACTCCTTGAACTTCTGGTTGGAGAGCGCCTTGATGGGGGCGGTGTAGACCACTCGCCGCCCCTGGCGGTAGGTGCGCTCGATGAGGTAGTCGGCCACCAGGGTCTTGCCCGTCCCCGTGGGCGCCACCACCAGGGTCGAGCGACCCGCGGCCAGCGAAGCCATCGCCTCCTGCTGGAAGGGGTCCAATTTGAAGCCCCGATAGGTCTCGGGTGCCTGCTCCAGCAACGACGTGGGTGGGGACGTCTGGTGCTCTTGCATCTCGTCCGTCTATCCGCCGCTCTTGGGCTGGGATGGATGCGAGGCCGCCTCGCCCGTCCCGGCGACCACCCGACCCTCCCGGACGTCCGCCGCCTGATGGGCGATGCGGGCGCACGCCGCGGCTACGATGGCGGCCAGGATGTCGTCGAGGAAAGTATGCACCCTTCCCGGCCCGGCGGGAAGCGCCTGCGCGAGCTCGGGCGGCTGCTCCTGGTCCAGGTAGCCGAAGTTGGACAGCCCGATGCTGCCGTACACGTTGACGATGCTCAGCGCCAGGACCTCGTCGATGCCGTAGAGATCCGGGCTCTGCCGGAGCACCCCGGCCAGCGGCTCGTCCAGGCGCCCCTCCTCCGCCATGACGTCCAGTGTCACGCCGGTGAGGATGGCGTACTGCACCTCTCGCTTCTCCACGACGTGGTCCACGCTCTGGCGACACATCTCTTCGGTCAGATCGGGCACGTAGGGTTTTTGCATCCGATAGACCAGGCGCACGATGGGGCCCAGATCGACCCCGCGCATCGCCAGGAGGGCACGCGCACTGCCCGGAAGCCATCGTGTCGTCATCGCTCACCCCGACCTCGTCTCATGGTACCACGCCACGTTGCGGCAACGCCCCCGCACCGAGGCGGACGGAAATGGACGGCAGGAAGATGTTAATAATGGCTATTCGTCTTGACCTGCCCCCCCACCCCCCATATACTTCGCGCGGATCGCCGGACGGGGTAGACGGCGTCAACGGGGGAACGGCACTCGGCAGACGTGAAAGGTGGGGACGCACGCGTCGCCATGGAACCCCGCGGTTCACGGTCCGCACGGTCCCGAAGGTGGGCTCTCGTCGCGTCACTGCTGGGACTGATGGTGGTGGTGGCGGCCTGCGGCGGCAGCTCGCAGCCCTCCTCCACCAGCTCCACGTCGGGCCCGTCCTCGTCGGCGTCGGCTCCGGCCCCGTCGACCTCGACCGGACCTTCGGCCTCCTCCGGCTCGTCCGGCTCCCAGACCAGCGCCTCGGGCGAGATCGAGATCATCGCCACCGATGAGGCCGGCCAGTTCCGGTTCGTCCCCGACCGCATCGAGGTGAGGCCTGGCCAGACGATCTCCTTGCGGGTGGTCAACCAGGGCGCCAGCGCCCACGATCTGGCGGTACCGGACCTGGGCGTCGAGACGGGCCAGATCGACCCGGGCCAGGAGGCGACCCTGACCCTGACGGCTCCGTCCACGCCCGGTCAGTACCGGTTCATCTGCACCATCCCGGGCCACGAGCAGTTGGGGATGCGCGGCACGCTGGTGGTCCAGCGGTAGGCCGACTACCACTCCGCCAGGCCCCACGGCGGCGCCGCCTCGCCCCCGGTGAGGCACGGGGCGCCGCCGCGGTGGCCTTGCATCGCAGGGAGGGTACCCGATGTCGGTGCTCGAGTGGGTCAAGTCGACCCGGGTCTTTCGCTCCATCTATCGCAACCCCTACCCCAGCACCACCAGGTCACGGCTGGCCGTCATGGTGGACAGCCTGGTGCTGCACCTGCATCCCGCCCGTATCGTCCGGCGCGGCACGTGGGTCACGTACACGTGGGGGCTGGGCGGGCTGTCGGCCTGGATGTTCGTCATCCTGACCGTGACCGGGGTCTTCTTGATGTGGTACTACATCCCCAACGTCCAGGACGCCTACTGGTCCATCCGGGCCATCGAGAGCGAGGTCGTCTTCGGCCAGTTCATGCGCAACCTGCACCGCTGGGCCGCCCACGCCATGGTGATCCTGGTCTTCCTGCACATGTGCCGGGTCTTCTACACCGGGGCCTACAAGCCCCCCCGTGAGTTCAACTGGGTCATCGGCGTCGCGCTCCTGACGCTCACCTTCCTGATGAGCTTCACGGGCTACCTGCTGCCGTGGGATCAGCTGGCCTACTGGGCCATCACGGTCGGCACCAACATCGGCGGGGCGACGCCGTTCATCGGGGATCAGATCAACTTCTTGCTCTTGGGCGGGTACGAGATCGGCCAGGCGACACTCATCCGCTGGTACACGCTCCACGTCATCTTCCTGCCCCTGGCCGTCATCGGCCTGATGTCGCTGCACTTCTGGCGTGTGCGCAAGGACGGCGGGATCTCCACGCCCGTGCTGGAGGACGAGGCCGAGGGGCCGGGCGTGCCGCCGGCCATGGAGGAAGGGTGATGGTGGCGATGGCGACCCCCGAGACGCAGACGCAGGCCCGGCCCGCCACGCGACCGGCACGGGCCGCCGGTGCCGGTGCCCCGTCGACGGCCGGCGCACCCAACCCCATGGAGAAGGTGCTGGTCTGGCCGTACCTGGTGCGCATCGAGTTCATCGCCGCCCTGCTCTTCTTGTTGCTCCTCTCCGTGATGGCGGTCTTCATCGACGCGCCCCTGGCGCCGCTGGCCAATCCCGACGTGACCCCCAACCCGGCCAAGGCGCCCTGGTACTTCCTGGGGCTGCAAGAGCTGTTGCTGCACATGGACAAGGCGCTGGCCGGCGTCATCGTGCCGGGCGCCGTGCTGCTGGGGCTCGCAGCCCTGCCCTACATCGACGTGCGCCGCAAGGGCACAGGCGTCTGGTTCTACAGCCCGCGCGGCGTGGCCATCACCGTCCTCAGTTTCGTCTACACCTCGATCTGGAACATCGCCCTGATCCTCATCGACGAGTACCTGCCGGTGCCCGGCGAAGCCGGCGCTCACGGCATCGGGCCCATCATCCGGTACTGGCTGCACAACCTCCAGGCGGCCGGGTGGCCGCTGAGCGACCAACTGATCAGCGTGGTGGCGGGCTGGCTGGTGCCCAGCTTCATCATGCTGCTGATCCCGGCCTCCCTGGTGCTCATCCTCCGGCGCCGGTGGCACGCCGACACCCGGGAGCAGGCCATCGGCCTGTTCACGTTCTTCGTCGCCTCGTTCCTGGTGCTGACCATCGTGGGCACCGCGTTTCGCGGACCCGGCATGGCGCTGATGTGGCCGTGGGAGATCCCCCCGGCCAACCACTGAACCCGGAGAGGTGAGGAGAGAGTCACGATGGAGTCGCAGCCGACCACGCCTGAGAAGCCTGCCGCGGCTGCCTCGCCGCGCCCGTCGGTCGCGGCCCGGACCGCCGCCGGCCCGTCCTCGGCCGCTGCGGCTCGTCCTGCCCGCAGCGCCGCTCGGGGCACCGAGGTGGATCCCAACGATCCCGACTTCAAGCGCCGCTACGTCTTGCGCTGGCTCATGTGGGGCTCTGCCATCGTCTTCTTCGTGCAGAGTGCCCTGGCGGGCCTGGCCATGTTCTGGCCCCGTCGGGTCACGGGCTTCGGCTCCCGCATCGACGCCGGTCCCCTGGCCAACTTCCCCGTCGGCTCGGTGACGCCGTTTCGGGAGGGCAAGTTCTACCTGAGCCGCCTGGAGGACGGCATCATCGCGCTGTACTGGCGCTGCACGCACCTGGGCTGCACCGTGCCGTGGCGGGAGGAGGAGAACCTCTTCCACTGCCCCTGCCACGGCTCCATCTACGAGCGCACGGGCCAGAACATCGCCGGCCCGGCGCCCCGGCCGCTGGACTACATGACGGTGGAGATCGTCAACGGTCGGGTCATCGTCAACACCCGGGAGATCCACGAGCGCTCCGTCCACCTCCCGGAGCACGTGACGCCCGTCTGAGGCAGGGCGAGAGGAGTCGAGCGAGCGGTGGAAGTCTCCGAATCCGTCGAGCTGTTGCTGGTCTTCCTCCTGGTCGTGGTGGGTCTGGCCGCCCTGTACTTCATCGACCGGGCCATCCGGGACGAGTAGAGAGGAGCCGCTCGACGCGTGAAGGGCAGAACCTACGTCATCGTCACGATCCTGAGCTGGGCTCTGGTCGTCGTCTGGGGCGTCTACTGGGCCCGCGAGGGCAACCGGATGGCCGCGACGCAGGCGGCCTTTCGGGCCGAGATGGTCGAGCGGGGTGCCCAGCTCTACGCGCAAAACTGCGTCATCTGCCACGGGCCCGCGGGGGAGGGCGTCGTGGGCCCGGCCCTGGACCGGGAGGCCCTCCAGGGCGACCCCGAGACCGATCGGGAGACCTACGACTTCCTCTACAACACGGTGGCCCGCGGCCGACCGGGCTCCACCACGCCGCGCTGGGTGCGCCTGCCGACCGGGGAGTGGGCCTCCTTCACGGCGATGCCAGCGTGGAGCGTCGAGGCGGGCGGCCCGCTCAACGAGCAGGCCCTGCGTGAGGTCGTCTACTTCCTGATGTCCGGCGAGTGGCAACGGGTCAGCCGCTACATCCCCGCGGCCCGGCTCGAGGGTGAGCTCCCGCCTGCCCGGGGCGTGCCCCAGGATGTACAGCAGCAGGCTCAGGCCATCATCGCGCAGAAGGGCTGCCTCGTCTGCCACACCATCGGCAGCGTCGGCGGCTACATCGGCCCCAACCTGAGCGACGTGGGGTCGTGGGGGCTGGACCATGACTTCCTGGTGGGCTGGATCCAGGACCCGCAGACGACGGCCAACCGGGCGCCGGTCTACTTCTCCAACTTCGCGGGCATCGGCCCCGACGGCCAGCCGTCCGGGACGCGCATCGACTACGGGCCGACCCAGATGCCCGATCTGGGCCTCACCGACGAGGAGGCCGACATCGTGGCCCGCTATCTGATGGGCCTCAAGTGAAGGGGCCCGCGGGCGGCCGGGCCGCGCCCGCCGGATGGGTGGCGACGATCAGGTGACGGGACGAGCGGTACGCGCATGGCTGGGGACCGCCCTGCTGGCGGCCCTGGTCTCCGGGGCAGCCTTTCGGGCCACGGTCACCACGGGTGTGCCCGGGTACCGCATGGCCGCCACCCTGCTCCTGGTGCTGACGGGTTGGGCGCTCGCCGCGGCCGCCGAGTCCTACCAGATCGGCCGGGCGCTCCAGGAGCTCGAGCGGCGGCTGGCCGGGGCCTCGAGCGGGCTGGCCGTGCTGCGGCTCCCCCCTGCCTGGAGCCGGCGTCGCGGCTGGAGCCGGGGCTATCTCCTGGTCGGTCCCGGTGGGGTCATGGTGGCGGCGGCCCTCTCGATGGCCGAGTCCACCCGCAGGGGTGGAGCCGCGCGGCGGCTGCAGCGCGCCGCGGCCGGTCTGAGAGAGGCCGTCCGCCAGCTCAAGGCGCAGGTCCAGTCGGGCGAGCAGGAGGCACCTCACCGCGCCGCTCCTGTCCAGCCCGACGCCCGGGCACCGGCGCGGGTGCCGGGATACGGGCTGATCGTGCTCCTGCGGCGCCGCGTCCACCCCGACGAGCGCCAGCGGATGCGGGTCCTCGGCGTGGGGCTGGCCAACGTGGAGCACGTGCCCGAGGTGCTCGGACCTCTGCTGCGACCTCCCGCCGAGGCGGTGCGACCGCTGCAGGAGCAGGAGTGGCGGGCACTGGCGGCGGCACTGGCGCAGCGCTTGGATGCCGACGTGCTCGCCCCCGCGGCCGCGGAGCTCGGTCCGGCGACCGGCGCCCTGCGCCACCACCAGGTGCGGGCGTGAGGGGGACGACCGGGGTGCGCCAGCGCACGTCCCGAGACGGAGAGGGCTCGGTCGCCGCTCGACGCTGGGGCGGCATCGTGGCGCTCGCCATCACCCTCGCGGCGGTCGCGCTCAACTTCCTCTGGTTCGCACGGCACGGGCTGGGCCCCGCCACCCTGGTGGCCATGTCGTGGCCCCTGTGGCTGGGGGCCCTGGCCGCCGTCGTGGCGGTGGCCGGTGGTGGCTGGCTGCTGGGGAGGGCCCTCGCGGGCAGGCACGACCCCCACGCGGCCGACGCCTCAGGGCCGCCGGAGGCCAGGGATTAGGGGCAACCGTCCCTTGTCGCTCCGGGGCGAAAGCGTCTAGGCTCAGGTCCAGGACGAGGGCGCACCTCGCCGCCGCCTGAGAAGGGGCGTGGTAGGATGTCCGCGGTGCGTACCCGGAGCGTGCATCAGCTCCACGTCGAGCTGAGCGGCCTCACCCTCCCCGAGCTGGTCGACGTCCTGGCCGAGCAGGCCCTTCTCCCCCTCCCCGAGCCCGAGCGCCGCCAGTACATGGCCCGGGTGCGGGCCAACGTGGAGCAGGTGCTGCGCCGGCACATCGTCGCATTCGACCTTTGCGGCATGTCCGACGTCTGCCGGTCGAGCCAGCCCTTCGACCCGTGGGAGGGGGCGCCTCAGGGGTAGATCCCCCGGAGGCGCACTGCCTCCGCCACCCGTGAGACGGCCAGGGCCATCGCGCCCGTGCGCAGGTCCGTCTCCAGCCGCCGGGCCGTGGCCCAGACGTCATCGAAGCTCTGCCGCATCCGCCGGCTCAGCTCCCGGTCGACTTGCTCCTCGGGCCAGAAGAACTCCTGAAGGCCCTGGACCCACTCGAAATACGAGACGGTGACGCCCCCGGCATTGGCGAGGATGTCGGGGATCACGGTCACGCCGCGTCGAGCCAGGATCTCGTCGGCCTCGGGCGTGACGGGGCCGTTGGCTCCCTCGACCACGATCCGGGCCCGGATGCGCTCGGCGTTGTCGGCGGTGATGGCCCCCTCCAGCGCGGCCGGCACCAGCACGTCGCACGGTACCTGCAGCACCGCCTCGGGCGCCAGGGTCGAGGCCGCGTCAAAGCCGCGCAGGCTGCCCTGGGCCTTCTTGTAGGCGATGAGCTCGCTCACCGAGAGGCCGCGCTCGTCGAGCAGCCCCACCCGGGAGTCGCTGACCGCGACGACCCGGGCCCCCATGCGCTCCAGGTGGAGGGCGGCGTACCGCCCCACGTTTCCGAATCCCTGCACCACCACGCGGGCGCCCCGCAGGTCCAGACCGAGCCGGCGGGCCGCCTCCTCCGCGCAGATGGCGCAGCCGCGGCCCGTGGCCTGCTCGCGGCCCAGCGAGCCCCCCACCTCCACGGGCTTGCCCGTCACGACGGCCGGCACCGGGTGGCCCTGCTGCATGCTGTAGGTGTCCATGATCCAGGCCATCACCTGAGGGTTGGTGTAGACGTCCGGGGCGGGGATGTCGCGGTCCGGACCGATGATGACGCTGATCTCCGCGGTGAACCGCCGGGTCAGCTGCTCCAGCTCCCGGGGGCTGAGCGCACGGGGGTCGCAGACCACCCCGCCCTTGCCGCCTCCGAACGGCAGGTTGAGCACGGCGCACTTCCACGTCATCCACATGGCCAGCGCCGTCACCTCGTCCAGCGTCACCGCGGGATGGTAGCGGATGCCGCCCTTGGCCGGCCCCCTCGCCAGGCTGTGCTGCACCCGGTAGCCGGTGAACACCTCCAGCCGGCCGTCGTCCATCCGGACCGGGATGGAGACCGTCAAGACGCGCTTGGGAGTCTCCAGGTACTTGACGAGCCCGGCGTCGAGCCCGAGCAGCGAAGCCGCCCGCCGCAGCTGCGTCACCGCCATCTCGAGAGCCGAGGGGACGCGGGCGCCGGACGTGCGCTCGGCGCCGTCGGCCGCGCCGTTGGTCGCCACCGAGCGCAAGGTCGGGTCCGATGAGGTGGTCTCCATGGTCATCGCTCCTCACAGGCTGGGGCTGGATGAATATATAGCCACGTCTGTACGATGCAGGGGGCCCCGGCTCCTGCCGTCAAATGAGGAGATGGCAAGCATCCGCAAAGAGCATGCGGTACGCTGTATACGGCCGTGCTGCACGATCTCACGACCTAGCATGTGCGCGACAGGGGTAGGGCGATGAACACCGGGGACATCCCCCCTGACTTCCTGAAACGGCTGGGCCGCGCGGCACGAGGCATCGGCGCCGTGGCTCTGGGCATCGTCGCGGCTCGCCCCTTCGACGAGCTACGTGCCCTGCTGGTCCAGCGCCAGCAGGATGGGACGTACCCCCTCTTCTGCCAGCGGGACGTCGTGAGCCGCACGGATCCCGAGCGCTGGCTGCCCGGGTGTCGCAGCGTCTGGGTGGCGGCCTTCGCCTACGCGCCGCCCGGGGCGATCACGAGCCGCCGTCGCCCGGACCAGCAGGGGCCCCGTGGACGCCTGGCCGCCTACGCCCTGCCCGAGGAGTATCACCGCCATCTCCACCGGCGCCTGCGCTGGCTGGCCCGTTGGGCCGCCCGCCACAGCGGACGGAGACGGGCCGACTTCCGGGTCTTCGTCGACACCGGCCCGCCGGTCGAGCGGGATCTGTGGCGGCGAGCCGGCGCCGGCTGGATCGGCAAGAACACGTGCGCCTACGCCCCCGGCGCGGGCTCCTGGATCGTGCTCGGCGTGGTGGCGACCCGGCTGCCGCTGCCGGAGGGAGCCGTGCCCCTGCCCTGGGAGCGGGACCTGGGCACGGCTCCGCCGGTGCCGGTGGATCCGTGCAGGGAGTGCGACCGGTGCATCCGGGCCTGCCCCACGGGCGCGCTGGCCCCCTACCGGATGCAGCCCGAGCGGTGCATCGCGCAGCTGTCACAGCGCCGAGGCGCTCTGAGCGAGGCGGAGCGGGCGTCGCTGGTGCACTGGCTCTTCGGATGCGACCTCTGCCAGATGGCTTGCCCTTACAACCAGGAGGCACAGGCGCCGCTGGCCTTCGGGGCGGGCGCGGCGCTACGGCCGGTGCGGGGCACGTCGCCGGAGGTGCCGCTGGTCGACATCCTGACGATGGAGCCCCCGGCCTTCCGTGCGGGACTCGGCCGGGGCGCCGTGGCCTGGCGAGGGCTCTCCCATCTCCAGCGCAATGCCGCCTACGCGGCCGGCGTCAGGCTCCGACGGCACGCCGCAGCACGGCCCGCCAGCGAGCGAGCCAGCGGCACAGGCGCCGGCGAGAGGTCCACGTACCGGGCCCTCGTCGAGGCCCTAGCCCGGTTGGCCGCCTCGCATCCCTCTCCGCTGGTGCGAGAGGCATCGGCGTGGGCGCTGGCGGCGCCTCGTCCGCCGGCGCGCTGGGCGGATCGTCGAGCGGCGAGCCTTTGCCGTACTCGGCCATCCGCCGCGACATCTCCTCCAGCGTCCGCCAGACCCGACCGTTGACGGTGTCGTCGGGATAGAAGCCGTCGGGGCCCGGCTCGCCGGCCGGCACGCCCGTCAGGATGGAGATGCCCTCGTCGGCGGTGCGCACCGCCCAGATGTGGAAGCGTCCGGCCCGCACCGCCTCCACCACCTCGTCACGCAGGACCAGGTTGACCACGTTGGCTTGCGGCACGATGACGCCCTGCTGCCCCGTCAGCCCCTTGAGCTTGCACAGGGCGAAGAAGCCCTCGATCTTGCGGTTGACGCCGCCCACCGCCTGGATCTCGCCCTTCTGGTTGACGGAGCCCGTCACCGCGATGCCCTGGCGGATGGGAAGCCCCGAGAGGGCCGACAACAACGCGTACAGCTCGGCACTGGAGGCCGAGTCGCCCTCGATCTCCTCGTACAGCTGCTCGAAGCAGAGGCTGGCCGACAGCGCCAGGGGCATGCCGATGGGGTACTTCTCGGCCAGGTAGCCCGAGAGGATCAGGACCCCCTTGTCGTGGATGCGCCCCGACATCTCCACCTCGCGCTCGATGTTGACGACGCCCCGGTCGCCCACGGCCACCGAGGCGGTGATGCGGGTCGGCTTGGCGAAGGCGTAGTCGCCCAGCTCCACGATGGACAGCCCGTTGATCTGGCCGATGCGCTCGCCATCGACGTCGACCAGGATCTGCCCCTCGGCCAGGAGCTCCAGGAACTTCTCCTCCACCCGGCTGGAGCGGTACTCCTGCTCCTGGATGGCGCGGCGGACGTGCGAGGCCTGCACCAGGGCAGCCCCTTCCGCCCCGGCCCACGCCGAGGCCTCGTAGACCACCTCGACGATCTCGTTGAACCGCGTGGAGAGCCGCCCCTTGTGCTCGGCCAGCCGGGCCGAGTGCTCGATGATGCGCGCGACGGCCTCCCGATGGAAGGGCTTGAGGCCGTCGCGCCGGCAGACAGCCGCCACGAAGCGAGCGTAAGCGTTGGCATGCTCGTCGGAGATGGGCATCTCCACGTCGAAGTCGGCCAGCACCTTGAAGTACTTGCGGAACTCCTCGTCGGCGTACAGCAGCAGGTGATAGAGGTAAGGGCTGCCCACCATGACGATCTTGACCCGTACCGGGATGGGCTGCGGCTTGAGCGCCGAGACGGGCAGCACGCCCATCTGCTCACCCACGCTCTCGATGCGCACCTCGCCGCTCTTGAGGGCCCGCTTGAGACCGTCCCACGCCCACGGGTTCTTGAGGAGATCCTGGACCTGCACGATGAGGTAACCGCCGTTGGCCCGGTGCAGCGCGCCGGCCTTGATCATGGTGAAGTCGGTCACCATGGCACCCAGCTCGTGACGGTACTCGAGCTTGCCGAAGAGGTTGGCGAAGGTGGGGTTGGCCTCGATGACGACCGGGGCGCCCTGGGCGCTTTGGTTGTCGACCAGGAGGTTGACGCGGTAGCGCACGAAGGAGCGACGGCCGCGCCGGCGCACCCACGGCATGGGCGGCTCGTCCTCCTCTTCGTCCTTGAACTCGTCGATGCTCTCGACGATGTCGCGCTCCACGGCCTCCAGGTAGGCCACCACCCGGGGCAGCGCCTGGTATTTCTCCTTCAGCTCGGCCATGGGCTGGCTGACGGCCGAGCGCGCCACCTCCCGCTCCAGATCCCGGACCCGCTCGCGCGCCTGCTTCTCCAGCGCCCGGATCCGCCGGGTGGCCTCCGCCACGTGGGTGTGGATCTCCTTGTTGGCCGCCTCCAGTGCCCGGCGCTGCTCCTCCGGCAGCGTCTCGAACTCCTCCTGGGTGATGGGCCGCCCGTCGACCAGCGGCACCGTGGCGAAGCCGGTGCTGGTGCGGCGCAGCGCGAAGCCGTGCTCCTGAGCCACCTTCTCCGCCTGGTCGATGAGGGCCTGGCTCTGCTCCTGAAACTCCCGGACGATGGCATCCCGCTGCTTCTCGTAGTCGTCGGACTCGAAGTGGCGGGGGACGGCAGCCTTGAGCTCCTCCACCAGCTCGTCCATGTCACGCGCCAGCTGCGAGCCCATGCCGGGAGGGAGCGACAGCGCGATGGGCTCGTCGGGCGCGGCGAAGTTGTAGACGTAGACCCAGTCGTCCGGGACCGGCTCCTGACGTGCGAACTCCTGGACGATGCGACGGGCGTAGGTGTTCTTGCCCGTGCCGGTAGGGCCGGCCATGTAGATGTTGTAGCCGGGATGCTTGACCCGCAGCCCGAACTCCATGGCCCTCACGGCCCGCTCCTGGCCGATGATCCCCTCGAGCGGCTCGATCTCGTCGGTAGTCTCACCCGCCAGACGCTCGGGAGGGAAGCGCAACGACAGCTGCTCGGGCGTCAGCTCCAGATGCTGCCAGGGTGCGGCGTCGGGCTGCAAGCGTCCACGCTCCTTCCGCGGGATGGGTTCATTGAGGCGCCTCGTCTTCCTCCCACTCGGGGATGGCGACCGGTGCCACCTGGCGGCCGTCGAGGGCCATGGCGACGGACTCGTAGGCACGGCCGCCGGGGTGGTCGGGTGCGATCTCCCAGATGGAGAGCCCCCGGGCAGCGGCCTCCGCGAAGCGCACCGAGCGCACCACCGGCCACTCGAAGACCGAGCTCCGCTGGCCGAAGCGGCTCCTGATCTGCTCCAGGGCCTCCCGCGCATGCCGGGTGCGGCCGTCGTAGAGGGTGGGCAGGATGCCGGCCACCCTGAGCTGGCTGTTGGCCTGCACCCGTACCCGCGCCAGGGCCCGCATCACCACCGAGAGGACCCGCACCGCCAGGTACTCGCAGGCCACGGGGATGAGCACCTCGTCGGCCGCCACCAGCGCATTTTGCGTCAAGAGCCCCAGCGAGGGCTGGGTGTCGACCAGGATGTAGTCGTAGCGGTCCCGCACCGGGCCCAACAGGCGCGCCAGCCGGCGCTCGGGCGCGATCTGCCCCACCAGCTCCAGCTCGGCCAGGGAGAGCTCCAGCCCCGCCGGCACCAGGTGAGGGCCGTGACGATCCTCCACCAGCAGCCGCTCGACGGGCATCCGGCTCAACAGACCGTGATAGGTGCCGGGCTGCCCGTCGTCGCCGGTCGAGACCCCGCACCAGGCCGAGAGGGCCGCCTGCGGGTCCAGGTCGACCCAGAGCACCCGGCGGCCCAGGCGCGCCAGCCCTACGCCCAGGTGGTAGATGGAGGTGGTCTTGGCCACCCCGCCCTTCTGGTTGACCACCGCGATGAGACGGCCCACCGCCCACGTCCCTCCCTGGATGCAGCGGTCTTCTGGGCTGGCGAGCCGCTCCCCTGCCCGTCGGGTGCGGCCATGTCCAACGTCCCCAGGGTCGAGGGCATTCGTCACGTTGACACGTTTGAAACCCGACCCCTATGCTGGAGCCGCGACGGGAAGGAAGATGGCCATGCCTGCACAGCCCACCGACGTGGCGGCGGTCCTGGCGGACCCGACGCGGTTCGCCATCTACGAGCGGCTGGTCCAGAGCCGGCCTCGCAGCTTCACGGTCCAGGAGGTGGCTGAGGCCTTCTCCCTGCACCCCAACGTGGCTCGCACCCACCTGGCGAGGCTCGAGGAGATCGGGCTGGTGGAGTCGGTCCTGGAGAAGAGCGGGCGCGGCGGGCGCCCCGGCAAGCGCTACTCGGCTTCCGACGAGGCGGTGACGCTGCAGTTCCCCCGCCGCGAGTGGCTCACGCTGGCACGCCTGCTGGTGGAGACCGTCGAGCGGCTCGGGCCGGACGCCCTGCAGGCCGCCGAGGAGGCCGCCCACCGCGAGGGCGTGCGGCTGGGCCGCCGGTTGCAGGGCCAGGCCGCCCCACCGCCGGGCGGGGCCTCCGTCAACGGCTGGGCCGACGGCGCCCGTGACGAGCGCCTGGTCTCGGCCCTGTCGGAGGTGGCCTCGGTCCAGCAGGCATGGCGCCGGCAGGACGGATCCATCGGCCTGCGCTTCGCCACCTGCGTCTTCCGGGAGCTGCTCGCCGACCACGGCCCCAGCGTCTGCGCCATCCACCGGGCCATGCTGCGGGGTGTGCTGGAGGGCGCCGTCGGCCCGATCGAGCTCCATCAGCAGAGCAGCATGGGCAACGGGCAGGCCACGTGCGACTACGTAGTCATCCCGGCCGCACGCTGACGTCTCGACCTGCGCGCCCGAGCGCCGCCCGCAGCGCCGGCGCGACGGCCAGAGCCACGGCCGCGGAGCTCGAGGTCTGCAGCCCGTCGATGACGAGCTCGGCAGGCACGGCGCCGGGCCCCAGCAGCACCCAGGCCGCCAGCGCATAGCCCGCCATCATCCAGAGGGCTCCGGGTACGATGGCCAGGAGATCGCGCCACCAGCGCCGGGCCCCCCGGGAGCGAGAGGCCATCCAGCCCACCAGTGCGCCTTCGACGGCCTTGACGACCAGGGTCCACGGCGCCCAGACCGCTGCACCCACCAGCAGGTCGGCCAGGGCTGCGCCGACGGCCCCTGCCGCTCCCATCCAGGGCCCGGCCAGCAGCGCCGCCGAGTAGATGACGGCCTCGCCCAGGTTGAAGTACTGGCCCGCCCCGGGTCCCGGCACGCGCACGTAGAGGGTGGCGGCCAGCGTCAGCCCCGCGATGGCCGCAGCGTAGGCCCACCGTGCCAGGGAGGGGCTTGCGCGCCTGCCCGGCCGCGATCGAGCCGCCGGCGGCTCCTCACGCGACGACGTCATAGCCCGCATCCTCGATGGCCACCCGGATCCGGTCTGCCCCCGTCGACGATGGATCGAAGGTGACCGCTACCTTCTTGGCCTCCAGGTCGACCTGGACGGAGACGATGCCCGCCAGCCGCCGCACCGAGTCGGTGATGGCGCGCCGGCAGTGGTCGCACGAGATGCCCGGCACCGTGAAGACCTCGGTCTGCATCCGACCCTCTCCCTTCAGCGACGGTGGGCGGCCCTCGGCTCCTGCTCGGCCAGACGCGGCATCATGGCCAGGAGGTAGCGCCGGAAGGCCGGCCCCAGGTCGGGCCGCTCCAGAGCCAGCTCGACCGTCGCCTGCAGGAAGCCCAGCTTGTCGCCCACATCGTAACGCCTGCCCTCGAAGACGTACGCCCAGATGGGGCGATGGCGCCCCAACTCCCGGATCGCGTCGGTGAGCTGGATCTCGCCCCCTGCGCCCGGGGGGGTGCGCTCCAGGATCCGGAAGATCTCGGGCTCCAGGATGTATCGCCCGAGGACGGCCAGCCGCGACGGAGCCCGCTCGGGCGCGGGCTTCTCCACGAAGTCCTCCACCGCGTACAGCCGCGGCTCGACCGGCCGCGGCCGGACGATGCCGTAGCGGCTCACCTCGTCCGCGGGCACCTCCTGGACCCCCAGCACCGAGCCGCCCCTCCGCCGGTAAACCTCGATGAGCTGCTTGAGGGCGGGGACCTCGGCCCGCACCACGTCGTCGCCCAGGAGCACCGCGAAGGGCTCGTCGCCGATGAACTTGCGCGCGCACCAGACGGCGTGCCCCAGCCCCTTGGGCTCCTTCTGCCGGACGTAGTGGATGTCGACGAGCTCGGAGACGTCCTGGACCAGCTTGAGCAGCTCCTCCTTGTGGCTGCCGTCCAGGGCCAGCTCCAGCTCGATGGAGCGGTCGAAGTGATCCTCGATGGCGCGCTTGTTGCGGCCGGTGATGATGAGGATGTCCTCGATGCCCGAGGCCACCGCCTCTTCGACGATGTACTGGATGGTGGGCTTGTCCACCAGGGGCAGCATCTCCTTGGGCTGGGCCTTGGTGGCCGGCAAGAACCGCGTCCCCAGGCCCGCAGCCGGGATGACCGCCTTGCGGATCTCCATGGCGGGACCTCTCCTCCTCTTCAGCGACCCTCCGTTGGCAGTCTACCCCTGCGGCGGGGCGAGCGGTGCGGCCGATGCGCCGAGCACCGCCGTGAAGACCCGCGCGAAGTTCTCGCCCAGGATCTTGCGGATGGCGAGGTCGTCGTAGCCGCGCCGCACCAGCGCCTCGGTCAGCGCCGGCAGATGCGAGGGATCCTCCAGGCCCTGCGGCACCCGGGAGATGCCGTCGAAGTCCGAGCCCAGCCCCACGTGGTCGGGCCCCACCAGCTCCACGACGTGCTCGATGTGGCGCACCACGTCGTCGAGGGTGGCCGGGCCCTCCTTCCTCAGGAAGCCCGGGAAGAAGTTGATCCCCATCACACCGCCCTTGCGCGCCAGGGCCCGGATCTGGTCGTCGGTCAGGTTGCGGACGTGGTCGCAGATGGCCCGGGCGTTGGAGTGGGAGGCGATGACCGGATGGCGGCCGATCTCCATCACCTCCCAGAAGCCCGCCTCCGACAGGTGGGAGACGTCCACCACCATCCCCAGGCGGTCCATCTCCGCCACGACCTCCTTGCCGAAGGCGGTCAGGCCCGCGGCCCGTGGCTCGCCGACGCCGTCGGCCACCTCGTTGCGGACGTTCCAGGTGAGGCCGGCGGCCCGCACGCCCAGGCGGTACAGCGTCCGCAGCACGGCGAGGCTGCCCGCCAGCACCTCGCATCCCTCGAGGCTGGCGATGACGCCGAGCTTGCGGCTGCGGCGAGCCTCCTCGAGGTCCTGGGCCCGGCGGATCCAGACGATGCGGTCGGGGGACCGCTGCACTTCGGCCGCCAGGGCGTCGAGGATGGTCAGGGCCCGCAGGGCGTTGTGCGGTGTGGGCACCGTCGGAGGGACGTAGAGGGAGAAGATCTGCACCCCGACGCCTCCCGCCGCCAGGCGCTGCAGGTCCACGTGCCCGCCCCGGCCCGTCTCGTCCAGGTGCCGGCGTCCCTCCACGACGTCGATGGCGATGGTGTCCGCATGCGCATCGAAGACGAGCGAGTCGAAGTGGAGTCGACGCGCATGCGACTGCACCGGGTCCGTCATGGGACGATTCACCCTCTCCGCCGCGCCCGTCACCCTGCTCGGCTTCGGCCGGATGGGATTCCGCACAGAGCAGCCCGCCCCCTTCCCCGGCGTCCGGGAGTCTTCTACTTGTAATCGCTTAAAACAGCGATTTCGTGCGCCATTGCACGCGTCAGCCCGTCCGCGTGCGCACAAGGGGACCTGGCGTCCCTCTCGAGGAAACCGGTCCGTCGACGGTCCTCCCGCCGTATGGTAGGGTGCAGGTGCAGGGCCCCGACGGCACAGGCTGCTCCGGAGCCGGCAAGGCCGCCCACCGGCGACGCACATGGCACCGGTCGAGCCGGCGAGCGGAGACGAGGCCTCGGACGCGGACGCCGTGGCGGCGCCGGCGACGGCGGTCGGCCCCTCCTCGAGGGCGATTCCGCCCCTCCGGGAGACCGGAGCGGGGGCACCAGCGAGAAGACCGACCCGCACGGCCGGCGATGCCAGCCAGCCGCCCGCAGGTGGCCCCTCCGGCGCCGGGTCGCCGGCCGGGGGCGTCGGACGTACGGCGGCTCGTCCGGACCAGCCGGAGTTGGCCGACCGACGGGGACCCTGCGATTCTCTTTCGGGTCACGGCCTGGCCAGGACGGCCAGGTACGGCAGATGGCGCCAGTCCTCCCGCCAGTCGAGCCCGTACCCGATGAGAAACTCGTCGGGCCCCGCGAAGCCGCGGTACCGGATGGGCAGATCCACCAGCCGCCGGGTGCGGTTGTCGAGCAGGGTGCAGACGTGGAGGCTGGCAGGACGCCGCCCCTCCAGGATGCGCAACAGGTAGCGCAGCGTCAGCCCCGTGTCGATGATGTCCTCGACCATCAGCACGTGACGTCCCGTGATGGGGATGTCCAGGTCCTTGGTGATACGCACCACGCCGGTCTCGTCGGAGCTGCGGCCGTAGCGCGAGATGGCCAGGAAGTCGAGCTGGTGGGGGATCTGGAGGGCACGGCTCAGGTCGGCCAGGAAGTAGATGGCGCCCTTCAGCACGCTGACGAGCACGGGATGCAGATCCCGGTAGTCCTTGCTGATGGCCTCCCCGAGCTGCTGCACGCGCCGGCGGATGGTCGGCTCGTCGTAGACGATCCGTCCGACCGGACCGCCCGGTCTCGTCGCGTCCTCCGCCAAGGGTGACGACCTCGCCTTCGCCTCAGCTGCCCCCGGCTTAAAGGCCAAACTTGCGCAGGAGTTTTTCGTAGTCCCTGCCGTAGAAGACCTTGATGTGGAGGTCGGGGTACAGCTCCTTCAGCCGGCGGATCTTGCGGTTCTTGCGGCTGACCAGCCCCTGCTTCATGGTGGTCAGCTCCACGTAGAGGTCCAGATCGGGCAGGTAGAAGTCGGGCGTGAAGGCCGACGTCACCCGGCCCTGCTCGTCCCACTCCAGCGGAAACGTCGTGGGCTCGTACTGCCACCGGACCCGGTAGAAGTCCAGCACCCGCGCGAACTCCTCCTCGCTCGGGTGCGCGAAGCTGACCCGACCGTCGGGCGGCGCCGGGTGATGGACCGGAGGGGGCGCCCCCTCCGACGCCCGGGCGGCGGGACGCACCGGGGCCTCGCCTGCGGCGAGGCGGGTCGACTCCCGGCCGCGCCAGGCGGCGACGATCAGCCCGGCCGCCGCCGAAGGTGCGAGGCGGTCCGTGTTGATCACCAAGTCGAACCGCTCCGCATCCTCCGCACCGGCCCAGCCGGCCCGGCGCGCCTGCTCGTCCAGCTCCCGCTGCTGGGCGATGGCGAGCCCTGCAGCCTCGGTCTCGCCCAGCCCGTCCTCGGCGGCGATGCGGCGGATGCGGGTGACCCACGGGGCACAGAGCAGGACCCGTAGCCCGTCGGCCCCATCCGCTCCCTCCCGGCTCACGACGAAGGGCCACGCCAGCACGATGGCCGGATCGGGGCGGGCCGAGGCCCGGTGGTCCGGCGCCTCCGGCAGGACACGCCAGCCCGTCAGCGCCGCGACCACTGCGGCCGTCTGCTCCCGCAGCGTACCGCGAAGCCCGGAGAGGATGATCCTGGAAGCCACGCGCCCCTCCACTGGCCTCATCATAGCACACCGGGGGAGCCGGCCCTCCTCGAGGGAGGGAGCCGTCGACGGCAGGGGCGACCGGGCTTTGTTAGAATGAAACGGCACGAGGCCCGACCGGACGGCCCGGGCCACCGTAGGGGTGTGGCATCGTCACATGTCCTGGTCGCGCATGGTCGAAGAGGCGCCCGACGCCGGCTCCTCGCCGCGCCAAGCGGTGCAGCAGCTGGTGCGCTACGCGCAGGTCGGGCCGCCGGCCCGGGAGCTGCCGCAGGCCTTCAGCGAGTTCTTCGGCCCCGACGTGGAGACTCACGAGATCCCGGGCGGCTCCACCGGAGCTCTTTTCGTCGAGTGGTTCTTGTTCGACCGCCCCACCAGCTCGGGCGAGACGCCGGCACGCGAGTACGCGATGGCCTCGCGGGCGCTGTCGGCCCACCAGCGGCGGGCCTTCTTCGACCTGGCGGAGACCGTGCCCGGCTTCTTCGAGGTGGTGGGCTTCGGCCCCGGAGGGATGTGGCTCACCTTCTTCCCCGCCCCGGGTCGACGCGGCACCGGCGAGGCGGGCGCCGACTCCATCTGGGTCGAGGAGCCCGCGGCCGCCCGGCGACTGGCCCGCGGTGACGTCATCTGGACACGCCTGCTGAGGTGGAAGGGGCGCTGGCATCTGGCGACGTGCTGCTTCGTCCTGCCACCCAGCGCCCACGACGTGTTGAGGCCGCTGGCGCGGCTGAGGGCCCGCATGTCGGATGGCGCCTGGCGGCTGCTGATGGGGCGCCTTCAGCCCCAGTTCTTCCGGGACCTGGTGGCCGACTCCGACGACGGCCAGCCGGTGGCCCCGCCCGACGCCATCCCGCTGACCGCGACCGAGCGTCGGTATTACCTGATGGAGGCCCGATCCCTGCTGCAACGCTCCAATCTTCGCCTGGCGCTACAGCGCTACTGGCGGGTGCTGGTGGACGACCCCCGAGACGTGGAGGCACGCCTCGGCGTGGCCCAGGTGCGCGTGGGCCAGGGACGGATCGGGGCGGCCGAGCGCGCCTTCCGGTCGGTCCTGGCCGAGCACCCGGACCATCCCGTCGCCCTCAGCGGGCTGGGGCGGTTGCTGGCGGCTCGTGGCGCCTCCGTCGAGGCGTCCCGGCTCCTGCTGCGCCTCGAGCGCCGGGGGCGCGCCCGGCCCGATGACCTGGCCACCCTGGGGCGCATCGCGCTGCGCCGCGGCCGCCGCGCCGAGGCGGTGCGATGGTTCGAGCGCTGCGTCGAGCAGGCGGCGGAGCACGGCCGGGCCGGTCCCGGGCCGCGGCTTCGGCTGCGGCGGCCGAGGCAGCACTGGAGGTGGGTTGGGACCTGCTCGAGGCGGGCCATGCACCAGAGGCCCGGGCCTTCTTCGAGCGGGCCGCCACCCAGGCACCGACCCGCGAGGCGCGGGCCTCGGCCTGGCACGGGCTGGGGCGATGCCTGGCGCGGGAGGGGCAGCCCCTGGCGGCCGCCGCGGCGCTCCTCACGGCCTTGCGCCTGGGCCTGGGTCAACCCAAGCTGTGGGCCGAGGTAGGCCGCCTCTACGCGAGGGCGCACCGGCTCAAGGAGGCCGAAGGCGCCTACCGCGCCGCGGTGACGCGCCTGCCAGGCTACGTCGAGGGGCTGGTGGGCCTCAGCGGTGTCTTGCTCCGTCAGGGGCGACTCCGGGAGGCGCTGCGGATCGCCCGGCGGGCCTTGGTGATGGCGCCCGAGCACCCGGGGGTGCTGCGGGTGATGGGGGCCTGCCACCTCAAACGAGGCAGCCCGCACCTGGCAGCCGAGCTCCTGGAGCGCGCCCTGCGACGGGACCCGCGGGACCTGTCGGCCCGCCGGTTGCTGCGAGTCGCCCTCGATGCCCTCAACCGACAGGAGGGCCCTGGTCGCGGTCCGGGCGGGGGCCTCGACTCGTAGCGTACCGGGCGATGAGGTCGGCGATCATGGCCTGGGTGCGCTCGATGGCCTCCTCCCGCATGGCATGGAAGTGAGGGGCCTCCTCGAGCTTGGTCTCGATGTTGGCCAGCATCATCCCCTCCACCCTGCGCAAGAACCGCTCCAGCGTCTCGGGATCCACCGCATCCTCGCCCAGCTGGCCCGAGACCGCCATCTCCACGAACTCCTCCAGCGACAGGGGCTGCTCCGAGGCGAGCTCGTTGTACCGCTCCCACAACTCGTCGACCGTCACGGCTGTGCACCGCCTCCCGGTTTACCGTACCCTTCGCCGTCGGGATAGTGGTAGTATAACGAACGGGTGGCGACGCGCCCGGGAGGAGGACCGCGTTGGAGCTGCAGGCCCGCATCGGTCAACGCATCCGGCGGCGCCGGGAAGAGCTGGGCATGACGCAACAGGAGCTCGCGGGCCGCGAACTGACCCGGGGCTTCATCAGCCAGCTGGAGAAGGGCATCGTCATGCCCTCGCTCAAGTCGCTGGAACTGATCGCCTCCCGCCTTTACAAGCCCGTGGCCTACTTCCTGGAGGACAGCCTGGGGGAGTCGACGCCCGACACCCAGCGATGGCTCGTACTGGAGCGGGCATTGTGGCAGCTCCTCGACGGCGAGGCACGCCCGGTCCAGGAGCTGGCCTCCCGCCTGGCCAGCGGGGCGGCGGATGGCCTCGCCCGTGCGGACGACGGCTTCCCGGCCCTCGACATCCTGGCGGGCCTGCTCGCGCTGGTCGAGGGTCGCCCCGACGAGGGCAGCCGCCGGCTGGCACCGGCCGTGCGAGCCCTCAGGGCCAGCGGGCCATCGCGCCTGCTGGCGCTGGTGCTGGCCGTCGAGGGCAGCCAGCTCGCCCGCCTGCAGCGATGGCCGGAGGCCGTGGAGGCCCTGGAGGAGGCGCGACGGCTGCTCCCGGACGGCTCCGTGGAGGAGGCCTGCCTGGGCCGACGTCTCGAGACCTGGCTGGCGGTCGCCTACGCCCATGCGGGCCGCACCGAGGAGGCCCTGCCCCTGCTGGAGTCCCTCTGGCAGCAGGCCGGCCAGCAGCACCAGTATATCTGGCCGGGTGACGTGCTGATGGCCCTCGGGCTCTGCTACGCCGCCAGGGGCGACGAGGCGAGGGCGCTCGAGGCATGGGAGCGGGCGGCGGGCCTGGGGCACCTGCTGGGGTCGGCGCACCTCGAGGCCTCTGCCCTGGCCCTGCAGGCCGCCTCCCTGAGAGAGCGAGGCGAGGGCGCCCGCGCGCTGGAGACGATGGAGCGCGCCTGTGCGGTCCTGCGGCAGACGGGACAGGCGCAGGAGGCCGCCCGGCTCGAGGTGGAGCTGGTGAGGATGCTCTTCGAGCAGGGGCAGGGGGAACGAGCCCTGGCTCGCGCCGCGGCCCTGATGGACGATCCCGCCACGCCTGCCCAGCACCGGGCCCGGCTCTTGCTGGTGTCGGGTCAGAGCCTGGCCCGGATGGGGCGCGTCGCCGAGGCCATCGAGCGCCTCGAGCGCGCCGCCGAGCTCGCCCAGGCCGAGCGGCTGGGGCGGGAGCTGGCCGCCGCCTGCTCGGAGCTGGGGCGGCTCTTGCGCGAGCAGGGCCAGCACGACCGTGCCAGCGAGTACCTGGCCCGGGCACTGGACGTCTACGAACAGACGCTGCATTGATCGAGCGTGGATCGACCACGTGGGGGGGACTCGATGGTGCAGTGGCCATGGCAGCGCCGCCCGGTCTGCCGGATCTGCGGCGCGGACATGACGCGGGAGACCGTGGCCTATTCGGCGCCCGACGCCGAAGGTCGGCCGCGCCGTTGGGAGGGGGTCGTCCAGTACAGCTGCCCCAACGGGTGCACGACGGGATTCCTCGACTTCCGACGGGCCTTCGTGGTAGGAGAGCCCTCCTCCGACCGGCGACTGCGGCGCCAGCAAGTAGCCTGGACCGTCACGGGGATCCTGGTAGCCGTGGGGCTGGTGGCGATGTACGTCCTGTTCATGTACGCCATCGCGGCCATCCCGCTGGCCGGAGCGGTGCGCATCGGGCTGTGGGTCGCCACTACCGTCGGCTTCGCCACCGTGGGGGCACTGCTGGTGCTCCCGGCACGCCGGGAGCGCATCGCCGCGGCATCCGCCCAGGCACCCGCAGCGGCCACACCCGTCTCGCCGGGCTCCCGGCAGACGCCGGCCTGACCCCGCGGGCTGCACGTCAAATGTTGGAGCGCGACTGCCCCCCGTCGACGGGGACGCAGGCGCCGACGACCCAGCGGGCCCGGGGCGAGACGAGGAAGGCCACGACGTCGGCCACCTCCTCCGGCGTGCCGAAACGGCCCGCTGGGATCTCCTGCTCCACGAAGCGCCGGATCCCCTCGGGGTCCGCCTTGCGGCGGCGGTCCCACGAGCCACCGGGGAAGAGGATGGAGCCCGGTGCCACGCAATTGACCCGGATGCCGTCCCGGACCAGCTCGCGCGCCAGCTGCTTGGCGAGGCTGATCTCCGCCGCCTTGGCCGCATTGTAGGCGATGCGCCCGCCGCTCTCCCGCCCCCAGATGGAGGCGATCAGGACGACGGAGCCGCCTCCTCGGGCCTTCATCGAGGGGGCGACCAGGCGCACGGCTCTGGCGGCGGCCACCGCGTTGAGCTCGAAGGCGGCCCGCCACTGCTCGTCGGTGGTGTCCCAGAGCCGCTCCCCGCTGGCCCCGCCCGCGTTGTAGACCAGCACGTCGACGCCGCCGAGACGCTCGCCCACTCGGCCCAGGGCTCGCTCCATGGCGACGGCGTCAGTGGCGTCGGCCGCCACATCCATCACGTCGGCGCCTCTGGCCCGCAACTCGCCGGCGGCCTCCTGCAGGCCCCCTTCCCCCCGGGCGATGAGGGCCAGCCGGCAGCCTTCCCGCCCCAGGGCCGAGGCGATGGCCAGGCCGATGCCCCGGCTCGCGCCCACCACGACCGCGACCTTACCCTTCAGCTCGAGATCCATCCCGCACGGGAGCCTCCTTCCGGTAGCGCCCGGGGCCAGGGGCATGAGGGAGCCCGGCCCGGGGCAAGCTCTGCGGCGAGGGGGTGCGTGCCATGTGGTGGCGTCGTGCCGCGGCCCTCGCCCTGGTTGCCGGCGCCGTCGGGCTGTGGATGCGGGCGACCGGACGGGATCGGCGAGAGCAGCCCAACCGCGTCCGGATGGCCCGCCGGCTGTTGACCCTCGTCAACCTCTGAGGGGTCGTCCCCTACAGTCGTATCTCGTCCTGCAGCACCGCCACCAGCAGATCGACCGCTGCCCGGGCGTCGTCCAGGTCGATGACCTCGCCCGGGGTGTGCAGGTAGCGGGTCGGGATGGAGACGACGGCCGAGGGGATGCCCTCCCGGCTGGTGTGAATGGGCCCGGCATCGGTCCCGCCCCGGTCGAGGACCTCCATCTGAAACGGGATCCCCCGCTGCCGGGCCCGCTGGACCAGCAAGCGCCGCAGACCCGGGTGGCTGATGACCGAGCTGTCCTTGACCTTGATGGCCGCGCCCTTGCCGAGCGCCATGGGCAGCGGCCTCGCCTTGGGGGTGTCGGCGCTGGCGGTGACGTCGACCGCGATGCCGACGTCGGGGGCGACCCGGTAGGCGGCCGGGCGTGCGCCCCGGGCCCCCACCTCCTCCTGCACCGTGAAGACGCCGTACACCTCGTGAGGCGACGAGTCACCCAGCCGGGCCAGCGCCTCCACCACGACCGCGCAGCCGACGCGGTCGTCCAGGGCCTTGCCGACCATGCGACGCCCGACGACGGAGGCGCCCCGCCGGTAGACGGCCATGTCGCCGATCTGCACCCGCTGCAGGGCGTCCTGGCGGCTCGTCGCCCCGATGTCGACGAAGAGCCGCTCGACCTTGAGATCCTTGGGGTCGTCCAGCGGCTCCACGCCGATGACGCCGACGGTGCCGTTGGCGAAGGCCACCTGCTGGCCCACCAGGACCGAGGCCGACAGCCCTCCCACGGGCGCGAAGCGCACGAAGCCCTCGTCGTCCACGTGGGTCACGATGATGCCCACCTCGTCCATGTGAGCCGCCAGCATCACCTTGAGGCCCGAGCCGGCCCCTCGTGGCCGTCGCACCGCGTAGAGGTTGCCCATGGGGTCCTCCACGACCTGGTCCACGAAGGGCGCCACCTGCCGGCGGATCTCCTGACGCACCGCCTCTTCGTGGCCGGAGGGCCCCACCATCTCGCTCAGGCGCGCGATCCGCCCCTCCAGGCTCAACTCCTGCTCCATGGCTCGTCCTCGCACCGCCTTTCTTCCTGCAGCCGCTGCAGCAACCCGGTCCCGGGCAGCTCTCGCAAGAAGGTCTCCACCAGCCGCACCACCGCCTCCAGGTCCCGCAGGCGGGCCAGCGCCACGGGCCCGTGGATGTAGCGGCACGGCACCGAGACGGAGGCCGAGGGCACGCCGCGGCGACTGGTATGGATCTCCCCGGCGTCGTTGGCGCCCATGGCCGTGCGACGCCACTGATAGGGGATGCCATGCCGCTCGGCCAGGCCGCTCAGCGCTCGCACCAGCTCCGGGTGGGCGATGGAGCTGCGGTCCATGACGCTGAGCACGGCGCCCTCCCCGAGACGGGTGGCCTCCTCGTGGGGTTCGCGGCCGGGCAGATCCGCGCAGACCGTGCCCTCCAGCACGAGGGCCATCGAGGGGGCGACCCGATAGGCCGCGACGCGGGCACCTCGCAGGCCCACCTCCTCCTGGACCGTGAAGACGCCCACCACCGTGACCGGGTAGTCACCCCGCAAGAGCTCCAGCAGCGCCGTGCAGCCGACCCGGTCGTCGAGCGCCTTGCCGCAGACCCCGTCGGCTCCCACGGTGCACCACTGCGCCTCGAAGACCGCCCGGTCGCCGACGCGGACCACCCGCTCGGCCTGCTCCCGGCTCTCGGCCCCGATGTCGATGAAGAGCTGGGAGGCCTCCTCCACGCGGCCTCGCTCGTCCTCCCCCTGCAGGTGGACGGGCTTGACGCCGATGACGCCGGGTACGCCCTCGGGCCCGATCCGGACCGCCTTGCCGGGCAGCAGCCGGTCGTCGATGCCCCCCACCTTCTTGAAGCGAAGGGTGCCGTCGCTCTCGATGAACGAGACCATCAGCCCCACTTCGTCCATGTGGGCCGCCAGCATCACCACGGGCCCGTCGTCGCCGGCGCGGGGCCTTCGCGTCACCATCACGTTGCCCATCGTATCGGTCTCGACGCGGTCGGCTGGGACCGAGGCGCGCAGCTTCTCCAGGATGCGACGGCGCACCTCGTCCTCGGCCCCCGACACCCCCGCCGCCCGCGACAGGTGCTCCAGGTCGGCCAGGAGTCGCGCGGATCGGGAGTCCTGCAAGGTCATCGTCCCCTCACTCCCACCTGGCGAGCTGCTCGACCCAGCCCGCGTGCACCCGTGCCACGAAGTGCGCGAGGAGCCTCGCCGTCTGCTGCACGTCGGAGACCTGGACCACCTCGGTGGGGCCGTGCATGTAGCGCAAGGGGACCGAGACGAGGCCCGTCGGCACGCCCTGCCGGCTCACCTGGATGGCCCAGGCGTCGGTCCCGGAGCGCCCCGGGATGGCCTCCACCTGGTGCGGGACCCCGTGCTCGCGAGCCGTCTCCGTCAGCGCCTCCACCACGCGCGGGTGCATGTTGGCCCCGATGGCGATGGCGGGCCCCCTGCCCAGCTCGACCACGTCCGGCTCGCTCACCAGCCGCTGGCGGGCGAAGGTGACATCCACGACGATGGCCACGTCGGGCTCCACGTGGAAGGCGCTGACGGCGGCGCCTCGCAGGCCCACCTCCTCTTGCACCGTCGCCACGGCGTAGACGTCGGCCTCGTGCCGCAGCTCCTGCAGGCGGCGCATGGCCTCCACCACGGCGGCCACGCTGGCGCGGTTGTCGAGGGCCTTGCCGGCCAGGCGGTCGCCCAGCAGCTGCAGCGGCGCCTGGGCCACCGTCACCAGGTCGCCCACCGCGATGCGCCGCTCGGCCTCGTCCTGGGACAGCCCGCAGTCGACGAAGAGCTCCTCCCACCGGGGCAGCCTGGCCCTGCTCCCGTCGGCCGTCAGGTGAGGCGGTGGATGGCCGATGATGCCGGGAAGCGGGCCCTCCGCGGCGTGCACCACGACCTGCCGCCCCAGCAGTGTCTGCACGTTGACGCCACCGATGGGCTGCACCCGCAGGAAGCCGCCTCGCTCGATGCGGCTCACCACCATGCCGATCTCGTCCAGATGGGCGGCCAACATAACCCGCGGAGCCCCCGCGGCCCCCGTCCGGCTTCGACGGAGCCCCACGCAGTTGCCCAGCCGGTCCGTGCGCACCTCGTCGACGAAAGGCCCCAGCTCCTGGGCCACCAGGTCGGCGACCTCACGCTCGTGACCCGAGACGCCCACGGCCTGCGACAGGCGGGTGAGCAAGGCCGTGGTCGTGCGGGCCATGCCGTCCTCCATCGTCCGCTTGCCCCTCTCCGGCCTACCGGAAGGAAGATGGACCCGCCCCGCAAAGTAACCGCCCCCTGGAGGCGAGTCCTCCAAGGTGGGTGGCTTTCGACCCGGACGGGGTCCCACCTCCTGCACGCATGGTGCGACGGGCGAAAGGCAGGCTTGCGTAGCATGACCGAGACGCGGCCATCCGATGGTATCGTGGGGCCAGGCTCGTGGTCGCTGCACCGGCGAGCGATCCAGGCCCTGGTGGGCGGCGTCAACAGCCCCTCCAGGGGACTGGAGGCCGTGGGTGGAGGCGCCCCGCCCTACATCGCGCGGGCCGACGGAGCCTACCTGTTCGACGTGGACGGCCGTGCCTACGTCGATTACGTGCAGGCCTTCGGCGCGCTCATCCTGGGACACGCCCGCCCCGACCTGCGCGAGGCCGTCGTGCGAGCCCTGGAGCGGGGTGTGCTCTTCGGGGCGTGCCACGAGATGGAGGTGCGCCTCGCCGAGCGCCTCCAGGTCGTGATGGGTGCGATGTGCGAGCGGGTGCGCTTCACCGCCTCCGGCACCGAGGCCGTCATGACCGCCGTACGCCTGGCCCGGGCAGCCACCGGCCGGAGGCTCCTGGTCAAGTTCGCTGGCAGCTATCACGGTCACTTCGACGCCGTCCTCGTGGGAGCCGGATCGGGGGCCTCGACGCTGGGCCTCGACGAGAGCGCCGGCATCCCCGACGGCGTCAAGGCCGACGTGGCCACCCTCCCCTACAACGACGCCGAAACCGCCGAGCGCTTCCTTCGTGAGCGGGGCGACGAGGTGGCCTGCGTGCTGGTGGAGCCCATCGTGGGCAACTTCGGCCTGGTCGAGCCCGAGCCGGGCTTCCTCCAGCGACTGGCGCGAGCCGCCCGTCGGGCCGGTGCCCTGGTCATCTTCGACGAGGTGATCACGGCCTTCCGGTTCGGGCCGGGGCCCGTCTATCCCCAGCTGGGGGTGGAGCCCGACCTCATCACCTTCGGCAAGATCCTGGGCGGCGGGCTGCCCATCGGCGGCTACGGCGGGCGGCGTGCCATCATGGAGCAGGTGGCACCCGTGGGGCCGGTCTACCAGGACGGCACGTGGGCGGGGCACCCCCTCTCCATGGCCTCAGCCCTGGCCACCCTGGAGATCCTGACCGCCGAGACGGACCTCTACCCGCGCCTGGGTCGCCTGGGCCAGGCACTGGCGCAAGGGGTGCGGGACCTGGCCGCCCGTCACGGGGTGCCGGTGGTGGTGCACCAGCGCGGTGGTGCGGTCTGCGCCTTCTTCACGCGAGAGCCGGAGGTGCGCGACTTCGGGGGGGTGCAGCGCTCGGACGCCCGGGCTTTCGCGACGTTCTTCCGCAGCATGCTGGCCCGGGGCATCCTGCTGCCGCCGTCGCCCTACGAGGTCTGGTACGTGTCGGCCGCGCACGGCGAAGAGGAGATCGACAAGACCCTGCAGGCTATCGATCGGGCCATGGCCGACGTGGCACGGGCGGCCTGAGATGGGGTCAGGTGGGCCTCAGGCGCCTCCTCTGGATGCGGCACAAGACCGGCCCAGCTGCCCGGGACTCCCCGGAGGGCGAGGCACCCTGGCCCCAACCGACCCAGGCCGCGACATCCTGAATCTGCACCCGGCCGGCCCCGGCGCGCCACGCATCGGCCCCCCGACCGAGGGCGGCGGGGTCCGCCGCCACGACGGCTGCCGCCAGCCGCTCGTGGACTCGCGCCTCGGGCGAGCCATCCTCCCCTGCCGGAGGCCGGCTCCACAAGGGCAACGCCCCTGGCGGCCAGGGCTCGTGACTGCCGGGGGTCTCCGCTCGTGCCAGCTGCACCCGGCACGGCAGGGTCACCACCGTCGCGTCCCCGTCGCCCAGCACCACCCACGTGGCCCCGGGACCCTCCCGGCGCCGGACGCCGCCGCCAGGGCGGCGTAGGCCTGCCCCAGGCCGCCCACGACGCCGGCCACGGCAGCGACGCCGGCCAGGCCACCGCGAGGGGCCGTCGGGGCCGGCCGCGTCGGGCCACGTCTCGGCGTGGCACGCCAGTGCGCACGCCAGGGCCTGCGCCGCGGGGTCGTGCCACCGGGCAGGTCCGGTGCACAGCATGGCGGCGTCGATCCCGGTCGAGGCCAGGCCCGTCCTCAGGTTTTCGAAGAGCAGGGCCCTCAGGGGCTCCGACCAGGGCGCGAGCGGGTCGCCCTCCAGCCGCCCTGCCGCGAAGACGATGGACTGCTCCCGATTGGCGTGGTCGAGCTGCACCCGGCGATCGGGCCGGGCCCTCGCCAGCAGCACGACCCGCTGCTCGCTCGCCAGCGCCACACGGGGCGTGAGCCACAACAGGGTCGGCAGCGAGACGAGCCGCAGCGGATCCCGGGAGGACCCCCAGCGCTGGACCAGCCGCCGGTAGAGCCACCGCACCTGCCGCTCCAGGCCATCCGGCGGCAGCTCCACCCATCGTGGCGAGACGACCGGTGCCGTCGGGCCGTCGGCAACGGGCGCGATCGGGGTCACCGGCTCGTCTCGGCTCGTGCGGTCATGTCGCCTCCAGGGCCATCGCCAGGTGCGCACCGCGGCATGCCCCCCGCTGGTCGCCTGCGGGCCCCGCTCAGGGGCCCCCGTCGCCTGCCACGCCGTCGACGCCCTCCGCTGCCCAGCCGTCGCCCCACGTGCCGTCGGCCCCGTCCTGTCCATGCGGATAGAGCGCTGGCGTCGCCTGGCCGTCGAGCCGCGCCAGGATGCGCCGCAAGTAGGGGCTGGCGAGCTCGCCGCTCCGGATGGCACCGGCCAGACGCGCCACCTCGGCATTATACCCGGCCGCCGCTAGCGCCCCCAGGATCTCGCCGCGCATCAGCTCGTCGTCCGTGCGCTCGAAGACCGCCAGCAGGCTCCGCACGCCCTCCTCCCGCCCCAGGCGCACGACCGGGCCCACCACGCTGAGCCGCACATCCTCGCAGGGATCCTCGACGAGCGCCAGCACCCGCTCGACGAGTTGCGCCGGGGGTGTGCCCGCCCCCGGGTGCGAGCTCAGCCAGCGGTCCGCGCTCTCGGCGGCCAGCGCCCGTATCTCCGGCACGGGATCCTCCATCCCGAGGCTCAGCAGATCCAGCACCCAGGGGCTGGAGACGCCCGCCAGGGCCATGACCGCGAGGCGCCGCACCCCCCGGTCCGGATCCTGCATCAGCTGACGGGCCACGGCTGCATCCCGGTCGAGGAGAGGGGCCAGGCGCTCGGGCACCCCGGCCCACCCCTCCGCCAACTCGGGCCCGGCGGCCTGCGCGAGCAGGCGCACCACGTCAACGAAGCCGTGATGACCGTCCCTCGCCTGCAGCCGCTCCTGCTCGTCGTCGACCGAGCCCCGGAAGGCGCCCCGTGCCGCCTCCGCCACCTCCTGCGGTCCCCCTCTCCCCGACTAACAAAAGGGTCGCCGGGAGTACCGCCCGACCGGTCTCCCCCAGCGACCGCACCACGCATCCAGGACCCGGGGCCTGCTTCGACGTCCAGGAGGGCCTCCCCTCCAGGACCTGGGACCCTAACCTTTCATTTCCTCGCGCCGTCCCGCAGGATAGCCCGCCGGGCCGCCTCCTGCGCGTCGATGACCGCCACGGCCGCGATGTTGACGATGTCCTCCACGTCGTCTCCCCGCTGCAGGACGTGCACGGGACGCTCCGAGCCCATCAGGATCGGGCCGATGGCCTCCGCGCCGCCGAGCCGCGCCAGGAGCTTGTAGGCCACGTTGGCCGCCTCCAGGTCGGGGAAGACCAGCACGTTGGCGCTCCCGTACGGGGCCAGGGCCGAGAAGGGATAGGACTGTTGCAGGATCTCCGGCACCACGGCCGTGTCGGCCTGCATCTCGCCGTCGACCACCAGGTCCGGGCGCCGGCTCCGCACCAGCTCCGCTGCCAGCCGCACCTTCTCGGCCAGGGGGTGGCGGGTCGATCCGAAGTTGGAGAAGGAGAGCATGGCGATGCGGGGCTCGATGCCCAGGGATCTCGCCCGGTCGGCCGTCAGGATGGCGATCTCGGCGAGATCTTCGGCGGACGGCTCGATGTTGACGGTCGCGTCGGTGAAGAAGTAGACCTGGTCCCGCACGATCATGACGTAGCAGCCCGCCACCCGGTGGACGCCCTCGATGGGTCGAATCACCTGCAAGGCCGGTCGCAGCACGTCGGGGTAGTGATAGGTGAGCCCCGCCACGAACGCGTCCGCGTCGCCCGTCTCCACCATCAGCACGCCGAAGTAGTTGGGCTGGCGCACCAGCTCCTCGGCCTCCCGCAGCGTCACCCCCCGGCGCTGGCGCAGCTCATACAGTCGCTGCACGTACGCCCCCAGGCGCGGGTGCGTGGAGGGCCAGACGACCTCGATGCCGTTTGGCCGCAGGCCCAGCTGCTCCATCCGCGAGCGGACGGACTCCTCGCGCCCCACCAGGATGGGGCGGGCGATCCCCTCGTCGCGCAGGATGGCCGCCGCCCGGATGATCTTGGGCTCCTCGCCCTCGCTGAAGACGACCCGCTTGGGCTCTCGGGCCGCCTTGACCAGGATGCTGCGGCGCAGCTCCCGCCCCTTGCCCATGCGTCGGGCCAGGCTCTCCCGGTACTCCTCGATGTCGATCTGGACCCGCGCCACCCCGCTCTCCATCGCGGCGCGGGCCACGGCCGGGGCGACCCACGTCAGCACCCGAGGATCGAGGGGCTTGGGGATGAGGTACTCCGGCCCGAAGTGCAGCGAGTCGAGCCCGTACGCCCGTAGCACCGAGTCGGGCACGTCCTGGCGGGCCAGGTCGGCCAGCGCTCGGCAGGCCGCGATCTTCATGGGCTCGTTGATGGCGCGGGCCCGCACGTCGAGGGCGCCCCGAAAGATGAAGGGGAAGCCCAGGACGTTGTTGACCTGGTTGGGGTAGTCGGAGCGGCCCGTGGCGACGATGGCGTCGGGCCGGGCCGCCTTGGCCTCATCATAGGGGATCTCGGGATCCGGGTTGGCCAGTGCGAAGATGATGGGCCGGTCGCCCATGGCCCGGACCATGTCGGGCGTCACCAGCCCGGCGGCGGAGAGACCCAAGAAGACGTCGGCGCCCTCCATGGCCTCGGCCAGGGTCCGACGCGAGGTGGGTCGGGCGAAGCGAGCCTTGTAAGGGTTGATCCCCTCGGTCCGGCCCTCGTAGATGACGCCCTTGCTGTCGACCATCAGGATGTTTTCACGGCGTACCCCCAGGGCGATCCAGAACTCGCCGCAGGCGATGCCCGAGGCGCCGGCCCCGCTGATGACCACCTTGACCTCGTCGATGGCCTTGCCCGCCAGCTCCAGGGCGTTGAGCAGGGCGGCCCCGGAGATGATGGCCGTCCCGTGCTGGTCGTCGTGGAAGACGGGGATGCTCATGATGGAGCGCAGGCGCTCCTCGATGTAGAAGCACTCGGGGGCCTTGATGTCCTCGAGGTTGATCCCTCCGAAGGTGGGCTCCAGGGACTTGACCACCCGGACGACCTCGTCGGGGTCGGTGGCATCGATCTCCAGGTCGAAGACGTCGATGTCCGCGAAGCGCTTGAAGAGCACCCCCTTGCCCTCCATGACGGGCTTGCCCGCCAGCGCTCCCACGTCGCCCAGCCCCAGCACCGCGGTGCCGTTGGAGATGACGGCCACCAGGTTGCCCTTGGCCGTGTAGCGGTAGGCGTCGTCGGGATGGCGGGCGATGGCCCGCACCGGCTCGGCCACTCCCGGCGTGTAGGCCATCGAGAGGTCCCGCTGGGTGGCGCAAGGCTTGGTGACGACCACCTCGATCTTGCCGGGACGCCCTCGCTCGTGATAGGCGAGGGCCTCTTCGACCGTGACCCGGATCATGCTGCGTCCCACCCTCCGTCTCTGGACCGATCCACCCCGCGCGTGCGTGCAGCGCGCAGCGCGCTGTCCACAATCTACCTTCGCCGCCGCCGGTCTCGCTCCTGGCCAGCGGCGGGGAGAGGCGGTCGGCGACCTTTTGCCCGTGGTGACACCGTGATAGACTGCCCCTTGTGTGGAGGGGAGAGGGGGGCTCACCTACGGGGCGAGGCGTCGTCGCACCCGCCGCGGTCTCTGCCATCGCCTATGTCGTGATGGGGCTCGAGCTGGGCGCCTTCGGGCCGGCCATCGCCGAGTGGATGCAGGCGTTCGCTACGGGACCCGCCACCATCGGCCTGGTCTTCAGCACCTCCTCGGTGGGGGCCATGGCCGCGACGCTCGGGTACGCGCCCGCCGTGGCCCGCCACGGGCTTCGCACGGTCCTGGTGGCCGGCGCGGCCCTCTTCGGCCTGGGTCTGGGAGCCGCCGCGGCGGCGGTGAGCCCGGCGATGCTGCTGGCGGGGTTCGTGGCGGCGGGCGCGGGTTTCGGCGCGCTCGACTCGGGCATCAATCACCTTTACGTGCGCCTCTTCCCGGGAGCTCGGGCCGTGGCGCTCAACCTGGTGCATCTCTTCTTTGCCATCGGAGCGGCGGTGGCGCCCGTCACCATGGCCCTGGTCCTGCCCGTGGTGGGCTGGAGGGCCACCTACGCGACCCTGGCGGCCGCGGGGCTGGTGCTGGCGCCCGCCCTCTACGTCACCTGTCCGGTGGCACCCGCCCTCCGGCAGGGCGAGCCGGCTCGCGCGACGGCCGCCTGGCGATGGTTGGGTGCGGTGCTCGCCCCCGCGGTGGCCATGGCGCTCTACGTGGGCGTCGAGGTGACGGTGAGCGGCTGGGTCTACTCCTTCCTGGCCCAGGAGGCCCAGGCGCCACCCGTGCTAGCAGGGGCCGGGGTCTCGGTCTTTTGGGCAGGGCTCGCGGCCGGACGTCTCGCGCTGGGGCCTGCGGTCGAGCGCGCCGGCTACCGTGCGTCGCTCGTGGTAGGGGCCGGCGTGGCCGGTGCGAGCCTGCTGGCGGCGGTACTGCCGGTCGGGCCGGTGGCGGCGGTGGCCCTGCTCGGCTTGTGCGGCCTCGCCATGAGCATCATCTTTCCCACCCTCATGGCGCTGGCCAGCACGCGCGTCCCCCCGGCCGATGAGGCGACCGCTGCAGCGACGGCCGTCATGCTGCTGGCCGCTTCCGCCGGCAACATGACCTTGCCGGCCCTGGCGGGCACCGCGGCCGGTTGGGCAGACCTGGGGGTCGTCATCGCCGCCCTGGGGTTGCTCCTGCCGGCCGGCTTCGTGCTGACCCTTGCGCCGGCGGCTTCAACGGTGCCGCAGGCTCCCGGCGGCGTCCATCACGACTCGGTGCGGGCGTCCAGCGTGCCGGTCCGTCGGACCCGCCGCTGGGCCAGCCAGAGCCAGGCCAGGCCCGCCGATGTCCAGACGGCTGCGGCCAGTCCGAGCCTGGCCAGCAGCGCACCGTCCGATAGCGCACCCAGCGAGGCGCTGAAGTCGGAAGCCGACGGGCTCAACAGCCGCCGCATCGCCTCGAGCCAGTAGCTCTGGGGTAGCCATCGGGCGACGGCCTGCAAAGCCGGCGGCAGCACGTCGAGGGGGAAGATGGCGCCGCTCAACAGCAGCATGGCACCGCCGACGGCCTCGGAGTAGAACTGGCCGTTGCGGGTGGCGAGCATCGCCACGCCCGCCAGCCCCAGCCCCATGCCCGCCGTCGCGCCGAGCCCCAGGCCCAGTGCGACCAGACCGGGCCCCACCCATCGGGGCTCGACGGCCAGGGGCGCCCCCATGGCCCATCGGGCGAACGCGAGGAGCACGACGATGGAGAGCGCGGCGAGCACCAGCCTGGCCACGGCACGCCCCAGCAGGTACCAGACCATGCTGCGCCCCGCCAGGTAGACGTAACGGATGGTGCCGTAGAACTCCCGGTCCTCGATGACGCACCAGCTGGTGCCGGCCAGGACCTGGCCAATGGCCAGGAAGAAGGCGTTGCCCACCATCATCGCGGCGAAGAAGGGCGTGTCGGCCCGCCGCTGCACCACCAGGTAGATGACCGCCAGGATGAGGCTCTGGGCCAGTGGCTTGACGAGCACGTAGCCCGCGAAGAGAAAGGGCTCGGTCCAGTTGCTCTCCACCATCCAGCCGAGCCACGCTCCGCCCTTGAGCCCCCGCAGCGGCCGCGGCATCATTGCCACCTCAGGGTCAACCGCCCCTCCGCTCGGGCCCGCCGCTCCATCCAGGCCAGCACCCTCCACGCAGCCCATGTGAAAAGCGCCGCCAGCCCTGCCAGGATGGCCACCTCCACCCGCACCGGCAGCACGGCCATGGCCACCTCCGGGCCGTAGAGGCTCTGCCGCATCGCATCCAGCCCCAGGGTCAGCGGGATGACGGAGGCAGCCGCGGTGAGCCAGAAGCCCAGCGCCCGCACGGGGAAGTAGAAGCCCGAGGCCAGATAGACGGGCTCCTGCAGCATCAGCGACAGGTGCCAGGCCTCTCGCCCATGCACCAGGAAGAGCGAGGCCATCACCATGCCCAGTCCGTACAGCGCCACCATGGTGACGAGGAAGGCCCCCGCCAGCCCCACGGGGTCCTGCACGGCGAGCGGCACGTCGAACCAGAGGACAGCCGCCGCCACGATGGCCACGGCTCGCAACGTCGTCTGGATGAGGGCCCCCGTCGCCATCCCCACCAGGATGGCCATGAGAGGAGCGGGAGCGACGATGTAGGCCTCCAGGTTGCCGCTTTGCTTCTCCCAGAAGAGCTGGCTGGCCATGTTCCACAGGACGTTGAGCCAGTAGGCGGTCATGGCACCGCCCAGCGCGACGAAGGCCACGTACGTCTCCGGCGCGCCCAGGGCCCGGTAGACGTAGACGTAGCCCGCCGACGCCAGCACCGGCAACGCCACGTCGAAGAAGAGCCAGGAGAGCTCGCGGTTGGCGGCCACCGCCCGCACGTAGGCCCGAGCCCACGCGGCCCGCAGCGCACGTCGGGTCACGACGCGACCGCCTCCCCGTCGCCATCCAGCGGCCGGCCCACCAGCTTCAAGAAGACGTCCTCCAGGGTGGGCTCGGGCTTGTGGAGCTCCAGCACCCGGCAACCCGCCTCCTCCATGGCCGCCAGGACGCGGCCCACCCCCGAGTCGTCGCCGAGCTGCACCGTCACCTCCAGGGACCCGTCCGAGGGCCGGTGCCGGGTCGCCACCCGTCGTACGGCGGGATGGCCGGCCAGCAGCCGCTCCAGCATGCCTGCCCCGTCTCGGCCCTGCGCCCCGTCGACGCCCGTCTCGAGGCGAGGCGGCGTGGCGCGCAGCCGCAGCACCACCTCCGCACCCATCATCCGCTTGAGGGTGGCCGGAGTGTCGCAGGCCACGATCCGCCCGCGATCGATGACGGCCACCCGTTCGCACAGCTGCTCCGCCTCGAGCATGTAGTGGGTGGTGAGCAGCACCGTCCGCTGACCGGGCCGCTCGCCCACCCACTCCCTGACGAAGCCCCGGATGGTGCGCGCCACATTCACGTCGAGCCCCAGCGTGGGCTCGTCCAGGAAGAGCACGGCCGGGTCGCTGATGAAGCCCCGCGCGACGTTGAGCCGCTGGCGATAGCCGGTGGAGAGGCGGTTCATCCGGGCGTCGCGATAGGGCCACAAGCCGAAGGCCTGCATCAGACGGTCGGCCCGCCGGTGGGCCTCGGCCGACGGGATGCCGTACAGCTGCGAGAAGAGCCAGAGGTTCTCCCGCACCGTCAGGATCCCGTAGCCCGACACCTCGCCCCCGGAGACCATGCCGATGCGCTCCCGCACTTCGCCCGGCTGGTTGACGACATCCAGGCCCAACACGAAGGCCTGGCCCGAGGTGGGCAGCAGCAAGGTGGACAGGATCTTGATGAGGGTGGTCTTGCCCGCGCCGTTGGGGCCCAGCAGGCCGAAGATCTCGCCGGACCGCACCTGCAGCGTCACGTCGTCGAGGGCGACGACGACGGACGGCCTGGCACGATCGGCCTCCGGCCGGCGGTGCCGCAGGGGCCACGGCCGCCAGCCCCCACCGCTAGCAGTGAAACGGCGTCCCAGCGAGCGGGTCTCGATGGCCAGCCCGCTCTTCGGGATCGGGGTCGAAGACACTGACCGCGTCGCCTCCTCGCCCCCGGTGGCGGACACCCTGCCCGCTCACCGGGCCCGTCGGACGCGGGCCGATCTTCGCCCCTGCGGGCCGCTTCCCTCCGGAGGGCGGGACGTGCTCAGCCGGCGGTGACGGCGTGGCCGGCCTGGCGATGGCGGATCGCGTCGACGACACGCTGCAGGGCCAGGGCGAAGGCGGCCAGCCGGGCGTCCACGCCGAGTCGGCGAGCGGTCGCCCAGACCGCGTCGATGGCCCGCACCATGATCTCCTCCAGCCGGTCGTGCACCTGCCCCAGCTGCCACAGCTCGCCGCGGAGGTTTTGCAGCCACTCGAAGTAAGAGACGACCACCCCGCCCGCATTGGCCAGGATGTCCGGCACCACCACGACGCCGCGCTCCACCAGGCGGCGGTGGGCCTCCAGGGTCGTGGGTCCGTTGGCCCCCTCCACCACCATGCGAGCCCTTATGCGGTCCGCGTTGGCCGAGGTGATCTGGTTTTCGATGGCCGCGGGGATGAGGACGTCGACACCGAGCTCCAACAGCTCCGCGTTGGTCAGATGCCGCACCCCCGGCGCCGAGTAGGTGGCCAGCAGGTTGCCCGAGGCCCGGAGGTGACGCTCCACGTCGTCGAGGTCCAGCCCGCCCGGCCGCCAGACCGCGCCCGAGATGTCGCTGATGGCCTCGATGGCCAGGCCCGCCTCCGCCAGCCCCCGCGCCGCCCAGCGCCCCACGTTGCCGAAGCCCTGGACGGCCACCCGGATGCCCTGGCGCTCCCACCCCAAGCGCTCCAGCATCCGCAACGTCACGATGGCCACGCCCCGGCCCGTGGCCTCCCGCCTCCCCACGATGCCGCCGAGCGCCACGGGCTTGCCGGTGACGATGGCCGGCACGGGATGGCCCAGCGCGGCCGAGGCCGCGTCGGCGATCCAGGCCATGACCTGCTCGTTGGTGTTGACGTCGGGAGCCGGAATGTCGACCCTCGGCCCCAGGTTGGGCAGCATCATCAGGGTGTAGGCACGTGTCAGCCGCTCCAGCTCGGCCTTGGACAGCTCGGAGGGATCGACCTCGACGCCCCCCTTGGCCCCACCGAAGGGGATGTCGACCACCGCGCACTTCCACGTCATCAGGGCAGCCAGGGCGCGCACCTCGTCGAGCCCCACGTCGGGGTGGAATCGGATGCCGCCCTTGCAAGGGCCGCGCGCGTTGCAGTGCTGGACGCGATAGCCCCGGAAGACCCGCCATCGGCCGTTGTCCATCTGCACCGGCACCGAGACCGTCACCTCACGGTCCGGCACCGAGAGGCGCGCGACGAAGCCCTCGTCGATCCCGAGGCGCTCGGCGGCCTGCCGGATCATCGCCTCCGCCAGGCCTACCAACCCGACGTCGGCCGACGTCACCTGGCCGTCGCCTCGCGCCAGCCGACCGCGCGTCCGGCCCGCCGTCTCCAAGCCATCCCGCAAGGCGTACCCCGCCCTTCCATCCCCCGTGCGTCACGAACATTGTACCCCGTATACACGTCCCGCTACGAGAGGCCCTGCCCCTCGGGCTGGCCGATGCCGGCTCGGAGAGTCGCTTGGGGCTCGTTTGGATGGGGTGGTCGGCCTCGTGCTGAGGCACGCTCGACCGTGCAGCCGCCTACGTGCCCGCTCGCGCGGCCCACCGGCGCGCCAGGCGAATCTCGTCGGCGTACTGGTCCTCGTGCTCCACCGGCGTCTCGATGATCACGGGACGCGCCTGCAGCAGCGGGTGGTGGACCAGCTCCTGGAGCAACTCGCCCATCTGCCCCCGGCCCAGCAGCGCGTGACGGTCCACGTGCTCGCCCGGGCCAGCCTTGGAGTCGTTGAGGTGAATCACCTCGAGCTGCCGGGCGAACTCGGGACGCGTCACCTCTTGGATGAACCGTTCCCAGCCCCCGGGCTCGAGCAGCCCCGAGGCGAAGGCGTGGCAGCTGTCCAGGCAGAAGCCCACCCGCTGGTGGCTCGCCAGGGCCTCGCGGATGGCCAGCAGTTCGTCCACCGTGCGGCCCAGCTCGCTGCCCTGGCCCGCCGTGTTCTCCAGCAGCAGGCGGCAGGGGCCCTGGTAGCGCGTCATCACCTCGTCGATGGTCTCCACCATCCGTCGTACCCCGACCGCCTCGCCCTCGCCCAGGTGCTTGCCGCAGTGCACGATCAGCCACCGGGTCCCGAGGGCCTCGCATAGCTCCAGCTCGTTGACGATGGAGGCGATGGTGGTCTCCCGGAGCTTCGGGTCGCCGGTGGAGAGGTTGGTGACGTACGCCGAGTGGGCGACGGTGACCACCCCCGCGGCCCGGGCCGCCTCTGCCCCCCGGGCGGCCTCCTCCCGGTCGACGGGCTTCAGCCGATAGCTGCGCGGGTTCTTGGGAAAGTACTGGAACGCGTCGGCCCCCAGCCGACCCGCGTTTTGGACGGCGCGGGCGAATCCCTGTCCGGTGCTGAGATGACAGCCGATGATCATGTCGCGTCGACTCCTCCCGCGATCAGATCGACCACCAAAAGCTCCGGGGGGCAGCGCAGGCGCAGGGGCACGCCGATGGTACCCAGGCCCCGGTTGACGTAGAGCCAGTGGCCGCCGACCCGGCTCAGGCCCCGCACGTACCGATGGCGGTGGACCCAGCGCGCCCATACCGGCCCCAGCAACGGGAGGTCCACCTGTCCGCCGTGGGTATCCCCCACCAGGACCAGGCTCGGCTCGCTGCGGTCGACCCCGTGCTCGAGTACATGATAGCTGTGGGCCGCCAGCACGCGCAGGCGGGGCCGGGCATCCGGCCCCTCGGCCGCCGGCGAGGGGGCCCCACCATCCACGTCAGGCCGCCACCGTCGGGTCCTGGCATCCCACCGAGCCCGCACCACCGGCGGTTGCTCCAGCGCCTCCCCCAGCCGGTCGAGGCCGAGGTTGGGGGCGTCGACCCCGACCAGCTCCACCGGGCCTGCCGGTGTCACCAGGCAGGCCCGGCGGTTGACCAGCACCCAGGCCCCGGCACGCGCCAGGGCGCGGGTCAGGGCATGCACCACGCCGGGCAGTTCGTGGTCGTGGTTGCCCCAGACCAGGGCCACCTGCCAGCGGCGGGCCAGACCGACGAGGTAGTCCGCAGCCACACCCGGACGGGACGCCCGATCGATCACGTCGCCCGTGACCAGCACCAGCTGAGGGGACAGCTGCTCGAGCCGCGAGAGGGCGGCGCGGTGAGCGGACTCGGGACGGCGGTGCAGGTGCAGGTCCGACAGGTGCACGAGCCGCAGGCCCTGTGGAGGTGGAGGCTCAGCAGGTGGCATGCGGGCCGCGAGGCTGGCTCGACGCATGGGCACGGGCACCATCGAGAGGCGCCCGTCCGACCAGCGCACGCGCAGGTGCTCGACGACCGGATGGCGGGCCTCCCGGGCAGCCGCGACCACCGTCGCCGCCGCGGCGGCCGCCATCCCGCCCAGGAGCAGCCGGAGCCAACCCGCGCCGCCCGTCACCTCCCGCCGCTCACCCCGACGGTCGGCTCCGCCCCGCCTCGGGTGAGCCCGCGCAGAGCTCGCCAGTGCCCGCGGCTGCCCGGCGGGCTCTCCACACCTGCGTGGCTACGGCTGCCGCCAGCAGGGTGAAGCCCGCTGCATCCGTGGTCAACTTGGGGTCGATCATCATCAGACCCCCGACCAGGAACAGGACCCGCTCCCACAGCGCCAGCGTCGTCCGCAGATAGCCGCCCAGCGCCACCGCGACGGCGAACATGCCCGTGACCGAGGTGGCCAGGATCTGCAGAGTGTGGGCCAGCGTGACGTCCTGCAACAACAGCACCGGGGAGAAGACGAAGATGTACGGGATGAGGAACGCCCCGATCGCGAGTCGGGACGCCACCACACCCGTGCGCAGGGGGTTGCTGCCCGCGATCCCGGACCCGGCGTACGCGGCCAGGGCGACCGGGGGCGTGATGTCGGCTACCACCCCGAAGTAGAAGACGAACATGTGGGCCGCCAGCAGCGGCACGCCCAGCTGCAGCAGCGCCGGCGCCGCGATGGTGGACGTGATGACGTAGTTGGCCGTGGTCGGCACGCCCATGCCGAGCACCAGCGACGTCAGCATGGTGGCCACCATGGTCAGCAGCAGGTTACCCTGGGCGAGCTGCACGACCCCGCTCGCCAGCTTGAGCCCCAGACCCGTCAGCGTGATGACCCCGATGACGATGCCGGCCACGGCCGTCGCCATCACCACCCCCAGCGCCCCCCGAGCGCCCTGCTCCAGGGCCGCGAGGATCTCGCGCCCGCTCATGCGGGTCGAGGGATGGATCATGGCGACCCCGACGGAGAGGAGGATGCCGTAGAAGGCCGCCTTCATCGGCGTGCTCCCCTCCATCAGCAGCCAGATGATCCCCACCAGGGGCAGGATGAGATGGCCCCGGCTCTTGGCCACGCTCCACAGCCCCGGCAACTGGTCCCGGGCGATGCCGCGCAGCCCGATCCGCTTGGCCTCGTAGTGGACCGCGATGAAGATGCCGGTGAAGTAGAGGATGGCCGGCAGGATGGCCGCCTTGGCCACCTCGATGTAGGGGATGCCGGTGAACTCCGCCATCAGGAAGGCGGCGGCCCCCATGATGGGCGGCATGATCTGCCCTCCGGTGGAGGCGGCAGCCTCCACGGCCGCTGCGAACTCGGGCCGGTAGCCCAGGCGCTTCATCATGGGGATGGTGAGGCTGCCGGAGCCCACCGTGTTGGCCACCGAGCTGCCTGAGATGGTGCCCTCCAGGGCACTGGTGATGACCGCCACCTTGGCGGGGCCTCCCGATGCGAAGCCCGCCACCGCGTTGGCCAGATCGATGAAGAACCTGCCGATGCCCGTCTTCTCCAGGAACGCGCCCAGCAGGAGGAACAAGAAGATGAAGGTGGACGAGACGCCCAGAGGGATGCCGAAGATGCCCTCGGTGGTGAAGTACAGGTGGTTGGCCACCTGAGAGAGCGAGAAGCCCCGGTGCGCCAGGAAGCCCGGCAGGCTGCGCCCCAGCAGGGCGTACAGGATGAAAGCCGTGGCCACCAGCACGATGGGCAGGCCTACCACGCGCCGGGCCGCCTCCAGGACCAGCAAGACGGAGGCGATGGCCACCGCGACGTCGGTCGGGGTGGGCATCGCCGCCCGCAACACGATCTCCTGGTAGAAGACCACCAGGTATAGCGGCGCGGCCGCCCCGGCCACCGCCAGCACCATGTCCCACCAGGGCAGGCTCCGGCGGTCGCCTCGCCGCCGAGCCGGGTAGAGCAGGAAGACCAGGCTCATGCCGAAGGCGAGGTGCACGGCCCGTTGCAGGCGTGCCTCGAGCACGCCGAAGGCGGCCGTGTAGAGTTGAAAGAGGGAGAAGGCGATGGCCAACGCGGCGATGGCGCGCCCGATCCACCCGGCCAGCCGCCGGTAGGCCGACTCCACGTCGTAGCGCGCCAGCAGCTCTTCGAGATCGGCCGGGGCGTCCGGCTCCTGGCGCCGGCTGGTCGCCCGCTCATCCATCCGGGGATTCCTCCGTTTCGGCCCCGCACCCGGGCGCCAGGATCAGCGCCCCTCGATCCGCGGGCAAGGGGATGTGGCGGCCGTCCGGCAACCACAACGCATGCTCGGTCAGAGGGAGCACCCCGAGCACGAGGTTGTCGAGGATCTGCTGCGACGAGACGGTCAACACGGGGCCATCGACTCCCTGCCCGATCTGGCCCTCGACGGGCAACCCGGCCCCCAGCGATCGGTACGCCATACCCTCCATCACCAGCACGCCCGCCGGCGCCCCGGCGTTGTCGCCCTCGGTGCCGCAGGCCACCCGCCACCGCTCCAGGACCCACGTGCGCTCGACCGAGTGGCGATAGACCAGGGCAAAGGCACCGTCCCCGACCGTCAGGGCGACGCGCAGCAGGACCGGACCCTCGGGATACTGGCGCACCGACAACGATGGCCGGCCCCCGCCGGACGGAGGCCCCTGGGACGCCGCTACGGCGCTCGCCTCACCCCACCCATCGGCGTAGGCCCCGGCGGCCACGAGCAGGCACGCCACCGCCGCTGCCAGCCACGTGGCGCGTGCCGGGGCCACTCCGTTCGACCCCGGCGCGCGCCTCCGATCCCGCCGGGCGGCGCCGATTACGGCGCCACCTCCCGGTAGTACCGCTCCGCGCCCGGATGCAGGGGGATGGACATCCCGTCCCGGGCGGTCTCGACGCTCACATCGGCCCCTCGGGCGTGCGCCTGCGCGAGGCGGGCCAGGTTGCCGAACATGGCGCGGGTCAGCTGGTAGACCAGCTCCTCCGACAGGTCGGTGCGCGCCACCAGCATCGCCTTGACCGCCACCGTCACGACGGCCTCCTCCTGGCCGCGGTACGTGCCGGCTGGGATGGTCACCTGGGTGTAGAACGGATAGCGCTGGGCCAGACGCTGGGCCAGGTCGCCGCCGATGGGCACGATGACCACGTCACGCTGGACGGCGATGTCCTGGATGGCCGCAGTGGGGATGCCGGCCGTCACGAAGGCGGCGTCGATGTGGCCGTCGCGAAGGTTGGCGGCCGCCTCCGCGAAGGAGAGGTAGCGCGCCGCGATGTCACGATAGGTGAGCCCCGCCGCCTCCAGGATCTGCCGAGCGTTGGCCTCGGTGCCGCTGCCGATGTCGCCCACGGCCACCCGCTTGCCCCGCAGGTCGTCGACCGACCGGATCCCCGACGCCCGCGACGCCACCAGCTGAATCACCTCGGGATACAGCGTCGCGATCCCCCGCAGGCTGTCGACCTTGCGCCCCTGGAACATCTCGGTGCCGTTGGCCGCGTAGAAGGCGATGTCGTTTTGGATGAGGGCCAGCTCAGCCTGCCGCTGCACCAGGAGGTTGACGTTGGCCACCGAGGCGCCCGTCGCCTGGACCGACGCGTTGACGCCCGGCACGTGCTGATTGAAGATCTCGGCCAGTGCCCCGCCCAGCGGGTAGTAGACGCCCGCGGTCCCTCCGGCGGCGACCGTGACGAACTCGGCGGCCTGGGCACCGCTGCCCACCAGGCAGGCCATCAGCAGGCCCATCCCCCATGCCATGCGTGCGAGCCGCGATCTCACCGCTTTCTCATCCCCTTTCCGAGCGATGCACGAGACCGGCCAACCAGACAGAAGCAGGACTCTCTCCGATTTCGATCGATGACGGGGTCGTTCCTTGTGGAAAGTGACGCGGAGGGCTCGCAACGGCATCCACAGGGGGGACGGCATCAGGACCGGGTGGGTCGGGCCGCGTCGCCGTCGCCTCGCTCCGTGGGCTCGGTCCCCTTGCCCGCCCGTCCGTTGATGGCGGGCACGGCGACGGCCTGACGGGAGACGGGCACCAGACGTCCCGCCCCTGTCAGGTGGACGGCGTCCAGCGAGACCAACACGGCCCTGCCCCAGTTGGTCAGCTCGGCGTGGCGCAGCTCCCACTGAGGGCTCGCCCGGCGGGGATTGCGCAGGAAGACCACCACGAGACCGGCACGGCAGAGGGCCAGGGCGCCGTCCAGCACCTCTTGGGGGCCGTGTCCGGCGCGCTGCTCGTCACGCGCCACGAGCCGCAGGGGGCGCCCCTCCACCAGCGACCGTGCGACCCGCCGGGCCATGGTATGGACCGGCGGAGGCACCACGGCCGACAGCTCCTCCAGGGTCAGCTTGCAAAGCCCCCTCATCTGGCGGCCGATGGGGACCGTCGAGAGCGCGACCAGCTCGTCGTCCCGGGTGACCAGGTGCTGGTCACGCACCAGGTAGGCTCCGTCCTGTCGCCAGGAGAGCCAGATCTTGTCGGGGAAGTCCGGGCCCTTGGGAGAGGGCACGATGCCACGATGCCTCCTCGGGGCGGCGCGCAGCGCCACCCGTCAACTACCGTTATTATAGGGCCAAGTAGAGGAGCGACGCCTCATGGCCAGGGTCCGTGCCGTCATCATCGCCGTCGATGAGCTCCTGTCCCCGGATCGCCCCGTCGCGCACTCCGACCGCCTGGCCGCGGCCGTCGGCGCCCTCGCCGGGTGGTGCCGGGTCTGGGTGGTGGGCGCGACCCCCCTCCCTCTCCCGCCGGAGGTCGCGCCACGCATCCAGCGGGCCTCGAATCTGCAGGATGTGGCGTCGCTGCCCGACCTGGCCTCGGGTGAGCGTGCCGACATCCTGGTGGTGGGAGCCCATCCGCGCGCCTCCGTGCGATTCGGCAACGCTCGCTCATGGAGCACCGCCCTCGTGGCTGCCGACGGCCCCCCAGCCCAGTCGGACGGTCTCGACGAGGCGCCCGACTTCATCCTGCCCGACGTCGAGGACCTTCCCCATCTCGTGGCGCGCATCGAGCGGGACGAGGCCGACTTCGAGGGGGTCGAGTGACTCCATCGCGTGCGAACGAGCCCGAACGAGCGCGAACGCGATCGGACGAGCCCGGTGGTCGCCGTGACCTTGCGGCTCACGGCGCCTCACGGCCCCATTCGCCGCCTCCCTGGGCCCGCATTGCGGCGGATGCCCGGCGTGCTAGAGTGGTGCCAGAAATCGAGATTCCACGAGCGGCGGCGCCACGACAGCGACGAGGCGGTCAAGGGCGAGGCCCCCGCCGGGGAGGAGGTGCGGCAGCCGTGGAGAAGAAGCCGGCCAAGGAGACCAAGAAGCCCGCTCCGGAGAAGAAGACCAAGTGAGGACGACAGGCGCCCGGCCTCTGGCCGGGCGCCTTCACATTCCACGGCTTCGTTGGGCGATGCGCTGCCTCGGTCTCTCAGCGCCGCCACCCGCGACCCATCATGTGCATTCCGGCGCCGCCCCGCGGGCCCACGCCCCAGCCGTCCCAGGCACGCCGCGGGCCGAGGCCCAAGCCCCCGTACGCACTCAGCTGGCTGCGCTGCTCGTCAGTCAGCACCCCGTGGATGTCCAGCAGCATCTGCAGCTGGATCTCCTGCAGCTTGCCCTGCAGCTCGTGGATGCGCCCCGCCAGGTCCTTTACCTGTTGGGCGTCGATCTGGGCCCTCCGCAAGGCCAGCGCCAGCTGCTGGCGCAGCGTGTAGAGTTCGCCCTGGATGGGGATGGCCTGCTGGTACGCCTCCTGCCGGATCTCGGCGATCCGCTGGAGCTGCTCGGCGCTGAGGTCGAGGGCGGCCAGCCCACCCCGCGGCGCGGCCAGCGCGGGGGCTGCCTTCGGGGCCGACGACGCCTCGGGCGACTCGGCCAGCACCACCATGGAGGCCGCCACCACGGCCACGAGCAGCGTCACCCCCGGCACCAGCCACCGTCGTCCCCCTCGCCTCGCTCGATGCTCGCCGCTCATCTCCTCACGACCCCCTTCGAGAGACCACCTGGTTGGGAGAGCGGCCGTCTCGCGGACGGCTCGTCTCGCCCCCACTGTGCCACGGCCGTGCGCGAAAAGCCGTGAAGGAATCGTGAAGATCTCCTGCAGGAGTGACCACCGCCTCTTCACTCGTAGCGCAGCGCCTCCACCGGGTCGAGCCGTGAGGCTCGCCGGGCCGGGTAGATGCCGAAGAAGATGCCCACCGCCATGGAGAAGCCGATGGCGAGCACGATGGACTGGCTGGAGACGACGAAGGGGAAGCCCAGCGCCCGCGACAGCGCCCAGCCGCCCGCCCACCCGGCCAGCAGCCCCACGACGCCGCCGACGACGCTCAGGGCCGTCGACTCCGCCAGGAACTGCCGCAGGATGTCGGCGCGGCGCGCGCCGATGGCCATGCGGACGCCGATCTCGTGCGTGCGCTCGGCGACCGCCACCAGCATCACGTTCATGATGCCGATGCCGCCCACCAGCAGAGCGATGCCCGCGATGGCCCCCAGCAGCAGGGTCATGGTACCGGTGGCCTGACTCACCGCGTCCAGGAGGGCCTGCTGGCTCGCCACCTGGACGATGCCGGCCTCGCCGAGCCGGCGGTCGAAGAAGAAGGTGACCTGGGCCACCGCGTCGTCGACGTCGACCCCCGGCTTGGTCTGGGCCAGGTAGGAGCCCATCCGGTTGGGCACCAGCCCACGGGCCACCAGGGTCTGGGCCGGGACGTAGATCTGCCGGTCGAAGTTGGAGAAGAAGAGGGCGCCCTTGGGCTCCATGACCCCCACCACGACCCCCGCGACGGGACGGCCTCCGAAGACCAGCGTGATGTCGCGCCCCACCGGCACCTCCCCGCCGAAGAGATCCTGGGCCACGCCGAAGCCCAGCACGACGGCCATCCTGCGCTCGCGCCCGTCCCGGGGCTGCACGAATCGACCCGCGACGGGGCGGTAGTTGAGCAGCGACGCGTACGCCTCCCCCACACCCATGACGCTGACCGACAGGTTGCTGGCCCCCACCACCAGCGTGGCCCGGCTCTGTACGAGCCCCGTGGCGGCCGAGACGGCCGGCGCCGCGAGCGGCAGCTCGTCGGCCAGCTCCATGGTGAGCCCCGACAGCTGCTCCTGCGAGACCCGCCCGCCGGAGGCGGTGCGGGCCGAGGGCATGATGGTCAGCAGGTTGGAGCCGAGCGACGTCAGTTGTGACTGGATCTGGGCCGTCGCCCCCTGCCCCACGGAGACCAGCGCGATGACCGCGGCCACCCCGATGACGATCCCCAGCACCGACAAGAAGGATCGGAGCCCGCCCGCCCGGATGCTGCCGAAGGCGACCCCGATCAGCTCCCGCATCCTCACGGAACGGCCCACCTCCCCTCTGGCGGCGCGGAGGCGCCCCCGTCGTACTCCACCCGGCCGTCACGCACCCGGATCAACCGGCGAGCCCGGTGCGCGATGCCCATGTCGTGCGTCACCAGGATCACGGTGCGCCCCTGGGCGTTGAGCTCCTCGAGCAAGGCCAGCACCTGCTCGCCGTTGGCCGAGTCCAGGTTGCCGGTGGGCTCGTCGGCCAGGATGAAGGCCGGGTCGTTGACCAGTGCCCGGGCGATGGCGACGCGCTGGCGCTCGCCGCCCGAGAGCTCCTGGGGTCGGTGTCGCACGCGGTGCGCCATGCCGACCTGGCTCAGCACCTGGAGCGCACGCTCCCGCCGCCGAGCCGGTGGCAGGCCGGCATAGATGAGGGGCCACTCGACGTTGCGCAGCACCGTCTCACGCGGCATCAGATGGAAGGACTGGAAGACGAATCCGATGCGCCGGTTGCGAAGGGCCGCCAGGCGCGGCTCGCTGAGCCGGGTGACGTCCTGCCCCTCGATGAGGATCTTGCCCGACGTCGGGCGGTCCAGGCAGCCCAGCAGGTGCATCAGGGTCGACTTGCCCGACCCGGACGGCCCCGTGATGGCGACGTACTCGCCGGGTGCGACGGTCAGATCGACGTCACGCAGGGCCACCACGGCGCTCTCGCCGCGCCCGTAGACCTTGCTGACGCCCTGCAGCCGGATGGCGGCCGTGCCGTCGCCGTTGCCCGGCACCAGGCCCGCTCGACGCGCCGTCACCGGTCATCGCCCCACCGGCCGGGCGTCGAGGCGAAACGTGGTCCCCGGCCCGCCCGGAGGTCCGCCCGAGCTGGGGTTGCTCCCCGCGAGCCGCCGGTACACCTCGTAGTTGGTCGCCAGCACCCGGTCGCCCTCGCGGAGGCCCGAGCGCACCTCGACGAATCGCCCGTCGCTGACGCCCAGCTCCACCGGGGTCAGCACGATGGAGCCGTCCACCACCCGGCTCACCAGGGCCCGACCCCCCGTCTCCACCACGGCCTCCTCGGGCACGGCCAGCACGCCGTCGGCTCGCGCCACCTCGATGCGGGCCGTGGCGGTCATGCCCGGCAAGAGCTCGTCTCGCGCCTCACGGAGCCGCACCACCACGTCGAAGAGCACCAGGTCCCCCTGGCTGCGCCCGGCCGGCGTGAGCCGCTCCACCTCGCCCTCCAGGGCGAGATCAGGGTAGCCGCGTACCGTGACGACGGCCGCCTGCCCCTGCCGGACGTAGGGCAGGTCCACCTCGTCCACCGACACCTCGACCCGCAGCGCCGACAGGTCGACCAGCCGCACCACGGCCTGGGACGCCGAGACGTGCTCGCCCGCCTGCGCGTCGACGCTGACGACGACGCCGTCGAACGGTGCCACCAGCCGCGCGCCCTCCAGGTCCTGGCGCGCCGCCTCCATGGCCAGACGGCTCTCCTCCACCTGGGCGGAGCCTTGCTCCAGACGCGCCTGCTCGTAGGCGTTGCGGGCCCGCACGTAGGCCAGGCGCAGGGACGTGTCGTCGAGCTCGGCCAGGAGGTCGCCCTGCTGGACCCGGTCGCCCACCCCCACGTGGACCGCCTCCAGGCGCCCTCCCACCCCGAAGGAGAGGGTCACGTCGCGTTCGGAGGTGATGGTGCCGGTGGCCTCCACGTAGCGGCGGATGTCCACGCGCTGCACGGGCACGGCCTGCACCCCCGCCTGCGAGGCGAGTCTCAGGAGAGCACGTCCCTCCTGCTGCACCACGGCCTCGGCCTCGCCCCTGACCGCCGCCCCGGCTGGCGGTCGTACCGAGCCGGCCGTACTCCCCTCGGCCCGGCGAGCTGCCAGCCACCACCAGGTGCCGACGCCGCCTGCGGCCAGCACGACCGCGGCGATGACGGACCAGTGGAGCGCCCGCCCCAACACGCGTCGCTGCGCCACGTCACCGACCTCCCTCTACCGGCGTGGACCCGGGCCCCCAGCCGGGCGTCAGCTCCGACAGGAGCTGCTGCCAGGCCTGTCGCAACGTCTCGGCCGCCTCGAGCAGGTCGAGCGCCGCCTGCGACCGCCCCAGGTCGGCCTGCTCCAGCTGGGCGGCCGAAGCCACACCCCGCTCGTAGCGTCCTCGTGCCGCCTCCCACGTCAGCTCGGCCAGCTCCAGCTCCATCCGGGCCGAGGCCAGCTGGAGGATGGCGCTACCCACCTCGTCCCAGCGGGCAAGGGCCTCGCGCCGCACCTGTGCCTCGGCGTCCGCGACGGCCTGCTCCGCGTCGCGCACCGCCCGTGCCGCGTCGGCCTCGTCCAGTCGCCGAGCTCCCCCGTCGAAGGGGTCGAGGCTGGCGGTCAGGGAGAGCGTCAGCTGCTCCGCCGACGATCCTCGCTGCGTCGTCCGGGACCAGGCCGCCCCCACGGTGGCTCCTCCCACGCGCTGCCTCACCGCGTTCAGCCGACGGCGCGCCAGCTCGAGCTGCTGGCGTGCATGGGCCACCTCGACGGAGCCGGCCACCAGCCGCTCCAGCACCTCCTCGGGCAGCGGCGGGATCCCCCTCATGACCCCGCCGGACGGCTCCTGCTCCGGCACGACCGCAGGCAGCCCTGCGGTCCCGGCCGAAGCGGTCAGGTCGTCCAGGATGGTCCGAGCCGTGCGTCGGGCTAGGTCGACGAGCTCGTCGCCCCGAGGCAGCGCGGGCAGCCGGTCGGCGGTGACCCCCAGCTGCCGCTCGATCCCCGAGAGCGTCGCCAGGGCCTGGTGCGCGGCCAGCGCCGCCGACTGGGCGGCCGAGCGGGCCTCCAGCACGGCCTCCTCGCTCACCAGGCCCGCGGCGCGCTGCTCCAGGGTGCGGGCCAGGTCGCGCTCGGCGGCGTCCAGGCGCTGGCGTGCGATCTCGAGCCGGGCCCTGCCCAGCCTCGCCTGCTGGTAGAGCCGCTCCCCCTCGAGCCGGGCCTGGTCGATGGCCGTCTCCAGGGCCCGTCGGGCCTGGTCCAGGGCCAGTCGGGCCTGCTCGGCGTCGAGGTTGCGCGGCTGGGATCCCGGCGGCGGCCACAGCGTCCAGGAGGCTTCCAGCGAGAGAACGGTGGACGTCTCCCGTGAAGACGAGCCCGTGCTCGGGTCCTCCCTCCCGCTCCCGTGCCACGCTTCGGCCTGCAGCGAGAGCGGCGCCACGGGGGCCCACGTCAGCGTCACCCCACCGTTGGCCACCGAGGGCGGCTCGCGGACCCCGCCGTAAGCGGTGGCCCTCGTCAGGGCCGACGCGCCCAGGGAGGGGGCCGACGCCACCCGCGTCTTGCGCTCGTAGTCGGCCTGGGCCGTCTCGAGCCGGGTCCGGGCCTCTCGCACGGACGCGTGCGAATCCACGTACGCCTCCACCACGGCCTCCATCGAGAGCGCCGGCTGCTCCTGCGCCCCGGCCACGCCCGGCCCGCCCGCTGCCAGCAGCCCGGCGACGGCCAGCAGCGGCATCCATCGGGTCTTCATCGCGTCGAGCCAGCTTCCCCCGTCGCCACGCCCATGGCCTCGGCCGTGGACGGGCCCAGGCCGGGCTCCTCGCCCAGCAGGCGGCGCAGCTCCACCAGACGGGTCAGGTACTCTTGGACAGCCGTCAGATATCCCCGGTGAGCCTGCAGGGCGGCCACCTCGGCCTGCATCACGGCCTGCGCCGTCTTGAGCCCGGCCTGTTGCTGCTGGCGCACGGCGTCGAGACGCTGCTGCTCGAGGCGCACCGCCGCCTCGGCCAGCTCCAGCCGCCGGGCGGCCGTCGCGGCACGCGCCAGCGCGCTGCGCACCGAACGCTCCAGGTCGAGCCGGGCCTGGCGCCGCTGCAGCTCGGCGCTCTGCACGGCCTGCTCCCGCGCCGTCACGTCCATGGCGGGCGCCTGCTCGGCCTGGGCCTGCTGGAGCTGCTTGCGGGCGATGTCGACGGCCTCGTCGTGCCACGTCATCAGGTCGCTGCGGGTGAGGGCCGCGGCCACGGCCTCGTCGGTGTCGAGCACCGGCAGGCGCGGCAGGTCCTGGGGGAGCTGCAACGCATCGACCGACGGCATGGTCTCGGGATAACCCAGCGCCGCGGCCAGCTGCCCCACTGCCTCCTCCAGCGAGATGCGGGCCTCGGCCAGGTCCTGCTGCGCCGTCCGCGCCGCATGGCGAGCATCTTCCAGGTCGAGGGGGCCCAGCATGCCTGCCCGGGCCTTCTCCTGGGCGGCGTCGAGGGCGGCCTCGGCGATGCGCTGCTGCAACTCGGCCACCCGTACCCCGTTGGACGCGGTCAGCACCCCCAGGTAGGCGCCGACCACCGAGGAGACCGCCTGGAAGTGGCTCTCCCGGAAGTCGTGCTCGGCCCGGCGCAGCTCGTTGCGCGCCATCTGCTCGGCCAGGGGGGATCCGGAGAGCAGGTTGTCGGCCATGGCTCGCTCGAAGTCGAGCTTCGCCCCGGCCAGCTGGATGCGCGCGATCTCGAGGGCCGGCCCGGTGACGGCCAGTGCGATGGCCTGCTCCAGGCTGACGGCCCCGGCGGGCGACGCCGTCTGGGCCAGAGCGAGGATGCCGGGCGCTGCCAGCGACAGGATCACCGCCAGCGCGGCGACCCCCCCGGCGATGCCCCGCGGGGGCTGGCAAGTGGCGAAGACGTTGGCAGGCACGTGGTTCCCTCCCCACTCGACGGTTGACCCACCCGATCTCTACCAGAGAGGCCGAAGCGAATTCATGAAGGAAGTGTGACATTCCCGTGAAGACCGTGAACGGCGCCGGGGCCCCCGGACTCTCTCGTACCGGGGGCCCGGTCGCTCGCCGCGGGCTCGGAGCCATCGCTGGCCCGCCGTCACCTCAGGCGCCGGGGAGGTCGTGGAAGCCCATCACCTCGTGCATCCACCGCAGGTAGGGCCCGTGCAGGCGCTCCACGGGCACGGCGGAGATGGCGGGCACCGTATAGCTGTGCAGCTCCTGCACCGTCTGCTCGATCCCGTCGAGCGCGCCCTCCAGGGTCTTCACCAGCAGCAGCGCCTCGCCCTCATCCACCATCTGCCCCTGCCACCAGTAGATGGAGCGGATGGAGGGCACGATATTGACGCACGCAGCCAGCTTGCGCTCGACCAGGGCGCGACCGATGCGACGGGCCTGCTCCTCGTCGGCGGTGGTGATGTAGACCAGATAGGCCGGAGCCATCCGCCGGTCGCCTCCTTCCCGGACCGGACGCCGGCTCCCGCTCACGCGCCCGCCGCTCTCGCCCGCGCCAGTTCCCGGATGCTGTCGACGATGGTCGACAGGTCCGTGCCGGGGCCGAAGACCTGACGGACTCCCTGGCGCCGCAGGTGCTCGGCGTCCTCCGAAGGGATCGTACCTCCCACGACCACCGGGAGATCACCCGCCCCGAGCCGCCGCAGGTGGTCGAGCACGTCGGGCACCAGGGTGTTGTGGGCCCCCGACAGGATGCTGATGGCGACCACGTCGACGTCCTCGTCGACGGCCATGCCGGCCACCTCCTCGGGCAAGCGGAAGAGCCCCGAGTAGATGACCTCCATCCCCGCGTCGCGAAGCGCCCGGGCGATGACCTTGATGCCGCGATCGTGGCCGTCGAGCCCTACCTTGGCCGCGAGCACACGGATGGGGCGCGCCGGCGCGGCGCCTGCCGGATGCACGGGCACGCTCACAGGATCGCCTCCTCCGCGTACGTCCCGTAGACGGCCTTGAGCGTGTCGACCATCTCGCCGAGGGTGGCATAGGCCCGCACCGCCTCGATGAGGGCAGGCATCACGTTTTGCTCCCGTCGGGCCGCTTCACGCAGCGCCTCGAGGGCGTGGCGCACCCGCCGCTCGTCGCGAGAGCGGCGCACTTGCTCGAGGCGTGCCACCTGCTTGCGCTCCAGCTCGGGGTCGATGCGCAGGATGGGCACCGCCTTCTCCTCGGACGGGGGGACCACGTACTTGTTGACACCGACGACGACCCGCTCGCCGTCGGCCACCTCACGCTGGTAGCGGTACGCCGCCTCGGCGATCTCCCGCTGCAGGAAGCCCTGCCGGATGGCAGCGATGACGCCGCCCATGGCCTCGATGCGCTCGATGTACTCCATGGCGCGCCGTTCCATCTCGTGGGTCAGCGCCTCGACGAAGTAGGAGCCCCCCAGGGGATCGGCCACGCTGGCGACCCCGCTCTCCTCGGCGATGACCTGCTGCGTGCGCAGCGCCAGGCGGGCCGCCTCGGCCGTGGGCAGCGACAGCGCCTCGTCCAGGGCGTTGGTGTGCAGCGACTGGGTGCCGCCCAGGACCGCCGCCAGCGCCTGCAGCGTCACCCGCACCACGTTGACCTCCGGCTGCTGGGCCGTCAGCGAACAACCGGCCGTTTGGGTATGGAAGCGAAGCGTCCAGGAGCGGGGATTGCGGGCGCCGTAGCGCTCCCGCATGAAGCGCGCCCACATGCGGCGAGCTGCTCGAAACTTGGCCACCTCCTCGAAGAAGTCCAGGTGGCTGTTGAAGAAGAAGGAGAGGCGGGGCGCGAAGCTGTCGACGTCGAGCCCGCGCTGCAGACAGGCTTCCACGTAGGTCAGCCCGTCGGCCAGGGTGAAGGCCAGCTCCTGCACGGCCGTCGAGCCTGCCTCGCGGATGTGGTAGCCGCTGATGGAGACGGTGTTCCAGCGGGGCATGTGGCGGGTGGCGAACTCGATGGTGTCCACCACCAGCTTGAGCGAGGGCTCCGGCGGGAAGATGAACTCCTTCTGCGCGATGTACTCCTTGAGGATGTCGTTTTGCAGCGTCCCCGACAGCCTCTCGGGCGGCACCCCCTGCTTCTCGCCGACGACCACGTACATGGCCATCAGGATGGCCGCCGGGCCGTTGATGGTCATGGAGGTGCTGACCCGGTCCAGCGGGATGCCCTCGAAGAGCCGCTCCATGTCCGCCAGGCTGTCGACGGCGACTCCCTCCCGCCCCACCTCGCCCCGGGCACGGGGATGGTCCGAGTCGTAGCCCAGCAGCGTCGGCAGGTCGAAGGCCACCGACAGCCCCGTCTGGCCGTGCTCCAGCAGGTAGTGGAAGCGCGCGTTGGTCTCCTCGGCCGTCCCGAAGCCGGCGAACTGCCGCATGGTCCAAAGCCGGCCCCGGTACATGGTCGGGTGGATGCCTCTCGTAAACGGGTACACGCCTGGATCGCCCAGGTCTCGCTCGTAATCCAGGTCCGCCACGTCATCCGGCCCGTAGAACCCTTTCAGAGGCAGCCCCGAGAGGCTCGTCACGTCCCGGGCTCGCTCGCCCTCCAGGCGAGCCGGCATCGCCCCCATGATGCGCTCACCCTCTCGTCTCAGCATCTCGCCGAGCCGCGCACCCGGTGGGTACGCCCCTGTGGCCTCGCTCACCTGCTCGTGCAGCTGATTGCGGTTTGCGATTATACGATACGCCGCCGATGCCGCGCTGGCGGCGACGGGGGCCGGTGGGTATGGTAGACTGCTCCGCGGGAGGTGCACCGTAGACGTTGGCCGCCTCGCCTTCCTCGTCGCCGGACAGGGAGGGCCGCGTGCAGCCCGTCTTCATCGGCATCGCCGGCGGCAGCGGCTCGGGCAAGACCACGGTGGCCCAGGCCATCCTGAGCCGGGTGCCCCGGGCCCGTGCCGCCCTCATCGAGCAGGACGCCTACTACAAGGACCAGGGCCACCTGCCCCTCGAGGAGCGCCGACGCATCAACTACGACCACCCCTCGGCCTTCGACACCGACCTCCTGGTGGCCCACCTCGACCGCCTGGCGACCGGCCAGAGCGTCGACAAGCCCGTCTACGACTTCGCCACCTACACCCGCACGGCGCGCACCGTCCGGGTCGATCCCGTCGACATCATCATCGTGGAGGGGATCCTGGTGCTGGAGGATCCCCGGGTGCGCGAGCGGCTCGACATCAAGATCTTCGTCGACACCGACGCCGACGTCCGGGTCCTGCGGCGCCTGATGCGCGACATCGAGCAGCGAGGACGCACCCTGGAGTCGGTGGTGCGCCAGTACCTGGAGACGGTGCGCCCCATGCACCTGCAGTTCGTGGAGCCCACCAGGCGCTACGCCGACCTCATCATCCCCGAGGGCGGCCTCAACGAGGTGGCCATCGACGTGCTGGCCAGCAAGGTGCGCGCCATCCTGGCCGAGCGGGCGTCCGACAAGGTTGGCACCGTGCTTTCTTGACTAAGCCTGCGCGGCGTGGCTATCCTATCCTGCGCGCTCTCAAGCGTAGGACCTACCACCCACAGGAGGGGGAAGCGTGGCATGGCTCACCAGCTGACCGCCAAGCCGTTCGACTCCATCCGCCAGCTGGACGGCATCTCCGAGCGTACCATGACGGAGCACTACAAGCTCTACCAGGGGTACGTCAACAAGTACAACGAGATCATGGCCAAGCTCGCCGAGCTGGGCGATGCCGACTACCAGGCGGCCAACCAGACCTACAGCCTCATCCGCGAGCTCAAGGTGGAGCTGACCTTCGCTCTGGGCGGCGTCAAGAACCACGAGCTCTACTTCGACATCCTGAGTGGCACCGGGGGCAAGCCCTCCGGCGCGCTGCTGGCCCAGATCGAGAGGGACTTCGGCAGCTTCGACCGGTGGGCCAAGGACCTCAAGGCGACGGGCATCGCCGCCCGGGGCTGGGTCTGGCTGGCCTGGGACCACGACAACAAGTACCTCTTCAACTACATCGGCGACGCCCAGAATACGTTCCCCGTCTGGAACGCCACGCCCATCCTGGCCCTCGACACCTACGAGCACGCCTACTTCATCGACTACGGCACCAACCGGGGCAGCTACATCGACGCCTTCTTCCGCAACCTGGACTGGGCCAAGGTGGAGCGGCGCTTCGCCGCCATCGCCCGCTAGGACGCCTCGACGCCGCAGCCCCAAGGACGCTGACCAGCCAGCGGGGGCAGGCCCCGAGGAGGCGCCTGCCCCTGCCTCGCTCCGCTTGGCCCACCCCTTCGCCTGACACCCCGCCGCCCGTCTCCTCATAGGCTGGACCAGGGTGGCACGGCGCTGCCAGCCGAACCGGCTTTCTCCATCCTGCGTCCCGAAGGACGCGCCCGCCGCCCTGCGGAAGAGTGCCGTGGCCCGTCCGAGGGCTGGCAGATCGATGCATCCCATGCCGCCTCGTTGGGCATACTGCCAGACGCGCCGCCGGCTACCATCCCGCGCCAGCGGTGCCGGCCTGTGGAGGGTGCCACCGCCAGGTGAGCGAGCATCACGACGCCGGTTGGGAAATCACCCCGTCCTCGAGGGCGGGCCAGCGCCGCCCCTTCTCGTTGGGCTGGCCAGGCCTGCTGGCATGGCTGACAGGGCTGGCGGTGGGTCTGTTGCTGGGCGTCGTCGCGCCTCCCCCGGGGCCCGAGGCGCTGGCCGCCGCCCCGGCCATCCTCTCGCCCCGAGCCGATGAGTACCCCGCCTGGGTGCGCGGCGTCCAGACCTCGCCTCCGCCGAGGGGCGCCCGGGGCCAGGGCGCGCTGGCGCTGCAGCGGCTCCTGTTCAGCCTCGGCTACGACGTCTCGCTCGATGGCATCTACGGCGCCGAGACGGCATCCGCCGTCTCCCGCTTCCAGGCACAGGCGGGCCTGCGGGCCACCGGCCAGGCCGACGCTACCACCGTCGCACGGATCCTGGCCACGACGTGGTGGTATCCGGTCCAACCGGGCGACACCCTGTCGGGCATCGCCCGGCTCTACGGTACCACCGTCGATACGCTGGTGCGGCTCAACGGCCTGGGCGGCGACACCATCCGGGTCGGTCAGCGTCTTTTGGTGCCGCGTGCGGGCATCGGCGGCACCGTCGTCGAGTGGGGACGCTACCGGGTGCAGCCGGGCGACACCCTCTGGTCCGTCGCCCGGCGTTTCGGCATCTCCTACGAGGCGCTGCAGCGGATCAACGCCATCATGGACCCCCGGGCCTTGCGGCCCGGCCAGCTCCTCTGGCTTCCCAGCCGTCCCACCGTGGCGGGCTCGGGCGCCGGGGTCAGCTTCGACTGGCCCGTGACGGGCCCCATCACCTCCGAGTACGGGTGGCGGGCCAATCCCTTCGGCGGCTCGGCGCGGGAGTTCCACGAGGGTCTCGACATCGCGGTGCCCTCCGGCACGCCCGTCAAAGCGGCGGCCCCCGGGGTCGTGCTGCAGGCCGGGTGGATGGACGGCTTCGGCTACGGGGTCGTCATCGACCACGGGGGCGGCGTCCAGAGCCTGTACGGCCATCTGAGCCGGGTCGGGGTACGCGCAGGGCAGGCCGTCGCCCGCGGGGAGGTCATCGCCTGGTCCGGGTCGACCGGACGCTCGACCGGGCCACACCTCGACTTCCGCATCAAGATCGACGGCAAGACGGTGGATCCCCTTCCCCTCCTGCCGTCCCGCTGAGGGGACGTCACCCGGCCGCGGGCCTCTCGCCCCGCTGCCGCAGCCACTCCCCCAGCAGGCGCAAGCCCTCCTGGATGGCCTGGGGCGAGGCCGCACACGACAGCCGCAGATGCCCCTCGCCCCGCTGGCCGAAGTCGACGCCGGGCGTCAGAGCGACTCCCGTCCGCTCCAGCAGCTCGAAGGCGAGCCCGACCGAGTCGCTCGTGATGCGGCGCACGTCGGCCAGCACGTAGAAGGCACCCTGCGGCCGGCCGGCGACGGGTAGCCCCAGCGCCTCGAGCCCCCGGGTCAGGATGCGGCGACGCTCCGCATAGGCCCGTGCCATGGCCGCCACGTAGGGCTCGCCCTCCGTCAGCGCCGCGACGGCCGCCGCCTGACTGGCGGCGGGGGCGCAGACCATTAGGTTCTGCTGAAGCTTCTGCAGGGGTCGTACCAGCTCGACCGGCGCCACGCACCAGCCCAGCCGCCACCCCGTCATGGCGTAACGCTTGGAGCAGCCGTCGACGACCACGGCCCTCGGTCCGTACTCCAGCGCGCTGGGCTCGGGACCCGTCTCCGACAGCCCGTGGTAGATCTCGTCGGAGATGAGCCAGATGCCGTGCCGCTCTGCCCACTCGACCAGCGGCTGCAGGGCTTCGGGCCCGTAGACGACGCCAGTGGGGTTGGACGGGGAGTTGACCAGGACCGCTCGCGTGCGGGGCGTGCGCGCCGCCTCCAGCGCCTCCACCGTCAGCCGATAGCCCGAGGCGGGCCCGGCATCGACCGCGACCGGCACGCCGCCCGCCGCCCGCACGAAGTTGGCGTAGCACGCATAGCCGGGGTCCGGCACGAGGGCCTCGTCGCCGGGATCCAGGATGGCCTGCATCACCATGGCCAGGGCGGGCGACGTCCCGCTCGTCACCAGCACGCGCTCGGGCGAGACGTCGACGCCGTAGCGGCGGTGATAGTGGCGTGCGATGGCCTCTCGCAGGGGGCGGATGCCCATGCTCTCGGTGTAGTGCGTGTGTCCCTCCGCCAGGGCCCTGCGCCCGGCCTCGACGATGGGCGGCGGCGTGGGAAAGTCGGGGTCGCCCACCTCGAGGTGGATGATGCGCCGCCCCTGCCGCTCCAGCGCCCTCGCCCGATCGAGGACGTCCATCGCCAGGAAGGCAGGGATCTCCCGGCTCCGGCGGGAGAGTGACGGCACCGGGCTCTCCATCGGCCAGACCACCTGTCCGTTACCCCGAAGGATTTGAGCCGGCCGTTTCGTCGGCGAGGGCGACCGCTCCTGCCGCGCGGGCACGTGCCGTGCCGGGCGTGGCCCGAGCGGGCGTCGGCGGCCGCACGGGATGGAAGGCGGCCACCTGGGCGGGGGCCGGATGCCGGACGTGCCACCATCGCAGGATGGGTCGCAGCACCGCCACCCACGGCTCCATGACCTGCAGGCGCTCCAACAGGGCGCCCAGGTGGGCCGCCTTGGGGTCCGTCAGGTAGAGGGCCCCCATGCCCGCCACGACCAGGCGGTGGAAGGACGGCTCCCACAGCACGAGTGCGGCCTCACGGGCCCGCCGGAAGACGCCGGCCAGGCGCTCGAGCGCGACCGGCGGGCGGGGGTAGCAGGCGGCGAAGTTGAGTTCGCCGCCCTCGCGGTCCTCGGCCTCGTCGATGGCGTAGTCCAGCAGGATGTGCCACGCCTGGATCCAGGGGAAGTACGCCGTCAGCGTCGCCTCGAGGTCCTCGGAGGGGAGGCGGCGGCTCCCTGCCGCCACCAAGGCGAAGATGCCCAGGGTCGAGCCGGCCGCCGCGGCGATCTCCCACCAGGCCATCCCGGCCGCCGGCGGCAGCCGGCCGGTTGCCTGCCCCAGGCGCGTCGCCCACCTGGCGGTCAGCCGCCGGCGGCTGCCCGGCTCGGCGTGCTTGCGTGCCTGCATCCGCGCATAGGCCAGCGCCAGGTGGCGCGCCGGTGCTCGGGATGCCTCGTCGACGCCCATGGCGGCCAGGACGCGCTGGCAGGTGGTCACCAATCGGACCAGGTAACCCCCGTCGTCCCACGGTGTCTCGGCCAGGCCGTTGGCCGGGGCGCCCCCCTGCAACGCCACGACCATGGCCTGGTGGAGTCGGCGCCGGTGGCGTCCGTCCAGTGGACGGCCACGATCCACGAGACTGTCGAGGTAGTCGCTCAGCGTCTGGTAGGCGACGCAAAACTCCACCATCCGAGCGAAGTGCGGACCGGGCACGGCCGCGGCGTAGACGGCGGCACCCAGGCTGTGAAAGGCCTTGTGACGCAAGCTGCCCAGCGCCTGGCGCCGCGCCTCCGGGTCGGGGATGGACTGGGCCCGAGCCTCCCATCGAGCCAGTGCCCGCCGGGCCAGTGCCTGGGCGGCCACCATGCGGGCCGCCAGGACGGTGACAGATCCCATCTCGTCAGGAGGATTTCTCTCCGAGACCGTCAATCTATGCGCTTCAAAGGCGCAAGCGCCACCCAATCTCCGCGACTCAGCGAAGGAGGTCCGCCTTCGTGTCACGTCATCTTCGGTTCGCTGCGCGGGCTTTCACCTTCCTCGTCCTCGGCCTGGCCCTGGCGGGATCGGCCGACGTGGAGGCGGCGCCCTCGGGCCCGCTGCCCCGCATCGGCATCGTCCAGATCGTGGAGCACCCTTCCCTGGACGCGGCGCGCCAGGGGTTCGTCGACGCCCTGGCCGAGCTCGGCTACGTGGAGGGCTCCACGGTCCGCTACGACGTCCGCAGCGCCCAGGGCGACCTGGCCATCGCCCAGGCCATCGCCCAGCGCTTCGTCGCCGACGGGGTCGACCTGATCCTGGCCATCGCGACCCCAGCGGCTCAGGCGGCCGCCCAGGCCACCCGCAGCATCCCCATCCTCATCACGGCGGTGACCGACCCGGTGGCCGCCCGCCTGGTGGAGAGTCTCGAACGGCCCGGCACCAATGTGACGGGCACATCCGACATGACGCCCGTCGCAGCCCAGCTCCGCCTCCTGCGGCAGCTGGTGCCCTCGGCCCGGCGGGTCGGGGTCGTCTACAACCCCGGCGAGGTCAACTCCCAGGTGCAGGCCCGCCTCACCCGTCAGGCCGCCGCCGAGCTCGGTCTCGAGATCGTCGAGGCCAGCGCCGCCTCCAGCACGGAGGTGATGACGGCGGCCCAGTCCATCGCCCGGCGGGTCGACGCCTACTACGTCTTCACCGACAATACGGTGGTGAGCGCTCTGGAGTCGGTGGTCAAGGTGGCCGAGGAGGCACGCAAGCCGCTCATCGTGGGTGAGGGCGACAGCGTGCGGCGCGGGGGGTTGGCCAGCGTCGCCATCGACTACTACGAGCTGGGGCGCCAGACCGGCCGCATGGCCGCCGAGGTGCTGCGAGGGGCGTCGCCGGCCGAGATGCCCATCCAGTTCCAGCAGGAGGCGCGCCTCGTCATCAACCTCCAGGCCGCCCGTCGCATGGGCGTCACCGTGCCGGCGGAGCTGATCGAGTCGGCGGCGGAGGTGATCCGCTGATCGACGCCGCCATGCTCCAGATGGTGTTCCAGCAGGGCCTGCTCTACGGCATCATGGCGATGGGGGTTTTCCTCTCCTTCCGCATCCTGGCGGTGCCGGACCTGACCGTCGATGGGAGCTTCCCCCTGGGCGGCGCGGTCGCGGCCACCCTCATCGCCGCGGGCTTCCCGGCGCTTCCCGCCACGCTGGTGGCGGTAGCCGCCGGGGCAGCGGCGGGAGGCGCCACGGGCTGGCTCCATGCCCGCCTGCGGGTGCCGGCCTTGCTGGCGGGCATCCTCACCATGACCGCCCTGTTCTCGGTCAACCTGCGTGTCATGGGTCGTCCCAACGTCCCGCTGCTGAGGCTGCCGACCCTGATGGAGGACGCCGGGCGTCTCGGCATCCCTTTCGATTGGGCACCACTCGTGGTCTTCGCAGCCGCGGTCGCACTGGTGGCTGGGGGGCTGCTGTGGTGGCTGCGCACGGAGATGGGGCTGGCCCTGCGGGCCGCCGGCGACAACGAGGCGATGGCCTCCAGCGCCGGCGTGGAGGTGGGCCGGGCCCGGACCGTGGGGTTGGCTATCTCCAACGGCCTCGTGGCGCTGTCGGGAGCATTGGCCGCGCAGTACCAGGGTTTCGCGGACGTCAACATGGGCGTCGGCACCATCGTGGCCGGGCTGGCGTCGGTCATCCTGGGCGAGGCCATCGTCCGACCTCGTGGCCTGGCCTGGCGGCTGGCAGCGGCCGTCACGGGCAGTCTCGCGTACCGGGCCGCCATCGCCGCCGCCCTCCAACTGGGGCTGGACCCCGGCGACCTCAAGCTGGCGACGGCTGCGGTGGTGGCCATCGCCCTGGCCGTCCCCGGCTTCGCCCGCGATCGGCTGCGAGCCGGCGTCCCGGTGCAACGGCCGGGCGGGGGTTTTGGGCGATGGCTGGCAGCGCACGGGCTCCTGTCGGCGGGCCACCGGCGCCCGCCCCCGCCGTGAAGGAGGGCCGGCTCCCGTGGCCATGCTGCGGCTGAGCGGGATCACCAAGACCTTCAGGGAGGGCGGCGCGGTCGATGGCCGCCCGGCCCTCGACGGGGTCTCGCTGGTGTTGCGTGCCGGCGAGTTCGTCACGGTGGTGGGCAGCAACGGCGCCGGCAAGTCGACGCTGCTCAACGTGGTGGCCGGGACCGTCATGCCCGACGCCGGTCAGGTCCACGTCGACGGCCAGGACGTGACGGGCTGGCCGGAGCACCGACGGGCGGCCTTCATCGGGCGGGTCTTCCAGGATCCCCGAGCCGGCACCGCCGGGTCGCTGACCATCGAGGAGAACATGGTGCTGGCCATGACCCGAGGCATCCGGCGCGGCCTGGCCCCGGCGCTCACCCGCGCGCGGCGAGCGGCCATCACGGAGGCGCTCGCGACCCTCGGCATGGGGCTGGAGCACCGGCTGGAGACGCCCGTCTCGCATCTCTCGGGCGGCCAGCGTCAAGCCCTGACGGTCTTGATGGCCACGGTGCGCGCCCCCAAGCTCCTGCTGCTGGACGAGCACACCGCCGCCCTGGACCCTCGGGCGGCGGAGACGGTGCTCGAGCTGACCCGGCAGGTGGTGGCCCGGCAGGGGCTGACCACCCTCATGGTGACCCACAACCTGCGCCACGCCCTCACCGTCGGAGACCGGACCCTGCTCATGCACGAGGGTCGCATCGTGCTGGACCTGGCGGGGGAGGCCCGGCGGGGCATGGACGTGGCGGATCTGATGGAAGCCTTCCGTCGGGCGTGCGGGGAATCGGCCCTCGACGACCGCCTGGTACTCAGCGCCGCGCCCTGAGCCCGCGGCAGAGGGAAAGGAGGCGCTCCGCCCGTCATGGAGCACGTGGTCGCACTGTTGTGGATCGTCGACCCCGAGGCCAACCGGCGGCTGCGACCCGCCCACCTGGAGTACATCGGACGCTTGCACCGGGAGGGCAAGGTCGTGATGGCCGGGCCCTTCGGCGATGGCAGCGGGGGGATGGTCGTCTACCGGGTCGACTCCGTGGACGAGGCAAGGCGGCTCGTGCTCGACGATCCGGTGGTCAGCGGGGGAGCCCGGCGGTTCAGCCTGCTCCCGTGGACGCCGCTGGAGCTCTCCCAGCTGTAGTCCCGTCCCGGGAGCGCCGGACCTGGGAGCCCGTCGGGGGCGCCCTGCTCGAGGCCGCGAGGGCAGGCTTGGTGGTGGGCGCCATGGCACTGGCCAGCCGTATCCCGACCTCCAGGGATGGGGCGCCGTCACGGCGAACACGAGATGCAGAGGGAGACAGGAGGAGGCGGTGAGCGTGACCGGGCGAGAGCGGGCTGAGGCCACCACGGGTCGGTACGCGTTCGAGCAGTTCTTCGCCGTGCGGCGCCATCAGCCGGGCGCCCTGGCCTTCAGCCCCGACGGTCGGCACGTCTACGTCTCGACCGACATCTCGGGGCAGTTCAACCTCTGGCGCATCCCGGTGGAGGGCGGCTGGCCGGATCAGCTGACCCTCTTCGAGGACCGGACGGTGCGCATGGCCGCGGCGCACCCCCAAAGCGACCGGATCGTCTTCCTGGCCGATCGCGACGGCAACGAGTTCTGGCAACTCTTCGAGCTCGACGTGCGGGGCGGCTGGCCGCGGCAGTTGACGTCCCGGGAAGACGTCCGCTACGAGATGGGTGCCGGGGCCTTCTCACCCGATGGGCGGCGCATCGCGTACGCCGGCAACCAGCGCACGCCCACCGAGGTGGACGTCTTCGTCCGCGAGCTCCCCGACGGGGAGCCTCGCCTGGTCCTCTCCACCGGCGAGTACCTGGTGCCCGTCGCGTGGGCCCCCGATGGCCGCCGCCTGACGGTGGTCGCCTTCCACGCCAACACCGACCAGGACGTCTACGTGCTGGATCTGACGGATGGCTCGCACCGCAACGTGACGCCCCACGAGGGAGAGGCCGTCCACTTCCCCGAACGGTGGCTGCCCGACGGCAGCGGGTTTTTGGTGGTGAGCAACCGCGATCGGGAGTTCTCGGGACTGGCCATCGTCCGGCCCGACCGCCCGGGCGTCCTCGAGTGGATCTACACGCCCGAGTGGGACGTCGAAAACGTGGAGCTGGCTCCCGACGGGCAGGTGGCGCTGGTCTCGGTCAACGAGGGCGGCATCAGTCGCCTGCGTCTCGTCGAGGTGCCCTCGGGCCGGGTGGTGACCGAGCCTCCGGTGCCGGAAGGCGTGCTGGCCTCCGTCCGCTTCTCGCCGGACGGGAGCCACGCGGCGCTGCTCCTGGCCACCCCCCGCCGGGCGGCCGAGCTCTACACGCTGCGGCTCGCCGACGGCCGGGTCACCCGGATCACCTCCAGCATGCTGGGGGGCATCCCCGAGGAGGCCCTGGCGGCCCCGGAGCTGGTGACGTTCCCCACCTTCGACGGTCGGCAGATCCCGGCGTGGCTCTATCGCCCACGGGGGGCCTCGCCGGGCGCCCCGGCGCCGGTCGCCCTCTCCATCCACGGGGGGCCCGAGGCGCAGGAGCGGCCCGCCTATCATCCTCTCTACCAGTACCTGCTCCACCGGGGCATCGGCATCCTGGCGCCCAACATCCGCGGCTCCACCGGGTACGGGATCAGCTACCAGCGCCTCATCCACCGGGACTGGGGCGGCGGCGAGCTGCGGGACATCGAGGCCGCGGCTCGCTACCTGCAGAGCCTGCCGTGGGTCGACCGCCGCCGCCTGGCCATCTTCGGCGGGAGCTTCGGCGGGTTCGCCACGCTGTCCGCCGTGACCCGCCTGCCGCAGTACTGGGCGGCAGCCGTCGATATCGTCGGCCCCAGCAACCTGGTCACCTTCGTCAGGAGCGTGCCCCCGACGTGGCAGCGATTCATGAAGCGCTGGGTGGGGGACCCCGACGAGGACCGCGAGATGCTGCTGGAGCGCTCCCCTATCACGTACGTCGACCAGGTGCGGGCGCCCCTGCTGGTCATTCAGGGCCAAAACGACCCGCGTGTGGTCAAGGCCGAGTCGGACCAGATGGTCGAGCGCCTGAGGGCCCTGGGCCGTCCCGTCGATTACGTGGTCTTCGAGGACGAGGGGCACGGCTTCACCCGACGAGCCAACCTCCAGCGGGCGTATCGCCTCACGGCGGACTTTCTGGAGCGGCATCTGTTGCCGGGCCGCTGAGTCAGGGGCCCGCGACGGCGCCCCCGGCGAGCCCCACGGGCCCCGGCACCGGCTGGTGACATCGCGCCGAGACGGAGGGGGAGGCCACGCCATGCGTGTGCGTGACAAGATGACCCTCAATCCCATCACGGTGGAGCCCAGCACCCCGGTGGCCGAGGCGCTGCGTCTCATGGAGGGGCGCAAGATTCGCCGGCTGCCGGTGCTGCAGGAGGGGCAGGTGGTGGGCATCGTGACGCTGCTGGACCTGATGAGGGTCTCGGCATCGCCCGCCACCACGCTCAGCGTCTACGAGCTGCGGTACCTCCTCGACAAGCTGACGGTCCAGGAGGCCATGACCCGGCGGGTCATCACGGTGACGCCCGACTCACCCATCGAGCAGGCCGCCCTCTTGATGCGGGAGCACAAGATCGGCGGACTGCCCGTCGTCGAGGAGGGCCGGCTCGTCGGCATCATCACCGAGACCGACATCTTCGACGCCTTCGTCGACCTGTTGGGTGTGCGCAAGCCGGGCTCACGCCTGGAGATCGACTGCGCCGACCGGCCAGGGGTGCTGGCGCGGATCGCCTCGGTCATCGCCAGCTACGGCCTCAACATCCACAGCGTCGTCACCACGCCGGCTCCCCCGGGCCAGGCCCACCTGGTCTGCCGGGTGCAGGGCGACGACGTGGCCAGCCTCGCGGCGGAGCTGCAACGCGCCGTCGAGGAGTGCCGGGTCCACTGGGAGGCGCCTTCGTCCGCTGCGTGACGATCCCCTGGCAGCCTTCGACCCCCTCGTCGCGGAGAGTTTCACGCGGCGGTGGGGACCGCCGACCCCGGTGCAGCGGCTCGGGTGGCCTGCCATCCGGTCGGGGCATGACGTGGTGCTGTCGGCCCCGACCGGGTCCGGCAAGACGCTGGCGGCCTTCCTGGTGACGCTCGACGAGCTGCTGCGCACGCCGCGAGAGGACTGCCCGCGCGTCCACACCGTCTACGTCTCGCCCCTGCGGGCCCTGAGCCACGACATCCACCGCACGCTGCAACAGCCCCTGACCGAGATGGCCGCCCTCGCCCGTGACCGGGGCCAGCCGTGGCCCGGCATCGAGGTCGGGGTGCGCACCGCTGACACCCCTGCCCGGCAGCGCCGGGCCATGGCGCGCCGCCCCCCGCATGTCCTGGTCACGACCCCGGAGTCCTTCTTCTTGTTGCTCCTGTCGCCGGCGACGCGCCCCACCCTGCTTCGGGCGCGCCGGGTCATCGTCGACGAGGTGCACGCGCTGGCCCCGAGCAAGCGAGGCGTGCTCCTGGCGCTCAGCCTGGAGCTGAGGGACCACCTGGCGGGCGACCGGGCCCAGCGCGTGGGGCTGTCGGCCACCATCGAGCCGCCGGAGGCCGCCGCTCTCTGGCTCGGCGGTGCCCGCGCAGAAGGGGTGCGGGTGCTCGAGGCAGGCGGCCGCAAGCCCCTGGCCCTCGAGGTGAGCGTGCCCGGCCTCGGACTGCCGGAGGAGGAGGGGTCGGTCTGGCCGTCGGTAGCGCGGCGGCTCCTGGAGCTCATCGAGGCCCACCGCACCACCCTGGTCTTCGTCAACAACCGCCGCCTGGCGGAGCGCCTCACGCACCTCGTCAACGATCTGGCCGGACGTCGCCTCGTCCTCACCCACCACGGCAGCATGGCGCGGCCCGCCCGCCTCTACGTGGAGGAAGCGCTCAAGTCCGGTGAGATCAAGGCCGTGGTGGCCACCTCCACCCTCGAGCTGGGCATCGACGTGGGAGCCGTCGATCTGGTCGTCCAGGTCCAGGCGCCCAAGCAGGTGGCCCAGGGACTGCAGCGGCTGGGTCGCTCCGGCCATGCCGTCACGGGCACCCGTCGGGGCATCCTGCTGGCCACGCACCCCGCCGACCTGCTGGAGGCCTCGGCCGCCGCCCGTGCCATGGCCGCCGGCGACATCGAGCCCACCCGGCCGCTGTCGGGCGGGCTCGATGTGCTGGTGCAGTTCGTGGTCGGGGCCGCCGCGGTCCAGGAGTGGGACGAGGATGCCCTGCTCCGACTGGTCCGCCGGACGGCCGCATTCTCGGACCTTTCCCGGGAAATGTTTCGAGAGGTCCTGGCCCTGGCAGCCGGCGAGCTCCCCGACGGGCGTTGGCGGCCCCGTGTGCGTTGGGATCGCCAGCGCGGGCGCATCCGTAGCGCCGAGGGAGCCCTGACGGTGCTCTACGCGGGCGCCGGCACCATCCCGGACCGGGGGCTGTATCCCGTCTACCTGCAGGGTACCGACGTCAAACTCGGCGAGCTGGACGAGGAGTTCACCTACGAGAGCCGCCGGGGCGACGTCTTCTGGCTCGGCATGGGCACGTGGCGCATCGAGGCCATCAAGCCCGACCGGGTCGTGGTCAGCCCCGCCCCTCACGAGGGACCCGCCCTGCTGCCGTTTTGGCGGGGGGACGCGCCGGGCCGCTCCACTCACCTCGGGCGCTGGGTCGGGGAGACGCTGGAGCGGATGAGCGAGCGCCTGGAGGCCTGCCCCTCCGACGATGGAGCGATCTCGGAGCTGCGGGGGTGGCTGCGCGAGCACGCCTGCCTGGATGAGCCGGCTGCCGACGCTCTGGCCCGCCTGCTGGTCCGCCAGTGGAGAGCATGCGGCACGCTCCCCACGGACCGCCGGGTCGTGGTCGAGACCTTTCCCGACGAGTTGGGCGACCGGCGCATCGTCCTGCACAGCCCCTGGGGCCGGGCCGTCCACCGGGCCTGGGCCGTGGCCATCGAAGGATACCTCCGGGCCCGGGGGCTGACCCCCGATACGGTCGCGGCCGATGACGGGTTGATGGTGCGACTCCCCGCGGAGGCGGACGTGGACCCCGACGAGCTCTGCCGCCTCGGAGGCCAGGACCCCACGGCGCTCGTGCAGGCGTGGCTGCCCACGAGCCACCTGGTGGCCCAGCGGTTTCGGGAGGCGGCGACCCGGGCCCTGCTCATCCCGCGCAGCCACCGGGCGCGCCGCCAACCCTTGTGGCTGCAGCGCCTCAGGGCCGCCGATCTGCTGGACCAGGCGACGCGGACAGGGGCCGCGGGCGTCTTGCTGCAGGAGGCCATCCGCGAGGCGGCCACGGAGGACCTCGACGTGGCGACCATGGCGCGGCTCGTGCGGGGCCTGCAGCGGGGCGAGATCGAGGGGCGGGTGGTGGAGCGCCGCGTCCCGTCTCCTCTCGCGGCGGCCATGCTGGCCGCGTTCACGCAATCCTACCTCTACAGGCCCGACGCGCCCAAGGCTCAGGCCCGCCCGACGCTGCTGATGGGCGCGCCCGAGGAGCTGCTCCGGCAGGCGGCTGCCGCCGGGACCCTGGAGCACCTGGTGGACGCCCGGGCCCTGCAGGAGGTGGCCGAGCGCCATCGGTTCCCGGCGTGGCTGGGCGCTCGGCCCCCCGACGGGATCGAGCGGCTGGAGGACTGGCTGCGCTTCGCCGGCGACATCCGCGACCGCGAGCTGGAGGAGGCCCTCGGCTCGGAGGCTCCGTGGCAGGCCTGGATGGAGGCGCTCGTGCGGCAGGGACGCGCGCTGCGCCGGGGTGCCTTGTGGGTCCATGCCCTGCTGGCCCCTGCCCTCGAGGCCCTGGAGTCGGAGGAGCTGCAGCAGCGGGTGGATGCCCTCGCCGCCCTCCTCTCTCACCGGTTGCCATCGCGGCCGGGCCCCTGGCGCGTGGAGGAGGTGGCCGAGCGCTACGACGTCCCGCTCCCGGTGGCGCGAGGCGCCCTGGGGGTGCTGGAGGCTCGAGGTCTCGTGTTGCGGGCCACCCTCCGGGCCGGCGAGGCGCCCGTCTACGTGGCGGTGGCGGGCTTGCTTGAGGCCCGCAGGCGCACGCTCCAACGGGCCCGCGCCGAGGCCGCCCCTCTCCCCATCTCCCGCTACCAGGCGTTCGTCCTGCGACGTCACGGCGTGGTGCGTTCGCGTGAGCGCCCCGAGACCGACACGGGGACGCAGCTCCTCACCCGGCGACTCTCCACTCTGGCGGGCGTGCGGGCCCGGTGGTCGGACTGGGTGGCCATGCTGGCGGCCCGCCTCGGTCGAGACCCGCGCCCCGATCTGGCCCGGGCCATCGCTTCGGGCCAGATCGGATGGGCCGTCGTGGCGACCGCCGGGGAGGACCAGCGGGAGCCCCGGGTGACCCTCTTCCCTCGGGCTCAGGCGTCCGCCACGTACCTGGCCGGCCCTGCCGTCTCCGAGCCCCAGCTCTCCGCCGAGGCCCGCGCCGTCCTGGCGCTCCTGCAGCGAGGAGGCAGCTGGTTCGGGTGGGAGGTCGCCAGCCAGGCCGGGCTCGACCTGGAAGCCGCCGCCCGAGCTCTCCTGGAGCTGGTACGCGCCGGCCTCGCGGGAGCCGAGTCCTTGGAGCTGCTCGAAGCCGCCGCTCGGGCCCCCAGGCGTGACGTGCCGGTTGCCGTCGGCTCGCCACCGGGGGCGTACCGCCGCCCCGCCCGGGCGGTGCGGCGTGCGGCACGCCGTGCCCTCTCCCGTCGCGTCGTGGCCAAGCCCGACGTCGGCCTGGTGCGCTTCTACCTCGCCGGTCACGACCCTGGCGCCCCGGCCCAGCGGGCCGAGGCCTGGGCCGAGGCCCTGCTGGCGCGGTACGGGATCGTCAGCCGGAGCGTGGCGGCAGCCGAGGGGATCCCGGTGCCCTGGTCCCACGTCGCCCAGGCGCTGGAGACCATGGAGGCGCAAGGTCGGATCCAGCGCGTCTACGCGGTGGAGGGCCTCGATGGCGAGCAGTTCGCCCGCGAAGCCGACGCCGAGGCTTTGCGCTCGGGGGCGGACGACGCCGGCGGCCCGCCGGCCCGCGGGTGGGCCACCGCGAGCGTGGACCCCGCGGTGACGGTCGGCTGGGCCGGGCATCCCCCTGCGTGGTGGCCGGCGGGGCCTCCCACGGGCCTGGTCGCCGGGGTCGGCCCCCAGCCCATCCTGCTTTTGCGTCCGGCCTCGGGCGGGCTGTGGCACGACCCTGGCGCGTGCCCCGAGGCGCTGGGCCAGGCTCTGGAGGCGGCGGTGCGCGTGGCGGGGATGGCCTTTCCCGGGCGTCGGCTCATCGTTCGCACCGTCCAGGGGATCCCCGTCCCCCACGACCGCGGGCGCCTGGCGTGGATACGGGCGGCCGGGTTCGCCGAGGGCCCCCGGACCCTCGAACGTTGGGTCTAGACCCTACCTTCCTCGCCGGAAGCGCGTGATCCGGTTCAGACAATTCTCACAGACTACCGTCCCGCACTTCCTCCCCTCTCCGGCAACCCCGTCCCCGGCTACGGTAGTGGTGCAAGCGGTTGTCCTTACTAACAGGTTCCCGTTTGCAACAAGGAGGGGGTGCGCCGTGAACTACCCCTTTTGGGCCATCCCTCGCCTGGGAGGCTCGCTCACCGTCGGCATCGTCGCCATCTTGCACGTCTTCGTGGCCATGTTCGCGGTGGGCGGCGGGCTTTACCTGGTGCTGGCGGAGCGGTGGGCTCGCCGCGAGGGCCGGCAAGAGGTGCTGGCGTACGTCGAGGCTCACTCCCGGTTCTTCCTGCTGCTCACCGCCGTCTTCGGCGCCCTGACGGGGGTGGGCATCTGGTTCACCATCGGCCTGGTCAGTCCGCCCACCACATCCGTGCTCATCCGCACCTTCGTCTGGGCGTGGGCCATCGAGTGGGTCTTCTTCATCGCGGAGATCGCGGCGGTGCTGCTCTACGTCGCCTCGTGGCACCGGGTGGACGCCCGGACCCACATGCTTTACGGCTGGGCGTACGCCGTCAGCGCCTTCATGTCGCTGGTCATCATCAACGGCATCATCAGCTTCATGTTGACCCCGGGGCGCTGGCTCGAGACGGGCGACTTCTGGCACGGCTTCTTCAACCCCAGCTACTGGCCGAGCCTGGTGGGCCGGAGCGCCGCGGCCGCCGCCCTGGCCGGCTTGTGGGGGCTGGCGACGGCCACCCGCATCGCCTCCCAGCCGGACCGAGACCGGGTGGTGCGGTTCGCCTCGTGGTGGCTGGTGCCCGGCGCGCTGCTGCTGCCGCTGACGACCATCTGGTACCTGCAGGTGGTGCCGGTCGGGGCCCGGATGCTGGTGCTGGGCGGAGCGGCGCCGGTCTCCCTCATGTTCGCCGGCAGCGTGGTCATCTCCGCCATCGTCTTCGCCGTCGGTGTGCTGGGGCCGTTGCGGTCCCCTCGGACGGCCACAGGCGCCCTGGCGGCCGTGCTGCTGGCAGCGGGGCTCATCGCGACGGGCGGCACCGAGTGGGTGCGGGAGGGCATCCGCAAGCCCTACACCATCTACGGCTACCTCTACTCCAACGGCGTCTACGTCTGGCAGCAACCCGGACTCGCCGCCCGAGGGGTGCTGGCCTCCGCCCGCTTCGCCGACCCGGCCCGGACGGCGTCCGTCTCGGTGTCGGGCGAGCAGGCCCACGCGCAGGCGGCGGACCTTGCCGCCGGCCAGGAGCTCTTCCGCTTGCAGTGCTCCATCTGCCACTCGCTGGGCGGCTACAACGACGTGCAGCCCCTGGTCAAGGGCTGGAGCGAGGCCTACCTCGACTTCCAGCTCGCCCACCTCGACACGCTCAAGCCCTACATGCCGCCCTTCATGGGCTCTCCCGAGGAGCGGCGCGCCCTGGCCCGGTGGCTGGCCTCCCTCCACCCGCCCGAGGCGCCGTCGGCCGCGGGCCGACCGCCGCTGCCCGGCGAGCCCATCTCATGAACCTGCCGGGAGAGGAGATGTGGAGGATGATGCCGGCCATGCTGCCCGGCCCCGATCCCATCGGGATCCCCGCGCCGCCCGGGCTGCTGCAGGCGCTGCTGGTCCTGACGTACACGCTGCACACGCTCTTCGTGGGTGTGACCCTGGGGGGCACGGCCATCGGCCTGGCCAGCGCCGTGGTGGGACGCTCGCACGACGAGCTCAGGGCCGCGCCCGCCCGGCTGCTGGGCGCCCATCTCTCCCAGGCCCTGCCCGTGGCCATGGCCTTCTCCATCACGACGGGGGTGGCTCCCCTGCTCTTCGTGCAGGTGCTGTACGGGCCGTTCTTCTACACGGCATCGACCTTCGTGGCCTGGAGCTGGATCAGCGTGGTGCCCGTGCTGATCGTGGGCTACTACGCCCTGTACGCCTGGGCCCTGCGCCGCAACCGAGGTCCCCGGGCCCCGGCCTGGGGCCTGGCGGTGACGCTGGGCGCCCTGGTCTGGACGGCTTTCGCGCTGGTGACCAACATGAGCCTCTTCCCGCATCCGGAGCGGTACGGGGAGCTCTTCAACCTGTCGGGCACGGCGCTCAACCTGTCCGAGCCGACCATGTGGCCCCGCTACGTGCACGCGGTGCTCCACCTGCTGCTGGTCGGCCTGTCGTACGTGCTGGCCGTGGCGCACGTGGCGGCGCGCGTCGCACCCGAGCCCGCTGGCCGGGTACGGGTGGCCGTGGGCCGCGCCCTGGCCGTCACCGTCGCCCTGCAGGCGGCGGCCTCGGCCTGGTACGGGGTGGCCCTGGGGCCGGTCGTCGAGACGGTGCCGCTGGTGCGGACAGGAGTGGTCGTCGCCGTGGCCGGTGGCGTCGTGATGGCCGGCGCCTGGCTCCTGGCGGAGCGAGCCGCCCGGTCCCGGCCCGGCGGGCCCGGTGCCCTTCGATGGGCGGCGGGCGCAGTGGCGGGCACGGCGGTCATGGCCGCCGGGCTGGCCGTGGCCCGGCACGGGGTGCGGATGGACGCGCTCGCTCCCTACCTTCAGCCGGAGATGTGGCGGGTCAGCCTTCAGCTGGCCCCTCTGCTCTTGTTCGCTCTGCTGCTGGTAGCGGGGATCGCCTTCGTCGCCTATCTGCTGCTCCGCTACCCCTGGCGCGAGGGGCTGGAGCACCTGCGGGCCTGATCCGCCTCGCGCGGCACGCGCGACGAGACGGGGCGGGCGCTCGCCGCGGTGGCGGGGCCCGCCCACGCGTCGGTCAGAGCAGGCCCTTGACCAGTCCGCCGTCGATGGTCAGCGCCGCGCCCGTGACGTAGCTGGCCGCGTCCGAGGCCAGGAAGGCGATGACCCTCGCCAGCTCGTCGGGATGCCCGTACCGGCGCAGGGCGATCTGGTCGGCGTAGCGGCGCACCACCTGCTCGGGCGTGATGCCCTCCCGCTGCGCCCGTATCCGGTCCAACTCCCGCACCCGCTCCGTGTCGAAGCGGCCCTGGACGATGACGTTGACCCGGATGCCCTCCCCGCCGAGCTCCTGGGACAGCGTCTTGAGCAGCCCCGCCAGCGCCGCGCGCATGGTGTTGCTCAGCATGAGGCCCGAGATGGGCTCCTTGAGGCTGTAGGAGGTCAGCGCCAGGATGGAGCCGCCCCTCCCCGTCTTGCGCATGAGGGGCACGAAGCCCCGCACCATGCGGACCACGCTCATCACCAGCAGGTCGAAGGCGGCCTGCCAGTCGGCGTCGCTCAACTCGAAGAAGGTCCCGACACGGGGCCCGCCCGCATTGGTCACCAGCACGTCGACCTGGCCGTACCGGCGATCGACGGCCTCCACCAGGCGGGCCACGTCCTGGGCCCGACTCACGTCCGCCGTGACGGCGAGCACCTCGGCGCCGGTGGCCTCCCCGATCGAGCGGGCCGCCCGCTCGATGGCGTCGGCGCGCCGCGAGCAGATGGCCAGCCTCGCCCCCTCGGCCGCCAGCGCCCGCGCCGCGGCGTAGCCCAGGCCCTCGGAGGCGGCTGCCACCACGGCCACCCGACCCTGCAGTCCCAGATCCATCGATGCGTCCCTCCCCGTGACGGCGGCACCCCTTGGGGCCCCGTGCCGTCTCCTTGCGAGATTCGCAGGGCGGACGGGCCATCCCTTGAAAGCCGCCGCGCCGCCGCGCCAGAATATCCCGTGTCGACCCACGACCCGTCGGAAAGAGAGGTCGATGGCGGTGGCCGTAGCGGTCGGGCCCGGCGACCAGATGCCCGAGGTGGCGGGTCCCACCCAGGCCGGCACGCGTCTGTCGACGCGGCAGTTCCTGGGCAAGTGGCTGGTCCTCTACTTCTACCCCAAGGACAACACCCCCGGTTGCACCCGGGAGGCCAAGGCCTTCGACGCCATCCTGGAGGCGCTGCGGGCGCGCGACGCCGAGGTGGTCGGGGTCAGCGTCGACAGCGCGGCATCCCATCGTCACTTCGCCGATGCGTGCGGGCTGCGCTTCCCGCTCATCTCCGACCACGATCGCAGCATCTCGCGGCGGCTCGACGTCCTCAACGAGCGCGGCACCAGCGCCCGGCGCACCACTTTCCTCATCGACCCCGAGGGGCGAGTGGCCCACGTCTTCGACTCCGTCAAAGTGGACGGGCATGCCGAGGAGGTGCTCCGCACCCTGGACCGCCTGCGCGAGGCCCGGGGCCAGGCCGTCAGGAAGGAATAGCCAGCCCCACGTCTAACCGGTGGCCTCGAGGGGGCACGTCATGGTGGGCAACCGACGGGCAACGGGACTCTTGGTGGCGGCGGTCGCGGTCGTGGTGCTGGGGGCGGCCCGCCCCGCGGACGCCTTGCTGGAGCCACGCCCCCACCCCGTCTGGCGGGCCGGGATCGTCTGGGGCCTGACGGAGGTCGACGCCATCGGCCTCGACTGGGGGATCGGGGTCAAGGTGCCCCTGCAACCCAGCGAGGTGGGCGTCGCGTCGCTCGCCGGGAGCCTTCAGGGCACGCTCGGCGCCCGGCCGGAGTGGGACTTCCGCCTGGGCGGGGTGGTCGAGGAGTACCGCAGCGGTCGGCCCCTGCTCGGCGTCTACTACACGCTGCGCCGGCTCCCGCTGGAGGGGGCGCCCTTCGACCAGGCCCTCAACGGCATCGCCATCCGGTACGGCTCGCTGGTCGCGGCCTTCTACCCGTCCATCTGGAACCGAACCCTGGCCCGTGACCAGGCCGCCCTGGTGCTGGAGCCTGGCTGGTTCGCCGGCCTCTACGTCCAGCTTCGCTACGCGACGGCCCTGGGGACGGGCGGAGCAGGCTCACCCTCCCTACGACTGTCGGTCGGCCTCGAGGAGGGCTGGTGACCCCGGGGCCATCCCGGTCAGCGCGGGCGCCTCGCCGTCCACGCTGAGCCCCTGCCCCGCCTCGAGCAGCGCCACGGCTCGCTCGGCGGAGTAGATGGCGTAGCGGTACCCCTGCTCCGTCAGGAAGAGTTGCCGCTTGGCCGCGAAGCGCTGCTCCGCGCTGGGCGCGGTGACGATGGAGTAGAAGCGGGCCACGTTGTCGCCGGCCTTGGGCCGCAGGATGCGGCCGAGCCGCTGGGCCTCCTCCTGCCGCGAGCCGAAGGTGCCCGAGACCTGGATGGCCACGCTGGCGTCCGGCAGGTCCACCGCGAAGTTGGCCACCTTGGAGACGACCAGGCATCGGACCCGGCCCTCCTTGAAGGCCGCATAGAGCTCCTCGCGACGGGCGTTGGGCGTGCGCCCGGTGATGAGAGGGGCATCCAGCATCGAGGCGATGGCTTCGAGCTGAGCGAGGTACTGGCCGATGATGAGCACCTGGTCGCCGCGGTGGTAGCGGCACAGGGCCCGGACCACCGCCAGCTTGCGGGGGTTCTCGGAGGCGATGCGAAACTTCTCGCGGTCCTCGGCCACCGCGTAGCTCATGCGCACCGACTCGTCCAGCGGCACCCGCAGCTCGAAGCACTCCGCCGTGGCGATCCAGCGGGCCTTCTCCAGGTCGCGCCAGGGCACGTCGAAGCGCTTGGGCCCGATGAGACTGAAGACGTCGGTCTCTCGGCCGTCCTCCCGGATGAGCGTCGCCGTCAGCCCCAGCCTCCGGCGGGCCTGGATCTCGGCCGTGATGCGAAAGACGTCGGCCGGCAGCAGGTGCACCTCGTCATAGATGATGAGGCCCCAGTCACGGCTGTTGAAGAGGGCGAAGTGAGGGTACTCGTCGTCGCCGGCACGGCGGTGGGTCAGGATCTGGTAGGTGGCGACGGTGACCGGCTTCACCTCCTTGGCCTCGCCGGTGTACTCGCCCACGTCCTCTTCGCCGAGGGTGGTCTTGTCCAGGATCTCGGCCACCCACTGGCGCACCGCCGTCACGTTGGTGGAGAGGATCAGCGTCTGGGTGCGGGCCCGGGCCATGACGCCGAGCCCGACGATGGTCTTGCCCGCGCCGCAGGGCAGCACCACCACGCCGTTGCCGCCCCGCTCCGTGCCCTCCACCCAAAAGGCGTCGACCGCCTGCCGCTGGTAGTCTCGCAGGGCGAAGGGGCGTCCCGAGCGGGTCACGGGGCGCAAGGCCATCTCCAGCGCCGCTCCCTGGACGTACCCCGCCAGGTCCTCCACGGGATAACCGATGTGGACCAGGGCTTGCTTGACGTGGCCCCTGTACCGCCCGTCGACGGCCAGGGTCCGCTGGTCGACGCGGCCGAGCAGGTAGGGTGCCAGGCGCGGGTGGTGGGCGATCTCCTCGATGACGGCGGGGTCGGTGCTGGTCAGCAGCAGGGTTTGCCCGTCCCGGCCGCCCGCAGCCGCCCCGTGGCGGCGCGCTCCGCCGCGAGTCGCCTTGCCGTTGGCCGGCGCCCCACCCCCGCGCACCAGCTTGACGAGCCCGTACCGCGCCATGTACTCCTGGACGACCTGCGCGATGGCCAGCGGCACGTCGAACTTGCCGTACCGCTCCAGCACGCTCAGCACGTCGGAGGCCGACAGTCCGGAGGCCGCCGCGTTCCACAGCGACAGAGGCGTGATCCGGTAGGTGTGGATGTGCTCCGGGCTCTTCTCCAGCTCCGCGAAGCGGGCCAGGGCGTCCCGGGCCTCTTCGTAGCGGGGATTGTCCACTTCCAGCAGGATCTCGTGATTGCTCTGGACGATGACCGGGTTTTCGGGACGATAGCCCAACGGACGTCACTCCTCCCGCCGGGACGCCCAGGAGGCGGGCAGCCTCGAAGCCCGGCCCGCCACCCCGAGCAGGTCGGCCTCGCTGCCAGGCGGGACGAACGTAAGGTCCCGCCGCCCCCGCGCAAGGGAGGGGGGCGGACGCCGCTCCACCAGGATGCCCGACTCCCGGGCCGCCTGGCGGGCGGCGCTCTCCAGCGCCTGCCCCACCTCGTCGGCCCGCTGGGCCGGGTAGGCCACCCGGGTGCCCTTGACCCAGGGCCGGACCGGATACCCAGAGCGCTCGGCCGCCTCCAGCAGCGCGCCCACGTAGCGACGCTCGATCCAGAGCGCCTCCGGGGCCACCCGGTCGATGGGGATGCCGCGGGCGCGGGCACCGTCGAGCAGGGCCGAAGCCACCGTGGCGTCGTCCGTGCGCACCAGGATGCCATCCATCAGCTGCACCCGCCCCAGCGGCTTGAGGGCATCCACCAGGGTAAACTGCACGTTTTGTGGCAGCTCGTGGCGAGCCGCCTCCCGCAGCAGCCCGACCACCTCGGCCGGCGCCCACCGACCCGACCGCACCGCGGCTGCCGCTCGGTCCACGTCGAGACGAAGCTGCACCATCCGGTCCGAGCGTACCACCTCGGAGATCTCCATCAGCCGGGCCAGGCGGTCCGGGCGCATGTGGCGTGGCGCCAGGATCTCGAAGTTGGGCTGGATGAAAGCGTGCGTCTCGTCCTCGGGCAACAGCTGGGCCAGCCGCTGGTCGATGGCGATGCCCGGCGCAGGCGCCGCCGTCACATGACCGTCGACGGACGGGTCATCGTCCAGCTCCCCCAGCCGTCCGGGCCGCACCCCCTCGGAGACGGCCTGGAGCTCCGGCTCGGCATCCTCGTCGAGGCGGGCCGCCTCCAGCATGGCACGTGGATCGCTGAGCGCATCCCACAGCACCCGCCCGATGGCGGTGATGCCGAAGGCGACGTCGGATAGCGGGGGCAACCCCCTGCGCTGGCTGGGCGCCGGCTTGACCGAGACGTTGCCCGCCTCACCCGACTCGGGCGGAGGCTCGTGCCAGCGGGCCCTCCACATGAAGACGGCCCCCATCCAGGCCAGTCGCTGCAGCGTCTTGATCAGCGAGACCAGGCGATAGGCTGGGAATGGCTCATCCTCGAAGTGACTGATGGCTTCGGCGAAGCCCTTGACCCAGACGCCTCGCCCGGGTGCCGCCACCCAGCGGGAGGCATCCAGGGCGATGAGCGCATCGACCTCGGACCCCCCGGCCATGGCGCAGAAGCCGGCCATCGCCCGGGCGAGCCGGCGGCCAGGTCCCGCCCGCAGCCATGCGTCGGCCAGCGGGCCCTCCTGCAGGAACTCGGCGTCTCCTGGCGCCACCTGCACCAGGCCGATGCGCTTGGCCAGGTCCAGCAAGAAGCCCATCCTCGGGGGCTCGGGGGCGAAGGGGCCGGTATCGGGCGCCAGCGGCTCCTTGAGGGAGAGGTACTCGGTGAGGCGGTGCTGGGCCCGCCGCTGCAGGTGCCCTCCAGGCCCCAGGGGCGCCTCCTCTGCCCGCACGAAGGCGATGACGGCCGCCAGGTCGAAGAGGAGGGCGCTGGCGGCCTCGACCCCGGCGGTATCGAAGCGATCCTGCCCGAAGGCCGTCTCGACCACGAAGGTGATGGGCGGCCGGCGGGACCTCAGGTCGCGGGCCCCGATGTTCCACAGGAGCTGGCGGCTCTCGTCGGGCAGCAGGTAGAGATCGTAGCGGCGCTCCCTCACCAGCACGGCGAGACCCGCCCGCCTCGCCTCCCATAGGGCCGCCAGCGCCGCCGGCTTGCCTCCGACCAGGGCCGCCACCCGGGCGACCACCTGGTCGGCACCGGCGCCCGCCAGCTCCGGGGCCGGCAGACTCGCTCGCGAGAAGAGCAAGGCGAGCAAGGCCGTCTGGGCATGGGGGCTCAACGCGCGATACGCGGCCCCATCCAGCGCCGCAGGCGGCTCTTGACTCGTCAGCTGACGATACTGCATCGATCGCCGCTCCCACAGTCCAAATGTCGGGCCGGCACAGGACTCCAGCATTCCAGGATTGTCAGTCACTCATTGAGAATATCACAGGCGACCCGGTCGAGAGCAAGGGGGAGGCGTCCCGCCATGACGCGAGCCGAGCGGCTGCGACGGGCTCTGGCAGGCGACGACAGCGTCGGCGTGCTGTTTTCCATTTGGTTCCACTTCGGCACCCAACACCTTCCTGCCCATCGCACGGCAGCCATCCACGTCGACTTCTTCGAGGCCTACGATCTCGACTGGCTCAAGGTGATGAGCGACTATCGTTACCCGATGCCGCCGGGGGTTACGGAGGTGGAGACGGTCGAGGCCCTCGGTCGCTTCACCCGATTCCCCTTGGAGGCGCCCGAGCTCGCCGAGCAATTGCGTTGCCTGCGGGAGATCCGGGCCAGGTTGGGGGCCGACGTTCCATTCATCGAAACGGTCTTCAACCCGCTGGGCGTCGCGCGTCGCACATTGCGAAACCATCTGATGCCGTTGTGGGAGAGACACCCAACGGCATTCAAGAACTTCCTCGAATCCGTTACCGAGACCCTGCAATCCTACGTCAAAGCCGTGGCCGAGACGGAAGCCGCCGGAATCTTCTACTCCATCAACGGGATCGGCGAAGACGAGATGAGCGAGTCTCAATTCGAGGAATGGGTGCTCCCCTACGACCTCGCCGTGATGGAGACGGTGGCGGAGCTCGCACGCCAGGGCAAGTTCTATTTCAACGTCGCCCATCTCCACGGGACCCGGCTGCGCTGGCAGCCCGTCTTCGAGCGCTACCCCGCCCATGCATTCAACTGGTCCGTCCACCACTCCCCGCCGACGCTGGCCCAGGCACGCGCCGCCACCCGCGCCGCGCTCGTCGTCGGTATCGACGAGATCGGGCTCACGGGGCGCACCCCCTCGGAGGTGCGCCGCATGGTGCGGGAGACCATTGCCCGGGCCGGTCGCCCCGGTCTCATCATCGGGCCCGGGTGCGCGGTCCCGACCGACACGCCGGCCGACCTCATCGTGGCGGCCAGGGAGGCATGTCGGGAGTCGTGAGGGCTCAACGCCCCCACGGCATGCCGTTGCGATAGACGCGCAGCTCCTCCAGGTTGGGCAGATCCAGGTACAGGTCGTGCTCTTGCTGGCTGTCCAGCAGGCGGCGCAGGGTCTGGATGGGCGCCTCGAGAGCCCACAGCGCCTCGCCGTCGTCGAGCTGCACGAAGATGCGGTCGCCCTCGGGGATCGGCACCCGCAGCGCCAGGAGCATGCTGAGCACGCTCAAGGCGGTGACTGGCGGAAACTGCGGGGCACGCGGGGCGTTGAAGACCAGCCCGTATCCGGGCACGTAGACTCCGCCGGCCTCCGGCTCGCGGAAGAGCTCGGAGGTGACGGCATCCAGCGCGCGTTGCACCTGGGCCCAGCCGGGCACCTCCCGCCCCTGGCCCTGCCCGTTGCGGTAGAACTCGTAATGCTCCTGGGTCCAGGTCAGGGCCCTCTCGATGTCGGGAGTGCCCCGGGCCAGCATCTCCAGGAGCGGGCCTCGGGGGTAACGGCGCAGCAGGTGCTCGCTGGGGGTGACGGCCTCGCTGATGAGCTGGGCGTCGCCGTCGTGGAGGTAGGGGAAGGGAGCCATGATCTCCTTGGCGATGATGACCGCCGAGAACATCTCGAAGAGACGATCCTGCGAGCCCCGCAGCTCCGGACGGGTGTAGCGCACCACCAGCCCCAGCCGCGGCACCCACCAGGCGATGGGCGAGAAGCCCCCCTCGCGGTAGAGGCGCAGCCGCACGTCCTCCAGGGCCCTCAGGAAGTGGATCCCGTCGATGGCCAGCTCGAAGTCGTGGCGCAGCTCCTGGTCGGCCGCCAGGGTCACGGGGAAGGTGCGAGGGAGGTAGCCCGTGCCGCGCACCGACACCTGGACGCTGCCCGGCGATCCGAGGCCCTCCAGCCGAAACCGGCCGCCGGCGTCGGCCTGAACCCGCATGCCGAGGGCCGCCAACTCCACCTCGGCGCCCGGGATCCCGATGCCGTACGGGTTGTGGACGGTGCCCGTCAGGACCCAGCGGCCCGTGGCGCCGGATGGGGGCCCAGGAGGTCCGGACGCCTGGCCAGCCCGGGCCGACATCCCCGCGGCCAGCCACCAGACCACGGTCGCGAGCAAGAGCCCCCATGCAGTCGGCGCGTATCGTCTCACCATCGCCCGCCCCTTCCGGCCTGCACGCCGCGCGGCTAGCTGCCGCCGTCCAGCCCGTCGACCTGCCACGGGCCACGCAGCTCCGCCGTCAGCGTGCCCTGCATCACCAGCAGCTCGGGTGCCTGTCCCCTGACCAGGCGCAGCCGGATGCGATAGATGCGCCCGTCGGGATCCGCGAAGAGGATGGAGGCCGCCTCCCGGCCGGTGGAGCCTCCCAAGAACCGGAAGGGGCCCGGCGACATCAGCAGGTGCGGCCGGGTGGCCTGCAGGTAAGCTCGGAGGCGCTCGGGCGTCTCGACCCCCATGACGCGTCGCCACTCGGCCGTGGTCAACCCCAGCGCCTGCTGCATGTCGCCCCGCCGCACCGCCGCGACGAAGGCCTCCGCCACCCCGAAGGGGGTCAGCTCCGGCGGCGAGGCCTCGACGGCGAAGGCCCCGCGTTGCGGATCCCACCGGTACGTGGTGACCGCCACGGCACGAGCGGGGCGGCCCACGGGATCCAGGCGAGCCGAGTCGGAGACGACGAAGACGGCCGGCACCCGCTCGCCGAAGTCGTAGACACCCACCTGGACCCGCAGGCTGCCGCCGCTCTCCCGGTCCATGGTGATGAGATCGCCCGTGGCCGCCAGCACCCGTACGCTACCGGCCTCGCCGCCGGCCCGGCTCGGGTCGAAGAGGTAGAGCGCGGCCTGCGGCCGGTCCCCATCGGAGGGCGCCGCCACCGTGAAGAGGACCGGCCCTCCGGGCAGGGCGTCGACCGGCATCACGGTGTAGCTGGGATAGCCGGTGTCGACCAGGCCGGTCAGGTCCACGAAGACGTCCCGCTCGCCCGTGGACTGGCGTCGCAACAGGCCAAACGCATGGCGCGGGGGCGTCGACTCCTGCTCCGTCGGCGCCGACACCCAGACGAGCCGGGCCGACCCGTCGGGCGAGCGCGCCTCCCGCACCTGCAGGGCGTCGGGGGAGAGTCGCCAGATCCACTCGTGCCGGCGCGCCAGCAGCGTGACGACGCCCTGCGTCGACAGTTCGGCACCGCCGGGCGCGGTCGCGCCCGCCCGGGCGGCGCCGGGCGCGATGCATGCCATCGTCGTCGCGATCAGGGCCGCCAGCCCTGCCACCCGGGGGCGCCGGATGAGCCCGCGCATCGATGGCCGTCGTCTCCTCTCCCAGATCGTCGCCAACCCTGGGTCGGCGACCCGACGCAGGAGGATTTAGGAGCGGGGGCGGCTTTCCCCTCCCGACAGGTCTGGGGATGTCGTCCCAGGAGATCGCCGCGATACGGCGTATAAGCCTGCCAACACCCTGGTCGCAAGTCCCGGGCCCCAGACGCAGTGGAGGGAATGGGGGCATCGAGAGCACGCCATGAACCGCAAGATCGCCTCGCTGCTGTTGGCTGGCTCGTTGCTCGTGGCCGCCACGGCGGTGGCCGGCGCGGCCGAGCCCATCCGCATCGGCCTCAACCTGGAGATGACGGGCGGGGTGGCCGCTTACGGCCAGCAGGGCTACGAGGGCATCCAGGTGCTTCAGCAGATGATGAAGCTGGAGGCCCTCGGGCGGCCGGTGGAGTTTGTCCTGGTGGACAACAAGTCGGACCGGGTCGAGAGCGCCAATGCTGCCCAGCGGCTCATCCAGCGAGACCGGGTCGTGGCCATCATCGGCCCCATGATCTCGGGCTCCATGCTGGCGGCGGGCCCCATCGCCGAGCAGGCGCGCGTGCCCATCATCGGCCCGTCCACCACCAATCCGCTCACGACGCAGGGGCGCAGCTTCGTCTTCCGGGCTTGCTTCATCGATCCGTTCCAGGGCCAGATCGCCGCGCGCTTCGCCTACGACAACCTGGGCGTCCGCCGGGCCGCCCTGCTGGTGGACGTGGCCCAGGACTACGCGGTCGGGCTCGCCAACTTCTTCGCCCGTGAGTTCACCCGGCTGGGCGGTCAGGTGGTGGCCACCCAGTACCTCAAGACGGGCGATCAGGACTTCAGCGCCCAGCTGACGGCCATCCGCGCGGCCAACCCCGAGCTGTTGTACATGCCCAACTACTACGCGGAGATCGCGCTGGCCGCTGTCCAGGCGCGCCGGCTGGGCCTCGACGTGCCGATCCTGGCCGGCGACGGAGCCGACGCTCCGGAGCTGGTGCAGATCGGGGGCGCGGCCGTAGAGGGCCTGATGCACACCGGCTTCTACCACGTGCAGGCCTTCTCCAACCCGCTGGCGCAGCAGTACGTCGAGACCTTCCGGCGGGTGACGGGCAAGGAGCCCAACGCCTTCGGCGCGCTGGCGGCCGACTCGGTGCTCATCGTCCTCGACGCCATCCGGCGGGCCGGCTCCACGGATCCGGAGGCCATCGCCGCCGCGATGCAACAGACCCGCGACCTCGAGGTGACGACGGGCACCGTGACGATTCAAAACGGGGACGCCATCAAGCCCGTCGTCATCCGCAAGCTGGTCAACGGGCAGTGGGAGTACCTCGCCACGGTCAATCCGTGACGCGCCCGACGACCGGCTTCACCCATTCGACGGCCAGGGAGAGGCGACCGGGCGGCGGGGCCCGGCCCGGTCGCCCCGTTCATCGAGAGGCGAGGCGGCAGCGGTGAACCTTTCGCTCGAGGTCATCGTCCAGCAGCTCCTCAACGGCATCAGCCTCGGCGGGCTGTACAGCCTGCTGGCCATCGGCTACACCATGGTCTACGGCATCCTGCGCCTCATCAACTTCGCCCACGGCGACGTCTTCATGATCGGCGCGTACACGGCCTTCTTCCTCGTGGGCGTCTTCCACCTCCCCTGGTGGATCAGCGCGCCGCTGACGGCGCTGCTGACCGCCCTGGTTGGCGTGACCATCGATCGCGCGGCCTACCGTCCCCTTCGAGAGGAGCCGCGCATCTCGGCCCTCATCACCGCGGTGGGGGTCTCCTTCTTCATCGAGAACCTGGGCCTGGTGGTGGTCGGCGGGCGTCCACGGGGCATGCCGGTGCCCCCGGCGTTCGCCGGCTCGTACGCCCTCGGACCCTTCCGGGTGCCCGGCGTGACGGTCTGGGTACCCGTGCTGACCCTGCTGCTGGTGGGTGCCCTGCTGGTGTTGGTCTATCGCACCCGGGCGGGCATGGCCATGCGAGCGCTGTCGCGTGACATCGAGGCGACCCGCCTGATGGGCGTCGACGTCGATCGGGTCATCTCCTACACCTTCGCGCTGGGCTCGGCTTTGGCGGCGGCCGGTGGCATCATGTGGTCCTTCCAGTTCCCCCAGGTCAACCCCCTGATGGGCATCTACCCGGGATGGAAGGCCTTCACGGCGGCAGTGGTCGGCGGCATCGGCAACGTGGTAGGGGCCATGATCGGAGGCTTCGTCATCGGCATCGTCGAGATCATGACGGTGGGCCTGATGCCGCACCTGTCCGGTTACCGTGACGCCTTCGTCTTCGCCTTGCTGGTCTTCTTCCTGCTGGTACGGCCGACCGGGATCCTGGGCGAGCCCATGAAGGAGAAAGTGTAGACCCCCATGACGACCAAAGCCGCTTCCATCGAGCCCGTTCGCGAGGCGCCGCCCCTATCCCCCTGGACCAAGCGGCTGTTGACCCTGGCCGCCCTGGCGTTGCTCGTGGGTGCCATCGCCTACATGGAGCAGCCGGGCTTCAGCCCGTACTACCGGCGCATCGCCAACCTGGCCTTCATCTACGTCGTGGCGGCCGTCAGCTACAACCTCGTCAACGGGGTGGCCGGCCAGTTCTCGCTGGGACCCAACGGCTTCATGGCCATCGGGGGCTTCCTGACGACCCTGTTGATGCTGCCCGTGGCTCGCAAGGCCCAGGTCTTCTTCCTGCAGCCGCTGGTCTGGCCCCTTTCGGCCTTCTCGGTGCCGGAGAGCCTGTCGGCGGGGCTCTCGCGCCTGCTCCCAGGAGGTGCCGGGGCGGCGCTGGCCATGCCCCTGGGCTTCCTCGTCTCGCTGGTGGCGGCGGGGGTGGCGGCCGCGGTGGGCGGCCTGCTGGTGGGGGTCCCCTCCCTGCGGCTGCGAGGCGACTACCTGGCCATCGCCACCTTCGGCTTCGGGGAGATCATCTTCGTGCTGGCCAACAACCTGATCTCGGTCACCAACGGGCCCCTGGGCATCCGCGACATCCCGGAGTACGCCAACCTGTGGTGGACGGGCGGCGCGGCCGTCTTCACCGTCTGGGTCGTCCAGAATCTGGTCAACTCGACCTACGGCCGAGCGCTCAAGGCCATCCGGGAGGACGAGGTGGCGGCCGAGGCCATGGGGATCCACGTCTTCACCCACAAGCTCCTGGCCTTCGTCGTCAGCGCCTTCTTCGCGGGGGTGGCCGGCGGGCTCCTGGCGGCCCTGCTCACCACCATCTCGCCCTCGCTGTTCACCTTCATGATGACCTTCAACCTCCTCATCATCGTGGTACTGGGAGGTCTGGGGAGCACCACCGGGGCCACCGTGACCGCCGTGCTGTACGCCGTCTTGCAGGAGGCGCTGCGGGCAGTGGAGGCACCGATGCGGTTGGGGCCCCTCTTCATCCCCGGCGTGCCCGGGATGCGCATGGTGGCCTTCTCCTTGCTGCTGGTGCTGCTCATGCTCTTCTACCGACGGGGGCTCTTCGGCCGCAGCGAGTTCACGTGGGACGGCGCCTGGCATCTCACCTGGCGCGTGGCCCGCGGGGTGACGCGCGGGCTGGCGCGGGTCTCCGGGCGGGCGGCGGGGGCCGCGCGCCCGCCGAGGGGGCAGTGACGTGGCGACGAAGCCTCTTCTGACCCTGGAGCGCTTGACGGTTCGCTTCGGCGGCCTGGTGGCGGTGCACGCCCTCGACCTCGTCATCCACGAGGGCGAGCTGGTGGGGCTCATCGGGCCCAACGGAGCGGGCAAGACCACGGTCTTCAACCTGATCACCGGCCAGTACGTGCCGAGCGAGGGGCGCATCCTCTTCGAGGGGCAGCCCATCCAGGGGTGGCCGCCCCACCGCATCACGGCGCTCGGCATCGCCCGTACCTTCCAAAACATCCGCCTCTTCGGCGGCCTGACGGTCCTCGACAACGTCTTGGTGGGCCTGCACGTGCGTCGCCGGGCCTCGCTGGCCTCGGCCTTCGTGCCCGGCCGGGCCCGCCGCGCGGAGGAGCGGGCCATGCGGGAGCGGGCCCATACGCTGCTGGAGGCGGTCGGGCTGGCCCACCTGGCCGGCGAACCGGCCAGCTCCCTGCCCTACGGCCAGCAGCGCCGGCTCGAGATCGCCCGGGCCCTGGCCACGGGCCCACGACTGCTCTTGCTCGACGAGCCAGCGGCCGGCATGAACCCCGAGGAGATGCGACAGCTGATGGCCTTCATCCTGGAGATACGGAGGCGCTTCGGCCTGACCATCCTGCTCATCGAGCACCACATGCAGATGGTGATGGGCATCTGCCAGCGCATCACGGTCCTGGACCACGGCGTCGCCATCGCCACGGGCACACCCGAAGAGATCCAGCGGGATCCCAAGGTGATCGCCGCCTACCTGGGGGAGGAGCCAGCCGCATGACGCCCCAACGTCCGGGCGGGCCCGGCCCGGCGCCCGCCATGCTGGAGATCGAGGCGCTCGAGATAGCCTACGGCGGCATCCAGGCGCTCCGGGGCATCTCGCTGAGGGTCCCCGAGGGCGGGCTCGTCTGCCTCATCGGCGCCAACGGCGCCGGCAAGAGCACGACGCTGCGGGCCATCATGGGGCTCGTGCGCCGGCGCGCCGGCAGCATCCGGCTGCTCGGGGAGGAGATCTCGAGCTGGCCCACCCACCGCATCGTGCGCCGCGGCGTGGCGCTGGTGCCCGAGGGCCGGCGGGTCTTCGCCAACCTGACGGTCTACGAGAATCTGGTGATGGGCGCCTACGCCCGGCCCGAGGCGGAGTCACGGGCCTCCTTGCAACGGGTCTACGACCTCTTCCCCCGGCTGGCCGAGCGCCGCGCGCAGAAGGCCGGCACCCTCTCGGGCGGCGAGCAGCAGATGCTGGCCATCGGTCGGGCGCTCATGTCCCAGCCGCGGCTGTTGTGCCTCGACGAGCCTTCACTGGGGCTGGCGCCGCTGCTGGTGCGGGAGGTCATGCGCGCGCTGGCGGCCATCCACCGGCAAGGCACCACCATCTTGCTGGTGGAGCAAAACGCCCGCATGGCCCTCGCGATGTCCGAGTACGCCTACGTGCTCGAGACGGGCCGGATCGCACTCGAGGGACCTGGCCCCGAGCTCCTGGAGCATCCCAGCGTACGGCAGGCCTACCTGGGCGAGCGCGCGTCGTGAGCCGCACCTCCTCCGAGACGGGGGGAGGAGTTCGCACCCGGTCACCGAACATCCGCCCACGGTCGCGCGGGGGGTCGGTACCGCCGGTGCGCTGGGGAGCTGTCGAGTTCGAGGACGAGGCCGAGCGCCATGCGCCCGTGGTGGTGCTCAGGGGCGTGGGGTGGCGCATGGTGGCGCGCTACCTGGAGAAGTTCGGGGGCGAGCTGACGACGGGCCATGAGGAGCCCCTCGCCGGCAGTGGCGGACTGGCCGCGGCTCGGCCCCGGGTGCTGGCCGAGGTGGCCGGCAAGGGCTGGCGCGCCCGCCTCCACGAAGAGGTGGAGTTTACCGGGGCGCTGCGGACCAACCGTGTCGAGGTGAGCCTCAGCGGAGAGCCCGATGCCGTGCAGCAGGTGGTGCTGGGGCTGCGGCGCATGACCCATCTGGAGGGCAGGTGACGCCCGGCATCGGGGGGCGAGGGCCCCGTCAGCGGCCGCTCGGGGTGGGGGCAGGCGTGGAGGTCCGAGGGGCCAGCCGGTCGGCCTCGCTCGCCTCGAGGGTGTACATCAGCTGGCAGACGCGATCGTCGAGCGAGGCCACCTCGCGCTGGTAGGCGTCCAGCTGCCGTTTGAGCGCCTCGAGCTCACGTAGCATCCAGATGTTGGACAACAGCAACACGCCCACCGCGGCCCCGTAGAGAAGCGCCGTGCCCACAGGCGCTCTGGCCCCCTGCCCGGCGGCGCGCCTCGAGGACGCGCCCGTCGATGTCGTCGTCGGGACCCACTCTACTCGCCCGGGCGCGCGGCTAGACCTGTCCCGGCGTCGAGGGCCGTCGCGGCCGGATCAGGCGCCGTCCGTGGCCTCCAGCAGCCGCTCCGCTGCCGTCACGGCGTTGGCCATCAGCATGGCCACGGTCATGGGCCCGACCCCGCCCGGCACCGGTGTGACGTGACCGGCCACGCGCGAGGCCGCGTCGAAGTCGACGTCGCCGGCCAGACTCCCGTCGGGCAGGCGGTTGATGCCGACGTCGATGACGACGGCACCCGGCTTGATCCAGTCGCCCCGCACCAGGCGAGCGCGCCCCACGGCGGCCACCAGCACGTCGGCCTCCCGGCAGACCCCGGCCAGGTCGCGGGTACGGGAGTGGCAGACGGTGACGGTGGCGTGCCGGCCCAGCAGCAACAGGGCCGTCGGCTTGCCGACGATGTTGCTGCGCCCGATGACCACCGCCCGCCGGCCCTGCAGCTCGACGCCGGTGGCGTCGATCAGGTGCAGGATGCCGGCCGGCGTGCAGGGCACCAGGTACGGGCGCCCCTGCAGGAGCCGGCCCATGTTGACGGGATGGAAGCCGTCGACGTCCTTGCGGGGATCGATCCGGGCCAGGAAGTCGTCCGCCTCCAGATGGGCCGGTAGCGGCAACTGGAGCAGGATGCCGTGCACCTGGGGGTCGGCGTTGCACCGGTCGATGAGCTCGGCCAGCTCCGACGCCCGGGTCTGGGCCGGCAGGTGGTGCACCCGGCTGCGGATGCCCAGCTCCTCGCAGGCCCGCCGCTTGTTGCGGACGTAGATGGCCGAGGCGGGGTCGTCGCCGACCAGGATGACCGAGAGGCCGGGCACCGTCCCATACCGCTCCTGCAGCTGGCTGACGCGCTGGGCCACCTGCCGGCGCACGGCCGCGGCCAGCGCCTTGCCGTCGATGATCCGTGCCCTGTCCGCCATGCTCCGCGCCTCCCCCCGGGCCGCCTGCCGTGACGCCCATCCACGGGTGGAGGGCGGCCCGAGGGGGCTTCGAGGACGGCTGGGCCGTCTCCTCTCGTCGTCGGCTAGGATGCCTCCTCGGCGGCGCGGGCCGCGACCTCCTCGTTGCGCCGGCGCGAGCGCAGCGTCTTGTGCTCGAGGTGGTGGATGGTCTCGATGAGGCGCACGGTCTTGGTGTGGGCCCGCATCAGCAGCGAGTGGGTACGGGCCGTGCGTCCCTCGTAGCGTACCCCCTTGAGCAGGTCGCCGTCGGTCACCCCGGTGGCCGCGAAGATGACCCGGTCGGTGCGGATGAGGTCGTCTTGGGTGTAGACCCTGCCGGGCTGGAAGCCGGCGGCCTCGGCCCTGGACTCCTCCTCGGGAGTGGCGAACCAGAGCTTGCACTGGATCTCGCCGCCCAGGCACTTGAGCGCCGCCGCCGTCAGGACGCCCTCGGGGGCCCCCCCGATCCCCAGCAGCAGGTCCACGCCCGTGTCCTCCAGCGCCGTGGCGATGCCGGCCGCCACGTCGCCATCCGAGATGAGCTTGATGCGGGCCCCGAGCTCCCTCACCTCCTGGATGAGGCGGGCGTGGCGAGGCCGGTCCAGGATGACGACGGTCAACTCCGCCACCCGCTTGCCCAGCACGGCCGCCACCACCCGCAGGTTCTCCCGCACGGGCGCGTTGATGTCGATGTGGCCGGCGGCTCGAGGGCCGACCGCGATCTTCTGCATGTAGAAGGAGGGCACGGGCAGCACGCTGCCGCGCTCGGCCGCCACCAGCACCGAGAGGGCGTTGGGCAGCCCGTTGGCCACGAGCCGGGTCCCCTCCAGCGGGTCGACGGCGATGTCCACCTCGGGGCCATCACCGGTGCCCACCTCCTCCCCCACGTAGAGCATGGGGGCCTTGTCCTTCTCGCCCTCGCCGATGACGACGGTGCCCCGCACCCGCACCAGGTCCAGCATGCCGCGCATGCCGTCGACGGCCGCGTCGTCGGCTGCCTGCTTGTCTCCCTTGCCCATCCACGGCGCGGCTCGCAGCGCCGCGGTCTCCGTCACCCGCAAGAAGTCCAGCATCACTTCGCGCTCGCGGTCCTGCATCCACCGGCCCCTCCCTGTCGATCGCCCTCGTCCCGGCCGCCCGTCCAGCCAGGTTGCGTCGGCCCGCGCCTGGTCGGCCGAACGCGGGTAGCCCCTCTTCGATACGTATGCGGTTGCACCTCCTGGTGAAATCCGAGGGGGACCGGTGCGATCCGCAGGGAGAGGGGAGCCGGGGTCACGCCGGCCGGGAAGCCGGCCGAAACGAAGATGGTGCGCCTAGAGGGATTCGAACCCCCGCACCCGGCTCCGGAGGCCGGCGCTCTATCCCCTGAGCTATAGGCGCACCGATCGCAGGCCTGATTATACCCCGCGGCGGACCATCGAGCAATGCCTGGGTCGCGTCTCACCCCGGCGCCCCTGGTTTCTCCCGCTCCTGCACGAACAGGTTGCCCTGCGAGTCGAGGCAGGCGTAGAGCACCTCCTTGGGGTCGTGGATGCCCCGCCGCTCCAGCTCCTGCTTGAGCCACGTCAGGTCCAGCCCCGCCGCCGACAGCGCCCGGTAGTCGATGCGCCCGTCGTTGACCAGGGGGATGGGCAATCCCTCGTAGCCGGTGCTGATGCCCAGGTCGGAGGGGTAGACGGGCCGCCGCTGTGACTTGGGGATGACGCTGAGGCTGCCGTTGGTCTCCAGCACGGCCACCTCCACGTCGTGGATGTTGGGCACGTTCTTCTGGCGCAGCTGCTCCATGAGGTCGTCGATGCCGTAGCGCAGGCGCCTCAGCTCCGGCTCGATGATGCGCCCGTCCTTGACCACGATGCTGGGGGTGCCGGCGATGAGGTTGCGAAAGCCGAGGCTCTTGAGGCTGAGCCACGAGACCACGACCTGCGTGACCAGGAGGGTCAGGATGGGCACGGCGCCCGCGAGCAGTCCGACGTTGGCATTCTCGATGGGCAGCGCGGCCAGCTCGGCCAGCATGATGGTCAGCACCAGGTCCCACGGGGAGAGCGTGCCGATCTCACGCTTGCCCATCAAGCGGATGACGACGAGCACCACGATGTAGAAGAAGACGGTACGGCCGGCGAGGCCCAGCACCGAGCCGACTCCCTCCAAGGCTCCCTCCACCCGTCCCGGTCTCGATGCCCGTCTTTTGCGTACGCCCGGCCGGGCGCACCCCGTAGTCTGCCGCGCCGCGCTCGCATGCCATACCGCCACGGGCCGTTTGGACCGTCGCGCCGACGCCTTGACGGACGTCGCCTGCCAGGATATATGATCGTTACAGATAATGATTCTCCTTTGCTAAACACTCCTAAGAATTAACGGGGTTAACCAATGTGAGCCCGGTCGCCGGCGCCATGCTGTCGACGGCCGTAGAAGGGAGTCGTCCATGCCCCCTCGCGACGGATCCGGGAGACTGGCTCGCTTGCGCCCCCTGGCGGTGCCGCTGGCGACAGGGGCGCTCACGGTGCTCGGATGGTGGCTGGAGCGCCGTCTGGCGCCCGCCTCTGCCGGCGGTCCTCTCTTGCTCAGACCGGGTCTGCCGGCGCTCGCCGCCTACCTCGCGGCGTTCGCGGTCGGCGGCTTCGAGCCCGCTCGGGAGGGACTCCGGTCGCTGCGCCGAGGGCGCATCGACATCGACTTCCTGATGGTGGCGGCGGCCCTGGGTGCGGCCGCCATCGGGCAGGCCCAGGACGGTGCCATCCTCATCTTCATCTTCGCCCTGAGCCACGCGCTCGAGCAGTACGCCGTGGGGCGCACGCGGCGGGCGGTGGAGGCCCTCGTCAGACTGCGGCCCACCCGGGCCCGCCGAGTGCGCTCCCTCGACGACGTCGGCGAGGGGGCCCTGGTGCCGGCCGACCAGCTCCGACCGGGCGACGTGGTGCTGGTGCTGCCCGGGGAGCAGATCCCGGCCGACGGCGTCGTGGTCCAGGGCGCGTCGGCGGTCGACGCCTCCGCCATCACCGGCGAGAGCATCCCGCAGGAGCGAGCGCCGGGCCAGACGGTCTTCGCAGGCAGCGTCAACCGCTCCGGGGCCCTCTGGGTCCAGGTGACCCGGAGCACGCCCGACAGCACCCTCTCCCGCATCATCCGGCTGGTGGCCGAGGCCGAGGAGCACAAGCCGCCCACCCAGCTCTTCATCGAACGATTCGAGCAGGTCTACTCGGCCGCGGTGGTGCTGGCCACCGTCGGCGTCATCGCCGCCGGCCCCTTGGTCCTGGGCTGGAGCTTCGACCTGACCCTCTATCGTGCCATGACGCTGATGGTGGTGGCCTCTCCCTGTGCAGTGGTGCTCTCGACCATGCCTGCCATGCTGTCGGCCATCGCCCGGGGTGCCCGCCGGGGGGTGCTCTTCAAGGGAGCCCTCCACCTGGAGCAGCTGGCGTCGGTGCGGGTGGTGGCCTTCGACAAGACCGGGACCCTCACGATGGGCCGCCCCAGCCTGACGGCGGTCCATGGCGTCGACGGATGGAGCGAGAGCCAGGTACTGGCCTTGGCCGCCTCGGCCGAGGCCGGCAGCGAGCATCCCATCGCCCGAGCCATCGTCGAGGCCGCTCACCGGCACGACCTGGCCTTCTCCGCCCCGGAGCAGACCACCAGCCACCCGGGGCGCGGCGTGGAGGCCGTGGTGGCGGGTGACCGCGTCATGGTCGGCAGCCCGGCATGGTTCGAGGAGATGGGGCGTCCCCTCCGCCCCGAGCTCCGCGACCGCCTGGCCCGCCTCGAGGCGGCCGGCCAAACGGCCATGGTGGTGGGGGTCAACGGGTCAGGACCGGTGGGGCTGCTGGCCGTGGCCGACCGGGTGCGGCCCGAGGCGCGTCAAGCGGTGGCGGCGATGAAGCGCCTCGGCATCCGGGTGGTCATGCTGACGGGCGACAACGCCCGCGTCGCCGAGGCCATCGGCGAGGAGCTGGGCGTCGACGAGGTCCATGCGGGCCTGCTGCCCGAGGAGAAGATGCACGTGCTGGCCGAGCTGGAGCGTCGCTGGGGGCCGGTCGCGATGGTCGGGGACGGCGTCAACGACGCGCCGGCGCTGGCAGCAGCTGCCGTGGGCGTGGCGATGGGGCGCTCGGGCACGGACGTGGCGCTGGAGACAGCCGACGTGGTGCTCATGTCCGACGACCTGAGCCGGCTCGAGGGCGCCATCCGGCTCGGCCGGAGGGCCGAGCGGGTCGTGCGACAGAACCTGGCCTTCGCCTTCGGCGTCATCGCCGTACTGGTGGTGGGGGCGCTCGGCGGATGGCTCGACCTCACGCTGGGCGTCATCGGTCATGAGGGCAGCACCGTGCTTGTGGCCCTCAACGGTCTGAGGCTGCTGGGCTTCCGGTGGAGCGGCGGCTCCGCGCAGCCGAGCGGCGAGGCTCCGGAATTGGTGGGCACGGCCCAGCCGGAGACCGGCTCTTGATCGAGCCGGAGCCGCTGGGCTATACTCGGAGGCGGCGAGCGGATGTGGCGCAGTGGTAGCGCATCGGCTTCCCAAGCCGACGGTCGCGGGTTCGAATCCCGTCATCCGCTCCATTTCTTCTGTTTCGAGCTGGCGTAGCTCAGCCGGCAGAGCGGCGCACTCGTAATGCGCAGGTCGCGGGTTCGATTCCCGCCGCCAGCTCCAGTGACGACGGGATTGGCAGGCCATTGATTGACGCGGATGACCCGCCCGTCCATCACTCCTGTCAATCAACGAGGCACCAACCGCATGACGAAGCCGCCCGCGAGGGTGGCTCTTCGTTTCGAGCTGGGCGAAGGCCTCGCCGAAGAGCGTGAGCAGCTGGACGGCGCTATCGGCCAAAGGCTCATCGCTGACCCGCGTCAGGCTGCTGTGACGCAGGTACACCTCGCCGCATACGGGACAGACGCCAGAGGTCGGCATGGGCAAACTCCCGGACGTGAAGCGGCTAAGGCCCCGCTGTGACCCCAAAGTGGTCTCCATCCGGGGCACATGGTGTGGCCCCTGCGTGACTTCGTGCATGGTGCGATAGGTACCTCGTCCGCGCCGGGCATCGCCAGCGGGTACGCGCTGCTCTCGTTCCTGATGGAACTTCACGGCGCTCATGAGGAGGTACGAGGCCCTCATCCCCTGAATTCCAAGCTGCCGGGCTCCCCGCATCACCAACACGAGGATGGGAGCGACGCGATGGACGTCCGACATCCCCACCTGGACGACCGTCACGGCGAGGCCAAGGAGCGGGTGCGTGGCTTCTTCTCCCAGCATGCCGAGCACTATGCCAGGAGCGAGAGCCACGGCCAGGGCGCAGACCTGGACCGTCTCGTCGAGCTCCTGCAGCCCGAGCCGCAGGAGGTGGCGCTCGACGTGGCCACGGCTGCCGGTCACACGGCCTTGCGCCTGGCTCTCCGAGTGCGCCTCGTCATCGGGCTCGACTATACGCCGGCCATGGGTGGGCCGTTCCGCCGCCTGGCCGCCGAGAAGGGCCTTGGAAACGTGCGATTCCAGGTGGGAGACGCCGAGCGGCTGCCCTTCGCAGACGCCTCCTTCGACCTGGTGACGAGCCGGCGAGCGCCGCACCACTTCCCCCGTGTGGAGCAGGCGGTGCGGGAGATGGCCCGGGTACTCCGCCCCGGCGGGCGACTCGGCATCGTCGACATGACTGCCCTCGACCCCGCTCAGGCCGACCTACTCAACGCTCTCGAGGCGGCGCGGGACGACTCCCACGTGCGGGCCCTGACCCCCGACCAGTGGCGAGCGCAGGCAGAGGCGGCCGGCCTGACCGTCACCACCCTCGAGGTGCACGTCGAGCCCATCCCGTGGGAGCGCTGGCTCGCGCCCGTCCCGCCCGACAGCCCTCAGGCGGCTCGGGCTGACGACATCCTCCGGCAGGCCCCGGCCGCGCTACGCAGCGGGCTCGTGGAGGATCGCGCTGACGGGCGATGGCTCCTCAAGCGCCGCGTCGTGATGGTGGCTCCACGTTAGGCCGGGGCTGTCCCGCACGCTCATGCCTTCCGGGAGCGGGCCAGCGACCGCGCCATGCGCTCCAGCTTGAAGATGGTGTTGAACTCGACGTTCTTGCTGATCCAGAGCTTGTTGGTCATGATGGCCTGCGTCAGCGAGCCCCGGTAGGCCAGGGCGTCCAGCAGCACCCCGGGATCCGCCACCACCATCACGAAGTCAGGGGCCTGGACGCTGCCCTCCTCGATGGTGAGGTCGCCGTCGGCGATCCGCATCACCAGGGTGCCCCCCGTCGTCTTGACCAGGACGGTCCGCCACCATCCGGCGATGTCGCGCCGTGCTCGAGGGTGGGCGCTCAGCTCCCGGGCCAGCGCCGTCAACTCCCGGGCCACCTGCGCGAAGCGTTCCTTCGCCGCCTCGGTGGCCGCCGGCAGCGGGGGCTCCTGGCCCCGCTCCCAGTCCAGCTCGGTCTCCTCTAGTCCCCGACGCTGGACCTGGTCGGGCGTCAGCTCATGGGCGGGCACGCAGAAGATGTCGGTGATCTCGCCGCGCCGCTCCCGCCGGAAGACCACCTTGACCTCGGTCCCCTTGCGGAAGATGCCCGGCACCAGGATGCCCCGGGTGGTGTAGAGGTTGACGCTGAGGGCCGTGTCGGCCCCGTGCAGCAGCACCCGGCCCCGTCCGAAGGGCACTTGCTCCTGGAAGAGGGAGTTGGCGAAGTAGGTGACGGGCGGCGTCGAGATGAGCTGCCCCACGTCGCCCACCTCGACGAGATCGGTGGGGGCGAACTGGCAATCGGGACAGCGGGTCACGAACGGCGGCACCCGCACCAGCCCGCAGCGCCTGCAACGGGCGCCCAGGATGCGCTTGTCGTCCCGCAGCGCCAGGAAGAAGGGCGAGAACTCACCCATCGTGCGGCGGTAGAAGGTGTACATCGCGTCGTTGACCAGCAGGTACGGCTGGCCGTCGACGCGGATCACCTCCGACCCCACCTCGGGGATGGCCTCGGGAGGGATGATCTTGTCTGCCACGGTGAACCGCCTCCCCACCTCGTCGGGTCAGGGTCAGTCTCGCTCCAGGATCAGCACGACGCCGTACTGGGCCACGGTGCTGCCCGTACCGTGCACCAGCGCGCGCCTCAGCCCCCGGCGAACCAGCTCGCGGCGGGCGGACCAGGCCGACATGATGTTGCTGGCCCCCACCGCATGGCCGCAGTAGAGCAGTCCGCCCGACGGGTTGAGCAGCAGGCGGCCGCCCGGCGTCACGATCCCGTCCTCCACCAGGCTGTCGGCTCTGCCCAGCGGCACGAAGCCCATCTCGGCCATGGTGATCTGGAGCTGCTGCACGAAGGCGTCGTGCACCTCGGCCACATCGATGGCCTCCAGGGGGTGCCGGATGCCGGCCATCTCGTAGGCCCGCATCGCGGCCAGGTGGTGGGAGTAGATCCGGTGCATGACTTTGTGGCCCTTGCCTGCGTACGAGGGCTCGTTGGCCTCCCCGACGCCCGTGACCCAGATGACGGGCTGGCCCGTGTTGCGGGCGATGGCCCGGGCGGTCTGTTCCTCGGCCATGATGACGGCGGCGGCTCCCTCGGAGTAGACGCAGATCTCCAGCTCCTTGAAGGGGTAGACGACGATGCGGGAGTTGAGCACCTCCTCGGGCGTCACCTGGTCGAAGCGGCGCTGGGCGAACTCGTTGTCCCTCGCCTGCTGGCTGAGCAGGGCCGCCAGTCGTGCGGTCACCTCGGGCTTGAGGTCGTCGGGGTGTTGGTCCATGTAGGCGAGCACCACCTCCGCGTAGCTGTCGGAGGCGGTCCAGCCCAGCTTCTGCTCGAAGAAGGTATCGCCCGACCAGCCGATGGTCTTGATCACCTCGGGCGTAGCCGACATGGACTGGAAGTCGAAGCAGTCGGTGGCCTTCTCCACGCCCAGCACCAGCAGGGTCTTGAACCGCCCGGCCGCCAGGTAGGCGTGGGCGACGGACATCGCATACGCGCCCGTCGCCCCCCCGTTGCTCACCCGCACGCCGAACTTGTTGGACAGGCCCGTGATGGCCTGCAGGGGATGCTCAGGGATGGCCGCCCGCTGGAAGATGTCGTTGTAGATGGCGTACACGACGCCGTCCACGTCGCCGGTGGCGAGGCCCGCGTCCTCCAGCGCCGCGGCGGTGGCCATCTGCGCGAGTTCGTAGTACGTCTTCTCGTACCATCGGGCCTTGAAGGGCGTCACGGCGGCTCCGACGATGCCGACACGTCGCATGGGGCCCGACCCCCTCCCTGCGGATGAGACCGATTGCCGATCCTGATTACGGCCGCTCCCCTCGTCCGTCCTCCTCCGGATCTCGGCCGGCCTCGGGCCGTCATGCCCGCGCTGCCCGCCCGAATAGGTCGACCCCGGGGGGTAGACGTCTTGGGAGCACCGATCCGAGCCAGCGACCGCCCGACCCCCGTGAGGGGCCCCACCGGTTGGCTGATGGGGCTGGTGGCCCTGAGCGGGCTGGCGGCGGTGGCTCTCGTCCTGACCGAGACGGCGTGGGCCGCCTCTCCCTCGGCGTCCCCCCGCCCGCCCCTATGCGGAGAGGTGAGCTCGTTGGGGCTGCCCGGCCAGCGCGACGACCCCGACGCCGTCCGGGAGCTCCAGCTCGGCCTGCGGCTTCTCGCCCTCTTCCCCCATCCGCTGGACGGGCGCTACGACCCCTACACCCGCGAGGCGGTGCGCCTCTTCCAGGGCCGATACGGGCTGCCCGTCACCGGCGTGGCCGACGCCTCCACCCTGCGCGCCATCGCTCGCCTCTTCCAGGAGGAGGCGGTGAGCCTCATCGACAGCCAGCACCAGTCAGCCATCGCCGCGCCCCAGCCGGAGCACCTCCCCCTGCACCCCGGCGCACGGAGCGGTGGCCCCTGGGTCGTGGTGGACACCAGCCGTCTGGTGCTGACGCTCTACCGAGATGGCCAGGTCCAGGCGCGGTGGCCCGTCGCCGTCGGCAAGCCTCTCAGCATGACACCGGTCGGCGAGTGGTGGATCGTCGACAAGGGCTACGCCGAGGGGGTCTTCGGCACCCGGTGGATGGGTCTCGACATCCCCTTCGGCAGCTACGGCATCCACGGCACCGACCGGCCTTGGAGCATCGGCACCCAGGCCAGCGCCGGGTGCATCCGGATGTACAACGCCGACGTGGAGCGGCTCTTCGAGATGGTGACGGAGGGCACGCCGGTCACCATCGTCGGCACCCTGCCCGAGGTGACCTGGGAGGCGCCCCTGCCCGCCGGAACCGTCGACTTCCCCGTGCCACTGCTGCAGTGGGCCTTGCGCCGCCATGGCTTCGACCCCGGTCGGGCCGACGCCCGGATGGGCCCGGTGACGCTCGCGGCCATTCGGGAGGCCCAGCGGGTGCTGGGGCTGCCCCCGGTCGAGGCGGCTACCCCGGACCTGTACCGTGCTCTCGGCCTGCGCCGCTGACGAGCAGGCCGCTCAGCGGTGGACAAAGTGGGCGGGGCGAGTAAGATCCGCGATCAGAGCGACAACCACCGTGGGTCTTGGGGGGATGCGCGATGGATGTGGCCGTCGCTCGCTCGCTTGGGCCCGGGCTTCGGTGGACGTCCGCCCTGCTGTTGCTCCTCGTCCTGGGGGCCGGGCCGACTCGAGCCGCCGCGCCGTCGGTGGTATTGACCAGCGACTTCCCCGGCATGGCCGTCGAGCCGGGTGCCACCCAGACCATCTCGCTGACGCTGGCCAATTACGGCGACGCGGGCCAGGTGGTGGATCTGCAGGTGCTGGAGTCGCCCGAGGGTTGGGACGTGTACTTCCGCGGGCGAGGCACCCGGGTGCACCAGGCCTACGTCCCTCCCCGGGAGGAGAGCCGACCCGGCACGGTCTACCTCGACCTGCAGGTGACCATCCCGCGTGACGCTGCACCGAGCGACTATCCCGTGGTGCTGGCGGCCGGCTCGTCCCGACTCCGCCTCAGTCTCAGGGTGAGCGAGCGGGCTGTGGAGAGGCCCGTGGTGCTGACGACCGACTATCCGCAGCTCAGGGGACCGGCAGGCGCACAATTCGAGTTTCCGGTGCAGCTGGCCAACCGCAGCGGCGAGGACCAGACCTACCAGCTCGACGCGCGGGCGCCCGAGGGGTGGCGCGTCGAGATATCGCCGCGCTTCGAGAGCCGCCAGGTGGCCAGCATCGGTGTGCGGGCCGGTGCCACGCAGAGCCTGGACGTGCGCGTCACGCCCCCGAGCCGGGTCCCCGCGGGCGAGTACCCCGTATTGCTGCGGGCCTCTGCGGTGGGGTCGGAGGCGACGCTCCAGCTGACCACGGTCATCACGGGCACCTACGAGCTCTCCCTGACGACACCCTCCGGCCGGCTCAACGCGGAGGCCGTCGCCGGACGGGAGAGCCCGGTCAAGCTGCGGCTGGACAACACGGGTAGCGCCGACCTTCACGGCATCACGCTCTCCGCCAGCACGCCCATCAACTGGCAGATGACGTTCGACCCCGACCGGATCGATGTGCTGCCGGCCGGCCAGTCCCGCGAGGTCACCGCCACCCTCCGGCCCGACGGGCGGGCCATCGCCGGCGACTACGCCGTGACGGTGCGCGCGATGGCGGCGGAGGCCGCCTCCAACGCGACCCTGCGAGTGGCGGTCAAGACGCCGACCCTCTGGGGATGGGTCGGGGTGGGCATCGTGGCCGTGGTCGTCGCCGGGCTGTTCACCACTTTCAGGGTCTACGGGCGCCGCTGAGCCCGCGGACGGCGACGCGCGAGGAGGTGACAGGCCTTGGAGCCGCCCGCAACCCACGCGGTCATCGAGGCGAGAGGGCTCACCAAGCGCTACGGCCAGCGCACGGTGGTGGACGGCCTGGATCTGACGGTACACGAGGGTGAGATCTTCGGACTGCTGGGGCCCAACGGAGCCGGCAAGACCACGACCATCCTGATGCTCCTGGGCCTGACGGAGCCGACGGCCGGGGTCGTCCGCGTGCTGGGCCACGACCCACTGCGAGAGCCCCTGGATGTCAAGCGGCGGGTCGGCTACCTCCCGGAGAACGTCGGCTTCTACGACGAGCTGACCGCCTCGGAGAACCTCCTCTACACCGCCCGCCTCAACGGCCTCGACGAGCGCGAGGCCCGCGCCCACGTCGAGGCCCTACTGGAGGCGGTCGGGCTGGCCTCGGCGGCGCACCGCCGGGTGCGAGAGTACTCCAGGGGCATGCGGCAGCGCCTGGGGCTGGCCGACGTCCTGGTCAAGCGTCCCCGCATCGTCATCCTCGACGAGCCCACCCTGGGCATCGACCCCAAGGGTGTCGACGAGGTGCTGCAGCTCATCGCCCACCTCTCCCAGCAGGAGCGGGTCACGGTGCTGCTCTCCTCTCACCTGCTTCACCAGGTGCAGCGGATCTGCCACCGTGTCGGCATCTTCGTCGGCGGGCGGCTCATCGCCCAGGGGCCGGTGGAGAGCCTGGCCCGGCAGCTGGCAGGTACCGCCCCCCTGGTCGTCGAGGTCGGGGTCGGGCCCGGCCAGCAATCCCAGGCCGAGCACCTGGTGCGCACCATCGACGGGGTGCTCGACGTGACGGTCAACGCCGACGGACTCGTCTTGAGCTGCCGGCAGGACGTGCGGCCCGAGGTGGCGCGCACGCTGGTGACGCATGGTCTCTCGGTCCAGCACCTGCGGTTGCACACGTACGGGCTCGATGACATCTACCGCCTCTACTTCCAAGGGGGGATGCAGGATGGCCAGCGCGGTCCCCGCTCCGTCGTCGGCGGTGCGGCGTGAGCCGGCCGCCCGGCGCCTGCCCCGCCGTCCCTCGGGTCTCGGGGCTGTCTTCCGCAAGGAGCTGGCCGACCATCTGAGCGGGCATCGCTTCGCGATCCTGGTCGGCCTCGTGGTGGTGACGGGGTTGGCGGCCATCTACGTGGGCGCTCGCACGCTGCGAGATACGCTGACCCAGGCGTCGGAGAGCGATCCCTTCGTCTTCCTGCGCCTCTTCACCACCGGCGGGAGCTCGCTTCCGCCCTTCACGTTCTTCGTCGAGTTCCTGGGGCCACTGCTGGGCATCGCCTTGGCCTTCGACGCCATCAACGGTGAGCGCATGCGGGGCACCCTGAGCCGGCTGGTCAGCCAGCCCATCCACCGCGATGCCATCATCAACGGCAAGTTCCTCGCGGGGCTGGCTGCGCTGGCCGTCATGGTCTTCGCCCTGGGAGGCCTGGTGGGTGGGCTGGGGCTGGTGCTGACAGGCGTGCCTCCGACGCTGGAGGAGTTCCTGAGGCTGGTCGCCTTCCTGGCCGTCACCATCGTCTACGTCGGCTTCTGGCTGAGTCTGGCCATCCTCTTCTCCACGGTGCTCCGCCAGACGGTGGCCTCGGCGCTGGCCAGCCTGGCGCTGTGGCTCTTCTTCAGCATCTTCGCGGGCCTGCTCTTCGGGCTGGTGGCGGACGCGGTGGCGCCGGTCACCGACTCGCAGGACGCCATGCAGGTGCTCCGCAACGCTCGATGGAGTCTGGCCCTCAACCGCCTCTCGCCGACGTTGCTCTACGGGGAGGCCGTGGAGACGCTCCTCAACCCGCAGGTGCGGGCCCTGGGCCCGTTGCTCCTGGAGCAGGTGATCGGGGCGGTGCCGGGAGCGCCGCTGCCCCTGGGCCAGAGCCTGTTGCTCATCTGGCCCCATCTGACGGCCCTGGCGGCCGCCATGCTCATCTGCTTCATGGTCGCCTACATCGCCTTCATGCGCCAGGAGATCCGGGCCAGTTGACAGCGAGTACCGCCCGCGGCGTCCCACCGGCCCGCCGGTTGTGCTAGACTGGCCGGGGGGCTTGTGAGGAATTGGCAGTGGAACTGGCGCCGGGATGGGAGACGGCCCTGCGGTGGGGCGTCGTCTTGCTGGTGGCGTACCTGGTCGGTTCGGTGCCGGTGGGGTACAGCGTGGCGCGATGGCTGGGCCGACTCGACATCCGGCGCTACGGGAGCGGCAACGTGGGTGCTACCAACGTGACCCGCGTGATGGGCGCCCGCGCCGGGGCGCTCGTGCTGGCCGGCGACGTGGCCAAGGGGGCCGTCGCGGCGTGGGTCGGGCTGCGGCTGCTCGGCGTGCAGGGTGCCGTGGCCGGCGGGCTGTTGGCCGTCATCGGGCATTCGTGGCCGGTCTTCTTGCGGTTCTCGGGTGGCAAGGGCGTGGCCACCGGCCTCGGGGCGGTGGCCGTCATCTCGGTGCCGGTCGCGGTGGCGATGGTCGCCATCTGGGCCGGTGTCGTGCTCGCGACCCGCTACGTCTCGTTGGGGTCCATCATCAGCGCCTCCACGGCCCCGGTCTGGCTGTGGCTGGCGTTTCGCGACTGGCCGGTGGTGGCCGGCGGGGTCCTGATGGTGCTCATCATCGCCTGGCGCCACCAGTCCAACGTCCGGCGGCTGCTCTCCGGTAGCGAGCATCGCTCCTACTAGCGACCCCTCGCACCGCCCCGCGGGAGGGGCAGGAAGGCCATCCCATCCCCTCGAAGAAGGCCAGGCGCTCGACACGAGACGCCGGGTCACGGGTGGGCGTCCGCCCGCGGCTCGCGCCCGGGAGGGGTGAGGGAGTTGTCGCTTCGGGGCTTCGCCAGCCGGGCCGCCGCTCGCAGATGGGCGGTCCTCGTCGCGTCGTGGCTGTTGTCGTTGTCGGCCCTCGCTGTACCTCCGGGGGTCGTGCTGGCCGAGGAACCGCTGCACGTGCAGATCCTGGCCATCAATGACTTCCACGGCCAGCTCGAGAGCCGGATGGTCTCGGGCCGGCCCATGGGTGGCGCCGCCGTCCTGGCGGCCTATCTCGAGGCTCGAGCGCAACAGGCCCGAGAGCAGGACGGTGCGGTCACCATCAAGGTGCACGTCGGCGACGTCATCGGCGCCAGCCCTCCCATCTCGGCCCTCCTGCAGGACGAGCCCACCCTGACCGTGTTGGAGACCATGGGCTTCGAGTACGGGACGGTGGGCAACCACGAGCTCGACGAGGGTATCCGGGAGCTCTTGCGCCTGCAGTATGGGGGCTGCCACCCCGCCACGGGCTGCTATGACGGGACCCGCATCCAGTACCTGGCGGCCAACGTGGTCTGGGCCGACACGCAGGAGCCCGTGTTGCCCCCCTACGCCATCCGGTGGGTGCAGGGCGTGCCCATCGGCTTCATCGGCGTCATCACCAAGGTGACCCCCACCATCGTGACGGCCAGCGGGGTGCAGGGCCTGGCCTTCCTCGACGAGGTCGAGACCGTCAACCGCTACGTCCAGGAGCTCAAGCGGCAGGGGGTCGAGACCATCGTCGTCCTCATCCACGAGGGTGGCACGGGCAGCCGTGACGGCCAGGTGAGCGGCGCCATCGTGCCGCTGGTCTTCGGCATGGACGACGAGGTCGACGTCGTGCTGTCGGCTCACTCGCATCAGTGCTACCAGGGCCTGGTGGGCAGCAAGCTGGTCACCCAGGCCTGCTCCAGCGGCACGGCCCTGGCCGACGTCGACCTGGTCATCGACCGCACCTACAAGGACGTCATCGCCAAGCGGGCCGAGATCGTGGACACCGTCGTCGACGCCCCCGGCATCGTGCCGGATCCGGTGATCCAGGGCCTGGTGGAGCGCTACGCGCAGCAAGTCGCCCCGCGGGTGCAGCGGGTCATCGCCACCGCGGACGGTCGCCTGGTGCGCCAGCAAAGCGAGGCCGGCGAGTCGCCGCTCGGCAACCTCATCGCCGATGCCCAGCGCTGGCGGATGGGGGTCCCCATCGCCTTCATGAACCCGGGCGGCATCCGGGCCGACCTGGAGGCGGGCGAGCTGACCTGGGGTGAGCTGTACACGGTGCAGCCCTTCAACAACTACCTGGTGGCCATGACGCTGACCGGCGAGCAGATCGAGCGGCTGCTGGAGCAGCAGTGGATCGATCAGCCCTCGCCCCGTATGCTGCAGATCGCCGGGCTGCGTTACACGTGGCATGCCGAGCGCCCCGTGGGGGACCGGGTCGACCCGGAGGAGATCTTCCTCGAAGACGGCACCCCCGTGCGGCCGGACGGGCGCTACCGGGTCGTGGTCAACAGCTTCCTGGCGGACGGCGGCGACAATTTCACCGTCCTGCGCGAAGGCACGGAGCGGGTGGTCGGCCCCATCGACCTCGACGCCTTCGTGGAGTACCTGCAGCAGCTGCCGCAGCCGGTGAGCGCCCGGATCGAGGGGCGGATCCGGCGGGTGCCGTGAGCCCGGCGCCTGCCAGGATCCGGGGCACCGGAGGCTGACGCGAAGGGGCGTCCCCCGGGGGGCGCCCCTCTCTTCTCGATAGGGTCGGCCGGGTCTTGTCATGGGGCGTCGGTGCCCGTCGGCCCCGCGGGTGACTCGGGGCCCCGCACGTCGCGGAAGATGGCCTCCAGCGCCTCCGCCTTCATCCCGGTGAAGTCCGCCACCACGTGAGCCGCGCCCGCCTCCTCCAGACGAGAGGGGGGCTCGCTGGTGGAGACGCCGAGGCAGACCGCACCGGCTGCGCGAGCGGCCCGCACGCCGGCGACCGAGTCCTCGATCACCAGCGCCCGCTCGCAGGGCACCCCGAGCCGCTCGGCCGAGATCCGGAAGATGGCCGGATCGGGCTTGGCGGCCGTGACGTCCTGTCCGGTGACGACGACGTCGAAGGCGCCCTCCAGCTTCAGGTGCCGCAAGATGGCCTGCACGTTCTCGGGAGGGCCCGAGGTGGCCAGCGCCAGGGGCACGCTGCGGCGACGCAGGTCGATGACCAGCTCCCGGACGCCCGGCACGGGCAGCAGCAGCGGCACGTAACGTTCCCGGAAGAGGGCCTCCTTGCGACGCGAGAGCTCGGCTCGCTGGTCAGCGTCGAAGCGGCCCGGGAAGAGAGTCTCCAGGGCCTCCTCGTTCTTGCGCCCGGAGAACTCCCGGTAGAACATCTCCTCCGTGACGACCAGCCCGATCTGTCGGCCGAAGTCCTGCCAGGCGCGGAAGTGCAGCGGGTTGCTGACGACCAGGACGCCGTCCATGTCGAAGAGCACGGCCCGCAAGTCGCTCACCTCGCCCGCCATGCTACACCCCGGGAGGGGACCGGGCAAGGTGGGGGCCACCGCCCGTAGCGGTCGCTCCCGTGTTTGCCAGTACGACGTCGTAGCAGGCATCGTCCCGGATGCGGGAGCGGTTGAGCTGAGGACGGGGCTGCCGGGTGCTGCTGACCTGCTAGGAGCACGAGTGATAGGCCAATGGTTTGTCCCTCGGCCGGCTCGTTAAGCGGAAGTTCATCGCTTCCTATTTCCCTCAAATCTTTGTGGTGGCGGGGCTAAGTCGTGATTCAAGGTGTCACCCTTCTGGCTACGCCAGGGGAACCCCCAGCAACTGGAAGATCCGCTGGTGCATCGGCTCGGGCTCGCCGAGCATCTGGATTTCCTGGCCGGCCACCTCGACCGTGTGGCGCTGCAGCGTCTCCAGCTGCATCATCAGCCCTTCGAAGGACTGACGAGGGTCCTCCGCCAGCAGGGGCTCAAGCGCCCGCTCCATGTGCCAGCGCACGTACAACGCCAGCATGCACAAAAAGGCGTGGGCCCGCACCCGGTCCTCCAGCCGGTGGTAGACCGGACGCAGGTCCAGGGCGCTTTTCATCGTGCGGAAGTTTTGCTCCAGGGCCCGCAGCGATTTGTACGTGGCCTGTACCTTGGCCGGCTCCATCCGGTCGGCCGGCACGTTGGTGCGCAGCACGTAAAACCCGTCCAGCTCCGCCTCCCGGGCGATGGAGGCCTTCTTGCGCTGGAAGGAGAAGTGGCCGTCGCGGATCTCCAGCTGGAAGTGCTTGCCCACCTTCCAGCGCCTCAGCACCTTGCCCACGGCCACCCCGATCTCGTCGGCCGTCAGGGGCTTGCGGCGGCGACGGCGCACCCGGGCTTCGATTTTGGCCAGCTCCCGCTCCGTGGCCAAAAGCAGCGCCTCGCGCTTTTGCCTGCGCTCCTCGGCCACCAGCGGATTGTAGCAGACCACCAGCCGCTCCCCGGGCCGCTCGGGGTCGGCGATCTCCGCCAGGTCCCGCCGGTCGAACAGGCCCGGCTGAAAGAACCCTTCATCCCGCAGCTTCTGGATCTCCGGCGCCCGTAGGGCCGTGATCCACCCGAAGCCCACCGCCTCCAAATCGGCCAGCCGGGCCTTGACGATCATGCCCCGGTCGCCGACGAACACGACGTACTCGATGCCGAACCGAGCCCGGACCCGGGCAATCTGGGCCTGCAGCGTCTCGGGATCCCCCACGTCGCCGGGGAACACCTCCACGGCCACGGGACAGCCCTCGTCGTTGGTGAGCAGCCCCACGCAAAACTGTCGCTTGCCCCGCTTCTTGTCCCGGTTGTACCCGAAGCGGGCCAACGGGCAGGTCTTGCCCTCCAGATAGACGCTCGTCAGGTCGTACAAGACGAGGGCGTTGGCCGTCAGGTGCCGGCGCGCCAGCTTCGCCTCGATAGCGGCCTGACGGGCGAGCAGCTCGTCCATGGCCCGGTAGACGTCGTTGACGTCCGCGCCATTGTGCGGCAACCGCAGAAGCTGCGGCAACGTGGTGGTCGTCCACCACAAAGTCCCGCCCAGCTTGGAGGAGGGCCGCAGGATGCGCATGACGACGACGGCCAGGGCCACGCGCACCCAGTCGGCCGAGCGGGAGTAGAGCACCTGGTCGAGGCCCAGCTGGCGGATCATGCCCACGACGGCGGCGACGGCCCCGTGCTGGCGGGACTGGCGGATCTTCACCGTCTGGGGTACCGGCGCCACCGGCTCGCCCCGCAAGGCTCGCCGGACCAGCTCCAGGACGGCTTCCGGCAGGTGGGAGAGGTTGGCGAGGGTCCGGTGCTTGACCTTGCCGCCTTCTCGGTAGGTCTGGCGCAGCAGGTGGTAGGTGTACACCTTGTCGCCCTGCCGGCGGCGGATGGTCTCGATGTGCATGGCACTGGATACGCGCCCCATGGCTCAATGGTAGCATATGACAACCTCAGAGGCAATACTGTATGGCCATACTCTTGGCTACGTTTGCACGCGTTCAACCTGTTTGAATGCCCACCGCTATGCGGGTCCTGCCCACTACCAGCCCCTGAACTTCCGTTGAGACGCTGGCAAGTCAGCGTCTCCTCCAGCCCCTCGCGCTTACCTGGCCGCCGCCTCGGCGTATCCGGTCTCGTCCAGCCGGTCGGCCAGGGCCTGCAGGCTGAGGGCGGCGGCGGCCGCCTCCGCCTCGCCCCAGGCCCGGGCCAGCCGCCGCCTCACCATGCCCTGCATCGAGCGGGGAAGCTTCTCCAGCACGTTGCGGGCCTTGTGGCACACACAGCGCTGGATGAGCGCCCGCTCACCCCACACCGCCCGCACGGCCGCCGCCAGCGCCTTGCTGCCGTCGATGACTACCAGAAGGCCATGCTGAGCCGAAAGCCCCCGGGCAGCCAGGTCCTCCACCAGGGCCTGGCAGACCTCCCGGCTCTCCGTGACCCCTTCCCACAGTCCCAGCACCCGCTTCTGCCCGGCCTCGGTCACGCCCACGGCGGCTACTACCTGGTGCTCGCCGAGCGCAAGCCCGTCCAGGAAGACCACCAGGTACCGCTCGGACAGAGGGCGGTGGAGGATCTCGGCCAGGATGGCCCCGGCCTCCGCGAGGAAGCGCCGGCTCACGGTGCTGCGCGATACGTGGGTGAGAGGAAGCTCATCGGGGATGCCGAGCAAGTCCGGCATGGTCTCGCCGTAGCGGCGCATGGCGACCCCCGCCAGGCTCTGTTCCAGCGCCGCTTCGCCCAAGGTGGCCTCGTCCTGCAGGGCCCGGTAGGTCGGCGGGACCAGCTCCTCCCGGCCCTGCAGTCTGCGCACCCGGGGGCGCAGGATGGGGAGGCGCACCCCGCCCATCACCACGCTGCCGACCTCGTAGCCGTGCCGTCGGCCGCGCCGCTGGGCCTGATGGCGGCCCTTCGGGGCCCCGGCCAGCGCATCGGCTTCGGTCTCCAGGCGCTGGTACAGCCAGGCCATCCCCGCTTGGCGGCTCAGCTCCAGCAGGCCCGCTCGGACCAGCGTCTCCAGCTCCCGCTCGGTCGTCTTGCGCGCCTGGCGCAGCCACCGCCGCCGCTCCCGGCGGGAGAGCCGGCGCTTGCGTCGCCGGCCGCCCGCCCCGGCCCCGGGAGCCTTCCGCGGCCCCCTGGTCAAGGGACGCATGGGTGTGATACGTTGTCACGGGGAATCACTCCCTCGGGGATCGTGCGGTACTCTCTGCTCGGGAGGGCACGGTCCCTGTCTTGTGGATCGCAGCCACGTCCGCGGCAGCACCCAGCCGCTGGGCCAGGATGGCGAGTCCAGCCGCCCCCACCGTCCGGCGCATCCGGCTCACCGCCGCCGGCAAGCCGGCTCGCACCGCCGCCATGCCGCGCTGGGTCGGGCTGCTGGCCTCCAGCGCATGCTCGACGGTCACCCGCAAGGCCCCGGCCGCCGCCAGGTGGGGTGCCAGATCGGGCGGGAGCCCCAAGTGCCCAACGGTCAGCACGGCCTCGTAGCTTCCCAAAAGGCGCGCCGCCGCTCCGGGATGCCGGGCCTGCAAGGCCGCGAGGAGCTGGTCGAGCTGGCCTGCCGCTTCGTCCACCGGCGCGGTCCAGATCCGCCGGAGCCGGTCGGCGACCGAGGGGCGCTCTTTCTCCGGGAGGTGGGCCAGGACCTCCTGCTGCACCTGATACTGGCAGTGGGCGATACGGGCCCGGCCGCCCCACGCCTGCTTGATAGCTTCATCCAAGGCCCGCCGCCCGTCGGTGACGACCAGCACACCGGGCTCTGTGCGCAAGCCCCGCGCGGTCAACTCGCCTACCGCCCGCCGGGCCACCGCCTCGTTGAGGGTGGCCCCCTCCCAAAGCCCCAACACGTGCTTGGCACCCGACAGATCCACCCCGATGGCCAGCGTCACCCACTCGCCCCGCGCCAGAACGGAGCCCAGGTACAGCACGACGTGCCACCGATCGCCCAGCTCGCTATCCAGCTCGAGGGTGGCGGCCGTCCCGGCAGGGGCCACGACCCGGGCGGGGTGTGGGTCACGCAGCAGACGGCTCGGTGCTTGCGCAGGGGGCGGCGGCGCCGCGGCCGAAGCTGTTGGCCGAGCGGCTGGCGCTGGGGACGTTGCCGGGGGTCTGGGTGCCGCCGAAGCCGATTCGGGAGCTGCGGGCGCTGGGTGAATCTGCGCCGGCGGCTGGTCGAGCAGCGGGCCCGGTGGAAGAATCAAATCCGCAGCCTGCTCCAGCGCTCCGGCTATCGCGCGCCCCATAACCTTTGGCAAGCGCGTCGTCACTTGAAGGCCCTCTGGGAGCTGGACCTGTGCTCGGCCGACCGGGTGGCCTTGGCGGTGGCGCTGGAGCAGCTGCGCTCGACCAACACCCACCTGCGGGCCCTGGAGCGGGAGATTGGCCATCGGGTGAAGGACTGCCCGCCGGTGCGGTTGCTGCTCTCCCTTGGAGGCTTCAATGTCATCGCGGCGGCCACGTACTATGCCTACATCGGCGACCCCTTCCGGTTTTCCACCGACAAGCACGTGGCCAGCTACACGGGGCTGGTGCCGCGGGTCTACCAGTCCGGCACGACGGACCGCCGGAGGTCGATCACGAAGGAAGGCCCGGCGGTCCTGCGGTGGGCGTTGGTGGAAGCCGCCAGCAGCGTCGCCCGCCATGGCCCGCCGGCCCTGCGCGCGTTTCACGAGCGGCTGCGGGCCAAGAAGGACCATCAGGTGGCGGTGGTGGCCCTGGCCGCCAAGCTGGCTCGGATCGCCTGGGCCATGTGGCGCACGGGGCGGTTGTTTACCGGCATCCGTGCCGAGCTCTATACTGCCAAGCTTTCCCTGCTCGATGGCCACGCGGCGCCCTATCCCACGGCCTATGTGCTGAGGTGGCTGGGCGAACGGGTCGATCAAATCGTTGACCGCAGCCCTTATGCGATCAAGCAGACTCGGAAAGGAGCCCAACTGAAAGCCGCTGCTTGAGGAAAGCCCTTGACAGGGGATCATGGGTGTACAACGCCAGCCCGGTTCAAAACCCTTTACGGAGCCAGATCGATGATGACCATACGCTCGACGGTCATTTCCTCCACGGCGTAGCGGGGCCCTTCCTTTCCGATTCCGCTGAGCTTCACCCCGCCATAAGGCATTTGCTCCAAGCGGAAATTAGACGTTCCGTTGACAACCACGCCCCCCACTTCCAGGCTGCGGACCGCCTGTAATGCCTTCCCGAGGGATGCTGTGAAAATGCCTGCCTGTAGGCCGTACTGCGAGTCGTTCACCGCCGCGATGGCCTCCTCCAGCGAATCCACGGCCACCACGGAAACCACCGGTCCGAATACCTCCTCGCACACGACCTTCATCTCTGGGCGAACGTCCACCAGGACGGTCGGCTCAAGCAGCGCCCCGTCTCGCTTGCCGCCGCAAAGGATACGGGCACCCTGCTGCTCGGCCTCTTTGATCCACGCCTCGACCCGCTCCGCCGCCTCCTCGCTGATCATGGGACCGATGTCGGTCTCGGGCAGCCAAGGATCTCCCACCCTAAGGCGGGATGTGTACTGAAGGAGCTTCTCCAAAAACGCCTCGTAGACGGGCCGCTCGACGTAGATCCTCTGGACAGCAATGCAGCTTTGGCCTGAGTAGCCGAAGGCATTGGCCGCCATCTCCCGGGCCGCCCGGTCGAGGTTGGCGTCCGCGCAAACGATGTTGCCCGCGTTCCCCCCAAGCTCCAAAAGCACTTTCTTCATGCCGGCGATGTTGCGGATGCGGGCCCCCGCCCGGATGCCGCCAGTGAACGTCACGAGGTTCACCCCTGGATGGGTTACTATGGCCTCCCCGACATCGGGGCCACCGTGGACGACGTTGATAGCGCCCGGCGGCAAACCCGCCGCTTCCAGGGCCTCAACCAGGTACACGCTACACCAGGGAGTCTGCGGAGCTGGCTTGAGGACGACGGTGTTTCCTCCGGCGAGCGCCGGGCCCACCTTGTGGGCCATGAGGTTAAGCGGGGAATTGAAGGGCGTGATCGCGCCGACAATCCCCACCGGCACCCGTAGCGTGAACCCAAGCTTGTTCTCGCCCCGGCTGCTAGAATCCATGGGAATGACCTCGCCGGCCAGGCGCTTGGCTTCGTCCGCGGCAAATTCCAGCGTCTCGGCGGCCCGGCCCACCTCCCGCTGCGCCAGCGCCGCCGGCTTGCCGTTTTCTGCAGTGATGGAGCGGGCCACTTCCCCCCGGCGCCGCATGAGCTCCTCCGCGGCGCGGCGCAAGATCTGGGCCCGCTTGTGAGCCGGCATCCCCGCCATGACCGGCTTGGCCGCCACCGCGGCCCGCACCGCGTCCTCGACGTCCGCCCCGCTCGCCACGTGAAGTTCCGTTACCGGAGTCTTGTGAAACGGGTCCCGCGTCAGGGCCCGTTCGGGCGACTCCCTCCACTCCCCACCGATATACAGCCTGGCGACAGCCTGCCCTTGGTTACCTACCGAAGGTTGCACCGCCATTCGGCCATTCATCCTCCTTCTGAATCTCACCCGTCTAGAAATGCCATGACTCCGGGTTGTACTGGCGCGAGGCTTCCTGAACCAGCCAGGCCACCTGTGCCAGCCCGGGCGCCAGCGAGGGGATTTCGAGGAATTCGTTCGCCGTGTGCACATGGGCGCCCCGGCTCGCGCCGATGGTGAGAGCCGGGATACCCCTTGCCAGTGGGATGTTGGCATCGGTGCTGGCCGCTTCGACCCGCGCCTCCTGCCCGAGCTCGCGCAGTGTCTGTATGGCCATCGCCAAGAGGGGATGAGCAGGGCGCAAATCGCCCGTGGGTCGCCGGCCGAGTTCCTCTAGGACGATCTGGACGTCGCTTCCCTGGTCCCCGTCCGAGAGGACCGTCGCCCGAATGCGCCCCTCCACTTCCGTGAGAATCCCCTGGTCCCGGGAACGTAAGTCCAGCAAGAACTCGGCCGAGCTCGCGATGGCGTTGACGGAAACCCCGCCGGTGAAGGTGCCAATGTTCAGCGCCGTCTTCGGCTCGGCGGGAAGCGGGATACTCAAGACGCGGCAGGCCCGTTCGACCAGGATGTGCACGGCGCTGGGAACACCGTAGTCGGCCCAGCTATGCCCGCCCGGGGTCCTGGCTCTGACCCGCCAGCGCACGCTACCAACACCGTAGGGGACGATGTCGCCGAAGCCCCCGTCCACCACCACCACGAAGTCCACGTCTGGACGGGCCTCGATAGCCGCTTTCACACCCCGTAGGTTTCCAAGGCCTTCCTCACCGACAGAAGCGATTAGGTACAGGCTCCCCTTCGGACTAATCAAGCCTTCCCGCAGCAGTTTCGCCAGGCCGATCAGGGCTGCCACACCGGCCGAGTTGTCCCGTACGCCCGGTCCCCGCAACAGGTCCCCGTCCTCCACCGGGGCGCGGTGGGCGTGCAGGGGGAACACCGTATCCATGTGGGCCACGACCATGACGTAGGGTCTTCCGCCGTCGCCCAACCGCGCGACGACGTTGCCCACCGAATCGATCTTGACCGATTGAACACCAACTTGGCGCAAGCGGTCCGCCACGTGCCGAGCACGCCGGCCTTCGTCAAAGGTCGGGGCAGGGATCTCCGCGATGCTCTTCACCTCGGCCAGCCACTCCGGGGTGCGCCGGCGTAGTGCTTCCAGCAGATCCTGGAGAGGCGGTCGGTTCAACGTTGGCATGCTCCCTTCATTGGTTGGCGGTCAGGTAACGCTTCATGCGGGGATCGAGGGCGTCCCGCAGCGCGTCCCCGGCTAGGTTGAAGCCCAACACCGCGAGCACGATGAACACCCCGGGAAAGACACTCATGTGCGGCGCGACGCGCAAGTAGCTGAAGCCGCTGCTCAACATGGCGCCCCATTCAGGAGTCCGCGGATCCATACCGATCCCGAGGAACCCGAGCCCGGTGATGGTCAGAATGGAGGTGGCCACATGCAGCGTTGCCTGGACGACAATGGGGCCCATAATGTTTGGCAAGAGGTGCTTGGACACGATCACCGACTCGGCGACGCCGATAGCCCGGGCTGACTGGATGAAATCCCGTTCCCGCGCGGACAAGGTAAGCCCCCGAACCATCCGGACGAACTGCGGCGTCCGCGCGATGCCGACAGCCAGGACAGCGTTGACGAGGCCCGGCTCCATCGCCGCGGCCAGGCCCAGGGCCAGGAGAAACGCGGGAAAGGACAAGAGCACATCCATGACCCGCATGATCAGGCTGTCGGTCCAGCCACCCACGTAGCCCGCCAGCAAACCCAGAGGGACACCCAGCAGCGTCGCGATGCTCACGGCGCCAATGGCGGACAGCAGGGATACCCGTGCGCCAAAAATGATCCGGCTGAGTATATCCCGCCCCATCTCATCGTTGCCGAACCAGTGGTCGATAGTGGGCCCCTTATTCCGGGCCAGCAGATTCATCTGGCCCGGATCGTAGGGGGAGATCCAGGGCGCGAGGAGGGCCATTACAAGAAATGCGATGATGATGACGATCCCGGCCACGCCGGGCTTGTTCCGAGCAAACTGGCGAGCGAACGCGCGTATCACCGTCCCGTTCATGTTCCATCGCCCTCGCCGCGTTGTTCTGTCCTGCGCGCCCCTGCCTCAGCCATCGTGCGCCCCCAACCATGCTGCGCCCGGCGTCCATCGTGCGTCCGACAGCCGTCATGAGTACCGGATGCGCGGATCGATGAGCGCATAGCTCACGTCCACCAAGAGGTTGAGCAACGAGATGCACACGGCGTATACGAGAATGCCGCCCTGGAGCACCGCATAGTCCCGAGCCAGGATGGCATCGAACAGGAACTTCCCGATCCCCGGCCAGCTGAAGATGGTCTCCGTCAGCACTGAGCCGCCCAAAAGAATCCCGAACTGCAGCCCTATGACCGTGATGATCGGGATCACGGCGTTCTTCAAAGCGTGCTTATAAATGACCGTCCGCTCAGCAAGCCCCTTTGCCCTCGCCGTCCGCACGAAGTCTTCGCCTAGCACCTCCAGCATCGAGGTCCGCGTGATCCGGGCGATCATCCCGAGCGACCCCGTGGCCATGGCGATGGACGGCAAGATGAAGTTCTTCCACGATTCCATCCCGATCACAGGCAACCAGCCCAGCCGGACGCTGAAGATCAGGACGAGGACGATGGACAGCCAGAACACCGGGATGGAGAGGAACACCAGGGACGCTACCATGGTGAAACCGTCCCAAACCGAATACGGGCGCTGCGCGGCCAACACCCCCGCGAGGGTGCCGCCGACAACGGCGAACACCATGGCGGCTAACGTTAGTTTTAGACTGTTCGGCAGCCGGTTCGCGATTTCTTCTAGGACTGGTCGGCCCGTTTGCATCGAAACCCCGAGATCCCCCATGGCCAAGTTGCGCATGTAGCTGACCATCTGCACGGTCAGCGGCTCGTCAAGTCCCCACCGTTGTCGGATCAACTCCACCTGATTGCGGGTGGCCTCCGGACCAGCCAGGGTCAGGGCGGGATCCCCGGGCAGCGCCCTTCCGAGGAAGAACACAACGAGAACGATGCCAAAAACGGTGGGAATCAAGCTTGCAAGGCGCCGCAAGACGAACCGGGAAATCATAGGCTACCCCGTGGGCTAAGACCGCAAAAGATCGCTGCGGTCTCGTTATCCCCCAAGAACGCCACGGCTTGCGCGAGCTTCTCCGCGCCTTGTTCACCCAAAACAGGCACGGTGAGCGCATCCCACTTCCCCTTGAGTTCGCCGGGTGTCAAGGGATTAGAAACCTCGCCGCGGGGGATCGCCACGAGGGCGCGGTGCTCGGCGCCGTTCCTGGTCCGCACGCTGACGCGGGCCGGCACGGTGCGCGACTGGTCCTCCGGCCGTAGCAGGCCGGGATCGGGGAGAAGGACCACCCGCTCGCTCAGGGCAAGCAGGTCCGGTCGGGTGACGACGTCATCCCGCTTCCACCACTGCGCCTCAGGCCACTGGTAAAGGACGAGGGCAGCGAGGAAGGGCAAGCTAAACTGCGCGTCCGTGACTGAGGCCGGCGTACGCCAGTCGAGCCACTCATGGAACGGTGGCGGAAGGTGGATCACGACTTCCTCCACATCCTCTGCGGCCACCCCCGCCGCCTCGCGGATGTTCCGCAAGGCGTCAAGCGCGGCATGGGTCCAGCGGCATGAGGGATACGGTTTGAAGGCCACCTTCAGGATTTCATAGGTGACGCCGAGGTCCTGAACCAGCGCGTCGGCACCGAACCGGTCCGTGCCCAGCGAGGCCGCCAGCCCGTCCTCGCCGTCCAGGACGCCCCTCGGGCCGACCTGCCCCATGCGTGCTAGCAGGGCCGCCTGTAGCCCAGTCCGGGCGCTCCAGCCGAGATATCCCTTATACCACGGCCGACGCTTGCCGCTAGCAGAACTGATCGCCTTCGGCAGGGGAGCCAAGGTCGCGGCGATCCCGAAGGCGTGGGCCATCTGTTGCTCATTCAGGTTCAGCAGCCTGCCGGCCGTGGCCGCCGCTCCGAAGGTCTGCAGCGTCAGTTTCGGGAACAGATGCATCCGGGCCCGCGACGGCCAAAAGGCCCGGAACAGTCGGACTTGAACCTCGTAACCCACCACGATGGCGGCCAGGAGGTCTGCGCTGGAGCAGCGGTACTGCTCGGCCACAGCCAGCCCGGTCGGAATGACAGTCGATCCCGGATGCCCGCCCCGCGTGTCATCGAAATCCAGCAGATTGGCCAAATTGCCGTTGAGGTAAACAGCCTCTTCCAGTATCACGGTACGCCCGGACCCAAGCAGCGTGCATGGCCCAGATCCGCCCGGCAAGGCCAGCCAGCGCCGCCCCGATTCGGTAATGCTGGCCCCCAGCGCACAGGCAAGATTATCCATCAAGCAGCGGGCGGCCGCTTCCTGCACCTCTGCCGGGAGCTCCTCACCCTTCAGGTTGGCCACAAACGCTGCCAACGTGTCGGTAGCCGACAAGGTTTACCACCTTCTTCAACTGGCCTTCCCGAGTCCGGGCCATGCTACCCGTCTGGCGGGCACACATAACACCATTCAACCAGCCTCCCCCACTTCAGGCAGAGGCCTCAGCCGGCGTTCCCCGGCTCAGGCAACGCCGCCGGAAACCGCAGCCCCAGCTGCCTCGCGAGCGCGCGGAGCCGGTCCACGAGATCAGCGTCCAGAGGAATCCCGTGCCGGGAGCGCTCCGCGAACTCCCTCCTCGACCGATCGCCCGGCACCCGGACCTGGTCGCACCCGTCGGCGGGGGGGCATGCCCGCAGCTGCTCCAGATATCGGAGGACATCCGCCTTGAACGCCGCAATTGGCTGAAACCGCTGCACATCGATCACCATCATAACGTGAGACCTTAGCGGCGAGCGGAAATTCCCCGGCGCCCGGGGGATTGGCTCAGACAGCCCCGCCCCGGCCAAAAGGCCCGTCAGGATCTCGAATACCAGGGCCAAGCCGTACCCCTTGTAGCCGCCCGCCGGCAGTAGCGCGCCAGCCAGGGCTTCCTGTGGGTCTGACGTGGGTCGCCCCTGGGAATCCAGAGCCCAGGCGTCGGGTATGCGCTCGTTTCGGCGTGCGGCGTTGACGATGTTCCCCCACGCGGACACGCTGCAGGCCATGTCCAGCACGAGGGGCCCCCCGTCGCACGGGATCCCGACCGCGATGGGATTCGTGCCCAAAAGGGGCAGCCGCCCCTGCCAGGGAGCCATCAGCGGTGTCGTGTTGGTAAAGGTGAGACCCACACAGTTCGCCTGCACCGCCATACGCGCAAAGTAGCCGGCCGCGCCGTACGTGTGGGTGTTGTGCACCCAGGCCGCCGCGAGCCCGTATTCCTTCGCGGCGGCCAAGCACATCCCCATGGCCTTTGCGCCTGCGATCTGCCCCAGACTCCGCTGTCCGTTGATGCGGAACAGATTCGGGCCCAGGCGTTCGACGGTGGGCCGTGCCTGTGGCAACGCTTCTCCCCGGTCCAGCTTGTCGATGTATAGGAGCAGGTGCGGCATGCCGTGTGAACTCACGCCGTGCAGCTCGGCGTCTATCAGGGAGTCGCTGACCGTCGCCGCGTCGTCCCGGCTGACACCTTTAGCGCAAAGGGCGGCGATGCAAAATTCCCGCAGCTCTTCCTGGGAGAAGCGTTCTGCCCGCACCGCTGACACCTTCCCTGTTACGCCGAGCTGTAGTCGCCCTCCTGGAGCTGGGGCCGAACTGGCCTCTACTCCGGTAGGCGCAGCCGCATCCTCTCCCCGCCTTGACGGCGGATGCGAAGCCCAATCCGGGCAAGCTCTTCCAGGTCTTCCTCGATGCGCCCGACTAGCAGGAGCGGGTTATGCACGGCATACGGATTTTTGTAGTAGAAGTTGGGGCCATAGGTGACGATGACACCGGTGCGAGGCCCCCGCGAGCGCATGTATGGTGGGTAATACTCGATGGCCACCGTTCCAGGGTGGATGCCGATAATCTGCTGGTTTTCGCCGGGGTTCACCGGGAAATCCTTCAGCTGTGCGAACACACCCTGCCCGGACCACATGCAGTGCAAAGCCGTCCCTTCCAGCGGCATGGCGTTGACTAGGTAGCGGGTGTTATCGGGCGCCTCCTCGACCAAGAGCCGCGCCTTGAACACGCCCCCGCGCTCAAACTCCACCAAAATGGCCTCACGAACCAAAGTTCGCTCACTCCTTCAGCGGGGGATGTCGTTGTTAAACGTGACCGCCGTCTAAACCCGTTCGAACCGGATCTTCTCGACGCCCTGTTCGTGAATACGGCGGCCCACCCGATAGAGCGCGTTCAAGTCTCCTTCAATCTGACCGAAGACGTAGAAAGGCTCCCCGTCAGGGGTGAACGGCGTGCCAAAGCGCACCTTCGGCCCGTAGGCGATCAGAATCCCGGGCATGAACCCCGTGGTACCTTCCGGAACGTATTCGAGCCCCAGGGCGCCGGCGGGCACGCCCAGCACCTTAGGGTTCTCCTTGACAACGTGCAGCTTCTCGTACTTGCAGAAGCACATCTCCCCCGAGAACATGCCGTGGCAGACCTCGCCCTCAAACGGCAACAGGTCGAGCACCATCTGGGAGTTGGTGGGTGCCCTATCCCGCAGCACCCGTGCCTTGAATTCACCGCCCCGTTCGAAGATCAGCTTGATGTAGTCGCCCATGACGCCGTCACCGCTCCTCCGTTGTATGATGAGGGCCGGACGAGCCCTTGGCGATCGCCTGGCCCTCCCTTTCTCTAGTCGACCTTGTACGCCTTGGACAGGTCCAGCATCTCGTCCGCGGGCACCATCACGTCGTGTACGTTGGACCGAACCGCAGTCACGAGCCCCTGATTGACCAGAAAGATCCACGGGGCGTCACCCATGATGATTTCCATGGCCTGCTTGATAACGGCGGCCCGCTCCGCTGGATCGACGGTCTCCGCTTGTCTCCTGAGCAAGGCGTCGACTTTCGGGTTTGAATAGTAGCCGCGGTTACTCGCCTCGCCGCTAAGGAAAAGGGCCGTCAACCCCTGGTGCGCGTCGCCGCTGGCCCATCCCCAGCCGAGAAGGAACAGGTCGTGTTCTGATTGGGCTGCCGGCTTGTTCAGCAGGCCGAGGTACGTGCTCCATTCTAGGCGTCGGAGGTTCACCCGCAGGCCGATCTGCTCGAGATAGTTCGCCACCGCTTGGGCAATCTCCCCGTCCGACGTGTAGCGGCCCGGGGAGATGTAGAAATCCACCTCGAAGCCGTTGGGGTAACCGGCCTCAGCCAGCAGCTGGCGGGCCTTGCGAGGATCGTACTCGTACTGCATGACAGGCGCATAACCGAAGGCGCCGGGACCGACCACCGAGTCGACGACCGCCCCGTTCCCCAAAAGGATGGCTTGGACGATAGCTTGCTTGTCTACCGCGTGGTTGAGCGCCCGGCGTACCCGCACGTCGTCCAGGGGCTTGCGGGTGACGTTGATTCCGACGTACTGAATCCGCGAGCTTTGGGTTTCGATCAGCCTGATGCCGGGCACCCGGCGGAGGCGCTCGACCTCATGGTACGGGATACGCACTGCAATATCGATATTACCGGCCTCGAGAGCCGCCACCCGTGTCGCTGGGTCCACGATGGGGATAAAACGGATGCCCGCCAGTTTCGGCGGACCGCCCCAGTAGTCGGGGTTGGCTACGTGGTAGACGTAGCGACCACTTTCTTGCCCAGCAAACTTGTAGGGCCCGGTGCCGACCGGATGCCGACCGTAATTGGCCCCCATCGCTCGTACCTGCGCCGGGCTGCTGATTGCAGTGGCCGGGTAGGCCAGGTGCACCAATAATGGCGCGAAGGGGAACTTGGTAGTGATATCCACCGTGTACTCGTTGACCACGGTGACCTCTTCGACCATGTCCAGCAACGAAATGAACTGCGTGCCCGTGGCAGGGTCCAGGAACCGGTCGATGTTAAACTTAACCGCCTCGGCGTTGAAGGGCGTGCCGTCGTGGAACCTGACCCCTTGCCGCAGATAGAACCGCCAGGTCCGCCCGTCCTCGGAGACGCTCCAGCCCGTCGCAAGGTGCGGAACAACTTCACGGGTGACTGGATCCCGGATCACGAGCGTTTCAAGCACCGGCTTCATGCACTCGAAGTCGACCAGGATCGTCGTCTGGGTGGGATCGAGGGTCCGACAGTCGACCCCCATCCCCACCCGGAGGACTGGACCCGCTTGCGCCATCACAGCCGATGGGACCAGCAGCAACGCCAAACCCGCGCACAGCCAGAGACGGGACCAACCCCACACGACCGTCATCACCCTCTCTTCTCTCCTTGCCGCTGTTTCGTCATGGCCGGCTGTTCCGGGTTCTCGCTCATTTGTCGTCGCCGCGTACTCCGGCTCCAACCCACCATCTGTAACTTCCTCCTTTATCGCGCGAAGGCTGCGCCGTCCTTACACCCGCGTGCTCAAGTCGCTCTTGTACCTTCGGGTCAAAATGTGGGTCCGGACACTGCGCAGGCCCCGCAGCGTGTAGACCTCCTTCTCGATGAAATTCTGCAAGGCAAGCACGCTGGGTGCAAACACATGTACGTGCAGGGCCGAGGAACCGGTCATTTCGTACACGACGGCGACCTCTGGGCGAGACGCCAAGTGCCGACCGGCTTCCTGGATCAGCGGTGACTCCACTTCGACCTCCATGAACACCGACAGCCGCTTGCCGAGAAAGTCTCCGTTGACGAGCACGGTGAATTTCTCAATGACGCCTTGCCGCACCATCCCCTCGACCCGGCTGCGAACCGCCACCCGGGACAAGCCGATCATCCGGCCGATCTCGGCGTAGGATAGCCGGCTGTTCTCCTTCAGTAGATCAAGGATTTTGTAATCGACGTTGTCCAGCACCTGCGGTCCAGATTGATTCTGGCGTACCGCGCTCCCCATCTTGTCCCGCTCCCCGACCCCAGCTAACAGCGGCCGACAGATCGCCGGAGCATGTCCCACGTTCCGTAGAAGTTGAATCGCGCTCCCGTACGTCGTTTTTCACCCCGCGACGAGCGCAGGCTCGGTGATGGCTCGTTCAAGTCCCAGCTCCCGACGTAGGGCCTCCTGGAGCATGGGGACGAGGCGATGACCGCGAAGGCGGCGAAAGCGACTCTCGGCATACAGCAGTGCCATGCCCGCCCACCGCTCGGCCTGCTGACCCGAGCGCCAGCGCTTCACCCGATCACCCTTGGCCTCAAAGGCCGACAGCGCCGACTCCGCCAAGTTGGTGGAGCTAAGGCTCGTACGAAGCAAGCCCGGGATGCCCAGCCGGTGCAGCGTCAGCGTCTCTTCCAGGCCCTCCCGCAGGCTGGCTGCTGCCCCCGGGTGCTGCTCCTCCAACTGGTCGGCCAGGCGCTCCAGAGCTGCTTTGGCTGCACTGTACTCCGGCTCCCGATAGGTCTGGGTCAGCTTTCGGCCCACCCAGCGCTTCTCGGACTCCGGCAGGTGGTCGAGGACGTTGCGTTTCTTGTGGACGGTGCATCGCTGCACGACGGCTTGCTTGCCAAAGACCGCCCGCACGGCGGCCCGCAGGGCCTTGGCGCCGTCGATGACCACCAGCAAGCCCTGGTCGTAGCGCAAACCCCGCTCCACCAGGTCCTCCAACAGGCTGCGGACCGTGGCCTCGTTCTCCGTGGCCCCTTCTCGAAGGCCCAGCACGTGCTTGCGTCCCTCGCTGTCCACGCCCAGCGCCACCACCACGGTCCACTCGTCGATGCGCACGCCGTCCACCCGCAGCGCCACCAGGCGCAGCTCGTCGAGCCGGCGGCTCAGGTGCTCCCGCAGCTTCGCCTCCATCTGGCGGATGAAGCGCTGCCCCACCCGGCTCTTGGAGGTGCCGAAGGCCTCCACCTCGCCCACGTCCTCCAGCGTGGCCGCATACGACCGCGTCGCCACCCCGTGCAGCATGCGAGCCAGCACCGCCTCGTCGAGGCGGTTTTCTTGCTGGGCCCAGGCGTAGCTTTCCAGGCGGACCTCGCCGCTGGCTTTCTGGCGCACCCGGGGGCGCTTGACGTGCACCTTGCACCCCCCGATCACCACCCAGCCGGGCTCCCAACCATGGCGGTAAGCCTGCCGGCCCGCCTGGTGCTTCCCCCTGAGCCCTACCCGTTGCGCCACTTCGTTCATGGTCGCCTGCAGCACGGCTAGGCCGACCTGGATGGACAGGGCCCGTCAGTCCCTTCCGGGCAGCCACGGCAGGCTCGTCGCCTGGTGGCGGCTGGCTTTTCGGACCTTCCCCTCGGACGTTACCACGTGGTACCACCGCATCGGCGGCTCCTCCCATCCACAGGGTTTCGCTCGCCCTTGTTCTGCCACAGGGATTCCGGGAGCCGCCGCTTCGATTTCCAGGGACTACGGGACAGCCTCCAGATCGCCGTCTACTGTAATACCGGTATTTTGCGAGGCGATAGTGTGTTCCTGCATACCGTTGTACGGAAAATCCGGGGTGTGTTTCGGCCTGGCATTATCAGAGGGAATGGAGAAGCGCGTGCAGTGATCGATCGTTAAGGCGAACGCGAAACCTGTTCGAGCGCGGTCTGCGGCGAACTGATCTACACCGACGTTGTCATCCGTCCCGGGAGCAGCCTGTCTTAGGCCCCGTGGAATTGCCAGGAGGAGCTAACGGGCACTCTCCCCCCGGCAATCAGAGCTATGCGTCCCCGTATAGGAGCAACCGCCCTTAGCGCTCCGCGTGGTGACGTGAGCGGATGGCGACCGTGTCCGGGTGTCCTTACGAGCCGGGAGGGGCGCCAGGATGAAGCGAGCGGCCGTTCCGGTCGTGGTCCATGCGTTGCTCGCCGTGGCCGCCCGCGCGGCTGAGGACGAGGGGCCGAAGGTGGTCTTGCCGATCCTATCCGCAGCGCCCCCGGGGCAGGTGGAGCTGGGCGAGGGCGTGGACCTGGCCGGCACGACGGCCGTCGCGGTCGTGGCCGTCGATGCGGCGGGCCAATGGTGGCTCGTCGTGAGCTTCGGCAGGCTGGAGGCGGGCCAGTGGGCGGCCCGGGCGAACCTGTGGTTCCTCCTGCCGAGCTGGCTGCGCCCGCTACCGGGCGGGTAAAGGACGGCGGAGCATGTCCCAACGTCCATAGAATTTGAGTAGCGCTCCCTTACGTCGTTTTTCACCCCGCGACGAGCGCAGGCTCGGCGAGGGGTTGTTCAAGTCCCCGTTCCCGGCGTAGTACCTCTCGCAGCAGGGGATGAGGCGATGGCCCCGGAGCCGACGAAAGCGAGTCTCGGCGTACCAGAGCGCCATGCCCACCCACCGCTCGGCCTGCTGACCCGAGCGCCAGCGCTTCACCCGATGGCCCTTGGCCTCAAAGGCCGACAGCGCCGACTCCACCAGGTTGGTAGAGCTAAGGCTCGTACGAAGCAAGCCCGGAATGCCCAGCCGGTGCAGCGGCAATGTCTCCTCCAGCCCCTCCCGCAGGCTCTCCGCCGCCCCCGGGTGCGCAGACTGCAGGGCCGGGAGGAGCTGGTCCCGCCGACCTACCGGGCCCTGCAGGACGAGGCCACCTTGGGCGAAGCGGCGCTGGAACAGAGCCTGGCGGGGGTCGCCATGCGCCGCTACGGCGAGACCATGCCGGACTTGCTCGGCATCCCCGATGAGCTTCCTGTCACCCACGTATCGCGCAGCACCGTGAGCCGGCGCTTCCTCGCGGAGGCCGGGGCCATCCTGGCCGAGGTCCTCCATCGCCCTCTGTCCGAGCGGTACCTGGTGGTCTTCCTGGACGGGCTTGCGCTCGGCGAGCACCAGGTGGTAGCCGCCGTGGGCGTGACCGAGGCCGGGCAGAAGCGGGTGCTGGCACTGTGGGAAGGGGTCACGGAGAGCCGGGAGGTCTGCCAGGCCCTGGTGGAGGACCTGGCTGCCCGGGGGCTTTCGGCTCAGCATGGCCTTCTGGTGGTCATCGACGGCAGCAAGGCGCTGGCGGCGGCCGTGCGGGCGGTGTGGGGTGAGCGGGCGCTCATCCAGCGCTGTGTGTGCCACAAGGCCCGCAACGTGCTGGAGAAGCTTCCCCGCTCGCTGCAGGGCATGGTGAGGCGCCGGCTGGCCCGGGCCTGGGGCGAGGCCGATGCGGCCGCCGCCGCCCTCAGCCTGCAGGCCCTGGCCGACCGGCTGGACGAGACCGGATACGCCGAGGCGGCGGCCAGGTAAGCGCGAGGGGCTGGAGGAGACGCTGACTTGCCAGCGTCTCAAGCTGCCGGAGCGGCTTCGACGGAGCCTGCGCAGTACCAACGTCATCGAGTCGGTCTTCGCCCGGCACGAAGAGGTGGCCCATCGGGTCAAACGCTGGCGCTGTGGCTTTCAGGCGCTGAGGTGGGCGGCGGCCAGCCTGCTGCGGGCCGAGAAGGCCCTGCGTCCGTTGTCGGCCGCCGCGGAGCTCCCCCGGCTGGCGGCCGCGTTGGAGCAGCACGTCCGGGGTCAGGCCGCCTCGCAAGCTGCCTGAGGCGACCGGGAATCGCAGCGGACCCAGGTTTGGTGCCCGCCTCTCCCAGCGGCGGAAGGGAGGGATGGCCGCAAGCCAGGCGGTACGGAGGATCCGTCTGCGGGATTTCTACTCCGGGGCGCTACGAATTGGCTGCGCCCGGGATCGCGAAGCTCCTGGGATCCTCCGCGGAGACCACCGCGATGCGATCAACGCGACGCGGTCAACGTCCGTGCACGGCGGACACCGACGACTTTACCCCGCGTTCGCCTTGCCAAACGAACCCTTGTTCGGGAAAACGGAACGGCAGGAGCCGCCGGCCTCAAATTCCGCGACTCGCGGGACAACCTCCACACGTTCGTGAGCCGTGCCCTACAAGCGGGGGCCAACGTGCGGGCCGTCAGCGAGCTGGCGGGGCCCGGCTTCACGGTCAAGCGGTATGCCCACGCCTTCGACGAGGACAAGAAGGAGGCCGTCGAACGCCTCAGCCGCAGGCTTTTCGGCAACGGCGCGACGGCCTCACAGTAGGGGCACTAGCCGGAAGTTCAGCAAGCCCGCACGGCGATGACGCCACCTGAGTGGGATTCAAGCGTTCAGGCTTCTGGCTACGCCAGGGGAACCCCCAGCAACTGGAGGAGCCGCTGGTGCAGCGGCTCGGGCTCACCGAGCATCTGGATTTCCTGGCCGGCCACCTCGACCGTGTGGCGCTGCAGCGTCTCCAGATGCGTCATCAGCCCTTCGAAGGACTGCCGGGGGTCCTCCGCCAGCAGGGGCTCAAGCGCCCGCTCCATGTGCCAGCGCACGTACAACGCCAGCATGCACAAAAAGGCGTGGGCCCGCACCCGGTCCTCCAGCCGGTGGTAGACCGGACGCAGGTCCAGGGCGCTTTTCATCGTGCGGAAGTTTTGCTCCAGGGCCCGCAACGACTTGTGGGTATGATCCCCCTGGCCGGTAGTCCACGGCAGGGTAGCGACGGAAGTTTGCGAAGTTTCCCCGCCGTTGGGCGGGGTGGGGGGGCAAGCGCAGGGCAGGGCGGGTCCGTTTGACCTACTGGGCTTCGAGCCCGTGTCTTGTTTGGATTCGGGCCCGCCCTGCGCCAACCGCCCAACTGGGCCTGGCCGCTGCCAGGAAACCCGAATGGGTGTATGCCGTTTGGCCATCCCCACCGGACCTGCGCTTGCGACACCACGCAGCAGGGGGTCGGCAATGCGACGCTACATCGGGCTGGACGTGCATCGGGACTACTGCTATGCGCACCTGCTGGAAGCCGGCCAGGGCGAGGGAAGGCGCCTGCGCTTCCCCAACACGGCCGAAGGTTGGGCCGACTTCGTTGCACAGCTCGGCCCCGAGGATGCCGTGGCGCTCGAGGTGAGCAGCGGCGCCTTCCGGTTTACGATATCTTGGCCGACCGGGCCGGGCAAGTGGTGGTGGTGGACGCCCGGGTGATGCGCCGGCTGGGCTCGCGCAAGCGCAAGACGGACCGGGACGACGCGAAGCTCTTGGCCGAGCGGCTGGCGCTGGGGACCTCGCCCGGGTGTGGGTGCCGCCGGCGGCCATCCGGGAGCTTCGGGCGCTGGTGAATTTACGTCGCCGGCCTGGTGGAGCAGCGCAGCCGGTGGAAGAACCGAATCCGGGCCGTGCTGCTGCGCCACGGCTACCGGGCTCCCGGGGCTGTGGCGGGCCCGCCGCCACCTGAGCGGCTGTGGAGGCTTTCGCTTCCCGAGGGGAGCGGGTGTGGCTGGCGGTGGCGCTGGAGCAGTTGCGCTCCACTACCGAGCACCTGCGGGCCGTGGAGCGGGACATCGCCCAGCGGGTCCGGCACTGCCGGCCGGTACGGCAGCTGTTGTCCATCGTGGGTTTTCACATCGTCGCGGCGGCCACGTACTACGCGTACGTGGGCGACCCTGGCGCTTTGCCTCGGGCAAGCACGTCGTCAGCTGCGCGGGGCTCGCACCGCGGGTGACACGATCGGGCACGGTGAATCGGCGGGCGGCATCAGCAAGGAAGGCCCGGCCGTGTTGCGCTGGGCGCTGGTGGAGGCCGCCGCCATGGCTGCTCGCCATGGGCCACCGGCGTTGCGGACGTTTTACCTGCGCCTGCGGGCCACCAAGGGGCACCAAGTGGCCGTGGTGGCCGTGGCGGCTAAGCTGGCTCGGATTGCCTGGACGCTGTGGCGCACGGGTCAGCTGTTTGCCGGCATCCGCCCCGAGCGCTACGCGGCCAAGCTGTCGGTGCTCGACCAGAACGCGGTGCCGTATCCTACCGCGCAGGTGATGGCCTGGCTCGCGGATCGAGTCGGACGCATCCTGGACCGCCCCGCGTCGTCCGGAGGAAACGCCAGCCGAGCCACGCGCGGGGCTCTCGCAGCCTCAGCGTGAACTTGAAGACTTACTTTGAGGAAAGGTCTTGACGGGGGATCATGGGTGTAGGTCGCCTGCACCTTCGGGGCGTCCATCCGGTCGGCCGGCACGTTGGTGCGCAGCACGTAAAACCCGTCCAGCTCCGCCTCCCGGGCGATGGAGGCCTTCTTGCGCCGGAAGGCGAAGTGGCCGTCGCGGATCTCGAGCTGGAAGTGCTTGCCCACCTTCCAGCGCCTCAGCACCTTGCCCACGGCCACCCCGATCTCGTCGGCCGTCAGGGGCTTGCGGCGGCGACGGCGCACCCGGGCTTCGATTTTGGCCAGCTCCCGCTCCGTGGCCAAAAGCAGCGCCTCGCGCTTTTGCCTGCGCTCCTCGGCCACCAGCGGATTGTAGCAGACCACCAGCCGTGGAACCCCCAGCTAGGTGACGTGCCGGTACACGTCCCACCCAAGGTACTTGCCCAGCGCCTCCTCCACCGCTCGAGCCGTCTGGTCCATGTTGATGCTGACGTGATGCTCGAAGCCGTTCTCGCAGATGTGCCGGAGCAGCTTCTGGAAGTTGGGCACCTTGACCACGCCGTAACCACCGAAGGTGGAGAGGGGATCTCGCGTCAGCTCGCCCTCCCCCACGTACGCCCGTACGATGCCCAGATGGTCATCCGTGGAGATCCGCAGGTACGTGAAGGGGCCGGGCTTGATGCGTCCGTAGATGGTGCCGTACGTGTTATCCGCCCCCACGGTGCCCGCGATGATCTCCTGGTACTGCATGGAGGTCTCCTCGAAGATCTCCTTGGGCAGATTGCTGCAGTGGAAGATGACGGCCCGGTCCGGGTCGTCGCCGTAGTTGTTGTTCCAGTCCACGATGGCGCTGGGGCGGCCCGAGGCCAGCTGCAGCACGTACATGGCCAGCGCCCCCGTCACGTCGGTCTCGCAGGCGCTGGGCAGCAGGGCGCTGGACATCATGCTCATCAGCGTGCAGGGCACCACGCCGAAGAACTCCTCCAGCGCGGTCCAGCACTGGATCGCGGTTCCGACCAGCTGGTGCTCCTGCACCAACCGATCCACCACGACCCCGAAGCGCGCCATCTTCTCGAGCGAGGCGGGCGGTACGCCCCTGGTGGGCACGTACGCCTGGATCGCCTCGAGCTTGCGCCTGACGTCCGGGTCGTCGGCCCCGAGCCGTCCGACCCGCCCCAGCACGTCCGACAGGTCCACCGTCACCACGCTGATGCCGTAGCGCTCCAGGAGTTTCTCGCTGTAGCGCACCGTGTTGAAGGCGGCCGGCCGCGCCCCGATGGCGCCGAATCGGGCCCCCTTCAACCCCTTGACGATGCGCGCCACCGACGCGAACCATCGCAGGTCCTCTCGGAACGAGGGGTGATCCGGCGGCGACGTGTGCAGGCGCGGCAGCGAGTAGCGGATGCCGTACTGCCGGAGGTTGTTGCAGACCGACATCTTGCCGCAGAAGGCGTCCCGGCGAAACTGGATGCCCATCTTGCCGACCTCGTCGGCGAAGGCGTGCACCAGCACCGGCACGTCGAGACCGGCCGTCCGCAGGGCGTCGGCGACGGCGCGCTCGTCGCCGAAGTTGGGCAGGGTGACCAGGATGCCGTCGATCTCGTCGGCGTGTTCCCGCAAGAAGCGGCCGTATCGGGTCGCCTCCTCGAAGCTCTCCACTGCGCCGTAGCGGGTCTCGCTGGCGGGAAGGATCACGGGCTCGATCCCCTCCTCGCGCAGCACCCGGAGGATCTCCTCCCGCCCCGTCTCGCACAGGTGCCCCGGGAAGAAGCCCCGATTGCCGACGATGACCCCGAGCTTCGCTCTTGCCATGACGCTCGATGCTCGCTCCTCTCCGGTTCGCGACAGGGCTCAACAGGTGGCGGCGCTGCCCCGATACCGCGCCCGCAGCGCCTTGAGCCGCTTCATCACGTCGTTCGGTCCCCGCCCGAAGTAGTCATGGAGCAGCCGGTACTCCCGGTAGAGCTCCGTGTAGACCGTGTGGGAGGCGCCGTCGGGTCGGTAAACCTGATCCCTGACCCCTGCCATGCGGTCAGCCGCCTCGACGATGTCGTCGTATCCCCCCCTCTCCCGACCGGCCGCCACGGCGGCGAACATGGCCGAACCCAGTGCCGGCGTGTTGGCCGAGCGGGCGATGCGAAACTCCCGTCCGGTGACGTCGGCGTAGATCTGCATGAGCAGGCGGTTGCGGTCGGGCAACCCACCGCAGGCGTAGACCTCCTCGATGCGGACCCCCTTCTCCTCGAAGGCGTCCATGATGACCCGGGTGCCGAAGGCCGTCGCCTCGATGAGCGCCCGGTAGATCTCCTCCGGCCGGGTGGCCAGCGTCATGCCCAGCATCATCCCGGTCAGATCGACGTCCACGAGCACGGAGCGGTTGCCGTTCCACCAGTCCAGGGCCAACAGCCCGCTCTCGCCGGGGCGCAGCGACGACGCCTTGGCCTCGAGCAGCTCGTGAAGCCCCATGCCTCGGCGGCGAGCCTCGTCGTGGTAAGCCGGCGGCACCCCGTGCTCGACGTACCAGGCGAAGATGTCGCCCACCGCGGACTGCCCCGCCTCGTAGCCGAAGAAGCCCGGCAGGATGCCGTCCTCCACCACGCCGCACATGCCCTCCACCAGCCGCTCCTCGGTACCGAGCACCATGTGACAGATGGAGGTCCCCATGACCATGACCATCTTGTTGGGCGTGACGACCGTGGTGGCCGGCACGGCCACGTGGGCGTCGACGTTGCCGACGGCGACCGCCGTGCCGGGCACGAGCCCCACGCGCTCGGCCAGCTCGGGGCGCAGGCCTCCTGCCAGCGATCCCTGCGGCAAGATGCGGCGAGACATCTTGCGGTCCACCACGTCGGTCAGGCGCGGGTCCAGCGCCGCGAAGAAGTCGCGGGACGGGAACCCCTCCCGCTTGCTCCAGATGGCCTTGTAACCGGCGGTCGTCGAGTTGCGGGTCTCGTTGCCCGTCAGGTACCAGACGATCCAGTCCGCCGCCTCGATGAGGCGGTCGGCGGCCGCGTAGACCTCGGGCGCCTCCTCGAGGATCTGCCACACCTTGGGGAAGAACCACTCCGACGAGATCTTGCCGCCGTAGCGGGCGAGGAACCGCTCGCCGCGCTCTCGGGCGATGGCGTTGAGGCGGTTGGCGTGGTCCTGGGCAGCATGGTGCTTCCACAGCTTGACCCAGGCATGGGGATTGGCGGCGAACTCGGGCAGGAAGCAAAGCGGTGTCCCATCCGCCCTGACCGGCAGCATCGTGCACGAGGTGAAGTCGATGCCGATGCCGATCACCTGCTCCGGCCTTATCCCGGCCGAGCGCACCAGTTCAGGGATGGTGGTCTCGACCGTGCGAACGTAGTCGGCCGGATCCTGGAGCGCGAAGTCCGGAGGAAGCCGCTGGCCGGTGCCGGGCAGGACCTCGTCGATGACGCCGTTGCGATACTCGTAGACCGACGTGGCGACCTCCTCGCCCGTCCCGACGTCGACCAGTACCGCCCGTCCTGACAGGGTGCCGAAGTCGATCCCGATGGTATAGCGACCACGGGCGTCAGCTGACATCGATTGCTCATCCCTCCACCCGGCCGCTGCCCGGCCGTCCCGTGCTGGCTAGCGTCGCCTACGCGGATTCGCGGATGACCACCTGGGGGGTCAGGACCACCATGCCGACCCGCTCGCTCCGGCTGCTGGAGCCCTCGATCATCCCCATCAGCATCCTGACGGCGACCTGGCCGAGCCGGGTCTTGGCGACGTGCACCGTCGAGAGGGCCGGCTCGACGATGGCCGCCAGGTCGATGTCGTCGTAGCCCATCACCGCCACGTCTCGCGGGATGGACAGGCCGGCCTGGCGCAACGCTTTGATGGCGCCGAAGCTGACGTAGTCGCTGAAGCAGAAGACCGCGCCGAACTCCAGCCCGCCCGCCAGCGCCTGCTGGATGGCCGCGTAACCGCCCGTGGAGCGGGCGTCGGTGGTCAGCACCATCTCGGGACGGAAGGCGATGCCGGCCTCCTCCAGGGCGTCCCGGTACCCGCTGAGGCGCAGCCGGGCGCTGGAGTTGTAAGGGGGGCCGTTGAGGTAGAGGATGTCGCGGTGCCCCCGTTGCACGAGGTGGCGCACGGCGAGGCGCGCCCCCTCCCGGTCGTCGTTGACCACCGCCGGGACGTCCAGCCCCTCGAAGAAGCGGGCCAGCAGGACGAAGGGCACGTGCCGCTGCATCAGGTAGCGGACGGTCTCGTCGGAGCGCTGGGCGGGCGCCATGAGGATCCCGTCGACCTGCCGCTCGACCAGGGTCCGCACCGCCCGGGCCTCCCGATCCTGGTCCTCCTCGGTGTTGGCCAGGATGATGCTGTAGCCCTCCTGGTACGCCGTCCGCTCGATGCCCTCCACCACCTCGGCGAAGAAGGGGTTGGCCACGTCGGCGATGACGACGCCGATGGTGGCCGTCCGTTGCTGGCGCAGCCCCCTCGCCAGCTGGTTGGGCCGGTAGTCCAGGCGACTCGCGACTGCTTGCACCAAGGCTCGCGTCGCCTCGCTCACGTCAGGCTTGCCGTTGAGGGCCCGGGAGACCGTGTTGATGGAGACGCCGGCCGCTTTTGCGATGTCTCGCAGGGTGACGGGACGCGTACCGCTGCTGGTGCGTGGCACGGGACCCCCTCCTGATCATTAACGTTACCACACCGCCCCGTGGATTCCTTCCTGGATGCGGGACAACTTCTTCGACGCTGAGGCAACGTCGCCGTCATGAAGTATCCGGCTGGAGCTATCAGCACAAGGAGTCCAGCGATACGCCGTCGAAGCCCTCGGTAACGTTGCGATACATCGCGGCCCACTGTTTCGAGCCGTGGCGGGGAGGAGATCCATGCTGCAAGGGCTTCGCCAGGTCGTGTGGGAGGTCAACCTGGAGCTGCCGCGCCAGCGCCTGGTGACCATGACCAGCGGCAACGCCTCCGGGCGCGACCTGGAGACAGGTCTGGTGGTCATCAAGCCGAGCGGGGTGCGCTACGAGCAGATGCGCCCCGAGGACCTGGTGGTCGTCGACCTCGACGGGCGTGTCGTCGAGGGGCGCTGGCGGCCATCGGTCGACACGGCCACCCACCTCTACATCTACCGCCATCGCCCCGACGTCGGGGGGATCGTCCACACGCACTCGCCCTACGCCACCAGCTTCGCCGCGCTGGGCGAGCCCATCCCGGTGGTGCTGACGGCCATCGCCGACGAGTTCGGGGGCCCCGTCCCCTGCGCACCCTACGCGCCCGTCGGAGGCGAGGCCATCGGGCAGGCGGTGGTCGAGCACATCGGCTCGTCACCGGCCGTGCTGCTCAAGCAGCACGGCGTCTTCACCGTCGGCCCCGACCCCTGGGCCGCCCTCAAGGCGGCCGTCATGGTGGAGGACGTGGCCAAGACCGTGCACCTGGCCATGTTGCGTGGCAAGCCCCAACCGCTGCCTCCCGAGGAGGTGGCACGGGCGCACGAGGCCTACCGGACCCGGTACGGGCAGCGATAGCGAGGATCCGGGAAGGGGGACGCACCGACGACATGAAGCGCGCGCGGATGGTCGTCGACCCCGACTTCGCCATCGGGGCCATCGACGACCGACTGTACGGGTCGTTCGTCGAGCACCTGGGACGGGCCATCTACGGCGGCATCTACGAGCCAGGCCACCCCCAAGCGGACGAGATGGGCTTCCGGCGAGACGTGCTGGAGCTGGTCCGCCGGTTGGGCGTCACCATCGTCCGCTATCCCGGCGGCAACTTCGTCTCGGGGTACCACTGGGAGGACGGCATCGGGCCCCGGGCGTCGAGGCCCCGTCGCCTCGAGCTGGCCTGGCGCAGCATCGAGCCCAACGAAGTGGGGGTCGACGAGTTCGCCGCCTGGGCCCGCAAGGCAGGCACCCGGGTGATGATGGCCGTCAATCTGGGCACCCGGGGCATCGACGCGGCCCGCCACCTGGTCGAGTACTGCAACCACCCGGGCGGCAGCCACTGGAGCGACCTGCGCCGGTCCCACGGGCATCCGGAGCCTCACGGCATCAAGGTGTGGTGCCTGGGCAACGAGATGGACGGCCCGTGGCAGATCGGCCACAAGACGGCGGAGGAGTATGGACGCCTGGCCGCCGAGACGGCCAAGGCCATGAAGATGGTCGACCCCTCCCTGGAGCTGGTGGCGTGCGGGAGCTCCCACAGCCGGATGCCGACGTTTCCGGACTGGGAGGCCACCGTGCTCGAGCACACCTACGACTACGTCGACTACATCTCCCTGCACACCTACTACGGCAACCAGGAGGACGACACCGCCAACTTCCTGGCCAAGTCGATGGACATGGACGCCTTCATCGACACGGTGGTGGCGACCTGCGACCACGTCAAGGCCAAGCGGCGCAGCAAGAAGACCATCTACCTCTCCTTCGACGAGTGGAACGTCTGGTACCACTCCCACGAGGCCGACCGCCAGGTGGCGCCCTGGCAGGTGGCGCCGCCTCTGCTGGAGGACGTCTACACCTTCGAGGATGCGCTGCTGGTCGGGCTGATGCTCATTACGCTGATGCGCCACGCCGACCGGGTCAAGATCGCCTGCCTGGCGCAGCTGGTCAACGTCATCGCCCCCATCATGACCCGCACCGGCGGGCCAGCCTGGGCCCAGACCATCTACTACCCCTTCCTGCACGCCTCGCGTTACGGTCGAGGGGTTTCGCTGCGCCCGGTCATCGACAGCCCTCGCTACGACACCCGGGACTTCACCGACGTGCCGGTGGTGGACGGGGCCGCCGTCTTCGACCCCGACAAGGGCACGCTGACCCTTTTCGTGGTCAACCGCGACCTGCACGAGCGGGTGCGGCTCGAGTGCAGCGCGAGGGCCTTCGAGGGCTACCGGGTCCTCGAGCACCTGGTGCTGGAGCATCGGGACCTCAAGGCGACCAACACGGAGCACCACCCGGACCACGTCGTGCCCCACAGCGGCGGGGACGCCACGGTAGATGCGGGCGTCATCTCGGCGACCCTGCCGGCGCCGTCGTGGCACGTCATCCGGCTGGGCCGCGTCGCGTCGTGAGGCGGAGGGCGGTGATCTCTTTGCGGCGAGCTTGGCCAGTGCGCTGGGACCGTGTCCGGGTCGCGGACCCGGTCTTCGCGCCCCGCCGCCAGGAGCTGCGCGAGCGGGGCATCGGGTACCAGTGGGACGTGCTCAACGACCGGGTCGCCGGGGTGCCCAGCCGGGGGAGATGCTGGTCTGGGTGGGTGAGGCCTGAGCGACCTTGCCTGGCGAGGAGGGCTGTGGTAGGTTAGGGTCGACAGATTGACCGAGCCAGGTGGCCACGAGGGGTGCCCCCGGGGCGCCGACGCCTCGCCGTAGGTGCAGGCGGTGACGGGACCGGCGGGCTGAGAGGGGCGGATGCCCCAACCCTTCGAACCTGCCCTGGGTCATGCCAGCGAAGGGACCGTGGCCTGGAGTCGAGCGAGTCCGCGAGGCGCTGCCCGCTCCGGGCAGCGCCTCTTGCTTCGAGGGGCGCTGCGATCCCGGTCCGTTGCCCCGGCCGGATGGCCCTCGGGAATGGGGTCGGCCCCTGGCGCCAGCGGAAGGGGGACCGACCGTGACGTCCTGGGGGTTCGTCGCAGGAGCCCTGGGCGTGCTGGCCGCCGTCGCCTGGATCGTCCACGCCCGGTGGCACCCGGTGCGCCTGGGGTCGAGGGAGCTGGCCGTGGCCGGCACGCTGGCCGCCGTCGCCACGCTGGCCTCCCACCTGGTGTGGGTTCCCGTCGGGGTGGCCAAGGCCTTCCCGGTGCAGCACGCGATCAACGTGCTGGCCGGGGTGTTGCTGGGCCCCGTGCCGGCCGCCATGATCGCCTTCGTCGCGGCGCTGCTGCGCAATCTCCTCGGCACCGGCACGCTCCTGGCCTTCCCGGGCGGGATGATCGGCGCCTTCCTGTCGGGGGCTCTCTACCGGCTGAGCGGGCGCACCGGCTGGGCCGTGGTGGGCGAGGTGACGGGCACGGGCATCCTGGGAGGCCTGGCGTCGTGGCCCGTCGTCGTCTGGGTGATGGGGCATCCCTCGGCCCCGCTCTTCTACGTGGGCCCGTTCCTGCTCTCCAGCGGCGCCGGGGCCCTCATCGGCTACGCCCTGCTCGCCGCGCTGGCGCGCACCGGCGCCATGGCGGACCTTCAGCGCCCGCGTGGGGTAAAGAGCCGGCCGCCGGCCCCAAAGGGCGCTCACGCAGACGCGTCATCCAAGGAGGTGGGGTCATGAGCGACACCCCGTCGCCGCTCTCGAGGAGCTTCACCGAGGAGCTGTGGGGCGGGATCGCCTCCATCTTCGAGGCCATCCTGGCCCACCCGTTCATCCGCGGGCTGACCGACGGGACCCTTCCCGAGGAGGCGTTCCGCTTCTACGTGATCCAGGATGCCCTCTACCTGCGCGACTACGCCCGGGCGCTGGCGCTGGCGGCGGCCAAGGCCCCCCAGGAGCAGGCCATCGCCATGTTCTGCCACCACGCCGCCGGGGCCATCGAGGTCGAGCGGCAGTTGCACGAGAGCTTCTTCCGCGACTTCGGCCTGACGGAGCAACAGGTGCGCGCGACGCCCGTCGCGCCCACCAATCTGGCCTACACCAGCTACCTGCTTCGGGTCGCCTACGCCGAGCCCTTCCACGAACTGGTGGGCGCGGTGCTGCCCTGCTACTGGATCTACCAGGAGGTGGGCACCCGCCTGGCCACCCGGGGCTCGCCCAATCCCCTCTACCGGCGGTGGATCGAGACCTACGGGGGCGAGGAGTTCGGCCGCGTCGTGCGGGAGGTGCTCCAGCTCACGGACCGCATCGCCGAGGCGCTGACACCCGCCCAGAGGGCCGCGGCCGCCCGTCACTTCGTCACCACCAGCCGCTACGAGTGGATGTTTTGGGAGATGGGCTGGCGGATGGAGCGCTGGCCGGTCTGAGTCGGGTCCAGCCATCAGCGGGGGGCGCCCGCCTCGCGGGTCGAGGAGGCGCCCTCCCGCAGGGCCGCTCCTCGCTCGGAGGGCAGGCCCACCGTCAGGGCCAGCCCCACGAGCGGTAGCCAGGCCATCGCCTGCATGGCCACGGGCAATCCCCTGGCGTCGGCCAGCCACCCCAGCAGCGCGACGCCCATGCCCCCCGTGCCGACCGAGGCCCCGAGGACGATGCCCGAGGCGGTCCCCACCCGGCTCGGGAGCAGCTCCTGGGCCAGCACCACCGAAACCGAGAAGGTGCTGACCAAGGCGAAGCCGGCCGCGGCCAGCACCACCGGCAGGGCCCCGGCCTCGACGCGGCCGATGAGCCAGACCAGCGGCACCGACAGGGCCATCGAACCAGCCATCACCGGCTTTCGGCCCACCAGGTCCGCCAGGGGCCCGCCCACCAGCGTGCCAGCCGCACCTGCCAGCAAGAAGACCGCCAGCAGGCTCTGGGCCTGCGCGGTGGGCAGCCCCCGCTCGGTCAACAGCAGCGGCACGAACGACTGCACGCCCGCGTGCACCCACGAGCGCACCACGACGACGCTGCTCAGCAGCCACAGGGCGCCCCACCGGTCCGCGCCGGGACCGGCACCGCTCGCCCGGCGACCCCGCCCCGTTCCCGTCGATGGAGAGGCCGCGCTCCCCGTGCCATGCGTGCCCCGGGCCAGCAGCCTGGGGCCCTGCACTCGCAGCAGCCATGCGGCCGCCAGCCCGATGGCGGCCAGCCCCGACGCGAGGGCCGTCTCGCCACGTGCGAGCAGGGCCGCGACCACCAGTGGCCCCAGCCCGATGCCCAGGTTGCCTCCGACCGAAAACCACGACATCGCCGTGGCCCGAAGGGCGCCGCTGTTTTCGTGGGCACGCCGCGACGCCTCAGGGTGGTACAGGGCCACACCCAATCCCCCCACCATGACCCCCGCCAGCACCAGCCGGTAGCTCGGAGCCAGTACGGCGACCGCCATGCCGAGACCGGCCAGCGCCGCGGCCGCAGGCAGCCAGGAGCGCTGGCGCGCCCGGTCGTCCAGCAGCCCAAACAGCGGCTGCACCACCGACGAGCAGACCTGCAGTGCGAGCATGATGGCCCCCGTCGCCGCGTACGGCAGTGCGAAGGCCTGCTTCCACAGCGGTAGCAGGGCGGGCACCGCCCCCTGGTAGAGGTCCGCCACCAGGTGCCCGAGCGACAGGAGCAGGATGGGGCGAGGATCGAGCCGCTTCGTCGTCAACCCGGCTTACCCTCCGCGGTGTACCGAGGGGCACCGCGGCCCGCCAGGGCCATCCGCCAGCGCTGGACGCCCAGCGCCGCGAGCCCCAGCGCCAGCCCGGCCGCATCGGCCCAGGGGGCCGGGTAGGTCAGCAGCAGCCCCGCCGCCACCAGAGCCGCCCGCTCGTACCAGGCCGTGTCGGACAGGGCCCGGCCGCCCGCGCCGGCCGCCAGCGCCCCGACGCCCAGCACCGCCGTCAGGAGGGCCAGCCCCACCTCGATGGGCGGCCCCTCCAGCAAGAGGGCCATCCCCCGCGGGTCGAGGGCAAACATGAAGGGTACCAGGAACGCCGGGAGCGCGTAGCGCCATGTCTTCCACATCGTCTTGAAAGGATTGCCGCCGGTGATGGCCGAGACGGCGAAGCACGACAGCGCGGTGGGCGGCGACACCTCCGACAGGATGGAATAGTAGAAGATGAACATGTGGGCCGCCGGCTCCGGCACGCCGGCCTGCACCAGCGCCGGCGCCACGGTCACGGCGCCGACGATGTACGAGGCGGTGATGGGCAGGGCCAGCCCCAGTACCAGCAGGATGAGGGCCGCCAGCACCAGGGTCAGGATCAGGTTGCCGCCCGCCAGGCCCACGATGATGCCGGCGAACTTGAGGCCCAGCCCCGTCAGGTTGACCACGCCGACCAGGATGCCCGCGACCGCCGTGGTGGCCACCACCGTCAGCACCGACCGGGCCCCCTCCTGCAGCGCCCGGTACAGACGGGCCGGCGTCAGCCAGCTCTCCCGCGACAGGAAGCTGAGCAAGAAGGCCACGACGATGGACCAGATGACCGCGTAGGTGGCGGTGAAGCCCATCATCAAGAAGATGACGATGACCACCAGCGAGGAGAGGTGGTAGCCCTGCCGCCACAGGAGCTCCCGCAGCGGCCTCGCCGCCGTCTGCACCGACTGCACGCCGAGCCTGCGGGCGTCGATCTCGATCATCACCATGATGGATAGGTAGTAAAGCAGCGTGGGGATGACGGCGAACTTGAGCACCTCGAGGTAGCTGATCTGGAGGATCTCGGCGATGAGGAAGGAGGCCGCTCCCAGGATAGGCGGTGATATGACGGCTCCGATGCCGCCGGCCGCCAGCACCGCCCCTGCGGTCTCGGGGGTGTAGCCGGCACGGCGGAGCAAGGGCCACGCCACGGCTCCCACCGTCACGGCGGTGGCGACCCCGCTGCCCGAGGGCCCTCCCAGCAGGAACGAGGCCAGCACCACGCTGCGCGCTGCGCCGGAGCGTCGCCCCCCGGCCGCCGAGCGGGCCAGATCCACGAAGAACCGCCCGGCGCCTGATGCGTCCAACACCGCCCCGTACAGCGTGAATAGCACGATGAAGGTGGCCGAGACCCCCAGGGGCACGCCGAAGAGGCCCTCCAGCGAGAGATAGAGCTGCCCCATCAGCCGGTTGACGCTGTACCCCCGGTGTTGCCACAGCCCTGGCAGGTGCGGCCCCAGGAAGGCGTAGGCGATGGCGGCGATGCCCACGAGCGGCAGGGCCAGCCCGCTGGTGCGACGAGAGGCCTCCAGCACCAGCAGGACCGCCATGGCTCCCCAGGCCAGGTCCGTGGAAGTGGGACGCACGATCCGGTAGGCGACCTCGCGATAGTGGAGCACGATATACGCCATGCTGGCCGCGGCGACCAGGGCCAGCAGCACGTCGTGCCACGGGATCCGATGGCGGGACCCCCGGGAGGTCGCCGGGTAGAGCAAGAAGATGAGCATGAGGCCGAAGCCCAGGTGGATGGCACGCATCTGGTGGGCGGGCAGGTAGGCCAGCGCCGCCCAGAGGTGGTAGGCCGACATGGCCGCCGCCAGCAAGCCGACCGCCTGGCCGACGATGCCCGCGAGGCGGCGGGTCGCCCCCTCGTATCGCTCCAGGATGGCCTCGTGATCGACGGGGCCTGCCTCCTGCATCGGGGCCGGCTGCTCTCGCCCCGTTGACTGCATCGCCCTTCCCTCCTCGGCGAGTGGACGCCCCGGCGGCTCACGCGACCTGGGTCACCCATCTCATATCGGGCGGACAGCGGCTCCACGGCAGCCGCTCGGCGCGCCGCAATGCCCCCACCCACCGGGCGAGAGGCCCCCGGAGCCGGCCGATGGTAACGCTCCGGCCGAGGCGGCCAAGCGCGAGGCAACGCGCCCCCACCACCAGCGTGCGGTCCCCGACGGCCGTCGCCCGTACGACGAGGGTCGCCGTCTCGACGGGCGAGTCGACGTCGAGCCGGTATCGCTCCTCCACCCGGGTCATGCGAGCTCGGGGGATGTGGTAGTAGGACGCGATGTCGGGGGTCGGGCCCTCGACCGCCACGAGTCGCCACCCCTCTCGGGTGGCCTCCAGTCGCTCGGCCACCACCACGCCCCAGATGGAATGCCGGTAAGCCAGGGCTACCGTGGCCCCATCGTGGACGACGACGGCGGCCAGAGGACGCCCGGGCTGCGGACGTCCCTCCCACACGACCATCACCGGCACGGGAGCGACTGCCGCACGGGCGACGGCCGCCCACAGGAGCCCTCCCATCGCGAGGCTCAGGCCTGCCGGGATCAGCGTCCCCACGTCCCCTGTTGCTGGAAGTAGCGAATGGCCCCCGGATGGTAAGGCGCGATCTGGGAGGTGGGGCCGTCCTGCACCGTGATCTCGGCCGCGGACGGGTGGATGGCCACCAGCTCGTCCTTGTACTCGAAGATGGCCTTGACGATCTCGTAGGTCAGCTGCTCGTCCATGTCCGCGTGCACCAGGAGGACGTTGGGGACCCCCACGGTCGTCGTTGCCTCTCGGACATCGCCGTTGTAGGCACCCGCAGGGAAGGTGGCGACGGCGTAGAAGGGACCGTACTCCTCGACCAGCTTGGGCACGATCTCGCCCATGGGCACGACGTAGACGTCGAAGCCCGGGGTGCTGGCCAGGTCCATCACCGCCCCGGTCGGATACCCCCCCGACCAGAAGAAGGCGTCGATGCGCCCATCCCGCAGGGCGTCCGCTGACTCGGCCACCCCGAGGAAGTCACGCCGCACGTCCCGGTCGGGATCGAGGCCATAGGCACGCAGGATGCGCAGGGCGGTCACCTCGGTGCCGCTGCCCGGGGCGCCCGTGCTGACCCGCTTGCCGCGCAGGTCCGGCACCGACTGGATGCCCGAGCCGGCCCTGGCCACGAGGTGGTTGTAGTTTTGGTAGATCATGGTGAGGACCCGGATGGGCACCGGCCCCGTCTGCTCGAAGGGCCCCATCCCCTGCGCCGCCAGGTAGGCGGTATCGGAGAGGCTGAAGGCGATCTCCGCCTCCTTGTCGGCCACCAGCAGGATGTTGTCGACCGAGGCGGACGTCACCTCGGCGACGGCGTTGACGCCCGGCAGGCGCCGGGAGAGCAGGCTGGCGAGCCCCCCGCCGAGCACGTAGTAGACACCGCCCGTGCCGCCGGTCACGATGCTCAACTGGACGGTCCGGCCCGACGCACCGGCCCACGCCCCCGCCGCCAGCCAACCCATCAGGACCCCGGTCAGCGCGACGGCGCTCACCCATCGTCCGCACCATCGGTCGGCCCTGCGTCGCTGCATCCGGTTCCCTCCCGTCGCCGCACGGCCCGGCCGGGCGGTTCGACGCCCGACGCTCTGCCAATGCGACCGATTACCATTGGCCTTCGACGGGCGCGCAGGGGGTCCTGCGGCCAGCGACCCCGACCGGTGGCCTCCGTCAGGCGGTCAGGCGCATCTCGGTCGCGTGCGGTTACCGGCGCGTGCGGGCGTGCACTCGGCAGGTTTGGGCATCGGGGGGCATCCGCGGCGGGATGAGGGGATGGTGGGCAGGAAGGGACTCGAACCCCTGGCCTCCACGATGTGAGCGTGGCGCTCTAACCGGCTGAGCTACCTGCCCACGCCGCCGGCACTGGCGGCCCGGCGTCTCCTACTCTAGTCGCCGCCGGGCCGAGTGTCAAGGCTGGCGCCACGGGGAGGGGCAGCGAATACGAGTCGGATCCCAGTGCCGGCCGCTCAGCGCAGGGTCGACAGGAGCAGCTGGAGCAGGTTCTTGCGCGCGACAGGCGTCTGAGCGGACTTGCGGTTGAGGTCAGCTCCGCACTTCTTGCAGTAGAGGCTCCCGGAGTAGTTGTGCGTGCCGCAGTCCCGGCACACCATGTTGATCCCACTCCTTTCCGTTCGGGCGTTGGCCCGACTCGAGCTACCGGGGGACGGGCTTGTGGGACGATGCCCGTCCCGGCCGTCCAGTTTCTGTCCCGGTTGCCACCTATATATAACGCCACCCAGGTGACCTGTAAAGAGGGAGGACCGTTAAAGAAAGGTAACAACGCGGACGTCGGCGAGAGCCGGTCGCTCCCGTCGCCGGCCGAGGGAGCTCACCGCGGCAACCCGGAGGTCAGCGGCCCGTCACCAGTCCGACGCTGCGCAGCAGCATCAGCACCAGGTACAGACCGACGAGCAGGGCCAGCCTCCACAGCCCATCGCGAATCACGGGCGACATCACGCGCCCCATCCCCTGTCCGGCTGGTGCCGGTGGTGAATGCATTCACATTGTCACAAGGCCGGGTTACGAAGGGGTAAACGCGGCGTTACAGGTCTGTTGAGGGGCGCATCCGGTCCCGCCCGGGCCTCGAGTCGCCGCCAGGAAGTCGCCTCCCCGCCTCGAATGGAGTCGGTGGCGGGCCGTGCATACACCGTACATGGCTGTGCACGGCGGCCGACGGGTCGCACGTCGAGCCCGACAACCGATGGAAGGACGTGATGGGGGCGATGGGCGTCTTCGAAGCGGTGGTCCGTCACGGAGGCCATGAGCAGGTGGTCTTCGCCACCGACGCACGCCGGGGCCTTCGGATGATCATCGCGGTCCACGACACGACGCTGGGGCCGGCATTGGGGGGTTGCCGGATCTGGTCCTACGCCTCGGAGGAGGCGGCGCTCACCGACGTCCTGCGGCTCTCCCGAGCCATGACCCTCAAGAACTCCATCCACGGTCTCCCCCTCGGAGGCGGCAAGGCGGTCGTCCTGGCCGACCCGACACGCGACAAGACGCCCGAGCTCCTGGCCGCCATCGGCGAGGCAGTGGACCGGCTGGGCGGGCGCTACATCACGGCCGAGGACGTCGGCACGACCTCCGACGACATGCGCCTGATCCGTAATGCAACCGCTTACGTAGCCGGCCTTCCGGAGACCAGCGGAGATCCTTCGCCCTTCACGGCGCTCGGCGTCTTCCGGGGGATCCAGGCCTGCTCGCAATCGCTTTGGGGCACCACTCAGCTCGAGGGCCGGCGGGTCGCGATCCAGGGAGTCGGCAGCGTCGGCTTCCATCTCGCCCGCCACCTGGTCCAGGCCGGGGCCCAAGTCGTGGTCACCGACATCCGCCCCGAGAAGGTGCGAAGGGCCGTCGAGGAGCTGGGCGTCCAGGCCGTCGAGCCTGACGCCATCTTCGACGTGGAGTGCGACGTCTTCGCCCCGTGTGCCCTGGGTGCCGTCCTCAACGACGAGACCATCCCGCGGCTCAGGGCCCCCATCGTCGCAGGCTCCGCCAACAACCAGCTGGCCGAGCCGCGACACGGCGACTTGCTCCACGAGCGGGGCCTGCTCTACGCACCGGACTACGTCATCAACGGGGGCGGCGTCATCAACGTGGCCGAGGAGCTCGGACCTGGCGGCTACAGCGCCCAGCGGGCCCGGGCCAAGGTTGAGCGCATCTACGACCGCGTGCTGGAGGTCATCGAGCTCTCCCGCTCGCGCAACGTGCCCACCTACCGGGCCGCCGACGAGATCGCGCTGCGCCGCATCGAGACGGCCAGGGCCGAGGGCCGAGGCGCACGGGTGTAGCCCCCTGCCCTCCACCGGCCGGTCCGACGGCTCGGCCCGGCCACCGGGGACCGGCCGGCGCCCCACTGCACCAGGTCGCCCCATAGGCGGCTGGACTTACGGCGTCTCGGCAGGTATGGTAGAGACATGCCCAACGACGATCTGCTCGCGCTTTGCGCCCGCTCGGCTCCTCGGCTGCGGGCGCTGTTGCTGGACGCCGGCAACACCCTCATCTTTCCCGACTGGGCTCGCATCGCCGCCTGGTGCGCCGAGGCCGGCGCCCCGCTGAGCGTCGAGCGCCTCCAGCAGGCCAACACGGCAGCCACCGAGGCGTTGGATCGGTTCATGCGGCGCCAGGCGCCGCGGCCGCCGCGCGGGCTCTTGGGCACCGCGCTGGAGGCGGCTGGCCTGGCGCCGGAGGTGTGCGAGACCGTGCTGGCCCGCATCGAGGGGTTGGACCGCGAGGGCCGGCTCTGGAGGGTGGTGCGTCCCGGCACGGTCGAGGCGCTGCGCGCCCTTCGCTCCCTGGGGCTGGTCTTGGGCGTCGTCTCCAACGCGGACGGCCGGGTAGAGCGATTCCTGGTGGATGCGGGGCTGCGGGAGCACCTCGACTTCGTCCTCGACTCCGCCCTCGTCGGGGTGGAGAAGCCGGACCCGGCCATCTTCCGCCTCGCCCTGCAGAGAGCGGGGGCCTCTCCCGACGAGGCCCTGCACGTCGGCGACATCTGCTCCATCGACGTGGCCGGTGCCCGAGCCGCCGGCATCGAGGCGGTCCTCCTCGACCCGGTGGGACACTATCGCGGCTGCGATGCCCCCCGTATCCGGCACCTCGACGAGCTGGCGCATGCGCTGACGCTGGCCCGCCGCGCACGAGCAGGGTGACGGCACCCATGTCCACGTATCCCGTCCTGGGGGCCAGCATCAGCCGCACCTTCGCCGACATGGTCATCTTCGGCTACGTCCCGCTGTACCTGTACACGTCCGGCGAGCAGAGCGTCTTTCAGCTGAGCCTGGTCACGGCCGTGCCGGCTATGGTGCGGTTCGTCTCCGCCAATCTCTGGGGGAGCCTGGCCGACGTCACGGGCCGGCTCAAGCTCGTGCTGCTGGCCGGCTTGCTGGGCTACGCAGCGGCGTGCCTGGGCCTGCTGTGGGTCTCGACGGGTCTCGAGGCCATGCTGGTGGCGAGCGTCGCGGCCGCCTTGTACGGCGGCCTGTCGCCCGCGGGCAAGGCGCTGGTCTCCTTGCAGCCCGGCCCGCTGGCCACGGCCGACCGTGCACTGGCCTGGTGGCTGCAGCTGGAGTCGTGGGGGTGGGCGCTCGGAAGCGTGGCGGTGGCGGCTCGCGAGTGGGTGGGGGCCTCGCCGCGCACGCTGCTCGTGGTGGCCGCGGGGGTGCTGCTGGTGGACCTGTTGTGGGTGGCCTGGAAGGTACCGCCCCTCGTCGGGCGGCCCGATGCCCCGCCCCTCCGCCACGGATTGGCCCGTCGCCTGGTCGAGCTGGGTGACGAGTGGCGACGGCTGTACGGCAACAGCACGCTGGTGCTGCTCCTGACCGTCTTCGCACTGGCGAGCCTGGCGAGCGAGGCCAGCTTCACCGTCTTCGGCTTCTACCTGGTCGGCACCCTGGGCGGCAGCGAGGCGCTCTACGGCACGACCCTGGCGCTGGCCACGGGGTTGGGGCTGGCAGCCTACGCATGGCTGGGCGCCGGAGGGCGTCGCTTCGCTGCCGGAGACCTCATCCTGGCGGGCGCCGGCCTCTACATCCTGATGTTCGCGGCCATGGCCGGCGCGCCGACGGCCCTGGCGGCCGCCGTGGCCTTCGTCATCCCCCTCTACCCGCTGGTGCGAGCGGGCGCCACGTGGACGGCGAGCACCCTGACCAGCGCCGCTGAGCGCGGCGGCGGGATGGGCGCCCTGGACGGCATCGAAGCCCTGGCCATCACGCTGGCGGCGGCCGGAGCGGGCCTGATCGGCCAGCTCTGGGGCTTTCGAGCGGTCTACGTGGGCTGTGCAGCGACGGCGGTGCTGCTGGCCGCCAGCGCCTGGAGGCTCCGCCGCACCCTCGCGCGGCGCGAGGCGAGCCCCGCCGCGGCACACGCCTGAGCCTGATGTCTCGGTTTGACACGCCTCGTCATGCCCGGTATCATAGCACCGGTCGAGATTCGGCCATGTTCACCGGGTGGCGCCATCGTCTAGCCCGGCCTAGGACGCCGCCCTTTCAAGGCGGAAACACGGGTTCGAATCCCGTTGGCGCTACCAGTGCCTTCCAGCTACTCATCACTTGATTCGCCTGCGCTGGCCACGTGCCGGGCACTCCTGGCATCCATGACCGGTAACCGTGCTCCGAGAGCTTGACTTTCCGGCTTGGCCTTGGGCTTTGCTTCACCTGTTCGTTCCGGTGTTCGTCCCGCCGGACGACCGGGCACCTTTTGGCACGAGTTGGCCCGTGTCGCGCCCCCAAACATTGCAGGTTCTGCTCCTTTTCTGCGGGTTTAGTGCGGGTTTTGCGTCTTTCGTATGACGTAGCGCATACCTCGACCGGTGATACCACTCTTCTGCAGGATACCCATTGTTACCAGTCTTGCCAGGTCTTCAGTAGCCGTCCGTTCCTTTACCCCCACAAGCTCGCGATACTCTCGGTTGGTGATGGCACCTTTCTCCTTTGCATAGAGCACGGCACGGATTTGCTGGTCGAGTAGGCCCAGCGCCCGCAGTCGCTCAGGAGTATAGGGATCTCGGAGGAATACGACTTTGAACACCCCGCACGCCGCCTCGTGGCCCGGGCCGAGGCGCAAGGCGAACCCAGCGTCGGTGTTTTCGGGCTTGAGTCGTTTCTGGGTGTGGGAGCGAGCGAGCAGCATGGTTGGGCTACCTGTTGCGGAGCGCCGTTGCGTCTACTGCACCGCGCCGGGGTAGAGCCAGGCCGCCACCCACAGGAGCGCCACCAGCACCGCCGCCTGCACCGCGAAGTCGGTGCCCAGCCCGATGGCCGCCTGCCCGCCCTGGATCATGAGGGCCCGCAGGGCATCCACCTGGTAGGTGAGCGGATTGACGTGGCTGATCCACTGGAGCCACCGCGGCATGATCGACAGCGGGTAGATGGCATTGCTGGCGAAGAACAGGGGCATGGTCAGCACCTGCCCGATGCCCATGAACCGCTCCCGGCTCTTGACGAGGCAGGCCACGACCAGCGAGAGGGTCGAGAAGATGGCCGCCCCCATCAGGATGGAGAGCAACACCCCGCCGACGGCCACCGGTGTCAGCCGCACCCGGACGCCCATGGCGACGGCCAGCAGGTAGACGATGATGGCCTGGGTCAGGCCCCGTATCCCTGCCGAGAGGGCCTTGCCGGTGACCAGCGCGCCGCGGTAGGCAGGGCTGACCATGTACTTGTGCAAGACGCCCAGGTCCCGCTCCCAGATGAGGGAGATGCCGTAGAAGATCGCGATGAACAGCACGCTCTGCGCGAGCACCCCCGGAGCCATGAAGTCGAGGTAGCTCAAGTCGCCCGTCGGGATCGCTCGCACCCGAGCCATCACCTGACCGAAGACCACCAGCCACAGCGTCGGCTGCACGGCACGGGTCAAGAGCTCCACCGGGTCGTGGCGCAGCTTGCGTACCTCGGCCTCGGCGACGGCCAGCACCTGCCGCACGAACTCGCCCACGGCCCGCCCCGCCCCGACCAGGAGGCCTGCCGCCGGGCGCGCGCCGGCGCCATCGACGCCCGATGCGAGCACCCGATCCGGTTCCGCGGAGGCGCTCGTCGCCTCAGCCCAGCCGCCGGGCCGTCCGCCGTGTCCGAAGGGCATCGCGGTAACTGCCTCCCGTCTCGATGGAGCTCCCCGTGTGGTGCACGAAGACGTCGTCCAGGGTCGCCTCGGGCCCGATGGCCGCCTTGAGCTCGGCTGGCGTGCCCACCGCCGCCACCCGCCCCCGGTGCATGATGGCCACCTCGTCGCACAGCTCGTCGGCCTCATCCATGTAGTGCGTGGTCAAGAGGATGGTGGCCCCGAAGTGCTGGCGCAACTGTCGCACGTGCTCCCACACCGCCCGCCTGGCCACGGGATCGAGGCCCACCGTCGGCTCGTCCATGAAGAGCACGGCCGGCCGGTGCAGCACGGCCTGGGCGATCTCGAGTCGCCGGATCATGCCGCCCGAGTACTGCCGCACCAGGGCATGAGCCGCGTCGGCGAGTCCCATGAGCGCCAGGGCCTGCCAGATGCGGGGCTCTCGCTGGGAGCGAGGCACGCCGTAGAGCTTGGCGAAGATGAGCAGGTTTTCGTAGCCGGTCAGCGCGCCATCGGCGGACAGCAGCTGGGGCACGTAGCCGATGCGCCGGCGCACCTCTCTCGGCCTGCGCACCACATCGAAGCCCGCGACCTTGGCCCCTCCCTCGGTGGGAGGCAGCAAGGTCGTCAGCATCTTGATGGTCGTGCTCTTGCCGGCTCCGTTGGGGCCCAGCAGCCCGAAGATGGAGCCCGTCCGCACGGACAGGGAGACCCGGTCCACCGCCACCAGCGAGCCGAAGCGTCGCACCAGGCCGAAGGTCTCGATGGCCGGTACGGTCTGGCCGCCCGTCGTCGTCACGACTCGACCCGCCCCCCTGCTCCCGCACCCAGGGCGCCTCGGAGCGCGCGAAGGCCCTCCTGCAGGCAGAGGCGCTGCCGGTCGGAGAGTCGCGCCAGCAGGCCGGCCAGATGCTGACGGGTGAGACGCCGGGCCTGGTCGAGGCGGGCCGACCCCAGCGCGGTCAGGCGAAGCGCCACGCGTCGCCGTTCGTCGGGATGCGCCTTGCGCTCGACCAGGCCCCGGCGCACCAGCCGCTCGACCATGGCCGACGCCGTAGGGTTGGTGACCCCCAGATGAGCGGCGACGTCGCCCAGCGACGCTCCCGGACTTCGTCCCAGGTAGGCCAGGAGGCGAAACTGGGGCACCGACAGCTGGGGATCGGCATGGCGGCGCATCTCGGCCCGGATGGCTCGCATCACCTGCGGGACGGTCTCCATGACCTCCCGGGCACACGCCTCCGGGGTCGCGGCATCCGACGCCAGCGTCGCCGTGCTTTGACGCTCCGTCATTGCGCCCACCTAACATTTCGTGGACCTAACTATAATGCGCGCGATGGGGAGCCGTCAAACCCGCTCGACACTCAGGACCACCAGGCGGAGGAGCGGGCCGACGCCCTCAGAGGCCGGCGAAGGGATCGGCTCGCTCGACCGTCTGCTCCTGTGCGCGCCCCACCGAGACCAGCTGCACGGGCAACCCCGTGAGGGTCTCGATGCGCTCCAGGTAGCGGCGGGCATTGGCCGGTAGGTCCTCCCAGCGCCGGCAGCCCGAGAGATCCTCCCCCCAGCCCGGCAGCGTCTCGTACTCCACCTGGCACGCCTCGAGCTGGTCGAGCCGGGCCGGTAGCCGCTCGAGCCGCTCGCCACCGACGGTGCGGTAGGCGACCCCGATGCGCACCTCGGGCAGCCCGCTCAAGACGTCGAGCAGCGTCACCGCCAGCCCCGTGAGCCCCCCCACCTCCGCCGCCCACCGGACGATGACCAGGTCCAGCCAGCCGCAGCGTCGGGGCCGGCCGGTGGTGGTGCCGTACTCCCGTCCCCGCTCCCGCAGGTAGTCGCCGACCTCGTTGCGCTGCTCGGTGGGGAAGGGCCCGTGCCCGACCCGGGTGGCGTAGGCCTTCATCACGCCGATGGCCCCCCGCACGGCCCACGGGGGGATGCCCAGGCCCTGGGGAGCGGCGGCGGCCGTGGTGCCCGACGACGTGACGTACGGGTAGGTGCCGAAGTCGATGTCAAGCAGTGTGCCCTGCGCAGCCTCGAGGAGCACCCGACGGCCGTCACTGAGCGCCTGCCGCACGAAGCGGCCGGTGTCAGCGATGAAGGGGCGCAACGCCTGCCCGTAGGCGGCATATCGCTCGACCAGCTCGTCGACGTCAAGGGGTGGCTGGCCGTACAGCTCCTGCAGCAGCCGGTTCTTGCGGGGGAGGACCTCCCGCAGTCGGCGAGCGAGTCCGTCGCGGTCCGCCAGCTCTCCCAGGCGTACGCCATCGCGGCTGGACTTGTCGGTGTACGCCGGCCCGATGCCGAGCCCCGTCGTCCCGATGGAGCCGGCACCGCGCGCCTCCTCCTCGAGGCGGTCCAGCAGATGGTGGTAGGGCATGACGACGTGCGCCCGCTCGCTCAAGAGCAACCGGCCGGTCGGCGTGCCCCGGCGCTGGAGATCGGCCAGCTCCTCCAGCAGGCGGGGCGGGTCCACCACCGCCCCGTTGCCGACCACAGCCGTGCAGCCCTCGAAGAGCACGCCCGACGGCAGCTGGTGGAGCTTGTACTCCTGGCCGCCCTTGACCACCGTATGGCCCGCGTTGGCCCCCCCGCCGAAACGCGCCACCACCTCGGCCCGCCCCGCCAGGTACCCGACGATCTTGCCCTTACCCTCGTCGCCCCACTGGGTCCCGACCACTGCCAGCGCCGGCATGCGACGACCATTCCCTCCACCATCTGGCCATCGGGAGGCTCGACTCGTCGTGATTAACCTTGCCCCATCGGGACACAATACCGACCGGACACCGGCGAATGCCGGTCGGACTCGACCCGCCTCCCATAGCGGAGGCCGGCGGGAGAGCCTCGCCGCCAAAGGCTGCGACGCCTTCCGCAGGTTCGCTACGAACCTGTCGAACTCCCTCCGGCCTCTTCGCCGGTGTCCGACGTGTGCCCCCCATCCCACGCCCTACAATACCGGCTGACCGGACAGCGGCTCAAGCAGACCGCAGGGTTGCGGGCATGGCAGAAGGCTCGCCCGTGGCTGGACAGCACCGTACTGTCTCCGGCGAAGTGCCGGCTCACCACGTCCCGGAGCCGTCGCTCCAGATGCGGCCGGGAGCCGCTCGCCTGGGCAGGCGTCACCAGGCCCAGGTTGACGGCGGCCTCCCGCAAGAAGGGGTCTGCGAAGAAGGCGGCGGCATGCCGGTGGGCCCCCGGCCATACCCCCAGCCTGCCCATCTCGCGCACGAGCCACGCCGCCATGCGGTCGATGCCCCCGATGCCCTCCCGCAGCAGGGTGACCGCTCGTCCCGCGTCTCGCCCGGCCGCCTCCCAGACACCGTCGAGATCCCCCGCCCACCGAGTCTGCACCCCCTGCGCCGCCGCGGCGAGGCGGCGACGCTGGAGCCCTCGGTCGACCCGGCCCCTGTAGGAGCGGGTCATCACCTCCTCCACCGCCTCCGCCCACTCCGGTGCTGACCGGGCGGCCGCGGTCAGGTCCAGCAGACCCTGCGCGCGTAGCTGGCAGAAGGTGGCCTCGGCCGCATCCCGGGGCACAGGCGCGCCCAGCAGCACGGCCAGCGCCAGTAACTCCCACCGGCCCTGGGCGCAGGTCGGGTCGATGGTCTCGCCGTAGCGCGTAAGGCTTGCCAGAGGCGGGCGACCCGCCCAGTACGCGATGAGCAGGCGCGCCACCGATGGGGTGGCATCTCGCTCCTCGTCGGGCTCCGGTGCCATGCGGTGGAGCGCTTCTCGCCCGGTCACGCCGAGCAGATGGGCCTGCGCCAGCAGTCGGCGCGCCGAGTCGCCCAGCCGGACCATCTCGGCCAGCAGGCGCACCTCGGGTGGGTAACGATCCAGGTCGGTCATGACCGCCGTCAGCCTCCCGCCAGGTGCGGGAGGCCGGCCGGTTTATGGGGGGGCGAGACGGCCACGCTACAGCCATCGAGGACTACGCAACGCGCCCCCGGGTCACCTGCTGCGAGCCGGGTTGGTGATAGAGGCGCAGGCGCGCCACGCCCGGGGCCTCGACGGGCTCCACCGCGCGAGTCCCGTCGGGCAGAGCGACGCAGATGCGGATCGCAGCCCTGCATCGCCCTCCGCCACCCTGCCTCACCGCCGCTGGCGCCCGGCTGGGGCTGCAGGACCCCTCTCCCCACATAGCCCGCCTCGCGCCCCGCCAGTTTACTGGCCGGAGGCGATGATGGCATGCCCCCTCGCCGGCGAGCCGAGCCGTGGCCGGTCGAGATCGACGGCGTGACCGTGCCCGTCTGGGTCGAGCAGGGCCAGGTGAGAATCGAGCTGCCCTTCGACGTGGACATGGTGCGGCTGGCCCAGCAGCTCAAGGAGGACGGCTACTTCTACGCCCATCACCCCGAACGGGTGGACACCCAGGGATGGGGGCCGCGGTTCGACGAGGAGGGTTACTACCCCTACTGGATCTACCGGGAAGGGCGAGCGGGGGCCGACGCCGGCACCAGGCCCCGCACCATCTTCGCCTTTCCCCCGCAGGAGTACGTACGGCCGGGACTCGACGATCGCCCTCGCAGGCCACGCCAGTTGCATAAGGCCAGCCCCGGCGCCACGGATGCCGAGACCGCGGCCGAGTTGACGGTGCCCGCCCGACCCGTCATAGGCCCCCGCGCCCTGCAAGAGATGAGACGCTGGCTTCCTTACCTGCGCCGCGCGGCGGCCTCCGGGCAGGAAGAGACCGGTCCCCGACCGAAAGCCTCCGGGTGAACCGCGGGCTGACCGACTACTGGCGAGCCTTTCGCTCCTTCTCCTCGGGCGCTCGGCTCTACCTGTGGCACACCATGCTGGGCTCCGTGGCCTGGAGCATGGTGACGCTCCTGCTCAACCTCTACCTCTACAGCCTGGGGTACCGCCAGGACTTCATGGGATTGGTCAACGCCCTGCCGGCCGCCGTCACCATGGCGCTGGGGCTGCCGGTGGGCGGCCTGGCGGACCGGTACGGCTACCGGGCCTTCCTGCTGGCGGGCTCGACGCTCACGGCCGTGTCCGGGATCGGCGTCGCGCTGGCCGCCGCCCCAGGCGCCATCCTGGCCTGGGCGGCGCTGTCGGGGATGGGTGGCACCCTCACCTGGGTCATCGGGACGCCCTACCTGGCATCCCAGAGCGACGAGGCCAACCGCATGGAGCTGCTCTCGGTCAACTTCGCCCTGATGACGGCGGCCGGGTTCGCGGGCAGCTTGCTGGCCGGGCAGATCCCTCAACGGGTCGCCGCCGTGCTGGCCACGGATCCCATGGCCACCGGCCCCCTGAGGGCAGGCATGCTGGCGGCCGGCCTGCTCTCGACGCTGGCCGTCGTGCCGCTCCTGCGGCTGCCTCCCGAGCCCTGGGGTGCCAAGGGGCGCGCTCGTGCCCTCTCGAGTCTTGCGGGTGCGGGATGGCTCCCCGACCGCCAGGAGGCGGGGCTGTTCGCCCGCATCCTGGTGCCGGCCGCCCTCATCGGCTTCGGCGCCGGCGTCATGGTGACGTTCTTCCAGATCTTCTTCCGGCTGCGCTTCGGGCTGGAGCCCGGTCAGATCGGCGTCATCTTCGCCTTCACGTCCGTCTTCAACGCCGTCGCCTCGCTGGTCACGCCGCTTTTGGCCCGCCGCATGGGCAAGGTGCGGACCGTGGTGGCGACCCAGCTGGCATCCATCCCGTTTCTCCTGCTGCTCACCTTCTCGTACGACCTGAGGTGGGCCACCGTCGCCTACTATGCGCGCTCCGCCCTCATGAACATGGGGGGGCCCGTCTCCATGGCCTTCGCCCTGGAGCTGGTGGCCCCCCACCGGCGAGCCACCCTCTCCAGCCTGGAGGCCATGCTGGGCAGCCTGGGCCGTGGGGGCCTGGGCCCGCTGGTGAGCGGACTGCTCCAGGTGCGTGGGGGCTTCGAGCCCGCCTTTACCCTGACCACGCTCTGTTACGTGGCGGCCACAGCGCTCTACTGGTGGTTCTTCAAGGATGCCGAGCGTCCTCAGGGGCTCACCACGGCGATGGCCTCCACCTCGAAGGCGGCACCCCGGGGCAAGGCGGCCACCTCCACGGTGGAACGAGCCGGTGCCGGTTCGGAGAAGAACTCCGCGTAGACGCGGTTGACCAGCGCGAAGTCCTCCATGGACCGCAAGAAGAGGGTCGTCTTGACCACGCTGCCCAGGCTGGCCCCGGCCTCCTCCAGGATGGCCCGCAGATTGGCGAGGGCCTGGCGCACCTGACCCTCCACCGTCTCGGCCAGCTGCCCGGTCGTCGGATCGAGCCCGAGCTGGCCCGAGACGAAGACGAGGTTGCCGCAGCGCACGGCCTGGGAGTACGGGCCGATGGCCGCGGGTGCCCGATCGGTCTTCACCGCCTGTCGTTGCATCGGTCGGCCCCCTCCTTCGCCTTCATGCACCCGAGTCGAGGCCCGGGTTGACCGCCCTCGACGCGCGAGCCGTGCCCGACCCTGGTCGATGGACCTCGGCGAGCCAGCACCGGGCCGTCTCTGCCGAGAGCAGCGCCACCAGCAGCGTGGCGACGCCCAGGTGAGCGACCCGCACGGCAGCCGGGAGCTGCCACACCACCGCCACGGCCCCGAGCCCCACCTGGACGACGTAGAGCAGGCCCGCGGACCACCACGCCGTCGCGCCTCGGCTGCGCAGCACCCCTACGACGATGGCCATGCCGAGGGCCAGCGCCGCCACCCGGTGGCTCCACTGCAGCCAGAAGGGCCACCCAGACGGCGGCAACACCGACCCGCCGCACAACGGCCAATCCGTGCAGGCCAGCGAGGCGCCCAGGGCACGGACGTAGGCCCCGATCCCGACCACGGCCATGGCCAGCACCGCGGCCGTGGCCGTGAAGCCAAGGCTCACGGACGTCCGCGCCGCGGGCAGCCTCCCGTGCCCTCCGCCCGCCACCGCGCGGGCCATCACCACCGCCGCCGCCGTCAGCCCCACCACCACGGTGGCCAGGATCAGGTGCGCGCCGCCCACGCCGGGTGCGAGCTCCGTCAGGACGTTGGCCCCGCCCAGCAACGCCTGGAGCGTGACCAGCACCGCCGCCGCCGCGGCCAGGCGCGACAGGGCGATGCGCACGGTCCCCGTCGAGCCCGCCAGGGCCACCCCGGCCCGCCCCGGACGACTGCGCCAGGCCAGCCAGTAGGTACCGAGCATGAAGAGCCCGGCCACCACCCGATGCGAGAACTCCACGAGCGCGGCCCCTCCCACCGGCGGCACCACGCTGCCGTAGCAAAGGGGCCAATCGGGGCAGCCGAGGCCCGAGCCGGTCACCCGCACGACCCCACCCACCAGCACCACCAAGAAGGAGACGACGGCCACGGCCTGCACCAGCCCGACCGGCACGGGGCTCTCGAGTGCCGGGCCACGCCGAACCTGCACGGTCCCTCTCACGCTCCTCGCCCACCGAGTCCGCGGTCCCCGCGACGGCCCGCGCTGCCAGGTGCAGTCTAGCACATCGAGCTCGCCGCCGCGGGACGTGCTTGACGCCCCGGCGCCGGAGGCGTATCCTGCCGACAGATAAACGTCCGCTTATATGTTTGTGGGTGATCACCATGCTGGCCACGCAGGCCATCCGGCACGGTCGTCGAGAGCTGACGCCCGTCGACGTCGAGACGGCGACGCGCGCCGTGGAGCTCTTCAAGGTGCTGGCCGATCCCACCCGACTGCGCATCCTCTCGATGCTGGCCGACGGGGAGCAGTGCGTGCACCGCATCGCCGAGACGATGCGGATGTCGCAGCCGGCCGTCTCCCACCACCTGCGGAAGCTGCGAGTCTCGCGCGTGGTGACCTGCCGTCGCGAGGGGCGCCACGTCTACTACCGGCTCGATGACGAGCACGTCCACGCCTTGCTGCGACAGGCGCTGGAGCATGTGCGCCACGGCTGGCCGGGGGGTGCCGCATGAGCAAGAGCCTCGCTCCGCCCGACGTCCGGTCGGCATCGTCCCCACCGCCCGCGTCGGGACGGGTCCGGCTCCCCCTGGCGGAGCTCCTCCCGGGAGTCCCGGCCCGAGACGCCTGCGGGGAGCGCCTGGCCGAGGCGCTTCGCCGCAGCCCGGGGGTCGACCGGGTCGAGCTGGAGCTCGAGGGAGACGCGCCCGCCCTGTCGGTACGGTTCGACACCGACCGCCTCACGCGAGCGGGCGTGGCCGCCCTCGCCCGCGGCCACGCGGATCGCATCCTGCGCCGCTTCCGCCACGAGCGACTGCGGGTGGAGGGGATGGACTGCCCCGAGTGCGCCCGCGCCGTCGAGCACGTCATGGCCCGATTCGACGGGATCGGCACCGTGATGGTCGACTTCGACGCCCGTACCGTCGCCATCGAGTACGACCCCTCGAGGGTCGGCCGGCGCGCCATTCGCCGGCGGCTCGACGCCTTGGGCTACCGGGTCGAGGAGGGCACCCGGCTGCTGCGGTGGGGACGTGAGCATCCCGCCCTGGCCCAAACGCTGGGCGCCGCTCTCGGGGCCGCGGCTGCCTGGCTGGTGGAGCGATTGCTACCCACCGCGCCGGGTCTGGCGACGGCCCTCTGGGCGACGTCGTACGGCGTGGCCGGCTGGCCCATCGTGCGAGAGCTGGCTCGCCGGCCCTGGCGTAAGCGTCTCGACGTCCACGTGCTGATGCTGCTGGCCGCTGTCGGCTCGGTCTTCATCGGGGCGCTGGAGGAGGGGGCCGTGCTGCTGCTCCTCTTCAGCCTCGCCCACAGCCTGGAGCACCTGGCCGAGGGCCGCGCCCGGTCGGCCATCCGGTCGTTGGGCACGATGGCGCCGCGGATGGCCAGCCGCATCGAGGGCGGCGCCGCGCAGGAGGTGCCGGTCGAGGCCCTGCGGCGGGGCGATCGGGTGCGCGTCCGACCCGGCGAGCGGATCCCGGTGGACGGGACGGTGCTCGAGGGGCGCTCGGCCGTCGATCAGTCGGCCATCACGGGCGAGAGCGAGCCGGTCGAGAAGACGCCGGGGAGCCCCGTCTTCGCGGGCACCGTCAACGGCAGCGGCGTGCTGGAGGTGGAGGTGTCCCGGCTCTCCTCGGAGTCCACGCTGGCCCGCATGGCGCGCCTGGTGGAGGCGGCTCGCTCCCAGGCCTCCCCGGCTCAGCGGCTCGCCGCCCGCAGCGCCTCGATCCTGGTGCCGGTGGTGCTGGCCGGCGCGGCAGCTGTCGCGACTCTGCCGCCGCTCGTGGGGTGGATCGGCTGGCAGGAGGCCCTCTATCGGGCCATGGCGCTGCTGGTCGCGGCCTCGCCCTGCGCGCTGGCCATAGGTGCGCCAGTGGCGGGGGTGGCCGCCCTGGCGCGTGCCGCCCGGTTGGGCCTGGTCGTCAAGGGCAGCTCCCATCTCGAGCGCCTGGGCCGGGTGCGGGCCGTCGCGTTCGACAAGACCGGGACGCTGACCCTGGGGCGGCCCGAGGTGCGCCGGATCCAACCCGTAGAGGGGGCCGGGCCGGCGGGGCCCGACGCCGTGCTGGCGCTGGCGGCCTCGGCCGAGGCCGCGTCCACCCACCCGCTGGCGCGGGCCGTGGTACGAGCCGCGAAGGCTCGGGGCCTCCCGCTCCTCGAGGCTCACGCCGTGCGGGACGTCCCGGGTCAGGGGGTCGACGCCCGGATCCGGGGCCAGCGGGTGCGAGTCGGCACCCTCGCCTTTGCCACCGATGGCACGTCACGGCCGGCGATGGCACCCGGCGACGGCGCTCCCGTCACCCGGCCGGGAGAGACCTCCCTCTTCGTCTCGGTGCACGGCCGGCTGGTGGGCGTCATCGGCCTGGCTGACCCGGTACGACCCGAGGCGACGGAGGCGATCCGGACCCTTCGTCGGTTGGGGATCCGGCACGTGGCGGTCCTCAGCGGCGACCGGCCCGAGACGGTGGAGCTGGTGGCCCGGCAGGTGGGGGCCGACGAGGCGCTGGCCGCCCTGCTGCCTGCCGACAAGGTGGAGGCCATCCGGACCCTCGAGAGGCGCCACGGGCCGACGGCCATGGTGGGCGACGGCGTCAACGACGCGCCGGCCCTGGCCTCGGCCGGGGTGGGGATCGCCATGGGAGCCGCCGGATCCGACACCGCGCTGGAGGCCGCGCCGGCCGCTTTGCTGGGCGAGGACCTGCGGCTGATCCCTCAGGCCGTGGGGCTGGGCAGAGCCCTCGGGCGGGTGGTCCAGCAAAACCACCTGGTCGCGGTCGGGGTCATGGTGCTCCTGGCCGCGGCGGCCGTCTCGGGCCGCGCCGGCATCGGCCCGGCCGTCGCCATCCACGAGGCCAGCACCGTCGCCGTCGCCTTCAACGCCTTGCGGCTCTTGCGCTGGCGACCTGCCGCCGAAGGCTGAGCGGCCCGTCGCGCCCTCAGCCGGGTACGTCGGCCGGCCGACCGGTGCGCCCGCGCCGCACCGCAGCGGAGGCCACGAAGAGGGCCGCTCCTGCCGCCGACGCCAGCCCGGCCAGCCCGAAGACGGTGCGAAGGCCCCACAGTTCGCCCAGCATGCCGCCCGTCAGGGGGGCGACGATGCGCCCCAGGCCCTGAAACGAGACCAGCAGTCCGACGGCGGTGCCCCGGATGGCCGGATCGAGGCGCCGCGCTACGAAGCTGACGCCCAGCACCTCCATGGAGGAGAAGGCGAAGGCCTGCAGCGCCTGCAACGGCAACAGGTGAAGCGGCCCGGGCGCCAGGGTGACCAGTGCCCATCGGGCGGCACCGACCGACGCCCCGGCCACCAGCAGCCCGTGGACGCCACGCCGGTCCGACGCCCGCCCCAGCCACAGCATGAAGGGCACCTCCAGGGAAGCCGGCAGGGCCATCAGCACGCCGAAAAGGGCGTCGGAGGCGCCGAGCTCTGCCCGGGTGTAGAGCGGGAAGTAGAGGGCTCCCATCTGCATGGCCAGCGTCACCAGCGCGATGCCCAGCAAGAAGAGGGTCACGTCGGCCATCCGCAGCACGTCGGCCGGCCCGGGCAAAGCTGCTGGATGCCCTCCAGCCGGGTCGACGCCGCGCCCCCGTGCCCCCCTGACGCCGTGGTCGCCCCCCAGTTCGGGAAGCCCTCGCCACAACACGATCCCGACCAGGGCGTGCATCATGGCCGATAGCACGAAGGCGCCCCGCGCCCCGATGCTGCCCAGCATCCATCCGAGCGACAGCGAGGTGAGCACCCACCCGATGGAGCCGCTCACCCGATAGGTGCTGAAGGCCCTGCCCGACGCCTCGGGACGGGCCAGGCCGCTGGCGCTGGCGAACATCATCGTTATGTAGGCGGCGGTGGCCACCCCCGCTATGGCCACGGCAGCGGCGAGCAGGAGCGGATGTCGGGTGAGGGCGATGGCCCCGTGCAAGATGGCCGTCACGGCGATGGCCCCGACCATCGGGGTGCGACGGCGGCCGGCCCGGTCCGACAGGTGACCTACGGGCGCCTGGGAAAGGAAGGTGAGCAGTCCCGTGAGGGCCTGCGTCGTGCCGATGAGGCCGAGGCTCATGCCGGCGTCGCGGAGATAGATGGCCACCAGGGGCATGGTCCAGCCCCAGGCACCCATCAGGCCCAGGGTGGCCGCCCACAGCAGGACGAAGCCGCGCACCCGCGCCGGGTCCGCGCCGACCAGGTGCTGGATGCGGGCGCCTACCGGACCCGGCGTGCCGGCACGCCCCGCCCTCCCGGCCCTGGCCGGCGGCTCGACCGCCGCGCCCACCGCCGTCGCGTCATCCCCTCCCGGACCCTGGCAGGGGTGGGAGGGACCCCACCGTCCCGCTCCCGCCTGATACGCCGCTCGACGAGCCGGCGCCTGCCGGATGACACGCCTCGACCATGGCGCCTGCCAGGTGCGCGGGCCGGCCGGCGACGCGCCCGTCGTCCCAGCACCGGCGGCGCGCCTGCCCTTATAATGGGCCAGGGGCCCGTCATGCGACGCACCTGCGCGATCCTGTTCGACGTCGGCGACACCCTGGTGGGTTTTCCCGTCCCCTCGTGGGAGGAGGTGGATCGGGCCAGCATCGGCGCCTTGCGGGACGCCCTGGCCCGTCCCCTGGCCGACGGCACTCGCCTGAGCGGCTCGCCGCCCTCGCAGGACCGCCTGTTGGAGGCCTTCGAGCAGGCGGTCCGAGAGTACCAGGCCCGGACGGCTCCCCGCCTCCTGGAGATGCGGGCACTCGACGTCCTGCGAAGGACGCTCCATCGCGTCGGCATCGACGTCTCCGAGGCAGCGCTCAACGGGCTCGAGCGGGCGTGGGCGACGCCCCGGCTGGCCATCCGGCGCGTCTTTCCCGAGGTGGGCGAGGTGCTGGCACAGCTCTCCGGCGCGGGCGTGCGGCTCGGGCTGATCTCCAACATCTGGATCAGCGGCCCCATCGTCCGCGAACACCTGGACGTGCTGGGGTTGCTCCGACCGTTCGAGTCGGTCGTGCTCTCCTCCGAGGTGGGCCTGATCAAGCCTCACCGTCTGCTCTTCGATGTGGCCCTGAGCCAGCTGGGAGTGGCGCCGGGCGAGGCCTGGTACGTGGGTGACAACCCCCACGCCGACGTGGCCGGAGCCAAGGCCGCTGGCATGGGCGCGGTCCTGGTCCAGCGCCCGGACGATGGGAGGCCCCGGCCGTCGCCGTCGGGCGACTTCGCTCCCTACGATGGACCCCCGCCCGACCTGGTGATCCGGGACCTTCGGGAGGTGCTCGCCGTCGTCGAGCGCGGCACCCACGGACCTGCGGGCGGACGTTGACCATGAGAAGCAGGCGCTCCATCGCCCGCTACGGGCGGGAGATCCTGTGGGCGCTGCCCCTGGCCGTGCTGGGCCTGGCTGCCCTGCACCAGGCGTGGCTCGGTGTGGTCCTCCGGCATCTATCCCCCGAGTGGCACGGCCTGGCTCAGCTCGTCGCGTACGGCACCACCGGCGTCGTCGGGGCCTGGCTGGGCCTGCGACGCCTGCTGGATGCCCTGGCCGAGCGCGAGCGGGCGGAGGAGGAGCTGCGACAGGCTTACGCGGACCTCAAGGAGCAACAGCGCAGGCTGGTGGTGCTGCACGAGTTCGGCAAGCGAGCCGCCGGAGCGCTGGACGTGCAGGAGGTCCTGGCCCTGGCTGCACGCGTGCCCGTCGAGCTCGTCGGGGCCCGTGGGGCGGCCGCGGTCTCCTTCGACCCGGAGACGGGGCGGCCCGGCCTCGAGGTGACGTGGAGCCTCAGCGACGCCGCCACGGCCAGGCTCCGGCGAGTGGTCGAGGGCGGGCTCGTCTCGGAGGCCTGCAGGGCCTGCCAGCCCCTGACGGCCAATCTCAACGCGGGTTGCCCCATGCTGACCGGCCTCGGCCCTCTCGCGACCCGGGAGGGCATCGGCTCGGTGGTCTGCCTGCCCTTCGCCATCGGGGAGGACAGGGTCGGAGTGCTGGCCACCTACCTGCCGGCAGGCGAGCCCCCGCCACCCGACCGGCTGCACCTGCTGGACGTCCTGGCGGCCGAGGTGGCCCCTGCCCTGGAGGGGGCGCGGCTGCGCGCCCGCCTGGCGGCCGCGGTCTACGCCGGCCGGGAGCTCGGTCGCGCGCCCGACGACGTGCACGGCCTGCTGGACCGGGCCCTGGCCATCCTCCTCGAGGGATGGGGTGCCGAGGTCGGCGCCGTGCTGCTACGACGTGGCGACCCGCCTGCCTGGGAGGTGGCGGCGCAGCGTCACCTCGGCGACATGGCCGCCCCCGCCGCCGCCCTGGCGATGAGCCTGGCCCGGCTGGCTCAGCAGCGCAGGCACCCGGTCGTCATCCCCAGGATGCGAGGCCGCCACGGCCTGCGCTCCGTCGCAGCCGTGCCGCTGGAGGCCGAAGGTGAGGTGCTGGGAGTGGCCGTGCTGGGATCGACGCACGACGGCCAGCTGGCCCGGCACCAGGCGGAGATGCTGGAGGCGCTGGGTGCGCAACTTGCCCTGGCTGTGCGCAACGCCCAGCTCTACCATCGCCTCCGGGAGACCGCGGTAGTGGAGGAGCGCTATCGCCTCTCCCGGGAGATGCACGACACCCTGGCCCAGACGCTGGGCTACCTGGGGCTGCAAGCCAGTCACGTCCTTCGGCTCGTCGAGCATGGCGAGATGCACCAGGCCTCCGAGGAGCTGCGGCAGATGGTGGAGGTGCTCAGGGAGGCGTACCTCGACGTGCGGGAGGCCATCGAGGACCTCCGGGCGAGCACGGGCGAGAGCGGAGGGTTGCAGACCTCCCTGCGCCGCGTCGTCGAGACCTTCCGCCAGCGCACGCCCATCGCCGCCCATCTGGAGATCGAGGGCCCCGTGCCGGAGATGCCGTCGGCCGTGCACCTGCAGCTGTTGCGCATCGTGCAGGAGGCGCTCGCCAACGTCCGCAAGCACAGTCAGGCGACCCGGGTCGAGGTGAGGCTCCGGGCCGACCCCGGCCACCTCGAGCTGAGCGTGGCCGACGACGGGAGGGGCTTCCATCCGGCCGGCACCCAGGCGCCCGGACATCACGGCCTGGTTGCCATGCGCGAGCGCGCGCAGACCATCGGGGCCCAGCTCACCATCGCGACGGGGCCAGGACGGGGCACTCGCGTGATGCTGCGCCTGCCGGTGCCGTGCGCCGCTGCGCCGTGCCGCGAGCGAGCCGCCGTCACGAGCGCCGTGAGAGGAGGTGCCCCCTCCGATGCCTCCCATACGGGTCCTGGTCGTGGATGATCACCGCCTCTTCCGCGAGGGGCTGCGGCGGATCCTGGCCAGCCACGACGACATGGAGGTGGTCGGGCTGGCCGCCGACGGGCAGGAGGCGGTCGAGCAGGCCCGGCTGCACCGTCCCGACGTGATCCTGATGGACGTCAAGATGCCGGGCACGGACGGGGTGGCCGCGACCCGCGCCGTGCGGGAGGTGGTGCCCGACGTGCGAGTCGTCATGCTCACCGTCTCCGAGCGGGACGAGGATCTCTTCGGAGCCATCAAGGCGGGCGCCCGGGGCTACCTGCTCAAGAGCGTCCACGAGGAGCAGCTGCTGGAGGCCATCCGGCAGGTGCATCGTGGCGAGGCGGTGCTCTCGCCCCAACTGGCGGCGCGGCTGCTGCAGGAGATGGTCCGAAAGGACGCGGCCCCCCAGGAGCCATCCGCCCTGACGGAGCGTGAGGTGGAGGTGCTCCGACTGGCCAGCGAGGGGCTGACCAACCGGGAGATCGCCGAGCGGCTCCACCTATCGGTGCACACGGTCAAGACCCATCTGCGCCACGCCCTCGACAAGCTCCACGCCAGAAACCGCGCCGAGGCGGCCACCAAGGCCTGGCGCCAGGGCCACCTGACCGCACCACCCCCGCAGGGACAAAAGTAACCGACGAAAGTACCCCCACAGGTCGCACCCCCGGGCGACTCCGTATCAACCGATTGCGTCATTGGCGCGGCTTCGCCACCGGAGTTGAATGAAGATGTAATGGGAGCCATTACGATTCCGGTGGCAGGCAAGCTGGGGCGCACCGGGCGGTGGGCCTGGGGCGGTCTTCTCGTGGTCCCCCTGGCGGTCGTCGGCTTCGCCGTCGCGAAGCCCGTCAAGGTGTTGCCCCGCCTGGGCCCCGCCCCCATCTTCCGGCTCGTCGACGCCGACGGACGGGCCGTCACCCACGAGCAGATGCGGGGGCGCCCCGTGCTCTACAGCTTCTTCACCACCTCCGCCGACGACCGGGTGGGCAGCGTCATGACGCGTCACCTGCTGGCTCTACAGGATCGGTGGTCACGGGGATCGCCGGATGCGGCCTCCCCCACGCCGTTGCTGGTCACCATCACCCTCGATCCGGAGCGCGACACCCCGGCGCGCCTCAAGGCCTGGGCCGAGCGGGTCGGGGTCGACCCGCAGCGCTGGCTCCTCCTGACCGGGGCGGGACTGGCCGTCAAACTGGTGGTCGGCACCGGCTTCGGCGTCTACTACGAGACGCCGCCGGGCAACTACGACAGCCGCTACGTCCTCGTTGACGCGGCCGGCGAGATCAGGGCGGTGTACCGGGGCCCGCAGCTCGACGTCGCCACCGTCGCGGCGGACCTGGCCCTGCTCCAGCGGGAGGCGGCGGCCCGGGGAGCGGCCCGCCTCGCTTACGCCGCGGCCCATTGGTTCGCCTGCTATCCGGTGCGGTAACCCGACGAGTCGTGCAAGAGGGGGCGATTGACAAGATGGCTGTCCAGCCCACCGGCCACCCGGCCAGGAGGGTGCCGGCAGAGGCGACCGAGGCCCGAGACATCCCGCCGGCGCATCCCGTCGCCGAGACGGAGGCCCATGAGCGGCCACGAGGGGCCATGGCCGCCACACTGCTCTACCTGGCCGTCATCGCGGCGGCCTGGGGCTACATGTACTTCTCGTTGCTGCGCGCCGCGCACGCGATGCCCTGAAGGGAGGCGCTCCGGTGCAGATCGACCGTTACGAGCGGCGGTGGATGGTCCTGACGGCGGTGACGCTGGCCGTCTTGTTCGTGGCGGTGATGGGCTCCGTCCTGGGAGCGGGCATCCAGGTGCCGGGCATCGACGGGCAGGTCGATCCCCGAGCCCTGGCCAGCACCCCGCCGTTCGACCGGCCGGGTCTGCGGGAGCTGGGGCCCGGACGCTACGAGGCGACCATCGTCGCCTTCATCTGGGCCTACTCGCCCAACGAGATCCGGGTGCCCGCCGGCTCCACGGTGACCTTCACCCTGACGAGCCGGGACGTCGTCCACGGCTTTCGCATCCTCGACACCCCGGTCAACACCATGGTCATCCCGGGCCAGGTCGCCAGGGTGACCCACACGTTCACCCGCCCGGACACCTATCTCTTCGTCTGCCACGAGTACTGCGGCGTCAACCACCACACCATGTACGGCCGCATCATCGTCGAGTGAGGGGATGGACATGGTGACGATGAGCCTCGCCCAACGCCGACTGGTGAGCTGGCACCTCTACGTCGCGGTGGGCGCCCTGGCGCTGGGAGCGTCCATGGGGCCGTTGCAAGCCCTCGAGCACATGGGGATCGACCTGTATCGCTATGTGCCATTCCTGGCCTCTTACTACCAGGGCCTGAGCCTGCACGGCGTGCTCAACGTCCTGGTCTGGACGACGTTCTTCATCAGCGGCTTCTTGACGTTCGTCACCTCGGCCACGCTGAGGCGACCGTTGTACAGCTTGCGCCTGGGCTGGCTCGCCTGGGGCCTGATGACGGTGGGAGTCGTCATGGCCGGCTGGGCCATGCTGACCAACCAGGCCACGGTGCTCTTCACCTCCTACCCACCCCTCAAGGGCCACCCGGCGTACTACTTCGGGCTCACCTTGCTGGTCGTGGGTACGTGGCTGGTCTCGGCCAACCTCTTCCTGACCTGGCGACAGTGGCGCCGTGAGCATCCCACGGAGCGCACCCCGCTGGGCGCCTTCGGGGCGCTGGTTACCTTCGTCATGTGGGATCTGGCGAGCGTCGGGCTGGCGGTCGAGTCGCTGCTGATGCTGATCCCCATGTCGCTGGGCACCGTGGAGGGCACCGACCCGGTGCTGGCGCGGGCCTTCTTCTGGTTCACGGGTCACCCCATCGTCTACTTCTGGCTCCTGCCGGCTTACGTGTCATGGTACAGCATGGTGCCCAAGCAGGCCGGCGGCAAGCTCTTCAGCGACCCGCTGGCTCGGCTGGCGCTGCTCCTGTTCATCCCCTTCTCCATCCCGGTGGGGCTGCACCACCAGTTCACCGACCCGGGCATCGCCCAGGGGTGGAAGATGGTGCACGCGGCCCTCACCTTCGTCGTCTTCTTCCCCAGCGCCATGACGGCCTTCACCCTGCTGGCCTCGCTGGAGAACGCGGGACGGGCCCGAGGAGCGCGGGGCTGGTTCGACTGGTTCTTCCGGCTGCCGTGGCGCGATCCTTCGGTGGCCGCCCAGCTGTTCGCCATGATCCTCTTCGCGCTGGGCGGCATCAGCGGCATCATCAACGCCTCGTACAACCTCAACCTGATGGTGCACAACACGGCCTGGGTGCCCGGCCACTTCCACTTGACGGTGGGCTCGGGGGTCACCCTCACGTTCATGGGCATCTCCTACTGGCTCATCCCCTACCTGACGGGCCGACGCCTCTGGAGTCCCAAGGCGGCCCTGGTACAGGCCTGGACGTGGTTCATCGGGATGCTCATCTTCGGGCGGGGCATGCACTGGCTGGGTCTCTTGGGCGCCCCCCGGCGGACCATGCTGGGCGCCGCCACCTACGCCCAGCTGCGCCCCGATTGGGCCCTCCCCTCCGTCCTGGTGGGCGTCGGCGGCGTGATCCTGGCCGTCAGCCTCTACCTGTACCTCGTGCAGATCGTGGCCACCCTCTTCTTCTCCCGGGAGCCGGCCCAGGTGGAGGTGCCCGAGGCTGAGGCCGTGTCGGGGCCGGAGCACGCGCCCTTCTGGTTCGAGCGGTGGCGACTCTGGGTGGGTGCCGCGGTGGGGCTGGCCGCGCTGGGATACGTGCCCACCCTGGTGGACCTGCTGACCCGGTTCACCCCGGTGCCGGGACTGCGCGTCTGGTAGCGGCGACGCGCCAAGCATCGGACGGCCCGCGCGCGCCATACATCCCCCGTGGAACCAGGGGGAGTGACCGATGGCGGGCCGGCCCGTCCGCCCGCGTCCCGTCCCGCCCTGGCGGTGGCAGAGATGGGTGGCGACCGCTGCAGCACTGACGTCGGTGAGCTCGCTCTTGGCGTGGGCTGCCTGGGGGGCCTTGCGGGACCCGGCCGAGGGCCGGGTCGTCGTCGAAGCTCCCTGGACAGAGTGGAGGCGCCGGCTGGTGTTGACCGAGCGCCGGCTCTGGGAGCCCCTGGCCGCTCGGAGTCTGGACGCCAGCAGGGTCGCGACCGACGGCCCGCCTTCGGTCTGGCCGCTGTGGCGGCTTCGCGTCGAGACGGGGACCGAGCCCGGGCGGGAGTTGTGGGTGCTGACCGACGGCGGGCTTTGGGATCCAACCCGCCGAGCCCGGCTCCAGGGTACCCCCGAGGCGCGGGCAGCCGCGGCCGAGGCCGTGCGACGTCTGGCGTCGGGCCTCTTCGGCGAGCTCGTGCCATGGACCGGGGTCGACCCGCTCTTTCTCTGGGACAGTGAGGCCGTCGTGGAGGACCTGCGGACCGGTGTGCGCCTGACGGTACGCCGCTACGGGGGGTACCTCCACGCGGACGTGGAGCCTGCGACCCGGCGTGATACGGCCGTCTTGCGCGCCCTGTACGGCGGAGAGTGGAGCTGGCGGCGCCGGCCCGTGGTGGCGGTCGTCGCGGGCCGTCGCATCGCCGCCTCCATCAACGGGATGCCCCACGGCCACGGGGTGGTCGAGGACAACGACTTCCCCGGCCATTTCTGCCTGCACTTCCTGGAGAGCCGGGTGCATGCGAGCCGGCGGGTGGATCCCTCGCACCAGCTGATGGTCTGGCAGGCCGGGGGACGGCTGGCCGAGCGCATGGCGCGGCTGCCCCCCGACCAGCTCGTCACGTGGGCCGTTGCCGCCATCAACGAGGACGACGAGGCGGGGCTGGCGCTGGCCAGCACGGGTGGCGACGACTCGCTTCCGGGCCGCCTGCGGGAGGAGATCCGCTACGTCGTCGTGGAACGCGTGGAGACGACCGGCCCTCCACGTCCGGGCGAGCCGATCCGTGCTCGCCTGCAGGCCCTCGTCTACTACGCGGGTCCCGACCCCGACGCGGGCTTTCGGCACACGCTCGAGCTCCGGCTGGCGCCTCGCGGCGGGGGTCAGGACAGCGGCGGGGGTTGGGCTGTCGCCCTCGAGGATCTCGCCCCCCTCCTGGACCGCGCCGCCTCGTCCCGGCCGGTGATGACCCCCTTCACGGCGCCGGCGTGCTGAGCGGGTGCGCGCCGTTGGAGCCGGATCCGGGCGCTCCCACCACCCGCAGGAAGGCCCGGACCACCTGCGGGTCGAACTGGCTGCCGGCGTTTCGCACGATCTCCTCGATGGCCGAGCGGGAATCCATGGGGGCCCGGTAGGGCCGGGGCGACGTCATGGCGTCGTAGGCGTCGGCCACCGCGAAGACCCGGGCGACGAGCGGGATCGCGTCGCCGCGCAGCCCCATGGGGTAGCCCTTGCCGTCGTAGCGCTCGTGGTGGTAGAGCACCACCTCGCTGCCGGCCAGCAGGAACTCGACGCCGTCCAGCACCTTGAAGCCGAGCCTCGGGTGGCGGCGCATGACGGCCCACTCCTCCTCGTCAAGGGGGCCGGGCTTGTGGAGGATGCGGTCGGGGATGCCGATCTTGCCGATGTCGTGCAGCAGCCCGCCCCGGTACAGGGCCTGCAACTGCTCGTGCGGGAGCCCCAGCTCGCGGCCGATGGCCAGGGCGAGCGCGGCCACCCGGCGCGAGTGCCCCTCGGTGTCGCGGTCGCGCACGTCGAGCGCGGCCGTCAATGCCTCCAGCGTGTCGTCGTAGGCCTTCTCCAGGGCGGCGTAGAGCCGCGCGTTGCGGATGGCCGCCGCGGACTGCTGCGCCAGCGCCTCCAGCAGCTGGACCTGCTCGGGCGGGAAGGGTCCCGGCGTGCGCCGCCACACCACGACCCCTCCCAGCAGCTCCCCCCGCGCCAGCATCGGCACCGCCAGGATGGCGCGGAAGCCCTCGGCCCGCACCAGCGGATGGAAGGGATAGTCCGGCTCGGCCTCGACGTCGGGGATCTGCACCGGGCGGCCGTCCAGAGCCGCCTGGCCGATGGCCCCTTGCCCGAGGGTGACCCGCGCCTGCAGGATCCCCTCCTCGAAGGCCGGCGAGGCCCGGTAACCGGCGCTCACGCGCAGGGTGCCGGCGGCGGGGTCGAACTCGAAGACCCCGCCCGCATCGGAGCCTGTCAGCTCGGCGGCGTAACGCGCCACGGTCTGCAACACCCGGTGGACGTCGAGGCTGGCCACCAGCTCGACGCCGACGTCGTGGAAGGCCTGCAGGTGCCGGTACGCCTCGTGCAGCCGGTCGTACATCTGCTGCAGCTCGTCGGCACGCTGGCGGCTCTGCTGCACCAGCTGGGCGCTCGAGAGCGACAGTGCCGCATGATGGGCGATGGCCTCCAGCGCCTGCCGCTCGGCGGGACGATAGGACCGGGCCGCGCGGTGGAAAAGCGCCAGTACGCCGGCGACCCGGCGCTCGAAGACGAGCGGAAAGAGGGCGACGGTCCGCCATCCCTCTCGTCTTGCGGCCTCGGCCAGATCGGGCCAACGGTGCTGGGCCGTGGCGTCCGCGATGATCCGCGGCCGAGGCAGGCGCCCTCGGACCCCTGCCACCAGCTTGCGCATCGAATGGCGCATCGCCCGGTCGGAGGACGCCGATACCCCCCGGGTGTGTGCGCACACGGGGCCGCGATCGCCGGACCACAGGTACACGGCCACTCCGTCGGCCCCGGTCAAGGCGGAGCTCTCTCGAGCGAGCTGGCGGCAGGTCGCGCCGACGTCGCGGGCCGCACCCACCCTCCACAGGGCGTGCAACAGACGGTGCAAGGGGGTCCCTGTCCGACGTGTCGTCATGCGTGCGATGCTCCGATGGGGTGCCGCATGCCGGACAACCCGGCGGCCACGGGGCCTACCTCGGGATTACGCACGTACCGCCAAGATCCTGCGGGGGTCGCAGCGTTGGACTAGACCTCCGCCCTGCCCGCCCCGTCCTCCCGCCCCAATCGGCGCAACAGCAGCGAGGCGGCCCCGTCCAGCGCCTGGGTGCCGGTCATGACCAGCACGCCGCCCGGCCGGATCCGGTGGAGCGCGGCCGCCACGGCCTGCTCGAGGCCCGGCAGGTGCAGCGGGGGGATGGGGCCCGATGCCAGGGCCGAGAGGACGGCTCGCCGCTCCTCGGGGAGGACCCGATCCCTGGGGCCCACCGCCTCCTCGGCGTCGGTGACGACGATGGCCTCGATGGGCAATCGGTGCGACCAGGCCGCCACGACCTGCCCGTTGCGGGCGTTGATCTCGACACCCCGGCTTCCCCGGATGCCCATCAGCAAGACGATGCCCCGAGCCCGGCAAGCGGCCAGCGTGCCCAGCAAGCGCTCGAGGCTCGCCGGGTGAGCCGCCGTGTCATCGATGACGACGAAGGGCTCGCGCATCAGCACCTCCGTGCGCCGACGCAGCGGGTGAAGGCCCGCGAGGCCGTGGCGCAGGGCTTCGGGCGGCACCCCCATCGCCAGCGCGACCGCCGCTGCTCCCACGGCCGCCAGCGCGGCCTGGGGTCCCACCAGCGAGAGGTGGACCGGCATCGTCAGCGCCGGCCGCGCGTCGACAGCGACGTGCAGCTCCAGCGCGATCCCCGACAGGTCGAGCCCTCGGATCCGTCCCTCGACGCGGGCGCCCTCTCCCTCCGACGGCCCGACCCCGAGGGCGGCGCTCCCGTCCCGCAGCTGGTAGCCGATCCGCTGGGGCGCCGGCCACCGCGCAGCCAGCGTCCGCGAGTGGGTGTTGCCGGCGTGGTAGACGAGGATGGCCTCCGGATCCAGGAGGTCCAGCAACCGCGCCTTGGCCTGCAGGTAGGCCTCGAAGGTGGGGTGGACGTCGACGTGCTCATGGGGCGCCATCTCCGTCAGTACGCCGGTGCGCAGCCGCACCGAGGCGGCGCGGTGCTGCAGCAGCGCGTGCGACGACACCTCGAGCGTGGCGGCGTGCAGCCCCTCGTCCGCCATGTCCCGCAGGGCTGCCTGCAGCGTCATGGGGTCGGGGGTGGTCAGCTCCGAGGGCCGCCATCCCGTGCTCGTGAAGATGCCCAGGGTCCCCACGGCGCCCGTGGGGATGCCGGCGGTCTCCAGCAGCTGCCGGGCATACAGTGCGGTGGACGTCTTGCCCACCGTGCCGGTCACGCCCACGACGTGGAGCGCATCGGACGGGTGTCGGTACCACGCCGCGGCCATCCACGCCAGCGCCAGCCGGCTGTCGCCCACCAGGACGACGGGCAGGCGGGGCTCGAGGCTGGCGAGGCGCCGCGACACCTCCGGCCTGTCTACCACGACGGCGGCCGCCCCCCGGCGGACGGCCTCGTCCACGTAGGCGTGACCGTCGAGGCGCGTCCCCCGGATGGCGACGAAACAGTCACCGGGCCTCACCGACCTCGAGTCGGCGGTCAGGCCCCGGATCCACCCGTCCTCGTCGGCACGGCCCGACGACACTCCGAGCAGGTTGGGGACCGCCTCCAGCAGACGCGTCAGGGGGACGGCCGCGTCGGCCGCCCCCTGCTGCCGTTCCTGGTCACGTCGTCCTATCGGCTTCACGCGCAGACGTCCCTGACGACCCCCTCGCGGCACCGCCCCGATCCGCTCAGAAGGCCGGCAGGACAGCCCCCTTGTAGCGCTCCAGGAGGAACTGGCGCACCTCCTGGGAGGTGAGAGCCTGCGCCACCTTCTGCAGCACAGGGTCGTCCTTGTCCCGGGTGCGCACCGCCAGGACGTTGGCCAGCGGGCTCACGTAGGGCTGCTGGACGTCCTCGAGCACGATGGCGTCGGGGATGGGCCGCAGTCCCGCCTCCAGCGCGTAGTTGCCGTTGATGACCGCCGCGTCGACGTCGCGCAGCACCCGGGGCAGCTGGGCCGCCTCCAGCTCCCGGATCACCAGGCCCTTGGGGTTGCGCACGATGTCGAGCACGGTGGCCGACAGGCCCAGGCCGGGCTCGAGCTCCACCAGGCCGGCCTGCTGCAGCAGCTGCAGCGCCCGCCCGGCGTTGGTCGGGTCGTTGGGGATGGCCACGACGGCCCCCTGCCGCAGATCCTCCACGTTCCGCACCCGTTGCGAGTAGAGGCCCATGGGCTCGATGTGCACACGGGCGATGTACGTCAGATCGAGGCGGTGATCCTTGGAGAAGGTCTCCAGGTAGGGGATGTGCTGGAAGTAGTTGGCCTCCAGCTCCCCGTCGGCCAGGGCCAGATTGGGACGCACGTAGTCGGTGAACTCGATGATGCGCAGTTCGATGCCCTCCTGCGCCAGCATGGGCTTGATGAACTCCAGCACCTCCGCGTGAGGTACGGGGGTGGCGCCGACGCGGACCACCGTCGCCCCGGCGGCCCGCACGTCGGTCACGACGCTGCCCAGCCCCACTGCCAGCAGCAACACCGCTCCCAGGCCCAGTGCCCACCGCCGGGCGGGCCCCGCGGAGACCAGCTTGTCCTGATACATGGTACGAAGGATGCCCCCTCTTCTTGACCGACTCCTCGAGTCTAGTGGCGAAGCCGGCGGGCGGCTGCGTCGCCCGCGGCCTGGATGGCCTGGACGAGGATCACCAGCAGCACGACGGTCTGCAGCATGACGTCGGTCCGAAAGCGCTGGTAGCCGTAGCGGACCGCCAGATCCCCGAGCCCACCCCCTCCCACCGCGCCGGCCATGGCCGAGTACCCCAGCACGCTGACAGCGGTGATCGCAGCCCCCAGCGCCAGGGAGGGCAGCGCCTCGGGCAGCAGGACCCGCGTCACGATCTGCCACGGAGTGGCGCCCATCGACAGCGCGGCCTCGACCACGCCGGGGTCCACCTCCCGCAGCGCCGTCTCCACCAAGCGCGCCACGAACGGGATGGCCGCCACGGTCAGGGGCACCATGGCGGCGCTGGTCCCGATGGAGGTGCCCACCACCCACCGCGTGAAGGGGATGATGGCCACCAGCAGGATGATGAAGGGCACGGAGCGGCCGATGTTGACCACGGCGGCCAGGACCTCGTGAAGCCACCGGTGCTCCAGCACGTGGCCCCGATCCGTCACCACCAGGAGCACCCCCATCGGAATGCCCGCCAGGTGCGCCAGCAGGGTCGCCACGCCTGTCATGTAGAGGGTCTCCAGCGTCGCCTGCCACAGCAGCTGCGCGCTCATTGCCACGCCACCACCTCGACGCCCCACGAGCGCATGGTCTGGACGGCGGCCTCCACCTGGCGAGGCTCCCCGTCGATGGCCACCACCAGGGTGCCGAAGGGCGTGCGGCCGATGCGGTCGACGTTGCCGTGGACGATGTTGATGGTCACGTCGAAGGCCCGCAACACCTCGGAGATGACCGGTCGCTCGGCCACCGGCCCCAGGAAGGCCAGGCGGAACAGCCGCCCGGCCGGCTGGGGGGTGCCGTCGGCCTCCTGGACCAGCTGGGCCAGCGCCCGTGCCGCGGGCGCGCCGACCAGTCGCCGGGCCGCGGCCGAGCGCGGCCGCGTCAGTACCGAGATGGTGTCTCCCACCTCCTCGACCCGCCCGTCGGCCATGACCGCCACCCGGTCGCAGATGGCCTGCACCACCGGGAGCTCGTGCGTGATGATGAGCATGGTGATGCCGAGCTCCCGGTTGATGCGCCGCAGCAGCGCCAGGATCTGCGATGTGGTCTCGGCGTCCAGCGCGGAGGTGGGCTCGTCGCACAGCAGCACCCGGGGCTCCGGTGCCAGGGCACGGGCGATCCCCACCCGCTGACGCTGACCCCCGCTCAGCTGCGAGGGGTAGGCGTGGGCTCGACCCGCCAAGCCCACCAGGTCCAGGAGCTCCATCACCCTGGCGCGGATGCGCGCCCGGGGGATCCCCGCGATCTCCAGCGGAAAGGCGACGTTGCCGAAGACGGTGCGGGAGTGGAGCAGGTTGAAGTGCTGAAAGACCATCCCGATGCGCCGCCGGGCCTCCCGCAGGCGTCCGGTCCCCAGCGCCGTCAGCTCGACGCCGTCGACCCAGACGCGCCCCCGGTCCGGGCGCTCGAGGAGGTTGATGCAGCGCACCAGGGTGCTCTTGCCCGCCCCGGAGAGCCCGATGATGCCGAAGGACTCGCCCGGCCACACCTCCAGGGAGACGTCGCGTAGCGCGACGACCTCCCGCCCTCCCTGGCGGAAGGTCTTGCACAGCCCCTCCAGCCTCACCGTGGCCGCCACGCCCTCGGGGCGAGCGGCAGTCCCGTCTCGCTCATCGACCTCGATGGGGGCCGCCCACGTCGTCTCGCTTCCTACGGTGTCGGCTCGCATGTCCACCCGCCACGTCACGGTCCCTCGGCGTCAGCTCCAGCGCAAAAAAAGACCTCTTCCACCCGGAAGAGGTCATGCGCCGTCTCGCGCTCAGCGCTGCCCAGCCTCGGGACCTCGTATCTCTCCGGGCTTTCGCCGGCAGGAGTTGGCACCACTGCGACGCACGGCGCGTCGCCGGTTGCCGGGCTTCATCGGGCCAGTCCCTCCGCCACTCTCGATACCAGGTCTGCCGCCGGATTCACTTTTGCCCAAATCATAGCCACATGGGTGGGGCATGTCAACCGGCGCGGCAGGTTCGGCGGGCGGCGGCGGGGTACTCTTGCACGCAGGGGGGATATGAGGAGGTGTCGATATTGAAAGCGGTTACTGTCTCCATCGATCGCGACCGCTGCAAGGGCTGCGAGCTGTGCATCTCCTTTTGCCCCACCGGCGTCCTCGCCCTTTCGGACCGCGACTTCAATGCCTCGGGCTACCGGCCCGCCGTCGTCGTGCGACCCGACGCCTGCACCGGCTGCGCGCACTGCGCCCGCATGTGCCCCGAGGCTGCCATCTCCATCGCCGTGCTGCGTCCGACGACCTCGATGGCGCGATAGGCCGGGCCCCGGGTGCACCCGAGTCGAAAGGAGGAGTGGCCGGTGACCTCGCCGAGCGGCGACGGCCGACGTCTTTTGATGAAGGGGCTGGAGGCGATGGGGGAGGCGGCCATCCGGGCGGGATGCCGCTACTTCTTCGGATACCCCATCACCCCCCAGTCCGAGCTGCCCGAGTACATGGCGCGCCGCCTGCCGGAGGTGGGAGGGGTCTTCTTGCAGGCCGAGAGCGAGGTGGCCGCCATCAACATGGTCTACGGGGCGGCCGGTGCCGGCGGCCGCGTCATGACCTCGTCGTCGAGTCCCGGCATCAGCCTCAAGCAGGAGGGCATCTCCTACATCGCGGGTGCCGAGCTGCCCTGCGTCATCGTCAACATGATGCGGGGAGGCCCCGGCCTGGGCGGGATTCACCCGTCCCAGGCCGACTACTTCCAGGCGACCCGGGGCGGCGGACACGGTGACTACCGGCTCATCGTCCTGGCACCCGCCTCCGTGCAGGAGCTGGCCGACTCCATGGTCGACGCCTTCGAGCTGGCCGAGCGCTACCGCATCCCGGTCATGGTGGTGGGCGACGGCCTGCTCGGGCAGATGATGGAGCCCGTCGTGCTGCCACCCGAGCGGCCCGTCGAGCCGCCCCACCGCCCGTGGGCCACCACCGGCGCCCGGGGGCGCCCCCCCAACGTCATCAACTCCTTCTGTCTCGACCCCGCTGAGCTGGAGGCCCACAACCTCCGACTCCAGCAGAAGCACCGCGCCATCGAGCAGGCCGAGCAACGGGCCGTGGTGGAGGATCCGGACGGGCGGTCCCGCCTCTTCCTGGTGGCCTACGGCACGGCCGCCCGCATCGCCCGAGCGGCCATGCGGACAGCGCGCCGAGCCGGCATCCCGGTCGGTCTGGTGCGCCCCGTCACCCTGTGGCCCTTCCCCCGGTCAACCTTCGATGGGCTGATGGATCGGGCCCTGGGCTTCCTCACCGTAGAGCTGAGCCTGGGCCAGATGGTGGAGGACGTGCGGTTGGCGGTGGAGGGACGGCGGCCCGTCCTCTTCTACGGGCGCACCGGGGGCATGCTGCCCGAGCCCGAGGAGATCGCCGTGCGCCTGGAGTCGATGTGGCAACAGCTCGCGGCGCCGACGGCGACCGCGAGCCAGACGAGAGGGTGAGGCTCCCCATGGCACGCACCGTGGAGCTCTCGGGCGACGCCCGGGCCCGTGTGGTGGCCGCCCGGCCTCGGGCCTTGAGCGACAAGCCCTTCCACTACTGTCCTGGCTGCACGCACGGTCTGGCTCACCGCCTCGTCGCCGAGGCCATCGACGAGCTGGGCATCCTGGAGCGCACCATCGGGGTGGCGTCGGTGGGCTGCTCCGTCTTCTCCTTCCAATACTTCCGATGCGACTTCCAGCAGGCGGCCCACGGTCGGGCGCCGGCCGTGGCCACGGGCATCAAGCGCGTCCGGCCCGACGCGGTGGTCTTCACCTACCAGGGAGACGGCGACCTGGCCGCCATCGGCACGGCCGAGATCCTGCACGCCGCCGCCCGTGGCGAGCGCATCACGGTCATCTTCGTCAACAACGCCATCTACGGCATGACCGGCGGCCAAATGGCCCCCACCACCCTGGTCGGTCAGGCCACCACCACGACCCCGGGCGGCCGCATCGCCGAGAGGGCAGGGCATCCCATCCGCATGAGCGAGATCCTGGCCACCCTGGACGGCACGGCGTACGTGGCGCGCATGTCGCTGCACGATCCGTTGCACGTGGGGAGGGCCAAACGGGCCATTCGCAAGGCCCTGGAGGTCCAGATCCAGGGACTCGGCTTCTCGATGGTCGAGCTGCTCTCGAGCTGCCCGGTCAACTGGGGGCTGTCGCCTCGAGAGGCCTTGCGCTGGATCGAGGAGCGGATGATCCCCCACTATCCGCTGGGCGAATTCAAGGACGTACGGGGGGCGGCGTAGGTGGAGCACCAGATCCTCATCGCGGGCTTCGGGGGCCAGGGCGTGATGCTGGCGGGTGTGCTGCTGGCCCACGCCGCCATGGACGAGGGCCGGGAGGTGTCGTGGGCGCCTTCGTACGGCCCCGAGATGCGCGGCGGCACGGCTCACTGCTCGGTGGTCATCGCCGACGAGCCCGTGGCGTCACCCGTCGTCACGCGGCCAACCGGCCTCATCGTCCTCAACCGGCCGTCGCTCGAGCGCTTCGAGTCGAAGGTGGCGCCAGGCGGCGTGCTGGTAGCCAACGTCTCCCTGCTGCCGGTCCCCCCTCGGCGCACCGACATCCGGGTGCTGATGGTGCCCGCCACCGAGTGGGCGTCTGCCCACGGCGCCCCGGCGGTGGCCAACATGGTCGCCCTGGGAGCCCTCGCCGCGGCCACGGGCGCCGTCTCCATCGAGTCGCTACAGAGGGCGCTGGCGACCGTCATCCACCCGCGTCACCAGCACCTGCTGCCACTCAATCGGCAAGCGCTGGAGGAAGGCTCTCGATTGGCTTCCCTAGCGCTTCGCTGAACGGCAGCAGTCGGCCCGCCGCCAGGACGTGAGCGTGATGCCGCTCGGCCAGGACGTCGGCCTGCCAGCGGCAGACGGCCGATAGGTCGTAGACGCACAGGCCCACGACGAGCCCCGACGTGACGAGGCGGCCGAGGAGGGTCTCGAGGTGGTCCAGCCGCTCGAGCTCGGCCCCACTGGGTCGTCCCCTCGCCTCGTCCCACGCAGTCGCATGGACGACGAGGGTCCCCGCCGGCACCCCGTCGAGCAGCTCCTCTGCCCGCGAGGCGTGCAGGCCCCCATCGATGGCCTCGATGGCCAGACGGCGCGCCGGCGGCAGGCGACGGTCCGCCCGCAGCGCCTCGACGAAGTCGGAGGGTCCCATCACACGCACGGACCGATCCGCCCCGAGCGCCGCCGTGGCCAGCGGCGCCACGATGGCCGCGAAGTGCTCGGGCCCCGAGCAAAACCAGCAAGCGTGTGCGGGCACCACCCGATGCGACAGGAGGCCCCACAGCCGGTCGCGAGCATGCAATGTGCCTCACCCCCGCGCGAGCCCGGTACCCCTCCCCCGGTACTGGGTTATTCACGCAGAGGCGATGAAAACCTTCCCAGAATGTGCCTGAGAGATATGCCTATGTGCATGCCATGGCGATCCGAAAAGAGGCGGCTTGTGCATGTAGGAGGTCGCCGCGTCTGCGCGGCGTCGCTCAGCCGAAGAGGGCTCGCGCCAGCGGGGCTCCGGCCCAGATGAGACGGCTGCTCCACAGCAGGAGGGCCGCCCAAAGCGTGCAGAGCGCGACCCACCCGACCAGCCAGCCGGCGGCGGTCAGCAGCAGGCCCCGCTCCGCTGCGTCCGGTGACGGTGCGAAGGCGCTCCTCGCCATGGCCCGCTGAAGCAACCCGGCCGCCTGTGGCCAGATCTCGTGCCACGCCATCCAGGCCCCGTATGCCGCCACCAGTGCCCAGCTGGCCCACATCCAGACAGCCCGACTCACCGGCATCACCCCCGGTCCATCCGCCGCCAGACGGCCAGGGCCGCCACCGTCGCCAGGAGCAGCCCGTAGCTTCCCACTGCCAGACCGTGGGGGCGAAGCATCCAGCCCATCGCCATCGACAGGAGACCGGCGGCGACCAGCGGCGCGACCAGGAGCCAGCGTCTCCGGAGGCTGCCCGATTCTCGGGGGTGGGCCTTGGGCCGGCCGGGGAGCCGGCGGATGCTCTCCCGCAGCATGCTGCATCGCCCCCACCTCCAGGGTCGCGCCGGGTGGGCGGGAGACTCCATCGGATGGGGACGGTACGGGAGAAGGGTCAGGCCCTGATCTGGTCTGGGCGCGAGCCCCTACTCCCGACTCAGGGCTCGATCAGGCGGGTACGGATGGCGAAGCGCACCAGCTGGACCCGATCGTTGATGTTGAGCTTCTGCATGATGTTGGCGCGGTGCGTCTCCACCGTCTTGAGGCTGATGTTGAGGCGCTGAGCGATCTCGCGGTTTTTGTAGCCCTCGGCGATGAGCCGCACGATCTCACGCTCTCGCTCGGTGAGCAAGGGCTCCTCCTGCCCGTGCTCGAGCCGGTGCAGGTAGTCGCTCAGGACCACCTGGACGATGGCCGGGTGCAGGTACGACTCTCCCCGCATCACCGCCCGGATGGCGCTCAGCAGCTCCTGGCCCGCGGCGCGCTTGACGACGTAGCCGTGGACGCCGGCGCGCAGCACGTGCAGGATGTAGTCCTCGGACTCGTGGATGGTCAGCGCCAGCACCTTGACCTGCGGCCAGTCGCGGCGTATGCGACGGATGGCCTCGAGCCCCGATGTGCCGGGCATGGAGATGTCCATGACCACCACGTCGGGCTGCGACTGCTGCACCATGGCGACGGCCTGCTCGCCGTCGGACGCCTCGCCCACCACCTCGATGTCGGGAGCGGAGCGCAAGATCATGACGAGGCCCTCTCGCACGATGGTGTGATCGTCGGCCACCACCACGCGGATGGTGCGCTCGGATGCGGGTCTATCCCCACCGCTCATGCCGGACACCCCCTCTCGCGCCGTGGGATGCGCGGACGGCCGCTCATCGATCCGCCTCGTAGCGCGACGGGCACTGGACCAGCACCTGGGTCGCCTCGAGCCGGCCCTCGGCCCGCAGTCGCCCTTCGACGATGACGGGGCTCCCCTCCTGGAGGTTGTCGGGAGGGGCGCCCCGGTAGACCACGTCGATGCCGCGAGCCGGCGCACCGGAGGGCCCTGGAGCAACGGCGGCTCGGGCGGAGGCCTCGGGTGCGCCCGTCTCGTCAGGCCCCAGCACGAACCGCAGGGTGCTCTGGACCGCGTCGAACTGCAGGGTCCCCGGCGTGACGCGGCCGCGCACCCGCACGGCCAGCGACTCTCGCTGGCCGGCCGCCCTGGCCAGCGCCTCGTCGGCTGACAGATAATAGGTCGTCGCTCCGTGGAAGGCTGTGCCCATCAGGTAGGCCGTCGCTCCCACCACCAGCAAGGCCCCTACCCAGAGGCGCCACCGGGATGTCGCCTGTCGTGCCATGCTCGTCGACCTCTCCCGAGGGGAAGGGCGAGGGGGCGCCCCCGCCCCCTCAGAGACCCTTCACCGTGATGCTGCCGGTCTGAGGATCCATGGCATGGCAGTGCATGCACTGGCCCTGGTAGTTGGTGATGAAGTGATTCTCCGCCCCGCCCGTCAGGTGCGCCGAGTGCATGATCTCGCCGAACGGGTACTTGCTGTCGGGCTTGTGGCAAGTGATGCACTGCTTGGGAAGATCCTGGAGCATGCGGTCGGAGACCCGCGGGTGCCGGCCCTCCTTCACCATGTTGGCGATCTCCGTGGCCAGGCTGTAGTCCCCGTCCGCGCTCACCTTGCGGTGGCAGTCGGTGCACCCGTTGGGATGGGTATCCTCCGCCGTGATGCCGGGGATCGCGGGCAGGGTCGCCTGCTCCGCCGCGACGGCGGCGACGACCGAGCTGAGCGCGAACCCCACGATCAGTACCGCAACCATCCAGCGCGCCCGCATGTGCGATGACACCTCCTCTCTCGGCAGCGGTCCCTAGGGGGTCGAAGGGCCCCCTCCCCTTCCGGGCGACGTGACGGACGCCCCCGTCGCCGAGGTCTGAGCCGATGCCCGGCCCGGGGGCTCCAGCTCCAGCGGGTGCTCCCGCAGGGCTCGCTCACGGGGCATGCGGCCGGTGAAGATCACCGGGTCCATGGGGAAGACCTCGGCGCGCAGGTGGGCGTTGTACATGTGCCAGATGAGGATGGCCAGCACGGCCAGGACCGCCTCGCCCCCGTGGGCGGCCCTGGCGGCCGGGACGACGACCCCGGGCAGGTATCGGGTCGCGACCTCCGGGTAGAGCAGGATCAGCCCGGTCAATCCCATGACGGCCGTGCCCCAGACCACGGCCCAGTACTCGAACTTCTCCTTGAAGGAGTACCGGCCGAAGCGGGGCTCCTCGTGCTCGAGCCCCATGAAGTAGCGAAGCTGCTGCAACAGGTCCCGGGCGTCCTGGACGCCCGGCCACATCTGCGAGCGCAGACCGTAGCGGGTGGCTCTCGCCACCATCTCCAGGGCATGCACGAGGCCCAGGCCCAGCAGGACGTAGGCCAGTATGTGATGGACCTCGCGGACTCGCTCGATGCCGCCCATCCCTTCGATGAGCCAGCGGCTGATGGCGAGCTGGGCGTACTTCTGCGGGATGCCGGTCAACGCCAGCCCCGTGAAGCTCACCATCAGCACGGCGTGCTGCACCACCTGCCACCGGGTGAAGCGCTGGACGTACGCCTGCGCCTCCGCCGGGCCGGCGCCGGCGCCCGCGCGGCTCGCCGCCCGCTCGGCGATACCCGCCCGCACGACGGGTCAAGCCCCCCTCCGTGTGCGCTCCCGGCGCTGATGAGCCCGCTCCAGGGCGATGTAGCCCAGGAAGCCCAGCACCGAGATGCCCGTGACGATCCGGTAGAACCACGCGATGCCGCCCACCAGCGGGTGTCGCTCGGGGTTGTCGTGCATGCTCCAAGCCGTCGCGAAGGCGTTGGTGGCGTCCGGGTGGCAGCGGCGGCACGTGGCGGCCAGGTTGGTGACGAAGACGCTGGAGGACGGATCGTCGGCTGGCAGGATGGCATGGGCCCCGTGACAGTCGGAGCAGACCGCGACGGGGATGGTCGCCCCCTTCTCCTTGAGGAGCGAGGCGGTCAGCCCGTGAAACTCCGCCAGGTAGCTCGGGACCGTGCCGGTCCTCACCCCGTGGGCCGTCATCAGCTCGTCATCGGCGTGGCAGGAGGCGCACGTATCCACGATGCCGGCCCGGAAGGCCGGCGTGGCGACCGGTTGGATGGCATGAGCGTCGCCGTGGCAGGTCGTGCAGTTGGGCACGTCGGGATCGCCCAGGCTCAGGGCGCGCCCGTGCGCTCCGAGGTGGAAGTCGTCGCCTGCCGAGTGACACCACGCGCAGACATGCTGCTGCTCCAGCACCCACTGCAGCCGCGTCTGCGTCACCTCGGGGTGGGGATAGTCGTCGATCCCCACGTGACAGGTCTGGCAGCCCAGGCCCGCCTGGGCGTGGACCGAGCTGGCGAACGCCTCCGGATCGACCTGGACGTCCACCTCGATCCCGTCCACGAAGATGACGGACATCCCCTCCATCTCGTGGCAACTGAGACAGGCCTGGCTCGCCTCGTCCAGAGCATCGAGAGGGGAGAAGGACGACGGCGCCGCCTGCGCCGGGGCACCACCCCGAGCCGCGGCATACCCCGCTCCCCCTGCCCCCATCACGGTCAGGAGCAAGGCCACCCCCGCCGTACGCGCCCACCCTCCTGTGCGGGTGCGATCCTTCACCACCGTTGCCCCCCGTGCTGGTGGTCCTGTCACCGCGGTGGAGTCTATCGCTCCCCCCCGCTCCGTCCCATCCGGCGGAGACCTGAGATGGTCTCCACCGGGACCTGAGCCCTCTCCGGCCGGCTCCGGCTTCATTGTAAAGCGACGCTATCGTCCATCAGGAGTGACGAATGTCCCCGGAGCGGACTGACTGGCGTACCCTTGACGGGTGGACGAGTTCCGCGTAGGCTTGGTGTGAGAGCGATTTTCAGTCTCAGGGGATGGCGTGGGAGAGAGTGGTTAGCGATAATAACTCCTACTTACGCCCACCACCCGCCGGCTCCGCTCCGGAGGCGCCCGTGACCAGCGGGGCGGACGGAGGCGGGCCGCCTGCCGAGTGGGTGCCGCTCTGTGCGCTGCAACGGGGTGAAGTCGGGATCGTGCGCCACCTGGCCGGCGGCCGGGGGCTGCTGGCTCGAGCCCTGGCGCTGGGGCTGGTGCCCGGCACGCCCCTCGCGGTGGTCCACGCCCTGGGAGGGCCGGTCGTCATCGCCGTCAGGGGCAGCCGACTGGCACTCGGACGGCGGATGGCCGAGCGCGTCTGGGTCCAGCGAACGGTCGCGCCCGCGGCGGCCCCGCCACCGACACCCGGTGCTCCCATCCCTGAGCTCGGGGCGGCCGGCCGGCGACAGGGATGGGGTCATCCCCGATGGGCTGCCATGTAGCGCCGCAGGCCGTCGCCATCGGCACCGGGCAGCGTCCCGTGGTCGTGGCGCTAGCCGGCAACCCCAACGTCGGCAAGAGCAGCCTCTTCAACGCCCTCACCGGCCTCCGCCAGAGGGTCGGCAATTGGCCCGGCAAGACGGTGGAGCGCCGGGAGGGGTCGCTCGACCTGGGCGGCCGCACCGCCCTGCTGGTCGACTTGCCCGGCAGCTACAGCCTGGAGTCCTACACGCTGGAGGAGTCCGTCACCCGCCAGTTCCTGGTGGAAGAGAGGCCCGACGTCATCGTCGACGTGGTCGACGCTCTCCACCTGGAGCGCAACCTCTACCTGACTTCGCAGCTGCTGGAGCTCGGGATCCCGACATTCGTGGCGCTGACCATGGGGGACATGGCCCGCGCCCTCGGCGTGGAGATCGACGTCGACGCCCTGGCACGGCGACTGGGAGTGCCGGTGGTGCCCGTCGTCGCAGCCACGGGCGAGGGGCTGGACGTCCTGCGCCGTACACTGGAGTCGGCCGTCGCCGGCGGCGTCGCGGCGCCATCTCCCCCGGTCTACCCCGACTCGACCCTCGAGGCCCTGGTGGCAAGCCTCTTGCGCGAGATCCCCTGCGACCATCCGGTCGCCGGGCGCCGCTTGGCTCTGGGTTTCATCCAGCAAGACCCCGGGACCATCCGGGACCTCGAGGCGGTCCTGCCCGAGGCGGAGCGGGAGCGGCTGCGACGCGCCGTCGAGGCCGCCGCGCCCGATGGCCCGGTGCGGGTGGCGGACGCCCGCTACGCGTGGGTCGCCGCCGTGGTCCGGGAGGCGCTGCGAGAGCGGGTCGCCGGCCGACCCCTGCGGGGGACGCCGGCGAGACTGGCGGATCGGGTCGACCTGGTCGTGACGCATCCGGTGGTCGGCCCCCCGCTGACCGCGGCCACGCTGGCGGCCGGGATATGGTCGGCCTTCCAGATCGCGGCCCCCTTGCAGGAATGGCTGGACGGGCTCTTCGCGTGGCTGTCCGTCTCCGTCGCGGGGGCCCTGACGGGTCGAGTGGCGCCCTGGACCCTGGCGCTCCTCACCGACGGCGTGCTGGCCGGCGTCGCCACCGTGGCCCTCTTCGCGCCGCTGATCGCTGCCTTCTTCCTGTTCCTGGGGCTGCTGGAGGACTCGGGGTACTTCGCCCGGGCCGCGTTCGTACTGGACCGGCTGCTCAGCCGCTTCGGACTGCACGGCAAGGCCGGCATCGGGCTCTTCATCGGGTACGGGTGCAACGTGCCGGCCGTCATGGCCGCGCGCACCGCCTCGTCGAGGACCGCCCGGCTGGTCAGCGTCCTGGTCTCGCCGCTGGTCATCTGTTCGGCTCGCCTGGTGGTCATCGGCTTCATGGCCGGCGTCTTCTTCCCGGGAAGCGGTGCCGCCTGGGTGATGGCGGGGCTCTACGCCGTGGGTCTGGTACTGGTCCTCTCCGTCGCATGGCTGCTCTCTCGCACCCTCCTGCGCGGTGACGAGGAGCCCTTCCTGATCGAGCTACCTCCCTACCGCATGCCGAGGCTGCGCAACGTGGCGGTGTATGCCTGGCAGCAGACGGCCCACTTCCTGCAGCGAGCCGTCACCGTCATCGCCCCCATGACCGCGGTCGTCTGGGCCATCGCCTACTTCCCCTCGGGGTCGGTCGAGTCGAGCTTCGCTGCCTGGCTGGGCCACCTGCTGGAGCCCCTCGGACGCCCGCTGGGCTTCGACTGGCGGATGATCGTCTCCCTCTTCCCGGGCTTCCTCGCCAAGGAGGCCTCGCTACCCACCCTGGCGGTGCTGTACGCCGCGGGCGCGGACCAAGGTCTCGGCGCCGCGCTGCGTGCTGCCCTGACGGTGCCGCAGGCACTTTCGTACCTCGTCTTCTACACCTTTTACACGCCGTGTCTGGCCACGGCCGTCACCATCCGCCAGGAGATCGGCTCGACGCGGTGGACCCTCGTCTCGGTCGGCTACTCGCTGCTCCTGGCGGGCGGGCTGGCATGGGTGGCCCACTGGGGGGCCCTGCAGCTGTGGGCGGCCTGAGCGAGGGGCCCCTGGCTCGCCTCCTGGACGCGATGGCCTCCGGGCGGGACGACAGCGCCGCGGACCTCGCCGGCCGGCTTCGGGTCGACCCCGAGCAGTTGCGCCTCATGTTGCGCGAGCTGGCCGCGCTGGGGCTGGTGACTCCCGCCCCCCTGGGCCAGGCATGTCCTGCTCCGTCGGCCGGTGAGCCGGCCTGCCGTGGTTGCCCGGTGGCAGCGACGTGTCCGCTGGCCGCGCAGGGGGCCTCGTGGTCGCCCGCCACCGGGCTGAGCTGGCGCCTCACCCCGCGGGGGTGGGCGCTGGTGCGCCGCTCCCGGCCGTCGCCGCTCTCCGCCCCTGCCTGAACGACGCCGCGCGCCCCGCCGTCACGGGCTCACGGTTGCGCTGGCGCGGGCTCCGAGGGCGTGGGCGTCACGCCGGACGCGGCCTCCTTCAGGAAGACTGCCAGCCCCGCCCGTCCGGACGCGAGCCGGTCCGCCGCCTCCCGGACGGCATCCAGCTCGTGCGACAGCTCCTGCCACGGTCTGGCGCCCCACACGGCCGGGCCCGGTGCCGCCAGAGGCGCTCCGCCGCCCGAGGAGGCGCCGGATGCGCCAGGGCCCTCCGGGGCCGCCGGCGTCTGCAGCAGCACGTCGATGCCCGGCGGCAGCGCGAGGCCGTGCCACCAGGGGACGGCGTCCGGTGGCGGTGCGTCCCTGAGCTGCCGGCGAGAGGCGGGTTCTTGCCACTGCGGGTTCCAGACGGGCACCACGCCCTCGAAGCCGGCCAGGGCCCGGGCGGTCCAGCGGGCCAGGTGCCATGCCAGTTCGAAGGCCAGCTGCACCCGCACGTCATCGGCGCCAGGCCGGGCCAGCACCAGGTAGCCGCTGGCGCTCAGCAGGGGGCCGGGGAGCCGGCCCGCCTCCTCCACGTCGCCCGGAGCGGCGACCAGGGAGACGTCGGCTGTCGCCGACGCCGGATACGGCCACGCACCCAGCCGCCGCAGGAGTCTCCCGCTGACCGGTCCCACGGCGTCCGCCTCCCCGGAGTAGAGAGGCTCGAGCAGACTCAGGTCGGGCCGGTGCAGGGGGACGCCGCTTTGGACCCTCCCCCCGCCGAGGGGCGCGGCGGCCATCCAGGCGGCGGCTGCCTCGAGCCGCTGGCGTTGCCAGACCGGCTCCGGGGAGGGCGGCGTCAGGGTCATGGCCAGGTAGCGCCAGGTGAGGGGATGCCCCGAGTCCACCCAGACGCGCCCCGGCGCCGCGCCCGCCCTCTTGAGCCAGCCGTGCCACTCCACCCACCGCGGCACCCCCCACCACTCCTCCTCCCGGGTGACGAGATCCCAGGCGCCGGGCATGATGGCCAGGGAGCGTACCCGGGGGAGCCGGGGCTCCATGTACCGGCGCAGGGGCACCTGCCATCGCGCGTCGAGGAGGTAGATGGCGTCGGGGGTGCCCAGCACGTCGGGAAGCTGACCCATCCGCAGGGCTTCGCCCACGGTCCGGGCGTACTCCCTCCAGGGCAGCACCCTCACCTGCACCGTGGCGTTGGGGTAGCGTGCCCGGAAGGCCTCGATCCCCTCGGCCAGCACCTGCGGCCATCCACCGGCCTCGCGCCGTGCGGGCTGGTCGACGTCCCACACCTGCAGATCCATCGTCACGTCCGGTCGGGGGCGCAGGTCCGGGCGAAACTCCCGCTCGCCGACCCGCACCCGGGGCCCCCACCAGGGCCATCGGGGCAGGGAGAGAGCCGAGACGACGGGATCGTACAGGCTGCCGATGCCCCAGCCGACGAGCAGAGCGGCCGCCACGAGCACGACGACGGGCCACCACGATACGATGCGCCGGCGCGTCACGCTGCCACCCACCTACATTCTCAGCCCCAGGGCCCTGAAGAGGTCCGGGGTCGCCGCCGCCACCGGGGGAAGCGCCCACTGACGTTGCGCCTCGGCGACGGCCTGCATGGTCTGGGGGCCCATCTTGCCGTCGGCCCGCCCGGCGTCGAACCCGTGATCTCGAAGGGCCCACTGCAGGACGGGGACGTTCCAGCCCGAGGCCCCCGACCCGATGGGGCTGTCCCACGTGGCCTCGGGCAGCACGCCCACGATGGTGACCGGTGTCCCCTCGGGGACCATGTCCCAGAGCTGCTCCACGTCGTCGTTGAACATGCGGATGCACCCTCCACTGGCGCGGGTGCCGATGGACCAGGGCTTGTTGGTGCCGTGGATGCCGTAGATGCCCCAGGGGACGTCGAGGCCCAGCCAGCGCGTGCCGAAGCCGCCGCCCCAGTCACGAGCCTTGCGGATGACCCGCCACTCGCCCACCGGGGTGATGGTGGACGGCTTGCCCACCGCGACGGGCCAGCGACGCACCACCTGTTCGCCCTGGTAGAGCGTCAGCTCGACGGCCGTCGTGTCGATGACGATCCAGTAACCGCCCGCCTGCCGGTCCGGATGGGAGGGCAGCGGACGGGCGTCTGCCGACCCCGGTGCCGCCCGTTGCGTCGCGGCCAGTCCGGCGGCCTCCTGTTCGTAGGCCCGGGCCAGCGCCTCCCACGTACGGGGCCCCACCACCCCGTCCGGCGTCAGACCGTGCTCCGCCTGGAAGCGCCGGAGCGCCTCCCGGGTCCGTTCGTCGTAGAGGCCGGTGATGGGGTGGGCAAACCGTCCCAACAGGCGCAGCCCGAGCTGCAGCTCCCGCACGGCGTCGGGCGGATCGGGGCGGCCCGGCACGCCGAGCGTCTCCGCTTCGGCGCAGACCCCCATCATCGGGCCGGTGGATGCGGGCCCCGTCGCCGCCACGACCGTCGCGGCCGTCCACGCCTGTGCCGCCAGCATCGTGGCGACGATGGTCGCCCTGAGCCAAAAGCCCCGCCGAGGGTGCAAGGGGCCCCTCCTCTCCCTGGCTGGACGACCTCTGGCTCTTGGCTATTCCGCCGGGCCCCGCCTTATGCCCCGCGCGCGATCGGGGCCGGCTCTGGAGGGGCCGGCCCCGATCGTGCCGGTTTTGGGGGACGTGGGACTCGTCTAGCGGAACTGCCCCAGCAGGGTCTCGGCCTGCTCCAGGCTCAGGGGACGCAGCTCCTGCGTGGCGATGGGCCCTTCCTTGAGCGCCGGCACCTGCGCCTCGTACGAGGGCTCGCCCGTCACCTCGTAGATGACCCCCAGCGGGATGTGCTCGCCCCACTCGTGGGCCTTCTCCCAGGCCGCCTCGTAGTTGGACGGATCGTACGACGGGTCGTCGTCGAGCAGGTAGACCCGCTCACGGTACCAGTCGTAGGTGTTGATGCGGTTGAAGATGACGCACGGCTGCAGCACGTCGACCAGGGCGTACCCCTCGTGGCGGATGGCCCGAGCGATGAGCCTGGCCAGGTGCTTGGGATTGCCGGAGAAGCCGCGCGCCACGAAGGAGGCGCCGCCCGCGATGGCCAGGGCGAGGGGATTGACGGCCTTCTCGATGGAGCCATCCGGCGTCGTGCTGCTGACGAACCCACGCTGCGACGTCGGCGCCGTCTGCCCCTTGGTCAGGCCGTAGACCATGTTGTTCTCGACGATGTGCGTGATGTTGGGGTTGCGACGCAGCGCGTGCAGGAAGTGGTTGCCGCCGATACCGTAGCCGTCGCCGTCCCCCGTGATGGCGATGACGTGCAGCTTGGGGTTGGCCAGCTTGATGCCCTGCGCCACCGGCAACGCGCGCCCGTGCAGGGTGGTGAAGCCGTTGGCGTGGATGTAGTCGGGCAGCTTGCTGCCGCAGCCGATGCCCGAGACGAAGACCACCTCGTGAGGGTAGATCTCCAGTTCGGACAGCGCCTGCTTCACCGCATTGAGGATGCCGAAGTCACCGCAACCCGGGCACCAGGTCGGGCGGACCGGGCTGTTATACAGCTTCGCGTCCAGCATGGACGGCCACCCTCTCCAGGCGAGACAGGATGTAGCCCGGCGTGATGGGGCGCCCGTCGTCGCGGGTGATGATCTCGTCGGCCTTGCGCCCCGTCTCCGCGCGCAACAGCCGGGCGAACTGCCCCGTGTAGTTGCCCTCCACGACGACCATGTAGCGCACCCCTTCGATGGCCTGCACAGCCGCCTGGGGGAAGGGGTAAATGTCGACGAAGTGCAACGCGTTGGCCGAGACGCCCTCCGCCACCAGGCGATCGACGGCCTCGTACAGCGCGCCCTTGGACGACCCCCAGCCCACCAGGGTCATCTCGGCCTCCTCGGGCCCGTACCGCTCCGGCGGCCGCATCTCGGCCCTGGCCGCCTCCAGCTTGCGCATTCGCTTGGACTGCTGGGCGATGCGGTTGTCGGCGTCCTCGTCCTCGAAGTGTCCCAGCTCGGTATGCTCGTCGGAGCAGGCCATCTGCACGGCGCCGGGCAGCCCCGGCAGGGCACGCGGCGAGATGCCCGATGGGGTCAGCTTGTAGCGGGCGTAAGGGCCCTGCAACGACTTGACCTCGTCAGCCGACAGCCACTCGCCACGATCGATGGCCACCCCGGTGATGTCGAAGCTGGCCTCGGGCGATGTCTTGAAGCTGCTGGCCAGGAAGCCGTCGGTCAGCACGATGACGGGGCACTGATAGCGCTCGGCCAGGTTGAAGGCCCGTACGCCCACCTCGTAGCACTCCTCCTGCGAGCCCGGCGCCAGCACGATGCGAGGGAACTCCCCCTGGGAGGCGTGCAGCGAGAAGAGGAGATCACCCTGACCCGTCCGGGTCGGCATGCCCGTCGAGGGGCCCGGCCGCTGGGCCAGCACCACGACCACGGGCACCTCGGCCATGCCGGCCAGCCCCAGCGCCTCCACCATCAGCGAGAAGCCGCCGCCGGAGGTGGCCGTCATGGCCCGCACCCCCGCATAGCCGGCCCCGATGGCCATCGCGATGGCGGCGATCTCGTCCTCGGCCTGCTTGGAGACGACCCCGTAGCGGTTGGCCTGGGCGGTCAGCCACTCGTAGAGCGACGACGCCGGCGTCATGGGGTAGGCGGCGATGAAGCGGCAGCCGCCCGCCAGGGCCCCGAGCCCCAGGGCCTGGTTTCCGTTGATGAGGATGGCGCGGCGCCCATCGACCCGGGCCGCCGGCAGGGTCCAACGGAAGCGCCCCTGCCAGTTCTCCCTGGCGAAGGCATAGCCGGCATGGGCGACCCTCAAGTTGGCCTCGGCCACGCCCGAGCCCTTGCGACGGCCGAAGTTCTCCCGGATCACCTCTTCGATGGTCTCGAGGCCGACGCCGATCAGAGCGGCTGCCATGCCGAGCGCCGTGGTGTTGGCCATCACCTTGTTGCCGCCGGCCTCCTCGGCGAGACGGGTGAAGGGCGCGACCAACGCCTGGGCACCGCCGCCCTCGACCTTGGGCGCAAGCTTGGCCAGGGGCTCGTCCAACAGGAAGACGCCGCCCGGCTCCATCTCGGAGAGGTGGGCGTCGACACTGGCCTCGTCGAAGGCCAGCAGCAGGTGCACCCGGTCGGTCGGGGCCGCCACGGGCCCCTGCGCGCTGAGCCGGATGGCGAAGGAGTTGTGGCCCCCTCGGATGCGGGACATGTAGTCGGACCAGGTGAAGACGTGCAGCCCGGCGCGGTGCAGCGCCCGGGCGAAGCCCGCTCCACTCGACTCGACGCCTTGGCCGGCCTCACCGGCCAGCTTCAGCGTCAGCTCCGTTGCCGACACGGGCACTCCCCCCGGCTTCGTGTGTTGAGGCGGTTTGCATCCATGCAACGTTCCGATGCATTATAACACCCCTTCGCTGGCAGCGAAAGGGCCGCCACCTGTATACATGGGGCGTCGCCGGACGCACGGGGCTCGACGCAGGCGCGGGGTGACCCGTCAGTGGCAGCAGGACTGGGGATTGCCCCGGGCCCCCCGGGTCCTAAACGAGCGGCCGCAGCCGCAGGTGGAGACGGCGTTGGGGTTGGTGATGGTGAAGCCGCCGCCCATCAGGGCGTCGGTGTAGTCGACGCGGGCGCCCTCCAGCAGCCGGGCGCTGAAGGGATCCACCGCGATGCGCACGCCCTCGTGCTCGACGACCACGTCGTCATCGCGCATCTCGTCGTCGAAGGCCATGCCGTAAGAGAAGCCCCGGCAGCCCCCCGGCTGCACGAAGAGCCGCAAGAAGAGCCCTGGCCGGTTCTTCTCGGCCAGGAGCCTTCTCAACTGGGTGGTCGCCTCTGCCGTCAGGGTGATCACGGTCGCGTGCCCTCCCCTGGATTGCCTGGCGCAGTATACCACGAAGGAGCCTCCGCCTGCGCCCCGGTCCGGTCGCCGATGGTCGGCCCTCTCTCGCCGAAGCGCCGCAGCAGGGCCCCCGTGGAGAGCCAGACGATCTTGACCCGCTCCCCCATCGCCCCCGCACCGGGGGCCAGTGGGTGGTACAGACTCACCAGCCAGCGCTCGTAGGCCGCCAGGAGCCGCGAGCCGATCCCCTCGGGCAGATCGTGCACCTCGAAGCCCAGCCTCGCAGCCCCCCGGTGCAGCAGCGTCTTGCCGTACAGCGCGACGATGGGCACCGTCAGGCGGCCCGACTCGATCTCGCGCGCCAGAGCCTGCAGCGCCGAGCGCATCTGCGCGCTGAGGACGAAGACCAGCCGGGTCAGTGACGAGCTGGCCACGTCCCTTCGGGCCAGCACCCGCGGGCTGGTGATGTGCACCTCGGCGACCCAGTCGCCGCGCCGCACCACGGTGCCGTCTCCGAGCCGGACGGCCGGGCCCCGCCACCGGCGGAAACCGAAACTCAGCACGCCGTCGCCGGCCCCCGGCACCTGGTAGAGCCGAAAGAGCTTGGCGAAGGCCCACTCCCACCCGGACCAGGCCCGCGCCATCAGGTGTCGCCATCGGCTCCGAGCTCCGCGGCCGCGCGCGTGGGTCGGCCGGCTCACGTGTGGGTGGCCTCCCCTTGCCGGATGGGACGGGCCCGTCGGGGCGCCGCCCCGCCATCGTCGTGCAGGAGCTGCGACAGGGTGACGAACCGCAGCCCCCGGCTCCGGCCGAGCTGCAGCGCCTCGGGCAGCACCTCCGCCAGCACGAGGGGACGGTCACCGGGGCCCGCGTCGTGCAGGTCCACGATGGCGCCGGGGCGCAGGGCCTCCCGCAGGTGCCGGGCCAGCTCCCCGGCGGGAGTCCTCGCTCGCCAGTCGGGAGGCGCGTGCGACCACAGCACCAGCCGCAGCCCCAACTCCCGGGCGCAGCGAGCCGCCGCCAGGTTGAAGTGGCCCCACGGAGGACGGAAGAAGCGCGGCCGCTGGCCGTCCAGGATGCTCTCCAGCACGGCGACGGCCTCGAAGAGTCGCCGGCAGCTCTCGCGGGGTCCCGTCAGCCACAGCGGACGGTGGTCGTACCCATGGAGGGCGACCTCGTGTCCCCCCTCCAGCAACCTGCGCACGACGGCGGGATGCCGGCGGGCCCCCGATGCCAGTACGAAGAAGGTGCCCCTGGCCCCGAAGGCCTCCAGGGCCGAGGCGATGCGGGCTGTCCAGACGGGGTCGGGCCCGTCGTCGAAGGTGAGCGCGAGCTGCCCGCCAGCACCGGGCCCCTCCCGGATGACGCCGCATCCCAGCCCCCGATACCAGACGTCGGCGCCCACGGTGTACGAGAGAGCGGCCAGCGCGGTCCAGGCACCCGCCAGGCCCATCAGGAGGAGGCCCGTGCCGCTCACGGCAGGCCGCGCCCCAGGATGAGCGAGGCCGCCTCCGTGGCGGCATCGGGGCGCCCCAGCTGGCGGGCACGCTCCGCCAGCTGGCGCCGGCGCTCGGGTGCCTGCAGCAGCCCCTCGACGACGAAGGCCAGCTCGGCGGGCGACGCGGCCACCTCCGCGGCGTCGTGGCGTCGCAGGTACGCCGCGTTGCCCTCCTCCTGGCCGGGGATGGGCGAGTAGACCACGGTGCACGTGCCCATGGCCAGGGCCTCCGAGACCGTCAGCCCGCCCGGCTTGGTCACCAGCACGTCACTGGCCGCCATCAACGCCGGCACCTCTTCGACGAAGCCCAGCACCCGCACCGGATGCGGCGAGCCGGCCAGCTCCGCCTCCAGGGTGGCCTGCAGGTGGCGGTCGAAGCCGGCCACGACCACCAGCTGGAGCGGCTCCGGCAGGCGCGCCAGCCTACGGCACGCCTCGACCGCGCCCCGCATCATCCCGTGAGCCCCGATGAGCATCACCACGACGGGCCGCTCGGCATCCAGACCCCACCGGGCGCGAGCCGCCTCCCGATCGACGGGTCGGCGGAAGCCGGACCGGATGGGGATGCCCGTCACCTCGATCCGGCTGGCGGGGATGCCCCGCGCCATCAATTCGTCGGCGACGTCATGGCACGACGCCAGGTAGAGGCCGGTCGATGGATGCACCCACTGACTGTGGAGCACGTAGTCGGTGATGACCGTCGCCGTCAACGCGGGCTCGGGCCAAAGCTTGCCGTCGCGATGGAGCTCGGCCACCACCCCGCCCGGCGTCGGGTGGGTGGAGACCACGACCCGGGCCTGCGTCGCCTCGATGGTGCGGCGCAGCGCCGACTCCCCCAGGTGGTACAGCCGCTGCTGCAGGAAGGAGTCGGGGTCGATGCGCGCCGTGCGCTCGTAAAACTCCCGCCACAGCACCGGCGCCTTGCGCACCGAGTAGATGTAGGCGAGGCGGGTGGCGGCGTTGAAGACCGGATTGATCAGGTCGAAGAAGTCGATGCTGGCCGTCCGGATGCCGGGACGCACCACCGCCATGGCCTCCGCCAGGGCCCGGGCAGCCTGGATGTGTCCCTGCCCGTAGGTGGCTGTCAGCATCAGCACCTCCGCCGGCTGAAGGTCCCGCCATGCGGGCACGGCCCGCAACGGCAGGACGGCCTTGCTCAGCGACTGGCGGAGGGCGACGAGCCGGCTCCCTGCTCGGGTGCCGTCCATTTCGCGATGACGCCCTCGATTCCCCTCAGCGCGTCGTCGGCGATCTCGTAGACCAGCCGGTCCTGGCCCTGCTCCACGTAGACCCTTCGCAGGGCCGCACTGCCCCCGTCCCCGGCCGCCGCCTGCAAGGGCACCGGGATCACCAGGCGGGTCACGGGGACACCGTCATGGCCCGCGACCGTCAGCTCGATGACGGTGGCCTGGCCCCCCGTACTTCGCTGGGGAGGTTGGGCCCCCCTCCCCACCGCGGCGACGCCCTCGGCCTGCAGCCGCCACAGGGAGTCCAGCCACGACTCGACCTCGCCCGTCTCCAACGCCTCTCCCTGGGGCGCCAGCCTCCAGCCGCCCTGCGGGTCTCGCTCCAGCGTGTAAGGGCCCGGGCGGCCCTCCATCCCGATGGAGATCCGCTGGATCTCGGAGCGGGCCAGACCCAGCACCCGGCGCCGGACCCAGTCATCGGCAGCCGCCTCGAGGGCCGCCTGCAGGTCCGACTGGGGGAGGGTGTAGACGGAGGGGCTGCCGGCGAGCTTGACGTAGCGGCTGCCCTCGTCGGCCTCGTGGCCCACCATCACGACGACGGTGGCGGTCGTCTCGGCCTGCTCCGAGGCGACGTACTCCACCTCGATGACCGCTCGAGGCGAGGCGAGCCCCCAACCGGCCAGCGCGTCCGCCGACGGCTCGTCGTCGACGAAGCGGCCGATCCGGGCGAACTCGAGATCCCGCAGCACGCTCTCGATGGCCTGCGTATCGCCGGGCGCCTGGTACGGAGCCATCAGCCTCCACCGCCTCTCGGCGACCGGGGCCTGAGGGTCGCGCCGGGCCTCCAGCGTCACGCCGTCCCGCCGGATCCGCACCAGCCGGACGTCGTCGACCGCCAACGGCACCAACCGGCGCTCCCGAAAGCTCTCCCAGGAGCCCGTGATCTGCTCGGCCACGTAGGCGTCGATGGTATAGATGGCGCCGCTCCGCTCGTCCTGCGCGTAGTACGCCGGCAGGCCCTGGGAGACGGGGGTCGGGTCCCCGACCCGCAGCCGCCGGCTCGACCCGTCGGCCAGCGTCAGCGTCAACACCGCCTGAGGAGGAGCGAGTCCGAAGGCGGCCGGATCCACGGTGCCGTCGCCCTCCCCGTCGGACGGTCCGGATGCGATGACGCGGCGCGCCTCGAGGGGCGCCAGGGCCCGCAACAGCGAGTCGACGGCCGACGAGCTGGCCGGCACCGGCCGCGGCCGCCCGATCCGCCACCCGTCGCCGTCTCGCTGGATCTCCACCGTGACGCCGTCGCGGTGCTCCACCACCAGCGCCTGCACCTCGGCGGGCTCCACCTCCAGGACGGTCGTGCCCGGCGCTTGCCGGGAGCCGGCCGGTCGCATCCAGACTGCCCAGACGGCCAGCAGCCCGACGAAGACGACGCCGGTGGCCACGGTCCAGACCGAGCGTCTCACAGGCCTCGCCTCCGCCACCAGACCAGCACGCCGGCCACCACCACCGCCAGCGGCATGCCCAGGGTGGTGCCGTAGAAGATGCCCCGTGCCTGGCGGCCCGTCAGGAGCACCGTGGGCAGCGGGGTGGTGGTGGGCCGGATGGTGACCATCTCGCTCTGGCCGGCCAGCCACGTGATCAGGTTGGCCGCGAAGTCCCGGTTGCCCTGGAAGGCGAAGGAGCCGTTGCGGGCGAAGGTGGAGTTGCCCACCACGACGGCGACCGGGACCCGGGTCGTCTCGCCCTCCGACGGCTGGGCGGACGCTTCGTCCGCGCTCGCCGCCGACGTGGCCTCAGACGTGGCAGTGGCTGGCGCCACCGGCTCCTCCCGCTGGATGGCCAGGGCCAGCTCGAGGGGGCCCGCCACGTCCTCCCCGTCACGTTGCCAGCGCTGGCCGCTCACGTCGCGCTCGGCCCAGGCGCGGTCGGTGCTCACCATCAGGGCCGTGACGCGGTCACCCGACGCCGCGCGAAGGGCCTGAGCGCCCGGCAACACCACGCCCACGTTGGCCTGGATGAGGGGACTCGTCACGTCGTGCCACCGCAACTCCGGCACGGGGCTCAGCGCGTCTCCGAAGAGAGCACGGCCCGGGTCCACGACGACCCCCGGCACGCGCTCGACCCCCAGCGTCGCCAGCAGCCCATCGACCTGCGGGAGCTGCCGGTTGGGCAGCGGGTCGAGCCAGAGCGCCAGCCGCCCTCCGCGCTCCTGCACGAACGCCTCCAGCATCTCCCGCTCCTGGACGGCCAGATCCGTGCGAGGTCCGGCCACCACCACGACCCGTGCGTCGTCGGGCACCGAGTCGGTCAGCGCGAGGTTGAGGGTCTTGACCGTGAAGCCCTCCCCTTCGAGATAGCCGCGCAGCTCCGAGTAGTCGTCGTAGGGGCTTCCCTCGCCGTGGCCCTCCAGGAAGTAGACGACGCTGCCGCCCAGGCCGCTCAGCTCCAGCAGCGCCCGGGTCACCGCCTGCTCCCCTCGGAACTCCATCGCGCCGTACAGCGACGAGGTGAACAGGTTGAAGGGCTCGATCTTGCGGTAGTTGCTCCCCATCTCCACGACGACCGTGCCCGCGGCGCGCACCTCGTACTTCTGGGCCAGGGTCGGCTCACGATCGGGGTCCACCATCCGCACCCGCACCCGGTCCGACGCCAGGCGGTACTCTCGCAACAGATCGCCCAGGCGCTCGGCCTCCTCGGTACCCTCGAAGACGAAGGCGTACAGGGTGACGGGCTGCCGCAGGCGGTCGAGGGCCTGGCGACTCTGCGGAGCGAGCTGGAAGCGCTTGTCAGCCGAGAGGTCGAGGCGCAGCGGGCGCTGGGCCAGCATGACGTTGAGGAGGACCACGATGCCCACCACGAAGAGGGTGAAGAGCGTGGCGTTGGCCCCACGCGCCAGCCGCAGGCGAGCACCCGCTCGCGTCAGCCGCTGGATCCCACCGATGCGCTCGGACTCTTGCATCGCGCGCCCCCCCCTCACATCCACGTGCGCCGCTCGAGGCTCCGCACGCTCAAGAAGAGCAAGATGGCGATGGCACTCACGTAGAAGAGCACGTGCGTCGAGTCGACGAGCCCCTTGGTGAAGTCGTCGAAGCGCTCGAAGACGGCCAGCTGGCGCGCCGCGTCGGCAACGGGCCCCGTCATCGCGAAGGCCAGCCAGTTGATGACCCACATCAACAGGATGAGACCGAAGCAGAGCAGCCCCGCGACCATCTGGCTGTCGGTCAGCGACGAGGTGAAGACGCCCACGGCCAGGAAGGTGCCCCCCAGGAGCAGCGCGCCCAGGTAGGACGAGAGGATGGGGCCGGCGGGAGGGTCGGAGAGCCAGTACAGCAATGCGGGGTAGACGGCCGTCAGCGCGAGCATCCCGGCATAGAGGGCCAGGGTGGCCAGGTACTTGCCCACCACGATCTGGGCCGGCGTGGCGGGCAGCGTCATGAGCAGCTCGTCGGTGTGGCTCTGGCGCTCCTCGGCCAGGGATCGCATCGTCAACAGCGGCGTCACCAGCAGCAGGATGACGCCCAGGTTGAGGAAGTACGGCCGCAGGTCTGCGATGCGGGTGGCCAGCAGGATGACGGAGAAGAAGTAGCCGGAGATGGCGAGGAAGACGACCCCGGCCGCGTAGGCCAGCGGCGAGACCAGGTAGCTCTTGAGCTCCCGCTTGAAGATGGCGAAGACGGCCATCGGCGTTGCCTCCTCCTTCCCCCGTCAGGTCCTGGCGTCGGGCTCCAGGTCCTCGTGGGTGACGAGCTCCAGGAAGACGTCTTCGAGGCTGCGGTCGAGGCTGCGCATCTCCAGGATGGGCAAGCCCCGGCGCGCCAGCGCGAAGAAGATGGCCTCCCGGACGTCTCCGGCGGCCTCGCCATCGGCTCCGCCGGGACCGAGGTCGAGCTCTGCCACCGCGGTCCCCTCCTGGCCCGGCCCGCCCGGCCACCGGACCTCGACGATGCCCGGCACCTCGGCCAGCGCGGCCTCCAGGGCCTCACGGTCACCCCTCACCTCCAGCCTCAGGTGCCGTCGGCCACCCAACCGGGCGGACAGGTTGTCGGGGGTGTCCTGCGCCACCAGGCGGCCCTTGTTGATGATCAGGACCCGCTGGCACGTGCTGGCCACCTCGGGCAGGATGTGGGAACTGAGCAGCACGGTGTGTCGTCCGGCCAGGCTCCGGATGAGCTGGCGCATCTCGATGATCTGGCGGGGATCCATCCCTGCCGTGGGCTCGTCCAGCACCAGCACGGGCGGCTCCCCCACCAGGGCGGCCGCCAGGCCCACCCGCTGCTTGTAGCCCCGGGAGAGCCGGCCCGCCAGCCGGTGCGCCACGTCGGCGACGCCGGTCCGCCCCATGATCTCGTCGACGTGGCGGCGGCGCCGGTGTCGCGGCACCCGTCGCATCTCGGCCACGAAGAGCAGGTAGCCCCGCACCGTCATCTCGCCGTAGACGGGGGGATCTCGGGGAGGTAGCCGACCCGGCTCTTGAGGCGCACGGGATCGTCCAGGGCGTCGACGCCGGCCACCCGGACGCTCCCGGTCGTAGGAGGCATGTAGCCGGTGACGATGCGCATGGTGGTGCTCTTGCCGGCCCCGTTGGGCCCCAAAAAGCCGAGGACCTCCCCTGGCTCCACCGAGCAGGTGAGGTCCTGGACCGCCCATCGCTGGCCGAAGCGCTTACCGACCTGGACCAGTTGGATCACGCCGCCGCACCCCCGGCTCCCGATTATAGGGGATGCGGGACCGGCCGTTCAAACGGGGCCGGGCCTGTCGCCACCCATGGCCCGGCCTGGCCGGCTCAGCTCAAGGTGAAGCCCCGGCCACGGTCGCGCTGGTATCCACCCCCGACATCGCCCGCCTGCCCCACCAGCTTGACCAGGGCCGAGGCGATGGCCCGCTGCTCCCCCTGGTCGGCCACGCTCCAAAGCTCCTTGAGCACCCGCTGCTGGGGGTTGGCCGGGTCCACGTGACGGGCCAGGAAGTCACCCACGCGTTCGGCGTAGTCGACCAGCTCCCGGCTGCCGAGGCCGGCCTCCCGTCCAGCCGAGACAGCCTGCGACAGCCATCGCTTCCACTCCTGCCACGCGAGGTCAGCATCCATGCCGGTATCGTCGCTCCCCTCTCTCGACGCCTTGCGGCTCACGGCCTCACCCGCAAGCATGCCCGGCGGAGAGGGACGCTACACGCGCCGAAGCCGTCGAGATCGTCGCGGCGGGACTCACGAGATGGCGGAAAGAGCCACGGGGACGGGAGGGATGGCTCCTCGGGCAGGATTCGAACCTGCAACCCCCCGGTTAACAGCCGGGCGCTCTACCATTGAGCTACCGAGGAACGCCACCGGCCGCCTCGTCCGGCGGCTGGACCGGCCCGAGCGGGCCCGCGGCCCTCATTATAGTCGCGCCCACCCCGCCTCGCAAGCGGGGCCCGCCCTCAGACGCCCATGACGTGGTAGCCGGCGTCCACGTAGATCACCTCGCCGGTGATCCCGCTGGCGCCCGGCCCCAAGAGGAAGGCAGCCGTCCGGCCGACCTCGTCCACCTCGATATTGCGCCGCAGGGGCGCCCGCTCGGCGTGGGTGCGGCGCATCTCGGTGAAGCCCGAGACGCCCCGGGCCGCCAGGGTGTTGATGGGGCCGGCGGAGATGGCGTTGACGCGGATGCCCGAAGCCCCCAGCTCGTAGGCCAGATACCGGACCGAGGACTCCAGCGCCGCCTTGGCCACGCCCATCAAGTTGTAACCCGGCATCACCTTCTCGGAGCCGTAGTAGGTCATGGTCAGCACGCTGCCACCGCCCCGGGCTTTCATCAGGGGCTCGGCGGCGCGGCAGAGCGCCACCAGCGAGTAGCAGCTGACGTCGAGGGCGATCCGGAAGGCGTCCCGGGGTGTCTCGACGAAGCGGCCCTCCAGGCCCTCCCGGGGGGCGTAGGCCACGCTGTGCACCAGCATGTCGAGGCCTCCCATCTCACGGCCGACCCAATCCATCAGGGCCGCCACGTCCTGGTCCGAGCTGACGTCGCAGGCGAAGGTGGCCGCGCCGATGGTGGAGGCCAGCTCCTCCACGTTGGGGCGCAGGCGCTCGTTTTGGTAGGTGAGGGCCAGGCGTGCCCCCTCTTGCGCCAGGGCCCTGGCGATGCTCCAGGCGATGCTCCTCTGGTTGGCCACGCCCAACACGAGCGCGACCTTGCCTTGCAGGCTCACGTCACTCGCCACCCTTCAAAAAGGCCCCGACACCCGGCCACCGCCACAGGTCCGCCACCGCGTCGGGCGTCACGGGCCGGCAAGCGAGCAGGCGGTGTACCGGCACGGTCGACGGCTCCACCTCCACGAAGCGGCCGCGAGCGGCGGCGACGAGCCGCCCCTCACCGTCCAGCAGGCGGGCCACAGCCCGTCCTATTCGTCTGGGCCCGCCCCTTCCCTGCGAGTCGTCACCAGGCGGCGCCCCTCGGGCCGGGGCCAGCCGCGCTACCGCGACGAGCGGCACCTGCGGGGGCGCCGGTCGGACGAAGCGCACCTCCAGGTGAGCCGTCAACGAGGGGATGCCGGCCTGCCCGTAGACCGCGTACCACATCGCCTCGTCGAGCAGAGCCACCACGGCCCCGCCGTGGCCGATGCCGGGGAGGCCCACCAGGCTCGGCGGCAGCGTCGCCTGCACGAGACCGCCCAGTTCGCCGGCCACCACCCGGGCGTGGAGGCCTCCCTCGTTTTCGCGACCGCAGACGAAGCAGGCGGAGGTCCAGTACTCGAAGGCCATGGGCAGAGCCTTCGGCGGGCCCCCGAGGGCTCCTGGTGACCGTACTGGATCGGGCGGGTGAAGGATTCGCCGGAAGGTCCAGGAATACCAGAGCGAGGCGGTGGTCCAGACCGTCGCGCTCCCGGAGGCGGGGTCCCATCCGCAGGGGCGAGGAGAGGTGGGGCGTGGGCACGATGCCGACCACGGTCAGCCGTCGAGATCCCGTGCTCGACGCGTTGCGCTGGACGCCGGGCGCCCGCGGGAGCGCACCCCTCTACGTCCAGCTCAAGCGGTCGTTGCTGGACCTCGTCGAGCGCGGCGAGATCCGCAACGGCCAGCGAATCCCCTCGGAGCGGCAGCTCGCCCAGCATCTGGGGATCTCCCGCATGACGGTGCGCCAGGCCCTCGTCGAGCTGGTGCAGGAGTCGGTCCTGGTACGACGGCAGGGGCGGGGCACGTTCGTCGCGGAGCGCAAAATCGAGCAGGGTCTGGTCTCGCTGACCAGCTTCAGCGAGGACATGCGGCGCCGCGGCATGCGCCCGGGGGCCCGCCTCCTGGAGATGGAGGTCCAGGAGGCGCCCCCCAAGGTGGAGCGAGCGCTGGCCCTCGACGCCGACCGGCGGGTCCTCGTCATCCGGCGCCTGCGCCTGGCCGACGGCATCCCCATGGCCCTCGAGACCAGCCACCTCCCCGTCGCCCGGGTACCGTCGGTACCACGGGGGCGCGTGGCCGAGGGGTCCCTCTACGAGTACCTGCAGGGCGAGCTCGGGATCGACCTCGCGCACGCCCACCAGACCCTGGAGCCGGTGCTGGCGGGAGAGAGCGAGGCGCGCCTGTTGGGCGTGGAGCCCGGCAGCCCGTTGCTCTTGATGGAGCGCACCACGTACGACGCGGCCGGCGAGCCCGTCGAGTTCGTGCGCTCCCTCTACCGGGGCGACCGCTACAAGTTCTTCGTCGAGTTGCGACGAGACCGCCCCGTGCGTGGTGAGAGCTCGTGATCGCGCCGGGCCGCCGCGGCGTCGTCGCCGCGCTGGCGGTCGTGGGCCTGGCGGCTGCCGTGCTCGGCTTCGCGCTCGGCCGGCTCGCACCCACCGTCAACGAGCCGGCCACGGCAGGCCCCGCCGCCGGGACGTCGCCGTCACGCATCAGGGAGTGGGTGGCCTCCATGACCATCGAGCAGAAGGTCGGCCAGATCCTGCACGTCGGCTTTCCGGGCGTCGAGCCGGGGCCCGAGGTGGAGGAGTTGATCCGGCGGCACTACGTGGGCGGGGTCATCCTCTTCGCGCGCAACGTCGTGGACCCCGTCCAGGTCGCGCGGCTGACCAACGCGCTCCAGGAGATGGCGCGCTCGTCGGGTGCCCGGGTACCCCTGCTGGTGAGCGTCGACCAGGAGGGCGGGCTGGTCGCCCGGCTGACGCGGGGGGCGACGGTATTTCCCGGGAATATGGCGCTCGGAGCGGCGGATTCCGAGACATTGGCCTACCAGGCCGGCCTGTGGACCGCCCGGGAGCTACGAGCCGTCGGGATTCACCAGGATTACGCGCCCGTCCTCGACGTCAACAACAACCCGGCCAACCCCGTCATCGGGGTGCGCTCCTTCGGCGAGTCGCCCCAGCGGGTCGCCGCCCTGGGGGTCGCCATGATCCGGGGGCTCCAGGACGGCGGCGTCCTGGCCACTGCCAAGCACTTCCCCGGCCACGGCGACACGGCGGTGGACTCCCACATCGACCTGCCGACGGTCGCCCATCCGATGGAGCGACTGCGGCAGATCGAGCTCCTGCCCTTCGAGGCGGCCATCGAGGCGGGCGTGGCCTCCATCATGACCGCCCACGTCACGTTTCCGTCGGTGGACCCGACCCCCGGCCTGCCCGCCACGTTGTCGTCCCGGGTGCTGACCGGGCTGTTGCGCGAGGCGATGGGATTTCAGGGGCTGGTGGTGACCGACGCCCTGGAGATGGGGGCCATCGTCAAGCGATTCGGCATCGAGGAGGCAGCCGTGCAGGCGGTGCGGGCAGGGGCCGACGCCGTGCTGGTGGCCTGGCCGCAAGACTGGGCCACCGCGGTGCGAGTCGCGCGCCGCCTGGTGGAGGCCGCGCGCTCCGGCGAGATCCCGGCGGCCCGCCTCGAGGAGGCCGTCAGCCGGGTGATGGCCGCCAAGGCGCGGGTCGGGCTGCTCGACGGCGATCCCCGTGTCGACGTCGCCGCCGTCCCGCAACGAGTCGGCTCGTCGGAAGCCCGCTCCGCCGCCCTGGAGGCGGCGCGCCGCTCCGTCACCCGAGTCGCCGATCCCAACGGTTTCGTCCCGCTGGGCGAGGGTCGGCGGCTCCTCGTCGTTGTGCCCCGCATCCAGGACCTGACGGGGGTCGAGGAGCGAGGCGCTCACACCACCGGCCTCGGTGCCGCCCTGGCGGAGGTGGGCTTCGAGGTGGAGGAGCGCACCTACCCCCTGGCCATCCAGGCCACGGAGGTGGAGCGCCTGCTGCAGGACCTCGCTCGCTGGGACGCCGTGCTGGTGGGCACCTACCGTGCCTGGGAGCCCCGCTATGCCGGCCAGGTGCAGCTGGTGCGACGGGCCTGGGAGCTCAACCTGGGACGCCCCACCGTCGTCGTGGCGTTGCGGGAGCCATACGATCTGGGGGAGATGCCCGACGGCCCGGCCCTGCTGGCCACCTACGGCACCACCGCGGTCTCGCTGCAGGCCCTGGCCGAGGTGCTGGCCGGGCGGACGCCGGCTGACGGCCGGCTGCCGGTCGGCCTGCCGGGGCGCTGGCCCGCCGGTCATCGGTGGCAGCCCTAGCCCGGCTGCGACGGGCGACGCCACCTACTCGACCAGACCGGTGCGCTCGATGCTCTGGACGAAGTAGCGCTGCGCCACCAGGTAGATGAGCAGCGGCACGATGATGACCAGCAGCGAGGCCGCCATCAACAGGGGCTCGTTGTAGAGCTCGCCGGCCTGGGCGCCGGTGACGATCTGCAGCCCCGTGTAGAAGATGTTGAGGCGCAGCGGCAGGGTGAAGCGCGCCTGGTTGTGCAGGTAGACGGACGGCTCGAAGAAGTCGTTCCAGTGCCAGACCAGCGAAAAGAGGAAGACGACCAGGATGGCTGGCCGCGCCAGCGGCAGCATCACTTGGAAGTAGGTGCGCAAGGCGCCGGCCCCGTCGATGCGCGCGGCCTCCTCCAGCTCCCACGGCTGCCCCCGGAAGAACTGACGGAAGACGAAGATGAAGAGCGCTCCCCGCAGCCCGTGCCCGAAGAACGCTGGCACGATGAAGGGGTAGTACGTGTCGATCCATCCCAGGCTCCGGTAGAGCATGAAGAGCGGGATGACGATGGTCTGGGGCGGGATGAGAAAGGTGAGCATCGCCAGCAGGAAAAGGATGTCCCTGCCCGGGAACCGTCCCCTGGCGAAGCCGTACCCCACCAAGGAGGCCGACAGCACCTGAGCCACCGCCGACAGGCCCGAGACGATTGCGCTGTTGACCACGGCGCGCGGGTAGAAGAGGCCCTTGAAGGCCAGGACGTAATTGTCCCAGTGAATCCGGGTGGGGATCCAGTAGACGGTGGGGTCGACGAAGTCCTCCACGGTCTGCGCGGAGGTCACCAGCAGGTAGAGCACGGGAAACAGGAAGATGAACGAGATGTCGACGACCATCAGGTAGGCGAAGGCCCGACTCGCCGCCACCCGGAGGCGGTGGCGGAGCGCCATCCACGAGACCCGCTTGGATGCAGCCGTCACGGCCGTGACCATCCTGGACGTGCCCATCGGTCGTCTATCGCTCCCCGGCGTAGAAGATGCGGCGCTCGGCCACCTTGAAGATGATCACCATCAGCACGAAGGCGAACGCGAAGTAGATCCACCCAAGGGCGGCCGCGTAACCCATTCGAAACTGTCCGCTGAAGGCGACATCACGCACGTAGGTCAGGATGGGGTTGAAGACCGACGTAAAGGAGTCGACCAGGGTGTAGATGGCCACCACCAGGATGATGGGGGACAGCATCGGCAACGTCACCTTCCAGAACATCTCCCACTCGGTGGCGCCATCCACCCGGGCGGCTTCGTACAGGCTGGGGCTTACGCTCTGCAGGCCGGCCAGAAAGAGGAGCACCTGCACTCCGGTGCCCCAGAGCACCAGCGCGAGGCGGTTGAGCAGGTCCAGCACCGCCGACGCGGGCGCGGGGCCCAGGTAGGCGACCAGGAACTCGGCGAACCCCTCGGCGCTGCGGATGATGCTGAGCCGGCCCACATCCTGCGCTTGGAGGTGCTGCACTACGGCGCCCGACCCGATCACCACCGGCAAGAAGAAGACCGCCCGAAAGAACGCGTCCCCTCGCAGCCTGAGGTTGACCATGAGGGCCGTGAAGAGGGAGAAGACCACGACGGCCGGGATGTCGACGAGGGTGTTTCGCACCACGTCGATGAACATGGGGACGAAGTTGGCGTCGACCAGGAAGCTCTCCCGATAGTTGTCGAGCCCCACCCACGAGGTGCGGAAGCCTACCAGCTGATCCAGTTTCTGGAAGCTGAGCAGAAAGGATCGCACCAGCGGCCAGAGCGCGAAGGCGACGAAGCCCACCAGCCACGGCGAGATGAACGCGAAGCCCTCCAGGGCCCGACGCGTGGCCAGCGAGATCCGAAGCGGCCGCGGGCGCGCGCTCATGAGCCAGCTCCCCCCTCGTCCCCCTGGGCCCACAGGACGACGTGTCCCAGGGGAGGCACGGAGACGGAGCGGGGTGACCTCTCTCCGTTGAGCGAATACGCCTGCGCGCGGTAGTTGACGATCACCCGGCTCCCATCTTCGTAGCGCACCTCGTAGACGCCCTCGTCCAGCCGGCGGTGGGCCTGCATCGGGACGACCTGCAAGCGTCCCAACTCCTCGACGAGGATGCGGTAGTCCTCCACGAGGCTGTCGATCCAGTCGGTGTAGCGAGAGCTGTACAGCTGCGAGAACCAGGTGTCGGCGAGGCTGGACGTCGCCTCGTACGTCAGCACGTAGCGCGGGAGCGCGCCGAACTCGATGGCGCGCAGCCTCTCGATTGCGGGATCCGCCCGCAGGTTGCCGGCCTCGAAGAAGTCGCCACTGTACGGAACGTAGCCGTGCACCACCATCTGGTAGAAGGGCACGGTCTCGTCCGCGAAGAGCAGGCGCCCTCCTTCCGTCGGGATGTCGAGGAGGCGATCCACCGAGCCCAAGATGAAGCCGTTGCCCTTGTTGACGCCCACCTTGAGGCCACTGTCCCGGTAGACCCCCGCCAGCTCTTGCAAGGCTGCGATGAAGTCTGCCCGGCCCATGGCACGGGCGGGGTTGTGGTCCACGTGCACGAGGGCACCGACGTTCTCGTCGACGATGCCGGTGACCCCCAGGGCGGCCAGGCGTGGCACATCTCGGCGGGCAATGGCGATGGCCGCGAGGGGGTTGAGCAGGTAGTAGCGGCGCTCCGTCCGCAGCGACGGGACGGGGCTCAGCGCACGGGAGAAGCCCAGCAGATCTCGTGAGGCACGCCGCACCACGTCGCGCCGCTCCGAGTAGCCCGCCGCTCCCTGGGCAGCCCACAAGAACTGGTCGTACAGCCACACCTCGATACCGTGATCCCGGGCCCAGGCGACCAAGTCCCGCAAGCCGGCCTCGCCGCCCAGCGCCTTCTCCACCGGGAAGCGGGCAGGCGGCGCCCCCATGTAGCCTCGGCTCGTCCACCCCATGAGCGTGAGCGCCACGCGCTCGACCCCGTGGCGACGCAGCTCCTCGAGGATCTCCCGGGCCTGGGCGAAGGTCGTCATCGGCACGAGACTGCTCCACAACAAGAGGGGCTTCTCGATGGCCATGAAGAGCGAGAGGTCGAGATAGCCGGCGAAGTCGGGCGGGATGGCCCGCGCCAGGCTCCCAGCCTCCAGGAGATGGCGCCGGTAGGCCCGTGCCATGCCCGAGTAGTCGGCATCCTCGCCGTGCAGGAAGACGTAACGCACCGAACGATCGCCAGCGATCAAGGCCTCGTCGACCTTGTCGACGAAGGCGTCCCGTCGCAAGGCGACGCTGAACCGCTGCCGGAAGTGGAAGATGGGCGCCACGCGGTACAGCGGCAATATATAGCCGCTGGGTGAGAACTCGATCTGGGCGTTGGCGTCCCCCTGGGTGATGAAACCCACGTAGGCGGCCGATCCCCGCTTGATGCCGAAGACCGGCAGCCTGACCTGGCCGGCGCCGCCCGGCGCGTACTCGGGGCCGCTCTGGTAGACCCACTCTCGGAAATTCTGCTGGTAGGTCGGGTGGTCCACCTTGAAGCGGGTGATGGCACCCGGCCCGTCAGGGAAGAAGGCGTACCCGTCGTCGAGATCCGTGGCCGCCCCCAAGAAGGGAAGCGGCATGATGCTGATGAGCTTGAGTCCACCCGGCCGCTCGTACAGCGAGTCGAAGGGGATGCGCAAGTCCAGGTGGTCCTCGCCCAGGCTCAGCTCCCATGCGAAGCCGAAGAGCTTCTCACCGGCCGGATCGAGGATGTCGTAGCGGACCCGGGCGCCTCGAGGCGTGGGCTCGACCGTGCGAACGGGCCGGTAGCGAGACGTGTTGAGGACACCCCTCGGCTGACGGTCCGCCTCGGCATACTCCAGGATGAAGCCCGCGTCCATGTGGGCCCGCCACAACCCTACGATGCGCGTGCCGGGCGGCAGGGACGGCACCGAGGACCAGACCGCGCCGTTGCGGAGATCCGTCACCTCCACCTGCCCGGTGTCGGCCGCCACCCGCATCTCCAGGTGGGCCGAGCGCGCCACGACGGCTCCGTCCGGCTCCGTCGCGACGGCCACGCCCGCTCCCCGAGCTGTCGGGGTCGGGGCCATCCACGACAGGACGGAGACGACCAGTGCCGTCGCCAGGCGGACGCTTGCGCCAGGGCCTCGAGTCGTCACCGCAGCAACGCCTCCCGCACCACTTCCCTGAAGAAGTGCAGCACCTGGTCCGTCAAACCGTAGATGGTGGCCGCCACCGCCCACGTCGCGAGCATGGTGGCCAGGGTCAGCAAGGTGATGGCCAGCGTCTGGCCCCACTCGTAGTTGTGGATCACCTTGACGGAGATGAAGAAGAGCAGCCCCGTCCATGCGTAGACCATCGCCTGCGCCCCGTTGACCAGCGCCGCCTCGCTCAGGGTCAGGACGTTGGTGGCCAGCGAGATCCAGGGCGTAAGCAGCACGTAGGGCGCCAGGCAGTAGGAGGAGGCCACGAAGATGGCTCGGAGCGTCCCCTCGCCGTAGAGGATGGCGGTCACCGCGTAGTTGGCCACCACCCACGTCAGCAGCGGCACTAGAAGGCGCAGCACCTCCCCCGCGAAGTTGACCTCCGAAGGCTCGGCGGACGAGAAGTGGAAGGCCGTCGTGAAGAAGGTGGCGACCCGGACGGCCAGCGCCAGGCCGATCATCACTATGGCGGCGCCCACGCTGCCTCGCTGGCGCAAGCGCTCGAAGGTCTCCTGGGGCTCCACCAGCACCCAGATGGCGAACCGGGTGCTCTCCCACGCCGCCGCGACCAGACCCATCACGCGTATCCCCCGTAGTGACGCCGGGCAGCCTGCATGATGCGGCCAGCCCCTCGCACGGCCAGCCACACGCCCGCCAGCGCCCCGGCGACGATCAGAACCGTCCACCCGAAGTTGGCACGCATCCAGCGGTAGCGGAGCTCCGCGAACGCCCGTGAGTAGCCAGCCCGATCCTTGCCGTAGCGAAACTCCTGCATGGCCTCACCGGGGTGCCCCTGCTTGAGCAGGGCCCTGCCGAGCCCGCGATGGGCGATGAGGTAGTTGGCGTCGAGCCGCAGCACCTGCCGCCAAGGCTCGCCCGCCTCCTCGTAGCGCCCGTCGTAGTAGAGTGCCGAGGCCCGGTGCACCAGCTGCATTAACTCGGTGGGCCGGAAGACCTGGATGACATTCTGTTCGCGGTCGGCGACGTACAGCCACCCCCGCTCGTCGACCTCGATGGCCGATGGGTACAGGAAGCGTCCCTCCCGCTCGCCCCGCCCCCCGAAGACCAGGAGGTTGTTACCCTCCTGGTCGTACTGGTAGACGAGCTGGGAGGCGGCGTCGACGGCGGTGACGATGCCCGTCTCGTCCACCGCCAGATCGGTGAAGTGCGGGAGCACCTGCTGCAGGTCCCGATACCACGCATGGCCGTAGGACTTGTCGGGGTAGGTGTTGCGGCCGATGGAGTTGAAGCGCTTGATCTGGCCCCGCTGCGCATGGACCGTCGTCGTATAGATGAACCCCTGGGCGTCCTGGGTCAGGTTGGAGTGGGGAGGCGGCAGCAGTCGGGCGATCCGCTCGCGCTGGGCCTCGGTGGCCAGGAGCCGGATCAGCAGCCGCCGCCAGTCGAACCCGACGGGGTTGGGTGCGAAGAAGCCCCGGAAGTGCCCATCGAGGTCCAGCAGCACGATGCCCCGGTACTCCCCCTCGTTGACGACGTTGAGGTAGCCCCGGTTGTCGACCAGCAGCTTGGAGGGCTTGAAGGTGAAGCTCGGGTCCAGCAGCGAGGAGACGGGCGCCTCGTAGGTCCGCACCCACTGCCCCTCTCGCCCGAAGACCACGATCCGCCCGTTGCCGGTGTCGGCGACGTAGACCGTGCCATCGTCGTCGACGAAGACGCCCTGCGGCCGCTGCAGGCGGCCGGAGCCGGGGCGCGGCAACACGGCCTGCACCTCGCCCTCGCGCGTCATCTTGAGGACCCGGTGGTTGCCGGAGTCCACCACCCACAGGTACCCCTCGGCGTCAAGAAATAGGTCCTGCGGCGCCTTGAGGCCTCCCTGCTCGGTCCGCACCGACAGTACCCGGTCGACGACGTAGCCGGCCGGCGTGCGCAAGAAGCGCTCGGCGACGTCGTCCCAGACCCACTGGGGCTCCGCCGCCCGGACGACGGGCGCTCCGGTGGCCGAGGCCGCCAGGAGTGTCCAGCCGAGTAAGCTCGCCATGCAACGTGTGCGACGACCCATGGGTCCCTCCGCTACGACTTGATGCCGGAGTATGCCATGGTCTGGATGACCCGGCGCTGCATCAGGATGAACAGGGCGATGGTCGGCACCGTCATCAGGAAGGTGGCGGCCTGCGAAGCCCCGTAGCGGGCCACCTGCCCGGGCCCGCCGTAGATGGTGATGAGGGCCAGAGGGAGGGTCTTCATCACCTCGCTTTGGGTGAAGATGAGGGGCGTGAAGAAGTCGTTCCATGTTGTGATGAAGGTGAGGATGGTGAGGGTCGCCCAGGCAGGGCGCGCCATCGGCATCACGACCTGCCAGAAGATGCGCCACTCCGAGGCCCCGTCCACCTTGGCCGCCTCCAGCAGTGCGTCAGGCAGCGGCTCGATGAACTGCTTCATCAAGAAGAGCGCGTAGGGCGAGGCTAGCGCTGGCAGGATCAGGGCCCAGTACGTGTCCACCAGACCCAGGGAGTTGACGATCATGTAACGGGGGATCTGGGTGACGTGGGGCGCGAACATGAGCGCCGACACTACCAGGGTGAAGAGCCACCCGCTCCCGGGCGCCCGGTGCTTGGCCACCGCGTAGGCGGCGAGGCTCGCCGAGATGACCGTTAGCAACACCGTGGAGACGGTTACGAGCAGGCTGTTGAAGACGTACCGGCTGAAAGGCACCAGCATGGTATCGGCCGACATGAGTAGGTCGTGGAAGTTCTTGAGGGTCGGGTTGCGTACGAAGAATCGCGGAGGGAACAGGAAGAGCTCCTCCGCCGGCTTGAACGCCTGGTTGACCATGAAGATGAGCGGCAGCGCCATAAAGGCGGCCAGCGCGGTCAATAGCACGTAGAAGACGGCGCGGCCCCAGTCGAGACGGCGTCGACCGGCCCCCTTCACGGTCGCGGTGGCCGTCATGGCCGCTCGTATCATGGATTCAGTACGCCCCTCCGGTGGAGAAGAGTCGAAAGGCCAATCGCCCCGTGGCGAACGTCAGCAAGAAGAGGATCACGGCGATGGCCGCCGCGTAGCCCATCTCGAAGCGGATGAACGCGTAGTCGTAGAGGTGCGTCACGATGGTGTGCCCGGCGTAGAGGTGGCTGGGCAGTCCCGCCAGGGCCACTGCGATGTCGAAAACCGAGAAGGAAGCCACCACCGCGTTGACGGAGGCGAAGAGGAACTGGGGCTTCATTACCGGGATGGTGACGTACCACAGCTCTTGCAGCCGGTTGCGCACGCCGTCGATGGCCGCCGCCTCGTACAGCTGAGGATCGACGTTTTGCAGGCCCGCCAGGAAGACGAGGAACTGGTTGCCCAGGCTCATCCACAGGGCGACCACAACGATGCTCGGCATGGTGGTGCGGGGGTCCCTGAGCCACAAGAACGGCTCCTCCAGGATGCCCACCCGCATCAGCAGGTAGTTGATGAGGCCGTAGCGATCCCCCGCGAGGAAATAGAGCCAGATGACGCTGATGGCGATGCTGCTGACGATGCTGGGGGCATACATGGCCAGCGTGTAGAAGGCCCGAAGCCTTCGCAACTGGTTGATCAGCCATGCCAGAGTGAAGGAGGCCATAAAGCTGACGGGTCCGTAGATAAAGGCGAAGAAGAGGGTGTTGCGCACGCCGATGAGGAAGATGTCGTCGTCCAGCAAAAGGGCACGGTAGTTGGACCAGCCGATCCAGGTCGGGGGCTGCAGCAGGTTGAAGTAGGTGAAGCTCAGATAGGTGGCCACCAGCACCGGCGCCAGCGTGAGCAGGAAGAAGACGGCAACGAACGGCGCCATGAAGAAATAGGCGACGCGGTGCCGGCGCACCTGTGCCCTGAGACGGGCCAGCTCCTGCAGGGGGGCCACCCACGGGCGCGCCCCCACGGCCAGGCCGCCTCTCACCTGGCCCATGCCGGTGCTGCCTCCGACGGCGTCATGCCGAACTCCTCCTGCTTCTTGACGAGCTCCCGGTTGATCTCCTTGACGGCCTCCTCCAGAGCCTCTCGGGGGTGCCATCCCTGCAGGACGACGCGGTTCCAGGCGTTGTTGAGGTGCCGCGGCGTGAAGTAGCCGCCGAGCACCACGGGGGTCTCCATGAACCACTGCCACTGCTCCTCGATGGCCTCGAGGTCCTTGCGAGGCCACGGTAAGTCCCGGAGCGCCTCCACGTTGGCGGTGTTCCACCGGGCCTCGGACCCGATGAGAGCCTCCAGTTCCCGGGCGAAGCGTACCTGGACGTCGGCGCTGGTCCACCACTTCAAGAGCTCCCAGGACTCCCGGGGATATCGGGTCTGCTTGAAAATGACCGCTACCTGGCCGGCGCCGCCGATGCTGCGGTCGATGCGCCCGTCCGGCAGACGCCGGCCCGGGATGGGCCGCATCTCCCACCAGCCCTGCAGCTCGGGCGCAGCGGTCGAGAGCAAGACGTAAGTCCAGTAGTTGGAGATGCCGATGGGCATCTCGCCCGTGCGGATGCGGTTGTAGAAGTCGGCCTGCTTCTGGATGCGGTAGTTGGTGAAGAGCCCGGTCCACTCCTTGAAGGCCTCGTAGGCCTCCGGGCGATCCAGGGCCGACAGGAGCCCATCCTCGGTGTAGAGCGAGCCGCCATGTTGAAACAAGAAGGGGATGAAGCCCACCCACGGATCCGGCTCGCCGGGGTAATAAAACTCGTAGCCATTGCGGTGGAGCAGCGGCAGCATCGAGTAGACATCCTGCCACGTCTCCGGCGGCTCGAGCCCCAGCTCCTGGAGGATGTCGGTGCGGTAGAAGAGCATGTAGAAGTCCTGGGTCTCCGGGAGCGCGTAGTCGCCGCCGGCGTGGCGGTACCGGATCAGCGCCCCCGGCCGGAAGCGCTGCGCCACCTCGGGGTAGTCGGCGAACTGGTTGAGATTGAGCAGCGCGCCCCGGATGGCGAACTCGACGGGGATGTTGGGGTCCACGCCGGTCGCCACGTCGGGCGCTCGACCGGCCGCCGCCGCCAGCAGCAGCACATTGAAGCCGACCTGCAGCTGCCCGGGAGGGACGACGTTGACGTTGACCTTGATGCCGGTGCGCGGCGTGAAGTCGTCCTCGATCATCTCCTTCATGATGGCCGCCCACTCCCGGCCTCGCGCCACCCAGAGGTTGAGGACGACCCCCTCCTCCTGCGTCGGGTCGTACTCGCTGCCGACGGCGTAGTACTGCTTGGGGCGGGTGAAGCTCATCAAGAAGACGCGCCAGCTGGCACGCAGCCGGTCCCAGAAGGAGGAGCGGACCTCCGGCGGCGGCACGTCGGACGAGGCGATCCAGATCCAGTCGACCTCGAGAGGCTGCTCCTGGAGACGCAGCACCCACCACCCGATGGCGGTCTGCGTCGCCGCGAACTGCTCCTGACGCGCCGGGATGCTGTCGGGCCTGGACATCATGCCCCGCATCTGGTGGACGGCCTCGGCGATGGTGTTGACGACGCCGGGGCGTCCCCCGGAGGCCAGGTGCCTCGACACATACTCCGACTCGGCCTCGAGGCGGTCGATCAGCTCCTGGAGCGTGGGGATGAGCGTCGGCAGCCGCCGCCCTAAATCCCACTCCATGTGGGGATCGGGGTTGACCCCGGTGATCATGGCCACCTGGCGGGAGAGGCCGGCCATGGCACGGGAGACCGAGAGCAGGGTGCGCACCGTGTGCCGGGCGGGTCCCACCTTCGGGACGAGCTCCAGGGTATGCGCGCCCGCCTTCAGGTAAAAGAGGAAGGGCTGGCCGTCACCCGTTGCCCCCTCCCCGAGCCGGACCAACTGCCAGTCTGGGCGGTAGGGGATGGTCACCTCGCGCATCTCGTCGAAGAGGATCTGCCCGTCGATGCGCACCTCGCGCACAACGGGCACGAACTCGTACCCCTGCCAGACCCGCAGACCGATCTGGTAGAAGCCGTCCTCCGGCACGGAGAACTCCCAGACCACACGCTGGCCGGCACGACGCCATCGCCAGCCACCGAACGAGTTGAGGCGGGCGTTGCCCTCCGACGCCGGCACGGTCTTGGGGTCCGCGTTGAATTCGCGCCGCACCGTCGGATCCGTCTTGAGGACAGCCTCCTCGGCCTGGACCACCACCTCGACGCCCGACGGGTCGGCGGCCGGTACCTCCTGCCGCCAGCGCTCGAGCACGTCGGCGTAGGAGGGGTAGCGATGGGGGGCGTGCACCGTGATGGAGGCGATGGCGATGGGCTCCCGATGGGCGTACATCGCCAAGCGATTGACGCCCTCTCGGAAGTAAAAGAGCAGGGGCTCCCGAAACATGCCGTCGGCATCCTCGACGGTCTTGCGCATCCAGCTCCGCACCTCGACCTGGGGCGGGCGGATGTCGTTGCCCCGGTTGTCCTGGCGCGGGGGGTAGGCGTCGGTGAAGGTGCGCTCGAAGAAGATACGGCGGGCCTCGACGTAGGGAAAGGCCCCGTTGATGCGGATATCCCGCTGGATGGAGGACCGTTTGCCCTCCAGCGGGTAGTAGTCGACCGTGATCTGGTAGAGGCCCGTCCGGGGCACCTCCACCTCCCACTCGACGAGGCTCTCCGGGCTCCGCCAGACGAGGACGGGCTCGGGCCGCCCGCCGATGCCCGTCTCGACCGACGGCCCCGGGTCGTCCGCCCACGGAGATGGGACGTACCGCACGAAGTCGGCGCCCGACACCGTGACGGAGACGCCCTCCACGGGTCCGACGCCCTCCCGCTCCCACGCGGCCAGGGCCTCCACGTAGTCCGGCTCGCCCCGGTCGGGCAGGACACCGGCGTCGGGCAGCTGACCGGCGTCGCCAGCCCCGGCCAGCGTGGCCAGACCAAACCAGACGACTCCGAGCAATGCCCCCCGCCAGACGATCCCGAGCCGGGTGAACCGCAAGGCCTGGGTGCCCCCTCCTGGTGAGCGCGATTCGCCCTCCCAATCTGAAACTCCTTTCAGGGGTCTAGACCACTTTCTCCTTCCCGGTGGCAGGAGTCGAGCCCCGTGGGCACGAATGTCCGGTCTAGACCAGATCGTCAGCCGGAGAGGGGGCGCTCGTGGATGCGGGGGCGCAGGGTTGCAATCGCTTTAGCCATCGTGGCGGTCGTCGTCCTGACGTCGTCGGCGTGGTCGGCCGAGCGCAAGATCGTGGTGTGGGACTGGGAACCACCCGAGATCGTGGCCAAGTATCAGGCCGCCTTCAACCGCTGGCAGCAGGAGACGGGCATCACCATCGAGTTCCAGCAGGTCGGCTGGAGCGAAATGCGTGACAAGGTGACGGTGGCCATCGCGGGCGGGGCGCCGCCCGACGTGGTCCGGGTCAGCAGCGCGTGGGGCTCGCTGGTCGCCGACCAGGGGATGTTCCTGGACCTGAGGCCGTACCTGCAGCAGCACAACGCCACCTACCGGTTTGACGAGTTCTATCCCGCCTCGGTGGACCTCTGGACCGACGCCATGGGCCGGGTCTACGCCCTCGGCAATGACCTCGACATGATGGGCTTCTTCTTCAACGCCGAGCTCTTCGACGAGGCGGGCGTGGAGCGTCCCTACGAGTACACCTGGGACCAGTGGCTGGACGCCGCCCGCAAGCTGACCCGGGACCTGGACGGTGACGGACGGCCCGACCAGTACGGCTTCACCAACTGGTGGTTCCACTACGTCACGCTGATTTGGGCCAACGGCGGCGACATTTTCACCGCCGACCGCAGCCGCTCCGCCCTCGCATCACCCGCGGCCCGGGAGGCCCTCTCCTTCTACCGGCGCTTCTTCGAGCTCGACACGGTAGCGACCTTCGAGATCTCCCAGGCCCAGGGGTATCCGCACTCGGCGGCCCACTTCAAGGCCGGCAAGATCGCCATGGCGCCGGCGGGCGCCTGGATGCCCAACTACTACGTCTGGGATGATCAGCGCCGGCAGTACAACTTCGACTTCGACGTCGGCCACATGCCGCTCAGCTACGCCGGCGGCCGAGCCACCAGCCTGGAGGGGTCAGGCTACGCCATCCCCGCCAATGCCGCCAACAAGGAGGACGCCTTCCGGTTCATCGCCTTCGTGACGTCCCACGAGTGGCAGTCGGAGTACGTGACGACGGGCTTCCCCTCCCGCCGACCCGTGGCCGAGATGGCCTTCTCCGGGCCCCAGGTGCCCGAGAATCGCGCGGTCTTCCTGGAGATCGCCACCTACGCCCACCCCTTCCCCAAGGGCGTGGAGTGGCAGGGCCGCACCGGCCAGCTCGTGCTGAGCAACCTCAATCAGTACCTGACCGGCCAGCGCGGGCTGGAGGAGGTCCTGACGACCATCGACGAGCAGCTGCGGCCGCTCCTGCAGGAGCTGGCCACCTCCCGCAGGTAGCACGAGTAGAGCCATCCAGACGAGAGAGCCCCTCGACCGACGAGGGGCTCTCTCCTTTCGTCACAGCCGCTCCCAGACCCCGGGATCCTCTTGCCCCAGTCGCCAGAAGGCGCAACCCGCCAGCCCGTGCCGGCGGACGAGCGTGAGCTTGGTCGCCAGGCTCTCGGCGTCGTCGTAGTGCACCACGGCCAGCCGGCCATCGGCCTGGCCATACGCTCCCCACGGCGAGGCCTCCTCGGGACGTCGACCTTTGCGCGTGGCCTGAGCCATCTCCTGGGCCGCCTGGGCGAACGAGAGCCCTTCGGCCGGCTCGAAGCCGGCGTCCCTGGCGGCGCGCGGCGCATCGTACGATCCGGGCTCCCGGGGCGCCCAGTCCGTGTCGGTCATCGGCCCGCTCGAAACCCAGCGGCGCCCGTAGAAGGGCAGTCCCAGTACCACCTTGGAGGCCTGCGTCACGGAGAGCGTGTAGGCCAGCACCCGCTCCAGCCACCACAGCGGGCCGACCGGCCCTGGCTCCGAGAGGCGCGCATGGAAGTCATAGCCCATCAGGATGAGCTGATCCACCGCCTCGCCCAGAGCCTGGTAGTCGTAGGGCTCCGCCCATGAGGCGATCCATGCGGCCGACGTGGGCTCCGATCCCTCCTGCAGGGACTCGACGGGGTGAGGGGGCCGGGTCTGGCAAACCACGTCGACGGAGACCTCCTTGCCCAGCCCGTGCAGGCGCTCCGCCAGCTCGTGGACGAACTCGGAGTAGGCATGGCGCCATCGGCCGAAGGGCCCCTCGAAGTCCAGGTTGATCCCCGCCACCTCGGGCCGGTCAGCGAAGCGCACCAGAGCGTCGACCGCACGCCGGCGGCGCGACGGCTCGGCCAGGATGGCGCCGGCCACCTCGGCCTTGAAGCCCTCGTTGACCACCAGCGGCACCAGGGCCACCGCGTACTCGCGGCAGAGGTCGACCACCTCGGGCTGCCATCGCGCCTCGAGCCGCGCCTCAGCGTCCAGCCGCAGCCAGGTCGGACTCACGTGGGTCAGGCGCCGCCCGAAGCGACGGAACGACTCCAGGCTGTCCGGCGCGTCGGGCACCAGCCATGCCAGCCTCATCATCGCGATCCCTCCCGGCGGCAAGGTTCCACGCAGGCCCGGGCGTTTCCCGTGAGGGCGCAGCGCTGCTACACTAAGAGAAGGGGGGAAGAACGGCTCGATGAAGCCCGACGCTGATAAGGCCACCTATCGGCTCGACTGGCAAGAGGTGCGCCACGACTGGCCCGCTTGGCTCGCACTGGTGGGGAGTTTCGTGGCGGGCATCCTGCTCTACCCGGCCCTCCCTGAGCGGGTGCCCATCCACTGGAACCTGGCGGGCCAAGTCGACGGCTACGGCAGCCGGGCCATGGGTGCGTTCTTCCTGCCGGTGATGAACCTGTCGCGGCGGCCGCCATGGCCACGATCCTCTACTCGGCCGTCCTCTACCACCGCACCGCCGGACGCCAGTGACGATGAACGAAGCCGCCCCCGTTCACGGCGAACGCAAGGTTGCTTCCCCAGGAGGACGCAACGCTACAGCGTGACGGAGGCCGGCAAGTGGCGGCGCCCACCAGAACGTCACGGCCTCGACCCCGGACCCCGGCTTGGCGGGATCCATCGGGGATCGAGGCCGTGACCTCGTCGCAAGGGTGTCCCGGCGGCGACCCGCTCTCCCGTGGGGTGGCCCCCACAGTACCCTAGGCGCTGGAGGTTTTCACTTCCGTGTTCGGAATGGGAAGGGGGATGCTTCCCCGTTCCCCATCCCGATCCCGGTAAACGCCGTCGTGACAAGCCTCGCCGGACTGGAACGCATTGCCATTTGGCATTTTATGGTCTGTAGTGATCCCCTTGTACGTGTAGTTCGTGAGATTTTTCGTGGGATCGGACTTCGCTTTCCTACCCTACGGGGTATAGGTATCATGCCTTCCCGTCGACTGCCAAATCCCGGTAACGAGGATCCTCCAGGATCTGCCGCACCGTCTGGTGGTAGAACTTCCCACCCCGACGGGTGCGGTAGCCCTCCTCGTTGAGCTGCTTGGCGATCGCCCAGTAGCTTTTGCCCTGGCGATACAGCTCCCGGATTCGGGCCACCGTCTCCGGCGGCTCAAGCTCCGGATCGTGGGTGACCTCCGGCGGTGCCCCGAACAGGCTCTGGACCGCCTGCACCGCCTCGTCCTGCATGGGCGGCAAGACGTGCTGGTACATATCGGCCGTGACGTGTGTGCTGGCATGCCCAAACCGCTCCGCCACAACCTTCAGGGGGACATTGCGCAAGAGCAGGTGCGTGGCCTGCCCATGCCGCAGGGCGTGGACCCGCACCTTCTTGGCCACCACGTCCGGGTCCATGCCGGCTCTCAGGGCGAGCTTCTTGATGGCCAGCCGCAGATGGCGCGGCGAAAGCGGCATCCCGGTCCGGCTGCGGAAAACCAGGTCTACCGGTAGCTTTGGCCAGTCCGGGCGACGCAGGCGCTCCATGCGCTCCCGATGCGCTCGCAGGATCGCCATGTACGCCTGGCCCAAGGGAATGCGGCGAAGCGAGGTCTCCGTCTTGGGCCCCTTCAGCACGAAGGTTCGGCCCAACCGGATCCCCTCTCCCGGATGGCGAGCGAGCCATTCGTCGATCTCATCCGCTTTCGCGTAGACGAGATTGTGGCGGATGATGGTCTCGCCGGTCTCCCAGACCACGTCGTCCCAGCAGAGGCCCAGAAGCTCGCCTTCTCGGGCCCCGGTCAGCAGGTACAGCCGGAACAGGTCCCGGTAGTAGGAGCCCTCGGCCGCCTGCCACAGCGCCTTGAGCTCCGACTCGGTGAGCACCTCGCGCACCGAGCCGTTGCGGTAGCGCATCCGTACCTGACGGGCGGGGTTGCGGTGCAGCGCACCCTTCTCGACGGCGTAGTCCAGGGCCTTCCGCAGCAAGGTCAGGTGGCGACGGCGGGTGCCCACCGACAACCCCTTCGCCTTCGCCTCTTCCAGATACCGCTCGACGATGGCCGGGGTGAGATCGGCCAGACGGTAGCGACCCAGCGCCCGGATCAGATGGCGCGCATGGTAGCGACTGGATCGCAGGGTGTTGAGCTCGCACTCTTCCGGGTAGATGTCCCGCAGCCAGGTCCTCATGAACTCGCCGAACGTGAGGACCTCGCCTTCCCGCGCGAGGCGACGAGCCGACAGCACCGCTTGCTGGCCCAGAAAGGCTTCCGCCTCCTCGCGGCTGGCGAAGCTCTTCAAGCGCTGCAGGCGCCGCCCCTTCGCATCCACCCCCGCGTCCCAGCGAGCTTCCCACCGCCCATTCGGGAGTTGGCGGATCGAACCAAACCGACGATTGCGGCTACCAGTGCCCCTTCGGGTCCGACGAGTCGTCCCGGCCAACTGTGCCGGCCCTCCTTTCCGAGGCCGGGACAGCTGCGTTTCCCCGTAGGGCTGGGAAACCAAATACGACACGGACATAGGCCCTCCTGCGACGAAAGGCCGGGAACGGCCGTGGTTTCCTGGCCATCCCGTGTATATCAGGCGGTTGTCACGGGTCGACTGCGGGCGGCCCGCGCATGGACCACTCCAGCCTACGGTCGCTCACCTGGAGACCTAGCGTCTCAGGAGCCTGCTCCTATGGCGCAACGGACCGACAGATAAGCGACGGCTGACTGACCGACCCGGGAGCGGTGATCACGGTGTCGCTGCCTCGCCCTGGCCAGGTTCTGCCAGCGGGTGCGTATTGACAACGTCTGGAAAGTCACTACCGTTGACGCTGCACACGGGCAGCCCGCTCCGCTGGGCTCGCACAGCCAGCCACGCATCGGCGAAGCCGCCGAACTTGGGGCCCCGCTCGGCCCAGCGGTGCAGGGCTGCCAGTAGAACCTCCTTGTCGGGACAACGCACGGCGTCCAGGAGCAAGATGCTCGCCAGGTACTCCACTACCTCCCGGGGCGAGGGGAACCGGGTCGCCAGCACCCGCAGCAGGGTGTAGCTCACCTCGTGGACGGTCAGGACGTCGATTTGTCTTTCGGCATACATTGGAGCCTCCCGCATGTGGGACCTACCTCTTGCCGAGACCGCCCCCTCACGTTGTCCCGCGTTGGCCGGGGCCCCCGATCTTCCGCAGCCCAAGGCTTTCCGGGTAGGCCATGGCACCATCTCCCATGCTCACTGCCAGGATGCCCCGGGCTTCAGCCCTGGTGAAGGGAGGGAGCTTGGCCCGGCTTTCTGCCCCGTCCGGCACGTCCCACACGGCTCATAACCTTCCACGACGTTTCCTTCAGGAGGTCTTCATCGTTCTCGATGGCCCGGAGGAGCGCCCCCCGCCAAGCATCGGCATCCGCAGCGTCGAGGCATCACGCTGGGCACCGGAGTTGCCGACCGCCACACCTGCCTTAGTCCTTATAGGGGTCAAACTCGTTCTCCGGGGCCATCATGACGGCTACCGGACGTAGCGTGCACAGCACCTCGAAGGAGTCGGTGTAGGCGCCCAACACCTGGGAAAGCGGCCGGTAGACCGCCGGCGCCTCATCGGCGCCCCCGCCTTTCACGACGATGCCCCGCTCCCACAGCGAGCGTCGCACGGCCTCCCAGTCCACCTCACCACCCACCCGCATCCACCGGCCGTCGATCTTCTTGCGCTTGCCGGCCGCCTTCGTGCGGCTCATGACGCGACCTGCGCCGTGAACCGTCGGGCGGATGGTGAGCTCATTCTCTTCGGTATCGAGGCCCCGGACGATGACGCTGATGTCGCCCATCGAGCCGCCGACGAAGCCCAATTGGCCCGGAAATAGCGGAGTGGCGCCCTTGCGCACCACGACGACTTCCTGGCCGTTGTGGACTTCCTTGCGGGCGTCGTTGTGGTTGTTGTGCACGGTGAGGAGCACCTTGGGGTTGCCCAGGAGCCTCAGCACCTGACCGACGACGTACTCTCGGCCGGCATAGGCGTAGTCGATGGCCAGGCTCATGGCCTGCCAGTAGTCCTGGCCGATGCTGGAACGCAACGAGAAGACGACCGGCGGGGCATCCATGTCTTCACGAACAGCGTCCTCCCAGCCGAGCCCAGCATGCAGGCCCAGAAAGCCGTGGGCGACCTTGAAGCCAAAGCCCCGGGAGCCGAAATGGCAGGCCACCCACACCTTGCCCTCTGGACTTTCCTCGACGAGAAGGTCGACGAAGTGATTGCCACCGCCTACCGTCCCAAGCTGCTGACGTGCCAGGTTGCGCAAGGAGCCACGCACCGGGGCGGGGATGGCCTCCCAACGGGGATCGTCGAAGAGGGGGGAATCGACCGGATCCGGGTTGGTACGGCCCATCCCGAAGGCGATACTCTTGTAGATCCGGTTGACCAGGGGCTTGATGGAGGTCTTGTCCTCCCCGGCAAGCTGTACCAGGTCTGAGTAGGTCAGCTCGGTGCGGACGGCAAGGCAGCCGCACCCTATGTCGACTCCAACCCCCACAGGCGACACCGCCTCATCGTACGCCACCACGCCGCCTACCGGCATGGAGTAACCCTTGTGTCCATCGGCCATCAGCACGGCGTCGACGACCGGCCCCGTGGTAGCCACCCGCTCCATCTGCCGCAGGGTCTCTTCGTCGTGCTGGCCGAAAATGCGAAATGGCCTATCCATGGAGAGATACCCCGCTCACTCCTTCTCCGACCCCGGGGAACCGTTGCTTGCGCCGCGGGGTGGTCGACCTTGTGTGCCATCAGGCCCCGGTGCAGCGTACGCAAAGACCCGGTTCAGAAAGTCCCGCAGCCTCACCAGCGAATCGGCACTCTGGAGCACCTCATCCTCATAAGGTAGACCACGCAGGGCACGCCAGGCCTCGCGGACGCGGTCTTTCAGAGGCCACGAACGGCGGTACCGATAGACCTCGAACACGACCGGCCAGCCAGGGCCGAATAGCCGGGCTCGGATGGCGATCCCATGATCCCCTTGACACAACTCGCACCCCAGGTCGTAGTACCCCTCTTGGTTACGCCGCACGCCTTTAAGATGCCAGACTTCTTCCCAGACCCAGTCCGGCAGGTCATCGATGGTTCCGAGCCCACGAAGCTCCTGGATGGCCTCACGTATCTTCTGTAGGGCTCGTTCCCTGGCGGTCATGCGTCCCACTCTCCCCTGCGCTCAGCCGCGCAGCCCTTCCGGCTCGAGGCTGCGTAGCCTCCTCGAATCCGAACGGGTCGCCTGATAGCTCGATCTCATGCCGGTGGTCCCGGACCCATTTCCAGGGGTGTCCGCGGTCCCGTCGCCAAAACTCAAGGACCCGCCGGCGGATGGTGTTCATCGACTCTCCCACGCAATGCTCGCCGACCGCGTTCAGGTGAGAAGGCGGGTCTCCATAGTGGAAATGGCCGATGCGCCCATCCCCGGGAAGCTCGGGTACCCAGCTTGGATCCTTGCGAGCGACACGCTCATCGAGCAGGCACACCGACTGGGCCACCCTGAAGGCCTGGCCGCACCCGTGGCACTCTACCTGCAACAGCGCGACGTAGTCGGTGTAGACGTCACACAGGTCAGGACGGAACGGCTCGTAACGAGGAACCCCGTGCTCGTCGTACCAAAGAGGGGCACCCAAGCGGGACGTGATATCCGAGTAGTCAGGCTTCACGCTCCGCCTCCTCTTCCGGGACGCCGAACTTCTCCCACAGCCGGCGCCGCTCGGCCTCCCACGCTTCCATGAGCCGATCGGCCAGCGCCTTGGCCTCGTGCCAGGCCGGGTTGACCTTAAAGAGCGGAAGCCCCAGTGTCCCGTGGCGCTCGTGCTCTTCGGTGGGCACAAACCACCGACGGTCATACGCTTCAAATAGCTCGATCACCCGACGCAGCTCATCCTGAGGCATCGAACGGGCCCGAGGAGGCAAGGAAGCGGCCTCTTTAAGATACGCCAGCGCCTGAACGCGAGCGGCCATGATCGGGCAAGGGCATTCGTCTTCGGTCAGGGGTCCGTGACACTTATTGCAAAGATCGCTCAGGGTAAAGAGCACCCGCAACGCGTCCGGCTCATGGTCTACGTACCTGTCCCAGCGGTGGATCCCCAAAGCTGCCGTGCCTCCTCACCGTGAACTGGTTCCGGGCGCCCGAGTCGAACGAGCACCTCCAGGTCCAAAGCCTGGCGGCCTGCCGCTTAGCCGAGCCCGGAGCTGGCGGGGCCGAGGGGATTCGAACCCCCGATCTCCGGCGTGACAGGCAGAAATCTCGCTTCCTATGAGCCGCGGTGCCGATAGCGAAGCGGCGGGGCAAGCGGCGCAAATGGGGACTTGACTCCGAGTTTTCTGGGGATTCCTGGAGGAAAGGGGCCGGTTCGGCAGAAAAAGACCTCCCGAGCCAACACAAACCAGAAGGGCTCGGGAGGTGAGCGCCACCGATGCGGCGGTGGCTGCGAGATCTGGTTCGATATGCCCACCAAAAGCTCCTGCCACCCGGCGCCTGGCGGCAAGCTCGCGATGGCCGCAAGCGGCCGGAGATCCTGCCCGGCACGCTGTGGCTGACGGCGTGGATGGGCTTTTTGCTGCAACTGCCCAGTTGGGAGCAGCTGGAGCGCCTGGCTCGGCGCCATTTCCGCCAACTGTTGCCCCGAGGTCAGCGCCCGCCGTCGGCGGATGCCCTGCGGGACGGGATGGACCGGGTCGACCTGGAGGCGCTTGAGCGCTTGTTCATCCAGGTCATGAAGGCGATCAAGGCCATGAAGGCGGTGCCCTTTTTCGAGGGCTAGGGCTGGCGGGTGGCGGCCGTGGACGGCACCCACTTTTTCACGTCGGCGCTCCATAAATGCGAGCATTGCCGGGCGCAGCCTCACCGGGATGGGAGCATCACGTACGACCATGCGGCGGTGTTCTGCCACGGGGTCGGCCCGGCGCCCCGGCTGTTTTGGGGCTACGAGCCGGTGCACCCCGGGGAAGGGGAGACGACCGCCGCGCTGCGGCTGTTGGCGTGGCTGTACACCCACTTCAAGCACTTCGTCGACGTGCTGCTCTTCGATGCGGGCTTTGCGAAGGCGCCGTTTCTGAGGGCGGTGCGGCGTTACGGCTACCATTTCGTGGTGCGCCTGGAAGATGAGCGGATGCTGATCGTGCAGGACGCCATGGGGCTGTTTGCGCGCCGTCGGCCGGACCGGCAGTGGGTGGAGGTGGGCCGGCGGGGCAAGCCCCCGGTGGAGGTCAAGGCGTGGGAGGACGAAGGGTTTACCAGTTGGGAGGGGATGCCGCCGCTGCGGGTGGTGTACGTGGAGGAGACGGAGCTTTCGGGCCGGCGGGCTGTCAATGGCCACTTGAAAAACCGCACTTTTGGCCACGGAAATCCCGCAGTCGTGGCCAGGTAGATGGCGAGATCTACGTGGGGGTCCCTCCCTCCCCTCTGCCCCCCGCCCGTAGGGCGGGGGCCGCCGAGCCTTCGGGCAGGGTGCCGTTGGCCTTGGGCGGCGCCAGCCGGCTGCGCATCCGGTAGCTTTCGCCCTTGAGGGTGATGACGTGGGCGTGGTGCAGCAGCCGATCCAGCACCGCCGCGGCGGTGGCCGGGCTATCGAAGAGCGATCCCCATTCCTGGAACTCCAGGTTGCTCGTCACGATGAGCGAGCGCCGCTCATAGGCCTTGGCCACCAGCTGAAACAGGTAATCCGAGGCGGTGGCATCCATCTTCAGATAGCCCAGCTCGTCCAGGATGATGAGGTCATGCGCCAGAATGGCCTTCAGCTTCTGGGTCGTGCTGCCATCGGCAAGCGTCGAGTACAGCTCCTGCACCAGGTCCTGCACCGTCAGGAAGAGCACCCGGTAGCCGCGGTGGACCGCCTCGATGCCCAGACCGATCGCCAAGTGGCTCTTGCCGACCCCTGGCGGCCCCAAGAGCACGAGCGACTCGTGCGCCTCCACGAACTGCAGCGTGGCCAGGTCCCGGATGGTCTGGGCGCTCACCGACGTCTGGAAGGAGAAGTCGAAGCTGTCCAGCGTGCGCAGCATGGGAAAGCGGGCCGCCTTCAGGCGCTTGTCCCGCTGGGTGGCTTCCCGGGCCTGCACCTCGGCCTCCACGAGGTACGCCAAGAAGTCGAGGTAAGAGGGCTCTTCCTGAAGGGCCAGCTCGCTGACGGCGTCCAGCATCTCCCGGATGCGGCGCAGCTTCAACCGCTTGAGGCCCTGCTCGAGGCGGGCCCGATCGGCCGGAGCAATGGTGCGAATCATCGGGCCACCTCCTGGTAGTAGGAGAGATCCCGTCGCTCCACGTCGACCCGGTAGGGGAGCGAGAGCCGACGTTGGGCAGACGGCTGCGCTGGTTGGGGAAGGCTCCCCGGCGCCTTCTGCAGGCGCTCCACCAGGCGCTTGAGGATGCCGTAGCCGTAAGCCTCGAAGCGAATGGCCCGCTGCATGGCCTGCTCCAGCACGTCGGCTGGGCAGCTCTCGGCCAGCGTTACGATGCGCTCCATCTGCTCCCGCAAATGCCCGCTGCGAGACCGGCTGAGGCCCTCCAGGTACGTTCGGGCACTGGGGGCCAAGGCCTCAAGCGAGCCTGAAGGGGATGGGCCGGTTGGCGGCGCGCTTGGTGCTGCGGGTAATGGTCGTCCCGAATCATCACCCGCCCTCGCCCGGGGACGAGCGCGATCCGGTCCACCACCTGGCCGTCCTCCAGGATCTCGATGTGGTGCTCGAAGCGCCGGTAACTCACGGGTCGGCGGGCAAAGCGGGCCGGCACCGAGTACCGGTTTCCCTCGACGGAGATGAGGTTGGTGCGGGTGGCCTTCCGCTGCTCCAGGATGCCCTGCGGAGCGCTCAGCGCCAGCGGCTTGAGGTGGGGCGCCTCCTGCGCCAGCCGGTCCCACGGCACCGCCCCGGTCGTGGCGTGCACCCGGGCGTTGGCCACCGCGTCCATCCAGGCCCGGACCTGACGGTTGAGATCCGCCAGGTCCGTAAAGGCCCGGCCGTAGAAGAAGCCCCGGCGCACGTACTTGACCATGGACTCGACCTTGCCCTTGGACTCAGGGTCTCGGGCCCAGCAGGCCTTCGGCGCAAAGCCGTACAGGGCCGCCAGCTGCAAGAGTTCCTGCTGGTAGCGGACGACCCCGCCGACCCGCTCCGCCACCACGGTCTTGGCGTTGTCGAAGAGCAGGGTGCGAGGCACCCCGCCGATGTACTCGAAGGCCCGGTGCAAACACCCCGCCAGCGTGGCCATGGCCAGCGACGTGATGAACTCCACGTAGATCACGCGCGACCACGACAGCGTGAAGATGAAGGCGTACAGCCGCACCCGAGCCCCCTCGACGACGAGGGTTCCAAAGTGCCCCCAGTCCACCTGGGCCTGCTCCCCGGGCAGCGTCTCGATGGGCTTGTACTCCCGGACCGGGTGCGGCCGGATCTTGGCCACGAACCGGCGCACCGTACGGCGGGAACCCGTATAGCCCTGCTGGCGGATCTCCTGGTAGAGCCGTTCGGCCGTCAGTTCGGGCCAACGGGCCAGCCGGGCTGTGATATACTCGACGTAGCGGTCGATCTTGCGAGCCCGCTGGCGGTAGCGGGGAGGCTCCGCGGGGAGGGCGGGACCTTCCCAGTACTTGGCCACGCTGTCCCGGTGGATGCCGAGGCGTTTGGCCACCTGAACCTTCTTGAACCCTTCGTCACGCAAGCGCCGCAACTGGATCACCAACTCCTGTCCAACCAGGTTTGCTCGCTCCTTCGCCGGATCCGTCTGGGTGCTGCCCCAGCGGAGCCGATACGGGGGAGCGGGCATTTCCCCTACCTGGCCAGATGTGCGGATTTTTCGTGGCCATTCATGCTGGTTTTTCGTGACCATTTATGCCGATTTTAGCGTGGCCACGGACACGGGCCGGGACGGTGCATCGGATCCTGGCGGCCACGGATCTTTCGGCCAAGCAGGCCCCGCTGGAGACGGTCCGGACTTTCGTACACGCCCGTTGGGTCATCGAGAACACGGGTTTTCATGAAGCCAAAGGACGCTGGCACCTGGATCACGGCTACGTGCACACGGCCACGGCCATTCCGGCCGTTCACTGGTTGCAGATGCTGGCCATCAACGTGATGCGAATGTTCTTCCAGCGCCACCGGCGGGCCTTTGGCCGGGACGGTGAGACGCTGGCTGAAGCGGCCCGGGCCGTGGAAGGGGAGTTACGCTGGGGGCCCTCGTTGGATCGGGCCGTAAAGCAGCTCATCTGGGACACGAGCTGAGCGCCGGGCGAGGCCGTGGGCACGTAGCCGGGAGCCGGAAAGCCAGCCCCTGTTTGTCAGCCGGTTATGGCCCGGTGACGGATGATTGGTTGCGTCTTTCGGCCTGCGCGGTGGGCGGGGGCAATGCATGACGCTAAACCCTATTACCAATTGTTGGGAGCGCGATTTCTGCTGTCAGGGGTTAAGCCTTGCCGGTTACAGTCCTCGCGATGGCAACGCAACGTCTGAACTTCTGGATGTCCAGCTCTCCGTCACCGGATAAGAGCGCTCCATAAAGGTGCGGCATCACGCTGACTCCCTCCGCCAGCGCCGCTTCGAGTATGATTGCCAGGTTATCCGGAGTGATACCACCAGTAGGCTCTATCAACGGGATCCCTGCGGACGCTGCCGCGCGCGCCACCGCCCGCACGTGGTGCACCGCCTCACGACACCTGAGCGGGAAGAGCTTCACGGAGAAAACGGACGCGTCCCTCAAGTAGGCCATGGCCTCCTCGGCCGGCACTTCCGTGGGCCCCTGTCGGCGGCCCCATTCCCGCCCCGCCGGCCCGGTCGCGATGATCACCTTTCCGGGCGTCGAGCCCGGATTGACCAGAGCATTGACCACGGTGCGTTGGTTGCCGGCGCCACGCAGATACCCGGCTGAGTATCCAGCGCACGCGAAGGGTTGGTTCAAGTGCACCGGCCGGGTGCGCACTGCGACCTCAAGGGCAGCTCGCCACTGCGTGGGATCTCCCTCACCCAACCCGACCGAGATACGATCCACACTCGCCTGGACTGCTTGGATTGCCTCAACAGCTGCGTCCACGCTTGAGTACTCCCGCACCAAAAAACCGAACAAACAAGCTCCCCCGGCGATCTCCATGGCCGCCTTCGCCGTGGCTACATCTCGCACCCTAACGTTCAGCGCGACGCGGCCCCCGATGAGCGGTATGTCAATCGTTTGTGTCACGATGCTACAGCTCCTTGTGTCGAGTACGTGGGGCGACGGGAAGGGCTCCTTGGGTCCCATCGCCCCACATCCATTTGACCTTTCCTCAGGGCCGTCCCCGCAACATCCAACGCGGTACAGACGTCACTACGCGCCGTGGAGGCCGCTACTTCCGTTCGATAATCTCGGTGATCTTCGCGTTGGCATCCGCTACCGCTTGCGCAGCGCTCTTCAGCCCAAGCAGCACTTCCTGTTGCATGACACCGAGCACGCTTGAGATCTCCGGGTAGCGCGGATGGAGAACGGGTGCTTTCGTGTATGGTAGGATTGGCAGCCACATCTGCACCAGGCTGTCCTTGGCGACGGCAGGGTCCTGGAGCGACGCCTTATTGGCCGGGAACTTCCCGTGTATCTGCCAGAGCGTCACGCCCGCCTTGGCTGATGACAGGAACGACAGGAACTCGAAGGCCTCCTTTGGATGCTTGGACTGTGTCGTGATGCAGATCCCGTCATCACCACCACCCGCTGCCACAGGCCGCCGCCTGACGGGCATCAGCGCTGCCCTTAGCTCCCCCTTAAGGGACGGGTTCATCTTCTCCGTGACGCCGAACTGCCACACTCCGCTTTCCACCATCGCAGCCACCTCGGCAGCGAAGATGGCGTTGTTCTCGGAGAAGCTGTTCTGGGGCGCGCTCGGGGGTACCACGTGGTACACTTTGTGCAGATTCGCCCAGAACTCGATCGCCTCGATAAACTCCGGGGTGTTGACCGTGGCCCGCTGCCCATCGCTGCTGAGCACATCTGCACCGTTGGTCATCCACCAATACGACAGGCGCCAGACTGAGCTGCCGTCACCCTTTCCGAACATTGCGAGGCCGTACCGGCCGTTACCTGTAAGCTTCTTGGCGTACTCCACGAAGCTCTCCCATGTTTTCGGCGGGTTGGCTGGGTCAAGGCCTGCCGCCCTCCACATCCGCGAGTTGTACACAAGGGCGGTTGGGCCGATCGCATACGGCATAAAGTACAAGTTGCCGTTGGCGTCCGAGAACTCCTCCAGAATGCCATCGCTGAACCGTTGCTTGATGGGCTCGGCGCTCTGGGCGATCAGGGGCTCCAGGTTGATGCAGTACCCCCTGTCGACCACAAAGCGCACGTTACTCGCCGTCTCCATGTACATGTCGGGACCCTGTCCACCGGCCATCCTGGTTGTGAGCTTCGTGAGACGCTCCGTGTCCGTTACCTGTTCGGGAACGATGGAAATGCCGGGATGCGTTCTCTCGAATTCTGCGATCAACGTCTTGAGGCCGGTCGCCGCAGGTTCCTCTCCGAAGTACCACGACATTAGTCGCAGCTCTACCTTCTGAGCCGCCGCCACCGGCACCGCGGTCACCAGCACCCAGGTCACCATGAAGGCAACAAGGGAAACATACACACGCCGAGTCCGATCGGGTCCCGAGTTACGCATCCGATACCCACCTTTCATCCATGGTTTCTGTCCAGCGGCAACGTAAGCACCTACCCACCCTGACGTCCCTCGCCATTCCCACCCCCGTACCGGCTACTTCAACGCACCGGCGGTGAGGCCGGAAATGAGGTACTTGGAGGCGAAGAAAAACAAGAGAATGGGAGGCAACGACGCGACCATCCCCGCGGCCATGAGTTCGTTCCAGGCAACGCTGTACTCCCCGAACAGGTACGCGATCCCGACGCCTATCGTGTACCGCTTATCCGAACTCGTGAGGACGTAGGCAAACGTGAATTCGTTCCAGGCCAGGAGAAAGGAGAAGATGGCCGTTGCCACGATGCCGGGCAGGATCACGGGCAGGATGACCCTCCAGAACACGTTGCCCGGTGAGCACCCGTCGATCAGCGCTGCCTCGTCCAGGTCGACGGGTATCGTGTCGAGATATCCCTTCATGATCCACACGCTGAACGGCAGCAGGTAGGCCGTGTAGGTGATGATCAGTGCCCACAACGTGTCGAACAGCCCGGCCGCGGACATGACCTTGAAGTAGCTGATGAGCAATAGCATGGGCGGCACCATCTGAGTGCCCATCATGGCCAGCAAAACCCAGTTGGACCCTCGGAAACGGAATCTCGACAGTCCGTAAGCTGACATGGACGAAACGGTAACCGCAATCAGCATGGAGGCCAGTGCCACAAAAGCGCTGTTGAGCAGGTAGATGCCGTACGGACGATGAGACCACATTTCGACGTACGCAGCGATGGTAGGCTTACCCGGTATCCACTGCACCGGAAACTTGAAGGTTTCGCTCTCGGGCTTTAACGAGGTTGACAGGATCCAGAAGAACGGGAGCAGCACGAAGACTGTCACTAGGCCAAGGGAGGCGTAGGTGTACAGCTTGTCTGCGGTTCGCAGCCAGCGCCGATATCTTAGGAAGGCCATGCCCATCCTCCTACACGTACTGGTCTTGGTGCCGGGAGGTACGGAGGTACAGGTATGTCAACAAGCCAAGCACGCCAAACATGATCACGGCAAGCGCGGCAGCAGGGCCGGTACGGTAAAACACGAACGCCAGGCGGTAAATCAGCGTGGCAAACACCTCGGTCTGGTTCGCGGGGCCACCGTGGGTCATCACCCAAATAAGGTCGAAGTACTTCACCGTACCGATCAGGTCGAGCATCATCGCGATGAGCATGATCCGGGACATGGACGGCAGTGTTACGCCCCAGAATTTCTGCCACGCGTTCGCGCCGTCTACGCTGGCGGCCTCGTAGAGGTAGGCAGGGATCGACTGGAGTCCCGCCAGCAGGATGATGGATACGAAGGGGAATCCCCGCCACAGATTCGCCACGAGCAGGGATGGCATCGCAAGGGACGGTTCCGACAGCCATGCCAACGGCTGCCTGATCAGGCCGAGCTTCAGCAGGATGGGGTTCATCAGCCCAAACGGGAGATGGTACATCCACGCCCAGGTTGTTGCCACAACGGCTGGAGGAAGCATCCACGGCAGGAGAACGACGTTGCGGAAGACGCGCTGCCCTGCCAGCGGCTTGTTGACCAGCATCGCAACCCAGAGGCCAAGGACGAGATGTCCCGCGACGCTCACAACGGTAAAGAGGATGGTATTCCCGAGCGCCTTCCAGAACACCTCCTCTTGAAGGAGTTCCACGAAGTTGCCGAGGCCGGGAAACGACGGGTTACTCAAGCTGGTCCGGAACACGTCCAGCACCGGCACCAGCAGGATGGCCCCGAGGACGACGATGGCCGGTACTGTGAACACGAAGCCTGCCCACGCTGACCTGCGCCCTGTCATGCTGCTGCTGGCCCCTTCGAGCTTCGCCCGCCTTCAACCGATGACGTCGGCGATGAGGTGAGCGTAGACCCGCGTGCCCGTCACCACGTCCTCGACGTAGTTGAACTCGTCGGGGATGTCAGAGACGCTGCCTCCGGTGAGGTGCAAGTACCAGGGACCGAACACGACGGTCGGTATACCCAGGTTGTTGTTGAGCCAATGGGCATCGGTGAACCCCCCGGCGCCGGCGAGCTTCGCCTCCATCCCCGTGACCGCGCGCAACGCCTCACGACAGCGGTTGACGGGCTCCGAATCCGCGGGCACCTCGGAGGGTTCGACCACCATGACAGGCCGTGACTGCACGCGAGCGCCGGTGCCGGCGATGGCCTCCTCGGCGATGCGCTGGATCTCGTCGACGACATCGTCGACGCTCTCTCCGGGCAAGGTCCTTCTATCGATCACCACACGGCATGCCTCTGCGATGACGTTGGGCTTGATACCGCCTGCGATGGTGCCGAAGCTGTGCGTGGGTGAGGGAAGTATTTCGTGAGTGCGTTTGGCGAAGTGGCCCGGCAGCGTCGCGTCGAGAGCGGTGATGACCCGGCCCATGAGGCTAATGGCATTGACGCCCGACCACGGCCGTGCCGCCTGACCCGACTTGCCTCGCACTTCGACCTCGACCCAGACGACCCCGCGGTGGGCAATAGCTATGTGAGTGCCACTGGGCTCGCATACCACGGCCATATCGGCCTTCAGCTTCACCTGGCGGACGACGTATCCCGTCCCTTTGTGTCCGCCCGAGCTCTCGTCGGCTACGAGCATCAGTATCAGATCGCCACGGCGTCGCATGCCGCTTGCGATCACCGCTTCGGCCGCGCCGACCATGGCAGCGATGCCGGACTTCATGTCGCCGGCGCCTCGGCCGTATATCTTCCCGTCCTCAACCTGCCCTCCCAACGGGTCGCGCGTCCATCCCTCGCCCACGGGGCCCGTGTCGATGTGCCCGTTGAGGATGAGGGAGCGGCCACCACCCGTTCCCTTCAGGATGGCGACGACACTTGTCCGCAGCGGCTCCGGCTCGAAGTACGATACGTCGAACCCCGACCGCCGCAACCGCTCACCGAGGTGGTAGGCCACGTCTCTCTCGTTGCCGGGCGGATTCTCGGAGCGAATTCGCAGGATCTCCTGGAGAAGCGCGATGACCTCGTCGCCCCGCACGTACTGCACGGGTAAGTGCACAGCCTTCACCCCCTGTTGCATTGATTGCTCTTTCGGTTGCAAGTATTCGTCGTCCGGTTGCAGGATCCTCCCTGCACTTGCCGAAAAAGTGAAACGAGAGGTGTGGTCGGGAGGAACTCCCATGCCCAAGAGGTCCCTAGATGTCGTCACGGCGCGCCCCACGGAGCGAGCACTGGACGTCCTCGAGCTGTTGGCCGAGAGTGCCACCGGTACGAGCGTGAGCGAAGTAGCGGAGCGGATGCACTGTCACCGCAGCACGGCCTCCCGATTGCTCGCGACCCTGGCCGAGAGGGGGTATGTAGAGCGCCGGGCGGACGGGAGGTACGGTTTGGGACTGCGCATCCTCACCCTGGCCCACCGTGCCCTCGACAGCATGGAGATCCGCCGGCGAGCGAAGCCGTACCTGCAGTACCTAGTGAAGGTTAGCGAGGAGACGGTCAACATCGCGGTATTGGACGGCCTGGAAATCGTGTACATCGATCGGTTGATGGGCACCCAGCCCATCAGCCTCCGGACGCCCGTGGGGGCGCGTGCGCCCGCCCACTGCACGGCCATAGGGAAAGTGCTGCTGGCCGAGTTACCCGAGGAGGAGGCTCGCCGCAGGCTGTCTTCGCGTGTTCTGACGCCGTTCACGGCCTACACGGTGACCAACGTGGAGGATCTTATGCGGCAATTGAGCACCGTCCGCGCCCAAGGCTACGCCCTCAATGACCGGGAGCACCGCGAGGATTCGCGATGCATCGCCGCTCCGGTGCGGGACTACACAGGCAAGGGCATTGCCGCCATCAGCATCACCGCTCCCGTGTTTCGGATGTCCGAGGAGCGCATCAACGAGTTGGTGCCATATCTGAAAGCTGCCGCTCAGAACCTGTCCCGAGACCTCGGTTACGCGGTCGCGGGCGATTCGGTGGCCGGGCTCGCTGTGAGGGACGACCCCTGACCAGCCTCAGCCCCGGACGCCCGAGTCATCCAAGGCAAAGGGAGCACCTAATGGAAGCCATCCTGGGCTGCGACATCGGAACGACCACATGTAAAGCCATACTCGTAAGCCGAGACGGCGAGACCCTTGCAGAGGTCGTATTGCCTTATGCCGCTCGCGGCCCGGTCCATGATCCGCAGCAGTGGTGGGCAGCCGTACGTGACACCATCCGGTCCGTTATGGCTCGCGCATCCGGACATAGCGTGGTTGCCATGGGCCTTTGCGGGCGGGGGTCCGGGCTTGCGTTCCTCGGCGGCAACGGAGAGCCTCTGCCCGTCCCCTGGGCATCGCTCGCCTCAGAGGTGGGTCGCGTCCCTCGCGTCAAGACACGCCGATACAGCAAACTCGCCGCGTGGGGCCGGGCGGCGGAAGCGTTTCGCCGGGTGGACCCTGCCGCCGCCGACAGGCTGCGCAGCCTGTGTGGAGTCAAGGATTATATCAACTTCGTTCTGACGGGGAGGCTCGCCACCGATCCTTTCAGCGCCAACACACGGGAGTGGCCTAGGTCGACGGAGCGCTACCGTGTTCAGCGTTCGTGGCTGCCCCGGATCTCTCCCGGCGAGGAGCCCCTCGGGCCCCTCAAGAGCGACATCGCAGACGAGCTGGGCCTCCCACGCGGGATTCCCGTGGCGGTGGGCGGGCACGACGGCGTGTGCGCCAATCTGGGCGCAGGGATGGTGGAGGCGGGTCAGGGCTGCGTCACCCTGGGCACCGTCGGAGTGATCCGGGTCAACACGACGCGGCCCCTCTACCCCACGCGGTTTTGTCACACCTTCACCTATCCCTTTATCGACGGGCTCTGGGCGTCGGGCGGCGACCTGCCCACAGGAGGGGTGTCCGTGCTGTGGCTGGCTAGGTGACCGCTCGGAAACCGTACCCCACGGGGTATGAGCTGATGGGGTTTGAAGAATAGAAAGTCGATGATGAACGCCGGAGGGCTTTCTTGGACAGTAACCATTGATACACCTCTATGAGCTTTCTGTAGCTTTGTATTGCTGCACCGCTCTTGCGTTCACGCCCGTTTTCGTGGTACGATGCGGCTGGAAACCACCTCCGGGCAGGGAGTGGAGCGGCGTGCTGGGCCGGCGCAACCGGCAGACCACCTTCGACGACGTCACCTGGCGACAGCGCATCCCCAAGGACTCCTACTGGTGGCGGCTCCACGACTGGGCGGTGCAGAACCTGGACGAATCGATGTTTGCTCCGCTGTTTGACGCCCGCACCGGAAGGCCTTCGGTGAGCCCGGTCCACACGTTTCTGGCGCTGTTGATCCAGATGGAGAAGGGCTACTCGGACCGGGAGATGGAGCAGGAATCCCGCTTCGATGACCGGGTGAAGCTGGCGATTTTGGCGGGGCGGGACTTTGAGGGCATCGATGCGGTGACGCTGTGCGACCACCGCCGGCGCTTCTTGCAGCATGGCATCGCGGCGGCCATGCTGGAGAGGACCCTGGCCTCGGCCAAGCAGGCGGGGCTGTTTTCGCCGGAGCGCTCCCAGATCGTCGATTCCTTTCTCATCCACGGCGGGGCCGCCGTGCAGGACACCTACACCCTCATCCGCAAGGGTATCGTGCGGGTCCTGGCGGTGGCCCGGATGCACGAGCTGGACGGTCCGCTTTCGGCGGTACTGAAGCGCACCGATTACCACCAGCCGGGCAAGCCCCGGATCGACTGGGACGACGCCGAGGCCCGCCGACAGCTGCTCCAGGCGCTGGTCGACGACGCGTTGGCCCTGGTGGCGGCGGCGCGGGCGCTTGCGAAGGTGCCCGAGGACTTGAAGGCCATGGTGGACCTGCTGGAGCGGGTGGCCACCCAGGACATCGAGCGGGACCCGGACGGGACGGTCCGCCTCAAGCAGGGGGGTGGCCAAGGACCGGGTCATCTCGGTGGTCGACCCCGAGATGCGCCATGGCCACAAGACGGCCTCGAACCGGGCAGACGGCTACAAAGCCCATCTGATGACGGGCGGCGAGGGCCACCGGCTGGTCACCGCCGTCGCGGTGACGCCCGCCAACGCACCGGACGACGCGAGGCTGGAGGCGATGCTGGACGACCAGGAGCGGCACGGCCACCGCCCCCGCGGAGGTGCTGGGCGATCAGGCGTACTTCGACGTCGAGCGCGCCCGGCGCCAGGCCGAGAAGGGGACCCTCATCGTGGCCAAGGCGCCCCCGGCGACGAACCGGGAGGGGTACTTCTCGAAGGAGGCCTTCGCCCTGGACGCCGACGCCGGCACGCTCACCTGCCCCGCAGGGCAGACGGTCCGCTTCGACCCGGGCCGACTGCAGCACCACAAGGGGTTCGTGGTGAGCTTTGCGGCCGAGGCCTGCGGGGCCTGTCCCCTCAAGGCCCGCTGCACGCCGGCGGCGGCCCGTCAGGTCACGATCCACCCCTACGAGGTCGAGCTGCGGCAGGCTCGGGCGTACCAGCGCACCCCGGCCTTTCGGGAGCGCTACCGGCTGCGGGCCCGCATCGAGCGCATCGTGCGGCAGCTCAAGACCCACGGGGCCCGCAAGGCGCGCTACTGGGGTCGCATCAAGGTGCGCTTCCAGCTCCTGCTGGCCGCCATCAACCACAACATCAAGGAGGTGATGGCCGCCGGGCCACCCGTGGGGGTGGTGGGCCCCGCATGAGTAAGAAGCTGGAAGACAAGGAAAAGAGAAGGGAAACCGGGGGTTGGAAAGGCAGCACGACGCGCTCCGCCCTCCCGTCGAAGGCCGCGATTGGGTCGAGCTCGAACCCGCTGGCCGCATGCCTGACCTTTCAAACCCCCTACCAAAGGCCCGATTCAACAGGAAACCGAGCAGTCACCTAGGCTGGTGGGGTTGTTGGAGGCCAGGCAACCCCTTGCTGCTGCGCACCTGTCCGAGGTGTACAAAACGCTGGACGAGTGGGCGGCTGGCTCGATTCCGGGGTGCCGGGGGCTCTTGTTCCTGCCGTACGTCCACGGGGCTGAGGTGCCAGCGTTCCGGCCCAATGCGACGGGGGCCTTTCTGGGGCTGCGGCCGGAGCATGATGTCCGAGACCTGGCACGCGCTGTGCTGGAGGGAGTCTCTCTGGGCCTTCGCGAGATAGTGGACGTGCTGCAAAGGCGAGGCGTTATCATCACCCGTCTGTCGCTGACGGGAGGCGGTGGACGCAGTCGTCAATGGCCCCGGATCCTCGCAAGCGTTCTCGACAGACCGCTCGAACTGATGACCCGAGAAGTGTCGGCTCTGGGAGCAGCAATGCTGGGGGCTGTCGCCAGCGGGATCCACCCGTCGCTTCAAACCGCCGTTCGACACATGGCGGCAACGCCTGAACGGGTCGTCGAACCGGAGCCAGCCTGGACGGAAGCCTACAAGGCGGTCCATACGGAGTTTCGAAGGGCTCTTGCCGCGAACTGGAGGGTGCGACTTGATCACGTATGAGGACATCGGGGTTACCCCAGTTATCAACGCGAGCGGGATGATGACCCGCCTGGGGGGCGCCTCCCTGAGCCCGGCCGTAGCCTCGGCCATGGCCCATGCGGGGGCCGCGTACGTCGACATGGACGTCCTCAAACAGCGCGCTGGTGCGATGATAGCTAAGTGGGCCGGCGCTGAATCCGCCTGGGTCACCTGCGGCGCAGGAGCCGGGATTGCTATCATGACAGCCGCTTGTGTGGCCGGAACAGACCCTCGTCGCATAGAGCGGCTGCCCAACGCGGATTGGCAGCCCCGCGAGATCGTGGTGCAGAGTGGGCACCTGATTAACTTCGGTGCCCCCATAGCGCAGATGATACGCCTCGGCGGCGGAGAACCCCGCCCGGTCGGGTGGGCAAATGCCACTCCCGCGGAACTGTTCGCAGCGTCGTTGGACGACCATGTTGCCGCCGTCCTCTTCGTGCAGTCCCACCACTGCGTCCAGAAGGGAATGCTGCCGCTCGCCGACGTGATCCGGCTCGCTCATGGCCGGGGTATCCCCGTCCTAGTCGACGCCGCTGCGGAGACCGACTTGAGGTCGTACATCGAAGCGGGAGCGGACCTGGTCACGTATAGCGGCGGAAAAGCGTTCGGTGGGCCGACCTCCGGGATCATATGCGGAAAGGAAAGCCTTGTCGCCGCATGCCGCGCCCAGGAGCAGGGGATCGCTCGCGCGATGAAGGTCGGGAAAGAGACCATCATGGGGCTGTTGACCGCCCTTTCGACCTACGTGGCCCGATCCCCCACGGAACTGCTGGCGCCACTGACTCGCGTGGCCGAAGAGCTCCTTGCCGGCCTCAAAGAGCTGCCGTACACCCGCGCCTACATTGAACGCGACGAAGCCGGGCGCCCGATCGTCCGGCTGGTGATGCAGTTGGACGAGGTTCGCCTCGGCTTTACCGCCGCGGCGCTCGTCGACTGGCTGGCGCGCACCACTCCTCCGGTTATGGTGCGCACCCATCGCGTTAACCTAGGGATCATCGCCTTCGATCCTCGCCCGTTGCGCCCACCGGATGTGCCGGTAGTTATACGCCTTGTCCGTGAGGCTTACGCGAGCCTGCGATCTGGCGGCGCTCAATCCTAGTTAGTGCCTCCTGACAAAATCACTGTCCGTCGTTAGAGGGGAGTCTGAACCTTTAGCAACCCCAGCTCGTCATGCCGCCCTGTCCGGTCCTGCCCCGGCGGGGGTCTGCTCAGGCGCCTGCCGGGGCCAGGGCCAGCAGCCGGCGGGCCGCCCGGGTCAGGTTGTGGGCAAAAACGCCCTCCCCGCTCCAGGTCGCCGCCCGGTCGGCACCCCGATAGCGGCTGCGGTCGAGCTCAAAGGCGTGCTTGAGGTGCGCAATGCGCCCCTCCTGGCCGCTGCGCCAGCGGAGCAACCGCCGAAAGGCCCGGCGTCGCTCGAAAAGTCGACGAGCCCGACCGCCTCGGGCCGGCAGGGCCACGTGCGCGATGCCCATCGCCCGAAGGGCCGCCTCGTTGGCCCGGCTGCTCATGCCCCGGTCGGCGGCCACGGCTCGGGGCGTGGCTCCGACCGCGTGGATGTGGCCCGCCACGGCGTCCACCAGCAAGCTGTCGTCGCTGGGATTGCCGACATGCAGCCGCCAGTGGCTGATGAAGCCCTCCTGGGTCTCCACCAGGGTCAGCTTGTAGCCGAACTCGACGGGCTTCGAAAGCTTCCCCCGCCGGATGGGGCGCGCATCCGGGTCGAAGAGGCTGACCAGCCGGTCCGGGATGGTCCGGATGCCCTGCAAGCGAAGCCGGGTCTGCTCCAGCACCCGGCGCAGGCGGCGGGTGTACGTGACCAGACCCTGCGCGAGGGCCCGGTAACGAGCGCCGACCGCCGGACCGAGCTGTCGGATGCGGCGCTGGACAGCCCGAGCCATGCGCTCGGCCTCCTGAAGCGTCTGCTCGGCCCGCCGAGCCACTTCGGCGGTAAGCCGGTCCACCTCGGCCTGGGCCTTCTCCTCCCCGGCGAAGCACCTGGCCGATGCGGCGCAGCCGGCGGCGGACCGAACGCAGGCGGTCTCGGACCGAAAGGCGTACCCGATGCCGGCTTCCTTGGCCCGGCGCATCAGCCGCGTCAGCACCCGCACCCGTCGGCCAGCAGGCCCGCGTCGGTGGGGTGATGGATGTTGGCTTCCACCACCGTGGTGTCCACCCGGATCCGCTGGCCGTGGCGCTTCATCAGCCGCGCCTCCACCAGCTGGGCCATCAGGGCGTCGTTGAGTTGCTCGATGACTTCCGGACCCAGTCGGTGCGTCAGCTTGATGAGGGTGGTGGCATCGGGCACCTTGTCGGTCAAGCGCAACCGGCAAAAGCGCCGCCAGACCAGGCTGTCGGCCACTTCCTTGACGAGGGCCTCGAAGCCCAGCCGGTACCGGCGCTTCAGGTACATCATGCGCAGGTACGTCTCCAGGGGGATGGTGGGCCGACCCCGCCGGGCCGTGAGCTTGCGCCGGATAGGCTCCAGGAAGCGCTCGTCGTCCAGCAGCCGGTCGATGATGGCCAGCTCCTTGGGCAGCTCGAAGAGCTGGGGGTCGATGAGGCTTTCGAAGAGGTCCGCCTTGAACGCCACGTTGCGGTCCCGACGCACGATGCCATGCCTCCTGGGGCCGATTTTAGCATCATTCGGTCTCGGGGAGGAGAGGGGTAAGCCCGTCACGACGGGCTTTGCTGGACGAGTTTATCAGGGGCAACTAACTAGCGTGACTTTCCGCTTTACGGGTCTTCCGGCTCTGCGCATTTCCAGATCGGGACCGGGTGGGGAAGCTCTCGCCATCTTTGCTCGTTTCCACCACCATGGGATGTAACGACCTGGATGCAGCTCCCATAACTGGGAGTCTGGGCTCCTAGGACATGTATTACCCTCGTCCAGTCCGGGGAAACGCGCTCACCCAAAAGCCTCCCGATGCCCCATGAAGACAGCCCAAAATGTTGGCCGCGGGCAGCAGGATCTTCGGGTCCGGACTGCGAAGGGCGTATTACCCCCGAGGGGAGAGACGCCCGGTGGCTACCATTATTCGGAAACGCAAGGGGAACGGCCTGTACTACTACGCCGTCGAGGTCCGGCGGGTGAACGGCCAGCCCCGCATCGTCTGGCAGAAGTACCTGGGCAAGCTGGAGGACATCGTCCGGCGCAAAGAGGAGCCGACCCCCAAGCCGGTCACCGCTAAGCTCTTCGACTTCGGCGCGGTGGCCGCCCTGTGGACCATCGCCCGAAGGCTGCGCCTCGTCGAGCACGTCGACGCCCACGCCCCCAAGCGAGACCAGGGCCCCAGCGTGGGCGAGTACATGCTGATCGCGGCCCTCAACCGGGCGGTGGCGCCCACCAGCAAGGCGAAGATGGGCGAGTGGTTCGAAGGCACCGTGCTGCGCCGGCTGATGCCCCATGTGAAGGCCCGGCAGCTTTCCAGCCAGCGCTTCTGGGATCACATGGACCGCCTGGATGCCGAAACGTTGCGGGCCATCGAGCGGGACCTGACCGCCCACATGGTCCGGGAGTTCGCGTTGGACTTGCGGGCGCTCGTCTACGACACCACCAACTTCGTCACCTACATCGACTCGGCCACCGACTCCGCGATCCCCCAGCGAGGGGCGAGCAAGGCCAAGCGCTTCGACCTCAAGCAGGTGGGGCTGGCCCTTTTGGTGACGCTCGATTTCCACGTGCCGCTCTTCCATGACGCCTACCCGGGCCATCGGCACGACAGCCGGGAGTTCGAAAGCGTCGTCGACGAACTGGTCGCACGCTACCGGATGCTGGCCGAGCAGTGCGAGGACATCACCCTCATTTTGGACAAGGGCAACAACGCCCGCCCCAACTACCAGCACCTGCAAGGCTACCACGTGGTGGGCTCCCTGGTCCCCTCCCAGCATCCGGACCTGCTTTCCATCCCCAAATCCGCCTTCCACCCCCTCCAAGGGCAGTGGGCCGGGCACTGGGCTTACCGGACCACCCAGACCGTCTTCGGACGGCCCCACACGGTGCTGCTGGTCTACCACGAAACGCTCTTCTTGGGGCAACTCCAGGGCATGACGACGAAGTTGAAAAAGGCGACCCAGGCCCTGCGGGAGATCAGCGCCCGCCTGGAGCGCTATCGCCAGCATCGACGCGGCCAGCCGCCCACGCTGGAGGGCGTGAAACGCCAGGTCGAGGGCATTTTGAAAGGAGAGTCCTTGCACGAGTTGATTCACATTGACCTCCGCCTGGAAGAGGGACTGCCGGCCCTCCACTTCGAAATCGACCATGCCGCCTTGCAGGCCCTGGCCGAGCGGCGCTTTGGCAAGACGCTGTTGTTCACCGACCAGGCCAGCTGGACCGACGAGCAGATCGTGGCCGCCTACCGGGGCCAGGCGCACGTGGAGCGGGCCATCCGGCAGATGAAAGATCCCCACTTCGAAAGCTTTCGGCCCATGTTCCACTGGACCGACGGCAAGATCCGGGTGCACGCCTTTTACTGCGTGATGGCCCTGGCCCTCGCCTCCCTGTTGCTGCGCGAGGTGCACCGCCGGGCCCAGGCCCGGGGGATGGAGCCGCCGGTCGACAGCATCCCTGAGTTGGTGGACACGCTGGGGGGCATCCACGAGGTGGCCCACCTCTACCCCCTCGCGTCCAAGATCCCCGGCCATCTGACCCTCTCCGAGATGTCCCCCCGCCAGCGCCTCCTCTTCGACCTGCTCGAGCTGGCCGCCCTGGCCCCTTGAGCTGGGGTAATACACCGGCACCCACCCCAAAGGCCGGTCATGACGCTCTTTTCGGCCCATCGCGCGCACATAACTCGTAAAGTCACGCTAGGCGGAAGTTCCTGGCCTCCGATCCGGTGTCAGTGCCCATGACGACCGCATTTCAAGGGGATTCAACGGTGCACCCCTTCTGGCTGCGAGGGGAACCCCCAAGAGCTGGAAGATCCGGCGGTGGAGGGGTTCGGGTTCGCCGAGGATCGTGACCTCCTGCCCGGCCACCTCCGCGGTGTGGCGCTGCAGCGTCTCAAGCTGCATCATCAGCCCCTCGAAGGACTGGCGGGGGTCTTCCTCGAGCAGCGGCCGCAGGGCCCGCTCCATGTGCCAGCGCACGTAGAGGGCCAGCATGCACAAGAACGTGTGGGCCCGCACCCGGTCCTCCAGCCGGTGGTAGACCGGGCGCAGGTCCAGGGCGCTTTTCATCGCTCGGAAGTTCTGCTCGATCTGGTGCAGCGACTGGTAGGTGCGTTGCACCTGGACCGGGTCCATCCGGTCGGCCGAGACGTTCGTGTGCAGCATGTAGAACCCGTCCAGCTCCGCCTCCCGGGCGATGGATGCGGGGTCCCGCTGGAAGGCGAAGTGCCCGTCGCGGATGGTGAGGCGAAAGTGCTTGCCCATCTTCCAGCGGCCCAGCAGCTTGCCCACGGCCACCCCGATCTCATCCGCCGTCATGGGCTTGCGGCGGCGCCGGCGCACCCGGGCTTCGATTTTGGCCAGCTCCCGCTCCGTGGCCGAAAGCAGCGCCTCGCGCTTTTGCCGACGCGCCTCGGCCACCAGGGGATTGTAGCGGACCACCAGCCGCTCCCCGGGCCGGTCGGGGTCGGCGATCTCCGCCAGGTCCCGCCGGTCGAACAGGCCCGGCTGAAAGAACCCCTCATCCCGCAGTTTCTGGGTCTCCGGCGCCCGCAGGGCCGTGATCCACCCGAAGCCCACCGCCTCCAAGTCGCTCAATCGGGCCTTGACGATCATGCCCCGGTCGCCGACGAACACGACGCACTCGATGCCGAACGGAGTCCGGACCCGAGCAATCTGGGCCCGTAGCGTCTCCGGATCCCCCACGTCGCCGCGGAACGCCTCCACGGCCACCGGACAGGCCTCGTCATTTGTGAGCAGCCCCACGCGGAACTGCTTCTTGCCCCGCTTCTTGTCCCGGTTGTATCCGAAGCGGGCCAGTGGGCAGGTCTTCTGGTGCAGCAGGTGATAGGTGTAGACCTTGACGCCCTGCCGGCGGCGGGCGGTCTCGATGTGCATGGCGGTGGCTACGCGTCTTACGGCCCAATGATGCCATTCCATGAATGTGGAGGCAAGTCATGGCCTTGCCTCAAAAGAAAAGTACTCGAAATGGGGTCGTTGCCTCAAAACTAAAAGGTACTCGAACAGGCCCAGCCCCCTGCGCCTGGAAAGGAGCCTCCAACCATGAAGCCGAAGGAGGCGCAGGAGGTGCCCCTCTCGTTGCCCGAGCGGCGGGCCGTCGTGCGGGAGCTCGCCGAGCGCTACCGCAAGGCCCGGAAGAAGGAGAAAGCGCAGATCCTGAGTCAGCTGCAGCAACTGTGTGGCTACAACCGCTCCTATGCCGCCCGAGCCCTGCGGCAGGCCAGCCGACCCGGCTCGCGACGGGTGGCCCGGGTACGGGTGCACCGGACCGGGCGGCCTCCGGTCTACACCCGGGAGGTGAAGGAGGCGCTGGTGAAGGTGTGGGCCATCCTGAGCTTCCCGGCCGGCAAGCGCCTAGCGCCGTTTCTGCCGGAGGTGGTGCCCATCCTCGAGCGCTGGGGGGAGCTGAGCCTCACCCCTGAGGTGCGGGAGCGCCTGCTGCGGATCAGCGCCGCGACGGTGGACCGGCTGCTGGCCCGGGAGCGCCAGCGGCTGCAGATCAAGGGCCGCAGCGGCACCAAGCCGGGCAGCCTGCTGAAAGGCGCCATCCCCATCCGAACCTTCGCCGAGTGGGACGACACCCATCCGGGCTTTCTGGAGATTGACCTGGTTGGCCACGACGGGGGCAACCCCAAAGGGGACTTTGCCCAGACCCTGGACATGGTCGACGTGGCCACGGGGTGGACCGTGACGGTGGCCGTCCCCAACAAGGCCCAGCGCTGGGTCCTGGAGGCCCTCAAGCGGACGCTGCCCGCCTTTCCCTTCCCCATCCGGGGCATCGACTCGGACAACGGCGCCGAGTTCATCAACGCCCACCTGAAGCGCTTCTGCGAGAGCCGGTGCCTTACGTTCACCCGGTCTCGCCCTTACCAGAAAAACGACAGCTGCCACGTGGAGCAGAAGAACTGGGCGGTCGTGCGCCACTACGTGGGCTACCTGCGCTACGACACGCCCGAACAGGTGGCGCTGCTCAACACGCTGTACCCCGAGCTTCGGCTCTACACGAACTTCTTCCAGCCCACCCAGAAGCTCGTGCGCAAGGAACGCCACGGGGCCCGGGTGCGGCGCATCTACGACGCCCCCGCCACCCCCTACGCCCGGGTGCTGGCCTCCCCGGACGTGTCGGAGGCGGACAAGGCCGCGCTGCGGGCCCTTTACGCCACGCTCAACCCCGCGGCGCTGCGCCGGCGGATCACGGCCCTGCAGGAGCAGTTGCGGGAGCTTACCCGGCACCGGGTTCGAGCCGCGCAGCGCCCCGGCGCCGTCCCCAACACCGCGGCGGAGGCCCGAGAGGAGATCGCCTGTGGATAAGGGGGTGGCGCGTGCCTACCTCGGCGAGGCTACCGGTTGGTCCAAAGGCACCCGAACCGGAGGGAGGAACCCGGATGAGTACGTTTCGTTATGAGGCAACGTCTCCCCCTTCAGATACCTTTTGTTTTGAGGCAACTAGGTCATTTTGTTAACACTTGGCAGCCATCCAATCGCCTTGCATGCCCACCGCTATGCCCGCTCAGGGTACTGTCGGGTTCGGAACTTCTTTCCGAACGGCCTGGGGAGCCCCGGCCGTACGGGGAGTCTGTCCATGGCCGCGGCTGGCACGGCCGCCGGGTGGGACTACGAGGCCGACGTGGTCGTGATGGGCCACTGCGGACCCGGCTCGGCTGACGCCATTGAGGCGGCCAGCCGCGCGCCAGCGTGCTGGTACGGGAGCGGGGCGCCTTCGGCCCGGGCAGCACCGCCCTCAACGGCGGCATCATCATGACCGCCGAGATGGCGGTGCAGAAAGGCAGCCAGAGTGAGTGACTCGGCGGAGGGCACGTATAAGCACCTCGTGGATCAGTAAGGAGGCGCGGGCGCTCAACCGGTTCGGCGAGGTGATCCCCCGGCTGTTCGCGGCCGGCGCGGCCAGCGGCGGATGGCTCAGCTACTACCCCGGCAGCGGCGCCTACATCCTCAACTGCATGGTGTTCGGGCGCATCGCGCGCCGGCGGCGGCCTCGGAGCCGCCCGCCAGCTGAGCCCACCCGGCGACGCGCGGGCACGGAGCGCGGCGAGGGGCGCCCACTCGGGCGCCCCTCTCGCTCCATGTCGAGGGCGGGCTCGGTGCGAGCCGCCCCCGCCCGGACCAAGGAGATGGTCCCTGTCGACCTCTCAAAGATGGCGCAGGCCCCGGCGGCTGGGCAGCCGTACCACCGGGTCCGGCTCCCCGTCCGCCGGTTGGAGGTTGGCGCTCGGAATGACGGAGGGGGGCGACCCGCGGGCGGCGAGCAGTTCGATGGCTCGGACCATGACGGCGTTCAAGATGGCCGCCCCGGTCACCGTCGACAGCGGACCGACCGGCCGGTCGAGGCCTTGCACCTCGAGGCACGCGTCGCCCAGCGGAGCCAGGTTGTCGACGACCACGTCGGCCACCTCGAAGAGCCGCAGGCCGCTGGGCGCGCGGGAAGGGGTGGCCGCCGAGTGGGCGACGGAGGTGATGGCGATGACCTTCAGGCCGAGCCGCTTCGCCTCCTGGGCCAGCTCCACGGGAACGGCGTTGCGCCCCGAGTTGGAGGCCACGATGAGGACGTCGCCGGGCTCGAACTCCCGGTCTTCGGCGATGACGCGGGCGTAGCCGGAGAGGCGCTCCATCGACGTGCTCTTGCGGGCCCCCTCGTGCAGCATGAGCGCCGTTTCGAGTATGGGGTCCACTCCCAGGATGCCACCCGCCCGGAAGAAGGCCTCCTCGGCCAGGATGTGGGAGTGGCCGGAGCCGAAGACGTGGACCAGCCGTCCGGACCCGACCGCCTCCGCCACGAGACGGGCCGCCCGCTCGATGGGGCCGCCAGGCGTCCGGCCCTCGGCGTCGGCCAGGGCGCGCAGGGCGCCGATGGCACGCTCCAGGTAGCGGACGCTGGCTGCGCGACCGTTCATTGCTCCTCGCCCCCATCGGCGAGAGCAGAGATGGCCATCAACCCTCCGCCTCCCGCCGCGCCGGTCCTTCCCGGCCGGCGGCGGGTCGAAGCAGCCGACCCGCCTCGGCCAGCACCCGGACGCAGGCCAGCGCCTCTTCGCCGGTGGGCAGCGGGCCGGCGCCGAGCGCCTTCCACCGTGCCGGCACGGGCGTGCGTTCGACGGCAGCGTCCAGCAGGTAGGCGAAGCCCGGGGGCCCCGACGTCGGCCCTATCGCGACCTGCACCCAGCTCATCCGCCGGTCGGGGTCGGTCCGGGACGACCGGGAGACGCAGACCGACGCCCGCCAGTTGGCGACGACCCGCTGTATGAAGGCATCGAGGGCGGGATCCGGCTCGGACGGCTCCACGACCAGGCACCATCCGGGCTGCGCCAGCGGCCCCGACAACTTTCGGTAGACCACCGTGCCCCGGCTGCCCGTGATGGAGATGTCGAACTCCACGAGGCTGGAACTGTGCCGCACCCACTCCGACTTGAGCCGTACGGCCGTGCCGGCGGGCGTGCTCCCCAGGATCTCGACCAGATCGAGGCTATCGGGCAACACCCGGCTGGTCGCCGAGGCCGCCCGCACGTGGAGGCGCACCCCGCCGAGCAGCCAGGCCGCCAGATCCACCAGGTGGGGGAGAAGGAAGTGGAGCGGCGAACTGCGCGCCGCCCACTCGCGGCTGCGCCCGCCCCACAACCCCCGCGGCACGGACACGTCGTCGTCGAGCCGCAGGTCCAGGTAGACGGGGTCGCCCACCAGCCCCGCCTCGACGGCCCACCGCGTGGCGACCAGGAGCGGATCGCAGCGGTTGGAGTAGTTGACGAGCACCATCACCCCCTTCGACGCGGCCGCGCGCACCATGGCCTCGGCGTCCTCCACCGTCGTCGCCAGGGGCTTCTCCACGATGATGGTCTCCACGTCGCCGCGCAGGCACGCCTCGAACGGCCCCCGGTGGGCCCAGTCGGGCGTCGCGAGGACCACCACCTGGGGGCGTTGAGCGTCGATGGCGTCGCCGACGTCGGTGTACCAGGCCGCGCCCAGCCGTCCGGCCAGCGCCTCGGCGGCGCCGGGGAGGCTGTCCACGACGGCCACGAGCCGCAGGTCGCCCCGAGACGCCACGGCGCGGGCGTGCATACCGCCCATGATCCCCGCGCCCACCACCATCACCCGCTTGGCGTCGCCGCTCACGAAGCGGTCTCTCCTTTCAACCCGACACAGGACGGCGCCCGTCCCATCACCCGGTGAGCGCCCCCTGGGTCAGACCCCGGACCATGTACCGTTGAAGATAGAGGAACGCCGCCACGGCCGGGATCACCGCGACCACGCCTTCGGCCAGGATGAACGACCAGTTGGTGCCGGCGAACTGCGTGTGCGCCAGGTTGTGGATGTGGACGGCCACGGTCATGGTCCGGAGATCTCGCGACAGCACGAGGGCGTACAGGAGATCGTTCCAGGCGTGGACGAAGGCGAACAGCCACGCCGCCACGAGGCCCGGCAGCGACAGGGGCAGCGTCACCCGCCAGAAGGCGCCCAGGCGCGTGCACCCGTCGATGAGCGCCGCGTGCTCGAGTTCGGCCGGGAAGTTGGCGAACAGGCTGCGCAGCAGCAGCGTGCAGAAGGGTACGGTGAAGCCGGCGTAGCTGAGCACCAGCCCCGTCCACGTGTTGGTGAGGCCCACTCTCGCGAGCAGCACGAACAGGGGCACCACGACGAGCACCCCGTTGAGCAGCTGGGTGACCAGCAGGCCCGCCATCGACGCGGAGGCGAACCGCCCCGGGAACCGCGCGGCTCCCCAGCCCGCCGCGCACGCGACCGCCGACGTCAACGTGGCCGACAGCACCCCGATGCCCACCGAATTGGCGAAGGTCGCGCGAAACGCATCGTCCCGGCCCACCGCCCGGAAGTTGTCCGCCGTCAGCCGCGGCGGGACGAGCCCATCCGACCGATAGAGCAGCTCGGGCGGCGTCAGCGCGCTGAGGAGCCCCCAACCGAAGGGCCCCAGGACCCAGACCACCAGCAAAGCGATGGCCGCCCACCGCGCCGCTTCGGCAAGCCGGCGGGCCGGCTGCGCGGCGCGGGCCCGCGGGAAAACGCCCCGACGCACTCCGCCTCACCCCTCCCCGCGCACCTGACGGACGTAGGACCCCACCAGCAGCAACAGCACGAGCATCAACGCGACGCCCGCGGCGCAGGCCAGGCTCACCCGGTAGAACTGAAACGCCATGGAGTAGATCGCCGGAGCGAGCGTCATGGTGACGTTGCCCGGGCCACCCTGCGTCATCACCCAGATCATGTTGAACTCGTTGGATCTCCAGATGACCAGCAGGAGCGTGACCACCTTCACCACCGGATAGACCAGCGGCAGGGTGATGTGCCGCAGTACCTGGACGGGCGTGGCGCCGTCCACCTGGGCTGCCTCCACCACCTCCGAAGGGATCCCCTGGAGCGCAGCCAGGAAGTTGACGAACGCGAACGGAAAGGCCTTCCACACCGTGACGGCGATGAGAGTGGGCCACACCGCCACCGGGTCGCCCAGCCACAGCACCGGGGCGCGCACGATGCCGGTGGCCAGCAGCAGGCGGTTGATGACCCCCCATTGCCCATCGAGCAGCCAGCGCCAGACGACGGCCGCCACCACGGGAGGCACGACCCAGGGGATGAGCAGCACGCCGCGGCACACCCCCACCAGGCGCCCCGGCCGGTTGAGCAGCAGGGCCGCCGCCATGCCCACGGCCAGCTCGCCCGCCACCGTGCCCACCACCCACAGGCCGGTATGCCAGACGAAGGAGCGGAAGTCCGGCGAAGCCGCCAGGCGGGCGTAGTTGCGCAGCCCGACGAAGGTCGACTCGTAGAAGCTGCGCAGCAGGTACATGTCCCGGAAGCTGAGGTAGACGACCCATGCCACCGGCCATGCGACCAGCAACGCCGCGACGAGCAGCGCGGGCAGCTGGAGCACGGCCCCCCAGTAGGTCCCGAGGGCCAACCGGGGCCGGCGGGGCCCCAACGCCGCCGCTGAATGCACTCCCGACGAGCCAGCCCGAGTCACCGTACGCCGTCAGCCTCTCCCCACGAACTGTCACGCAAGACAGGGGGCCGTCGCGGGCCCCCCTGTCTTCCTGCCGGGCGAGGAAGCCCCGACCGCTGCTCCGGCCGTCACTTCGCGATGACGGCCCCGATCTCGTTGCGCAACGATTCGTAGGCCCTCTCCGGCGTCAGCTGCCTTCGGAACAGCGCGAGCATCTGGCGGGTGAAGATGCGATCGATCTCCTCGGCCGGAGAGTACGGCTGCACGCCCACCAGACGGGTCGTGTTCATCAGGTCGAGCCAGCGCTCCTGCCACCACCGCACCTGCGGCCCGAGGGCGCGCACCCTGTCCTCCACGCCCAGGCCGGTCTTCGGAGCCATGTTCATCGGCCACTCGTTGACAACCCGGCGCTGCGTCATGAACCGGATGAACTCGGCGGCGGCCTCCTTGTTGCGGGAGTCCTTGAACATGACGTACCCGACCGTGTAGACCGGGGTGACGGGCGCCTGCAGGCGGGGGCCGAACGGAACCGGCAGCACCGCCGCGTTCTTGGCCGTCAAAAGGTCCGGCGCGATGGGCATGAGGTCGCCGTGGAAGTACGAACCCGTCTCGAAGAGCGCGATCGTCCCGCTCACGAACGCCGCGATGTTGTCCCGGTGCACCCAGCTGACCTGAGCCGGGGGCATGTAGTCGAACAGCCCGTCCAGGAAGCGGAGCACCTCGACGTAAGCCTCTTTCTTGTCGAAGTCGGTCAGGTTGACGAGGCCGTTGCTGGGCCAGAACGACTCCGCGTGATGGGCGGTCAGCCGGGGCTCTCCGAGGCTGAACAGCGTGCCGTAGACCCTCGGCTTGTTGGTCACCTTGGCGGCGGCCGAGGCGAAGTCCTCCCAGGTACGGATCCCGTCCACGTCGACGCCCAGCGGCGCCAGCAAGTCACGCCGCGCCACCAGACCCAGGCCGACCAGCGTGAAGGGAGCGCCGTACATCTTCCCGCCGTACACCACGTCGCTGCCCGGCTCCGTCAACGCCGGGAGGTACTCGTCCTTGGTGGCCCCCAGCCAGGCATCCAGCGGCTCCAGGATCCCCATGCGATACCAGTCGTTGAGCTGGCGAGGCGCATACCAGGCCACGTCCGGAGGCGTCCCCGCCGCGATGTAGGCCATCACCCGAGGGAAAAGGTCGGCCCAGCTGACCAGTTCGTAGCGGACCCGGATATCGGGGTGGGTCCGGTTGAACTCCTCCACCCACTTGCGGTCGTGCTTCTGCTCGACCTCGGCCGTCCCGGCGCTGAGGTAGATGATCTCAGTCACCTTCGCCGCCCGCGACGGCGCGACGGAGGCGAGACTCACCACCGCCGAGCACACCGCCAGCCACAGAATCGCCCACGTAGTTGCCCGCCTGTGGCCCATGAGTGCGGACCTCCTCTCCGTGCCAGGCCCATAACGGGCCTCCGCTCACCCTTGCGGCGAGCGGACGCCGTTCGCCAGGAGCTTTCGCGCGAGCTGCACCGCCTCGCTCACCACCTCCTCACCCACCCCTGCCGCCAGCGGGCCCGGCAGCCGGTAAACCAGGTACGCCTCGTCGACCTCGTAGCCGCCCATCTGGTGGGCCCGCCGGGACGGCAGGTACCCGACGCAACCGTTCGCGTACCCCACCACCACGCAACGCCCCGGATGGGGGCCTGACCGGTCCTCCACGGCCTCCCGGATGGCGAGGCCGATCTCCGCGAAGGGCTCGGCCGCGAGGCCGACCACGGCCAGGCCGCCGATGCGCACACACTGCACCTCCATCAGGGCCCCCACCGGCTCCCCCGGCCGGACGGGCGGCGCCAGCTGGGCCGACCACGGCAGCCGCCGATCGAGCATCTCCCGGAGAGCCGCCAGGGAGCCGCTCGCCACGAAGGGCTTCAGCTCCCGCAGGGAGGCCTCCGTGGGCTCCGGCGCCGTCACCACCGGCAGCACCAGAGTCCGGCGGGCCGCCCCCACCGGTCCCGAGAGCTCTGCCCAGCCCGGGCCGTGCCACAACCTTCCTATCTCCGTCGCGAGGGCCCGCGCCACGGAGTCGACCAAGTGCCAGCCGGGATTGGACCGGCCTCGAGGGTTGACGTCGCCCCCCGTGCCCTGCCAGAAGATGCAAGGGACCCCGATGACGCTCTCGACCGTCGCCCTCAGCGATCCCGGGTAATCGGCGGAGACGCTCAGGTTGTCGGGGCCCAGGCAGACCGGGTGGCAACCGTAGTGGACGACCAGGGCAGCCGGTGCGCCGTCTTCGCGCTCAATGCGGATGAGGGTCAGGTAGGGGTCGACCGGCCCGGCGGGATCTTCCCCGATGACCACGCGGCCGTCGGGTAGCACCTGCCGCCGGTTGACGCCCGCCCGCACGATCCCCCGGGCGACCGCCAACCGTGCCGGCGAGCGGCGCCGCATGGCCAGCTCGACGGCGCCTGCCACCTGGAAGGGGAGCCACGCCACGTAGGCCCGCTCCCGCTCGTCCATCACCGGGGTCACCGCCGCCGGAGGCCCGGAGTGGGTGTGCGTCGCTGCGATCATGACGCACGACGGGTCGAGGCCCGTGCGCTGGGCGACGATGCCTCGGGCGGGGCCGACCACGTCCGGGTGCACGCTCAACAGGTCGGCGCAGACGATGGCCGCCGTGCGGGTCCCGTCGTCTACGACGATGGCGTGGGCGAAAAGATCGTCGTGCACGTCGGCCGCGGCTCCCGTCCGCGCCGCGTAACCCACCAGCAGGGTGCCTGGAGGCGGGGTGATGGCCAGTCGCGCGACCCCCACCCGGTAGGCGGGCCGGGCATACTCGCTCATCTCGTTTGCGGCCTCCCCGGTGACGCGAATGGGTGCGGTTTTGTCATTCAGCAACCTGATATTTCGGCGTTGGGTGAAGACTTCCTTCCGAGCGGCTAATAAAACGTTGCGGCCCTACACGCGCCGCACCCGGCGGGGAGATCCTCACCCCTTCCCGGCCCGGCAGGTCAGGTGAGGGCCCGCTTCAAGGCACCGGGCAGGTCCACAGCGCCTGCGAGCGCCCTGGCCAGGAGAACCGCACCTTCGACGGGTGGCTGTCGCAGGGCCTCCACCCGCTGGCCCGGGCGGAGGGCCGCGAGATGGCTCTGCAACAGTTGGACGTACAGCGCCTCCCGGGCAAGGCCGCCGCAGACGGCCACCGGAGCATCGGTCGGGAGGCCCGAGCGTCGCAGCGCGGCAGCGGTGGCCCGGGCAAGCTCCAAGGCAGCATCCGAGAGCAGCTGGAGGGCCTCCCGATCACCCTCTCGGGCCGCGGCCACGACAGCGGGAGCTATGGAGGCGATCCGGCGCTTGGCCTCGCCGGGGTCGTCGTAAATCCATCCGATGAGGCGGCGCAGCTCCGGCAAACCCGTGCACGCCAGCACCACGCCCTCCAGCGAGCTGGGAGGCCCCCAGCCTTCGGCCGCCGCGATGGCCCGCCGGATGGCGCGGACGGCTATGTCGTAGGCGCTGCCCTCGTCTCCCAGCAGATGGCCCCAGCCCCCGACCACAGTACGGCGGCCGGACCCTTCGATCACCAGGACCATCGAGCCGGTGCCGGCGACCACGACTGCTCCGGGGCAGCCGCCCGTCGCAGCAGCCCACGCCGCCAGCGCGTCGGTGTCGGCCCGCACCTGCCGGGCGGGAAGCCACCCTCGCCACAGGGGCTCGAGCGACGCTTGGCTGTCGGTCTCCTCGTAACCGGCGAGAGCGATGAAAGCAGCGGCCAGCGGCGGGCCCTCGCCGGTGGGCCCGCCAGCCACCGCGGGCTCCGGGCGGCCCGCCGCCCAGGCCCGGCGGAAGCTGGCCTCCAGCGCAGCCCGCGCCCGCTCGATCCCGACGGCCCGGTGGTTGCCCGGTCCGGCCTCGCCCTCCCCGACTAGCTGGCCGGCCACGGTGCCGATCCGGCAGACGGTGCGGGTGCCTCCGGCGTCGAAACCCGCGACCAGGTCGTCCGAGGTCAGTACTTGAGAGGCCGTACGCCCTCCGCCGTCCTCTCGAGCCACTCCAGGGCCTTGTCGTAGTCGGCCAAGCACAGCCCCACGAACAGGGCGTCGATGATGCTCAGCTGGGCGATGATGGAGGGTATGCCGCCGCTGCCGAAGGGCGTCTCCTCCGCCGCGGTGACCAACAGGATGTCCGCGTAGCGCGCCAGCGGGGACTGGCGTCGGTTGGTGATCGCGGCCACCGTGGCTCCGCGACGCTTGGCCAGGGCCGCCGCGTCGACGACGTCTTTGGTGCTGCCGCTGTGAGAGAAGACGATGGCGAGGTCATCGGGTCCGAGCAGAGCCGCGCCGGACGCCCGCCAGTGGACGTCGGTGTAGGGCATGCTCTCGATGCCGATCCGCATCAGCTTGTAGTGAGCATCCATGGCCGACAGCCCGGACGTCCCGGACCCGTAGAGGTGAATCCGGCGGCTGTTGCGGATGGCGCGGATGAGCGCGTCGAGCTCACGCACCTGCAGGTTGGCCAGCGTGTCGTCCAGGGCCTGATGGTTGGCCTGATACACCTTCCGGATCGCGGTGGCCAGGTCGTCGCCTCGCTGGATGTCCTGATGGATGTGCCGCTCGGGAGCCACCATCTCTCGGCTCAGCGCGATCTTGAGCTCCTGAAAGCCTCCGAAACCCAGTGCCCGGCACAGGCGGATGACCGTGGCCTCGCTGACCCCCGCCTGCTCGGCCACCTCGGTGATGGAGCTGTACACCACCTCCGGCGCATGGTCGAGGATGTGGCGAGCCACCCGCTGCTCCGAGGGTCGCAGCTGGGGAAACAACACCTTGAGCCGGGGCAGGCAACGAGGCGTCTGGGACGCCGAGTAGCGAGCACGGTCGACCTCGTTGGGCTCCATGGAAATGCGCGCCCCCCCGGCGGCAGCCATTCGTCCCGCGCAGGTAGAGTTCCTACCAGCGCGGGCCCCGCCGGTGGAAAACCATCTACCTCCCCGGGCCGCAGGCGGCCGGCGGCGAGCCACCCGCCGCCGTCCCGGTGCGGGGGTGCGCCCCGCTTAACCCTCGTGCCGGTAGACCTGCCAGCCCAGTACTTGCCCAGAGCCTCCTCCACGGCGCGGGCCGTCCGGGCCATGTTGATGCTGACGTGGTGCTCGAAGCCGTTCTCTCAAGTGTAGCGCCCGGATGGTGCCGGCGACGTCGTCGGTGGAGATGGCCAGCTACGCGAACGGCGCCGACCCGATGCGTCCGCAGGGTGTAGTAGAAGGTGACGTCGCGGTCCGTGTCGTCCCCGCAGTTGTTGTTCCAGTCGTCGATAGCGTTGGGCCGGCCCGAAGAAGCTAGCTGCAGCACGTACATCGGCAGCGCCCTGCTCACGTTGCGGAGTACGAGGCAAGCCGACTACCGAATACAATCCATGCCGGCCACCCCGTACTATCCATGTCGACCAGCGATGCCGGGTGAAGCCGACCACCGCCCACGACCCATGCCGCCCTCTTTGGACGGTCTTCTCGTAATCGGTGGTCGCCATGCCCCGTAATCCCCGTCGGGACGGGCGGCGCTGGATACCAAACGGCCATCAGGGATAAGGGCGCTCAAGGCCGAAGCGTGGGGGCCAGCACCGGGAAGGAGGGCTGGCCACCCTAATAGCTCAACGGAAGGTATCCACGCGCAAGATCCGGGAGATTCTGCGGCTACGGCATGTCGCGAAGTAGGGGGCGCGGGTGAAGCTACGGGTCAGGACTCGCTCTTCGTGCGTTCGCCCTGCCAGCAGGGAACGGGCTATTGTACCCTCGGCGACGTGCGGCCGGTGGAACCGCTCAACCCACGGCGCCGCTAAACCGGCCTTCGCCCTGCGAGCAGCGTGCGAAATGCGGCCCACATCACCAGAAGCGCGGCGACCATGTCAAGGCCGGTCTAAAACTGGCTCTCCCGCAAATGTGGTGAAGGTCCACAAGAAGGCGGGTAGGAAAGAGACGCACACGCCTTCCTGCAAGGGGTGAAGGGAGTGTGCGAAACCCGTTCCTACCCGTCGACCAGTATACCATTCGTCTTGCTTGTGTCGACGATGAGGCCCTTGTGTTGGTGGTGGGGCGTCGAGCGAGACGCGCCGCATGCCCGGAGTGCGGGCACTGGAGCCGACGTCTTCACTCGCGGCGGTGGCGAACCGTCTTGGACGCGCCGGTGGGGAGCCGGTCGGTCCGACTGCGGCTCCTGGTGCGCCGTTTCTTCTGCATGGAGCCCGCATGCCCCAGAGTCACCTTCACGGAGCCATTCCCGTACTTGGTGGGACGCTATGCCCGGCGAACCGCCCGACTTGAGCGTCTCTTGGCGAGGTTGGCGCTGGCCATGAGTGCCGAGGCCGCCTCCCGCATCGCTCGGGCCCTTGAGATCCCCGTCAGTCCGGATACCCTGGTGCGCCTCGTGATGCGGATCCCGCTGCCTCCCGTGCCGCCGGTTCGGGTGCTGGCGGTCGACGATTGGGCCTGGCGAAAAGGACACCGCTATGGCACGATCCTATGCGACCTGGAACGCCGACGGCCGGTGGACCTTCTCCCCGACCGATCCCCCGAGACCCTGGCGGCGTGGCTACGCGCCCATCCAGGCGTCCAGATCGTCGTCCGCGACCGCTCAGAGGGTCATGCCCAAGGCATCCGGCAGGCGCACCGGATGCGGTGCAGGTGGCCGACCGGTGGCACCTGCTCGAGAACCTGGGCGAGGTGCTGGAGCGCTACTTCCAGACCCTCCGCCTGCCGTCCATGGAGGCGGCACCGTCCCCGCCGGCCGCGCCGGTGGTGCCTGGGTCGACCCTGGCGGCGACCCCTCAGGCCGCCCTTCGACGTCGTGCCCTGGAGCAGGCCGCTCGCCAGCAGCGCCGGCGCGAGCGCTACGACCAGGTTCGCACGCTCCACGCACAGGGTCTCGGGATCCGGGAAATCAGCCGACGCTTGCACCTCAGCCGGGCGACGGTGCGGCGCTATCTGACCAGCGCGACGGTACCCGGTACAGGGCCCCGCCGCAGGCGCCCGAGCCAGCTCGATCCCTACCGGAGCTACATCCTCCAGCGATGGGAGCAGGGATGTCGCAATGCGCGGGCGATCTATCGGGAACTGCGGGCCATGGGCTACCTGGGTGGCCGCTCCCAGGTTGCCGCGGTCGTCACCGCGCTGCGCCGGTCGGCAGGCGGTTCAGAGGAGGCACCGCCCGCCATACGCCCGGTGACCCCCCGGCAGCTGGGGCGATGGTTCTGGCAGGCTCCGAACCGCCGCTCTCAGGCCGAGCGGGCCTACCTGACCTCCCTGGCCGAAACCGACGCCCACTTTGCCAAGGTGTGGCTCCTTGCTGAGGAGTTCGCCCAGATGGCACGCCAGCGTCGCGCCGACACCCTGGCCGCATGGATCGACACAGTCAAGCGGGAGAGGGTTCGTCCCTTGATGGGCTTCGCCCATCGCCTCGAACAGGACTTCCAAGCAGTGTACGAGGCATGGCGCCTTCCCTGGAGCAATGGCCCCACCGAAGGGTGGATCCACAAGCTGAAGACTATCAAGCGCATGATGTACGGTCGAGCGGGACTGGACCTGCTACGCCACCGGCTCCTTTGCTGCATCTGAGGTTGCTCCAGTTCACCACATTTGCGGGAGAGCCAGTTTATCACCGGCTCCAACAACCACCCACAGCACCACGACGATGACGCCGCCCGCCCGGCTTACTGGCAGGACGACCCCTCTCGCCGCCTTCTCCCGGGCCTCGGCCATGACCGCTGGCGGGATGAGCCGCAGGGCAATCAGCACGCCGACGGGAATGAGAAGGAGGGCGTCGAGCTGCCCAAGCACGGGAATCGGATCGGGAATGAGATCGATGGGGGTGAGCGCGTAGGCAAGCACCAGCGCCGCCCAAGCTTTGGCGTACCAGGGGACTCGGGGATCCCGGTAGGCCAGGAAAAGCGCCGCCGTCTCCTGCTTTAACTGCCTCGCGCGCCGAGCCCACGAGCTCCTCCAGTTTACAGCCGGTTCGGGCGAGTTCCGGCGTCCTTCCCCCGCAGACGTCCGCATCGTTCGGCAACCCCCTCAAGCCCTAAAGGGGCCTGTCCGACCTCGGCCCCGTCCTTTGCTTCAGCCGGCCCAGATCCGCCAGCGAGCCCGGGCCATCGCGTCAGAGCGCCCGCACACCCGCGGTTCCCCTGGAGGACAGCGAGCACCCGAGCCCGATACAAGCGAGCGTGAACCTTCGCCCGGACACCCGCCGAAAAGCCCGTCCTGTTGCAGTTCCCGAGTACCCCCTAAGGGGTACCCTTCGTGTACCCAGGACCTTCACAGAGCGCTACGGTCCTTCTCATGCCGCAGAGTGCAGCGTTTCCAGAAACTGCCGCTCCCGGACTGGCAGAGACTGGTAGGAGAGGCCCGTGAACTCCCGTCCCTTGCCGACTACGGAAACGACACCGAAGTCCACGACGTGCTACGCAGAGCCACAAAAACGTCACGGCCTCGACCCAGGACCCCTTTCGTGGGATCCATTCGTGGGATCGAGGCCGTGACCCGATCAAGAGCGTCCCGGCAGCGACCCGCTCTCCCGTGGGGTGGCCCCCACAGTACCCTAGGCGCTGGAGGTTTTCACTTCCGTGTTCGGCATGGGAACGGGTGGGACCCCTCCGCCATGGCCACCGGGAACTTTGGCGCCGGGTTTTGGGCCGGCGCCCTGAAAACTGCACAGCGTTTGGAAGCGAGGCGCCTTTTGAGGCGGCCGAGTCGGGCGCAGGTCAAGCCCTCGACCGATTAGGACCGGGAAGCTGAGGCGGTTGCCCGCCTTGCACCCCCGGCCTATGGACCTGCTCATCTGTGCAGGGGTCTTACTCCCTTGACGGGATGGGAGATCTCATCTTGGGGTGGGCTTCGCGCTTAGATGCCTTCAGCGCTTATCCCGTCCGCACGTAGCTATCCAGCCGTGCCCCGGGCAGGGCAACTGGCACACCAGCGGTGCGTCCGTCCCGGTCCTCTCGTACTGGGGACGGCTCCCCTCAGATCTCCGGCGCCCGCGGCAGATAGGGACCGAACTGTCTCACGACGTTCTGAACCCAGCTCACGTACCGCTTTAATGGGCGAACAGCCCAACCCTTGGGACCGACTCCAGCCCCAGGATGCGATGAGCCGACATCGAGGTGCCAAACCTCCCCGTCGATGTGGACTCTCGGGGGAGATCAGCCTGTTATCCCCGGGGTAGCTTTTGTCCGTTGATCGACGGCCCTTCCACTCGGAACCGCCGGGTCACTAAGCCCCGCTTTCGCGCCTGCTCGAGCTGTCGCTCTCGCAGTCAGGCTCCCTTCTGCCTTTGCACTCACCGCGCGATGCCCGACCGCGCTGAGGGAACCTTTGGGCGCCTCCGTTACCTTTTGGGAGGCGACCGCCCCAGTCAAACTGCCCACCAGGTACTGTCCCCGGCCCGGCTTCACGGGTCCGGGTTAGAACGCCCGCCCCAGAAGGGTGGTATTCCACGGTTGCCTCCACCGAGCCTGGCGGCCCGGCTTCCCCGGCTCCCACCTATCCTCTACATCCAGAGCCGGCATCCCATACCAGGTTGCAGTGAAGCTCCACGGGGTCTTTCCGTCTAGCCGCGGGTAAGGAGCGTCTTCACTCCTTCCTCAATTTCGCCGAGCCCCCCGTTGAGACAGCGCCCAGGTCGTGACGCCATTCGTGCAGGTCGGAACTTACCCGACAAGGAATTTCGCTACCTTAGGACCGTTATAGTTACGGCCGCCGTTCACCGGGGCTTTGGTTCGGAGCTTCGCCCTTGCGGGCTAACCCCTCCCCTTAACCTTCCGGCACTGGGCAGGCGTCAGCCCCTATACCTCGCCTTGCGGCTTCGCAGAGACCTGTGTTTTTGGTAAACAGTCGCCTGGGCCCTTTCACTGCGGCCCCCTCGGGCTCGCACCCGCTTGGGGCGCTCACCCTACCGGGGCACCCCTTCTCCCGAGGTTACGGGGTCAACTTGCCGAGTTCCTTAACGGGGGTTCTCTCGCGCGCCTGTGGCTTCTCGCCTCGCCGACCTGTGTCGGTTTGCGGTACGGGCACCCCGCCCCTGGCTAGAGGCTTTTCTCGGCAGTGCAGGCCCGGCCAGTTCGCACCCTTGCGGGCGCTCCCCGTCGCGTCTCGGCGTCTCGAGGCGGCGGATTTGCCTGCCGCCTCCGCCTACGCGCTTGGACCCGGCCTCTCCAACGCCGGGATGGCCTGCCCCCCTGCGTCCCCCCATCGCTCATGACGGGACGGGGTGGTACGGGAATGTCGACCCGTTGTCCATCGCCTACGCCCTTCGGCCTCGGCTTAGGTCCCGACTGACCCTGAGCGGACGAACCTTCCTCAGGAACCCTTCGGCTTCCGGCGGACCGGATTCGCACCGGTCTTTTCGCTACTTATGCCGGCATTCTCACTTCCGCCCCCTCCACCCGGGCTTGCGCTCGGGCTTCCCCGGAAGCGGAACGCTCCCCTACCACCGCCCGGCCCCTTCGCCGGGCGATCCGGCGCTTCGGTGGCGGGCTTAGTCCCGTCCATTTTCGGCGCAGGGCCGCTCGACCAGTGAGCTATTACGCACTCTTTCAATGATGGCTGCTTCTAAGCCAACATCCTGGTTGTCTGGGCGACCCCACATCCTTTGCCACTGAGCCCGCGCTGGGGGACCTTAGCGGCCGGTCCGGGCTGTTCCCCTCTCGACGACGAAGCTTATCCCCCGCCGTCTGACTCCCCTGGCCCCGATGACGGCATTCGGAGTTTGAACGGGATCGGTAGCCTCGCGGCCCCTCACCCGATCAGTGCTCTACCTCCGCCACCGGCTCCCCAGGAGGCTCGCCCTCAAGCGATTTCGGGGAGAACCAGCTATCACCGGGTTCGATTGGCATTTCACCCCTACCCACAGCTCATCCCAGGTCTTTTCAACGACCACGTGGTTCGGGCCTCCACCGGGGATTAGCCCGGCTTCACCCTGGCCATGGGTAGATCACCCGGCTTCGGGTCGGCAGCGGGCAACTCATTCGCCCTGTTCGGACTCGGTTTCCCTACGGCTCCGGAGCTTCTGCCCCTTCACCTCGCTGCCCACCGCCACTCGCCGGCCCGTTCCTCAATAAGGACGCCGTCAGGCCGCCTGCCCCCCGAAGGAGGCAGGCCTGGCCCTCCGACTGCTTTGCAGGCCTACGGTTTCAGGTTCTCTTTCACTCCCCGTCAGGGGTGCTTTTCACCGTTCCCTCGCGGTACTGGTCCACTATCGGTCGCCTGGCGTATTTAGCCTTGGGAGGTGGGCCTCCCAGCTTCCCACAGGATTCCCCGTGTCCCGTGGTACTCAGGTACCGCAACACCGACCGGCCACCCCTTCGCCTACGGGACTCTCACCCTCTGCGGTGGGCCCTTCCAGACCCCTTCGGCTCAGGATGACCGGCCGGCCCCGGCGGCCACCGCCACCGGGCCTTGCGGCCCTCCAACCCCGGCCGGGCAACGCCGGTGGGCTTTGCCACCCGGCCGGTTTGGGCTGTTCCCCGTTCGCTCGCCGCTACTGGGGGAATCGCGGTTGCTTTCTTCTCCTCCGGGTACTGAGATGTTTCACTTCCCCGGGTGCCCCTCCGGTGCCTATGGATTCAGCACCGGATGCGGCGGCATGATCCGCCGCAGGTTGCCCCATTCGGAGATCTCCGGATCGACGCCCGCTTGCGGCTCCCCGGAGCGTTTCGGCGCTTGCCCCGTCCTTCATCGGCACCAGGCGCCAAGGCATCCACCGTAGGCCCTTCACGCTTGGCCGACGCCTTCGGCTCGGCTTCTGCCTTCTCAGGCGCTCGTCGCTTCACCACGCTGTGCAGTTTTCAAGGTGCCGCGCCCCTGGCGCACGGCGCCGCCCGGTCGGACGGCGCTCCCTGAAAACTAAACAGTGAGCCCTTCGCGCAGGCCGGCTCGAGGCAGGGTGGACCTGGGCCCGGTGGGGGAGGGGAGTCGTGCGCTCCTTAGAAAGGAGGTGATCCAGCCGCACCTTCCGGTACGGCTACCTTGTTACGACTTCACCCCAGTCATCGGCCCCACCTTCGACGGCTGCCTCCCTGGCGGGTTGGCTCCACCGGCTTCAGGTGTTGCCGACTCCCATGGTGTGACGGGCGGTGTGTACAAGGCCCGGGAACGTATTCACCGCCGTTTGCTGACCGGCGATTACTAGCGATTCCGCCTTCACGCAGGCGAGTTGCAGCCTGCGATCCGAACTGAGGCCGGCTTTGAGGGATTGGCTTCCCCTCGCGGGGTCGCAACCCGCTGTACCGGCCATTGTAGCATGTGTGTAGCCCAGGGCATCCAGGGCATGATGATTTGACGTCATCCCCGCCTTCCTCCGGCTTGTCGCCGGCAGTCCCCCGCGAGTGCTCGGCTCGCCCGTTAGCAACACGGGGCAGGGGTTGCGCTCGTTGCGGGACTTGACCCGACACCTCACGGCACGAGCTGACGACAACCATGCACCACCTGTGCCGGCTCCCGGCCCCAAGGCCGGGTCGGTCGCCTTTCGGCTCCCTACCTCCGGCATGTCAAGCCCTGGTAAGGTTCTTCGGTTAGCATCGAATTAAACCACATGCTCCACCGCTTGTGCGGGCCCCCGTCAATTCCTTTGAGTTTCAACCTTGCGGCCGTACTCCCCAGGCGGGGTGCTTAATGCGTTAGCTGCGGCACGGAGGGCCTACACCCCCCACACCTAGCACCCATCGTTTACGGCTGGGACTACCAGGGTATCTAATCCTGTTTGCTCCCCAGCTTTCGTGCCTCAGCGTCAGGACCGTCCAGGTAGCCGCCTTCGCCACTGGTGTTCCTCCCGATCTCTACGCATTTCACCGCTACACCGGGAATTCCACTACCCTCTCCGGCCCTCAAGACCGCCAGTCTCCTGAGCCCTTCCCCGGTTGAGCCGAGGGCTTTCACCCAGGACTTAACGGCCCGCCTACGCACCCTTTACGCCCAGTGATTCCGGGCAACGCTCGCCCCTTACGTGTTACCGCGGCTGCTGGCACGTAGTTAGCCGGGGCTTTCTCCGGGAGTACCGTCCTTGCTCGTCCTCCCGAACAGGGGTTTACGACCCGAAGGCCTTCGTCCCCCACGCAGCGTCGCTCCGTCAGGCTTTCGCCCATTGCGGAAGATCCCCGACTGCTGCCTCCCGTAGGAGTCTGGGCCGTGTCTCAGTCCCAGTGTGGCCGACCACCCTCTCAGGCCGGCTACCCGTCGTCGCCTTGGTAGGCCGTTACCCTACCAACCAGCTGATGGGACGCAGGCCCCTCCCCGGGCGACCCTCTCGGGCCTTTCCTGCACCCAGGATGCCCCAGGTGCAGCCCTCCGGTATTAGCCCCCCTTTCGAGGGGTTATCCCGAACCCGGGGGCAGGTTACCTACGCGTTACTCACCCGTCCGCCGCTGACCTCGCCCCTCGGGTTGCCCCGAGACGCCAGGCCCGCTCGACTTGCATGTCTTAGGCACGCTGCCAGCGTTCGCCCTGAGCCAGGATCAAACTCTCCGACCAAAGCCTCGCACCAGCACGGCCAGGCCCCCACCGGCATCCGCCCGCAGGCTGGCCCCGCCGCACCAGCGCCAAGCCCTCGACCGTCGACTCCCAGACCCTGGCTCCGGAATCACCAGACCTCTTCAGGCCTGGGCCCGCCACCGACCGCCAGGCTGACCCTCCCTCGGCCCGCCTCGCGTCCGGCTCACTGTTTAGTTGTCAAGGAGCACCGCCGCCATGTCCGAGCGGCGAGACCCTACGTTACACCGCCTCGTCGCCCGCCGCAAGGCCCACTTGCTGGAAGCCCTGGCGTCAGGCGCGCCGAGCGGCCAGCTCAGCCAGCGGTGGAAGGTCGCCGAACGGCTCGTGACATGGATCCGGGCGCCGTCGCACGGCGCACCTCTATTTCTAGCATGACCCTGCCGACAATGCAAGAGGCAATTTGAGCTTCCCCGCCTCCCCCGCCGTTCTCAGCCGGGCTCCTCGGGCCGCAGCAGCGGAAAGAGGATCACGTCACGGATGGAGGGGACACCCGTCAGCACCATGACCAGCCGGTCGATGCCGATCCCCAGGCCACCCGCCGGCGGCATGCCGTACTCGAGCGCGAGCAGGAAGTCGGCGTCGTAGGGGTGCGCCTCCTCGTCTCCCCTGGCCCGGCGCGCCGCCTGCGCCTCGAAGCGCCGCCGCTGCTCGTCGGGATCGTTGAGCTCCGAGAAGCCGTTGCCGATCTCCATCGTGCCCAGGTACGGCTCGAAGCGTTCGGTAAATGCCGGATCGTCCGGTCGACTGCGGGCCAGCGGCGAGACCTCGACGGGGTAGTGGGTGATGAAGACGGGGCCCCAGAGCTCCGGCTCCACCCGCGCCTCGAAGATCTCGGCGACGAGCTCGCCGAAGGTGGTCCCCTGGGGCGTCTCGATGCCCGCCCGCCGGGCCGCCTCCCGGGCCTCCCGGGGATCCCGCGTCGAGCGAAGGTCGATGCCGGCGTACCGGTGAATGGCATCCAACATCGACAGCCTGGGCCACGGCGGCGTCAGGTCGAGGCGCCTGCCTGCGTACTCCACCACGCGACTGCCCAGGCAGCGCTGCGCGACGTACGCCACGCAGCGCTCCGTCAGATCCATCATGTCCTGCCAGTCGCCGAAGGCGAGGTAGGCCTCCAGGGCCGTGTGCTCCGGGTTGTGACGCGGGGAGATCCCCTCGTTGCGGAAGTTCTTGCCGATCTCGAAGACCCGCTCCAGGCCTCCGACCAGCAGGCGCTTGAGGTAGAGCTCGGGCGCGATGCGAAGGTAGAGATCCATGTCGAGGGCGTTGTGGTGGGTTACGAAGGGACGCGCGTTGGCGCCCCCGGCCACGGGATGGAGGACGGGCGTCTCCACCTCCAAGAATCCCTCGGCGACGAAGAACTCCCGCACGGCCCCGATGATGGCCGAGCGCAACGCGAATCGGCGGCGCACGTCGGGGTTGGCCAGCAGATCGACGTACCGACGCCGATAGCGCAACTCCACCTCCTTGAGCCCGTGCCACTTCTCGGGGGGTGGCTGCAGCGCCTTGACCAGGGGCGTGTAGACACCGACCTCGACGCTGATCTCCCCGCGCCGGGTCCTGGTCACCGTCCCCTTGACTCCGACGATGTCGCCCCGGTCGAGCTCGAAGAAGGTGGCGAAGTCGGGACCGAGGCGGTCTTCGCGCAGGTAGAGCTGGATCCGCCCCGAGGCGTCCCACAGGTCGGCGAAGCCGATGCGGCCGTGCCGGCGAAACGTCATCAGCCGCCCGACCACGGCCACCTCCTGCCCCTCCAGGGTCGAGAAATCCTCGACGACGCTCGCGGCGGTATGGGTCCGCCGAAAGGGAGGCCCGTACAGAGGCGCCCCCGCTGCCCTGAGCTTGGCCAGCTTGGCCCGGCGGACGGCGACCTGTTGCGAGAGCGGCTGGGGAGTAGCGGCGTCGTCGTCGGAGCGCTGCGATGCGGACACGGGCGCTGCCTCGCTTTCGTGGCCCTGGGCCCTCCCCTGGCGTCGACCCGTCAGCCGCTGGTCGGCCCCTGACCGGGGCGGGAGATGGCGACCACCTCGTACTGAAGCTTGCCGGCCGGTGCGTCGACCTCCACCACGCTGCCGACCCGCTGGCCCAGGATGGCCTTGCCCACCGGTGACTCGTAGGAGAGGCGGCTCTCCGAGGGATCGGCCTCGGCGGGGCTGACCAGGGTAAACTCCAGCTCCTCGCCGGTCTCAAGGTCCTTGAGCCGCACTCGGGCTCCGACCGTGACCAGCTGCCCGTCGCCCTCCAGGCCGTCGTCTTCCACCACGCGGGCCCGCCCCAGGATGGCCTCCAGACGGGCGATCTGGGCCTCGAGGGTCGCCTGCTCCTCCTTCGCGGCGTCGTACTCCGCGTTCTCCGAGATGTCGCCGAACTCCAGTGCCTGCTTGATGCGGTTGGCCACCTGAGGACGACGGACGGTACGCAGGTAGTCCAGTTCTTGCTCCAGTCGCCTCAGGCCTTCCGGAGTGAGGAGGATCTCTCCCTCGTTTTGGGCCGCCACCGCATCCACGCCCCCCTGCATCCTTGTCGAGGCCTACGGCCCCTGCCGACGCTCCACAGAGTGCACGAGCACTGGCACCGCCCCTCGGGAGCGCCAGTGCTCGTCGTACCTGCACGAGCAGCCCGCAGCAGCCGCGTGATCATAGCCACGCCGCCGCGAGCCTGTCAAGATCACGTCCAGGCGCCGTGCGGGCGCAACTCGGGTCGCAATCCCCACGCGCCCTGGGGGGCCAGCACCTCGATGCGGGGGTGCAGGCGGGCCTCCTGGATCAGGCGCAGGTAGTCCTGCCGGCTCAGCTCGGAGGGCCGCCGGCCGCTGACGGCCACCAGGGCCGCCTCCAGGACGTTGGTGCCGAATGAGCGCCCTCCCAGGTCAGGCGTCGTCGTGCACAGCACCCCGACGCCCCGCCGCCGCAGCTCCTCGACGTCGCCGGGAGTCACCGTGTTGGTGATGACCACCTTGCCGCGCAGATCCTGGGGCATGTAGCGGCGGATGGCGTGGAAGTCGCCCACGATGATCTCGGCCCACCGGTAGAAGCGCCCGTGGCGCGGCACGATGACCTCCTGCTTCTTGCCCGTCGGATAGAAGAGCTGGAAGGGCAGCTTGGTGATGACGGGCGCCAGCAGGCGCGCCAGCACCTGGAGCTGGCGCAGCGATCGCAGGGGGACGGGCACGCCCAGCCCGAAGATGAGATCCCCGAAGATGACATCGGCCCCGGCAGCGGCCAGGGCCTCTGCCATGCCGAAGCGATCCACGGCCAGCACCATCAGGGTGCGGCGCCCTGCGAAGGACCAGCCGGCCTCGCGGATGAGGTACTCCACCACCCATCGCTCCAGGGTGTCCTTGAGGCCGCCTCCGTCGACCACCGGCGTCTGACGGGCAGCCGACGCCAGCCGCACGGCGTCGCGGAAGGCCCATCGCCGGTCGCCAGCCCGGATGTACAGGTCGATGCCCCCGAGTCCGATGGCGTCCACCTTGCCGTCCAGCTCCCGGATGAGGGCCATGGCGCGCCGCATGTCGCCGTCGGTGCCGATGCGCTCCACCACCACCCGCTGGCCGGCCAGCTCGGTCTCCCACCGATGGTCGCGCCTGGACGAGCCCAGGCTTACGCTCACCACCCGCTTCACCGGGACCTCACCCCGCTCACGATGGCCGCGATGCGCTCGGGCTCGACGTACACGTCTGCGGCGATGGGCGAGGGGCCCAGCGTGACCCCGATGACACGATCGCTGCCCAGGATGGCCTCCACCAGGCGGATCCGCATCTCGGACCCCAAGAAGACGACACGATCGAAGTGGCTCAGACGCGACAGGATCTCCATCAGTTCGTTGAAGAGCTGGTCGCCGGGGCGCTCCCTGGCGTAGCGCCAGCGCTCCTCGTTGGTCATCAACCAGACCCACTCGGCCCCCGCCTCTTGGGCCGCTCGCCCCAGCTCCTGGGGGTTTTGCACCGGAAAGCCGACGACCGCCACCCGGGCGCCCCGACGCACCTCGCCCAGGGTCTCGAGGCGGGAGACGAAGCTGCGGTCCACGCCGAAGGCCTGCGCCACCTCCTGCTGGGAGGCGCCCCTGGCGCGCATCTCCAGCATGCGGTCGATGGCTCTCGCCAGCCGCTCCCTCGAGACCAGCTTCTCACCGATCCGCAACAGGTCCGCCGACTCGGCCACCGTCCACGCTCCGCTCGTGCACGTCTTTGTGCACACCCACCGCCATGATACCACGACATCCCCGCTCGATCCAAATGGAAGGGCCGGGGTCTCCCCCGGCCCGCCGACTGCGCTGCCGACGCCACGGCGACGACCGCCGCGGCCCCATCGGACCCCTATCGGCCCGTGCGTCGCGAGCGCCCGGTCCTGGCCCGAGCCGCGGCACGCCGGGCCGCCTGCACCTGCTTGGCCTGCTCCACCTGGCGCTGGAAGCGCTCGATGCGGCCACCCGACGTCACCACCGTCTGCCGGGTGCCCGTGTAGAACGGATGGCAGGCCGAGCAGACCTCGACGCGGATGTTTTGCCGGGTCGAGCCGGTCACGAACGTGTTGCCGCAGGCGCACGTGACCGTCGTCAGGTAGTACTCGGGATGGACGCCCTGCTTCATGGCTCCGTCAGCTCCCTGCCCAGACACCGAGCCTCTGGTGGACCCGGCGCACGCAGGCCATTATACCATCGGGCCCGATCCGCGCAAAGGCCACCTCAGCGCAGATACGGCAACGGGTCAACGGCTCGCCCCCGATAGCGGATCTCGAAGTGCACGTGCGGGCCGGTGGAGTTGCCCGTGTTGCCGCTGTACGCCACGATCTGCCCGCGTGCCACCCGTTGCCCCACGCGCACCACCAGGCGGGAGTTGTGAGCGTACCGTGTGACGACCCCCGACCCGTGGTCGATGCTGATCAGGTACCCGTAGCCGCCTCCCCATCCGGCGAAGACCACCCGGCCGGGGGCCGCCGCCCGCACCGGGGTGCCGGTCGGCACCGCGATGTCGACGCCCTCGTGCTGGCGTCCCCAGCGCCAGCCGAACCGCGACGATATCCGCCCGCGCACGGGCCACGAGAACGCCCGTTGGAGTCGCCCGCCCACCACCAGCCGGTCCAGGACGGGCCCCGTGGCACCCGGGATGATCAGGCGCGTCGAGGGCAGCAGCACGTCGGGCGAGGCCAGCCCGTTGGCCTCCTGGATGGCCTGCATGCTGACGCCGTAGATCCGGCTGATCTCCCAGAGCGTCTCGCCACGCTGGACCGTGTGCACGACGCCGGGGACGCTGGGCACCTCCAGCACCTGGCCTGGACGGATGTAGTCGACGTCGTACAGGCCGTTGGCCGTGGCGATGGCGTTGACGTCGGTGCGGTACTGGCGGGCGATGTCCCAAAGGGTCTCCCCCTGGCGGACCCGGTGGGTGTAGAACCGCACGGGCACCGATTGGCCGGCCGGCTGGGTGCCACCTTCGTCGGGGGCAGCATCCTCGCGGGGCAGCTCGGCTGCCTCCGCCGGGGGCTGGGGTGCCGGCCCGGCGGACCGGTCCGTGGCGTCGAGGCCCTCGAGCAGCCCCCTTTCGCCCAAGCCTTCCACCTCGGCCAGCAGGGCGGCCACGTCTCGCTCGCCGGCCAGGCCTCCTTCCGGCATGGCAGGCCACAGACGGCGCAGCAACGGGACACCCTGCCGCGTGGCCTCGCTGGCCACCTCGCCGGAGTCCTCGACGTCGGCCTCGCGAGGAGCACCCTGCATCCAGCCGGCCACCCCGGCTGCCACCACCAGAAGCCCGGCGACGGCCTTCCTCAGCGAAACCGAGATCCGGCCCTGCCCCTCCTTGCCGTGGGCGGAGCCCTCACGGGAGGCCGGCCCCGGCCAGTGGGCCTCCGTCCCTTCGCCCGAGGTGTCGCTGGATTGTGCCGGCGGAGTCGCCGCTGGCGGCACCGGTCCGCCTACCCCCCTCGCCCCCCAGCCGCCCCGCCGGCCGGGCTCAGGCCCGGACGTTCTCCGCGAAGGTCGACTTGAGGATGAGATCGCAGAACTCCTGGTTGCTCTTGGTGTGCAGCAGCCGGTCGATGAGCAGGTCCGTGGTCTCGGCGGTCCCAAGGGAGCTCAGGGCCTTGCGCAGGATGAACATGGTGTCCTGCTCCCGATCGGACAGCAGCAGCTCCTCGTTGCGGGTGCCGGACCGGTAGATGTCGATGGCGGGGAAGATCCGCCGCTCCGCGAGGCGCCGGTCCAGGTGCACCTCCATGTTGCCCGTACCCTTGAACTCCTCGTAGATCACCTCGTCCATGCGGCTGCCGGTGTCGACCAGGGCGGTGGCCAGGATGGTCAGGCTCCCGCCCTCCTCCAACTTGCGGGCGGCCCCGAAGAAGCGCTTGGGCTTGTGAAGCGCCGCCGGGTCGACACCGCCCGAGAGCGTGCGCCCGCTCGGCGGCACCACCAGATTGTTGGCCCGGGCCAGGCGCGTCAGGCTGTCGAGCAGCAGCACCACGTCCCGCCCGTGCTCCACCAGGCGCTTGGCCCGCTCCAGCACCAGGTCCGCCACCCGGACGTGATTCTCCGGCGGCAGGTCGAACGTCGAGGCCACCACCTCGCCGTCCACCGAGCGTCGCATGTCGGTGACCTCCTCGGGCCGCTCGTCTACCAGCAGCACGATGAGGTCGATCTCCGGGTGGTTGACGCTTATGCTGTTGGCGATTTTCTTGAGAACCGTCGTCTTTCCTGCCTTGGGCGGGGAGACGATGAGCCCTCGCTGGCCCTTGCCGAGCGGCGAGATGATGTCCATGAGCCGCATGGCGATCTCCTTGGGGCCCACCTCGAGCTTGATGCGCTCCTGCGGGTAGACGGGGGTGAGGTCGTCGAAGAGAGGCCGGTTGAGGGCCCGGTCGGGGTCGAGCATGTTGACGGCGACGACCTTGAGCAGCGCGTGATAGCGCTCGCTGTCCTTGGGAGGCCGCACCTGTCCGAGGACCGAGTCCCCGGTGCGGAGGCTGAACCGACGGATCTGGGAGGGCGAGACGTAGACGTCGTTGGGACCCGGCGTGTAGCCCGCCACCCGCAGGAAGCCGTACCCGTCCGGCAGGATCTCCAGGATGCCGTCGACCAGCGTCAGGCCTTCTTTCTCCGTCTCGGCTCGCAGGATCTCCCGGATCAGGTCCCGCTTGCGCAGCTTGGTGTAGCCCGTCACCCCCAACCCCTTGGCCAGCTCGTGGAGCTCCGTGTTGCTCTTGGCCTGAAGTTCGGCAATGGTCACCTGTCGCTCGCTCCCGTCAGCACAGAGAGTCGCGCGCCCGCACCGGGCGCCCGAAGATGCCAGGAGAGACGGACCCCGCGCTCGCCTCGGAGATCCGATTCGGCCTCGACGCGGCGCTACTGGAGATGCTTCTGGAAGTCCTCCGGCGTCAGCTTTTCCAGGAACCGGCGGAACTCCTCCATCTCCTCGTCGTCGATGGGCTTGCTGGCGATGAGCGCCTTGGCTGCGACCTCTTCGGAGATGAAGATGGGGGCGTCCGTGCGAAGGGCCAGCGCGATGGCGTCGCTGGGACGCGCGTCGACATCGACGTGCCCGTCCTTGGTCCTGAGGTAGATGCGGGCATAGTAGGTCTCCTCGCGCAGCTCCGAGATGACGACCCGCTCCACCTTCGCGCCCAGGGTCTCCAGGAGATTCTTCATCAGGTCGTGGGTCAGGGGACGAGGGGGTCGGCTGCCCTCCAGAGCCAGGGTGATGGCCTGAGCCTCGGGCGGCCCGATGACGATGGGGATGAACCCCTTCTCGTCGCTGTCGGTGATGACCACCACGGGGACCATGGTATTTTGATCGATCCCGACGACCTTGACCTTCATGCGGAGCATGGCGCTCACCCCTCGGTCTCTTGCCGGATCAGAACGACACCACGCCCTACCCGGCCACAACGATGGGGATGGCTCGGAAGCCTCCATGCGTGAAGGTGCTCGTGAAGCAAGGCGGCAGGTACGACCCCGTGCATCCTCACCGGACGCCGTCTCGTCGCGCCCATTATATCAAGTCGCCTACCGGCTCACAAGGCGCAGGGAGGCTCCCCTGCGGTGCTCCATGGCCGCCCGCACGAATGCCCGGAACAGAGGGTGGGGACGCGTCGGTCGCGACCTCAGCTCCGGGTGAAACTGGCTGCCGATGAAGAAGGGATGCGCCTCCAGCTCCATCATCTCCACCAGGGCGCCATCGGGGGAGACCCCCGCCCACCGCACGCCGCAACGTTCCAGGAGTTGCCGGTACGCGTTGTTGATCTCGTAGCGATGCCGGTGTCGCTCATGGATCAGGTCGGCCTGGTAGATGGCCCGGCTCAGGCTCCCCGGTGCCAGGTGGCACGGGTAGAGTCCCAGCCGCATCGTGCCGCCCTTCTCCGAGACGCCCCGCTGGTCGGGCAGGAGGTCGACGACGGGATGCGGCGTCTGCGGGTCGAACTCCGTACTGTTGGCCCCCGCCAGACCACAGACGTGCCGCGCCACCTCGATGACGGCCACCTGCATGCCCAGGCAGAGTCCCAGGTAGGGAATCCCGTGCTCCCGCGCGTAGCGGGCCGCGCGGATCTTGCCCTCGATGCCTCGACTGCCGAAGCCTCCCGGTACCAGGATACCGTCCACCCCGGTGAAAGTTGCGTCCAGGTCGCTCCCGTCCTCTTCCAGCTGCTCCGCGTCGATCCACCGGATCTCCACGCCGGCGTCATTGGCGATCCCGCCGTGTCGGAGGGCCTCCACCACCGAGAGATAGGCATCGGGCAGGCTGACGTACTTGCCCACGATGGCCACCTGCACGTGGTGGCGGGGATGGCGGATGTGGTCCACCATCTCCTCCCACTCCGACATGTCCAGCGGATGGGTCGCCGGCAGCTTGAGGCGGTCGATGAGGATCTGATCCAGCCCCGCACGGGCGAAGGTGAGGGGCACGGCGTAGATGGTGTCGGCATCAGGATTGGGGATGACCGCTCGGGGCTCGACGTCGCAGAAGAGGGCGATCTTGGACTTGATGTCGTCGCCGAGGGGCTGCTCCGACCGGCAGATGATGGCGTCGGGGCTGATCCCGATGCTGCGAAGCTCGCGCACGCTGTGCTGGGTCGGCTTGGTCTTGAGCTCGCCCGTCGCGCGCAGGTACGGCACCAGGGTCACGTGGACATAGAAGCAGCTGTCCCGTCCCAGGTCGGAGCGCAGCTGGCGGATGGCCTCCAGGAAGGGCAGGCTCTCGATGTCTCCCACCGTGCCGCCCACTTCGACGATGACGACGTCGGCTGGCGGCTCGCCGCGCAGTCGCAGGATCCGCTGCTTGATCTCGTTGGTGACGTGCGGGATCACCTGGACCGTACCGCCCAGGAAGTCGCCCCGCCGCTCCTTGCCGATGACGGACCAGTAGATGGTGCCGGCCGTCACGTTGTGATCCCGCGAGAGGCTCTCGTCGACGAAGCGCTCGTAGTGCCCCAGATCCAGGTCCGTCTCCGCCCCGTCGTCGGTGACGAAGACCTCTCCGTGCTGCAACGGGCTCATCGTACCCGGGTCGATGTTGATGTAGGGGTCGAGCTTGGCGATGCTGACACGCAGCCCCCGGCTCTTGAGCAGCCGGCCGATGGAGGCCGTGGTGATCCCCTTGCCCAGGCTGGAGACGACGCCTCCCGTCACGAAGATGAAGCGGGTCGACCCCGTCCTCGTCGGCAGCGGGCTTCGTTCGCCGTCCGCCGTCTTCAACGCTGTTCTCCCGCCTTTCCATCCGCTTGGAGGGACCGGTAGCGGTCCAGGATGGCCTCCATGGCCGCCGTCACCAAGAACGCGCTCATCCCGCCGAAGAGCAGCAGCAACGGCGCTCCCAAGAGCGTACTGACGATGCCGAGCACGCCCAGGACCGCCACCACGATCCACGTCACGACCAGGTTGTCCAGCACGATGAGGGCCGCCTGCCGCAGCGCGGACCCGACGCCCTTGCCCAGCCACACCATCACGGCCGGCGCCCAGATCGTCACCGTCAACGCGAAGATGAGCAGCCAGACCCACATGCCCGCCAGCGCCCGCACCACCGCCGAGCCTGCCTGCAGGAAGAAGAGCAGGTCCGCCGCCAGCACCAGCAGGATGAGGCATCCGGCCGCGGCCAGGGCCGCCGCCTTGACGAAGTGGGTGCGAAAGGCGCGCCACAACCCGCGAAGCGCCGGCACCTCCTCGCCCTCGGCCAGCTGCCGGCTGACCGCGAGCAACGCGGTGAAGCCCGGCAGGGTCAGCAGGACGAGGGTGCCCAGGAAGGGGAGCAGCGTCACCAGCGACGGCACCTGGAGGGCGGCGGTGAGGGTGAGGATGGCCGGCGCCAGCCCGACGACGAAGTAGAGGGACGAGCCGACCAGCACCATCCCCAGGTAGTCGTAGCTGAGCCGGAATCCCCGCGCCAGCGCCCTGCCCGCGCGGGCCAGCGACTCACCCAAGATGCTCAGCCGGTGCCTCCCATCCTCACATCCGATCGGGCGCCGAGATGCCCAAGAGCCCCAGCGCATCGGCCAGCACCCGGCGGGTCGCCTCGGCCAGGGCCAGGCGAGCTCGTCGCGTGGAGGGGTCCGGGTCCAGCAGCCGGTACTCGTGGTAGAAGCTGTGAAAGGCCGACGCCAGCTGGTAGACGTACTGGACGATCCGCTGCGGCTCGCGGCGCAGGGCCGCGTCGCGCACCTCCTCGGCGTAGGCGGCCAGCGCCTTGAGCACGGCCTGCTCGTGAGGCGACTGCAGCGGAGCCAGCTGCTGCGCCGTCACCTCGCCGAGCGGCTCGACCCCCTCCGCCTCGGCCTGCCGGAAGACGCTGCAGATGCGGGCGTGCGCGTACTGCACGTAGTAGACGGGATTGTCCATGCTCTGCAGCGTGGCCAGATCGAGGTCGACCTCGACGGGACTCTCCGGACTGCGCTGGAGGAAGAAGTAGCGCGCCGCGTCGGCCCCGACCTCGTCCAGCAGCTCCGCCAGGGTGACGAACTCGCCCGCCCGCTTGGACATGCGGACGGCCTCGCCCCCCCTCACCAGGGAGACCAGTTGCAGGATGACGATCTCCAGGCGCTCCGGGGCGTAGCCCAGCGCCTGCATGGCGGCCTTCATCCGGGCCACGTAGCCGTGGTGATCGGGCCCCCAGATGTCGATGACGAGGTCGAAGCCCCGGCGGAACTTGTCGTCGTGGTAGGCGATGTCGCTGGCCAGGTAGGTCAGCGCACCGTCGCTCTTGACCACCACGCGGTCCTTGTCGTCGCCGAAGGCCGTCGAGCGCAGCCAGCGAGCGCCCTCGGCCTCGTAGAGGAACCCCCGGCGCTCCAGCTCCTGCAGCACCTGCTGGACGCGCCCCTGCTCGTGCAGGGCCCGCTCGCGGAACCACACGTCGAAGTGGACGCCGAAGGCCTCCAGATCCCCGCGCTGGCGCCCCAGCATGCGGTCGACGGCCGCGTCCCGCAGGCGCTCGAGGCGCTCCGCCGGGGCGACGCGGGCGAGGGTCGGCTCCTCCCGTAGGAGCTCCTCGGCGATCTCGCGTACGTACTCGCCCGGGTACCCATCCTCGGGGAAGAGGTGCGGCTCGCCCAGGATCTCCGCCATGCGTGCCGCCACCGACTCGGCGAAAAGTCTGGCCTGTCGGCCGGCGTCGTTGACGTAGTACTCCCGGGTCACGCGAAATCCCACGGCCTCCAAGAGGCGCGCCATCGCGTCGCCCACCGCGGCGGCACGCGCGTTGACGACGTTCATCGGGCCGGTGGGGTTGGCGCTGACGAACTCGATCTGGACACGACGCCCCTGGCCGATGTCGGGCACGCCCGAGCGCGGGCCGTCGCGCAGCAGGCTGGAGGCCACCTCCAACAGCCATCGCCCGTCGAGCCGCATGTTGACGAAGCCCGGCCCGGCCACCTCGACCGACGTGAGCTGCAGGGATGGCGGCAGGGGAGCCGCGCCGCCGCCGGCCCCGGCGAGGGAGCGCAGGCGCTCGGCCAGGGCCTCGGCGATGCGCCGGGGCGGCATGTGAAAGTGGCCGGCGGTCGCCATGGCCGCACCGCTCGCGAAGTCGCCGAAGGCCGGGTCCTTGGGCACCTCGATGGCCCGGGCCCGGTCCTCCCACTCGGCAGGCAACGGGCCTAGCCCCTGCTCCCGCGACAGCGCCTGCAGGCTCGCCACCACCGCGTCGCCCAGCGCTCGCTTGACGTCGAGTGCGCTGCGCAACGCGCGAGGCGACGGATGCGACGCGCTCAATCGTCTCGCCCCCGCGTCCCGACGGACGGGCCGGTCCTGACCGGCGCGACCAGGATCTCCCGGGTCAGCTTGGCCGCCAGCAAGGCCGTGACGTCGGAGGGATCCTTGGCCGGGCACACCTCCACCAGATCGACGGCCACAGGACCGGCCTGCGCCAGGCAAGCCACCGCCTCGATCACCTCGGAGGACGTGGGCCCCCCCGGCTCCGGCGTGCCGGTACCCGGGGCGAAAGCCGGGTCGGTCACGTCGATGTCGATGCTCAGGTAGAAAGGACGCCCCCCGAGCTCGCCGACCACACGGCGAGCGGCCTCCACCAGGCCGCCCGGGACCCGGAGCGTCCTGGCATGCGCGGCCCACTCGTCCGCCGTGCCCGAGCGCACCCCCAGCTGGACCAGCCTCCCGAGCGCGCCCGGGGAGGCCCCGCCGGCCAGCACCTCGGCCACCCGCCGCATCACCGTCGCATGGGAGAGGGGCTGGCCCAGGTAGTCGTCGCGCAGGTCCAGATGGGCGTCCAGCTGCACGATGATCAGATCCGGCCACCGCGCCGCCACCGCCCGCACGGCGCCCAGGGTCAGCAGGTGCTCGCCACCGAGGACGACGGGGCGCTTGCCCGCTTCGACCAGGTCGCCCACCGCCCGCTCGATGGCTGCCAGCGATGCCTCCACGTCCCCCCAGGGCAGGACCAGGTCGCCCGCATCGGCGACCATGGCATCCTCGATGGCCGCCCCCTGGCGGGGGCTGTACGACTCGAGCCCGTCCGAGACCTCCCGGATACGCCGGGGACCCTCCCGCGTGCCAGGCCGAAAGCTGGTGGTGTGGTCGAGAGGCGCTCCCACGATGACCTGAGCGGCCTCCTGGAGAGGCGCGTCGGCCCCCAGGAAGGGGGCCGTCCGCTGCCAGACCGCGGGCGACCCCGATGGGGCCGTCACCCCAACCCCTCCCCCGTCACCGCTGGCTCACGCTCCCCCTGCAGCAGCGCGTGCACGAAGGGCGGGAGCACGAAGGCCGCCCGGTGCACCTCCCGCGAGTAGTAGCGCAGGCCCGACGGCGTCCCGCCGGCCTCGCCTGCCGGCACGGATGGGTCGGGACCCAGCGACGCGGCCATGAAGCTCCACAACCCGCTCGGATAGGTGGGCACCGGCGCCAGGTAGAGGCGGGCGTTACCGAACGCCTGCCGCATGGCCACGTGGCATCGGGCGATGAGCTGCGGGTTGTAGAAGGGCGACTCCGTCTGCGCCACCATCAAGCCGCCGGGCCGCAGCGCCTGCCGGCAACTGGCGTAGAACGACTCGCCGAAGAGCCCCACCGCCTTGCCCACGGGCTCCGTCGAGTCGACCAGGATGACGTCGTAGGTGTCGGGATGCTCGGCTACGTGGGCGATGCCGTCGCCGATGGCCAGGCGCACCCTGGGATCGTCCAGGCAAGCCGCCGTCTCGGGGAAGTGCCGCTGACATACCTCGACCACTTCGGGGTCGATCTCGGCCAGCACCACCTCCTCGACCTCGGGGTGGCGCAGCACCTCCCGCACCGTGCCCCCGTCACCGCCGCCCACCACCAGCACCCGGCGGGCCTGTCCATGTGCGACGAGCGGGACGTGGGCCAGCATCTCGTGGTAGACGAACTCGTCGGCGACGGTGAGCTGGATCATGCCGTCCAGCACCAGCATCCGGCCCCAGGGCTCCGTCTCCAGGACCGCGAGGTGCTGATAGGCGGTCTGACGCACTTCCAGCGTGCGGACGACGCGGCAACTGAGGCCGACGGTGGGCAACTGCTTCTCCGTGAACCAGAGATCCATGGCGTCCCTCAGTCCCACAACGCGACGGCCGCCATGGCGCAGCCGATCCGCTCCACCCGGTGCTCCACCGCCCGCACGTGCAGCTGCCGGACAGCCAGGCCCCGGCCTCGCAGGGCCTCCTCCGCCATCTGCCGCACCCGGGACTCGGCCTCCTGCCGAGAGCACCGGCCCGAGAACTCCATGATGACCCCGAAGCCTTGCTCGCTGATGGCCACCGCGACGGCTGCCGCGATGAGCTCTCCCGGCGTATCGCTGACGATGCTGCCGTAGGCCGTCGGCGTCAGCGTCCCCGGCGGCAGGTCCAGGTAGTCGACCAGCCGGGCACCAGCGGGGAGAATGCTCGAGACCCGCACCAGGTTGAGGTTGCCCACGCCGGCCGCCAGCAGCGCGTTGTCGAACGCGTTGAGGGCCGTCTCCCCCTCGGCCGCCCCGGCTGCCAGCGTGAACTTGGTGGGAAGTGGCAGCATCGCTCTTGAGAAATGCCTCCCTCGATGAGGTGCCCGGCCGCCAGCCCTGCCGTGGCCCACTCAATCACGTGCGTAAGTATAGCGAGAGAGTCCGATGCATGGAAGCACCCGAAACGGGAGAGGGTACGACCGGGCAGACACGGACGTCGCCCGTGCACCGTGGGCCGGGTGGCTCATGGAGAGAGTCGCCCGGCCACCCTCGCACGACCCCGGACCCACCCGTCCCCCTGGCCCACCGGCAGTCCGAACCTTCAATGGTACAATAAGGCCGAGCACCTGGCGGACGAAGGTGGGGCCGTTGGGGATGGTGCGGCCGGCGTGCAGGGCGGCGCTCGCGGTCGCGGTGGCGGTCGGTTGGATGTCGGCCGTGGCCGTCTCGGCCGCGGGAGCAGCGCCAGCCTCCCGTCCCTCGCCCCTGGACGACCCCCCTCTGCGCCTCTCGTTGCGGCCGCTGTGGCCCGTCGACGGCGTCAGAGCTGCGTTCGTGCCGGTGCAGATCCGCCTCGAGTCGCGCGACCGCTTCACCGGTGACCTCCAGTTGCGCATGGTCGCCCGTGACGTCCTCGGAGGCATGCCGACGGTTGTCGAGTGGGAGGAGCCGCTGGACGTCCCGGCTCTGGGCCGGTGGACCACCTGGCTCTTGCTGCCCGCCGGCAGCTGGCAGGCGCTCGAGGCCTTCGCCGGCGCCGCGGGCGCCTCGCTGACGCCTGGCGGTGCGCCCAGGGGCCAGGCGGATCCGCCGGTGGCACTGGTCCTGACCAGAGCCGGCCAGGGGTGGGAGTGGCTCGGGCAGTGGGGGCCGGCTGGCGACTCCTCGCGGGACGACGAGGCCACCGCGCCCACGGCTCCCCTGCGGGTCGTCTACCTGACCTCGCCCGAAGACGCGCCCCCCTGGATGTCCGCCTATCGCGCCGCCCGCCTGGTGGTGGTCGCCGCCGACTTCCCCGTCGATCGGCTCTCCGCTGTGCAGCAGCGGGCGCTCGTGGGCTATGTGCGAGACGGTGGCGCCATGGTCCTGCCGGAGCGGCCCCCCGAAGCGTGGGCGGAGCTGGGGGCGCGCATCCAACGGCTCGCGACGGCAGCGGCCGCCGCCGACCCGCGGTGGCCGGTCCCTCGCCTCGTCCGGGTGCCCATGGAGACGCCCCACTCCGCCCGGGAGGCCATGAGCGCCGTGGCCGGCCGTCTGGGGCTCGCGCCGACCCACCCGCAGCCTGCACCAGGCACTCCGGCGCTCCCCCTGGCCACCGAGGACGCGTTGAGGGCCCGGCTCTTCGACGCCCTGGGCTCCTCGCCCGCTCCGACGCCTCCCCGATGGGCCGCTCTGGCGGCGCTGGCCTACGCTGCGGTGGTCTGGCAGTGGATGGCGGGCTTCGGGCGACTCCGGACGCCAGCCTGGCTCGTCGCCGGCGCGGTCATGCTGCTGGTCGCCGGCATCGGGGCGGTGGCGGGGGCGTCTGCCTTCCTCTCCCGGGTGGACCGGCCGAGGGCCTTGTTGCTGGTGCGTCCCGCGGGATTGACGGCGGGCTGGGCCGCCACCGGGCCGGCACAGGACGACCCGTTGCGCGTGGAGCTCTTGATGGTCTTCCCCGGTCTGTTGGAGAGCCACTGGGAGGTGCGATCTGCCCTCGACGGGGTGGCTCTGGCGCCGGGCCCCCTGCTCCCCTCCGACACGGGGCCGGGTGCCAGAGGCTTGCATGTCCGGCGGCTCGCGTCAGAGGTCGGCAGCCCGGCCTGGGCGGTCCGGCCCCTCGGCGAGGTGCGCCCGTCGGATGGCGACGGGCAGGCGGTGGCGGCGGCGCCGGCCTTCGCCGGGTGGCGGGCGGCCTTCTACTTAGATGCCGCCTTGGGCGACGTGCTGGCGCTGACGTCGTCGGGGAGGGGCGCGGTGGTGACCGCGTCGGGCGTGGTGCCGGTAGCGCCGGCAGCCGTGACGGCTGCCGGGCGGGTCGCATTCGTCGACGCGGGCATCGCCTCCCTGGTAGGCCAGGTGCAGCGGACAGGTCTCCCGCTGGGGCCCACCGTGCTGCGCGCGATGCTGGCCGAGGCGCTGGCGCCGGCGGCCCGCGTGGGCTCGAGTGGCCTTTCGCTGGCCGCTGCCCAGGTCGTGGCCGACGCCGTCGCGCTCGGTCCCGAGCCCACGTCGAGAGAGCAGAGCCGGCCCTGGATCGTGCTGTACGTCGACGAGACCTCGCGGCCCGTCGTGGAGGCTCGCCGCCCCGGGCAGCGGTGGCGCCCTGTGCCCACCGCCGCCTTGATCGTGAGCCGGGTGGAGCCTGCCGTCGCCGGGCCGCTGGAGGGGCGTTCGTCGTCATGATGGCCCTCGTCTGGTGGCGGCTGGGAGACGTGCTCATCCGACAGCGGAGCCGGGCGGCCGGGCTGGCCGGAGGGGTGGTGGCAGCGGCCGTCCTGGCCGCCCTGGCGTGGCCGGGCACTGCCGCTCTCGAGTCCCTGGGTCGTCTGGGCGTGTGGAGGGGCTGGTCGACGGTGACCCAACTGGGCGCCGCCCTGGCCGCGCTCTGGATGGGCGCCGCCTCTTCGGCCCCTGCCGATCCGGACGACCCCTCCGGGCTCATCGGGTGGGAGGACTGGCACCACTGGGGGGGCCTCTCGCCCGGCGCGGTGACCGGTGGCCTCCTCATGGCGGGGTGGACGGCGGGGGTCTCGGTCCTGGTGCTGTCCCTGCCGGCCGGCCTTTTCGCCGCTCGCGTCTCGGGTGCCGGCCCGGCCGAGATCGCCGGGACCCTGGCCGGGGCCCTCGCGGCCGCTGCCTCGGGAGCGGCATGGGGGAGCGCCCTGCTGGCGGCCCTTCCCGAGACGGTGCGACCTGCCGCAGGGGCAGCCCTCCTGGCCATCATCTGGGCCTCGGGCCACGCCGTCCCGGGGCCGGGGCCCTCCGGCCGGCCGTGGACGCCCGCCTCGAGCGCCACGGGATGGCGATCGCCCAGCCTGGGCTCGCCCTGGTGGGCGCCGCGGCCGCCCATGCCGCGGTGCGCCGACGGCTCCGCATGGCGGGCGTTGACGGGGAGGGGGACGTCTGATGGCGCCCGACGGCCCGTCCGGCGGCGCGGCGCTGGCCCGATGGGTCGAGGCCCTGCGCCACGCCCACAAGCGCAGGTCGCGGGCGCAGGCCGTGCTGGACGGCGTGCGATGGGCCTGCATCGCCTACATCGGATCCGTGCTGGCGATGCTGGTCGTCGGCGGCTCCCTCGACGCCAGACGGAGGCTGCTGGGCGCGTTCGTGGCCGCGGCGGTCGGGTCGGCGGTGGGGCACTGGACGCACCGACGCCAGGCACGGGCGCCATCCTCGCTCGTGGCCGAGCTCGACCGGGCCCTGGAGGCCGACCAGCTCCTGACCACCGCGTGGGCCTGGCGTGTCGGCCTCATCTCGTCCCCCCTGGGGCCGGCGATGGCGCGCCGGGCCGACCGGCTCGTCGAGGATCGTCCTCCGTCGGTGGGTCGCCTGGTGGCCCCCATCGTCGGCAAAGGGCGGACGCTCGTGGCCGTGGCCGCTGCGATCCTGCTGACGCTGCCAGGCCCCGACGTCGGGCTCGACCGCCTCCTGCGGCGACTCGAGCCGCCCCCGTCGCCGGGCTTCTCTCAGGAGCCATCGGAGCCGGCGATGTCGCCCGGAGAGTCGGCTCTGCTCCAGCGCCTGGCATCGCTGCTGGAGCAGCGGGCGGCCACGACCGCGGATCCCGCGGCGGCCCGCGCCGCGGAGGAGCTGCGGCAAGCCGCCTCCCTTGCATCGCCGCCCCCCGGGGAGGGCCAGCCGGGGCACTTGGGATCGTGGGGCTCCGTCGGTGAGATGACGGCGTCGGGCGCGGGGCCGGTCCAGACCCCCCTGCAAGGCACCCCGACCTCCCCGCTCGGCCTGGCCACCCTCTGGGACCGGCTGAGCCTCCTGGCGCGACTCGCGCGACTCGGCCTCATCTCGTCGGATGCCGCCGACCGTGCCGCGGAGGTGCTGGCCATGCTGGCTGCCCGCGGCGAGGGCGCTGAAGCTACCGTCGAGCCATCGGGGACGCCCTCCATCAGGGGCGCCGACGCCACGCCGCCCCCCTCATCGGAGTCACGAGCGACACCCGCTCCCACCCCGCCCCCTTCGTCATACCACGGCCCCTCCGGGATTGGCGGCGACGCAGGCACGTCGGCGTCCGCCGCTGGGCCGGCGCCGTCGTCCTCTGCGCCGGCGTCCGATGGAGCAGCCGCCTCCGGAGGGCAAGGGGAGACCGTCGGCACGACACCGGCGCCTCCGGCTGGCTCCCCCTCGGCGGGGCCGTCGGAGGGGGCGGTGCCGGCAGGCTCTCGCCCCTCGCCGGAGATGGCGGGGAGCAGCGGGGCTCCCGGCTCCGGCCCCGGCTCGGTTCCCGACATGCCGGCAGAGGGCCCCGTGCCGGTCGACGGCGGACGGATCGCGCTGCCCTCGTCGCCCCAGCTGGGGCCCGGTGAGGCGCACGCGCTGCCGGGGGTGCCGGCCCGGCCGGTGCCCCAGCCGGGGCAGGGCGATGTGGCGGGGCCGCTCGACCTGGAGGCAGGGCCCTCACGAGATGCGCCACTGCCCGAGCCCGAGTCGGTCCCGGTCGAGTATCGGGAGGCGGTGCGGCGCTACTTCGAGATGCGAGCCGGAGGGGGGATGGACGGGTGACCGAGCACCAGGAGGGGGCACCCCCGCTCGACGCCGCCCGGGCCGAGCGGGCCCTCGCGGAGGCGGCGACGCGGATGCGACGGGTCAGGGAGGCGCTCGCCTCGGTCGTCGTCGGCCAGGACGAGGTGATCGAGGAGGTGCTGCTGGCGCTGATGGCAGGGGGGCATGTCTTGCTGGAGGGCCTGCCGGGCCTCGGCAAGACCCTGCTGGTCAAGTCGCTGGCCGCCGCCACCGACCTGCGGTTCTCGCGGATCCAGTTCACGCCGGATCTGATGCCCGCCGACATCGTGGGGACCCAGGTGCTCATCGACGATCCCGGGCACGGGCGCCGCACGTTCCAGTTCCAGCCAGGCCCCATCTTCGCCCAGGTGGTGCTGGCCGACGAGATCAATCGCGCGACGCCCAAGACCCAGTCGGCCCTGCTCGAGGCGATGCAGGAGCAGCGGGTGACGGTGGCGGGCGCCGAGTACCGGCTCGAGGCGCCGTTCTTCGTGCTGGCCACCCAAAACCCCATCGAGATGGAGGGCACCTATCCCCTGCCCGAAGCCCAGCTCGACCGCTTTCTCTTCAAGGTGAAGGTGGGCTACCCGTCGCGCGATGAGCTCGCCCGTATCCTGGACCGCACCACGGGCGAGTCGCCCCCGCCGATCCGTCCGGTGCTGTCGAGAGAGCAGATGCTGGAGGTGCAGCGGGTCGTGCGGTGGGTGGCCATGTCCCCGGAGGTCAAGGAGGCGATCCTGGACCTGGTGGCCTCGACGCACCCCGAGACATCCGACCTCGAGGCGGTTCGCCAGTTCGTCCGCTACGGGGCCAGTCCCAGGGGCGCTCAGGCCCTGGTGCTGGCGGCCAAGGCCCGTGCGGTGCTCCGCGAGCGCACGCACGTCAGCTTCGACGACGTCCGCGCGGTGGCGCTGCCAGCGCTGCGGCACCGCATCATCCTCAACTTCCAGGGCCACGCCGAGGAGGTCGACGTGGACCGGACGCTCGAGAGCGCATGGCAGGCGGTGATGGCCAGGGGGGCCGGCCGGCGCCATGCTCGATGAGCGGTGGCTGACAGGACTCGGTCGCCTGCGCATCGCCTCCCATCTATCGGCGTCAGGCGGCGCGCCCGCATGGCGCCCCGTCCGGCGGGCCGGCGAGGGGTGGGACTTCCTGAGCCACCGCGAGTACATGCCGGGCGACGACTACCGCGCCATCGACTGGAAGGCCCTGGCGAGGCTCGACCGGCCCTACGTCCGCGTGCACGCCCGCGAGTCGGACCTGCTGGTGGAGCTGGCGCTGGACGACAGCCTCTCCATGGCCGAGCCCGATGCCGGCAAATGGGCGTTCGCACGCCAGCTGGCCGCCTGCCTGGGGGTCGTGGCCCTGACCTCGGGCGAGCGGGTGCGCCTGATCACGTCGTCCACCCATGCCTCCCTTGCCGCTCCGGACGCACGGGCGGAGCCCTTGCTCAGGGGCAGCCACCCTGCGGCGCTGTCGCAGCTGCTGCGGGCGCTGCAGGCCGTACGCCCGGGCGGCGAGGTGGACTGGGGCGCCTGGGCGGCACGCATCGTGCAGGGTGCCCCGGGCCCGGCCGTCACCGTGCTCATCAGCGATCTGCTGTCGCCCGTCGAGGCCGTCGAGTCCGCCCTGCAGGCCCTGACGCTGGCGCACCGTGACGTGGTGGTCGTACACGTGCTCTCTCCGGGCGAGATGCGGCCGGCAGCCTCGGGGGAGCTTCGGCTCGTCGACGTCGAGTCGGGCCAGACGCTGGCCGTCCGACTCGACGCTCCCACCCTGGCCCGCTACGAGGCCCTCGTGCGCGACTGGCAGGGCCGTCTCGCCGCCTTCGCCAGGCGCCGGCGCATCCGGTACGTCCTGGTGCCCTCCGAGGGATCGGCCTATGCAGCCGTCAGCGTACGCCTGAGGGAGGCGGGCGTGGTGCGATGACGCCACCCGGCTTCTTCTCGGGATGGGGGCTGGGAGCGGCCGGCTGGCTGCTGGCAGGCGCCGCGGCGGCGCTGGCCATCGTGGTGCTGCACCTGGTGCGGCCCAGGCCGCGCCCCATGCGGGTCTCGAGCCTCCTGGTGTGGCGATGGCTGCAGCAGGAGAGCCGCCAACAGAGCCTGCTGCGCCGCCTGGTGGCGAGCCTGCTCCTGGTGTTGCAGCTGGCGGCAGCCGCCCTGATGGGCCTGGCCCTGGCCCGTCCCCAACGGGAGGGGGGCACCCCGCCGCTCCTCGAGGTCTTCGTGATCGATCGGTCGCTGAGCATGCAGGCCCGGGAGTCCGGCATCGACCGGTTCACCCGGGCCCGGGAGGAGCTGGCCCGGCGGCTGCAGACGAGCGAGACCGGCAGGCGGCGCTCCCTGTGGGTCGGGTCCGTCGGCCCCTCGGGCACGTCGCTGGACGGCCCCTTTGGATCCGTCGCCGACGCGACGAGGGCCCTGGCGGCCATCGAGCCACCGACCGACGGCCGCGCCGACTTCGAGTCGCTGGGTCGGCGCCTCGAGGCCCTCGCGAGCCGGGGCGAGGCGGTACGGGTCTGGCTGGGCACCGACGGCGTCATGGGCCCCTCCGGCAGGGAGGCCCTGCAGCGACTGGCCCGTAGGGTCGATCTGCGGATGGTGCCCGTGGGTGACCCGGTCTCCCCCAACGTCGCCGTCACCGCCCTGCAGGCCTACCGATCGGGAGCGGCACGAGACGAACTCGACCTGATGGCGGAGGTGGCCAACTTCTCCGATGGGCCCGTACAGGCCACGTTGCGCTTGCAGGGCGACTTCGGACTCGACGTGCGGCTGCCGCTGGAGCTCCCCCCCGGTGCGCGCAGACGGGTGGTGGTACCGTACCGCCTGCAGGGGCCCGGCTCGGTGCGCGCCAGGATCGAGCTGCCTGAGCCGGACGCCCTGCCGGCCGATGACGCCCGCGCGCTCGCCTTCTCGGGAGAGGGGCGCGAACCGCGGACCTACCTGGTGGGAGAGCCGTCGGCAGCCCTGCTGCAGGTGCTGCGCGCAGCCGGCCGGGGCCGGATCGTCTGGGTGCCGGATGTCACGGGGGTGGGGCCGGGAGCGGACCTGATCGTCTTCAACGGCGTCGAGCCACCCGCGACGTCCGGGCCGTGGGATGCCCCGGTCTGGTGGGAGTGGCCCCCGGATCTCTCGACGGTCTCGGGGCCGGCCCGCGACGAGGCGGTGGTGCGCTGGGAGCGCACCCATCCGCTCCTGCGCTTCCTCGAGCTCGATGGCGTGCGCGCCAGTCGGTCGGCCGCCACGTCCGGGCCGCCGCCGGACGCGGACGTCCTCGTCGAGGGAGAGGGGGGACCGCTCGTCTGGTACCGGCTCGACGACAGGGGCCGTCACCGGGTCACCATGGCCTTCGCGCCCGATCGAAGCGACCTGCCCGACCGGGTCGCCTTCGCCGTGCTGGCGGCCAACGTGCTGAGACTGGCCGCGCCCCGGGCATGGGAGGCCGCCCGGCCCCCGCTGGAGCCGGGGCAGGCCCTACCCATCCCGGTACCGCCCGGCGAGGCGCGCATCCTGCTCCTGGCGCCCGGCGACGAGGTCGTGACGCTGCCGGCCGAGGGCTCGCCGACCATCGTGTACGCACAGACCGCCCGCGCGGGCGTCTACTCGGCGTGGCCCGCCTCCGGGGCGGGCGAACCCTTGGGCATGTGGGCCATCCAGCCACCGGGAGACGAGGAGTCGGATCTGCGCGCCACGGGCTGGGCCCCCTCGGTCTCGGGTGCCGAGTCGTCCGAGGCGGCGGCGCCGGCCGGTGCGCCTCGGCCGTGGTGGCGATGGGCAGCCGCGACGGCCCTCGCGACGCTGGTGGTCGAGGCGGCGCTCTACCTGCAATCTGCCCACCGGGGCGGCCTGGGACGTCTCGGGACGCCGTCGGGGCCGGTGGCCGGCTCTCCGGCCCTGATCGCCTGGCGCCGGCAACGGCGGCGCTTCCTGGTGCTGCGGTCCACCGCGGTGGTCGCCCTGCTGGCGGCTCTGGCGGAGCCGCTGGTGCCGTGGCCGGGGGGTGGCCGCCGTCTCGTCTTCGTCGTCGACACCAGCCGCAGCCTGCCGGCGGAGGCTCGGGCGACGGCCTACCGCTTCGTCGAGGCGGTGCTGGGGCGGCTGGGGCCTCGCGACCGGGCATGGCTGGTGGAGGCGGACGAGACGCCGAGGCTACGGGCCGCCTACCGGGGGGCCCGCCCGGACCCCGACGTCCCGCTGGGGGTGCCCACCGGCACCACCGGAGAGGCCACGGACCTCGAGGCGGCCCTGCGCGCCGCCCGGAGTCTCCTGGCGGACGGCGAGACGGGCCAGACCGGGGCGACGGGGCGCATCGTCTTGTTGAGCGACGGTCGCCAGACGGCCGGCGACGCCCTGGCCGCCGTGCGCGAGGCTCCCGCCTTCCCCCCCATCGACGTGGTGCCGGTACTGGCCGGCCACGACCCGGAGGTGGCCGTCGCCTCCGTGACGGCGCCCGTTTCCGTCGCCGAGGGAGAGCCGGTGGCGCTGCGCGTGCGGCTGTGGTCGTCTCGTCCCCAGCTGGTCGGCCTGGCCCTTCACCGCGATGGCAGCCTGCTCTGGCAGGGCGAGATCGCCTTGCGTGGCGGCTGGCAGAGCGTCGTCTTGGAGGATCCCTCGCCTCCTGCCGGCCCCGTCGCGCTCTACGAGGCGGCCCTGTCGAGCTGGCAGGCCGACCTGGAGCCGATCAACAACCGGGCAGGGACGGCCGTGCGGATCGAGGGCCACCGGCGCCTGCTCTACGTCGCGTCGTCGCCGCCGGCCGGCAGCGAGTGGCTCTCCGCTCGGGGCCTGCCCGTGGAGCTGGTCACACCCGAGGCCCTGCCGGCTGCGAGGACCAGCCTCGCCCGCTACTCGGCCATCGTGCTCGACGACGTGCCGGCGTCGAGCCTCTCGGATCCCCAGATGGATGCGCTGGTGGCCAGCGTGCGGGACATGGGCGTCGGCCTGGTGGTGCTGGGAGGCCCCCGGACATTCGGCCCCGGGGGGTATCTCGGCACACCTCTCGAGAGCCTGCTGCCGGTGCGCTCGGAGGTGCCGGCCCGCCTGCTCATCCCGCAAGTGGCTCTGGTGCTGGTCATCGACAAGTCGGGCAGCATGGGCGAGCGTGACGCCACCGGCTCCAAGCTGGACGCGGCGCGGCGCGCGGCCGCCGCCACGCTGGAGCTGCTCTCGCCCGACGACCTGGTCGGGGTCCTGGCGTTCGACGGGCAGCCCCGTTGGGTGCAGCGGCTGTCGCCGGCGTCGGACCCGTCGCCCCTGCTGCAGCGCATGGCCACCCTGTCCGCCGACGGCGGCACCGATCTGGGCCCGGCGCTGCGAGAGGCGCTCGAGACCCTGGAGTCGGCCCGGGCCATGGTGCGGCATGCCATCGTGCTATCGGATGGCAAGTCCAACCCGGCCGACTTCGAGGGGATGACCGGGCGGGCCGCCCAACGCGGCATCACCGTCAGCACGGTGGCCATCGGTCCCGATGCCGACGCGGCGCTTCTGTCGGAGATCGCCCGATGGGGCAGGGGCCGCTTCTACCAGACGCGGGATCTCCGGGTGATCCCCCAGATCTTCGCGTCGGAGACCATCGTGGTGACCCGTCCTGCCATCGTCACCGGGCCCGTGCAGGTACGCGCCACCGGGCAGCGCGGTGCGGGCGAGTCCCTCCTGCCGCCGCAGGTCGAGTCGTTGCCACCCCTCGAGGCGTACGTCGCCACCACGCCCAAGCCCGACGCCCCCGTCTACCTGGTCTCGCACGAGGGCGACCCCATCCTGGCCGCCTGGCGGGCGGGGCTGGGGCGGGTCGTGGCCTTCACGTCGAGCCTCACCGGGCCGTGGGCGAGACGCTGGCAGGACGAGGGCTGGGCTGCCGACCTGCTGCACCAGATGGCGCGCTGGGCGCTGCCGCCCGCCGACGCCTCGCCGGGGGCGTCTCGCCTGTACGTCGACCTGGACCCCCAGCGTGCCCGCGTCGTCCTGGAGGCCCTCGACGACCAGGGGCGTCCCCTCAACTTCTTGCAGGCCGAAGCGGTGGTCAGCGGCCCTGCCGGGGCCTCTGCGACCGTGCCCCTGCGGCAGGAGGCCCCCGGCCGCTACGCCGGCGCCTTCGACGCGTCGCAACCCGGCACCTACTTCGCGACGGTCATCGTGGAGGGCCGTCGCCTGCAGGCTGTCGCGGTGCGAGCCTACCCTGCCGAGTTGGAGCCGGGCCCTCCCTCGCCCACCCTGTTGAGCCGCCTGGCCCACGAGACCGGCGGGCAGCTCGTGGGTTATGTCGCCGAGTCGGGAGCCGGGCAGCCAGACGCCTTGCCAGCACCGCTGGCCGATGCCGCCGCCCGCCTGGCGGGACTCCCCCCTGCCCAGGCCGGGGGCTGGCGGACGAGGCCGGCCTGGCCCTGGCTCGTCGCGGTGGCCATGATGCTGTTGGTGGCCGACGTGGGGGTGCGCCGGCTGTCGGAGTCACCGGCAGCGCTGCTGGCCGATCTCGTGGGAGGCGTCAGGGCCTGGGCCGGACGGATGCGGCGTCGCGTGCGCGGGCCCTCCCTGTCGGCTCGTGACATCCTGGAGAGCAAGCGTCGGGCCCGGCCCCGCCACCCCCACGGCCCGAGCGACGACGGCGGGGTCGATCCGGCCCGTGCGGCTCGCCTCTACCTGGCTCGCCTGCGGCGGGAGCGCCGAGGCCCGTAGGCCCCGACGCCTCCTACCCTGCACGGCTACGCTCCCTCGCCGAAGAACCGCCGGATCTCGGCCTCCGCCGTCTCCGGGCTGTCGGAGGCGTGCACCATGTTGAACGGCAGCTCGACGGCGAAGTCGCCCCGGATGCTGCCCGGACTGGCCTTGACCGGGTCCGTGGCGCCGACCAGGTTGCGCACGTGCGCGATGGCCGACGGGCCCTCCACGATGGCGAAGACGACCGGCCCAGCGGTGATGGCGTCCAGGAGCCCCTCGAAGAAGGGCTTGTCGGCGTGGTGGATGTAATGCTGCCGTGCCAGGGCGCGATCGATGCGGCCGTCGCGGATGCGGCTGATCTGGAGCCCCTTGCGCTCGAAGCGCGACAGGATCTCCCCGATGAGGCCGGCCTTGACGGCCTCGGGCTTGATGATGACGAGGGTGCGTTGCCAGGCCAACTCGACGTCGCGCCACCTCTCCACAACGAGGATGCCGAGGATGAGCCACCGCTACGACAGGCCGGTGACGAATCCCTCCTGGTCCACGTCGATGCGCAGGGCTGCCGGCTCCTTGGGCAGTCCGGGCATGGTCATCACGTCACCGGTGAGGGCCACGACGAACCCGGCCCCCAGCGAGGGACGCACCTCGCGCACCTGGAGCCGCCAGCCGGTCGGCGCGCCCCGGCGAGAGGCGTCGTCGCTGATGGAGAACTGGGTCTTGGCCACGCACAGCGGCAGCCCGCCGAAGCCGCGCTCCTCCAGCGCCTCGAGCTCGGCTCGCGCCCGCGAGCTCAAGTCGACCCCGTCGGCGCCGTAGACCTGCGTGGCCAGGCGCTCCAGCTTCTCGGTGAGGGGCATCTCCCACTCGTAGGCAGGCCGGAAGGAGGGGCGCTCCCGCTCCAGCGTCGCCAGCACCGTCTCGGCCAGCTCCACGCCTCCCTCCCCACCGCGCGCGACCACATCGGCCACCGCCGCCCTCACGCCCATCTCCTGGCAGTGGGCGACGACGGCCTCGAGCTCCCGGGGGTCGTCGGAATCGAAGCGGTTGACGGCCACCACGACGGGCAGGCCGAAGCGCTGCAGGGTGCGGATGTGGTGGTCCAGGTTGGCGAAGCCCCGGCGGAGCGCCTCGGGATCGTAGGCGTGCAGGGTCGACCGGGAGGCCCCGCCGTGGTAGTGCAGGGCGCGCACGGTGGCCACCAGCACCACCACGTCCGGCACCAGACCGGTCTGCGGCACCACGATGTCCAGGAACTTCTCGGCGCCCAGGTCCGCCGCGAAGCCGCCCTCGGTCACGACGAAGTCGGCCAGGCCCAGCGCGGTCTGGGTGGCCAGGATGGAGTTGTTGCCGTGGGCGATGTTGGCGAAGGGGCCGCCATGGACGAAGGCGGGTTGACCCTCGAGGGTCTGGACCAGGTTGGGCTTGATGGCGTCGCGCAACAGCACCGCCATCGCCCCGATCACCCCGATCTGGTGGGCGAAGATCCACGGCGCCTTGCGGCCCGTGCCCGGCCGCCCCTCTCCCACCAGGATCCGCCCCAGCCGAGCCTTGAGGTCATCCATGTCGTGGCTCAGGCAGAGGATGGCCATCACCTCGGAGGCGGCCGTGATGTCGAAGCCGGTCTCCCTCACCACCCCGTCGCCGGGCGCGCCCAGGCCGACCACGATGTGGCGCAGTTGCCGGTCGTTGATGTCCATCACCCGGCGCCAGAGGACCCGCTTGGGGTCGATGCCCAGCTCGTTGCCCTGGTGGATGTGGTTGTCGACCGCGGCCGCCAGGAGGTTGTGCGCGCTGGCCACCGCGTGCAGGTCACCGGTGAAGTGCAGGTTGATGTCGACCATGGGGGCGATCTGGCTGAGCCCGCCGCCCGTCGCACCGCCCTTGACCCCGAAGGTGGGCCCCAGCGAGGGCTCCCGCAGGCAGACGGCGGCCTTGAGGCCCATGCGTCCCAGGGCCTGGGTCAAGCCGATGGCCACGGTGGTCTTGCCCTCGCCGGCCGGGGTCGCCGTGATGGCGGTCGTGTAGAGCAGCCGGCCCCGGCGGCCGGCGGCCGCGCGCCGCACCGCGGACATGGACACCTTGGCCATGTAGCGTCCGTAGGGCTCGATGTCGTCGGCCCCCAACCCCAGTGCGTCCGCGATCTCCGTGATGGGACGCAACCGAGCCCGCTGATTGATCTCGGCATCGTGCTCCATGTCGCCGCGCGCCCCGGCCCCGCTCGCCATGGGGGCCGACGAGACCGCGCGCTCGCCCCCTTCCGACCGGATCCGTCTCGACCAGCCTGCGCGGAGAAACCGTGACCGCTCTCTCCCGCGGCACGGAGGGCTTCGAGACGCCGAGCGGCCCGCCCTGCCGAGGGACAGTGACGCGATCCCCAGGGGAGAGTCACACTATCGCCACCGTCTCTACCGTGCTGAGCTCGGCCTCAGGCCGTCAGGAGGGACGCCACGCCGGATCGCTCTCCCGGCGCCGGGCGCGGGGCGCGGCCAGCCAGGCCACCCAGATGCTCACCTCGTACAGCACCACCAGGGGGATGGCCATCAACAGCTGGGAGAAGACGTCGGGCCCCGGGGTCAGCGCGGCGGCCAGCGCGGCGATGCCCACCACGGCGAAGCCCCTGCGCTCCGCCAGGGTCCGGTGCCGCAAGATGCCGAGCCGTGCCAGGAAGAAGACCAGCAGGGGGAGCTGGAAGACCAGTCCGAAGGGCACCACGATGGAGAGGATGAAGTTGACGTAGCTGTTGACGGAGATCATGGCCTCGAGACGGTCGGCGGCGAATCCCAGCAGGAAGCGCAGCGCCGCCGGCACGATCCACCCGTAGGCGAACCAGGCGCCGAGGCCGAACAGCCCCAACGAGACGGGGATGGCCAGGAACGTCACGAGCCGCCGCCCCCGGGGGCGCCCGCGGGTGGCGGCGGCCCACACCCCCAGCATGACCAGCGGCACCGCCGTCGCGGCCCCCATGGCCAGCGCCACCTTGATCCGCACGAGGAAGCCCTCGGCCGGGGCCAGCATGACCAGCTCGTCGCTGCCCGGCATCCGGCGCTGCATGTCTTGCAGCACCGCGGGCGCCAACGAGAAAGCCGCGGTGGCGGCCGCCACGAAGACGATCAGGGCGGCGCCCAGGTAACGCCGGATGGCCTCGAAGCGGTGCACCAGGGGAGAGCGCCGCAGGTATTGGGCCAGCTGCTCCCACGGGCTCTCCTGTGGCGGTTGCGACATCTCCCTCAGCTCGCCTCGCTCCGTACTCCATCCGCAAGGGGTCCGCGGGCTCTGACCCGGGCACCCCATCGGGCGGTCACGATCGCGACCTCGTACAGCACCACCAGCGGCACGGACATCAGTACCTGCGAGATCACGTCGGGTGGCGTCAGGACCGCCCCCACCACGAAGGCCAGCAGCACCGCCCAGCGCCGCAACCTCGCCAGACTGGTCGGCTCCACCAGCCCCAACCGACCCGCCACGTAGGCGGCCAGGGGCAGCTGGAAGACGACGCCGAACGGCAGCACCAGCCCCAGCGCGAAGTTGAGCACCCGGCTCGCCGACAGGGCCGCCACCACGCCGGACCCCGCCTGTCCCAGCAGGAAGCGCATGGCGATGGGAAAGACGACGGCCGATCCGAAGGCCAGGCCGGCCGCGAAGAGCACCGCCGCCGCCGGCCCGATCCGGGCGGCCAGTGCGATCTCCGCCGGATAGAGGCCCGGCACGACGAAGAGCCAGATCTGCGCCACGATGATGGGGGAGGCCACCGCCAGCCCCACCGTGAAGGCTACCCGCAGGTAGGTGACGAAGGCCTCCGCCGGCGTCACCACCACCAGGCGCCCGGCCTCGCCCCGCAGCACATCGAGCACGTGGGGGGTCGCCCTCCACCCCACCATGAAGCCTGCCGCCAGGGCCGCCAGCGACACCAGCAAGCGGTATCGAAGCTCCTCGAGGTGCTCGGGCAGCGTCATCTCGGCGCCGGGCAACCGCCGGCGCCATCGCCAGCCACCGAGGCGCTCGGCGGCACCGGTCCGCTCACGCACCGCTCGTGCCTTGGGGCTCACGCCGCACCGGCTCTGACCCTGCCCCGCTGGCCGAGGCGGCCCGGTGGGCCGGCGTGCCCGCGTCCGGCGATCCGGTGGGCCCGGCTTCGCCGCGCTCGGTCGCACCCGTCTTGCCCGCATCCGACGCAGAGGCAGCCGGAGCGGACGAGGAGGAGGCCGGTGGCGAGGTGGGCTCCTGGGTCGCCCGGCGAAACTCGTTGATGGTCCGCCCCAGCGCCCGCCCTACCTCGGGCAGCTTGCCCGGCCCGAAGATGATCAGGGCCAGCAGCAAGATGACCAGCAGCTCGGCTGGACCGATGTTGAACATGGCAGGTCGCGCTCATCTCCCCACGCTTTCCAGGCTCGGCCGCACCCCGGACGCATGCGCGCCGGATGAGGACCCTTCGAAGCGAGGGGCCGCCCCTCCTCTTGCCGGTTTGCGGCAGGCAGCGGGCCTACCGGCTCCGGGCGCCGAGCGCCCCCACCATCTCCCGGAGCAGGTCCGATGCCTCGCCCGGCGGGATCGCCGCCAGCGACTCGACCGCCTTGCGGGCGTACTGCCCCGCCACCCCCTGCGTGTAGTGCAGCGCGCCGTTGTGCCGCACCAGTTGCAGGATGGCCTGGATGTCTTGGGGAGAGGGCGGGAGCACCTGCAACCGGCTGGCGACCCGGTCCCGGTACTCCGCTCGCTGGAGCAGGTAGATGACGGGCAAGGTCAGCACGCCCTGCGCGAGGTCGGAGCCCACCGGCTTGCCCATGGCGCGCTCGTCGCCGGTCATATCCAGCAGGTCGTCGACCACCTGGAAGGCCATGCCCAGATTGTAGCCGAACTGCCCCATGGCCCGCACCTGGGCCGGTGACGCCCCGGCCAGCAGTGCCCCGCTCTCCGAGCAGGCCTGGAAGAAGCGAGCCGTCTTCTTGCCGATGCGCCGCAGGTACTCCTGCTCGGTCAGGTCCAGGCGCCCCTTGGCCTCGTGCTGGGCGATCTCGCCCTCGCACATCTCGTAGATCATGTCGGACATCACCTTGAGCACCCGCGGGTGCCCGTGATCCACGATGATGCTCATCGCCCGGGCCAGCATGAAGTCGCCCGTCAGCACGGCCGGGTAGTCGCCCCAGATGGCGTTGACGGTGGGCCGGCCCCGGCGACTGTGCGCCCCATCGATGACGTCGTCGTGCACGAGGGTGGCCATGTGGATCATCTCGGCGGCGGCGGCGATGGGCACCACCGCGTCGTCCGGAGCGCCGAGGGCCCTCCCCGCCAGGAGCGTCACGACCGGCCGGATGCGCTTGCCGCCCGCCTGGAGCAGGTGCAGGGACGTCCTGGCCCCCAGCGGCTCGGTGGCGGCCAGCACCTCTTGCAAGAGGCGCTCGACCCGGGCCAGGGCCTCGCCCAGATAGGCTCGGATGCGCTGCTCAACCGTCTGCAGGCTGGGGCACCTCCCCGACGTGGATGGCAGCGATGCCGCCCAGCTCGAGGCGGTATCGCACCCTGCTCAGGCCCGCGGCGGCCATCACCGAGGCCAGCCGAACCGGATCGGGAAAGTCGGTCAGGGAGCCGGGCAGGTACTCGTAGGGTCCCGAGCGGCCGATGAAGAGGCGACCGATCCGGGGCACGGCATGGTAGAAGTAGAGCTCGTAGAGCCACCGCCACAGAGCGGGGGATGGGTGCGACAGCTCGAGACAGACCACCCGGCCGCCCGGGCGCACCACCCGGCGCAGCTCTCGGAAGAAGCCCGGCAGGTCCGCCACGTTGCGGGCTGCGAAGGCGGTCGTCGCCGCATCGAAGGCGCCGTCCCCGAACGGCAGAGCCAGGCCGTTGCCGCCCACCATCCGCACCCGCGCCGCCATGCCCTCTCGCTCGATCTTGGCCAGGCCTACCCTCATCATGCCCAGTGCGAAGTCGACCCCCACCACCCGACCGCGGGAGCCCAGCCGCCTCGCCACCTCCAGGGCCAGGTCGCCGGTGCCGGTGGCGACGTCCAGCACCCGCTCCACCCCGTCGCCGCAGGCCAGGGCAGCGGCCGCCTTGCGCCAGAGCACGTCTTGCCCGAAGCTGAGCAGGCGATTGAGCAGGTCATAGCGGTGCGAGATGCTGTCGAACATCTCGCGCACGTACCGCTCGCGGCCCTCGCGGTCCTTGGGGACGCCCAGCTTGTCCAGCGTCAGCGCCGCGCCGTCGCCCACCCCTCGCTGCCGCCCCACCGTCGGGAGTCGCCGCCCCTCACTCGCCCAGGTAGTAGGCCAAGCGCTGCAGCTCCAGGCTGACGTCGGCGTTGGCCAGGTGGACGCCCTCGGGCACGGTCAGCTTGGCCGGAGCGAAGTTGAGGATGGCGCGGATGCCCGCTTCGACGCAGCGGTCCACCACCTGCTGGGCCGCCGAGGCCGGCACCGTGACGATGGCCATCTGCAGCCCCTCCCGGCGCGTCACCTCGGCGAGAGTGTCGATGGGATGGATCATCAGGCCGTCGAGCCGGGTGTGGATCTTGGCAGGGTCGGCGTCGAAGAGCGCCACGACGTGCAGGTTGAAGTGCTGATCCTCACGATAGCGTTGCTGGTTGTATCGGACGAGGGCATGGCCGAGGCTGCCCACCCCGATGACCGCGACCCGGATCTCCCGATCGAGGTTGAGGATCTTGCGGAGCTCCTCGCGCAGATAGCGGACCTCGTAGCCGACCCCCTGCTTGCCGAACTCGCCGAACCATGCTAGGTCCTTGCGAACCAGCGCGGGGCTGACCCCGGCACGCTCCCCCAGCTCCTGGGAGGACATCAGCTTGACGTCGCCGCTATGGTACGCCTCCTCCAGAACGCGCAGGTACAGCGGCAGGCGCCTCACCACGGCGTCGGAGATCTTCTTCCAGCGCATCGTGGCCACCGGGACTCACCCCCGTTCGCAAGGCGGGCGAGAAAAAGGGCGAAGGACATCGGCTCGGAGCGTGCGGGGTCATTATAACGTGCTCGCGTGCACTCGATCAATGCGATGCCAGCGGGGCTCGACCGGACGACGACGCACGTGGCGGGGCTACTTGCGGTAGCGCACCCCCCGCCAGAGGGTGGCGGCACGGTAGAGCTGTTCGGCCAGGACCAGTCGGGCCAGCTCGTGCGCCATCGTCAGCGGCGAAAGGGAGAGCCGCTCGTCGCATCGCGCCACCAGCTCGGCGTCGAGGCCCCAGGCCCCCCCGACGAAGAAGGCCACGTCAGCCGTGGCCAGACGCTGCTCCAGCCAGTGGGCGAAGACCTGGCTCCCCTCGGGCAGCCAGCCCCTCTCGTCCAGCGCCACCCGCCACAGGCGTGATGGGAGGGAGACCCCTTGCAGCCGTCGGCCTTCCTCCTTGACCACGGTGGCAGGGTCGACGTCGCCCCGGGCCGGTCCGCCCTCCCGCACCTCGACCACGCGGACGGGTAGCCCCAGCCGCGCCGTGCGGTCCAGGTACGTCTCCATCACCTGGGCGAGGTTGCGCTGGCGCATGCGCCCCACGGCGACGATCCAGATGTGCGCCACGGGCAGGGGTGCCGGGCGGAGCCGTCAGCCTGCGACCAGCCGCTCCAGCTCGGCTCGCACCTCCCGCTCCATCCGGTCCAGCAGCTGCCGCTCGGGCGCCTCGAGGTAGAGCCGCATCAGGGGCTCCGTGCCCGAGGCCCGCAGCAGCCACCAGGAACCCCCCTCCAGCCACACCTTGACGCCGTCCAGCGTCGAGACCCGCTCGACCCGGCGCCCCGCCCACTGCTCGGGGGGACGTGACGCCAGTCGCTCCAGCACCCGGCGCTTGGCCTCCTCCCCTGCTGGCATGTCGACGCGTCGGCTGTAGGCAGGCCCCACCCGCTCGTGGATGGCCGACAAGAGGCGGGTGAGGGACTGGCCGCTCTCGGCCCAGATGCGGGTGACCAGCAGCACCGCCAGGATGCCGTCCTTCTCCGGGATGTGCCCGGCGATGCTCAGCCCGCCGCTCTCCTCGCCCCCCAGCGTGACGCTCTCTCGCCGCATGACGGCGGCGACGTGCTTGAAACCGACCGGCACCTCGTGCAGCTCGACGCCGTGCTCGGTCGCCAGCGCGTCGAGCCGGTGGGTGGTGGCCACGGTCCGCACGACGCTGCCCCGCATGGCCCGCACCCGCAAGAGGTAGTCGGCCACCACGGTCAACACCTGGTTGGCCGACAGGTACGTCCCGTCCTCGTCGACGACGCCGAAGCGGTCGGCATCCCCGTCCGTGGCGATTCCCAGGCAGCCAGGGCGGCGACGGATCGCCTGGATCAGCTCCTCCAGGTGCTCGCCGGTCGGCTCCGGCGCGCCGCCCCCAAACAGCGGGTCCCTCACCGCGTGGAGGGGATGGCTGCGCACGCCGAGGCTGTCGAGGGCGTCGGGCACGTAGCCGCGTCCCGTGCCGTACATGGCGTCGTAGACGACCTCGAGCCGGCGCGGCAGCCGGGCGGTGCCCACCACCCCGAGGACGTGCTCCAGGTACTCCAGCCGCGGCTCGATGGGCTGCACGAGCCCCTGCCGGCGGGCCTGAGCGAGATCGAGGGTGCGCACCGCCATCTGCCCGCTGGCCGTCTCCCGCAACAGGCGCCGGATGTGCTGCTCGATGGCGGCGGTGACGTCGGACTGAGCGGGCCCGCCGTACTCGGGGATGAACTTGATGCCCAGGTAGACGGGCGGGTTGTGGCTGGCGGTCAGCATCACGGCACCGGCCGCGCGCTGTTGCACCACCGCATGGGCCAGAGCCGGCGTCGGCACGTCGGTGGTGGCGAGGCCCACCGCGATGCCGTTGCCGGCCAGGACGGAGGCCACCTCGTCGGCGAAGTGCTCGGCCATGAAACGGGTATCGTAGCCGACCAGCACGTCTCGCCGGTCCAGGCCGGCGTCCCGCAGGTAGTCGGCGATGGCCTGGGCCACGAGACGGACGTTGGCGAAGGTGAACTGGTCGGCGATGACGGCTCGCCATCCGTCGGTGCCGAACCGGATGGACACGACGGCGCCACCTCCCTGTGCCGGCCCGTGCGCCGGCGCTCCGAGGACTCCCCGGCGGCAGCCGGAGGGATGGGATCCCTTCTTCACGAACGGGCGTTGCCCTGCGGTCCCTCAGACCGGCCGCCAACGAGCGGGGCGGCGCCCGCTGCGTGCGCCGCCCCACCCATCCGCCCTGCTCGCGAGGGTCGCGGGTCAGGCCAGCGAGTAGGCCGCCCGCTGGGCCGGGCGCTCCCTCGTCCCGCAGCTCTCCCTGACGACCAGGCTCGGGGTGATGGCCAGCTGCACCGGCGGCCGGGAGGGATCCTTCAGCAGGTCCAGCAGCATCAGCGCCGCCATGCGTCCCATCTGCTCGCGGTTGACGGTGACGGCGGTCAGGCTCATGGCCTGCTCGCCGGACGAGCCGTGACCCCAGACGACCAGCGCCAGGTCCTGAGGCACCGACAGCCGCGCCTCCTTCAGCGCGTGCAGGACACCGGGCACCAGGGCCTCATGGGCGACGTACAGCGCGGTCGGGGCCCGCTCCAGGATGCGGCGTATCGCGTCGTATCCTGCGGCGTGAGCGGTGCCGTTCTTGAGCTCGCTGGTCTCCACCTTGACCACGACGGCCGCCTCGGGGCCCAGCCCGGCCGCCTGGAGCGCCCGCTCGATGCCTCCCCGCACCTGGTCGCCCCAGCGCCCGCCGGGGATGATGGCGCCGATGCGCCGGTGCCCGGCCGCCACCAGCCGCTCCACCGCCTGGGAGGAGGGCGTCATCCAGTCCAGGGTCACCGCGCTGAAGGCCAGCCCCTCGGGATACTCGTCACCCAGCACGACTACGGGCAGCCGCTCGCTGGCCAGCGCCTTGAGCCAGTCGGCCCCCCGCAGGTCGCCGCCGACGATGAGGCCGTCGACCTGGCGCTGGGTGACCGACGAGGGTGGGTCCCACTGCGCCTGCTGGGCGTCCATGACGTGCAGCACCAGGTGCATCTGCTCGCGCCGCAGCACCGCCTCGATGCCCTGGATGAGCCCCAGGCCGTACCCGGGCATGGACGACGGCAGGGCCAGCAAGAGCCCCATCTGGCCGGTACGACGGGTCGCCAGGGCCCTCGCCACGGCGTTGGGATGGTAGTTGAGCTTGCGCACCGCCTTGAGGACGCGCTCCCGCACGTGGGGCCTCACGCACGACTTGCCGTTGATGACCCGTGAGACCGTGGCCTTGGAGACGCCAGCCGCCTTGGCCACGTCGTCAAGGGTCACGGGCCCCCCGGCACCGGACTGGTTGCGCTTGCGTCGCGGCATACTACCTCAGCTCCTTCGGCTGCTTGGTGCGATCCGGCGAGGCGACTGCGCGCCGGCCGGTCTCGCCCACCCGCCGGGGAGGCGGAGCCTCTGCTGCTCGCGTCCCGGCAGGTCATTTTTCGTCCCGCTAACCTCCCTGAAGAGGGCGGCCTGCCTGACCGCCCTCCTGGCCTCCTGGCCTCGCCTCTTGATTAACCTTTCCGTGTTACAAGATTGTTACCGATGCCACAACTTTTTTCAAGTGGGATCCCGGCCCGGCCACCGCAGACGTCGGGGCGCCCCCTCCCCCCTGCGCAGGCCCAGTCGCCGCAGTCGTGCCTCGGCCCGCCAGGCCTGCAGCTCTCGCCAGTCCTCCTCGTCCAGGTCGTCGACCCCTGCGAGGCTTTCCAGATGATGGCGGAGCTCGTGGCGGATGGTCTCCTCGATCTCGTGTCGCAACGCTTTCACGTCCGCATCTCCCAGGATGGCCCGAAACGACCCGTAATATAAGACGACGTAGCGGCCCAGGCCGTGGGGGTCGTCCACGTACTCCCCCAGGATGTAGACGTCCGGCAGGGCGTCCCCGTGGCGGCGTGCCTCCTCCAGGACCAGCACCCCGCCGTCGAGGCCCTCCAGCAGCTCGGGCGGCAGTCGATCGAGGGCCTCCGCCACCATCCTGCGAAACTCTCTGAGGGTGACCATGGCCGACCATCCGCGGGCGCGTCGTGACAGCGCCCTGCAAGATTCTAAGGCGGGCCTGGTCGTCGAGCAACCGCGGCCACCCGCCCGAGGAGGCGCGAACGCCTTTGCTCCTGGCCATCGATGTGGGCAACACTACCACGGGAGTCGGCGTCTTCGAGGGGGACCGCCTGACGCATCACTGGTGGCTGACCACCCTGCGGGAGCGCACCGCGGACGAGCTGGGGCTGACCGTGCTCAACCTGATGCGCCTGGACCGCCTCTCGCCCCGGCGCCTCCAGGGAGCCGCCATCAGCTCCGTGGTGCCCTCCCAGACGGAGCCGTGGCAGGAGGCCTGTCGGCGATTCTTCGGGGTCGAGGCGCTGGTGGTGGGACCGGGGGTCGACGCAGGGGTCGAGGTCGCCTACCGAATCCCCGAGGAGCTCGGCGCCGACCGCATCGTCAACGCCGCCGCCGCCCGGCATCTGTACGGGGCGCCGGTGGTGGTGGTCGACTTCGGCACGGCTACGACCTTCGATGTGGTAGACGCCCACGGCCGCTACCTCGGCGGCGCCATCGCCCCGGGCGTCGGCATCTCCGCCGAAGCCCTCTTCGAGCATGCGGCCCGCCTGCCTCGGGTCCCGCTCAGCCGGCCGCCCTCGGCCATCGGGCGCACCACTGCCGAGAGCGTGCAGTCCGGCATCGTCTTCGGCTTCGCCGGTCAGGTGGACGCCCTGGTCCGTCGCATCGCACGGGAGCTCGGCGTCCGGCCCCGGGTGGTGGCGACGGGCGGGCTGGCGCCCCTCATCGCGCCGGAGAGCGAGACCATCGAGGAGGTCAATCCCGTCCTGACCCTGGTCGGCCTGCGACTGGTGCTCGAGCGCCAGCAGGGGCGATGACCGCGGATGCCATCCGTACGCCGCAATCTCCTGGTCGCGACGCTGCTGACCATCGTCACCCTGGCCGCGCTGCTGGGCCTGACCTGGCGCCCCGAGAGCTGGCGTCACCTGACCGCCCTGCGCCCGCTCACCATCGCCGTATCGCTGGCTCTGGTCGCCGGGACATGGGCAGTGGGAGGCTTGCGAACGTGGGCGCTGGCACGGGCCCTAGGCTACCGGCCGTCGCTTCTCACTTCCCTCAGGGCCTCCCTGGTGGGCACGATGACGTCCGGCCTGACGCCTTTCTCGAGCGGGGGCGGCCCGGCAGAGGCGGCGGTGCTCTCCAAGGAGGCGTCCCTCCCCTACTCCGTGGCCATGGCCGCGGTGACGGCGACAGGCATCGTCAACCAGAGCGTCCTGCTGCTGGTCTCGGCGGCCGTCCTCTTCAGCCCGTTGCCGTTACCCGGGCTGCCGGCGGTACGCACGGCGCTCCGTTGGGCCATCCTCGTCTACGCCGCTGGCTTGGTGGGGGTCGTCGCCGCGCTGTTGCGCCTGCAGTGGCTGGCCGGCCCCGTCGAGGCCGTTCTGACCCGGGTCGGGCGGGTGATGCCACGGGTCGCGGCCCGGGCGAGGGCCGCCCGGATGAAGACCCGGCGTTTCCTCATCGGCATGGCCGACGCGCTCCGCACCGTGTTGCAGAGTCGCCCCACAGCCATCCTGGCGGTCGGAGCCGTCTACCTGGTCTACTACGTGTTGCTCTTCGCTGTCGGCGCCCTGCTGGCCGCCAGCCTGGGCGCCGAGATCCCGGCGCCGGTGCTGGTGCTGGCTCAGTTCCCCCTCCTGCTGCTGGGCGGCCTCATCCCGACCCCGGGGGCATCGGGCGGCCTGGAGGCGGCCATGGCAGCCATGGTGGCGCCTCACCTGCCCGACGGGGCTGTCGGCATCTTCGTCGGGGCGTGGCGGCTGCTGACCTTCTACACGACGCTGGTGGCCGGTCTGGTAGCCACCGGCCTGAGCCTGCGGCCTCGTACCGGGCGATCCCAGCATACCCCCCGCCCCGTCCGTGAAGGGTAGCAGTCGCAGGCCGGGCCCACTTGCCCTGAGTCGAAGGGACGACGAACGTCTCGTGATGCTGCGCCAGCCCCCCGGAGCCGCCTGGGGGATGGTCATCCTCGTGCTGGCGGGGACCGTCACGGGTGCCTCGGCAGCGGCTGCACCGAGGTTCGCGCAGACGCCCCTGGTCGGGCGGGTGCTGGTGGTCGACCCCGGCCATGGCGGCATCGACGGCGGGTGCGTCGCCGACGGCTACCTGGAGAAGGATGTGGTACTGCCGGTGGCGCAGGAGCTGTCCCGACTCCTGCGTGCCGCAGGAGCCCGGGTGGGATTGACCCGCAACCAGGACATGGAGCTGGGGCACATGCACCCCGGCCCGGGCTCCCGGTACCACCGGGACCTGGCGATGCGCGTGGCCATCTCCCGGCGGCTCGGTCCCGACCTGCAGATCAGCCTCCATGCCAACGCATCCCGGGATCCCCGGATGCACGGGGTGATGGTCTTCTACCAGCCCGGACGCCCCGACAGCCGTCGGGTAGCCCACTGGCTGGTGGAGGCGTTGAGGGATCTGATGCCGGGCAACCAAAACGCGGCGCTGCCGGGCGACTTCTTCGTGCTCCGGCAGGTGCCGTACACGGCCGTGCTGGTGGAGCTGGGCTTCCTCACCAGCGCGGTGGATCGGGCGATCCTGGTCAGTGCCGAGGGGCAGGCGCGCCTTGCCAACGCCCTCTACGAAGCGCTGCTGCGCTACTACCTCGAAGAGGGGCGCAGCACCGAGCTCGATCACCATGCCCCTCGAGCGGTGGGCGCCATCCCGTCCGGGAGGCGCTGGAAACTCAGGAGGAGGTGGGGTCTCCGCGCGATAACGTAACGGTGGTCCGAGTTCTGCCCGCCGTCGCCCGTGCCTGCGGAGCCGACGGGCGAGCCGGCCATCGAGTCCAGGGAGAGGTGGGAGCGACGTGACCTGCTGGTTGCGACGCCGCACGGATGCCGCATCGGTGGCCGCCCTGGTCGCCGTGCTGATGGCCGCCATGCCGGCGGCCGCCTCGGCGGCCGAGGCAGGGGCCGTGGAGACCGTCAGCGCTCAACAGGCCTTGGCGGCGCTGGAGGAGGCCCTTCGTTACGTGGAGGCCGGCGTGCCCTACCAGCTGGGGGGCAAGATCACGCTCGAGGAGTACCTGGCCCTAAAGGAGGAGGATCCGGAGGCGGCGGCTGCCCGCGGCGTCGACGCCTCGGGTGTCGTGGTCAACGCGTACCGGGCCGCCCTGCCAGACCTGACGCTCTTCGCAGGGCCACCCGAGCAGGGCCGCACCACGACCTACGTCACCAGCGAGGCCCTCTTCCGCTACAACACGGTGCCGGTGCCGCTGGAGCAGGCCCAACCGGGTGACCTGCTCTTCTTCCGGTCGCCGGGGGGCGACTCCATCACCGGCGTGGGCGTGGTCTCGGCGGTCTCGGGGCGCATCATCCGGGTCGTGGTAGCCAGCGCCTCACGCGGCCGCGTCGTCGACATCGGCATCGACACGCAGGGCGACTACTGGGCGCGCAACGTGGCGGGCCTGGGCCGGCTCATCTATCACGCCGGCGCCGCGACGCCTGCGACCGCAGCCCCCTGACGCCGGACCTCGCGCCCGGTGAGCTGACGGCGCCCGTCACAGGGCGGGCAGCGGCACCCAGATCTCGCTGCCCGCCCTCATCGTGTCGTTGAGCCCGAGCCCGTTGAGCCGCGCCACGTCCTGGGCAGCGACCCCCAGTCTGGCCGCCAGGTCCCGTACCCTCATGGCCATCGGCACGTGCAGCCGCCGCACCGAGGGGATCACCAGCACCTGCCCGGGCCGCAGGGTCGTCTCCTCCATGCCGTTGGCGTCCATGATGGACTCCATCGTGGTGCCGAAGCGGCGAGCGATGTCCCACAGGGTGTCACCGGTCTGCACTCGGTACCGGTAAGGAGTGCGCAACGCCTCCACGACCGCCCAGGTCTGCGGCCCCACCACGCCGTCGGCGGCCAGCCCCACGGCCTGCTGAAGCCGGCGCACCGCCGCAGTCGTCTCGGGCCCGAAGACCCCGTTGGGATTGATGGTGGAGAAGCCGATCTCGCGCAACAGCTCCTGCAGCTCCCGGACGTCGTCGCCCCACATGCCCTCCTGCAGCACTCGGGCGCTCGCCGACGTCAGGCCAGCCGTCCCGGCCAGACAGGCCAACACGACTCCCACCGCCGCGAGCAGGGACGCGACCCTCCCCAATCGCCCCCGGAACATGACGGCACGCCCGCCTCTCCGCGTGGCTTCGTTGCCTGCCCCTTCCTGGCTTCGGCTCCGAGCCCGACGATCCTGCGGAAAGGAGGACCAATGGGGGCCCGAAGGCCCCCTCACAGTCCCAGGTAGGCGGACTGGATGCGCGCCTCGCCCAGCAGGGCTCGGCCCGTACCCTCCATCACGACCCGCCCGTTCTCCAGCACGCAGGCCCGGTCGGCGATGGCGAGGGCATGGTGCACAACGAACGCCTTGAGGGTGAACGTGCCACCGATGGTGGGGATCACGTAGAGGATGGGCAACATCAACGTGCCGGCGACTGCCGCTAGGGCCGCGGCAATGCCGAAGACCAGCGCCCTCATACGGCCCGTGTCGATGCCCTGCAGCTCCGCCGCCTCACGGTTTTGGGCCGTCGCTCGGATGGCCCGGCCCAGCTCGGTCCGCAGCAGCAGGAGAGCGAGATGCCCTCCCCGCTCCCGCCCCGACGGCGCAGGGAGGCGAGGGGGGCGGCACGAACCGCACTGCAGGTCGCCGCCGTGCCGGGCCCGGGGGTGCGGACGAGGGGCCGGCGGCCGCGACGAGGAAAGGGCGGAGCGGTCGTGTTGTGGGACGTGACCCTCATCCAGTGGCTGCAAGGCTTTCGCTCACCGGTGCTCGACCAGCTGGCCCTGGCCCTCACCTGGCTCGGAGACGAGCTCTTCTACATGCTGGCCATCCCCATCTTGTACTGGGCCAGCCGGGAGCGGACGCACCGGCTGGCGGTGGTCGTGCTGGTGACGCTCTGGCTCAACGGGGCCGCCAAGGAGTGGGCGGCCATGCCCCGGCCCGACCCGGCCCTCGGCATCGAGCGGCTGTACGAGGCCACCGGCCCGGGCTTCCCCTCGGGACACGCGCAGGGCAGCCTCACGTTTTGGGGATGGCTGGCCCTGGAGTATCCGCGGCCGTGGTTCGTGGCCCTGGCGCTGCTGATGATCCTGGGCATCTCGGGCTCTCGCCTCTACCTGGGCGTGCACTACCCCGGCGATCTGCTGGGCGGCTGGGCGCTGGGCCTGTTGGTCATCCTGCTGGCGGCCATCGTGATGGGCCGAGACCGCCGCCGCGACGAGGGGGGCCCGTGGCGCTGGGCATTGGCCGTATTGCTGCCGTTGCTGATGTTTCCCCTCTCCCCCTCCTCGTCCACGGAGCGGGCTGTCGGCTTTCTCATCGGGCTCCTGACCGGGGACCGGCTCGCCTTGCGAGCCGTCCCCTATGGCGGGCAGGCCTCGCCGCTCCAGCACCTGATCCGCTCGACCCTGGGGGTCGCGGGCCTCCTGGGATTGGCCCTGCTGGTGCGGGCGCATGCGGCTCCCGGGCTACCGGCGGTCTTCGGCTACGCCCTGGTGGCCGTCTGGGTCACCGTGCTGGCGCCCCTGCTCTTCCTTCGCACGGGCCTCGCCTCGCCGCCCCTGGAGGTCCAGTGGCGGGTGCGCCAGCGGCGCATCCCCAGCCTGGCCACTCCGTCGCCTCGGGCCGTCGGCGCCTACCTGGGCGTCTCGGCGCTGGTCGCGCTGGGCGTGGCGGTGGCGTCGTGGCTGGCCTCCCGGCTGCCCGTCGCAGAGGCCCCCGCGTCCCTGTGGGCGACCGAGATCGGGCCCCGCAACATCGGGCACCGGGGCGCCTCGGGGCTGGCGCCCGAGAACACCCTGCCGGCCTTCGCAGAGGCCCTGCGGCACGGGGTAGACTGGATGGAGCTGGACGTCCACCAGACAGCCGACGGTCAGGTCGTCGTGATCCACGACGACCGGGTGGAACGCACCACCGACGGGCAGGGCCAGGTGGCGCGGCTCACCCTGGCGGGGCTCCGGGCGCTGGACGCGGGCTATCGCTTCAGCCCTGACGGCGTCTCGTTCCCCTTCAGGGGGCAGGGGGTGGCCGTCCCGACCCTGACGGAGGTCCTGACGGCCTTCCCGGGGAGTCGCTTCATCGTCGAGATGAAGCCGGGGGACCCGTCCTTCGCGGCTCGGATCCTGGAGGTCGTCGACCAAGCGGGCGCCCGCGACCGGGTGCTCCTGGCGGGCTTCGACGACGATGTGGTGCGCCGTGCCCGAGAGCTGGCGCCGGATGTCCTCACCTCCATGGGCCAGGGGGAGGCGCTGCGGATGCAGCTCATGCTGCGGCTGGGGCTGGGGGCCTTCTGGAGTCCCCCGGCGGCCGTCGCGCAGCTGCCCGAGCGCTACCAGGGTCTGCCCGTCGTGACGGAGGCGCTCATCCGCCTGGCGCACCGCAAGGGCGTCCCGGTGCACGTCTGGACCGTCAACGAGGTGACCGACATGCGCCGGCTGGCGGCCCTGGGGGTCGATGGCATCATCACGGACTACCCGGACCGGATGGCGTCGGTACTGGCGGAGCGGGCCAGCCGCCTGGGGTCGGGCCGGGTGGAGGGCATCGCCGTTGTGGATTAGCTTCGACCTCGACGGCGTCTTGATGCGCAATCCGTTCCGAGACGGCATCTTTCCCGAGCTCTGCTCGGCCATGGCGCCTGCCTTCGCGCAGGATCCCCGCCGGGCCCTGGGCGCCATCCTCGACGAGTACTTCCGGCGCCTCGCGGTGGCCAGGCAGGCCGAGGAACAGGGGTCGGCCGGTGGCGAAGCGCACGCTGACGGGGTGCCGCTCGCGGTGTCTCCCTATGACTGGGACGGCATCGTCGCCCGGGTGGCCGCCGAGCGGGGCCTCTCGGGCATCCCCGGCGAGCCCATCGCCGACATGGTGCGCCGCTACGCCCGCCAGCCGGGCTACGTCGCCTTCCAGCATCCGACGGTGCCGGTGGCTCTGGCGATGCTGGCCGAGCGGGGCCACCACCTGCGGGTCGCCACCAACGGGCTGTGGACCTACCAGGAGCCCGTGCTCGAGGCGCTGGGCATCCTCGAGCGCTTCGAGCACGTGACGGCGCCCGATCTGACCGGAGCGGCCAAGCCCTCGCCCTCGGCCTTCCACGCGGCCTTCGGAGCCGTGCGTGCGCCCCAGGGCGTCCACGTGGGCGACGACCTGCTCTACGACGTGGCGGGCGCGCGCCGTGCCGGCCTGCGGGCCATCTGGGTGATGCCGCCGCGCCTGGCGCGCATGGCGGAGCTGCGTGCCCGGCCCCCCTGGGAGCGGCCCGCTCTGCTGGCGGACAGCGAGGCATGGGCGGCGGAGATCGACCGCACCCTGGAGCGCAGGCCGGCGGTGGACCGCGAGCTGGTGAGATGGGCCCTGCCGGACGCGGCCGTGGTGCACGTGGGCGAGGTGCCCTCCGTCGTCGAGCACTGGTCCGGGGAGGGGACAAAGCGGCGGCGCGGGGCCCGGCGCTCCTCCCGCTGGGAGGTCCCCGTCCTGCCTCTGCGGCAGGTGGGCCAGTCGCTGGTGGACTGGTTCGCCCAGGCGCAGCGGCCCCTGCCCTGGCGACGGGCCGGCGACCCGTACGCCGTCCTCGTCTCCGAGTTCATGCTGCAGCAGACCCAGGTCGCCACCGTCGTCCCGTACTTCCAGCGCTTCCTGGCGCGCTTTCCCAGCCTGGAGTCCCTGGCGCGCGCGCGGCTCGACGACGTGCTGGCAATCTGGCAGGGTCTCGGCTACTACCGCCGGGCTCGCCACCTGCACGCGACCGCCCGCTTGGTGCTGCAACGCCACGGCGGCCGCATCCCCGACGACCCGGCGGTGCTGCGCACTCTGCCCGGCGTGGGGCCCTACATGGCCGGAGCCATCGCCAGCATCGCCTACGGCCGGCCCGAGCCCGCCATGGACGGCAACGCGATGCGCGTGCTGTCGCGGCTGCTGCTGGAGTGGGCACCCCCGGGCCAGGCCGCCGCCCGGCGGCTCGGCCAGTGGGCCCGGGCCATGATCCCCGAGGGACGGGCGGCGGACTTCACCCAGGGGCTGATGGAGCTGGGGAGCACCATCTGCCGGCCGACCCAGCCCCTGTGCGGGACGTGTCCGGTGCAGCGCTTCTGCTCCGCCTGGGCGTATCGCATCCAGGAGGAGCTGCCGGTGCGGCGGGCCGGCTCGCCCGTGCCCATCGAGCGGGTGGCGGCCGCGGTGGTGGTCGACGGAGCGGGGCGGGTGCTGCTGGTGCGACGGGAGGAGGGGCGGTTGCTGGGTTCGCTCTGGGCGCTGCCCTCGGTCACGTTGCGAGACGGCGAGTCGCCCGAGGAGGCCGCGCGCCGCGCCGCAGCCGAGCAGGCTGGAGTCGAGGCGGTCGTCGTGCGACCGCTCGGGGAGACGTCCCATGCCTTCAGCCACCGGCAGTGGCGCCTGCAGGGATACCTGATGCGCCCGGCGCAGGAGGCGGGTACCTCGGCGGCGGAGCCAGCCGCTCCCTACGGGTCGCCCGGTGACGGGGAGCGGGTGCGGTGGGTGGCGCCCGACGCCCTGCCCGACGTGCCGGTGGGGCGGGCCTTTCGCCGGGTGCTGCAACTGGTCGGCCTGCAGGGCGGTGCCGCGCCGATGGGGCGGGCCGCCCCGTGACGCCCATCGCGCTGCGGGATCCCTACGGCGAGGCACCCGACACCGCCGTCTGGGTGAAGGGGCAACTCCACTGCCACACCTCTCGCTCCTTCGACGGCCGCATGTCCGTGGAGGAGGTGGCGGCGGCCTACCTCCGGCATGGATTCGACTTCGTCTGCGTCACCGATCACGACCGGCTGTGGGACCGCTTGGAGTGGCACGACGGCCTGCTGCTGGTGCCCGGTGAGGAGAGCACGCTGGCGAGGCCGTTTCCACCGCTGGGGCGGCACCTGCTCCGGCTCTTCACGACCGAGCCCGTGCCCCTGCTCGCCCCGGCCGCTGACAAGATGGAGCGCACGGCGGGGGCCGGTGGGCTCCTGGCGGCGGCCCACCCCGCCTGGAGCGGCAACCTCGGCACCGGGCGGTGGTCCGTCGAGGCCCTTCGCGACCCTCGCCTCTCGTTGGTCGAGATCGTCAACCATCACGCTCCCACCTCGGCCAACCTGGCCCTCTGGGACGCCGCGCTGGCGTCGAGGGGCCCCGACGCTCCGCTCTGGGCCACCGCGGTCGACGACAGCCACCGGCCCGAGCAGGTCGGCCGCGGCTGGGTCTGGGTAAGGGTCGGGCGTCCCCTCCGGGACTACGCCTCGCCCCAAGAGGCAGCGGGGGCGCTGCGGTCGTCCCTGGCGCGGGGCGCCTTCTATGCCAGCACCGGCGTCAGGGCCAGCTTCTCGGCGGCGACGGCCAGCGGCCGCCCCGAGGTGAGGGTAACGGTGGGGCGTGAAGGGATGGACCGGAGGCCGCCGGTGGTGCGGTTCTTCGGAAGGGGCGGCCGGGCGCTGGCGGAGTCGGAGGGATGGGAGGCTCTCTACCCCGTGCGGGGCGACGAGGGGTACGTGCGGGTGGAGGTGGAGGGCGACGGGCGGTCACGTGCCTGGTCGCAGCCTTTCTGGGTGTTGCCCGCCGCCGCACCTCGGTCGTGGGAGGAGGCGTCGCGATGATGGGGCCGGAGCGAGGCACGCCCGCTCCCCGCTGGGGGGAGTCGGAGTCCGAGACCTTCCAGCGCCTGGGCGCCGTCTTCACCCCGTGGCGTGACGCGATCGCCGAGGTGGTGTGCGACCTCGTGCCGGCAGAGACGGACGAGGCGTTCGTCGCCGTCGACGTCGGCACGGGCACCGGGTGGCTCGCCAGGGCCCTGCTGGAGGCCTTCCCTCGTGCCCGTGTCGTGGCGCTGGACGGCTCGCCGGCCATGCTGCGTCACGCCCGGCGACTGCTGGCACCCTTCGGCCAGCGGGCCGAGGTGAGGCGGTTCGAGCTCGAGGAGTCGTCGTGGTTGGAGGGATTGATCGGCCCCGTGCGCTGCTTCGCCAGCTGCCTGGTCCTCCATCACCTCGCCGACGAGCAGAAGCGCACCCTCCTGCGTGCCCTCCGCGACCGGCTGGAGCCGGGCGGGGCACTCCTCGTCGCCGACATCCTGAGGCCGTCCAGCCAACGGGGCTGGCGCCACGCGGCGAGAGCCTGGGAGCGGGACGTGCGCGAGCGCTCCCTGCAGCTCACGGGAGACGTGGCGGCCTTCGAGACGTTCCGACGGGATGGCTGGAACTGGTTCGAGCACCCGGACGACCCGATGGACCGCCCGGCCACGCTGCTGGACCAGCTGCACTGGCTCATCGAGGCCGGCTTCACGGGGGTCGACGTCTTCTGGGTCCGAGCCGGGCACGCGGTCTGGGGCGGGTTTAGGACGTAGGGCGCGACCGCCCTCCCTCGAGCGACACGGGCACGGGGGCTGCGCTCGGCCGCTCCCGCAGCCACCCCTCCACCTCGGCCAGCCGCGGCAACGAGGGCTGCGCGCCCGGCCGGGTCGTGGAGAGCCCGGCGGCGGCGTTGGCCAGCCGGCAGGCGTCGAGCAAGGCCGTCCCGCGGCCAGCGCGGCGGCCAGCGCCCCGCAGAAGGCGTCGCCTGCGGCCGTGGTGTCGACGGCCTGCACGGGCACGGCCGGGATGTGGTACGCCTCGCGGGCGCCCCGCTCGGCCACCACCACCCCGCGCTCGGCCATCTTCACGACCGCGACCTCGACCCCCGCCTCCAGGAGGGCGCGGCACGCCCGGACCCCGTCGTGCACCGTCTCGACGGCGAATCCGACCAGCGCCTCGGCCTCCAGTTGATTGGGCGCCGCCACCCAGACCCGCCCCAGCCAACCGGCCGCCCTGGGATGGATGGGGGCGGGATCCAGTACCACGGGCACCCCGCTCTTCGCCGCCACCTCCAGGACGGCCTCCACGGTCTGCGGCGGGATCTCGATCTGCACCAGCACGACCGAGGCCCGGCCAATGAGGTCGCCGGCGGCCAGGATGTCATCGGGCCCGAGCCGGAGGTTGGCGCCGGCCGCGATGGTGATGGCGTTGGCACCCCCGTCGTCCACCCAGATGGAGGCGACCCCCGTCTCCGCCTCCGGCGTCACCTGCACCCGCGTCACGTCGATACCCTCGGCCGTCAGGACGCCGAGCAGCGCCGCGCCCAACGGGTCGTCGCCCACGCGCCCCACCATGGCCACCGCTGCCCCCATGCGGGCGGCCGCCACGGCCTGGTTGGCCCCCTTGCCGCCCGGGAAGCGGGCGAAGCCGTGGGCGGCCACCGTCTCGCCCGGCTTGGGCATCCGGGGGGTGCGCACCACCAGATCCATGTTGAGGCTGCCGACGACGACGACGCTGCCGGGACGGATGCTGCGTGCCATGGGTTCGCCTCCCCGCGGGGACTTCGCCGGGGAGAGGCTCGGGCCCTCGATCAGGCGGTCCGGCGCACCTCGCTCTCGACGGGCACGGGATTTCGCAGGCACCACGTGGCGGGGCAGCGCTCCTCGGCCAGCACCCGCAGGCGCTCCAGGGTGGCGTCGTCGGCGTCGGTGTCGGCCAGGACGGTCCACCGGAAGGACTCGACCACCGGGGCCTCGCCCACCCCCAGGAAGCTCCGCATGTCGAGCCGAGCCTGAAGCCTGACTCGCAGCGACCGCAGCGCGACCCCCTCCTGGGCGGCGACCAGCGCGTACGTGGAGAGGAAGCAGGCCGTGGAGGCGTACAGGCAGTACTGGATGGCGCTGGGCGCCTTGCCCCACCCCCCGAAGGGCGGCGGGAAGTCCGCCACCACCTCCACCGGACCGCCGGGGGTGGTCAGCACGCTCCCGTATTGCGGCGCGCCCTCCTCGAAGCGCCAGGCACCCTCCATCTCCACCTGGAGCAGCCCCGCCGAGGGATCCGCCTGCACCCTGCGGGCACTCTCCTCCAGCCGGTCCAGCCGCACGTTGCCGAAGACCCGCTCCTCCGCCATGGGGCTCGCCTCCTCGGGGCCCCGCTCCGCGTTGCACCGGGGCCCGTGATAACCCTGTCGCCACAGTGGCGACAGGATAAAGATTGGACGCGTTGGGCTAATACCCTACCATCCAGGGTAGTGCTCCGTTCGCGCCATGCCTCCCGATCGGAAGGCCGCCCGGCGGCCGACGGCGAAGCAACGTACCCGCCTCGGGCCATGATGGACATCGGGAGGAGGCGCGCAGGCCATGAAAGCCTACACCGAGTACCTCACCTTCCATACCCGCAAGAAGCGCGAGTACATCAACATCACCGACAGGGTGCAAGAGGCCGTGCGCAAGAGCGGGATCCAGGAGGGCATGGTGCTGGTCTCGGCCATGCACATCACGGCGGGGGTATGGGTCAACGACGCCGAGGAGGGGCTGCTCCAGGACATCGACGAGTGGCTGGAGCGCCTGGCGCCCTTCCGCCCCGACTACCGCCACCACCTTACCGGCGAGACCAACGGCGACGCCCACCTCAAGAGCCTGCTGGTGCACCACCAGGTGATGGTCCCCGTCACCGCCGGCCGGCTCGACACCGGCCCCTGGCAGCAGATCTACTACGCGGAGTTCGACGGGCAACGGCCCAAGCGGGTGGTCATCAAGGTGATGGGCGAGTAGTCGGCCCGCCTCAGCGCCCCGCCAGCCGCTCCTGGAAGTCGTAGACCATCCGGGAGATGCGGGCGACGTCGGCGAAACCCGTCTCGATGTCGGGGACACCCTCCGACATGATGGCCAGGATGTAGGGGCGGCGGGCGAAGACGACCCCCACGTCGTCGGCCACGCCGGTGATGTCGCCCTCCTTGTGGGCGACGCGCACGTCGGTCGGCAGTTCCCCCGGTAGGCCGACGTGCCAGATGGTGTGGGCCAGGTCGTCCAGCAGCCGCTCCCCCAGCTCGGGTTGGCGCTCGGCGAAGCCCAGGACCGCCTCCATGTAGATGCCCATGTCCCGGGCGGTGCTGATGTTCTGCCCGTCGGGGTAGACGGTCCTGCCCCCCAAGCTCCGCATGAAGGCGGCGATGTTCTCCTTGCCCAGGTGGCGGGTCAGCATCCGCCAGGCGACGTTGTCGCTGATGGTGATGAGGAGATTGGTCAGCACCCTCAGCGAGTACGTCCCGCCGTCGATCCCGTCGTACTGGAGCACTCCGGCGCCGCCCGCCAGGTCGAGGTCCCGCTCGTACCGGACGCGGTCGCTCCAGCGCAGGCGGCCCTGGGCCACCAGTTCGTTGACGTAGAGCGCGATGGGCACCTTGACGGTGCTGGCAGCCGGGATGGGGAGCTCCTCGTCGATACCCCAGGTCTGCTGCGACGTCAGGTCCTTGAAGTAGATGCCGATGCGCTGGGGACGGCTCTCGACGAACGCCTGCACCTGCTGGCGCAGGGGCTCGTAGTCGACCACCGTCGCCCGGGCCGGAGAGCCCGACCGGCTCACGGCCAGCGCCGCCAGCACCAGCACGCCGAGGATCAGACCCAGCCGCCGCCACTGTCCCGTCGGGTCCACCGCCATCCCTCCCCTCTCCTGCCACCGTGGTGGCTCGCACTCTCGCACTAGCCAGGGCATAGCGTGGAGCGCGATAGCGCTAGCAACAGATTGTCAGCCGAGACGGGAGGCGTATGCGCGTTGATCGAGACGGTGGGGTCTGCCGTGCGCGCCCACCGGCGGGCCGCGCTCTCCTCCGAGCAGGTGACCCGCCAGGTCCGGACGCCCTTGCTGGAGGCCGTGCAGACGTACCGCCGTGAGGGCGTGGTCCGCTTCCACATGCCCGGGCACCGCGGAGGCACCGGCGCCGACCCACGCATCCGCCAGGCCGTGGGGCGAGACGCCTTCGCCCTGGACGTGACCGGCGTGCTGGGGCTCGACGATCTCCACCAGCCCCGGGGCGTCATCGACGAAGCCCAGCGCCTGGCGGCCGAGGCCTTCGGGGCCGACCGCTCCTTCTTCCTGGTCAATGGCACCAGCGTGGGCGTCCAGGCCATGATCCTGGCGGCGTGCCGACCGGGAGACGAGTTGATCGTGGCCCGCAACGTCCACAAGTCCATCATCAGTGGCCTCATCCTGAGCGGGGTGCTCCCCGTCTACGTCGCCCCCGAGGTCGACGAGCACTTCGGCATCGCCCTGGGGGTGACGCCCGAGGCGGTCCGGGAGGCCCTCGACCGGCATCCCGACGCCCGCGGCGTCCTGCTGGTCAGCCCCACCTACCACGGCGTCACGAGCGACCTGGCGGAGATCGCCCGCATCGTCCACGAGCGGGGCAAGCTGCTGCTGGTCGACGAGGCCCATGGCCCCCACTTCGTCTTTCACGACGACCTGCCGTCGCCCGCCCTGGCATGCGGGGCCGATGCCTGCGCCCAGGGCATCCACAAGATGCTGAGCGGGCTGACCCAGGCGTCCATCCTGCACGTCCGGGGCGATCGCCTCGACATCGGGCGGCTGCAGGCGGTGCTCCGGCTGCTGCAGAGCACCAGCGCCTCCTATCTGCTCATGAGCTCCATCGACGTGGCCCGCATGCAGATGGCGACCGCCGGCCCCGAGCTCCTGCAGCGGGCGCTGGAGCTGGCCGAGGAGCTGCGTCGCCTGGTACGGACCATCCCGGGCCTGGAGACCTTCGGCCCCGAGCGGGCGGGGCGGCCGGGCGTCTTTCAGGTCGATCCGACCAAGGTGACGGTGCGGGTCGAGGGACTGGGCCTCTGCGGCGCCGAGGTGGAGCGCTGGCTGCGGGAGCACGGGCCCATCCAGGTGGAGATGTCGGACCTCCTCTACGTGCTCTTCATCGTGGGCTTCGGCAACGACATCGACGAGGTGCACCGTCTCGCCGACGCGCTGGCCTACCTCGCCGACCACGCCGCGGACCACCGACGCGTCCAGACTCAAGCACTGCTGGAGGCGGCCCGCCACGTCGTCGCCCGCCGCGAGTTGCCGCCCGTGGAGCTGAGCCCCCGGGAGGCCTTCTTCGCGTGCCACCGGACCGTGCCCCTGGAGCAGGCAGCCGGCTGCATCAGCGGCGAGGTCGTCACCTGCTACCCGCCTGGGGTGCCCATCCTCTGTCCGGGTGAGCGGGTCACGGAGGCGGTGGCGGAGCACCTGACGGTGGTACGGGCGTCGGGGCTGGCGGTCTCCGGGCCCCGGGACCCGTCGCTGCGGACGTTGGAGGTGGTCTAGATCATCACGGCGCTGTCGACCGACGGGCGGCCGAGGGGCGTCCCATCCGGGCTCGGCCGCACGGGGGCATGGCAGATGAGGCCGAGGGTGACCAACCTCAGGAGCCGGGTCGAGCCCGGCGCGGGAGCCCCCGGTCGGAGCGTCGTCGAGCTCGAGGCCACCCAGCTCCCGCGCCACGTGGAGATGGGCACCGCCGGCTCGACCACGCTCGTCGCGCGACTGTGGGGGCTGCGCCTCAACATGGACCCCTTCGACCGGCCGGTCGGCGACGGGGTGGTACGGGAGCTCTCCCTGCGCCATGCCGGCCCCGATTGCGTGGAGTGCCGACTCTCCCTCGAGTTGGCCGTGGCCGCCACGTCGCCCACGATCGAGGCCCTGGCCGGGCTGCCGGCGCTCGTCCGCATCCGGCTGAGCCGGGCACCGCTCCATCGGGTGCTGGGCGGCCGGGTCGTCGTGGTGGATCCCGCGCACGGCGGACCGGACCGAGGCGCCCGGGGTCCCATCAATCTGGAGGAGCGCCACGTGGTGCTCAAGGTGGCCGCGCGGCTGGCACATCACCTGGCGGAGGCGGGATGCCGGGTGCACCTGACCCGGGAGGACGATCGCCCCCTGGACGGGGCCCGTCGGGCGGCGGTGGCCCTGGCCGCCCGGGCGGAGCTCTTCGTCAGCCTGCACACGGGCCACGAAGAGGACCCGGCGTGCCGGGGCGTGCGCGTGCTGTATGCCGGCACCAGCCGAAGCGGCCCCGCCGCGGCCCGGCGACTGGCCGAGCGCGTGCACGGCGCGCTTCGCGAGTGGCCCGGTCTTCCGGACCGAGGCGTGGCGGAGGCCGACGCCGCGCTGGCGCCGTCAGGGCTGCTGGCCGCTTCCTGGCCGCTCGTCTTCGTGGCGGTGGAGCTGGTCTGCCTGGCCAACCCCCTGGATGAGGCCTTGATGCGCAGCTCCGTCTTTCGGGACCGGCTGGCCCAGGCCGTACGAAACGGGCTGGTCCGCCACCATGCCCATCCGCCCCTGCGGGAGGGCGTCGCCCTTGCCCTATAGGCCGCTGGCCATCCGCACCCACGTCATCGCCCCCGGCGAGGACCTGGTGCACGTGGTGCGCCGGTACACCGCCGACGTGGCCGACCCTGGCGACGTGGTGGCGCTGTCGGAGTCGATGGTGGCCATCGCCCAGGGCCGGGCGGTGCTGCCGCAGAGCGTGCGCCCCCGGCCGCTCGCCAACGTGCTGCGGCGCTTCGCCCACCCCGACGGGAGCCTGGCGACGCCGGCCGCGATGGAGCTGGCCCTCCGGGAGGCCGGCACGTGGCGAGTGCTCCTGGCCGGCGCCGCCGCGGCGGCCGGGCGCCTATTCGGCATCCGAGGGCTCTTCTACCGCGTGGCCGGGCACGGGCTGCAGTTCATCGACGACATCGGCGGCACGCTGCCGCCCTTCGACCGCTACATCGTGCTGGGCCCGCGTGACGCCGACGAGGTGGCACGGCGCATCAAGCAAGGCATAGGGCTCGACGTCCTCATCGTCGACGTCAATGACCTGGGCTGCGTGGACGTCCTCGCCTTCACCGGCACGTCGGACCCGGCGCCGTTGGTGGAGGCCCTCCGCCACAACCCCCAGGGCAACGACGACGAGCAGACTCCCATCGTCGTGCTCAAGCGCCTGCCCGACGTGCCCGATGCCGCCCTCACCACACCTCGGGCGGGTAGATCTCCATGATGAAGCCCGGAGGCAGCTGCCGCCCGGCCGTGGGGCGGCTCTCCACCTGCTCGCCCGCCACGAACCGCTGCACCGCTCGGGCCAGCGAGTCGGCCAGGCGGGCCTGGTAGCCGGGGTCCACCAGCTTGCGCCGATCGTCGGGGTTGGAGAGGAAGCCCAGCTCCACCAGGGCCGCCGGCATCTCGCTGTTGCGAAGGACGTAGTAGTCGGCGGCCAGAGCCTCTCGGTAGTTGTCCGGCTCGAGCCGCACCAGCTCCTCCTGCACCAGCAGCGCGAGGCGGCGCCCTTCGGGCGAGTCCGGGTGGAAGAAGGTCTGCGCCCCCCACTGGCTGGGGTCAGGGAAGCTGTTGGCGTGGATGCTCAGCAGGAGCTGGGCCTCCCCCTCGCGGGCCTTGTAGAGGCGAAGGTTGAGACTGGCCCGGTTGTCGAGCAGGCTGTCGTGGTCGTCCTCGCGGGTCATGACCACCCGCGCGCCGAGCGCCTCCAGGCGGTCCCGCAGGAGCAACGCCACGGCCAGGTTGACGTCCTTCTCCTTGACGCCGGCGTGGGTCACCCCGCCGTCCTCGCCCCCGTGCCCCGGGTCGACGGCCACCACCACGCCGTGCAGGGGCGGGCGAGCCGGCGGGGGTGGCGTCGGCGCCGGGGCACGCCCCAGGAACGGCAGCCGGTCCGCTCCGGGCAGGCCGCTGCCCCATCGGAGGACCGCGGCCACGATCCCGGCCAGCACCAGCAGCCCCAGACCCCCGACGCGCCAGCCCGCGATGGCCCAGCGGCCGCCCCCGACGGCCCGGTTGACACGGCCCATGGGCCACTGTTATGAGAGCTCAGCCGGACCCCATGCTCGCCCGGATGCGGTCCAGGAGGCTCTTGACGATGCGCCCCGTCGCCCCCCAGATGAGGTGCTCCCCCCACTCGAACACGTAGTCCTCCACCGCCCGCCCGTGCCCGTCGTCGAGCGTGCGGATCCGGGGAAAGGCGGGCCTCAGCAGCCACGCCAGGGGCACCTCCAGCACCTCGGCCACCTCGACGGGGTTGACCACCCACGGATACGGGCTCCTGCGGATGGCACCCACCACCGGCGTGATACAGAAGGCCGAGCGGGTGACGGGCACCTCGTCGAGCACGCCCAGCACCTCGACGTCTCGCGCCTGGAGCCCGATCTCCTCCCGGCTCTCCCGCAAGGCCGTCTCGATGCGGTCACGGTCGGCCGGGTCGACGGCCCCGCCAGGAAACGAGATCTGGCCCTTGTGATACTCCACCCGGTCCGTGCGCCGGGTCAGGACCAGTCGCTCACCCTCGGAGCCGCAGAGGATGGGCACCAGGACGGCAGCCGGACGCAAGCCCGGCCAGCGCCCCGCTGCCGGGGGCGGCCCCGCGGCCAGCGCGTCGCGGACGAGGCCGGTGTAACGTCCCTCTCCCGTGGACGAGGACGACGTCGGTGGCCAGGATGGCATGGCGATCGCTCGCTCTTGATAGGGGTGCCCGCGCGGGCCCGGGGGGATGTTCGACCGGGCCAGGCGGAAGCCTGCCGCCCCGGGGGCGGGCCACGCATGGGAGGCGACGCCCATCTCCGGCAGGAGTCACCAGGGACGCGTCGAAGCGCGCGTCGTGTACAACCGGTTGTATTCGCCGAAATCGTCATGCATCCCAACATGGCGGACGTGGCGAGGGTCGCGGGGGTCTCCAAGTCGACGGTCTCCCGGGCGCTGGCCGGCGACCCGCGGGTCAGTCCGGCGACGCGCCGGCGCGTCGAGGCGGCGGCCCGGCAGCTCGGGTACACGCCGCACGGCGTGGCGCGGGCGCTGGCCCGCGGCCGCACGTCGATGGTGGCGGTGGCCGCGCCGTCGCCGCCGAGGAGCTTCTCGGACCCCTTCTTCCTCGACTTCCTCGGCGCCGTCGGTGACGGGCTCACCGCCGCCGGCTACAACCTGGTGCTGACCGTCTCCGACGACGGCCGACGCTCGGGCCGCGGCAGCCTGCGGGAGCTGGTCGTGGGACGTATGGTGGATGCGGTGCTGGTGACGGAGGTGCAGGTGGCTGACGCCCGCCTCGACCTCGTGCTGGAGCAGGGCCTACCGTGCGTGGCCCTGGGTTCGCCCGACCGTGCCGACGTCTACGCCGTCGACGGCGACAACGTCGTCGGCACGGTCATGGCCGTGCGGCACCTGGTGGAGATGGGGCACCGGCACGTCGCCTGCGTCGCGGGCCCCTCGCACCTCACCGCGGCCCGCCAGCGCCTGCGCGGCTTCATGCAGGCCATGCAGGAGGCCGGCCTGGAGGTCCCCGCGTACCGGCTCGCGGAGGGTGACTTCACCCTGACCGGCGGGCAGGCCGCGACGCGCCGCCTGCTCGAGGCGGAGCGCGCCGCCTGCGGCGAGGTACGTCTGACGGCCCTCTTCGCCAGCAACGACCTGATGGCCATGGGGGCCGTCGCGGCCCTGCGGGCCAGCGGCTTGCACGTGCCCGGGGACGTCTCCGTCGTGGGCTTCGACGGCGTGAGCCTCGCCCGGATGGTCGACCCGCCCCTCACCACGGTGGCTCAGCCCGTCCGGCAACTGGGCAGCGTCGCCGTCGAGATGCTGCTCGAGCAGCTCATGCCGGCCCCGGGGGCATCCGGCGCCACGCCGGCGGGCCCCCGTCAGGTGGTGCTGCCCTGCACGCTCAAGCCGGGGGGCTCGACCGCCCCGATGCGGGGGCGCCGGGCTGCTACGCCCGATACGGCGTGACGTACGCCCGACGCGGCGCGAGGGAGGTGAGACGGGCGAGCGAGCGGCGTGACGATTCGCATGGACGGTGAGCGTGCCGACTCCTCGAAAGGGGGAAGGACTCTTGCGACGACGTCTGCATCGCACAGCGGGGCGCATGGTGACGATGGTCCTCCTGGCCACCTCCCTGGCGGCCCTCTTCGGCCTCACGGCGCTGGGCGCTGGCCGGGTCACCATGCTGGGCACCTGGGGCGGCCAGGAGCTGGAGGCCTTCTTGCAGGTGCTGGAGCCCTTCGAGCGGGAGACCGGCATCGACGTGGAGTTTACCGGCACCCGGGATCTGGTCGCGGTGCTGACGACCCGGGTAGCGGCAGGCAACCCGCCCGACGTGGCGGCCCTGCCCAACCCCGGCCAGATGGTGGAGCTGGCGGCGGAGGGACACCTGGTGGATCTCTCCGGCGTCCTCGACATGCAGACCATGCGGAGCCAGTACGCACCGGTCTGGCTCGACCTGGGCAGCTACCAGGGCAAGCTCTACGCCATCTTCATCTCGGCCGACCTCAAGAGCCTGGTCTGGTACAACCCCAAGGCCTTCGCGGCCCGGGGCTATGCCGTGCCCAGCACGTGGGACGAGATGATGGCTCTGTCGGACAAGATAGCCGGCACGGGCGTCACCCCGTGGTCCATCGGGTTGGAGAGCGGCGCCGCCAGCGGCTGGCCAGGCACCGACTGGATCGAGGACATCATGCTGCGCACCGCCGGCCCCGAGGTCTACGACCGCTGGGTCGCCCACGAGATCCCGTGGACCGATCCGGCGGTGCGTCGGGCCTGGGAGATCTTCGGCCAGATCGTCCGTAACCCGCGCTACGTCTACGGGGGCACCACCGGCGCGCTGTCGACCAACTTCGGGGATGCGGTGAGCTTCCTGTTCACCCAACCGCCCAGGGCGTACCTGCACCGGCAGGCCACCTTCATCCAGAGCTTCATCCTGCAGTCCAACCCCAACCTGGTGGCCGGTGAGGACTACGACTTCTTCGCGCTGCCGCCCATCGATCCGGCGTGGGGTACGCCCGCCTTGGGCGCCGCCGACATGGTCGCCATGCTGCGCGATACGCCCGAGGCCCGGGCCCTGATGCGCTACCTCGCCTCGCCCGAGGCCCAACAGCGCTGGGTGGCCGCCCTGGGTAAGGTTTCGGCCAACCGGGCGGTGCCCATGGAGGCCTATCCGGACCCGCTCACCCGCAAGGCTGCCCAGGTCCTGGTCAGCGCCCAGGTCTTCCGCTTCGACGGCTCGGACCTGATGCCGGCGGCGGTAGGCTCCGGTGCCTTCTGGGAGGGCATCTTGCAGTACGTCGCGGGCGAGGACCTCGACAGCGTGCTGGAGAGCATCGAGGCCCAGGCCCAGGACGCCTACGGCGGATGACGACCGCCCCCGAGGGGGTCGGGGCCGACACCCGGCCCCCTCGGCCGTCCCCGTGAGTGGAGGTGAGGGCACCATGCGCCGCGGCGGTGGATGGGCCTGGGGCTTCACGGCCCCGGCGCTGCTCCTGATCGGCTTCTATCTGGCCTATCCCACGCTGGCCACCATCTACTTGAGCCTCTTCGACCGTCAGTCCCAGCGCTTCGTGGGGTTGCGCAACTACCTGGACCTCTTCTCGTCCAGCGCCATGCTGACGGCCCTGCGCAACAACGTCCTCTGGCTCGTGCTCTTCACCACGCTGACGGTGGGGCTCGGGCTGGCCCTGGCCGTCCTGACCGATCGGGTGCGCTACGAGGCGGCGGCCAAGGCCCTCATCTTCCTGCCGATGGCCATCTCCTTCGTGGGGGCGGGCGTCATCTGGAAGTTCGTCTACGCCTACCGCCCGGCCGGCGCGCCCCAGATCGGGCTGGCCAACCAGGTCATGGTCCTGTCGGGCCGCGAGCCCGTGGGGTGGCTCATCGCCCAGCCATGGGTCAACAACCTGGCCCTCATCGTGGTGGGCGTCTGGATCTGGACAGGCTTCGCCATGGTGGTGCTCTCCGCCGCCTACAAGGGCATCCCCAAGGAGCTGCTCGAGGCGGCCCGGGTCGACGGCGCCAGCGAGTGGCAGGTCTTCTGGCGCATCAGCCTGCCCGTCATCCAGTCGACGGTGGCGGTGGTGGCCACCACCATGGTGATCACCGTACTCAAGGTCTTCGATATCGTCTACGTCATGACCAACGGCAGCTTCGGCACCGAGGTGATGGCCAACCGCATGTACAAGGAGATGTTCCAGTTCCGCCATTTCGGGCGCGCCAGCGCCATCGCCGTCATCCTCTTCATCGCCATCGTGCCGGTCATGCTGGCCAACATCCGACGCTTCCGGCAGCAGGAGGCGACGCGATGAACAGCCGATGGACCTCGCGCCTCGGTGTCCGGGCATCCGTCCACGTCCGGCCCGCCCACCGGGCCAGCACGGCCGCTCTCGGCGTCGGCGGGTCGACCGTCGTGCACATGGCGGTGGTGCTGACGGCGCTGGCCTGGTTCCTGCCGACCCTGGGGCTGCTGGTGAGCTCCCTGCGGCCCGCCAGCGACGTCTTCAACTCTGGCTGGTGGACGGTCTTCGCCAATCCCTTCGACCTGACCCGGTGGACGCTGGCCAACTACCAGCACGTCCTGGCCCAGCAGGGCATGGGCCGGGCTTTCCTCAACAGCTTCGTCATCGCGCTGCCCGCCACCTTACTGCCCGTCCTGGTGGCCTCCTTCGCCGCCTTCGCCTTCGCCTGGCTCGACTTCCCCGGGCGGCAGGCCCTCTTCTTGACGGTGGTGGCGTTTCTCGTGGTGCCGCTGCAGATGACCTTCATCCCCGTGCTGCGCATCTACAACCAGATGGGGCTCGCCGGCAGCCTGGTGGGCATCTGGCTGGCGCATACGGGCTACGGGCTGCCGTTCGCCATCTACCTGATGCGCAACTTCTTCGGGTCGCTGCCGGGCGAGCTGTTCGAGTCGGCCTACATCGACGGCGCCTCGCCGCTGTCGGCCTTCTTCCGCCTCGCGCTGCCCATGTCGACGCCGGCCCTGGCGTCGCTGGGCATCTTCCAGTTCCTCTGGGTGTGGAACGATCTGCTGGTGGCCCTCATCTACCTGGGCGGAGGGTCGGCGACGGCGCCCCTGACGCTCAAGCTGAGCAGCCTGGTGGGCAGCTACGGGCAGGACTGGCACGTGCTGACGGCGGCCGCCTTCGTCTCCATGATGGTGCCGGTGGTCGTCTTCTTCGCGCTGCAGCGCTACTTCGTGCGTGGCATCCTGGCAGGCGCCGTCAAGGGTTGAGCGAGCCCAGCACCGCCTCGGCGGCCTCATCGGCCGACAGCTCGCCGCTGGCCAGGCGATCCACGAGATGGGCCCACCGGCCCGAGGCCGTCAGGGGGGCGACGAGGCGCCGCTCGACGGCGGCCAGCAGCGCGGCGCGCAGCTCCCACTCCGCCTGGATCCGCCGCCGGCGCAGCCCGGCGGGGCCGCTCGACAGGTGGATGCGGTGGCGCTCGAGCGCCTCGATGAGCAGGTCGAGGCCGCGATCCTGCAGAGCCGAGACCCTCACCACCGGCACCCGCCATCCGGGATCGGGAGAGGAGGCGATGTCGAGCGCCGACGTCACGGCCCGGTACGTCTCATCGGCGCCGGGCAGGTCGGCCTTGTTGACCACCATCACGTCGCCGATCTCCACGATGCCCGCCTTGAGGGCCTGGATCTCGTCGCCGGTGGCCGGGTTGAGCACCAGCACCACGGTGTCGGCGACCCCCAGCACGCCCACGTCGTTTTGGCCCGCGCCGACGGTCTCCACCAGCACGGTCTCCATCCCCGCCGCCGCCATCACCCGCACCATGCGGAAGACGGCCAGCGCCAGGCCGCCCTGGTGACCCCGGCTCGCCACGCTGCGCACGAAGAGCCCCGGGTCGGCCACGGGCACCGCCATGCGCACCCGGTCACCCAGGAGCGCACCCCCCGAGAAGGGGCTGGATGGGTCCACCGCGAGCACCCCCACCCGGCGACCCCGCTCGCGCAGGTGCACCGCCAGGCGCCCCACCAGCGTGCTCTTGCCGGCCCCGGGCGCACCCGTCACGCCCACCACGTGCGCCCGCACCCTGCCGGCCAGCAGCGGTGCCAGGTCAGGGGGTACCCTGGCCCCCGATGAGGCGCCTTCGAGGGGGAGACTCTCGACCAGCGTCAGGGCACGAGCCAGGGCCGCACGTTCGCCCGCCCGCACACGCTCGGCAAGCCCGGGCGGCACGGAGTTGGCCGGGGCCGTCAGCTCTCCCGTCGGGGCACCCTCCCTCACGTCTCCTCAGGCTGCATCGTCGGCGCCGAAGCCCCAACAGGTCGCTCGGGAATGGCTCCCGGGAGAGGAGAGAGAGGCGCCCCTTGCTGTCCCGGCGCCGACAGCAAGGCCCGTACGGGCCCCGGGATCGCGGCGGGCCATGCCGTCGGGGAAGCGGGAGTCACACCCAGGTGCCGGTCCCAGGCAGGCTCCACCTCGACGAGCAAGGGAAGGCCGTTGACGTAAACCCGCAGTCGGAGCCGCAGCCCGGACGTTGCCCGGTCGTCGTCCCACACCCCCGGTTGCCACGTCACCGGACACCCCTCCCCAACGGCGCCCCGTTACCCCCATCGGCTCCCGCTTGTGCCCGTGCCGTCGGGTCACCCGCCACCAACCCCAGGGACAGGTGAACGGTTTCGATTCTCACTCCATCGGGCCCTGCTCGGGCCAGCTTCCTCCCGCGGTGGAGCCGGTGGAATCCAATGTCCTGACGTTTGCCCCGTCCAGGTCGCAATACCTGTCACTTGGTGGCACGTGTCACGACCGTCTACAAAGAGGGGAGATGATACCGTGCCCTGCAGGGTAGTATCCGATGACGAAGGGTCGGGATCCGTCGTGCCTGATCATGGGAGGCTTTCCATCGTTCTCATCTCCCCGCAGCTCAGCAAGATTCACGCGGGTTGCCTCATGGCATCCGTGGCCGCCTCGTCGGGAGTGGAGGTCAACGTCTTCGTCACGATGGAGGCCCTCGGGATGTTCCGACGCCACGTGGTCGAGCGGCGCCGGTTCGTGTTGGACGAGGTTGGACGGGAGATGGTGGCCAAGGGCGTGCCCCTCTTCTACGACCTGCTGCGTCAGGGCCGAGAGCTGGGTGATCTCCACGTGTACGGCTGCGCCCTGGCCGCAGACGTCATGGGTTGGAAACCGGAGGAGTTCATCGACGTTGTCGAGGACGTCATCGGCGTCGCGGCGTTCTTCGCCAAGTCCGAGGGTGCTCAGATACTGACCATCTAGCCCGTACGGCTGTCGGAAGGAGGCGCACGCCATGTCCGCACCAGACGCGAACCCTGGCAACCCGATCCCTTCCGCCGACGATCATGCGGTGGTCAGGCCTGACAGGGTTGTCGACGCCCGTGGAGCGTACTGCCCCGGTCCCTTGATGGAGCTCATCAAGATCCTCAAGGCGCAACCGGTGGGCAGCGTGGTGGAGCTTTGGTCCAGCGACCGAGGCTCCAGCAAGGACGTACCCGAATGGGTCAGGAAGGCGCGCCACGACCTGCTCTACCTGGTGGAGGAGACGGGCTACTGGCGGATCGGAGTCCGCAAGGCTCACTGACGGTGGGGCTTCCCCCGGAGGAAGGAGGCAGGTTCGCCCCGTGGAGACACTGCAGCACATCCTCGTCCTCGGTGGTGGGCCCGGGGGCACCATGGTGGCCAACCACCTGGCCCGCCGCACGCGCGAGCGCCTGCGCCGCGGAAGCCTCGAGATCCGCATGGTGACCGCATCGCCATGGCACGTCTACCAGCCGGGCTTCCTCTTCGTGGCGCTGGGAGAGGCCCCCCCTGGCCGTTTCCGCCGAGAACAGGCCTCCCTGCTGCTACCCGAGGTGAAGCTGACGGTGGACCCCGCGCTGTGGATCGACACCGCGGCCGCCCGGGTGACGACTCGGAGCGGCGCCGTCTTCGCCTACGACTACCTGGTCATCGCCACCGGCTCCTACCCCGACCCCGCGCGGGTACCCGGCATGGCCGAGGGAGCCCTGGGCTTCTACACCGAGGAGGACGCGCTGCGGCTGCGGCAGGCGCTCGCGCTTCGAGGGCGGCCGCATCGTCATGACGGTCGACGTCCCCCACAAGTGTCCGGTGGCTCCGCTGGAGATGGCCTTCACCCTCGACCGCCACTTTCGGCGGCTCGGACGGCGCGACCAGGTCGAACTGGTCTACACCTACCCCATCAATCGCGTGCACTCCCTGGCACCGGTGGCCGATTGGGCGTCGGCGGAGTTCGAGCGGCGCGGCATCCTGTACGAGACGTTCTTCAACGTCGAACGGGTCGATCCCGAGGCCCGGGTCGTCTACAGCGCGGAAGGAGGCCAGTACGCCTACGACCTCCTCATCTCCGTACCGCCTCACCGAGGAGCCCGCGTCGTCGCTGACTCCGGCCTGGGCGATGAGCAGGGATTCGTCCCCACCGACCGCTACACGCTCCGGGCGCGGGATTACCCCAACGTCTTCGTGGTCGGCGACGCCACCAACCTGCCGGTCAGCAAGGCGGGCTCGACCGCCCACTACCAGGCCGAGGTCGTGGCCGACAGCATCGCCTCGGCCCTCGAGGGCGACTCGTCGATGGCCCGTTACGACGGCAAGGTCTTCTGTTTCATCGAGGCTGGCGGCGACGAGGGCACGTACATCGAGTTCAGCTACACGCGTCCGCCTCGGCCGGTACGGCCGTCGTCCCTGCTCCACCAGTTGAAGCTGGCCTGCAACGAACTCTACTGGCTCTCGGCTCGAGCCGTCCTGTGAGGGAGGCGTGTCAACCATGACCAGCGCCGAAGCGACGCCGACCGCCGAGCGGCAGGCCCAGGAGGCCATCGACGAAGCCGCCGGTCGCCGGCTATTGGCCCGGGTCGAGGGGTTGGAGGCCTCCGGCGCTCTCGCGCTGCTGGAGGACGCCGCGATCGCGATGAAGGCACTCTTCGACGCCATGACGCCAGGCGTGATGGCACGGGTCACCATGCTGGCCGCGCAGGCGGGCGAGCTGGCCGACGAGCTCATCCACAGCGGACGTCCGGTGCCTCTCGATGCGCTGCGGGCGATGGGGGCGGCCGCGCAAGAGGCAAGGGCATGGGACCGGGCGCCCCGATGGTCGCACCTGGCGAGGCTGGCCCATGACCCCGATACCCGCCGGGGTCTTGGCTTCATGCTGGCGTTGGCTCACCACCTGGGCAAGCGGCTGACCCCCTGACCCGGCGCGGCCCTCGACGCATCACCTCCCCGACTGGAGGGCCGAGGCGATGGCGTTGAAGGCCAGGGCCGCCGCCGCCAGGAAGACGCCCGGCACCAGCGCCGGCCACGGCGAGAGGCCGATGGCCTGCTGGGCCTCCTTGAGCAACAGTCCCCACGACGGCGTCGGGGGCTGCAACCCGAGGCCCAGGTAGCTGAGGCCGGCATCCGCCAGCAGCGCCACGGCCGCCGCGGCCGCGCTGTGGGCGACGAGCGGACGCGTCATGGCCGGCAGCAGGTGCCAGCGGGCGACGTGCCCCCACGTCGCGCCCGCCGCATAGGCGGCCTCCACGTAGGGGGCCTCCCGCAAGGCCAGGGCCAGTCCCCGGCTCACCCGGAAGTAGCCCGGCACCAGCGCGACGGCGATCGCCACCCCGACGGTGAGAGGCCTCGGCCCCATCACCACCGCCAGGAGCATGGCCACCAGCACGCCCGGCAACGCCATCAGCGCGTCGACCAGACGGGAGAGGATCTCGCCGATGCCGTCCCCCCGCCCTGCCAGGAGCCCCAGCGCCGTGCCCGCCGTCGCCGCCGCCCCGACGGCCGCCAGCGCGATGGCCAGCGAGTAGCGGGAGGCCACCAGCGTGCGGGCCAGCAGGTCCCGCCCCAAGCGATCGGTGCCGAGCCAGTGTCCCCCCGACGGGCCGGCCAGGCGGGCCGCCAGGTCCATCCCGTAGGGGTCGAGCCCCGGCCAGAGGGCTCCGAGGGCCATGGCCGCCAGCACCGCCAGCCCCACCAGAGCCCCGGTCGGCGCCCCCCGTCGGCCCGTCGGGCCCGGCAGGGCCACCGGATGGCTCGACGGCAGGCTCACCGCACGGATGGGCCATGCGAGCGGGCCCGAGGGCATCGGGGGGAGCCGGGATCGACCTCCGGCCACCAGTCGGCGCCCCTCAGCGGTACCGCACTCGCGGGTCGAGCAAACCATACAGCACATCGACCATGGCCGAGGTCATGACCACCACCAACGCCGCGAAGGCGACGCCTCCCGTCACCAGCGGCAGGTCGCGAAACTCGACGCCCGCCAGCAGGATGCGCCCCAGGCCCGGCAGCCCGAAGACCATCTCCACCACCAGGCTGCCCGTCAGCAGGTCCGCCAGCACCACGCCCAGCGTGCTGACGACCGGATTGAGCGCGCCGGGCAAGACGTGGGCCACGACGACGCGCACCGCCCCGGCGCCCTTGGCCCGCACCGCCTGCACGAAGGGCTCCTGCAGCCCCTGGGCGACCGAGGCGCGCACCATCAGCCCCAGCGCCCCCGCGGCGGGCAACGCCAGCGCCAGCACCGGCAGCACCAGGCCTCGCCACGGCAGCCACCCGGCCTCGCCCACCGGAGCCACCGCTGGCAGCAGGCGCAGCCGCACCGCCACCGTCCAGACCAGCACCATGGCCACCCAAAACGAGGGTACCGAGAGCCCCAGTTGCATGAGGGGCGCGATGACGCGGTCGGCGGCCCGCATCACCCGTCGGCGCAGGCCCCATCCGTCGAGCCCGGCCAGCCCGATGGCCGCCACGGTGCCGCCCACCAGGGCCAGCGCCAGGGCCAGCGGCACCGCCAGTGCCACCAGCAGCAGGTTGACCCGGAAGTGGGCGACGACCAGCTCCGCCACCGGCCGGCCGAACCGCACCGAGGTGCCCAGCTGCCCCCTCACCGCCTCCGCCAGCCAGCGCACCAGCCCCACGGGCGCCGGCACGTCGAGCCCCAGGTCGCGGCGCAGGCGCTGTACCACCTCGGGGGAGCCGTCGACGCCGGCCATGGTCAGGGCGGCGTCACCGGGCAGGGCGCGCGTCACCAGGAAGGCCACGGACGCCGCCACCAGGGCCGACAGGACGGCCCCGGCCCCCCGCCGGGCGGCGTAGCGCCAGGGGCTCGGGAGACGCTCAGCGACCGCTGGCGCGGTAGACCGTACGGAGATCATCGATGTAATGCGGGTAGATGGCCCAGCCGTGGACGTCGGCCGCCACGGCCAGGGTCAGGGTCGGGTCCACCAGGAAGATGGCCGCCAGGCGGTCAGCCAGGATGCGTTGCGCCTCGGCGTAGAGCTCCCGCCGCCGCTGCGGATCGGCGGTCCGTACCGCCTCGTCGATGACCCTGTCGTAGTCGGGATCGGCGAAGTTGACGAAGTTGCGGGCGTAGCTCGAGTGGTAGCGGCTCAGCTCGGGGTGGGGGTCGAGCTTGCCGGTGAAGCCGATGATGGTGGCGTCGTACTGCTCACCCGCGTAGACCTCGGCCAGCCAGCGCGCCCAGTCGACCAGCTGGATCTCCAGCCGGATGCCCACCCGCGCCAGCTGCTGCTGGATGAGCTGGGCCGTCTGCACGTGGAATTCGTAGACCGAGGGCACCACCAGAGTCGCCCGCACGCCGTCGGGGTAGCCCGCCTCGCTCAGCAGCCGGCGCGCCTCGGCGGGGTCGTGAGGATAGGGATCGTCCAGCGGGACGAAGTAGGCGTTTTCGGGCGTCAAGCCGCTGTAGAGCGGCTTCGCCCGACCCTCGGAGATGACCGAGATGAGCTCCCGCCGGTCGATGGCATGAGCGACGGCCCTGCGCACCGGCAGCTGGTCCCAGGGCGAGCGGGCCTGGTTGAGGGCCAGGATCTGCACGACGTTGGCGGGGCCGCTCACCACCCGCGAGGGCCGCGCCCCCGGGGCCTGCAGCAAGGCAACCCGATCGGGCGAGATGTCGACCACGTCGGCGTCACCCGCCAGGAAGGCCGCCAGGGCCGCCGCCGGGTCGGGGATGAAGCGGAAGATCACCTCGTCGAGGTACGGGCGCGGCGCATCCCAGTAGCCGTCGAAGCGCCGCAGGCGCACGTGGCTCTCCTGGACCCACTCCACGAAGCGGAACGGCCCCGTGCCGACCGGTCGCGTGGCCAGGGTCTCCACCGCCTCCCTGGGGACGATGGAGGCGCTGGGGTCCGCCAGGGCCGCCAGGAAGGGCGCGTACGGCCGTGACAGGCGCACCACCACCGTGTAGGGGTCGGGTGTCTGGACCGCCTGCACCGCTTGCCAGTCCGCGGCCCGCTTGTAGCGCGTGGCAGGATCGAGCAGGCGCTCGAAGGTGAAGCGCACGTCGTCGGACGTCATCTCCCGGCCGTTGTGGAATCGCACGCCCCGCCGCAGGAAGAAGGTGTAGGTCAGCCCGTCGGCCGACACCTCGTAGCGCTCGGCCAGGCGCGGCACCAGACGGCCTTGCTCGTCGGCCCCCAGCAATCCATCGTAGAGATTGGCCAGGATACGATCCGTCTCGGAGGCGACGGCCTTGGCTGGGTCCAGGGAGTCGGGCCCCGTGCTCAGGACCCGCACGAGGCGCCCTCCGTGGACAGGCTCCGGCGGCACCGCCTCCGGCGAACCGCTCGCCGCCCCACCGGCCCTGCCCAGGCATCCGGCGACGACCAAGCCAGCCATCGCCACCCACAGACCCCGTCGACCGAGGTGCATCCGCGCCACCTCCCGGCTCCCAGACGCCTCCAAGGGATCATGTCGGATGCGCCCGGGGTGACGCAAGCCGCGTCTCACCCAAACAATACCTCACCCGGGGGCCGCCAGCCACTCGCGGGGATGGGAGCCCCAGGACGGGCCGCGCCTCAGCGGCCCGGCAGCCACCGCGGGCCGGGGACCCACTTGCCCAGGATGGCCGGACGGCGGGCTCCGCTGGTGGCGGGAACGTTGGACGGCAGGCCCAGCAGGCTCTCGTCGCCCAGCACGGCCCAGATGGCCGCCTCGCGCGCCTGGGAGGGCATCCCCAGATCCTCGATGGGCCGCACCTCGAGCTCCGGCAGACGGTCGCGCAGCATGCGCACCAAGGTCGGGTTGGACGCGCCGCCACCGGTCAGGTAAACCTCGTCGATGCGCCAGCGCGGCAGGACGTGCTGGCGGTAGTTGAAGGCGATGGACTCGGCGGTGAAGGCCGTGACCGTCGCCACCACGTCGTCGTCGCCCAGCCCCCGGCGCCTCCCCCTTGCCAGGACGTCCCGGGCGAAGGGGACGCCGAAGACCTCGCGCCCCGTGGTCTTGGGCGGCGCCCGGTGGATGTAGGGGTGCGCCATCAGCTCGGCCAGGAGCTCGAGGTCGACTCGGCCCCTCGCCGCCCGCACCCCGTCGCGGTCGTAGGCCTCGACGGCGTCGGTGATCGCACTCACCACCGCGTCGATGAGGACGTTGCCGGGGCCCGTGTCGAAGCAGAGGAGATCCTCCCAGCCGGCGCCCGCCGGGATCACCGTGGGGTTGGCGATGCCCCCGATGTTCTGGATGATGCGGCCCCTCTCGGGATGGCGGAAGAGCACGAAGTCGCCGAAGACGCTCAAGGGGGCGCCGGCGCCCCCGGCGGCCAGGTCGGCCGAGCGCAGGTCGCACAGCACCGGGATCCCGGTCGCCTCGGCCAGGCGGGCCGGCTCCATCAGCTCCAGGACGCCTCCCCTCGCCCCGGTGGCGGGGTCGGGCGGCTGGTAGTAGACGATGGGCCCTTGCGCGCTCAGCAGGTGCACCTCGCCGGGCGCCACACCGGCATCCCTCAGCAGTGCCAGCGCCGACTGCGCGAAGGCATCGGCCAGCTCCAGGGCAGCCCGCAGCAAGGTGGCGGCCTCGAAGCGCCCCGGCGGGTACAGCTCGAAGATCCGTCGGCGGAGCCCCTCCGGATAGGAGTCCGTGCGGTACGCCACGAGCTGGGCCCACCGCTCGATCCCACGACCCCGGGTGCGGATGAGAGCGACCGTGACGCCGTCTGACGAGGTGCCCGACATGGCGCCCAGCACCAGGCGCTCCCGGTCGGGCTCGGCGGCGATGGCAGCGACGGCCTGCGGCCACGTCGTCATCTCAGCGCTCGTCCTTCAGCTCGACGTGGAGGGTGTAGCGGTCCGCGCGCAAGAGCGACTCCGTGTACTCGACGGGCTGGCCGTCGGAGAGGCTCGCGTAGCGCCGAACGGCCAGCGCCGGGCTGTGGTCGGGCACGCCCAGGCGCCGGGCATCCTCTCCCGACACGACCACGGCCGTGTACTCCTCCCGCCCCACCGACGGCCGGCGCCCCAGCCGGCGCTCCATGGCCTCGTAGAGCGAGCCGGTGGCCACCTGGGGGTCCTCCGCCAGCTCCGCCATCTCGCCCGGCAGGTAGTGGGTCTGCAGGGCGATGGGCTCCGCGTCGGCCAGCCGGCGGCGCGTCAGCCGCAGGACCGGGGCTCCGGGCTGCAGGCCCAGGGCCCGGGCCACGTGCCGGGAGGCGGGCACGACGGCTGCCTCCAGGAGCTCGGTGGCCGGGGTGAAGCCGCGCTGTCGCATCTCCTCGTGGAAGCTGATGAGACCCACCAGCCGGCGCGGGATGCGTGGCTGCCCCACGAAGGTGCCCTTGCCCTGGACGCGGTAGACCAGGCCGGCGTGGACCAGCTGCTGGATGGCCTGCTTGACCGTGGTGCGGCTGACGCCGAACCGAGCGCTCAGCTCCGCCTCCGTCGGGATCCGGTCGCCCGGCTTCAGCAGCCCGGACTCGATGTCGTCGCGCAGCTGGTCGTGGATGCGGTGGTAGAGGGGGATGCGCCGATCCCCGCCGATGAGGGCCTGACCGCCCCGCAGGCCCGGTGCACGCACCGTCACGGCCGGGGCCCTCCGAGGCTCCGCGGAGGGCTGGCGCCTCTCGACGGCTGCAGAGGGGCTCCCCTTGCTCGGCACGGCTCCGCCTCCCCACCCGGTTGCTCTAGATGGTTGGACTTCCACCAACATGTTTCCTGGCCCGGCAGGAGCACTCCTGACGAGAGCGAAAGGTAACGTTGATACATCAACATGATAATTCCCCCTGGTCTCCACCGCTCCTTCCGGAAAACGGAGGCCATGGCGAGGAAAGGGAGAGGTGCCAGCGTGGCCACCCAGCAGCCTGAGCGTCCCCTGCTGCCCATCGCCGCCTGGTACGCGGCAGGGCCGTCTCGTGCCACCATGATCGAGCCCCTGGGCTCCGACGGCGAGGCCATCGTACGGCGGGACCTGACCCACCTCAAGGAGTCGGGTCTCAACACCGTGCGGACCTGGATCGACTGGGCGTCGGGGGAGCCCGAGCCGGGCCGCTACGACTTCGAGGCGCTGGACCGGGTGCTCAGGCTCGCCCAGGAGCTGGGTCTGAGGGTCATCCTGCAGCTCTACCTCGACTCCGCCCCCGACTGGCTGGCGGAGGCGTACCCCGACAGCCGCTACGTCTCGCAGGGCGGCCAGGCCATCGACTCGCAGGGTTCGCCCGGCTACTGCTACGACCATCCGGGTGTGCGCCAGGCGGCCGAGCGCTTCATGCAGGCCGTGGCGCGGCGCGTCAAGGACCACCCAGGATTCCTGGCCTACGACCTGTGGAGCGAGCCGCACATCGTTCAGTGGGCCTACTTCGACTACCTGCCCCAACCGGCGCTCTTCTGCTACTGCCACCACTCCAAGCGCCGCTTCCGGCAGTGGCTCGAGGCTCGCTACGGTGAGATCGACCGGCTCAACCGCGCCTGGTACCGCCGCTTCTCCAGCTGGGAGTCCGTCGAGCCTCCCCGCTTCATCTCCCTGATGACGTACACCGACTTCATCGACTGGCAGCGCTTCATCATCGACAAGATCACCCAGGACCTGGCCTGGCGGGCCCGCACCGTCAAGGCCGTCGACCCGGTCCACCCCGTCACCAGCCACTCGGCGGTGCCGGCGGTGATGACGGTGCCGCTGCTGGAGCAGGGCGAGCCCGACGACTGGCAGGTGGCCCAGGTGGTCGACGTGTGGGGCACCTCCTTCTACCCCAAGCACGTGGGCGCCCGGGAGACGGCCGATCCGGTGGTACGGGGGGCCTACCTCGACAGTACCCGCTCGGCGACGGCCAGCCTGGGTCGGCCCTTCTGGCTGGGCGAGCTCCAGGGAGGCCACGGCTACGTCGGCACCTTCGCCGAGCCGGCGTCGGCGGCCGACATCCGCGCCTGGGCGTGGGGCCCTATCGCCCACGGCGCCAAGGGGCTGTGCTTCTACGCCTGGCGGCCCATGAGCCGGGGCTACGAGTCGGCCGGCTTCGGCCTGACGCACCCCGACGGCTCCCCGACCGACCGCTCCCGGGCGGCGGGTGAGGTGGCGCGGGTGGTGGACCGCCACGCCGACCTCTTCGTCTCGGCCCAGGTGCCCCAGTCGGACGTGGCCATCGTGTGGAACAACGACGCCAACATCCTCTGGGGCTGCCTGCGGGAGAAGTCGCCGTACGTCCCCTCCCGATCCCTCCTGGGCGTCTACCGGGCGCTCTTCGAGCACCACCTGCCCGTCGACTTCCTCCACCCGGACCAGCTCGCAACCGGCCGGCCGACGCCCGTGCCGGACGCACCCAAGCTGCTGGCCCCCGGCCGCGCCGCCGGCGTGGCGCCGGGGCCGCGCCCGCTCGAGGTCGACCGCTACAAGGTGATCTACATGCCCTTCTCCATCATGGTGCGCCGCGACGTGGCCCGGGGGCTCGCCGCCTACGTGCAGGCGGGCGGCACCGTGGTGGCCGAGGCGCGCACCGGGTGGAACGATGACGAGGGCAAGGTGGACGGCAGCGTGCCCGGCTCCGGGCTCCGGGAGATCTTCGGGGCCCAGGAGGCCTGGGCCCGCAGCCGCCGGGACGGCGACGCCGTCGAGATCGAGGTGGCGCCCGACCCCGTGGTGGCATTCGAGGGCGGGCGCATCAAGAGCGCCCACTACGAGCAGGCCCTGGAGCCCCTGGGAGCCCGGGTCATCGGGCGCTTCGCCAGCGGCGAGCCCGCCGTCACGGTGCACGATGCCGGCCGCGGGCGGGCCGTGCTGGTGGGGAGCTGGGTCGGCCTCGGCTACCACGTCCACCGCGACCCCGCAGCCGGGCGCTTCATCGCCGGCTTCGCCCTCGCGGCCGGCGCCCGCCGGCCCGTCGAGGTCGAGGGCCTGCCCGGCACCGCGGTGGAGGCTCGTCTGATGGTCGGCGAGACCCGCCAGGAGGGCCCCTACCTCCTCGTCTTCCTCTTCAACCATACGCCGGAGCCCGTGGCTCCTCGGGTCCGCATCGCGGTGCCGTGGTCGACCCGCCGGGTGGCCGTGGCAGAGCTGACCGGTGACGCCCGCCACGAGGCCGCCGTGCAGGCGGACGGGAGCGTGACCCTCGAGCGAGCCCTGGCGGGCCGCGAGATCGTCGTGATGAAGGTGACGCCCGCTTGAGCGCCGTGCGACGGGTAGCGGCCGTCGACATCGGCGGCACGCAGCTGCGCGCCGCCCTCGTGGACGAGGAGGCTCGCATCCACCGGCGAGTCGCCCGACCGGTGGCCTCGCCGCAGGACGGCGAGGCCCTCACCGGCCAGGTGGTGACGCTGCTGCAGGAGCTGATGGAGGGCCAGCCTCGGCCGGTGGCTGTGGGGGTCAGCCTGCCGGCCGTCATCGACCGACGGGCCGGCCGCGTCGAGTGGGCGCCCAACCTGCCGGGCTGGGACGGGGTAGAGCTGGGACCGAGGTTGTCCGAGGCGCTGGCCATGCCGGTCGTGCTCGAGTACGACGGGCACGCGGCGGCGCTCGGCGAGCACTGGGCCGGGGCGGGCCGTGGGGTCGCCGACCTGGTCTTCGTCATCGTCGGCACGGGCGTGGGCGGAGGGATCATCGCCGACGGGCGGCTCGTGCGAGGGGCCTCCAACCTGGCCGGCGCGGGGGGCTGGATGGGCGTGCCCGGGGCCACCGAGGCCGACCCGGCCCGCGCGGCGCGCGGGGCCTTCTCGAGTCGCTCATCGCCGGCCCCGCCCTGCAGGCGACGGCCTCGCGGCGGCTGGGGGAGCCGTTGGCGCCCCGCGACATCTTCGACCGGGCCGCCCGGGGCGACCCGGCCTGCCGGGCCATCGTCGACGAGGCGCGGGAGCACCTGGCCTGGGCCCTGGCCAACGTCGTCTCGCTGCTCAATCCGGCCCTGGTGCTGGTGGGCGGCAGCGTCGGGCTGCGGCTGGCCGAGCAGCCCGAGCGCCTGGAGGCCGCGGTGCGCGCCGGGCCCAGCCGTGGGCGGCCCGCCGGCGCGATCGCCCCCGCGGGCCTGGGAGACGACGCCGGGCTGCTGGGGGCCGCCCGTGCTGCCCTGACGTGCGTCGGTGGGTGAGCCCACCGCATCGAGACATGGGAGGAGTGCATCGCGACATGCAAGGCCCCACGCAACAGTCCAAGGGACAGACCTACCTGCGCTCCGCGGAGGAGGTGCTGGCGCGCATCCGGCAGAGCCAGGGCGAGGCTATCGGCCAGGCCGCCCGGCGGATGGCCGGGGCCATCGCGGCCGGACGAGCCGTCTTCGTCTTCGGGAGCGGGCACTCGGTGCTCCCCGTGCTCGACGTCTTCCCTCGCTACGGGGGTTTCGTCGGCTTCTACCCCCTGGCCGACCCCCGGCTCATGTGGCACTTCCCCATCGGCCCCGGCGGCGCCCGGGAGCTGTTGTGGCTGGAGCGGCAGGAGGGCTACGTGGCCAACTTCCTCAAGAGCCATCCGCTCGGGGCCGGCGACGTCGTGCTGGTCTTCTCCCACGGCGGCCTCAACGCCGCGCCGGTAGAGGTGGCCCTGGCGGGCCGCCAGCGCGGGGCGTCGGTGGTGGCGGCCACCTCCGTGGCCAACGCCCGCACCCACCGGGCGACCCACTCCAGCGGCAAGAGGCTGGCCGACGTGGCCGACGTCGTCATCGACAACTGCGTCCCGCCCGAGGATGCCGTCGTCCGCATCGACGGCTGGCCCTACCCCGTCTCGGCGGTCTCGACCGTCGCGTTCGTCGCCATCGCCCAATCGCTGGTGGCCGAGACGGCGGCTCGCCTCGCCGCCATGGGCGTGGTCAAGGAGTCGTTCGTCTCGCCCAACGTAGAGGGGGTCGAGCCCGGGCACAACGAGCAGGTGTTCGAGGAGTTCGCCGCTTGGGTACGTGGTCTGGCGTCGTCAACGCCTCGGTAGAGAGGAGTGGAGAATCGATGGGACGCAAGCGGCAGAGCCGCCAGTGGACCCTGGTCTGGACAGGCGCCGCCCTGGCCGCGGTCGTCGCCGTGGCCCTGGCAGGAACGGGCACCGCCCTGGCTGCCAGGACCAAGATCGTCTGGCAGGTCCACTGGACCGACTTCCAGATCGACGGCATCTACCAGGGCGATCAGCTGGTGGCGCGAGGACTCCGGCAGTGGGTCGAGGAGTACGAGCGGACCCATCCCGACATCGACATCGAGCTGCAGTCCATCCCGATGGAGGAGTACCTCAACCGGCTCATCGTGGCCCAGGCAGCGGGGACGGGTCCCGACATCATCAGCGTGCTCAACACCTGGGGCCCCCAGCTGGTCTACGACGGGGTGCTGGAGCCGGTGCCGGCCGACCTGGTGGCCGACGTCCGCAACCAGTACATCCCCGTAGCCGTCGAGGGCGCCACCGTCGACGGTCAGATCTGGGGCATTCCGTTCGAGGTGGGCAACTACGCCCTCGTCTACAACAAGAAGCACTTGCAGGAGGCCGGCTTCTCCGGGCCGCCCAGGACCTGGGACGAGCTGGTGCAGATGGGCGCCAAGCTGACCCGCAGGGCGGCCGACGGCACGGTGGAGCGCTACGGCTTCGCCTTCCTGGCCGGCTGGGAGTCGGCCGTGGTGCACCCGTACCTGGGCCTGCTGTGGAGCCTGGGCGGTGACTTCCTGGCGCCCGACCTCAGCCGCGCCACGTTCAACGGCCCGGAGGGCCTGGCGGCCCTGGAGGCCGAGCTGCAGCTCTTCCGCAGCGGGGCCACCGACGTCTCCGCCAGCGTCTGGGAGTTCCCGCAGGGCCGGGTCTCCATGATGATCATGGCCTCGTGGTACGAGTCGAGCCTCAAGCAGGCCTTCGGCTCCGAGTACGAGGCCACCGTGGGCGTGGCGCCCATCCCGGCCATCAACGGCAAGTCGGTCAACGCGGCCTACTCGTGGTGGCTGGGCGTCAATGCCCAGAGCCGGGTCAAGAAGGAGGCCTGGGACTTCATCCGGTGGTTCACCGCCCAGACGCTGCCTGACGGCACCACCCGCATGGGCACCTACCAGGCCGAGAACATCGGCAGCATCCCACCCCGCAAGGGCGACCTGGCCGGCCATCCGGAGCAGCTCGACGACCTGTACACCCGGGTCTTCGTGCAGGAGCTGGCCAACGCGCATCACGAGCCCAACGTGCTGCAGGGCGCGGAGATCAAGACCATCCTGTGGCACGAGATCGTCGAGGCCTGGCACGGCCGCAAGACGCCCAAGCAGGCCCTCGATGACGCGGCTTCCAAGATCGACGACATCCTGCGGGAGTTCTACGGATGACAGGTCCCGGCGCCGAGGGGTCGGAGCGCGGGCTCCGGCCCCTCGGCCGGCTCCCGCCGCCCGAGGCCTGTCCTCGACGGGAGGCGTGGCAGATGGCACGGAGCCTCAGTAGACGGGCGAGACAGACCGTGGCCGGGTACCTGTTCCTGTCGCCGGCCATCCTCTTCTATCTCGTCTTCCTGCTCTTCCCCGTGGGGCTGTCCGTCTACATCTCCTTCACCAATTGGAACATGCTGGCCCCCCTGGAGCGGGCTCGGTGGGTCGGCTTCTCCAACTACACCTACCTGCTGACCCGTGACGACATGTTCATCGCCTCGCTGAAGAACACCCTGGTCTACGCCCTGGGCACGGTCTTCATCGGCATGGCCATCGCCTTGGGGGTGGCGCTGCTCATCAACAACGTGCGGGGCAGCGCCCTGTGGCGGTTCCTCATCTTCGCCCCGGTGGTGACGCCCGCCATCGCGGTCGGGCGCATCTGGGGCGGCATCTACCACCCCTCCCAGGGCTACCTCAACCAGCTGCTGCGGGCCGTAGGCCTGCCCCCTCAGCAGTGGCTCTCCAGCGCGGAGCTGGCGCTGCCCTCCATCATGGCCACGGCCATCTGGGCCGGGGTGGGAGCCACGGTCATCGTCTTCATCGCGGGGCTGCGCAACATCCCGGCGCAGTACTACGAGGCGGCCCGGATCGACGGCGCTCGTCCGTGGCACGAGTTCTGGCACATCACGCTGCCCCTGCTGCGGCCCACCGTGCTGTTCCTCTCGGTGACCGGCCTCATCTCGGCGTGGCAGGTCTTCGACCTGGTCTACTCGATGGCGCTGGGCGGGACCGAGAGCGGGACCACGCCGGCGCGTGCCGTCATGGTGGTGGCGCTGTACCTCTACACCACGGCCTTCCGCAGCCTGCGGGCTGGCCGCGCCACGGCGGGGGCGCTGATCCTGTTCGTCATCATCTTCGGCTTGACGCTGATCTTGCTGCGAGTCTTGAGGCGGGGAGGGCTCGAGGCCTATGAGTAGCCGTGACGCGGGCCCGGCCGCCAGCAGGCGACGGCCACCCTGGCTGGCCGTCGTGGGGACGTTGCGCTTCGTCGTGACGCTGGCGGTGGCCGCGGCCATGTTCCTGCCCTTCTTCTGGATGTTCAGCTCCTCGCTGATGACCTACCAGGAGAGCATCCGGGTGCCGCCGGTCTGGTGGCCCGAGGTGCCCCAGTGGCACCACTACCTGGAGGTGCTCCGCGACCCGCGGGTGCCGCTGGGCCTCTACTTCAAGAACTCGGTCATCGTCTCGTCGGCCGTCACGCTGCTGGTGCTGGTCACCAGCTCCATGGCCGGCTACGCCCTGACCAAGCTGGACTTCCCGGGGCGCGACGCCATCTTCCGGCTCTTCCTGGCGACCATGATGTTCCCGGCCTTCCTCTTCCTGGTGCCGGTCTACTACATCCTCAAGCGCATGCCGCTCATGGGGGGCAACGACATCCTGGGGCTGGGCGGCACCGGCGCGCTGCAGTCGCACCTGGCCCTGATCCTGCCCTTCGCCGTCAGCGCCTGGGGCATCTTCCTGATGCGGCAGTTCATGATGTCGGTGCCCGACGAGCTGGTCGACGCCGCCCGCATCGACGGGGCATCGGAGCTCTCCATCTGGAGCCGCATCATGCTGCCTCTCACCCGACCGGCTCTGGCCACCATCGCCATCTTCACCTTCATCGGCCAGTGGAACTACCTGCTCTGGCCTCTCATCGTCACCACCTCGGCCCAGCACCTGGCCACGGTGCCGGTGGGGATCCGGATGATGGCGACGGCCTACAGCACCGCGCTCAACGCCGGCAAGCTCCAGGCCGCCACGGTGATGGCCATCGTGCCCACCATCGTGCTCTTCCTGACCATGCAACGTCACTACATCCGGGGCTTCGCGCTGACCGGCTTCAAGTGAGGTCAGGCGTGAGGATGGGGGGTCGTGCGATGCCGCGGGCGCTGGTCCTGGTGCTCGCCATCGGGATGGGAGTGGGATCGATGGGCTCGACTGCCTCGGCCGCCGAGGCCCGGGCGACGGTCTCGGTGGACGCCTCCCGGGTCCTGGGGCCCGTCAAGCCCCTGGTCTTCGGCGTCAACACCGCCAGCTGGGACGAGCAGCTCTTCCCCGGGACCATGGAGGACTGGCCGCTCACCTTCGACCAGGACGCGCTGCGCAAGGTGAAGCAGGCGGGCATCCGGTTCTTGCGGTATCCGGGGGGCAACGACGGCGATCGCTACGTCTTCGACGCTCCCCACAACTCGCCCCTGCGGATGGACACGGACGAGTTCATCCTCTTCTGCCGGCTGGTGGGCGCCGAGCCGTCCATCAGCGTCAACTACCCGGCCGGGCCCGAGGTGGCCGCCCGGTGGGTGCGCTACGCCAACGTCGAGAAGGGCTACGGGGTCCGCTACTGGGAGGTCGGGGACGAGGAGTACTTCTCGGTGGCGGCCGAGACCTACGCCCGGCAGGTGGTCGAGTTCGCCCGCGCCATGAAGGCCGTCGACCCCACCATCCGGGTGGGCGCCGGCGTCAGCGTGGCGCGTGCCGAGTGGACCATGGAGGTGCTGCGCATCGCCGGCCCGGTCCTCGACTTCGTGGTCTACAACTGGTTCCCCCAGGAGCCCCGCCGGGAGGACGACACCCGGCTGCTGGCGAGCCCCGCCGAGTTGCGGCGCAACCTGCAGGCCCTGCGTGACATGATCCGCTCGGCGGTACCGGACCGGGCGGATCGCATCGAGATCCACATCGGCGGCTACAACTCCGTCACCGGGTACCCGGGCCCGCAGAGCGTCTCCATCGTCAACGCGCTCTGGACGGCCGACGTGCTTGGCACCCTGCTGGAGGAGGGGGTCGACGCGGCCGGCTTCTGGGCGCTGCACAACCCCTATCCGCCGCGTGGCGGCGACTACGGGCTGTTGGGGGCCACCCCCGACAACCCGCCCAACCCGTCGTACTGGGCGTTCGTCCTCTTCACCCGCCGCTTCGGGGAGCGGATGGTGCACGCCGAGTCGGCGGACCCCGCGCTGGCCGCCTACGCCTCGACCTCCGAGGACGGCGAGACCCTGTGGGTGGTGCTCATCAACAAGGATCCCGAGCGTCCGCGCCGGGTCACGCTGGAGTTGCACGGCCTGGAGCCGGCCGGGCGAGCCCAGGGGTGGGTGCTGGACCAGCGGCGAGCCCTCGACGCGATGGCGCCCCGGCCGGATCTGACGCAGGGCGTCGTGGTGCCCCCCTACGCAGCCGTCTCCCTGAGGATCCCCTCCCGGTCCTCCGTGACGGCCCCCGTCGAGCTGCCCGTCGCCTCGGCTACGGCCTCGTCGTCGGCCGAGCTGGGGCCCGCCTGGGGGCCCGCCAGCGCCGTCGACGGCGACCGGCGCACCCGGTGGGCGAGCCGCATCTTCAGGGACCAAGCGGAGTGGCTGACGCTGGACCTGGGCGAGATCGCAGCGGTGGGCGGGTTGCGCCTGGAGTGGGAGCGTCACGCGCTCCACTACCGCATCGAGCTCTCGCCGGACGGCAGCCACTGGGAGCCGGTGTACGAGACGCGCTCCGGGGCGGGCGGTACGGAGACCATCACCTTCCCCGCACGGCCGGCCCGCTTGGTGCGCATCCAGATGCTGCGGCGCGCCCCCGGCCTCGACACGTCGACGGGCCACTCCACCTGGACCGCCGGCGCCTACTCGCTGTGGGAGGTGACGGTGCTGGGGCCGGCGCCTGACCACGCCCGGCGCTGAGCCTCACAGGGCCAGATCCATCAGCCGCCGCTCGCGCAGGCGCAGCCAGCGCCGGCGAGACCGGTAGTCGGGGCACAGCGTCTCGACCAGTCGCCAGAAGCGAGGCGAGTGATCGGGCACCCGCAGGTGGGCCAGCTCGTGGAGGATGACGTAGTCGAGGATCTCCGGAGGCGCCAGGATCAGGCGGAAGTTGAAGGAGAGGTTGCCCCGGCTCGAGCAGCTGCCCCAGCGGCTCTTCTGGGCCCGCACGAAGATGCGGCCATAGCGGAATCGGTGGCGCTCGGCGAGCTGAGCCACGCGGGCCACGATGACGCGCCGGGCCTCGGCTCGCAGCCAGGCCCCCAGGAGCTGCTCCGGGCGGCGCCGCTCCGCGGGCGCCATCAGCACCCAGATGGTGCTGTCGCTCCGCACCACCCGGCTGCGCCCCAGCGGGGCCACCCGTACCTCCACGCGGTGAGGCAGGCCCCGCAGGGGCAGGACGGCCGCCCGGTCGCCGGCAGGTACGCCCCGGCTCACGCCGGCGCCACCACGCCCAGCTCGGCGGCCAGCGCCCGGAGGCGCTCGTAGAGCCCCGACGGCACCGGGATGCCCTCTCGTCGCCGGCGGGCCGCGGTGGCGGCGCCCCGCTCCCCCGGGACCCGCACGGGAGCGGCCGGATCCTGCGGCGGGGTGGACCGCAGGTGACGGACCAGGGCGTCCGTGCGCCGCTTGAAGGCGGCCGGCTCCATGAAGGCGTCGACGCGGATGGCCAGGGCGAAATGCCCCGTGTCCTGGGGCGCGCCTGTCCCGCTCTTCTCCCGCACGTCGGCGCCGAAGGCGGCCCCGCTCAGCACGCCCGCCAGCACGTCGACCAGGATGCCCAGCGCGTAGCCCTTGTGCCCCAGGGGCAAAAGCGCCCCCTGGCTGGCGGCGGCCGCGTCGGTGGTCGGCCGTCCCTCGGCATCGAGGGCCCAGCCCAGGGGGATGGGGCGCCCCTCCCGGGCAGCCTGGACGACTCGCCGGAAGGCGACCACGCTCATGGCGAAGTCCATGACGATGGGCGGCTCCTCGAAGGTTGGGATGGCCGCGGCCAACGGTAGGTTGTGCATGGCGCGGCGGGCGCCGCCGTGAGGGGCCATCACGGGGGGCCCGTTGGACCCCACCAGCCCGACCATGTCGTGCTCCAGGGCCATCATGGCGTAGTAAGCACCGGCACCGAAGTGCGTCGAGCGCCGCACTCCCACCCAACCCAGGCCCTCCCGCCGCGCCAGCTCGATGGCATGGCCCATGGCACGGCAGGCCGCGACCACCCCCAGGCCGTTGTCGGCGTCGAGGACGGCTGTCGACGGGCTCCCCTGCGAGAGGGTCATGCGGGGGCGAGCGTTGACCTCGCCCCGCCTCAGCCGGTCGATGTAGCCCGGGAGCAGGGCGATGCCGTGGGTGTCGATGCCACGCAGGCTGGCGGTGACCAGCACCTCGGCGGCCACCGACGCGTCGGGCGCCGCCATGCCGGCTCGTTGCAAGGCGGCCTGGCAGAAGGCCTGCAGGCGGTCGGCCGCGATGCGGCGCTCCGGGGCAGGATGGGGCGGCGAGGGGCTCATCGATCTCCTCCTATCCCGGCGCCTCGGGGGGCGCCGGCGTGCTCGAGAGGGCGGCTACGGCGAGCGCGGCGGGTACCATCCGCCCAGGCGCAGTGTCGCCAGCACCAGGGCGAGGCTCGCCTCCGCGTACAACAGGCCCCGCCCGGCCGCGATCACAGCCGCATGGCGCATGCTGGTGCCCAGCAGGGCGACCCAGAAGCCGCTCAGCACCAGGACGAACTGGAGTCGCACCAGGGTCGTGGGCCGCTCCACCACGGCCGTCCGCCGCAAGAGGCTGGCCAGCAGCGACAGCGCCTGGGGGACCACCATGGCGGCCACCAGATACCGGTCCACCAACCCTTCGGCCAGCACGATGACGCCCAGCGCGCCGCCCAGCAGCACGTCGGCCAGCTGGTCGAGCCGTCCGCCCGTGCCGCTGGCCAGCCCCCGGCGGCGAGCCAGGGGGCCATCGACGAAGTCGCTGAAGGCGGCCCATGCGAACAGCCAGAGCACAAGCCTCAACGGCCCGCCGGCTGCCCACGTCAGCGCGCCTGCCGCGGCCAGGGCGACCCGCAGCATCGTCAGGTGATCGGGGGTGACGCTGGGCGGGATCGCCTGCAACAGGACACCCAGCAGCCCGTCGCGCAGCCGCTCCTCGCGGTAGGTGATCCGCTCCAGCACGGTAGACGGCCGGGTCGGCCCTCGATGCGGGGAGCGGCCGCCCTGGCCGACCTCGGCGGCCACGCCCGCCGGGGGCCGGGCGGATGCGCCGCAGGCGGCGCCGCCGAAGGGGAGCCTCCGGTCCTGCCCATGCCCGATCCCTTCCCCACTGGAGCCTATTCGGTCGGGCCCTGCGGGCCCCCTTCCCCTGCAGCCGGACGCCCCGGCTCGCGGATGGCGGCCTCCACCAGCTCCCCGGCGCGCGCGGCGTAGAGGAGGACGCGGACCCGGACGCGGGGGGCCGCCCTCGCCACCGCCTCGGCGTAGGACGCGGCCTGCCCCGCGTACGTGGCGGCCAGCCGATCGGGGGGGCCGGGGTCCGTCTTGTAGTCGACGACCACCAGCTCGCCCTCCGGCTCCTGCAGCAGCAGGTCCATTCGCCCCTCTACGAGCTCGCCCGAGGCACGGGCGTAGACGACGGGCACCTCGGCGAGCCGGCGCACGGCCCGGCGTACCCGAGCCGCCAGCGGCCCCTCGCAGGCGAGGCGCACCCAGGCGGCGATCGCGTCGCGCTCGGCCTCGGGCAGCCCTGTCGCGGCGGCCACCGCCTGCACCAGCCGGGTGCGTGCCGGCTCCTCCATGTCGAAGCCGCGCCGGGCGAGCTGCTCCATGACGGCGTGGAAGGCCTGTCCCACGCGGGTGCCGTCGTGGCCCGTCTCGACGTCGCCCTCGTCCTCCGCCATCGTCAGCGATCCGGGGCCGGCCGTCCCGTCGGGCCCATGCTCGCCGCGGCCGGCGCCAGCCGCTCGCCGGGCGGGCACCACCACGAGCCCGCGGCTCGCCGCATCCAGCAGGGCCTGACGCTGCTCGTGCCAGCGACGAGCCTCCTCCTCGGCGGCGGGGCTCTCCCCCGGCGGCGCCTGACCGTCGCCCGGGGCGGCGGGCACCCCCTCCTCCTCGGCGGCAGCCGCTTCGTCGGCGGCGTCACCCGGTGAGGCATCCACTCTCAGGGGCATCAGGGCGTCGGCCACCTCGGCCCCCGAGGCTTGCTCCCGCGCGTCCCAGAAGCCGCCCGCATGCCGGGCTCCCGACACCAGCAGGTAATCGCGGGCCCGGGTGAGGGCCACGTAGAAGAGGCGGACCCGCTCGGCCTCCAGCCGCATCCGCTCCAGTTGGGCCGCCTCGGCGAAGCCGGGCGTCCGCACCCGGACGTCGCCGGTCCCGAGCCGCAACTCCACCCGTCCCCGGGTGCGGTCCACCAGCGCCGGCCCGGGGTCGTGGCGCGGCGCACCCATGTTGGCCACCAGCACCACGGGAAACTCGAGCCCCTTGGCCTTGTGGACGGTCATGAGTCGGACGGCGTCCTCCTCCTCGTCGGCCAGGGGCGAGTCCTCCTCCTCGGCCGGCGCGCTACCGCCCGGCCCGCGCCGGCTCAGCCAGTCCACGAAGGCGCCGAAGCTCGACGCCCCTTGCTGCTCCAAGGCCGCGGCCTGCGCCAGGAGCTTCTCCACGTTGGCGGCCGCACGGGCACCACCCCGCTCCAGCTGCAGGTAGGCCACGTAGCCGCTGTCGGCGAGGAGACGCCGCAGGGCCTGCACCGGCCGCATGGCCCGGCAGGCCTCGTGCCACTCCCGGATCCGTGCCATCGCCTCGACGACAGCGGGAGCCGCTCGGGCCGCCTCGTCGGGAGCTCGCTCGGCGGCGTCCAGCCGCCCTGCGTGCCGGCCGTAGTGCCACAGCTCCGCATCGCTGATGCCGAAGAAGCCGGAGCGCAGCGCCCCCAGCACGGCTCGCTCGTCGGAGGGGTTGCGCACCGCCTGCAGCAGGAGGATGACCTCCCGCACCTCGGCCCGGTGGTAGAAGAGGCGGCCCCCCACCACCCGGTAGGGCACCCCGGCCTCCTGCAGCGCCTGCTCGTAGGCTTCGATGCCGGTGAAGGCCGGCATCAGCACCACGCAGTCTCGCCACGTCGCCCGGCGCCACGTGCCTCTCTCCTCCACCACCAGACGGCCCCCGCCGACGAGAGACGCCAGCGCCCGTGCCACGGTGCGGGCCTCCGCCTCCCGCAGCTGGTCGGCGCTGACCCGGCCCGCGGGCGTCTCGGGATCGGCCTCCAGCGGCTCGCCCCTCACCTCCAGGCGGTAGGCACCCGGCGCCAGCGCGTCGGGGTCAGGCGGGGGCCCGGGGTCCGGGCGATACGCCTCCAGGGCGACGTAGGACGGCTGGTGAGGCCCCGTCATCCACGGCTCGAAGAGCGCGTTGACGGCACGGGTGATGGGGCTCAGCGTGCGGAAGTTCTGGCGGATGGACTCCCGCCGTCCCTGCTGCTCGATGCGGGCGGCCGCCTCCCGGTACATCTCCACGTCGGCCCGCCGGAAGCGGTAGATGGACTGCTTGGGGTCCCCCACCACGAAGAGCCGGCCGTCTCCCAGGGTGACGTCCCGCCAGTCGCGAGCTGCCGGCTCCCGCTCCGTGAGGAAGAAGACGATCTCGGCCTGCAGCGGATCGGTATCCTGGAACTCGTCCACCAGGACGGCCTGGAAGCGTCGCTGGAAGTGGCGTCGCACCTCCAGGTGATCCCGGAGCAGGTCCCGGCACCACAAGAGCTGGTCGAGGAAGTCCGCCAGCCCCAGGCGGCGCTTCTCCTGCTGAGCCCATGCCACGAACTCCCGCAGCCACGCGGCCAGTCGCTGCGCGACGGCCTGACCGGCGGCCTCCCCCAGCTCCTGCAGCATCCGGACCAGTTGGCCCATCCGGTCCCGGGCCTCGGCGAGCCGGGCCGGGTCCCGCCAGTGGGAGGCCGCGCCCACCCTGGCGAACGAGGCCGTCTCGAGGGGCCGGGCCTGTCCGCTCGCGCGCCGCCACCAGGCCACGACCTCGCCCGGACCGGCCTCGGGCCCGGCCGGGAGGGGATGGGCCGAGAGCGTCGCCTGGACCTGGTCGATGGCCTGGGCCAGACGGTCGCTCCGGTCCCGGCACCCGTCCCGCAGCGTGGCCCCCAGCGCCTCCAAGAGCTCGGGGATCCGTCCCGCCGCCTGCGCCACCAGCTCCCGCACCCGCTGCTCGGCCTCATCGGCCCGGGCGGGGGCGTCGCGGTCCTCCAGCGCCACGTCTCGCTGCTCGTAGAGGGCACGGGCCGCCGCGCGCAGGTGGCTCACCCGCAGGCCGGCCTTGAGGGCCAGACGCAAGGCCCCGGCGCCCGGCCCGTCGACGACGCCGTCGCCGGCTTGGGCTGCCAGCCACCGACGCCAGAGGCGGTCGAAGAGGTCGTCCGAGCCCGCCTCGTCGACCGTCTCGAAGCCCGGGTCGAGTCCCGCCTCGATGGGCCGCTCCTTGAGGATGGCCAGCGCCATGGCGTGGATGGTCGAGATCTGGGCGGCCTCGATCTCCTCCAGGGCGCGGCGGTGCGCGGGGTGCTGGCTGGCGGCCAGCTGTTCGCGGATGCGGCCCTTGAGCTCGGCCGCCGCCAGCTCGGTGAAGGTGATGGCTGCCAGCTGGGACGGCCGAAGCCCCTGCTCAAGCAGCCGCAGGATGCGCTGCACCAGCAGCGTGGTCTTGCCGGTGCCGGCAGCGGCCTCCACGCAGAAGGAGCGGTCCAGCTCCCGGACCACCCGCTCCCGGGCCTCGGCGTCGACGACGGGACGCGCCACGTCGGTCGGCTTCACCTGGCCTGCTCCCTCACCTTCGCGAGCGCCTGCAACGACGGCTCACCGGCCTTGCGGCGGGCCTGCCGCCACGCCTCGGGGCCGCAGACCACCCGAAACGGGCAGTTGTCGCACTCCCGCGCCGTGACGGGTGCACCGGGGAAGCTCCCCTGCACGATGAGCCGTGCCAGCTCCCCCACCGCCAGCCGCAACGACGGCTCCATCGCCTGCCAGTGGATGCCGGGCAGGGTCGCCCGGTCGGTCCAGCCGTCCTCCCGCAAGGCCACCCGCTCGGCCTCGCAGCAATCCACCGGCAGCGACGCGTACCGGGCGACCGCCAGCAGGTAGAGGGGCAGCTGCAGCGAGGTGCCGCCCTCCAGGTGGGTGGGGTCGGGAGCCGCCCTGGAGGTCTTGTAGTCGACGACACGGGCCGCCACGGGCCGGCCGGTCCCGGGATCGCGCCGCAGATCCACCCGGTCGAGCCGGTTGGGCAGGCGCACCACCAACCCCTCGCCGACGGCCAGCTCCGCCTCCACCGACCGCTCCAGGGCCTCGGGGCGCCAGCCCTCCTGCTCCAGGCGCTCGGTCTCGGCCGTCAGGAACTGCCGCAGCGCGTCGGCCACCGCCTCTTGCTGCAGCCGGGCGAGCCCGGGCACGGAGGCCACGGCCGCCGCCTGCTCGCGCGCCGCCTGAGCGACGGCGTCGTCGAGCCATCGCTGCCACTCAGCGGGGCGCCCCTGGGGCAGGACCCCGGCCGTCCACTCCTGGATCCAGCGGGCGAAGAAGAGCTCCAGGGCGCGGTGGGCGACGCTCCCCAGCGGCCGTCCCTGCAAGCCTTCGGAGGCCTCGGGGTCCTCCGGGGGCATCACCCCGAGCCGGCGCTCGAAGAAGAACCGCCGCGGGCAGCGCGCGTACTGCTCGAGGGCCGTGGGGGAGATGACGAGCGTGGCCGGCGGCGGCCCGTCGGCACCGACCAGGCCGTCCCAGGCCGTGAGGCGACGGCTCCAACGCGCCCGCCGGGCCATGGCCCCCCGCGCGGCCAGCGGATAGCGCCGGGCCAGGTAGGGCTCGGCGTCGCGCCGACGACGGCGCGCCAGGTGCACGTCGAAGGCGGCGGCATCCAGGATCTCCCGCATCCGCCCGTGGGGCCGGCTGTCGCAGGCCGACGCCCGCGCTCGCAGCGGGGCCAGGTAGGGCGAGTCGACCCGGGAGCGCCCCGTCAGCGCCTCGGCCCGCGCCCGGCTGGCCACCAGCCGCCGCTCCGCGGAGGCCACGGCGGCAGCGAAGAGCCGCCACTCCGCCGGGCCTCCCATGCGCCGCGGGGCCGGCTCCCGCCAGCCCGAGCCGCTCCACGTCCGACTCGCCGAGGAGCGGCCCCGCGGTGGCCCCGTGGCGCGCCGGCCACCCCGGGTCGTTGAGCCCCACCATCACCACCGTGTCGAAGCTGCACCCCATCGCCTGCGGGCCCGTCAGGATGGCCGGCCCCCCCTGCTCGAACCGGCCCTCGGAGCCCGACGGAGCGGAGAGCACCGCCTCCACCGCCTGGCGCAGGCGCAACCGGGAGACCGGCCCTCCGGGGGCCACCTCGTCCAGGCGCTGGAGCCGCTCGAGCTGCTCGAGCAGGGCCTCGCGCTCGGGGTCGGGGGTCATCGTCCGCTCCACGAAGGCCCGGCACGCCCGGATCATCTCCCGCCAGTCACCGGCATCGGGAAAGAGACGGGCTCGCTGGAGCAGGGCCCGCGCGGCGCGCTCCAGGTCCGGCCAGCGGGGATCGTCCCCGACCGCTTCGCCGGCGGCCTGCAGGCGCTCCTCCCACGCCGCCAGGCCGCTCACCAGGCCCGCCCGCATGGCCAGCCCCTCCCAGGCGCCGGGCTGCCAGCGCCCGCCTGGACGCCCAGGAGCTCCGGCTGCACCGGCGCCTCAGCCAGCCAGGCCATGGCGGCCGCGGGCGGCAGCTCGTCCTCCAGCAGCCCGAGCCATCGCACCAGGGCCCGGCCGTAGGCGAGTCGACCGGCGCCGCGCACCCGGCACGTACGGCGCAGGCCCGCCCGCCGGGCCGCGTCGGCCACCAGGCGCCACGCACCGGCGTCGGCCCGCACGACGACCGCCATGCGCCAGAAGGGGACCCCCTCGCGGGCCGCCTCCAGCAGCGCCCCCACCGCCAGCTCTGCCTCCCGCACCTCGTCGGGGGCCGCCACCAGCCTCACGTCGCCCGCACGGGGATGCAACGGCTCGGGATCGAGCAGGTGGCGCACCAGCTGCAGGCCCGCCCCCTCGTGGGCCAGGGCCTCCTCGAGCCGGTACCACAGGTGCTGGGGAGCCAAGGGCTCCGGCGGCAGCCACAGCACCACCGTGGAGCCACCCAGCCGCTGGGGTCCGCGCCCCTCCCGGGCCTCCCGGATGGCGGCCCACCAGACGGCCGCCCCGTCGGCCCAGGCGCCGTCCGACCGCCACGGTCCCGCCGGGACGAGGCTCTCGTTCACCAGGCGGTAGATGCGGGCCAGGGCACGCAGCCGCTCCCTCTCGGAGGGCTCCGACGCCGAGGCGACCCGCTCGAGCCGATCCGGTCCGACGCCGTGCTGGCGCAGCCACGCCACGGTCAGGGCCAGCGCCCGTGCGAAGCCGGGGCGCTCCGCCACCCCGGCGTAGTAGCCCTCCACCGAGCATGCCGCACGTTGCGCCAGCCACTCCAGACCCCAGGGCGGCAGCCGGCGCACGCCGGCCTCGGCCAGGGCGGGTCCGCCGAGCCGCTCCACCAGCGCCTCGATGGGGACGGCCTGCAGCCCCAGACAGGCGCGGCCCTCGAGACGCTCGGCGACCCGCCGCGCCAGCTGCATGCCCGCCTCCCACGACGGCGCCACGACGGTGACGGGCTCCAGCCACCGCTCGCGGCACCAGCGGGCCAGCGCCTCGACGACGGGCGTCTGACCAGAGCCGCCTGCTTGCAACCGCTCCGGCCCCCTCCGACCGAGTCCGCCCAGAGTTGGACACTCGTCCTGCTCTTTCCACCCGCTCTCGGGCCGTTCCTGGCGCCTCGACCCGACGGTCGGTAGGCGACGGCGGCCGGCGAGGCGAATGATCGGGCCGGGTGAGCGGCGCATGGCGAAGGAGCGGCGTCAGCAGATCGTCGAGGCGGCCGCCCGGATCTTCAACGAGCAGGGCTACCACCGGGCGTCGATGGCGGAGATCGCCTCGGCCGTGGGCATGCTCAAGGGCAGCCTCTACTACTACTTCCAGAGCAAGGACGAGCTGCTCTTCGAGGTGATCCTGACGCCGCTGCAGAAGCTGGTGGACGCCCTGGAGTCGGTGGGCCGCTCCGAGCTGCCGGCCACGGAGGCGGTGCGGCAGGCCATCCGCCGGCACGTCGTCATGTCGGCCGAGTACTATCCCACGCTCGCGGTCATCGCGCAGGAGCGCTTCGACTTCCTGGGCGAGCCCTACCGATCGCGCATCATGGCGCTGCACCGCCGCTACCGCCAGCTATGGCTGGACCTGCTGCGCCGAGGGGCCGCCGACGGCCAGCTGCGGGGAGATCTGGACCCCTCGCTGGCCACCTTCGCCATCCTGGGGATGTGCAACTGGATGCACCGGTGGTACCGCCCCGATGGCCCGGCATCGGCCGAGGCCATCGCCGACGCCTTCGCCAGCCTGGTGCTCCACGGCCTGCGAGCCTCCGGCGCCGCACCGGGCCCTGCGGCCGACGGCCAGGGCCCGGAGACGGACGGGGCCCGCCCCTGAGGCGCTAGCGGCTCTCCGAGGGGCCGTCCGCGAGGCCCGAGGGCGCCGACGCCGTGCCCCGGTCGACGATGATCATGGCGTCGGGGTGCTCCTGCAGGAACGTGACGGGATACTCCACCGTGACGGGCCCGAAGAGGGCGATGCGCAGCGCGGCCTGCTTCCACGCGCCCGTCGTGCTGTAGAGGCGGATGCGACGGGCGCCCAGGATCTCGCGCATCCCGATGGTGACGGCCATGGTGGGCACCAGGTGCACCGCGCCCCCCGCCTCGCGCTGGGCCATGGAGATGATGGTGTCGGGGTTGAGCGTCACCACCCGGGTGGTGGACCGGCGAAACATCTCCTTGGTCACCACCGGCCACATGGCCAGCGGCGGCTCGTTGTAGGCGATGTGCCCGTGGAAGCCGATGCCGCCGTAGGCGGTGTCGACGCCGCCCGCCGCCTCCATGGCCCGGGCCATGGCGTCGGGGTCGAAGGGAGACGGGAAGTGGCGCTGCGACGGCGGCACGTTGAGCTCGGGGTCGACGACCTCGTAGAAGTGGCGCCGCCACCAGCCCTCGAAGCTCCACGGGCTGTCGAGGGGGACGGGCCGTCCCTGCCAGTCGAGATGCTCGTCCATGTGGAAGAGGTGGACGTGCCGCAGGCTGAGCCGGTGCTCGTTGACCATCCGCGCCAGGATGGGGAACGGCTCCCGGGGCCCGCAAGGGACGATGAGGCGGGTGGGTCGCCCCAGGCGGTTGTTTTGCTCGATCTCCTCGAAGATGCTCTGGGCGAAGTGCCGGTGGACGTCCTGCGGCGTAGGGAGGATCCGGAGGCGGATCCGCGCCTGGGGATGGCGCTCCAGCTCCTCCACGGGCACCTGCAGCCACTGGCGCAGCTGCTCGGGGTCGATGGCCGAGTATCCCATGAGGCAACGCTCCCATCCGGCTTTGGGGGCGCCCCGGGCCGCCGGGCGCCCCCTAGAGTGGTACATACCACAGCGCCGGGGCCGTCTCCTCGCGCCGCGGTCGCTCAGATGCGGAGCGACTCCCACACCTCCAGCTTGGCACGGACCCGGTCGATGACCGCGTCGGTAAACTCGGTGGTGCTGGCCTGGCCGCCCAAATCCACGGTGCGGATGCCGGCGCGGATGGTCTCGAGCGCGCCCTCGTAGATGGCCCGGGAGGCCCGCTGCCCCGCGCCCCCCGGCAGGTGGGCCAGGAGCGCCGCTCCCGCCAGGATCATGGCCAGCGGGTTGGCGACGTTCTTGCCCTTGAGCCGAGGGGCCGTGCCGTGGGGAGCCTCGGCCATGACGCACTTGACCTGCAGGCGGTCGTCCATCGACAGCAGCAGCGACTCCGATCCGGCGATGGTGCCGAACATCTGCAGCACCAGGTCGCTGAGGCAGTCGCCGTCGCGGTTGAGGGCAGGGATGACCAGCGGCTCGCCCGTGTGGGAGAGCAGCAGCGCGTAGGTGGCGTCGATGAGCTGCGGATCGTAGGGCACGTCGGGGTGGCGCGCCGCGGCGGCATCCATCTCCTCCTTGAGCATGCCCTCGTAGATGGGGCTCACCGTGTACTTGGGGCCGCCGAAGACCTTGCCGCCCAGCCGCCGGGCCTGCAGGAAGGCGAACTCCGCCACGGCCCGGCAGACCCGCCGGCTGATGGTCTCGGTGCGGAAGGCCACCTCGTCGCCGCCCGACGACTCCCGCCACTCCCGCGCGCCGTAGGCGTCGCCCACCGCCATGCGGATGACGCTGATGGGCGCGTTGACCCCCGCGATGGGCCGCACACCGGGGATCACCCGGCCGGTGCGCACGATGACGGTGCCATCGATGGCGGCCCGCAGGATGGCATTGGGACTGCCCACGTCGTCCTTGCCCTCGGGGGTGATGGTGGCCGCCTTGAGCCCCAGGCCCGCCTGCACCATGGCCTGGGCCGCCTCCAGCACCACCTGGTTGCGGGTGCGGCGGCGGTTCGCCAGGCTCAGGTCGAAGGTGTGAAACTCCAGAGGCAGCCCGATGACGGACGGGTGCAGCACGCGCAGCGCCTCCACCAGGAGCTCCTGGCCCGTCTCGTCGCCCTCCAGCACCACGACGGGATACGAAGCCACGCCGGTCGAGCCCCCTCCCCTATCGCCACGGCGTTGACGAGATGGCCAGCAACCCCGCCGCCAGCAGTCCGACGACGACAGCCACCAGCAGGTAGCCGACCGCCATCCCCAGCAGGATGTAGACCCCATCCCGGCGCAGGAAGCCGATGCCCACCATGAGCACCAGCAGCGCCGGCAGCGTGTTGAAGAAGGGCAGCGGCGTCACCATCAGCAGCCCCAGCAGGGTCACCGACAGCGCCGCGGCCCGAAACAGCGGCTCCGTCGCCACCAGCCCCAACCGCCCGCGCGACGAGCGCTCGAAGCGGGCCAGGATAGGGATGACCCGCTCGTCCATGAAGCGCGCCGCCTGCGGGCTCAGCGTGAGCCGGCGCAGCCGGGCGGGCAGCCACGGGTGCTGCAGGCCGAAGACCCGCTGCAGCCCCAGCCCCGCGAACAGCAGCCCGATGAAGGCGGCCGTGCCCGGGGGCAGGACGGGCACCAGGGTCGGCAGCGCCAGCGCCGCGAAGAGAAGGCCGAAGCCATGCTCGCGCGACAGATCCACCACCTCGCCCAGCGTCAGCGGTGGCCCGCCGGGACCCGCCTCCTTGAGGCGCCGACGGAGCCGCTCGGCGACGGAGGCGGGGCGATCGCCTGCATCAGCCACGCCGCATCCGCCCCTCGGGCGTCGACGAGGCAGGCGGCGGCCCCGTCCGCCCCGAAATGTGCCCCACGACTCGGCCGCAGCGGCCAGGGTCGGCCATCGGGGCGACGAAAGGGGTTGTCCCCATGACCTTCGGACTCTTCGATCTGTTTTGGATCTTCTTGCTCATCTCATCCCTCTCGCCGGTCTGGCGCCAGCGTCAACTCGAGGCGCATCGCATCCGGGCCATCCGGCGGCTGGAGGCCCGCCGTCACAGCCGGGTCATCACCCTGATCCACCGCCAGGAGCAGGTGGCGCTGCTGGGCATCCCGCTGGCTCGCTACATCGACATCAACGACTCCGAGCAGATCCTGCGGGCCATCAAGCTGACGCCACCCGACATGCCCATCGACCTCATCCTCCACACGCCCGGGGGGCTGGTGCTGGCCACCGAGCAGATCGCGCACGCCCTGGTCAACCGGGAGGGCAAGGTGACGGTCTTCATCCCCCACTATGCCATGTCGGGCGGCACCCTGCTGGCCCTGGCGGCCGACGAGGTGGTGATGGATCCCAACGCCGTGCTGGGCCCCGTCGACCCCCAGATCGGCAGCTTCGCCGCCGCCGACATCCTCAAGGTGGTGGAGATGAAGCCGCCCAGCGAGATCGACGATCAGACCCTCATCCTGGCGCAGACCGCTCGCAAAGCGCTGGCCCAGGTGCGCGATCTCATCATCCGCCTCACCACGGCCAACGGGATGCCCCCCGACAAGGCCGAGCGCCTGGCCGACGCCCTGGGGAGCGGACGGTGGACGCACGACTACCCTATCACATACGAGCAGGCCAAGGAGCTCGGCCTGCCCGTCTCCGACGACATGCCGCCCGAGGTGTACGAGCTGATGGACCTCTTCCCGCAGCCGGCCCAGCGCCGGCCGACCGTCCAGTACATCCCGATGCCGTACGGGGACCGGCTGCCGGGGCATCGCCCCCGGGACGGCCGGCCCCGATGAGCGTGGTGCAGCGTCAGGTGGTGCAGCGTCAGGCGGTCTTGGCCTGCTCCCGGGCCTCGGCCTCGGGCTGGGGTGCCGGCACCACCACCGAGGCCAGGACCGCCGCCGCCAGCAGGCCGAAGATGACGCCCAGCGACACGGTGATGGGCACGTGCACCACGTCGGCCGCGAGCATCTTGCCGCCTACGAACGCCAGGATCAGGGAGAGCGCGTACTTGAGGTACCTGAACATGGGCATGATCCCGGCCAGCAGGAAGTAGAGCGCCCGCAGGCCCAGGATGGCGAAGATGTTGGACGTGTAGACGATGAAGGGATCCGAGGTGATGCCGAAGACGGCCGGCACCGAGTCGATGGCGAAGACGACGTCGGTCAGCTCGACGAAGATGAGCACCAGCAGAAGCGGCGTGGCCAGCCGGCGCCCGCCCTCCCGTACGACGAAGGCTTGTCCGCGATACTCGGAGACCACCGGCAGGAAGCGCCGCACGAACCGGAAGACGGGATTGTGCTCGGGCTCGACGGCCCGCTCCTTGCCCAACGCCATCTTGAGGCCCGTGTAGACCAGGAAGGCGCCGAAGAGGTAGGCCACCCAGTGGAAGGAGGATAACAGCGCCGCCCCTGCCGCCACGAAGATGCCCCGGATGATGACGGCGCCCAGGATGCCCCAGAAGAGCACCCGGTGCTGGAACCGGGCCGGCACCGAGAAGTAGCTGAAGATCATCAGGAAGACGAAGAGGTTGTCGACGCTCAGCGACTTCTCGACCAGGTACCCGGCCAGGAACTCCAGGGCCTTCTGCGAGCCCACCCACAGATAGACCAGCCCGTTGAAGATGAAGGCCAGCAAGATCCAGACGGCCGTCCACGCCGCGGCCTCACGCGTGGACGGCACGTGAGCCTTGCGGTTGAAGACGCCCAGGTCGACCGCCAGCGCCACCGACACCATCACGACGAACGGGATCCACAGCCACGCCTCGTTGTGGGGCAAGCTGCCCGGCAAGCAGGACCCTGCCTTTCGCAATGGTTTCGGGGCTAGGTTACCGCGGCCGTGCCCCGCCGGGCAAGCAGGCCGTTGCGCCGCCCGAGGCGCCGGGCTATAATGCCCCTGTGACGTGTGCACAGGTTTGTGCACACACTGCGCACAGCATTCGAGGGAGACCGTCTCCCGGACATGGAGGGACCTCATGGGCATCGGATCGGCCCCGTCGCATCCCTTCGCACGCTTCGTCAACCCGCCGCTGGCAGAGCTGCTCGAGCGGCTGCGCATGGACCGGCGCTTCGTGCGCGGGGAGGGGGCGTGGCTCTGGGACCATCAGGGACGCCGCTACCTGGACTTCATCGCCAACTACGGGGCCCTGCCCTTCGGCTACAACCCGTCGCCCATCTGGGAGGCGCTGCGAGCCGTGGAGGCTCGTGGCGAGCCCAGCTTCGTGCAGCCCTCCTACCTGGAGGCGGCCGGCGAGCTGGCCGAGCGGTTGGTGCAGATCGCGCCGCGGGGGCTGCGGTACGTCACCTTCACCAACTCGGGCGCCGAGGCGGTCGAGGCGGCCATCAAGATGTGCCGCTCCGCCACGGGGCGCCCCCGCATCCTGGCGGCTCACAACGGCTTTCACGGCAAGACCCTGGGGGCGCTGTCGGCCACGGGCCGACCGGCCTACCAGACGCCCTTCGGGGCGCCGGTGGAGGGGTTCGACTTCGTGCCGTACGGCGACGTGGCGGCATTGGAGCAGGCGCTGGAGCAGGATGGCAGCCGCTACGCCGCCCTCATCCTGGAGCCCATCCAAGGCGAGGGGGGCATCGTGGTGCCGCCTCCCGGCTACCTGCGGGCAGCGCGGGAGCTGACGGCCCGTCACGGCGTGTTGCTCATCCTCGACGAGATCCAGTCGGGCCTGGGGCGGACGGGCCGGCTCTTCGCCTGCGAGGAGGAGGGCGTCGTGCCCGACGTCATGACGCTGGCCAAGGCCCTCGGTGGCGGGCTCGTGCCCATCGGCGCCTGCCTGGCCAACGACGTCGCCTACAACGACGACTTCGCGCTCAAGCACTCCTCCACCTTCGCGGGCGGGGCCCTCGCCTGCCGGGCGGGCCTGGCCGCGCTGGAGTGGCTGACGCGTGACGACGGGAGCCTGCTGCGCCACGTCCAGGAGCGGGGCCGCCAGCTGATGGAGGGGCTCCAGGCGCTGGCCCGGCGCTACCCCCACGTCATCGGGGAGGTGCGGGGGCGGGGGCTGATGCTGGGCATCGACTTCCGGGTGGGCCGGGAGGCCTTCGCGGCGTACGGGCCGGGTACGCTGCTGCCGGTGATGGCGGAGCAGGAGATGCTGACGCCGGTCATCGCCAGCTACCTGCTGGACGTCGAGGGCCTGCGGGTGGCCCCCACCCTCAACGGGCAGAGCGTCATCCGCATCGAGCCGCCCCTCATCGTGAGCGAGGAGCAGTGTCGCCAGGCGCTGGCGTCCATCGAGCGGGTCGTGGCGCTGGTGGCCCAAGGCCGCACCGACGCCCTGGTACGCCACCTGGTGGCCGACGCCGACCCCCGGCCAACCGCGACGGCCACCAACGGCAGGCGCCCGCGGCCGCTGCCGCCCCGACCACGGCCACGGCGCGAGCGGCGGCGGGGGCGGGTGCGACGGTGGTGCAGCCCGACGGCGACGCCGAGGAGGGCCGCTTCGCCTTCCTGGTGCACCCGCTGGATCTGGGCAACTATCCCGAGTTCGACGTGGCCCTCGAGGGGCTCACGCCCGACGAGGTGGAGCGCCTGGCCGACCGCTTCAACGAGCTCTTGGAGCCCTTCGTCATCGGGCGCACGCGGGTGGTCTCGGCGGCCGGGAGGCGGGCGTACGGGGAGTTCGTGGTGGTGCCCCGCACGACCCGGCAGATCCTCACGCAGAGCCGCCACGAGATCCTGGCGGTGATCCGCCAGGCGGTGGCGCTGGCGCGTGACCGGGGGGCCCGCATCGTGGGGCTGGGCGCCTACACCGCCATCGCCTCGCGGGGCGGGCTGCACCTGACGGACCTCGGGGTAGCGCTGACGACGGGCAACAGTTACACCGTGGCAGCCGCCATGGAGGCGCTGGTCGAGGGGGCCCGGCGGGTCGGCATCGACCTGCCCGCCAGCCGTGCCGCCGTGGTGGGAGCCGGCGGCTCCATCGGGAGGGCCACCGCCCTGCTGCTGGCGCCCCATGTGGGGGGCCTGGACCTGGTGGGCAACCCGGGGTCGGGGGCCAGGGCTCTGGCGAGGCTGGAGCAGGTGGCCGACGAGGTGCGCCGGGCGGCCCTGGAGGCGGGGCGGGAGCCGCCGGCGCTGGCGCTGACGACCGACGCCGCCTCGGCCCTGCGGCGGGCGCCACTGGTGGTGGTGGCCACCAACTCCGCCGACGAGTTCATCACGCCCGAGATGCTGGCGCCCGGCGCCGTGGTCTGCGACATGTCGCGGCCGCCCAACGTCAGCCGCCGCGTCGACGCCGAGCGGCCCGACGTGCTGGTCATCGACGGCGGCGTCATCGAGGTGCCGGGGCGGCCCGACTTCGGCTGGCACTTCGGCTACGAGCGCGGCCTGGCCTACGCCTGCATGTCGGAGACCATCATGCTGGCGCTGGAGCACCACTACCAGCACACGAGCCTGGGCGCCGACCTCACCATCGAGACCATCCGCTGGATGCAGGAGCTGGCCCGCCGCCACGGCTTCCGGCTGGCCGAGCTGCGCAGCTTCGACCGGCCGCTGGATCCGGGGCGCTGGGAGCGGCTGGTGGCGGCACGCGAGGCCCTGGCGGCCCGGCGCTGATGCCTGCCAGGGGCCCTACAGCAGAGCTCCTCGGGGCAGCGGCACCCTGAACTGCAGCACGAAGATGACGTAGAGGGCAGCGACGAGGGCCAGGGTGGTCAGCGCGTAGGCCGAGCGCCCTCGCGCCCCCAGCAGGGCCATGCTGCTGACCACGAAGGCGGCCGTGCTGGTGAAGAAGCCCAGCCGGTGGATGGCCAGGACGTACAAGACGATCGCCAGGTACTGGGCGAGGGGCGTCAGCCGGTCCGGGGACACGGGACCGCGCGCCGGTCCGGTACGCCTGCGCATCGGCCCGCTCCGCGCGAGTCGCACCAGGTTGGCCCCGCACAGCAGCAGCAGGCTCAACAGCAACACTCTCGGGAAGATCCCCGAGCCCAGGGGAAACCCGAGGGAGATCCGGTACAGCACGATGCTCGCCGCCACCAGCCCGACGTTGACGGCCGCCTCCACGCCAGCCTCGCTCCCTTCTCAGCGGCCCCGCGTCGTACTCACGGCAAGGGGGCGGCCTTTGCGCGCCGCCCCCCGCCGAGGGGCTCACCACCCCATCAGGTCCTTGACCATCTGCTCGTTCTCCTTGAGGAAGCGCTGATACTCGGCACCTCGCATGGTGTCGAGCTGCAAGCCCAGTTCCTCCAGACGACGGAGGTGCTCGGGATCCGCGACCGCCCGCTCCAGCGCGGCAGTCAGGACTCCCACGATGTCCGGTGGCGTGCCGGCAGGAGCCGCGATCCCTCGCCCGACGAAGTAGATGACGTCGTACCCCTGCTCCCTGAACGTCGGGACGTCCGGCAGGAACGGCGACCGCTCGCGCCAGGCGACTCCCAAGGCTCTGACCTCGCCCTGTCGGATGAGGCTCGTCACCTCGCCCACGTTGGCCCCGACGATGTCGACGTGGCCCCCTAGGAGCTGCGAGATGCTCACGGCCGTGCTGTCATTGTGGATGACGCTGAACCGCACCCCGTACCGCTTCTCGACTTGCAGGACGCCGAGGTGGTCGTCCCCGCCGTAGCCGTGGGCGGCGATGACCAGTCCGCCCGGACGCTGCCGTAGCGACGAGATGACGTCCCCGACCGAACGAAGCGGGCTGTCCGGGCGGACGATCCAGACCCCGGGGTCCGTGACGTGGTTCATGATGGTGACGAAGCTCTCCAGGCTCTCCTTGCGCCCGATCTGGGGATCCAGGTAGCCGGCGAACATGTTGGGCACGTTGATGTAGCCGATGGTGTAGCCATCCGGAGCGGACTGGGCCAGCCGACCCCAGCCGAGCCAGCCGCCCCCGCCGGTGACGTTGGTCACGATGACCGGCTGGCCGAGCGCTCTTTGGAGCGAGCTGGCCAGCAGCCTCGCCGTCACGTCCGTGCCGCCGCCCGCCCCGTAGGCGACGATGAGAGTGATCGGCTTGGTCGGATAGGCGGCCGCGTGGAGCGCATCATCGCCGGCCAGCCCGATCGACACGAGCGAGACCATCAGCATGAGGGGAAGCAGCCTGCGCTGCACGATTGCCATGCCTCCTTCCGGACCTCGTGTCGCGGTCTCTTGCGCCGTGCCCGTCTCCGCGGAAGCCATCTCCTCCTCTCCCGTCCCCGCGGGTGCCCCATTCGGGCGGTCATCGCGTGTCGCCGGGTGCGCCCTGCACGGCCACGTCCGCGGGGGCATCCTTCTTGCCGTGCAGGATCAGGGGAATGACGAGGAAAGCCACGATGAGCCCTATGAGAACCATGGAAAGCGGTCGCGAAAGGATGTACGGCAGGAGCTCTCCCCGGGCCAGCGTCAGGGACTGCCGGAAGCCCCGCTCGGCCATGGGCCCCAGGATCAGACCCAGGGCCAGGGCCGCCGCCGAGTACCCGTGCACCCTCATGAAGTAGCCGGCGATGCCGGAGAGGGTCATGACCCACACGTCGAAGAGGTTGTTGCCCAGCGAGTACGACCCCACCACACATAGCACGGCGACGACGGGGGCCAGCACCGAGCGCGGCAGCAGGGTGACGTTGACCAGGTAGCGCGCCGCCAGCATCCCCATCGCACCCATCACCAGGTTGGCCACCAAGAAGGCGAACATCACCGTGTAGGTCATCTCGGCGTACCGCGTAAACAGCTCACGCCCGGGGGTCAGGCCGTGGATCATCAGCCCGCCCAGCAGGACGGCCGCGGAGGCGCTTCCCGGGATGCCCAGGGTGAGCAATGGGATCAATGTCCCGCCGGTGACCGCGTTGTTGGCGCTCTCGCTGCACGCCACGGCCTCCTCCGACCCCCTGCCGAAGCGCTCGGGATGCCGGGAGAGGCGCCGTCCGACGGTGTAGGCCACCCACGAGCCGATGTCGGCGCCCGCGCCGGGCAGGATCCCGGTAAGCGTGCCGATGAGGGAGGACCGCAAGATGGCTCCCTTGAGGCGACTCACCTCCTGGCGAGTCGGCATCCAGCGCCAGCGCTCCAGGACGCGAGCCACCTGGCGCCCCTCCTCGGCGGAGCGCCTCGACATGGCCAGCACCTCGGAGAGCCCGAAGAGCCCGATCATGACGGGCACGAAGGAGATCCCCGACTGCAGCTCGGGAATGCGGAAGGTGAACCGCGAGAAGCCGCTGCTGGTCTCCATCCCGACGGTGCCCAGCAACAGCCCCACGGTGGCCGCGATGAGCCCCTTCAACAGCGACCCCGACGAGACGCTGGCCACCGACGTGAGCCCGAAGAGGGCCAGCAGGAAGTACTCCGGGGGGCCGAACCGCAGCGACAGCAGAGACAGCGGCGGTGCCACCAGCAGCAGGGCCACCCCGCTCACGAAGCCCCCCGCCACCGACGCCATGGTGGAGGTCCGGAGCGCCGTGACGGCCCGCCCCTGCTCCGTCAACTCGTACCCGTCGATGGCGGTCGCAGCCGACGCGGACGTGCCCGGGGTCCTGAGCAGGATGGCCGGTATGGAACCCGCGTAGATGGCCGAGGTGTAAAGGGCGCACAGCATGGCCAGGCCGGCAGCCGGCTCCATCCCGAACGTGACCGGCAGCAACAGGGCAATGCCCAGGTTGGCCTGCAACCCCGGGAGGAGGCCGACGAAGAACCCCGCCACCACCCCGGCGACGATGGCCCCCAGTATCGACGGGCTCAACATGTCCATCAAGGCGGCCAGGATGGCACTCTCCATCGCTCCGTCACCCCCTCACGTCGTCGAGGGCTGGCTCTCGGGGCCGGCCCCATCCAGAGGCGGCAGGTCGGCCCCCAGGGCACGGGCAAGGTCTTCCAGCTCCCGGACCTCCCCTGGGTCCAGGGGCACACCCTCGGCCAGCCGCCTGCGGCGAAGCTCCCACCGCCGCTGGCCGGGGTAGCGAGCCGGTGCCCCACCGGCGGTCGGGACCTCCCGAAAGCGACGGATCATGTCCTGCAGGCGCTCCTGGAAGTGCTCGAGCGGCATCACCCGGGCGACGTCGATGGCCAGCATCAGGTGGACGCATCCCTCGCCTTGGTCGGGACTCGACTCCTTGGAGACCACCTGATCGGCGTAGCGCCCGCCCCCGAGCACGCCCGTCAGCATCTCCACCGACAGAAGCAGGGCGAATCCCTTGGGCCCGCCGAAGGGAGCCAGGGCTCCCGCCAGCGCCTTCGACGGGTCGCGGGTGGGCCGTCCCCCGCGATCGACCGCCCACCCCGGAGGGATCGGCTCGCCCCGGCGCGCCGCCTCGACCACCCGGGCCCTCGACGTCTCGCTCAGCGCCATGTCCAGTTCGAAGAAGCCGTCGCCCCCCATCGGGGCGGCGATGGCCAGGGGATCGTTGCTCAGGACGGGCATCCCGCTGCCCGGCGGCGCCACGCACACCTGCCCGTTGGAGCTGACGAGGGCGACGTGGCCACGGGAGGCGATGCGGGTGGCGTAGTACCCGGCGAAGCCGAAGTGGTTGCTGTTGCGGGCCCACGCCACCGCCACGCCGTGGCGGGCGGCGGCCGCCGCGACGGCATCGGCCGTCACCGTGCCGACGAGGTGGCCCACCCCGTTGCACCCGTCCACCAGCAGGAGGGGCCCATGGGCCTCGACCCGGGGGCGCGCACCCGGATCCACCCCGCCGGCCCGCACCCGGCGGACGTAGGGCCCCAGGCGGCGGATCCCGTGTGTCTCGACCCCCCGCAGGTGCGCCTCCGTCATCACGTCGGCCATGGCCTCCGCCGCGCCCGGCCCGACGCCGGCCGCCATCGCCGTGGCCCGTATGGCCGACCGCAGCCAGGAGGCGGATCGGATCAAGGTCCGCTCGCCTCCAGCCAGCGAGCGTTCGCCTCGTCGGCGATGGCGAAGCCCTTGGACCCGGCCTCGACGGCCCCGGAGTAGCGGCTGAAGAAGAGGTAGCCGTCCACCGGGGCCAATAGCCGCTGGGTCACGTCCAGCGTCCGGGGATCGAGCACCTCCCCCAGGAGCGTGCCTGCCTCGATGCGCCGCCCGATGTCCTGCGGCTCCTCGAAGGACGAGATCAGGAGACCCCCGGTGGTCGGGTTGACTTCGACCCGGGCCTCCAGGCCAAAGAGCAGCTGCCGGGGAAAGGGCGGCTCCGTCCCGCCGGCCACCATCCCCAGGGCCCGCAGGACCCCCTCCAACCCCTCGACGAGGCGCCTCGTGTACGTCCCCGTCGCGGACCGGCCCAGGTAGGCGCCGCCCACCTCCACCCCGATGGCCGGCCGCCCCAGGGACGTCACGTACCCGACCGCGGATCCGCGCAGGTCGTTTGCGTGGATGAAGGGCAGGCCGAAGGCCCGACACAGCCGCAGGCTCTCGTCACGGACCGCCCCGGTGGCGGCGCGGTCGAAGTCCGTGCGGCTCTGCAGCCGCCCGCCCATTCCCCCCGAGTGGATGTCGAGGAGCGCATCGACGTGCTGGAGCAGATACCGGGAGATGGCGGCGGCCAGCATCTGGGTCAGGGAGCCGTCCAGCTTGCCCGGGAAGCTCGTGTGCAGGTCGGGATTGCCGTGGTGCTCGGGTGTGAACCGCGAGAAGGCCGCCAGCGCCAGGGGATTGGCGACCGGCATCACCACCACGACCCCCCGCAACCGACCCGGCTCCAGTCCGTCGAGGAAGGCCTTGAGCGCGAGGGGCGGAAAGGACTCGTCCCCGTGGATCCCCGCCAGCACGCCCAGCACCGGCCCGTCCTCCAGGCCCCTGACCCAGTGAAGGGGCAGGCCGAGCCGCTGCCCGGACAGCAGCCCCGTCACGGGCACCTCGGCGAAGTGTCGTCCCGCCGGAGACCCGGACCACAAGGGAGCGGTCGACGGCTCCGGTGTCTTCATGACGCGCTGCCCTCCGACCGCAACCTGCCGGCTTTGCCGAGATTGGTCGCAGGGACGTCCTGGATGACGATGTTGACGCTGTCGGGAGGGGAGCCGAAGATCTGCCGGCAGGCCTCCGTGACGGACCGGACGAACTCCCGCTTCTGGTCCTCCGTGCGGCCCTCCCGGAGGTAGACGATGATGGTCGGCACGTTGGCCCACTCCTCTCCTCGCGGTGCGCTCGCCGCCTCACGTCGACGGTGCCACGGTGGACCGCAGGTTGTGGACGTGGACGTGCTCGCCCGGCTCGATGGCACGGATGGCCACGCCGATGACCTCTCCCGTCTTGTGGACGACCTCCCCCGTCTCGATGCGGCGCAGGGCCACCTTGTGGAACCTGGGGATGGCCTCGAGCAGGAGCACCTCTCGACCGTCGGCCGCGATCCGGTCCCCCCGCTCGGCCGCCTCGAGCAGCACGGCCACGTCATCGGCCGCATCCAGTACGACGCACCTTCTCGACGCCATCGCCGCGCCCCCCCTTCCCGGCTACGGCAGGACGGCCACGACGCGTCCGGTCACCGTGCCCGACGCGATCTGGTCCAGGGCCTCGTCCACCTGCTCCAGGCTGACGCGCCGGTCGACCAGGAGGTCGACCTTCTTGCGCTCCATCAGCCCCAGGGCGGTCCTGACGTCCTCTCGGGTGTACGACCGGGAGCCCATGACGTCGACGCCGTTCATCACCACCTCCGCGTAAGGCAGCGACAGCGTCCCGGAGGTGTACCCCACGAGGACCACCCGTCCGCCTCGCCTCACGCACCGTATCAACCGCCCGACGTGCTCGCCCGCTCCGGTGAAGTCGACCGCTCCGCTGGCTCCGACCCCGCCGGTGATTGCCCGCACCTCCTCCTCGTAGGAGCCGCCGGTGTCGACCGCCGCGGCCGCGCCCAGCTCCAGCGCGAGCCGGCGCTTCTCCTCGCTGCGGCTCGACGCGATGACCCGGGCCCCGGCCGCGACCAGCAGCTGAATGCCGACGAGTCCCAGCCCTCCCAGGCCGGCTACGATGACCCAGCGGTCCAGCACGGGGCCCATCTTCCTCAGGGCGCAGAGGCTGACCGCCACGACCCCTCCGGCGAGCGCCCCGTGCTCGAAGTCCAGGGCTTCCGGAAGCTCGATGAGGCTCCCGGCCGGGACGCTCACCAGCTCGGTCAGGGCCCCATGGGCGGTGATCCCCAGGGTCCCGCGCGTCGCCAGGCAGATGTTCTCGTGGCCCTCGACGCAGTTGACGCACCGCCCGCATGAGAGGTGGGGGTAGATCACCACCGGCCGGCCGGTCTCGACGTCCACCCCGGCGGGCTCGTGGCCCAGCACCAGCGGCAGACGGACGCCCGGCACCTTGCCGGCGCGCAGCTTGACGTCGGTCCCGCACAGGCCGCACGCCTTGATCCGCACGAGACGCTCCCCCGGCCGGACTTGGGGCTCGGGCCAGTCCCGCACGCGCACGGGTCGCTCCGCCGCCTCGAGGACGACCGCTCTCATGCGTCACCTCACAACCCCGTCGGGACCACCGAGAACTCGACGTGGCGGCAGATCTCGCTGCGCGTCAGGGCGCCCCGGACGACCCGCTCGAGCCTCTCCATCACCCGCGCCGCCGCGGCCTCCACGGACATGCCCTCCTCGACCACGTCGCTGACGTCCACGTCCACGTGGTCGGCCATGCGCCTCACCCACTCCCGGTTGCCGCAGACCTTGACGACGGGCATCAGGAGGTTGCCGACCGGGTTGCAGGTACCGGTCGCGAAGAGCACGGCGTGGCACCCAGCCGCCGCCAGGCCGCTCATCACCTCGTGCGCGCCCGAGGGCGAGTCCATGAAGTAGAGGCCCGGCCCATCCGGCGGCTCTCCGTACTCCACGACCCCGTGGATGGGGCCCGTGCCGGTCTTGCGGATGGCCCCCAGCGCCTTCTCCTCGATGGTGGTGATGCCCCCCGCGATGTTGTCGGGCACCGGGTTGGTGCCCAGCAGGTCCACCCCCGCCTCGCGCGCCGAGGCGAGGTTGTGGCGGGCGGCCTCGACGATCCGCTTGCCGACCTCGGGGGTCACGGCACGCCTGGCCAGCAGGTGCTCGGCGCCGATGATCTCGGTGGTCTCGGAGAAGACGACCGTCGCGCCCCTCTCCACCAGCCAGTCCGTGCACCGACCCAGCACGGGATTGGCCGCCACCACGGACGAGCCGTCGCTGCCGCCGCACTTGACCCCGATCTTGAGCCCGCTCCACTCCACTTCGCTTCGCTCGCTGTCGCTGGCCTCGAGGACCAGGTCGGAGGCCCTTCGGGCGCCATCGAGAGCGGCTGCCCAGCTCCCGCCGCAGTCGAGCAGCACCACCGACTCCACCCGCTTGCGGGTGGCCTGTCTCAGGCTCTCGACGAAGCGCTCGGTCCCCTCGCGTTCGTATCCCACCACCAGCACCGAGTGGACGTTGCCGTTGGAGACGATGCCCGTCAGGGTTCGCTGCAGGCGATGGCGATTGATGCCGACCTCGTTTCGCCCGTGGGGGTGAGTGAGCACGGTGGTGCCGGCGACCATCTCGCCGATGAGCCGGGCGGTGGTGGAACAAAAAGCACTCAGCGCCAGCACCAGCACGTGGCGACGGATGCCCACGCTTCCGTCCGCATTGCGGTAGGCCGTCAGACGCTCCACGCCGCTCCGCTCCCGTCCCTACTCGAGCAGCCGGGCCAGCACCCTCGCCGGAGACCCCGTCGCTCCCCGGATGTTGATGGGCACTGCCTGCAGGTACACACGCTTGCCAACCAGCGGCCGCAGGTTGGTCAGGTTCTCGATGATCAGCACGTCCCGTCCCAGGAGCATCTGGTGCAGGGGATCCCCTTTGCGGAACGGGCTGCGGATGGGAGCGTCCGGCCCCGGCGTATCGAGCCCGACCACCTTGATGCCTGCATCCAGCAAGAGCTTGCCTGCGTCCTCGGCCAGGAAGGGGTAGCGTGACCCGTACTCGGGGGTGCGCCACATCCGCTCCCATCCCGTGCTCAGGATCGCCATCGGGACGCTGCGCAAGAGCCGCTCATGGGGTCGGAGATCCTCCGCCGTCACGACGCCGAGGGCCTCCTTCTCGACGTCGATGACCACGCACTCGCCCATGAGCGACCGGTAGTCCACCCCGTCGATGCCCGCCCGGCCGTCGGCGTAGTGGTTGGGGGCGTCGACGTGGGTGCCACAGTGCAGGTTCATCCGGAGGACCTGTTGAAGCCCGCTGTTGACCCTTACCCGGTAGCTGACGAGCTCGAAGTGGTGCTGCTGCTCGCCCGGCCAGTCGGGTATCGGCATGCCCTCCTCGAACGCATGGGAGAGATCCAGCCACTGGTGTTCGGTCACGACTCGATGCTCCTCTCGAGGGATGGCTGGCTCCCATCCCCTCAAAGTCCGAGCCACCGGATCCAGGCCAGGCTGGCCAGCGCCACCGCCACGGAGGCCACCATGCCCAGGGCGAAGGACATGGATCCCAAGCGTCTTAGCGTGTCGAGACGCGTCTGGAGTCCGATGGCCGACAGGGCGGCCACGATGAAGACTCCCGCGACCTGGTTGAGCGCACCGCTCACCGGGGCCGGGACGAGACCCAGCCCGTTGACCGCCGCCATCAGCGCGAACCCCCAGACGAACGGCGGCACCAGCCGCCCGATCCGCAGCTCCGCCCGCTCCTGCCGGCTCCGTAGCCCCTGCACCAATGCCAGCCCCACCACCACGGGCACGAGGAACATGGTGCGGGTCAGCTTGACGACCGTAGCCTGGATCCCGGCTTGCTGGTCGAACGCATACCCGGCGGCCAGCACCGACGAGGTGTCGTGGATGGCGGTGCCGGCCCACGTGCCAAAGGCGGCGCTGCTCAGCCCCAGGAGATGGCCCGTTGGCGGATAGACGAGGAGCGCCAGCAGGTTGAACGTGAAGATGGTAGCGAGGGCGTATGCGGTCTCCTCCTTAGTCGCCCTCAGGACGGGGGCTGCGGCCGCGATGGCGCTGGCGCCGCAGATGGCGGTGCCGATGCCGACCAGGGTGGTGAGGCGCAACGGCAGGCCGAGTGCCCTGCCGACCAGGACGGTCGAGGCCATCCCGATGACCAAGGTCGTGGCGATGATGAGCAGGGCGCCGCCGCTCATGCGGATGACCTGCCCGAAGCTGACGCCCGTGCCCAGCAACACGACCGCCGTGCGGAGCAGGCCGGTGGAGCAGAAGGCGACCCCAGGGCGAAGGGCGTCCGGCACGGAGACGACGTGGGAGACGACGAGGCCCAGCAGCAAGCCCGTCGCTGCCGCCCCCAGGCCCGGCAGGTGCGTCCCGACCAGCGTCGCAATCGCTGTCAGGATAGCGGTCGCCAGCACCCCCGGCGCCGCCATCCGCAGGGCACGTCCGGCGTCGCCTGGCCGCCGCGTGGCCGCCGAGGCGGAGGCCGTCTCGATGGGAGCTGCGCGCTCGTCCAAGCCCATTCCTTCCCCTGGTCGGTCGTCAGGCTTGGCCCGATCTTACCGGTTGCACATTGGTGTAGCAATAAATACGATTGCTACGATATATTACGGTTAGGTAATGAGCCGACATCTCGACGGACGCGGGGGCCGGGTGCGGGTACGATGGACTTCCACAAGCTCGAGGTCTTCTGCCGGGTGGTGGACAACCTCAGCATCACCCGTACCGCGGAGGATCTGCACTTGAGCCAGCCGGCGGTCAGCCTGGCCATCCGCCGCCTCGAACGCGAGGTCGGCACGCCGCTCATCCAGCGGCAGGGCCGCCAGGTCGCTCCCACTCACGCCGGGAGGGCGTTTTACCCCTACGCGCGGGCGATGCTGGCGGCTCGCGACGAGGCGGAGCGATGGCTCCAGGAGTTCAAGGAGGGCCAGTCGGGCCAGCTGGTGATCGGCGCCAGCACGACGGGCGTCCTCTACTACCTGCCGCCCCTGCTGGAGGCCTTCCGTGCCAGGCACCCCCGGATCCAGGTCGCGCTGCACGCGGCCATCACCGACCGCATCCGGGAGGCGGTGGCAGCTGACACCATGGACATGGGCTTCGTCTGGGGCCCCACCGCCGACCCGCGTCTCTCGTCGCGGCTGCTGACGTGGGGCGAGTTCGCCGTCATCGTCCATCCCGCGCACCCGCTCGCCGACGGGGGGCCCGTCGCCCCGGAGGCACTGGCGCGGGAGCCCTTCATCCTGGCCAGGTCGGGGTCCTCGACTCGGTGGTTCGTGGAGTCGCGGCTCAGGGACGCGGGGATCGTGCCGCGGGCGGTCATGGAGTTCGACACCACCGAGGCGATGAAGCTGGCTGTCGAAGCCAGCCTCGGCGTCGCGGTGGTCTCGCGCAAGGCGGTGGACCGCGAGCTCAGCCAGGGCCTGTTGCGGGTGGTTTGCGTGGAGGGGCTCGACCTGCGGCGCCCCATCCTGGCCATCTGGGCACGCGGACGCCCCCTACCGCCCGCCGCCCAAAGGGTGCTGGAGATGGCTTCTCACTACTTCGCCCGGGCCTAATGGGCGACGGATCTGACCCAAGCGGGACGCTCGTCACGCCACGAGCAGCACCGCCCGGCCCAGGATACCGCCGCGCTTGAGCCGCTCGAGTGCCTCGTTGGCCTCCTCCAGACGGTAGCGGTCCGTCACGACGGGCCGGATCTTGCCCTGCTCCACCAGTCGCACGCTCTCTCGAAAGCTCAGGAGGGACGAGGCCGTCGAACCGATGATGCTCAGATTGCGCAGCACGACGTCGGGTGTAGGGATGGCGACGTCGACCCCGGGCTGGTAGCCGATCATCAGGAGCCGCCCGCCCGTGCGCAGGACCGCGGCCGCCAGGCTCATGGTGACGGGCTTGGCCACCAGCTCCACCACCAGGTCCACGGGGCCCCCTGCCGCCGCCAACACCTGCTTTGCGGCGTGCTCGGACTGGATGAGGAAGGCGTCGTCGGCCCCCACCTTCCGGGCGAGCTCCAACTTGTCCGGCGCTTGATCGACCGCCAGCACCCTGGCTCCGCCCAGGCGTGCCACCTGGATGGCGTGGAGTCCCAGGCCGCCGGCGCCGATGACGAGCACCGTCTCGCCCACCCGCAGCCCGGCCCGCTCCCGCAGGCCATGGACGGTGGTAGCCACGGCGTCGGCGATGATGGCGGCCTCCTCCAGGGGGACGTGCTGGCCGATGCGCACCGCGTTGATCTCGGGCACCACCACGTACTCTGCCATGGCTCCTGGGAGGTTGAAGCCCAATTGGCGAACCGAGTCGCACAGCGTCTCATCACCGGCCCAGCAGGCCCGGCACCGGCCACACGGAAGGTAGATGTGGAGCGCAACGTGGTCGCCCGGCGCGACCGACATAACCCCCTCGCCGACGGCCACGACCTCGCCCGCCGGCTCGTGGCCCAGGATGTGGGGCAGCCGGGGCAGCAAGGGGCCCGGCAGGCTCGCCGACGCGATCTTGACGTCGGTGTAGCACAGGCCGCAGGCCCGCACCCGCACCAGCACCTGACCAGGGCCCGGTGGCGCGGGGTCGGGCACCTCCTTGAGCTGCAAACGCCCGCCGAACTGGTCGAGTACCATCGCTCGCATGAGGATCGCCCCTCTCTCGCTCTCGTCTGCGTGTCTCGGTCAGGATGCCTCGCCGAGGCTGGTGCCGAGCACCTCGGCGTTGAACAGGTTGGGCGGCCGCCGCCCGGCCACGAAGGCCTCGATGTTGTCGACCACGATGGACGCGATACGCAGCCGCGTGTCCCACGTCGCCGTGCCGATATGAGGCGTCAGGACCACGTTGGACAGGTGGGGCAGCTCGGGGTGCACCGCCGGCTCCTCTTCGAAGACGTCCAGCGCCGCCCCGGCGATGCGGCCCGCCTTGAGGGCCTCCACCAGCGCCTGCTCGTCGACGATGGGGCCCCTGGCCGTATTGATCAGATAGGCCGAGGGCTTCATCAGGCCGAGCTCTCGCCGGCCCACCAGGTGGCGCGTCCCCGGGTGCAGCGCGGCGTTGATCACCACGAAGTCGCTCTCCCGCAGCAACTCGTCCAGGCTCCGGAAGGCGACGCCCAGCTCCGCCTCCTCCTGGGGCTCGAGGCGGGTGCGCTTGGTGTACAGCACCGTCATGCCGAAGCCCCGGGCTCGCCGCGCGGCGGCCCGCCCGATGGCACCGAGCCCGATGCTGCCCAGCACCTTGCCGTGCACCTCGCCTCCGACGAAGTGCATCGATTGGGCGCCCGGGAAAAGACCCGCCCGCAACGCCCGGTCCGCCTCCACCACCCGGCGCGCCACTGCCAGCAGCAGCGCCCACTGCAGGTCGGCGGTCGCCTCCACGACGACGTTGGGGATGACCGTGACCGGGATGCCGCGCCGCGTGGCATGGGCCACGTCGACGTTGGCCGGGTTGACGGCCGAGGTGGCGATCAGCCGGAGCCGCGGGGCCGCGTCGATGATCGCGGCGTCGATGCGGTCGTGCAGCATGCAGTAGAGGATGTCGCAGCGCCCCACTTCCCGGAGCAACTGCTCGCGGGGTAGGATGCGGCTGGTGTCGCCGAAGAGCCGCACGTTCCCCAGCCGCTCCAGTCGCTCCACAGCAGGAGCTGGGATGGGTTGGGTCACGAAGATGCTGACGGGCATCATCGAGGCCTCCCTCCATCGTCGACCTCGCCCCGCGCTCGAGCCCCCGGTCCGGGGATCCACTCGCCTGTGCCCGGCGGCGCGTTTGGCCTGCCTCCTTCGGCTACCTTGCGCCCCCGCAGGTAGGTGGCTACCACGGCTCCCTTCACCAGGCGCCCGTGGTAGGGCGTCCAGCCGGCCCTGGAGAGGACGTCCTCGTCCCGGAGGACGCGCCGGGCCGACGGGTCCACCAGCACCAGGTCGGCGTCGCTCCCCGGCCGCAGCGTCCCCTTGCGCGGATACAGCCCGTAGAGGCGCGCCGGCGCGGCGGCATAGAGTTCCGCCAGGCGCGTCGGCGAGATCCGCCCCTCCAGCGCGGCGTCGATGAGCAGAGCCGAGGTCGTGTCGATGCCGGGCAACCCGAAGTGAACGTCCCAGATGCTCCCCTCGCGCTTCTGCGCCCGGGTCGCCGGGGCGTGATCGCTGGCCACGTAGGCGATTTGGCCATCCCGAACGAGCTGCCACATCCGCTCCAGGTCGGCTTCAGAGCGGGCCCGAGCCGGCGGGGTGAACTTGCGGAAGGCCCCCAGCTGGACGGCCTCGTCCTCCCGCAGCAACAGGTACTGCGGGCACGTCTCGGCCCACATCCGCGCTCCCCGTGCGCGAAATGCCGCGATGGTGTCGACCACCTCCGGGTGGCTGCAGTGAGCGACCACCACTCGTGCCCCCGATGCTTCGGCCAGCCAGCCCACGGCGCTCACCGCCACCCGCTCCGCCACTGGATGGCGCCACTCCGGGATGACGCCGCCGTCATCCCGCCTCGCCGCCCGCAGGGCCTGCTCGGCCCAGCGAGTGATCGCCTCGTCCTCGGCATGGACGAGAAACGTGGCGCCCCTGGGTTGCAGCCGCCTCATCGCCTCCAGCAGGGGACCGGGCTCGACCGCCCGGATGCCGTGCGTCGTGCAGGTGAAGACCTTGATGCACGCAGCGCCAGCTCGCCAGACGTCCGCCACGTCGTCTGGGCCACCCGGCGAGAAGTGGGCTGCGCAGGCGAAGTCGATCACGGAGCGACCCCGCAGGTAGCGGGCCTTCTCTTGGAGCTGGGAGCCTGTGTGGACCGGGGATGCGTGCGTATGTTCGATGACGGTGGTCACCCCCGCGACGGCGGCGGCCGAGCTGCCGGTGGGAAAGTCCTCCCGCGAGGGGTCACCGGGGTCCATGAAGTGGACATGGGCGTCCACGAAGCCCGGGAAGACCAGGAGCCCTCCGGCATCCACCACCTCGCGGGCAGGCACGTCGAGTTGCCCCACGGCCACGATCCTGCCACCTGCCACGTAGAGGTCGGCCTCCATCTCGCCGGTGTCGCAAACCACCCGCCCGCCGCGCACGATCAGGTCGACGCCACCCATCCCCTCGCCCCTCCTGACAGGCCGCGCCCTTTCAGTTCAGGCGCTTCTCCTGACCGTCCCGGGCGTACCAGTCGAAAGGCTCGGGCCGCAGGTTGACCCATATGCTCTTGGTCTCCGTGTACTCCCGGATGGCCTCGAAGCCGTTCTCCTTGCCGTAGCCGCTCCATTTGAAGCCGCCCCAGGGAGAGCCAGGGTCGATGCGATGGTGGTCGTTGATCCAGACGATGCCGGCCTCGATGGCGTGGGCCACGCGGTGCGCCCTCCCGACGTCCCGGGTCCAGACCGAGGCCCCGAGCCCGTAGCGGATGTCGTTGGCGATGCGGATCGCGTCGGATTCGTCCTCGAAGGGGATGACGCAGAGTACCGGCCCGAAGATCTCCTCCTGGGCGATGCGCATCTCGGGCCGGACATCGGCGAAGATGGTCGGCAGGTAGTAGTAGCCGGCTGCCAGGGCTGGGGAGCCCGAGGGGCGCCGCCCGCCCAGGACGAGCCGGGCGCCCTCCTCCACCCCGATGCGTACGTAGCGCTCCACCCGTTCCAGCTGAACTCTCGAGACCACCGGGCCCACGTCGGTCTCCGGATCCATCGGGTCCCCCAGGCGCAGGCGTGCGACCTTGTCGACCAGCCGCTCCAGCACCTCCGGGTAGACGCTGCGCTGCACCAACAGGCGCGCCCCGGCCACGCAGGTCTGGCCCGTAGCGATGAACATGGCGAAGGCCGCCCCGTCCACCGCCGCCGGGATGTCGGCGTCGTCGAAGACGATGACGGGAGCCTTGCCCCCCAGTTCGAACGTGACCCGGGTCAGGTTGTCGGCCGCCAGCCGGGCGATGGCCCTGCCCGTCTCGGTCCCCCCGGTCAGGTCCACCTTGCGCACGCCAGGGTGCGCCGCCAGTGCCCGTCCCGCCACCGGGCCGTATCCGTTGATGACGTTGAGCGCGCCCGGAGGCAGTCCCGCGCGGTGGAAGAGGTCCGCCAGCTCGAACAGCGTGACCGGGGCGATCTCGGATGGCTTGAGCACGACGGCGTTGCCGGCCGCCAGCGCGGGCGCCAGCTTCTTGGTGCTGATGAGTAGAGGGTGGTTCCACGGCGTGATCTGGGCCACCACCCCCAGTGGCACCCGCACCGTGTAGTTGAGGTAGGGCCCGTCGACCGGGATCGTCTCCCCCTCCATCTTGTCGGCCAGGCCGGCGAAGTAGCGATACCATTGCGGCACGATCCGGATCTGCGCCCGCATCTCCCGGATGGGCCGGCCGTTGAAGCGAGACTCCAGCCGGGCCAACCGCTCTACCTGGGCCTCCAGCGCGTCGGCCAGGCGGTAGAGGAGCAGGCTGCGCTGCCGGCCCCCCATCTCGCCCCACGGCCCCTGGCGCATCGCCCGCCAGGCGGCCTGCACGGCCCGGTCGACGTCCTCCTCGCCGGCTTCGGCCACTTCGGCCTCGACCTCGCCGCTGGTCGGATTCTCGACGGGCATGTAGCGCCCGCTCATCGGTTCCACCCACTCGCCCCCGATGAAGAGGGGGTAGCGCAGGCGCTCACTGGCCGTCTCCGGTGATTGTGCCGCCATGGCCCTGGACTCACGCCCCTCCTCGTGCGACCCGAGTCGCTGCATGCCGCGTCAGCAGACTCTCCAGCTCGTCGAGGGGGACGACCCAGCCCAGGCACCGGCTGACGTTCTCCAGGCCCAGGACGTGCAGGTCCTCGCCGTACATGCTGTCGACACACTCCGGCACCACCACGACGCGCAAGTCCCTGTTGAACGCCTCGAAGCAGGTGCACAGAACGCACGTGTTGGTGTTGATGCCGACGACGATGGTCGTCTCCACCCGCAGGATCCTCAGCAGGATCTCGAGGTCCGTCCCGTAGAAGGCGGAGAGGCGCTTCTTGTTGTCGATGCGGTAGTCGCCCGGCTGCGGGGCGATTTGGGGAAGGAACTCGGTCTGGGACGACCCTTCGAGGTTGTGTCCCTTGATGGTGCTGCGACGCCCGGGGGTGAGGCTCTGACGGGCGTCCTCCACTGCGCGCCAGAAGGGATTGCTCATGCTCTCGGCGCCCGGGTGAGGAAGGGTCCGATGGTTCATGGTGACGTAGACGATGGGGATCCCGACCCGCCGCGCCAGCGAGAAGAGACGCTGCAGCGCCTCCACCACCCGACCGGCTCGGAGCGGGTCCACGGGCATGGTCGCGACCGCCGGGTCCAGATGGCCCCGATGGACGTCGACAGCCAGGACTGCGGTGGTCGCGGGGTCCACCACCAGCCTCTCACGCAACGCCCCCACCAGGTCGCTCCGATCCACCAGCCGTACCCGTCGGTCAGCAGCTTGCATTGCCGTTGCACCACCTGTCGTTCGTCGTCCGCTCATCCGGTTTCACCGGCTCTCCCGCGGCCGTCGGCGACTCGCCCGGCGGGCGTGAGCCCGAGGAGCCGGATCGCGCTCTGCCCGAGCACCGCCTCTCGGGCGTCAGGCTCCAGCCGGGCCGCCTCCACCAGGGCCGCAGGGTCCTCGGTCCCCATGTCGAAGGGGTCGTCGCTACCCATCAGCACGTGATCCGCTCCGGCCACCTCGACCAGGTAGCGCAGTGCGGCCGGCAGGTGGAGCACCGAGTCGTAGTAGATGCGATCGTGGTAGGCCGAGGGTGGCCGGTCGCACGTCGCGGACGGCTCAGGCCGCACCGCGAAGGCGTGCTCCAGGCGCCCTAGCTGGTACGGGAAGAAGCCTCCCCCGTGGGCCAGCACCACCCGGAGCTGGGGGTGACGCTCCAGGACGCCCCCGTGGATGAGCCGGGCGATGGCGATGGTGGTCTCCAGGGGATTGCCGATGGAGTTGGTGAGGTAGTACGGCTCGAGGCCCGGCTTGGGGCCGAGGTAGTAGGGATGCAGGAAGACCGGGAGTCCCGCCTGCTCGCAGGCCTGGAAGAAGGGGGCCAGCGCCTGGTCGTCGAGGGCCCGCCCCCCGGCGTCCGTCCCGATCTCCACCCCCTTGACCACCGGATGCGAAGCCGATCGCTCCACCTCCCGGGCCGCCGCCAGCGGCTCCTGCAACGGCACCGTGATGAAGGCCCAGAGGCGCCCGCCTCCCCGGTTCGCGAAGGCCACCAGCGCGTCGTTGATGGCCGAGCAGAGCTCGGCCGCTTCGCCGCCTGGAAGGTCGTAGAAGAAGAGGGTGGGGGGGATGGACAGGATCCGGTGGTCGAGGCGGGCCCTGTCCATGCGGCTCAGGATCGTATCCACGGAGGTGAAGGCAGGCCCCACGGGATACCGGTAACCCTGGCGGTGGTCGAACCAGGTCTCCCCGGCCCGCCGCACGACCTCGACACCGACCCGGGGGCCGTGCCTCGTCAGCCGGGCGACCACCTCCGGTGGGACCGCATGGGCGTGGACGTCGACCAGCACGCCGCATCCCCTCTCCCTTACGGTCGCACGGGCGGGAACTCCCGGGAGTAGACCGGCCTCGACAGGAACCACGCGGGGTCATAGGTCCAGAACTGGGAGACCGACGGGAAGGTGTCGATGACGGTGTTTTGCAGCCGCCCGCCTACCCGCTCGACTCGCCGCACGTAGACGTTTTGAACGGGGTTTTGATAGGCGTCGAGCCGCACCGGCCCCCGGGGCGCGTCGACGGAGACTTGCAGCAGCGCGGCCAGCAGGCTCTCCTTGTCCTCGACCTGCCCGCCGGTGGCCTCCAGGGCGGCCTTGAGGAAGAGCCCAGCCGTATAGGTGCCCTCGGAGTAGTAGGAGGGCACCCGCCCGAACCGCCGCTCGTACTCGGATGCGAACCGCTGGTTTTGGGGCGTCTGCAGGGCGGCGCTGTAATGAAGCGCCGTCACCACGCCGAAGGCCTCATCACCCATGCTACGCAGCACGTGCTCGTCGGTGAGGGTGCCCCCGCCGATGAGGGGCAGCCGATCCTTCAACCCGAACTGCTGGTACTGGGAGACGAATCGCAACGCATCCCCGCCCGAGAAGACCGCGAAGACGGCGTCGATGTCGGCGCTGGCGAGCTGGCTCAGGTACGGAGCGTAGTCAGGGGCGCCGATGGGCGGCCAGAGCTTGAGCACCACCCGCCCCCCGGCCTCCTCGAAGGTCTGGTGGAATCCGCCCACCACCTCGTGGCCGAAGGCGAAGTCGTAGGCGATGGTCGCCACCCGCCGGTACCCCAGGTGCTCGTACACCCACCCGCCGAAGGGATGCGTCACCTGGCTCGAGGACCACCCGGTGCGTACGATGTAGCGGCTGCGTTGGCGCTGGGTCAGGTCATCGGAGGAGACGATGGGATAGATGGAGACCACCTGGTTTTGGGTGATGTAGTCAGCCAGGGCGTAGCCCTCGGCGGCCGATAGGGGCCCCATCAGCAGGTGGACCCGGTCCTGCTCCACCAGCTTGCGAGCCTTGGTGAGAGCCACCGCCGGTGTGCCCTGGGTATCCTCCACGATGAGCTGCACGGGCCGCCCGGCCAGCTGGCCGCCGACCTCGTCGAGGAAGAGCGTGAATCCCTCGCGCATGTCCTGGCCGTTTTGCGCGAAAACGCCGGTCAGGGGCACCAGCAGCCCGATGCGGATCGCTGAGGCCGACTGGGCCGCTCCCCCCCGGCACGTGCCGGCGACGAGCACCAGCCCCAGCAAGAGAGCCGAAAGAGCCTGCCAGCGTGGTGAGCCGCACCTCCTGGCTCGAGACATCGTCTTGCCTCCCCTCCGGAGTCGCATCTCCGGGTCATGCCCTCACGGCGAGGTCGCCTGCGCAGGGATGATGGGCACCAGCAAGTAGGAGGGGGTGTCCCCACCCCCGTAGACCGTGACCTGCCCACCGTAGAGCTCGGGTCGGCGATCCCACGGGTCGTCGTGGACGAAGGGGCCCGACCCGCGAAACGCTCCCCAAGGCCCCACGCCGGGCGTCGCCCGATCGCGCTCGAAGTCGTGCCCCTGGATGGTGAGTGTCAGCGTGTACCCCCGGGGGACCACGATGGACGTGGGCCAGATCTCGACGTCCACGGCGTACACCTCGCCCGGCACCAGGGGCTGGATCTCGTCGTGGGTGTGGTAGGGCCGGTAGGGGGTACTGAGGGTCGGATCCAGCTTGCGGTGCGAGGCTCGCAACCATCCCTGCGCGATCGGTGCTCTCGGCTCCACCGCTCCGGCGAAGGTCACCTCCTCCCCTTCGGGTCGAAGAGCCGCACCACCAGGAAGATGTCCGCGTCGGCCGTGGTGGACGCGATGTAGAGCCTGGCCGCCAAGGGACCCGTGATCTCGGTCACCTCGGTGAAGGGCCCGGTTCGGAACGTGAGCCCTCCTTCGAGGGCTCGGTACGAGGCGCCGTGCCGGGTCGGGGGAGGAGCCGCTGACAGCGTCCCGGCCGTCGGGTCCAGGTAGAGGCGGGTCCATCGGGTGCGCGCCAGGGGCCACTCCTGCTCGCGGCGGAGCTCGAAGCCATCGACGTGCCGTACGTTGAGGAGTACCCGAGCCTCACGGTCCCACCCGTTGTCGACGCCCTTGAGGAAGTGGTCGAAGAAGCGCTTCTGCAGCTCGAAGCCGTAGCGTGTGTAGTAGTGCGTCCAGTGCTCCAGGCCGTGGATCTCGAGCCACTTCTGCCTGGAGGCCGCCCGTACGAAGGCCTCCACGTTGCCGCGCAGGTGCAGTCCGTGGCCGCCCCAGTTGCCCGCCGACAGGAACGGAACCGTCACCCTGGACCAGTTTGCCGATCGCTCGCGATACCAATCGTCGTCGAGCTCGCGCCGGCGGGTCTCCTGGAACGTGTCGACCCGGTTGAGGGCCAGCTCGTGTTCTGGCAACGTCTCGGGGCCGGCGACGAGATCCCCGGTCAGCGGGTCGACGAAACCTCGACGTCCCACCCCGTGCTGTACCGGCAGCACCTGACCCCGAAACCACGAGTCCGTGAAGGTGCACAGGATGCCACCATGGCGTGCCCAGTCCCGGTAGAAGTCCGCGGCCCCCTCCCACGCGCACATGGCGGCCAGGTGCGGGGGCTGCAGGCCGGCGACGAGCCACTGGTTGATGGCGTAGAAGGAGATGCCGCTCAGGCCGACTCGCCCGTTGCTCCAGGGCTGGCGCGCCGCCCACTCGATGCACTGGTACAGATCCCGCGTCTCCCTCGGCGAGAAGATGTCGAGCACGCCTGGCGATCGGCCGGCCCCCCGCGAGTCGACCCGCACGCAGACGTACCCCTCGGGTACCCAGCGCTCGGGGTCGACCACCTCCCAGTTCTGGAAGCGGCAGCTCGACCCGTCGGCCACCTGGGGGAAGGCGCTGACCAGAGCCCGCCACTGGTGGCGGTAGCCCAGTTGGAAGGGCAGCCCCTTGCCGTAAGGGCCGTAACTCAGCAGCACGGGGTGGCGCCCGTCGCCGGCGGGGCGAAAGACGTCGGCCCTCAACACGACGCCGTCGTCCATGGGGACGGGGACGTCGTACTCGATGACCATCCCCTCCACGACGGCCGTGCGCTCGCGATATCGTCCCGCCTCCAACTTGACCGCTCTCCTCTCAGCCTAGACCCCGAGAAAGCGGGCCTTGACGGACGGATCGGCTTCCAGTTGCGCGGGCGTGCCCTCCCAGACGACGGTCCCGGTGCTCATGACGTAGACCCGGTCGGCCACCGAGAGGGCCATGGGGAGGCTCTGCTCCACCAGCAGCACCGACAGGCCGGATGCCTTGAGCTCGCGGATGACCCGCCCTATCTCCTTGACCAGGAGCGGCGACAGCCCCTCGGAGGGCTCATCCATGAGCAGCGTGTCCGGATTGGTGACCAGAGCCCGGGCGATGGCCAGCATCTGCTACTCGCCCGTGGAGAGCTGACCCCCCGGTTGCGGCAACCTTTGATCAGCTCGGGGTAGAGTTGGCACACTCGGCCCGGTATCCGTGAACCGCAGGGCGACGGAAACCAGCCATACCTCGTATCCACCTGGCATCAACTTCCGTTACCGGCTAAGCCGGGCGGCAGTGTTCTGTCTACGTCGGCACAGCTCAACGACCCTTTTCGCAGCCCACGTTAGGCTTCTGCCGAACAGTGCGACTGCGACCAAAAGCAGTAGGGTTCCAGAAATCGGGCGGTCCACAAAGATAATGGGCGAACCATGGCTCAATATAAGCGACTGACGAAGAGATCGCTCGAGGATAGGTCCAAGGACGAAAGCTAGGAGCAATGGGCCTGGTTCGAATCCGTGTCGCCGTGCCACGTAAGCCACGACCCCGATCGCTAGCATCACCCAGATATCGTTAACAAAGTTGTTAACGCTATACGCTCCGAGCAAGGTTAGAACTCCGACCGCTGGCGCAAGGTACTTGAGTGGAACCCGAGTTATCTGTGCCCACAGACTAGAGAGGGGGAGGTTAAGCAGAAGTAGCATAAGATTCCCGAGGTACATAGAGCTAATGACACCCCAAAAGAGCTCTGGCTCTTCTTGTACAAGGTAGGGTCCGGGCATGATCCCGTTGACGAGCAGGGCCGCATAAACTATAGCGATGGAGGCGTTCCCTGGTATTCCCAAGGTTAGGAGCGGAATGAAAGACGACGTTGCAGCCGCGTTGTTGGCGGCTTCCGGTGCCGCCACGCCCTCAATGGCTCCCCTACCGAACCGCTCCGGGCGTCTGGACATGCGCCTTTCTACTGTGTAAGAAATGATGGATGCCAACGTGGCGCCACCTCCGGGCAGTGCGCCGACCGCGAACCCTCCTACCGCCCCACGGACCATCGCCCACGCCGAGTTTCGCAATTCCCGTAAGTGGGCCGCCAGGCCTGCGATCTTTATTGGAATAGGTTCTCCCGCTGCCTTCTCCACGGCCGACAGAAGCCCACCTACCCCAAACAGACCCAAGGTAAGAACCGTGAGGTCGATCCCAGTCATTAGATGGGCGCTGCCGAACGTGAGCCGTGGCACCCCGGAGACTGGATCAAGGCCCACCATAGACAGCAACAGGCCTAGGATAGCCATGATAATTCCCTTGGTTGGGGAATCACCCAAGAGATATACGGTCAGCGTTAACCCGAGGAGAGCAAGCGAGAAGTACTCCGGAGGACCGAAGAGCAGCGCAACGCTTGCTAAGGGCTGCGCCAACAGGGTTAGAGCGACGATGCTAAGAGTTCCCCCAACAAAGGATGCAACAACAGCAGCGGCAAGCGCGACCGCGGCCTTACCTTCCCGAGCCAGTGCGTGCCCGTCTATAGCCGTAACCGCGGACGTTGCTTCACCAGGGATCCCAAAAAGAATTGAGCTCCTCGAACCTCCAAAGCAAGCACCATAGAAGATACCAGCCATCATAATTACCGCGCCTAAGGGGTCATGTAGCTGGTACGTAATAGGCAGAAGGAGTGCAAGCACCGTGGGGACGTCCAAGCCCGGCAAGACACCCACCAAGGTTCCGCTCAAAGTCCCGAAGAAGGCATAAGCGATATTCGACGGCTGAAAGGCCACTTCAAATCCTCTCAGTAGCATCGACAGCTCAAACAAAGGCACCACATCCTAACGAACTGGGAGCCAGCCACCAGGCAACGGATAACGGAGGCCAACCCCAAAGATTAGCCAGACGGCTAGTCCAGCCACCACGCCTGCCAGGGAAGCCCGACTCAACGGCTCACGCTCTACCGCCAGTGTCCAGGCCGCGACGAACACTGAGGTGCACACGATGTACCCTGCTACGGGCAAGAGCAGAGGAAAGGCCGCATACACTCCCAATGCCGTCAACTGTTTGCGCAGCTGACCTGCAGTTAGCCCGCCGACCGTCGTTACCTTCATAGGACGGATAAGGGCCAAGTGAGCAGATGCTGCCAGTAAGCTAACTGAGAGAATGAAGGGAAACAGTCCTGGACCCGGCAGTCTCCCATGCACCAATCCCAACTCTCTGATGGCATGCAGACCAATTGGGACGCTCCCTGCTCCTAGTACCAAACCGATCCCCCGGTCTCCGGATAGTAGCCCTCTCAGCACTCTGCACACCTACCTTCCAGCGCCCGTTGAAGACGCGGGGCCACGCGCGTCGCGCGGTCTTCGCTGAGGCTACTTCGTTGCTTCCACGAAACCCCTCAGTCAGCGCAGTGCTGAAGGCTAGGTAAAGAACTTGACGTCCGCTACCTCCCTGCTATCCCTCGCCCCGATGGCAAGCAAGTTGCCAATCCGAGCCTCCCAGTCCAGAGCCTGCTCCTGAGCGACGCCGGGCCTTTCGGTGGTTGCTACGCTGCTGCTGGCGCAGGCGCCAGGAGGGGTGCATGGCCCACCTCAAGCACGCCTTTGACCTCTTTGACCTCGACAGCAGCCGCTATCAGGGTGCCGAGCGACCGTTTACTTGGAGCGGCGAGGGCCTGCTTGCCCACAACCTGACCCCGGTGGCCCGCCGGCTGTTGGCCCTGGCTCCGGCACAAACCTGAGCGAACCGCCTGGCGGGGAGGGAAGGCAGAAGGTCGGCACGGCAACGCCCTCTCTCCGAGGGTCAGTCCTCTCTCTCGACAGCCGGCGATCTTATCAGGAGGTGCTAGCTAGGCCCGACTTACAACTCTGCACCCCGGACTCAGATCCTAAGCATTGCGGCAATGCCCGAGTCACTAGGCATCGCCGCAGCGGCGGCTTGGTGTAATCGGACCGACAAGCCGCCGCGCCGCGCAATTATGGGATAGCTGGGCGATAACCCGTCGGTGGCCACCACTGCTCGAAATTCTCCGGTCTGGGAATTCCCAAGGCGCTCGGGTCTACTCTTACACCTGGCAATTGGTGCTCCCAAAAAGTCCATGCTGTGAGCGACTCATAATAGGCAGCTTCCCGATCAGCCTCAGCACCGCTGAGAAAGTCTGGGAATATCACTCTTTCGTGAAGCACCCTAGTAAAGTCTGGATCTGCAACCGCGTCTTGGAGTGCAACCTCCAACTTCTTCAGTATTGAGGGATCTACGTCTCGTTTGAAGCCTAAGACCATGGGATAGTCCAGTCCTCCTACGGCAACCCCCGGCAGAGACTCGGCAAGTGTCCGAAGTGGCTGTCTTACTCCCGGCACCTCTATGGGGCGTTGAGAGAATACTGCTAGAGTGCGCAACTGATCGGCCCGCAGGAATTGTACGACCTCGTGCACGCCGCTTGCGATTACCTCCACATCCCCGCGCAAGCCAGCTAAGGCCGCTTCAGCGCCTCCACTGTACGGAACGTAAGTGAACTCCGCGCCGGTCGGCCCGAGACCAATTAGTGTGGCCTCATGCCAAGCACCGCCGATACCTGAAGTGGAAACTCGGACCTTGCCCGGTCTGGCCAACGCGTCCTCAACGACGTCGGCTATCGTCTTATAAGGAGAATCATATCTTACGGACCACGCCGGAATGGACCCTGCTAACTTGTAGTACTGCCAATCCTTCCATGGGACGGTCGTGGAAAGCCCCAGTACTCTGTGCGATTTGCTATAATCCCCAGCTCCGAGGAGTGTATAACCATCCGCGGGGCGTCGGAAAACCTCCGCGCTCGCTAAGCTTCCCACTGCCCCAGGCATGTTTATCACAACGAACCGGCTCCCCAGGATCCGCTCAAGCACCCCGCAGGCAGCGCGGATTACCGTATCTACGCCACCACCCGCCCCGTACTGCACAATCACCTGCACTGGACGCTCGGGCCAACTCGTCCTGGCTACGGATACTCTGGGTGTTCGACCCAGAATATAACCGATTCCAATCGCGGAAGCCCTTAGGAAGCTGCGTCGGCTCATCCCGCGCATGTAGCAGTCATCCTTTCAAGTCTGCTCTCTCATTCTCAGACCTAAAGCACCAATAACACCAACATTTCCCCTTCTGGCGATAGAAGCGAATGGCAAGCGGCGGCCCACAAACCTCCCGTCCGAAGTCCTCCAAACCAATCGGAGCACGAATCGTGGGACAGGCAACTCAATTCTGGCAATTCTACTTCGACCTAGATAGGCTTGATGGGATAGGCCTTGATCGTAAATTCGCTCGGTGGCCGAAGCTGTCTCTCTTGCATGACACCTCTAGTACGATAGTCCTCTGGGCCCCTTCGCGTCTTCAGGGCCGGGAGCTGGCCAGCCAGCTCTGCGACCAAACGCCGGGAGGCGGAAGTTGCTGGGAACACTTGTATCTTGATAGGTTTCAGCGAAAAGTTACTCGTGGGACCTAAACTACCGGACCCACAGATCACTGGTACCGCCAACACATCGATAAGAGCCAGTAGGTCCACAAAGTCACCTCTCTGGCCGGTATTCCAGGTAGTCCAATAACCTTCAGCATCCCAAGTGGTATTCATCCACATATTGAACGAGTCATGCACATCGTCTGGCGTAAGGCCGTACTCGCCAATTGCTTCCGCTAGTGTATCCTGACAATTAGGCACCCAATCCAAACCATATTCCCGCTCCCCCCTCGTCGCATCGCAGCGGGCGGCGAGCAGGTCGGTAACACAGGTCTCAGGCATGTCAAGTATGTACATCATTGGGCGGCACCTTGGGGGGTTGCTTACGATGAAATCTCCCTTTCGGGGCTTGAAGCCGTGAGCGCGCATTTGGCTAGTCGACATTCTCTCCTTATAGTCATGCAGATTAAAGCAATTAAAATCGACAGTTTGCTCCCCTTCCATCTGGATTATCCGCAGGATTTCCCCTTCATATACGGGAACCGCTTTCCCTGAGACGGGCTGAAGCACTAAGTCGAGACGGGGTTGAGCCACAGCAGTCATAGTACTTTACACGCTCCTCTCTTCCGATGGATCATAACGTAACCCGAGGGCTTTCCGGTGTTTGATGTACCACCGCATGAACAATACTCGGGCAACCTCCGCTGTTGTCTTACCCATCTGTCCCCTCAATCTTTGTATGGCGAGGTACTCATCCGGGCTAAAAGTAACATCAATCTCTCTACCGACGACACGATAGAAGGTCGGTTGATACCCTTCTACCTGTCGCAGAGTCCTCTCCGCCAAGATCGACCGGTTCCGGTAATGCTGTGGTGTCCGCTGGTTTTTCAGCCCGGTGTATTCTTGAATATACCTCTTGGCTAACTGCTCCGTCTCGATAGTATGTCGGAACACCTGTACTCGGATCGGTTTATAAGAGCTCCTCGCAGCGCCTAACAGGTGGGCGAGGCCGCACATGGCAGCAACTGTGAGTATGTCCGTCAACGCCAGCAGGTCCACATGGTCCCCTGCATGACCCGTAGCCCCCCGAATGATATACCCATGGTGGTTGACGCCAACTTCGAGCCACAAATTGATCGGATCATGAACGTCGTCTGGCGTCAGTCCGTACTCACCTATACACTCAGCTAAGATATCCTGGCAGTTCGGATGGTCGACCAAACCATACAGCCACTCGAGCATCGGTGCGCTGCATCTCGGAACGAGCAGGTCGGCCACACACGACTGACTCATGTGGAGGATTGCCGCCAAGGGAGAATAGCGCGGAGTGTTGCTCCACAGTATCCGCCCCTCTTTGGTGCGGAAGCCCTCTCGACGCATGTGCCCTACCGAAAGATGCTCTTTATGATCATGCAGGTTGAAACAATTCAAGCTAACGGGTTGCTGCCCTTCCTCCTGAACTATTCTTAACACCTCACCTCTTCGAAGAGGCACTGCTACACCTGATACAGGCCGGAGTTGGATATCAAGTCGACACTCTCCGACGGCCACCATAGCGCAGGACCACCTCCTCGTCCTTTGCTTTTCTCGCTTTTCCAAGGCTCCCCTTGAGGATCGCTTCGTCCCCCGTACGGGCTCAATGTCATGCTCGAGGCGCTACCTTAACCTAAAGGCACTCAATCCTGGGGTCTTGCTCGCTGTATCTCCTCTGACTTACCCAGCGGCACCAGCCCCTTCTCCTGGAGGTAGAAACGTACGACGTTTGCGATGATTTCTCCGTCCGTTGACCCAAACTTTCCCTCTTGCCGTAAGAACTCGACCAGCCTGTACTGCAGCTGATCAAGCCGTACCGTGACCTTCGGCTTATCGCAGGCACTATCAGCAGTGGCCATGGTCTTCCCCTTGTACATTACGCACCCCTCCTAAGAGGAACCCGTTCTATCTCTTTCGTTCCTGTCCTTCACACGGACCCCCAACTCGTTTTCGCCACGCCCGTCACTTACCAGCCGTGCTGCATAGTAGCAGGAGCGGGCCTACCTCAGTACCAGTCGAACACGCTTCTTCATCCTAATACGACAACAACTTCATTCGGAACCGCGGGGATAAATCCGACCATAGAGCTCCTTCCGCAGCCATTGCGGGCCGAGCAAACCTTGTTTGACCGCGCAGTAGGCCGATGAGTCTACATCGTCGCGCGTCTCGCGCAGATACCGTATGCGCTCCAGATCTACATCCACCAAGAAGAGACCTGCGGCTATGCTTTCTAACAACACTTGCTCGGGAGTTGCGACCATGGCGAGACCGCGTTCAGTGTGCGAGAAGAGGTTCTGCGTCGTAACGACGACGGCCAAGTTTTCTATCGCCCGCGCCCAAGTTAGCGCCCGCCATGTTTCCCAAAGTTTCTTCTTGTCAATGCCGGCCGGCATAAAGATCAACTCGGCCCCCCGTACGGCCAACGCACGCGACACCTCTGGCACGTATACCTCGCTGCACATCGCCAACCCTACCCTTGTCAAGGCCGTGTCAAACACTGGAAAGTCGTCCCCCGGAACGTACCGAAACTCCCAGAACCTACCACCTGTATAGATCCACGGGCCGTTCGGGTGCGTGCGGCGGTACTGGGCCAGTGGCCGGCCGTCAGGATAGGCCATGCAGACTAGGTTGTAAGCTGTGGCTATCTCGTTGTTGACTGGTTCGATTGTACCGAACACAACGTGTACTCCATGTTTAGCTGCAGCCTCTACCATCGTAGGCCTCGGATCGAAGGTCGCCGGCATGCGCCAGGGACCTGGATAGGTTTCAGGGAAGCAGACGAAGCTCGCGCCTTGCTCAGCAGCCTGCTCCACCCAGCGAATCGCGTCGGCAACATTAGCCTGGGCCTCGCTTGGAGGGTGGGCGATGGGCTGGACCACCGCAATTCGGAGGGTCACCACCACTTCATCCCTTCCACACGATGGGGCGAACCGTTCTCCCGGGAGCCGCCACCCTCTCCCGTCAGAGCCACCCCGAAACTTGCCAGATGGCCCCGTACCCCTGAAACTTCGAGGACATCAGCGCAATGGCCAGCTGGCCCTGTTGGTCCGAATCGCTTTCGCACCGATTAGTTGCCGTCGCCGTGCATCCGACCAGGGCGACGATTGCGAAGTCCACTGCCGGTCATGCCATGTACGGCTCTCGGCGTCTGACGCCGAAAAACGCAGATAAGTTCGCATTCGCTCACGTATCGCCAGCACAGCCGGCCGACACCCTCCTATTCTCTGGGCGAGCCCCTTCCAGCTGCATGACTCTTGAAGCTGATCACCTCCGCATCCTCGATCGCTACCAGCTCGTACTCAACGTTCGCCGGTATATGAATGATGTCGCCCGGGTCTGCTACTGCTACCTCGTACTCTATGCGAGCCCGCAAGCGGCCTTCCAGGACGAATATCATCTGCTCGTTGGAATCCCGATGGGACTTCGCGGCCCTATGAGCCTCATAACGGACAAGAGCCACCTCCAGGTTCTGACCTTGAACAACTGCTCCGCGCGCAGCCGACTGCTGAGGCCCGATCGCCACATGGGCCATTTTTGTGAGGTCGTAAAACGGCAAGCCCATTCGCCTCCCTAGGAAAGCCGGTGTCCCGTCCCGTCTACGAGATTCTTGCAACTCAACACGGTTACTTCTCCCTCAACGGCAACCACTCTGTGGGGAACGTTGGGCCGCATATGGGCGAGCTCTCCAGGCCCGAGGATGCGAACTTCTTCGTCCATCTCAACTTGTATCTTGCCATGTAGAACATACATCATTTGCTCCTGAGCATGTTGGTGTTTGACTGCTCCTTCGCCGTGTTTATAACGAAGCACCCCCACCTCAATTGCTTCTCCAGTAATTAAGCTTCCGTACGCCTTTGAGTACTTTGGGGTAACTAACTCCTCGGGCTGCGTTCCTTTCCTATAAACGGGCATTCCTATCGCCTCCAAGCTCGTCGCAAACAAGCGACACTCTCATGTCATCAATAGCTCTGCTCACTGTTCAAGCCTAAAGCTTCCCTTGTTTACCACCCGCTGTCTTAGTGGATAGCCATGGACTTAAAAAGGCTACAGCGTTGACATAAAGGCGGCGATTCTTCCAGAGAGCTTTGCGCTGGACAATGAAGTCGGGGAACTACTTCAGAAACTCCTCCTCGAACGGCATCTGGGTCAGCACCACCGGGCCCTGGTCGCTGATGACGACGTCCTCCTCCAGGCGCACCGTCTGTTCCAGGCCGGGGTGTCCCGCGAACGTCTCGATGGCGAAGACCATGTTCTGCTTCAATTCGACGGGATACTTGAGCGAGTAGGAGCGCGAGATCCACATGCCCTCGTACAGGGACAGCCCGATGGAGTGGGCGAACTGCTGCAGGCTCACGCTGCCGTATCGGTCGTCGTCGTAGACGGGGAAGCGCTCCGCCACGTCCTTGGTGGTGTTGCCGGGGCGCAGCTGCTCCAGGGCCGCGTACAGCGAGTCGTAGCACTCCTTGTACAGGTCCTTCTCCTGCGGCGTCGGCTTGCCGGCCACCTTGAAGCAGCGCACGTAGTCGACGAAGTAGCCGCCGGGGCCGATGGCGTTGATGTCCACGATGACGAGGTCGCCCTGGCGGATCACCTTGTCGGTGTGCCAGCGCCGGTAGGGGCTGGTGTTGCCGCCGCTGGCCACGATGACGTCGTAGACGAAGTCGAACCCGGCCTCGTACAGGAACTCGTTGGCCTTCGCGCAGATGGTAGACTCCTTGACGCCGGGCTTGAGCCACTCGTTTCGTATCCGCCACATGCACGCGTCCGCCCAGGCCGTCGAGATCTTGTGGCACTCGATCTCGTCCCGGGTCTTGATGACACGGGCGGCCGACATGGCCGGCCAGGCGCTCGTCAGGTTGATTCCGGCCTTCTGGAAGGCCCGCAGCGCCGTCGGATCCGCCATATCGATCCCGATCCGCTCACCCTGCACGCCGTGCTCCTTGAGGACCTCCACGACGCTCTGCACCATGCGGTCGGCCATCATCTCCTCGGCCGTCTCGGCCCATCGCCACGTGATGGCGGGGCGGATCCGGCCCTCCATCCACGGCGCGTCGATCCTGGCGCACTCGATGTCCGACCCCACGGTCTCGAAGAGCACCGGCTCCCCGCCCCGCGGGAGCACGGCGTATCGGATGAAGATGTTGTTCTTCCAGTTGCCCTGCCAGACGCCGGTGACGTAGCGGATGTTCTCGCCGACGAAGAGCACCAGCGCGCCGAGGTCGTGCCGCTCCATCTGCTCCTTGGCACGCTGCAAGCGCTCTCGACGCATGCGATCGAAGTTGACCCGCTCCTGCCAGTCGGTCCCGGTGGTGCTGTAGACTCGCCGGGGCGTGTACTCGTGGGGACGCTGGATGAAGCTCAGGTCCATCGTGATCTCGACCTCCCTGCCTCGTCGGGTGGCACGCCTGCGACCGTCAACCTGCCCTCGCCGGGCTGAGCACCACCAGGGCCAGCGACCGAAACTCGTCCCGGGTGAGCAGCCGGCCCTTGGCCAGCGACTCCTGCTTGACCAGGGCGACCAGCTCCATCACCTGCTCGTCGGTCGCATCGAGCCCGTCCTCTTCCAGCCACAGCCGCACGTTGTCGGCGCCGGAGCCCTTGCCCATGACGACCCGGGCAGGCTCGCGCCCGATGAACTCGGCCCGCACCGGGAAGATCTCGGTGGGCGTGCGATGGTAGCAGTTGCGATACCAGGAGGCGATGATGCCCGACTCGATGTCGTACAGCATCTCGCCGATGACTGCCCGGTTGGTGGGAATCTGGATGCCCGCGATCTCCTGCAACAGCCGTGCCGTCTCGTACAACCGGTCGCAACGCAACCCCATGTCGACGCCGTAGAGCATCAAAAGGGCCAGCGCCAGCTCCTCGTAGGGGGTGTTGCCGGCTCGCTCCCCGATGCCCGCGATGGTGGTGTGGGCCACCTCGCATCCGCTGGCGAGGGCCATGACGGTGTTGGCCACGCCCATGCCGAAGTCGTTGTGGAAGTGGCACTCCAGGGGCTTGTCGATCTCGGCCTTGATGCGCCGGATGAGATACGGCACCGCATGCGGCGAGAGCACGCCGAAGGTGTCGACCACCACCAGGGCGTCCATGTGGCCCTCGGTGGCGACGCGCTTGAGCAGGGTCAGCCCCCACTCGAGGTCGGCCCGGCTGAAGTCGATGGGGAAGAAGACCGTGTACAGCCCCTGCTCGTGCGCGAAGCGGGTCGCCTGGATGGAGAGGTCGATGGCCTTCTCCACCGGCCACCCATACGCCTCGCGGATGATGTGCTCGCTGGAGGGGATCTCGACGACCACCCCTCGCACGCCGCAGTCCTGGGCCCGCTTGACGTCCTCGATGGTGCACCGGGCGAAGGCGAAGATCTCGGGCCCCAGGTTGCGTCTGACGATCTCCCGGATGGCCGCCTCGTCCTGCGGGCTGACGGCCGGCATCCCTGCCTCGATGCGGTGGACCCCCACCTCGGCCAGCTTCTCGGCAAGGCGGATCTTCTGGTCCTTGTTGAAGACGAGGCCGGCCTGCTGCTCGCCGTCCCGCAACGACACGTCGTGGAGGCGGACCCGCGCGGGGAACTCGAACTGCGAGCGCACCTCGGGGAAGTAGTTCCACGGGCTGACGAACCAGTCGTCGCTCTTCCATGGAGTCGCTTGCGACACCGTCGGCACCTCCGGTGATATCCGTCTGGCCCCTCAGCCGGCCATTGCCGGCCGGTTGACGGGGTGCTGGGGGGCCGCCCCCGACAGGACGGCAACGACCTGCCGGGCAGCCTTTCGCTGCAGCTCCTCGACCGAGGCCTCCGAGTAGAAGGCCACGTGGGGCGTCAGGATGACCCGCTCGTGGCCGCGGACCGGGCTCTCCCAATGCGCCCCCTCGTGCTCCAGCACGTCCAGGGCGGCGCCCGCCAGGTGCCCCCGGTCCAGAGCCTCTCGCAGCGCCGCCTCGTCCACGATCCCTCCCCTCGAGGTGTTGACGAGGTAGGCACCCGGCTTCATCCGCGCGATCCGCTCGCGGTCCAGCAGGTGGCGCGTCTGGGCCGTCAGCGGCACGTGGATGGAGACCACATCGCTGGAGGCGAGCAGGCTGTCCAGATCGGCCGGTGCGGCCCCGGCCTCCCTGATGGCGAAGGGATTGACGTACGGGTCGTAGGCCAGGACGTGCAGGCCGAAGGCCTTGCTCTTCTGGCAGACCCGACGGCCGATCTGGCCGAAGCCGACCAGGCCCAGCACCAGGTTGGCCAGGCGCGGGATGGGGCGGGCCGGCTCGAAGGTCCACCGGCCGGCCCGGGTCAGGGCGTCCAGCACGGTCAGCTTGCGCAGCAGCGCCAGCACCAGGGCCAGGGTGTGGTCGGCCACCTCGTCGATGCAGTAGTCCGGCACGTTGGTCACCCAGATGCCCCGGCGCTCGGCAGTGGCCACGTCGACGTTGTCCACCCCGATGCCGAGCCGGGCGATGATCCGGCACCGGCCCATCCGCTCGATGAGCTCCGCGTCGAGCGGGAAGTAGGTGTTGAGCACCGCGTCGGCGTCCGCGGCGGCTCGAGCCACCGCCTCCCGATCGCCCGCTGCCACCACGAGCTCGGCGCCGATCCGGTCGAGCTCGTCCTGTACGGGCTCGATGGATGGGAAGACGTGATCCGTAAACAAGACCTTCCAGCCCATGGGACGCTCCTCTTGGGCCGGCTGGCCCCGCCTCAGCGCCTGGCGGGGGTCGGGCCGGGTACGTCGAAGGGTATCTGGTGCTCAGGTGATCCGATCTCTTTTGGCGGGGTATATACGCTATCGGTAATCGGATTCCTTCTTATGGTCGCGCGATTTCCTCGCGGATCAGGACGAGGATGATGAGGGCCCTTTCGCTATGCTTCCGGTCTCGGAAGCCCTAACTCGCCCGCCAGCTCGGCCACGAACTGCACCGCCGTCCGCGGCGAACGGTCGTTGTGACGCATGGCCCACTCCAGGGCGAGCTTGTGGAGGGTGGCGGGTTGGATGGGCCGCCACGGGCCCTGGCCCGTCGGAGGCGCGTCGGTCGGCGCCACCGCCACCCCGGCCTGCCGGGCGACGCCCTCGACGATGCGCAGGTACAGAGCCTGGTCGCACGGCGGGAAGAAGACCGTGACGCCGAACCGGTCCGCGAGGGAGAGGGTCTCGTTGACCTCGTCCTGCGGACGGGCGGCGCCATCCTGCAAGGCCTGCTCGCGCACCAGGTGCCGCCGGTTGGAGGTCGCGTAGACCCGCACGTTGGGTGGGCAGGCCTGGGCCGAGCCCTCGAGGGTGGCCTTGAGCTCTTTGAAGGCTGCGTCCGCCTCGCCGAAGGAGACATCGTCGATGAAGACGACGAAGCGCTGCCGGTAGGGACGCAACGTCTCCAGCAGGTGAGGCAGGCTGTCCAGGTCGGCTGGCCGGAGCTCCACCAGCCGCAGGCCACGGTCGGCGAAGGCCGCCGCCAGCGCCTTGACGGTGGCCGACTTGCCGGTGCCCCTGGGGCCGTAGAGCAGCAGGTGGTGTGCCGGCGCCCCGGCGACGAACCGCTGCGTGTTGCGCACCACCTGCTCCCGCTCCCGTTCGTAGCCCACGAGGTGCTCCAGCCGCACCGGGTCGGGATGCGGGATGCCGCTCAGCCGGGTCCCGTCCCAGCGCAACACGGCATAGCGGCCGACCACCCCCGGCCCCACGGCACGGTAGTAAGCGGCCAGATCCTCGAGGCAGGCGGCGAAGTCCGACGCCCTGGCAAAGGCGGCGTGCAGGGACTCGACCAGATCTCTGCGGGGCCGCAACGTGCCCCGGTCGGCTCGGGAGGGTACCGCCCAGAGCCCCTGCGGCCACGGCAGCCCCCGGGAGAGCAGGGCTCCCTCCACCTCCGAGGGAGGCAAGGTCGCGAGGGCCTGCAGGCAGCGCAAGTCGTGGGCCGCCGCCTGCCGCAACGCGGCCGGCAGTCGGTCCAGCGAGTCGCAGCGAGCCGCCTCCTGGCTGAACGGATTGGCGTCGGTCAGGATCGCCTCCACCAGGGCATCCGACCAGAGAGGCGACGCCGGAGCCGACGGGCCCGACCGCCCCTCGGTCTCGCACCTCGCCAGCAGGCGAGCCGTCAGCTCTCGAGCCGCCTGCCAGATACGGCCGCCTGCCGGTCCGGCAGAGGCCGGGCCCGCCTCGGCGTCCGCGAGCGCCTCCAGGAGCCCGACCAGCGCCTGCACCACGCCACCGTCGCGCAGCACGCCGTCGTAGAAGACGAGACGCCGGACCGCCTGCAGCCTCTCCACGAGCCGGCTCGACACGCTTGCCTCACCCTTCCCTGACCGTCGCCGCCCGCACGAGGGGGCCGTATGCCCGGGAGTGGCGGTGGGCGACCATGTCCGTGCCAGGAGCTCCGTGCCAGGAGCTACTGCCTTGATCGATGCCCCGCCGGCATGATGAGCGCGGACCCGACATCGAGGCCCATCTATCGCGTCACCGGCGTGTCGTTGGTGGCCTCCAGCGCCCGCGCCAGGTGGATCTTGATGTCCTCCAGGTGCTCGGCCATGGCGCGGGAAGCATTCCGCCCGTCGCGCCGGGCCATGGCCTGGTAGACCTGATCGTGGTAGCGGCAGGCACGGTCAGCCGCCCCCGGCAGCTCGACCGCCATCCGCTGCTGCACCAGGAACGTCTCCCTCACCGCCGTCAAGAGCCGCGGGTAGACGACGTTGCCTGAACTCTCGGCGATCACCATGTGGAACTCCATGTCATGCTGGATGAACTCGTCGGGCCTCTCCTTGCCGGCTCGCATCATCTCCAGCAGCGCCTGCATCCGATCCAGCTGGGCGGGGCCCGCCCTCTCGGCCGCCAGGCGGGCCGTCTCCACCTCGATGAGCCGCCGGGCCTCCATGAGATCCATCACCTCGGCGGGCTCCAGCGGGTAGAGGTTGGCGAAGGGAGCCGGCCGCACCAGCAGGTCGAGCCGGTCCGACTCGACGAAGACCCCCCGGCCCTGCTGAGCCGAGACGATCCCGTAGGCCTCCAGCTCCTTGAGGCCCTCGCGCAGCGTGGCGAGGCTCACTCCCAGCATGCCGGCCAGGCGCACCGTCGGCGGGAGGCGATCGCCCTTCTGGAGGTGGTTGTCCCGGATGAAGCGGAGCAGCGCCTCCGCGACCAGGCGGGCGGTGCTGTGCCGGGTCACCTTGCCCATGTTGTACGGGGAGGCGGCGGCCTTGAGGTCCTCCGCTCCATCGTGGCTCGGAGGAGATCCCGGGGTCTCCATGTCGCTCTTCATGAGCTTGTCAGATCACCTGGTAACGGTCAGTATGACACGTACCGTCGTTTTCCTGCTGCGCGCCACCCACTTGGGGCCCACCGTGCTCGTGTCATAATGGAGCCCGGGGAGGGGGCCGGCGTGGGCGACGGCTCAGGCGACACGGTGCTGCGGGCGGGGGCGCTGCCCCTCTACCACCAGCTCCAGCACCTGATGCGCAACGCCATCGAGTCGGGGCGCTGGGCCCCGGGCCAGCGCCTGCCCGGCGAGCGCGAGCTGATGCGCCAGTACGGCGTCAGCCGCACCACGGTGCGCGAGGCCCTCGAGGCCCTGGCGCGCGACGGGCTCGTCGTGCGCCAGCAGGGACGGGGGACCTTCGTAGCCCCGAGGCCCCTCATCGCCACGTTGGCCAGGCTGCAGGGCTTCACCGAGGAGCTGCAGGCGCTGGGGCGGCCCGTCGGCGTCACCGTGCTGCACGCGGGCCCCGTCCCGGCGCCGCCCGAGGCGGCCGAGGCGCTGCAGCTGGAGCCGGGGGCCCGGGTCGTCGAGATCAGCCGGGTGGTGGTGCTCGACGGCCAGCCCCTGTTCACCGACGAGAGCTTCCTGCTGCCAGGTCCCGGCCGCCTGGTGCTGGCGGCCGAGCCGGGTCAGACCATCTACGCCGCCCTGGAGGCGGTGGGCTTCAAGCCTGCCACCGGCGAGCAGACCATCGAGGCCGCCCCTGCCACCCGCCGCGAGGCCCAGCACCTGGGCATCCGCCCGGGCGAGCCCGTGCTGCTCATCCGGCGGGTGACCCGCATGGCCGACGGCGCCCCGCTGGAGTACCGGCGGGTCGCCTACCGGGGCGACCGCTACCGCTACCGGGTGGCGCTCGTGCGCCAGCCGCCGGGCGAGCCGGCGCGGGCCTGACGCCCGCCCCGGTCAGCCCTCCATCAGGAAGCCCAGCTCCCGCAGGCGCCGGGCGATGGCGTCGAGCCTGGCCTCGCTGGCCGCCTCGATGGTGTGCAGGTGAGGCCCGCCGGTGAGCGCCAGCAGCGGTGCCGCCCCGCTGGCGCGCAGGCTCTGGACGAACTCGTCGACGTCCGCCCGGCTCGCCGTCATGACCAGGCCCCGCAGCTCCCCGTACAGGGGGTGCTCCACGATGACGTCGACCACCCGACCGCCCAGGTCGCAGATGGCGTCGAGCTCCGTCTCGATGTCGTCGGGGCCGTGGCTGACGGCCAGCACGCGCCGGCATGCCCAACGGGGGTCGGGCCGGTTGGGCTCGGTCAGGAGGTAGCCCTTGGGGGTGGCCAGGATGGGCGCCCCCGCCGCCCGCAACACGGTCACGTCCTGCACGATGATCTGACGGCTGACGCCCAGCCGCTCGGCCAGACGGCTGCCGGGCACCGGCCCGTCGGCCTGCCGCAGCAGGTCCAGCAGGGCCTGCCGGCGAGCCTCGGGGCTGCGCTCCGACGGCATGCCCGCCTCGGTACCGTCACCCCTGCCGGGAGGCGAGACCACCGACCCCATCTTGCAATCCCTCCGCTCTCCTTTACGACCACCGACCCCATCTTGCAATCCCTCCGCTCTCCTTTACAATACAGAGGAGAAGCTGACAAGACACCTGTCAAAACACCATCGCATCGGAAGGGGTCGGGCGGGGTGGTCAACCCACGGACGCTGGTCGGGGCTGCATCGATGGCCCTTCTCGTCTTGTCCGCGCACGTCGTGCCCTATGCGTGGCTGTCCGGGGTGCGCGCCTGGTACGGGAGCTTCCTCTTCTGGACGCTCTTCGCGGTGGTGTCCATCGCCGTGGTGGGCTGGGTGACGGCCCCCTGGTCGCACCCGGGGTCGGGCGGCACCCGGCGTTCGGCCGTCGCCGGGGAGAGGCGGGAGCGCGCATGAGCCCGGCCGTGCTGTACGGGGCGTTCGCCGCCTACCTGCTCCTGGGCACGCTGGTGGCCGCGCTGGCGCGGCGTGGCCTCACCCGCGAGGTGGAGTCCTACTTCCTGGCCAACCGGCGCCTGGGCGGGCTCGTCTCAGCCCTCAGCTACGCGGCCACCACCTACAGCGCCTTCATGATGGTGGGACTGGCCGGGCTCACCTACCGGGGCGGGGTTGGAGCGCTGGGCTTCGAGCTCGTCTATCTGTCGGGGCTGTCGCTGGTGGCCTTCCTCGGGCCGCGCTTTTGGGAGGCGGGTCGCCGGTGGGGCCTGGTCTCGCCGGCCGAGCTGCTGGCCGTCCGCTACGACAGCCGCCTGCTGGGGGCCGTGGTGGCCGCCGCCTCGGTCATCTTCCTCATCCCGTACAGCTCCGTGCAGCTGACGGGCATCGCCCTGCTGCTCGACCGCATGAGCGCCGGAGCCATCCCCTTCGGGGCGGGGCTCGTGCTGGCCACGGCGGTCGCCGTCGTATGGGCATGGATGGGCGGGCTGCGCTCCGTCGCCTGGACCGACGCCTTGCAGGCCCTCATCATGATGGCCACGGCGCTGGCCATCACGGCGGGGGTGGTCGGCCAGCTCGGTGGGCTCGGCGGCATGTTCGCCCGGCTGCAGCTCGAGGCCCCGGAGTGGCTGGCCGTGCCGGGCAACGGCTACTTCACCTGGCAGACCTTCGTGGGGTTGTCGCTGCCCTGGTTCTTCTTCGCCATCTCCAACCCGCAGGTCTCCCAGCGCCTCTTCGCGCCCCGGGACCTGGCGGCGATGCGCCGGATGCTGATGGGCTTCCTGATCTTCGGGCTCGCCTACACCCTCATCTCCATCCTGTGGGGCTTCGCGGGACGACTGCTGCTGCCCGGCCTGCCCAACCCCGACCTCGTCACCCCCACCCTGCTGGCCTCGCCGCACGTGCCGCCCGCCCTGGCGCTGCTGGCGCTGGTGGGCATCAGCGCCGCAGCCATCTCCACCACCAACTCCATCCTGCTGACGCTGTCGTCCATGGTGGCCAGGGACCTCTTCCGCCCCCTGCGGCCCGAGGCCGGTGACCGGCTGCAGCTGGCGGTGGGCAAAGGCGCCATCCTGGTCATCGCCTCCCTGGCGCTGGCCTTCGCGTGGGCGCAGGGCGGGCTCATCGCCCTGCTCTCCGTCGCCTCGTCGGCCGGGCTGCTGGTGACGGTGCCGGCGCTCATCGGCGCCTTCTACTGGCCCCGCGGCACCGCGGCGGGCGCTTTGGCCAGCGTGGTGATGGGCGGCGCGGTGGTGCTGGTGACGCAGTGGGGCAACCTGCGTCCGCTGGGCCTGTGGCCGGGCGTCTGGGGGCTGGCGGTCTCGAGCCTCGCCTACGTGGGCGTCAGCCTGCTGACCCGCCCGGCCACGGCACGGGCGCGCGACTTCGTGGCGGGCCTGCGCCAGCCGGCCTGATCCGCTCGATCGGCGACGGCGAAGGCCGCCGGGGCCCTCACCCCAGCAGGCTGCGGGCGATGACCAGCCGCTGGATCTGGTTGGTGCCCTCGTAGATCTGGGTGATCTTGGCGTCGCGCATCATGCGCTCGACGGGGTGCTCCTTGACGTAGCCGTAGCCGCCGAGCAGCTGTACGGCGTCCGTCGTCACCCGCATGGCCACGTCGGAGCAGAAGAGTTTGGCCATGGCGGCGTAGCGGTTGATCTCGGCGGGCAGCCGCCCGTATCCGTGCTCGTGGATGAGCCTGCAGGCGTGGTAGAGGAGCTGGCGCGCCGCCTCCACCTGCGTGGCCATGTCCGCCACCATGAACTGCAGCCCCTGGAACTCGGCCAGCGCCTTGCCGAACTGGCGGCGCTCCTTGAGGTAGCCCACGGCGTAGTCGAGGGCGCCCTGGGCGATGCCCAGGGCCTGGGCCGCCACCCCGGGCCGGGAGCGGTCCAGGGTCATCATCGCGATCTTGAAGCCCTCGCCCTCCCCACCCAGTCGGTGATCCAGCGGCACCTCGCACCCGTCGAAGACCAGCTCGGCCGTGGGCGAAGCGTGCAGCCCCATCTTCTCCTCGACCCGGCTCACCGAGAAGCCCGGGGTGCCCTTCTCCACGACGAAGGCCGTGACGCCCCGGTGCCCGAGCGAGGGGTCCACCGTGGCGAAGACCACCACGACGTCGGCGACGCTGCCGTTGGTGATGAAGCGCTTGGTCCCCTCCAGCACCCACCGGTCGCCCCGTCGCGTGGCACGGGTGCGGATGGCGGCCGCATCCGAGCCCGCCTCGGGCTCCGTGAGGGCGAAGGCCGCCAGCCTCTCCCCCGTGGCCAGCGGGGGCAGCCACCGCCGCTTCTGAGCCTCGTCGCCCCCCAGGATGATGGGCAGCGAGCCCAGCTCCTGCACGGCCAGGATCAGCGAGGCCGTGGCGTCGACCCGGGCCAGCTCCTCGATGACCACGGCGAGCGTCAGCAGATCGGTGCCGGCCCCGCCGTAAGCCTCGGGAATGCAGAGGCTGAAGAGGTCCTGCTCCCGGAAGAGCTGCACCACGTCCCAGGGGAACTCCCCGGTGCGGTCGTACTCCCTCGCCCGCGGGGCGATGTGGGTCTCGGCCAGCTGCCGGGTCAGGCGCCGGAAGGCCTCCTGCTCCTCGCTCAAGCGCCAGCCCGCGGCCGCCACCGCCATGGCCGCTCCCTCCCTACTCGTCACGTTCCGAGCCCGTCCGGCTCGGGCGCAGGCCCATTTCCCGGGAAATGACTTCGCGCAACATCTCGTCGGTGCCGCCTCCGATGCGGTAGAGCCGGACGTCGCGCCAGATCCGCTGCACGTCGTGCTCCAGCGTGTAGCCGTAGCCGCCGTGCAGCTGCAGCGCCTCGTCGGCCATCTCGAAGGCCGTCCGGGTCGCCACCAGCTTGGCCATCATGACGGCCTGCACCGCATCGAGCCCGCTCTGCATCCGCCAGGCCGCCCAGTAGACGAGCTGCCGGGCCGCCTCCAGCCGAGCCGCCATATCGGCAAGGCGATGCTGCAGCGCCTGGAACCGCGCGAGGGGCCGGCCGAAGGCGTGGCGGCTCTGCACGTGGGCGACGGCCAGCTCCAGCGCCTCCTGGGCCATGGCCACCACCCCGGCGGCGATGACCAGCCGCTCCCCCAAGAGCTCCCACATCAGGTGGTAGAAGCCCCGGCCCGGCTCGCCCAGCAGATTGGCGTCGGGGACGTGACACCCCTCGAAGACCAGCTCGCCGGTGTCGGAGCTGTGCATCCCCACCTTGTCGATGAGCCGGGCGGTGCGGAAGCCGGGCGTGCCCCGTTCGACCAGGAAGAGGCTGATCCCTTTGCGCCCTGCCTTGGGGTCCGTCCTGGCCGCCACCAGCACCACGTCGGCGATGGCCCCGTTGGTGATGAAGGTCTTGGTGCCGTCCAGCACCCAGCCCCCGTCGACCCGCCGGGCCGTCGTGCGGATGCCGGCCAGGTCCGACCCGGCCCAGGGCTCCGTCATGGCGATGGCCAGCACCCGCTCGCCCCGCACGGCCGGCTCCACGAAGCGACGGTGCTGGTCCGGCGTGCCCCACCGCACCAGCGGCGGCAGCGCCATGTCGGTGTGCACCATCACCGCCATGGCCAGCCCACCGGATCCGCAACGGTGCAGCTCCTCCACGAAGGCCAGCGTGGCAAACCAGTCGAGCCCCGCTCCTCCCAACGACTCCGGCACCCGAAGCCCCAGCAGGCCGTGCTCCCCCAGCAGCCGGAAGACCTCCTTCGGGAAGGCCCGAGCCTCTTCCCATGCCCGGGCGTGCGGCCGCAAGTGACGCGCCACCAGCTCGCGCACCGTCTGTCGTAACGCCTCGTGCTCGGGGCGGAAGCAGGGGTGCGCTGCGGCCGGGCCCTCGCGCCCCTCCTGGACCGCCACCGGCCCGGTGGTCGCCTCCATCGTCCTCGACCCCCCGTGCTGCTCTGGCTGGCCGCCCGCCGCTCGCCGGCCGCGCCGGGGTCGTCTCCCCCTCCGCTGCTCCTTGCTCGCTAGCGGCCCTTGAAGGGAGCGGGCGGCCGCTTCTCGAGGAAGGCGCGGCGCCCCTCCTGGGCGTCCTCGGTGGTCAGGGCCAGCACGAAGGCCTGCCGCTCGGCGGCCATCCCCGTCGCCAGGGGCCCCTCCAGGCCACGACGCGCCACCTCCTTGATGAGCCGCAGCGCCACCGGCGGCTGGGCCGCCAGCCGCGCCGCCAGCCGCTCGGCCTCGACCAGGCAGGCCTCGTCGGGCACGACCCGGTTGACCAGGCCGATGCGCCAGGCCTCCTCTGCCTCCATGGGCTCGCCGGTCAGCAGCCACTCCAGCGCCCGCCCCAGACCGACGAGCCGGGGGAGGCGCTGGGTGCCGCCGGCGCCCGGGATGATGCCCAGCCGGATCTCCGGCTGGCCCAGCCTGGCGCTGCGAGCGGCGATGCGGATGTCGGCCTGCATGGCGATCTCCAGCCCGCCCCCCAGCGCGGCGCCGTTGATCGCGGCGATGACGGGCTTGGGGCAGGCGGCCACCCGCTCGAAGAGCGGCGCCCGCTCGCTCACCCACCGCTCCGCCTCGGCCGCCGAGCTCACCGGCTCCATCTCGCTCACGTCGGCCCCGGCGCAGAAGGCGCGCCCGGCTCCCGTCAGCACCACGACCCGGACGGCGTCGTCGGCCTCCGCCCGATCCATGGCCGCGGACAGCTCCCGTAGCAGCGCCAGGCTGAGCGCATTGTACTTGTCGGGACGGTCGAGGGTGACGACGGCGTAGCCGTCACGGGTCTCGTAGCGTACCAGCACGGCGGCCTGGCCCCCCTTCCCCCTACACCTACACCTTGAAGCCGGCCACCTGGGCCGTCAGGCGGCGGGCCTGGGCCGCGACCTCCTGGGCCTGGGTGGCCACGGTCTCGGTCGCCTCGGCCTGCCGCTCGGCTCCGGCCGCGATCTCCTCCGCCCCGGCGGCGGTCTCCTCGGTCACCGAGACGATCTCCTGGACGGCAGCCCCGGCGGCGTGGATACGCTGCGCCACCTGCTGGGCGGTGCTCACCGCCTCCCCGATGTCGTGCACCACCCGCTCGATGGCTTCGTGCACCAGCGCGAAACGCTCCCGGGCCTGGCGCGCCACCGCGATCCCCTGCCCGACTGACCGCTGGCCCTCCTGCATGCCGGCGACGGCCGCCGCGACGTCGCGGGCCATCTGCTCCAGCACGCCGCCGATCTCCTGGGCCGCGGCCCGCGCCTGCTCGGCCAGCCGCCGCACCTCCTCCGCCACCACGGCGAACCCCTGCCCGTGCTGGCCCGCGCGGGCCGCCTCGATGGCGGCGTTGAGCGCCAGGAGATTGGTCTGGTCGGCGATGGCCGTGATGGCCTCCACGATGCGCCCGATGGAGGAGGACCGCTCGCCCAGTGCCTGCACGCTCTCGGCCCACTGGGCAGCAGAGGCGGCGATGGACTCGCTCTGGCGCACCACCGCCTCGACGGCCTGGGCCCCCTCGCCCGCCTGCTGCGCCGCCTCGGCCGCCGCCTGGCTCATGCGAGCGCTGAGGGCCACCAGCTCCTCCACCCCGGCCGCGGCCGCCTGCATCTCCTCTTGGGTGCGCGCGGCCAGCTGGCTTTGCTGGTCGACGCCGCGGGCCAGTTGCTGGATGGTCTCGCTCACCTGCAGCGCGCTGCGGCGCAGCTCGTCGGCGGACCGGGCCAGGCTCCCGCTGGATCCCTCCAGGTTGGCCGCCACCTGGCCCACCTGCCCGATGAGCCCCTGCAGCGAGCCCATCAGCTCGTTGAAGGCACGCGCCAGGTCCCCCACCTCGTCGCGCCCGGCCGCCGGCAGGCGCCCCGTCAGGTCGCCGCGGCCGCGGGCGATCCCCTCGAGCTGTCCCACCACGCGCCGGATGGGCGCCGATACGCCCGCCGAGAGGAGGGCTCCCACCAGCACGCCCAGCAGGGACATGCCCAGGCCTGCCGCCATCATCCGCTGCCGGAAGAGCTCGAGCGGCGCCAGCGCCTCGGCTTGTGCCCCCTCGGCCACCATGACCCACTCGTGCCCCAGCACGGAGATGGGCTGCGCTGCCACCAGGCGCGGCGTGTCCCCCGGCCCCTGCACCACCTGCCCGACGGTGGCGCCGGCGGCCCGCGCCGCCTGCACCGCTCCCGCCAGGTGGGCGGGCACGGGATCGCCGGCCGTCGTGCCCTCGGGCCCGAATCGCACCCGGTCGTCGCCTCCCACCAGCAGCACCTGACCCGTCTCGCCGAGCCCGGCCCGCTCACGTACCACCGGCTCGAAGAGCCCGGCCGGCCACCGCACCGCCAGGTAGCCGAGCAGCGTCCCGTCGAGGGAGCTCGTCACCGGGACGCCCGCCCACACCCCTGCGCCGGCCCCCGCAGGCCGGTAGGCGCCCACATCGCCCACCGCCAGCGCCGCACCCGTCGCGAGCTGCCTCACCACCGAGGCCAGCGGGGCGAGATCGGCGGCGGACATCCCCGGCGTCGTGCGGCCAGCGCTGCCGCCCTGCGCACGCGACGCCGCCCCCAGCGCCAGCGCCGCCCCGAAGTCGCCCCCCTTCTGCAGCGTGAAGACGACGCGCCCCTCGAGGTCGACCAGGGCCAGGTCCTCGGCCCGCAACGCCTGCGCCGCCGCGAGCAGCCGGGCATGGTAGGCGCGGTGGTAGACGCCGTAGAGCGTGTCGTCGCCGCTCAGCCCGGCCTGCTCGAGGCGCTGGCCGGGCGCTACGGGGTTGGTCTCGACCCAGGCCCGCCGAAGGGCGTCGGCACCGGCGTCGGCGAAGGCCATGGCCAGCCCCCTGGCCGCATCGGCCGCCCATCCCTCCGCGGCCGTCGCGGCCAGGTGCTCCGCACCCCGCCGCAGCTCCTCCGCCAGCGCCTGCGCCCTTCCCGCACCGGCGACGGCCAGCCGGTCCCGGTAGATGTCGGTGACGGCCGAGGCCGCTTGCCGGTAGGCGAAGACGGTCAGGCCCACCGCCACCGCCGCGACGAGGGCCGTGACGCCGGCCGCGGCCTTCCATGCGATGGTGAGGCGCAGCCCCCGGATCCGCCCGCCGATGGTTGCGACCTGTCCGACGGCATGCATCGGTCAACCGGCCTCCTCGATCCCCCTCGCGGCCCCCGGTGCCGCCACACCCTCCATCTCCCGCGTCGACTCCTCCAGGAGCTCGGCGATGTCACGGACCTCCACCGGGCGGCTCCCCTCGGTGACGCCCTTGACACCGTCCTCCAGCATCTGCATGCAAAACGGGCAGCTCACCGCCACCACACCGGCGCCCGTGGCCACGGCCTCGCGAGCCCGCACCAGGGCCACCCGCTCGTCGCCCCGCTCCTCCACCCACGCCCGGCCGCCTCCGGCGCCGCAGCAGAGGCTCTTGTCGCGGCTGCGGGCCATCTCCACCACGTCGCTGTCCCCGAGGCCCTGCAGCACGACCCGCGGGGCGTCGTAGACGCCGTTGTGGCGTCCGAGGTAGCAGGGATCGTGATAGGTGATGCGTCGCCGCAGCGCCTCGCCCGCCGCCGCGGCCGGCTCGAGGCGGCCCTGGCGCACCAGCTCCGCCAGGAGCTCGGTGTGGTGGCGCACACCGAAGTGGCCGCCCAGGGCCGGGTACTCGTGCTTGAAGACGTTGAAGCAGTGAGGGCAGCTCGTCACCAGCTGCCGCACGCCGTAGCGCTGCAGCGTCTCGATGTTGGCGGCGGCCAGCTGCTGGAAGAGGAACTCGTTGCCCATCCGCCGGGCCGGGTCGCCCGTGCACCGCTCCTCGCCGCCCAGCACCCCGACCCGCAGCCCCGCCCTCCGCAGCACCGTCACCAGGGCCCGCGCCACCCGCTGGTTGCGCTCGTCGAAGGCCGCCGCGCACCCCGCCCAGTAGACGACGTCGACCCCCTCGGCGCTGCCCGCCGCCGGGATCTCGACCACGTCCAGCCCCCGGTACCAGTCGGTGCGGCTGGCCGTGGCGCCCCGGAAGGGGTGTCCCCTGGCCTCCAGGCTCCGGAGCGCCTCCTGCATGGTGTCGGGAGCCTCGGCCTGCTCCATCACCAGGTGCCGGCGCAGATCCAGGATCTTGGGCACGTGCTCGATGAAGACCGGGCAGGCCTCCATGCAGGCCATGCAGGTGGTGCAGGCCCAGAGGGTCTCGGGGCGGATCACCTCGCCGGCCAGCACCCGGGACGTGGCGCCGTCGGTGCGCTTCATCTCGTCCCGCAGGTCCAGCACCAGCTGCATGGGCGACAGCGGCTTGCCCGTCATGTGGGCCGGGCAGACGGCGGTGCAGCGCCCGCACTCGGTGCAGACGTCGGCGTCCAGCAGGTCCTTCCACGTCAGGTCCTCGAAGGCCGCCGCGCCCAGTCGCTCCACCGATTCGAAGTCGATGGGCTTGGGCGAGGCGGGCGCCTCCAGGGGCTGGAGATAGACGTTGGCGGGCGCCAGCAGCAGGTGGAAGAGCTTGGAGTAGGGGATGTAGGCGATGAAGCCCATGGTGACGACGAAGTGAAACCACCACATCGCCGCATGCCACGCCTGCATGGCCTCGACGCCCATCCCGGTTGCCTGCACCAGCCGCGCCACGCCGTAGCCCACGAAGCTCCACGGGCCCCAAGGGTCGTCGGTGGCCGCGATGCGCAGACCCTCCACCACGAAGCCCGTCACGAGCACGACCTCGAACAGCCCCAGCACGTAGGCGTCGGACCACAGCCCCCGGCGCAATCGGGGCGACTTGAGCACGTAGCGCTGCACCATGGCCGCGGCCACGCCGAGGACGGCGGCCAGCCCGAGCGCCTCCAGCGCCAGCGACTGGAAGTAAAGGTAGAAGCGCCCCCGCATGATGGGGATGCCGAGGTCGTAGTGGATGAAGACCACGACGGTGCCGGCGAAGAGGGTGACGAAGCCCCAGAAGAAGGCGAAGTGGTACAGCCCCGCCGCCCGGTCCGCCAGCAGCCGGCCGTGGGCCAGGACGTGGCGCACCACCAGGCCGAGACGCCGCCCCACGGGGCGCAGCCGGTCCACGGGGCGGCCGCGCCGCCAGATGCGGTAGTGCTCGTAGATGCCGTAGCAGAAGATCCCGAGGGTGACCGCCACCAGCACGTACATCACGACGACGCCGGCGTAGGGGATGTTCCAGAAGACCTGGCGCGTCGCCTCGGAGATGTCCAGGGTGGCCGGTGCAGGAGCCGGTGTCGTCACGATGCCAACGCCCCTTCGCGGTCGCCCGCCGGGAGCGGGCGCTCAGCTCGCCCGGGAGCCGGGCGCCCGCCCCAGCGCCTGGGCCAGGCGTTCGATCAACGACGGCAACACCTTGCGCCAGTCCTCGGCCAGCCCGATCTCGGCCGCCCGAAAGATGGGCGCCTCGGGATCCTTGTTGATGGCCACCACGTGCCGGGCCCCCGAGATGCCGGCCAGGTGCTGGCTCGCCCCGCTGATGCCCACGGCCAGGTAGAGGTCGGGCGCCACCATCTTGCCCGTCTGGCCGATCTGCAGGTGCCCCGGCACCCATCCGGCATCCACCGCCGCCCGGGAGGCCCCCACCGCGCCCCCCAGCACCTCGGCCAGCTGCTGCAGCACCTGGAAGCCCTCGGGCCCGCCCATGCCCCGGCCGCCCGAGACGATGATCCGGGCGTCCTCGAGGCGCACGCCGTCGGAGGCGGCGGTGCGCCGCTCGAGCACCCGCAGCCGGGGAGCCGGCAGGGCTCCGGCGTCCAGCTCCAGGGAGACCAGCGCGTCGGCCGGCGGCTCGCCGCTGCGCGCCGCGGGCGCTGCAAACGCCCGGGGCCGCACGTTGACCACGGTGCGGGCCTGGCGGGAGCCGACGACCGCCATGGCCTTGCCCCCGTACATGGGCCGCACCCACCCCGGCCGGCCCTGCTCGCCGGGCCGGACGTCCACCACCTCCGTGACGCTGGCGGCCCCGATGCGCATGGCCAGCCGTGGCCCCAGCTGCGCGCCCAGGGGATCGCCGTTGATCAGCAGGGTCGTGGGCTCCAGGCGCCCCGCCGCCCAGGCGAGGGCGGCCACGTAGCGATCAGGGTCGGGCTCGGTCAGGCCGTCGCTGGCCAGTCGCCAGACCCGGTCGGCGCCCCTCCGCCACAGGTCCCGCGCCAGAGCCTCCAGGGACGGCCCATCGGCACCCGCTACCAGTGCCTCGACGGGCTCGCCCGTCAGGCGGGCCACCGTCGACGCCGCCCCCATCAGCTCGGCCCAACCCGAGGGCGAGCGTCCCTGCGGGGCCACCACTACGGCCAGCACGCTCATCCGCTGCATCGTCCTCTCCCGCTCACAGCACCTTGAGCTCGAGCAGAGCCGCCACCAGCGACTCCACCCGCTCCTCGAGGGAGTCGCCCTCCACCATGCGGCACTGCCGGCTCTGCTGCGGCACCTCGAGGGCCTCCACCGCGGTGCGGGCCGGGAGGCCCTCTCCCGCGAGGCCCAGCTCGGACGGCGCCATCACCTCGATGGGCTTGCGGTGGGCGGCCATGACGTCCTTGACCTTGGGGATGCGCGGTACGTTGGACTCGGCGTTGGTGGCCGTCAGCAGCACGGGCGGGCGCACCTCCACGACCTCCGTGCCCTCCTCGGTCTCGCGCTCCACGTGTAGGCTCCCGTCGGGCCCGGGTCGCACCCGCAGGGCGTTGGCCACCATGGGCAGGCCCAGGGCTTCGGCCAGCATGGGGCCCACCTGCCCGCCGTCGGTGTCGCCGGCCTGCCGCCCGCACAGCACCACGTCGAAGGGCGACAGCTTGCGGCGGATGGCCTCGGCCAGAGCCGACGCCGTCACGAAGGCATCGCCCTCCCCCAGGCCGCCCGGGTCGATGCGCACCGCCCGGTCGGCCTGCATGGCCATCGCCTTGCGCAGCACCTCGTCGGCCGACCTGGGCCCCAGGGTGAGGGCCGTCACCGTGCCGCCGCCCACGGCCTCCCGCAGCTGCAGGGCCACCTCCAGGGCGATCTCGTCGAAGGTGCTGATGACCAGCGGGGCCCTGCCTGCAATCGGTCGCCTGGCGACCGGGTCGACGGCGAAGTCCCGCGGCGACATCTCCGGGTCCAGGACCTGCTTGACGCAGACCACCAGATGCATGTCGACCTACCTTCCGTTTGGGAGGGGCCCGGCCGCCCACCGCTCGCGCACGCCGGGGCGGCGGCACGACGCGGGGGCCTCTCGGTGATAAGATCGATTCGCCGTGGCAGGATGGCTTCCCTTCGTAGCGGTTTCAAACGGGGCAGGAGGCGAGAGGGGCCGGAGCCGAGCGACCGCGTGCCGGCGAGCGCGGTCGCCTCAGCGAGCGTAAAACTCGACGACCAGGCTCTCGTCGACCTTGACCGGCATCTCCTCACGCTCGGGGTAGCGCAGCACCCGTCCCCGCAGCTGCTCCCGGTCCAGCTCCAGGTAGGGCGGCGGCGTGGCGCCCTGCTCCAGCGCCTCCCGCAGCGGCTGGATGTCGCGGCTGCGCTCGCGAGGCTCGATGACGTCACCCGGGCGCACCCGGTACGAGGGCCGGTCCACCTTGCGGCCGTTGACCCTCACGTGGCCGTGCACCACCATCTGCCGGGCCGCCGGCAGGGTCGGCGCCAGCCCCAGGCGGTAGACCACGTTGTCGAGACGGGTCTCCAGGTAGCGCAGGAGCTGCTCGCCCGTGCGCCCCCGTGCCCGGCTGGCCGCCTTGAAGTAGTTGCGCAGCTGGCGCTCCGAGACGCCGTAGATGAACCTCAGCTTCTGCTTCTCCAGCAGCTGCTTGCCGTACTGCGAGATGCGACGCCGCCCCGCCGCGCGCCCGTGCTGCCCCGGCGGATAGGGACGCTTGAGGGCCGGGCAGTCGGGCCGGCCGCAGAGCGGCTCGCCGACCCGTCGACACATCCGGTGGCGGGGCCCCAGGTAACGTGCCATGTGCGACCGCCTCCCGCCACCATCGTCGCGCGGCAGCCGGCCGCCCTATGCACGTCAGGCCACCTCGCCGGGCACCACGCTGCGGCTGAGCCGCACCGCGTCCACCGCCTCGGGCTCCGGGTAGGCGTCGAGGAAGAGCCGCAGGTACCACGCCTGCTCACGGGAGCCCAGGGGCAGGCGGGGATAGCGGGCCTGCAGGCGACGCTGCTCCGCTTCGGAGATGGCCTGCTCGGCCAGCCGCGCCAGCAGCCCCGCAGCGCCGCTGCCCTGCGAGAACTTCTGCTTGGGACGCGTGGCGATGGCCGCCGCCTCGGCCGGCAGCACCCGCGCCGCCAGACACCGCACCAGCCACTTGTCGACGACCCGGCCGCCCTCGTGGCGCCGCTTGAGGTCGGGGGAGATGGCGAAGGCCCAGGCCACCAGGGGCCAGTCGAGAAACGGGAGTCTGGGCTCGATCCCGAAAGCCTGCGCCATGCGATCCACCCGCTGGAGGCCGGTGTCGGCCAGCAGTCCCATCAACGCGGACAGTGCCCGCTCCAGGGCCGGCCCCTCCAGCCCCTCGAGGCTCGCGTACCCGGCGAAGAGCTCGTCGCTGCCCTCGCCGCTGAGCACCGCCCCGACCCGGCCCGCGGCCGCCTCGGCGGCCAGGTGGTTGGCCAGCGCGCTTCGCACCAGCGGAGCGTCGAAGCTCTCCAGGCGATAGACCACCTCGGGCAACAGCCGCAGGGCGTCGGCCTCGGTCAGCAGGCGCACGTGATGGATCAGGCCCAGCGCCCGTGCGACCCGGGCCGCGGCTTCGACGTCGGGACTGTCGGGGGTGCCGGCGGCAAAGCTCAAAAGAGGGCCGCCGACCCGTGAGCGCGCCAGCGCCGCCACCAGGCTCGAGTCGAGCCCGCCGCTCAGCAGCACGCCCACCGGCCCGTCCCCCTCGACCCGCGCGGCGACGGCCGCCCGCAGGAGCGTCTCCAGGCGATCGAGCGCCGCCTCGGGCTCCTGCTCGAGCCCAGCCACCGCCGCACCCGCGGCCACCGACGGCCCCGCCTCGCGACCGGCGCGCTCCGGTGCCCTTCCGGCTGGCCGCTCGGCGTCGCGCATCGTCTCCCATGGCAGGCGATGCGTCGCCGCCCAGGCCGGGCCCTGGAGAGCCCCGTCCGCCGTGATCCGCAAGACCGCCACCCGGCCCGGCGGAAAGGCCCGGTAGGTCCGGCTGGCCTCCCGGATGGCCTTGATCTCCGAGGCGAAGTAGACGGCCTCCCTCGTGCGGGCCCAGTAGAGGGGGCGGATCCCGATGGGATCCCTGGCCAGGGCGAGCCAGCCGCCCCCCTGGCCGTCCTCTCGCCAGACCGCCAGCGCGTAGCCCCCCGTCGTGGCGCGCAGGAGACGGACGGCCGCAGCCGCCCGCGTCGCGAGCATGCCGGGCCCGGTATCGTCCCCGGCCAGGGCGCCGCTCGGACCCTCGCCGCCGACGAGCGCGGCGGCCAGCGCCGCGTCCTCCTCGGCCGCCCCGGACGGACCGGCCACCTCCCGGTCGGCAGCCGTCCACCCCGCCCTGCCGTGTCCCAAGACGACGCGGGGATCGGTCTCGGGCCAGACCGACCACCGCGCCCCGCCCGGTCCCCGGTGGGCGATGGCGGCCGCCATGCGCCGCACCGTCTCCAGTGACGGTCGCCCGATGCCGCCGGCGATGGCCGCCATCCCCATCACCTCGCCAACCGCACCGAGCGCGGCAGTCGGCCCTCCCGCACCGCCGCGTCCAGCACGCGCCGCACCCGCTCACGCTCGGGCAGCACCCGTTCGGTGGCAGGGTCGACGGCCCGGCAGGCGCCGCCGATGATGCGGGTGGTCACCTCGCCCCGGGCCTCGGGGTTGTTGCGCAGGTGAGGCGCATCGATGAGGCCCACGTGCACCGCCCGGGCCAGGGTGGCAGCGTCAGCCAGCGGGTCGTCGACGCCCGCCGGCGCCAGCTCCGCCATGGCCTCCAGCAGCACCCGGGCCTCGTCGAGCAGCTCGTCTCGCCGGGCCTGCACGGCCGGGTCGGCGGCCATGTCGGGCAGCCCGCTCATGGCGTCGCGGATGGCGCCCCTGGCGATCTTGACGCTCTCGACGATCTCGTCGGGGGTGGCCGCGTGATCCGCCTCACAGAAGGCCACCACGTGCACGATGTGGGGCCGCAGGGCCATCTGCAGCAGCACCGAGGATCCCAGGTGGCCCTTGGCCACCAGCAGGTCGGCCGGGTGGCTCGAGAGGCCCAGGCGCGTCTCCCGGTAGCTGGTGAAGCCGGGCCCGTGCAGGCCCTCGATGAGGGTCGCCTTGGCCAGCATCTTGGCCAGGTCCATGGCGGGCGACGTGGCCGGCGGCGTATTGAACATGTACTGCGCGACGTAGTGGCGCACACCCGCCTGCCGGGCGTTGTAGGCGGCCAGGAAGGCCATCACCACCGCGACCGCGTCGGGCGCGTCCCGCAGGCTCCAGTGGTGCGACTCGTTGGACTCCACCGGGATGCCCCGGGCCCCGTGCCAGGCGAAGGCCTGTTGCGCCTCGCGGATGGTCCGCTCCAGGGGCCGGCGACTGCGGCCGTCGAGGATGCTGTACCAGGTGAGCGGCACGGCCGCCCAGGCGTTGTGCAGGGTCTCGGCCAGCAGCTCCGCCATCGGGATCAGATCGCGGGTACCGCTGTAGGCCCGCATGAGCGGGTAGTTACCCCGGCGGCTGGCCTGGTAGATGCGCCGCAGATCCTCCGCCGTGCGCACCGGCACCCCGCCTGCCCCGTCCTGCTCGGGATCCATCTCCTCGGGGCGGAAGAAGCACTCCTGGCAGTTTTGGTCCGTGGCCAGGGAGATGACGTCGAGCGCCCGGGCCTCGGCCAGCCGCGCCACCCCCTCGATGGTGGCCTCCAGGCTCGGCAATCCGAAGTGGTGGCGGATGATGGGATAGGGGCGCTGCCAGTCGATGCGCTCGGGCAGCGTCTGGGGGTAGTGCCGCTCGGACTCGTCGCCGGCCGCCTGCTCCGCCGCCCGGGCCGCCACCTCGGCCGGCTGCCCCGAGGCCAGCGCCTGCCACAGCCGCCGCAGGTAGATGGCCGTCTCCCGGTCGTCCTCGGTCCCGTCGAAGACCCGGGCGAACCATCCCAGGGTCCGGGCCTCCGCCGCCACCGGCGGCGTCCCGCCGAAGAGGAAGAGCCGCCCGGAGGCGAGCCCCTCTGCCACGAGACGGGTCCGCAACGACTCCAGGACGCGACGGCCGGCCCCCGGCGTCAGCCGGTAGCTGAGCCCCACCACCGCCGGGTCGTGCTCCCGCAGCGCCGCCACCAGCCGCTCCGTCCTCACCGCCGGCCCCATGAAGTGGACGTCGAAGCCAGCGTCTTGGGCCATCCGGCTGAAGCGGTACAGCCCCGCCACGTGGACGCACTCGCCCACCGCGGCGGTCAGCATGCGCACCCTGCCACGAGCCATGGGACATCCCCCTCTCGACATCGCCCACGCATCGGCCCTGCAGCCCTCGCCTCGCCGCCGAGCGGCGGCCGGCTCAGGAGAGGGCCTCCAGGGCCAGGTCCGCCGGCTCCCCCATCTCGCTCGGGGCCGGCAGCCCCGTCATCACGATCTCCATCAGCCGCCGGGCGCTGACGCCGCCCAGGCCCATGCGCTCCAGGCTCCGGCCGCTCCGGCGGAAGTCGACGCCCACCAGGTGCGAGGCCATGTCGATGACGGCCTCCATCAGCGGCGTCTCGACGCCGGCCAGCCGCCCCAGGCGCGCCAGCGGCACCAGCCCCGTCGGCACGTCTTCGAGCAGGTAGCGGTGCTCCAGGGTCTCGGGCGCCATCACCCCGGCGTAGGCGGAGTTGGCCGCCACCAGCGCCTCCAGCGTCTCGAGCTCCCGGGGCAGGCCGTAGTGCCGGCGCATCCAGGTCTCGACCGGCTCGGCCCGCACGCCCCAGGCGCGCCCCACGGCCAGCCGCTCCCGGTCCAGCCCCCGCACCAGCGTCGCCACGGCCGGCGTGATGCCCTCCCGGTAGTACTCGAAGCGCTCGCCGGCCTGGATGCGCCCCGCGTTGAGCAGCATGGGGGCCGGGTGAAACATCGCGCCGATGTTGTGGATGCCCGTGGCCAGCACGTGGGGCGCCGGCACGAAGCGAGGCCCCAGCGGCCTCAGCACGGCCAGCACCTCTGCCGTCTGCCAAGGCGGCAACGCCGCCACCCGCACGCGCCGCTTGAGGCCGCTCACGCGGACCCTGCCCAGCGCGTAGCTGCGGGCCGTGTAGAGCAACGTGTCGGTCTCGGCCACCGCTCGCACCTGGGTGCCGGCCTGCTGCAACACCGCGGCGAACTCCAGCGCCCCCAGAGTGCGCCCGGGGTGGAGGACGACGAGGTGGCGAGCCGACAGGTACGGCGCCAGGGACGTCGCCAGCTCGCGGTGGGCGGTGGCCGGTGTGGCGACGATGACGACGTCGACCGAGGCGACCACCGAGAGATCGGCCGTGGCTGCGGCCAGCGGCACCTCGCCCTGCCAGACGCCCTCCACGGCGACGACGGGCCGCTCCATCAACGGGAGGATCCGGTCGGGGCTGCGGTTGACCAGCAACGGTGGCAGCCCGGCCAGACTCAGGTGGACGGCTGTGGCGAGCCCCCCGGCGCCTGCCCCGATGACGGCGATGCGGGGTCGGTCCATGCGTGCGTCCCTCCTCCTCGGGCCAGCGAGCGACCGGCCCCCGAGGCCATCACGGCCCCGCCGCCCCGGGCCGCACGGCCGTGGGCGCACGGCCGTGGGCGCACGGCCGCCCGGAGACGCCAGGGGTCGCGCACGTGACGCCGCGGCCTCACCGCCGCCCGTCGGCGACGGCGCGCGGACCGCACGCACGAGGACCTCATGCACTTGCGAAGGGAAGCCCGGCTTCGACTCGACCCGAGACGCAGGGAGCGGGACGCATGGACGCCGGGCCCACCTTCTCCTCCCACGCTTGCGGGGTTAGCTGACGGGCTCGGGTCGAAGGAGTCTGACCCTTCCGGCCGGCACCCGGGGCGGGCTGCCCCGTCACGGCAGGCGGCGACTCGCCGCTCTCGGGCGATGCCGCTCGGACAAGCGTCGGCCAGATTCGCCCCGTGAAGGCTGGGTCCCCCGCTCCTCCCGGCGGGCACGGCCCGATGCGGAGCACGCCGCCCGAGACGGGAGGATTCAGCGATCAGATGGGCCGGTCGGCCATCAGGCCAACCGCTGGCACGCTCTTCGTCGCTTGCATCAGGCTATCATGGCGGCCGCCCTGCTGTCAAACACGCCAGGGGCCGCTCCACGGAGGAGCCCCCTGCCAGGGCTGGAAGTAGCAAACGGGACCGACACCGCCATGACATGAGGAAGGGAAGGGCCGCGATGGACACCCGCTTCCCCTACCCCTCCGCCCGCATGCCGGTGCTGGCCCGCCGGGGCATGGTGGCCACCAGCCACCCGCTGGCCGCCCAGGCGGGGTTGCGCATGCTCCTGGCCGGCGGCAATGCAGTGGACGCCGCCGTGGCAGCGGCCGCGGCCCTGGTGGTGGTGGAGCCCACCTCGTGCGGCATCGGCGGCGATGCCTTCGCCATCGTCTGGGACGGCCAGCGCCTGCACGGCCTCAACGCCTCGGGCCCCGCCCCGGCCGCGCTCGATGCCGAGTTGTTGCGGCGGCGGGGTCTCGAGAAGATGCCCACCGAAGGGTGGGAGCCGGTGACGGTGCCCGGGGTGGTGGCGGGCTGGGTGCAGCTGCTGCGGCGCTTCGGGCGGATGACCCTGGCCGACGTGCTGGAGCCGGCCATCGAGTACGCCGACCAGGGGCACCCCGTGCCCCCTCGCACGGCGGCGGCGTGGCAGGCCTCCGAGGCGCGCCTGGGCCGCCGGGAGGATTTCCGCGCCGCCTTCCTGCCTGGCGGCCGGGCGCCGCGGGCCGGCGAGATCTTTCGCCAGCCCGACCAGGCCCGCACGCTGCGGCTCATCGGCGAGTCGTGGGGCGAGGCCATGTACCGGGGTGAGCTGGCCCAAGCCATCGCCCGCTACGCCGAGCGCACCGGCGGCTACCTGACCCGGGAGGACCTGGCCCGCTACGCCCCCGAGTGGGTGGAGCCGCTGGCGGTCCCCTACCGCGACATCGAGGTGTGGGAGCTGCCCCCCAACGGCCAGGGGGTGGCCGCCCTGCTGGCGCTGGGCATCGCCCGGCACTTCGACCTGGGAGCAACCGGCTCTGGCGGAGCCTCCCGCGAGCAGATCCGCCACCTCGACCCGACCCACGCCCACGTCCTGGCCGAGGCCCTGCGCCTGGCGCTCCACGAGGCCTACCAGCACGTGGCCGACCCCCGCCGAGCGCCCGTGCCGGTCGAGCGCTTCACCGACCCATCGGTGGCCGAGGCCCTGGCCGGCCGCATCCGGCTCGACCGCGCCATCCCCGACCCGATCCCCGACCGCCGGGCCGCCGGCGGCACGGTCTACCTCTGCACCGCCGACGCCGACGGGCGGATGGTCTCGTTCATCCAGTCCAACTTCTACGGCTTCGGGTCGGGCGTGGTGGTGCCCGGCACCGGCATCGCCCTGCACAATCGCGGCGCCGGCTTCAACCTGATCCCCGGCCACTCCAATGAGCTGGCCGGCGGCAAGCGTCCCTTCCACACCATCATCCCGGGCTTCATCACCCGCAAGGGCCAGGCGCTGGCAGCCTTCGGCGTGATGGGCGGCGACATGCAGGCCCAGGGCCACGTGCAGGTGGTCTCGGCGATGGTGGACTTCGGTCTCAACCCACAAGCCGCGCTGGACGCCCCTCGCCTGCGGGTGATGCCGGGCGGGCAGGTGGCACTGGAGCGGGGCTTCGACGCGGGGGTGGCGGCGGCGCTGGAGCAGCTCGGGCACCGTGTGGTGCGGGAGCGGCCCCCCATCGAGTTCGGCGGCGGGCAGATCATCTGGCGCGACCCCGACACGGGGGTCTACATCGCAGGCTCCGATCCCCGCAAGGACGGGCAGGCGGTGGGGTACTGAGCGTTTACGTGCAGCGCACGTATATACGAGCGCGCACGAAGGGTTTGTGGTGCGCACGTATGTCGGCGCACGTATCTCAGTCGCCCGGGGCGTACCATGCGCCCTTGCCCGTGCCGTGCCGGACGAGCCGGCCGCTCTCGGTCATCTTCCGAAGGAGCCGCGTCGCCTGGGACGGCCCGATCCTGCACAGCTCCATCACCTGGCCGCGCGTGACGCGACCATGGGAGCGGACGAACTGGAGCACCATCTGCTCCTGCTGAATCGGCTCAAAGCCCCGCTGACGGACGTAGGCAGCTGCTTCGCCCAGCCGACGGTACGTCTTGGCCGACAGATGATAGCTCCTGCCCCGTCCTTCCCCTCGCGCCTCGATGAGACCCGACTCGACGAGCCGTTCCAGCACGGCTCGCACCTCGGTCTGGGACTTCTGGGTCAGGCGGACCGCTTCGGAGGTCGTGATGCGACGTTCGAGCCAGAGCTCGTTGAGGATTAGCAGTTCGTCCAATCCCAGAGGGCGTCCCGCTCGGTCTTCCTCGATGACCAGCCGCACGAAGGCAAGGTTGGCTTGTCCGCCAGGCAGCACGAGCACGACGTCGGTCTCCGTGCTCCTTTGGTAGCTTGGCGCGGGACGGCCGTTGCGAAGCTGCTCGTAGAAGATGGTGTCGACGCCACGAGCGGTACGTTCTACGATGCCCGCACGCTTGAAGGCATCGGCCAGCAGAGGGTTGCGTGGCCTCGGAGGGGTCACGAGCAGGTTATCAAGGCGCACCCCATCCGGAAACCCTCCGGGGTTGGAGATCTCGATTCGGTCAGGATGCCACTGGACGTGCACGGCGCCGAGGCGCGTGTAGTCACGATGCACCAGGGCGTTGGCCAGCCCCTCACGGAACGCCCGCAGGGGGTAGTCAGGGACGCCGATCCGTAGCAGCCCGATGGAGACTTCCTGTTCGGCATTGCGAGCCTGGAACCTGGCCACTAACTCCTCCATGACGCGCAGCAGGGGCCAGCGAAAGAAGTCGTTGACCTTGACGAGCGTGCCTTCGAGCACCTGGAAGGCGACCTCGTGAGTTGGCATGTACCGGCGCAGGACGTCTTCGCGCCCGAAGAGCAGCAGCCCGAGAAGCCGGATGCCTCGCACCTTGTGGTTTGCCTCGACCGCCCCCAGTGCCTTGGCCAGGTCGACATCCGAGAGCGTTAGCAGGGAGGCATCGCCTCGACCACTCTCGCGAATGCTCCGACGGAAGCGCTCGAACTCCAACGGATCCAGGTCATCCCACGTGGCTTCGGGTATCACGAGGGCCGAGTAATCCAGCACGCCACGTGTGGCTTGCAGTGACTGCATCTCGTGATAATGGAAGGGCACACACTCCGGCCGTCCGTCACGGGTCATCCCACGGCGCAGGTACTTGCCGTCCGCCGTACCAACCGGGGTGGCGACCGGAGGCACCTCGACGGCCATCACCTTGCGGCCGCCCACGTCGACGATCTCTACCCGACAGGCCAGGGACGGTCGGGTCAGGTTGGCGATGAGCGCCTGCACCTGCACGGGGTCGGGCCACCGCCCCCTCTGCCTCGGCCGAAGCCCGGTTATCTCTCCGTCGTCCTCGACGCCGACAAGAAGCCACCCATGCTCCGTGCCCGGCCGATTAGCCAGGCAGACGACGGCCTCGACGAGGTCGCGATCCGAGAGCGGCCCGCGCCTCTCTCCCTTGAACTCGACGGCGTTGGTCTCGCCGCTTCTGATCAGGGCACGTAGACGTTCGGGTGTCATGCGCACCTCGGTAAAGTGATGCCCGACAACCCCTGCCGGACCGTAAGACCTCCTGGCGCCTCTATTCTGTGCCAATGCCGTAACTCCAGCAATGACCGTCGTTCACGGCCGCCTGAAGACCGCCACCATCCGCCGGGACTCCAGCGTCAGGGGCTCGTCGCCCCGCAGCGTCCCGTAGGCGCCCACGAGCTCGAAGCCGGCCCGGCGCGCCATCTGCGCCAGCTCCACCAGGCTGTACTGGCGAACGCTGAAGTGGCGACGCTCCACCCGCCCGTCGTCGAGGATGACGATCCGCTCCGTCTCGGTGCGATCCGTCGCGACGTCGAAGCGCACCCGCTCCAGGGTGAAGGCCCCCGGCGTCTCCACCCAGAGATGCTCGTGGCCCGAGCGCAGCAGCCAGTACTTGTGGATCATCTCCATGACCAGCCGCCCGCCAGGCCGCAGGCATTCGAAGAAGGCGGCCATCACCCGGGCGTCCTGCTCCTCGTCCTCCAGGTAGCCGAAGGAGCTGAAGAGGTTGAGGGCGACGTCGTACGAGCGCGGCCGCACGAACTCCCGCATGTCGCAGTGCACCAGCTCCAGGGCCTCGTCATCGACCCCCGCCGAGCGGGCCCGCTCCCGCGCCACCCCCAGCAGGTAAGCCGACAGGTCCACCCCCGTCACCCGGTAGCCCCGCCGCGCCAGCTCGATGCTGTGGCGGCCCTGGCCGCATGGCATGTCGAGGATGTCGGCCGGCGGCGACAGCTCCAGCAGGATCTCCAGGTCGTCGACCTGGGCGCGCGTGTACTCGGGCGTCAGGAGCGGGTCGTACGTGTGCAGGTACAGCTCGTCGAAGAAGCTCCGGTACCACCCCGGCGAGATCACCGGTGCCACCGTCCCCTCCGCGGCTTCCAGGGAGAGGCTCCCCCTGCCAGCAGGTTCCGCCCGGAAGGCCCGTCTCCTTGCGCGGCGGGGGCGCTCCGGGCGGCCAGACTCTTGAGCGGGAGGGCTGGTTCGGTGCGAACGCAATGGGTGGACGACCCCCGACAGCTGGCCAGCGCCCTGCACCAGGCCTACGTGGGGCAGGACTGCGTGGTCAACCTGCGCCGGGGCGTCGACAAGCTGGGCCAGGCCGTCATGCGGGTCGAGCGGGTCTACGTGGACGACCGCGTGCCGGAGACCCGGATGCTGCGGGTAGTGGGGCACCTGCCCGACAGCGAGGAGCACGGGAGCGTCGCCCTGCCGCTTGCGGGGCCAGCGTGGGCCGTCATGCCGGCGGAGCACGGGGGGCGCTCCACGGTCTTCGCCGGGGAGTACCAGCTCAACGTGGTGCCGGTGGAGTGGTAGGAGCGGCCGCTATGGGCGCGGGCGCGGCGGGGGGGCGCGACGGGCCGCGCGGTCGTCACCGCGTGCCAGCCGCGGCGGCCCGAGCCCGCTCGGCCAGCCGGCAGTAGGCGCAGATCTCCCCCGTCGTGGGCTCCCCGCACACCTTGCAGGCGTTGAGGGTGCGGCTCTCGTGGGGGAAGTGCCGGCGCCCCCGCTCGTAGAAGCCCCAGAGGAACTGGTGCTTGGTGCCGGGCGCCACCTCCTCCAGGCGGTTGAGCACCTCCTTGTAGAGGTGGGAGGTGGCGCCGACGGCCATGGGGCACTCGTCGACCTGGTAGTCGATGCCCTGCAGCACGGCATAGGCCGCCACCTCGCGCTCGGCCAGGCGCACCAGGGGCTTGACCTTGCGCACCAGGCCCGACTCGGTGGCCTCCATGGCAGCCGACTGGCGGCCCAGGTACTCGGTCTGCCAGTGCAGGATGTTGCCCAGCAGCGTGGCGGCCTCGTCGTCCAGGTTGTGGCCGGTGGCCACCACGGTGTAGCCGTGCTCCCGGGCGAAGCGGTTGAAGAGATGCCGCTTGGTCGTACCGCAGGCCGAGCACGGGATGCGCCGGGTGCGGCGCGACAGCTCCTCGATGCCGAAGCCCAGCTCCTCGGCCACCGAGACCTCGTGTAGCGTGAGGCCGCGCCCTTCGGCGAAGGCCCGGGTCTTGACGGCCGACTCGCTCGAGTACTCCCCGATGCCCAGGTGGACGTGGAGCCCGTCCGCCCGGTAGCCGAGCCGTTGCAGGATGTCCCACAGCGCCAGGCTGTCCTTGCCGCCCGAGACGGCCACCAGGATGCGGTCGTCGCGGCGCAGCATGTCGAGCTCGTCGATGGTGCGCTCCACCTGGCGCAGCACGTGCTCGACGAAGTGTTCGCGGCAGAAGCCGGCGTTGTGGCGGCGCACCTCCACCACGGCCGGCTGGCGGCACTTGACGCACTTCACGCGGCGGCTCACCCCTCACGCCAGCAGTTTACCTCACCCGCCGGAGAGAGCCGGGCGCACCTCGATCTCGTCGGCGTCCTCCACCACGGCGTCGGAGGTGAGCAGCGTGTCGCCCCGGATGACGATGACGGTCTCCGGGTTGAGGCGCAGCTCCTCGAGGATGCTCTTGACGGTGCGGGGGCCCCTAAACTCCCACTCCTGCCGCTTGGGGATGCGCATGCGCACCTTCATGGCCTGTCCGCCTCCCTCGGGCGCCGGCGCACGGGGCGCCGTGCGCACCCTTCACCATAGCCGAGCGGGGGCGGGGCGTCAAAAGGAGAAGAGCGCGGCTGGGGGCCCCGCGAGAGCGGTACGACCCTGTCGTCCCATCAGAAGCAGAGCGCGTCATAGGCCCCGGTCGGCACCGCGGCACGGCGCAGAAAGAAGCCGCGACGGGAGGCCGTGTGGCTAGCCTTGCTCCCGGGCCCATCGACGGGGAGGGGATCCGTCCACATGGCCCGAAGGCACGTTCGCGAACCCGGTGCCCCCAATGTTACGCAGGATCGAGGCAGCTTGGCTCTCGAAGCTCCTTGACAAGGTCGGCCTTCTGAGCCGACTACATAGGGAAAATGGTTATTTTACCACTCGAGTGGCGCCGTTGCAAGAGGCTCCCCCGCGTGCCAGAGATCGCGCCAGTGTTTACCAGTAAGAAGTTGTTAGTTGATTGGTGAGGTGGGGGTCAGAAGGACAAAACGAGCCGGGCACCTCCCCCCCTCCCCGGGGCCACCCGGCTGGCTTCCACAACATACGGCTTGCCCGGTCGGCTTCCCCCACCCGCCGGCGGGAGGGTCAGCTGGTGTCCGGGACCAGATACAGCCCCAGCGGTCCCTCCCCGATCAGCAGCTCCGCCCGCAGCCGCTCGGCCACGCCCCGCTCGGTCTGCTCCCACGGACCGCGGCGGCGGATGCGGCGGGCCAGGAAGAGCTGAAAGAGGTTGTAGCCAGCGGCCAGCAACGCCCACAGCACCTGCATGCCGGTCGGGTGGTGGAGGAAGCCATGGTCCAGGTGCCACTCCTGCTTCGGCTGCCGGAAGCCTTCATCTCTACCCCCAACGGGATCGGGCGATCTCCACGCCACCCGGCCGCTGGCCTCGGCCGGGCTCAGCGTGGTGGCCACCTCCAGGATGCGAAGGGCTTTGCAGTGCCAGACGGCAGTCCCCTGGTGCTCCGTCCAGCTCAGCTCCTCTTCGGCATAGACGACTCGGATAGGGTGCTTGAGCCCCTCCCGGCTGGTCAGCTCCGGGCTGTCCCACACCCGCACCTCCACCTGAAAGGAGCCGATGCGGGTGACAAAGGCTTCGCCGTAGCGGCGGCCCCGGCGCAGTCCCGCTGCGTCCTGGACGACCGCGTAGCGCTCGTCCTTCAGGCGCACCACGACGTGCAGTCCAGGGCGCGCACCGCCTCGAGGAAGGGAGCCTGCGCGTACAGGGCATCCACCGTGACCACGTCGCAGAAATGCCCGTGCGTGCCCTGCAGGCGCCGAAGCAGTCGCAGGCAGCGTCGACCTCCCCTTCCTTCGGCCGCTGGGGCTCCATGCCCACACCACCGGCGGCACGTCCCGACCCTTGCACCGACTCGGATAGTCCCCTCGTCCCCATGCCGCCAGCGCACCGTCTGGGCCGCCACGACCCGGTGGGCGTACTCCACCCGCCCGTCCCGATGCCGGTAGACCTGGCAAGCCGCACAGCAGCGGGCCTGGGTGCGCAGCACCTCGGTCCCATCCAGCGCCACCACATGCCAGCCATGCACGCTGCCGCCCCGGAAGGTCTTGTTCTTGCGGGCCGTGGCCAGGATGGCGTCGTTGATCGCCCACGCCGAGGCCACGTCGGCGGCCATGGCCCAGTCCCGAAGGCAGTCCCGAAGCGGCAATCGGTGGCGTCCTACCAGCTTGCGGAAGGCGCCGGCCCGCACCCAGCGCTCCAGCTCCATCATCGACCGGGCCCGCAGGCTGACCCCACCGAAAGCACGCAGCCGATGACGAAGCCGGGCACCTCCACCCGCCGGCGCCGATCCCGCAGGCCGCGCAGGTGCCGGCCGAGGCAGAAGGTGGAGGCCATGTACGCGGCGAACTGTCGGACCCGCCGGTGGGAGGGCGTGGCTCCCATCGGCTGTAGCACCCCCTGGTCGCGTGTTCTGGCCATCGTCTTCGTCGCCCGGGGGTGCTTTCCTTTTGCTGGAGGCTTGCCGCCCCCATTTCCAGCGAAAAAAAGAAAGAGCCCCTCCGCCCGCTACCCTCGTGGGCCCAGCCGTCTCCGGCCTTTGATTAGGGCGGCTGAGCTACTGGCGCAGGTTCTGCCCGCGTGCGCGGGGATCGACCTCCTCGGCTGCAGGAAGCAGCCATCCAGTCCAGGGCTCCCCCGCGTGCGCGGGGATCGACCCTGCCGAAGCCTCTGCCGTTTTGCCCAAAACCGGGCTCCCCCGCGTGCGCGGGGATCGACCCGCGGCCATGTACGCCCGCGACGCAGCAGGTCGGGCTCCCCCGCGTGCGCGGGGATCGACCCTCGCTCACGTTCTGTTGCATCTGCCACCACAAGGCTCCCCCGCGTGCGCGGGGATCGACCCGAGGCCATCCGAGCCCAGGAGCACAGCAGCGAGGCTCCCCCGCGTGCGCGGGGATCGACCCTGCTGGCGCTGCTGGACGTGCTCGGGTACCGAGGCTCCCCCGCGTGCGCGGGGATCGACCGCGCGAGGAGCGGCTGGCCCGGCTCGCGGCCATGGCTCCCCCGCGTGCGCGGGGATCGACCCTCCGCGGCCAGGCGATGTACCTCCCGCGGCGAGGCTCCCCCGCGTGCGCGGGGATCGACCCCCGCCACCCGGCCACCTCGATCATCGTGATGTGGCTCCCCCGCGTGCGCGGGGATCGACCTTTCCGCTACGGTTTCCCATGCGATCTCCACAAGGCTCCCCCGCGTGCGCGGGGATCGACCCGAGCGCCCCGTGAGGGCGCCCATTCCGGGGCCGGCTCCCCCGCGTGCGCGGGGATCGACCTGATTCTCCAAAGCGAATCGCTATGTAAGGATAGGCTCCCCCGCGTGCGCGGGGATCGACCCCCATGGACAGCCGTCGAGGGCTACGAGGAGCTGGCTCCCCCGCGTGCGCGGGGATCGACCTCCTCATCCCAACCCGCACATCCTCCAGCCTCAGGCTCCCCCGCGTGCGCGGGGATCGACCCTCGGCTACCGCTGGCACCCTGCCACTGGTCGCGGCTCCCCCGCGTGCGCGGGGATCGACCCCGCGCGAAGCGCGGCTCGCACCAGGCTTAGGTGGCTCCCCCGCGTGCGCGGGGATCGACCCCAGGAGACCGGCGCGCCCATCCCACAGGCCATGGCTCCCCCGCGTGCGCGGGGATCGACCCGAGCCCATGCCGCGTCATGGAGGCCAGGGGCCGGCTCCCCCGCGTGCGCGGGGATCGACCCCGGCTCAAAGTGTCACCTCCTCTCGACGCTTAGGCTCCCCCGCGTGCGCGGGGATCGACCCGAGTCGAACGGTCTGGCCCATACGGCGTCCTGGGCTCCCCCGCGTGCGCGGGGATCGACCGCCCCTAGGTGACTGCTCGGTTTCCTGTTGAATCGGGCCTTTGGTAGGGGGTTTGAAAGGTCAGGCATGCGGCCAGCGGGTTCGAGCTCGACCCAATCGCGGCCTTCGACGGGAGGGCGGAGCGCGTCGTGCTGCCTTTCCAACCCCCGGTTTCCCTTCTCTTTTCCTTGTCTTCCAGCTTCTTACTCATGCGGGGCCCACCACCCCCACGGGTGGCCCGGCGGCCATCACCTCCTTGATGTTGTGGTTGATGGCGGCCAGCAGGAGCTGGAAGCGCACCTTGATGCGACCCCAGTAGCGCGCCTTGCGGGCCCCGTGGGTCTTGAGCTGCCGCACGATGCGCTCGATGCGGGCCCGCAGCCGGTAGCGCTCCCGAAAGGCCGGGGTGCGCTGGTACGCCCGAGCCTGCCGCAGCTCGACCTCGTAGGGGTGGATCGTGACCTGACGGGCCGCCGCCGGCGTGCAGCGGGCCTTGAGGGGACAGGCCCCGCAGGCCTCGGCCGCAAAGCTCACCACGAACCCCTTGTGGTGCTGCAGTCGGCCCGGGTCGAAGCGGACCGTCTGCCCTGCGGGGCAGGTGAGCGTGCCGGCGTCGGCGTCCAGGGCGAAGGCCTCCTTCGAGAGCGCCCTCCCGGTTCGTCGCCGGGGCGCCTTGGCCACGATGAGGGTCCCCTTCTCGGCCTGGCGCCGGGCGCGCTCGACGTCGAAGTACGCCTGATCGCCCAGCACCTCCGCGGGGCGGTGGCCGTGCCGCTCCTGGTCGTCCAGCATCGCCTCCAGCCTCGCGTCGTCCGGTGCGTTGGCGGGCGTCACCGCGACGGCGGTGACCAGCCGGTGGCCCTCGCCGCCCGTCATCAGATGGGCTTTGTAGCCGTCTGCCCGGTTCGAGGCCGTCTTGTGGCCATGGCGCATCTCGGGGTCGACCACCGAGATGACCCGGTCCTTGGCCACCCCCTGCTTGAGGCGGACCGTCCCGTCCGGGTCCCGCTCGATGTCCTGGGTGGCCACCCGCTCCAGCAGGTCCACCATGGCCTTCAAGTCCTCGGGCACCTTCGCAAGCGCCCGCGCCGCCGCCACCAGGGCCGACGCGTCGTCGACCAGCGCCTGGAGCAGCTGTCGGCGGGCCTCGGCGTCGTCCCAGTCGATCCGGGGCTTGCCCGGCTGGTGGTAATCGGTGCGCTTCAGTACCGCCGAAAGCGGACCGTCCAGCTCGTGCATCCGGGCCACCGCCAGGACCCGCACGATACCCTTGCGGATGAGGGTGTAGGTGTCCTGCACGGCGGCCCCGCCGTGGATGAGAAAGGAATCGACGATCTGGGAGCGCTCCGGCGAAAACAGCCCCGCCTGCTTGGCCGAGGCCAGGGTCCTCTCCAGCATGGCCGCCGCGATGCCATGCTGCAAGAAGCGCCGGCGGTGGTCGCACAGCGTCACCGCATCGATGCCCTCAAAGTCCCGCCCGCCAAAATCGCCAGCTTCACCCGGTCATCGAAGCGGGATTCCTGCTCCATCTCCCGGTCCGAGTAGCCCTTCTCCATCTGGATCAACAGCGCCAGAAACGTGTGGACCGGGCTCACCGAAGGCCTTCCGGTGCGGGCGTCAAACAGCGGAGCAAACATCGATTCGTCCAGGTTCTGCACCGCCCAGTCGTGGAGCCGCCACCAGTAGGAGTCCTTGGGGATGCGCTGTCGCCAGGTGACGTCGTCGAAGGTGGTCTGCCGGTTGCGCCGGCCCAGCACGCCGCTCCACTCCCTGCCCGGAGGTGGTTTCCAGCCGCATCGTACCACGAAAACGGGCGTGAACGCAAGAGCGGTGCAGCAATACAAAGCTACAGAAAGCTCATAGAGGTGTATCAATGGTTACTGTCCAAGAAAGCCCTCCGGCGTTCATCATCGACTTTCTATTCTTCAAACCCCATCAGCTCATACCCCGTGGGGTACGGTTTCCGAGCGGTCACCTAGGAGCGGCGGACCGTGGGGGGACGTGGGCTCCCCCGCGTGCGCGGGGATCGACCCTACGCCCTTCGGCTGGCTGATGAGCACGGCGCGGCTCCCCCGCGTGCGCGGGGATCGACCCCGCCAGGAGCCGGGGATAGCGTCGGGCGAAGCGGCTCCCCCGCGTGCGCGGGGATCGACCTGCCTTAATGGCAGCGATCAGCGCCCGCTCGGCGGCTCCCCCGCGTGCGCGGGGATCGACCCGACAGCGAACAGCGCCGGGCGGATGACCAGCGGGCTCCCCCGCGTGCGCGGGGATCGACCCTCGTCGCCGCCGCGCCGGTTGCGGTAGGGCACGGCTCCCCCGCGTGCGCGGGGATCGACCCGCCGCCAGGCGGGCGAGATCATCGGGGCTCGTGGCTCCCCCGCGTGCGCGGGGATCGACCCACTCAACATGGCGAGTCGGTTGGCGAGTGCATGGCTCCCCCGCGTGCGCGGGGATCGACCTGGAGGTGGGGAGGAGGCTAGGGGAGGAGACGTGGCTCCCCCGCGTGCGCGGGGATCGACCTTGATCCCACGGATCCCGTATCCTGTACTCTGCGGCTCCCCCGCGTGCGCGGGGATCGACCGCCGCCAGAAATCCCACCCCTGTACCGCTACCGGGCTCCCCCGCGTGCGCGGGGATCGACCCTGATGTACGCGGTCGGAGATCGCCAGGAACGGGGCTCCCCCGCGTGCGCGGGGATCGACCCCCGCAGACTGCCGACAGGGCCGCACACGAGCGGGCTCCCCCGCGTGCGCGGGGATCGACCCCTCCGCGCCCTCGACGAGCAGGCCCAGAAGATGGCTCCCCCGCGTGCGCGGGGATCGACCCATGGCCAACGCCGTGCGGTCGAACACCGAGGAGGCTCCCCCGCGTGCGCGGGGATCGACCTTGGTCCCGCTCATGGCCCGCGGGCGCGATGGGGGCTCCCCCGCGTGCGCGGGGATCGACCCTGGCCGCTCCACAAGCGCCGGCGGCTCGTTGCGGCTCCCCCGCGTGCGCGGGGATCGACCGTTTTCCCAGGAGAGATCGACGTCCGGCAGCAGGGCTCCCCCGCGTGCGCGGGGATCGACCTGTCCGCTAGCTGCTGGAGCACGCCGTTGACGCGGCTCCCCCGCGTGCGCGGGGATCGACCCTGCCTCCATCGCGACGCAGAGGCCGTGACAGGGGCTCCCCCGCGTGCGCGGGGATCGACCGCAGTTTGAGGCGATGAGGAGGGCCTCGCAGAGGGCTCCCCCGCGTGCGCGGGGATCGACCTTGACCATCACGGAGCAACAGGGCCGGACGTCAGGCTCCCCCGCGTGCGCGGGGATCGACCTTATGCCCTCCGGTTGGCGGATGAGCACAATGCGGCTCCCCCGCGTGCGCGGGGATCGACCCTCGGAATTGACCGAACGGGCCATCAGGAAACCGGCTCCCCCGCGTGCGCGGGGATCGACCCTGCAGAAGCCTGGCGTGACCGTGTTCCACAGGGGCTCCCCCGCGTGCGCGGGGATCGACCCTCGCGCACGTTCCCGACATCGCCCACTACCTGGGCTCCCCCGCGTGCGCGGGGATCGACCCCATGTCGCGGATCGTCGCAAAACTCCCAGATAGGCTCCCCCGCGTGCGCGGGGATCGACCCCGACGCATTGCTGCGTCGGCCTTTGCTTGGATGGCTCCCCCGCGTGCGCGGGGATCGACCCGATGACGGGGGATGTGTACCTGTCGCCTGACGGGCTCCCCCGCGTGCGCGGGGATCGACCCCCCCAGAGCATCCCCTGACCATGCTCCTGGTGGGCTCCCCCGCGTGCGCGGGGATCGACCTGTGCGGGCCGGGATTGCTCCCGGCCCTTGATCGGCTCCCCCCGCGTGCGCGGGGATCGACCGCCAGCGGGGTGAGTTAGCATGACCCCGACTGCGGCTCCCCCGCGTGCGCGGGGATCGACCTCGATGAAGACGCCGTAATGTCTCTGTTGCGCCGGCTCCCCCGCGTGCGCGGGGATCGACCCAACATTCACGCGAGCCAAGGCTCACACCCGATGGCTCCCCCGCGTGCGCGGGGATCGACCCGACGATGGACGTGCTGGCCGACGCCTGGCTACGGCTCCCCCGCGTGCGCGGGGATCGACCTCCTCGACCCACGCCTTGCGAGCCTCGCCGTCGGGCTCCCCCGCGTGCGCGGGGATCGACCCTTCCGCCGGCGCATGAGCAAGGCCTCGGTGGAGGCTCCCCCGCGTGCGCGGGGATCGACCAGTTTCGTCGGATTCGATCTCCTCCGCGGACACGGCTCCCCCGCGTGCGCGGGGATCGACCTTGACGAGCCCTTGCCAGTAGAGCTATGGCCAGGGCTCCCCCGCGTGCGCGGGGATCGACCCTCTGCGAGGCCCTCCTCATCGCCTCAAACTGCGGCTCCCCCGCGTGCGCGGGGATCGACCCCCTTCCGACAGGACGGCGAGGAGCATGTCGACGGGCTCCCCCGCGTGCGCGGGGATCGACCCTGGACCCACCATGCATTGCCGCCCTCACGATGGGCTCCCCCGCGTGCGCGGGGATCGACCCGCGATCCGCTGGACGAGCCGCAAGCCCGGAAAGGCTCCCCCGCGTGCGCGGGGATCGACCGTCCCGCTCTTCTTGCGCCAGCAGGCGGGAGAGGGCTCCCCCGCGTGCGCGGGGATCGACCCCACGTCCGCTTTGCGTCCATTCTGCCCGAAGAGGCTCCCCCGCGTGCGCGGGGATCGACCCCTGCCACACCACCCGCATTCCGGCCCGCTCCAGGCTCCCCCGCGTGCGCGGGGATCGACCCGCCGCCAAGCTGCGGGCACGCCACATCCGGCGGGCTCCCCCGCGTGCGCGGGGATCGACCTCCGAACCCTGGGCAGGTTGGCTCTCTTCGTTAGGCTCCCCCGCGTGCGCGGGGATCGACCCGCGCTGGCCAGGGCCCGGCGCAAGCTCCGCAGGGCTCCCCCGCGTGCGCGGGGATCGACCGCGCCGCAACCGCCGGGAACCCATCTGGCACCCGGCTCCCCCGCGTGCGCGGGGATCGACCCTGCGCTCACTGCATCGGCAAGTCGAAGCGGTAGGCTCCCCCGCGTGCGCGGGGATCGACCCGTCTCCCGGCTGCGCCCATACACCCGCGCCGCGGCTCCCCCGCGTGCGCGGGGATCGACCTCCGAACCCTGGGCAGGTTGGCTCTCTTCGTTAGGCTCCCCCGCGTGCGCGGGGATCGACCCGAGCGGCCCCGCCCGCCGGCCGCAGCTCAGGTGGCTCCCCCGCGTGCGCGGGGATCGACCCCACTGCTCCAGCCGGCGCACCTCGGCCTCGGCGGCTCCCCCGCGTGCGCGGGGATCGACCCTCCAGCGTGCGCTCGGGGGCGTCCACGAGCCCGGCTCCCCCGCGTGCGCGGGGATCGACCCTGACCATCGGCCGCTTCGACTTGACGCAGGCTGGCTCCCCCGCGTGCGCGGGGATCGACCCCGCAAGCTGGAGGTGCGGGCCAGCGAGATCGAGGCTCCCCCGCGTGCGCGGGGATCGACCACGCATGCGCCACGGCCTGGAGATGCCGAATCAGGCTCCCCCGCGTGCGCGGGGATCGACCCCAGCAGCTTCTCGAGATCGCCTGCGTCCTGACGGCTCCCCCGCGTGCGCGGGGATCGACCTCGTCGAGCACGTCGACGGCCGGGAGTACGCGTGGCTCCCCCGCGTGCGCGGGGATCGACCATTTCCATCATGAACCCGGGCGGCTCGGGGTCGGGCTCCCCCGCGTGCGCGGGGATCGACCTCGTCGAGCACGTCGACGGCCGGGAGTACGCGTGGCTCCCCCGCGTGCGCGGGGATCGACCTCTCGAAGTCCCCGAACACTGCCGGCGCTTCGGGGCTCCCCCGCGTGCGCGGGGATCGACCGCTCCAACACCGAAAGGCGCAGGGCCAGGCTGAGGCTCCCCCGCGTGCGCGGGGATCGACCCGTCTCCCGGCTGCGCCCATACACCCGCGCCGCGGCTCCCCCGCGTGCGCGGGGATCGACCTCAGTATCAAGTGAAAGAATCGTCGGCGGGGCGGGCTCCCCCGCGTGCGCGGGGATCGACCCGTGGACACCGAGACCCTGCCGGGGCTCGTGATGGCTCCCCCGCGTGCGCGGGGATCGACCCGGTGTGATTTCCGTCTGACCACGACCTTGCATGGCTCCCCCGCGTGCGCGGGGATCGACCCTTCGCCGCCAACGAGTACGCCCTCATCCAGGAGGCTCCCCCGCGTGCGCGGGGATCGACCCTTAGCTTCCTCCAGTTGGACATGGCCAGCCAAGGCTCCCCCGCGTGCGCGGGGATCGACCTTGCGCGAAGGGTTGCCAGGTGCTGGCGACGGCGGCTCCCCCGCGTGCGCGGGGATCGACCCGTAGTCGTGATCGAGCAGATCGTCGAACAAGAGGCTCCCCCGCGTGCGCGGGGATCGACCCGCGTAAGGGCTCAAGCGAGAACCTGTACGTGAGGGCTCCCCCGCGTGCGCGGGGATCGACCCTCATCGGGCGTAAGCGCCCGCGGCTCGTCGTAGGCTCCCCCGCGTGCGCGGGGATCGACCCCCGGACGAATCCTGATGCTCTGAGCCCGGATCGGCTCCCCCGCGTGCGCGGGGATCGACCTCTTCTCCAGTGGCCTGCGCCCCATGCTCCACAGGCTCCCCCGCGTGCGCGGGGATCGACCCGAGCCGTCAGAGGCGGCCCGACGGGTACCAGAGGCTCCCCCGCGTGCGCGGGGATCGACCCGATGAGCGCATTGCGTGGCTCACGGATCACGAGGCTCCCCCGCGTGCGCGGGGATCGACCCAGACTGGTGCGCTTCGATGACGGGACCATGACGGCTCCCCCGCGTGCGCGGGGATCGACCCCGCCAAATACCGCAGGACATCCGGAATAGTCAGGCTCCCCCGCGTGCGCGGGGATCGACCCTTCCAACTGGTCTTCCCTGACCCGGCGCAGACGGCTCCCCCGCGTGCGCGGGGATCGACCTGATGCGGCGGCTGATGGAGCTGATCTGAGCGCGGCTCCCCCGCGTGCGCGGGGATCGACCCTCGTCGCGCCTTTGGGCTGCGGCATACTCGTAGGCTCCCCCGCGTGCGCGGGGATCGACCGCCATGCTCAAGCAGGTCTTGCAAGTCTACTGCGGCTCCCCCGCGTGCGCGGGGATCGACCCGCGGCGGGAGAAGGCGCTGGTGCTGAATGAGAGGCTCCCCCGCGTGCGCGGGGATCGACCGCTCGCCGACCCCCTCAGCCAGTCGGTGGCCGAGGCTCCCCCGCGTGCGCGGGGATCGACCCCCGTAGGCCCTGTACCCGAGTGAGTTCGCCCAGGCTCCCCCGCGTGCGCGGGGATCGACCCATGACCGGCTTCGCCCTTGTGCTCCGCTAGCCGGCTCCCCCGCGTGCGCGGGGATCGACCGCCGGGCCGGACTGGGAGGAGGACTGGGCCGAGGGCTCCCCCGCGTGCGCGGGGATCGACCCCCCGTCCGCAGCCAGTCCGCATGAGCCAGGCTGGCTCCCCCGCGTGCGCGGGGATCGACCACCCCGGGACGTCCGACCGGCGGAACCGCAGGGTGGCTCCCCCGCGTGCGCGGGGATCGACCTGCTGTAGCCGTGCCGGTGGCGGAGTGGATTGGGGCTCCCCCGCGTGCGCGGGGATCGACCTTCGGCGGCTACCCCTGGGAGGCCGTCGAGAGCGGCTCCCCCGCGTGCGCGGGGATCGACCCTCCTCGCCGACTTTAGCTGTGCGCCACCAATAGGCTCCCCCGCGTGCGCGGGGATCGACCCTCCTCGCCGACTTTAGCTGTGCGCCACCAATAGGCTCCCCCGCGTGCGCGGGGATCGACCCTACCAGGTACTCTCCAGGCCCCTGCTGGTCAAGGCTCCCCCGCGTGCGCGGGGATCGACCTTGAGGATTACCGAGTACGTGGATGGCGAGAAGGGCTCCCCCGCGTGCGCGGGGATCGACCGTACCCGACGCCGCCGACCATCGGCGAGATCCGGGCTCCCCCGCGTGCGCGGGGATCGACCCTCCTTGACGTGGCCGACCTCTTTGGGGCGGCCGGCTCCCCCGCGTGCGCGGGGATCGACCCCCCTCCCGTCTCCCTCCCTCAGCGCGGGCGGAGGCTCCCCCGCGTGCGCGGGGATCGACCCTTCTCCCCCTTTGACTTGCCAGGGATTGCGACGGCTCCCCCGCGTGCGCGGGGATCGACCGTTCCGGTGGCGGCCCAAGGTTGGTTCAGGCGTGGCTCCCCCGCGTGCGCGGGGATCGACCGACACCGACAACCCGGCGCAGGCGCTCATCGAGGGCTCCCCCGCGTGCGCGGGGATCGACCGGTAGGCAGGAAGATTTCGGCGGAGCGCTTGGCGGCTCCCCCGCGTGCGCGGGGATCGACCTGCCCAAACCGTGACGAAGATTGACTCCCGCGCGGCTCCCCCGCGTGCGCGGGGATCGACCTTGGTGGGCTCATCCTGGCTTTGGGAGGGGCGGGGCTCCCCCGCGTGCGCGGGGATCGACCCACTACCATACCCGCGATCGCGCCCCAGCAGCCGGCTCCCCCGCGTGCGCGGGGATCGACCCGCGGACGAGCCTCCCCGCGTTGAGGTGGAGGTGGCTCCCCCGCGTGCGCGGGGATCGACCCGCTAGGGGAGCGAGAGCCATGCATACCGACCAGGCTCCCCCGCGTGCGCGGGGATCGACCCCTGGCAGTAGACGTGGATAAGAACGAGAACATGGCTCCCCCGCGTGCGCGGGGATCGACCGCCGCATGATCACGCTGTCCGACGTCCTACAGGGGCTCCCCCGCGTGCGCGGGGATCGACCCGCCGCGTTCGGCGGAAAGGACCTGCGGAATAGGGCTCCCCCGCGTGCGCGGGGATCGACCACCGTAACATTCACCCCCTTGCCAGGCGTATATGGCTCCCCCGCGTGCGCGGGGATCGACCCTCACCGAGACCGAACGGGCACAGGCCGCCACGGGCTCCCCCGCGTGCGCGGGGATCGACCTGCCCGGATGAAGTAGTTGAGCTTGCGGGCCGCGGCTCCCCCGCGTGCGCGGGGATCGACCCCCGTGGGAGGCCGTCGAGAGCTGCCAGGAGGTGGCTCCCCCGCGTGCGCGGGGATCGACCCTTCAGCGCATCATTGAGCGGGAGAATGTGCGGGGCTCCCCCGCGTGCGCGGGGATCGACCCGTCCGAGCCCACGCCGTCACGCGGGCGAAAAAGGCTCCCCCGCGTGCGCGGGGATCGACCCTGCAGCACGCCTACCCGCACGTGGAGACGACGGGCTCCCCCGCGTGCGCGGGGATCGACCTGGGCCATGCTGTCAGGCAGCCGCATCGACCCGGGCTCCCCCGCGTGCGCGGGGATCGACCCGCCGCTTCGCCTCTTTCAAGGCGCGCGGAAGTGGCTCCCCCGCGTGCGCGGGGATCGACCTGCGGGCGTGAGATGGCGTGGCACACCGGCGAGGGCTCCCCCGCGTGCGCGGGGATCGACCCCTGGCGGCCTCACGGCTCCAGGCGCGGTGGGCGGCTCCCCCGCGTGCGCGGGGATCGACCCCCGCGCCGTGATCCGAATGGCGAGCCAGTCTGGGCTCCCCCGCGTGCGCGGGGATCGACCTCCTGCGCTTTCGTCGCCGACGCGCCAGGTCCTGGCTCCCCCGCGTGCGCGGGGATCGACCTGCCCGAGCGCCTTCCCATTGGCGCGTATCGCCGGCTCCCCCGCGTGCGCGGGGATCGACCTGAGACGCGCGGCGTGCCGGTGATGGACGGCGGGGCTCCCCCGCGTGCGCGGGGATCGACCGCCATCAAGCGCAATCCCTTTGGGCCACCCGTGGGCTCCCCCGCGTGCGCGGGGATCGACCCGTCATACCAGCCGTGCACTCGGCTGATGCCGTGGCTCCCCCGCGTGCGCGGGGATCGACCTCGACGGGGTGCCATCCTGGTGCGAAACTGCATGGCTCCCCCGCGTGCGCGGGGATCGACCTGACCCGCACAACGCCGAGGAGGCCATCGCGGCGGCTCCCCCGCGTGCGCGGGGATCGACCCGCCCCCGCCATGCTTTACGTGGGTCTCTTCGTGGCTCCCCCGCGTGCGCGGGGATCGACCTTGCGCCGGCGTGATGGGCTTGCGGCGTTTTTCGGCTCCCCCGCGTGCGCGGGGATCGACCGCCAGCAGGAGAATTGGGCCCGCTGCGTCACCAGGCTCCCCCGCGTGCGCGGGGATCGACCTGGCTCCGCAGGCCGTCCAGGAGGCGGGCGACGGGCTCCCCCGCGTGCGCGGGGATCGACCTTGATCCCACGGATCCCGTACCCTGTACTCTGCGGCTCCCCCGCGTGCGCGGGGATCGACCCGGCTGCTCTGCATTCAAGTGTACGGCGGCGCAGGCTCCCCCGCGTGCGCGGGGATCGACCTTACGAGGCGACCTGGCGGCTCGAGGAGGAGCTGGCTCCCTCGCGTGCGCGGGGATCGACCCGCCACCGCGGATGTGGGGGAGGGCGAGGAGATGGCTCCCCCGCGTGCGCGGGGATCGACCTCTCATCGAGCTGGCAGGACGCACCTGCTACCAGGCTCCCCCGCGTGCGCGGGGATCGACCTGCGCTGCTTGACCGTATCCGCACCACTGACGGGGCTCCCCCGCGTGCGCGGGGATCGACCCCCGCAGGCCAGTGGTGGATCTGCGTGGGTACCGGCTACCCCGCGTGCGCGGGGATCGACCATCCGCCCCGACACCGTCCTGGCGCTGCTGCAAGGCTACCCCGCGTGCGCGGGGATCGACCCCCGGCCGCCCGTGTGCCCGACCCGCCGCGAGCGGCTCCCCCGCGTGCGCGGGGATCGACCCGCGCCGAGCGTCGGCACCGATGGGTGGCGGCGGGCTCCCCCGCGTGCGCGGGGATCGACCCGCGGCGTCTGGGACAGATACCAGCCGATCGCCGGCTCCCCCGCGTGCGCGGGGATCGACCCCTGGCCGACGGCCCCGGCGCCACGGTGACGTTGGCTCCCCCGCGTGCGCGGGGATCGACCCCCTTGATGAGCCGTCTGTGGTGCATTACATTCGGCTCCCCCGCGTGCGCGGGGATCGACCCTCGACCCGGCCGCGAAAGCGACAGCGGTGAGTGGCTCCCCCGCGTGCGCGGGGATCGACCGTCCTCCCAGCCGTACACGTCGCCGTGGAGTTCGGCTCCCCCGCGTGCGCGGGGATCGACCCGCGCGAGAGAACGCGCGGGCGCGGGTAGATATGGCTCCCCCGCGTGCGCGGGGATCGACCGCTGCCTCATCGGATCTCCGGCGTCCTGTTTCGGGCTCCCCCGCGTGCGCGGGGATCGACCCCCATTCCCACACGTTGCCATTCAGGTCGAAGAGGCTCCCCCGCGTGCGCGGGGATCGACCGTGGCCGTTGCGCTCGGCAGGGCTGCCATCGGGGGCTCCCCCGCGTGCGCGGGGATCGACCCTGCGTGGTGGAGCCGTCGCCGACTCCCAGTACGGCTCCCCCGCGTGCGCTTTCACTCCACTCCAGAGCCAACCCCTGCCTGCCATGACAGAAGAGGCAGGAATGGCCTGGCTAGATGTCGAACCATGACTTGAGCCGATTAGGATATCGCCCAGTCAGACGCTTCGGGACCGACCCGAAGCAACGGCTGATCTACGTGGGGGTGTGAGGCGCCCAGCATGTCATAGTGGTTGAGGAGCTCGTACAAATACGTGTTACCGTTCGCACTGGGGCGTTCGAGCAGAGCGAGCAAGGCCCGGCAGTCAGCTTGCGCCCGGTGTCGGACATCGGAGCGGATGGCGTGTGCCTCGAGCAGGGCCTGCAAGCTCCGAGACTTGAATCCATGCCCGCGCCAATCGATACCTTCCAGGGAGCACAGCCATCTTCGGCTGGCGAGGTCGGGGTAGAGCTGCAAGACGAACCGTCGGTCGAAGGCTGCGTGATGGGAGACCAGGAACTCAGCTCTTTGGAGCAAGGCTCTGACTCTTTGATGATCCAGCGTTTGTCCGCGGACATGCTCCTCGCTCATTCCATGTACGCGAGTGGCCGCGGCTGGGATGGGTCGTGACGGTTGTCGCTGGCCGACGTATTCGTCGACGACCGCGAGGATTCGAGCGGAGCTACGTTCATAAGCGAAGAGGAGAATGCCGAGCTCGATGACCTCGTCCCGATCGGGCTGCAAGCCCGTTGTCTCGACGTCAACGATCGCTCCTACCCCTGATGAGTCAAGGGTCGCGCTACCGAGATGGGGTGTCCGGCGCATCGGGTCTCCCTTCATCCATGTGTCGTTAAGTGCTGGTTCCCCTTGAGCGTCCTTCCATCCTTCAGGGTATCGGCGTCGGGAAGGGAAGCATGACGCGACATGCTCCGCACCGGGAGCGCAGAGGCATGCATCTTCTGGGGCAAGTTCCGCCCCGAGGACTCCCGCTGCTTGCCACTTGTGGCCCACTGCCTCGACGTCGCCGTCGTGTTTAGAGCGCTGTGCGAGCTCGATGGGATCAGGCGCTCGCTGCAATGCGCCGCGGGGGCGCCCGTCACAGGTCAACAGATGGACCGGCTCGCAGTGCTGGCCATGCTTCATGACATCGGCAAGGCCAACCTCGGCTTCCAATTGAAGGTCTATGGCAGCAAGATGCCAAGGGCCGGCCATATCCGAGAACTGGCACCCTTGCTCGATCCGTATGCCCTGGATGAGCAACTCCACATGGCCTTTCTCGAGGCGCTGCCACCCGGTATGCACACCTGGTTCGACGACGACCAGGTGGCATACAGCTACTTCGTCGCCGCCTTCTCGCACCATGGTACGCCCCTCCAGTTCAAGGGCGAACGCAGCGCTGCCTATTGGGATGCACGCGACCGATGGTGGCGGCGCGATGGCATGTGGGACCCGATGGCTGCCATCGCTGAGATCTCGAAGTGGGCTCAGATTGCGTTCCCCGGCGCGTTCGAGCCGAGCGGACCGACGTTGCCTTCAGAACCCAGGTTCCATCACCGTTTCGCCGGCCTTCTCATGCTGGCAGACTGGCTCGGGTCTCACCCGGCGTGGTTCCCGGTCGAGAAGGTCGATGCGGGACGACGTCTGCACCATGCCCGGCAGGTGGCGCCAAGGCTCCTGCGAGCCGTAGGGTTGGACGTGAGCGACCTCCGCCAAGTCCTGTCGCGAGCGCCCCATCACTTCCACCAACGGTTCGGATTTGCTCCACGGCCCCTGCAAGAGGCTATCGACGCCCTTGACCCCGAGTTGCCCGACGCACGCCTCGTCATCGCCGAATCGGAGACTGGCTCGGGCAAGACCGAGGCAGCGTTGAATTGGTGGTTCAAGCTCTTCCGTGCCGGCAAAGTCGACGGGCTATTCTTTGCGCTCCCCACCCGAGTGGCGGCGCGCGAGATCTACGGGCGTGTCTGGCGCGTCATGCGACGGTGGTTCCCCGATTCGTCCACCCGCCCGGTTACACTCCTCGCCGTGCCCGGTTATGTCCAGGTAGATGGCCTCTCTCCCGAGCAGACACTCCCCGCGGAGGAATCGGCCAATATCTGGCAGGACGATGAGGTGCTCCTGAAGCAGCAGCGCCAGTGGGCGGGCGAGCGTCCCAAGCGCTTCCTCGCCGCAACAGTGGCCGTCGGCACCATCGACCAGGCGCTGCTGTCCGCGGTCCAGACAGCCCATGCTCACTTACGCTCCGTGTGCCTCGACCGAAGTCTGCTGGTGGTGGACGAGGTCCATGCCTCCGACGTGTACATGTCGCGGTTGCTCGAACGACTGCTCGAGCACCACCTGCGTGTCGGTGGCTACGCCATGCTGCTGTCGGCCACGCTCGGCGCGCGAGCGCGGTATCGCTATGTCTCGATAGCCGGCAACCAACCTCCCCTAGCGGAAGCCCGGGTCACCGAACAGGCACCCTATCCGGCGATTACGCTGGCAGATGGGGTCCCAAGAGCCGTTCAGGTGACATCCAGGGGGGAGAAGCGTGTTCGATTCGAGCTGATGCCCGTGGCCTTCACGCCCGAGGCCGTCGTCGAAGGCGTTGCAGAAGCGCTGGCCGGCAGAGCCCGGATCGTGGTCGTGATGAATACGGTGGACCGGGCCAACGCGCTTCTGCGTGCATTCGAACGATGCGACCGCGTTGACCCGGCCTGGTTGTTCACCTGTGCTGGGGTGGTCTGTCCCCATCATGGCCGCTTCGCGCCGGAGGACCGCTCTCTCCTCGACGGTCGCGTGAGCGAACTGCTGGGGCCTGGCTCTGCGGGAGGGCCTCTTCTCCTCGTCGGGACCCAGACGCTGGAGCAGAGCCTGGACATCGACGCCGACTTGATGATCTCAGACCTGGCCCCAGCCGACGTGCTCCTGCAGCGCGTGGGCCGTCTGCACCGGCACAACAAGGAGCGGCCACCCGGCTACGGCCCTCCCGCCCGGTGCATCGTCCTGGTACCGGCGGGAGACCTGACCCAAGCACTCGATGACCAAGGCCGCGTGGTCGATAGCTACAAACGCCTCGGTTACGGAAGCGTCTACGAGGACGTGAGGACACTCGAGCTGACTCGCCGGGTCTTGGAGGAGCACCCTGAGGTCAGCATCCCTCGTGACAACCGCCGACTTGTCGAAGCCGTGACACACCCTCAGCACCTGGCGGGCTTGCAGGGAAGTCGGTGGCAACGTCATGCCGAGCACGTCGAGGGAGGTGACCTGGCCCGAGCCGTCGCAGCAGGGCATGTGGCCGCCATCTTCGACAAGTACTTCGGCACCTTCGAGTTCAATGAGTCTGGGGGCAGCGTGAGCGTCCGGCTCGGTGTGCGCAACCTCCAACTTCCGCTGGACCGTCCTGTCATCAGCCCGTTCGGCCAGACGCTACAAGAGATGGTCATCCCCGGCCACATGAGTCCCGTGGAACCGGTGGACCACATCGCGGTCGAGCAGCAGGGCGACGGCGTCGCCATCCTTCGCTGCGGCGCCCGCCGATACCGTTACAGCCGGTTTGGATTGGAGGAGCTCCGTGAACCTGCTCACGGACCCGCTGCTGCGGACGGAGACCTCTGAGGGGTTCCGTCGCCTGAGCCTGCCCGAGTTGATGGCTGCCCTGGGACGGGATCAGGTAGAGCACCTGCCAGGGCTTCAACGGCACCAGGAGGATGCTTTTCACGTATTCCTGTGCTATCTTGCCGGGGCCGTGTTGGCTCGTCGTGGCGATACGGACGTGATCCATGACGCCCAGTACTGGCGAGACGGGCTCAGGGGCCTGGCGGGGGAAGCGGGTGATGACGCGTGGACCCTGGTCGTCCCGGACCTCTCTCGGCCCGCTTTCATGCAGCCACCCCTGCCCCCAGAGGATCACGACCGACTCCGACCTATCGCTGACACGCCCGATGCCCTCGACCTTCTACCTACAGCCAAGAATCACGACTTGAAGCAGACCCGGGCAGTCCGGGCCGACCCCGACGCGTGGGTCTACGCTCTGGTCAGCCTCCAGACCATGAGCGGGTTTTACGGCGTGGGCAACCGGGGGATATCCCGCATGAACGGGGGCTTTGGCAACCGGCCCGTCGTCGAGATCGTGCGGAGCTTCCGTCCTGGTGTCAGGTGGCGCGATGCCGTGTCGCGCCTGCTCGACCATCGCCGGGAAGTCCTTGGATCTGCCTATGGCTACGATCCCAGAGGGATCGTCCTGGTCTGGACCGAGCCGTGGGACGGCAAGACGGCCTTGCCCCTGACGCTGCTGGACCCCTTCTATGTCGAGGTTTGCCGCAGGGTCCGGCTCAAGGGGGATGGTCGACCCACTCACGCTGAAGCCGTCGCCTCAGTGGCTGACCGCATCGCAGCCAGCGAACTCCGTGGGGCCGTGGGAGACGCGTGGTTGCCCATCGACCTGCGCGAGTCGAGCAGCCGAGGAGACGGCGGGATCAAGGCGCTCACTGTGGGCCCGAGGGGTTGGGACGCCGACCTCATCCGACGGCTGATCTTCGCAGATGAGCTCAAGCTGACTCCCTTGCAACGGCCGGACGCCCGATGGCAGGGAGATGTTTGGCTGTCTGCGTCCGTCCTGGTACGCGGCCAGGGCACCACAGATGGATTCCACGAGCGGCGGGTTGCCATCCCGGCAGCGGCCCGACTCCGTGTCTTTGGCCCTCCAGAGCGACGTCAACCATTGGCGGAGTTGAGCAAGACGGGCGTCGAATACGCGGGCCGGATGCAAAACCGCGTACTCCGGCCAGCGGTGCTGACATACCTGGCCACGGCTACATCGGCGGCAGACCGAGAATCCTACGAGGCATGGTGGAGGGGGGTTGCAGGGAGGTTTCAGGCGCGATGGACGGATGCCTTCTTTACGTGGCTGTGGTCCGTACCTGAACCGTTCGACGAGCAGCTCGTCTCGAGGCAATGGGCCCTGCAGTTGCGAGACTTCGCACTGGAGATCCTCCGCGAGGCAGAGAGATTCTTGCCCACGCACATAGGGCGTCGTTTCCAGGCCCGAGTGGCGGCAGAGCGGCGCTTCTGGACAGGGCTGTACGCCAACGGCAATTTCCCGTTCTTGAGGGAGGAAGCACGTGAGGACGTTGGTGTCGCCTGAGGCGACGCTTCATCATCATATCGGGCAGATCGCTCGTGTGATCGCAAGCGAACGCTTTCCAACAGGGGAACGCGCGGCCCTTCGACGAATGCACCCTACCCAACTGCCGCCGGTCGTGTTCTATCGTTTCGCAGCGCTCTACCTTCCGGAATGGTGGGATCGCACGCCGCAGTCACGGCGGGACTGGATTACCTTGGTGGCAGGCATCGCGCTCATGAGCCCTGCCGCGCACAACCCCGACAAGGGCCTGGGACGGGCCCTGGCTGAGGCTCGGTATTCGGAGGCCCGGTTGGAGAGGCTCCTCACCGCCGAGGGAGATACGCGCCGGGTCTTGCTATTGCGAGCGGCGCGCTTTCTTGCAGCCAAGTCCAGCTCGTGTAACTGGGTGGATGCGGCCCTGCTCTTGCTCACCCAGGATCCCGAGAAGCGTGAAGCGGTCCAGGACAAGATCGCTCGAGACTTCTACTACCAGTTCACGACGCAAGACAGAAAGGCAGGATGAAGGGCGTGTTTCTGCAGATTCACTTTCTCACCAGTTACCATGCGAGCCTGCTCAATCGAGACGATGCGGGGTTGGCCAAGCGGATCATCTTTGGAGGTTACCCCCGGCTCCGCGTCTCGAGCCAGTGTCAGAAGCGCCATTGGCGCCAATGGATGATGGAGCACACCCGACTACCTGCGGGTATCCGGTCCCGGCACTTCTTCGCCAGGATCGTCAAAGGTCGTCTGATCGAGCAAGGGATGCAGGAGGACGTCGCCCATGCCTTGACGTTCCACCTGGCCCAGGGGGTCCTCAAGGCAGCAGGCGAGAAGGAAGCCGTGGACCGGGATCGCTTGGAGATGAAGCAGCCTGTCCTGTTTGGACAGCCGGAGGCGGACTACTTCGTCACCCTCATCCAGGAGGCGGCCCGTGAGGGTAGCGTGGAGAAGGCCAAGGCCTATCTCGATGCGAGAATCAAAGCGGAGAAGAACAACTTCAAGGCCCTTCTCGACCAGGCTGGCATCCGTAACCCCGTGGCCGGCTTCGAGGGCGCTTTGTTCGGGCGCTTCGTCACATCGGACGTGCTGGCTCGCGTTGACGCGCCCGTGCACGTAGGCCACGCCTTCACGACGCACGCCCTGGAGACCGAGGTGGACTTCTTCACGGCGGTCGATGACCTGGCGGCCGACGAGGAGACGGGGGCTGCTCATGCGGGCGACATGGAGATAGGTGCAGGCATCTTCTACGGGTACGTGGTCGTGGACATCCCCCTCTTGGTATCCAACCTGACCGGCTGCAGGCGTCACGAATGGCAGGCTCAGGACCGCGGGGACGCCCGAGCTCTCCTCGACTTGCTCATTCAGGCCATAGCCCAGGTGACGCCTGGGGCCAAGCTGGGCGCAACGGCTCCATACGCCCGCGCGGAGTGCGTGGTGCTCGAGGTGGGGACCACGCAGCCTCGAAGCCTCGCCAATGCCTTCCTGAAGCCCGTGAGCCTGGGACACCACGACGGCCATCCAATGGCCCAGTCCGTGGAAGCGATGGCCAAGTACCTCAACGCCCTCGAGTCCATGTACGGTGACTCCGAGGAGCGGCGTTTCGTCTCCTGCGCGCATCCCTGGCCGCGGGACCGCGAACCTGTGGTCCCCCTGCGTGAAGCGATCAGGCAAAGCCTCGACCACGCTCTGGGTGATGCGCCATGAGGGCGCTGGTCATGCGGTTCGACGCGCCACTGGTCAGTTTTGGCTCGGTGCTCGTCGACCAACATGGTTTCATCGATCTCTTCCCCGGGACGTCCATGCTCACGGGTCTCGTCGCCAATGCCCTAGGTGACTGCTCGGTTTCCTGTTGAATCGGGCCTTTGGTAGGGGGTTTGAAAGGTCAGGCATGCGGCCAGCGGGTTCGAGCTCGACCCAATCGCGGCCTTCGACGGGAGGGCGGAGCGCGTCGTGCTGCCTTTCCAACCCCCGGTTTCCCTTCTCTTTTCCTTGTCTTCCAGCTTCTTACTCATGCGGGGCCCACCACCCCCACGGGTGGCCCGGCGGCCATCACCTCCTTGATGTTGTGGTTGATGGCGGCCAGCAGGAGCTGGAAGCGCACCTTGATGCGACCCCAGTAGCGCGCCTTGCGGGCCCCGTGGGTCTTGAGCTGCCGCACGATGCGCTCGATGCGGGCCCGCAGCCGGTAGCGCTCCCGAAAGGCCGGGGTGCGCTGGTACGCCCGAGCCTGCCGCAGCTCGACCTCGTAGGGGTGGATCGTGACCTGACGGGCCGCCGCCGGCGTGCAGCGGGCCTTGAGGGGACAGGCCCCGCAGGCCTCGGCCGCAAAGCTCACCACGAACCCCTTGTGGTGCTGCAGTCGGCCCGGGTCGAAGCGGACCGTCTGCCTGCGGGGCAGGTGAGCGTGCCGGCGTCGGCGTCCAGGGCGAAGGCCTCCTTCGAGAGTACCCTCCCGGTTCGTCGCCGGGGCGCCTTGGCCACGATGAGGGTCCCCTTCTCGGCCTGGCGCCGGGCGCGCTCGACGTCGAAGTACGCCTGATCGCCCAGCACCTCCGCGGGGCGGTGGCCGTGCCGCTCCTGGTCGTCCAGCATCGCCTCCAGCCTCGCGTCGTCCGGTGCGTTGGCGGGCGTCACCGCGACGGCGGTGACCAGCCGGTGGCCCTCGCCGCCCGTCATCAGATGGGCTTTGTAGCCGTCTGCCCGGTTCGAGGCCGTCTTGTGGCCATGGCGCATCTCGGGGTCGACCACCGAGATGACCCGGTCCTTGGCCACCCCCTGCTTGAGGCGGACCGTCCCGTCCGGGTCCCGCTCGATGTCCTGGGTGGCCACCCGCTCCAGCAGGTCCACCATGGCCTTCAAGTCCTCGGGCACCTTCGCAAGCGCCCGCGCCGCCGCCACCAGGGCCAACGCGTCGTCGACCAGCGCCTGGAGCAGCTGTCGGCGGGCCTCGGCGTCGTCCCAGTCGATCCGGGGCTTGCCCGGCTGGTGGTAATCGGTGCGCTTCAGTACCGCCGAAAGCGGACCGTCCAGCTCGTGCATCCGGGCCACCGCCAGGACCCGCACGATACCCTTGCGGATGAGGGTGTAGGTGTCCTGCACGGCGGCCCCGCCGTGGATGAGAAAGGAATCGACGATCTGGGAGCGCTCCGGCGAAAACAGCCCCGCCTGCTTGGCCGAGGCCAGGGTCCTCTCCAGCATGGCCGCCGCGATGCCATGCTGCAAGAAGCGCCGGCGGTGGTCGCACAGCGTCACCGCATCGATGCCCTCAAAGTCCCGCCCCGCCAAAATCGCCAGCTTCACCCGGTCATCGAAGCGGGATTCCTGCTCCATCTCCCGGTCCGAGTAGCCCTTCTCCATCTGGATCAACAGCGCCAGAAACGTGTGGACCGGGCTCACCGAAGGCCTTCCGGTGCGGGCGTCAAACAGCGGAGCAAACATCGATTCGTCCAGGTTCTGCACCGCCCAGTCGTGGAGCCGCCACCAGTAGGAGTCCTTGGGGATGCGCTGTCGCCAGGTGACGTCGTCGAAGGTGGTCTGCCGGTTGCGCCGGCCCAGCACGCCGCTCCACTCCCTGCCCGGAGGTGGTTTCCAGCCGCATCGTACCACGAAAACGGGCGTGAACGCAAGAGCGGTGCAGCAATACAAAGCTACAGAAAGCTCATAGAGGTGTATCAATGGTTACTGTCCAAGAAAGCCCTCCGGCGTTCATCATCGACTTTCTATTCTTCAAACCCCATCAGCTCATACCCCGTGGGGTACGGTTTCCGAGCGGTCACCTAGGATGGAGCCATGGAGACTTCGAGCAGTTGGATGCGCTCCAACGTCGCTTGGAGTACGCGGCCCGTTGGGATGTGCTGCCACAACGGATGGTCGATTACCACACGGTCGACCTCGGCCAACCGAAGATGTCCCGACCGGGATGGACGCGTCGCGGCGTGGCCGAGCACAGGGCGGGCGGGCCATCGGCCAGGCTCGGCACACACGAGCGCTATCGTCACTACTGGGTTGACGGCCTCTTGACGGTGGTGTTGACGCTCCACGGTGACGCTGAGCCGACGCTCGAAAGGGTCGTAGAGGCCCTACGACACCCCGCCAGGCCCCTGTTCCTTGGACGCAAGGCCTGTCTCCCGGCGCGGCCCCTACTGGATCCGGTGACGCCGGTCGCTGACGGCGACGACCTTCTGTCAATCCTGCGCGGGATACCGGTCTGGGACCGAGCCGGGCTCCCGGTCAAAGCCGCCGACCGTCTACTGGCGTGTTGGCCAGCCAGCCTCGGGACGGCCGGCCGCGGCGAACTCCGGCGGGTCTTCGACCTGCGCGATTGGTCCAATCAAATCCCGGCGGGTAGCCGTTGGCGGGTCGAGGGCATCATCGAGGGGAAGGCACCGTGACCACGCTTTACATGCTGGAGTTGCGCATCGACCTGCCCCTTCTCCTGCGGTTCTTGCAGGGACAGGGACTGGACATTCGGGATGGCGACGAGGATCTCGGTTACGGCATCCATGCCTGGTTGGCCGCCACCTTCGGCCCGCTGGCACCCAAGCCGTGGCGCCTATTTGTAGGGCGCGGCAGGCCGCCACGGATCCTGGGATATGGTCGCGCTGATGCCGAGCAGTTGCGACGACGTCTGCGAGAGTTGGCCGAGCCTGCTTCTGCAGCCGTTTGTCCGGATCCGGAGACGATGATCGCCGGGAAGGCGATGCCTTCGTGGCGGCATGGGCGCCGGTTGGGCTTCGAGGTGCTATGTTGTCCCGTGGGGCGCAAGGCTGAGGGGGGCATTGAGAAGGACTTGTTCCTCATCCGCGCAGACTCGGCGCCCCCAGGAGCTCTGACTCGTGACAGGGTGTACTCCGATTGGGTCCGCGAGCGCCTGGAGCGACAGGGTGCCTGCACGGTGACCAGCATCCGCTTGGAGGGTTTCCGGCTGGTCAGGCAGACCCGCCGCGTGCAGGGGTCACGCCACGGCCGGGGGCAGAGGCATATAACCAGGCCCCAGGCCCTCCTGCGAGGTGAGCTGATGGTGGGAGACCCTGAAGCGTTTGCGAGCCTGTTGTGCAAAGGGATCGGTCGGCACAGGGCCTTCGGCTATGGCATGGTCCTCCTGAGGCCTCCGTCATGAGTTCGTCTTTCCTGTTTCCAGGACGCCTCGGCCTGGCAGGGTCGAGCATCCCCCATGCGGACCGCCACGGGCTTCTGTGGTTATCCCGAGGGAATCTGTACGTAGAGGATGGGACGCTCTGCTTTCGGGCGGCCGGTAGCGATGATCTGCCCCCAGGTGTCTACGCCATTCCGTATCAGGGCGTCTCCATGATTCTGATGGGCCCCGGGACAAGCGTCACCCACGACGTGTTGCGTATCCTAGCTCGTCACGGGACCCTCCTCGCGGCGGTCGGGGAGGGTGGGGTGAAGCTCTATACCGCACCGCCCATGGGGCAGGGCCGATCGGATGTGGCTAGGGCCCATGCCCGGCTCTGGGCAGACGAGGAGTCCCGCCTCCGGGTCGCACGCCGCATGTACGCGGTTCGCTTCGGTGAGGTCCTGCCCCATCGGGACATCAGCATCCTACGAGGGATGGAAGGGGCTCGGGTCCGGGAGACGTACCGCATCATCGCCAGGAAGTACGGCATCGAGTGGAAGGGCCGCCGGTATGACCGTGACAATCCGGAGGCCGCAGATATCCCCAACCAAGCCGTCAACCATGCGGCCACCTTCGTCGAGGCGGCGGCCGACATCGCCGTTGCAGCAGTCGGAGCACTCCCGCCCTTGGGCTTCATCCATGAAGAGTCGAGCAACGCCTTCACCCTGGACATCGCTGACCTGTGGCGGGCAGAGGTGACGTTGCCGCTGGCCTTCTCCGTGGCGGCGCGCGTTCTGCGCGATCCCGAGCTCCCCTTGGAGAGAGAAGTTCGATACGAGGCAGCCAAGTGGTTTCGGACCAAGCGAGTCATCCCCGCCATGATCGGGAAGATCAAGGAGCTACTCGATGTCGACGACGATCATCGTGACGCGTAACGTATCAGATCGCATCAGGGGGTTCCTGGCTTCCTCGATGCTGGAGCTTGCGCCTGGGGTCTATTGTGGCTTTCGCTTGTCGCCCGCCGTCCGAGAGCGCATCTGGGGCGTGCTGGAAGAGTGGTTTGCCGTGGAAGTCGACGCAAGCATCGCCATGTTGTGGCGGGAGCCAAGCGTACCTGGCGAGCAAGCCGTCAAGGTGCTGGGTAGCCCTCCTGTCGACCTGGTCGAGCATGACGGCATGATGCTGGCGCGTCGCCCCCCGCCAGGCGCAGGCGAATGAATCTCCCCGTACCGGCCGTTGCTGGGCGTCTCCACCAGCGGGCACTTCGCACGGCGCACCCGGTCCCCGTCGCCTCGGGCGCAGGAGGACCTGCAGCTCATGGAGCGCATCCGGGCTAACCGGAAGTTCAGGGGCTGGTAGCGGGCAGGACCCGCATAGCGGTGGGCATTCAAACCGGTTGAACGCGTGCCAATGTAGCCAAGAGTATGGCCCTAAGGTATTGCCTTGACAGTTGTCATGTGCTACCATTGAGCCATGAGGTGCGTATCCAGTGCCATGCACATCGAGACCATCCGCCGCCGGCAGGGCGACAAGGTCTACACCTACCACCTGCTGCGCCAGACCTACCGGGAAGGCGGCAAGGTGAAGCACCGGACCCTGGCCAACCTCTCCCACCTGCCGGAAGCCGTCCTGGAGCTGGTCCGGCGAGCCCTGCGGGGCGAGCCGGTGGCGCCGGTGCCGCAGACGGTAAAGATTCGCCAGTCCCGCCAGCACGGGGCCGTCGCCGCCGTCGTGGGCATGATCCGCCAGCTGGGCCTGGACCAGGTGCTCTACTCCCGCTCGGCCGACTGGGTGCGCTTGGCCCTGGCCGTCGTCGTCATGCGCATCCTGCGGCCCTCCTCCAAGCTGGGCGGGACTTTGTGGTGGACGACCACCACGTTGCCGCAGCTTCTGCGGTTGCCGCACGATGGCGAGGACGTCAACGACGTCTACCGGGCCATGGACGAGCTGCTGGCCCGTCAGGCCGCTATCGAGGCGAAGCTGGCGCGCCGGCACCTGACGGCCAACGCCCTCGTCTTGTACGACCTGACGAGCGTCTATCTGGAGGGCAAGACCTGCCCGTTGGCCCGCTTCGGGTACAACCGGGACAAGAAGCGGGCGAGAAGCAGTTCTGCGTGGGGCTGCTCACCAACGACGAGGGGTGTCCCGTGGCCGTGGAGGTGTTCCCGGCGACGTGGGGGATCCCGAGACGCTGCAGCCCAGATTGCCCGGGTCCGGGCTCGGTTCGGCATTGAGTACGTCGTGTTCGTCGGCGACCGGGGCATGATCGTCAAGGCCCGATTGAGCGATTTGGAGGCGGTGGGCTTCGGGTGGATCACGGCCCTACGGGCGCCGGAGATCCAGAAGCTGCGGGATGAAGGGTTCTTTCAGCCGGGCCTGTTCGACCGGCGGGACCTGGCGGAGATCGCCGACCCCGAGCGGCCCGGGGAGCGGCTGGTGGTCTGCTACAATCCGCTGGTGACCGAGGAGCGCCGGCAAAAGCGCGAGGCGCTGCTTTCGGCCACGGAGCGGGAGCTGGCCAAAATCGAAGCCCGGGTGCGCCGTCGCCGCCGCAAGCCCCTGACGGCCGACGAAATCGGGGTGGCCGTGGGCAAGGTCCTGGGCCGCTGGAAGGTGGCAAGCACTTCCAGCCTGGAGATCCGCGACGGCCACTTCGCCTTCCGGCGCAAGGAGGCCTCCATCGCCCGGGAGGCGGAGCTGGACGGGTTTTACGTGCTGCGCACCAACGTGCCGGCCGACCGGATGGAGCCGGCCAAGGTGCAGGCCACGTACAAATCGTTGCGGGCCCTGGAGCAAAACTTCCGCACGATGAAAAGCGCCCTGGACCTGCGTCCGGTCTACCACCGGCTGGAGGACCGGGTGCGGGCCCACGCCTTTTTGTGCATGCTGGCGTTGTATGTGCGCTGGCACATGGAGCGGGCGCTTGAGCCCCTGCTGGCGGAGGACCCCCGGCGGTCCTTCGAGGGGCTGATGATGCAGCTGGAGACGCTGCAGCGCCACACGGTCGAGGTGGCCGGTCAGGAAATCCAGATGCTCGGCGAGCCTGAGCCGCTGCACCAGCGGCTCTTCCAGTTGCTGGGGGTTCCCCTGGCGTAGCCAGAAGCCTGAACGCTTGAATCCCACTCCGTTGGCGTCATTGCCGTGATTTGAGGGATATCGGGGTTGCTGAACTTCCGGCTAACCACGCGGCCAGCCGGGGCACCTACGGAGCGCCACGGGTCTGGGCCGAGAGCTTCGGAGGAGCGACGGCATCCGCTGCTCCAGCAAACAAGTGGCCCGGCTGATGCACCAGCTGGGCCTGCAGGGGGCCATCGGCGCAAGACCCGGAGCATCACCTGCCGGGGCCCCGCCGGCCCATCGTCCCCAACCGGGTGCAGCGGGTCTTTGCCGCCGACGCTCCGGACCGGTGGTGGGTAGCCGATCTGACCCAGCACCCGACCGGGGAAGACTGGCTCCACCTGGCGACGGTCATCGATGCCTTCTCCCGCCGGGTGGTGGGCTGGGCCATGGGGGAGCGGCCGACGACCGAGCTGCCCACCGACGCCTTGAACATGGCCTTCTGGAACGGCCGGCCTGCCGGTGGGCTGGTGCATCACGCCGACCACGGTGCCCAGTACACAGACTGCCATCTTCGAGCACATCGAGGCCTTCTACAACCGCTGCCGGCGCCATTCTGAGCCCGGAGGCGTTCGAAAGCAGTGGCGCCTACACCACGAAGTGCCCGCTACGGCTGCCTACCCACCGGTTGTCCACAGAATCGGATCAACTCCATCACCGCATTTGCGGGAGAGCTACTTTAGCGCCGGCCGTAACACCCGCGAGCCGTCCCCGCCCACGCGGGGGTGGGCCAGGCCGCCTGCACGAGGACGGAGCTGCCCACGGGGTCGTCCCGGCCCATGGGCGGTCCGGGAACTCTCTCCCGCGCCGTGCTCAGCCTCGCCTCGTCGGGGTAGGCTCACATAGCGACCGGGGGGACTCGCATGATGCAGCCGTTCCCGGCCGTGGCGGCGAGTGCCCCCATCCTCCCCACCGGCCTTCCCTCAGTGCAGCTCCCGACGCATCACGACGGCCGTGTCGGGGCAGACGCGGGCGAACTCGGAGGAGGAGGTGACGGGGCCAACCACGGCCTGCCGCTCCACCTGTTCGAAGCCCAGCCGGGCGAAGTACTCCGAGGCCGTCGTCGTCAGCAGGTAAGCCTCGCTGGCGCCAAGGCGGCGTGCCCGCTCCAGTGCCGCGGCGACCAGACGCTGGCCGATGCCGGCACCCCGGAACGGAGGGCTGACCGCGACGGAGCGCAGCAGCGCCTGCAGGCCGTAGAGCTCAACGCCTGCGCAGCCCACGACGGTGGCGACGGTCTGCAAGCTCCCCTCGGCCGGGCCTCCCGGCGCCGGCATCCGGCGGCGGGCGACGACAAAGCCCTCGAGGTTTTCGGCGACGCCTTCCGTCGGAAGTCCCAACCTCTCGAGCAGATGCAGGATGGCAGGGAGGTCATCCCGGGACGCCGCCTCCACCGTGAGCCGGCCGTCGCCGAGGTCGGGGGAGCCGGGCTTGCGAGCCCGGACGAAGGCGCTGCCGACGGGTAGCGGCCCCTCGTCGCCCCCGCAGCACCCGCCGGCTTGCAGGGCGAGCACGGGTTGCACCTCGACATCGACGAACCCCGCCTCCCGGAGGAGGTGCACGTAGGTCTCCCGGTCCAGCGCGCCCGACACGCACTGGGACCACGCCCGCAGGTCACGCCGCGCCTCGGCGCTGAGGGGCTCCTGCGCCACGATGTCGTAGACCGCCAGGCGTCCCCCGGGCCTCAGCACCCGGAACGCCTCCCGAAGCACCGCCGCCTTGTCGACCGACAGGTTGATGACGCAGTTGGAGATGACCACGTCCACGCTGGCGTCGGGCAGCGGGACCGCCTCGATCCGTCCCTCGAGGAAGCCGACGTTGTCCAGGCCGCTGCGCCGGCGGTTCTCCTCGGCCAGCTCCAGCATCTCCCGGGTCATGTCCACGCCCCAGGCGTAGCCGCCAGGCCCGACGCGACGGGCTGACAGGAGGACATCGATGCCCCCACCCGAGCCGAGGTCCAGCACCGCCTCGCCGGGGTGCAGGTCGGCCAGGGCGACGGGGTTGCCGCAACCCGCCGACGCGGCCAGCGCCTCCGCGGGCACCAGCGTCCTCTCGTCGGGTGCGTAGTAGCCCGAGGCTCCCGTGCAGCATCCGCCGTCGGAAGAGCACCCGCAGCCTGACGACGTCCGCCCCTCGCTGGCCCGAGCCGCTCGCCGGGCCACCTCCGCGTAGTGCTCCCGCACCGCCTCGACGATCGCGTCCTGCTCCCGCATGCCTCTCACTCCTTCGCTCACAGATGCATCGACCTTCATCGATATGCCGGGCGAGCCAGTCCCCGCTCACACGGGCGCCGATGGGCGGCCCCCCTCACCCCCGTCCTACGGCATCAGCCGTCCGATGGCACGCCAGGCCTCCACCAGCCCCGGTGCCGCTGGCGCGTAGTAGACCCAAGGGCCACGGCGCTCGGCCGTCACGAGCCCCGCGTCTCGCAAGACCTTGAGGTGGTGGGAGATCGTCGGCTGCCCCCGGGGAAACTGCGCCACGATGTCACACACGCACAGGGGCTCCTGCTGAGCTTGCAGCAGCGCGAGGATGCCGAGCCTGGTCGGGTCGGCAAGGGCTCGGAAGATGCGCGCCCATCGTGCGAGTTCTGCCGGGGGCGTCCGAGCCGGTATGACGGGCGCGCAGCAGGGACGGGTGGACTGTCCCCGGCCCGGACCTCGGTGCAGATGGCTATCAGCTCTTGCCTCGTCGGTGCGCTGAAGCGCCACTCGGCTCCCCCCCCCCCGCATCCGTGGCTCCGTCGGTCGGGGACAGTATAGGCTGATATATCGATATCTGTCAATGCACTGTGGTGCGGTGGGCAGGCTCGCCAGCCCCAGCGCAGCGTCGGAAGTCCTGGACGATGACCGCCTCGTCGAAGAGCCACTTGAGCACGAGAAGGAGCAGCAGGGCCTCGGAAGCAATCACCAGAAGGGGCCGTGCCGCCTATGGCCAGCAAAGGCGGAATGCCGAACGCAAGGCCGCATGCCCCTGGCGCGGGAAGGGTGGATCACGGGTTCTGGATCAGGCCGATGAGGTTACCGTCCGGGTCCTTCACCAACGCGATCAGCTTACCGCCTCCGACATCGGTGATGTTCTGGTGCACTTCGGCCCCTGCGTCGACGAGCCGCGCGAGCGTCGCCTTGATGTCGGTCACGTCCCAGTAGGGGACCGGACCGGTCATGCCCTTCCCGTGGCCGTTGGGATCCAGACCTACTTCCTGGTCGCCGAGCCGAAAGCCGACGTAGTAGGGCTGGTCCGCGTACGGCGCGACGCCTAGGAGCTGGCCGAACACCTTCTTCGCGGCGGTCAAGTCCCTGACGGGATAGATGACGGTACAGACCCGTGGCATTGCATCCTCTCCGTCTCACCGGGATCGTCCATAGAGTGCGGAGGCCATGTCAAGGTTTGGCAGGTGACATCCGGAACGCGTCCCAGCGTTTACCAGGCAGAGATTACCATCCTCGTACGTTGGTCTGCTCTCGGTGACAAGCAAGACCCGAGCACCCTCTCCCCCTTCCTTCGGAAGCTGCCCGGGTGTAGGCGTACGCCCCCAATGGAACAAGACTCAGGCCCTGCCACCGACGACGCGCCCTCGTCTTCAGACTGACATCGCCCGGCATGCAGGGCCTGGCTCGCCCCGAGGACGCTCAGCTCAAGCCCTATCGGGCTCGAGGAGTATCAGCGTGGCGCTGGCGGGGCTCAGCTCGATGTGCAAGCTCAGCGGCTCTTGACCGGAGGCCGCGACTCCGCGCCGCAGCCTCACGAGTTCCAGCTCTCCCCGACGCTTCAGCTCGGCCAGTTGCCGACCATCGGGCCGGGGCGGGGCCCCCATCTCCTTCCATGCCGTATAGGCATTGCTGTGATGGCGATCGACCAGGTACTGACGTAACGTGAATCGCCTCCCGCCGGGCCGTTCCAGCTGGATGGCGATCTTCTCAGCCGACTCCCCCCTCGCCTGGGCCCCGGGAACCACGTAGTTCCACACGAGCACCTGGATCGCTCCAGTGTCCGACGAGGTCGTCACGAGCGCATCGACACCTGGCGACGCGCCCTCGACGGCCGTTTGTAGCTGCCGATCACCCAGCATGTGCAGCATCCGAAAGGCGTTGAACGAGGGCTTGCACACCCCATGGATGGTCACGAGGCCGAAGCCGCCGTGGAACTCCGCTTCGGGCCACCCGCCCTCTTCGAAGATGTCGGACAGCGTCCAGAAGCTGAACGAGTCCAAGTGGCCGGCCACGTCCTTGATGGTCCGGCAGATGAAGGCCGCCTGGTTGGAGTCGTCCAGCTCGGGATCGTGCAGGTGCGCCGTCGAGTTCCATTCCGTCACGTGAATCTCGACGTCGTGACCCAAGCGGTCCTTCGCAGCGAGCTCCCTGACGAAACGGGCATTGCGCCGCGCCATCTCGCGCCAGTAGGTCTCTCTCGTGAACGGCACATGCTCACCGTCGAGTACCTGTCCCGCATCGGTGGGGTACCCGTGGTAACTGACGAAATCCAGGGGAGCGCCCACCCGTCCAGTACAGGCGTTGTGCCCCTCCAGACAGTGCCGGATGAACGCGTCGACCCACGCCCCTGCTGCCGTAGCTGGCCCGCCTACCCGCATCCTCTCATCGACTCTCTTGACCGCATCAGCGGCCCAGTCGTACAGGCGCCAGTAGTCGTCCTGAGTCCCTGCCCAGAAGTACCGCAGATTGGGTTCGTTCCAGACCTCGAAGTACCACTGGCGCACCTCTTCCAGCCCGTACCGCTCGACCAGGTGCCGCACGAAGGCCTCGACGAGCGCGCCCCACTGGGGCCAGTCCCGGGGGGGTGTCACGTTGCCCTGGTAGTAGAAGCACGTCTGCGACCCAGACGCAAGCGCCGATGGCATGAAGCTCAGCTCGACGAAGGGGCGCAGCCCGATCGAGAGGAGGCGATCGTACACGGCGTCGACGGCCCGCCATCCGTAGACGGGCTTGCCGTCGATCAGCCGGTACACCCCCATCTCGTCATGGAAGATGCCGTGCGCCCGCACGTAGCGGAAGCCGAGCTCCTCTCGCCCCAACCGGTAGTGGTCGAGGACGGCCTCTCGCAACACCATGAACGGCCGCTCCGACCCGAACCCGAACTCCCAGAAGTGCGGGAACGGCCCGACGACCTCGTGGACGTCTACCACAATCCTTGCCGCCATCGAGCGCCCTCCACCTCTAGCCCTTCAGTCCTGTCATGGTGATGCCCTGGACGAAGTACTTCTGGGCCACGAAGAAGATGATCAGGATGGGGACCAACGCGATGAGGGAGACCGCCATCAGCAGGTTGATCTCCGTGGCCCCGTAGGCGTTCTGGAAGTACTTCAGTCCAATGGAGAGGGTGTACCTGGATTCGGAGTTGAGGTAGATCAGGGGATTGAAGAAGTCGTTCCAATGATAGACGATCGAGAACACCCCCACCGTGGTCAGTGCAGGCTTGGACAACGGCACGATGATTCGCCACAGGATGCCCCACGATCCGCAACCGTCTATCCGGGCAGCCTCGTCCAGCTCCATCGGTATCGTGCGAAAGAACTGGCGCAGCAAGAAGATGTTGAAGGCACCACCTCCCAGGTACGACGGCACGATGAGTGGTTTGAAGGTGTCCACCCAGCCGAGCCAGTTGAACAGCATGTACGTCGGCACGATGGTGACTTGCGGAGGGAGCATCATCGTGCTGACGACCACGCCGAAGAGCAATTCGCGCCCCGGCGCCCTGAACCGGGAGAACCCATAGGCCACCAAGGTGGCCGACAGCACCGTCCCCAGGGTCGCACCTGCCGTGATGATGACCGTATTGAGGATGTACCGATTGAACGGTACGGCAGTCCATCCCACGATGAAGTTGTCGAGCGTCACCGGAGACGGGATCCATACGGGAGGGATCTGAAAGGTCTGCCAGGGTTCCTTGAAGGCCGTCGACACCATCCACAGAAACGGCAGGGCGAAGGCGACACCCAGCACCGTCAGGGAGAGGTAGCCGGCTGCGGCCTTGAGGACCCGCCGCCTTCTCGCCGCCCCTTTGCGGGTACGGATCCGCCGCTCCGGTGCCAGGCCCCGGCGGCCATCGCCGACCTCAGCCACCGTCCTCACCTTCTCCCCTCCCCCGCGTAGAAGACCCAGCGGCGAGAGGTGGCCCAGATGACCGACGTGAGCGCCAGGATGACCACGAACAGCACCCATGCCAACGCCGATGCGTACCCCATCCGGCCGTATCGGAACGCGTTGTTGTACAGGTGCAGCAGGTAGACGTAGGTCGCATCGAGGGGGCCGCCTCCCGTGAGGACGTACGCTTGCATGAAGACCTGAAAGGCCCCGATGAGCCCGAGGACGAGATTGAAGAAGACCACCGGCGAGACCATCGGCAACGTGATCCGGGTGACTTTGGCCCACCAACCCGCTCCATCGATGTCGGCGCTCTCGTAGAGCTCCTGTGGGACATCCTGGAGTGCCGCAAGGAAGATGATCATGGGGGCGCCTACGTTCCAGAGATTCATCATGATGATGGCGGGCATGGCCCAGTTGGGGTCACCCAGCCACTGAGGTCCCTGGATGTCTACCCACGACAGCACGTAGTTGAGCAGCCCGAAGCTCGGATTGAAGATCCACCCCCACAGCAACACCACCGCCACACCGGACGTGACAGATGGAAGGTAGAAGATGGTTCGGAAGAGCGGCATGCCTCGGAGTTTCATGTTGAGCAAGGCGGCCAACCCGAACGCGATGGCGAGGCTGAGAGGGACACTGACGAACGCGTAGTACGCCGTGTTGGCCAGGGCCTTCCAGAAGAGCGGATCCTCCAGGAACATCTCGCGGAAATTGGCCAGACCGATGAATCGCCACTGTTGGAACAGCTCGGCGTCGGTGAAGGCCAGCACGAGCGAGTACAGCAGCGGCCCCAGCGTCAGGCCGAGGAAGCCGATCAGCCACGGGAGGACGTAGAGGTGAAACTCTACGGCCTCCCGCTGCTGCAATCGGCCCCTGGCCCGCCCCCGGCTCGGTTGAGCTCGCTGTGTGGGAAGCGAGGCCAGGTCAGACATCCTGCCTAGGTGACCGCTCGGAAACCGTACCCCACGGGGTATGAGCTGATGGGGTTTGAAGAATAGAAAGTCGATGATGAACGCCGGAGGGCTTTCTTGGACAGTAACCATTGATACACCTCTATGAGCTTTCTGTAGCTTTGTATTGCTGCACCGCTCTTGCGTTCACGCCCGTTTTCGTGGTACGATGCGGCTGGAAACCACCTCCGGGCAGGGAGTGGAGCGGCGTGCTGGGCCGGCGCAACCGGCAGACCACCTTCGACGACGTCACCTGGCGACAGCGCATCCCCAAGGACTCCTACTGGTGGCGGCTCCACGACTGGGCGGTGCAGAACCTGGACGAATCGATGTTTGCTCCGCTGTTTGACGCCCGCACCGGAAGGCCTTCGGTGAGCCCGGTCCGCACGTTTCTGGCGCTGTTGATCCAGATGGAGAAGGGCTACTCGGACCGGGAGATGGAGCAGGAATCCCGCTTCGATGACCGGGTGAAGCTGGCGATTTTGGCGGGCGGGACTTTGAGGGCATCGATGCGGTGACGCTGTGCGACCACCGCCGGCGCTTCTTGCAGCATGGCATCGCGGCGGCCATGCTGGAGAGGACCCTGGCCTCGGCCAAGCAGGCGGGGCTGTTTTCGCCGGAGCGCTCCCAGATCGTCGATTCCTTTCTCATCCACGGCGGGGCCGCCGTGCAGGACACCGACACCCTCATCCGCAAGGGTATCGTGCGGGTCCTGGCGGTGGCCCGGATGCACGAGCTGGACGGTCCGCTTTCGGCGGTACTGAAGCGCACCGATTACCACCAGCCGGGCAAGCCCCGGATCGACTGGGACGACGCCGAGGCCCGCCGACAGCTGCTCCAGGCGCTGGTCGACGACGCGTCGGCCCTGGTGGCGGCGGCGCGGGCGCTTGCGAAGGTGCCCGAGGACTTGAAGGCCATGGTGGACCTGCTGGAGCGGGTGGCCACCCAGGACATCGAGCGGGACCCGGACGGGACGGTCCGCCTCAAGCAGGGGGTGGCCAAGGACCGGGTCATCTCGGTGGTCGACCCCGAGATGCGCCATGGCCACAAGACGGCCTCGAACCGGGCAGACGGCTACAAAGCCCATCTGATGACGGGCGGCGAGGGCCACCGGCTGGTCACCGCCGTCGCGGTGACGCCCGCCAACGCACCGGACGACGCGAGGCTGGAGGCGATGCTGGACGACCAGGAGCGGCACGGCCACCGCCCCGCGGAGGTGCTGGGCGATCAGGCGTACTTCGACGTCGAGCGCGCCCGGCGCCAGGCCGAGAAGGGGACCCTCATCGTGGCCAAGGCGCCCCGGCGACGAACCGGGAGGGTACTTCTCGAAGGAGGCCTTCGCCCTGGACGCCGACGCCGGCACGCTCACCTGCCCCGCAGGGCAGAGCGTCCGCTTCGACCCGGGCCGACTGCAGCACCACAAGGGGTTCGTGGTGAGCTTTGCGGCCGAGGCCTGCGGGGCCTGTCCCCTCAAGGCCCGCTGCACGCCGGCGGCGGCCCGTCAGGTCACGATCCACCCCTACGAGGTCGAGCTGCGGCAGGCTCGGGCGTACCAGCGCACCCCGGCCTTTCGGGAGCGCTACCGGCTGCGGGCCCGCATCGAGCGCATCGTGCGGCAGCTCAAGACCCACGGGGCCCGCAAGGCGCGCTACTGGGGTCGCATCAAGGTGCGCTTCCAGCTCCTGCTGGCCGCCATCAACCACAACATCAAGGAGGTGATGGCCGCCGGGCCACCCGTGGGGGTGGTGGGCCCCGCATGAGTAAGAAGCTGGAAGACAAGGAAAAGAGAAGGGAAACCGGGGGTTGGAAAGGCAGCACGACGCGCTCCGCCCTCCCGTCGAAGGCCGCGATTGGGTCGAGCTCGAACCCGCTGGCCGCATGCCTGACCTTTCAAACCCCCTACCAAAGGCCCGATTCAACAGGAAACCGAGCAGTCACCTAGGCTCCCTTACTGGAGGGTGGCCAGGATCTCGCGAGCCTTCTTGGCGAACTCCTGCATCCCGCTGACGGGGTCGACCTTGCCCAGGTAGATGGCCTCCCACGCGCGGTTGTACTCGTCATTGATCTTCGCGTAATAGCCCCCCATCGGGTTGAGGATCCCGAAGGCGAACGAATCCACGAACGCTGTCAGATCGATGGGGACCCAACCCGGCTGGGACTGCTTGACGAACGTCGAGTAGGCGACGTCCTTCACCGACGGGATGGCGATCTGCGCCGCGATCTCCGATGCTCTCGGGTCGGTGCTCATGAACTTGACGTAGCGCCACGCCGCATCCTTGTCCTTGGCCTTCGCGTTGACGGCGTACCCGGTCGTCCAGATGAGCGTCACGGGGCGGGCGGTCGCGGGGTCCGCCGGCATCGGCACGATGTCCCAGGCGAACCGCTTGCCGATCCGCTGCTGGAAAGTCGGGATGTCCCAGGTGGCCATGAAGATCATGCCGGCCCTGCCGGCGTAGAACCGCTGGTCGGACGGCATCCCCTGGCTTGCCGCGGCGTCAGGCATGACCCGGTCGACCTTCATCATGTCGAGGAAGAACTGGATGCCCTTTGCCACCTTGGGATCGTCGGCCAGGATCTGGCTGTGGTCGTCGTTGAAGATGCGGCCACCGAAGATGTGCGGAGCCAGCGTGGCGATCCCCCAGTGATCGGCCGCTCCGTAGATCTTCTGCAGGCCCTCTCCGCGGGTCAGCTTGCGGGCGTACGCGAGGAAGTCGTCCCACGTCCACCCTCTCGTCGGGTACGCGAGCCCGGCATCATCGAACATGTCCTTGTTGAAGGCCACCACCAGGGACGCGCCGGTGATCGGCATGCCCTCCCGGAAGCCGTTGGGCCAGACGTAGCCGTTGTCGATGCCGGGGAGGAGGACCGCCTCCAGGTTGAGGCCGTCCCGCTCGACGAACGGCCGGAGGTCCGTGAAGATACCCCGCCGCCCGCGATTGCCGTGCCAGTCGGCCGACATCATGATGACGTCCGCGGCCGTCCCGGCGGCCAGCATGGTGTCGAGCTTGCGCTCCCAGTCAGGCCCGGGCGGGGAGACCTCGAGCTGCACTTCCACGTCCGGGTTGGCCTTCATGAAAGCCTCGGTCTGGGCCCTGCGATTTTGCATCTCCTGGGCGTTACCCCAGGCGAAGACCGTGATGCGGGTCTTCGCCATGGCGTCCGCCGCTGCCAACGTCGCCACCAGCACCAACACCACGAACGCCGCGCCCACACTCCTGCCCCACAGGTCATGCCAGAGCCTCGTCACTTCGTCCTCCCAACCTTTCCTTGGTTCGCTCACTCGAGGGTGAGCGTGCCCCAGAGGTCGGGATTGGCCCAAACGGCCGGCACGTTGTTCCAGGCCAGCATGTGCGTCCTCGCGTACTCACCGAGGCCTGCGTCCCGGTTGTTGGTGTTGTGAATGGTGAACGAGAACCCTAGTGAGACACCGGCCTTGCCCTCGATGCCGAGGAGCTGCAGCGGAATGGCCACCTCCACGACATAACCGTCAGCCGAGCGGCCGGAGGCGACCCGGACGCCCGGGGCCGTCTTGTCGATGGGGCCCGGGCGCGCGTCCTCATGCCGGACAGCCTGGACGTGGCCCTGCGTGTCAAAAGGCAGAATGGCCAGCTTCATGAGGCCTGCATCGGATCCCGCCCGTGCCGGGTCGATGTAAAACTCGATCGAGTCGGTGCGGTAGAACGCCTTGAGATCGTCCGGGGTAATGTTGCTCACCACGACGGGGTCCGTCACCTCGGCGGCCAGGTACAAGAACCGCTCGTCCCATTGGGCCGCGAACCGCCCGCGCAACACCATCTGAGAGGGGTCTACCTTCTGCAGGCCCGGATCCGGCACGTTCATCGTCTCGTCGACCACGTTGAACGGCACAGCCGTCCACTCCGCGAGGTCGCCGTCGATCTCGATGGGGGCGCTGCGGCGCACGGCGACCGCGTGGCGCTGCTCCACACCCAACTGCATCTGCTCCCACTTGGCCCGATAGGCCGGGGTGACGGCGTAGTCCGAGCGACGCTCGACGAACCCCACCTTCTCCAGCGCTGCGCGCACCGGCTTGTTCTGCATGAAGTAGCGCCAGATGAGACCGGTGCGGTAGTTCTCGATCATGAGCAGGATGGCGCCCTGGTCGATGCCGATGTGTTCGGTCGAGTACCACTCTTCGTCCGCGTTGAAGGCGCTGACGAAGCCGTACTCTCCCCAGATGAGGGGACCGTATCGCTCCAGCATGGCACGAATCGCCCTGAGCGAGTGCTCCGGCGTGAAGGGAATGGAGGCGATCGACGCATAGGGCGCGATGGTCCCGTCGTGATGGCCCTCGGCAGCCCCGTAGGCCCGGTAGCCGGCGGGACCGTCGGAGGCGCTCAATCCCCAGATGTCCGGTTCGTACGTCTTGTACCGGTCGCGCTGGCGCAGGCTGAAGCGGCGGTTGTGAAGCGTCGCGGCCACCGCGTTGTTGAAGTAGTTGGCGTACGCGTCCTCCATGTCCCGCAGGTCGAGCCAGATGAGCGGGTACTGGTAGACGAAGAGCACCTCGCTTGGCAGGGCGATGTGATCGCCCTGGATGGGCCGGTGGATCTCGTCCCAGGCCGAGGGCGGGATGGGATGGCTGGGAGAGCCGATGGCCAGGATGTGCAGGAGCAGGCCTTCATTGAAGGTGTTCCACCGGGCCTGGATGAAGCCGCCTTCTGGGGTCCACCCCATGGACGGTGTGGTGCCCTCGTTCATCATCCACCGCCAGTCGACGGCCTCATACAGCCGATTGGCCAGCGCCTCCACCTCGGTGCCGGCGAAGTACTTGCCGACCGTGAGCGCCCCTGCCAGGAAGAGGGCGGTGTCGATGGACGACAGCTCGCTGCCGGACCACCGCCGGCCTGTCTGCATGTCCACGAAGTGATAGAAGAACCCTCTCCCGCCTTCGACACCGCCGTTGGCGAACGTTCGCAGCGTGGTCAGCGCCCGATGGTACCCCTCCCCCCGGGTGATCCAACCCCGTTCGATGCCCACAGGGATGGCACTCAGGCCGAATCCCACGGCTGCGATGCTGGACGGCGCTCCCTCTCGGGTGCGGTCAGGGATCAGTCCGTTGAGCGGATTCGCGAGCTCCCAGAAGTAGGCGAAGGTCTTTCGCTGGATCGCGGTGAGCAATTCTTCGTCGCTGAGCTGAAGCAGCGTCTCGACTTCCTTCTTGATGGCGGGCGAGACGCGGTCCATTAGCTCGAGACGAGACATCCCCCGCGTGACTCCCATGGCGTCGAGGTAAAAGGGCTCCGTCAGCGGCACCTTCTGTCCCTTCTCGTCGAACCCGGCGAAAGCCAGGTAGATCATGTAACGGCGGCCGGGATCGACGTTGCGCATCGACCCGGCGAGCCGGTAACGCACCTCGTTCCAGCCGGTCCCGACCTCGACCTCGGCCTCTGAAAAGACACCGCCGACCCATTGCCACCCGGAGGTCACGTCCGCCATGCCCAGGAAGAACATCCCAGGCTGGAGCCGGGTGCCCTCCGGAACGTAGACGTGCAAGACCAACTCGCCGCTGCCGGCCCACTTCTCGACGCGACTCCCGTCGAGAGGCAGCGCTACCTTCGTCTCGATGGCGTTGCCGCTGGGGATGACCTTGAGGGATCGGTCACCCTCATACGCGACGTCGCCCGCCAGCTCGAAGCGCGCCCCGGTGTTGTCGTTGCCGATGCCGGCGAGGTCGTCGGGACTCTCCATCGACCACAGCAGCGTGGTAGCAGCCGTTGCCGGGCCGGCATCGAGCGCCAGCAGGAGCGTCAGGCCGATCGCGGCCAGGCAGTGCCGCCAGGACACACAGGCGGCCATCTCGTGCCCTCCCTTCGGGGGGCCTTAACCGGTTCAATTGCCACCCACACGGACCCTTCCGAAATCGCTACCAGACCGCCTACCAGGCCGGGCACCCACCAGCCTTCGGTCTCAGGTCGCGGATCGGCACGATTCCCGCACCACCAAAGTGACAGGCAAGAGGATATGCCGAGGCTCGAGCTCTTCGCCACCGATGAGTCGAACCAGGAGGTCCACCGCCTGCCGGCCCATCTCGTAAGTCGGCTGCCGGATCGTCGTCAGGGGAGGCCGGATCATGGACGCCGCCTCGATGTCGTCGACCCCCATGAGCGAGACGTCCTCCGGAACCCTGCGCCCACTACGGGTAATCGCCTCCAACGCGCCGATTGCCATCTGGTCGTTGGCAGCCAGGATGGCCGTCGGCGGATCGGGAAGACTCATCAGCTCGCTGGCGGCCTTGAACCCTCCATCCCGGGTGAAGTCGCCGACCCGGACGTACTCTTCCCTCAACGCGACGCCGGAGGCTTGGAGGGCCCGCCGGAATCCGGAGAATCGATACCAGGTATCCCGAGACCGGGGCGACCCGTGAATGAACGCGATCTTGCGATGGCCCAGGCTGATGAGATACTCGGCCGCCTTGAAGCCGGCCTCCGAGTTGTCGACGCTGACTGCGTGCAATGAGGGCCCGGCGTCCGGGTCGTCCAGGAGGACGAACGGACGCCCCGTGGCGCGCAGCTTCTCAAGATAGGCGTGGTCCAGGGAGTACGTCATCAAGATGACGCCGTCGACCCGGCCACTCATGAGGGAGTCGACGACCTCTCGCTCACGACGGGGATCCGAGCGTGTCGTGCAGAGGTTGAGGATGTAGTCGCGCTCATTGGCGGCGCTCTCGACGCCCCGGATGATATGGGCGTAGAACATGTCGGAGATGTCGGGGATGACGAGGCCGAGGGTTTGCGTCTTGCGGCTGGCGAGACTGCGAGCCACGGTGTTGGGGCGGTACCCGAGCTCCTCCATGACCTCCAGCACGCGCTGGCGGGTCCTGGCGCTCACGCCCGGGCGACCGTTGAGGACATAGGAGACCGTAGCCTTGGAGACCCTGGCCCTGGCTGCCACGTCTCGAATCGTAGGCCCCATCATCCCAGGCCTCTCTACGCGACTGAACCGGTTAAGTGCGATGTTCCAACTCAATTCTTGCTTTCACGCTACATCGTCTTTGAGGGCGGTGTCAAGCCCGATTGCGGCCTTGACCCACGCCACTCGAATGGGTACGCTGACCAACGGCTCCCTGTTAGGAATGCTTCCCGGTCTTCGTCGGCATGACCGCTTCTCTGGGATAGGCTCGTGGAAAGGAGTCGTGACCGCGCTTGCACGCCCTGCTCACACACCGCAGCGTCTGGGTCCGTTTCGGCGCCCTGTGGGTGCTGGCAGCGGCCGTCTGCCTCGTGGCCTGGAGCCTGGGCTACGCCGTGCTTCCCGAAGGGGTACTGAGAGGACGCATCCCGACTCAGGCCCTCGCCGGGGGCGCGGAGTCCCTTCCCACGCCCCTGGCGGAGTGGGCACGCATCTTCGGGCTCAACTGCTGCTGGCGACCGTCAGCATCGCAGGCGTCGGGCTGATCCTCGACGAGCGGGGACACCCCTTGAGCTACATAGTGGTGATGGGATGGGCGGGGCTGTACGGGCTCTTGCTGGGCACGGACTCCTTCAGCCTGCCCCTGCTAGGGGGCAAGATGCCGCCGACCCTGTCCGTGCTGATGAGATCGGGGCCCTACGAACTGAGCGCCTACGCCTTGCTGGCGGCGGCGCTGCGGGGCACGGCCCGGCGCTCCAGCCCATGGGGATCAACGCGAGCCAGTAGAGCGCCAGTTGCTCCGATGTGAGGGTGGGGCCATGCCGGTCCAGCGCGTGCAAAAAGGCGATCTCGTACGTGATGTCGTCGTTTAGCGTGGAGGGCGGCCTCACGTAGCCTCGAACCTCACCGTAGGTCTCCCTCGACCCGCCTTACCCGTTGGCCGCCCCGTCGCCCTCGAAGCGTACGGTGAGCCGCCCCTCGTGCGCCTCGAGGCCCAGGCGGGCCAGCACCGAGCGGACGGCCGGCAGCAGCACCGGCTCCACCAGCACCCGCTGGTGGAGATCCTCCAGCGACACCCTCAGCGTCACCAGGGCCAGGCCGGCGCCCGTCAGCGGTGCCCACTGCACGCCAACGAGCCTCGCGGCCAGCGCCCTCGCTCGCCATAGCTCCTCCAGCAGACCCCGCAGGGCCTCCTCCAGGGCCCGCACGAGCTCAGCCGGCTCCCTGCCGCCCGGCGTCGCCTCGCCGCCGCCCGCGGTCGCCTCGCCGCTCGCCGCCGCCCCGCCGCCCGCCGGCGTGAAGAACGTGATGGCGGCGACGCGTCGCCGGGAGTAGTTGACGACGGGGCCAATGTTGCCGTTGGGGATGACCCGCAGCTCGCCCTGGGCGTCCCGCAGGCGTGTGGAGCGCAGCCCGATCTCCTCGACCACGCCCGTCTGACCGGCGATCTCCACCAGGTCCCCCGGGGCGAGGGCGTCCTCCATCAACAGCGAGATGCCCGTCACCACGTCCCGCACGAACCCCTGCAGCCCGAAGCTGACCGCCAGCCCCAGGATCCCCGTCGCCGTGATGAGGCTGGCGGTGCTGAGACCCAGCGACTTGTTGAGGATCAGCAGGGCGGCCAGGGTGTAGATGGCGTAGCGGATGAAGCCGCGGAAGAGCGGCCCGAGCACCTCCCGCTGGCGGGAGCGCAGGGGCCTCGCCCCCAGCCGGTCGAAGAGGCGGATGGCCAGATCCGAGGCGATCTTGGCGCCTGCCGCGATGACGACGGCCAGCGCCACCCGCCACAGCACCTGCCCGAGCACATCCAGCCACGCGCCGGGTTGTTGCAGCCAGGTCGAAGCGGTCGTCTCCACGGCGGGCTCTTTCGCCCGCAGGCGAGGCCCATCCTCTCAGCGCCCGTCGTCGCGCCCCGCCTTGTGCAGCACGGCCACCACGTGCGGCCGCACGGGCGCCGGCCCGAAGGACTCCAGCCGCACCTGCACCGTCTCGAAGCCGGCCCGCTCCAGGATGGCCAGGGTCGGGCGGTTGGGGTGACACCCTGCCCCGAGCCGCCGCCACACCGGCGTCACCCGGTCCTGCCATCGTGCCAGGGCCGGATCCTCGGCCCGCACGTGCTCCACGATCCGCAGCGTCCCACCGGGCCGCAGGACCCGCCACAGATCCCGGGCAGCCGCCCCGGGATCCGTCACCGAGCAGAGCACCAGCGTCGAGACCACCGTGTCGAAGCTTCGGTCTTCGAACGGCAGCGCCTCGGCCGCTGCCTCCACCCACCTTACCGACCGGCCGTGCCGGGCGGCTTTGCGCCGGGCGCGGCGGAGCATGTGGGCGTTGGGCTCGACCGCCACGAGCACGGTCTCGGCCGGGTAGTGGGGCAAGTTGGCCCCCGTGCCGGCCCCGATCTCCAGCACCCGTCCCGTCGCCCCGCCGGCGATCTCAGCCCGTCGCGCCGCGTAGTAGGCCTCCTCGGCCGCCGGTGCGAGCAGGTCGTAGAGGGCCGCGAAGAGGCGGTGGTCCCACCGGTTCCAGCGTCCTGCCATGCGTGGCTCAGCTCTCCCAGGCCACCGGCAGCGACTCCAGCGCCCGGAAGGCGACGTTGGGCACGTACCGGGGCTCCCGCACCAGCCGCAGCCCCCGGAGCCGCTCGAGCATCATGGTGAAGGCTACCCGCCCCTCGAGCCGTGCCAGCCCCGCCCCCACGCAGTAGTGGGCGCCGTGTCCGAAGGCCAGGTGTTCGTTGGGCTGCCGCCCCACGTCCAGCCGGTCGGCGTCGGGGAAGGCCTCGGGGTCCCGGTTGGCCGACCCCAGCATCAGCAAGACGGCATCGCCTCGCTGCCAGCGCGCCCCGCCGATCTCGACGGGCGTGGCGCAGTGGCGGGCGGTCATCTGCACCGGCGAGTCGTAGCGCAGCAGTTCCTCGACGGCCAGTGGCACGAGCTCGGGTGAGCGCCGCAGCCGCTCCAGCTCGTGGGGGTGGCGCAGCAGGGCGTACGTGCCATTGGCGATGAGGTTGACCGTGGTCTCATGGCCCGCCGTCAGGAGCATGACGACGGTGCCGATGACCTCGTCGTGCGAGAGCCGCTGGCCGTCCTGCTCGGCGGCCAGCAGGGCGCTGATCAGGTCGTCCCCGGGCTCCCGCCGGCGGCGGTCCAGCAGCGTCCCCATGTACTCGGCCATCTCCACCGCGGCGGCCGAGACCTGAGGCGGCACGTCCTCGGGCGACCAGGCGCCGAGGTAGGCCGCGATGATCCGGGCCCACCGCCGGAAGCGCTCCCTGTCCTCGTCCGGGGCTCCCAGCAGCCGGGTGATGACGATGACCGGCAAGGGCTCCGCGAAGTCCTGCAGGAGGTCGGCCTGCCCCTGCCTCTGGATGCGATCCAGCAGCGCCTCGGCGGTCTGGCGGATGAAGCCCTCCATCGCCGCCACCGCCCGGGGCGTGAAGGCCTTGCTCACCAGGCCCCGCAACCGCGTGTGATCGGGCGGATCCCGCAACAGCATCCACGTCGACAACAATTGTCGGATGCGGACGGTCTCCTCGCGCACGGGCAGCTCGTGGCCGGCGTTTCGGGCCTCGCGCACGAAGGCGGGGCTCTTGAGCACCGCCACCACGTCGCGGTAGCGAAAGAGCACTCGGATCGGAAAGGGCGAATCGGCCACGAGGTAGACCGGCGCCAGCTCGCGCATGGCGCGGTAGACGGCGTAGCGCTCCTGCAGCAGCGCTTCGCTGGTCGGATCGAAGACGACCGGGGACGTGGACATGGGCCTCATCCTCTCCCATGGGCCCTGGGCGCCCCCGGCGGCGCACGAGGGGAGGCGTATGGATGGGGGTGCCTGCGCAGGGATACGCCGGGCTTCGACTTGCTCCTGCCCGCACCGGGGCAACGGTGCGACGCTGGGGGCGAGGAGCGCGGCCGCGCCACGGCGAAGCGCCAGGTGGGAGGGGTGGGATTTGCGGTTCGTCGTCTTGGGAGGCGCAGGCGACATGGGGCGGCGCGCGGCCCTGGAGCTGGCCGTGACGCCCGGCGTCGAGCAGGTCACCCTCGCCGATCGCAACGAGCGCAAGGCGCAGGCGGTGCGGGATCTCCTGGCACGGGACCCGTCGGTGCGGGCCCGGGTGGAGGCCGTCGCCGTCGACGCGCTGGATCGACCGGCCGTCGTGGCCCTCATGCGGGAGCACGACGTTGCGGTGGGGGCGGCCGGCCCGTTCTACCTGCTGGAGGAGCCCCTGGTCCAAGCCGCCATCGAGGCCCGGCGACCCTACGTCAGCCTCTGCGACGACCACGACGCGGCCAGCCGGGTGCTGGCGCTCGACGAGGCGGCGCGCTCGGCCGACGTCGCCATCCTGACGGGCCTGGGCTGGACGCCCGGCCTCACCAACCTCTGCGTGCGCCACGCCGCCGCGACCCTCGACGCCGTCGAGTCCGCCCACCTGGCCTGGGCCGGCAGCAGCGCCGACTCCGAGGGCACGGCCGTGGTGCTGCACACCATGCACATCTTCAGCCGCCGCGTCAGCACCTTCGCGGGCGGCCGCTGGCTCGAGGTGCCGGCGGGCACGGAGCCGGAGCGGGTCACCTTCCCCGACCCCATCGGCACGGTCACCGTCTACCACGTGGGGCACCCCGAGCCGGTGACGGTGCCGCGCTTCGTGCCGGGCCTGCAGGAGGTGCGCCTCAAGGGCGGCCTCAGCGAGCCCAGCCTCAACGCCCTGGCCGTCGCCTTCGGGCGGATGGGGCTGACGGCCACCCATGGCCGGCGCCGGCGGCTCGCCGCCATCCTCAAGCCGCTCTTGCCGGTCTTCGAGCGTCTGGGGCCCAGACGCCCGGCGGCGTCGGGCTTCGTGGTGCGAGTGCGGGGGCGCAAGGACGGCCAACCCGCCGAGCGGCTCTACTCGGGGGTCGGCCACATGGCCGACCTGACGGCGGTGCCCGTGGCGCTGGGCGCACTGTGGATGGCGCGGGGTCGCATCACCCGTCGCGGCGTCTTCGCCCCCGAGGCCGAAGGGGGGCCGGAGCCCGAGCCCTTCTTCGCCGAGCTGCTGCAGCGGGGCGTCCACGTCCACTGGCAGTGATGTGCTACAATGCGTTGGCCGGCGCGGCGCCGGCCCGAGACCGGGCCTTCGGGCCTCGAAAGCGGGGCTTGCCATGGACGAGGCACCCGACGTCGATCCGCAGCGGCTCGAGCGGATCCGCCGCGCCGTCCGGGAGATCCTGGAGGCCGTCGGCGAGGATCCGGACCGCCCGGGGTTGCGGGAGACGCCCGACCGGGCGGCACGGATGCTGGTCGAGATCTTCGCAGGCGTGCACGAAGAGCCCGCCGACGAGCTGACCCTCACCTACGAGGAGGGAGCCGAGGACCTGGTGGTGGTGCGCGACATCCCCCTCCACTCCATGTGCGAGCACCACCTGCTCCCCTTCATGGGGAGGGTCCACATCGCCTACCTCCCCGCCGGCGGGCGGCTGACCGGGCTCTCCAAGCTGGCGCGCCTGGTGCAGGGGTACGCCCGCCGCCCGCAGGTCCAGGAGCGCCTCACCAACCAGATCGCCGACGCCGTCGAGGCCCGGCTGCGCCCTCGGGGCGTGGCCGTGGTGATCGAGGCGGAGCACCTCTGCATGATCATGCGGGGCGCCCGTGCCGAGGGCTCCCGGGCTGTCACGATGGCGGTGCGGGGCCTCTACGAGCGAGACCCGGCCGAACGCACCGCCGTACTGGCCCTGCTCGGCCACCGGGAGCCCCGCCGGGGCTGAAGGGCCGGCCGCTGCCTACCGTGCCGACTCGATGAGGGCCGCCTGGGCCGCCTCGACGACCGCGTCCACCACCGCCTCGTCGTGGGCCAGCCCCACGAAGACGGCCTCCAGCATGGCGGGTGCCAGGTGGACGCCCCGCTCGAGCATGGCATGGAAGAAGCGGGCGTAGCGCCCGGCATCGGCCGCTCTTGCCGAGTCGAAGTCCGTCGGCGCCGCCTCGGCGAACGCGATGCCGACCAGGCCTCCCATCTGCACGACCGACAGGGCCACCCCGGCCTCACGGGCCGACTGCCGCAGCCCCTCGGCCAGGCGCTGCCCCAACGCCTCGAGGCGCTCGTAGACGCCCGGGCGAGCCAGCTCCCGCAGCACCGCCAGGCCCGCCGCCACCGTGATGGGGTTGCCCGACAGCGTGCCGGCCTGGTAGACGGGGCCCGCCGGGGCCACCTGCTCCATCAGGGCCCGCGGCCCGCCGTAGGCCCCCACGGGCAGCCCGCCGCCGATGACCTTGCCCAGGCACGTCAGATCCGGTGTCACGCCGAGCCGGCCCTGGGCGCCGCTCCAGCCGACCCTGAAGCCCGTGATCACCTCGTCGAAGATGAGGAGGCTGCCGTGGCGACGCGTCAGCTCCCGCAACCCCTCGAGGAAGCCCGGCTCGGGCAGGACCACCCCCATGTTGGCCGCGACGGGCTCCACCACGACGGCGGCGATCCGGTCGCCCCACCGATCGAAGAGGGCCTCGACGTCGGACAGGTGGTTGTAGCGGGCGAGCAGCGTCTCGCCGGCCGCCCCCGGGCTGACACCGGGCGACGCCGGCGAAGAAGTTCCTTGCGGCGCCCCGTAGACGGCCGCCCCCGAGCCGGCCCGCACTAGCATGCCGTCCGAGTGGCCGTGGTAGCACCCTTCGAACTTGACGACGTAGGGCCGCCCCGTCACGGCCCTCGCCAGGCGCACGGCGCTCATGACCGCCTCGGTGCCCGAGTTGACGAGGCGTACCATCTCCACGGAGGGGATGGCCCCCGCGATGGTCTCGGCCAGCTCTACCTCGGCCGTGGTGGGCATGCCGAAGCTGGTGCCGTCCGCCGCCGCGCGCTTGACCGCCTCCGTGACGGCGGGGTGGGCGTGGCCCAGGATGACCGCGCCCCACGATTGCACGAGGTCGATGTAGCGGCGGCCCTCCAGGTCGTAGACGTAAGGCCCCTGCCCCCGCACGATGAAGACCGGGGTGCCTCCCACCGCACCGAACGCCCGCACGGGGCTGTTGACCCCGCCCGGGATGGCGTGCCGCGCCCTCTCCCACCACTGCTGCGTCGCTTCACTGTGTCTGGTCATGCGTCTCATCCCTCACGCAGCCACCGGGCCGCCTCGACGGCGTGGTAGGTGATGATGAGATCGGCCCCTGCCCGCGCCATGGCCGTGAGGCTCTCCAGCACCACGGCCCGCCGGTCGATCCAGCCCTGGCGGGCGGCGGCCTCCACCATGGCGTACTCCCCGCTGACGTTGTAGGCGGCGACCGGCAGCGCCATGGCCTCCCGGACGGCCCGCACCACGTCGAGGTAGGCCAGGGCCGGCTTCACCATGACGATGTCCGCGCCCTGGGCCACGTCGAGGGCCACCTCCCGCAGGGCCTCCCGGGCGTTGGCGGGGTCCATCTGGTAGGCCCGCCGGTCCCCGAAGGCGGGCGCCGACCCGGCCGCCTCGCGGAACGGCCCGTAGAAGGCCGACGCGAACTTGGCCGAGTAGGCCATGACGGCCACGTCCTCCCAGCCGGCTGCGTCCAGGGCCTGGCGGATGGCCCGCACCTGGTCGTCCATCATGGAGCTGGGAGCCACGATGTCGGCACCTGCCTCGGCGTGGGAGACCGCCGTGGCCGCCAGGCGCTCGAGGGTCTTGTCGTTGTCGACCTCCATCGTCCCCCGCCGCTCCCGCAGGATCCCGCAGTGGCCGTGCTCCGTGTACTCGCACAGGCACACGTCCGTCACCACCACCAGCTCGGGCCACCGGGCCTTGAGGCGACGCACGGCCTGCTGCACCACGCCCTCGGGATCGTCGGCGCCGCTACCCCGAGCGTCCTTGGCCGGCGGGATGCCGAAGAGGAGCACCGCCCCCACCCCTGTCTCGAGCGCCTCCCCCGCCGGCTCGTCCACGCGGTCGACGGGCCAGCGCATCACCCCGGGCATGGATTCCACCGGCTGGAGGGCGACGCCCGCCGGCTGCACGAAGATGGGATAGATGAGCTGCTCGCTCGAAAGGCGGGTCTCCCGCACCATGGCACGCAGACCCGGAGTGCGCCGCAGCCGCCGGGGGCGCACCCCCGTCTCCCGCCCGACCACCGCGCCCCCCATGTCCCGCCTGCCGGGGGCCGGCTCGACTCGCTGCACGCCCTGCACCCTGCTCACCCTGCCTTCCGGGAGCCTGCCGCCTCTGCTCTCACCGGCCGTCGTCCGGCCCCGCCGGGCGGGGAGGGCTCCCCTTGGTCGCGGACCACGCCTCCACGCAAGCCGCCACCAGACCCGCCGGGTCCGGCGAGCGGGCCTGCGTCACACGCCATCCCGCCTGGACGGCCGCCCGGGCCGTGGTGGGGCCGATGGCGACCGCCCGGATCTCGCCGTCCCCTCGACCGGCGCCCGATTGCACAAGGGCTCCGGAGAGCGCCGCCACCTGGCTGGGCGACGCGACCAGCACCAGGTCGACGGCCCCCAGACGCACCCGCTCCGCCGCCTGCCTCGCTGCGCTAGGGTCCTCCAGGGTCCGGTAGGCGGTGACCCGCACGGGCCTGGCGCCACGTGCCCTCAGGGCCGCCTCCAGCCGGTCGTCCGCCCGGTCTCCCAGGGCTAGCAGGATGCGGCGGCCCGCCAGCGGTTCGAGACGTTGCAGCGCATCCGGGATGGCGGCCCCCTCGGCGCGCTCGGGCACGCAGTGCACCACGAGCCCCCGGCTCTCCAGCGCCTTTCGGGTACCCGGCCCCACGGCGCAAAGCCGCGCCCGCAGGCGTGTGCCTGCCCCGTCCTCGCCCGACGGCCCGCGCCCCGGCGGCCATCCGGCCGCCTGCTCCAGGACATCGGCCAGCGCGGCCGCCCCATTGGGGCTCGTCACGACCGCCCAGTCGTAAGCTCCCTCGAGCAGACCCTCCGCCGCCTCGCGAAGCGGGCCGGGATCGGCCGGGGGCTCGATGCGAATCAGCGGCTCGACGACCACGGCCGCCCCCGCCGCCTCCAGCGCGGCCACCGTCGGCGCCGCCTGGTGGGCGGGGCGGGTCACCAGCACCCTACACCCCGCCAGCGGCCCCGGACTCAAGGAAGGTCCCCTCCCCCGAGCGCACCCGCTGGAGCAGCTCGTCGGCCAGGGACTCCCCCAGCTGCCGGGCGGCGTCGACCCACGCCGGAGCGTCCGCCTCCACCGCCCGGGGCAGGGGCACGCGCCGCCACCCTCGCGCGGCCATCCACCCCGCCGTGCCCTCGCGTACTTCGCCCGCCGGGATGGCCACGAACCCCACCAGCTCCAGCTCCTGCCCCTCCACCATCCGGGCCCAGGCGCCCACCGGCCAGCGGCAGCCCGCCCCTGTGCGGGCGAGGAAGGCCCGCTCCGCCTCGGCGGCCGCCCGCAACTCGGGCCGGTCCAGCAGCGCCAGCGCCTCCCGCACCTCCCCGTCATCGGCGCGGCACTCCACGGCCAGCGTCCCCTGCCCGGCCGCCGGCACCACCGCCTCGGGGCCCAACCACACGGTGGCACGGTGAGCCAGGCCCAGGCGCCTCAGGCCGGCGCCCGCCAGCACCAGGGCATCGACCTGCCCCTCATCCAGACGCCGCAGGCGGGTCTCGACGTTGCCCCGCACGGGCACCGCCACCAGGTCCGGGCGCAACAGGCGAAGCTGCACACCCCGGCGCTGCGACGACGTGCCGAGGCGTGCCCCCGTCCCCAGCACCGCCAGCGCCGAGGTGGCGTCCGTCGGGGCGTGCCCGTGCCTCTCGACGGGCTCGCTCCCAGCCGGCGGCAGCACCAGGACGTCGCGAGGGTCTTCCCGCTCGGGAAACGCCCCGAGCACCAGGCCTTCGGGCAGGTCGGTCGGCACGTCCTTGAGGCTGTGGACGGCCAGGTCCGCCCGCCCCTCCTGGAGGGCCACCTCCAGCTCCTTGACGAAGGCGCCGACCCTCTCGGCCCCCCGCGCGCCGTCCTGCCACGCACCGTGGTCGCCCCGGGTCGTCATGGGCACGATCTCCACGGCGACGCCCGGCACGCTTCGCCGCAGCCGCTCCACCACCGCCTCCGTCTGCGCCAGGGCCAGCCTGCTCGACCGGGTGGCCACCCGCAACGGGCGGGTCGTCACGCTCATGCCCCGTCATCCCGCCCTCTCCTGGCGCTCGTCCCCTGCCTCGCAAGCCATGCGCTTGAGGTAGAGGGTCGGCAGGTGCATGAGCTTGTTGGTGAGCCGGCGGGTCATGGCCTCCAGCACCTCGCGGTCCCGGGGCGCCAGCCGACCGTCGAGCCGCCTCAGCGCCCACTCGAGCTCCTGCGCCCGGACCGCCTCGGCGCGCCGTCGCATGGCCACCACCGCCGGCGCCGCCTGACGCTGGCGCAGCCACTCCATGAAGCTCGCCGTCTCCTGCCCGACGATGGCCATGGCCGCCGCCCGATCCTCGCCGCCCGTCCCTTCCGGCGCTCGCGGCGCCGCCTCGGCCGCTCGCGCCACCTCGTCGATGCCGAGCAGGCGCAGCCCCTCGGGCATGGGCGCGGGCACCTCGACGTCCCTCGGCACGGCCAGGTCGACGACCCACAGGTCCGGCGCCCCGGCCGCGGCCTCGCCCGCACCGCCGCCACCAGCCATGCGGCCGCCACGACGGTGCCGGGCGCCGACGTCGCGGAGACGACCAGGTCCGCCTGCTCCAACAGCTCCGGCAGCGCCGCCATGGGGGCCGCATCCAGCGCCACCTCGGCGCCGCCCCGGCGCTGCAGCGCGGCCCGCGCCGCCTGCAGGCCTGCTCGGCCGCCGGGCGCAGAAGCGGACCCGCCTCGCCCCCGCGCCCACGGCCTCCCGGGCCGCCAGCATCGCGGTCTCGCCGCTGCCGATCACCAGCACCGTGCCCCTCGCCAGGTCGAGCCCGCCCTCGACGGCCCGGCGCACCGCCTCGCGCGCCAGCGAGGGCGACGCGCTCCCCAGGGCCGTCTCGGTCCGCACCCGCTTGCCGGCGTGCACCGCCCGCTCGAAGAGGGCTCCCAGCACCGGGCCCGGCGGCCGCACCTGGCGCGCCAGGCCCAGGGCGTCGCGCACCTGACCCAGGATCTGGGGCTCGCCGACCATCGCCGACTGCAGCCCGGCGGCCACCTCCAGGAGGTGGCGCACGCACGCCTCCCCGTGACGCTCCGCGCCGTGGGCGTGCAGGGCCGACGGGCTCACGCCCCCGCGCCGCGCCAGGGCCTCGAGCGCCGGGCCGAGCTGCTCGGGACCTTCCACGTAGACCTCGATCCGGTGGCAGGTGGCCAGCACGACGGCCGGCCCCGCCAGTTGCTCCAGCAGGCCCGAAACCGCCGCCGCGTCGCCCAGTGCCAGGCGCTCCCGCAGCTCCAGCGGCGCCGTCCGCCAGTCCATGCCCCACATGGACGGCCCGCTCCGAGGCTCGCTCACGCCATCGCCTCCCCGGGCTGCGCCCCGCCGCTCCCGTCGCCCTGCAGGTACCCCTCGAGCGTCGCCACCAGCAGCTCGTCGAAGAAGATCCCGGCCCGCTCCATCACCCGCCACCCCTCGGGGTCGTGGGCCGGCGGACGGTCCAGCGAATGGGCGACGGCCTCCATGATGACCTGGCGGAAGGTCAGCACGGCCCGGGCCGTCTCGGGGATGGACAGCCCGAGCTGGAGCGCCTCACGGCCGTATTGGCGCATGATGGCCCGGGCCGCCTGCAGGTAGGCCTGCTCCTGGTCGCCCCGCGCCGCGTACTGGATCAGCAGCCCCAGCAGCTGGCGCCCGTTGGCACGCTTGGAGGGCCGCACGGAGTCGTAGCGGGGCGTCCACGGCTCCTCGACCAGCCGGTGGGCCAGTATCTGGTGGGCCTCGGCCAGCGCCCGTTGCTGCAGCCGCTCCAGCGGCTCCGCCGGCGCCTGCAGGGCCAGGGCCCGGCCCCGCTCGAGGAAGGCCAGCAGCTCCTGGCGCAGGTAGCGGCGGTGGCCCCCTGGCGTGCGGAAGGCGACGATGAGCCCCTGGTCCGTCCACCGCCGCAGGGTGGTCTCGTGCACCCCCAGGATCCGGCACGCCTCCTTGAGCCCCACCCACTCGCTCAACGCCGTCACCCCAGGTCGGCCACGGCCTCCGCCAGGCTCTTGCGGATGCCCGTCACGAAGGGCGTCTCCAGGCTGACGTAGCGGCGCGCCTTGGCCGAGCGCAGCGCCCGGATCATGTCGACCAGTCGGCCCAGGTCCTCGGTCTCGAAGGCCAGCACCCACTCGTAGTCGCCCAGCCCGAAGGCCGACGTGGTGTTGGCCAGCACGTCGGGGTAGGGCCTCGCCAGCTCGCCATGCTCCCGCAGCATGGCCGCCCGCTCCTGGGGCGGCAGCAGATACCACTCGGGCGTGCGCACGAACGGGTAGACGCACAGGTATCGCAGCGGCGCCTTGCCCTGCACGAAGGCCGGCACGTGCTCCGGGTTGAACTCGGCGGGTCGGTGCAGCCCCATGAAGGCGTGGGTCAGCCGTAGCCGGGCGCCCAGCGCCGTCCGCCGGAAGGCGGCCAGCCGTGCCTGCAGCTCGTCCGGCGACGGCGAGATCCACCACATCATCAGATCGGCGTCGGCCCGAAAGCCCGCCGTCGAGTAGACCCCCCGCACCTGCACGGCGCCGCCCTGCTCGAGCAGCCCCTGGGCCTCGGCTACCGTCTGCTCGCGCTGCTCGGGCGACAGCTCCGCCCAGCGCCGGGTCCGCTGGAAGACGGGGAAGTAGACGTAGAGGTCCGACTTGTCGGCCACGGACTCTATCCCACCCTTTCCTCGATGGGCCGGGGCGCACCGGAGGCCCGCGCCGCCAGGTAGGCCACGCAAGCCTGGGCCGCCTGGTCGCCCTGCCGCACGCAATCGGAGAGGCTCATGCCCCTAAACGAGGCACCGGCGACGAAGAGCCCCGGCCACCGGCCCAGCCGGCGCTCGATGGCCGCCACGGTCTCGAGGTGGCCCACCTGGTACTGGGGCATGGAGGCGGGCCACCGATGCACCGCGACGTGGCAGGGCCGCCCCGCCAGGCCCCCCAGCCGCTCGACGGCCAGCGCCGCCGCACGCGCCAGGGCCTCGTCACCCATGTCCAGCGCCGACTCGTCGCCGAAGCGGCCCACGAAGCAGCGCACCAGCATCGCGCCCCTGGGGCTGGCATGGGGCCACTTGGACGAAAACCACGTGCAGGCCGTCACGACGAGCCCCTCCCGCCGCCCCTCCACCGACGGCACCAGCACGCCGGAGCCGCGGCGCACCGGCGACGTCTCGGGCACGTCCTGGGGGCGGTAGGCCAGCGTCACCACCGCCGTCGAGGCGAAGGGGATCCGGCGCAGCAGGCCGGCCAGCTCGCCGTCCCAGGGCTCGGCCAGCGCGGCCATCCGATGAGAGGGCACCGCCAGGATCACGGCATCCCACCGGCCCCCGTCCGGCGAGCCGGATGCCCCTCCCGCCGCCGCGGCCTCCATCCTCCAGCCCCTTTCGCCGGGCCACAGCCTCGTGACGGGCGTCCGGAGCCGCAGCACCGCCTGCTCCTGCAGGCGCGCCACCAGCGTCTCCACCAGCTCCTCGAGCCCGCCCGCCAGGCTGACGAAGGGTGAACCGTGCGTGCCCCGCCGGCCACCGCGGGCTCGACGCCGCGCCAGCATGGCCCGCACCAGGCTGCCGTACCGGCGCTCGTCCTCGCGGAAGGAGGGATACGTGGCGGCCAGGCTCAACCGCCAGGGATCGGCCGCATGGATGCCCGCCAGGAGCGGCTCGGCCAGGTAGGTCACCGCCTCCGCCCCGAGCCTGCGCCGCACGAACGCCCCCAGCGACTCGTCGGCCTGGTCCCGGCGTCCGGGCACCAGCAGCTCCAGCCCCATGCGGGCCTTGCCCGGCCAGCTGATGAGGGGGCTGCGCACGAAGGGCCCGAGGCGCGACGGCATCAGCGAGAAGAGGCCGTCGGGCAGCGTCACGAGCCGCCCGCCCCGCAGCACGCTGGTCCGCAGGCCTGCGCGCGCCGGCACGATCCGGTCGCCCAGGCCCAGCTCCCGCGCCAGCTCCACCGCCCACGGCTTGGGGGTGTAGATGGCGTCGGGGCCGGCTTCGACGAGGGCTCCCGCCAGCGACGGGTCGACGCCCCCGTCCAGGCGCAGCGTGCGCACCTTGCCGCCCCACCGGACGTCAGCCTCGAGCACGTGGAGCTCGACGGGCAGGCCCTGAGCCCGGGCGGCCCGCACGAGCCGCCAGGCGGCGGCCAGCCCCGTCATCCCGCCGCCCACGACGGCGACTCGCATCAGCGCGTGGGCGCCTCCTCGCCAGCCCCCTGCCCCCGCCCGCTGGCTGCGCTGGTCACGACGTCGGCCAGCACCTCGATGAAGTCCGGCGCGTCGTTGAGAGAGGGCGTGCGCTCCAGGCGCAGGCCGAGCCGATCGGCCAGCGCCCTGGCCTCGATGTCGATGTCGTAGAGCACCTCGAGGTGGTCGGCCACGAAGCCCACCGGGCAGACGACCACGTGACGGGCGCCGGACTGCGCGCACTCCTGCAGCGCCGACTCCAGGGTCGGCCCCAGCCACGGCTCGGCGGTGCGTCCCTGGCTCTGGTAGGCGATGCGCCATCGCCCGGTCTCGAGCCCCACCCGTTGCACCACGGCCCGACAGGTCGCCTCGACCTCTCGAGGGTAGGGGTCGTCCCAGCTCAGGATGCGCTCCGGCAGGCTGTGGGCCGTGAAGAGCGCGACGGGCTCGCCGCCCGCCTGCTCCAGCACCGCCTGCAGGCGCCGGGCCAGCGCGTCGGCCAGGAGCGGATGGGTGGCCCAGCTCCGCACGAAGCGCACCGCAGGCCTGCGCTCGGGCTCGAGCGCATCCAGAGCCTGCCGGGCGGACTCGACATAGGCACCGGCGCTCATGCGCGAGTCGTGGGGCGCCAGCGCCAACCCCACGGCCCTGCGGATGCCGTCGTCGGCCATCCGCCGCACGGCGTCGGCGATCCAGGGCTGCCAGTGGCGCATCCCGACGTAGACGCGCCACGAGCCGCCCCCGGCGTTGAGCCGCCGCTCCAGGGCTGCCGCCTGGCGCTCGGTGATCTCCGGCAAGGGCGAGCGCCCGCCGATGGCGGCGTAGCGCTCCCTCAGCTCCTCCAGCAGCTCCGTCGACGGCGGCCGCCCGCCCCGGATGTGGGTGTAGTAGGCCGCGATCTCCTCGGGGCGGCTGGGGCTGCCGTACGCCATCAACAGCACGCCCCACGTCCCGTCGGGCTGCGGCCCCGACGTCGGCCTCGACGCCTGATCGGTCATGACGCACCTCCCGCCGGCGGCGCGGCGCCCGGCGTAGGCGCCCCTGCCGTCTGCTCGTGCACCCAGTCCACCAGGCGCGCCAGCATGGCCGGGTCCGTGTCGGGCAGGACCCCGTGACCCAGGTTGAAGACGTGACCCGGCCGACCGCGCGCGCCGTGCAGCACCTGGCGCGCCCGCCGCTCCACCAACGGCCACGGCGCCCGCAGCACCGAGGGATCGAGATTGCCCTGCACCGCCCGGTCGTACCCGACGCGCCGCCACGCCTCGCCCAGATCCACCCGCCAGTCGAGGCCCACCACGGTGGGCCCCAGCGCCGCCATGCGCTCCAACAGACCGCCCGTGTCGACGCCGAAGTAGATGACGGGCACGCCGGTCCGGCGCAGCGCCGCCACGAGCCGCCGCAAATGGGGCGCCACCCGCTCGTCGAAGTCGGCCGGCGCCAGCGCCCCCACCCAGCTGTCGAAGAGCTGGATGGCCTGCGCCCCCGCCTCCACCTGCGCCCGGGCGAAGGCCTCGACCGCCGAGGCCAGGCGCTCCATCAAGGCGTGCCACAGGCCCGGGTCGCCGTGCATCAGGCGCTTGGTCTCGGCGAACGTGCGGGACGGCCCCCCCTCCACCAAATAGCTGGCCAGGGTGAAGGGCGCCCCGGCGAAGCCGATGAGGGGGACCTCGAGCTCGCGGCGCAGGAGCCGTATGCTCTCCATCACGAACGGCAGGCGCTCGACCACCCCCGCCGGGTCGAGCCGCTCCACCGCCTCGCCGGCGCGCACCGGCTGCGGCACCACGGGGCCGACCCCCTCCTGCAGCTCGAAGGGGACGCCGAGGCCCTCGAAGAGCACCGAGATGTCGGAGAAGAGGATGGCGGCGTCGACGCCCAGCCGGCGCACGGGCTGCAGCGTCACCTCGACGCAGAGATCGGGACGGCGGACGATGTCGAGCAGGCCGAAGCGGGCCCGCAAGGCGCGGTACTCGGGCATGTACCGCCCGGCCTGCCGCATGAACCAGACCGGCGTCGGGCGCACGGCCTCTCGCCTGCAGGCCCGCAGGAAGCGGTCGTCTGCCGTCGCCAAGTGCGACCCCCCCGTGGTGCGCCGAAGCCCCTCCAACCTGGGCAATCGCCACCAAACCTGCGCAAACCTCGACCGGAGGGATTATAGGCGCCGCGAGGGGGGATGTCCAAGGGCCAGATGCCCTTCGCGAACGGCGAAGACGCCCCGAGGCCGATCAGACGAAAGCCCCGGGGCGTCCGCCCCGGGGCCGTCCGGTGCGCAGGCCGTCAGGCCTCGCGCAAGATGGCCTCGATGCGTTCCCGCACCGCGGGCGTGATGACCCAGCCTGCCACGCCCGCGGCCTCGGCGATCTGCCCCGGCCGGCGGGCGCCCCACAGCGCCACGGTGACGCCGGGCTGGTCCAGCACCCACCGCACCGCCAGCTGGGCGACCGTCTTGCCGAGCTCCTGCGCCAGCGCCCTGAGGTGCTCCACGCGCCGCAGGTTGCGGCGGAGCTCCTCTCCCGTGAAGCGGGACTCCCGGGCGCGGGTGTCGCCCGGCGGAAACTTGGCCGTCTCCTCGGTGAACTTGCCCGTCAACAACCCCCGCGCCAGGGGGCTATACGCCAGCACGGCGATGCCGTGCTCCCGGCAGTAGGGCAGCACGTCGGCCTCGATGCGCCGGTCCAGGAGATTGTACGGCGGCTGGCTGGAGTGCAGCGGCGCCACGGCCCGCCACTGGTCCATCTGCTCCACGCTGTAGTTGCTGACACCGATGGCACGGATCTTGCCCTGCCGGTACAGCTCGGCCAGCACCGCGGCCGTCTCGGCGATGGGCGTCTCGGGATCGGGCCAGTGCACCTGGTAGAGGTCGATGTACTCCGTCTCGAGCCGGCGCAGGCTATCCTCGATCTCCTGGCGGATGCGCTCGGGGCGGGAGTTGCGCCAGACGTTCTCCTTGTCGTCCCACTCCATGCCGCACTTGGTGGCGATGACGACCTGGTCGCGAGGCACCCGCTTCTCGCGCAGGGCCCGGGCCACGATCTCCTCCGACAGCCCGAAGCCGTAGACGGGCGCCGTGTCGATGGTGGTGATGCCCAGATCGAGGGCCTCGTGGATGGCCCGGATCGCATCGCCTACGTCGGTGCCGCCCCACAGCCATCCCCCGATGGCCCACGTGCCCAGCGCGACGCGGCTGACGCGGATGCCCGTGCCGTCGAGCAGCGTGTACTCCATCCACCCCACCTCCAGACGTGAGCTTACCAGACCCGCGCAAGCGACACGTGACCACGGCGCGGCTCATGCCGCTGACCGCTCAACAGCCTCCGCGCTGCACGACGCCCTCGCAGGGCGACGCCGGCCAGATCTCCACGCCGCCGGCTCCCGTGACGAGCGCTGCCCCGGTGACGGACCGTCGGCCGCCCCGCAGGAGAGGCCCCGTCGGCTGCGAATGCTACGCCCGGCGCAACGAGGAAGGGGCAAGCGATTGGGCACCCGGACGTCGTCCTTTGGCGTGTCGCGGCGAGAGAGGCATGACGCCAGGGCCTTCTACTCCCGACGGATGTTCGAACAGGTGGACCTGGCCTCTGCCTTCACGCTGGCGGTCTCCGTGGCCGAGGGGGTGACGACCCAGCCGGTCGAGCCGCACCCCCTGGAGAGCTGGGCGGATCGCATCTACTGCCACACGGCCGAGGCCATGGAGGAGATCCCCGACGGCACCGTGGCGCTGGCCTTCACCTCACCGCCCTACAACGCCGGCAAGGCGTACGACGAGGACCTGAGCCTGGAGCAGTACCTGCGCCTGCTGGCCCAGGTGGGGGCGGAGGTCTACCGGGTGCTCAAGCCCGGGGGCCGCTACGTCTTCAACGTGGCCAACCTGGGGCGCAAGCCGTACATCCCCCTGCATGCCTACGCCTACGCCATCCACACGGCCCTGGGCTTCCTGCCCATGGGCGAGATCATCTGGCGCAAGGCCTCGGGCGCCAGCGGCAACTGCGCCTGGGGCACGTACCGGTCACCTCGTGCTCCGCGCCTGCGCGACGTGCACGAGTACCTGCTGGTCTTCGCCAAGGAGTCGTACGGCCGCCCCGAGCGGGGGCAGTCCGACATCGAGGGCGAGGAGTTCATGGCCGCGACGCTGTCGGTCTGGGAGATCCCGGCCGAGTCCGCCCGGCGCGTGGGGCACCCGGCGCCGTTTCCCGTGGCGCTGGCCCGGCGCGTCATCCAACTCTACAGCTACGTGGGCGACGTGGTGCTGGACCCCTTCTGTGGCTCGGGCACCACGTGCGTGGCCGCCCTCGAGACCGGCCGCCACTGGGTGGGCTACGACATCGATCCCGCCTACTGCGACCTGGCCCGCCGCCGCATCGCCGCCGCCCGGGAGCAAGCAGACGGCCAGCGCGCCGCCAATTCGTTATGAAAGCCCCTGAAGGCTCTCCCGAGACGCGGCCCGACCGGTGTGCTATCGTAGAGTCGATCTTGTGAACGCGGGCACGGTCACCGGATGGAGCCCCCGGCTGCCGCGCCCCGGCAGGGAGGGGTACACGCTGCACATCGTCGTCTGCATCAAGCAGGTCCCCGACAGCCGGGAGATCCGCATCGACGCCAGGACCGGCACCCTCATCCGCGAAGGGGTGCCCTCCATCGTCAACCCGTACGACCTGCACGGCGTCGAGGAGGCGGTCCGACTCAAGGAGCGCCTGCCCGGCACCCGGGTCACCGCCATCACCATGGGCCCCATGATGGCCGCCAGCGCGCTGGAGGAGTGCGTCGCGCTCGGCGCCGACGAGGGCGTGCTGGTGAGCGATCGCGCCTTCGCCGGAGCCGACACGCTGGCCACCTCCTACGTGCTGAGCCAGGCCGTGCGCAAGGCCGGACAGCAGTGGGGCGAGGTGGACCTGGTGCTCTGCGGCAAGCAGACCATCGATGGCGACACCGGCCAGGTGGGGCCGGGGCTGGCATCCCGGTTGGGCTACGAGCAGCTCACCTACGTCGAGGCCATCGAGGAGGTCGACCCCGTCGGCCGCCGCATCCGGGTGCGCCGCCGGCTGGAGGACGGGCTGCAGGTGGTCGAGACCCGCCTGCCCGCGGTCCTGACCGTGATGGAGAGCCTCAACGAGGTACGCCGGGCCTCCCTGCCCCAGGTGCTGCGGGCGGTGCGGTACAAGCCCGTGGTCTGGACCGTCCAGGACTTCCCCGACATCGACCGCTCGCAGATCGGCCTCAAGGGCTCGCCGACGGTGGTCGGCAAGGCCTGGGTGCCCGAGCCCGTCCGCCGCGCCGGCCTGCGCATCGAGGGTAAGAGCCCCCAGGAGGCCGCTCGGGCGGCGTGGGAGGCCCTGGTGGAGCGGCGTCTCCCCGAGAAGCTGGGCTGGGTCGCTCGGGCCCAAACGGAGGTGCATCGCGCGTGACCGCCGACTCCCGACCTCACCCCACGCCTCCCGACGGCCGGCCCGCTGATGGTACGGCCTCCAGCGACGCCAGCGGCGCCGAGCGATGGGAGGGTATCCTGGTCGTCGTCGAGCAGCACGACGGCGAGCCCCGTCCGGTCAGCTGGCAGCTGCTGGGCCAGGCCCGCCGCATGGCCGCCAGGCTGCCCGGCTGCCCCGTCATGGCGCTGGTGATGGGCCACCAGGTCCGGCACGTGGCGCAGCAGGCCATCGCCTATGGCGCCGACGTCGTCTTGCTGGCCGACCACCCCGCGCTGGGCGTCTACCGCACGCAGCCTTACAGCGACGTCACCCTGCACGTCATCCGCACCCACCGGCCCGAGATCGTGCTGATCGGCGCCACGTACACGGGGCGCGACCTGGCGGGCGCCATCGCCACGCGGGTGCCGACCGGGCTGACGGCCGACTGCACCATGCTCGACGTGGAGCCGCCTCCTTCGCGGCTGCTCCAGGCCAGCCGGCCGGCCTTCAGCGAGAAGCTCATGGCCACCATCCTCTGCAAGCGCCACCGCCCCCAGATGGCCACCGCCCGGCCCGGCGTCTTCGAGGCGCTGGAGCCCGACCCGTCCCGGCCGGGCGAGATCCGGGAGCTCGCCGTGACGCTCGACGAGTCCCGCGTCGCCGCCCGGGTGGTGCGCATCGAGCGCCAGACGAGGACGGTCCGGCTCGACGAGGCCCGGGTCATCGTGGCCGGCGGGCGGGGTCTGGGCGGCCCCCACGGCTTTCGGCTGCTGGGCGAGCTGGCCGAGGCGCTGGGCGGCGTGGTGGGAGCCAGCCGGCCGGCGGTGGAGGCAGGCTGGATCGGCCACGAGCACCAGATCGGCCAGACGGGCCAGACGGTGCGGCCCAAGCTGTACGTGGCCTGCGGCATCAGCGGCGCCGTGCAGCACCTGGTGGGCATGAGCGGCAGCGAGGTGATCGTGGCCATCGACAAAGATCCGCAGGCGCCCATCCTGCAGGCCGCCGACGTGGCCATCGTGGGCGATCTCTACGAGGTGGTGCCCGCCCTCATCCAGGAGGCACGGGCCGGACGGGGCACGCTGGTGGCGGCGGCGAAGGAGGACGGCAGGCGATGAGCGGCGAGCGCTTCGACGCGGTGGTGGTGGGCGCCGGCCCGGCCGGGGCCGCGGCAGCCTACACCATGGCTTCGCAGGGCCTCTCGGTGGTGATGCTGGAGCGGGGCGAGTTCCCCGGCGCCAAGAACATGTTCGGCGGCGTGCTGTACCGCCACGCCCTGGAGGCCCTCATCGGCGAGGCCTGGAAGGAGAGCGGCTTGCCCGTCGAGCGCGTGGTGACGGAGCAGCGCTACTGGCTGCTGGGGCCCGAGTCGGTGGTCAGCATCGGGCACCGCCACGCCCGCTTCATGGATCCGCCCAACGCCTGGACGGCCTTCCGTGCGCGGTTCGACCCGTGGCTGGCGGGCAAGGCCAAGGCCGCCGGCGCCCTGCCGGTCTACCAGACCACCGCCATCGACCTGCTGCGGGATCCGGCGACGGGGCGGGTGACGGGCGTGCTGGTGGACCGGGACGAGGGAGAGCTTTACGCCGACGTGGTGGTCATCGCCGACGGCGTCAACTCCCTGCTGCGGGAGAAGCTCGGCATCCCCCGGTGGAAGCCCCATCAGGTGAGCCTGGCCGTCAAGGAAGTGCTGGCGCTGCCCCGGGAGAAGATCGAGGACCGCTTCAACCTGGAGGGCAACGAGGGCGTCACCATCGAGTTCCTGGGCGCCACCTCCCGGGGCCTGACGGGCCTTGGCTTCCTCTACACCAACAAGGAGACCCTGTCGCTGGGCATCGGGGTCATGGTCGACGATCTGCTGCGACGGCCCATCGCACCGTACGAGCTGCTGGAGTCGGTCAAGCAGCACCCCATGCTCCACAAGCTCCTGCACGGCGCCGAGACGGTGGAGTACTCGGCTCACATGATCCCCGAGGGCGCCTGGCATGCCGTGCCGCAGCTGGCCGGTGACGGCTGGGTGCTGTGCGGGGACGCGGCCGGCCTGGTCAACTTCGTCAATCGGGAGGGCAGCAACCTGGCCATGCTCTCCGGCCAGATGGCCGGCGAAGTGATCGTGGAGGCGAGGCGGGCCGGTGACCTGAGCGCCCAGCGGCTCATGGCGTACGACCGCCGGGTGCGCCGTTCGGTCATCGGGCAGGACCTGCGCAAGATCCGGCGCCTGCCGGCCATGCTGCACCGGTGGGGCGGCGAGCGTCTCTTCGACCACCTGGTCGGCGCGATCAACGAGGCGGCGTACCGCTACTTCCTGGTGGACGGCACGCCCAAGCGCCAGGCCGAGGCCGAGGCCCTGCGTCACGTGGTCAGGGCAGCCGGAGGCTGGCGGGGCACCATGCGGCTGGCCTGGGATGCGCTGCGGGGGGTGCGGGGATGAGCAGTCGGGCAGCGGTCGAGAAGAAGCTCTTCACCATTCGCTACAGGGCCGATCGCGGCTCTCACATCACCCTGGCTGACCCGGCTCGCTGCATGAGCTGCGAGCGGCCGTGCCTTCTCTTCTGCCCGGCGGCCGTCTACCAGTGGGAAGACGACCACATGCGCATCGCCTACGAGAACTGCCTGGAGTGCGGCACGTGCCGCATCGCCTGCCCCAGCGGCAACGTGGTCTGGCGCTATCCCACGGGAGGCACGGGTATCGCCTACAAGCGCGGGTGACGGCCTGAGGAGGGCCTCAGGCCGGACACGGAATCTGCTGTGGCCGCCGTGCGGTACAGACGCGCGGCGGCCTCGTACTCCTCCGCCAGTTGCGAGCGGAGCTCGGGCGGCTCCAGCACCTCGCAGTCACGGCCCCAGGAGCGGATCCAGGGGAGGACCTCCAGGGTGTGGCCGATGCGCAGGGTCAGGATGCAGGAGCCGTCGGGCTTCTCTTCCATCTGCTGGGAGAGGTGCCACTGGCTCTCCCGCACCCGCCGGCTCACCGTCGGGCTGAAGCGCAGCCGCACCGTCACCGGAGACGACGACCACATGATGCCCCAAGCGCTTTGAAGGGCCGCCACGGGGTCGAAGTCGCGCTCGGGGAAGCGCTCGTCCAGCAGCGTGGCCTGACTCATGCGCTCCAGCTTGAGCGTGACGAACTGGCGGAAGTAGGACTCCTCGTAGGCCAGCACGTAGACGGCCATCCCGGGCGCCGTCGGCTCCAGGAAGTACGGGTGCAAGACGTACGGGTGGCGCTGGCGGCCCCGGGCGGAGCGGTAGAGGACGCGCACCTTTCGACGTTCGATCCAGCCCAGGGTGAGGCACTCCAGGGCCTGCACGAACTCTCGGTTACGCGGGCGGCGCTCCAGCAGGGGGGCGGCCCGCATGGCCTGCTCCCGCACCGGCTCGGGGAAGCGCAGCGCCAGCTTCTCCAGAGCGCTGATAGCATGGGGGTTGTGTTCGTCTGCCATGCGGGCCAGGAGGCGGGCCGCGAAGAAGAGGGCCACCGCCTCATGGATGGAGAGGCGCACCGTACCCACGTACTGCTCCTGGCGCACAGCCCAGCGGCCACGGGCGGGGTTCCAGACAGGGACGTCGGTGTCGGCCAGCGCCTGCAGGTCACGGTAGATGGTCTGGCGGCGCACTCCCAGGCGCTGGGCCAGCTCCGCCGGGCGCACCCCCCGATCCCCCGCCTTGAGCAGCGCCTGCTCCAGGGCTCGCAGGCGCTCGACCCGGCTTACCAGGCGCTCGCCGACGGCGTCCATTGCCACGCTCACCATCCCGCCCAGGAAGTTCGCTACGCCCTGAGGGAATGCCTGGCAACCTGGGCAGGATGACGGCGCGCGGGGCCGGCCGGCAGCACGTAGCCTGGTAAAGGACCAACCCTCCCGAGGCTGGCTGACCAGAAGGGCGTTAGTGGGGCCGCGGAGATGCCGCGGTAGAAGCCATCCTCGGTCCGGGTACCCCGACGCATCTCATGCTTCAATGGAGCCCTCAAGGGGAAAGGACGCCTGAACAGCGCCGCTACTGCACCGACCCCGCGCCAGGATTGTAAGTCAGTTCTGCAGGCAAAGGAAGCCCTCTCGTCCCAAGCAGGTGTCCGGCCCCCGTTGGGACGTGCGGCTCCCCTCGCTACGCGTCGCGGCGGGGTCCTCCGCGGAGGATTCCAGGTCAACCATTTCGGCGGTGCCACCCGGGGAGCGATCCACCGGCCTTAGGGTGACGGTGCCAGCAGCTAGAGCGGTGGACGCGGCACGGGGTTCGGGCTCATCTGGGGTCCCCGGCCTGCCAGGCGGCCCTTCTGCGGCAATCCCCCTTCCAACGTGGCATGCGGATGGCGGGGGCAGGTGGCATGGACGGGTGTTGACGGCCCGGGGACAGTATGGTAGATCACACCATGGGAGTTGATGAGCTGAATCGGGGTCCCCATCGGCGTCGATCCCCGCCAAATGTCCCGGCCCGCAGTCCCGGGGGTGAGACCGACTTCAGGCCAGAGTTGTCCTTGTACCTGTGACAGGAGGTATCTAGGTGACTGCTCGGTTTCCTGTTGAATCGGGCCTTTGGTAGGGGGTTTGAAAGGTCAGGCATGCGGCCAGCGGGTTCGAGCTCGACCCAATCGCGGCCTTCGACGGGAGGGCGGAGCGCGTCGTGCTGCCTTTCCAACCCCCGGTTTCCCTTCTCTTTTCCTTGTCTTCCAGCTTCTTACTCATGCGGGGCCCACCACCCCCACGGGTGGCCCGGCGGCCATCACCTCCTTGATGTTGTGGTTGATGGCGGCCAGCAGGAGCTGGAAGCGCACCTTGATGCGACCCCAGTAGCGCGCCTTGCGGGCCCCGTGGGTCTTGAGCTGCCGCACGATGCGCTCGATGCGGGCCCGCAGCCGGTAGCGCTCCCGAAAGGCCGGGGTGCGCTGGTACGCCCGAGCCTGCCGCAGCTCGACCTCGTAGGGGTGGATCGTGACCTGACGGGCCGCCGCCGGCGTGCAGCGGGCCTTGAGGGGACAGGCCCCGCAGGCCTCGGCCGCAAAGCTCACCACGAACCCCTTGTGGTGCTGCAGTCGGCCCGGGTCGAAGCGGACCGTCTGCCCTGCGGGGCAGGTGAGCGTGCCGGCGTCGGCGTCCAGGGCGAAGGCCTCCTTCGAGAAGTACCCCTCCCGGTTCGTCGCCGGGGGCGCCTTGGCCACGATGAGGGTCCCCTTCTCGGCCTGGCGCCGGGCGCGCTCGACGTCGAAGTACGCCTGATCGCCCAGCACCTCCGCGGGGCGGTGGCCGTGCCGCTCCTGGTCGTCCAGCATCGCCTCCAGCCTCGCGTCGTCCGGTGCGTTGGCGGGCGTCACCGCGACGGCGGTGACCAGCCGGTGGCCCTCGCCGCCCGTCATCAGATGGGCTTTGTAGCCGTCTGCCCGGTTCGAGGCCGTCTTGTGGCCATGGCGCATCTCGGGGTCGACCACCGAGATGACCCGGTCCTTGGCCACCCCCTGCTTGAGGCGGACCGTCCCGTCCGGGTCCCGCTCGATGTCCTGGGTGGCCACCCGCTCCAGCAGGTCCACCATGGCCTTCAAGTCCTCGGGCACCTTCGCAAGCGCCCGCGCCGCCGCCACCAGGGCCGACGCGTCGTCGACCAGCGCCTGGAGCAGCTGTCGGCGGGCCTCGGCGTCGTCCCAGTCGATCCGGGGCTTGCCCGGCTGGTGGTAATCGGTGCGCTTCAGTACCGCCGAAAGCGGACCGTCCAGCTCGTGCATCCGGGCCACCGCCAGGACCCGCACGATACCCTTGCGGATGAGGGTGTAGGTGTCCTGCACGGCGGCCCCGCCGTGGATGAGAAAGGAATCGACGATCTGGGAGCGCTCCGGCGAAAACAGCCCCGCCTGCTTGGCCGAGGCCAGGGTCCTCTCCAGCATGGCCGCCGCGATGCCATGCTGCAAGAAGCGCCGGCGGTGGTCGCACAGCGTCACCGCATCGATGCCCTCAAAGTCCCGCCCCGCCAAAATCGCCAGCTTCACCCGGTCATCGAAGCGGGATTCCTGCTCCATCTCCCGGTCCGAGTAGCCCTTCTCCATCTGGATCAACAGCGCCAGAAACGTGTGGACCGGGCTCACCGAAGGCCTTCCGGTGCGGGCGTCAAACAGCGGAGCAAACATCGATTCGTCCAGGTTCTGCACCGCCCAGTCGTGGAGCCGCCACCAGTAGGAGTCCTTGGGGATGCGCTGTCGCCAGGTGACGTCGTCGAAGGTGGTCTGCCGGTTGCGCCGGCCCAGCACGCCGCTCCACTCCCTGCCCGGAGGTGGTTTCCAATCGCATCCTACCACGGAAATAGGCGTGAACGCAAGGATTGTGAAGCAAGACAGAGCAAGACTGAGGCTGTGCAGCGACGTCCTCACTCATTGTCTAGGAACGCCCGTCAACGCTTATCATCGGGTGTCCATTCTTCAAACCTCATGAGCCTATACCCGGTGGGGTATGGTTTCCGAGCAGTCACCTGATATGAACGAGGCCGTCAACCCCCATCGTGATCCGCCGGGGTGGAGCCGGGCCGGGGATGTCGTCGACGGTTGGCACTCTGATATCCGCGGGTTGGCTACCGCATCTTACGCCATCCGTCGGGGAGCTGCCTCGAACTAGGGACGCACGTGCGGCTTCAGGCGCCGTGTGCATAGGAGACTCGAGGATTCCCCCCACCGGTCCCCGGTTGGTTCCGGCTCACCCGGTCGGCCGGATCCCTGTAGAGCCTTCTGGTTCCGACCTCAGCCCTCCTGTCAGGCGGCCCTCCGAGCCTGCTGCGCCTCGACGTGGCATGCAACAGCCCAGGCAAACCCCAGCAACTCACGGGCCACCGCGGTGGCCGCGATCGTGGCGGGCTTGCCCCGGCCGAGCAGGCGCCAGTACTTCCGATGCAGCCGTTGTTGTGCCTTCAGCGAGATGCGCAAGACTTCCGGGTCGACCCCTTGTTGCCGGCTCCGCAAGGGAGCCTTCACGGCGGGGCGGTGGCGATACGCCCAGGCCGCTTCCCCCAGCACGAACCGAACATGGGCGTTGCCGGTCTTGGTGATCCCGCCCCGCCGGGTCTGAGCCCCGCTGGAGTGCTCGCGGGGCACCAGCCCCGCGTAGGCCATCAACTGGGCCGGGCTGCGAAAACGGGAGAACTCCCCGATCTCAGCTGCCAGCGTCACCGCCGTCACCTCCCCGACCCCTTTGAGGGCCTGCAACGCCTGGATGACCGGCGCCTGGCGGCTTTCAGTGGCCAGCGCATGGATCTCCGCCTCCAGCCGATCCACCCGGGCCTGCTGAGCCCGCACGGCCTCCACGTACTCCTGATAAGCCACCTGGGTGGCCCGGTGGGGGAAGCTCAGCGTATCGAGCCAGCGCAGGAACATCCGGGACCACCGCTTCGTGCCTTTCGGCGCAGCGATGCCGTGACGCAACAGGAAGCTGCTCAGCTCCTGGCGGGCACGCTTCAGGTCCCGCTTGGCGCCTTCCCGGGCCCGCACCAGGTCTCGCAGCGCCTCTTCCTCCTCGCCGGGTACCCAGACCGGCGTCAGCTCGCCGGCTCGCAGCAACTGGGCCAGCCGCAGGGCGTCGCGCCGGTCGGTCTTCACCTGGTCGCCGGGCCGCACGGGCGTCAGCGACGGCGCCACCACGAGGCATCGCACCCCCAGCCGGCTCAAGAGCCGGTACAGCCCGTAGCCGGTGGGCCCCGCCTCGTAGCACGCCAAGAGCTGCTCCGGCTTGCCCAGCCGCCTCACCAGCTTGCGCACGGCCTCGGGCGTGTTCGCCACGCTGCCCAGGTACTGGGGCGGGGCGGTCCCCCGCTCGGCCACGGCCACAGCGATGGTCTCCTTCGAGACGTCCAGGCTTACGAACTTCGTGATATGATCCACGTCGCCGGCCTCCTTCACGCTGTAGCTCTGCGTCCCTCTGGGGACGTAACCTACGTTCGTCGTGAACGGGGGCCGGCCTCGTTCATCCTAACTAGGCTCATCCTTGCAACCCTTACTAACGGACGTCCCACGGTCAGGCGGTCCGGGCCGAGGAGGTGGCTAACGTCATCATGCTCGGCGCACGGTTCGATAGTCTATTCTCTATCGCCGCTGGCACCTCAAGAGATCCGTTCCCCTATCAGAGGCAACTGGCTACCGAGCCAGCCTTGCCGATAGTGCTCAACGTACCGACAGGAGCCGGCAAGACCGCCGCGGTCATCGCAGCATGGATTTGGCGACGGCACGTGGACCCGCAAAGTACCCCTCGTCGGCTCGTCTACGCGCTACCCATGCGCGTCCTGGTGGAACAAACGGCCGCAACGGCGCGGGAGATGCTTCAAAGGCTCGGCTTGCTCTATGAAGGCCCCCCGGACCCATCCAAGCCCGGCATACGAGTCGCCATCCTCATGGGAGGGCGCGTGGACGAGGCATGGTGGCTCGAGCCCGAGCGAGAGGCGATCCTCGTCGGTACCGTGGACATGCTGGTCTCTCGGGCCCTCAACCGCGGCTACGCGCTCAGCCGATACCGATGGCCGGTCGATTTTGGCTTGCTCAACTCCGACGTCCTCTGGGTCTTCGACGAGGTGCAGCTGCTCGGCGTCAGCCTCTATACCAGCCTACAGCTCCAGGGGCTACGACGCCTCCTCGGTACTTACGGCCCGACGCACACCCTCTGGTGTTCAGCGACCGTGGACCTCGCCGCCCTGGAAACGGTCGACCATCCGGCACCGGAGCCTCACCGCATCCTGACCCTCGGCCCCGAGGACCGGCGCCACCCGGTGCTTCAACCCCGACTGAGCGCCCGCAAGGTGGTGAGAAGGCTCCAGCTAGGACGTGGCTCGCGGAGGGCAGATCGCCCTTCCGACACAGCCCTGGCCCGAGCCATCCTGGATGCCCACCGACCGGGTACCCGCACCCTGGTGGTCGTCAACACGGTCGATCGCGCTCAAAGGCTCTATGCCGAACTGCACTCCATCACCAAGGGCACCGCTGCACCGGAGGTCGGACTCCTGCACTCCCGCTTTCGTCCCGCGGACAGGGTCGCGCGGCAGCAGCAATTCCTCGGTAACGTCCCGCAAGACGGCCCAGGACAGATCCTCGTGACGACTCAAGTGGTGGAAGCCGGCGTCGACGTCTCGTCCGCCACGCTCTTCACCGAGGTCGCGCCCTGGGAGAGTGTGGTGCAACGGCTGGGTCGTTGCAACCGCTACGGTGAAGTGGTCGATGGGGCCCAGGTCTTCTGGGTCGACGTTTCCGACCGGGAGGCCGCGCCCTACGAGGCTGAAGCGCTGCAGGCAGCCCGACACCTGTTGGCTGAGATGGAGGGGGCCAGCGCGTCACCTCAGGCGCTGGAGGGCATCCGGCCCCACGCTGCACGTTCACCTGTGGTCGTAACGGGACACGTGCTCCGCCGGCGCGATTTGGTGGGGCTCTTCGATACCACCCCGGACCTGACCGGCCAGCACCTGGATGTCTCCCGCTTCATTCGGGAAGGCGCCGATCTAGACGTGTTTCTCTATTGGCGGGAGTGGCCGGTCGGCCAGCAGCCGCCCCGTCAGCTCCCGTCACCGGTGCGGTCGGAGCTCTGCCCCGTCCCCGTGTACGAGGCCAGAAAGATGCTCCAAGAGGGCCATCGGCAAGCATGGTTGTGGGACCCCCTGGCAGAGTCAGGTCAAGGGGGGTGGGTCGTTGCAAGGCCTGCCGACATTCGACCGGGCCAAGTGCTCTTGCTTCATACGTCGCAGGGCGGCTACCAGCTCGAGACCGGTTGGACCCCCGAGAGCAGGGAGCCGGTGCCGGTCGTCACCGTGGACGGCAAGCCGTCGCCTTCAAGCTTGAGCGGGTCACCTCAAGAGCCGGCAGACAGCGACGAGGGAGTGACGACCCCGGAGCGCTGGGTGACGCTCGTTGACCACACGCGCGACGTCATCGACGAGACGGAAGCACTGCTCGCCAGCCTCGGAGCGGCTGGCATCGGGCAGGATGAGGCCCGAGTCTTAAGGGTAGCCGCGGCCTACCATGACGTAGGCAAGGCCCACGAGCAGTTCCAGCTACCGCTCATCGAGGCCGCCCAGGAGGCCGAGCGCGAGATGCGAGCCCGCGAACTGTGGGCAAAAGCCCCGAGCCTGGGCCAACGGCGCCGGCGGCCTTTCCGCCACGAACTGGCTAGTGCCCTGGCACTGCTGCAATCGCCGCCCCCTGACCTTGACGGTGAGCTGCTCGACCTGGCTGCCTTCCTGGTTGCGGCTCATCACGGCAAGGTACGGCTGGTCATCCGTTCCCTTCCCACGGAGGAGCTCCCCAGCGATGGTCGCCGTCACGCGCTGGGCATCTACGAGGGCGATTCTCTGGGGCCTGTGCATATCGCCGGCGCGGTGAGCATCGACAGGCTGACCCTGGACCTGAGTCTCATGGAAATCGGGCTCTCCGGGGCTGACGGCACCTCCCGACGTTCGTGGACGGACCGGATGGTCGCCCTCAGGGACTCAGCCCGGTGGGGCCCGTTTCGTCTTGCGTTCTTGGAGGCTCTCTTGCGCGTCGCCGACGTGCGGGCCAGTCTCCGCGAGAAGGAGAGCTAGCCGCAACGGAGGAGGTGAATCGGCGTGGCCGAGGTCGAGCTAGCTGGATGCCGCCCGGATCCGCTCCTGAGCTACCTCAAGGCGCTAGGTGTGTTGAGGCTGGTGGCCGAGCAGGCGGACCCCCATGTGCGTGCAAGATGGCTGCAAGGGACCTTGGTGTTGGACACCCGGCTCGACCGCCGAGACCTCGTGCGCTTCTTCATCGACGAGTACCGCCCGACCCCTCTCATCGGGTGCTGGAACGGGGGAAGCGGCTTCTTCCCGAGCGACGCGAAAGCGGGCATCGAGGCCATCGAAAGCTCGACAGCGCCGCGTCTCGCCCTGTACCGGCGCGTCATCGCGCTGGCACGGGCAACGTTGGATGCCCTGGGATTGCAGGCCAAACCTAACCGAGGTCGCAAGGCCGAGATCCTCGCGGCCCTACGCGCATCCTTGCCCGACGAGGCTGTCGAATGGCTCGATGCGGCGTATGTGCTGACCGAGGAGGCTCCCCGCTACCCTCCGCTGCTCGGGACTGGTGCCATCGATGGGCGGCTGGAGTTCACCAACAACTTCATGCAGCGCCTGTGCGACGTGTTGCCGGAGCTCGGAGCGGACCGCCGCCGGTCAGAGGCGTGGCTCGAAGCCGCTCTTTTTGCACAGGCGGGAGTACCTCTGCTGGAGGCGTCGGTGGGCCAGTTTCATCCCGGCGGGGTCGGGGGGCCTAACGCCACCCAAGGCGTCGAGGGCGAGTCGCTGGTCAATCCGTGGGAACTCGTGCTCGGACTGGAGGGCACGCTGCTGCTGGCCGGAGGGGCTGCACGGCGCTACACCGCTGACCTGGATCCTGGCAACCCCAGGCCCGCCTTTCCGTTCACTGTGCAAACCTCCCCGGTAGGATACCCCACTTCATCCCCGGCAGAGTACGAGGAAGAAGCGGTGCGGGCGGAGATATGGCTACCGGTATGGCATCGGGCGGCCTCTTACCGCGAGATCTCGCAACTGCTCACCGAGGGCCGCATCACCTGGGCAGGGCGACAGGCACGCACCGGCGCCGACGTGGTCCGTGCTATCGTCAGCTTAGGAGTGGACCGCGGCATAGCCGGCTTCTGGCGCTTCGGCTTCCTCAGGCGCAGCGGCCGGGCCTATCTGGCAGCTCCGTTGGGGTACTACCGCGTGACACAGCATGAAGGTGGCACGCTACTTGCCGACCTCGACAGGGGTGGATGGCTGGAGCGCCTGCGTAGGGCGGTGACGCGCGAGCGGGTCCCAACGGCCATACGCCGGGGGCTGCAGGCTATCGAGGAGGCCATCGTCGACTACGCCGCCACGCCGTCCGAGTCGGAGCGGCGTCGCGCACTGCAGCGGCTGCTGGTGGCAGTCTGGCAGGCAGAGGTGACGGTGGCCAGGTCCCGGCAGTTTCGCGAGAGGTCGGGCCTGTCCCCGTTTCCGGGCGTCAGCCCGCGATGGCTCCCCTTCCTCGACGACGGTTCGACAGCCTTCAGACTCGCCAAGTCCATCGCGGCCGTAGGGAGTCACCGCCCATCCGACGCGACGCTTGAGACCGAGCGCGCCCAAAGGCTCGGCCCCATGCGCGCACACCTTGAACCCGTTGAGCTGCAGGCCGACGGCCGGTGGGTCTGGCGTGACGGCTCTCCCCGTGTTGTGGGCCGCCGAGACTCCTTGGAACGGCAGCTCCTGGAGATCCTGTATCGACGCGTGATGGAGTCTACCACCCTCCTCTTGCCCTATCCCGACATCGATAGTGTCGAGCCGTGCTCGCTCGCAGACATCGGCGCGTACCTCCAGGGCCAGGTCGACGACCGCGAGTTGGAGCAGCTCATCGGCGGGCTTAGCCTGGTGCGGTGGGATCAAGCCGTACCCGCGTCTGGACGAGGCAGCGGCCTAGAGCCCCGCACCCACCTCGCCGCCAGCCGGGCGTCCACCTTGCCCTGGGCCTACGCGCTGCTCAAGCTACTCTTCCTGCCGTGGCCGATTGCCCGGGGCGGCAGGCGGTTACGGCCCGAGGGCGCCGTTGGGGGGTTCCAGATGGAGCCGGTGCCCGTGAGGCCAGACCCATCGGTGTTGTTGCGGCTGATGGGCGGCGACGTCGCCGCCGCGGTCCGCCAGGCCCAGCTTCGGCTACGAGCAGCCGGGCTCGAGCCGCCGCGGCCGACCCATGAGGACAGCGCGGCGTGGCAAGACATGGCTGTCCGTATCGGAGCCGCGCTTCTGTTGCCGGTGGTGGAGGTCACGACCCTGTGGAGAAGAGCCGGGCTAGGCGCTCAAGAAGGAGAGCCCGGAGAGCTGGAGGTGGCAAGAGCATGACGTCCAGTGCAAGGGTAGCATCGTGGCTCGACGTGTCGAGGCAGGAGTCACGCATCTTCATCGAGGTGGAGTTGAAACCCGCACAGGGGCAACGCTTCCAACCGACGGGGTTTCCTGATCTCGGTCCGGCTCGCTTCGAATCGGCCGACGGCACCCCGTTCCTCCTGGTCGAGTCCGTCCAGTCCATGGCCAACCGCCTGGAGGCTGTGTGCTGGGACGAGGCCGCCGGTGACCTGGTCGCCCCTCTGCGCGGGCTGCCGTGGGTCAAGGTCGAAGTAGTCGGTCCGGACGGCACGGTGATCGGCGAGACGTCGTCCGTCCTGGAGGCCCACCGCCTCAACTCGCCTTACATCATCGGCGACGAAGACGGAGAGTTCAGAAGGCTCCTCAGTGAGGCAGCCGGCATTCAGGCACGCAAGGGGGGGAGAGGACGACGGGGTGCTGACGCCAGTCAGGAGTCCGCGTCGGTGGGGCTCGTCGATCGCCGGCGGCTGGCTCAGGCGGTCTTCCGTTTCGATCCCTTCAGCGTCCTGCATGGGGTCTTCCTGGAGAAGCTGGACGGGCGCGCCCGGCTGACGCGGGCTCTCTCGGCCTTCATCGAGGCTGAAGATGCTCGGTCGGTGCTGAGCGGTGGCGTGAAGAACGACCGCATTGACCCACAGGGAGACACGCAGGCGGGGTTCGGCAACGTGCCTTTCACTCGCGAGGAATTCGTCGCCCGGCGCATCGTAGCCTACTTCAACCTGGACCTTGCGCTCCTGCGCTCCTACGGCCTGCCTTCGCCGGCCACCGAACTGATGACGCTCCTCAGCTTGTGGAAGATTCGGCGGTTCCTCGACCACGGGCTTCGACTGCGAACGGCGTGCGACCTGGTGGTGAAGGAGGAACGGGTCGTGCGGCCGCAGGGCTTGCACCTGCCTCGAGTCGAAGAACTGGAGCCCGAGCTCCGGCGTCTCATCGAGGCGTGCCGCCCGTACTTCGCCTCGCCGCCCGTCACTCGGGTCGTGGCCCGATACCAGCGCAAGAAGGGCGCGACTGAGCCATCTCGGGACGGCGACAGCGCACAGGAGACCGACGACTAGACCCGCCGGCCGCCGACAGGGGGAGACAGTCCGATGGTGGCCGTCAAGATTCGCTTCCTCGCAGGGCGCTACCATGCGACACCGTGGGGTCGTCACGTCAACGAGGGCGTCGCAGAGTGGCCGCCGTCGCCTTGGAGGCTCTTGCGGGCCTTGGCTTCCGCATGGAAGACTCATCGGCCGGAGGTGCCTCGGGAAGAGATCGCTGCGCTGTTGGATGCCTTGGCAGGACCGCCCGAATACCGCGTACCCGACTCCCGGAGCGGCCACACCCGGCACTACATGCCGACCCGTAACCCTGCCTCGCCGACTCTGGTGCTCGACACCTTCCGCGTAGTGGACCGACGAGAGGCCCTATGGGTCATATGGAGGTCGGTGGAGCTCGAACCCGGCCAGCGACGGTTGCTCGACGAGCTGCTGCGAACTCTCAGCTACCTTGGGCGAGCCGAGAGCTGGATCGAGGCCCAACTGGTCGAGCAGGCCCCACCAGCTAACTGCGTGCCGCTGGGGGAGGCCGGCGAGCCGTCCCCCAGCAGCTTAGAGACGGTCAACCTGCTGGCAGCCAGACAACCGCTGGACCTGGGCCTTCTCATGGCGGAGACGGCCGACCTGCGCAAGCGTCGTCTCCTGATGCCTCCCGGCAGCCGCTGGGTGCAATATGCCCTGCCTCGATCTCCCAGGATACGGTTGGCACCCGCTGGACGGCCCTCGGAGCCATCGGAGCTCCGGCGCCTTACGGTGGTGCGGTATCTGCTCCAGGCAAAGGTGCTGCCCCCCATCACCCAGACGCTGCTGGTCGGGCATCATGCACGACGGGCTGCTATGTCCTGGTACCATCGCCTCCACCACATCGACCCGCCCAGTGTCCTGACGGGCAAGCACGATGGCAAGCCCCTCGAGGGACACCGGCATGCCTTCTATCTAGCCACGGACGAAGACGGGGATGGCAGGCTCGACCACTTGACCATCTGGGCCCGCGAGGGTTTCGAGAAACGGGAGCTGGAGGCCCTGGCCTCCATCCCTGAGCTCAAGTGGGGTGAGGCCGAGGAGGCGCGGGCGAAGGTTGTGCTTCTGGGATTCGGGGACGACCTCCTGGCTAGGAGAATGGCGCCTTGCTTGTTTGGCCCCTCGCGCCGATGGATCTCCGTCTCGCCTTTCGTCCTGGTGCGCCATACGAAGCTTCGCAAGGAAGTGGCGGATGGTCAGGAACGGATACGCGTGGTCGAGGCCCCCGTCGACCAGCTGTTGCGAGAACTGCAAAACCGTGGCTACCCGTCGCAGGGGGTTAGGGTGCGAGACCACGCACCAAGCCGCCAGCATTGGATACGCTTCCGGCGTCGCCGCCCATCCGGCCCACCTCCGGTGGGGGGTGCCTTTGGCTTCGAGATCGAGTTCGCCGAGGAGGTGACCGGACCGCTAGCCCTGGGGTATGGCTGCCATTTCGGGCTCGGCCTTTTCGTGGCCAGGGCTCGCGAATGACCTCTTGACGGACGCCCTCTCGCACAAGAGTGCCTACCTCGCACCTTGACAAGCGAATACCCGCAAGGAGGAGAGGAGACCCGTGACTGACGCTGCGGCATCGGACAAGAGCAGCACCGACCTCCTCCCGGCCCGAATGCTCAATGAGTTCGCCTACTGCCCGCGCCTGTTCTACCTGGAATGGGTGCAAGGGGAGTGGGAGGACTCCGCGGACACCATCGAGGGCCGCTACCACCACCGGCGGGTGGACCGGCCGGGTGGGGCGGCCCCGATGTGGGCCGAGAGGTCAGAGTCCGACCACCCGCCCCCCGACGGGCCAGACACGGAGTCGTCGAGGGGTGAGCCCCAAGGGGACGATGCGGACGCGGGTGCGGATAGCCCCATTCGCGCCCGGTCGGTCCTGCTGTCGGCGCCCCGGCTGCGTCTCATTGCCCGTATTGACCTTCTAGAGGGAGAGGGGCTGAACGTCACTCCTGTCGACTACAAGCGGGGCGAGGTGCCGGATACGCCAGAGCAGTCGTGGGAGCCGGACCGCGTGCTACTGTGTGCACAGGGCCTGATCCTTCGAGAGAACGGCTTCTCCTGTCACAAGGGAATGCTGTACTACGTCGCATCTCGGCGACGCGTCGAGGTTCCCTTCACACCCGAGCTGGAGGCCCGTACTCTCGAACTGGTGCAGCAGGCCCTGGAGGTGGCGGAAGCGGGGCAGATCCCTCCCCCGTTGGTGGACAGCCCGAAGTGTCCGCGGTGCTCGCTGGTCGGCATCTGCCTCCCTGACGAGACCAACCTGCTCAAAGCGGGCGTGCCCTCCCTTTCGGGGCCGGGGGAGACGACGCGTTCCGACGAGGGCTCGGACCATGCCGGGACCGAGCCGGAGGTACGCCGGCTCTTTCCAGCTCGTAGCGACGCCATGCCGCTCTACGTGCAGGAACAAGGCGCCCAGGTACGCCGCTCGGGGGAGCGAGTCGTCGTCAGCATCCGCGGCGAAACTCGGGCAGATGTCCGGGTGCTGGACATCTCTCAGGTCTGCCTGATAGGCAATGTGCAGATCTCCGCCCAGGCACTACGGGACCTGGCCGGACGGGGTATCCCGATCTGTCACTTCTCCTATGGGGGTTGGTTCACGGCTCTCACCACCGGCTTGACCAACAAGAACGTTGAGCTCAGATGCCGGCAGTTTGAGACGGCTGCGAACCCCCAACGCTCGTTGGAGCTGGCGCGCCGATTCGTGGCAGCCAAGATTCTGAACAGTCGGGTCCTTCTGCGGCGAAACCACACCGACCGACCTGAGGAGGCCCTCGATGCCCTGGCGCGGCTGGCCGAAGAAGCCAGGGCAGCCACCAGCGTGGAAAGCTTGCTCGGCATCGAGGGGACGGCTGCACGCATCTACTTCTCCCATTTCAAGGGAATGCTGAAACCCCCGCAGACGAGCGCCGGCGAGCTTGGCTTCGACTTCGAGGGGCGCAACCGCCGCCCCCCGCGAGATCCGGTCAACGCGCTCCTATCCTACGCGTACTCCCTCTTGGTCAAGGATTTCACGGTCACTCTCCTGGCCGTCGGCTTCGACCCCTACTTGGGGTTCTACCACCGTCCCAAGTGGGGCAAGCCAGCTCTCGCACTCGACATGATGGAGGAGTTTCGCCCCATCATCGCGGACTCAGTGGTCATCACGGTGATCAACAACGGTGAGATAACCCGGAGCGACTTCGTGGTAGGGGCTGGGGGAACGGCCCTAACGGAGCCAGGGCGCCGGCGGTTCATCGCAGCGTATGAACGACGTCTGGCGACACTCGTGCGGCACCCGGTTTTCGGATACTCGGTCAGCTACCGCCGCGTCTTCGAAGTGCAGGCGCGCCTTCTCGGGCGATACCTCCTGGGAGAGATCCCGGAGTATCCTGGGTTCGTCACCCGGTGATGACCATGCGGCACTACTACCTGGTTTGCTACGACATCACCGACGAGAAGCGACTGCGCCGGGTTCACCGAGCCATGCTCGGCTATGGAGACCCGCTGCAGTACTCCGTCTTCCGATGCATGTTGTCGCAGAAGGAGAAAGCTCTCATGGTCGCGCACCTGTCCGAACTCATCCACCCCCGTCAAGACCGTCTGCTTATCATCAACCTGGGACCGCCAGGGGAGAAGTTGTCGGAACGGATAGAGTTCGTTGGCGCCCCGCTCTCGGACCCGGGTGTGCCCGGGGCTGTGGTGGTGTGACGAAGGATGGCAAGAGATGGCATCTGCGAGCGGTTCAGTGATGCACAAGAGCCCGGAGGCGCTCGTAGCCCACGTGTGCCAAGGCCTCCCGGCCCTCGCTCGTGGGATAGCGAGCGGCAGTCGCGGTCGCCTCTGCCCAGGGGTCTCGCAACACGCCTCTCCGGCCCTAGAGCGACAAGGCTCCCCCAGGGAGCCCCCTACCGCTGGTGTAAACCAGCGGCTCCATTGAAGCCTACCAACCCGTGCGCCGAGCAGACGCTCCCCGGCAACCTACCGCTGGTGTAAACCAGCGGCTCCATTGAAGCCGGGGCGTAGTCAGTCTCCCCTTCGGCGATACGCGTCCCTACCGCTGGTGTAAACCAGCGGCTCCATTGAAGCTCTATCCGGCATATCACCTTGATTCGAGCCGCGTGAACCCTACCGCTGGTGTAAACCAGCGGCTCCATTGAAGCTCTATCCGGCATATCACCTTGATTCGAGCCGCGTGAACCCTACCGCTGGTGTAAACCAGCGGCTCCATTGAAGCTCATCGAAATCGAGCCCGACACCGGCACGCTGGTGATCCCTACCGCTGGTGTAAACCAGCGGCTCCATTGAAGCGATCCAAAGCGTGCCGACCCGGAAGTCGGCAGTCCACCTACCGCTGGTGTAAACCAGCGGCTCCATTGAAGCCAGCTCCTCGTCCTCGGTGTAGCATACGACCATCAGGCCTACCGCTGGTGTAAACCAGCGGCTCCATTGAAGCGAGGAGGCGCTCGACCGCATCCTTGGCGAGATGCGACCTACCGCTGGTGTAAACCAGCGGCTCCATTGAAGCAGGTCAATCACCCTGATCTCGGCACCCATGCTGATGCCTACCGCTGGTGTAAACCAGCGGCTCCATTGAAGCTGCTCGGGGGGCTGGGAGAGCGGTCATTCGGGGCCGCCTACCGCTGGTGTAAACCAGCGGCTCCATTGAAGCGCTTCCTCTTAGCATCGGGAAGTGACGCCACTCTCGCAGGCCTACCGCTGGTGTAAACCAGCGGCTCCATTGAAGCGTTCTAGCGTCCGGCAGCCAGGTCAGGCCCCAAGCGCCTACCGCTGGTGTAAACCAGCGGCTCCATTGAAGCACTACCTTGGCGGCGAGTTCCGCCTTGTGCTTGACGGCCTACCGCTGGTGTAAACCAGCGGCTCCATTGAAGCGTGCCATTGAGGATCCCTCCTGTATGAGATTGTCAACCTACCGCTGGTGTAAACCAGCGGCTCCATTGAAGCGTTGCGGCTTTACGACTACGGCTCGGTGGGGGCCACCCTACCGCTGGTGTAAACCAGCGGCTCCATTGAAGCGCGGAGCATGGCGACGCGATGGGTCAGCTCCTCCTCCCCTACCGCTGGTGTAAACCAGCGGCCCCATTGAAGCTGCAGCAGCTTCGAGGCCGTGGGCTGACTATCCCCCCCTACCGCTGGTGTAAACCAGCGGCCCCATTGAAGCATCCGCGAGGCGCTCGGTGTCGGCCTCGCGAACCCGGCCTACCGCTGGTGTAAACCAGCGGCCCCATTGAAGCCCTGTTCTGCACGCACTCCCTTGCGTCGTGAGGCGGCCTACCGCTGGTGTAAACCAGCGGCCCCATTGAAGCGGCTACATCGCGGGAATCGCCACGGCGCTGGCGATCGGCCCCTACCGCTGGTGTAAACCAGCGGCCCCATTGAAGCCCCGATGTGACCGACCTTGCCACACTCCAGCAGAAGCCCTACCGCTGGTGTAAACCAGCGGCCCCATTGAAGCACACTCTTTGGGTTGCCAGTTTTACAGGGATGAAGTACCTACCGCTGGTGTAAACCAGCGGCCCCATTGAAGCCACGCGCGCGTGGAACGGTCAAACCCGCACCAGCACTGCCTACCGCTGGTGTAAACCAGCGGCCCCATTGAAGCCACTTCCGCAGCGCCTGCTGCTTCGACTTCTCCTTGGCCCTACCGCTGGTGTAAACCAGCGGCCCCATTGAAGCGCCATCTTGAACATACAACAGGCGGCAGCTCGGGCCTACCGCTGGTGTAAACCAGCGGCCCCATTGAAGCCCTGGGTCTCCAGGGAGACCCTGGCCGAGATGCTCCTCCCTACCGCTGGTGTAAACCAGCGGCCCCATTGAAGCGCGATGGGAAGGTGCATCTGCCCGACGACGACGGCGCCTACCGCTGGTGTAAACCAGCGGCCCCATTGAAGCCATCACGGATTTGGCCACCCTCCAGGCCCGGGGGCAGCCTACCGCTGGTGTAAACCAGCGGCCCCATTGAAGGCTGGCAGCGGGCTGGCGGCGGTGGCAAAAGGACACGACCTACCGCTGGTGTAAACCAGCGGCCCCATTGAAGTAGGACCTGTGCCGTCGAGAGCGGGCACTCGGATGGACCTACCGCTGGTGTAAACCAGCGGCTCTATTGAAGCCCGTCGTAGCCATATTGCCCGGCCCGTTCACCCATCTTCGCCGGCGGATGTGGGTGATGGAGCGCGGGCGGAAAGCCCGCCAGGGGCCTACCTGCCGTGCACTCTGCGGGTCACGAGAATCTGTTCGATGTGGCCCAGGGCATGGCTGGCCACCATGCTGATCGCCTGGCCAACCGGATGCCGCTCCCCTGTCGGCGTCACGACGTAGCGGTCCATGGCTCCGGGCAGGTGCCGCAGGAGCTGGACCAGGTGCTCGCGGACCGCCCGGAAGAGGGCTACGGCAGGGCCGATGGGCCGGCCGGCGTAGTCGAGCGCCTCCGCCCAGGTATCGGGAAGGTGAGGGTCCGGTCGCCCCACCAGGTCTCCTCCAGTTTGACCCCCGGAATTCCCCTGGCCTGGTAGGTCGCCAGCATCTCGTCGATCTCCCCGGAAGGGGGGAAGTGGAGGACCGCCCCGGGTTTCTCAACCTTGTTCACCTCGCTCAGGTACGCCGCGAGGTCAGCGGCGGCGGGGCCCGCCAGCAGAAGCGGGCAACCGTTGTACGCGACAACCGCCACGTCTGCCTCCGGGCGGTGCTCGATCAGGGTGAATCCGGCCAGTTTCGTGTAGAAGGCGACGCTCCGGTTGAGGTCCGCGACACGGACGGCGGTCGAAGGGCGCTGGTTCATGGCCTGTGCCTCCTTTGCGGGCTAGACACGGTACCCGTGCGTGATGGCCGGGACGCCGAGCCGTTCGGCGGCATACCGGATCAGCTCCGGGCAGAAGTAGTACCCATTGATCGCGGTGATCCGCTCCCCGGCGGTGCCGAGCGTGATCAGCCAGGCCAGCGCCTTCTCGTGCTCGGGGGTGCGGTAATAGACGAAGACCGTCTCCCGCCCGTCCAGCACGCCCAGTTCGGCCCACTGGTCCTCCGGCTCGGCAGCCCAGTCGGCCAGGGAGTACTTGCGGATCGTCTCCTTGCCGTACTCGACGCCCAGGCCGACGATGTCGCAGGTCGCGTCGTCGGTGAGGAGGGCGGCGATGCCGTCCGGGTCCCGCCGGTTGAAGGCCTCCAGGTAGGCCGCTACCACGCGGCTCGACGGACGGGTGACAGGGACCACCCTCGGCGGCTCCGGTCGGTCCGCGGCGGCGCGCAGGGTGGACCGTGCGCGGTGCACGGCCGCCTTCACCGCCCCTTCGGTCGAACCGATCATCCCGGCCACTTCGGCGGCCGTGAAGTCGAAGACGTCGATGAGGAGGACGACCACGCGCTGGCGCGGCGGCAGCAGCCCGACCAGGTGTTCCATCGCCGCCAGCGTCTCCGCGGGGTCCACCTGGGTCCCTCCGGTCTCCGCAGCGGTCGTCGGGTCGCCCTCGTCCAGCTCCTCCCGGACGCCCCTCGTCCGGCGTTGCTGGTCGATCCAGGCGTTGGAGGCGATGCGGAAAAGGTAAGCCCGGGGCTCCAGGGGCTGCCAGTGGGTCAGCCGGGCGAAGGCGCGCATCAGCGTCTCCTGGACCAGGTCCTCCGCGTCCCACGCCGAGCCTGTCAGTCGGAGGCAGTACCGCCAGAGGGCGGGGCGGTGGGGTTCGATCATCTGCTGAAAGGTCGTCGCGAGCTGGTAGACGCTCCTGCCCAACTCGTGCAAGGCCTGCGGTTCCGTCAAGGCGCCGTCCTCCTCCTTGGGTTTCTACTCCCTTCCACGGATAGAACCGCTGAAACGATACGGTACGCTCGGAATTCTCCTGCGCAAAGGAAACGCCCGCCATGGTGAGGAGGGGGCGCCGGCGTTGCCTACTTCTTGTGGCTCTGCTCGGAGCTGCAGCCGACGAGACTCAGGTGCGGTGCGTTGCGTCGGCCCGGCTCCCTTCCGCCCGGGCCAGCACGACGATGGCCGCGACGACGGCCAGGGCTCCTACCCACGAAAGGGCGGTGAGCCGCTCGCCCAGCACCACCATCCCCAAGACGGCCGCTGTCACCGGCTCGGAAAGGGAGAGGGTCGTCGCGGTAGGCGCGGGCAGGCTGGCCAGGCCCCGCACGAAGAGCAAGTAGGCCGCCGCGGTGGCCACCAGCCCCAGGTGCAGCACCACAGCCACTCCTCGCGCCTGCACCAGCCACTCCCTCGGGCCTGTCAGCAGCGCCGGTGAGAGGAGCAGGGCCGCCAGCGCGAAGGTGATGGCCGTCAGGGCTTCGGGGCGGTAGCGGGTGACCATCTCCTTGTTGACCACGGTGTAAGAGGCGTAGGCGGCGCCGGCTCCGACGGCCAGCGCGATGCCGACCGGATCCGTCGTACCCCCGCCCTCCGCCACCCCGGCCAGCAAGGCGCAGCCCACGATGGCCAGGGCCGTGGCTACCGTCCAGCGGCCTCCGGGCCATCGGCGGCGACGCAGGCCGTCGAGCAGGCCCGCCACCACCGGAGCCGAACCGAGCCCTACCAGGGTGCCCACGGCCACCCCGGCCCGGCCCACCCCCGCGAAGAAGAGGGGCTGGTAGGTCGCCATGCAGACGGCCGCCAGAGCGATGCGGATCCAGTCGCGGCGTTCCGGTCGGCTCAGCGCGCCGCGCCGAAACGCCAGCGCCAACAGGGCCCCGCCGCCGACGATGAGCCGGGCGGCGCCGAGACCGAGAGGGTAGGTGCCTGGCGGTGCCAGGGCCTGGGCCGTACCCGTCGTGCCCCAGAGCAGCCCCGCCCCCACCACCCGCGCCACCCCGCCCCACGGCTCGGAAGCAGCCCCTCCCCGCAGGACCCGCTCCTGGCTCACCGCTCCCATGGCGTCGCTCCCTCCTGGCTTGCGCGGCGTCCGCTTCTCTCCCGTTGAAGACGAGTCAATCTGCCGTACGCCATCCTCGGGCTGCGCCCTCCACGCGCGGAGGGGTCGAGACGGTCCGCGGCGTCGGTTACCGGCTGCGGGTGTGAGGGCTCCGGGCGAGCCGATCCGGGCGTGATAAGATGGACACCGGACGGGAGCTGACGACGAGGATCATGCCGTCCGGACCGGAGCCGATCCTCACCGGCCAGCCGGCCACGGGCGAGCCCGAGGCCGGCGGCAGCTACGCGCTGCCGATGACCTGCTTCCAGCGCGTCTCGCTCTTTCGAGGGCTCCCTCGCAAGGAAATGGCCGAGCTGGCCGGTTTGGCCTCCGCTCGCCGGGTGCGCCGGGGCGAGACCATCGTCGGCGCGCTGGAGTCGCCGGGCCGGTTCTTCGTCGTCGCCGAGGGCCTGGTCAAGGTGACCCGGGTGGCTCCCAACGGGCGCGAGCAAGTGGTGCGGCTGCTGGGGCCCGGCGACTTCTTCGGCGAGAGGGCCCTCTTCGCCCCCGATCCCCTCGAGGCCACCGCCGTCGCCCTCGAGCCGAGCCAGGTCTGCATGCTGGACCTGACCGGCGTCCGGCAGGTGTTGCAGCGCAACCCCGAGGCCAGCCTCACCATGTTGCGGGCCCTGGCCGCCCGCATCCACGAGCTGGAAAGCCTCGTCGAACGCCTGGCCATTCACCCCGTCGAAAGCCGCATCGCTGCGCTGCTGCTCAAGCTGGCCCGCAGCCGCAGCGCCCCGGTCGACGGGCAGACGGTCACCCTCCCGCTGGCGCAGGAGGAGCTGGCCAAGCTCCTGGGCACCCACCAGGAGACCATCAGCCGCAAGCTGCAAGCCCTCGAGGCCGAGGGACTCATCCAACGCCTGGGCCGTCGCCGCATCCGCCTCGTCGACGTGGCCGGCCTGCGGGCCCGGGCCGGCGAACCCTGAGAGGCCCGGCCTGCCCGCCGCCCTTCACGGGCCAGCACGGCCCGCTCCGGCCCCGCGCCGCCCCCTCGGATCGCGTGAACCAGCGTTATGACGCGCGTCATAAAGCGGCCGACCCCGGCCAGGCCATGATGGCCCTGGCGATGGCTCTGCCTGAAGCCATTCGACCGGCGATCGGGGGAGTCTCGATGGTACGTGAGATCTTCGAGCTGTCCGGATTGCACTGCCCCAGTTGCGTCAGCCGCATCGAGCGGGCGGTGCGGGCCATCCGTGGGGTGCACGAGGCCAAGGTAGCCTTTGCGGCCGGCCTGCTGACGGTCGAGTACGACCCGGCCGTGACCGCATCGGAGAGCATCACCCATGCGGTGACGCAGATGGGCTACCCGGCTCGGACCCTGCGGCGCGAACAGGTGGGATGACCATGGCGCAGAGCGAGGCGACGGCAGCGCCCCTGGCGCAACGCGCCCGGCCGACGCTGCGGAGGGATCCGGCGCTGCGCCGGCTCGGCCTGTCCGCCCTTCTCATCGTCGTCGCGTGGGGCCTGCGCCTGGCGGGCGACGGCGCCGACGCGGCGGCACTCCACACGGCCGCCATGACAGCGGCCGCCCTGATCTCGGGCTCGGCGGTGGCCCGGCGGGCCCTGGTCGGCCTGAGGCTGCGGGCTCCTGGCATCGAGACCCTGGTGACGGTCGCGGCCGCCGGCGCGCTGGCTATCGGCGAACACTGGGAGGCCGCGGCCGTCACCTTCCTCTTCGACCTGGGCGGCTATCTCGAGGGCCGCACCCTGGAGAAGGCTCGGGCCGCCATCCAGGCGCTGGCCGCTGCAGCCCCCCAGACGGCCCGCATTCGCCGGGCGGCGGCCGGTCCCGGCCAGGAGGTGGAGGTGGTGGTGCCGGCCGATGCCGTTAAGAAGGGCGATCGGATGGTGATCCGGGCCGGTGAACGCATCGCCGCCGACGGCATCGTGAGCCGGGGCCAGGCCGAGGTCGACGAGGCCGCCCTCACCGGCGAGCTCCTGCCGAAGGCCAAGGGCCCCGGCGACCCGGTGCTGGCGGGCAGCGTGGTGACGCTGGGCATGCTGGAGGCCGTGGCGACCCGCACTGGCCAGGAGAGCACCTTCGCCCGCATCGCCAGGATGGTGGGCGAGGCCGAGGCAGCTCGGTCCCCTGTCCAGACCGCCGTCGAGCGCTTCGCCCGCTACTACACACCTGCCATCCTGGCGCTGGCGGCAGCCACCTGGGCGCTGAGCCGCGATACCCATCTGGCTCTGACCCTGCTGGTCGTGGCCTGCCCGGGAGCCCTGGTGCTGGCCGCTCCAGTCTCCCTCATGGCCGGCATCGGGCGGGCCGCCCGCCAAGGCATCCTCTTCAAGGGAGGCCAGCGCCTGGAGCAGCTGGCCCGGGTACAGGCCGTCGCGTTCGACAAGACGGGCACCCTCACCGAGGGCCGCCCGGAAGTGGTACGAGTCTGGGCAGCCCCGGGATGGAGTCCTGCTACAGTGCTGCAGGTGGCAGCATCGGCCGAACGGGCCAGCACGCACCCGCTGGCCCTAGCCATCGTGGAGCACGCGAAGCAGCGAGGGCTGCCCGTGGGTGCAGTCGACGTGCCGCCCGAAAGCGTTCGCATCGTTCCGGGGCGGGGCCTGGCGGCCGAGGTGGAGGGCCGGCGGGTCCTGGTGGGCAGCCGGGCCATGCTGGAGCAGCACGGCGTCGTCATCGCGCCGGCGGTGGAGCGGGAGGTGGCCTTCGAGGCGGCCAAGGGCCGGTCGGTGGCGATGGTGGCCATCGACGGCCAGGCGGCGGGCCTCATCGCCCTGGCCGACCGCCTGCGCCCCAGCGCCCGCGGCCTGGTGACACGGCTTCGTCAGGTAGGGGTGCGGCACACGGTCATCCTGACCGGCGACACATCGGAGGCGGCCGAGGCCGTGGCCAGGGAGGTCGGCATCGACGAGGCGCTGGCCGGGCTGCTGCCCGAGGCCAAGGTGGAGCATCTGGCTGCCCTGCGGCGACGCGGCTGGGTGACGGCCATGGTCGGCGACGGCATCAACGACGCGCCGGCCCTCAGCGCCGCCGACGTCAGCATCGCCATCGGCGTCGGCGGCACCGAGGTAGCCATGGAGGCGGCGGATCTGGCCCTGGTCACCGACGACCTGGGCCGGCTGCCCGTAGCCATCGGGCTGGCCCGGGCCATCGTCGCCAACGTGCGGCAAAACCTGGCTCTGGCGGTGGCCGTGGTGGTGGCCCTGGTGGCCGGGGTAATGGTCGGCTCGGTGCACCTGGCCTCGGGGATGATGGTGCACGAACTGAGCGTCCTGGCGGTCATCCTCAACGGCATGCGGCTCCTGCGCTGGCAGGAGCCGCATGGAGGCGCCCGGCGAGCGCCTCAGCCACCCACCCCCGGCGGCTCCAGCACCCAGATCTCCGGGCTGGCCGGCAGGGCGTCGGCCGAGACCGTCACCTGATTGGGGAGCCGCCGCACGGCAGGCTTGCCTGCCAGGAAGGCGTCGACGGTGGCGATGGGCAGCCGCTCCCCCAAGGCGGGGGTGCGGTAGTGCATGGGGATGACGATGGAGGGGCCCAGGCTGGCCACCACCTCCGTGGCGACGGCGGCATCGATGGTGAAGAAGCCTCCGACCGGCACCATCACCACGTCGACGGGGCCGATGGCCTCCACGGCCTCGCGGTCGAGGCGGTGACCCAGGTCCCCCAGGTGGGCCAGGCGCAGGCCCTGCCACTCCAGCACGAAGATGGCGTTGCGGCCCCGCTGGGCCCCCTGCACGTCGTCGTGGTAGGAGGGCACGGTGCGGACCCGGACCGGCCCTATCTTCCGTTCGATGCGGGCCCATCCGGCGCCGCCGTCGGTCAGGCCCCGCAGCACCTCAGGCCGGCCCGCCACCGACGCCACGTGGTTGTGGTCGAAGTGCTCGTGGCTCACCGTCACCAGCTCGGCCTCGACCTGCAACGAGGGGTAGCCCATGGTGGGCGGCACCGGATCCGTGACGACCCGGAAGCCCTCCCCCTCCAGCACGAAGCACGCCTGACCGCACCACCGGATCGCCAGGCCTCCCTGCGCGGCCATGGCCATCTCCCCTCCCGTGAGGATGAGCGCCCATGCCAACCCCACCGCGGCGATCCCGCACAGCCAACCCACAACCCTGGACCTCGGAAACAGGTCGGCACGGACGTGGTCTCTCATCGCCGTCCCCCCGTCGCGCAGGCGTGGCCAAGCGTTCGACGAGGGCGGCCATCGTCCTTGCGCAGGGTCGTCCCCGTAGCGCCGATGACAGCCTGGCAGCCGACGGCTAGACTGGAACTATCGGGGAGCGGGCAACAGGCCGCCCCCGGAGGGGAACTGATGAAACGTGGCAGACCCTCGCATCACTCGGATGGCGCAGGTCCTGGTGCGCTACAGCGTCGCCGTCAAGCCAGGCGAGCCGGTCCTGATCCACTGCACGGACCTGGCAGCGCCCCTCGTACGGGAGATCTACCGGGAGGCGCTACGAGCCGGCGGCCACCCCGAGGTCAACGCAGGCGTGCCGGGGCTGGCGGAGATCTTCTACAAGGAGGCGTCCGAGGCGCAGCTCACCTACGTCTCCCCCCTGCGAGAGCTGGCGGTGGAGCGCTACCCCGTCCACATCCACATCGGCGCGCCCCACAACGTCAAGGAGCTGGCCGGGGTGGACTCGCGCAAGCAGGCCATGCGCAGCCGGGCCCTGGCCGACCTCGAGACGCGCTTCATGGAGAAGGCGGCGCTCGGCGAGATCCGCTGGGTCTACGCCGAATACCCCACGCAGGCCCTGGCCCAGGAGGCCGGGATGTCGCTGGCCGAGTACGAGGAGTTCCTCTTCTCGGCCTGCCGCCTCGACGAGCCCGACCCGGCGGCCGCATGGCAGCAGGTCGCCGCCGAGCAGGAGCGCATCTGCCGCGCGCTGGAGCAGGTGGACGTCTTGCGGATCGTGGCGCCCGATACCGATCTGACGTTGCGGGTCGGGGGGCGCAAGTGGGTCAGCGCCGACGGCCACTACAACTTCCCCGACGGCGAGGTGTTCACCGGGCCGGTCGAGGACTCGGCCAACGGGCACATCCGCTTCAGCTTCCCCGGCATCTACGCCGGCAAGGAGATCGAGGACATCCGGCTCACCTTCCGGGACGGCCGGGTCGTGGAGGCCTCGGCCCGGCGAGGCGAGGACCTGCTCCATGCGCTGCTCGACTCCGACGACGGCGCCCGCTACCTGGGCGAGTTGGGCATCGGCACCAACTTCCAGATCCAGCGCTTCACGCGCAACATGCTCTTCGACGAGAAGATCGGCGGCACCATCCACCTGGCAATCGGGGCCGGCTACCCCGAGACCGGCAGCCGCAACAAGTCCGGCGTCCACTGGGACATGCTCTGCGACATGCGCGACGGCGGCGAGATCTGGGCCGACGGTCGGCTCATCTACCAGGCCGGCCGGTTCGTGCTGCAATGAGGCCCGCTTGACCGGCTTCGCCCATGCCCTTACGCTGAGGTGGGAGGCCGGCAGCTATGACGCACCAGGGGTGGAGGGTCAGACTGCACCAAGCTGCGGCGGAGGCGGTTCGGCAAGTCGCATCCGGCTACGATCCGGAGAAGATCATCGTGTTCGGCTCGGTGGCACGGGGCGATGTGCATGAAGACAGTGACATCGACCTCCTCGTGATCAAGCGGACGGACCGGCCCTTCCTGCAGCGGATTGACGACGTCCTCGCCCTGGTCGATGTGCCCGTCTCGGTGCAGCCCCTCGTCTATACCCCGGAAGAGCTGGAGCGGCTCGTCCGAGAGCGGCGCGACTTCGTCTACACCGCTCTGCAAGAGGGGAGAGTCGTCTACGAGCGACCTCATCGATCAGAACCTACGTGAGGCGCGCCGCTGGTTCTCTACGGCCCATGAGGCTTTCGGCCCAGATGACGCTGCCGATGCCATACGGCGAGCCGAAGGCCTCGTGCGGGCTGTCGGAGAGCGGCTCGGCATCGAGCCAAGCGGGTCAGGGAAAGCGCCAGGGCCAGGCGGCGAGGTCCCGTCGCCGCCCGAGCCTCCCGGCTGACACCGCAAGACAGCACGAGTTCGGGACGACGGACAGGGCCACCCTCCGGGGAGCCTTGCTGTTTGTGCCGCCACCTGGAGACAGGGTTCATCCCGTCCAAGGACGCCAGCCACTCCATGGGTGAGGGCCGGTGAGGCAGACGTACCGCCGGCGCGCTTGACGGCTTCGCGGGCGCGGGATTAGCATGGGACCAGAATTGCTCAGGCTGCTGAGCGAGGGAAAGCGCGCCTAGGGTTCCGCAGGGCTTCCCTGGTCTGGTCCAAGCGGCGCGGGCGTCCAGCCGGTGGCCCGCATGCGGGCGCCGGGAGGGCGTTACACCGGTGGGACAAAAGCCCAGGTGGGTAGGTTTCACCTCGCCAAGGTGAAAGACCCGCCTGGGCTGGTCGTTTTTGGAGGCCCCCGACCCAACGGGCCCTCCGCGACCGCCCGGGCGGCTACCGGCGGGGGGAACGATAGCATGCCGCATCCTGAGCGTGCGGCCATGGTGGGCCTCATCATGGGCAGCGACTCCGACTGGCCCGTGATGAAGGCTGCCTATGACCAGCTCCTCGAACTCGGCCTCACCGTCGAAGTCGCCGTCGCCTCCGCGCACCGCACCCCCGAGCGCGTCCAGCAGTGGGCCCAGGGCGCGGGCGCCCGCGGACTCTCGGTCATCATCGCCGGAGCCGGCGGCGCCGCGCACCTCCCGGGCGTCGTGGCGGCCTGGACCACGCTGCCGGTCATCGGCGTGCCGGTAGCCGCCTCGCTGGGCGGGCTCGACGCCCTGCTCTCCATCGCCCAGATGCCGCCAGGCGTGCCCGTGGCGACGGTGGCGGTCAACGGGGCCCGCAACGCAGCCATCCTGGCGGCCCAGATCCTGGCCCTGCAGGATCCGGGGCTGGCCCGGCGCCTGCAGGATCTGCGTCGCCGCCAGGCCGAGAGCGTGGCCTTGCGGGAGCGCCGGCTCCTGGAGTCGCTGGCCTCCGGCGGCGAGGAGGCGGCGCGAGGGGGCGAGCCCCGTTGATCGGTCGCTACACACGGCCGCACATGGCGGCCCTCTGGTCACAGGAGAACCAGTACCGCCGCTGGCTCGAGGTGGAGCTTTTGGCCTGCGAGGCATGGGCCGAGCTCGGTCGCGTCCCCCGGGAGGCGGCCCGGCGGCTGCGGGAGCGGGCCAGCTTCACGGTGGAGCGGATCCGGGAGCTGGAGCGGGTCTCGGACCACGAGCTCATCGCCTTCTTGCAGGCGGTCTCGGAGACGGTGGGCGAGGATGCCCGCTACCTCCACCTGGGCCTCACCTCCTCCGACGTGATGGATACGGCCCTGGCCTCCCTGTCGGCCGAGGCCATGGATCACGTCATCCGCGGCGTCGAGGGCCTTCGGCAGGCGTTGGTGGGCGAGGCGTGGCGCTACCGTGACACCCCGATGATGGGCCGCACCCACGGGGTCCACGCCGAGCCCATCACTTTCGGATTGAAGCTGGCCCGGTGGTGGGATCAGATGGGCCGCGACCTCGAGCGGCTCTACCGGGCCCGCAGCGCGCTGGCCGTCGGCAAGATCTCGGGCGCCGTCGGCACCTTCGCCCACGTGGACCCCTTCGTGGAGGCCTACGTCTGCGAGCGCCTGGGGCTGCGGCCCGCGCCGGTCTCGAGCCAGGTGGTGGCACGGGACCGCCACGCGGAGGCGGCCGCCGCCCTGGCCATCCTGGGCGCCAGCCTGGAGCAGTTCGCCGTCGAGATCCGGCTCATGCAGCAGACCGAGGTCGGCGAATTGGAGGAGCCCTTTCCCACCGGCCAGCGAGGCTCGTCCGCCATGCCGCACAAGCGCAACCCCATGCGCTCGGAGCGCATCGTGGGGCTGGCACGGGTGCTGCGGGGATATGCCACGACGGCCTTCGAAAACGTGGCGCTCTGGCACGAGCGGGACATCTCCCACAGCTCCACCGAGCGCATCTGGCTGGCCGACGCCACCACCCTGGCCGACTACATGGTCGACCTCTTTCGCCGCATCGTGGAGCATTGGCGGGTCTACCCGGCGCGCATGCGGGCCAACGTCGAGGCGACGGGCGGTCTCGTCTTCTCCGAGCGCGTGTTGCTGGCGCTGGTGGAGGCGGGCATGAGCCGGGAGCAGGCCTATACCCGGGTGCAGGCCCACGCCATGGCAGCCCGCGAGGCCGCCTCCGCCGCGGGGCGGCTGGCCACCCCCCCCACCTTCCGCGAGCGGATCCTGTCGGACCCGGAGCTCGTGGCGGTGGCGGGCCGGGAGCGGCTCGAAGCCGCCTTCGACCTGTCCGCGTTCCTTGAGCGCATCGGCGCCATCTTCGACCGGCTCGAGATCGCCCGACATGCCGGGGCGTCGAGCCCCGGGAGCGTCGCGCACGAGCCGGGCCAGGTGGGGACCGAGGAGAGGGGATCGTGATGGAGACGCGCGAGCGCGTGACGCCGCGGGGAGGCCAGCTGCCCCCTGCTCCCGTCGAGCCAGGGCGGTTGCTGCACCGGGGCAAGGTCAAGGCTGTCTACGAGGTGCCGGGCCATCCGGAGCTTCGGCTCATCGACTTCACCGACGAGGCTACGGCCTTCGACGGCGCCAAGCGAGCCGTCATCGGCGGCAAGGGGGAGGCCAACGCGGCCATCTCGGTGGCCTTCTTCCGGGCGGTGGAGCGGGCCGGGGTGCCGACCCACTTCCTGCGCCTGGAGTCGCCGGTGCGGATGCTGGTGCGGGCCGTGGAGATCATCCCGCTCGAGGTCGTGGTGCGAAACCGGGTGGCCGGTAGCCTGGCCAAGCGGCTGGGTCTGGAGGAGGGCACGGCCCTGCGGCGCCCCGTGCTGGAGCTCTTCTACAAGAGCGATCCGCTGCACGACCCGTGGGTCAACGCCCACCACGCCGAAGCGCTGGGCTGGGCGACAGGCGAGGAGCTGGCCGAGCTCGAGCGCCTGGCCTTCGAGGCCAACCGGGCCATGCGCCAGCTGGCCCTGCGGGCCGGGCTCGAGCTCATCGACTTCAAGCTGGAGTTCGGGCGACCCGTCGGCCCGGCCGGGACACCCTCGAACGGCGGCGCCGGCCCTCGCTTGCTGCTGGCCGACGAGATCTCCCCGGACACGTGCCGCTTCTGGGAGGTCGGCAGCGGCGAGCGCATGGACAAGGACCGCTTCCGTCGGGACCTGGGCCGCGTCGAGGAGACTTACGCCGAGGTCCGGCGGCGCATCGAGGAGGCGGCGCGGTGGCTCGATTCACCGTCTTCGTCCACGTGATGCCGCGGCAGGGCGTGCTCGACCCGCCCGGCGAGGCGACACGGAGCGCCCTGCAGGCCCTGGGCTTCCCGGGCGTCCTGGAGGTCCGCATCGGCCGGCGCATCGCGCTGGACCTGGAGGCCGACAGCCGCGACGAGGCCCTCGAGCGGGCCCGGGCGATGGCGGAGCGGCTCCTGGCCAATCCCGTCATCGAGTCCTTCGAGGTGAGGGCGGAGCAGCCGTGAGCGTCGCGACGGTGGGGGTCGTCACGTTTCCGGGCACCAACTGCGATGGGGACGTGCGGCACGCCATCAACCGGGGAGCCGGCCGCGACGCCGGACTGGAGGCGGTCTCGGTCTGGCACGAGGAGTCGAGCCTCTCGGGCATCGACGCCGTGGTCATCCCGGGGGGCTTCTCCTACGGCGACTACCTGCGCAGCGGCGCCATCGCCGCCCTCTCCCCCGTGATGCAGGCCGTGCGGGAGCGGGCCCGCCAGGGGATGCCGGTGCTCGGCATCTGCAATGGCTTCCAGATCTTGCTGGAGGCGGGGCTCCTGCCGGGGGCGATGCGGCGCAACCGGACGCTGCGCTTCATCTGCCGGCCGGTGACGGTGCGGGTGGAGCGCACCGACACCCCCTTCACGCTGCTCTACGCGCCCGGAGAGGTGCTGGAGCTGCCCATCGCCCACTACGAGGGCAACTACTTCGCCTGGCCCGACGAGCTCGACGCCCTGGAGCGACGAGGGCAGGTGGCGCTGCGCTACTGCGGCCCCCGTGGCGAGGACGCGCGGGTGCACGACGCCTACAACCCCAACGGGGCGGCGGGGGCCGTCGCCGGGCTGACCAACCCCGAGGGCAACGTCCTGGGGCTGATGCCCCACCCCGAGCGGGCGTCCGAGTCGGTGCTGGGCAGCCGGGATGGCCTGCGCATGTGGCTCTCGCTGGGGCGGTGGCTGGCGGCCCGCCGTGAGGGGCGACGGGCCGTGACGGCCCGGGCAGGGGGTGAGGCCGATGGGCGCTGAGACGCGCCGGGACGTGATGGATCCGGTGCGAGTCGCCGACTGGCCCGGCGATCCCACGGCGGCCGAGATCGAGGCGACGCAGGCGTGGCGCCGCCTCGGCCTCACCGACGAGGAGTTCGCCCGCTTTCGGGAGACGCTGGGGCGGCCGCCCAGCTGGACGGAGCTCGGCATGCTCTCGGTGGCCTGGTCCGAGCACTGCGCCTACAAGCACTCCCGCGAGGCCCTCAAGCGGCTGCCGGCGACGGGGTCGCGCCTGGTGATGGGCCCGGGGGAGAGCGCGGGGGTGCTGGCCATCGGCGAGGGATGGGCGGTGGCGGTGCGCCTCGAGTCGCACAACCACCCCTCCTACGTGGAGCCGTATCAAGGCGCGGCGACGGGCGTGGGTGGCATCGTGCGAGACGTGCTGGCGGCGGGGGCCCGTCCCGTCGCCCTGCTGGACTCCCTGCGCTTCGGGCTGCCCGAGACGCCCGCCAACCGGTACCTCTTCCGCGAGGTGGTGGCCGGCATCGCCGGATACGGCAACGCCATCGGCGTGCCGACGGTGGGCGGCGAGGTGGCCTTCGCCCCCTGCTACGACACCAACCCCCTGGTCAACGTCATGTGCGTCGGGTGGGTGCGGGCCGACCGCGTCGTGCGGGCCCGAGCCGACGGGCCGGGCAACCGGGTCTACCTGGTCGGCGCCCGCACGGGCCGAGACGGCATCCACGGAGCGGGGTTGCTGGCCTCCCGCACGTTTCGGGACGGCGAAGGCGGCGAGCAGCGGCCGCGAGTCCAGGTGGGCGACCCCTTCACGGAGAAGCTGCTCATCGAGGCCTGCCTGGAGGCCCTGGAGACGGGCGCCGTCGTCGGCATCCAGGATCTGGGCGCCGCCGGCATCACGGCCGCCGCCTCGGAACTGGCGGCCCGGGCGGGCACCGGCATCGACCTCGACCTGGACCGCGTGCCCTGCCGCGAGGCCGGCATGACTCCCTACGAGATGATGCTCTCGGAGTCCCAGGAGCGCATGATGCTGGTGGTGAGGGCCGGGCGGGAGGCCGAGGTGGAGCGGATCTTCGCCCGGTGGCGCCTGGAGGCCGCCCCCATCGGGGTGGTCACCGCTAACGGGCGGCTGCGGGTCCGGGCCGGCGGCCGGTGGGTCGCCGACGTGCCGGCCGCGCTGCTGGCCGACGGGCGCCCGCCACCCGGTGCCTGCGCCGCGCCGACCGACCGGGACGTCCCCGACGGGCGGGTCGGCGGCGAGGGGCCGCGCCCAGGCTCTCCACGCGACTTCCCGGCCGGCCCCTTCGGCAGCCGGCTCGTTGAGGGCCCGGGTGACGGCGCGGCTATTGGCGCACCTGGCGTCGCCGCACGGAGGCAGCCGGGCCTGGATCTATCAGCAGTTCGACCACATGGTCGGGGTGCGGACGATACTGCCGCCGGGGCACGACGCCGCGGTGCTGCGCGTGCTGCCGGAGGAGGCCGTGCCGGGGTCGCCCCCCCTGCCGGCGGACGCCGGCCAGCGGGCGACCCGGCTCCCGCTCGTCGCCCTCTCGGTCAACGGGGCCGAGTGGCTGGCCTCCACCGAGGCAGGCGCCTGGGCGGCGGGGGCCGAGGCCGTGCTGGAGGGAGCCCGCAAGGTCGCGGCGGTGGGGGCCGTCCCCATCGGGATCACCAACGGGCTCAACCTGGGCGACCCCCAACGGGCCGAGGTGCGGCAGGCCCTGGCCGACGTGGTGGCCGGCATGGGCGACGCCTGCTCGGCACTGGGCATCCCGGTCACCGGCGGCAACGTCTCCCTCTACAACGAGACCGTGGCCGACGCGGGCGCGCCAGGCCCGGGCGAGCGGGGCTCCGGCGCCCGGGCCATCTGGCCGACCGCCATCGTCGGCATGGTCGGCGCGCTGGAGGCGGAGAGGCCGGTGCCGTCGGTCTTCCAGCGGGCCAACGAGGCGGTGCTGCTCCTCGGGTGGCCAGCGCGGTGGACAGGTGAAGGAGCCTGGGCCGTGGACTTCGACCGCGAGCGGGCGGCCATCGCCGTGGTGGCCGAGGCAGGCCGACAGGGGCTGCTCGGCGCCTGCCACACCGTGGGCCGATGGGGCGTGGCCGTGGCCATCTGCGAGGCCGCCCTGGGTGCCCGTGACGAGGCGGCTGGGGTCGACGTGACGCTGCCTGACCCGGGTCGGGAGGCGGAGGCCTGGCTATTCGGGGCCGGAGGGCCCGCCTGGGTGGCCACCGCGCGGCCCGAGGCGGTGCCGGCCGTCCAGGAGCTGGCCCGCCGCGGCGAGCCTGCCGTGCCCGTGCACGTCATCGGCCGGGTGACGCCCGGCCGTGTCCGGATCGCCGTGGCCGGTCAGGGGATCGCCCTGGACGAGCCCATCGACGCCCTGCGCATCCCTTGGGAGCGGGCCCTGCAGGAGGCCGCGCGTCCATGAGCATGAGCCGGCACCGGCCCCTCACCGACAGCCGGGAGGCCCGGGACGAGTGCGGCGTCGCGGCCGTGGTGGGGCACCCCCAGGCGGCCTCGGCGGTGCAGTGGGCCCTGTTGGCGCTGCAGCACCGGGGCCAGGAGAGCGCGGGCATCGCCTCCGCCGACGAGCAGGGGAGGGTCTTCCTCCACCGCGGCATGGGCCTCGTCTCCGACGTCCTGCGCGCCGAGCAGCTGCAACGGCTGCCCGGGCCGATGGCCGTCGGCCACGTCCGCTACTCCACCACCGGCGCCTCGCGCCTCGAAAATGCCCAGCCCATCCTGAGCCGCTTCCGCGGGCGGTTCCTGGCCATCGCCCACAACGGCAACCTGGTCAACGCCTCGCACCTGCGCCAGCGACTCGAGGAAGGCGGCGCCATCTTCCAGACCACCACCGACACCGAGGTGGTGGCGCACCTGGTGGCGCGCCACGGAGGCCCCACCGAGGCGGCCCTGGTGCACGCCCTCGGCCAGATCGCCGGGGCGTGGGCCCTGGTCGTGCTGGATCCCCAGGGCGTGCTGGTGGCGCGTGACCCGCTGGGCATCCGGCCTTTGAGTCTGGGTCGGCTGCAGACCCCCACCGGCCGCGAGGCCTGGGTCGCCGCCTCGGAGACCTGCGCCCTGGACGCCCTCGGCGCCGCCTGGGTGCGTGACGTGGAGCCCGGGGAGGTGGCGCGCCTCGACGGCGACGGCATCCGTACCGTCGCCCGGCTGGCGCCGGCCGGCGTCCCCGGTGGCACGACGGTGGCTCGTGGGGGCCTTTGCGCCTTCGAGGCCATCTACCTGGCGCGGCCCGACTCCGTGCTCTTCGGCCAGAGCGTGCACGGCCTGCGCAAGGAGATGGGACGGGAGCTGGCGCGCGAGCATCCGGCCCCCGGCGACCTGGTGACGGGGGTGCCGGACTCCAGCCTGTCGGCGGCGATGGGCTACGCGGAGGAGCTGGGCCTGCCCTACGAGATGGGGCTGGTACGCAACCGCTACGTCGGACGCACCTTCATCCAGCCGGCCGCCGGCCAGCGAAGGCTGTCGGTCAACGCCAAGCTCAACGCGGTCCGCAAGGTGGTGCAGGGCCGCCGGGTGGTGCTGGTGGATGACTCCATCGTCCGGGGCACCACGGCCCGGCGCATCGTGCAGCTGCTGCGGGACGCGGGCGCCCGGGAGGTGCATGTCCGCATCGCCTCCCCGCCCTACCGCTTCCCCTGCCACTACGGCGTCGACACCGCCCGGCGGGAGGAGCTCATCGCCTTCGGTAACCCCGTGGAGTCCATCCGCGCCGCCATCGGCGCCGACTCGCTGGCCTTCCTGTCGCTCGCCCGCATGCGGCGGGTTCTGGGCGGGCCGGCCTGCGAGGCCTGCTTCACCGGTCGGTATCCCGTCCCCGTCGACGGGGCCGTCCCCAAGATGGCGCTCGAGCCCGTGGCCGTGGAGGAGGGCGACGCCGGATGACGACCATGCCGGGCAAGCCGGGGGCGGGGGGTGCCCCCCGTTACCGGGAGGCGGGGGTCGACCTCGAGAAGAAGGGCGCGCTGGTGCAGCGCCTGGCCCGCCTGGCGGGCGGCACCGGCTCGACGGGAGTGCTGGAGGGCGTCGGGGGCTTCGCCGGGCTGCTCGCCCTGCAGGACGCGGCGCCCCGGGTGCGGGACCCGGTGTTGGTGGCCGGAGCGGACGGCGTCGGCACCAAGATCGCGTTGCTGGCGTCGCTGGGCCGCCACCGCGTGGCCGGCATCGACTGCGTGGCCATGTGCGTCAACGACGTCCTGGCGGCGGGGGGCCAGCCCCTGCTCTTCCTCGACTACCTGGCCATGGGCCGCCTCGATCCCGCCGTGGTGGCCGAAGTGGTGGAGGGGGTCGCGCAGGGATGCCGGGAGGCCGGGTGCGTGCTGCTGGGCGGCGAGACGGCCGAGATGCCCGGCTTCTATCCCGATGGGGTCTACGAGCTGGCCGGCTTCTGCGTGGGGGTGGCGGAGCGGGCCCGCCTCGTCTCGGGGGGCGGCACGTCCCGTGATGGCTCCGGCATGCAGGCGCGCCCCGGCGACGTGCTGGTGGGCCTGGCCTCGTCGGGGCTGCATGCCAACGGCTTCTCGCTGGTGCGCCGGATCCTGGCCGACACCGGCACGCCCCTCGACGCGCCCGCGCCGTGGGCGGCCCCTGGCGCGGCGGCCCCATGCTGGGCGAGGCCCTGACCGCCCCGCGCGCATCTACGCCCGGCCGCTGCTGGCCTGGGGGCCGCCGTCGAGTCGCACGCCCTGGCGCACGTGACCGGCGGCGGGCTGCCCGACAACCTGGCCCGGGTGCTGCCGGCGGGGTGCCGCGCCACCCTCCGCGAGGGCAGCTGGCCGCGGCCCGCGGTCTTCGACTGGCTGATGGAGGCCGGCGGGCTGAGCCTGGAGGAGGCGTATCGGGTCTTCAACATGGGCATCGGCATGGTGGCGGCGGTCGCCGCCGACGACGCCGGGGCGGCCCTGGCCGTGCTGGCCTCCAGCGGTCAGCCCGCCTGGATCATCGGAACCGTGGAGCCGGCTCCCGAGGGGCCGACGACGCCCGAGCCGGCCGAGGGCCGGCTGCGCTTCCCGCCGTCCGCCAAGCGACCGGTCCCCGGAGGGTGGGTCGAGATCGTTGAGGATTGACGCGGGGCGGCTCGCCACGCCCGAGGCCCCGTTACGCCTGGGTGTGCTGGTCTCGGGCCGGGGCACCAACCTGCAGGCGCTGCTGGATGCCACCGCCAGCGGCGCCATCCCGGCACGCATCGTGGTGGTCCTGTCGGACCGGGCCGGGGCCCCCGCTCTGGAGCGTGCCCGGCGGGCGGGGGTGCCGGCCGCGCACCTGGACCCGAGGGCCTTCCCCGACCGGGCATCCTTCGACGCCTGCCTGGCCCGCCGCCTCGAGGAGGCGGGCGTCGAGCTCGTCTGCCTGGCCGGCTTCATGCGCGTGCTGACGCCCGACTTCGTCCGGCGCTTTCGGCATCGCATCCTCAACGTGCATCCCTCCCTGCTCCCCGCCTTCGCCGGCAAGGACGCCCAGGCGCAGGCCATCGCCTACGGCGTCAAGCTGAGCGGCTGCACCATCCACCTGGTGGACGAGGGGGTCGATACGGGCCCCATCGTGCTGCAGGCAGCGGTCGAGGTGCGCGACGACGACACCCCGGAGAGCCTGGCCGCGCGTATCCTGCCCCACGAGCACCGCCTCTACGTGGAGGCCGTGCGGCTCTTCGCCAGCCGCCGGCTCGTGCTGGAGGGGCGCCGCGTCCGCATCCTGCCGGAGGAGGCGCCGGCATGAGCGAGCCATCGGCCCTGGTCATCGGCAGCGGCGGCCGTGAGCACGCTCTGGCCTGGGCTCTGGAGCGCAGCGGCCGCTTCGGGCGGGTCTACGTGGCTCCCGGCAACGCGGGCACGCCGGATCGGGTGCCCGTCGACCTCGTGGAGCCGGGCGCCGCCCGGGCGCTGGTCGACTTCGCCCGGGACCGGGGCGTCGGTCTGGTGGTCGTCGGCCCCGAGGCGCCGCTGGCCGCGGGCCTGGCCGACCGGCTACGAGAGGCCGGCCTCCATGTCGCCGGCCCCTCCCGGGGCGCGGCCCGCATCGAGTCCTCCAAGGCCTTCGCGAAGCAGCTGATGGAGCGAGCCGGCGTTCCCACGGCGCCGTTTCGCCTCTTCGCCGATCCCCAGCGGGCCCTCGCGTACGTCCGGCGCCTCGAGGAGCCGGTGGTGATCAAGGCCGACGGGCTGGCGGGCGGCAAGGGCGTCGTGGTCTGCGATTCGCCCCGGCTGGCGGCAGAGGCCGTCGAGGCGCTGATGGTGCGCCGGGTGCTGGGCGACGCGGGCCGGGTGGTGGTCGTCGAGCGGCGCCTGACGGGCCGCGAGCTCTCCGTCATGGTGGTGACGGACGGCGAGCGGTGCGTGGCCCTGCCGCCGGCCCGCGACTACAAGCGGCTGCTGGACGGGGACCGGGGCCCCAACACGGGGGGGATGGGCAGCGTCGCCCCCGTCGACGTGGAGGCGGAGGCCGGGCTCTCCCTGGAGGCCATCCTGGAGCGGATCGTGCACCCCACGCTCAGGGCCCTGGCCGCCGGGGGGACGCCCTTCCGGGGCGTCCTCTACGCCGGCTTGATGCTGACCGAGCAGGGACCGGCGGTGCTGGAGTTCAACTGTCGTCCGGGCGATCCGGAGACGCAGGCCCAGCTCCCGCTGGTGGACCCCTCGCGCCTGGCCGATGCGCTGATGGCGGCCGCCGGTGTGCCCGGATACGGGCTCCCCGACGACCCGCGGTGGCTGTGGCGCCCGTCCGGGCCGACGGAGCGCGCCCCCGGCCACGCCGTCTGCGTGGTGCTGGCGTCGGCGGGGTACCCCGAGCGGCCCCGCACGGGCGACGTCATCGAGCAAGGCCTGCGCGACGACGAGACGACCCTCGTCTTTCACGCTGCCACCCGCCTCGGCCCCGACGGTCGTCTGGAGACGGCAGGGGGGCGTGTCCTCGACGTCGTGGGGCTGGGCCGGGACCGAGAGGAGGCACGCCAGCGAGCCTACGCGGCCGCGGCCGCGATCCGGTTCGAGGGCATGCAATGCCGCACTGACATCGGTCGTTAGCATCGCTTGCCCGCTGGCAGGAACCTCTTTCCGTTTCAGCGAAGAGATGGCAGGGGCCGGAGGCGGCACCGGCCCCCGGTGATGTCACGTGGGACAGCCACCCCGGCTCTCGGAGGGCGCTTCGGTCGACGTCTTGCGGACCTTGAGCCATCTGGCCCGCCAGCTTCTGCTGCCCTCACGAGCTCCCCAGCCGGCCTTCGACCTGGTGGTGCGCCAGGCCGCCGAGAGCCTCGGCGGCGACGCGGCCAGCCTCTACCTGTGCAATGCCGAGGGTGACTTCGAGCTGACGGCCGTGCATGGTCGGCCCTTCGAGCACCGACGGATCCCCAAGGACCAGGGCGTGGTGGGCGAGGTCGGGCGTCGGCGCGAGGTGGTCGCCATCGAGGACATCCGGCGCGACCCGCGCTATGCGACGGTGGGTCGGGCGCACCAGGAGGGCTTCGTCTCCATGGTGGCGGCCCCTCTCATGATGGACCACGAGCTCCTGGGCGTCCTGGGGGTGTACTGGGCCCACCATCGCCTCCTGTCGCCCGCCGAGCTGGAGCTGGTGCAGCTGCTGGCCCACTACGCGGCCGGCGCCGTCGCGCTGGCACGTCTGGTGACCGAGCTCGATCGCTCCAACCGCCGCCTGCGGGAGGCCAACGCCCGCATCGCCGAGGCGGCCCGGCGGGATCCCCTGACCGGCGTCTTCAACCGGGCCGTCTTCTGGGCGGCTCTCGAGCACCTGACAGGCGAGCGGCCCCCCTCCTCCGACACCGTGCTGTTGGAGCGGATCGCCCTTCCGCAGCCGCCCGCGGCGGTCTTCATGATAGACCTCAATGGATTCAAGGAGTTCAACGACGCTCACGGCCACCTGGCGGGCGACACGGTGCTGCAGGAGATCGCGACCCTCCTGCAGGGCCTTTGCGGGTCGTCGGGGCTGGTGGCGCGCTACGGGGGCGACGAGTTCGGCATGCTGGTGGGCGTCTCCGGGACGGCTCCCGACGAGGTGACCCAGGCCATCCGGCGCACGATCTCCGGTCACGCCTTCGCAGGCGGCCAGCGCCTCGATCCCCCGTCGGTAGGCCATGCCGTCTACCCCGAGGAGGCCCGGACGGCGCGAGAGCTCGTGGCCCTGGCCGACTCCCGTATGTACCGCCAGAAGCCGCCCCGGGTCTCGGGGTAGGATCGGCGATCCATCCCGGCGAAGCCTTACGGGCTCGCCGCTCGTCGGCGGGATCATGACGGCGAGGGAGGATGCATGGTGCACTACCGGACGCTGGGTCGCAGCGGCCTGCGGGTCTCCGAGATCGGCTTCGGCGCCTGGGGCATCGGCAAGGGCATGTGGGTGGGGGCGGAGGACGACGAGTCGCTGCGCGCCCTGCACCGGGCCATCGACCTGGGCGTCAACTTCATCGACACGGCGCTGACATACGGCGACGGCCACAGCGAGCGCCTGGTGGGCCAGGTGGTGCGCTCCCGGCCGGAGCGGATCTACGTCGCCACCAAGGTGCCGCCCAAGAACGGCCAGTGGCCGGCAAGGCCGGGCGTCCCGGCCGACGAGGCCTTCCCGGCCGAGTACGTGCTGGCCTGCGCCGACCAGAGCCTGCGCAACCTGGGGCTCGAAACCATCGACGTGCTGCAGTTTCACGTCTGGTCCGACGAGTGGGTCGGCCAGGGCTCCTGGCAAGAGGCCATCGCTCGCCTCAAGGAGCAGGGCAAGATCCGCTTCTTCGGGGTCTCCATCAACGACCACGAGCCTCACAACGCCCTGCGGCTCATCGAGACCGGGCTGGTCGACACGGTGCAGGTGATCTACAACATCTTCGACCAGAGCCCCGAGGACCAGCTCTTGCCCGCTTGCCAGGCGCACGGGGTGGGGGTCATCGTGCGGGTGCCCCTCGACGAGGGCGGGCTGACGGGGCGCATCACCCCCGACACCACCTTCCCCGAGGGAGACTGGCGCCACCGGTACTTCCGCGGCGAGCGCAAGCGGGAGGTCTACGAGCGGGTGCGCCGTATCGCCGGCGACCTGGGCATCTCACTGGAGCGCATGCCGGAGGTGGCGCTGCGCTTCACGTTGACCCACCCCGCCGTCTCCACCGTCATCCCGGGCATGCGCTCGGTGCGCAACGTGGAGGCCAACTGCCGGGTCGGCGACGGCCAGGGGCTGCCGCCGGAGCAGGTCCAGCGCCTGCGAGCCCACCGGTGGGTACGCAACTTCTACGCCGACTGAGGTGCGGCGTGACGTCGCCGCAGCAGGCTCAAGGCCCGGTGCGGCGACGTCGTTTCATGGGGTAGGGACCGGCCCGGGGCGCGCGTCGCCGGGCCTTCGCGGCGTTTCTGTCGGCGCCTCGCGCGGGGGTGGGGGCGGAGGGGGTCTCCCATGCTCTCCACCGACGTGGGCATCGATCTCGGCACCAGCACGGTGCTGGTCTTCGTCCGGGGCCGTGGGGTCGTCGTCCACGAGCCGTCCATCGTGGCGGTCGACCGGCGCTCCGGGGCCGTCGTGGCCGTCGGCTCGCAGGCGCTGGCCATGCTGGGACGCACCCCCGACAGCATCCGGGCGGTGCGGCCGCTGCGCGACGGGGTCGTGGCCAGCTACGAGGTGACGCTGCAGATGCTGATCCACCTGCTGCGCGCCGTCAGCGGCCCGGTGCGGTGGAGCCGGCCCCGGGCAGCGGTCTGTCTGCCCTCGGTGGTGACCGACGTGGAGCGGCGGGCCGTGGTGGAGGCGTGCCGGGCGGCGGGCGCCCGGGAGGTGCTGCTGGTCTCGGAGCCCATGGCCGCCGCGCTGGGGGCCGACATGCCCGTCCACGAGGTGCGCGGCCATCTCATCGTCGACGTCGGCGGCGGCACCACCGACGTCGCCGTCATCTCCATGGGCCAGGAGGTCGTCTCCGACTCCGTGCGGGTCGCCGGCGACCACATGGACGACGCCATCGCCCGCCACCTCCGGCGCACGTACGGCCTCGAGGTGGGCGAGCGTACCGCCGAAGAGGTCAAGCGCACGGTGGGCACGGCTGACCCTGACGAGAAGCCCGCGCCGGCTCGCTCGATGGAGGTGCGCGGCCGCGACGTGGTGACCGGCCTGCCCCGCTCGGTGACCGTGACGGACCGCTCCATCGCAGCCGTCCTGGCCGAGCCCATCGGCGCCATCATCTCCGGCATCCGGGCTGCACTGGAGCGGACGCCGCCCGAGCTGGCTGCCGACATTGCCGGAGGCGGGCTGCTCCTCACAGGGGGCGGTGCACTGCTGCCGGCCCTGGACCGGGTCATCGAGCGGGAGACGGGCCTGGCCGCCCGCGTGGCGGACGACCCCGTCGGCTGCGTGGCCCGGGGCACGGGCAAGGTGCTGGAGACCCTCCGGCGAGCCCGTCCCCTGGCCCCGCGCTTCCTCGCCTGAGGCCGACCGGCCAGGAGCCCCCGGGCTCCCCGCCGAACGCACATGGAGCGCCCCGCGTCGGCCGCGAGGGGCGAACGCGGGCGCCACTCATGAGACGGCAGGGGGATGGCCCGTGTCCAGGTCGTACGTTCCCACGTGGGATCTCGACGTCATCTTCCCGGGGGGCAGTCGCTCGCCGGCCCTCGCGCGTCACCTGGAGTCCGTGGCCGCTGACATCCAGGCTCTGCCCGCGCTCGTGGAGGCGCTGCCCGGCGGGACCGAGCTGCAGCATGCGGACGTCGCCGCCTGGCACGAGACGCTCGAGCGGCTGCAGGACGTCAGTTCCCGGCTCCGTGAGGCGAGCGCCTTCGTGGGGTGTCTCACCGCCCAGGACGTCAAGGACCAGGAGGCCCGCCTGCTGGCCGGCCGCATCCGCCAGCTGGGTGCGCAGCTCGACGCCGTCTACATCGCCCTGGGGCAGCGGATGCTGGCCGTGTCGGATGCGGCCTGGCAGGCCGTGCTCCGGGACCCGAGGCTCGCCCCCATCGCCTTCCCCCTGGACGAGATGCGCCGGCATGTCGCCGACCGGCTCCCGCCCGATGAGGAGACGCTGGCCAGCGCCCTGGCCGTGGACGGCTACCACGGGTGGGGGGAGATGTACGACGTCCTGGTGGGGCGCATCGCCATCCCCTTCGAGGAGGACGGGCAGACCCGGCTGCTCTCCGTGGGGCAGGCGGCCCACCGGCTGGAGGATCCGGACCGGTCCGTGCGGGTGGAGCTCTTCGCCCGCTGGGAGAGGGCCTGGGCCGAGCAGGCCGAGCTGTTCGCCACGGTGCTCAACCACCTGGCGGGCTTCCGCCTCAACCTCTACCGGCGTCGAGGCTGGCACGACGTGCTCAAGGAGCCCCTCGAGATCAACCGGATGTCGCCGGAGACGCTGGAGGCCATGTGGGCCGCCGTCGAGTCGCGCAAGGAGCGGCTCCTGCCGTACCTGGAGCGCAAGGCGCGGCTGATGGGCGTCGACGGCTTGAGCTGGCACGACCTGGTGGCGCCCTCCCCCCGGCCCGGCGACACCGGCGCGCGCGCCAGCATCACCTACACCGAGGCGGCGGAGTTCGTGGTGGAGCAGTTCGGTCGCTTCATCCCCGAGATGGCCTCGTTCGCCCTGCAGGCCTTCGAGCGGCGCTGGGTGGAGGCCGAGGACCGGCCGGGCAAGCAGCCGGGAGGCTTCTGCACCACCTTCCCCGTCAGCCGCCAGTCCCGCATCTTCATGACCTTCGGGGGTACGCCCGACGGGGTGCGCACGCTCGCCCACGAGCTGGGCCATGCCTTCCACCAGCACGTCATGCACGACCTGCCTGCCCTCGCGCAGCGCTACCCGATGAGCCTGGCCGAGACGGCCTCCACCTTCGCGGAGCTGGTGATGGACGAGGCGGCGCTGGGCCACGCATCGGACCCCTGGGAGCGGGCGGCCTTGCTCGAGGAGAAGATCCAGCGCCTGATCTCCTTCTGCATGAACATCCACGCGCGCTTCCTCTTCGAGAAGGCCATGTACGAGGCGAGGCAGGCGGGGCCGCTCAGCGTGCAGACGCTCAACGAGCTCATGCTGCAAGCGCAGCGGCAAGCCTACCGGGGTGCCCTGTCGCAGTACCACCCGCACTTCTGGGCGTCCAAGCTGCACTTCTACATCACCCGGACGCCCTTCTACAACTTCCCCTACACGTTCGGCTTCCTCTTCAGCAACGGGGTCTACGTCCGGGCCCGAGCCGACGGGCCCCGCTTCGCGGAGCGCTACGTGGCGCTGTTGCGCGACACGGGCCGCATGACGGTCGAGGAGCTGGCTCACCGGCACCTCGGTGTCGACCTGCGTCAGACCAGCTTCTGGGAGGCGTCGCTCGACTCGGCCCTCGCCGACGTCGACGCCTGGCTGGCCCTGACGGGGTAACCCTCGAGCGCCAGGAGCCGTGCCTTGACGGCGGTACCGCCCCCCGAGTACTGCCCCAGGCCGCCGGCGGCAGGGACGACCCGGTGGCATGGCACGAAGAGGGGGATCGGATTGGTCGCCATCACCCGCCCCACGGCCCGGGCGGCCCCGGGCCGACTCGCCGCCCGGGCCACCTCGCCGTAGGTGCGCACCTGGCCGCGGGGGATGGCACACACGATCCCCATCACCCGGCGCTCGAACGGCGTCACCCACCGCAGATCTAGCGGCGGCGGCGCGCCGGTCTCGAACCAGGCGCGCACCGCCTGCTCCCACCGGTGGACGGCCGCCGCCTCGCCGGGCTCCAGGCGCACGGACCCCAGCCGCCGGCCGTAGCGGGAGTGCATCTCGGCCAGCAGCGCCTCGGGTCCGGAGCAGGCCACGCAGGCGCAGACGAGCCCGGCCTCGGTCCACGCCAGGTGAAGGGGCCGACCGGGCTCGTCGCCACGGCCGGCCGAGGACGCGGCAGCCGCGCCTTGCGGCGCCGACCGCCCGCGCCGCCCCTGCCGCCTCACCGGGCCGGGACCGCCTCCAGGGCCGCCAGCACGCCTGAGAGCAGCTGCGCGCCATCGGCTCGCGTCAGCCCCACGTCGGCCGCCTCCAGGGCGGGGAAGGCGATGACGTCACCCAGCGACGCCAGGGCCTGGCGCCCCGTCACGACGCCCTCGGGGTTGGCCACCTGCAACTGGATGCCCAGGGCTCGCTCTACCATCTCCGCCCACAGCCCCCAGGTGAGGGCCTCGTCGAGGCCCAGCTGGCCGAGCCGCTGCCCGTCCGTCAGGCCGCCGAGGAAGACGCCCCGCTCCACCAGGTCGTAGACGTACTCGGCCTTGGGGTGGTCCAGGTAGGTGCGGGCCAGCCGCCAGTTGCCGTCGGGCTGCGGGGCGATGGTGCCGGCCTCGACGATCTGTTCGATGATGAGCTGCCGGCTCTCCACCTGCGGGTCCAGCACGACCCGGGCCTGCGCACCCGTGGCCGGGAAGCCGCCCCCGCCGTCGGCCCGGTAGTTGTTGGTGGCCAGGATGAAGACGTCGTCGGGCTCGACGGGCCGCCCCTGGTAGGTGAGCCGCACGATCCGCTCGCCCACGGGCCGCGTGACGTCGATCTCGTACTCGACCCCGTCGATCTGGTCGAAGTTGTAGCCCGGGAACCGTGGCTCCAGCAGCGGCGTCTCGCCGGCGCCCGGGGTCACCTGCCGGAAGTTGCGCGCGGCGTGCTCCAGCCAGGCCCGGAGCTCGGCACCCGTCACCTCGATGGCCTTGAGGGTGTTGTCGTAGACGTAGATGGAGGCCACGTCGGCGATGGTGACGGGGCCGGGAGCGATGTCGGTGTAGTCGGTGAGGCCTCCGCGCCCCGACTTGAAGGGGGCCGCCGCCGACAGGACCGGGATGCCCTCCCACGGGGTGCCCGCCAGGGCCTGCTCGACGTAGCGACGCTGCACATCGTTGATGAGCTGGATCACGCCGGAGTCGGTGAGGCGGGAGGCATGACTGTCGATGGAGACCAGGGTGCGCCCGATGGGGCTCGTCACGTAGGCCAGCGTGGTCTCGTGCGCCTCGCGAGCCCACTGCAGGACCCGTGCCGACGGCTCCACCCCCCGGGTCGGCAGGAGCTCGGCCCGCCTGCCGGCCACCCGCCACCCGTCACCCTCGGGCTCCAGCTCCAGCGTGACGACGCCCAGCGCCCGACCCCAGTACGAGGGCTGCACCATGGCCACGCCGTCGACGATCCCGTCCGGGTGCTCCGGGAGGCCGTCACCCGGGATGGCGAGATGCGAGTGCCCCGCCACGATGACGTCGATGCCCGGCACCTCGCGGGCCAGTGCGTAGGCGGCGTTCTCGAGCAAGGCACCCGGTTGCCACCGAGCCTGCGGACTGGCCCCGCTGTGGGTCAGCGCCACCACGACGTCGGCGCCCTTCGCGCGCATCTCCGGCACCAAGCGCCGCGCCGCATCGACGATGTCGCCCACCTCGAGGCGGCCCTCCAGGTTGCTCCGGTCCCAGACCAGGATCTGCGGCGGCGTGAAGCCGATGACGCCCACGGTGATGGGTCGGCCGTCGAGCTCCCGCTCCAGCAGGACGTAGGGGGTGAAGTAGGGCTCCCGGGTGCCCGGCCGATAGACGTTGGCCAGCACCACCGGGTAGCGCGCCCCCTCGAGCGTCCGCTCCAGGAAGTCGAGTCCGTAGTTGAACTCGTGGTTGCCGAGGGTGGCTGCATCGTAGCCCATGCGGTTGAGCACGTCGATGACGGGGTGCGCCTGGCCTGGCCGCAGCGGCTGCACCCGGGCGACGTAGTAGCCGAGGGGCGTGCCCTGGATCAGGTCGCCGTTGTCCAGCAGCAGGGCTCCCGGATGCTCGGCCCGGATGCGCTGCACCAGGGTATCGACCAGCGCCAGCCCCACGTCGGCCTGCCGGTTGGCGTAGTAGTCCCACGGGTAGACGTTGGCGTGCACATCGGTCGTCGCCATGATCACCAGCTCGGAGGCCCCCGCCGGCGACACCGTGGCCGCCAGCACCGTGGCCATGACCAAGACCGCGATGGACCACGCGCGGACACGACGGGTCGATGGACTTCTCATGGCTCCCCTCCCGATCTCAGATCCGCCAGGAAACGACCCGGCTCCCGGACAACCCCATGGTGGGTCCCTCCATGCCATTCGACGGGACCGGGGCAAAGCCTACGGGTCCCAGCGACGCGAGCGCGGCCGGCCCCGAGCGGGGGCCGGCAGGCACCGGGAGGAGGACGTGCGGTGAGGGTGGCCGCCATCGTCGCCGACTTGCTGGAGCGGGCCGGGGTGCGTCACGTCTTCGGCGTGCCGGGCGAGAGCTACCTGCCGCTGCTCGACGAGGTGGCCGCCCGGCCGGGGCTCCGGTTCGTGACGACCCGTCACGAGAGCGGCGCCGGTTTCATGGCCGACGGCTACGCCAAGGCCTCCGGCGGCATCGGGGTAGCCATGGTGAGCCGGGGCCCCGGACTGCTCAACCTGGCCATCGCCCTTCACCAGGCTCACCAGGATGCGTCGCCCGTCGTGGCCATCGCGGGGCAGGTCGGCACCCCCAAGCGCGGGCGCCACGCCTTCCAGGAGTTGGCGATGGCGCGCTCGCTGGGTCCTGTGGTCAAGTGGGCCGTGGAGGTGACGCGGCCCGAGAGGGCCGCCGAGGCAGTGGCGCAAGCGCTGGTGGTGGCTCGTCTCGGCCGCCCGGGCCCCGTGCTGGTGGCCCTGCCCGAGGACGTGCTCGAGGCCGACGGCGGCGAGACGGTCCCTGCCCTGCCCGCCGCCGACCCGCCCGTGCCGCATCCGGAGCGCCTGGAGCAGGCCCTCGACTGGATCGAGCGAGCCGAGCGCCCCGTGGTGGTGGCCGGGCGCGGCGTGCTGATGGCCGGGGCCAGCCAGGCCCTGGCGCGCTTCGCGGAGGCCTTCGCGCTGCCCGTCTACTCGGCGTGGCGGCGGATGGACGTCTTGCCCAACGACCACCCGTGCTACGCCGGCACGCTGGCCTTCGCCAACGACCCCGAAGTGGTGCGACCGCTGGAGCAGGCCGACGTGGTCGTCGGCATCGGCACCCAGTGGAACGAGGTCACCTCCCTGGGCTACCGCGTGCCGCGGGAGCGTCTGGTCACGGTCGACGTCGACCCGGTCAGCATGGCGCAGGCCGCGACCAGGCTGCCGGCCCGGGAATGCCTGGCGCTGGTGGCTGATGCCGGACTCTTCCTGCGGGCCGCCCTGGCTCGAGGTCCCCGCCGGGAGGTCTCCGGCCGTCACGCCCTGGTACAGGCCTGCCATGCCCGGTACGAGCGCTTCTCGCGTCCGCCGGAGTCGACCGGCGGTCCGCTCACCCCGACAGCCGTCGTGGCAGCGCTGCGCCGCCTCCTGCCCTCCGAGGCCGCGATCGTCAGCGACGCGGGCAACTTCGCCACCTGGTACCAGCGCTACTACCGATTCCGGCAGCCGGGCACGCACTTCGCCCCCGTCTCGGGCGCCATGGGCTACGGCCTGCCCGCCGCCATCGGCGTGGCCCTGGCCGATGGCGCGACGGGGCGATGGGGCCCCGAGGGTCGGCCGGTCGTGGCCCTGGCGGGCGACGGCGGCTTCCTCATGACGGCGTCGGAGCTGGCGACAGCCGTACGACTGGCGTTGCCGGTGCGGGCGCTGGTCTTCGACAACGCCCTGTACGGCACGGTCTACGCTCACCACCGACGGCGCACCGACGAGCCGGCCCGCCTGTCGGTCCACGGCCTGCTCAACCCGGACTTCGCGGCGCTGGCGCGGGCCTTCGGCGCGTACGCCGAGACCGTGGAGCGGGTCGACGCCGTGGAGCCGGCGCTGCGTCGGGCCCTGGCAGCCGAGGGGCCGGCGGTGCTGCACGTGCGGGTCGACCCGGCCCGGCTTCACGCCTTGGAGGGATGAGCATCGTGCCCCTATCCGACCGGCCCGGCGACGACGCCCTGCGCCAGCGCCCCGCCGACGCGCCTCTCCAGCACGGGGAGACGAGCCGCGCCTGGCGCGCCCTGCTGCGGTGGCTGCCGGCCACCGCCTACATGGTGGCCAACTGGCTGGTCTCGGGCCTGCCGGGGGATCGGCTGGACCGGCTGGTGGCGCCCGATTGGCTCATGCACGGCCTCGCGTACCTCGTCTTCGGGGTGACGCTGGAGGTGGCCTGGCGAGGTCGGCCGCACGCCCCGCTGCTGGCCCTGGCCACGGCCGTGCTGTACGCCGGCGTGGACGAGTGGCACCAGAGCTGGGTGCCCGGGCGCAGCCCCTCGCTCGCAGACTGGACGGCGGACGTCATCGGCGCGGCGGTGGGCGTGTGGGGAGCGAGTTGGCTGCAGACGGGACGACGGCGGGGCGGCACCGGCCCCCAGCGTGAGCGCCCCTCGACGCGGCGCAGGGCCGGCTCGGCGGGGCTCGTGGCCCTGCTCGCGTTGCTGGCGCCCGGGTCGGTGCAGGCGCCCGGCAGCCCATCGCTGTCCGACCTGCACACCTGGATCGACGAGGCCGAGCGAGCCCTGGTGACGGGCGACGCCGCCGGCGCCCTCCGGCAGCTGCAGGGCATGGAGGCCGCCGAGGTGCCCTGGACCCCTTACGCCGCGTGGCGGCACCGGACGCTGGAGGCTCGGGCCCGGCTGGCGCTGGGCGAGCCGGAAAGGGCCGTCGAGGCGGCCCGGGAGGCGCTGGCCGTCGCATGGGAGGACGACCGGCTCGAGGCGCGCCTGCTGCTCGCCCAGGCGCTGGCGGCCGCTGGAGAGCCCGTGGCCGCGATGGATGCGCTGCTGGCGGCCGCCGAGGATCCCCTCCTGGCCTACCGCGGCCCGTTGCGGGCGTCGGTGCTGGCCCAGCTGGCTCGAGTCGCCCCCCAGGCGGCGGCGGACGGCCCGGAGGGGGAGGCGCGCCGGCTGGGTTACGCGCGGGCGCTCTATCGCTCGGGGCGATGGCAGGATGGCGTCGCGGTCCTGTCGGCCACCGAGTGGCGCTGGCTCACCGTCGACGCGTGGACCGAGCTGGCGCGGGGCCTGGAGGCGCTGGGGCAGCGCGGCCGACAGGCGGAGCGGCTGCGGCAGGCCCTGGAGGAGGCGGAGCGTCAGGGGCTCCCGGCGCCGCGGGTGGCCGCGCTCCGCCTGCAGCTGGCCGCCGCCCTGCAGACCAGCGACCGCGTGGCGGCCGACGCTCTGCTGCGTCGGGTGGTCGAGGAGGCCCCCGGTACCGCGGCCGCGGGGGAGGCCCTGTCGAGGCTGGTGCGGCAGTCGCTGGATGACGGGGACGTCTCGGGTGCCCTGCAGCTCGTGGACCGACTCGGGCCCGCTGCGAGGGGCACCACCGGGTGGCAGGAGGCGCTGGCGGCCACCTTCGCGGCCGTCTGCGACCCCCAGGCCCTGCGGGCCGTGGAGACCGGCGATGGGCCCTCGGGGGTCGTCTCCCTGGGGCTCGCCCGGCAGCTGTTGCGGCAACTGGGCGACGCCGGCGTGCGGGATGCCTGGCTGCTCTACTGGTCGGCGCGCCTCGAACCAGACGCCCGAGCGGAACGGGTGCGCCGGCTCCTGGAGTCCTACCCCCTCTCCTACTACGCCGCCCTGGCGCGGGAGCGCTGGCCGGAGCTGGCATCCGGACGCTCGACGCTGCCCCAGCTCGAGCCGGGCCACCGGCCCCCGACGGCATTCCTGCCCCCCGATGTCGAGGCGTTGCGGGCCGCCGGCCGGGTACGCGACGCACTGCAAGAGTTGCGCTATCGGCTCGCCGCTGCAGCCGAGCCCGTGGCCTCCGCCTCGCAGGGCGACGCCGACCTGGCGGCATGGTGGCCGACCCTGGTCCGATGGGAAGAGGAGGCGGGCGACCACCGCGCGGCCATGCGCCATGCCCAGCGGCTGCTACCAAGCAGTGAGGCCTGGGTCTGGGCGGCCGTCTTCCCACGGCCCTATGAGGGGCTGGTGCGGGCAGCGGCAGCCGACGCACAGGTGGACCCTCTGCTGGTCTGGGCCGTGATGCGGGAGGAGAGCGCCTTCGCCCCCGAAGCCCTCTCCAGCGCCGATGCCCACGGACTGATGCAGCTCTTGCCCTCGACGGGCCGATGGATGGCCGATCGTCTGCGCCTACCCTGGCAGGGAGCCGAGAGCCTCTGGGACCCCGCCGTCAACGTACGGCTCGGCAGCGCCTATCTGGGCTACCTGCTGCAGCGATACGGCGACCCGCGGGTGGCCGTGGCGGCCTATCACGCCGGCCCGGGCCGGGTGGATCGCTGGCTGCAGGGCGGCCCGCCGGCGGACGTCGAGCTCTGGGTCGAGCGGATCCCCATCGCGGCCACCCGCCGCTACGTCCAGAGCGTCGACCGCTCGTACCGCATCTACCGGGCCCTCTACGGCACCCAGGGCACGGCCCTCGCCCCCCGGGCCTAGAGGCGCTCCAGCAGGCAGGCCAGCAGGGCGGTGCGTCGCGGCAGCTCGCTCAGGTCCACGTACTCGGTGGCCGCCGAGTGCGCGCCGTCACCCACGGGGCCGAGCCCGTCCAGGGTCGGCAGCCCCAGCTCCGCTGTGATGTTGCCGTCGCTGGCGCCTCCCACCGACGCCTCCGCCAGCTCGATGCCCAGCTCGGCCGCGGCCTCCCGGGCCTGCCGGTAGAGCTCGGCCACGGCCCCGGTGCGCTCCAGTGGCCAGCGGTCGACGCCTCCCGTCACCTCGACGCGAGCGCCGTCGGAGGCGGCAAGTGCGCGCATCTCCCGGTCCACCCGCTCGGCCTCGGCCCGGGTGACGAAGCGCACGTCGACGTCGGCCCAGGCCCGCTCCGGCACCACGTTGGGCCGCGTGCCGCCCCCCACCACGCCCACGTTGACGGTGGTGCCGTCGGAGGGCCGGGAGAGGCCGTGGGCGGCCAGGACCAGCTGGGCCAGCGCCACGATCGCGCTGACGCCCCGCCCGACGTCGTTGCCGGCGTGGGCGCTCTTGCCCGTCACTTCGATGCGATAGCGGGCGACCCCCTTGCGCGCCGTCTTGACCGCCCCACCCGGTGCCGCCGGCTCCAGCACCAGGGCCAGGGCCGCCCCCCGGGCTGCCCGCTCGATGAGCGCCCGGGAGGAGCCGCTGCCCACCTCCTCGTCGGCCGTCACCAGCAGGCGCACGGCACGCCGGGGAGCCGACCCCATCGCGCAGAGCGCCTGCACCGCCCAGGCCATCATCACCAGGCCGGCCTTCATGTCGTAGGCTCCGGGGCCGTAAGCCCGCGAGCCCTCCGTGCGAAACGGCCACGCCTGCAGCGTGCCCACGGGATAGACGGTGTCGAGATGCCCCAGCACCAGCGCCGCGCCGCCATCCGAGGCCTCGGGGGCCAGGGTCACCTCCAGGTGCACGCCCACGCCGGGCACGGGATGCCGTCGCACGCGCGCCCCGAGCCCCTCCCACCGGCTCGCCACCACGTCCGCGGCCGCTCTCAGGGCGGCCTCCTCTCCCGACGGGGTCTCCAGCCGGACCAGCTCCTCGATCTCCGCGATCATCTGCGAGCGATGGGCCTCCAGGTATTCGGCCAGCGCCTGGGCTCGCGCCATCGGATCCGCCTCCCGTCCCATCATCGCGCCGGTCGACCCGACCCCCGCTGAGAGAGGGATGCCACTCGGCACGCCGTAGTGTCGTGGCAGTCTCCCGCAGGAGGTCGTGGCAGTGCGCGTGGAGCGCGTGGAGCTGCGCGTCGTGCGCATGCCCCTCAACTTCGTCTTCGAGACCTCGTTTGGCAGTACCACGGAGCGGTCCATCCTCCTGGTCACCCTCTACGGCGAAGGGCTCGAGGGCTACGGCGAGTGCGTGGCGGACGAGGCGCCCCTCTACCGAGAGGAGACGGTGGAGACGGCCCGCAGCGTCCTGTCGCGGAGCATCCTGCCGCGCGTCGTCGGGCGAGACTTCGCCAACCCCGAGGCCCTGGTCCAGAGCATGGCACCCATCCGGGGCAATCGCATGGCCAAGGCCGCTGTGGAGACGGCCTTCTGGGATCTGTGGGCCCGCTCCCTGGGCCGCCCCCTGTGGCAGATCTTGGGCGGGGTGCGCCAGGAGGTTGCCGCCGGGGTCAGCCTCGGCATCCAGCCCTCCATCGAGGCCACCCTCGAGGCGGTGGCACGCCACGTGGCGCAGGGGTACCGCCGCATCAAGCTCAAGATCCGGCCCGGCTGGGACGTGGCCGTGGTCGAGGCGGTGCGCGAGCGCTTCCCCGACATCCCGCTGACGGTGGACGCCAACTCGGCCTACCGGTTGAGCGACTTGTCGACCTTCGTGGCGCTCGATCGCCTCGGGCTCGACTACATCGAGCAGCCGCTGGCCTTCGACGACCTGCACGACCACGCCCTGCTCCAGGCACGGCTCAGCACGCCCATCTGCCTCGACGAGTCCATCACCAGCGCCCGGGATGCCCGCATCGCCCTGGCGATGGGCGCGGCCCGGGTCATCAACGTCAAGGTGGGCCGCGTCGGCGGCCACCTGGAGGCGCGCCGGGTGCACGACGTAGCCGCCGCCTTCGACGCGCCCGTCTGGTGCGGCGGCATGCTGGAGGCCGGCATCGGGCGCGCCCACAACCTGCACATCTCGACGCTGCCCGACTTCACCAAGCCGGGGGACGTGGCCAGCGCGAGCCGCTACTGGGCCCGCGACATCATCCGCGAGCCCCTGGAGGCTCATGACGGCATCATGCGCGTGCCCGACGGGCCGGGGATCGGCGTGACGCTGGACCGGGAGTTGGTCGAGCGCATCACCGTCGGCGACCCGGTCGTGGTGGGTGGCTGAGGCCATGGATCGCTACACGGTACGCCCCCTGGAAGGGGCAGCCGAGTTCAAGCAGGTGGAGGCCATCCAGCAGGCCGCATGGGGCATGACCGACCTGGAGGTGGTGCCGGCGGCGGCGATGATCGCCATCGCCAGCGAGGGCGGCCTGGTCGCGGGCGCCTTCGACGGGCCGAGGCTGGTGGGCTTCGTCTTCAGCTTTCCCACCGCCGATCCCCACCGGCAACACTCCCACATGCTGGCGGTGAGGCCCGAGTGCCGGGGCGTCGGGGTCGCCGTGCGCCTCAAGCTCTTCCAGCGGTCGTGGTGCCTGGCCAGGGGCATCCGGCGGGTGGACTGGACCTACGACCCGTTGATGGGCCTCAACGCCAACCTCAACGTGCGCAAACTGGGATGCGTGGTACGCCACTATCTGATCGACCACTACGGCCCCTTGAGCGGTATCAACGCGGGCACGCCCACCGACCGGTTCCTGGCGGAGTGGCACCTGACCAGCCCGAGAGTCGAGGCCGCTCTCCGGCGACTGGCGCGGGGCCCCATCGAGGAGACGTCCGAGGTGATGCCCGGCGTGGCGTCGCTTCCCGTGGCCAACCGGGTCGACGGCGAGCGACCCGCGGGGTTCGACCTGCCCGACGCGCCCCGCTTCGCCGTCCAGATCCCCCACGACTTCGCCGATTTGCTCCGCAGCGAGCCGGAGCTGGCGATGCAGTGGCGCATGCATGCCCGCGAGGTCTTCACGGCGAGCTTCGCCGCCGGCTACCAGGTCGCGGGCTTCGTGCGGGAGGGCCACCGCAACCTCTACATCCTCGAGCGAGGAGAGGGATGGGACCATGCCTGAGGCATCCGAGCCTTTCGAGCGGCACGACCGGTCGTGGCGCCTCGAGACCGTCGCGGCCCGTGCCGGGCACGATCGCCCGCCCGTGGAGGAGCGACCGGTCTCGCCGCCCATCTATCAGACGGCCGTCTTCGAGTTCGACAGCCTCGCGCACCTGGCCCGAGTCGAAGCGGCTCAGGGCACCGGCCCGCCCCGCAGCTTCTCTTACAGCCGGGAGGCCAACCCCACGGTGGCGACGCTGGAGCGGTCGGTGGCGGCCCTGGAGGGCGCCGAGGACGCCTGGGCTGCCGCCTCGGGCATGGGCGCCATCTTCACGACCCTGTGGGGGCTGCTCGGCCCGGGCGATCACGTCGTGCTGCCCGAGGAGGTGTACGGGGGCACCTACCGGGCGGTGGCCGAGGAGCTGGCGCGCTTCGGCGTCACCTTCACCCAGGTGGACGTGGGCGACCCGGCGGCGGTGCGCCAGGCGCTACGGCCGTCGACCGGGGTGGTGCTGGCCGAGACCATCAGCAATCCCCTCATGCGAGTGCCCGACCTGCCCGCCCTGGCGAGCCTCGTGCGGGAGCACGGGCGCTGTCGGCTCGTGGTCGACAACACGTTCGCCACCCCCATCCTCTGCCGGCCCCTGGCGCTGGGGGCGGATCTGGTGGTGGAGAGCGCTACCAAGTTCATGGGAGGGCACGGCGACGTCTCGCTGGGCGTCGTGGCCGGCCCGGCGGAGCTGGTCTCGCAGATACGGCGCAAGGGCATGGTGCTGGGCGCCACGGCCGGCCCCTTCGAGGCCTGGCTGGTGCTGCGGGGGCTCGAGACACTGGCGCTTCGCATCCAGCGGCAGAGCGCCAATGCCCTGGAGCTGGCGCGCCGGCTGGCCGCCCATCCCGCCGTGGAGCGGGTCCACTATCCCGGACTCGAGCCCGCCGGCGGCCCGGCGACCCGGGTGCTGTCGGGCGGATTCGGGGCCATGCTGGCCTTCGTCCTGCGCGACGCGTCGCCGTCGTCCGGCCCGCAGTCGCCCGTGCCGCTCGTGGTCGAGCGCTTCGTGACGGCGCTGGAGATGGTGCGCCTGGTCCCCAGCCTGGGCGAAGTCTGCACCACCCTCTCTCACCCCGCCTCCACCTCGCATCGCGCCCTCCCGCCCGATCAGCGCCGGCGGCTCGGCATCGTCGACCGGCTGGTGCGGGTCTCGGTCGGGGCGGAGGCCATCGACGACATCTGGCGCGACGTGGAGCGGGCGCTGGCGCAGGTGGCCCGGGCAGCGGGGGTCGGCCTCCCCGTCACGCACCGCACGCCAGGATCGCCTTGCCCGGGTCGAGCAGCCCGCGGGGGTTCCCGGGCTCAGCCCTCGTAGCGGAGGGCGACGGTCTTGAGCTGGGAGTAGAAGTCGACGGCCACCTTGCCCTGCTCCTTGAAGGGGGTGCCGGAGGCCTTGGTCCCGCCGAAGGGCGCCTGGAACTCGACGCCCGCCGTGGGCACGTTGACCCCCACCACCCCCGCCTCCACCTCCCGGATGAAGCGGTGCGCCCGGGCCAGGTCGCGGGTGCAGACCGAGGCCGACAGGCCGTAGCGGGTGTCGTTGGCCAGCCGGACGGCCTCGTCGAAGTCCGCGGCCTCGAGGATGGCCACCACGGGACCGAAGATCTCCTCCTGGGCGATGGTCATCTGCGAGCGCGCCTCCACGAAGACCGTCGGCGCGACGTAGAAGCCCCGCCCCAGCTCCCCCTCCGTCAGGCGGCGGCCTCCCAGCACCAGCCGGGCCCCCTCCTCGACGCCGGTACGGATGTAGCCGAGGATGCTCTCCATCTGGGTCTCGTCCACCACGGGCCCCACGTAGGTCGCCTCGTCGAGGGGGTCGCCGACCCGCAGCGCCGCCGCCCGCTCCACGAAGCGCTCCACGAACGCCGCGGCGATGGGCCGCTCCACGATGATCCGGCTGGTGGCGGTGCACCGCTGCCCCGCCGATCGGAAGGCGCCGTCCAGCGCCACCTCCACGGCTCGCTCCAGATCGGCGTCGGCCAGCACGACCAGCGGGTTCTTGCCGCCCATCTCGCACTGGCACCGCAGGCCCCGGCGCGACGCGTCCTGGTACAGCCGGGAGCCGACGGCCGTCGAGCCCGTGAAGGAGACGGCCCGCACGCCCTCGGCCCCGAGCAGTGCCTCGCCCACCACGGAGCCGGGTCCCACCACGGCGTTGAGGACGCCGGGCGGCAGCCCCGCCTCGGCCAGGGCCCGCACCAGCTCCAGCCCCGTGGCGGGCGCCTGGCTGGCCGGCTTGAAGACGACGGTGTTGCCGGCCACCAGGGCCGGCGCCAGCTTCCAGGCAGGGATGGCGATGGGGAAGTTCCACGGGGTGACGATGCCGACGACGCCCAGCGGCTCCCGCACGGTGAAGAGGAAGACCCCCGGGCGGGATGATGGCAGCGTCTCGCCCGCCAGCCGGGCTCCCTCGCCCCCGAAGTACTCCAGGATCTGGGCGGCCCGCGCCACCTCGGCCCGTGACTCCCCGATGGGCTTGCCCTCCTCCAGGCTCAACAGCCGGGCGATGGACTCGGCGCGGCTGCGGACGATGGCGGCCGCCCGGTACAGGATCTCGCCCCGACCTACGGGGCTGGTGCGGCTCCACCCCGCCAAGGCGCGCCGGGCGGCCTCGACCGCCCGGCTGACGTCGGCCCCGGACGAGCGTGGCACCTCCGCCACCACCCGGTCCCGGTCCGCGGGGCTGCGATCCTCCTGGACCTGCCCGTCGAGTGCGGGCACCCACTCACCCTCGATGAAGTTGTGGTACCGCTCCGCCATCGGCGCTCCCCCCTCGCCCAGGCTCGGGCGGCGGTCTCGCCGCGGGGCGGCCGCGCCCGTCAGCTCGGCACACCGACCCCCTCGGCCGGCGCCCGGGTCGGCGCCTCCACGAAGTCGGGCTCGGTGCGGGCCACGACCTGGGTGCCGACGAGGTCGCCCGTCACGTTGCACATGGTCCGCACCATGTCGAGGATGGCGTCGATGCCGGCCACCAGCCCCACCGGCGCCATCGGCAACCCCGCCTGGGTGATGGCCAGCGACAGCATGATGAGGCCCGCGCCCGGCACGCCAGCGGTGCCGATGGAGGCCAGCACCCCCGTGACGATGACGCCCAGCAGCTGGCCCGGTGTCAGATCGATACCCGCCACGTTGGCCACGAAGACCACCGACGCCCCGATGTACAGCGCCGTGCCGTCCATGTTGATGGTGGCCCCCAGCGGCAACGAGAAGCCGTACAGCGCCTCGCGAATGCCGAGCCGCCCGGCGGCCCGCATGGTGACGGGCAACGTGCCGTTGCTGGAGCGGGTGACGAAGGCCATCGCCATGGGCTCCTGCGCGGCGCTCCAAAACCGGCGGAGCCCGACTCCCAGCAAGGCGAGCAAGAGCGAGTAGAAGAGGATTTGAAGGAGGACCCCGCCGTACACCACGCCCGTCAGCTTGGCCAGGGGCACCAGCGCCGCGACACCGGTCCGCCCCAGCGTCACCGCGATGAGGGCGAAGACGCCGATGGGGGCGTACTCCAGCACGCCCCGTACCAGCACGAACATGACTTCATTGATGCCGCGGAAGATGGCCAAGAGGCCCTCGCTCAGCGACGCCCGCCCCGCCTCTCCCGAGTGGCGCAGCGCGCCCAGCGCCACGCCCACCACCAGGGCGAAGAAGATGACGGCCAGCACGTCGCCCTGCGCCAGGGCCGCGAACGGATTGGTGGGGACGATGCCCAGGAGCACCTGACTGATCGGCGGCGGCATGCGGGCCTCGCCCCCCTGGCCCGGCATCGACAGGCCCTGGCCCGGGCTCACCGCCAGCGCCAGCAACACGCCCAGCGTCACTGCCACGGCCGAGGTCAGCAGGTAGTAGACCAGGATCTTGACCCCCGCCCGGCCCAGCTGCGACGGCCGGATGGAGGCGGCCCCCACGATGAGGGTGAAGAAGACGAGCGGCATCACCAGCATCTGCAGCAGCCGCAGGAAGAGCGTGCCCAGCGGCTGCACGACCTCGATGGACGGCCCTACCACGAGTCCCGTCACGGCGCCCGCCACGAACCCGATCAGGACCTTCCAGATGATGGGAAAGCGCCAATAACGCTGCCAGAAGGACTCCTGCACCCGCCGCCACCCCCCCGGCTCGAGCCGGTGATTTGACCCCGGGTATTGGACGGGCCGCCTGGCATCCCTTCGGGACGAATGTCCTGAAAGGAGGCCCTTCTCTGGTCGATAAGCGGAATGGGCGGAGCCTCACCGGGACAGGATCGAGCCGGATGGCAGCTGCGGGGCCGGATGCGTCGTCTTCTCACCTGCTGGCCTCTCTGCGCCAGGTCGAGACGGCCTTCGACGCCACGTTGGGGGCCCTGGCCGCGGCGCTCGATACGCGCGCCCAGGAGAGTCCCGGCCACTCCCAGCGCGTCGCCGCCTACACCCTGGAGTTGGCCACGGCCGTCGGCATCGACGACCCGGGCGTGCTCGCCAACCTGCGTCGAGGCGCCATCCTCCATGACGTCGGCAAGATCCTGGTGCCGGAGAGCATCCTGCGAAAGGCGGGCCCGCTCAACGCGGACGAATGGCGCATCATGCGCCTGCACCCCGAGCTGGGCTACCAGATCCTGCAAGGCGTCGCCTTCCTACGGGACGCAGCCGAGATTCCCCTTTACCACCACGAGCGCTGGGATGGCTCCGGCTACCCCAGGGGCCTCCAGGGGCCCCAGATCCCGCTGTCGGCCCGGCTGTTCGCGATCGCCGACTGGCTCGACGCCATCACGTCGGAGCGCTCCTACCGACCCGCCGAGAGCTTCGAGAAGGCCCGGGAGACCATCGCACAGGCCGGAGGGCGCGCCTTCGACCCCGAGATCGTGGAGGCCTTCTTGGCCATCCCGGTCGCCCGCTGGGAAGCGCTGCGCGAGGAGGTCGGTCGGGCCTCCCCCATCACCCTGGGCATCCTGCCGCCGGGACGGATGACGCCCGGGTCGCGAGCGTGAGCCGCGGCGGACCGCCTGTGGACACAGGCTGTGGAAACCCTGTGGACGAGTCGTTGGTCGACGGCCTCGGAGGCCGCCACGACGCCATCTTCCCCGGCCACGTGTAGTGTGGATGATCGGTGTATAGCGGGCGCGACGATCGGGTGACTATCGCCCCACCCCGTCGCCCCGGTCAGGCGACGCCAGCAGCTCCTCGGCCAGGAAGGGGCGGCCCAGGTAGTAGCCCTGGCCGAAGCGTATGCCCAGCTCTCGCAGGGTGACGGCGGTCGGCTCGTCCTCGATCCACTCGGCGACGGTCTCGGCTCCCAGCTCCTGAGCCACCCGTCGCATGGCCGCGACCACCCGCTCGTCCATCTCGCTGCGTGCCACGCCCCGCACCAGGCTCCCGTCGATCTTGACGTAGTCGATGGGCACCCGTCGGAAATAGCCGAGCGAGGAGTAACCCGCTCCGAAGTCGTCCAGCGCCAGCTGGGCCCCTCGAGACTTGAGCGACTCGACGAACCGGGTGACGGCCTCCCCCTCCGGCAGCGAGTGGCGCTCGGTCAGCTCCAGCACCACCCGCCGCGCCAGGCCCGGATGCCGATCGAGCGTCTCCAGCAAGAGCCGGCGATAGCTCGCCTCCCCCAGCAGATCCAGCGCCACGTTGACGAAGAGCCGCCGCTCGCCCAGCCTGCCGCTGGCCCACAGGTCGGCCACGTGCTGCAGCATCTGCGACTCCAGCTGCTCCATCAACCCGTACGCCTCGGCCTCCCGGATGAAGCGGCTGGCCTCGATGACCTGGCCGTCCCCCTTGATGCGTGCCAGGACCTCGTATCCCCAGATCGCGCCCGAGCGCAGGTCGACCACCGGTTGGAGGGCGGGCACGATGCGTCCATCCAGCAGTGCCCGTCGGACCTCCTCCCCGCGTCCGTAGGCCTGGAGCCGCAACGAGTGGGAGGCCGGGTCGAACATGGCCAGCGGCACGTGCTGCTCACGCGCCGACAAGAGGGCGGTGTCGAGAGCGTTGAGGAGCTCGATGCGGGTGCGCCCGTGATCGGGAAAGGCGGCCACGCCCGCGGTGGCCCTGACGGGTACGCTGGCGCCGCCGACCTCGACCGGCGAGCCGCAGACCCGGTCCAGGACGGCGCGGGCGGTGGCGAGCGCCTGCTGGGCGTCCACGCCGGGCAGCAGCACGGCGAAGGCGTCGCCCCCGATGCGCCCGATCCGCTCGGCCAGCCGTACCGCCTGCTGGAGCCGCAACGCCACCACCCGCAACACCTGGTCGCCCGCGCTGTGCCCGAAGCGGGCGTTGACCTCGGTGAAGCGGTCCAGGTCCAGCACCACCAGCGCGAACGGTCGCCCCTCGGACCGACTGCTCTCCACCTCGTCGCCGACGAACCGCTCGAAGCGCTGGCGGTTGTACACGCCCGTCAGGGGGTCGCGGTCCCGCATCGCCTCGGCCCGCACCAGTTGCAGCCGCACCAGGCGCTCGCTCTCCTGGCGCGCCCGCTCCAGCGAGGCCACGTAGAGCCCCGTGGCCACCGCGTCGGCGATCTCCTGGAGCAGCGAGAGCCATCGGCCATCGGGATGCCACGCGCCGGCCGCGTAGAGACCCATCACGCCCAGTACCCTGCCGTGGTGCTTCATGGGCAACGCCACCGCCAGCCGGGCCCCTGCCCGCGCCAGGGCCCGCTGGGGGTCGTCACGGGGCAACTCGTCGAGCGCCACGGTCGCGGCGCGCCCCTCGCGCAAGGCGATGGAGGCGGGGCGGGAGAAGAGGAGCCGCTCGGCATGTCCGGAGCCCGGGGCCTCGTCGCCCCCGCCCTCTCCGAAATCGCACTGGCCCCAGAGCCGCACCCCCGTGCCCGACTCGTCGAGCGCGGCGATCCAGGCAGCTACCAGGTGGCGCCCGTCCACCAGCAGGCGACAGGCGTCGTCCACCAGGCGTCGGGGTTCGTCGCTGCGACCGAAGAGGCGCTGCACCGAGGCGAGCAGGCGCAGGCCGTCGTTGAGCAGACGCACCTGGTCAGAAGTGCGCTCGAGCGCCCGCAACTCGACAGAAATGGCCCGGAAGAGCAACAGCCCCGTCACCAGGACGAAGAGGAGCCCCTTGGCGATACTGGCGGCGGGCAGCCACGACGCGCCGGGGGGCAGCACCCGGTACAGCAGGAGATCGGAGACGAGGATCCATGCCCAGGCGACGACGAGATAGACGACGACGGGACGCCACACCCGCTGCACCCTCTGCCGGCCCATTCCCTCAACCTCCTGGCAGCGCCACCTTGGGCTCGCGGCCTGGCAGGAAGTAACGACTCCGTGCCGAAGCGCAGGCCCCACCGACCGGCTCGACGACCGGGGCCGGTGCGGCCCATCCCAGCGCCGGGGAGGGTCGGCTGGTGCAAGACGCCCCCCGCACGGTGACGTTCGGCCCGAAGCGCTTCTGCTTTGGACGCCGCACCTACGTCATGGGCGTCCTCAACGTGACGCGCGACTCCTTTTCCGACGGGGGCCGCTACCTGGCCTTCGATCGGGCCGTCGCCCGGGCCGAGGAGATGGTCGAAGAAGGAGCCGACATCATTGACGTCGGCGCTGAGAGTGCCCGTCTTGAGGCCGAGAAGTTGGACCCCGCCGCGGAGCTGGAGCGCCTGCTGCCCGTCATCGAGTGGATCGCTCGCCACCTCGAGGTGGCCATCTCGGTCGACACGTACAAGAGCGTGGTGGCGGAGGCCGTCTTGCAGGCCGGTGCCCACATCATCAACGACATCAGCGGCCTCCACGAGGACCCCGAGATGGCAGGCGTGGTGGCGCGCCACGGGGCGGGGCTCGTCGTCATGCACTTGCAGGGCAGCGCCCGCCAGCCGGCACGCCAGCCCCGCTACGACGACGTGGTGGCGGAGGTGACGGCCTACCTGCAGGCGTCGATCCAGACGGCCCGACAGGCGGGCGTCGCGCCGGACCGGATCATGGTGGACCCCGGCATCGGCGTGGGCAAGCTGACCGAGCACAACCTGGCCCTCCTGCGGGAGCTCCCGCGGCTCAAGGCCCTGGGCCACCCGATCCTGGTGGGCCACTCGCGCACCAGCGTCATCGGCAACCTCGTCGACGCCCCCATCGGGGACCGCCTGGAGGGGACCCTGGGCGCGACCGCCGCCCTGGTGGCGCTGGGGGTGGACGTGGTACGGGTGCACGACGTGCGCGCCAACGTACGCGCGGCCCGCGTGGCGGATGCCATCCTGCGAGGCTGGACCCCGCCGTGGCCGTGGGCCTTCGACGCGGTGACCGGCGAGCAGCGGCGGCCGTTGCGCTCCCTGCGGGAGCTGGCGCGTCAGGACTGACCCCGCAGCGGCCCGAGGCGGCGCACCTGGCCGCTCACGTCGCCCAGCGACCGCAGGTGGTCGGCGACCGAGCGGCCGGCCACCATCAGGTCCGGCGCGATCTCGGCCAGGGGCACCAGGACGAAGGCCCGCTCCAGCATGCGGGGATGAGGCAGGGTCAGCTCGGGAGAGGCCAGATGGGTCTCGCCGTAGAGCAGGATGTCGATGTCGATGGTGCGGGGCCCCCAGCGCACCCTGCGCACCCGCCGCAGCGCCGTCTCGATGGCCTGGAGGCCCCGCAGCAGCTGCTCGGGGCCGAGGGTGGTGGAGATGGCAGCCGCCAGGTTGAGGAAGTCCGGCTGGGAGACGGGCCCCCACGGCCGGGTCTCGTAGACGTCCGATAGCCGCTCGACGGAGGTGTCGGATAGCGCGGCCACCGCATCGACGGCCCGGCGCAGGTTGGCCGCCCGGTCCCCGAGATTGGAGCCCAGGCTGAGGTAGACGACGACAGGCGAGGTGGTTGGCATGACCGTCTCACCCATTGTAGCACCGCCAGCGGGAGGCGGTGGCGCGCGCCTGTTGCCGGTGCGCACCCGCCGCTACGCGGTGGGCGAGCGGACCTACGTCATGGGCATCCTCAACGTCACGCCCGACTCCTTCTCCGATGGGGAGGCGTACCTGGAGCCTTCCGCCGCCATCCGCCGGGCCCTGGAGATGGTGCAGGAGGGCGCTGACCTCATCGACGTCGGGGGCGAGTCGACCCGGCCCGGCTCGCAGGAGGTGCCGGTCGACGAGGAGCTGCGCCGGGTCCTCCCCGTCATCCGAGCCGTGTCCGCGGAGACCGACGTGCCCGTCTCCATCGACACCCGCAAGGCCCGAGTGGCCGAGGCTGCGGTAGAGGCGGGGGCGCAGCTCGTCAACGACGTCTCCGGGCTCGCCTACGATCCCGACATGGCCCGCACCGTAGCCCGCCTGGGCGTCGGGGTGGTCATCATGCACATGCGCGGCACCCCCGCCACCATGCAGGGCCTGACCACCTACCGGGACGTGGTGGCCGACTCCGCCCGGGAGCTGGTCGAGCGCCTGTACGCGGCCCTGGCGGCCGGAGTCGACCCCGATCGCATCGTCGTCGACCCGGGCTTCGGCTTCGCCAAGACGGCCGAGCACAACTATGAGCTGCTGGCACGCCTGGGCGAGTGGCACCGCCTGGCGACGCTGCCCGGTGCACCGGCGCCGCCGCTGCTGGTGGGGACGTCCCGCAAGAGCTTCGTCGGCAAGGCCCTGGGTGACGTGCCCCCGCTCGAGCGCCTGGAGGGCACCGCGGCCACCGTCGCGCTGGCCGTGGCCGGGGGGGCCGACATCGTCCGGGTGCACGACGTGGCGGCGATGCGCAAGGTGGCGGCCGTGGCCGATGCGGTCTGCCGGGGGCCGTGGCGCCGCTGCCAATCGCCCCCGGAGCGGACGTACACCGTCGAGGTGCAGGGCATGACCTTCTCGGCGCGCCACGGCGTCTACGAGGCGGAGCGGGCCGCCCGGCAACCCTTCGCCGTCGACGTGCGGCTCTGGCTGCGGACGGCCCCTCGCGACGACCGTCTGGAGACCACGGTCGACTACGCCGAGGTGTACCGGGCCGTGCAGGAGGTGGTGGAGGGCCCCAGCGTCCAGCTCATCGAGACCCTCGCCGACCGGGTCGCCGACGCCATCGTCGCCCGGTACGGGCCGCGCCTGCGCCGGCTCCAGGTCCGGGTGCACAAGCCCGGCGCCCCCCTGGGCGGCCCGGTCCAGGACGTGGCGGCCACCGTGGAGCGTGCTGGGACCTGACTCACCGCTTGCCCAGCAAGTTCTCCAAGAACTCCTCGTGCCCCACCTCGTCGGCCAGGAGCTCCGTCACCAGGTGGTACGTGACGGGGTCCTTGCCGAAGGTCATCTTGGCGATGCGGTTGTACGTCTCGATGGCACCCGCCTCGGCCTTGAGCTGATCCTCCAGCATCCCCCGGGCGTCGGTGCGATCGGGGCGGGGCGCCGTGAAGGGCGCGTTGGCGCCCGCCTCCCACTGGGAGGGCGGCACCACGGGGTCACCGCCCAGCTCCTGGATCCGCTCGGCCAGGCGCCGGGCATGCTCGAGCTCCTCCTTGGCCTCCTCCTGGAAGTGCTCGGCCAGCTCCTCGCCGTCGAAGCCCTCCGCCACGGCGGCGGTGATCCAGTACGAGTAGAAGGCCAGGAGCTCGTCCAGGTAGGCCCGCTTCAACTCCTGCACCAGCTGCCCCACGTCGAGCTCGACGATCTGCCGTCCCTTGGCTCCCATCGATGTCCCCCTCCTCGAGCGAGCCTGGCGTCCGCACCCATTATACCCCCGGCCGGGGCCCGGCCCAATCGCCCGAAGCGTGGGGCCGGTCAGGCGAAGACGACGTACCGGCGCAGGAACGATTCCACCGCCCGATAGAAGGCCTCCACCGTCTCACGCCGCCGCCAGCCGTGGCCCTCGCCCGGATAGACGTGGTACTCGTGGGGCACCCCCCGGAGCCGCAGCACCTCCACGATGGCGTCGGACTGGTTCTTGGGCACGACCCGGTCCTCGTCGCCCTGGAAGATGGCGATGGGGTCCCGGATGCGGTCCGCGAAGAAGACCGGCGAGCGATCCCGGTAGGCCGCGGACGCTTCGGGCAGAGGGCCCACCAGCGAGTCGAGGTAGCGCTCCTCGAACTTGTGCGTCTCGTCCGCCAGGGTGAAGAGGTTGGCCACCCCGTACAGGCAGATCCCCGCCTTGAAGAAGCCGGGATGGGTGGTCAACGCACGCAGCACGGTGTAGCCACCGGCGCTGCCCCCCATGATGACCAGCCGGCCGGGGTCAGCCAGTCCGGCCTCCACCATGGCCCGGGCGCCGCTGATGGCGTCGTCCACGTCGTGAATGCCCCAGTGGCCCTTCAAGGCATCCCGATAGGCCCGACCGTAGCCCGTGCTGCCCCGGTAGTTGACCTCCAGCACCGCATAGCCCCGGCTGGTGAAGAAGGCCACGGCCGGCGACCACTCGGCCTCCGCCTGGGAGGTGGGACCGCCGTGCACGCGCACGATGAGCGGGGGCGGCCCATCCGACCGAAACTCCGGGTGCGCGGGCGCGTAGTAGAGGCCGTGGACGTCGCCGCCCTGGGGCGCCCTCCACGTGCGCGGCTGGGGCGCGCTGAAGTACGAGGCGGGAATCTCCTCGGCCTCGGAGCGCCGCCAGACGGCCCCCTCCGACCCATCGGCGTCGACCGTGACCAGCCGCCACGGGATGGAGGGCGACGACGCCAGCAGCGCGATGCGGCCGTCCGCCGGCGACACGGCGATCTGGTCCAGGGCCGTGTAGGCCCCCAGCGGGCCGCCATCGGAGCCGCCCAGCCTCGAGGCCGCCCGGCGCTCCACGTCGTAGGCCCACAGCTCCCCGAAGCCCTCCCGGCTCCGCAGCACGAAGACCCGCCGGCTGTCGGGGCTCCAGGCCAGTGTCCGCATGCCCTGCACCCAGGCGGGCCGCCCGTGCTCGGCCGGCTCCGCCCAGACGGCCCTCACTCGCCGCTGCTCCAGGTCGTACAGGTGCAAATTGCCCCAGCCGCCCTCGTCGCCGACGTAGGCCAGCCAGCGGCCATCGGGCGAAAAGACCGGCTGGAAGACGGACATGCCCGACCCCTCGCCGCCGACCAGGGTCTCGACCCGCGTGGCGACCGGCAGCCGCCCGCCCGCTCCGCTGCCCCCGTCGAGATGGACCAGCAGGAGGGCCGTCTCGTCCCACGGCATGCTGGGGTGCCGCCAGGCGACCAGGGCCAGCATCCGCCCGGACGGGTGCCACGCCGGCTGCATGTAGAAGTCGTGCCCCGAGACCAGCACCTGAGGCCAGGCCCGGCCTTCGGCGTCGACCACGGCCAGCACGTCGCGGCGCTCGTAGGAGTGGACGTAGACGACGAGATGCCCGTCGGGCGAGGGCGTCGGCGAGGCTGGCGACCCGAAGGCGGGTATCAACGGCCGGGCCGTCCCCTCCTGCAGAGGCTTGCGGTAGAGCCGGGCGTCGTCGCCCACGAAGTAGACGACGCCGTCGCCCACCCCGAAGTCGCCGCCCCCGTAGCCCACCCGTGCCCGCACCGAGACGGCCGGCGTCAGCTCCCGCATCGCGGCGCCCGGCGCGCCCGGCTCGGCGGCCACCAACACGCCCTGCCCCGACCGCTCCTCGCGCCAGACCAGGGCCCGCCCGGAGGGGTCCCACGCCACGTCCGTCAGGCGCACTCCCGCGGCCATGCGGGCCGGCGTCAGGGGACTGGGCCACAGCCCGTAGGGAAGCTTGCCCATCGTGTCGCCTCCTCGCTCACTGCTGGGCCGGGGCGGCGCGTTCGCGCCAGGCCCGGCGCCCCGGGCCGGATGAGCTGGTGCGGGCGGCCCACGCCGCCACCGCCCCCAGCAGGGCGAAGGCCGCTCCCGTGCTCATCGCCGCGTGCATGCCGGAGAGGAAGAGATCCAGGTCCGCGGCCGCCAGCTCGGGGCGCCCACCCGCTGTCGCCATGAAGACCGCGCCCGACACGCCGATGCCCAGCACCATCCCGATGTTGCGCATGCTGGCCAGCATCCCGCCGGCGATGCCGAGCCGATCCCGGGGCACGCTGCCCATGATGGCGCTGTTGTTGGGCGTCTGAAAGAGGCCCGCGCCCAGGCCAAGCACGGCCAGACGCCAGAAGATGCCCGAACCCGATGCCCCCGCGTCGAGCTGGCTCATGCTGACGATGCCGGCGGCCAGGATCGTCATCCCCGTCACGGCCGGCCAGCGCGAGCCGAAGCGATCGGACAGGTAGCCGGCCAGCGGCGCCACCACCATCATCGCGGCCGGCAACCCCAGCATGACCGTGCCAGCCCGATCGGGCGGCATGCCCAGCGCAAACTGCAGGAAGAACGGCATCAGGAACGTGACGGAGAACTGCGCCATGAAGTTGGTGAGGGCACTGGCGTTGGCCAGGACGAAGACCCGGTTGTCGAAGAGGGAGAGGTCCACCATGGGTGCCGCCGCACGGCGCTCCACCGCCACGAAGACGAGGAGCCCCACCACTCCCAGGGCCGCCAGCGCCAGCGTCGCGGGCGCCCTCCATCCCCAGATCTCCCCCTGGCTCAGGGCCAGCAGCAGGGAGAAGAGGGCGCCGAAGAGGGTCAGTGCGCCGGGGACGTCGAAGGCCGCCGGTCGCACCGCCGTCGGCGGTGGCAGCACCCGGTAGGCCCAGGCGATGCCCACCAGCCCGATGGGTAGGTTGATGTAGAAGATGGAGCGCCACCCGAGATGCTCCACCAGGAAGCCTCCGAGCACGGGTCCGATGGAGAGCCCCACGGCGACGGCCACCGCGTTGAGCCCGAGCGCCCGGCCGCGCTCGGTGGGCGCGAAGACCTCGGTGATGATGGCCGGCCCCGACGCGAGCATCATGCCGGCCCCCAGGGCCTGCACCACCCGGAAGGCGACCAGCCAGCCGATGCCCCCGGCCGCGCCGCACAAGAGGGACCCCAGGGTGAAGACCGCGAAGCCTCCCAGGTAGATCCGCCGGTGGCCATACATGTCGCCCAGCCGTCCCCACGTCAACAGGACGCTGCTGATGACCAGCAGATAGGCCATGGCGATCCACTCCGCCATGGCCAGCGTGGTCCCGAATCTCTGCGTGATGACCGGCAGGGCGATGTTGACGACGCTGCCATCGACCGGACCCATCAGCGTCCCGATCGCGATGGCGGAGAGGATCTGCCACCGCCGGGGGTGAGGCTCTGGCAGGCGGGACTCGCTCGACATCCTGGATTCCTCGACCTTCGCCCCCATTCGGGGTGACCCGGGTAGGTTCACCGCCCGTTGCGTCATTCCTTCCCGGTCGGACCAGCAGAGTCGACGGGTGGGAGGCGCCCAACGTCACCATACTCTCCAGCAGAGGGGTGACGACATGCCGTACGAACGATGGCTGCGAGTGGGAGCGGCCGCCTCGGTGCTGCTGTTGCTGCTGGCCGGTGGCGCGCTGGCCGGGCAGTGGCGAAGCTCCCAGGAGGCCGCACGGCTGCGCCAGCAGATCGCCCAGCTGGAGCGAGCCCGTCAGCAGTCGGAGGGCGAACGACGGACCCCGGCCGAGAAGGCGTCGCCCGTGGCCCTGACGCGGGTGCGGGTGGTGCCGGAGCGGGTCTCGGGCTCCTTCTCGGTGCAGGCCACCGTCACCAATCGCCTGGACCGTCAGCTCGCCCAGCCCGTGCACGCTCTCCTCATCATCAGCGATCCCGAGGATCCCGAGGCGGAGCCGCGGGTGCAGCGGCGCCAGGCGCTCATCGCGGCCCTGGCACCGGGTGACACCACCACGGTGGTGCTGGAGGGGTTCGAGTCTGGGGACCCTCGCCTGCGCCACGAGGTGCTGGTGAGCACGCCCGCGGTGGACCCCCAGCGCACGGCCGAGACGGTGGCCAAGGTGATCCCGGAGGTGGTGGCCCCGGCACGCCAGCCCCAGCAGCAGGCCGCTCCCCAAGAGCAAACCACGCCCCCGCAGCGCCCATCGACGTCAGCGCCCCAGGCGCAGCGTCCAGAGTCCCAGCGGCCGCCCGCCAACGCCACGCCCCCGGCCGCGGAGCAGCCGACGCCGTCGCCATCCGACAGCCAGCCCACGGACCAGGGCACCGGTCAGACCCCGGAGGATGAGCGCGCCGCGGAGGACGGGGACCAGGGCCGAGATGACGACCAGGGTTGAGGGCCATCCACGCCGGACCGAGGAGGCTCGCCTCCCGCCGACTCGAACCAGTAGCGCATGACGTGGATCCTGGTCGTGGCGCTGATGGTGGCAGCCAGCTTGCAACCGGCGCGAGGCGCCGACGAGGGGCCGCCTCCCCTGCCCTACGTGCGGGGAGGCAGTCGCTGGCTCTATACCTCCGACCTGGGAGCGGTGCGGGTCCGGCTGGACGAGGAGCCCGGCGTGGTGGACGGCGCGCGCCGCTACCGCTGGGAGATCCGCGTGGCCGGCGCCGCCATGGAGGAACAGCTGGCTCTGCGCAGCTCGGGGCTCTTCACCGTGGACCGCGTCTTCTCGTTTCTCGGGCGGCCGCTGTGGCGGCTGGCCTTCGATCCGCCCGAGCTGACCATCGCCCTCCCCCTCGAGGTGGGCCGCCGGTGGCAATGGCGCAATCCCGTGGTCAGCGGCTCGTCGCGGGGATGGGACGAAGTGGAGGGCGTCGTGGAGGCCCTGGAGCGGGTGGGGGTACCCGCCGGCGTCTACGAGGCCTACCGCATCCGGCTGTCGCGTAAGGACACCTGGGGCAGCCGCCTGGAGAGCCTCATCTGGCTCGACCCGGAGGTGGGGGTCGTCAAGGCCGATGGGCTGCTGCGCTGGCCCGGGCTGGCCGGCTCCGTCCAGCGCCTGCTGGGCCTGGACCGACTGCGGCTGAGCCTCTCCGAGGCGCACGTCGAGGCGTCCGCCCCTCCCTCGTGAGATCGCTGTCAACGGCGAGGCGGCCGAGAGCAGGGAAACCGTAGTGGTACTGACGAACTTTACTGCTATCTACCGGCCGTCTCGGACCGGCCGCTGGCTCACGAGCCGTCGGGTCGGCCCGGCGAGAAGGGGGTTTGGGCGGTGGGGGTTGGAAGCGTTTACGATGCACGTCCCTGGCTTCGGCATTACCCCGCCGAGGTCCCTGCCTCGTTGTCCTATCCCGAGATCAACCTCGCCCGGTGGCTGGAAGACACGGCAGCCCGCCACCCCGACCGGGCGGCGACCGTCTACTTCGGCGCCCGGCTCTCCTACGCCCAGCTGCGTCAGCACGTGAGAGCCCTTGCAGGTGCGCTTGCCTCCCTGGGCGTTGGACGCGGCGACCGGGTCGCCATCATCCTGCCCAACGTGCCGCAGGCCGTCATCGCCTACTACGCCGTCCTCTGGCTGGGCGGCGTGGTGGTGATGACCAACCCGCTGTACACGCCGAGAGAGCTGCTCCACCAGCTGCGGGACGCGGATCTGCGCGTGGTCGTCGCCCTCGACCTGCTCCTGCCGCGCCTGGCCCAGGTGGCGAGCGACGCGGGCATCCGCCACGTCATCGTCACCTCGGTGGCCGACTTCCTGCCCGCCCCGCTCCGGCTGCTCTACCCGCTGCGGCAGGCGGCGCAGGCCCGACGGGAGAGGCGTCGACGCGGGGGGGCCCACTCCAGCGGCCCACCCCCCGCCGTCCGGCTGCCCGAGGGGGTGACCCGGCACGACTTCCGCTCCTTGCTGCATCACCCGCCCGCCGACGGCCCTGCCCCGGTGCGGGCCCGAGAGGACGTGGCGCTGCTCCAGTACACGGGAGGCACCACCGGCACCAGCAAGGGCGTCGTGCTGACCCACTTCAACCTGGCCGCCAATTGCACCCAGATCGAGGCGTGGCTCTACAAGCTCAGGGGCCAGCCCACCACGGTGCTGGCGGCGTTGCCGTTCTTCCACGTCTACGGCCTGACGACGGTGCTCAACTTCGCGGTGATGAGCGGCGCGACCATGGTCTTGATGCCCCGCTTCGAGGCGCGCGAGGCCGTCAAGCTGCTGCAGCGCTACCGGCCCCAGCTCTTCCCGGGCGTGCCCACCATGTACGTGGCCATCAACGCCCTGCCGGACGTGGAGCGCTACCGCCTCGACTCGCTGGAGGCCTGCATCAGCGGCGCGGCCCCGTTGCCGGTGACCGTCCAGGAGACCTTCGAACGGTTGACCGGCGGCCGCCTCATCGAGGGCTACGGCCTGACCGAGGCCTCGCCCGTCACCCACTCCAACCCCATCTGGGGGCGTCGCAAAGCCGGGAGCATCGGCCTGCCCTGGCCCGACACCGAGGCCCGGGTCGTGGACCCGGCGTCCGGCGAGCCGCTGCCCCCCGGCGAGGTCGGGGAGCTGGCCGTGCGGGGTCCCCAGGTGATGAAGGGTTACTGGCGCCGCCCCGAGGAGACGGCGGCCGTGCTCAAGGACGGGTGGCTGTTGACGGGTGACCTGGCGCGGATGGACGAGGACGGCTACTTCTACATCGTCGACCGCAAGAAGGATCTGATCATCGCCGGCGGCTTCAACATCTACCCACGCGAGGTGGAGGACGTCCTCTACGAGCACCCGGCCGTCAAGGAGGCGGCCGTGGTGGGCGTGGAGGACCCGTACCGGGGCGAGACGGTGCGGGCCTACGTGGTGCTCAAGGAGGGGCAGACGGCCACCCCCGACCAGCTCGAGGCGTTTTGCCGCGAGCGCCTGGCCGCCTACAAGGTGCCGCGGCAGTATGTCTTCATCGACGAACTGCCCAAGACCCTGGTCGGCAAGGTGCTGCGCCGGGCCTTGCGGGAGTCGGCCGGCTCCGAGGCCCAGGCCTCCGGCGCTACTCGCTCGACGGCAACGGGACGGCCGGCGTGACGGTGGCCCACGTGCCGGTGGCGCGTGCGACCACCTCGGGAGGCCGGTGAGCGTCGTGTAGCTCGATAACCGCCTCGCCCGTCACGAGGCGGCGCCCTGCCCTCCAGATCCGCCCGCGCGCCACCAGGGCCCCCTGGCGAGCCGGCATCAGGAAGTGCACGTGCAGCTCGGCGGTGACCACGACCGTGCCGGGCGGCACCGCCGTGAAGGCCGCCATGCCGATGGCCTCGTCGGCCAGGGCCATCAGCACGCCGCCATGGACGATGCCGAGGTCGTTGAGATGGTCGGGGCCGATGGCGAGCCGCAGCTCGGAGTGCCCGTCCTCTGCCCGGATCCGCTCGATACCCAGTCGTCTGGAGAAGCCCGGCTGCCGGTCGGCCATCGTCTCTCCCCCGCTCCCGCATGTCGCGACCCTTGCACGGTGACAGCCTACAATATTAGGGGGACCGAGGGGGTCACGGCAACCGTGGCGTGGGAGTGGCTGGTCGACCAGGGCATCAGCCTGTCGGATCCTACCCGGTGGCTGACGGACCGGGACCTGGAGTTCATCGTCAGGGCGACGGCGACCCGGCGCACCGACCATGACCGCATCCGTGACATCATCCGAGACAAGCCCGACTTCCTGGAGGTGTTGCTGGAGGACGAGCGGCTCTTCGCGCGGATGGTCGCAGACGACGAGATCCTGCTCAAGGTCTCGCCGCAGCTCCTCTTCACCGTGCTGTTGCGACGGGTGCGCAAGTTGCTGCGCGATGCGGCGTTTACGGTGGAGAGGGCACCCGAGGGGCACCTGCCCGTCTTCGACGCGAGCCGCACCGTCCGGCTGCTGGAGCGACCGGGAGTGCTGCCGTACCTGGCGCACATGATGGCCAGCTTCGTGCGCACCGATTCGCGGGCGGTGCTGGTGCGACGCGGGCTGGCCTACCAGCGACGGGTCTTCTCCGACATGGACGTGGACGACCTGATGGAGATGGCCGAGATGGTGGAGCCCGAGCGGCGCTTCGCCGTCTACAAGCGCCTGGGTGACGTGAGCCTATTCCTGGTCGGGCTCTTTCCCGAGCACGTCTCGAGGCCGCAGGGCCGGCCGAGAGGGGTGACGGCGGCGTGGGGAGCTCGCCAGCGACGGCCCCGTGAGCCCGAGGAGTACGTGCGACTGGGGGAGGCCTCCTACCGGCGGGCCGCCGACGAGCAGCCCGCGCAGCGGATGGGGCTGTCGGAGGTGCTGGCCGTCCTGGGCGACCACTTCGTTCTGGCCAGCAAGCCGCTCAACGTGCTGTCCCGCCAGATCATCCCCCTGCAGCGCTTCTACTGGTTCGTACCCCTGACCCGACCCACAGGGCCCGAGCCGGCCGGCTGACCCGCCGCCGGCGGCCCGGCGGCTTCCAGGATCTTCGCGCCGCGTCGGCGAATGCCAACTCAACCCTGGCAGCGAGCCGGCAGGAGGGCCGAGAATGCGGGCGTTGATCTGGCTGCTGGCCGGGGTCGCTGCATGGGTGGGTCCGGCGGCGGCCACGGCAGCGACGGTGGCGGACGTGGTCGACCCGGTGGAGCCGACCGAGGCCGTCCAGGTCTGGTCGGGCCTGCGAGCGCCCGTGCGGGTCGTCGAGGATCGCTTCGGCATCCCCCACGTCTACGCCACCGACGAGTGGGATCTCTTCTTCACCGTCGGCTACCTGCACGCCCGGGACCGCCTCTTCCAGATGGACGTCAGCCGCCGCCGGGCGGAGGGGACCCTGGCCGAGCTGGTGGGCGAGGCCGCCCTGGGGGAGGATGTGCAGATGCGGACCCTGGGGCTCTCGAGGGCCGCGGCCGCGTCGCTGGCTCGCCTCTCGGAGGGGGCTCGGGCCGATCTGGAGGCGTACGCCGCCGGCGTCAACGCCTTCATCGACGAGGCCGTCCGCAGCGGCAACCTGCCGGAGGCGTACGGAGCGCTCGAGCTGAGCCGGGTGCGGCCCTGGCGCCCGGTCGACTCCATCTCGGTCCTCAAGCTGGTCGGGTTCAGCCTCTCCTTCGGCCTCGACGCTCAGTACGGGGCCATCGCCCAGGCCTACATGGAGAGGCTCGGGGCCGAGGAGGGCCTGGCCGCCTTCCTGGAGCTGTGGCGGTCGGCGCCTTCGGACCCGGCCGCCACCGTGCCCGACGCCGTGGGCTACGCGCCCCGGGTCGCTGACGCGGGGCTGCCGGCTGCGGGACCATCGGGCGAGGCGGCCGCCGCCGGCCACCTCCTGGTGGAGTGGTGGCGCAGCCTGGCCGAGTTGCCAGCGGCCGAGGGGGCCCGCCAGCTCCCGCTGGGGGCGCTCGGCAGCAACTGGTTCGTCATCGGCCCCTCGCTGGCCGAGGGAGGCTATCCCATCCTGGCCAACGACCCCCACCTGCCCATCACCGACCCGCCCGTCTGGTACCCGCAGCACCTGGTGGCGAGGGGCCCCCAGGAGAGCGAACCATCCATCGACGTGCTGGGCGTGGCGCTGCCCGGGGTCCCATGGGTCATCCTCGGGCACACCCGCTTCGTGGCCTGGGGCGCCACCACCCATCCCGCCGATCAGACGGACACGTTCGTCGAGCAGCTCGTCGAGCGGGACGGCCGCCTCTACACCCAGTACGAGGGGCGTCTCGAGGCCGTCGAGGTGCTGCCCCAGCGCTTCCTGGTCAACCGGCCCGACAACGGGCGGATGGACGACCTGGTGGCGGCGCCCGCCGACCGTGTGCCACAGGCCGTGCTGGTGGTGCCCCGGCACGGCCCCATCGTGCGGATGGACGAGTCTACCGGCCAGGCCCTGACCGTCCAGTGGACGGGCGCCTACGCCACCCACGACGGCGAGAGCTTCCACCGGTGGAACCGGGCCCGCGGCCTGCACGACTTCGTCGACGGGCTGCGTTACATGGACGCCGCCTCGCAGAACTGGGCCTACGCCGACGTCGAGGGCAACATCGCCTACTTCGCCGGTGCCGAGCTGCCCCTCCGCCGGGATCTGGACCGGGGCTTCGTCGACGGCGGGCTCGCGTGGGCCCCCTTCCTGCTCCGAGACGGCACGGGGACCTTGCAGCACGACTGGATCCCGTGGCCGTCCGACGAGCCGCTTCCCGAGGGGCAGGGGCTTCCCTTCGAGGTGCTGCCGCCCTCGGAGATGCCGCACGTCGTCAACCCGGTCAGTGGCTTCATCGTCTCGGCCAACAACGATCCCATCGGTGTGACGCTGGACGGGGACCCCTTCGACGACCGGCGCAGCAACGGCGGGATCTACTACCTCGCCCCGTCGTACGGCATCGGCTTTCGGGCGGGCCGCATCACCGAGCTGATCCGGGACCGGGCGCGGCGCGCCGGGCGGCTGTCGGTGACCGATGCGATGGCCATCCAGAGCGACGTCGTGCAGCTGTCGGCCAGGCGGCTCGTCCCGTGGATACTGGCGGCGTGGGAGCGAGCCCAACGAGCCGACGCGCCCGAGCCGCTGGCACGGCTGGTCACCCCCGAGATGCGGGAGGCGATGGGCTACCTGGCGAGCTGGGACTTCTCGACCCCGACGGGCCTGCCGGACGGGTGGGATGCCTCCGACACCGTGGCGCCCGGCGAGCACCTGGTCGCCCGGGAGCCCGACCAGGCGGAGGTGCAGGCCAGCGTCGCCGCCACCCTCTTCAACGTCATGGTGGGACGCCTCATCCAGCACACGGTCGATGCGGCCATCGCACGGCTCGGCCCCGACCTCCCGCGGCCCGACGGCTCCACGGCACTGCGGGTCGTCCTCCACCACCTGGAGCACTTCGACCGGACCGGCGGTGTGGGGGCGGCGGGACTCGCCCTCTTCGATGCGCCGGGCTTGGAGCTGTCGCCCGCTGACGAACGGGACCTGATCCTGCTCGTCAGCCTCGAGGACGCGTTGCGGCTCCTGCGAGGGCCGCTGGCGAGCGCGTTCGGCGGGGTGCGGACACTGCGGGATCTGCGCTGGGGCATGCTGCACCGCCTGGTGCGCCTGGACCTCATCGGCCGTCCCGTGGCGGAGCAGGCGTCGGCGGAGGCCACCACCGGCGTCCGGCCCCCGGGCACGCCGGTCGACGGCGGCTTCGAGGTGGTGGACGCCTCCGGCTACGACCCCCGCGCGTCATCGGCGGCGGGCTTCCGCTTCACGACCGGGCCGTCGGTGCGCCTGATCGTGCAGATGCGCCCCGGCGCCGTCACCACGTATCTGGCCTGGCCCGATGGTCCCGTCCCGCCGGCCGTGCCGCCGGACCCGTCGGCGCCGGCGGCTTCGCCCGCCGTGCCCGGCGTGATGGGGGCCTGGCTGGCCAACGAGTACGTGGAGGTGCCCTGGCAGGAGGAGGTCCAGGCGGCAGCGGTGCGCTGGATCACGGCGTTGCCGGAGCCCATCCCCTGATGCGGCGGCAGGGCACGGCGCCGGGCGCACCGGGCGTGACGAGTGACGTCCCTAAACGGACGGCAGGCTCCCGAAGGAGCCTGCCGTCCTGCCTTGCGCACGGGGGGCTTGCCGCACGCGCAACGCAAGCTTGGAGGGCTACAGCGCCCCCAAGAGTCCGGCCACGCAGCCAACACAGACCCCGATGGCTGCGAGGGCAAAGCTGACGAAGGCGACCGAGATGGCGGCTGCGATCCCGGCACAGAGCACGCCACAAAGGCGTCGTCCGGCCCGCTCGCTCAGCATCGTCCACCGCCCCCCGTCGAGGCCAGCATAGCCCCCTGCAGTTGCCAGGGGATTGCAGCCGGCTTGCAAAAAGATTGCTCGTGGCGGGTGGACACGGGGCCGACGCAGAGTCGAGAGGGGAGCCCCGTGGAGAGGGGAGAGCCACCGGTGAGAGCCGTCGCGGGGGTCGCCCTGGCTGTCGCCATGCTCGCGTTGAATGGGAGGGTCCTCGCCGCACCGGCGCCGCCACCCCCTCCGCCACCGGCCGACGTGGTGCGGGCCGCCTGGCAGGCGGTGCGGGACCACTACTTCGACCCCGGGTTCGGCGGCGCCGCCTGGGACGAGGCGCTGCTGGAGCGGTACCTGGCCAGGGCCGCCGCACCCGACGCCGACGGGTATCGCCTGGCGGCCGAGATGGTGGCGTCCCTGGGCGATCCCCTCACCGTCGTGGTCGAACCTTCCGCCCGGGCTACCCAGGTGCCGTCCTCGCCTCGCGTCCAGGTGGTGGGCATCGGGGTGCGCCTCTCCACCGGCCCCGAGGAGTATCCCCTGGTGCGGCAGGTGCTGCCCGGAGGGCCGGCCTCCCGGGGTGGGGTCTGGGCCGGGGCGTTGGTGGTGGCCGTCGACGGGCGACCCACCCAGGGGCGACCCCTCGATGAGGTGGCGGCCGAGATCCGGGGTGCCGCCGGCACGCGGGTGCGCCTCCAGCTGGAACGCGCCGACGGCTCGCGCGTGTCGGTGGAGCTGACGCGCCAGGCGGTCGCGTGGGAGCCCCGGGCGGTGTCACGGGTCCTGGACGGCAACGTGGGATACCTCCACCTCCCGCACTTCCACCCCGGCATGGAGACGGCGGCCCTGGCCGAGCTGCGCAAGCTCTACCGCACCCGGGCCCTGATCCTCGACCTCCGGGACAGCTCGGGCGCGGGGGCGTACGCCACCCTCTCCCACATCGCCGGCCTGCTCACCGACCAGCCCCTGGGCCTCTGGGTGACCCGACAGGGGTTGGTGGGCCTGCCATCCCAGAGGGCAACGGCGTCGGCCAACCCTCTGGTGCCCGCGCCGACGTCGGCGGACCGGTACGAGCAGCCGGTGGCCATCCTCATCGACGAGGTGAGTGCCTTCGGGCTGATGGCCTTCGGGCTCCGGCAGAGCGGCCGGGCCGTCCTGGTGGGGCGCCCGACGCGCCCGGGTGCGGGCGAGCTGGCTGCCACCCTGGAGTTGCCGGGCGGGGGTCTGGTGCAGGTGACGACCGGGCGCTTCTACTCGGCCCGGGGAGACCCCCTGGTAGGCCCCGTGGTGCCCGACGTGACGGTGCCGCTCGACCGCCATTACCTGCGCGCGTGGGAGGCGGGCCAGGACCCCGACGTCGCACAGGCCATCGCTCTACTGCGCCGACGCGGCGCGCTCTGACGAGGTGGCGGCCCGCATCGCGGCCGCCCGCCCGCCGACCGCCACCTCGCCGACGGTGCGGGGCCCGCGAGATGCGCCCGTCTCGGCCTCCGACGCCTCGGCGTCATCATCGGCCGACGGGGCCGCAGCGGGCGAGGACGGCTCCTCGAGGACCGTCCCGTCCGGAGCCAGCCGGCCCTCGTCGAAGAGGCGCGCCAGCGCCACGATCTGGGCGCCGACCAGCTCGTCGCGCTCGATGAGGTGACGGGCGATGGCGTGTACCAGGGGGGCCTGGGCTCGCAAGAGATCGGCCACCCGGGCCTTCTCGCGGTCCAGCAGGCGGTTGATGCGATGGCGCAATTGCTCGTCGGGTGGACCGGGGCTGAGGGCGGGATAGGAGTAGAGCGTGCCGTCCATGCCGTAGGCCCCGATGTAGGCAGCGGCCAGCCGGGTGGCGGTCTCGAGATCGGCCACGGCGCCCGACAGCCGGGTCCCCAGGAAGATCTCCTCCGCTGCCCGCGACGCGAGGCTCACCTGGATGCGGGCCAGGATCTCCTCCTGGCTCTGGGTGAGGCGCTCCACGACCGGTCGGGTGGCCGAGAAGCCCAGCGCCTGGCCATGCCGCACGATGGTGGTCTTGACCACTCGCTCGTGGGGCAACAGCCGCAGCTGCGCTACGGCGTGACCCGCCTCGTGATAGGCCAGGCGACGGCGCTCCTCGGGCAGCATGGAGCGCAGCGGCTGCTTGAGGCCCAGCTCGTGGACCTCCCGCGCGTAGACGATGTCCTCGTACGTGATGGCGCCTCGCCCGTCGAAGTGGGCCTTGATGACCGCCTCGTTGATGACGTGCTTGATCTTGGCCGGCGTATAGCCCGTCATGTCGGCGGCCAGCTCGTCGAGGCGGCTCTCCAGCGAGGGGTCGTGGGCCACCTTGCCGAGGTAGTAGGCCACGATCTCCTTGCGGCCCTCGAAATCAGGGGGGCCCACCACGATCTGCCGGTCGAAGCGCCCCGGCCGCAGCAGGGCCGGATCGAGCACGTCGGCGATGTTGGTGGCCGCCATGGTGAAGACGATGGGTTGAGGGCCCGGCCGTGGCCGGAAGCCCAGGCTCCTGAGGAGCCGGGCCCACCAGCGCGGCTCGAGCCGGGGCGGGTCCATCTGGAGCAGCAGCTCATTGAGCAGCCCCATGCCCCCGAAGATGGGGACGGCCGCACCGGCCTGCTGGCGGGTGCGTGAGGTGCCGATGGCGTCGAACTCGTCCAGGAAGACGATGCAGGCCCCGTGCTCCATGGCCAGCCGGCGGGCCTTGCGGTACATGTTCATGATCTTGAGGTTGGAGACCCCGAAGAACATGTTTTGGATGGAGGCCGCCGAGAGGTAGCCGAAGGGGATCCCGGCCTCGGTCGCGATGGCCTGCGCGAGATAGGACTTGCCGGTGCCGGGCGGACCTACCAGCAACATCCCGCGCGAGACCTCGCCGCCCATCTCCTTGAATCCCTTGACGCCCTTGAGCAGCGTCACCACGCGGCGCGCCTGCTCCAGCACCTCGGGATTGCCGCGGTAGTCGTCGAAGGTGACGCCGGTCTCACCCGGCTGCACCCAGTAGATCTGGGCGCGCCCCAAGAACCAGAAGATCGCGATGAACTGCACGATCGCGAAGGTGATGGTCAGGAGGATGGTGAGGGTCCAGCGCCCCACCAGCAGCGTCCACGCCACGGTGCCGCCCGGGTTGACGTAGTAGAGCCGGGCGTAGATCGCTGCGGCCAGGGCCAGCACGATGAGGGTGCGCCACCGCACCCAGAGCCGGCCCCAGGCCAGCGCACCGGACCCGGTGGCTGAGGGCCGGGCAGGGTCCCGGAGACGGGGCGGAGCCTCTACCGTCACGCCGCCGGCCCTCCCGGCGGTGTGCCCGCCAGCTCACGGGCCAGTGTCGCCAGAGAGGCGTGGTCCCACTCGCCCCGGCCCCTGGCCTCCAGCGCGCCCAACAGCTCGCTGACCAGCGCCGTAGCCAGCAGCGGCACGCCCAAGGATCGGCCGGTCGCCAGGGCGATCCCCAGATCCTTGCGATGCAGCCGCACCTTGAAGCCGGGCTGGAAGTCGCCCTGCAGGATGCGGGCGCCGTGGATGTCGAGGATGCGGCTCTGAGCGAAGCCGCCCAGCAGGGCCTGACGCACGCGCGCCGGGTCCACCCCGGCCCGCTCGGCCAGCACCAGCGCCTCGCTGACCGCCTGGATGGTGACGCCCACGACGATCTGGTTGCAGGCCTTGGTCACCTGGCCTGCGCCGGAGGGCCCCATGTAGACGATGTTGCGCCCCAGGGCCTCCAGGATGGGCAGGCAGGCCCGGTAGACCGCCTCGTCGCCCCCCACCATGATGGAGAGGGCAGCCTCCTGCGCCCCGCGCTCGCCCCCGCTGACCGGCGCGTCCAGCATCGCGATGCCCCGCTCGGCCAGCTGGGCGGCCAGCTCGCGGGTGACGATGGGCGAGATGGTGCTCATGTCGATGAGGACGCCACCGGCGCGCAACCCCTCGTGCACGCCCGACGGGCCCATCACCACACGCTGGACGTCCGGCGAGTCGGGCAGCATGGTGATGACCACGTCGGCCTCCGAGGCCGCCTCCGCCGGCGACGAGGCGGGGATGGCCCCCAGCGACGCCAGCTGCTCCACCGGGCCGCGGCTACGGTTGTGCACGCGCAGGCGGTAGCCCGCCTTGAGCAGGTTGCGGGCCATGGGCCGTCCCATGATGCCGAGGCCGATGAAGCCGATGGTGGTGCGGCCCGGGCGCAACTCCTGGATGGCGACGGACCCTGCTTGCACGGCTCGGCGCCTCCCGTCGCGATGGTGGTAGCGGGAGTGCTTCGGCACCGTCGGCGGCCACCCCTGCCGGGCTCACGACGGCGCTCCGGGTCGGGCGACGCAGGAGGGACCGCGTCGGATGCGAACCACTCGCGGGGAGGAGGCCGGGATGGCATGGCCGGAGTGGCGTCGCGACGGGCCTTTCCCGTCGCCGACGGGATCGTGGGGCTCGACCTGATGTTTCAGGGGAAGCCGGGGGGCATCGGCGCCTTCGCCCTGGTGGGGCCGGGCGGCCGTTTCGTCCTGGTCGAGTCAGGCCCGGAGAGCACCTACGAGGGGCTGCTGGCCGCCCTGAGCGAGGCAGGGCTGGAGCCGGCCCGCCTGGAGGCCGTCCTGCTGACCCACATCCACCTCGATCACGCCGGCGCGGCGGGTCGCCTGGCTCGACAGACGGGGTGCGCGGTCTACGTGCACCCGGTGGGCCTGCCTCACCTGGCCGACCCCTCGCGGCTGTGGGCCAGCGCCAGCCGGGTCTTCGGCGACGCCATGGAGCGTCTCTGGAAGGCCATCACGCCCGTCCCCCAGGACCGCCTCCGGCCGCTGGAGGACGGCGTGCGCCTCGCCTTCGTCGGGCGCGACGTGGAGGCCTACCACACCCCCGGTCACGCCTCCCATCATGTCGTCTTCCGGGTCGACGGGAGCCTCCTCTTCGCCGGCGACCTGGCAGGGGTACGCCTCCCGCAGCTGCCCTACGTGCGCGTCCCCGCGATGCCGCCCGAGCTGGAGGTCGAGACCTGGATCGCGAGCCTGCGGCGTGCCCGCGAGCTCCGCCCCCGGCAGCTGGTGCTGACGCACTTCGGCTCCGTGACGGAGGGCGTCGAGGAGCACCTTGCGGCCGTGGAGCGGCAACTGCGCCGGTGGAGCGAGACCGTGCTCGACGGGATGCGCGACGGCCTCGACGACGCGGGGCTCTTGCGGCGACTCCAGGCCCTGGAGGCCAGGGAGATGGGCGGCGGACCGGCGGCCGACGAGGCTCGGGCGACCCTGGAGCTCGTCACGCCATTGGGTCAAGTGTTGCAGGGCTACCGCCGGTACTGGACGCGACACCATCCGGAGCGACTGACGACGTCGTCCCCTCGGCCCTGAGGGCCTGTCGCCGCTCCTCACGGCGGCGGCGCCGGGCCGCCTTCTTGAGGGCGACGGCCATGGCTTTGCGCCGCTGCGCCGCCAGGGCGGGGTCGTCCATCTCCCGGGTGAAGGCGATGGCGTCATCGATCCATCGCCGCAGGCTCTGCAGGTATTCGACGAGTTGCACCCGCTCCTCGGGCGTCGTGTGGCGCAGGGCGCCCCCCACCAGCGCGGCCAGCGCGCGTCGCACCCGATCCAGGCTCCGGATGATGGGAGCGAAGCCTTCGGCCCGCCGTCGGCCCTCGTGGGCCGCCCCCGGCGTCGAGGCACCATCGCTGGCGGCGGCGACCTCACGGGCGCCGTCCGCGTCGGGACGTCCACGCTGGGCCCTGGCCGCACCGTCGCGGCTCCACCGTACCATGCGGACGGCCTGCTGGATGCTGAGGTTGGTGTGCTCCCGCACCAGCTGCGCCACCTGGCGGGTCTCGGCCTTGCTGAGCCGGTGCTCCAGCACGGCATCGAGCAGCACGCTGGCGATGCCGGGGCTGCCGAGCCGGGCGGCGAGCGCCCGGGCCTCCGAGACGTGGGAGAGGGTGAGGGGCGAGTCGCCCCCGGTGAAGTTGTCCACCAGCGCGGCCTGGTAGCGTTCGTCGAGCTCCAGCACGTCCAGCCAGTCCGTCAGGGTCGTGCGCGGGATGCCCAGGCGCGCCGCCGCCGCGGCCTTGGAGAGGCTCTCCTGCTGCATGAAGGCCTGGATGGCCAGCGCTCGCTCCACCGGGTTGAGATCCTCGCGTTGCAGGTTTTCGATGAGCTGGATCTGCGTGATGCTGCCCCGGGGCTGCCGCACCACCAGGGCGGGCACCAGTCGCTCGCCGGCCTGCATCGCCGCCCGCAGCCGCCGCTCACCCGAGACGAGCCGGTACGAGCCGTCGTCGTCGGGGATGACCAGGACCGGGTGGAGCATCCCCACCTCCTTGAGCGACTGGGCCAGCCCGTCGATGGATGCCTCGCTGAAGGTCCGGCGCACCTGCTGCTCGCAGCGGATCCGTTCGACGGGAATCTGCAGGTACTCCGGCATCGTACTCGCCCCCGTCTCATCGAGATGCTAGACGGAGCTCACCATGCGCTCCCACCACGCCCGCAGACCGCGGGCCAGGCTCCGGACGCCGGCCGGTGCGCGGCGCTCGGGCGCTGCGCCGGACAAGGGCGACGCCGCGTCGAGGGGCTCGCCCCGCGCCACCTGGAGAGGCCATCGGCTGCACAGGTGCTCGGCCATGGCCACGCCCACGTGTCGGGAGAGGTGACGCCACGCCTCCCGCATAGCCAGGGGCGAGCGTCGCACGACGTCGTGGGCGTCGGTGGCCACCACCCGGGCCAGACCTCGGCGCACGAGCCACAGGCCTGCCTGCTGGGCCTCTCGCCCGAATCCGCCGACCAGGCTGCCGGCGGTCACCTGCACCACGGCCCCCTGTTCCACCAGCGGGGCCAGCAGCTGCGGGCGCTCGGCCAGCTGGCGGTTGCGTTCGGGGTGGGCGATGACGGGGGTGACGCCGGCCAGGGCCACCTCGAAGATGAGCCGGTCGAAGTTGGGCGGCAACCGGTCGAAGGGCAGGTCCAGCAACAGATACCGGACCTGGCTGCCCTGCCCCAGTTCCCACGACGCCCCGCCTTCTCCGGCCAGCCACCGGGGCAGGTCCGGCACCGGGTAGACCTCCGCCCCCGGCAGCACCTCGAGCTCGACGCCTTCCGAGGCCAGCCGGGAGCGCAGCTCGTCCACCATCTCCACCACGGCGGCCCGGGTAGGCTGGCCGGGCCGGCCGGGACGGACGTGCGGCGTCGCGACCACGGTGCGGATGCCGGCGCGGGCCGCCTCCCGCGCCAGCTCCAGAGCCTGGCCCCAGTCCCGGGGCCCGTCGTCGAGCCCCGGCAACAGGTGGTGGTGGACATCCACGAATCCTTGGCCGCCACCGATGGCCATCAGGCGTCCCCGTCTCCGGCGGTGCGGTCGGCCAGCACCCGGCCCCCTCGCTCGTCGAGGCTGGCCGGGGCTCTGGGGGCCCGGGAGGGCCGCCCGTCGCGGGGCGCCTCGTCCGATGAGCCGTCGCGGGAGTAGTAATCGTAGTAATAGTGGTAGCGGCCCGACTCCGACGGCCGCACCCGGTTGAGGACCACCCCCAGGATGCGCGCGCCCACCTGCTCGAGCTGGCGGCGAGCGGCCACCACCACGTCCCGGGGAGTCTGGTGAGCGGTCACGACCAACAGTACGCCGTCGCTACGGGCGGCGAGCAACGCGGCATCGCTGAGGGCCACAACCGGCGGCGTGTCGAGCAGCACCAGCTCCCAGCGCTGCCGCATCTCCTCCAATAGGGCCGCCATCTGCCGGGAGCCCAGCAGCTCGGCCGGGTTGGGCGGCAGGGGGCCTGACGGCAGCACGTCGACGCCCCATGGCTCCGTCTGCCGGACGGCTTCCTCCAGTGACATCCGCCCCATCAGCACGCTGGTCAGGCCGACCCTGTGATCCAGGTCGAAGGCCCGGTGCAACGCCGGCCGCCGCAGGTCGGCCCCGACCGCCAGCACCCGGGTCCCGCCCTGGGCCAGGGCCACGGCCAGATTGGCCGTGATGGAGCTCTTGCCCTCGTCGGGGCCGGCCGCGGTCACCGTCAGGATGCGCAGCGGCGACCCCAGGGCCGCGTACTGTAGATTGGTGCGCAGGCTACGGAAGGCCTCCGCCACCAGCCTGTACTGGTCGCCCTCCATCACCAGCGGCGGCCCGCTGGGATGGACCGGCAACGCGCGGCCCGCCCGCCCTCTCATCGGTCCGGCCCCCTCCCCTCGGTCAGCTCGGTCCACTCGGGGATCCGGCCCAACACGGGGGCACCCAGGAGCCGCTCCAGCTCCTCCTCGCTGCGCACGCTGGTATCCATCAGCTCCAGCACCAGCGCGGCGCCCACCCCGGCGAAGAGCCCGAGGAACGTGGCCACGGCCAGGTTGAGCAAGGGCCTCGGCGAGACAGGGCTCTCCGGCCGTACCGCCGGGTCGATGATGCGGATGTCCGCCACCACCGAGGCCTCCTGGATGCGCAGCTCCTCGTAGCGGGTGCGGAGCATCACGTAGAGTTCCTCGTTGACCCGCCGCTCCCGCTCGAGGCGGGCCAGCTCCAGTTCGCGGGCCGGCAGGGCCAGGAGGGCCGCCTCCTCCTGGGCGATGAGACGCTGGACGGCCTCGTGGCGCGCCTGCTGGGCGAGCTGGTCCGCCTCCAGGCCGATGAGCTGCTGCACGAGGCCCTGGTAGATGGGGTTGAGGGTCTCGGTCTGGGCCGAGACGACCCGCTCCACCTCCTCACCCATCAGGCGGCGGAGTTGATCCGCCTCGGCCTCCAGGGCGGCGATCTGGGGATGGTTGGGCGCGAGGCTCTGGCGTGCCGCCGACAGGCGGGCCTCGACGTCGCTGAGCCGCAGCTTGTAGCTCTGGATCATGGGGTTGGAGGCGATGGTGGTGGACGAGATGAGCGTGGGCCCCTGCTTCTCGAGTTGGGTGCGGATCTCGGCGGCCCGGGTGGCCGACTCCCGCAGCGCGATCTGCGCGCTGGCCCGCATCTTCTCCAGGTCGGCCAGCTTGTCGACCGCGGCGCGGGCCTGCTGGGATGGCTCCACCAGCCGGTTGGCCTCGCGGTAGCTGAGCAGCGTGTTCTCCGCGGAGCGCAGGCTCTCCTGGACCTGGCGCAGCTGCGTCTCGATGAAGGCCAGGGCCGAGCGGGCCTCCGACTGGTTCATCTCCCGGTTGAACTCGGCGAAGCTGCTGACCACCGCGTTGGCCACCCGCTGCGCCTCGGCTGGATCGGGCAGGCGCACCGAGATGCGCACGGCGTCGGTATTGCTGACGGGCTGCACCGAGACGGAGCGGCGCAGGCGCTCCAACTGCTCGGCCGTCACCCCGTCGGCACCGTAGAGGCTGCGGGCCACCCGCTCGATGACCGTGCGGCTGCGCAGGAGCTCCACGTAGTTTTGCAGGGCCGGGCGGCCGCCGCCCAGCAGCGCCGCGGCAGGGTTTTCCTGGAGGGCCAGGCCCGTCGCGCTGGGACGCACGATCACCGTGGTGGTCGCCTCGTAAAGCGGTGTGGTCGCCCGGGTCACCAGCACGGCAGCGGCCGCAGCCACCAGGGTGACCCCGCCGATGAGCCACCGTCGGCGCCACAGCGCACGGGCGTACGCTCGCAGGTCGATCTCGTCATCCATCACCTCGGGATGAGCGGCCATGCCCTATCCCTCCCGCCCCGTCCGGGGCTTCACGAGCCTCCCACGATCTGCTGGAAGAGGTAAATCCCCTCGAGCACGCCCAGTATCTGGCTCCAGTCGGGCCACCGGGTCTCCGGCACGTAGACGACGTCACCGGGCTCGATGACGGGGTTGTCGGCGGCGCGCCCCTGGAAGAGGGTCGACCCCCGCCCCGTCGTCACGGTGGTGGACTGGCCGTCCGGACGCAGGATGCCCACCGCATCCAGCACCGCCCGCCGGGTGGGCCCGCCGGCCAGGGCCAGCACGTCCAGCAGCCGCACGGGGCCGGGGGTCGGGATGGCGTACAGGCCGGGCCGCTGCACCTGCCCCAGCACCAAGACGTGGCGGCGTCCCTCGGGGACGTAGAGGACGTCTCCCCCCTCCACCTCGACGTTGAGGGCCGCATCGGCGCCCTCCACCAACCGGGCGTAGTCGAGCCGCAACACGGCGCCGTCAGCACCATCCGCCCCCGAGCGGCGGGTGAGGATCAGGGTGGTGACGCCCGCATCGGGCCGCACCCCGCCGGCCAGGGCGAGGACGTCCGTGACGCGGGCGCCTGCCGGCACGGAGTAGGCGCCGGGGCGTCCCACCTCGCCCAGCACCAACACCTGGCGCGACGGCGGCACGAACAGCACGTCACCGGGCGCCAGGGCCACGTTGAGCTCCGACCGGGGCTGTCGCTGGAGCAGAGCCAGATCGATGGCGACGCTCTCGCCGCCCGCCCGGTTGAGGACGGCCGCACGCTCGTCGGCATCGGGGCGGGGCCCTCCCGCCCGCGCCAGGAGGTCCAGCACGCGCAGCCCCTCACGATAGGGGAAGGCTCCCGGCGACAGGAGGGCGCCCAGGGCCAGCACCTGGCGCTCCACCTCGGGCACGAAGATGACGTCGCCGGGCTCGAGCGTCACGTTGACAGCCGGGTCGCCCTGCTCCACCAGCTGCCGCACCGACACCCGCAGCGGCTCGGAGCGGTCCTGCCGCCTCACCGTCAGCTCCTCGCCGGCCCGCTCGTGCACCACGCCGCCGGCTGCGGCCAGCGCGTCGAGCAGGCGGGCGCCGCTGCGCAGCGGATAGGTGCCCGGGCGCACCACCGCCCCCAGCACCACCACGTCGCGTTGCGCCCGTGGCACCACCAGGATGTCCCCCGGCTGCACCGCCACGCTGACCGCGGCCTGGGACCAGCCCTCCGCCCCCGCCATGGCCCGCAGGTCCACCGGTAGCGGCTGGCTCTCCCCGGTCCCCGACAGCCGGTGGATGGAGGCGCGGGCCGGGTCCGCCCGCTCGGTCAGGCCCCCCACCTGCGCCAGCACGTCGGCCACCGTCATCCCGGCCCGGTACGGCACGCTGCCCGGACGCAGCACCTCACCCACGACCGCCACCTGGCGCTCCACCTCGGGCACGAAGATGACGTCGCCGGGCTCGAGCGCCACGTTGACGGCGGCCGGGTCGCCCTGCTCCACCAGCTGCCGCACCGACACCCGCAGCGGCTCGGAGCGGCCCTGCCGCCGCACCGTCAGCTCCTCGCCGGCCCGCTCGTGCACCACGCCGCCGGCTGCGGCCAGCGCGTCGAGCAGGCGGGCGCCGCTGCGCAGTGGATAGGTGCCCGGGCGCGCCACCGCCCCCAGCACCACCACGTCGCGTTGCGCCCGCGGCACCACCAGGATGTCCCCCGGCTGCACCGCCAGGCGGGGCGCCGCGACCGCGGCGGGATCGCTGGGAGCCTGTCGCCCCTCGCCGGCTCCGTGCAGGCCGGCCAGATCCAGCTCGGCACGGCCGCCCTCGCCCACCAAACCGTCGGCGCCACCCCGCACGAGCCACACCCGGTGCAAGTCGGCCTCGTCGGTGGGGCCACCGGCCTCCGCCAAGGCCTCGCTCACCGTCATGCCCGAGCGGTGGCGCACGGTCCCCGGGCGTCGGACCTCCCCGAGGACGGCCAGATGGCCGGCCGTCGGCACCACCAGCAGGTCCCCCGCCCGCACCGCCACGTTGTGCGCCGAATCGGGCCGTCGCAGCAGCTCCGGCAGGTCGAGCGGGAGCACCTCTTGCCGGCCGTCCGGAGTGGCCCGGGTCAGGGTCGCGGCCTCCCCTGCCGCCTGCGGCGTCAGGCCCCCGGCAGCCGCGAGCAGGTCCAGCACCCGCATGCCGGGCCTCACCATGTAGGCGCCGGGCTGGCGCACCTCCCCGATGACCAGCGCGGGCCGGCCCCGAGGGACGAAGAGCACGTCGCCGTCCTGCAGCGCCCAGACCTCGCCGACGCGACCGTCCAGGAGCCCCTCCACGTCCACCGGGTGTTGCTGGATCGCTCCGGAGGCGGTGCGGCGAGAGAGGACCGCTCCCGACGGATCCGCCTCCTCGGTGAGCCCGGCGGCTGCCCCCAGGAGTTGGGTGACGGTGGCCCCGGGTGGCAGGGCGTAGGTGCCCGGCTGGCGCACGGCGCCCAGCGCCTGCACGCGGATGGTCCGAAACCGCTGGACGATGACGGTGACCTGAGGCGACCGGATGTAGCCCTCGAGACGCTCGGTGATGGACTGCGCGAGCTCTGCGGGGCTCACTCCCTCCGCCAGCACGTCGCCGGCCAGAGGGAAGCTGACGTATCCGTCCGGTCGGACCTCCACCACCGCGCGGAGGTCGGGCTGGCCCCACACGCTGATCTCCAGCACGTCGCCTGGACCAAGCCGGTACGGCTGGGCCGACTGTGCCCAACCCGCTGCGCCCCATGCCCCCAGCAGCAGGCAGAGCAACACCGCCCACACAGCTGCTCTCGACGGGTTCACGGCCGTCTCACCCGAGGCGCAAGCGGCTCGATGCATGACGACCCTCGCCATCTCCGCCAACTCGATGAGCCTCGAATGCTTTTAACTGGATTCGAAATCTGCCGGATGGGTGGAAAAGGACGTCCCCGTGCCCATAGATTTCTTCTATTGCATCCCCGACCGGGGGCTCCTGCCGATATCCGTCGGCTTTTGTCTGGGAGAGACCAGCCTCGCACGCGGGGGAGACAGGAGGGAGCCGCCTGGCCTGCGGCCACGACGGCCATGCGACAGGTCATCGGGCGGCGGCCCCGCCCCGGGACGCGGGGCGAGCCCACCGCCGTGACGACAATCCGAAGGCACCCGGCATCCGTGTCCACGGATGCCGGCCGAGGCGAAGCGGATGCAGCCGCCTCACTGGACCATGGCGTTGATGACCGGCGCCTCGCGCCAGCCCGGCGCGGGGCCGATGGACGCCACCAGCACGGTGCCGGGCTCCAGGGTGCGGGCGTTGCCCTGCACCAGCAACCCCGTCGGCGCCGCGATGGGACCGCTCAGGGCCGCTCCCAGCGGGTTGACCCCGCTCCCCTCGGCTTGCTCGCTCAGTCCGAGGGTCGCCCCCAGCGGCATGCCGTCGACGGCCCAGACGATGCCCGAGGCGCTCAGGCGGCCGGGCCGGCCCAGGCTGGGCGTCTGGACATCTTCGACGGTCGCGATGCCGATGGCACCCCGCGGCAACACCAGCGCGCCGTCGAGCACCAGCGAGTCGACGACGATGAACGGCACCTTCTGCCCCGGCACGCTCGCCTTGTCGCGCTCGTTGCTGATGGTGCCCAGTAGCCGTATGCGGACCTGCCCGGCGTTGGCGGAGACCCGCACCACTTTGGTCGCCAGCCGCGAGGCCGCTGCGCTGCCCCACACCTCACGGGCCAGCCGGTCGATCCGCTCCACGAGGCCACCGGACTGCTCGCGCCCGTACAGCAGGCGCTCGACCCAGGCGACCCGCTCCCGCAGCGGGCGCAGCGGCGGCTCCGTGATGGAGGTGGCCGGCGGTAGCCGCAACCCGTCGGGCTGGTTGGCCACTTCCCACTCGTAGAGGCTCTGGTTGATGCTCCATTCGATGGCCAGCATGCGGCTGACCAGCGAGACGTTGGGGTCGCCCAGGCTCACCACCTGCACCAGCTGGTTGACCCGATCGACCAGGCTGGGGCTCACCTTGCTCTGCCAGTTGGCGCCGTAGAGCAGCTGCGTCGCGGCGTCGATCTGGTCACGCAACCCGCTGCCCTCGGGCGGGGGCGAGCCCGAGACCGCCTGATAGACCCTGGCCACCTTCTGGCTGATGGGGACGCCCTCGATCCCCTGCGCCACGGCGCCCAGCGCGACCCTCGCGACCACCATCCCCGTCAGCGCGACGGTGGCCGTGACGGCCCACGCTCGACCCATGCCTCCCCGCATCGGCCTGCCTCCTCCCGCAGCGAGCGGCACCCTCAAAACCGCACGGTGATCTGGGCGGTCGCTCCGGCCTCCCGCCCGGCATCCCGGCCGAAGTCGATGAGCCGGTACCCCAGCATGACCGCCGAGTACGGGTTGAGCCGGTAGGAGACCGAGGCGCTCGCCTCCAGCTGGCCGTCTTGTGTCCCTTCGGCATCGTACGGCTCACGCGGTCCCCACTCGAGGCCCATCTGGATCCGGGCAGCGGGCGTCTCCCAGCCCACGCCCAGCCGGGTCCTGGCCCGGTCGCGGCCGGCTTCCAGATCTTCCACGGATATCAATTCGTAGTCGGCCGCCACGGTTGCGCCCGCCAGCCAGCCGATGCGCACCCCGAAGGAGGTCGTCAGCTCCGGGCGGGGCGCGCCGGTCGCGCTCACCAGGTTGCGGCGTCCGGTGCCGGCCCGCAGGCGAACGTCGCCAAGATCCACCGTCGCATCCACGCCCACCTCGTCGCCGGGTCGCGCGGTCCCCAGGGCCGGCTGGAACTCGGGCGAGACGCGCCCCACCCGCGCACCCAGCGTCACATCGCCCAGGCGCAGCGTGGCGCCCAGGCGCATGGCCGACGCCACCAGGGGCAGGGCCCAGAGGTTTTGGGCGTACTCCCCCGTGATGGACAACCACGGCAGGGGCGCCACTCGCCCCGACAGCGACGTGACGGTGGCTCCCTCCCCGAGCTCCCACAGCCGGGTCAGGTCGTCGCTGGCGCGGATGACCGCGCCCCCCACCACCACCTGATGCGACAGCACCAGCGAGCCGTCCAGGACCGCGACGGTCTTCTTCTCTCGCCCCTGCTCCCCCGCGAGGGGGATGGCAGGCACCGACTCGCCCACCACGATCCCCGTCCGGGCGTCTCCTCCCAGGAGCCGGGCCTCGATGCCCTGCAGGGTCAGCGGCTCGTCGGTCGCCCCCAGGCCCAGGCTCGCCCCCGACGGGGAGGCCACGTTGCCCACCCGTGCCCACAGCCACCGGTTGGGGTCGGGCCCCGCGACCAGCAAGCCCAGCTGGGTGGGGGTGAGCGTCGTCAGGTCCACCTGCCCGTCGACGTCCCAGCGAGAGGGGAGGGCCAGACGTATCCCCAGCTCGTACGCCGAGGCCATCGAGGCAACCGGCCCGTCCAGCCCGACCCGTGGAGGCGCCAGCCCGGCCGATACGTCAGGCGTCCCGCCGACCCCCACCGACGCCTGCGGCTGGGGCGGCCCCGTCTCCGCCACCGGGGCCTGCTCCGTCGTCTCAGGCACGTCCGCCTCCGCGTTCGGCATCTGCTCCGGTGCCTCGGGAGCGACGGGAAGGCGAGGCGCCCCCGCGGACGGCAGGATGGACGAGGAGGCACTGGAGCGCATCCGCAACGTGCCCGTGGCGGCCAGCTCCGGCGTCGAGGGCGGGGCGACCCCTTCCATCGCGAAGCCCAACACCTTGAGCTCCTCGGTAAACTCTTCCCCCAGGGCGCGCACCGTCTCCCTCAGCCGGGCACCGGCATCCGCACCGGAGACGGCCGCACCCACCAGCCTGTCGGGCGAGAGCATCCGAAGGCGCGTGGGGCCCTGCGCCTCGGCCGTGACGGCGTCGGCCCGGCGAAAGGCGTCGACCAGCAGCAGCGCCGCCTCGTACCGCGTGATGACGCGGTCCGCGTCGAAGAGGCCGGGCGTGTACTCGACCACCAGCCCCACCCGCATCAGGTCCTCGAGGGCCTGATACGCCCAGTGGCCAGCGGGTAGCTGCGCCAGCGGACCGTATAGGCGCACGGCATAGCCGCTGTCGCCTGGCTCGGCAGCGCTCGCGGCCCCCGCGGCCCCCAGGGCCAGGGCCATCAGGCCGACCAGTGCCGCCTGGCACCACGTCCGCCTCGAGGATGCTCTCCTAAAAGCGACGCCTACGCTTCGCATCTTGCGGAGGGCTCCACGGCGTGCGATTCGCTCCAACGGGCGCGCGGCCCTGCGGCAAAAGATCCTATCCGGCCCCCCCCGCCGCCATGACTCGACAAGAAGCGCTCCGCCAGAACGACGGCTGCCCAGTCGTCGACAGGGACGGGGGGCACCCGCAGGCCGGCGGGCACCAGCCTCCAGAGCCCCCTCGGGGGCATCGCTTGGAAGTACCGACGACGGGCCTCGAGCGAGCTGTCGCGCTCGTCGACGGCAACGACGCCTCCCAGGGCCCGCACCTCGGACAGGGCCCCGAGGCGACGGGCGATAGGCCCGGAGCCCGTCCGGTCGCCCACCACGAGCACGTCGGGGGCGTACCGGGCGAGGAGCACGACGACGCGTCGCTCCAGGTCGGCGGTGGCCACCACCTCCCGGTGCAGCACGCCGCCTCCCGGTTCCACGACCGCGACCCCGCACTTGGCACGCCCGGGGTCGATGGCCATCACCCGACGCACGCGCCCCGCCACGCCGACGGCGTCCCCACCCTTGCCGGCCGGCCCGCCCGCGCCCAACGGCCTGCTACCGGAGCTGCCCCCAAAACGAAGCGGGCCCGGCGGCGCGCGCCGGGCCCGGTGGGCACCCGATCTCGTCAGGGCATGGGCATGAAGATACCGGCGACGGCCGCGAGCCCCAGCAGCACCACGGCCCACGTGAGCCGCCGGTTGGTCTGCTCCAGCTGCTGGACCCGCCCGCTCAGCGCATCGACGTCACCCTGCGCCGCCTTCTGCGCGGCGGACTGCTCCAGGCTGTCGATGCGGCCGCTCATCCCGATCACCTGCGACTCGAGGGCGCCGACACGCTGGACGCTCTGAACCGCCAGGTCGTTGACGGCGCTCAGCGACTGCCCCAGCCCCTCCTGGGCGCTGCGCAGGGCCTCGATGTCGGCCGCGAGCTGATCCACCCGCCGGTTGAGCACGGAGCGGATGGCATCGACGTCACCGCGCAGGGCGGCCACCTCGACGTCGAGCCCCTGCAGGCCCAGCACCGGCCCGAGCTCGCGCTGCAGGATGGCGTCCACTCCGTCCGCGAAGGCCTGCGTGCCCGCCAGCTCCCGAGCCAGCCGCTCGAGGCGCTCGCCGCTCAGGCGCTGCTGCACCTCGTCGGCCACCACGGCCGCGATGGCGGCCCGCACCTCGTCGTTGACCTCGAACGCCTGCTCGACGACGACGCGCTCCGTCACCTGCGGTTGCCGCTCCACCACGACCCGCTCCACCGTCGTGGGCGGGGCCTGCGCCAGCTTCTCCTCCACCATCTGGGTCAGATCCCGGGCCAGCGCCTCCCGAGCGGCCATGATGGCCTGCTGGATCTCGGAGGTGGCGCGGGCCATCACGCGCTGGGTCACGTCACCTGCGACCTGCGCCGACAGGCCCTGCACCTCACCGGCCACGTCCTGGCGGATGACGTTTTCGAGACGGGTCAGCATGCGGGAGAAGATCATGGCGGCCTCGTAGCGGGTCAGCATCCGCGAGCCGCCGAACGTGCCGTCGGGATACCCCTGCACCAATCCCGCAGCCGCCAGGTTGGCGATGGCCTCATAGGCCCAGTGCCCCTCCGGGACGTCGACGAACGGACTCTCCTCGGCCAGCGCCGGGGGCACCGCGAGCGCTAGCGCCACCATCGTGAGCACGACCGCCAGGCCCTTGCGCCACATCGTAGAGCGAACCCCCTCCACAACGTCATCGACACCCACCGCCAAGACCGGACACGGCCCGGGACCGCGGCCGCCGTGCCCTGGCTCGGGGCCGGTCACCTGCGGGGCTGTGTTGACGTACTCGCCGGGACCTACGGTGATGGACTCATTCTTCCGGTTGGCCACCAGGTCCTGCTACCCCGAGCCTGGACTCCCTCTTTTGCCAGCCTGCGATGCGTCGGAGAGCGCCTCGACGTCGAGGCGGATGGAGAGCGGGCCCTCCGTGTTGTACGTGTCGCGCTCCGCCCGGGCGACGACACGGGCCGGGCGCCCCATCTGCCGGAGCTCCTCCACCACCCGCACGAACTCCTCCGCGCTCACCAACTTGCCCACGGTGCCATCGGGCCCGGTCACCATGCCACCGTACGCGATGGCCAGCTCGTTGGTCCGCCCCAAGAGGGCCAGCACCTGATCCTCGACGCGCTCCCGGGACGGATCGACGACGACCTCCGCCACCACCTGACCGGCCTGGTAGGCGAGGCCTCGGGGAATCAGCTCGATCTGCACCACCACGGCCTCACCGGCCAGGGTATTGCCGTCGACGCGGGCCCGCACGACCCACGTGCCCTTGCCGCCGGCAAGCGTGGCCAGGCTCTCGTCGAACTCGTCGGGCCGAAGCCGTACGACGCTCCCCTGCGCTCCCTCCCCTCCCTGGGCCTGCCCCATGCGGGCCGACGCCACCGACTCGACCCGCCGCAGGAATGCCAGCAGGCTCTCGCGCGCCCCCTCGGCCGTCCCGTCCGACGTGATCACCTCGGAGAGGACGATCTCGCCGTGCCGGTAGACGAGGCTGCCGTAATGCAGCCGTTGAGCCGTCCCCCACAGGGCGATGATGGCGTCGCTCAGCTCCTGCTCGGTGCGACGCAACGACGCCACCTGTTGCTCGAGGTCCTGCACCCTTGCGGCCAGGGTCTCGCCCAGCTCCTGCAGCTGCTGCACCCGCGCCACCTGAAAGGTGAGGTCCTGCCGGGTCTTCTCCAGCCGTTGCTGGGTCCGGGCCAGCTCCTGGCGGGCGGAGGCCAGCTCACCCTGCACCTGGTCGAGCAGACTCTGCGCCTGCTTTAGCTCGGACTCCGCCCGGGCCCGCTCCTGCATCGCCGCGTCTCGCTGGGCCTCGGCCTCGTCCCGGGCGGCGGTCGCCTCCGCCAGAGCCCGCTGGCGACGATCCAGCTCCTGCTGGAGCGCCTCCAGCTGCCGGCGGTTGTCGGCCAGCACCGCGTGGATCTCGTCGATGCGAAAGAGGGCGAGGCGCACCTCGTTGGAGGCGGCCACCAGCATCCCGAGGGAGAGACCGGCGATGACGACCCCGGTGAGGACCGTGATGACCACCGAGGTGTGGCGAGGCCGCAGCCCCAGCAGGGTCAGCCGCCTCCGGCCCACCCGCATGCCGACCCGATCTCCGATGAAGGCGATGAGCCCCGCCATCACCAGCAGGGCCCCGATGAACGCCACGCTGTAGATGGCCCGGCCCCCCTCGCCCGCACGGTGCCCCGGCGCGCCCGCCTCGCCGGTCGCCCCTACACGTATTCGTCCGGATTACAGCGAAAAGGTTTCACCCAGGTAGTAGCGGCGCGCCACCTCGTCGCGGGCCACCTCCTGCGACGGGCCCTCCACCAGGATCCGCCCCTGGTGGATGATGTAGGCCCGGTCCGTGATGGCCAGCGTCTCCCGCACGTTGTGATCCGTGATGAGCACGGCCATGCCCTGCTCGACCAGGGCCCGCACGATTCGCTGCAGCTCCGCCACGGAGATGGGGTCCACCCCGGTGAAGGGCTCGTCCAGCAGCAGCAGGCGAGGCTCCAGGGCCATGGCCCTGGCGATCTCGGCCCGGCGGCGCTCCCCGCCCGACAGGGTGTCGGCCCGGGCCGCCCGCAGCTCCGCCAGTCCGAACCGCTCCAGCGATGCCAGCGCCCTGCGCCGACGCTCGGCCGGCGCCCACCCCCTGAGCTCCAGGACCGCCTCCACGTTGTGCAGCACGGTCATGCGCCGGAAGATGGACGGCTCCTGGGCCAGGTAGGCCAGCCCGAGGCGACACCGGCGATAGACGGGCAAGGCGGTGATGTCACGGCCGTCCAGCAGGATCTGACCGCCGTCGGGCCGCACCAGCCCCACCATCAGGTAGAAGGTCGTGGTCTTGCCCGCGCCGTTGGGCCCCAGCAACCCCACGACCTCGCCCGGCCGCACCTCGAGGGTGACGCCGTCGACCACGGCTCGCCCTCCGTAGCGCTTGACCAGCTGGCGGGCCTCCAGCAGCGCATGCCCTCCGGTGGGGGACCGGTTCATCGGCACGCTCACGATGTCGCGCGGCGGCTCGTGGCGCGCAGGGTCCGCCGCAGCCCCTCCTCCAGCTCGACGGTCGCCTGCCATCCCAGGGCCTGCGCGGCCTGGCTCACGTCGAGACGGCTGTGGCGGATGTCACCCGGGCGTGCCGCCTGGTGCTCCACCGGGACAGGCCCCTCCCGGCCCGCCGCTCGCCAGATGGCTTGGGCCAGCTCCAGCACGCTGGTCCCCCGCCCCGTGCCGACGTTGAGGATGCGGCCGCTCGCCGACTCCAGCGTCATGGCGCGCAGGGTGGCCTCCGCCACGTCCCCGGCGTAGACGAAGTCACGGGTCTGCAACCCGTCGCCGTGAACGGGTAACACCCGATCGCCCCGCACCACCCGGTCGGCGAAGACCGCCACCACCCCGGCCTCGCCGTGGGCGTCCTGGCAGGGGCCGTACACGTTGGCGTAGCGCAGCACGACCCAGCCCACCCCCGACGCCTCCGCCAGCACCCGCACGTAGTGCTCGCCGGCCAGCTTGGAGATGCCGTAGGGCGAGAGGGGACGCGACGGGTGTCCCTCGTCGAGCGGCAGGTAGGCCGGTGCCCCGTACACGGCTGCCGACGAGGCGAAGACCACGCGCCGCACCCCGGCCTCCCGACTGGCCAGCAGGATGGCGATGGTGCCGCCCACGTTGACGTCGGCATCCAGCAGGGGGTCCCCGACGCTGCGCGCCACGCTCACCTGCGCGGCCAGGTGCGCCACGGCGCGGGGCCGAAAGCTGCGGATGAAGTCGCGCGCCTGCGGCGAACGCACGTCCACGGCGGCGAGCTCTACCTCGGGCGGGACGCGGCTCACCCTCCCCGACGAGAGGTCGTCGACGACCCCGACCCGCCACCCCTCCGCCAGCAGCGCCTCCACCAGGTGCGAGCCGATGAAGCCGGCGCCGCCGGTCACCACCGCACGTGGCCGGCCCCCTCCTGCCATCTGCGACCAGTCGGGCGTCACCCCCACCCCCACCCTACGCCGGGACCGCCTGCAGCCGGTACAGCCTGGCGTACCGACCGCCGAGCCGCATCAGCTCCTCGTGGGTGCCGGCCTCGACGATCCGGCCCCCGTCCATCACCACGATGAGGTCGGCGCGGGCGATGGTCGAGAGGCGGTGTGCCACGATGAAGGTCGTGCGCCCCTGCATCAGGCGCACCAGCGCCTCCTGCACCAGGGCCTCCGACTCCGCATCCAGGGCGCTGGTGGCCTCGTCCAGGATCAACACCCGGGGATCCCGCAGCATGGCCCGCGCGATGGCCAGCCTCTGGCGCTCGCCGCCCGAGAGCCCCACGCCCAGGTCGCCCAGTAGCGTGTCGTACCCCTTGGGCAGCCGCTCGATGAAGGCGGCGGCATTGGCCATCCGGGCCGCCTCCTCGATCTTCCGCCGGCTCGCCCCCGGGCATCCGACCGCGATGTTTTCGGCGATGGTCAGGCGAAACAGAACCGTCTCCTGCGGCACCACCGCCACCAGCCGCCGAAGGGAGCTGAGGCGGATGGTGCGCAGGTCGCGCCCGTCCAGGGTCACGCGGCCCTCGGTCGGGTCGAAGAAGCGCGGCAGCAGGCTCACCAGCGTGGTCTTGCCCGCCCCGCTGGGCCCGACGATGGCCACCACCTGCCCCGGCTCCACCTCCAGCTCGATGTCGTGCAGCGCCTCGACCTCGGCATCCTCGTAGCGGAAGCTCACCCCGTGGAAGCCGACCGCTCCTCGCACCTGCTGCGGGCTCAGCTCGACGGCACCTGGCAGATCCGGCGCCTCGGGCGACTGCCGCAGGATCTCGGCGGCCCGGTCGGCTGCGGCCACGCCCTGCTGCATCTGGGTGTAGACACGGCCGATGCTGGCCACCGGGCCGCTCACCAGCCCGAGATACGAGAGGAAGGCGACCAGCTCGCCCGTGGTCAGATGGCCGCTCACCACGTCGAGCACCCCGACGTAGACCACCGTCGCCATCGAGGCCAGCATCAGCAACTCCACCACGGGGAAGGCCGTCGCCATCATCTGCACGGACTTCATGGCGGCGTTGAAGTGCTGCTCGTTGGAGAGCCGGAACCGCTGGCGCTGCTGCTCCTCCAGGGTGAAGGCCTTGACCACCCGGATGGCGCTGAGACTCTCGTGGAGGATGCCGGCCACATCGGCCACTCGCTCCTGCGCCTCGCGGGTGTAGCGGCGGATGAGCCGCCCGTACCCCTCGACCGCCAGCCCCGCCAGGGGCAGCACGAGGAACGCGACCAGCGCGAGGCGCCACCGCACGTAGAAGACCACCGCGGTGGTGCCGACCAGCAGCGCCAGATTCTGCACCAGGTCCGACAGGCCCGGCGTCAGGGCGGTCTGGATCAGGGTCAGGTCCGAGGTGATGCGCGAGACCTGCTCGCCCACTCGGCGGCGCTGCAGGTAGCCCACCGACAGGCGCTGCAGGTGGTCGTGCAGGCGTGCCCGCAGGTCGGCCACCGCCCGCTGTCCGGCGTAGGCCATCAGGTAGGTGGCGCCGAACTGGGCCACCCCCTTGACCACGTAGATGACCGCGGTCAGCAGCAGGACGGTGCCGAGCCCTCGCAGATCCTTGGCGCCGAGCACCTGGTCGAAGAGGCCCCGCCCCACCACCAGGGGCAGGAGCAGGGTGCCCGCCACCGTCAGCAGCAGGCAGATGGTCCCGCCCGCCAGGGGCATGCCCTGGCGGCGGATCTCCCGCCACAAGAGACTTCCGCCGGTCAGCGCCCTCACGAGGCCGTCGCCCCCGAGAGCCCCAGCCGGGCCCAGATGCGGTCCACGATGCGGGCCGCCGCGCCGGATGGCCCCATGGCCTGGCGCAACGCCGCTCCCATGGCACGCCTCCGGGCGTCGTCGCGGAGCAGCGCGACGGCCTGGTCCGCGATGGCCTCGGGGCCGAACTCCCCCACCAGCTCCGGCCCGATGGCACGACCCGCCCGACGTGACGGGATGGAGAGCGGCCCCACCCGGCCGGCCACGCGCCGCACGAAGGCCGCCTTGAGACGCGGCCCCACGCCCGGCAGGTCGCCCAGGCGGCCGATGAGCCCCTCCAGCGGGATCAGATCGGGGCGATGCAGCGGCAAAACCGTGATGGTGGGTACCCCCAGCGCTCCCAGCTCGGCCGTCACCGTGCCGGGCACCGTGATGGCGACGTCACACCGTGACATGGCGGCTTGCCGGACCGCGCCGTCCCACCCGTCCTCGCGGACCCACTCGACGGCCCGCGCCTCTTCCTCGGGCGAGGCGCCGAGAGCCTGCTCGAGCGCCGCCTGCGAGGCGAAGGGCGAGACCACCGCCATCACGCGGACGGGTCGGCCCAGGCGCCTGCGGACGATGGCCGCCGCTTCGAACAACATGGGCAGGACCCAGCGTATCTCAAAGTCCCGGCTGCCCGCAAACAGGCCTACCGTGGCGAGCCCATCCGCGACGGGCTCCGAGGCCCGGGACGATCTGGCAGCCACCGCGTCCACGACCAGATCGCCGACCACCTCGACGCGCGCAGGCGGTGCGCCCATCCGCACTGCCTTGCGGGCAGCCACCTCGTTGGGCACGAAGAAGCGCTCGTAGGCCCACAGCCACCGTGCCCGGCCCTCGGTGTAGGCCATGGCGGCGAAGCGCAGCCGTCGCGCCATCCACGCCGCGTAGAAGAGGTCGCCGCCCAGGAAGAGCACCAGGCCGCGACGAGCCGGCCGGTACCCGGCGGGCCACCGGCCCCGCAGCATGAGGGCCCACATGTCATCGGGCCCGTACAGGCCGTCCCAGGGGCCCAGGGCCGCCAGCGCGGGTAGCTCCCGGCCCGAGGCGAAGTTGCAGGGAGGGGCCCAGGCGATCAGCCTGAGGCCAGGCACCGGCTGCTCTCGCAGGCGCCGACGGAGCTCGGTCACCACCGGGAAGAGCCAGCCCGCGATCTCGCCCGGCCCGTTGGCCGTCACGATGAGGTCGACGGGCTCGCCGCTCATCCCCCGGCCACCTCCAACACCAGCCGGGCAGCGCGGGCCGTCGCGCCGGGCGCGCCGAGGTGGGCCCGGACCGTCTCGAGGTCCCGACGCTCCCGATCCAGCCGCCCCGGTGACCGTAGCCGCTCCAGCACGGCCTGCGCGACGCGCTCGGCCCGGGCGTCGTGCTGCACGAGCTCCTCCACCAGGCGGCGCTGGGCGACGATGTTGGGCAGCGCGATGTGAGGCACCTTGACGAGGCGCCGCGCCAGCAGGTAGCTGGGCTCCGACACCCGGTAGACCACGACCATGGGCACCTGCCACAATGCTGTCTGGAGCGTGGCCGTGCCCGAGCAGACCACCGCCATGTCCGCGGCCGCCAGCGCGTGCCAGATGCCCCCGCCCACCAGTCGGATGCCCGCCTCCCGATGGGCGCCGCCACCCCTGGCCTCCAGCAGGCGGGGGTCGAGGCCGGGCGCGACCGAGGTGACGAAGCGCACCCCCGGGTGTGCCGACCGCACCATCCGGGCGGCCTCGGCCATCATGGGGTAGAGCTGCTGGATCTCCTGTATCCGGCTGCCGGGCAGCAGGGCCACCACGCGCTCATCCTGGCCGACGCCCAGTCGCCGTCGGGCCTCGTCGCAGGGGGGCCGGTCCGGGATCTCGTCCAGGATGGGGTGCCCCAGCCACTCCGCACGGGCTCCCGCCTCGCGGTAGAGCGGCACCTCGAAGTCGAAGGCGCAGATGACCTGCCGGGCGAACCCCGCCACCACCCGGGCGCGCCCGGCCCCCCAGGCCCAGACCGCGGGGGCGATGTAGTAGACGACGGGGATCCCGAGCTCGGCCAGAGCCGGCCCGAGCCGCAGGTTGAAGCCGGGGAAGTCGATGAGCACCGCGACGGCAGGCCGAAACCGCCGGGCCGCCTCGACCAGCCGCCCCATCACGCGCCGCAACACCGGCAGCTGGCGCAGCGACTCGGTGAAGCCCACGGCGCCCCGCCCGGTGGTGTCGTAGAGCAGGTGGACGCCACTTTCGCGCATGGCGCGGCCGCCCATGCCGAAGAGCTGCACCCCTGGCGCCTGGGCCTTGAGCGCCCTGGCGAGGCCGGCCCCGTAGCCGTCCCCGGAGGCCTCGCCGGCCGCCACCATCACCCGCAGGCGCCGCGGACTCGGGGCCGCGCCCCCGTCAAAAGGCGACAAGGGCGATCCCGGCCCTGTCCGCCGCCCGCACCACGCGCTCCCGGTGAAGGAGCAGGCACCGGTGGGCCTCGACGGCGAGGCACGAGGCCCGCGCCGCCCGCATGGCGCGCAGCGTCTCCGGCCCGATCACCGGCGTGTCGAAGCGCGGGTCCTGATCCGGCCGGCTCACCTTGACCACCACCGAGCCCGGCCCCGCCAGCCGACCGGCCCGGCGGATGGTCGCGTCGGTCCCCTCCGCCGCCGCCTCCACCGCCAGCACCGTGCCGTGTCGCACCACCACGGTCTGCCCGATGTCGAGCGCCGCCACCTCCCGGGCCAGCCGGCGGCCTACCTCGATGTCGGCGGCCTCGCGGGCGTCCGGGGGGCGACGGGTCAAGACGCCGGGCTGGGCCAGGAGATGACCCAGCAACTCGTGCTGGCTGCCCAGGCGGATCCCCCGCTGCTCCAGGGCCTCGGCAAATAGCCGCGACAGGTCCTGGTCCTCCAGGAAGCGGCCCCGCTCGAACAGCGCCCGGCCCTCCCCGGCGGCTGCCTGTTCGAAGAGGGCCGAGGCCGCCACGCGGTTGACCTTGCCGGCGGCGTACACCGCGCGGACGGCGTACCGACTGAAGGTCTCCACCACGCGCTCCCAGTCGGCGGGACTGAGGCGGTGCGCGTGCACCCGCCCCTCGAGGCCGGGCGCGACGCCTCCCTCCCGGGAGCGACGGGGCTGGCCCAGGTCCAGCTCCACCACCACGACGCCCAGCCCTCGTGCCAGGGCGGCCTCGACCATGGCCCTGGGGAGCTCGCCCTCGCCCGCCACCACGCCGACCCAGCCGGTGGAGTCCGACTCGTGCGCCGACCCGCCCTGGACGCTCACCGCATCAACCCTCGCCGTCGCTCCTCCATGAACCGCAACAGCTCCTGCACCTCGTCGAATCGGCCCATCTCACCAGCGATGCGCTCCAGGGCCTCTTGCAGGCGAAGGCCGCTGGCGTAGATCCACGTGAAGGCCTGCGAGACCGCCTGGATGGCCTCGGCCGATGCGCCCCACCCTTCGAGCCCCTCCCGGTGGAAACCCAGGATCTCCGCCGGACTTCCGCCGGCTCGAGCGAAGGGCGGCACGTCACGGGTCACGGCGGCATGGCTTTCGATGTACGCCAGCCGGCCGACGTGGGTGAACTGGTGCACGCCCGTCATGGCCCCGATGACGACCCCGTCGCCGACGACGCTGTGGCCGCCCAGGGCGCTGCCCGCCCCCAGCCTCACCCGGTCCCCCACCTGGCAGTCGTGGCCGATGTGGGCCCCGTCCTCGATGACGCACCCGTCGCCCACCGAGGTGACGCCGCCCCCGCCCGGGGTGCCGCGGTGGAGCACCGCGTGGCTGCCGATGCGGTTGCCCGCGCCCAGCACCAGCCGGGTCGGCTCCCCCGCGTAGCGCACGTCTTGAGGCTGGCCGCCCAGCACCGCACCGACGCCCACGTGGTTGGCGGGCCCCAGGCAGGTGCCGCCATGGATGACGGCGAAGGCCTCGATGACGCATCCGGCTCCTATCTCCGCACCGGCTCCGATGAAGGCGAAGGGGCCGACCACTACGTCCGGCCCCACGCGTGCGCCCGGCTCCACGACGGCCGATGGGTGAAGGCCCGTCCTCAAGGGGTCGTCGCGCCTCCCTGTGCGGGCGCCGCGGCGAAGAGGAACGTAGCCTCGCACGCCACCTCGTCGCCCACCAAAGCCCGTGCCTCGACCACGCCGGTGGTGGAGCGGATGCGCTTGGCGCCGGCCTCCAGCCGCAGCGTGTCGCCCGGGACCACCGTGCGGCGGAAGCGGGCTCCGTCGATCCCCGCCAGCAGCGGCACCTTGCCCAGGCGCGCCACGTACGGGTAGAGCATCACGGCCGCGGCCTGGGCCATGGCCTCCAGCATCAGCACACCGGGCATCAGCGGGCGCTCAGGGTAGTGGCCCGCGAAGAAGGGTTCGTTGATGGTGACGTTCTTGATAGCCACCACCCGGTGCCCCTCCTCCAGCTCCAGCACCCGGTCCACCAGCAGAAAGGGATAGCGATGGGGGATGCGTCGCCAGATCTCAACGATGTCCAGCATCGGTGCCTTCCTTCCCCTCCGTGCCCTCGAGCACCTGCTCCATGGCCTCCACCAGCCGCGCCGTCAGCGCGTGGTTGCCCCGCACCGCCACGACCCGCGCGGCCAGGGGGCCGGCCAGCGCCAGGTCGCCGATCAGGTCCAGGAGCTTGTGCCGTGCCACCTCGTCGGCCAGGCGAAAGCCGCCCACGGGGCCATCGTCGGCGACGAGCAGGACGTTGTCGAGGCTCCCTCCCAGCCCCACTCCTTGGGCCCTGAGGCGCCCCACCTCTGCCGCGAAGGCGACGGTGCGGGCCGGGGCGATCTCGCGGCGAAAGGTCTCGGGCGTGACGGTCAGCTCCGCGAACTGGTCCCCCAACCCGGGGTGGTCGCTGATGAAGGCGAAGCTGACCCGGAGATCTCGCCACGGCATCGCGGCCGCGAAGCGGTCGGCGTCGCCGACCCATATCGACCGGGAGAGCCGCCGTAGCCGCCGGGGTGCCGCCTGCTCGACGAGGCCGGCCCGATCCAGCGCCTCGACCCATCCGGCCGCGCTGCCGTCGAGGATGGGCAGCTCCGGCCCCCGTACCTCGACGCGGACGTTGTCGACGCCCAGCGCCATCAGCGTCGCCAGCAGATGCTCCACCGTCATCACCGTCACCCCGCGGAGCCCGAGGGCCGTGCAGCGGGGGGTCTCGACCCGGTGGCGCACCGAGACGGGGATGACCGCCGGGGGCTCGACGTCGGTACGCACCAGCGTCCAGCCGTGGTCCTCCGGAGCCGGCGAGAGCCGCACCTCCGCCGGGATGCCGGTGTGAAGCCCGATGCCCTGTACGGTCACCGCCGAGGCCAGGGTCCGCTGACGCGGACGGCCGTCGGACGCTGTCGAAGCCATGAGCGTCGCCTCTCACGCCGCGGCCAGGCGGGCGAGGCGGCGGCCCACCTCGGAGGTCGGCCGGGCCAGCACGCGCGCCGGCGGGCCGGACTCCACCACCTGGCCCCGGTCCATCAGGATGAGCCGGTCCCCGACCCGCGCCGTGAAGCCGGGTTGATGGGTGACGACCAGCATGGTGGTTCGGAGGCGCCCGATCAGTTCCTCCATCAGTTGGAGGAGATCGGCCGCCAGCATGGGGTCCAGATGAGAGGTGGGCTCGTCCCACAGCACCACCGACGGATCGGCCGCCAGGGCACGGGCGATGGCCACCCGCTGGCCCTCCCCGCCCGACAGCTCGGCAGGCCGCCGGTCCAGGTGCCGGCCCAGCTCCAGGGCTGACAGCCACATGGCCGCCCGTTCGTAGGCCTCCGGCCAGGGGATGCCCGCCGCAGCCGCCCCCAGGGCGGTGTTCTCGAGCACCGAGAGGTGCCCGACGAGCTGGGGCCGCTGGAAGACCATCGCGACGTGCGCGGCCAGGTCGCGGCGGCGCGCCTCCGGCAGCGCCCAGAGGTCCTCTCCCTCGATCCTCACCGTGCCGGCATCCGGCTGGATCAGGCCCTTGAGGCAGCGCAGCAGCGTCGACTTGCCGCAGCCGCTGGGGCCCATCAGGATCACCGTCTCGCCGCGTGCCACCGACAACGAGACGCCGTCCAGCACGGGCCGGCCACCGAAGTGCCGCACGAGTCCCTCGGCCTCCAGCACGAAGGGGCCGCGGGCAGCAGCCACCGCCGGGTCGTGGGCGCTCGCCCGGCGCCTCTCCCCGATGCCGACGGCAAGGGCGGCGGTCCGGCCCTCGCCACCCGCGGCCTCGCGCGCGGCCGACGCCGGGCGCGGGAGGCCTGCGGCTCGCCGTCAACGCCAGCAGCCACGGCCGCACCGAGGGTGCCACCACGCCCTCCAGGATGGCGCCCGCCCCCATCCCCATGGCAAGCGCCGCCTCGACCGCGTCGGCATCCACGGGAGCCAAACGGGCGCCCCATCGGCCGGCGACGAGCCCGGCTGCGGCGCTGACGCCGGCCAGGACCAGCAAGATGGGCCCCTCCTGCACCCCCAGGGCCAGGACACCGGCGCCGAGGGCCAGCAGACCGCCGACCAGGGCGCCCATCGCCGCGACTCGCCAGGCATCGTAGGACAGCCGCCCGGAGCGTCCTCGGCGCGCCGTCTGCACCAGCGCCGCCACGGCCGCCCCGTCGTTGAGGAGCGTCCATAGCACCACGGCCCCCATCGCCAGGGCAGCCCCCACCACGCCGGCGCGCTGGGCCACCCGCATCACGGCCGCCCGGGCGCTGGGAGAAGCCACGGCCGCGGGGGAGACGTAGACGCGGCTCTGGTCCAGCTGCAGTGCCCTGCCCACGACGCCGCCGATGGCGGAGGGCGACGGGAAGCGCTCCCCTCGCAACACCAGCTCGACCCCGGCGGTGGCGGCCAGGGGGTCGGCTCCCGCCCACTGGAGCACCTGCAGGGCCGAGGCGATCTCGGCGCCGCCCAGGCGCGGCAGGCTCTCCCGCAGGGAGCGGACGCTGGCCCGCACCTCGGGCAGGTCGGCCTGCCGGTACTGGTTGAGCTGCTCCTGCAAGCGGTCCAGCTGCTGGCGCAGGGCGGCCACGTACTCCGCGGCCTCCTGAGGCGCGTCGCCCGGCTCCCGGCCCAGCAGCATGCTCAACCCCAGGGCCAGCAGCGTGTCGCGCAACGGGTCCGATGCGGTGGACGCGAGCTGCTGCAGGTCGGCCAGCATCCGCTCGAGCCGCCCGGCTGCCTGCTGCAGACCGTCCACCGCCACCCGGGCCGCATCCAGGGCCTCCTGTCCGGCGCTGCCCAGGGCCTGCAGGCGAGCCAAGAGCTCCTCGCTCTGGCGCAGAGCCGCGTCGATGCGGGCCTGTCCGCCGTCGACGAACCCCTGGCCGACCTGCTGGCCCGAGGGTCGGCGGACCGGCAGCTCCTGCCCCAGCGTCGGCCCCAGTGCGTCGCTGGTCAGCGCCTCGTCGGAGAGGACGGCCAGCCAGTGCTCCCCCGCTTGGGCCACGATGCGCGCCGGCCAGGCGCCCACCAGCACCTGCTCGCCCTCGTGCAGCGGCGGATCGAGTCCCGCGGAGGGCTCGACCCGCGCCACGGTGGCGTAGGCCAAGAAGAAGTCGCGCATGCGCCCGACCCACCGGGCGGCCTCGGCCCCGTCTCCGTCGGAGGCGGGGGCCGCCTCGACGACGGTGACGGGCCAGGGCGACTCGGCGACGGCCTGGGCGGCGCGGCGTGCCGACTCCTGGTCCACCACCTGCCCCGGGCTGGTGATCCGCACGACCCGGTAACGGTCCAGGTACGCCTCCAACGCCTCCTCGAAGCCGTCGAGGCCAGCCGCATCCGACAACACGACGACCCGGTCCGACCCGTGGACGAAGGAGAAGGCCACCTCGGGCCGGCTGCTCAGCCACCCCTCCAGGTCGTCCTCCAGAGCCGGGTGGAGGCGGCTGATGACGACGGAAGGCTCGACCAAGGGCACCCACGAGACGAACCCCGGCAACGAAGGCAGCTCCTGCTCCAGTCGCTCGAAGCCTGCCGCTCCACGCCAGCGGGGGGAGAGGGAGACCAGGAGCACGGTGCTGCCGGCGGCCGACGGGCCCTCCTGCGCCGATGCCCCGGGAAAGGCTCGTCGAAGCAGGTCGTCGACGGCTGCCAGCGCCTCGCGCCGGCGATCGTGATGCACCTGCACCAGGAGATCGAAGCGGCCCGGCTCGCCCACGGTGGCCTCCACCGTGGAGGAGAGGAGCCGCTCCATGGCCCATCCGACGGCACGTCCGCTGGCGGCGCAGGCGACGACGGCCACCAGCAACCACACCGTCAACCTGTGGAGGAGGCGACCCGCCCCGGTGCGAGCGGCGCCCCGCGGCTCGAAGTGCAAGCGGCGTGGCCTCTCCTTTCCCGATCCGGACCGCACTATACCATCGGGCCGCGGCCGGCCGGGCCAGGAGTTGCTGGGCCCTCCGCTACGGCGTGCCGGTTTCGGTGGGTGCCGGCGCGGCTTCCTGGACCTGCACGATCTCCGCCGGCCCGTACAGCGCCAGCTCGTCGCTGTCGAGGCGATACTCGACCCGGGAGGCCCGCGCCAGCCGCAAGTCGTCGAGCCGCGCCTGCACCGTCGACTCCGGCGAGGCCATCACGATGCGCCCGGCCTGGCGATCGTAGCGAAGGGTCTCGGCCACGGCCCAGAGGCTCGGCTCCGACTGGGTGAGCTCGACACCGGCCTCGGCCGTCAGGAGACCGGCGGCGTCGTCGATTTGGATGGTGGGCGCCGTCACCACCCGCAAGGGGACGGCGTCGGCGGCCGCCTGCTCGGGCAACTGCTCCAGGCGCGCGGCACCCGTCAACACCAGCCGGCGCTGGGCGTACCAGATCCGGGCCTGCCCGGCGCTGGCGCGCAGCTCGGGCCCGGTCATCCGCACGCCGCCCGCCAGCTGCACCGTCTCCTCGCGGGGATCCCACTCCAGCCGGTCGGCCTCGGCCCGCCACGCCTCCCACTCGACCAGGACACGGCCGCCGTGCGGGCTGAAGATCCACCGGCCAAGCTCGGGATCCCACCGGCCGCTGGGCGCGTCGGCCGGGATGCCCACGATGCTGACGCGCACCGGCACCGACGTGGCGGCCGCGTCCGGCTGCGCGGCCGTCACGACGACGCCTGTCGCCAGCACGGCTGCACCCAGCAGGCACCGCCATCGGGCACGTCCGGACCAACTCAACGGGTCGCCTCCCCTTCCAAGCGCACCGGGCCCAACAGCCGGATCTCCCCGCTGTCGGGCAGGTACTCCGCGGCCTCGGCCCAGGCCTGCAGCCCCCGGCCGGTCGAGTCGTCGAGTCGCACCCCGCCCGAGAGGCGGATGACACCCGCCGCCACGTCGACCTCCAGCAGCGGTGCCTCGACGGTGGTAGAGTCGTAGCGCAACGCATTGGGGCCGGGAGAGGTGAGCCGCTGGCGTTCGGCTTCCCAGACCAGGTCCTGGCTCTCCAGCACCGCCCCGCCGGGGTGCGTCAGCGTGTAGCGTCCTTGCAACAGGAGCCGCCCGGCGTCGGGCTCCCACCGCCCGCCGTCGCCCTCGAAGCGCAAGAAGATCTGGCCGGCCCGGTAGAATGCGCCGTCCTGCACCGTGCTGAAGGCCACCTCCTCGGAGGCGGCGGGCATCTCGATGGAGCGGGCGTGGAGCTGCCATTGGAGCTGGCCCCGGTGCCGGCCCACCAGCTGCACCTCTCGCGTACGGATGCCGGGGACCCGCCCCTGCCCCTCGCTGGCGGGGGAGGGGGCGGCACGCTGGTCCATCAGCCACCACCCGGCGCCCGTCGCGACGAGCGCCGCCGCCACCACCAGCGCGGCGACCCATGGTGACCTACGCACGCAAGCGCTCCCGTCGCCGGGCTCGACGCCGGCAGGCCGTCATGGCGTCACGGGCCGCTGGAGACGGTCGACCAGGGCCTGCCACTGCGCCTCGTCGGCCAGGCTGCCGGGCCGGTCCCCTCCCAGCGCCACCATGGTACCGGGAAAGGCCTTGATCTGGTAGGCCAGGGCGACCTGCCGGGCGACGGCGTCGTAGCGCAGGAGGATGGCCCGGCACTCGTCGTCGAGGGCGACGCCCACCTGGGCGGAGACCAGGCCGCCCAGGCCCAGGTCCCACGCGCCCTCGGCCACCAGCACCCACCGGGGCAACACCCGCAGGTGGGCGCTCACGTCCGCCCGCTCCAGCCGGTCCTCCAGGGGGTCGTAGCGGGCGCCCAGCTTCAAGCCCGCCCGGCCCGCGGCCTCCCACGCCACCGCCGCCGCCACCTCGTCGAAGGCATCCAGCTCCGGCCGGTAGCGGCCGATGACCTCCGCCCGCCCGAGACGGCTGGTCCAGGCCAGGCGCCCGACGACCGCCTCCCAGCGCGACGCGGCGATGCGGTATCCCGCCGAGACGCTGCCCTCCAGTCCGTGTCCCCTTGCCCGCAGGGAGCCGGTGGCCAGATCCCAACGCTGCAGGACGAGATCGTAGGTGGCGGACAGCGACGCTCGCACCGGCCGGCCCTCTCCCGCCACCCCTGTCAACGTCAACGTCTCCTCGTCGTCGGCCCGGTCGAAGACGAAGGGCGAGCGGCCCTCGCCCACGGGGGCCTCCAGGCGATAGGCCCCCTGGAGGTAGGCCGAGCGTCCGGCCGGCCACCGGGCCGACGCCGACGCCGTCACCGACACCTGACGGTCGCCGCTCCCGTACACCGCCCCGCTGAGCGCCCCCCGGGCCTCGAGCTGCCACGCCCCCAGACGCACGGGCCCCGCCTGCAGGCGAAGCGCGCCCAGGGCCCGCCCGTCGGCCACCACCTCGTCGAGGCTCGCGTCGGCCTCGGCCGGCCGCACCTCCTCGTAGCGCCCCGCCGAGGCCTCGGCCTCCAGGCGGACGCCCCCCTCAGCTCCCCACGCGCCGAGGGGCAGCCGGGCCGACACCTCGGGGAGGACCGTGACGCTCCGCCAGTCGGTGGCTGCAGCCGGGTCGTCGAACCGGTCGGGGTGCGTCGTGTGGGAGGCCGAAAGCGCCACCTGCGCGTCGCCCAGGCGGCGAGCCAGCATCGCCGTCAGGTCCCAGGCGTCGCTGGGCAGCTCGCCAGGTGGGGCGGAGCGGAGATCCCAACGGCCCGCCACCGAGAGACCCCACGGGCCCTCTCCGGGCGTCTGCAGCTCGAGCTCCCCCGTCGTCGCCCCCTGCAACGGCCCGCCCGGGCCGTCCGCCGGCAGGGTGCCCTGACCCCTGGAGGCGATGGCGAGCCCCCACTCGGGGACGGAGCCGGCCAGCGTGGCCTCGCCCTGGTAGAGCAGGCCCTGCTCCGAGGCCCGCCGACCGCCCTCGGCGCGCCACGAGAGCCGCCCGTCGCCTGCCACCAGCTCCCCCTCGATCCCCGTCCGCAGGTCCGGCGGGGAGCCGTCGGGCCCGCGTAGCGTGCCGCCCAGCCAGACGGCAGCCCATGTGTCGCCGTCGTCGTAGAGCGCCTGGTACAGCTCCAACCCGGGGCCGAGCCGCTGGAAGTAGTCGATCCCGACGTAGCCGTAGGTCGAGCCCGGTCCCATGTAGGGAAAGCGAGATCGGACGTACCATCCCTCCCGCGCCCCGTAGCCCAGCTCGGGCGGCACGAACCGCCCCGCCCGTGGGTTTTCGAGGGAGAAGTGGAGATACGGCCAGTAGAAGAGGGGGATGCCGCTCTCCCAGAAGACGGCGTCACGGGCTGCCACGTCCTTGCCGGGGCGTACCTCCAGGCTCCGCACGGTCACCCGGTAGTGAGCCAGCTTCATGGGCAACGGGCAAGTCGTCAGCACGGCGCCCGACGCCCGGACCTCGGCCGGGTCACCCTCCATGCTGGCCGCCTCCATGAAGATCGGCCCCTCGACGCCCTCGGCCTCGAAGCGCGCCCGGGCCTCCTGCACGCTCACCTGGCCGGTGCGCAGCTCCACCCGTGCCGTCTCGCCCTCCAGCACCTGCCCCGGCCGTCGGGCGCGGACCTGCCCGTAGAAGTCGATGACCCGCTCGGCGTCGTCGTAGACGGCTCGGTACGCCTCCACCTCCAGCTCGCCCTGGACGAAGCGCACCCCTCCCTCGGCCCGCACCTGGGGAGGCTCGATGGCGGCGACCGCGCCGTCGGCCAGCTCCAGGCGCCAGGCCTCGTCGGCCGCCACCGCCCCCGACGCTGCGCCGGTCGCCAGGGCCACGGCCAGGACGACGGCGGCCGCGACGCCGAGCCGGGCTGCGCCGGGGAGGGGCCACCGCTGAGCAGCAAGCCACACCCCCTGCGTCACCGGTTCATGCCGCCCATTCCGCCCTGACGTAGAGCCATGCGGCGGCCGCCAGGCACATCACGTTGGGCAACCACGCCGCCAGCAGCGGGTCCACCACACCCGAGTTGCCCAGCGAGCGGGAGAGGGCGAAGACCACGTAGTAGAGCAGCGCCAGCCCCAGGCTGGCCGCCATCCCGAAGGCCCGCCCGCCACGTCGGCCGTAGAGGCTCAAAGGCAGCCCCAGCACGGCCAGGACGAGGTTGGAGACCGGCAGCGCCAGCTTGAAATGGTAGTCGACCATCATGGCCCGTGCCACGACTCCGGCCTGGCGCAGACGACGGATCTGCTCGCCCAGCTCCCGCCGGCTCATCTCCTCGGTGCGCTTCTGGGAGCCCAGGTAGTCCTCGGCCGGCTCGGGCAGCGTCAACTCGTAGCGCGCCATGGCCGATTCGAGCTGAACGAACCCGTCCCGGTCCAGTTGCTTCATCGTGACGCCCGAGAGATGCCACGTGCGCCCCTCGTACCAGCCCTCCCGGGCGGTATAGATGACCGGGAAGGTGCCGGGGCGCAGCTCGTAGACGATGACGTCGAAGAGGCGGCGACTGGCGCGGTCGACGCGCCGCACGTAGAACCACTGCTCGGGCGAGCCGCGGAAGAAGACGTTGTCCGAGATGGCCGGCACCGGGTCAGCCTGCATGGCCCGGCGCAGCTCCGTCTCGTAGCGATGGTTGGCGACGGGGACCACGTACTCGTTGAGCAGGTACGCTCCCACGCTGATGGCCGCACCCAGCGCCACGATGGGCGTGCCGATGCGGAGCACGCTCAGGCCCGAGGTGCGCATCGCCGTCATCTCGCCGTCCCGCACGAGCCGGCCCGCCGACAGCAGGGTGCCGAAGAGCGAGGCGATGGGCAGGGCGATGGAGAGCGTCTCCGGCAGCTTGAGCGCCAGCAGCCACAGTGTGGTGGCCACCGACGCCCGCCGCACCACCAGCATGTCGGTCAGCTGAAAGATGGGACCCGTCAGCAGCAGGACCAGGAAGCCCGCGGCCGTCGCCGCGAAGGGCCCGATGAACTCGGCGGCCACGTAGCGGTCCAGTCGACGGACCCGCAGCGATGGCGGCACCGGCTCCCTACGCCCTCCTCATGGCAGGGCCGCGATGAGCCCGACCTGGTGGATGCCTCCGTACGCCGGGCCGCCGAGAAAGGCGTAGCTGACGGCCCACCGCTTGCCCGGCTCCTCGACGCCGGCTCCCAGCAGGAAGCCGTCACCCCGGGACGAGCTCTCGTAGCCCAGGCGAAGGGCCACGGGAGCCGCCGGGTAGAGCCGCGTCTCCAGGCGTACCGTGCGGCCCGTGCTGACGTCCAGCAGGTCCAGGGCGTTGGCCTCCAGCACGAGGTACGCGTTGGCTTGGTAGGCGATGCCCACGCCCAGGGCCGGGGGACGCGCCTGCGCCCCCTGCTCGGCAGGGCCTCCGGCGCCACTCTGGCGCACCTCCAGCAGCGAGTCGAGCCGCGCCGAGGCGGCCACCCGATCGGCCAAGGCCGAGACGAGGCCGATGTCGACGCCCAGGTAGTGGTCCTCGCGAGGTTCGCCGGAGCCGCTCCTCTCCCCACGGACCCGCCGGTAGTGCCCCGCCACGCCCAGGGCCCAGTCGGGCCCCATGCTCATGGCGTACCCGTAGCCGATGCCCAGCTCGGTCACCGACGGCGATGGCGAGCCCGGCAGGGCGTCTCGCCCGCCGTGGGAGGCCCACAGTGCCCAGCCCTCGCCGCGCGATCCCTCGGCCCACCCGATGGTGTGGACGAAGGACGCCGCGTCGTCGACCGTGCCGTCCCTGACGGTGAAGGCCGAGCCCCACCGCCCGCCCTCCAGCAGGGCAGGCCCGGCCGGATTGGCCAGAGCTCGAAAGGGATCGTCGGGCGCCGCCTGGGCGGCCAGCCCCTCGAAGAGCGCGGCCTGAGGCGGCACGAGGGGCACCGCCTGGCTGGCGCGCGCCGGGACGCCGCCGACGCGCAGGCACGCCGCCAGCGTCAACAGAGCGAGACCGATGCCCATCCGGCGACGAGCCGCGTCACGGCAACGAACGGATGCTGATGCCCGCCACAACGTCGAGTGACCCCCTGTCTCGCACGCCGATCCCCAAGGCGAGGTTGGGGCCGAACTGGAAGTTGACGCCGCCCCCCAGCGACGTGCCGTCGTAGTCGATGCCGACGGCCATCACCGGCCGCGGCAGGCCCCGGGGGCGAGTCACCGTCACGGGGTTGAGCACGGCGTCGAGCCCCGCGAAGGCCGACAATCGCTCCCGCCCCCCGGACCGGACGCCGGCATGCACGCGCAGCAGGGGGCCCGGCAGCCGGTGACTCGCCACCAGATAGCCCCGCTCCCCCTCGATGCCGACGGCGACCGCCGGCACCGGCCCGTCTTCCTCCAGCAGCCGCCATCGCGCCAACAGCCCCAAGGGCGTCTCGCCGGTAGAGGCATCCGACGCCAGCGTCAGGCCCAGCTCCAGGGCGTCGGTCAGCTGATAGCGGAGGAAGCTGAAGAGCTGTTGGCCGGTCACGACGTTGAGGCCGGCCGTGAACTGGCCTGCCGGGCCGGTGTCGGCCGTGGGGACGTTGACCATGGCCGTGGTACGGCTGCCGGCCAGGGTCTCGGCCCGGGCGGCCTGCGGCCCCCACGGCCACGGCGCCACCAGCAGGGCCAGCATCCCCATCGCCCAGACAGCGCTCTTCCGGATTACCATGCCGTCACCCGCCACCCTCCTCCAGGCGCGCGACGCGTCGCTCCAGCTCGCGCAGTTGCTGCACCAGCTCCGGCAGCTTGCGGGAGGCCGCCCAGACCCGCAGGGCCTGGGCATGCGGCATGGCCGGCTCGCCGGCCACCCGCGCACCGGCCGGCACGTCGTCGACGACCATGGCCCGGGCGGCGACGACGGCCCGCTCCCCGACGCGTACGTGGTCCCGGATGCCCGCCTGCCCGGCCAGGATCGCCCTCGCCCCGATGCGGGCCGACCCGGCGATCCCCACCTGCCCCACCACGACGGCGTGAGCCCCGATGCGCACGTTGTGGGCGATCTGCACCAGATTGTCGATCTTGGCGCCGCGCCCGACCACGGTCGCTCCGCAGCTGGCCCGATCGATGCAGACGTTGGCGCCTACCTCTACATCGTCTTCGATGACGACGGTGCCGATCTGCGGGCGACGGCGGTGACGGCCCTCGTGCATGGTGAAGCCGAACCCCTCGGAGCCGATGACGGTGCCCGCTCCGATCACGACCCGGTCGCCGATGCGCACCCGCTCCCGGATGACGGCGTTGGCGTGGATGACGCACCCCTCGCCCACGGTGACGTCGTCGGCGATGACCGCGCCCGGGAAGACCACCGAGCCCCTCCCCAGCCGGACCCGCTCCCCGATGTAGGCTCGAGCGCCGACTCGGACGTCGGGGCCCAGCGACGCCGTGGCCGCCACCGTGGCCGTGGGGTGCACGCCGGGCTCCGGGAGCCAGGGCGGGGGCGCGAAGAGCTCCATCAAGGCGTCGAAGGCGACCCGGGGGTCAGCCGCCTCGATGCAGGGGCGCCCGGGCACGGCACCCCCGACCGGCACCACCACGGCTCCTACCGGCCGCTCGCCGATCTCCTCCCAGTAGCGCGCCGACGTCGCCAGCGTCACGTCCGATGGGCCCGCCTGATCGGCGGGCGCTACCCCCGTGACGACGGCGGCAGGGTCGCCCCCGACCAGGCGACCCTGCACGTGTCGGGCGATCTCGGCCAGGGAGAGGCCTCGCATGGCGTCAACGGCCCGACGAGGAGGCGTCGCCGGCCACCTTGACGCCCAGCTCCCGCAGCACCTCGTCGGTGGCGTCGTAGCCGCCCCAGATGACCAGGTTCTTGTCGAGGACGACCTCGAGGCCCAGGCGCTGGGCCACCTTGCCGATGGCGTCGCGCACCCTCGGCAGGCGGGCGTCCAGCATCTCCTGCTTGCGCTGGTCGAGTCGCTGCTGGTACTGCATGAACAGCTGCTGCTTCTCGTCCTGGATCTGGCTGGCCAGACGCTGGCGCTCCTGCTCGCCCAGGCCCTTGGCCCGATCCTCCAGCTGCTTGTCGAGCCTGGCCAGCTCCTGGTCCAGCTCGGCCTGGAGCCGCTCCGTCTCCTGACGGAGGGGCTCGCTCAGGGTGGGCTCCAGGTACTCGCGCGCCACCCGGTTGACGTCCACGTAGCCGATGACGCTCTCGGGCTTGGCCGAGGTGGCGCTCCAGACGGCCAGGCCAGCCGCCAGCACCAGCAGCGCTGCCCCGATGATCACCCGCACCCGCTGCGGCAGCGTCCTCAGCCCGCTTACCCGTTGCATCGCCGTCCCGCCTTCCCAAGTCCCTCCATGATGCGTGCGCTGGCTAGAATTGCTGACCGATGCTGAAGTGGAACTGGCCCTGCTCCTGGGGGCTCATGCCGTAGTCCAGCCGGATCATGCCGAGGGCCCCGATGTCGATGCGAAGGCCGAAGCCCGCGTCCCACCTCAGCTCGCCCAGATCCACCGGATCGCCCTCCGCCCATGCCTGCCCGGCATCGAGGAAGAGAACTCCCGAGACGGGCTTGTAGATGGGGAACCGGTACTCCAGGTTGGCCAGCAGCATGGTGTCGCCGACAACCGTGCCCGGGCGGTAGCCGCGCAACCCGTCCGCGCCTCCCAGGCGAAAGCGCTCCTGGTCCGGCGTCTGCTGGGAGCCGCCCGTCGGGATGAGGCGACCTACGCTCAGCCGCCCGGCCAGGACGTGCCGGCTGTCGCGGAGGGTGACGGGGACGTAGTGCGAGTAGCTGCTCTCCGCCTTGACGAAGTGGAAGTCGCCCCCCAGCCCCGCCACCTCGGTGGAGAGCCGCAGTCGATGCCCCGTCGTCGGATTGTAGGGGTGGTCGCTGGTGTCGGTCACGGTGCTGAGCCCCACGCTGCGAAGCGTGCCCGTTACAGCATCCTCCGGCGGCGAGCCGCCAGCCGGTATCGCCTGGGTCTCCCAGTTGGCGAAAGTCAGGAATCCCCGCGTGTACTCGGACAGGGGACGCCCAAGGGTGAGCTCGCCGCCATAGCGGCGATCGACGTAGACCGGGTCCCGGGCCGTCGGCTGGCCGTTTTGCTCCCACCCGACCTTGACACCCAGCGAGGTGCCCCGCGCGTCGAGATAGGGTTCGGTGAAACTGAGGTGGTAGCGTTGCGCTCCATAGCCGCCGTAGCTGAGGGTGAGCCCCACCTGTTGGGCCCGGCCCAGGAAGTTGCCGTCCGAGATCTCGACGAAGCCCGCCGGCCCCTCCCCGACGGTCCAGGTCACACCCAGCTGCACGTTGCCCGTGCGGCGCTCCTTGACCCGCACCACCACGGCCACCTCGTCGGGCCGCTCCGGCACCTCGCGCAGGTCGGCGTTGACCTCCTCGAAGAGGCCCAGCATCAGCACCCGCCGCAGGCCCAGCTCGAGGTCGCTGCGGACCAGCACCTCGCCGGGCTCCATGCGCAGCTCCCGGGTGATGACGTAGTCCTTGGTCTTCTCGTTGCCCTCGAGGTCGACGGCCCCCACCTTGACCGGCACCAGGGCCACCTGCAACGTGCCGTCGTCTTGCAGCTGCAGCCCCGACGGCATCACCAGCACGCCGAAGCGCTGCCAGACCAGGGCGGGCAGCTCCTGCACCTGGCGGGTGATGGTGGGGCCGTGTGCCACCTGGCCCGTGGGCAGCTGCAGGAGTGCGGCGACGTCGTCGGCCTGCACCTTGCGGCGCTCGAGCACCGGCGCCAGGTCATCCGAAGGCTCCAGCACCACTCGGCGCAGGACCGGGTTTTCGACCACCGAGAAGACGACGCGTACCAGCTGCGGGCCGCCGCCGTCACGTCCGGTGGAGAGGCTCTGGATGTCCACCGAGACGCTCTTGAAGTAGCCCAGGTCCAGGATGGCCTGCATGTCGGCCTGGACGTCCTCCCGGCGCAGCGGTTTGCCGGGTTGGGTCCGGGTGATGGCGTCGAGGATGGTCACCGCCTCGACCCGTTCGTTGCCGCTCACCACCACCGCCCGCACCTCGGCATCGGGGATCTCGGGCTCGGTGGCGGCCTGCACCCCCTCGAGGGAGGTCAGCGCCAGCAACAACAGGGAAGCGAAGATCAGTCGGGATCGCGATGTCGCCCGGCTTGCACGCAATGGGGCCGGTCACCTCCGCCTCTCGCCATGCGTCTTTCGGGGCCTGCCGTGGCGCTCCTCTTGTCAGTTGAGCCTTGGGATGTCACTCAGAAACTGTGCTGCCAGTCCAACCCCACCCGGAAGGCTCCCTCGCCGTCCTCGTCGCCCCAGCTCAGGCGCCACGTCAGGTCGGGCTTCAACCTGTAAGACAATTCGAAGGACTGCGAGCCTTCCGGGTCCAGGAGCTCGCGCCGGTAGCGCACGTAGAGCCGGCCGGGATCCAGGTACTTGCCCGCCAGCAGCCGCAGGCTGCCACTCTCCGTGCCCGGCACCAGGGCCACCTCGTCGAGGCCCAGGGCGGTCCGCACCGCCTCCTCCAGGGGGCCCATGGCCCAAGCGGCGAGCTGCTCGTTGACGCCGGCGATCCAGCGCTGGCGTGCGTCCGCCTCCGCCGGACCGGCCCCTGGCAGCAGCAGTGCCAGGATCTCCTCGCGGCTCATCTCGGGTTGAGAGGAGAGGCGAAGCTGGGTGGGATCCGTCGTCGTCCCCTCGACGTGCACCCGTACCGGGCCCTCGGGCGTGCTGGTGGTGGCGTCGAGATCCACCTCGGGCACGAGCCCACGCGAGGGGCTGAAGGTGAGGCGCCCCCGCTCGATGGCGAACTCCCGGCCGAAGTAGCGGATCCGGGCCTGCGCCAGCAGCACCTCACCGGCCAGCGCCGGTGAGTCGGTGGTGCCGGTCAGGCGCACCGCGCCCTCGGCCAGCGCCGTCCCCCCGATGGCCGGCACCTCCAGCCGAAGGGGCTGCTCGGCCTCCACCGTCACGTCGAGGGGGATGCCCCCCGCCGCAGCCGGGCGGCCCTCGGCCCTTTCCAGCGTCTCCGGGAGCCGCACGGCTCCCGGCCCGTCGAGGGGCGGGCCCGACGTCCCGCTGCCCAGCCCGAAGCCCCAGACGGTCACCCGCCCGTCCCTCACGCCCAGCCGGCCCGAGAGGACAGGGCGGCTGTCCGAGGTCCAAGCGCCGGCCCAGCGCAACTGCCCGGTGAAGGTGCCGGCGAGCTGCAGGCTACCGCTGGGACGCACGTCGACGGAGGCCTGGCGCACCTCCACCCGCACGTCGACCGGATCCAGTCGCAGGGGCCAGATGGCCTGGAGCTGCGCCTCGCCGGTCAGCTGCACGTCGCCGCCTCGGGCGGAGCGAGCCTGACCCTGAGCGAGACGGATGGTGCGGCCCTCGACGCGCAGGTCGACCACGATGTCCGTGAGCGGGTTGAGGCGCTCCTGCGGCGCCACCACCCGGTCGGCCTGCACCGTGAGCCCGCCGCTGACGTCGGGGGCTTGCAGGGTGCCGGAGACCAACAGGTCGCCGGTGAGGCGCCCGCCCTCCACCTGCCAGGCGGGCAGGAGCTGGCGGACCAGCTCCAGCGGGAAGCGCTCCATGCGGGCACGCACGTCCATGGTCGCCGCCTCGTCGGCACCCAGCACCGTCAGCGGTACGCTCCCGCCGATGCGCGCCACCTCGCGGTCCTGCACCGAGACGAGGATGTCCTCCAGCACCAACGACGGCGATGCCAGGCGCAGGCTGCCCTCGACGGCTGCGGAGACCCCGCTCTCGGGGCGCTGGCGCAGCCGCAAGCTCGCCTGGCCCGTCTGCAGGTCCGCCGCCAGGCGCAGGGCCATGGTGCCCTCCACGTCGCCGCCCTGCAACGAGGCCTCCTCCACGTGCCATGACCCATCCTCGAAGCGGACGGTCGCCTGCAGGGTGCCCAGTTCGTAACCGGCGAGCCCCAGCCGGTCCGCCCGCACCTGACCCGCCAGGGTCCCGTCGACGAGCGAGCCGGTGAAGGCAGCGTAGCCACGCCACGTCCGCAGCCACGGACGCAACGCCCGACCGCCCAGGTTGATGAGGTCACCCGCGATCCGGTAGCCACCGCCCTGCTCCCTGACGACCTCGATGCTGCCGTCAGGCCCATCGAAGCTGACCCTGGCTAGCACCGGCGCCCGGCTCCCGGAGCCGGCGCGGCGCCCCGGGGCGACCCAGGCCAGCTCCATGGCCAGGTCGCCGGCCACCTCGCCGCGAGGCCCGGCAGGCCCCACCATCCGCCCGCTCGGGGCGCCCTCGGAGCCCCGCAGGCTCTGCAAGGCCGTCAGCACCTCGGTGGAGGCCACGCCCTCGAGCTTGCCCGTCAGGGCCAGCCATACGCGCGAGGGCTCGCCGGCCACGGCAGGCGCCGACGCGCCCCAGCGCAGCTGGCCCCCCAGGGTCAGGATCCCGCTGCCCGCGGCGGCGACGATCTCGTCGACGGTGGCCTGACCTGCCGTCACGTCGGCGACGACGTGTGCCGTCGCGCCCCCGACGGCCAGGCCCAGCAGGCGCCCGGCGGGCGTCTGGAGATCCCCGTCGACCCGCCATGGCCCGGTCAGCGATCCGGTGAGGCGGCCGCGAGCGGCCACGGAGCTGACGGCGTAGCCCGACCACCAGGGCAGATCTTCGCCGGGCTGCAGGCCCGCCACCTCGAAGTCGAGGACCACCGCGTGCGGCCAGGCGTCGGCCACGTGGCCGATGACGGCGCCGCGCGCCTCTCGCTTGCGCAAGCTCCCGCCGATCAAGCGCAACCCGTCGGCGTCCTGGCGGACCTGGCCCTCCAGACGGAGGCCGGCCAGCATGGCTCCCCATGGGCCGCCATCCACGGATGCCGGGCCCACCCGGGCGTCCACCTCGACGGGAGGCAGTCCCTCTGCATCCCAGGCGCCGTCCGTCCGCCAGTCGACCTGCAAGCGACCCGACCCGCCGGCCAGGCTCGTCCACTCCAGCCGGCCGGAGAGGGCCACCTGGAGCGTCTCGTCATCCGCCAGTCGCGTCGATCCGCTGGCAGTGGCGACGAGGCCCTCCTGTGCGATCGTGAGGCGGCGCAACTCCACCCCGGCACCGGAGACGACGGCCAGGAAGTCCGCCCGGACGGAGCCCAGCTCCACCGTGCCCTCGGCCTGGACCCGTCCCGGGCCCAGCGCCTGCAGTTCACCGGCACTGCGCCAGGGTGTGCGGACCCACTCGCCGGGTGCCGGGCCCGGCTCCTCCCATACGCCATCGAGCCCCCACGAAAGGGAGTCGCCCACCTCCAGCCACGCCACTGCCATCGGCAGCTGGTGCAGGCCGTCGACGAGCAGCTGCCGGATGCGAGCGACGCGTGCGGCCAGCCCGGGAGGCGTCTCGTCGCTCGGCGGCTCCCCCGGCGAGGGCTCCTGGTCCGGGCCCACCTGGGCCGGGCGGACCACAACGCCGCTCGCCTCGACCCGCCGCACGCTCCTCGCCGGCCGGCGCGGATGGGCGATGGCGGCGGGCACGTCGACCCCGACCGTGACGCCGGGAGCGTAGACCTGACCGCCGTCTCGGAGCTCCAGCTGCACCGGAGCGATGCGGACGGCCGACGGCAACGCCAGAGCCGCCTCCCCCACCTGGATGGTGAGGCCGGCGTCTCGGCCCACGCCGCTGAGGGCCTGGCGCACTGCCGCGCTCAGCGTCGCGTCGAGATCGGCCAGCGAGCTCCACGCGGCGACGCCCAGCGCCCCTGCCAGGACCAGTGCAGCAGGCAGCAGCCACCGTGCCCGAGGCCGGGGCGGATGTCGGATTGGCTCTTGGTGACTCATGGCGCGATTTTCGTCGGGTCCTTCGATGAGAAGGGCACGATTCCCGTCAGCGGACCCGTGCCAATGGCTGGTGGCTCCGGAGGGCGCAGCTCCTCAGGGGGTGACGGGGCCGCCGTCCGCCTGCACGGTGCCGGGAGCTCGAGCCGGCTCGGTCGACCGGCCCAGGATGTGCACGTCGAACGACGCGCTGCCCTCGATGACCCAGGGCGTGATGAGCGTGCGCTTGACGGCGCCCGTCTCGGTCCGCCCCTCACCCTCGGGCTCCGGAGCCGACTCCACCGACGAGCCGTCACCCGGCAGGCGGGTCGCTCTCCCGCCCTCGGGTGCGTCGGTGGCATCGGCGCCCTGGTCCGCTCGCCCCGGCAACACCCCCGGATAGAACTCGGCCACCAGTTCGTTGCTCTTCTCGCGTCCCTCCAGGGTTTCGAGGAGCTTCTCGAGGTTGGTGGGGATCTCGCCCTCGTCCAGGGGCGCCTGGTCGGACTCCTCGGACTTGGTCGGGCCCCCCTCGCCGGAGAGCAGGCTCTCCAGGTCCAGGCCCAACGAGAAGCTGCCGGGGCTCCCTCCCCGCACCGTCACGCTGACGGTACCCGGGGCCGCGTCCTCGGGGATCTGCAGCGTCAGGATCCGGGTCTCGAGCTCTCCGCGATACGGCAGGAGATCTACCGCCACGCCCAGCCGCTCCCCTGGACGCACCGCATCGCTGAGCGGCCTGGCCCTGACGATGGCGGCTGTCTGGCGCTGCTGGCTCACCTGCACCGTCAGGTCGATGGAGGTCAGGCCGATATCCTCGAGCCGGTTGGTCAACAGGGTCTGCAACGTCCCCAGGAAGTCGCCCAAGAGCCGCGCCGCGATGTCCGACGCGCTGTAGTCCATGGCGTCCCGGGCGAAGACCCCGCCCCCGGGCAACGCCCGGCCCTCGATCCGGTAGATGGTCCGGGCCGTCCCCGGCCCGATGCGGTCCAGCCCCCGGTCCAGCGCCTCCAGCGCCGCCACGGCCACCAGGGGCACCGTCAGCAGGTCGTCGCGCACGACCCGGGCCTCGAGGGTCCTGCTGCGGCCGCCCGAGACATCCCCGACCGTCACCCTCAGCCGGATGGCGTCGGGCTGCGCGTCGGTCCTCCCCGCTACGGCGGCGCGCCGGTCCTCGGTCAGCACCGCGCTCGGCTCGCCGACGAGGCTGCCCACCTTGAACGGGACGCTGAGACTGCCGACGGTGCGGTGGATGTAAGCCGGCCCGGCGAAGAAGTCGACGCTGCCCTTCTGGAGGAAGGGATGGCCGAAGCCCACGAACCGGGAGCCGTCGACGTAGGTGACCGTCCCGATGGCCGTCAGGCTGACGTCGCCCTGTACCAAGCCGACTCCGAAGGCGCTGCCCGGCCGGAGCTCGACCGGGTCGGCCCCCGCCGCGGCGCCCACACCCACGGGCGCTGCCCCGCCTCCCGGCACCAGCATCAGACCGAAGGGGGCGAAGAGCCGCTCCACGGCCCGCCGCGCCCGGGGCCCGAAGCCCCCCACCATCACGGGGGTGGCGACGGGCAGCATGACGGCCGTGTCGGCCGGTAGCGCCTCCCGCATCCGCCGAGCGGTGGCCGGGTCGGGGGCCAGCGCGACGTGCCGGTAGGGGCCGCGCTCCCGAGCCTGGGCGTCCGGCCCGCTCGACGCCGGCGAGGGCTCGCCTGGCACGCGCCGCAACACTTCGAGCATGTCGGCGATGGGCGTCACCATGCCCACCGAGTGGTCGCTGAACTCGAAGGCGTATCCAATGGCCCCGAGCAGGCGGCCATCGACGTAGACGGGGCTGCCGCTCATCCCGGCCGCGATCCCGCCGAAGGGCTCCACCGCAGGGCCGCTCACCCGGACCAGGATCAGATCACCCGCCGGTCCTGCCTGCTCGACGACGCCCAGGACCTCCACGTCGAATCGATCGATGCGGGTGCCCTGCACCACCGTCAGCCCGTAGCCGACCAGCCCGGGCCTCACCTGCTCGACGGGCAACACCTCGGGCGCGGCCAGAGCACCGGCCGCCGCGAGGCAGAGGCCGGTGGCGGCCAGCGCCACCGCGAGGGCGCGTGGGAGGATGCGGTCGAGGCGGCGGGCCCCTCTCACCAAGGCAGCAGTCCCTTCGGCGCCGGGGGGTGACCTAGACGCGGACGGGATCGCCCACCCCCCTGGCTTCCCCTCTATTCCCCTCTGGATCGTGGTCTCCTGTCAACGCGCTCGAAAACTCTTCGACCAGCAGTCGCGCCAGGCGACCCGGTCCTGCGTCCACCAGCAGTGTCGCCGTGGCCTGACAAAACCACTCGCCGTACACCTGCCCAGCCGTGCCCGCGCCGAAGAGGCCGCCCTCCCCGGGCTTGAGGGCTTGCTGCAGCAGGTGGGACCAGAGCCACGCCTCCATCTGCCCGGCCGCCCAGCGCAGCCCGGCGTCGCCCTCCAGCGCCCGGCTCTCCGGCGGCACCGCCCAGGGTGCCGGCACGGGTGCAGCCGGGACGGCGGCCCGGGCCTCCTGGAGGATCGTTCGAAAGCTCCCGGTCGACCCTGACGGGGCGGACCGTCCGGTCAGCGCTGGACCGGCCGTCGCGGGGAGCGCCGCCGGGGAGGCCGTCATCTCCGCCACCGTCACAGCACCTCCAGCTCGGCGTACAGCGCACCCGCCGCCCGGATGGCCTCCAGGATGGCGATGACATCCCTCGGCGACAGCCCCGACGCGTTGAGCGCATCGACCAGCTCGGCGACGCTGGCCCCGGCCTGCACCAGCGCAGCGTGACCCGCTGGGGGCTCCCCGATGCCCGGCAGCGCGCCCAGGGTTGTGTCGAGTCCGTCGGGGGCCGTGGTTCCCACCTCCACGCGTATGCCCGCGTGGGCGACGGCCACGGGGGCGATCCGCACCTGATGCCCCAGCACCACCGTACCGCTACGCTCGTTGATGACCACCTTCGCCGGCGCCGACGGCGTCACCGACAGCTGCTCGAGCCGCGCCACCAGGAGGGCTGGATCCTGCTGATACTCGCGTGGCAGCCGCACCGTCACGACGGCACCATCCAGGGTGAAGGCCAGCGGTGCTCCCAGCTCCTGGTTGATGGCATCCACCATGCGGGCCGCGGTGGTGAAATCGGGCTGGTAGAGGACGAGGCGCACCATCCCCTCCTCGGCCACCGCCGCCGGCACCGCCCGTTCGACGATGGCCCCCCGAGGAATGCTCGCGACGGTGGGATGCACTCGCTGTGCCGTCACGGTGCGGGCCGTACTACCGCCGACCACCAGCGGCCCCTGGGCCACCGCGTAGACCTCGCCATCCGCACCCTGGAGAGGCGTCTGGAGCAGGACGCCCCCTGCCAGGCTGCGGGCGTCCCCCATGGAAGAGACCGTCACGTCGACCCGGTCACCGGGGCGGGCCAGCGACGGCAACAGTGCTGTCACCATGACGGCGGCCACGTTACGCGCCCGCAGCTGGCCGGGATCCACGGCCAGACCGAAGTTGCGCAGCATGTTGGCGACCATCTGGACGGAGACGCCCCGGCTGTCGCCGGTCCCCTCCAGACCCACGACGAGCCCCAGGCCCACCAGCTGGTTGGGGCGAAGCCCCTCCAATCGGGCGAGGTCCGCGATCCGCACCGTCGGCGTCGCAAGCGGGGCAACCGTGCCTGCGGGCTGGGCCAGGGCGCCGGCCGCCCACCCCGCCAGCACCGAGAGCACCAGGGCGCCAATCCCTCCGCCTCGTCGTGCCATCATCTCGATCGCCATGACCGCTCCCACCTCAGAAGAGCCAGTCGAAGATGCGGGTCAGGATGCCCGGCTTCTGCTGCGCCCCTAAGGCCCCCGTGCCCCGCACCACGATCTGGGCGTCCGCCACGTAGGTCGACAGGACCGTGTTTTCCCGGGAAATATCCTCGGGTCGCACGATGCCGGTCAGCACGATCTCCTGCTGCTCCGCGTTGATGACGATGGTCTGCCGCCCCTCCAGCCGCAGGGCACCCCCGGGGAGCACCTCGACCACCCGGGCAGTCATCTGCGCCTTGACGCTGCCGCTTCGTACCGTGCGCCCGCTCCCGTCGAACGAGCTGCCCCCCGCTGCCCCCAGTAGGGGGATGAAGTCCAGCAACCCTTGGCCGGGGCCGATCTTGAGGGAACCCTCGCGCTCGCTCCCTGTCGACGCGGCCGAGGTCGCCTCGGCGCGCTCCACGATGATGATGGTCACCAGGTCCCCGACCCGACGGGCCCTGGCGTCGGCGTACAGACCTCCAGCGAAGCCCGCCTGGGTCTCCTGTGCCTTGGCCCACAGGGACTCGGCCGCCACCTCCGTCGCGCTCCCCCAGACCAGCGCGGCCGCCAGGACCAGACCCGCTACCAAACGCCCAGGGACTCGGCCCATCTCCACGCCTCCTCGCATCACGGCCCTGCCGTCCCCTCGACCACCGCCAGCCCCGTTGCCATCAGCACCGCCCGCACGACCGCTCCTGACACGGGGTTGCGCACCTCGATCGGCTCCCCGATCCCGGCTGGCTCGAGCGACACGCCCTGCCACGTAACGGTGACCGCGCCCCGCCGCACCACCACGGTGACGGGCGAGCCCCTCGGTACCTGGGCCGTACCCCTCTCCGCGCCCGCGAGTGCCTCGTCGCCGCTCGAACCGGTCGCCCGCGGGCCCTCGCCCCAGGGTGGCGCGGCCGTCTCCGCTCGCCGGATCACCGGCATGCCGCGCGTCACGGCGGCCGCCTCCAGGGCGGCGCGCACCCAGACGCGCCGCTGGGGCGTGCCATCCACCAGGAGGTCCACGGCGAAGACCGCGGGCCCCTCCCGCAGGACCGGCGGCCCCGACACGACCATGGCCGTCAGTCTCCCCGGTGGCACCAGCACGCCCGCCGGCACCTCCACGGCCCGCAACGTGACGGCGCTGCCCGCGCGTCCCGTGGCGCCCGCCAGGTAGGTCCGGATGGCCGCTTCGATGGGTGCCGCCTCGACAGGCAGACCCCGGGCGGTGACCACGGTCGCCTCGACCCCACCGATCCACTCCACCGTGGCGGGATCGACCCGGGCCTGCCGCAGCCGCTGCTCGATAGCGGCCAGGGGGAGCGTCCGCGACTGCCCCGGAAGGGGGGCCGCCCCCAGCTCTACGCCCTGCACTCGTTGCCACAGCCCCTCGTCGCCGCCCGCGTACACGGCCACGTCGCCCAGGCGGATCGAGGGACCCGCCGTCTCGGCCTGCGCCCGGAGCTCCAGGGTGATCCGCCCCGTGGCGGCCACCGAGGGGGGCGCGCCGCCCTCGCCCTCGGCCGCTCCGGTGAGGCCGGCGGCCCCCAGCCAGACCAGCAGAGCCAGGCCCGCCACACCGAGCCGCCATGGGTTCGCTCCGACCGCCCGGGCTACCCGGCCCGGTGGAGCGCCCCGTTCGCGGGGGTCAGCCATCGCTCGCACCCTCACCGCCTCCTGCTAGCGGCGGAGGTTGTTGGCGCTCTGAAGCATGTCGTCCGAGGCCTGGATGGCCTTGGAGTTGGCGTCGTAGGCCCGCTGCGCCATGATGAGGTTGACCATCTCCTCGACCACCTCGACGTTGGACATCTCGAGGTGGCCCTGCGCGATGGCCCCGAAGCCGTCGAGGCCCGGCTGGCCGACGATGGGCGGGCCGGAGGCGCCCGTGGCCAGGAAGAGGTTGCGGCCGTAGTTGCGCAGGCCGGCCGGGTTGACGAAGCGTGCCAGCTCGATGCGTCCGATCTCCTGCGGCTCGCTGTCGTTGACCATGACGACGGAGACCGTGCCATCGGCCCCTACCGACAGCTCGATGGCATCGGACGGGATGATGATCTCGGGCTCCAGCACGAAGCCGTCGGAGGTGACGATGCGGCCGTCGCTATCCTTCTTGAACGAGCCGTCACGGGTGTAGGCGATGGTGCCGTCGGGCAGCAGCACCTGGAAGAAGCCGTCGCCCTCGATGACCAGGTCCAGCGGGTTGTTGGTCTCCCGGAAGGTGCCCTGCGAGAAGATCTTGACGGTGGCCACCGGCCGCACGCCGTGCCCCACCTGGATGCCGGTCGGGATCTCGGCGCCCGCCGTGACCGCGGTGCCGGCGAAGCGAATGGTCTGGTAGAGCAGGTCCTGGAAGTCCACGCGCGACTTCTTGAAGCCGGCAGTGTTGACGTTGGCCAGGTTGTTGGCGATGGTGTCGACGGTGAATTGCTGCCCCGCCATCCCCGACGCGGCGGTCCAAAGCGACCGCATCATGACGACGATCCCCCGCCTCTCCTGACGATGCGTGCGACGAGCCGGCGGCGGGCGTCGGGGTGACGGCCGTGCGACGTGCGCTGCGTCCGTCGTTCGGCAGCGCCGGGCCCCTGCGATGCAGTCCGGCCCTCTCGGCGTCGTCTCCCTCTGCCCATGCCCGCCGGTGGAGCCGCCGTCGGCCCCTACCGGCGCCTCAGCTCGTCCGGCCCATCTGTGTGATGAGCGCCTCGGTCATGCGATCGTGGGCCTGCACGGCACGGCTGGCTGCGTCGTAGGCGCGAACGCCGGCGATCATCTCCACCATGGTCGCGGCCACGTCGGTGGCCGATCCCTCCAGCATGCCCTGGCGAAGCCGCGCCGGCACGGGCTCCACGGGTCCGGCATCGGCCGTCCACTGGAAGCGATTGGCCCCCTCCCGCGCGAGACCGGTCCGGTCGGCCACATCCACGACCAGCAGGCGCCCCAAGACCTGGCCCTGACCGTCGAGAACCCAGCCGTCCTCCGCGATGCGCAGCTCGGCCTCGGAGACCCCCACCGCCTGGATCGGCCCTCCCTCTCCCAGCACGGGGTGGCCGTCGGGCGTGGCCAGCACCCCCTCGGCGGTGAGGACGAAGTTGCCGGCCCGGGTCAGCCGCTGGCCGGCCGGGGTCTGGACCACGAAGAACCCCTCGCCCTCGATGGCCACATCCAGGGAACGCCCGGTGTAACGCACCGGGGGGGCCTCCCAGAGGGTGTAGGACCGCCCGATGAAGGCGCCGGTGCCGACCTGACCCCGGTAGGCCCTGGACGCACGGTACTCCCGGAAGATGGCCATCTCCGGGAAGGCCTCGACCGGGGCCACCTCGGTGCGATACGCCGGCGTGGTCGCGTTGGCCAAATCGTTGGCCAGCAGGTCCTGGCGGCGGGCGAAGACCAGCATGGCCGATGCCGCGGAGAAGAGCCCTCGCACCATGCTCTTGACGCTCACCCCCATCCTGGCTCCAGCGAGGCAGGCCGCTGGCGCAATGGACCCTGCACTACTGGGGTCGGCGCCAGGACGGGCGCGCTTGAGGCGAGGGGCAACTGCCGCTCAGACGACTCGCTGAGCCGGCGTCGTCGCGACACGGCGGTTTCGTTGCAGCAGGTCCAGCACCTTGCCGGTGCCGCGGGCGACGCAGGTGATGGGGTCGTCGGCGAGCTGGACGGGCAACCCCGTCTGCTGACTCAGCAGGCGGTCCAGCCCCCGCAGCAGGGCACCGCCGCCGGTCATGACGACCCCCCGCTCGTAGATGTCCGCCGCGAGCTCGGGGGGCGTCCGCTCCAGGACGCGGCGCACGGCGTCGACGATGGACATGGCAGGCTCCATCAGGGCGGCCCGGATCTCCTCGGCCTCGACCTGCTGGGTGCGGGGCAGGCCGGTCACCGCGTCGCGGCCGCGCACCTCGCGAGGCGGGACGTCGACGGCGCCCTCGGGGTCGACGGTGCCCAGCTCGATCTTGAGATCCTCCGCCGATCGCTCACCGATGACCAGGTTGTGCTGGCGCTTGAGGTGGCGCACCACGGCCTCGTCCATGCTGTCGCCCGCGACACGCACGGAGTCGGCCACCACCTCGCTGCCCAGGGAGATGACCGCGACATCGGTGGTGCCGCCGCCCACGTCCACCACCATGTTGCCCACCGGCTCCTCGACGTCCAGGCCCGCTCCGATGGCCGCGGCCATGGGCTCCGAGATCAGGTGCACCTCCCGAGCACCCGCCTGGCGGCAGGCCTCGGCGACGGCGCGCCGCTCGACGTCGGTGACGGCGGAGGGGACGCAGGCGACCAGCCGCGGACGGCTCAGGTGCCAGCCGCCCAGGGCCTTGCGCAGGAAGTAGCGTAGCATCAGCTCGGTCACCTGGTAGTGGGCCACCACGCCGTTGCGCAGGGGCCGGATGGCGGCGATGGGGCCCGGTGTGCGGCCCAGCATGTCACGGGCGGCCTGGCCGATGGCCAGGACCTGCTGGCGCTCCTCGTCGATGGCGACGACCGAAGGCTCCTGCAGGACGATGCCCCGCCCCCGGACGTAGATGATGACGCTCGCGGTGCCCAGATCGAGGCCGACGTCGGCGCTCAACATGCCCCAGTGCGAACCCCGTCCTGCTGCCGCCCGGCCGCCCGTTGCGGGGCGGGCCGCCGTGCACGGTGGATATCCGATCGCTACGGGCCATTCGACGGGCGACGCCCATCTCCTGGCAAGCCTGGCTGTCAGCGGCACGCCCCGCCCGACGGCTAAGAGACCTTGCGCTGACGCTGGTACTTGGCCCGGGTCGCCTCGCCGCCGCGGATGTGACGTTCGGCCTTGTTGCGGTCGAGTACCTTCTTGACCTGGCGAGCCAGGTCCTTGTTGAGTCGGGGGAGACGTTCGGTCATGTCTTTGTGGACGGTGCTCTTGCTGACGCCGAAGACGGTGGCGGCCTGGCGGACAGTGGCCCGGGTGGTGATGATGTAGTGGCTGATGTCGACCACCCGCTTGCGGATGTAGTCCCGCATGGAGCGCCCCTCCGGCCCCGTGGTTTCGGGCTCATGCTTATGGGCCGAGAAGGGACGATATGTTTCGAACCTTTCCAAGGGGACGCCGGCGAGCCGTGGACAGGCCCGCCGGCACTGCCGTCAGGCAAACGGGCGAGGCCGGGCCTCACCGGCGTTGACGGCGTCAGGGCCCCACGGGCGAGACCGACGGGAGACCCCGGTCGTCCGGCGCTGAGAGGGCTGGCAGGGGCTCGGAGCCGTCGGCCACCCTGAAGAAGCCTGCCGGCATCACGCCCAGCGGGTCCACGCTCTCGGTGCCGTGGTAGATCGCGAAGCTCACCACACCCCGCACGGTCGCCGCCGCCCCCGCCCCCCCTGCCACGTCGCCGACCCCGTACAGGCCGGTCAGGGCCGGGACCGCCTCGGGGAAGCTGGGACCGTACCCGATGACGACGCCCGCGGCGACGTCCTGGCCCTGCTGCACCCGCACCCTGGCCAGTCGGCCGTACACCGTCTGCCAGTCCCCGCCGTGTTCAATGACGACGGTAAAGCCGTCGGACCCCGCCTCCACCGCGCGCACCCGCCCGTCCCCCGCAGCGCGCACGGGCGCGCCCGAGGGCACCGCCAGCTCGAGGCCGGGCAGGTAGCGCCAGTCTCCGTGCTCCGGGTGGCGACGCCAGCCCGCCATGGCCACGACCATGCCATCCGCGGGCCAGACCAGGCGCCCCTCGAGCCCGGCTCGCCCACCGGTCATGGCCGTCCCCGCGGTGGGGGCCAAGGCGGTCGCCTGCGCGCCGGACTCGACGGGCGTGGCGCGGCTGCTGGCGGCTGGCAGGGTGTCCGCCTCCGCCGCAGCCGTCGGCTGCATCGTCAGGTCGAGCTCCGCCCCGCTCCCGGCAGAGCCGTTCCACCTGGCGACGAGCCAGCCGGCCCCCAGCCCGAGGGCGAAGAGCAGCAGCAACAGCGGCAGCCGCAGCGCCGCACGGGCGTCGCGGGACTCGAGACGCGACACCAGGCGGCCCCATCGGCGCCGTGACCAGGCCAGGGCCCGCGCTGCGCCCCTGCGCAGCGGCCCGGTCGTTCTTCCCCTGGATGACGCCATCTCCATGGCTGACCATCCCCTCCCTGTGATGGGAGTCTGCCCCACGGAGACGGCGGCTATGCAACGCCGACGTGCGCGCTCTCGACGCGGGTCGAAGGCAGGGAGGGAGAGATCCAAGGCAGGGGAGAGAGGAGCGGGCCGTCCGGTGGTATCGAACGGCCCGCCAAGGCTTCAGGCGTCGGACTCCTGGCCCGCCGCCCGCAGGCGGTTGAGAGCTCGGGCCAGGGCCCGCTGGGCCCGCGCGTGGTCGACGTCGGCGGCCCGGCTGCGCAGGCGCTCGAGCGCCCGGTCGCGAGCCGCCCGCGCGCGCATCACGTCGATCTCCTCGGCCAGCTCGGCGGCATCGGCCAGAATGGTGACCCGATTGCCGGAGACCTCCATGAAGCCGCCGGTGACGGCCATCTTGCGCTTGGGCCCGTGAAACTGGCCGAACCGCACGATGCCCAGCCCGACCACGGCCACCATGGGTGCGTGCCCGGCCAGCACGCCGAGGTAGCCCTCCGCCGACGGCACCACCACTGCCTCGGCTCGCTCCCGCAGCACCACGCGCTGGGGCGTGACCACCTCGATCTGGAGGAAGTCCGCCATGGCGCCTCAGAGGCCTTCCTTCTCGATCTGGCGGGCCCGCTCCACTGCCTCGTCGATGGTGCCCACCATGTAGAAGGCCTGCTCGGGCAGTTCGTCGTGCTTGCCGTCGAGGATCTCCCGGAAGCCCCGGATGGTCTCCTTGAGCGGCACGTAGACCCCTGGCCGCCCGGTAAAGGCCTCGGCCACGAACATGGGCTGCGACAGGAACCGCTCGATCTTGCGGGCCCGCGCCACGATCAGTTTATCTTCGTCGGAGAGCTCCTCCATGCCCAGGATCGCGATGATGTCCTGGAGCTCCTTGTAGCGCTGCAACACCTGCTGCACGCCCCGCGCCACCCGGTAATGCTCCTCGCCCACGATCTCCGGCGCCAAGAGCCGCGACGTGGAGGCCAGCGGATCGACCGCCGGGTAGATGCCCCGCTCCGCGATGCGGCGCTCCAGGTTGGTGGTCGCGTCCAGGTGGGCGAAGGTGGTGGCGGGCGCGGGGTCCGTGTAGTCGTCGGCCGGCACGTAGATGGCCTGGATGGAGGTGATGGAGCCCTTCTTGGTGGTGACGATCCGCTCCTGGAGCTGGCCCATCTCGGTGGCCAGGGTCGGCTGGTAGCCCACCGCGGACGGGATGCGCCCCAAAAGGGCCGAGACCTCGCTACCGGCCTGGACGAAGCGGAAGATGTTGTCGATGAACAACAGCACGTCCTGGCCTTCGACGTCGCGGAAGTACTCCGCGATGGTGAGCGCCGCCAGGCCTGCCCTCATGCGGTTGCCGGGAGGCTCGTTCATCTGGCCGAAGACCATGGCCGTCTTCTCCAGTACCCCGGCCTCCTTCATCTCATGGTAGAGCTGGTTGCCCTCGCGGGTGCGCTCGCCGACCCCGGCGAAGACGGAGAAGCCGCCGTGCTCGTAGGCGATGTTGCGGATCATCTCCATGATGATGACGGTCTTGCCCACGCCGGCGCCGCCGAAGAGGCCCACCTTGCCCCCCCGGGGGTAGGGCGCCAGCAGGTCGACCACCTTGAGGCCGGTCTCCAGGATCTCCCGGGAGGGCTCGACCTCGGCGACCGGGGGCGCGGGCCGGATGATGGGTAGCCGCAGCTCCGTCTGGATCTCGCCGGCGGCATCGATGGGCTGGCCCAGGACGTTGACGACCCGGCCCAGCACGCCCCGCCCGACGGGCACCGTGATGGGGCCACCCGTGTCGTAGGCGGGCATGCCCCGGCGCAACCCGTCGGTGCTGTCCATCGCGACGCACCGGACCGTGTTGTTGCCCAGGTGCTGCGCCGCCTCGACCACCAGCACCTCCGGTCTCCCGTCACGGGGTGTCTCGCCATCGGCCGCTCGCGGGATCTCGATGGCGTTGTAGAGGTCGGGCAGCTCCCCCTCGGGGAAGACGATGTCGACCACCGCCCCGAGCACCTGCGAAATCCGTCCCACTCGCTGTCGGGCCATGCTGCTTGCGTCCCTCCGTCAGATCTGGTGCGCCAGGGCCTCGGCGCCGCCCACGATCTCCGTGATCTCCTGCGTGATGCCGGCCTGCCGTGCCCGGTTGAAGGAGAGCGTCAGCGCCTCGATCATCTCCTCGGCGTTGTCGCTGGCGTTGCGCATCGCCGTCATCCGTGCGCCGTGCTCGCTCGCCTTGGCCTCCAGGAGGGCCCGGAAGACCTCCGCGTCCACGTAGCGCTCCAGCAAGACGCCGATGACCGCCTCGGGCGACGGCTCGTAGATGTAGGGCGGTTCCCACCGGCCGGCCCGGCGCGCCGGGATGGCCGGATCGCTCGATCCAGCCCCGTCCGCCTCCGTGGCCGTGCCGCCCCGCGGCCAGATCGCACCCTCCCGCTCCCGCACGGGCCACGGCTTGGGCCCGCCCTCGGGGATGGGCAGCAACTGGAAGAGCACGGGCCGACCGACGACGGCGCTAACGAACTGGGTGAACAGCAGCAATACGCGGTCGCATTCGCCCGCCACGTAGGGCTCCGTCAAGGCCCGCGCCACCTCCTGGGCCGTGCCGTACTCCACGTGGTCGCCCAGATGGACGAAGACCTGACGGGCCGGCCGCCCGGTGCGCCGCAGCCAGTCGCGCATCTTGCGCCCGACGGCCACGATCTCAACCTGGCGCCCCTGGCGCTCCTCGGCCCGGAGGGCGGCCTCCAGTGCCCGGCCCATGTTGGCGTTGTAGCCGCCGGCCAGCCCCCGGTCGGCCGCGATGACGCACAGCAGGGTACGGCCGTTTTCGCGCCGGGCCAGCAGCGGGTGGGCACGCGCCAGCTCCGGCTGCTCGGCCAGCGTGGTGCCCACGACCCGCGCCAGCACCTCGGCGATCCGGTTGGCGAAGGGTCGGGCGGCCAGCGTGCGACTCTGGGCGCGTCGCAGCTTGGCCGCGGAGACCATCTCCATGGCCTTGGTCACCTGTTGGGTGTTGCGGACGCTCTGGATGCGCCGCCGGATGTCTCGTACCGACTGCCCGGCCACCGCTGGCGCTCCCTCTTCCCGTGATGGTGGACGCTAGCGAGCGGACGTCCCCGAGGCCGCCTGGGGGCTCGAGGCAGCCGCCGCCCGCATGCGCTCCTTCACCTCGAGGATGGATTCCTTGAGGGCAGCCGCGGTCTCGTCGGTCAGCTCCTTGCGCTCCCGGATGGCCTCCAAGACTTGGGGCCGCTGCGTGCGCAGATACTGCAAAAACTGCTGCTCGAACGGCTGCACCTGCTCGACCGGCATGTCGTCCAGCAGGCCGTTGACCCCCGCGAAGATGATGGCGACCTGCTCCTCCACCGGCATGGGCTGGTACTGGCCCTGCTTGAGCACCTCGGTCACCCGCTCGCCCCGGATGAGGCGGGCCTGGGTGGCCCGATCCAGGTCGGAGCCGAACTGCGCGAAGGCGGCCAGCTCACGGTACTGGGAGAGGTCCAGGCGCAGCCGGCCTGCCACCTGGCGCATGGCCTTGACCTGGGCGTCGCCGCCGACCCGGCTGACCGAGCGCCCGACGTTGATGGCAGGCCGGATGCCGGCGTAGAAGAGGTCGCTCTCCAGGTAGATCTGCCCGTCGGTAATGGAGATGACGTTGGTGGGGATGTACGCCGAGATGTCGCCCGCCTGCGTCTCGATGATGGGTAGGGCCGTCAGCGAACCGCCGCCGAGCCGGTCATCCAGCTTGGCCGATCGCTCCAGCAGGCGGCTGTGCAGGTAGAAGATGTCGCCCGGGAAGGCCTCACGCCCGGGAGGACGCCGCAGCAGCAACGACATCTCGCGATACGCCGCCGCGTGCTTGGAGAGATCGTCGTAGACGACCAGCACGTCCTGCCCCTTGTACATGAAGTACTCGCCCATGGCCGTGCCGGCGTAGGGGGCAATGTAGAGCAGGGGCGCCGGCTCGCTGGCCGTCGCCGAGACCACGATGCTGTACTCCATGGCCCCGTGGCGGTCGAGGACGTCCACGACGCCCGCCACGGTCGACGCCTTCTGGCCGATGGCGACGTAGATGCAGATGACGCCCTGGCCCTTCTGGTTGATGATGGTGTCGACGGCCAGGGCCGTCTTGCCCGTCTGGCGGTCCCCGATGATGAGCTCCCGCTGACCCCGGCCGATGGGGATCATGGAGTCGACGGCCTTGAGGCCCGTCTGCAGCGGGACCGACACCTTGCGCCGGTCGACAACGCCCGGCGCCCGGGTCTCGATGGGTCGGCGCTGGTCCGTCGTGATAGGCCCCTTGCCGTCGAGGGGCTGGCCCAGCGGGTTGACCACCCGCCCCAGCAGGGCCTCGCCGACAGGGACCTCCATGACACGGCCCGTGCGGTAGACGGGGTCCCCCTCCTTGAGGTGGGCGTAGGGTCCCATCAGCACCGCCCCGATGTTGTCCTCTTCCAGGTTGAGGGCCATGCCAAAGAGGTCACCGGGGAAGCGCAAGAGTTCGCTGGCCATGCAGTCGCTCAGGCCGTGCACCCGAGCGATCCCGTCACCGACGTAGATGACGGTGCCCACCTCTTCGACGGCCGGCTGGGCCTCGAAGCGCTCGATCTCCCGCTTCAAGACCGACGTGATCTCCTCCGGTCGGATCGCCACCGCCCGATCAACCTGCCTTTCCGTCCGCCGAGACCGCCATGGGCGGCATGGGTGCCGTGCGAAGCCGGTCGCGCAAGCGCCAGAGCTGCCGGGAGAGACTCCCGTCCAGGCGCAGGTCGCCGGCCCGCACCACCAGGCCACCGATCAGGTCCGGATTGACCCGCACCGACAGCCGCACGCCGCTGGCTCCCAGGAAGTCCCGCAGGCGCTGCGAGAGCATCTGCTCCTGGTCGGGCGTCAGGGGCACGGCCGTCTCCACCTCGACCCGGACCACGTCGCGGAGCCGGTCCGCCTCGACCTGCACCTGCTCCGCCATGGCCGACAGCAAGCCCTCGCGCCCCTTCTGGGCGACCACGCGCAGGAAGCCGTAGACCATCTCCGGGACGTCGTCACCCAGCGCCTCACGGATGGCCGTCAGTTTACGCTCGGCCTCCACGTGGCCCTCGAGCCACAGGCGGCGCAGGGCCGCGTCCTCCTGCAGGCGCCGGGCCACCCGGCTCAGGCCGCGCTCCACCTCGTCGAGGAGGCCGCGCTCGGAGGCCAGCTCGGCCAGTGCCAGCGCATACCGGCGCACCAGGATGCGCCGGCCCGTCACCGGCGCTCACCTACCTGCTCGATGAACTCCCGGGCGATCCGTCGGCCATCAGCCTCATCGATCTGGCGCCGCAGCAGCCGCTCCGCCGCGGCCACCGCCAGGGTCGCGGCCTCCTCCCGGATAGCCGCCAGCGCCTGGTCGCGCTCCATGCGGATCTCGGCCCGCGCCTGCTCCAGCGAGCGGTGCGCCTCCTCCTCGGCCTGCCTCAGGCGTCGCTGACGCTCCTGCTCGGCGGCCTCCAACGCCCGCTGGAGCTCCTCCTGGGCCCGCCGCCGGGTCTGCTCCATCTCGTGACGCATCTCGTCACGCAGGCGCTCCGCCTCCTCGCGGGAGCGGCGCGCCCCCTCGACGGCCTCGCTCACCTCGGCCTCCCGCCTGGCCAGCACGTCGCCCAGCGGCTTGAAGACCAGGCGGGTGAGGAGGAGCATGACCACCAGGACGTTGACGACCTGCGCCGCGAACGTCGTCAGATTGATCTGCAACGGCGTGGCCGCCGCCTCGCCACCCGCGGCCGCCAGCGCCACCAGATGTTCTGCTGCGCCCGCCATCCACTCCATCGTGGGGTTAGCCCCCGTTTCCTTGCACAAGTCCAAAGCTCGGGAAGGGGCGGGGCCGGCGCCCTGGCGGGAGCCGGCGCCCGGTGTTCCCGTTTTGCCACGGCCTAGTCGACGGGGCCCTCGTCACCCGATGGGCGGCTGCCTTCGCCTCGAGCCTCAGACCCGGCCCGAGAGAATGAACGCGATCACGAACGAGAACAGGGTCAGGGCCTCCATGAACGCCAGGGCGATCAGCAGAGCGCCCCGGATGTCACCCGCCGCCTCCGGCTGGCGGGCCATGCTCTCCACCGCTCGGGAGGTCGCCCATGCCTGCCCGAAGGCGGACATCATGGCCGGCATGGCGATGGCCAGCGTGACTGCCAGGAATTCCACGCGCGTTCGCTCCTCCTTTCCTGCGCCAACCCGTCCGTTTCGACCCGACGTCGTCTCCCCGTCGTCGGCAGGGGAAGTTCAGTGATGGCCCATGGCCGTGGCCACGTAAACGGATGTGAGGGTTGCGAAGATCAAGGCCTGGATGAAGCCGAACAGGACCTCCAGCAGCATCACCGGCGTTGGCGCCAGAAACGGCACCAGCACGAACAGCGCCGCCACCACCATGTCGCCGCCGAAGAGGTTGCCGAACAGACGCACCGACAAGGAGAAGACCTTCACCAGCTCCTCGAGGACGTTCATCGGCAACAGGAAGGGGATGGGCTCCACGAATCGCTTGAGATAGCGTCGCAACCCGACGGCCCGGGCCGCGAAGACCTGGACCAGGAGGATGTCGGTAGCGGCCAGGGCGACCGTGGTGGAGAGGTCCGTCGTCGGCGGCACCACCCCGGGGATGAACCAGGCGTAGTTGAGGGCCAGCACCATGACGAAGAAGGTGCCCACCAGCGGCACGAAGCGGCGGTCGGCATGCCCCAGCGACTGCTCCAGCAGCCCCTCGATGAACCGGTAGAAGACCTCGGCCAGGGTCTGAAGCCCCCGGGGGCGCTGTTGGATCTGGCGCCGCAGGAGGACGGCCACCACCGCGATGATGGCCACCACCGCCCAGCTGTTGACCACCGTCGTGGTGATCTCGAAAGGCCCCACCTGCCAGAGGGTGCGAGGGGCCACCTCCTCCAGCACGTGCCCGATCGCGGCCAGCTTGGACTCCAAGAAGCGCTCCAGCATCGCGCCCTACCGCCCGTCCGCCTTGCTGTGCCGGATGTATCGCGGCGCCGTCAGCACGTACCCGATCACCTCGACCATCAACCCCGCCAGCATCCCCAGCAGGAAGGGGAGCCCCCGCCCGGCGGCCCACCACAGCAAGGTCGCCGCGACCGCCAGCCTCAACATCGAGGCTCCCAGCACCCAGCCGCTGCCGCTGCCGCCGGCCTGCCAGCGCTCGAGGGCCCGCCGGGTGAGGCCGTGGTTGACCATGCCCGCCGGCGTGCCGGCGGCGACGCCCCAGGCCGCATCCGGATACCCTATCCACCACGCCAACGCTGCCAGTGCCCCACCGGTCAGCGCGAGCTGCCACGTGCCGAGACCCGGCCAACGGCGCGGCGACGGCGGCCCCGAGGCCTCGTCACGACGCTCCGCCGGGGTCGGCACCGTCTCGACCTTCCATCATGGATGGAGCTCGAGGCGCACGCCGTATGTTGTACGTCGCGCGCAGAGCGTTCCCTCCTGTTGCGAACATTTCTCGTCTCCAGGCCGGCCGCGTCAACGGCGCCGTTCGCGCGACTCGACCCTTGAGATCTCGCGTACCAACGAGTAGAGCGAGAGCGTCACGGCCAGGACGACGCCCGTGACGGCCAGCCAGGGGGCCGTCCCCCACCGGCGATCCAGGTAGTTGCCGCCCCAGATGCCCAGCACCAGCGCGGCTGCCGTGTTGAAGCCCCACGCGAACAGGCCGGCGTAGCGGCCCAGCTCCGCCCACGGCGAGCGCCCGGCTCCTCGACCACCGCCTCGGTCACCCACGCCAGCGCCGCCTCTCGGGTTGTCGTCCGGGGGCGCCGAGTATTATAGAGGGCCTCAGGGCGGCTAGCAACGTTTTTCACCATCTCCACCGCTCGGAGTCGGCCGGAAAGGCTCGGGCGGCGTGGTCGAAAGGCCCATCGCCCAACGCAGAGCCTGCACGATCCGCTCAGCGGCGCGCCCGTCGCCGAACGGGTTGACCGCCAGTGCCATGGCCCGGTACGCCTCGGGGTCGCTCAGCAGCCGGCTGGCCTCCTCCACGATGCGAGTCGGGTCGGTCCCCACCAGCCGAGCGCAACCGGCCTCCACCGCCTCCGGCCGCTCGGTCACCTCGCGCAGCACCAGCACGGGCTTGCCCAGCGCCGGGGCCTCCTCTTGCAGGCCTCCCGAGTCGGTCAGGACCAGCGTCGCCGCCTGCAGCAGCGGCACGAACCCCAGGTAGTCGGGAGGCTCCAGCAGCACCACCCGGTCGATGCCCTCCAGCTCCTCGGTGGCCACCTGGCGCACGGCAGGATTCGGGTGGACGCTGACCACCCCCACCACGTCATCGAAGGCGCCGATGAGCTCCTTGAGGGCGCGGTAGACCGCGCGGTGGGGCTCGCCCCAGCTCTCCCGGCGGTGGGTGGTCACCAGGAGCAGCCGCCGGCCGCGCTCCAGGTGACGACGCACCTGCCAATGCCGGACCGGACCGGCGCGAGCGGCGACGTGACGCAAGGCGTCGATGACCGTATTGCCGGTCAGCCAGACCCGTTGCGGCTCGATCCCCTCGTGGAGGAGCCGCCGGGCTGCCCGGGCGGTCGGGGCGAAGTGCCAGCGGGCCAGGACCGAGGTGAGACGCCGGTTGATCTCCTCGGGAAAGGGGCGGTAGGGATCGTCGGTGCGCAACCCGGCCTCGACGTGCCCCACGGGGATGCGATGGTAAAAGGCCGCCAGGGCGGCAGCGAAGGTGGTGGTGGTGTCGCCTTGCACCAGGACCACGTCGGGGCGATCTCGCTGGAGCAGCCCGTCAAGACCCGACAGCGCGCCGCAGGTGATGTGGCTCAGGCTCTGCCCCGGCCGCATCAGGTCGAGATCGGCGTCGGGCACCAGCTCGAAGACGCGCAGCACCTGGTCCAACATCTCCCGGTGCTGGCCCGTCACCACGATGCGCACCTCGAACTCCGGGGCCTGCCGCACGGCCCGAATGACGGGCGCCAGCTTGATGGCCTCGGGCCGGGTCCCGAAGATGGGCATCACCACCACGGCCACTGCGGCCGTGCACCTCCCGTCGGGTCGAACGCTGCCAGGCCACCCTCCCGGCGAAGAGCCCCGCCATCCCGGCCAGCGTCAGGGCCGCCAGCACGGTCAGCCTCGTCCGGGGGGAGAGGAGCATGGCCACCGCCCCCAGCGCGGCGCTCACCGCATACAGCGCGAGCACGACCCGGGGCACGTCGTGCCAGCGGGCCAGCAGCCGATGATGGACGTGCCCGTCGTCCGCCTCGGCAGGGGAGCGCCTCGCCAGACTGCGGCGGACGATGGCCCACGCCGTATCGGCCAGGGGGACGCCCAGGGCCAGCACCGGCACCACCAGCGCCATGGCCGCCGGCCCCTTGGCCACACCGAGGGCGCTCGCCCCGGCGAAGGCGAAGCCCAGCGCCAGGGCCCCGCTGTCCCCCATGAAGATACGGGCCGGCGAGAAGTTGTACCCCAAGAATGCCACGCATCCTGCCGCCAGGATCGCCAGAAGGGCCGCCGCCTCCTCGACCCCCAGCGCCAGCGACGCCATCAACGTGGGCAACGCGGCGATGGCTGCCACGCCCGCGGCGAGGCCGTCGAGGCCGTCGAGCAGGTTGACGGCGTTGCTGACCCCCACCAGCCAGAGGACGGTGACAGGTACGGACCAGATCCCCAGGTGGGCCATGAGGGCGGTGCCGCCCAACAGCGAGGGCACGGAGATCCACTGGATGCGCAGGCCCATCGCCACGCTGACGGCCGCGGCGGCGACCTGCCCCAGCAGCTTGAGCTGGGGGGACAGCCCCCTGAGGTCGTCGACCAGCCCCAACGCGAAGACCACCGCGGTGCCGCTCAAGACTTGCAGCAGCGGCTGCACCGGCATCCCGCCCACACCCAGCGCGACGGCACCCGCCGTCCAGCCCACCATGAGGGCGATGCCGCCCAGCCGGGCGACGGGGCGGCGGTGCAGGTGACGGCCGCCGGGGCGATCCAGGAGGCCCCGCCGCTCGGCCCACCGCGCCACCGGCGGTGCGGTCACCAGGACCGCGAAAAAGGCCGCCACCGCGGCCGCCATCATGAGCTGCACGTGCCCCTCCACGTCGCGGCTGCACCCCCTCGCCGCCGACCCCGTCCGACGAGGGCCGGCGGCCACCGCCGACCGCCGCCGGGTCAGCGGGTGCCGTAGAGGCGATCGCCCGCGTCGCCCAGACCGGGCCGGATGTACCCGTGCTCGTCGAGGCGGTCGTCGACGGCCGCCAGGTAGACCTCGACGTCCGGGTGGTGTCGCTCCAGATGGCGCAACCCCTCCGGCGCGGCGATGAGGGCCATCACCCGGATGCTGCGCCCGCCACGGTTCTTGACGTAGCGCACCGCCTCCACCACCGAGCCGCCCGTCGCCAGCATGGGGTCGCAGACGATGACGTCCCGGTCGGCGATGTCGGTGGGCAGCTTGCAGTAGTACTCTACCGGCCGCAGGCTCTCGGGGTCTCGATAGATGCCGACGTGCCCTACCTTCGCCGCCGGCACCAGCCGCAGGATCCCGCCGACCATCCCCAGGCCTGCCCGGAGGATGGGGACCACGGCCACCTTCTTGCCGCTCAGCGACCGCCCCCGGGTCTCCTCCAACGGCGTCCGGACGGGGACCTCTTCGACGGGGAAGTCACGAGTGGCCTCGTAGGTGATCAGCATGGAGATCTCTTCGAGGAGCTCCCGAAACTCCTTGGGGCCGGTCTGCTCGTCACGCAACAGGGTCAGCTTGTGCTGCACCAATGGGTGGTCGATGACATGCACCGCCGCCACGACGGCCCCCCCTCCCCGCTCGTCACGCTCCGTCCTCCATGCGCGCGATCTTGTCGACCCGGCGGGCGTGACGCCCTCCCTCGAAGCTGCCCCGGGCGAAGGCCCTCACCACCTCGGCGGCCACCGCGGGCCCCACCACCCGGCCCCCGATGGCCAGGAGATTGGCGTCGTTGTGGGCTCGGGCCATGCGGGCCGAGTACGGGTCGTGGCAGAGCGCGGCCCTCACCCCTCGCACCTTGTTGGCGGCGATGCTCATCCCGATGCCGGTGCCGCACATCAACACGCCGAAGGCGACCCGTCCGGCCGCCACCGCCCGCGCCACCTCCAGGGCCACGTCGGGGTAGTCGACCGCCCCCCCCTCGGCCGGGCCGTGCTCCTCGACGACCCACCCCTCCTCGCGGAGGGTCTCCACTACCGCGTCGCGCAGGAGCCGCCCGGCATGGTCCCAACCCACGGCGACCGCACGGACCCCGCTGGCCTGCCGGCTCTCCCGCTCCAGGCGGCTCGCCGCCAGACGGGTCAGCGACTCCAGCTCGCGTGCCGTCGCACGGTATCGCTCGAGCTCCTGACCGAAGGGATCCTCCACGTCGCGCGGGGACCCCGCATACTCCCCCAGCGTATAGACCCGCCCCGCCATCTCCGGCGCCATGGCCAGCACCCGCCGCTTGTGGTCCTCCGTCATGGTCAGGACCAGTCGGGCCGTCACCAGCCGCTCACGGGTCAGCAGGCGTGCGCGATGCGAGGCGAGGTCGACGCCCCATTCCTGCGCTACCTGCCGGGCCTGCTGGCTGGCCGGTTCTCCGTCTCGGGCGCTCAACCCTGCCGACTCGGCCTCGAGGGGCACGGCACCTCCCTTCTCGCGCCATGCCTTGCGGAAGAGAGCAGCCGCCAGCGGGCTGCGGCACGTGTTGCCCGAGCAGACGAAGAGGATGGCCCCGCCCGGCGAGGCCTCCCCGCCTCGCCCTGCCGTCTGGGGCATGCTATCCACGCCATCGGGCTCGGGAGTGAACGACGTCATGGATCACCAGCGTCCCTACCTGTGCCCCGGCTGCCAGGGCAACCGGAGCCGATTCGAGCTCATCTTCCACTTCGTCCAGGAGGTCCAGAAGGACCCCGCTACCGGACAGGTGCTCTACGCCGCCGACGAGCTGCTGCCGCTGTCCCGCGGGGATCGCCCTGCCATGGACGTCCGGTGCTGCGTCTGCCAGTTCACCGGACACGAAGGCCTCTTCATCAAGGCGGCTCGACGCAACGCTCCACCCGCCCTGCAGCGGCCTTCTTGAGGCGGTTGTTGACCGCGATGCCGATCCCCCGCTCGTCGACGGCCTCGGCCAGGATCAGCGCCGGGCGGGCCCGATCCAGCTCGCGCAACGCGCCGAAGAGCCGCCGGGCGATCCCCTCCAGATCGTGCCGCGCCCCTGCCCGCTTCACCCGCACGCCCGGAGCGGGCAGCACCCCTTGCCCATCCAGGAGCGACAGCGTCTCGTCGGAGACGAAGAGCCCCAGCGGGGTCGTCCCCGAGGGCCCGATCTCCGCGAGGCGCCGACGGATGGCCTCGGCGACGGCCCGGGGCGTGCCCTCCAGCACCACCACCGGAGCCTCCGGCGCGTAGTGCCGGTACTTCAAGCCGGGCGAACGGGGCACCTCCCCCGGATCGATCTCGTGCCGGTGCAGGGCCACGTCACCCAACGTCTCCTGCAGCTGCTCCAGGCTGAGGCCGCCGGGCCGCAGCACCACCGGCCGATCGCCCGTCAGGTCCAACACCGTCGACTCCACCCCGACCCCTGTCGGCCCGCCGTCGAGGATCCACTCGATCCGGCCGGCCAGGTCCTCGATGACGTGGCGGGCGGTCGACGGGCTGGGGCGCCCCGAGCGATTGGCGCTGGGCGCGGCGATGGGTCGCCCCGCTGCCTCGATGAGGCCCAGGGCCACCCGATGGGCCGGCATGCGGACGGCCACCGTGGAGAGCCCTGCCGTGACGGCAGGGCTCACCACCGGGCGGCTCGGCAAGATCAGCGTCAGCGGGCCCGGCCAGAATCGGCGCGCCAGTGACTCCCAGCGTCCCTGGGGGTCCGGGTGGGCCAGTCGCAGGACGTCCTCCCGAGTGGCCACGTGCACGATGAGGGGGTTGTCCGCCGGCCGGCCCTTGGCCTCGAAGATGCGCCGCACCGCCCGCTCGTCGAGCGCATCAGCTCCCAGCCCGTAAACCGTCTCGGTGGGGAACGCGACGAGCTGGCCCTCCCGGATGGCCGCCCCCGCCTCGGCCAGCACCGCCGGGTCGGGCCTGTCGGGATCCACCCGGACCACTCGGGTCCTCACGGCCCCGCCAACTCCTCCGCAGGCGTCGCAGGCCATGCGAGCGGCCCCGTGCCAGGCCTTTGGGCCAGCAGTGCCGGCGTGCCGCTGACCGGATCCCGCACTGGCGCGACGCGTGCCAGCGTGGACGCCGCATGGCTCCTCAGCCACGCCGCCAGATCGCGGGCCTGGTCGGCGCTGCCCAGCTCCATCGCCAGCAGCCCGCCCGCGCGCAAGACCCGAGCGGCTCCCTCTGCCACCCGGCGCGCCACCGACAGCCCGTCAGGTCCCCCGTCGAGAGCCAGGCGAGGCTCGTACCGACGGATCTCGGGGGCGAGGCCATCCAGGGTATCGGTGGGGACATAGGGCGGATTGGCGACCACCAGGTCGAAGGTCTCGTCGCCCGCCCAGGACAGGGCGTCGCCCCGCACCCAGGCGAGCCGGTCGAGGAGCTGGTGACGGCGGGCGTTGTCGCGAGCGCAGGCCAGTGCCGCCGGGGAGACGTCGCTCCCGATGCCCTCCCAGTCGGCGACCCTCGCCGTCAGCGTCACCGCCAGGGCACCGCTGCCGGTGCCCACGTCGACGAAGCGCGCCCCTCCGGCGCGGGCGCCGCTCCCGGCACCCTCCCGCCCCTGCCACGCTCGCAACGCCAGCTCCACCAGGTACTCGGTCTCGGGGCGAGGCACCAGCACCGCCCGATCCACCCCGAAGCGCAGCCCGTAAAACTCGCGGTAGCCCACGATGTAGGCCACGGGCTCCCGATTGGCCCGCCGGCGCAGCGCCTCCCGGTAGGCGTCGACCTCGTCGGGCTCCAGGGGCTGATCGAGGCGGGTGTACAGCTCGAGGCGGGAGGTGCCCAGCACGTGGGCCAGCAGCACCTCGGCATCCAGCCGCGGGCTGGGGCAGCCGTGCCGGGCCAGGTAGGGCTCGGCCAGCCGCAAGAAGTCGACGGCGACGCGGGGGGCACGGTCGGTGGCGCCTCTCATGCGGGAGCCCCCCGCCCCTCATACCTGCATGGCGGCCAGGCGCTGCGACTGCTCGTCGAGGATGAGGGCGTCGATGAACTCGTCCAGGTCGCCCTCTTGCAGCACCGCATCCAGGCGGTGCACCGTGAGCCCGATGCGGTGGTCGGTCACGCGGTTTTGCGGGAAGTTGTAGGTGCGGATGCGCTCGCTGCGCTCCCCCGTGCCGACCTGGGAGCGCCGCTCCCGCGCCAGGCGCTGCTCCTGATCCCGGAGCATCATGTCGTAGAGCCGGGCCCGCAGCACCTTCATGGCACGCTCACGGTTCTTGAGCTGGGAGCGCTCGTCCTGGCACGTGACGACGATGCCGGTCGGCTTGTGGGTGATACGCACCGCCGAGTCGGTGGTGTTGACGTGCTGGCCGCCGTGGCCGCTGGCGCGGAAGACGTCGATCTCGAGCTCCTCGGGCCGGATCTGCACCTCCACCTCCTCTGGCTCGGGCAGGACCGCCACGGTGGCGGTGGAGGTGTGGATGCGACCCGACGCCTCCGTCACCGGGACCCGCTGGACCCGGTGGACGCCCCGCTCGTACTTGAGCCGGCTGAAGGCGCCCTCCCCCGTGACGGAGAAGACCACCTCCTTGAATCCCCCCAGCTCGGTGGGATTGGCGGCGATGAGCTCGGTCCTCCAGCCTCGTCGCTCGGCGTAGCGGGTGTACATCCTGAAGAGGTCGGCCGCGAAGAGCGCGGCCTCCTCGCCCCCTGTGCCGGCCCGTATCTCCACGATGACGCTGCGGTCGTCGTGGGGGTCGCGGGGTAGCAGCATGATCCACAGCTGCCGCTCGATCTCCTCACGCCGGCGCTCCAGGGCCTCGATCTCGGCCTCGGCCAGCTCCCGCAGCTCGCCGTCGACCGGGCCTTCCTCCAGGAGAGATCGCGTCTCCCGGATGGCCTCCCTCACCCTCCGGTACTCCCGCCAGCTTTCGACGATCTCGCCCGTGCGGGCATGGGCCTGGGCCACCTTGCGCAACTCCGCCGGGTCCGAGGCCAGACCGGGGTCGGCCAGTCGCCGGGTCAGCTCGTCGTATCGCTCCTCGACGGCCGCCAGCCGTCGCTCCAGATCGGCGTGCGAAGGCAACATGCTCTCACCCGACCACCGCGAGCTGGCCCGCCGTCTGCTCGGACGCGGCCGGCCGCGGCGACACCCCGTCGCGCTCCAGCACCGCCTCGAGTGCGGCGATGGCCACCTCCACCTGGGCGTCGTCGGGCTCGCGGGTGGTCAACCGCTGCAGCCACATGCCGGGCCTCGCCAGGCCCCGCACCCACCAAGGCGCCGAGGGGCGCCCCGCCGCCCGGATCAGCTCGTAGGCCGCCCCCGCCACGAGCGGCAGGATCAGCAGATGGACGGCCACCCGCTCCAGCAACGGGGGATGCCCGGTGAAGCTCGTCACCACGGAGAAGACCACGACACTCACCAGGACCACCAGGAAGAGGAAGTTGGTGCCGCATCGGGGATGGATGCGGCTGGCACGCCGCACGTGCGCCACGTCCAGGGGCCAGCCTGCCTCGTAGCAGTTGATGGCCTTATGCTCCGCCCCATGGTACGCAAAGACCCGAGCCATGTCCGGCAAGAAGCCGATGGCCCACACATACGCTACGAACAGCCCGGCCTTGATGGCGCCCTCGGCCAGGTTGAGGGCCAGGGAGGATGATACGTGGGGCTGCAGCCAGCGCGCCGCCGCCGCCGGCAGGAGCACGAAGAGGCCGACCGCCAGGGCGATGCCCAGCACGAGGCTGGCCGCCTCCATCAGCCTGACGGACGCCGACGTCTTGCCCGGGGGAGAGCCCCCGAGCTCGGCCTCCTCGGCCAGGAGACGATCCGCCGACGCGTTGAGGGCCCGATAGCCGATGACCAGCGCCTCGGCCATGGCCACGACGCCCCGTACCATGGGCCAGCCCAGGGGACGGGCCCGCCGCACCCAAGGCTCGCCCGGGTGACGCGACACCTGGATGCCGCACGAGGTCGAGCGGGTCGCCACCGCATAGCCGTTGCGGCCTCGCATCATGACCCCTTCGAGCACGGCTTGCCCACCGTAGTAGAAGCGGTCGCTCATGCCCCATGCACCTCGTCGGGTCGGCCGGCATCCGCCCCGGTGAAGTATGCCCGACGCCACGCGGACCGGCTCCCCGCGGCGCCGGCCCGCCGCCTCGCCGGCACCGCCAGGCCCGTCGCCGTCACGGCCGGCTCGTAGGCGGCCAGCCGACCCGCAAAGCTCTCGGGCAGTGCCACCCGTACCCGGATCGCGTCGTCGAGGTAGGCCTGCTCGATGACCCGGCCCCGTCGGTAGAGCAGGGACAACAGCCGCGACTCCGAATACGGGATGACCAGCTCGAGCACCTCCTCCTCGGCGCGCAAGGCCTCCGAGATGGCCTCCCGCAGCCGATCCAGGTTGGTACGGTAGAGGGCGGAGACGGGGATGGCCTGCGGGTACCGGTCGAGCAACGCGCGCAGGGAGGCCCCCTCGGCCCGGTCGATCTTGTTGAAGACCAGCACGACGGGCCGGGTCGCCGCGCCGATCTCCTCCAGCGTCTCGAAGACGGCCTGCATCTGACGCTCCACGTCGGGGCGGCTCGCGTCGACCACGTGCACCAGCAAGTCGGCCCGGGTCACCTCCTCCAGGGTGGCCCGAAACGCCGCGACCAGGTGCGCCGGCAGCTTCTTGATGAAACCCACCGTGTCGGTCATCAGGCAGTGGGAACCCTCGGCCAGGTAGACCCGGCGCACCGTCGGGTCCAGGGTCTCGAACGGCCGGTCCTTGGCGCTGACCTGGGATCCCGACAGAGCGTTGAGAAGCGTCGACTTGCCCGCGTTGGTGTAACCCACCAGCGCCACGACGGGCATCTCCAGGGCCGCGCGGCCTCGGCGGTGCTGCTCCCGGTGCCGGGCCACCTCGGCGATCTGACGGCGCAGCTCCGCGATGCGCCGCTTGATGCGCCGCCGATCGTACTCGAGCCGCGTCTCACCGGGGCCTCGGGTGCCGATGCCGCCGCCGAGCCGGGAGAGGGTCTGCCCCCACCCGGTGAGCCGCGGCAGCAGGTAGGTGAGCTGGGCCAGCTCGACTTGCAGCTTGCCCTCCCGGGAGCGCGCCCTCTGCGCGAAGATGTCGAGGATCACCTGGGTGCGGTCGAGCACCGGCAGCCCCACGACACGCTCCAGGTTGCGTCGCTGGGTGGGAGCGAGTTCGTCGTCGGCGACCACCAGCGTGGCGCGGGCCGTCAGGGCCGCTGTCTGGAGCTCCTCCGCCTTGCCCCGGCCGAAGTAGAGGGCCGAGTCGGGCACGGGCTCCCGCTGCACCATGACGCCGACCACCTCGGCGCCTGCGGCCCGCGCCAGATCGGCCAGCTCCTCCAGGGACGTGGTCAGATCTTCGTCCTCCGAACACGCTATCAAGTAGGCCCGCCCCTGGGGCCAGAGAGCCGGACGCGCTCGCTCGATGTGGACCATCTCCCCTTGCCGCCCGACGGATCTCGGGCTCATTATAGCATCGGGGGTAGCGAACGCATGATCGCCAGCCCGGCCGACCGGCGCACCGGCCAACGCGTGATCGTGCACGTCGACATGGACGCGTTCTTCGCGGCGGTCGAGGTCCGGGAGCGTCCCGAGCTGGCTGGCAAGCCCGTCATCGTGGGAGGGAGCCGGGAGAGCCGGCGCGGCGTGGTCGCCACGGCCTCGTACGAGGCTCGCCGGTACGGCGTGCGGTCGGCCATGCCCATCCGGCGGGCGGTCGCGCTCTGCCCGCACGGCATCTTCATCCCGGCCCGCCACGGCCTCTACCGGGAGGTCTCGGAGGCGGTCTTGGCGATCCTCCACGAGTTCAGCCCCCTCGTGGAGCCCGTCTCCATCGACGAGGCCTACCTCGACATGACGGCCGACCGGGCCCGCTTCCCCAGCCTGGAGGCCCTGGGGCGAGCCATCAAGGAGCGCATCGTCACGGCCCAGCGCCTCACCGCCACGGTGGGCATCGCCCCCAACAAGCTGCTGGCCAAGCTGGCCTCCGAGCTATCCAAGCCCGACGGGCTCATGGTGATCGAGCCCGGCGACGTCGACCGCGTCCTGGCGCCGTTGCCCGTCGAGCGCCTGCCGGGCGTCGGGCCTCGCACCGGCGAGCGCCTGCGTCGACTGGGCATCACCACGGTGGCCGATCTGCGGGCACGGTCTCGATCGTTCCTCGGCTCCCACCTGGGGCGGCTGGGGCAGGTGCTGTACGAGTTCGCCCACGGCATCGACCTGCGCCCCGTCCAGCCACGGCAGGAGGCCCGCTCCATCAGCGCCGAGCAGACCTTCGAGCACGATGTCGAGCGCGCGGACCAGGTCGTGGCCCGGCTGACGGAGCTGTGCGCGGAGGTGGGCCGCCGGCTGAGGGCCGAGGGGTGGTGGGCCCAGGCCGTGGTACTCAAGGCCCGCTATCCCGACTTCGTGACGGTGACCCGACGCACGACGCTGGGCCGCCCCGCGGCCGACGACGCCACGCTCCTGGAGACGGCGCGCCGGCTGCTGCGGCGCCTGCCCCCGAGGCCGGGCGGCTTCAGGCTCCTCGGGGTGGGGGTGGAGTCGCTGACCCGGCTGGAGCAAGGGCAGCTTTGGGACGACGCCGGCCGTCGAGAGCCCGACGAGGTCGACCGGCTGGTGGACGCCATCAACGCCCGTTACCGGCGGCCCGTTGTGGTGCGGGGGCGCCTCTTCAAGTCCGGCGGTGCATCCCGTGAGCGGCGAAGTGGGGCAGGCGCTGGCGACTCAGTTCCCGGCGGAGCTCGCGGTTGAGCACTCGCAGATACGTACCCTTGGCGCCCAGGGAACGGGCCTCGATGACGCTGGCGGAGGCCAGCTTGCGCAACGCGTTGACGACGATGGAGCGCGTGATGCCGGCCTGATCGGCGATCCGGCTCGTCACCAGCAGCCCCTCGTCGCCTTCCAGCGCGTCCAGGAGGCGATGCACCGCCACCGCCTCCGAGTAAGAGAGGCTCCGGACGGCGATGCGGGCACGCTGGCGCTCTTCGGCCTGGCCGCCCTCCTCGCTGACGGCCGCGCCTACGACGAGCCCCGCGCCCAGGGCGGCGACCTGGCCCACGACCAGGTCCTCCTCATCGAAGGGTGCGCGGGGCCGTATCATCAGCAGGGTGCCGAGCCGCCGGCCCGCGACCCGCACCGGCAGCACCGCGCTGTGGGAGACCCCGACGACCGCGTCGGCCTCGGGGCCGGCGATGGGAGCATCGATCCGCAGGAAGGCAGCGGCCAGGTGGTCGGGCAGCGTGCCGGCCTCGAGCGCCTGCGCGTCCAGCGGGTGGGGGGAGACCCCCGGCGAGAGGGCGACGGCCATGAGCCGGCCCCGTCGGCCCGTCAGGAAGGTGGCACCGGGGCCCACCAGGAGCAGCACGGTCTCGACCACCGCGGCGAGCGGCGTGCGGAGCCCGTCCTCCTGGAAGAGGGCCACGATGGCCTCGACCTTGGGCCGCAGCATGCTCGAGGCGCTCCTTCGTCCGGTCCGTCGCCGGGACCCTGCACGGAGTCGATTAGGCGGTCACGTCGGCCATCCCTTCGCGACGGCCGACGGCGGGTGGCGGTGGCCCTCCCATTGCTGTTGACGGGCGCCGGGGTCCCGTGCTAGGATCCGCGGTGCCACCGGATCGTACGGTGCCGAAGTGGTGGAACTGGCAGACGCGCTGCGTTCAGGGCGCAGTGGGCGTAACGCCCGTGGGGGTTCAAATCCCCCCTTCGGCACCATCTCTCTTTTCTATCAGGTTTCGCCTCCGTCTCCTGCGAAGATGCGCCGCATCTCCTCCTCTAGCTCCGCCACGGAGGCCATCTTCTCCGCGAGCCGCTCGAAGAGCTCGCGGTGAGCCTCGATCCCCTTGCGGCACAGCATGAAGACCGCCTCCGACCGGCTCTTGGCCACGCCGGCCCGCACCAGTGCGTCCACCGCGGTCAGGGTGGGGGCGTCCAGCCGCACGCTGACGACCCAGTCACGGCTCTCGCTCCCGGAGCGCCAGAAGACCCACGAGACTTGCGTCTTGTGACCCGGACGCTCCTCCGGTTCGGGTGGCTGAGCGAGGAGCCGCTCCCGTAGACGGGCCACGTCGACGCCGAGAGCCCGCCACACGTCCGCGGCGGCCGCGGCGCCGTCATCCAGCAGGGCCAGCAGCACGTGCTCGGCACCGATGTACGGGTGCCGGAGCTCCTTGGCCCACCGGGCGCCTCGCTCGAGTACACGCTTGCCCTCGGGGTCGAAGGGGGGCTCCTTGCGCAGGGCGGTGCCGTCTGCCGGCTCGACCAGGTGGCCAGCGACCGCCTCGGGCGTCACGCCCGCCTCCCGAAGGGCGCGAGCTGCGGCCGACGTCTCGTCTCGTGCCAGGGCCAGCAGCAGGTGTAGGGGCCCGACCGGCTCTCCCCGACGCCGGGCCTCGTCGACGGCATTCTCGATGATCCGCTTGGCCCTGGCCGTAAACCTCTGCAGGACCAATGGCATCACCTCCCGAGGAGGTTCCTCGGTGTAAACGTAACTTACATGTGGCGTTACGTCAAGCGCGTCACTCCCGTCGCTCAGCTGGTCCCGGGTTCCTTAAGTTAGCACTGGCCTCGCATGGCCGACGGGCCCGCCCCCGCATCCCCTGGTACGACCCTTGCGTCGGAGCAGGTGGTGCAGGATCACGAGGCGGGCAACGTCTTCGGCCGTGCGTGTCTGGGGAAGCCCACCCTGCCCGGAGGTGCTCCGGGCCTACCGTCTCGCGCTCCCCCGGTACGACCCCATGCTCGCCCACTCCCTCGACCAGGCCCTCGGGGGGGCACCGGCGGAGACCGGGCGAGGTGGCCGCTCCCGGGGTGGACAGCCGGGACAGTCGACCGAGGTGGCACGCAGCCTGATCGGCGCCCTCGCTCGGATGCCCGACGACGAGCTGGCTTCCCTCGTGGCGCTGCTCGAGACGGCTACGGCAGGGCGTCTCATCCGGTACCTGGCGGAAGGTACCCGCCGCCCCGCGACAGCCGCTCGCCGCTTCCAGGCTGAGTGGCGCCGGCAAGCCTCGGCGCTGCAGACGCTTCGGGGCGTCTCGCTGCGAGTGCGCTATCTGCACGCCCTGCAGGGCCGCCTCAATGGGCGGCAGGGCAGCCGGGGACTGGAGGGACTCGCCTCGGAGCTGGTCGAGACGCTGGGGGCCGTCTACGGAGTCCCCGAGGCGCTGCCGATGCCCCAGCGGTTTCAGTCCATCCTCTGCGCCGCGGCCCACCAGGCCCTCGTCTGCGGCTCCGTCGAGTCGTGCGTCCGGCGCCTGGCCCGAGAGACGCTGAGAGGGGCCGCCTGGGAGTCGGGCCTCGTCGCCGCAGCCTCCGTCGCCGTCGGCGCGACCCGCCGCCGGTTGGCCCTCACGCTGGCCACGCTGGTCTACGTCATGGGCAGCGGGCTTCTGGGCGTCACCCTGGCCTTCGACGTGTACCGCTGGATCGCCCTGACCATCGAGGCCCTGGCACACCCTGCCGCGCTCGCCGCCTATGCCGCCGGTGGGGTGAGCCTGGTGGCGCTGCGGCACCGGCGCCGGCTGGACCTGCACCTCGCCGCCTGGACCCTCGCTGCGCTCTATCGCGGTCTCCCGTCGAGCGGCCAGGCATAGGCTTCGCACGGGATGACCGGCCGTTCTGGGTAGCAGGCGTTTGTTGGCACTCACCGCGTGGGTAGGGATCGCGCTGGCGGCGCTGCCCCCTTCGGCGGCGCCACGGTTGAGGCCGCGCCCTCCCGTCGTGGTGGTGGATGCCGGCCACGGGTGGAGCTCCCTGCACCGCAGCTACACCGGGGCGTACAACCGCTGGGCCGACGTCCACGAGGACCCGCTCGCCCTGGACATCGCGCGCCGTCTGGCAGGGGCCCTCTCGGCTCGCGGCGTCGAGGTGCACCTGACCCGGGAGGGCGATCAGGAGCCTCCGGACTACAACGGGGACGGGGAGCAGACCAATCGGGACCGCAGCTACTTCGCGCTCAACCTCCGGCGGCTTCGTCCCCAGGCGAGCCAGCCGGGGGCGGATCTCTACGTTAGCATTCACCTCAATGCCTCGCCGGATCCGTCGGACCGCGGCACGACGGTCGTCTACTCGGAGGTGGGGCCGGCCGCCGAGCACGTCGAGGAGAGCCGGCGTCTGGCCGAGGCCGTCTACGGACAGCTGACCCGGGTGCTGCCCGAGTCGGCGCCGCCCTTCGCCGTCAACGGGCTCTACATGGACCGGCTGGCCCTGCCCCATGCGGTGGTGGAGGTGGTCTTCTTGAGCAACTGGGCCGACCTCCAATGGATCCTCAAGGCAGAGAACCGACAGACCGCGGCCGAACTGGTGGCCGAGGGCATCGTCGAGTGGTGGGGGAGCTTCCCCAACCCCGGGGCGCCGCCCCGCCCGGAGGGCGTACCCGAGGCTCCCCGCCGGTGAGATGCGACGCCCCTGCTACAGGTCCCCCTCCACGTACCGCATGTCCCAACGGTCGCGGTCCCACCAGAAGAGGAACTTCTCCTGCCGGTAGACCCCCTGCGAGCCCCCCAGGACCTCGACGATGACGGGAAAGCGCCCGTCGTCTCGCACGGAGATGCTGCGGATCGCGACGTCGATCCCGGGTGAGCCGTATCGATCCCGCACGAAGGCGACCGCCATCGGCTTGAAGGCCGGCTCCAGCGCGATGCGGAGGTTGTCCTGGAAAGTCTGGGCTTGTTGCAACAAGCGTCGGAGTTCCGCGTCGGGATAGCCCTGGCGGGTGCCCCGCACGACGCCCCACGCGGCAGCGAGTGCCACGACCGCCGCTAGCGCCAGCCAGAGCAACCGGCGACGGCTCCTCCACCTTGCCACTTGTACCACGACCCTCCCGGCCAACCCATACGAGCCAGGCCTGTCAAGTATCCCACGGGCTACCACCCTCCCCTCGCCGTTGCCAATCGCGCCATCGATCTACTAAAGGCATGGAAACGAACGCTTTGAATTCCTCCGTTGTAGACCCAATCCCAAAAAGGAGGAGTTCAATGCGGCGCCTCGAGTTGACGGCTCTCTTGGTCGCAATCGCCATCGTTGCCATTTCCGTGCCATACCACTCGCCACCGGCATCGGCGGCCCAGGGGACGCCCCCGATCATCTACGGCTACTATCCAGTCGACTATCCAGGTGACAGGACCGCGTTCAACTCGCTGCTGACCGCGACGCCCGTCAACACCGTCGGAGCGTTTCTCTACCGCATCGACGCCCAGGGCAACGTCTCCGGCGAGATGGACCACGCCTTGATGGATCTGGCGCGCCAGCGCAACATCGAGGTGCAGGCCGTGATCCACAACTACTGGGGTGGATTCGACCGGGGGGTCGTCTCGTCCATCCTGACCAACGCCACGGCGCAGGCCCGCGCGCTGGACCAGATCACGCGCCTGGTGACCGAAGCGGGGTACGACGGGGTGCAGATCGACCTCGAAAACGTGGACCCCGCGCAACGCCAGCTCTTCACACAGTTCCTACAGCGTCTGGCCGAGCGGCTTCGCCCCAGCGGAGCGACCCTGAGCATCGCCGTCCCGGCCAAGACCTGGGACGATCCCAACAACGGCTGGAGCGGGGCCTTCGACTACCGGGCCATTGGCCAGGTCGTCGATCAGGTCGTCCTGATGACCTACGACGAGCACTGGATCACCTCGGGGGCCGGGCCCATCGCCTCCATGCCCTGGGTGAGCGACGTGGTGCGCTACGCCTCCCAGACCATCCCGACCCACAAGCTCTTGGTCGGGATCGCCGGCTACGGCTACGACTGGCCCTCGACGGGCGGCATGGCGACCATGCTCAAGGCCAGCGACGCCGTCCGCCTGGCTCAGCAGAAGGGTGTCCCGATCCTGTGGGACGCGGGCGCGCAGGTACCCTACTTCAGCTACGCGGAGAACGGCGTGACCCGCGTCGTCTACTTCGAGAACGCCGAAAGCGCGCGCTACAAGCTCCAGCTCATCGGCCGCCACGACCTCGGGGGCATGGCGCTGTGGCGGCTGGGCTTCGAGGACCCTGCGCTCTGGGACGTGGTGGAGGAGATCCTGGGCGGCGGTACGCGGCCGCCGGGCGGCGAGCCCCCTGGCGAGCAGCCGCCGGGCCAGGAGCCACCGCAGGGCAGCCGCTACGTCGTGCAGACGGGCGACACCCTCTACCTCATCGGCCTGCGCTACGGCATCAGCTGGCAGGCCATCCTGGCCGCCAACCCCGGCCTCGATCCCTACAACCTGATCCCCGGGCAGTCCATCGTCATCCCGTCGGGTTCCGCGCCGCCGGGGGGCAGCACCTACGTGGTACAGCCGGGCGACACGCTCTGGCTCATCGCCCAGCGCTACGGCCTCAGCCTGGATGCCCTGATGGCCGCCAACCCTGGCATCGACGCCTGGTGGCTGATGCCGGGTCAGGTACTCGTCCTCCCCTCCGGCACCCGACCCGGTCAGGGCCGCAGCTACACCGTGCGGCCCGGTGACACCCTCTACCTCATCGGGAGACGCTACGGCGTCGACTGGCAGGCCATCCTGGCCGCCAACCCGGGCATCGACCCGTACAACCTCCTCCCGGGCCAGGTCATCGTCCTGCCCGGCGTCTGACCCCCTCGCCTTCGAACGAGAGGCGGAGCCAGGCACCCTGGCTCCGCCTCTTCTGCTGGTCCCGGACGGCCACCGAGCCGGATCTGCAGGACCACCGGCTTCTGGCCGCGTCGCTGGCCCTGCTCAGTCTCGCCCCGTGGATCGTGCGGCTCGTCCGCCCGATGGCCCGCTGGATCCCGTGAGCGCAGACGCCGGCCCCTAGGCAGCCCGGGACTGCGCCACTGCCCGGATGGCCTGCGCGGCTCGCTCCACGTCCTCATCGTCCACGTGCCGGTGGGTGACCAACCGGAGCACGGAGGGGCCGACGGGTAGCGCCCAGACGTTGTGGCCCTCGGCGAGTCGCTTGCCGAACTCGGCGGCGCTCAGTCCCGTGCCGGCCACGTCCACCATGACCATGTTGGTGACCGGCGGCGGCGACACCCGGATGCCCGGCGTGCCCGCCAGCCGCTCCGCCAGGGCCCGCGCCCGGGCGTGATCCTCCGCCAGGCGGCTGATCATGGTGCGCAACGCGACGATCCCCGCCGCCGCGATGACTCCCGCCTGGCGCATGGCGCCCCCGACCATCTGCCGGCGCCGGCGCGCCTCCTCGATGAAGTCGCGGCTGCCGACCAGCACGCTGCCGATGGGCGCCGATAGCCCCTTGGACAGGCAGAACATCACCGAGTCGACGGCCTGCACGATCCGTGCCGCCGGCACCCCCAGGGCCACCGCCGCGTTGAAGAGGCGCGCCCCGTCCATGTGGACCGGGATGCCGTGGCGATGGGCCACCTCGGCGGCGGCGTCGACCTCCTCCACGCGCCAGACGGTGCCGCCGGCGAAGTTGTGGGTCTCCTCGATGGCCACCAGGGCCGTGCGCGGCGCCAGCACGCTCGGGGCCCGGATGGCCTCCTCGATGGCGCGGGGCCGCAGGATGCCGTCGTCGGTGACGATGGTGCGCACCATGGCCCCCACGACGCCGCCCAGCCCGCCCGCCTCCGACTGCACGATGTGGGCCCGCCAGTCGGCGATGATCTCTTCGGCCCGGCGCACCCAGGTGAGCATGGCCACCAGGTTGCCCATGGTGCCGCTCGGCACCAAAAGCGCCGCCTCCTTGCCCAGGATGGCGGCCGCCTCCTCCTCGAGCTGCCGGACGGTGGGGTCGTCGCCCCGGGCGGCGTCACCCACCTCCGCCTCGTACATGGCGCGGCGCATCTCGTCGGTGGGCTCGGTGACGGTATCGCTGCGCAAGTCCACGCGTCCCTTGAGCATGGCGCTCCGTCCCTTCACACCTTGGGGAGCACGATGCCCTGCTGGTCCTGGTACTTGCCCTGCCGGGTGGCGTAGGTGACGTCGGGCCGCTCCCCCCGCAGGAAGAGCATCTGGGCGATGCCCTCGCCGGCGTAGATGCGGGCGGGCAGGGGCGTGGTGTTGCTGATCTCGATGGTGAGATACCCCCGCCAGCCCGGCTCCGCGGGGGTGATGTTGACGATGATGCCGCACCGGGCGTAGGTCGACTTGCCCAGCGTGATGCAGACCACGTCCTCGGGGATGCGGAAGTACTCCATGGACCGGGCCAGCGCGAACGAGTTGGGCGGGATGATGCAGACGTCGCCCTCGAAGTCGACGAAGGCCTTGGGGTCGAAGTGCTTGGGGTCCACGACGGAGCTGTTGACGTTGGTGAAGATCTTGAACTCCCGCGCCACCCGCAGGTCGTAGCCGAAGCTGGACAACCCGTACGAGATGACCCGGCGCTCGCCGGGGGTGCCCTCGTCCAGCACGCGCACCTGCTGCGGCACGAAGGGCTCGATCATGCCGTGTTCGCGAGCCAGCCGCGCGATCTCCCGGTCGTTGAGGATCACCGTCGACGCTCACCTCTATCTCGCTGCAACCTCGGGAAGGCTCCTGGCCCCACAGTGCGGCCTCATTCCGCGGGGGGCCCGCGCGTTCCTGCCGGGGCCTGGAGGCGCCATCGCAGCGGCGCCAGCAGGGATGGAGCGGCCGGCGCGGAATCACCGAGCGGCAGAGGGGACAGACCGGAAGGGGTCGCGGGTGAAGCTCCTCATCATCATCGTCGACGACAGCGACAGCCGACCGCTCATGGATGCGCTCAACCGCGCCCAGATCGGCGTGACGCGGCTGGCCAGCACGGGAGGCTTCCTGCTGGAGGGCAACACGACCCTGCTGGTCGGCGTGCCCGACGAGCAGGTCGATGCCGTGCTCGCCATCGTGCGCTCGACCTGCATGCGGCGCCAGCGCCTCATCCCCCAGCCCGTGGCCGAGATGCCGGGGAGCGCCCCGCTGCCCATCGAGGTCGAGGTGGGCGGCGCCATCGTCTGGGTGCTCCACGTCGAGCAGATGCAGCGCATCTGACTACGGGTGGAAGCGCACCTCGTAGACCGACCCGTCCCGGTCCATCACCCAGGTGGACGGACCCGCCCCGTCGTCCCGGGCGACGCCGTCCGCGGGCTCCTCCGTGGACATGGCGACCGAGTAGCGCGCACCGCAAGGGCAGCGCCCGCCCTCTTCGACGTCGAGCGGGCGCACCACGTGGCGCCGTCCGCAGTGCGGGCACTGGAAGCAAGGCATGTCGTCAGTCGCCCCCCGACCACCCCTTAGCGTGCCCCCCGGCGGGGCGCGCCCGAGGCGGTCGGGAGAGGAAGCATCCACCAGGTCGGGACAGGCGGCCGCCGCCGGCCGCCTCATGCCGGCGCCATGCCGCCCGTCAGCACCAGCGCCAGGGTCAGCAGATTGGCACCCATGTGAGCGCCTACCGCGGCGCTGAGGCGGCCGTGACGCTCGTACCAGAGCGCCAGCAGCACCCCGACCACCCATAGAGCCGGCAGGTGCACCAGGTAGGCATGGAGTCCTGCGAAGGCCACCGCGGAGGTCGCGGCCGCCGGCAGCGGCGCCACCCGACCGGGGCCGCGCAGCAGACGATAGAGGTAGCCGCGAAAGAAGGTCTCCTCCACCACGGGGGCGACGGCGACCAGCAAGACCACCAGGGCCGCCAGCCAGACACCGCCCGTGCCGAAGAGCAGGCCCATGAGCGAGCGCTGCTCGGCGAGCCCGATGCGGCGCACCGTCTCCTCCCATCCCGCCAGACGGGCCGCCTGCATCACCACGGCGTTGACGGCGGCCTGAGCCGCCACCAGCACCGCCCCAAACCAGAGGCCGCCCACCAGTGAGCGCAGCCGGGCCCGGACCGGCAACGGCTGCTCACCGGGATCGCCCAGGCGCCGCAGCCGCCGGCGGCCCGCCAGCCCCAGCGCGCCGACCACCAGCTGCAGCATCCACGCGGCCGCCACGTCGGCGGCCGGCCGCCTCATCCCGAGGGTGACGGCCGCCAGGCCACCGAGCCCCGAGGCGACCAGGAACAGGGCAGCGATCGAGCCGAGGGCCCACGACAGCTCGCGCCGCCCCGTCACGGCGTCCAGTAGTTGGGCGCCTCCTTGGTGATCTGGACGTCGTGCGGGTGGCTCTCGCGCACCCCGGCGGGGGTGACCCGGATGAAGCGCCCGCGGCTGCGCAGCTCCGCGATGGTACGGGCACCGCAGTACCCCATGCCGGCCCGCAGCCCGCCGACCAGCTGGTAGACCATCTCGGCCACCGGCCCCCGGTAGGGCACCCGGCCCTCGATGCCCTCCGGCACCGGCTTGGCGTCGGGCTCGTATCCGTAGCGGTCGCCCGACCCCTCGCGCATGGCACCCAGCGACCCCATGCCCCGGTAGACCTTGAAGCGCCGCCCTTGGTAGATCTCCACCTCGCCGGGGCTCTCGTCGGTGCCGGCGAAGAGGCTGCCGATCATGACCGCGTCCGCGCCGGCCGCCAGGGCCTTGGTGATGTCGCCCGAGTAGCGGATCCCGCCGTCGGCGATGAGGGGGACGTCGTGACGGGCCGCCTCCTGGTACGACTCCCAGACTGCGGTCAGCTGCGGCACCCCGACACCGGTGACGACCCGCGTGGTGCAGATGGTGCCCGGGCCCACGCCCACCTTGACCGCGTCGGCCCCGGCCTCCACCAGGGCCCGTACCCCCTCCGCCGTGGCCACGTTGCCGGCCACCACGTCGACCCGCTGGCCGAACTCGGACTTGAGCCGCTCGCACATGGCGATGACCCGCCGGGAATGGCCATGGGCGGAGTCGATGACGACGGCGTCGACTCCCGCCGCCACCAGCGCGGCCACCCGTTCCATGGTGTCGGGGCCGACGCCCACTGCCGCCGCCACCCTCAGCCGACCCTTGGCATCCTTGGCGGCGTTGGGGTACTTGCGGGCCTTCTCGATGTCCTTGATGGTGATGAGGCCCTTGAGGCGAAACTGATCGTCCACCAGGGGCAGTTTCTCGATGCGGTGACGGTGCAGGATGCGCCGGGCCTCGTCCAGGCTGGTGCCCACCGGTGCGGTGACGAGCCCCTCGCGGGTCATCACCTGGCCGATGGGTTGATCCAGGTCCTCCTCGAACTTGAGGTCCCGGTTGGTGATGATGCCGACCAGCCGGCCGTCCGGATCGGTGATGGGCACGCCCGAGATGCGATAGCGGGCCATGACGGCCAGGGCGTCACGCAGGGTGTGCTGCGGGCTCAGGGAGATGGGATCCACGATGATCCCGCTCTCCGAGCGCTTGACCTTGTCGACCTCGCCCGCCTGGGCCTCGATGGAGAGGCTCTTGTGGATGACCCCGATGCCCCCCTCCCGGGCCAGGGCGATGGCCATGCGAGCCTCGGTGACCGTGTCCATGGCAGCGCTCACCAGGGGGACGTTGAGCCGGATGCGCCGGGAGAACCGGGTGGTGACGTCGACCTCCCGGGGCAGCACGTCGGACTCTCCCGGTACCAGCAGCACGTCGTCGAAGGTGAGGGCTTCGCCGGCGAACTTCTCCACGTCGTCGACCCCCTGCTCTGCAGCTACGCCGGGTCGGGTGGCCACGCCTCGACGGGCAGCCGGAGATCCTGCAGCACCAGCCCGCTGATCAGCTTGGGATAGAAGTACGTGGACTTCTCCGGCATCTTCTTGCCGGCCTGGGCCACCTCCTGCACCTCGGCCAGCCCCACGGGGGCCAGCAGCACGGCGGCGGCGGCCTCACCCCGGTCCACGGCGGCGGCCGCCTCCCGGGCGTCGGAGGTGTACCGCACCCAGCGGCTCTCATCGGCCCCGGCCCCGTCCACCACGGCCTGGGCGGACGGTCGCCACTCGGCCAGGGGCCCCCGGTGCAGGATGGTGATGTCCCCGGCCACGCCGGGGTACTCGGGTCGAGACGAGCCCGCACGTTGCGTCACCTTGGCGGGCACGGCCAGGTAGTCGACGCGGCCCCCGCCCCACCAAGCGGCGAAGACCGGACGACTCAAGGCCTGCCGGAGCGCGGCGACGTTCGCGGCCGCCTGTGCGGGGTCGGCCGCCTCCCGCTGCAGCGCCGATCGCAGCGACGCGGGCACCTCGTCGTCGTGGAGGGGCATGAGGTGCTCGTGCAGGGCCATGCGCAACGGCTCGACGGCCGAAGGAGGTCCCACCACCCGGTGCACCGGCAGGATGGCGAGGCCTCCCCCCTCCAGCGAGGCCACGGCGGTGAGGACGTAGAGGCCCTCCCGGCGGCGCGCCCCGGGAGAGGCCAGCCGGGCCTGCTCCTCGGCGTACTGGCTGGCGGCCTCGAACCGGTGATGCCCGTCCGCGATGACGGCGGGACTGCGCTCGAGGGCCCGGCTCAGCTCCTCCAGCACCCGCCGCCCGTCTGGTGCCTCCGCGGGGCAGACCCACACCGCCAGCTCTCCCCCGGTCGGCGCCTCGGCCTCGACGTCGGGCCCGCCGGAGGTGGCCTCCTCCAGGGCCCGCTGGAATCGCCGCTCGGGGTCGGAGACCAGCGCCAGGATGGGGCTGAACTGGGCGGCGCAGCGCCGGAGCTGCTCGAGGCGGTCGCCCCGGACCGCCGCGACGGTGCGCTCGTGGCCCATGGCAGCCTTGGATCCTCCCGGACCGGCCCGCAACCCGACGAAGACGGCCGTCAGGGCACCGGGCCGTCCGTCGGGGAGATGATAGCGATGGCGAAAGACATAGACGGAGGGCCGGGGGTCGGCCACCAGGACGCCGTCATCGATCCATCCACGGAAGCGGTGGGCCACCTCCTCCCACCGGCCCGGCACCGGGTCGGTGGGGTCGGCCACCCCCAGGTCGAGCTGCAGCACGTTGTAGCGGCTGCGCGCGAGGTACGCCTCGACGTGCTGACGGCCCACCACGTCGTACGGAGGGGCCAGGACGTCATCCAGACGGTGGACGCGAGCCGGGTCGTACCGGAGGCCACGAAAGGCGGCAATGCTCTTCAAGGTCACATCCCCAGGAGGTCGGTCTTGCCCACCGAAGTTCGCACGAGAGGGCAAACATCCCTTTCGGAACGGGGTCCCAGGAGGTATCATGGCGCCCGGGAAGTTTGTGACGGAAGGGACAATTGACGATGGGCGCAGACGACCTCGCTCGCGAGCATGGCCATCGGACGGTGACGCCCGCCGCCGACCGGCAGGAGAGTTCTACCCCCAACGGCACGCCTCCCGCTCCTGACCTGGCCCGGCTCTACCGCCCTCGCAGCATCGCCGTCGTCGGGGCCTCGGCCAACCCGGACAAGCTGGGCCATCAGATCCTGCGCAACATCATCGACTCGGGCTACTCGGGCCACATCTACCCCATCAACCCCAAGGCCGAGACCATCCTGGGCCTCACCTGCTACCCATCCATCGAGCAGGCGCCCGCGGTCGACCTCGCGGTCATCGTCGTGCCGGCCGAGGCCGTGGTCCCGGTGGCCGAGGCGTGCGGCCGCCACGGCGTGGCCCATCTGGTGGTCATCAGCGCCGGCTTCAAGGAGGTGGGACCTGACGGCGCCCGCCGGGAGGCCGCCCTGGTGGAGGTCTGCCGGCGCTACGGCATGGGGCTGGTGGGCCCCAACTGCCTGGGTGTCATCGACACCCACACGCCGCTCAACGCCACCTTCGCCTCGGCCCAGCCCGTACGGGGGAGCATCGCCTTCATCAGCCAGAGCGGGGCCCTGGGCTCGGCCATCCTGGACTGGAGCCACCAGCAAAACATCGGCTTCTCCCGCTTCATCAGCCTGGGCAACAAGGCCGGGCTGACCGAGGTGGACCTGATCCTCGACGCCGCCTCGGACCCCCACACCAACGTCGTCTGCGCCTACCTCGAGGACGTCAAGGACGGCGCTCGCTTCCTCGACGTGGTCGGCGAGGCCACCCAGCGACGTCCCGTGCTGATCCTCAAGTCGGGCACCAGCGAGGCCGGCGGCCGTGCGGCCTCCTCCCACACCGGCGCCCTGGCCGGGGACGACCGGGCGTACCAGTGCGCGTTCAACCAGACCGGCGTCATCCGGGTCCAGTCGTTGACCGAGCTCTTCAGCCTCGCGACGGCCTTCGCCAACCAGCCGCTCCCGGCGGGGCCCCGGGTGGCCATCGTGACCAACGCTGGAGGCCCCGGGATCATCGCCACCGACGCGGTGGAGCGCATGGGGCTCGCCACGGCCCGGCTCGCCCCCGAGACGGTCAAGGCCCTGCGGGAGCAGCTCCCGCCGGAGTGCGCCGTTTACAACCCCGTCGACGTGGTGGGCGACGCGCCCCCCGAGCGCTACCGCGTGGCCCTCGAGGCCGTCGCGCGCGACCCTGGCGTGGACGCCATCCTGGTGCTGCTGACCCCCCAGGTGCCCACCCGCCCGCCGGAGGTGGCGCGCCACGTGCTGGCCGCCAGGGAGATGGCCCCCGGCAAGCCCATCATGGTCAGCATGATCGGCGGCGAGCTGGTGCGGGAGGCGACCGACTTCCTCGTGGCGCACCGCATCCCCTGCTTCACCTTCCCCGAGGAGGCCGTCATGGCCCTGGCGGGGATGTACCGCTACGCGAGGCGGCGCCAGCGCGGGCCGTCGCCCAGCGCGACCCGGTTGGCCGACGTGCGCCCCGACGAGGCTCGGGCCGTGCTGGAGCGGCTCCGGTCCGAGGGGCGGCGGGTGCTGCTGGGGCCGGAGGCCGCGCAGGTGGCCGCCGCCTACGGGATCCGGGTGGCGCCGGCGGCGCTGGCGCGCACACCGGATGAGGCCGTCGCGGCCGCCGAGTCCATCGGCTACCCGGTGGCCCTCAAGATCGCCTCGCCCGAGATCGTCCACAAGAGCGATGTCGGTGGCGTGCGGTTGCGTCTGGCCTCGGCCGACGCGGTGCGGGAGGCCTTCGTCGAGATCCAGGAGCGCGTCAGCAGCCTCATGCCCCAGCACCGCTTCTACGGCATCGAGGTCTCCCGGATGATGCCCTCAGGCCAGGAGCTCATCATCGGGATGGTGCGGGACCGCCAGTTCGGGCCCGTGCTGGCCTTCGGGATGGGCGGCATCTACGTCAACCTGCTCAAGGACGTCTCCTTCCGACTGGCCCGGGTCTTGAGCCAGGCCGACGTGGAGGAGATGATCCAGGAGACCAAGGTCTACCAGCTGCTGCGGGGCTACCGCGGCGCCGAGCCCGCGGACCTGGCGGCCATCCAGGAGGCGCTGGCACGGGTGGCGCGGCTGGCCCTGGACCTTCCCGAGGTGGCGGAGCTCGACGTCAACCCGTTGTTCGCGTATCGCTCGGGCGAGGGGTACGTGGCCGTCGACGTCAAGATGACCCTTGCGTAAGGGGGGCCCGGCAGGCGTGTACAAGGTGATGTTGACCGGATCGGCGGGCAGCGGCAAGACCGCCCTCTGCGTCGGGCTGGTCGGGGCTTTACGTGAACGCGGCTACAAGACCGGATACGTCAAGCCCATCGCCAACCTGGCCGTCCTCAGCGACGGCGGCGACCCCGACGTGGCCCTCATGCGGGCGGTCATCCCCGACGGGCCCGTGGAGGGCGTGGCCCTGACCCTCGGACCCCACTACCTGACCCGGCTCCGGCCGGATCCCAGCCACGTGGAGCGGGCCCGCCAGCAGGTGGAGCGGGCGGCGGCCGCCTGCGACGTGCTGTTCATCGAGAGCCCCACGTCGCCCCAGGCGGGGGCAGCGCTGGGCGTCGACACCTTCACCCTGGCCCGGTCGCTGGGCGCCCAGGCCCTCATGGTGGACCACGTGCGCGACGACCTGGAGTTCGACGTCATGGTCGTCCGCAACCAGCACATGCGCTGCCAGGGCGTGCCGGTGGTGGGCAACGTCTTCAACAACGTCCCCCTGGCCAACTGGGAGAAGAGCCTCAGCGTCTACCGGCCCCTGCTCCAGTCGCTGGGCTTCCCCGTGGTGGGCGTGGTGCCGCAGCGCCTGGAGATCACGGCGCCGACGGCCGCCGAGGTCAAGGAGTTCCTGCGCGCCGAGCTCTTGGCGGGCGAGCGCGGGCTGCATCGCCCCATCGAGGACATCGTCATCGGGGCGATGAGTTTCGAGAGCGCCTTGCGCTACTTCCGCCGGGCCACGGGCAAGGCCGTCGTGACCGGTGGCGACCGCTCCGACCTGGCGCTGGCCGCCCTGGAGACCAGCACCTCCGTCATCGTGTTGACGGGCGGGCTCTTCCCCAACGTCGAGGTGCTCCAGCAGGCCGAGGAGAAGGGCGTGCCCGTCCTGCTGGTACCCGGCGACACCTACTCGACGGTGGAGGCCCTGGGCCGGCTCAGCCGCCGGCTGCGGCCCGAGGAGACCGAGGGCCTGCGCATCGCCCGGGAGCTGGTGGCCAAGCACGTCGACGTCGACGCCTTGCTGGAGCAGCTGCAGCGGGGCACCGGCCCGTCGTGAGACGGGGCCGGTCGCCCCGGCCCTCGAGCAGGAGCTGACCCCTCAGCGGCCCGGAGCGGCCGCCAGGAGCTCCTCCAGCATCCGCGCGTTGATGACGGACTTGGCCTGGTAGTGGTTGTTCATGGCGACGTAGACCCGGCCCGTCTGCGCCTCCAGGGAGACGAGGCGGGGCACCCACTCCTGCAGCTCCTCGGGGGAGTAGAGGTAGTCGTAGCGCTCGTAGGCCTGCTGGTGGTGCCACCACTTCTCCCGGTTGCGCCCGTGGAAGCGCACGTACGCCAGGGGCCCCGTAGCGCGGGCGATGGGGGGCACGAGGGTGCCGATGCGGGGCTCGTCCACCGCGACGAAGCCGGCCCCCAGCTCCTCCAGCAGCGCGAAGCCCTGCTCGCCCTCGACCCAGCCGCGGTGACGAAACTCCACGGCCACCGGGACGTCCGCCAGCACCTCGCGCAGCCGGCGCAGGTAGTCGGAGGACTGCGGCCCCGGACGGAAGCTGTTGGGAAACTGCAGCAGCACGCACGCCAGCTTGCGGCGCTCCTCGAGGGGTGCCAGGGCAGCGCGGAAGCGCCGCGCCTCCTCCGGGTCCCCCCGCTCGTGCGTCAGGGCGGAGAAAGCCTTGACCGCGAACTCGAAGCCGTCGGGGGTCTTGTCGGCCACGCGCGCGAGCATGAAGGGCGACGGACTGCGGTAGTACGTCACGTTGAGCTCGGTGAATCGGAAGAAGCGCGCGTAGTAGGCCAGGTAGTCGCCCGGCTTGAGATCCCGCGGGTAGAAGGGACCCTTCCAGTCGTCATAGGCATAACCCGAGGTCCCGACGATGATCATGTGGTATTACCCCTGCCCGTACCAGCACTACCCTGCCTATTTGCCCGGCGAAAGGCCGTAGGCTAAAATGCCCCTGAAAGGTGGGGTATGGGCTCCGCATGCGGTCGCCCGTGTTGACGGCCCGTCTCGTCCCTCTCGTGATCTCCGGCGTGCTCGTGCTGGGCTCCGCCGCCGCGGTGTGGTACGTCGGCCCCGGCAGGGGCCCCAGCCGCCCGTTGGGCGGCCCTGGCGGCGCGGCATCGCCCGAAGCCATTGTATCAGAAGGGCCCGGGGCGAGCCTGACCACCTCCGCCGCGCCCGTCGGCCTGCCCGAGATCGGCAGGCAGGCGCCCGACTTCACCCTGACCGACCTCGAGGGCCGGGCCGTGAGGCTCTCGGATCTGCGGGGCAAGGCGGTGCTCATCAACTTCTGGGCTACGTGGTGCCCGCCATGCCGGGAGGAGATGCCCCAGATCGAGGCCTTCTACACGGCCCACCGCGACCAGGTGGAGGTGCTGGGGATCGCCGTCGGCGAATCCCCCGAGCAGGTACGGGCGTTCCTGGCGGAGCACTCCTACTCCTGGCGCTTCATGGCCGACACCGCCATGAGCGTGACGGACCAGTACCGGGTCTTCGCCATCCCCACCTCGTACTTCATCGACGCGCAGGGCATCGTGCGGGGCTCCTTCATGGGCGCCATGACCGCCGACCAGATCCGGGCGTTCGCTCGACAGGCAGGTGTCGGCGTTGACTGATCTGAGTCCGGCCTCCGGGGCGCTGGCCTTCTCGGCGGGCCTGGTCTCGCTCCTCTCTCCGTGTGTGCTGGCGCTGATGCCGGCGTACGTGGGCTACCTGTCGAGCTCCGCCCTGTCGGGCTCGGGCCGGTGGTACCTCATCGTGCGCAGCGTGCTCTTCGTGCTGGGCTTCTCCACCATCTTCGTCCTGCTGGGGGCCTCGGCCACCGCCCTGGGACGCCATCTCTGGGCCAATCGGGTCATCCTGCGCCAGCTGGCGGGGGTGCTGGTGGTGCTCCTGGGCCTTCACCAGCTGGGGCTGTTGCGGCTGGGCTTCCTGGACGTGGAGCGACGCCTGATGCACCGCCTGCCCTCCGGGCCGGGTGCGGAGGCGCCACCGGCCTCGTCCGAGGGAGGGCTGGCAGGCGCCCTGCGGCGCCTCATCCGTGGCCCGTGGGGGGCCTTCGTGGTGGGCATGGCCTTCGCTGCCGGCTGGTCGCCCTGCGTGGGCCCGGTGCTGGCCTCCATCCTCGTGATGGCCGGCACCGCCCAGACCGTAGGGGTCGGCATGGGGCTCTTGGCGCTCTACTCGGCCGGCATGGCCGTGCCCTTCCTCCTGCTGGCCGCCGTCATGCAGCGCGGCTCGCCGGCCGTCGCGCGGTGGCTCGGGTGGTGGGGCCCCTGGGTCGAGCGCGCCAGCGGCGTGCTGCTCATCCTGATCGGGGTGGCGCTTTACACCAACTTCTTCCTGCGCCTGCCCGGCTACCTCAACTATTACCAGTGGTTTGGCCTGTGACGGGCTCTGCACGGTTGGGGCTCGGCGGGCCGCCAGGGCGGCGCGGCGTCGAGTTGGTCAGGACGCCCCCCGAGATGATGTAGCGAAATGCCTCGTCGACGGTGACGTGGAGCACCCTGCACTGGCTCCTGGGCAGCATCACCACCCACCCGCTGGTGGGATTGGGCGACGTGGGCACGAAGACGGACCACAGCTCCTCGCCGACCGCCTCCGTCGCGGCCGCCGGCGCGTCGGTGGACGTGACGAACCCGACGGTGTAGAGTCCCCGCCGCGGATACTCCACCAGCACCACCCGCTGGAAGGCGGCCTTCTGCCCGCCCGCCAGGACGTCGACGATCTGCTTGGCGGTGGAGTAGACGCTACGCACGACCGGGATGCGCTCCAGGAGGCTCTCGCCCCAGCCGATGAGCCGCCGCCCGATGACGTTGGTGGCGACGGCCCCCACCGCCACGGTCAGGGTGACGGTCAGCAGCGCTCCCACCCCCGGCACGTACCGGCCGATCAGGTGGGGGAGGAGGCTGCGCCACAATCCGTCGAGCAAGTTGAAGCCGAAGGCCAGCGCCCAGATGGTGACGATGACGGGCAGGAGCACGACGAGCCCGGCGATGAACCAGCGGCGGATCACCCGCATCGGATTACCTCCCGCCGCTATGTTAGCGTGCCTCCAACCGCAGGTACCAACGCGTCTCGGGCTCCGGCGCGAAGCCCTGGGCCAATCCCAGCCGCACCACCAGGCCCACCCGGCCGTAGTCGAGGCTGAGCCGCAGCCTCACCTCGGCTCCCGCTCCCAGGGCGGGTGAGCCCGGAGAAGGCTCCAGCGCCAGGTGCGCGCCCGGCGGCCGACTTGGATCGGCGCGGTCCCAGCCCGCCGCCGCCTCGGTGAAGAGGGCCAGGCCCAGGTCGTCGAAGAACGTCGGGGCGTCGCCCAGGCCGAAGCGGAAGTCGGCGAGGCGCCAGGCCCGCTCGGCCGACAACCCCACGGCCACCGCGTCAGCCGAGAAGATGCCCGAGTCGTACGCCCGGACGGCGAAGGGCCCCGATTCGCCGCCGCCCGGCGGGAGGAGCTGCCTCCCGCCCACGCCGGCTGCCAGCCGCACCTCGAAGGATGTCCCGTCGATCCGCTGGCGGACGTACCCCCAGCCCGCCACCAGCGCCGACGCGGCCAGCGGGTCGACGGGGTCGGCTGCCTCGAGCACGGTCTCGCCCTGGAGCGACCATTGCCGCACGCTCGCCCAGCGGTGCTCGCCGCCCTGCCGGTAGCCCAGCCAGCCGGCCACCAGCCGGGTCTCGCGCCCGCTCTGGGCCCAGGGCTCTCCCGAGGAGGCCTCACGGATCCACGAGCGCACGGCGCCGACCGACGCCTGCCAGCCGCCCCCGAAGCCCCCTCGCTGCCAGCGTAGATCGGCGGCCACGGCGGCCACCTCGTCGTAGGGGTCCCCCGGCTGGGCGCCCGTGGGAGACGACGCGTGGACCTTGGGCGTCACCGACGTCTCGAGGGTCAGCACGGGACCCCGGCCGTCGCCGAGCAGCCGGGCGTAGCCCGCGTAGAGCAGCGGCGCCCCCGTCGCCAGACCCACCGCGCCGGCCAGGGCGTACGCACGCTCGCCCACCGCGTCGAGCCCCCCGGTGGCCGCCCCCAGGAATGGCCCCGGCCACCTCTCCCCGATGAGGGGCTCCCAGTAGGTGGGGCGCAGCGACTCGAAGGGGGTGTACGGCCCGATGCGCCACGACGCCGGGAGCGAGTCGACGGCGGGCGCCGCCGCGTCCTTGGGCTCGGGGGTCCACGCCGCATCCGGCGCCGGAGCCCGGGGGCGTTGGACCGCCTCCCATCGCAGAGCGGAGGCATCCAGCCGGGCGATCCGGTAGCCGTGAGCCCAAAACCAGGAGAAGAAGACGCTTTGCCCATCGGGTGCCATGACCGGGTCGAAGGCCCCGGTCACCACGTTGGTGAGCCGCCACGTCTCCCCCGACGCGGGGTCGATCGCGTAGAGATTGTACACGCCGTCTCGGTCCGAGTGGAAGAGCAGGTGCCGCCCGTCGGGGCTCCAGCTCGGCCGGTCGTCCACGAAGGGGTCATCGGTCACCGGCTGCACCCGGCTCACCGCCACCCCGGGGCCGGCCGCCGGATCGCGGGGGCTCGGCGACGAGCTGAGCCAGAGCACCAGCAGGTCGGAGCCACCCCCTGGCTTCCAGACGGCGAGCGCCAGCCGATCTCCTTGCGGGCTCCAGGCCAGGCTGAGCAGCTGCCAGCCCTGCGGCGGCTCCCACAGGACCCGCTCCGCACCGGTCGGATCCCGCACCACGACCCGGGTCGTCAGCCCGTCGCGGGCGGCGTACGCCACGAGGCCTCCCGGGCCCGTGGCAGGGGCGTAGGCCCTCCGCCCGTGCGTGAGCCGCTGCACGCGGCCGGTGGCCACCTCGACCTGGTAGAGATCCGAGTAGACCCGGCCCTCGACCTCGTCCGCCGCCGCGTAGATCACGTAGCGGCCATCGCGGCTCCAGTCGAGCCCGCCCGGCGCCGTGACCAGGCCCAGGGCCAGCTGCCGGTCACGCCCCGTATCGAGGTCCACCAGTCGCACGTCCTCGACGTACGGCCCGGAAGCCGCATAGGCCAGCAGGCGTCCGTCGGGCGAGAGGCGCGGCGACACGGCGACCCAGGCCCCCGATCGGGCGGCCGCCTCCACCAGGGTCGGCTCCGTCTCGCCCGCGGCCCGGATGGTGGCGATCTCGTCCTGGTAGTGCCGCTCCAGCTCCTGGCGCATCTCGCGCCACAGGCTCTCGAGCTCCTGCCCGAGGACCCGGCGCACCACCTCGCCGGGCATGGTCAGGCCCGAGACTGCGGCGAAGCGCTTCTGCAGGTCACGGATGCCCTGCTCCCCGTAGCGGTCCGCCACCAGGGCGAACCACGTGTAGCCGTACAGGTACACGTGGGCCCCGGGCTGGAAGTGGCCGAGGTCGTAGAGGCCCAAGGCCCGGTCGATATCGGGCAGGGCCGACTCGAGCACAGCCGCCCGCAAGAACATGTCGTAGAGCGGGTCCTCGCCCCGCCCCCCCTCGACCAGCTGCGTCTCCTCGAAGGTGGCCAGCCCCTCGATGAAGGCCATCGGCTGGAAGAGGTTGGGCGTGGCGAAGCGCGGCACGTGGCCGAAGATCTGCCGCATGCCCCGGGCCGGCCCCTCCGCCATGTCGAGGTGCACGGCATGGACGACCTCGTGGGTGACCACCAGCTCGAGCCAGTCCCGCATGCGCGGGCTCAGGCCCGTGGAGTAGCCCAGGCCCACCGGGAAGGCCGGGTAGATGACGATCCGGTTGTAGTAGGAGACGTCGGTGAAACCGTTGGACAGGTCCGTCACGTCCATCAGGGTGACGTGGACGGGGTCCCGGGGCGCGTGACCGAGGCGGTCCGCCATCGCGTCGAGGGTCGCCTCGGCCGCCCTGGCCGCCTCGATGGCCGCCACCTCGTAGCCTGGACGGAAGTGGATGCGCACCCGCGGCGTCGAGAGGGTGAGCCAGCGGGACCCGGCCGCTCCGGCGGGCGCGGCGCCCGCCGTCAACGCCATGGCCAGGAGGGCCGCCAGCAGCCATCGCCACCCGGGACGCCCTGCCAGCGCCCCCAGGCCAGGGTACCCGTGGCCAGAAGTGCCCATGGTGGATGGATTCTGGCAGGGCCGGCGGCTTCCTTCCCCGGCTGGCGTTGCCGGACGTTCCCTTGTTGCGACGAGGGGCCCACCGTACAATGTCCATGTGGAAGGGGTGCGATGACCCCGTGGCGGCCCGCCGCCTGTTTACCGTCGCCGATGCCAACGCCATGCTCCCCTACTTGACGGAGGCCATGACCGAGCTCCGCCGGCTCTACCGCGAGAGCAAGGCAGCCCACCGGGAGATCCAGCTCTGCGAGGCCGTGGGGCAGGGTCCCGACGGTCAGTGGATCATGGCGGTCGACCACGCCAGGGCCACCGCGCGGCTCGACCACGCGGTGGAGCGGATGAGGGCCCTCATCGAGGAGGTCCACTCTCACGGGTGCCAGATCAAGCACCTGGAGGTGGGCCTGGTCGACTTCCCCGCCCGGCTCTTCGGGCAGGACGTGTTGCTGTGCTGGAAGCTGGGCGAGCCCTCGGTCCAGTACTACCACGGGCCCACCGACGGCTACGCCGGGAGACGTCGCATCCCGAGCGACATCCTGCGGCGGGCCTCCCGCCCCCGTCGATCCGACCCTTCCCGTTGAGCGGGCCCCGTGGCCGCTACTTCCCGACTGGTCAGCTTCTCGCCAGGTGGATGGGATGGCCCTCCAGGGCGTGGGCGGCCTCCGCGACGGCCTCCGAGAGGGTCGGGTGGGCGTGGATGGCCTCGGCCAGCTCCCCCGCCGTCGCGCCGAACCGGATGGCCAGCACGCCCTCGTGCACCAGCTCCGTGGCGCCCCGGCCCAGGATGTGGAGGCCCACCACCTCGCCCTGCCCGGGCGGCTCGGCACGCGCCAGGATCTTGACGAACCCCTCCGGCTCCATCTCCACGTGGGCCCGGCCCAAGGCCCCGTAGGTGAACCGGCCGATCCGGACGGGGATGCCCTCGGCCCGGGCCTGCTCCTCGGTCAGGCCGGTCCATGCCACTTCCGGCGACGTGAAGACCGCCGACGGCACCGGGGACGTGCCCCAGGGGCGCCCGGGCCGCCCCGCCGCATGCTGCGCGGCGATGAGCCCCTGTGCCGAGGCCGCGTGCGCCAGCTGAGCGAGCCCGTTGACGTCGCCGATCGCGTAGATCCCGGGACGCGTCGTCTGCATGTGGCCGTCCACCTTGAGCGCGCCCCCGGCCAGCTCGAGGCCCAGCTGATCGGGCCGGAAGCCGGAGAACGACGGGCGGCGCCCCACGGCCAGGAGCACCAGCTCACCCTCGGCGTCGCCTGCCTGGTTGGTGGCGTGGCTGTAGCGCACCCGCTTGACCGGTCCCCAGGGGCCCTCGGGGCCGGCGGCCTCGATGGCCTCCACCCTCGCCCCCGTCACGATCCGGATGCCTGCCCGCCGCATGCTCGCCGCCAGCCGGCGCGAGATCTCGCCGTCGGCGACGGGCAGGATGGACGGGAGCAGCTCCAGCAGGGTCACCTCCGAGCCCAAGGCCCGGAAGATGCTCGCGAACTCGCACCCCACGATCCCGCCGCCGATGACCACGAGCCGGGGTGGCAGGGACGTCGCGGCCAGGAGCCCGTCGCTGTCCACCACGCCCGGCAGCTCGACGCCAGGGATGGGGAGCCTCACCGGCTGCGAGCCCGTGGCCAGGATGAGGCGTGGAGCCGTCAACACCGAGACCCCACCGCCCGGGCCCTCCACCTCCAGGCGGCCGTCCGCCTGTAGGCGGCCCTCGCCGGGCACCACGTCGACGCGGTTGACCCGCATGAGCTGCTCCACTCCCCGCACCAGGGTCTCGACCACCCCCTGGCGCCACCGGAGCATGGCCGCGTAGTCGAGTCCCGCCTCCCCGACCCGGATCCCGAGCCGCTCGGCCCGGCGCGTCATGGTGAGCGTCTCGGCGGCCTTGACCATGGCCTTGGTGGGGATGCATCCCCGGTTGAGGCAGACGCCACCCAGCCGATCCCGCTCCACCACCGCGACCCGCATGCCGAGCTGCGCGGCCCGGATGGCCGCCACGTACCCGCCGGGGCCACCCCCGAGCACCACCAGGTCATAGGTGCGCACGGACCCGTTCTCCGCCGCCACTCTCGCCACCCCCTCGGCCAGGCTGGGCAGCCCCCCGCCGCCGCATGCGCCGCGCCGGCCGTCACTGCACGTGGAGCAGGGCCGCTCGCTCGCCGGCCGGCACGGGTGTCTTCTCCCGGATCATCTGCTTGAGGGTGCGCCGCCCGGCGCGCTCGCCGATCATGACCGCCCCCACCAGGCGATCGCCCTGGAAGAAGAGCCGGCGGTAGTTGCCGCTCTCCATGTCGAGCGAGGAGACCGTCGCGAGGTGGGGGTCGACCTCGGTCGTCATGCCGAGGACGTACAGCGTCGAGTCGAACAGCGTGCTGGTGTAGCTGGGCACCTCCAGGTAGGGCTGGCGAGCCCCCAGCATGTTGGCGGCGGCCACGCGGCCGTGGGTGGAGGCGTTGTCCCAGGTGCCCATGGTATGGTGGCGGTCGATGAAGCCGTCGTAGAACTCCGCCACGTCGCCCGCGGCGAAGATGCCCGGTACGTTGGTCTGCAGATAGGCGTCCGTGACGACGCCCTTGCGGACCTCGACGCCGGAGCCCTCCAGCCACTCGGTGTTGAGGGTCAGCCCCAGGCCACAGGCCACGATGTCCGCCTCGATGGTGCGCCCGGCCGTCGTCACGACGCCGCTCACCGCCCCCGCTCGCACCAGCAGCTGCGCGACCTCCTCGCCGTGGATCACCTCCACCCCGTGGGCGTGGGCGATGGCATCCACCAGGCGTCCGCCATCCTCGTCGAGGACCCGGCGCAGGAAGTAGGGGCCCCGCATCAGCCAGACCACCTCGAGCCCCTGGCGGCGCAGCCCCTCCGTCAACTCGTAGGCGATGTAGCTGCCGCCCACGGTGACGGCCCTTCGGGCCCCCCTGACCAGATCCAGGATGGCGCGGGTGTCGTCGAGCGTCTGGAAGTAGACGAGGCCCCGTGGCCTCGTCTCCGCACCGGACGCCTGCAGGGCGTTGGGCCTGCCGCCCGTGGCGATCAGCAGCCGGTCGTAGACCAGGGCGCGGTCGTCCGAGGTGTAGACCACCCGTTCGCGCGGGTCGACCCGCACGACCCGTGTCGAGAGCAGGAGCTCGTAACCGGCCTTGACGTGGTGCTGCGGGTCCCGCATGAAGACCTTGCTCTCCGGGACGTCGCCCCGCAGGAGCCGGGGCAGCGCGACCCGGTTGTAGAGCGGATAGGGCTCTTCGGCGACGACGGTCACGGAGACCGAGGGTCCCGCCTGTCGCACCACGGTCTCGGCGGCCAGCGTCCCTGCGACCCCGTTTCCCACCACGACGACCCGCTTGACGTCGGATGCATCCAAGGGTGGCCGTTGCCTCCTCCGCCTGCCGTCGCCCCAGCACGACGCGGCCATGGTCTTCGACAAACGTCCGCTTAGGTTCGTGTGGGCCCCGGCTATTCCTGCCGAGGACGGGATGGCGCGGCGTCGCCCGACCCGGGGCTCCAGGGGATGTCGCCGATGCCCTGGACGTGGTTGGCCCACCGCGCCAGCACGAAGAGGAGGTCCGACAGCCGGTTGAGGAACGCCAGCACCTCCGGGCGCACGGGCTCCACCGCACTGAGGGCCACGACCCTGCGCTCGGCCCGGCGGGCCACCGTGCGCGCCGTGTGCAGGGCGGCTCCGGCCCGCCCTCCTCCCGGCAGGACGAAGGTGCGCAGGGCCGGCAACCGCTCGTCGTGGACGTCGATCTGGGCTTCGAGCCAGGCGATGTCGGCCGCTCCCACCATGGGCACGGCCGGTGGGGCCGGCTGCTGGGGGTCGACCGCCAGCTCGGCGCCCACGTCCAGCAGGCGGCGCTGTATCCGTTGCAGGACCGGCACCAGGCCGGCCAGGACGGGGACCGCGGCGCACTCGGCCCGGGCCCAGCCGAGGTGGGCGTTGAGCTCGTCGACGGCACCGTAGGCGTCGACCCGCGGGTGATCCTTGCGCACGCGCCGGGGACCCAGCAGGCCCGTCTCGCCCGTGTCGCCCCCGCGCGTGTAGAGGCGGGCTCGTCCCGTGCGGCTCATCGCGCCGTTCGCACCTCGCCGTAGCGCCCCAGCACCATCGGCAGGCGCAGCGTCCCGTCACCCCGCAGGACGTCGAGCACCACCCGCTCACCGGCGGCCCGGCGCCCCAACTCCCGCCGCAGCGCCTCCAGCCCCTCGACCGGTCGGCCGTCGATGGCGACGATGACGTCGAGAGGCTGCAGACCCGCACGCTGGGCCGGGCTGCCGAGAGCCACCTGCAAGACCAGCACGGCCAGCCGGCCCTCCTGCTGCCCCGCGGGCGCCTCGAGCCACTGGTCGACGGCATGGATGCCGAGCCAGCCCGACTGCGCCTCACCGGTGCGACCGTGGCGCGCCAGCAGGTCGCGGACCGCCGAGACGGGCACGGCGAACCCGATCCCCTGCGCCCCCAGGATCACCGCGGTGTTGATCCCCACCACCCGGCCCCTGGCGTCTACCAAGGGCCCCCCGGAGTTGCCCGGGTTGATGGAGGCGTCGGTCTGGATCAGATCGGCCATGAGGCCGCTCGGGGTCTGGAGGGTGCGTCCCTTGGCGCTGACGACCCCGGTGGTGACGGTGGCCTCCAGGCCCAGCGGATTGCCGATGGCGATGACGAGCTGCCCGACCCTGAGCGCCTCCGAGTCGCCCAGCTCGGCCACCGGCAGCGCCTGGGCCGGCAATCGCAGCAGCGCCAGGTCATGGGCCGGATCCTGGCCCAGCACCGACGCGGGCAGCGTCCGACCGTCGCGAAGGGTGGCGAAGAGGCGCTCGGCGCCGGCGACGACGTGGTGATTGGTCACCACCAAGCCCTCGGGCGACACGATGACGCCCGACCCGATGCCCTCGCGCCGGGACGGCCACGGGCCGTAGAAGGGGGTGCTCTCCTTGCGGCTGGCGATGCGCACCACGGCGGGCGAGACCCGGTGCACCGCACGGGTGACCGCCTCGGAGAACGCATCCAGGAGCGGCTCGTCGGACATGTGGGGTCGACCTCCTTCCCCCGGGAGGGCATCCACCGGCGAAGGTGCAAGCGGACGGCGCCGTCGCCCGGCGTCGAGCCGACCCGGCGGGTTTGACCTTTTTTGACCTTTCGGGGGCATTATAACCCCGCGACCGGGCCGGGTCAATCGAGGCAAGGCCGTCTCCTCCGGCCGCCCGCCCGGTCGACCAGGAGGACGGCGCGCGCACGGTGAACCTCACCGGCGTTTGAACGGGGGCGCTCGGGGGACATGCTTAACCGGCAGGCAGGTGGAGGCGAGCCCGTGAACGAGCTGCTCTTCGTCGTCAATCCCGTCGCCGGGCACGGCCGGTCCCTGCGCGTCTTCGCCCGGCTGCGGGCCGTGCTGGAGAGGGTGCCGGGCGTGCGCTGCGTCGTATGGCACACCCGCGGCCCCGGCCACGCCAGGGAGCTGGCCGAGCGGGCGGCCCTCGAGGGGTACGGCCGCATCCTGGCCGTCGGTGGAGACGGCACGGTGCACGAGGCCCTCAACGGGCTCATGGCGCTCTCGCCCGCCGCGCGGGGCCGGATCGCCTTCGGCGTGGTGCCCGCCGGCTCCGGCAACGACTTCGCGCGAAACACGGGGATCCCCCGGGATCCGGCCGCGCTGGCGACCCTCCTTGCCAGCGGCCCGGCGTCCCCCATGGACGTCGGCGTGGTCAACGGCCACTACTTCGCCAACGTGGCAGGTGTCGGGTTCGATGCGGAGGTGGCGCGGCAGGCCAACCGGCTGCCCAAGTTCGTGCCCGGGGCGCTGACCTACGTCTTCGCGGCCCTCTGGACCCTCAGCCGTTACCGCAACGCCGCCGTGCGCATAGTGCTGGACGGAGAGATCCTGGAGCGGCGGGTGATGCTGGTGGCGGTGGGCAACGGGGCCGGATACGGCGGCGGCATGCGGATCTGCCCCGGCGCCAGGATGGACGACGGGACGTTTCGGGTCGTGGTGGCCGGCGATCTCCCCAAGCCCAGCGTGCTCTCCCTGCTCCCCAAGGTCTTCTCCGGGCGCCACGTCGAGCACCCTCTGGTCGAGGTGTACGACGCCCGTCACGTCCGCATCGAGGCGGAGCGCCCCCTGGCCGTCCAGGCCGACGGGGAGATCGTGGCCGCAAGCCCCCTCTCCCTGGAGGTGGTGCCGTCGGCGGTCCGGGTCATCGGCCTGCTCGGCCGTTCGTCGGATGCGACGACGAGGGACCACGCGGCGACGGCCTGGGCGCCGCGTTCCGCGGACGAGCCGCCGACAGCCGGCACCTCGCCCGCACCCGGCCCGGGTCCGGTGGTCGAGCGGCCTGTCGCCGACCCTCACCAGGACGGCCGGGTCGACACCGGCCGCCGCGTCGACATCGCCTGAGCGCGGCTGGCGAGCGGATGGAGCGGGCATGGATGGCGTGACCCTCTGGGCCATCGGTGGCGCCGCGCTTCTCATGGAGGTGTTGATGGCCCTGGCCTCCGTACAGCTGACCCTGCGCTGGCGGGCATGCGTGCGGGAGGTGGGCCACCTGGCCCTGCAGGGCCACCTCCGCTGCCTCTTGCTGCACGTGCGCCTGCGGGGCGCGCTGGTGGCCGCTCCCAAGCTGGTGGGCGGGCGAGCCTCGGGGCGCGTCCGGCTCGTGCCGGCTCTGGGACCCCTCACCGTGCGAGCCCTGGCCATGGAGCGGCGGATGCCGGCCGTCTCACCACGCCCCGCCAAGGGCCCGCACCCCTCGGAGGAGCCTCTTGCCTCGCCCTCCCGGCAGACCGGGCCCCGCGGCCGGCGCAAGGCCTCGCCCGCCCGGTGGCGGCGGCAGGCTGCGGTCGCCTTCACCGGCGCCCTCAAGGGCCGCCTCGCCACCCCCCGCCTCTGGGTAGCGGTCAAGTGGGGGGCGGCCGACGCCGCGGCGGCTGCCATCGGGGCCGCCTCGCTCCAGGCACTCCTCTCGGCCGCCCTCGCCCGCCTGGTCCGGCTCGGCAACCGCGTCAGCCCGCCGCCCGCCTGGTGGTCCGGCCCGCCTACGGCCAGGCGGGCCTCGAGGCGCGCGGCAGGCGGTGGTGGAGGTGCGGGCCGTGGTCGTCATGCTGGCGGCGGCCCGCGCCGCGCTGGCCGCCGCCCGGGCGGCGCTGGCGGGCCCGTCGCCGAACTCCGCCCTCAGCGGGCGAGCTCCCACAGGGCCGCCGCGTAGATGCGGGCCAGCCGCTCCAGCCGGTCCAGCTCGACGTACTCGTCGCGCTCGTGCGGCACGATGCCCGAGAAGGGCTCCACCGGCCCGAAGGCCACCGCCGTCGGGAGGAGGCGGGCGTACGTGCCGCCCCCGATGGCGAGCGGCGGCAGGTCGTCGCCGGTCTGGCGCCGGTAGACCCCCAGGAGGGTGCGCACGAGCAAGGAGTCCTCGGGCACGTGGTGGGGCGGGTCGTCGGAGACGGCCACGATCCGGCCGCCCAGTCCTCGCACCGACGACTCGACCTTGGCCACCAGCTCGTCGGCGCGCCGCAGGCTGACGGGGTACCGCACGTCGAAGGTGGCCACCAGCTCCTCGCCGGCGAGCCGCAGCACCCCGAGGTTGCACGTGAGCACGCCCGAGACGTCGTCGCGCGCGAAGATGCCCAGCCCCTGGCCGTGCAGGCCCGCCCCCGCCCCGGCCAGGAAGCGCAGGGCGCCCGTCGGATCCAGCACCCGCCTGTCGCCGTCGGCCTCCACCAGGCAGGCGAGCAGCTCCACCACCGCGTTGAGGCCCTTCTCGGGCGTGCTGCCATGGGTCGCCCGGCCCCGGCTGTGCAACTTGAGGACCCCGTCGCCCTCCACCGCGACGGCACCCCGACGACCGGCTGCGGCTGCTGTCAGGCGGTCGCGCCAGGCCCGCGCCTCGGCGGCGGAGCCGAAGGCCAGCTCGGCCTCGGCCTCGTCGGGCACCACGTTGGGCCGGCTGCCGCCTCGCAGGCCGACGACCACACCGGGCGCAGCCGGCAGGGCGACGGTCAGGTTGAGGATCCCCTTCTCGGCGAAGACCACCGGAAAGAGCGCGTCCGGAGCGAAGGCCAGCTCGGGCCGGGGCTGCCGGCTGAAGTAGTGGCGCAGACAGGCGAAGCCCGTCTCCTCGTCGCCACCCACGATGAGGCGCAGCCCCCGGCGCACCGGGGCGCCGACCGCGGCCAGCGCGGCCAGTGCGAAGAGGGCGGCCATGGTGGGGCCCTTGTCGTCGATGGCGCCGCGCCCGTACAGGCGTCCGTCCCGGATGACCCCGCCGAAGGGAGGGACGCTCCAGCCCGTGCCGGCGGGCACGACGTCCACGTGGGCCAGCACCCCCACCAACGGGGAGGGGGGACCCCAATGAGCGTGGATGGCGTAGCCGTCGACGCCCAGCGTCTCCAGGCCGAGCCGGCTGGCCAGCTCCTGCACGTAGGCGAGGGCGCGCTCCACCTCCTCCCCGAAGGGCTTGCCGGGCTCCGCCGGCCCCTCGACGGACGGGATGCGCAACAGCTCCGCCGTCTGCTCGACGAGGTCGTCGCGGTGGCGGCTCAGCCATGTCATGGCCGCCGCCTCGACCGGGTCGGGTGCGGCCGGGGTCGCTGGGTCGGGCATGTGACGCTCCACCTGCCTCCGAGTCGGGTTTGGGCCTCAGGGCGACGCGTGGGCGACGATGGCGTCGGAGCGGGTGATCAGTCCCTTGAAGAGGAAGGCGACCTGGCGCAGCGCGGCCTCCATGTCGAAGGGCGTCAGCGCCGAGACGGCGTCGATGGGGATGACCACCTTGTACCAGCGCAGGGCGGCGCTGGCTGCCGTGTAGTGGACGCAGATGTTGGCCACGGTGCCGCAGATGACGAGGGTGTCGGCGCCGGCCAGTCGCAGCTCGTGGTCCAGGCTCGTGCCGTAGAAGGCGTCGTATCGGACCTTCTGCACGACCCGCTCGGACGCCAGCGGCTCCAGCTCGTCGACGATCCGGGCCCCCCAGGTGCCGGCCACGGCGTGCTCGCCCCATATGGCGAACTCCGGGTCGCCGGGGGCGTGCCAGTCCTGGGTGAAGAAGACCGGCATGTGGTGCTGGCGGGCCATGGCCAGCAGCCGCTGGATGGCCGGGATGGTGGCGGGTGCGTCGGGCACGTAGAGGCGGCCCTCGGGGCGGCAGAAGTCGTTTTGCATGTCGACGACGACGAGCGCCGTGCGATCCGGGTCCACCTCCACCCTCTCGGCGACCGGCAGGGGCTCGGGCAGCTCGATGGTCCGGGCGGGCATGGCATCCACCCCCGTCTATTGTTCGCACCGCAGGGAAGGGGTGTCAAACGCCGCCCGCCAATTGGTGGACGCCGGGGCCACCGCCCCGCCATCTCCTTTACAGGGAGGTCGTCGTCGGCCGTGAGCGCACGCATGGGAGGTGGTCGCCTCCTGGCGGCCCTTGGCTCCATCGCGATCCTGACGCTGGCTGCCGTCGTCGGAGACGTGTCGTGGTCGCATCCCGCGGCCGCGACGGCGGCGCCCCTCCCGGCCCTGTCGCCGGCCGCGCCGGAGCCGGCGTGGCAGCTGCGCGGCATCTGGATCGACAACGGCTACCTCGCCCGCCTCGACGGGCGCCCGGGAGTCGCCCGGCTGATGGATCAGCTGGTGGCCGCGGGCTTCAACGCGGTCTTCGTGGAGAGCCTCTACCGCGGCTACACCCTCTACCCCGGACCGTATCAGGACGGCCGGTTCGCGGCCTGGGGCGAGGATCCGCTGAGAGTCGTGGTCGAGGAGGCACGGGCGAGGGGGCTGTCGGTGCACGCCTGGATGTGGATGCTGGGGGCGGCCATCCACGCCGGGCTGAGCCCCCTGCTGGAGGCCCACCCCCAATGGGCCGACCGCAGCGCCTCGGGCGACCTCTTCGCCGCCGGTGGATCCCGGATGGCCTGGCTGGACCCCTCGCGTCCCGAGGTGCGCCGGTGGCTGGGGGGCGAGGCGGCCCGCCTGGCCACTGCCTACGGGCTCGACGGGATCCACCTCGACTACATCCGTTACAACGACGAGCTGCGCGATCCCTTCGGCTACTCCGAGCACGCGCAGGCGGCCTTTCGCGACGCCACGGGCATCGATGTCGGCGGGAGGAGCCCCTCGGAGCTCCGGCCTGATGAGTCGGACGCCTGGAAGCGGTGGCGCGAGGCGCAGGTGACCGCGGTGGTGCGAGCGGTGCGGGACGCCGTGGAGGCCGCCGCACCCGACGTCATCCTGTCGGCCGCCGTGCTGCCCGAGCGCCGCCAGGCCCGCCTCATGCACCTGCAGGACTGGGTCTCGTGGCTGGCTGACGGGCTCGTCGACCTGGCCATCCCCATGGCCTACACCTCGTCGACGGCCAACCTGCGCGACCTGCTGGCCTCGGTCTCCGGCGAGCTCGAGGAGCTGGCCCCCTGGCGGTCGCCCGACCGCCTCCGCGCACGCGTCGTGCCGGGGCTCGCCCTGTTCGCAACGCGGCCCGACACCCTGCTGGAGCAGATGGGGCTGGTGCGAGGCTTCGGCTTCGGAGGGGTGGTGCTCTTCAGCACCTCGTATCTGAGCCTGCCCTTCCGGGAAGCCCTGGCCGCGGGTCCCTTCGCCGGGCCGGCCGAGCCCCCGGCCCGGCTTCGCCACGAAATGGCCGCCCTGCCCGGGCTCCCACCCCAGGCCATGCCGGCGCCGGAGGTGGCGCCGGCGCCCGCCGGCCCACCGCCGGGTGCCAACCTGGCCAGGACGGCCTCGGTTGCCGTCGACTCGTCGTTTAGGGGCTACTCGCCCGCTCCCCTCAACGACGGCCGGCGCAACGACGTGCCGGAGGTGGGGCGATGGGCGGAGGCGGCGTGGGCATCGGCCGAGCGCGCCAGCGACCACTGGATCGAGCTCCGGTGGGCCACCGACCAGACCATCTCCCAGGTGGACATCTACTGGGCGCTGGACCGCGGCCGCCTCTACCCTTCGAGCCGGCTGCGGGTCGAGGTCTGGCTGGACCAGGAGCAGCGGTGGCAGACGGTCTGGGCTTACGAAGCCGAGCCCTCCGACCGCGTCGCCCGCACCTCCGTCACCTTCGTGCCCGTCACCACCCGGGCTTTGCGCCTGTATCAGCCGGCCGGCGGTGGCGCGCTCGGACGGCCGGACCTGATGTGGGTGGCCGAGGTGGAGGTATACGGGCCCGCGGCCTCGCATGGGCTAGCTCCGGCCGACGGCCCACGATAGATGTGACCGAGGGGCGCCATGCCCCGGGCGTGCCGAGCGTGAGGTGGCATCCGCCCCAGACTTTCACGGCCGGGGACGCAGGCCCGGACGGTATAATCCGGCTTGTGGAGGGGTTCACGAAGGGGGAGTGATCGCTGTGGAGTTGGAGAGGCGACGCGGCCGGTGGCGTAGATTGGTGGGCTTCGCGTTGCTGGCCGTCGTGAGCTTCTTGGTGGGCTCGCTCGTCACCACCGTGGTCGACATGCGCCTGGCGGCGCAGAGTCCGGCACCTCAGGCGTCGACCGCGAACCTGCCCCAGGCGGTGGCAGTCGAGGCCCCCGGCATCGGCAATCCGTACATCCTGGCCGACATCGCCGAGCAGGTGAGCCCCGCGGTGGTCTTCGTGTCGGCCACGTTTCCCCAGACGCCCCAGGTGACCCGGGACCCGTTCTTCGAGTTCTTCTTCGGGCAGATTCCGGCGCCCGAGCAGTCCAGCGCGGGCACGGGCTTCATCATCTCGGAGGACGGCTACATCCTGACCAACCAGCACGTCGTGGGCAACGTGGGCGACAACCAGAAGATCACCGTCAAGATCTCGACGCCCGACTTCACGGGTGAGGTGCCGGCCCAGCTGATGGGCACCAGCTACAGCCTGGACCTGGCGGTGCTCAAGATCGACAAGCCCCGGGGCCTGGCCCGGCTCCCGGTGGTCAAGCTGGGTGACTCGGACCGTACCCGGCCCGGCGAGTGGGTCATCGCCATCGGCAACCCGTACGGGGAGCAGCTCGAGCACACCGTCACCGTCGGGGTCGTCAGCGCCAAGGGCCGCCAGATCCGGGTCTACGACCGGGACGCCGGCCGCTGGCGCCAGTACCAAAACCTGCTGCAGACCGACGCCGCCATCAACCCCGGCAACTCGGGCGGGCCCCTGGTCAACATCGCCGGCGAGGTCATCGGCATCAACACGGCCGTCAACGCGCAAGGTCAAAACATCGGCTTCGCCATCCCCATCAACGAGGCCAAGCAGGTCCTGGAGGGCCTCATCGCCCAGGCCGGCCAGCCGCAGCGCCGTCCCTACATGGGCGTCCTGCTGGAGGACATCGACAGCCGGCTGGCTCGCTACCTCGGGCTGCCCGACACCAACGGCGCCCTGATCAGCACGGTGGTGAGCGGGTCGCCGGCCGACAAGGCCGGGCTGCGGGTCTACGACGTCATCCGGCGGATGGGCCAGCGAGAGATCAAGACCGCCGACGACGTCATCACCGAGCTCGACCGCTACAAGCCCGGCGACGAGGTGCTGCTCCAGGTCTTCCGAAACGGGCGCACCGTGACGGTGGTCCTGACGCTGGGCGAGCGGCCTGCCAACAGTTGAGGCGAGCGCGACTCGCACAAGAGGCGAAGGAAGGGAGCGGGCCATACGGCCCGCTCCCTTCGCGCGCTCGCGCTGCATGCGCCCGGTCTAGCCCTCGGCAGGTCTCGGCTGCTGCTTGGTGGCCGGCGGCTCCAGCAGCCCCTCCTGCTCCCGCAGGCGCCGGCGCTCGCCTCGCTCGGGCTGGGCCGGCTGCTTGCCGGCCTCCGCCCCCGCCGCCTCGCCGGGCTCCGGCAGGGCGCGGCCCTCGACGACGGCCACGAATGCCTCCCGGTTGAGGGTCTCCCGCTCCATGAGGGCGGAGACCACCCGCTCCAGGGCGTCCCGCTGCTCCTGCAAGATGGTGCGGGCCTTGTCGTAGGCCTCCTCGATGAGGCGGCGGACCTCCTCATCGATGGCCGCCGCCACCTGCTCGCTGTAGTTGCGGTCCCGGGCGATGTCGCGGCCCAGGAAGATGAGGTCCTCGTGCTGTCGCCCGAAGGTGAGCGGCCCCAGCCGGTCGCTCATGCCCCAGGCCATCACCATCTGGCGGGCCAGCTTGGTGGCCTGCTCCAGGTCGTTTTGGGCCCCCGTGCTCACCTCGGCGAAGGCCAGCTCCTCGGCCGCCCGCCCGCCCAGGATGTGGGCCAGGCGATCCAGCAGCTCCGAGCGGGTCTCCACCAGCTTGTCCTCGTCGGGGAGCACCATGGTGTAGCCGCCGGCCAGTCCCCGCCCGACGATGGTCACCTTGTGAACGGGATCGGCGTTGGGCAGGAAGTGCGCCACCAGCGCGTGGCCGGCCTCGTGGTAGGCCAGCACCTTCTTGTCTTGCGGGCGGATGACCCGGCGGCGCCGCTCGGGCCCCATGATGACCCGATCGATGGCCTCCTCCAGCTCATCCATGCCGATGCGCTTCTTGCCGCGGCGGGCCGCCAGGATGGCCGCCTCGTTCATCACGTTCTCCAGGTCGGCCCCCACGAAGCCAGGCGTGCGACGGGCCAGGAGCTTCAAGTCGACGTCAGGCGCCATCGGCTTGTTGCGGCTGTGGACCTTGAGGATCTCGTAGCGTCCCTCGACGTCGGGCCGATCCACCAGCACCTTGCGGTCGAAGCGGCCGGGTCTCAACAGCGCCGGGTCCAGCACGTCGGGTCGGTTGGTGGCGGCCATCACGATGATGCCGCTGTTGGGCTCGAAGCCGTCCATCTCCACCAGCAGCTGGTTGAGCGTCTGCTCCCGCTCGTCGTGCCCGCCACCGAGGCCGGCGCCCCGTTGCCGTCCGACCGCGTCCAGCTCGTCGATGAAGACGATGCAGGGGGCGTTCTTCTTGGCCGTCTCGAAGAGGTCCCGCACCCGGGCCGCGCCGACGCCGACGAACATCTCCACGAAGTCGGAGCCGCTGATGCTGAAGAAGGGCACCCCCGCTTCACCGGCCACCGCCCGTGCCATCAGCGTCTTACCGGTGCCCGGCGGGCCCACCAGCAGGATGCCCTTGGGCACCCGGGCGCCCATCTCGACGAACTTGCGAGGATGCTTGAGGAACTCGACGATCTCCTGGAGCTCCTGCTTGGCCTCCTCCAATCCGGCCACGTCGGCGAAGGTGACCTTGGTCCTCTCCTCCGTGTGCAGCCGGGCCCGGCTCTTGCCGAACGACATCGCCCGGTTGGAGCCGCCCTGCATCTGATTGAGGATGAAGAGCCAAATCCCCACGAAGACCACGAGGGTCAGCAGATTGGGCAGCAGGTTGAGCCACCAGGGCGGGTTGGGCGGCGGCTCGGCCGAGACCGGTACGCCGCGCTCCTCCAGGCGTCGCATGACCTCCTGGCCGGTGTTGGCGGGGATGTACGTGACGAAGCCGGAGCCGTCCTTCAGCGTGCCCTCCAGCCTTTGATCCCCGATGAACCGGACGTTGGCCACCTGCCCCTGCTCCAGCAAGCGGGTGAACTGGTAGTACTCGAGCTGCCGTCTGCTCTCGGAGGGGGAGTAGAAGGTGCTGACGATGGCGATGAGTACGATGGCCACCAGCAGATAGAGGCTGATGCCGCGGAGAAATCGATTCATCTCCGCCCCTCCCCTCCGGTCCCTACGCCCCATTCGCTTCACGTCCTCCGCTCAGACGCGTCGCGCCGGGCACTCGCCCGGCGCCCTGCGTTCCCAGAGTCATTATAACACGCAGGGCCTCTCGATTCCGGCTCACGGCCCGTCGGCCCCTTCGCGCGGAGGGTCGCGACGCGTTCCAGGACGAGCCGCCCCCGCATCAGCCGGGTCACGATGCGGCCAGGCAGCTGCAGCTCGACGCCGCCGCGTCCCCGTGCCACCGCCGTCCACAGGGCCTCGATGTGGACCAGGCCCAGGGCGCCCCGGTGCCCGCCCGACACTTCTTCGTAGGCCCGCACGAGGATGCGTCGGCCCAGGGCGGGATGGAGGCCGCCCAGAGCCCTCGCGTCCAGCTCCAGCCGGCCGCCCTCACCAGGCGTGGCGATTCGCCGCCACACCTCGTCGACGCGAGCTCGCATGTACTCCTGCTCGTCGAGGGCCACCGACGCCAGGCGCACCAGGGCCCGGCGCACCCCCGGCCTCACCGTCGACTCCAGGTAGGGCAACACCTCGAGCCGGATGCGATTGCGCAAGAAACGGGGCGACCGGTTGGTCTCGTCCTCGACCGGTCGGAGACCGGCGGCCCGACAGTAGGCCAGCACCTCGCGCCGCCAGACCCCCAGCAGCGGGCGCACGAAGACGCCCCGGACGGGTGGAATCCCGGCCAGCCCGGCCGGTCCCGTCCCGCGGAGCACCCACATCAGGACCGTCTCGGCCTGGTCGTCGGCGGTATGCCCGAGCGCCACGCGCCGGCACCCCTCCTCCCGGGCGGTCCGCTCCAGGGCCTCGAGCCGGAGCTGCCGGGCCGCCGTCTCCAACGAGAGGCCCTGAGCGTGCGCGTAGGTCCGCACGTCGACGTCGATCCGCCGAAACGGCACCGCGAGGCGGCTCGCGAGGGCCCGGGCGGCTTCGGCGTCCCGGTCCGCCGACGCTCCTCGGATCCCGTGGTGGACGTGAGCGGCCTGCACCCGCAACTGCAGCCGAGGCGCCAGCAGCAGCAGCGCGTGCAGGAGCGCCGACGAGTCAGGCCCCCCCGACAACGCCACCAGCACGCCATCGGAGCGTCCCAGCATGCGGTGATGCTCCACCGCTCGAGCCAGCGAGCGAAACAGGGGGGTCCTTCGGAGACGGGACGCCTCCTGTCCGTCCAGCCCTACCGATGGGCTCGGCATCTGTGCGAAGGCCGTGTCGCCCCCCGTCCGGGCTTGCCAAAAAAGAGACGGCCCGCAGGGCGAGCCGTCGGCAGCACCAGGAAGTCGCCAGCGCAGGATGTCGGATGAAGACGTGGCCCGCCGTAGCCCGGCGCGGGCCTCGGCGTCAGCTGCCCGTCTTAGCCTGTGCCTGGGTGTTGGCCCAGTACGCGGCTACCGCGACGATGATCCCGCCGATGACGCTGACCCACTTGAGCGAGTCGAGGCTCTGTACGAACCACGGCACGATGATCAACAGGACACCAACGACGACGTTGACCCAGTTCTGCCACACGGCCGCCAACCCCCCTCGAACGGTGTCGGGCCCGGTCGTGGGATTGCAACGTACACGAGTCGCTGGCGCTACCTGCCTGCCGACGCCGTCGCCCTCGCGGGCCGCTTGGCACCAGCCCCAGTATATGCCGGCACCCCAGCAAGGTCAAGTTGACGGGCCGTCACCAGGGCCACCGTCACGTCATCGGGCCACCGGCCGGCGGCCATGCGATCGAGGCGCTCCATCACCCGTTGGAGCATCGCCTCCGCCGCCAGGCCCTCCGACGCCTTGGTGCGCAACGCCTCCAGGGCCCCCACCAGACAGCCCTCCGCGGCGTCCCCCAGCTCGCCGGCCCCGTCGGTCACCATCACGACGACCGTGCCGTCCTCCAGGGGCCGGCGGATGGGCTCCACGTCCACCGCGGCGACGATGCCCGCAGGAAGCGCTCGCCCCTCGATCCGCTCGACGCCGCTTGCGCACGCCACCAGCGTGGGGTAGGCCCCGGCCTTGGCCAGCTCCAGCTCACCCGTCACCAGGTCCACCAGCGTCACGTCCAGCGTGGCGAACCGCTCGTCCGGCGCTCGCGCCAGGAGCACCGCGTTGGCCACCTGGATCGCCTCCGCGGCCCCCGCGCCGGCCGCCAGCGCCGCCTCGGCCAGCCGCACGGCCGTCTCGCTCTCACGGGCCGCCTCCGGCCCGCTCCCCATTCCATCGCTCAGGACGAGGCCCACCAGAGCCGGGCCGACCTGCAGCCGCGCGAAGCTGTCGCCGCTGCAGATCTCGCCGTCCCGGGTGCGCGTGGCCAGGGCTATCTCCAAGTCCCACACGGGCCGGCGCACCAGGTGCACCTCGCAGCCGTCGCCCCCATCCCGATCCGCGCCGTGGCGGCACTGCACCGAGGCAGCCATCCATGGGACGCCCTCGTACTCCCCCAGCAGCCGCTCGAGGCTGCGGGCACAGCGCTGGTGCCCTCGGCAGGTCCCCACGAGGGCCACCAGGGCCTCGCGCCGGGCCCCCGTCCCTCCCACCACCACCTCACGGCACGCCATGCCTTCGCGGGCCAGGTACCGGGCCAGGCGTTGGGCTCCCTCGAAGTCCAGAGCCGCGGCCTGCGTCACGGCCATCCGGGCCAGCGTCTGCAGGATGCCCCGGGCGGCGTCGACCTGGGCCAGCAGGCGACGGGCCTGGCGGTCCGACTGGTGACGGGCTGCCTGCAAGGCTGCCATGGTGCGAGCCGCATCCTCCACGGCCTCGGCCAGCTTGACCGGCCGTATGCAGCGTCGGGCGAGGCCCGGCGGCATCATCGCCGGCTCCGCCCTGCCGCGGGCCTCCGCTCGCTCGAGATAAGCGAGCACGTCCAGCAGGCTCGCCTGCGCGCCGTCCTCCCAGCAGTGGCCGAACGAGGGACACCCCTCGCATGCCCGCTCCTGTACCATGCCGACGTAGCCCGCAGGGTCGGGACCCAGCGCCGACGAGTCGGCCGCCGCCGTCTCGTAGGCCGCGCGCAGCGCCTCCACCACCCGCTCGGTGCGCGAGACCCCCTGGGAGAGGCGCCGCCCCAGCCACGCCACCGCCAGGCGGCCCGCCGGGGCCGACGGCGCGGACGGAGTCCAGGAGGGGCCCACCAGTCGCCGGGCAAGGCGCTCCCACCGTGCCAGCGTGCGGGCGGGGGTGACCACGAAGAGCAAGGCCGCCGCCCCCGCATGCGCCAGGGCGGCCAGCGCCCACCGCTCCGTAGGAGCCAACAGGCCTCCGGCCGCCGTGACGCCCACGAGGCAGAGCGCGGGCCAGAGGCGCCAGGCGCCGGTGGCCGCCGCGCAGGCCACCGCGGCGGCCGCCTGCAACAGCCCGTACGGCACCCAGCGGGGGTCGGCTATCCCCAGCATGAGCCCGCTCACGACGCTCACCGCGACCGCCGGCGTCGCCCCCAGGGTCGTGCTCACGACCAGCGTCAGGTAGCCCACCGCCACGGCCGCCGGCTGCACGGGCCCGAGCCCCAGGCGCTCCAGCCCTGCCACCACCAGGGCCGTGCCCAGCACCAGCCCCGCTCCCCGCTGCACCGCCACCGGCCCATCCAGCGGGAGAGGCTCTCCGTCCTGCGACGACGCACGGTCTCGGGACGCCCCAGCCGGATCCCCCTCACCCAGCCGCGCCACCAGCGGCCCCCACAGCCGCACGAGGCTCCAGGCAAGGAGCGCCTCCGCCACCGTCTCGACCCACCACAGGGGGGGGCGCCCCACCCCAGTCCGAGGCCACCAGGCGGGCGGCCGCCACCGCGGCGGCCGCCAGGAGGTCGGCCCGCCGTCGCGTGCGCGCGCTGCCGGCAGGCCCGGCCAGCGCCCATCCCAGCGCGACGGCCCCCAGGACGGCCGGCCCCTTGCCGGGCTCGATGGCTGCCGTGACCAGGACCGCCACCAGCGCCGTCACCGCTGACGCGGCCCCCAGCGGCAACGTCGAGAAGAAGAAGGCGAGTCCGAAGGGGCTCAGGCCACCGAGGCGAGCGCCGCACAGCAGGCCGGCCACCAGTCCCATGCCGACGGCCCGGAGCGGTCTGTGGCCCACCAACGCCGCGATCCCCGGCGCCCACGTTAGCACAGACTCGACCCCGGGTCTGTCGAGCCCGGCCATGCAAGAGCCGAGCCCAAGGGGTTCCACCCGATGAGAGACCGGGCGGTCCGCCTCGAGCCGCCGTCGGACGTCGCCGGCCGTGCCCGCGGGCCTGTCCTGCTGCCGGGTCGTCTACCGAAGAGCCGGCATCACCCGAGATTCGTCGCCGGGTCCTCGTCGGCCTCGAGGGCTGGCCTGCCCATCGACTTGGCCGACGGGGCTCGGGAGGAGGCCGCGGGCGCTGGTGGTACGGGGCGCAGGGGCAGCACGACACCGAACGCCGCGCCCCCCTCGGGGCGGTTGGCTGCCCAGACGCGCCCGCCGTGCGCCTGGACCACCGACTTGACGACGGAGAGCCCGATGCCGCTGCCCCCTGTCTGGCGGCTGCGGCTGTGGTCGGCGCGAAAGAGATGGTCGAAGAGGTAGGGCAGGCTCTCCGGCGGGATGCCTGGCCCGTTGTCCTCCACGGTCACGATGGCCTCGGGGCGGTCGGGCGTCCCGCCCGCGCGTAGCCGGAGCCGTACCCAGCCGCCCTCGCCCGGCAGGTGGCGCACCGCGTTGCTGAGGAGGTTGGCCAGCACCTGACCGATGCGGTCCCCGTCGACCCAGGCCTTGGGCAGCGTCTCGTGCTCCACCACCAGCCGTGCCCCCATCTCCTCGAAACGCGGCCGCCACAGGTCGGCCGCCTGCTCCAGCAGCTCGGCCAGGTCCGTGGGGCGGCGGTGCAGACTCAACTCGCCCGCCTCCGCCAGCGCCAGATCTCGCAGATCATTGACCAGTCGGCTCAACATCGCCACCTGGGTGTGCAGCGCCGCGATCCGCTCGGGACGCGGGGGCGCCATCTCGTCCAGCATCGACTCCAGGTTGGCCTGCACCACCGCCAGGGGCGTCTTGAGCTCGTGGGCGATGTCGGCCAGTAGCCGGCGACGCTGGGCCTCCTTGCGAGCCAGCGCCGCCTCCATGGTGTCGAAGGCCTCGGCCAGCTGGTCCACCTCGTCGCCGCGAGCCGGCGGGGCTTGATGGGCCGCCTGCGCCAGGGCCAGGGCGCGCCCCGCCAGCTCCCGCAGACGCCGGCTCATCGTCGAGGCCATCAAGACGCCCAGGCCTGCCCCGGCCAGGGCGGCTCCCCCTCCCACCGTCCAGAGCAGGCTGCGGACCTGGTCGAGGAAGCGGCGTTCGGGCAGTCCCATCATGAGACGCAGCATCTCGGACCAGCGGGGGCCCATGGTGCGCCGCAGCATCCAGGTCGGTACGTCCGAGGGTGGCGGCGGCGCGGCCTCGCCGGCGGCCCCGCGCTCCTGGCGCGGCACGGCCTGCCGCTGGAAGAGGTAGTGGCCGAACTGGGACTGGACGGCCCAGTGGGCCGCCAGCCCGACGGCGGCCACCGACAGCACGGCCACCAGCGCGAAGGCTGCGGCCATCTTGAACGCGATGCGGTTCATGGGGTCTCCCTCGGTGTCACCAGTTTGTAGCCGACCCCGTAGACGGTCGCGATGAACCGGGGATGGCGCGGATCGTCCTCCAGCTTCTGGCGAAGGTTCTTGATGTGGGCGTCGATGGTGCGCTCATAGCCTTCGAAGGCGGCGCCCTGGACGCGCTCCACCAGTTGAAGCCGGGTGAAGACCATGCCCGGATGGGATGCCAGGGCGGCCAGGAGCTTGAACTCGGTGGGCGTCAGGTCCAGCTCCCGCTCACCCACGTAGGCCTGGTGCCGCGCCGGATCCACCACGAGGGGTCCCACCCGGCAGACCGGCTGGGCGTCACCGGGACGCTCCGCGCCCTCCGATCGCCGCCGGCCTCCCGCGTCCGACCCGTGGCGGCTTCGCCGCAGCACGGCCCGGATGCGCGCCACCACCTCGCGCGGGCTGAAGGGCTTGGTGATGTAGTCGTCGGCGCCCAGCTCCAGTCCCACGACCCGGTCCACCTCGTCGTCGCGCGCCGTCAGCATGATGATGGGCAGGTCCGAGTCGCGCCGGATGCGCCGGCAGACCTCGCGCCCGTCGAGCTTGGGCAGCATCAGGTCCAGCAGGACCAGATCCACGCGCTCGCGCCGCGCCAGCTCCAGGGCCTCCTCGCCATCGGATGCCCGGAGCACCCCAAACCCCTCGGCCTCGAGGTAGGCCTGCAGGACGTCGGCGATCTGCGCCTCGTCCTCCACCACCAGCACGGTGGCGGCGGCACCCCCCGGCAAAGTCACGTCTCAGGTCTCCCTCCGCGCCTCTAGCTTGGGCCCCCGGCAGGGGCCCGTCAAGCACGGGTGGAATGCTTGGGCTCGGACGAGGGCTGCAACGAGGAGGCAGGGCAGGCGTTGAAGGTCCTGGTGACGGGCGGCGCAGGCTACGTCGGGAGCCATGCCGTCCTCGCGCTCGTCGAGGCGGGCCACGAGGTGGTGGTCCTCGACGACTTGAGCACGGGCCATCAGGAGGCGGTGCACGGCGCGCGGCTGGTGGTGGGCGACATCGCCGATGGCGAGGCCATCTCGGCCCTGATGGGGGCCTGGGGCCCCTTCGAGGCGGCGATGCACTTCGCGGCACGCACCCAGGTCGGCGAGTCCATGGCCGACCCGGGAGGCTACTTCTCGGTCAACGTCGCGGGCACGTTGTCGTTGTTGCGCGCGCTGGTCGCAGGGGGGGTGCGGTGGTTCGTCTTCTCGTCGTCGGCGGCCGTCTACGGCGAGCCGCAACGCACGCCCATCCCCGAGGATCATCCTCTCGCACCCACCAACCCCTACGGCGAGAGCAAGCGCATGGTGGAGAGCATGCTGCGCTGGTTCGAGAAGGCGCACGGGCTGCGCTGGGTCAGCCTCCGCTACTTCAACGCGGCGGGCGCCGATCCAGGCGGCCGGACGGGGGAGCGCCACGCTCCCGAGACGCACCTCATCCCGTCGGTGCTGCTGGCGGCTGCCGGTCGACGCGAGGCGGTGGAGATCTTCGGGACCGACTGGCCGACGGCCGACGGCACGTGCATCCGTGACTTCATCCACGTCTCGGATCTGGCCGAGGCTCATCGCCTGGCCCTGGGCTACCTGGCCTCGGGTGGCGAGAGCGACGTCTTCAACCTGGGCAGCGGGCACGGCTGGTCGGTCCGCGAAGTAGTGGAGACGTGCCGGCGCATCACCGGGCGCGATTTCGCGGTGCGCCTCGCCCCCCGGCGACCGGGCGACCCGGCCGTGCTCGTCGCCAGCGCCGACAAGGCACGGGCTCGCCTGGGATGGAGGCCCCGTCTCTCGTCGCTCGACGAGATGGTCGCGACCGCTTGGGCATGGCATCAGAAAGGATATTGACAGCCCCCGGGCCCCCCCATAGGATGGAGCCAGCCTCGCCGTCCTCGAGCGAGCCTGGCCCCGTAGCGTGACCGGGGGCGGGCCCGACTCGCCCGCAGGAGACAGGCTAGCGCGATCGGATCGGAGATGAGCCACGAGCCGTGAGCTCGATTCGCGTGGGGCTGTCCTTCAACTTGCGGGGGTCGGGCGGCCGCGACGGCCCGGAGGACCTGGAGGCGGAGTACGACGCCTGGAGTACGGTCTCGGCGATCGCCGAGGCCCTTTCTTTTGGGGGCGCGTCGACCGTCTACCTGCTCCCCGTCGAGGGGGACCTCCCCCGGCTCCTGGAGCGGACACGGCCCGACATCGTCTTCAACATCGCCGAGGGCCAGGCAGGCCGCAGCCGCGAGATGCTGGCACCGGCCCTGCTGGAGATGATGGGCATTCCGTACACGGGCTCCGACCCCGTCGCCCTGGGCGTGGCCATGGACAAGGCGCTGGCCAAGGCCGTGGCCGTCGCAGCCGGGGTGCCCACTGCACCGTGGCAGGTGGCGAGCCATCCCGACGATCCGGCCGCGTTGGGCCGGTGGTCCTCGTTTCCGGCCTTCGTCAAGCCCCTGGCGGAGGGCTCCAGCAAGGGCGTGCGGGCCTCCTCCCGGGTGCACGACTCGCAGGAGCTGGCCCGTCAGGTCCACTGGGTGCTCACCACGTACCGGCAGCCGGCGCTGGTCGAGGCGTACCTGCCGGGGCGGGAGTTCAGCGTGGGTCTCCTGGGCAATGGGGCCATCGAGGTCCTGCCCGTGCTGGAGGTCCGGCCGACCCGCCCCGTGGGGGACATCTCGGAGTTCGTCTATTGCTATCACACCAAGAGCGGCAACCTCGAGACGTTTCTCTGCCCGGCCCCCATCGATCCCGAGCTGCGGCGTGACCTCCAAGCGTACAGCGAGGCCATCTTCCAGGCGCTGGGCCTGCGAGACGTGGCACGGGTCGACTTCCGGCTGGACGCCGACGGCGTACCTCACTTCCTCGAGGTCAACCCTCTGCCGGGGCTTTCGCCCGCCAGTCTGCTGACCGCCCAGGCACAGGCGGCGGGGCTCACCCTGCCCGACCTGGTGGCGGGGATCCTGCTGGCGGCGATCAACCGGTGGCTGCTGGCGCCCGACCTGGAGCCGTCGCGTCGCAGCCGGCTCCTCGCCGTGGCCGAGGCGGCTCGAGCGGCGCTATCGCATGGCGGGGGCCGATCCCTGCTGCAGGTGCTCGACGGCCCCGACCGCTCCCCGGACCGGGGGACGCCCCCGCTGGTGACCTTGCCGCCGGCGGCGTGAGGGTATGCACGCAAGGGGCACCGGGCTCGCCCCGCCGAGGTTTCACCTTTGCCCGCCGGCCGGACCGCTGGTCCGTCCGGCCGGGGGCCGATTCGATCCGGCCGCAGAGCCGGGAGGAGGCGCATGGTCAGGCCATGAGCGACCACGTCGAGAGCCCCGACGAGAAGGCCGAACCTCCGGACCGTACGGAGTCGTGGAAGGACTGGAGGTGGCAGTTTCGCAACCGGGTGCGATCGGCCCAGGATCTGGCCCGTTACACCGTCGTCACGCCCGAGATGGCGCAGGCCATCGAGGCATGCTCCCATGAGTTTCGCTTCGCGGTCACGCCGTACTACCTGAGCCTCATCGACTGGTCCGACCCCGACGACCCCATTCGCCGCCAGGCTATCCCCAACGCCGACGAACTCGAGGATCCCCTCGGCGGGCTCGATCCCCTCCACGAGGAGGATCACTCCCCCGTCAAGGGGCTCGTCCACATGTACCCGGACCGGGTCGCCTTCCTCGTGACGGCCGACTGCGCCATCTACTGCCGCCACTGCACGCGCAAGCGGTTCGTGGGCAAAGGCGGCAAGATGACCGCGGCCGACGTGGACCGGGCCATCGAATACATCCGACAGACCCCGCAGATCCGCGACGTGCTCATCACGGGCGGCGATCCCCTGGTGGCGTCGGATGCCTGGCTCGAGTCGCTCATCTCGCGGATCCGGGCCATCGAGCACGTCGACATCATCCGCATCGGCACCCGCATGCCCGTGACGATGCCCCAGCGCATCACGGACGAGCTGTGCCAGATGCTGCAGCGCTACCATCCCATCTGGGTCAACACCCATTTCAACCATCCCCGAGAGCTGACACCCGAGGCCGCGCAGGCCGTCGACCGCCTCCTTCGGGCGGGCATCCCCGTCGGCAACCAGACGGTCATACTCAAGGGGGTCAACGACGACCCCGAGGTGATGCGCCAGCTGGTGCACGGGCTGTTGAAGATGCGGGTGCGGCCCTACTACCTCTACCAGTGCGACCTGTTGCGAGGCACCGCTCACTTCCGCACACCCGTTGAAAAGGGACTCGAGATCATCCAGGCGCTCCAGGGATGGACGACGGGCTTCGGTATCCCGACCTACGTGGTCGACACGCCCATCGGCAAGATCCCCGTGATGCCCCAGAATCTGGTGGAACGTGGCGACGGGTACGTGGTCCTCCGCAACTACGAGGGGCGCACCGTGCGCGTGCCCAATCCGTCGCCGGATGGCCCATCTCACGAGGCCATGCCGGTGGTCCAGGGGCAGGGCGTGACGACCTCACATTCCAACGGGTATGGGGTATCGGGACCGCCCGAGACGCCCACCAGCGCCTGACCACGGGACCAAGCGGTCGTTCCAAGGCAGGGTCGGCTTGACAGCCGACCCTTTTTTGTGTCCTCTTGAATCAATCGCGCGTTGGAAGGAAGGCCCCGGGGCAAATAGAATCTAGACCGTCCGGTTGGTGCCGCCAGCCTTGGGATTTCCCGGGACCTTCGTCCCGATCGTTTGAAGGAGCCATCGCCAGATGCGTGGCCATGGAAGGGGTGCGGTCGGATGAGCGACGATCGTGAGCGTCCGGGCAACTGGACCGATCCCACCGAGGATGTCTCGGAGCAGCCGGCCTTGGATGGGCTGGAGCTGGCGGAGGTCGAGACGACGCCCGCACGGCTGGAGGAGGGCGCCGGCGATCGCATGAGCGAGGCGGGTGCCGACGCGTTGAGCCGCGAGCCGGCGGCCACGCCGGCGGGCGAGCCAGCGTCCGCCGAGGCTGCAACGAACTCCCCCCGCCGGCGCCGGGGTGGCAAGCCCCGTCTCAACGAGGAGCAGGACCGGCGGATCGTCGAGGCCTTCGAGCAGGCCAAGCGAGAGGGCCGTTCCCTCAAGGACGTGGCCGCCGCGCTCTCGGCGGAGATGGGCCAGCCGCCCGACTACATCAACCAGCGCTACTACTACCTCCAGCGCAAGAGCCGGGCCGACGAGGGCCAGCGACCGGCTGCGGCCCGACGGGGACGAGAGCGGGCGGGAGCGCCGGCAGGGCGTGGTGCAGCCGCGGAGGGTCGCGGGCGCCGCCGAGCCCCCACCACCACGGGTCAGCCGGCGGCCTCCGCACCGGCAGCCCCGACCGCGGCGCCCGCGACGACGAGCGGCGACCTGGTGGGCATCGCTCGGGCCCTCGACGAGCTGACGCAGCTCACGCGCAGCCAGCTGGGGGCCGTCGCCGAGCGACTCCAAAGCCTCGAGACCCGCATCGCCGCCCTGGAGAGCCGGCCGCCCGCCGACGTCTCGGTCGATCAGGTGCTCGAGCGGCTGGGCCAGGTGCTGCAGGAGCGAGGGCGGGCCGTGCGCGGCCGCGAGCGGGTGAGGGCGGCTGTTCAGGAGTTCCTCAAGGCGATCGATGAGAGTCTGTGAGAGCGTCAGCCCGCGCGTGGTGGAGCAGGTGACGGAGCCATCGCGACAGGGCCGACCATGAGGGCCGATCGACGGGGGGTTGTCGAGCATGGGTCTCGGACGACGGACCGGGCGGACCCTCGCGATGCTGGCGGCCCTGGCGTTGGTGGGGTCGACCGGCGCATGGGCCGCGGAGACGAGCGTGACGTGGTCGCCGTACCTGATGGTGAGCGATCCCATCGCCGCCAACCCGGCGGCCTTCCCGTGGCGGGTCGTCGCCGTCAGCGTGGGGCCACTGGCGGCGGAGTTGGAGTCCAGCGACTGGACGCTGGCCGAGGCGAGCCAGTTCTTCCAGGCGCTGGCCTCGGACGGGGGATCCTCCCCGGCCGCTGACCAGGACCAGCACCTGCGGCTCGCCGCACGGGGCCGCGCCATGGTGAGCGTCGCCGCGTTGCAGGCGGGCTGGGGCCTGAGCGTGGCCGGATCGGGCTCGCTGTCCGAGGAGACGCTGACGCTGCTGCGAGAGGGCGACCAGGCCGACCCCTCTCGCTCCTACTCGCTGGAGGGCACGGCGCTGACCCTGGCCGCGTGGCAGGATGCCTTCGTCCGGGTCAACGCCCCGGTGCCCTTCATCCCCCGGCTCCTGGGCATCGAGGGCTTCTCGGCGGGCGCCGGCTACCACTGGCTGAGCGGGCTGGCGTACGTGACCGTCGAGGGCGAGGGCACGCTGAATGCGGCCCAAGAAGACCCCGAAGCGTCGTTGACCATCCGGCGCTCCCGGCAGGGCAACGGATCGGCCTTCGAGGTGGGGGCAGTGGCCCGGATCAACCGGTTGGTCTCGCTGGAGGGAGCCTACCTGGGCGGCGGCCACATCTCCTGGAGTGGCCTCGAGGAGACCCTCCTGTCCAAGGAGACCGTCGAGTCCAACCCGTCGGACCCCTGGCAAACCCGACCCGTCGGCGGCGTCGACGTCCTCCGCCTGCCCGACGTGGCCCTGGTGGGGGTGCACGTGCGGCCCCTGGCCAGCGGGCTGCTGGAGCTGAGTGGCTACTTCTCCCGGATCGGCATCGGCTCGGCCGCCCCGGTCGACCGGCTCCAGGCCGAAGCCAGCTTCGACGCCCTGGGGCTGCTGCGCGCCACGCTGGGGGCGGCCCGTGACTCGGCGCTCGGCCCTGCGGCCGGCGAGCCGTGGCGGCTCTACGCCTCCCTCGGGGTGGGCCTGGGCGGCTCGGGCCTCACCATCCGGGCGGTCAATCTCCAGGAGATCGGCAAGGGCGCCGCGGCGCGGTCGCTGGGGCTCTCGGTAATGGCCAGCCTGGGGTTGTGACGGGGCGGGGGTACGCGCAGGCGAGATGATGGACGGGGCTCTGGACTGGCGACGAGCCATCTCCTTTCACGCGCCCGTCCGCCTCCACATGGGGCCTGGTGCCGTGGATCGGGTGGGCGAGCTGGCCCGGCCGCACGGCGCCCGGGCCCTGGTGGTGACCGGGCGGCACGCGGCGCGTCGCACGGGTGCCCTCGATCGGGTGCTGGGCTCCCTGCGGCGGGCCGGCCTCGAGGTCGAGGTCTGGGACGGGGTCACGCCCAATCCCGAGGCCTCCACGGTGGACCAGGGGGCCCGCCACGCTCGCCAGGTCGGGGCCGATGTGATCGTCGGCCTGGGCGGCGGCAGCGCCATGGACACGGCCAAGCTCATCGCCGTCCTGGTCCGTAGCGGCGGGAGCGCCTGGGAGTACGCCCCCATCCACGGCCCCACGCGGCGGCGCCCGACCGGGGCCCTGCCCGTCCTGGCCGTGCCGACCACCTCCGGCACCGGCAGCCACGTCAACGCCACCGCCGTCGTCACGCACCCCGAGGGGCGGGAGAAGCTGGGCATCTGGCACCCGCTGATGTACCCCAAGGAGGCCGTGGTCGACGTGGAGCTGCTGGCCTCCATGCCCGTGGCCGTCACCCGCGCCACCGGCCTCGACGTCCTGTTTCAGTGCATCGAGCCCTACGTAGGGCGGCGTGCCTCGCCCTTCAGCGACATCCTGGCCGAGGAGGGCATGCGCCTGGTGCGCCGCTACCTGGTCCGGGCGGTGAGAGACGGCTCGGACATGGAGGCCCGAGCAGGCATGGCCGTGGCCGACACGCTGGCCGGCATCGCCATCGACCAGGCCGGCGTGGGCCTCATCCATGGCCTGGAGCACCCGGTGAGCGGCCGGCACGGTGCCGTCCACGGCGAGGGGCTCGCCGCGCTGGCACCGGCCGTCATGGCCTTCAACCTGCCGGCTCGGCTGGAGCGCTTCGCCCGCATCGCCGAGCTCTTGGGCCAGCAGACCGCCGGTCTCCCGGTCCAGGAGGCCGCCCGGCTCGCCATCGTGGCCGTCGAGGAGCTGCTGCAGGAGACCGGGGCGACCTGGGGCCTCCAGGAGCTGGGGGTGCAGGACGCCGACGTGGCGGTGTTGGTCGACGACACATTGCGCTCCATGCAGGGCGCGGTGGCCAACAACCCCCGGGAGTCGACCCCGGAGGAGCTGGCCGAGCTCTATCGCCGTTCCCTGCCCCCGCTGGGCCACCGCTCCTAGGGCCGCTCTCCCGCCCCGCCCTGCTGCGGCTCCAACCAGCGCAGTAGCGCGGTGCTGTCCCGCTCGGGCGCCAGGCACCGGGTGCCGAGGCAGAGCTGCCAGCGCACCTCGCCGGGGTCCGGCACCCAGCGGACGTCCAGGGCCGGATGCGGCAGCCTCAGGAGCCGCCGCAACGCCTCTCGCACGGCCTCGAGGCGGGGTGCCTGCACGCTGACGAAGGCCATGCCGCCGTCCAGGTCGTCGAGGGCGCGCCACAGCCCAGCCGTGCCCGAGACGTGCTGCCGCATGACCGGCCAGGCCATCTCGATGACGCGCAGGCCCCGCTCCAGGTATGTCGGATCGTCGAGGCAAGCTGCGAGCCGGGCGTGGGCGGAGGCCATGGCGGCATTGGGCGAAGGCGTGGCCTGATCCCAGATGTCGACGGCGCGGGCCAGGGGCGATGCGTGGGCCTCCGAGCTGGTGAGGTACACTCCCTCGCGCGCCAACCGGTGCTCGGCCTGCTCGGCCAGCTGTACGGCCTCCTCCAGGTACCGGCGCTCCTGCGTGCACCGGAAGAGGTCCAGGGCCGCGTGGATGGCGAAGGCGTAGTCGTCGGCGAAGGCCGGCACGACGCGCTCCCCATCCGGGGGCACGTGAAGCAGGCCATGCGACCCGTCTTGTAGCCGCTCGCACAAGAACGCCCACCCTGCCTCCGCCGCCTGCCGGTACCGCTCCGGCTCCCCGCCGGCCCCGCCCTGCCAGCCCGCCACCAGGGCCGAGATGGCCAGGGCGTGCCAGCCGGTCAGCACCTTGTCGTCACGAGCCGGGGGCCGCCGGCTCCGCTCGCGGTAGGCCTTCATGCGGGCCAGGGCGTGCCGAAGACGGCCGAATTCCGGTCGAGGCAGCCCCGGCACGTGGCCGACGACGGTGAGGGCCTCTTCGCTCCATCCCGGCGGCCCATCCGGCGCCCGTCGCTCGAAGGCGTCGCCGGCTCCCGGACCGATGCCGAAGGCCCTGCACACCTCCTCCGAGAGGGCGGCGTCCCCGACCGCCTCGCGCACCTGCTCCGGACTCCATCGATAGTAGTAGCCCTCCTGCGGGCGCCCGTCCGGGCCCGGCGAGTCGGCGTCGAGGGAGCAGGCGAAGCCCCCGTCCGGCAGGCGCATCGTCTCCAGCATGAAGTCCAACGCGGCGGCCGCCACCCGCAACAGGTCCGGCCGAGGCCCCCGGCCCGCCCTCACGTAGAGCGGGACCAGCAGGGCATTGTCGTAGAGCATCTTCTCGAAGTGGGGCACCTGCCACCATCGGTCCACCGTGTAGCGGTGGAAGCCGCCCCCCACCTGGTCGAAGAGCCCGCCCAGCGCCATGCGCTCGAGGGTGAGCAGCAGGTGCTCCCGGGCCGCGGCATGCCCGAACCGCCAGGCCACCCGCTCCAGCAACGCCAGCCCCGTCGCATGGGGGAACTTGGGGGCCCCACCGAAGCCCCCGGCCTCCGCGTCGGCCTGATGGAGCAGGGCGTCGGCCGCGGCCACCAGCGCCTGGCTGGTGGGCCCGGGCCCGGCATCGGGGCCGGCGCGCCGCTCCGCCAGGGCGGCCGTCGGGTCCAGCACCTCCTGGACGGCCCGCGCCAGCCGTTGTGCCTGCTGGCGCACCTCCTCGCGACGCTCCCGATAGGCGCGGGCGCAGGCCTCCAGCACCTGGCCGAAGCCCGGCCGCCCCAGGCGCGGCCGGGGCGGAAAGTAGGTCCCGGCGTAGTAGGGCAGCAGATCCGGCGTCAGGAAGACGGTGAGGGGCCAGCCCCCCTGGCCCGTCAGGATCTGGCAGGCCGTCTGGTAGACCTGGTCGATGTCGGGCCGCTCCTCGCGGTCCACTTTGATGCAGACGAAGAGGTCGTTCATCCGGCGCGCCAGCTCGGGGTCCTCGAAGGACTCGTGGGCCATCACGTGACACCAGTGGCAGGCACTGTAGCCCACGCTGAGCAAGATGGGGCGATCCTCCCGCACGGCCCGCTGCAGGGCCTCGGGCCCCCACGGATACCAGTCGACCGGCTGATGGGCATGTTGTCGAAGATAGGGACTCGTGCTGCCGATGAGACGGTTGGGGCGGCGCGTCGCGGGCGTCGCGCTCATCGGGGGCGACCTCCCCTCGTGGCTGGTACAGTTTAACCTGGCGACCGAGGGGGGCGACAGGTGCGAGATGGAGTGGCTCATCGTCGCCGGAGGCTATCTGTTGGGCTGCGTGCTGCCGGCCGACTGGATCGTGCGCCGCCGGACGGGCCACGCACCCGACGAACTGGGTGACAACCCGGGTGGGGCGGGCACGTGGCGGCTGGCGGGCCCCCGCTGGGCCGTGCCGGTCATCTTGCTGGACATCGCCAAGGGAGCCCTCCCGGTGGCGGCGGCCGAAGCGTGGGGGCTGCGCGGCGGATGGCTGGCCCTGGCGGCCGTGGCACCCGTGGCGGGGCACAACTGGCCGCTCCACCGCCGATTCAGAGGCGGCCGCGGCCTCGCGCCGGCGACGGGCGCCCTGCTCTGGCTGGCCTGGCCCCAGATGCTGCCCGCCTATGCACTCGGCGTGGTGGCCGCGCTGGCGGGGCGGTGGGTGCCTTTGGTCGGGGTGGTGGCCTTCCCCATCGGCCTCGGTGCCATGCTGTGGGCCCGGCTGCCGTACGACCGAATGGCGGCCGCCGGCGCGGTCATGATGGCCGTCGCCCTGCGCCAGCTGCCATGGCTGTGGCAGCGGCTCCGGCAACGGGTGGGCCCGCCCCATGCGGGGCAGGCCCGGCCGGATCGCCCCCGGCCCCCTGAGGCGCGGCTCAGAAGCTGAAGCCGAGACCGACCACGATGCCAAGCCCCCGGCCGAAGCGCAGCTCGCTCCAGCCCCACGTGCGCGGCGCCAGCCGGTAGGTCCCGCCGGCGGCGGCGTACAGCCCCACGCCCCTGCCGCTCTCATGGGCCAGCATGGCCGCCACGTAGGGGTCGAGGTTGGGGAAGCGGGCGCCGAGGTCGGGCGCGACCGGCGTCAGCAGATAGACGATGCCGCCATCCGGGATCGTGCGCTCGCCGATCGCGGTCAGCCCGGCTCGGATGAAGAGCTCCTCGAAGGCGGGCGAGCCGGCCCACAGCGCCCCCGTGAAGCCGATCCGGTCGGCCGAGACGGCACCTGCGCTCAGGTGCCAGCTCCAGGCGCCACTTTGGGCCGCTGCCTGCGGTGCCGGCATCACGGCCAGCGCCAGAGCGCTCGCCAGCGCCACACCCACCCATCTGCGAAGCACGCGACGTCCTCCCCCTTTCCCACACCCCAGCCTCTTCGACGCGGGACGGGCGCGTCCTGGGGGTGCCATCGGCCGCAACGCACGGGAAATCGAGGAGAGGTGTCGACGGTACGCCGGGAAGGGTGGAGACGAAAGAGAAATGGTGCGCCAGCAGGGACTCGAACCCCGAACCCGCGGATTAAGAGTCCGCTGCTCTACCAATTGAGCTACTGGCGCACCGACAGGCCTGCCGGCTCATCCTGTACCGGGCCGGACGGCTCGTCGATCCTGATGGTAGCGGCGGCTGGACTCGAACCAGCGACTCCGCGGGTATGAACCGCGTGCTCTAACCAACTGAGCTACGCCGCCAGGTTGGTTGCGGGGGCAGGATTCGAACCTGCAACCTTCGGGTTATGAGCCCGACGAGCTACCAGGCTGCTCCACCCCGCGTCAGCCGCCGCCCGGCCCGTCGAAGACCGGCAGGCACCCCTTACATATACACCCTCCCAGGCGTCCCGTCAAGCCGAGCCAGCACCCACGTAGACGGCCTGGGCGACCTGATGCCCGACGATCCGCTCGGCGCCGTCCACCTTCAGATGGATGGGCTCCTGGAAGGGGCGGGTGGCCGTCACCTCCACCCTCGCCCCCGGTACCAGGCCGCACTCCCGCAGGTAGCGCAGCAGCTCCGGGTCGTCCTCGCGCACCCGGACCACCGACGCGGCCTCCCCGGCCTGCATCTCGACCAGGGGCCTCACCGACACATCGGCGACCCGCCCGTCGGGGGTGGGGATGGGGTAGCCGTGCGGACAGGTCGACGGGCCTCCCAGCAGCCGGTCGAAGCCCTCGATGACCTCCTTGGGCAGCGCGTGCTCCATCCGGTGGGCCATGGCGTCCACCCTGTCCCAAGGGATCTCGAGCACGTCCGTCAAGAAGCGCTCGGCCAGGCGATGGCGGCGGATGACGTCAAGGGCCAGACGCTCTCCCTCGGGAGTGAGGGTCACCCCGGCGTACTCCCGGTACTCCACCAGGCCTTCGGCGGCCAGGCGCTGAAACATCGCCGTCGCCGAGGCCGCCGACACCCCGAGCCTGGCCGCGATGGCGCCGGTCGAGCCCTTCTCGCCGTCCTGCTGGGTGCGGTAAATGGCGGCCAGGTAATCCTCCTTGGACTGCGAGAGCACCGCCGTCCCCCCGAGAGGCGAGCGCCGATTGCCGTCGGTCGGTGGTGCCGGGGGCGGGATTCGAACCCGCACGGGCCTCGCCGGCCCAGAGGAGTTTAAGTCCCCCGCGTCTGCCGTTTCGCCACCCCGGCACAGCCAGCGTCACGATCGAGCGTCGGAGAGGTCACCTCGATTGTAAGGAGCAGGCGCATCGACCTGCAAGCAACGGCCCTCGGCCGATAGCCGCGCGTATTCGCTGGCGCACGCCGGCGAGCCGCTCAACCATACTCCCCTCTCCGCCAGCAAGGCCGCCACGCGCCGACCCACCGGATTGCCGGAACGCCCCAGGTGGTCGGCCAGATGCGCGTGCAGGCACTTGACCGCCTCCCGCTGGCGGCTGCCAGCCACCCCCACCTGGGCCAGCCGCTGGACGGCAGCCGGGGAGAGCCTCTCGAGCCGTCGTGTCATCTCCCGGGTGAGCAGTGACGATCGCAGCCGGGCCGCCCCCTCGTGGGCGGCTCGCAACGCCTGCCGGGCCGCGGGGTCCGCCTTGATCGCCTGGGAGATCCGGGCGATCCAGCCCGTCGACTCGAGGCGGCTGACGGCCTCGACCAGGTAGGGACAGGTCAGCCAAAACGTGGTGGGAAAGGGCTCCGGCCGACCTGCCCGCCCATCGACGACCGGGGCCGTCACCACCACCGTCGGCCGCCCGAACCGACATCGGGCCGCCACCGCCACCATGCCCTGCGGATGGCGGCCCAGCTGGGCCTGGACGGCCGCCAGGTCCGAGTCGCTGGGAGACTCCCACCAGGGCGGCCACGGGCCCGTCGCGACCATGCTCGCTCCCCTCCTCAGCATTCCCGGCTGCGTGGGGGCGGCGCTCGCGCGACGCAAGAGGCGGTCGGGTGGATCGCCCGACCGCCTCCGTCTCGCATGACGATCTCGATGCTCAGCTCACCGATCTCTCGCCGGTACGCGACTCACGACCGGCGGCTGCCGCGACCCCCCCGCTTGGACTCGACGCTGCGCTTGAGATCCTGTTGCCGCTGCTCGCTCTCCTTCAAAAACCGCGCCAGCTTCTCCTCGAAGGAGGTGTTGCGTCCGCGGGGTGGCCGACCGCCGGAGCGCTGCGGAGGTCCGTAGACCTGCCGGATGGAGAGCCCGATCCTCCCGTTGGCCACGTTGATGACCTTGACCTTGACCACCTGGTTTTCCGTCAGGTAGTCCCGTACATCCCGTACGTAGGTGTCCGCGATCTCCGAGATGTGAACGAGTCCAGTCTGACCGCCAGGCAGCTCCACGAACGCACCGAAATGGGTAATCCCGGTGACCTTCCCCTCGACGATGCTGCCGACCTCAACGGCCATGCGCGAGGCTGATCCTCCCCGTCGTTTGACATCGCCCGCAAGGGTCTGCACGGGCAAACCGATTATATGAGAGGCCAAAATGCCTGTCAATACGGGCTCTGCGCCGTATGGAATCGATTAACTGCTGCGTATTCCGCCGTCGTTCGAGACGGCTCGCGTCGACCCCCCTTGATCCTGCGCCTTGGCCTTCTCCCACAGGGCATCCATCTCCTCCAGGCTCATCTGCGAGAGGGCTCGGCCCTCCTGCCGGGCCAGGCTCTCGATGCGCCGGAACCGGGCCATGAACCGGCGCGTGGCGTCTCGCAACGCCAGCTCCGGGTCCACCCGCATGTAGCGCGCCACGTTGACGATGGCGAAGAGTAGGTCCCCCATCTCGCGGTGCACCGCCTCACGGTCCTGCTCGCTCCAGGCCTCGCGGAGCTCACGGGCCTCCTCCACCGCCTTGCGCCCCGCGCCGGCGATGTCGGGCCACTCGAACCCCACCGTGGCCGCCCGCCGCTGGACCGTCTCGGCGAAGGCCAGCGACGGCAGCCCCGTCGTCACCCCGGCCATCAGGCTGGAGCGATCCTCTCCCTTGGCCGTGCCCCCCGCCTGCTGATCCTGGCGCCGTTCCTCCTGTTTGATGGCCTCCCAGCGCTGCAATACCTCGGCTGCGTCCTTGACGCGAGCCTCGCCGAAGACGTGGGGATGGCGGCGCACCAGCTTGTCGTGCAGCGCCCGCTCGACCCCGGCCAGGTCGAACCGCCCCTCCTCGTCGGCGATCTGCGCCTGGAAGAGCACCTGCAGCAGGAGGTCGCCCAGCTCCTCCCGCAGCGCCTCGGCGTCGCCCGACTCGATGGCCTCGCAGACCTCGTAGGCCTCCTCGACGATGTAGCGACGCAAGCTCTCGGGAGTCTGGCGGCGGTCCCACGGACAGCCGTCCGGCGCCCTCAAGCGTGCCATGATGCGCGCCAGCACCTCGATGCCCTCGCCCGCACCCGCCGCCTCGGGGGCCTCGGCCGGTGGGACGTAGAGGCTGGTCTCATGGTCGTAGCTCGGGAGGCGGTCGATGGCGTGCAGGGGCAGCCATCGCACCTCGGCCCGCTCCGTGCCGGCAGCCCGCACCAGAACCACGGGCTGCTCGTCGCCCCGGCTGCGACCCAGCACCGCCTTGACCTGGGCCGCCACGAGCTTGGAGTCGAGCTGGAGCACCAGATACCCGCGCCGGCGCTCCCAGGCCGCGCCAGACGGCGGCGGCAGCTCCGCGTCCACCCCCGCGGAGGCGGCCAGCTGGTGCGCATCGAGCAGGGCCACACCCGCCGTCATCGGGTCCATCCCCAGCACCGACCAGACGGCCTCCACGCCGCTCGGGCTGGGCACCAGCTCGAGGTCGATCTCCTCGCCCTGCCGCCGGGCCATCTCCACCAGGCAGGTGACGCTGCGCTCGGCGACGGTCGGGTGGCCTGGCACGGCGTAGACGACAGGATCGGCGGCCACCTGCCTCGCCTCCTCCAGCAGCCGCGTCGCCATGGCCCGGTAGACCTCCTCGAAGGTGGGGTAGCTCTCGTAGTACGCATCGAAGGTGTCGAACGACACCCCCCACGCGCGCAGGGTCTCGGCCATGGGGTGGTGCCGCGTGCGCAAGAACAGGCGCCTGGCCTCCCGCAGGATCCGCTCCGCCCGCACCGTCAACAGGTCCGCCGGCCCGGGGCCGAGCCCGACCACGACGATCCGCATCGCCTGGCCTTCCTCCCGTCCTGGTCATCTTAGTCCTGGCGCCGCCCGTCTACAAGGCTCCCCGCGGGCGAGTAACGCCCCCGTCGCCACGCCAGACTAAGGGCCGCAAGAGAGCCTTCCAGGCTCACCGGGCTGGAGAGGAGCACCGCCGTCGATGACGTCGAGACGACGCGCCGCCGTGCTGACGACCCTCGGCCTGCTCGTCGCCGCGGGTCTCGTCTTCTACCTGTCGGGCTTTCCCGGGGAGCGGTCCGACTCCGGGTCGTTGCCACCCGCTTCCAGGGTCCAGCGGTTCGAGCGGGAGCCCACCGTCTCTCTCTTCGTCAAGGAGACCGGCGAGCGCAAGGAGCTGCCCATCGAGGAGTACGTGGCTGGCGTCGTGGCCGGCGAGATGTGGGAGAACTGGCCGGAGAGAGCCTACGCCGCGCAGGCCATCCTGGCGCGCACCTTCACCCTGGAGTTCATGGCCAGGGGAGGGACCCGGTCGCTGCACGGCACGGACCTTTCCACCGACCCCGAAGAGGCCCAGGCCTACAACCCCAGCAAGATCAGCGACGCCATCCGCCGGGCGGTCGACGCCACGCGCGGCCAGGTGCTGACCTACGACGGCCGATACGTGCGCGCGTGGTTCCATGCGTACAGCGGGGGACAGACCACCACGCCCCGGGAGGGGCTGGGGTTGCAGGAGGTCGACGAGCCGTACCTGCGGCCCGTCAAGCTGCCCGACAATCCCCTGGTGCCGGACCAGTTCAAGTCGTGGAGAGTCGAGTTGACCGAGCCGGAGCTGCGCCAGGCGCTGGCCTCGGCCGGTGTCGACGTGGGCACCATCCAGCAGGTGCGCGTCGCCGCACGTGGCCCCACCCAACGGATCACCGAGGTGGAGGTGATCGGGGAGTCGGGGCGGCGGACGCTGACGGGCAACCAGTTCCGGCTGGCGGTGGGAGCGGACCGGATGCGCTCCACCCTGGCCTCCACGTTCGAGTTCGGCGGCAGGCGGCTGGTGGTGGCGGGCACGGGCTCCGGCCACGGCGTAGGACTCAGTCAATGGGACGCACTGCTCATGGCGCGCCAGGGGCGCACGCCCCAGGCCATCGTCCAGACCTTCTACCCCGGCACCCGCATCGAAAAACTCTGGTGACGTCCCCGCATATACATGCCCCCGGAGGTGCGCACCGGTGGCCGAACGGGCCGAACGGGGGCAGACGCCGGCCCAGGTCGTCCGCCATCAGCTGGCCCTCCGGGGACGCCAGCAGCTGGAGCTGCAGGGCATCGTCAGCGTCGAGAGCTTCGACGAGAGCCTGATGGTGCTCCACACCGACGCCGGGGTCCTGGTGGTGCGAGGCGAGGGGATGCAGATAATGGCCCTCGACGTCGAGGCGGGCACCATGGGCATCAACGGGACCATCCACAGCCTGGAGTATGCCCAGGAGTCACCGGCCCGCAAGGCACGGGGTTTCCTGAGCCGCCTGGTCCGCTGACCGTCACCCCCCGCCCCGGCCTCCCATAGCATGGGGAGCGTCTCGCGGGATTGGGGGTCGTATGCAGCCGTGCTGCTCTCGGTGGCGAGCCAGCTGGCCGCGGCCGGCCGCGTCGCGCTGGTCGGCCTGGCCCTGGCGTTCCTGTGGGATCTCTACGCGGCCGGCCGGGCCGTGGTCGGACTGCGGCGCTACGAGTTTCTCCTGGTGTCGGACCTGCTGTTCGTCTCGATGCTGGGGCCCATCGCCTTCGCCCTGCTGCTGGTCGCGGACGGAGCCCAGCTGCACGCCAGCACCCTGGTGGGATTGATAGCGGGCGTGGCAGGTTACCGGCTCACCCTGAGCCCGCGTGTGGTGCGCCTGGTCTGGATGACCGGGACGGGAATCGGAGCCGTGCTGCGAGCGCTGGCCGGGACGTGGTGGTGGCTGGCGCGCCGCAGCCGCCCGTGGGGGGCGCGCTAGCCGAGGCCGTCCAGCAGGGAATGGCCGGCCCCGACTCGAAGGGAGCCTTCACTCCGGGCGTACCGGCCGCTGCGTCCGGGCCTCGCGAGGTAGGGAGGCCTTCGCGTTGGTCATCGACTTGAGAGGCCGGCGCTATCGGCTGACACCCACGGCTCTGCGGCGCATCCTCGTGCTGGTGCTGCTCGGCGCGCTGGCCTCGTTCGGCGGCGTCGCATGGAAGACGTTTCGGATCCACCAGGAGATCCGCGCGCTGGAGGCGGCCCTGGAGGCCCAGCGACGAGCCAATCGTGCCATCGAAGAGGCCCTCGGCCGGGCCTCCACGCCGGAGGCCATCGAGTCGAGGGCCCGTGCGGTGCTGGGATTGGTCAAGCCGGGCGAGGAGCTGGTGGAGGTGGCCATCCCCGTCTCACCCGGCGACCCTTACCGGGTGCCCCGCCGCTAGGATGCCGGCGGGCGGCCTCGGCGGCCGCCCGCTCACTGCTCCATCTGCTTGGCCAGGAAACCAGCCGCCGTCTCGGCCAGCTTCAACTCCAGCTCGCCGACCTTCTTGTCGGGCTCTCGGGTGCCCAGGATGACGGCCCCGATGGGGTCTCCCTCGGCCACGATGGGGGCGACCACCATCGAGGTGAAGTCCCAGCGCTCCTCCTCTTCTCCCTCGGGGGTGATGCGGGTCTCGCCCGGCCGGGGGAAGAGCACCGGCTTGCGTCCCTCCATGACCCGCTCGACGGCAGGGGTGACGGGCTTGTCCATCCATTGCTTCTTGGGGGCGCCGGCCACCGCGACGACCGCGTCCCGATCGGTGATGATGGCCACGTGGCCCGTGGTCTCGTAGAGAGAGTCGGCGTACTCCTGGGCGAACTCCCCCAGCTCGCCGATGGGCGAGTACTTCTTGAGGATGACCTCGCCCTCACGGTCGACGAAGATCTCCAGCGGGTCTCCCTCGCGGATGCGCAGGGTGCGACGGATCTCCTTGGGAATCACCACACGTCCGAGGTCGTCGATGCGCCGGACGATCCCCGTTGCCTTCACTTAGCACCCCTCCACATCGAGCCCGTCCGGCTCCGCCGCAGGGCCCGATCCCGGCATGGTCGACGAATCGAGGATGCTGCCTCGAGTTTCTTTCCCTGCCCGGCCGTAGTATACGGCGGCGAGATCTCGCCTATACGAACGGCGCCAGGCTCGCCAGCCCCGGCTTGACGCCGCCGGGCGCTACTGGCTCCTTCGTGCACCCGCTACCTCTTGCCGGGGCCCGGGCGTACCCGCCCACGCATCCCGGATGCGTTGGAGCAGCTGACGCAGCGCCTCCAGCAATTGCCCGTCACTCAATCCCATTCGACGCATCCATACCGTATCGGTCCGTCCCGGACGGTACACGACTCGCCCACGCAACTCCGCCGCCGCTCGGGCCAGCCCATCGGCCGGGAGGTAGAGCCCGGGCCACGCCTTGACCACCACCCGATCCCGCTCCATGCCGATGGAGCCCACCCCTGCCTCCTGAGCCACCAGCTTCAGGCGTGCCACCTGCAGCAGGTTGTGGACGGCGGGCGGCATCCTCCCGAAGCGGTCCTCCATCTCCACGGCCAGCGACTCCAGCTCCTCGGGCGACGAGGCGACGGCGATCCGACGGTACAGCTCCACCTTCTGGGCCGTGTCGGGCACGTAGTCGTCGGGCAGGTAGGCGTCGACCGGCAGGTCCAGCGCGGGCTCCGGCGGCTTCTGCACCACCTGCCCCTTGACCTCGTTGACCGCCTCCTCCAGCAACCGGCAGTAGAGTTGAAAGCCGACCGCCGCGATGTGCCCGTGCTGCTCGGGCCCCAGGAGGTTGCCGGCTCCCCGGATCTCCAGATCCCGCAGGGCGATCTTGAAACCCGAACCCAGCTCGGTGAACTCCTTGATGGCCTGCAGGCGCCGCTCGGCGTCCTCGCTCAACACCTTCTCCCGCCGATAGGTGAAGTACGCGTACGCCACCCGGTTGCTGCGGCCGACACGCCCCCGCAGCTGATACAGCTGGGCCAGGCCGAAGCGGTCCGCGTCGTAGACGATGAGGGTGTTGACGTTGCCGATGTCCATGCCCGCCTCGATGATGGTGGTGCAGACCAGCACGTCGTGCTCACGGTTCAAGAACTCCAGCATCACCTTCTCCAGGTGTTCCTCGTCCATCTGGCCATGAGCCACGGCGATGCGGGCGTCGGGCACCAGCTGCCCCAGGTGGGCGGCCATCCGGTCGATGCTCTGGACACGGTTGTAGACGAAGTAGACCTGCCCGCCCCGCCCCATCTCCCGGGCGATGGCATCCCGGATCAGGTCGTCCTGGTACTCTACGACATAGGTTCGCACGGGGTAGCGCCCTTCTGGGGGGGTCTCGATGACGCTCATGTCACGCAGCCCCGACAGGGCCATGTGGAGGGTGCGGGGGATGGGCGTGGCGGTCATGGTCAGCACGTCCACCGTGCGGCGCAACTCCTTGAGCCTCTCCTTCTGCACCACCCCGAAGCGCTGCTCCTCATCGACGATGACCAGGCCCAGGCTCTTGAACTGCACGTCCTTGGAGAGCAGTCGGTGGGTACCGATGACGATGTCGACGGCGCCGGTGCGGAGCCCGTCCAGCACCCTCGCCTGTTCGGCCGACGTCTGGAAGCGCGACAGCATCTCGATGCGGATCGGGTAGCGCGCCATGCGCTCCGAGAAGGTCCGGTGGTGCTGCTGGGCCAGGATGGTGGTGGGCACCAGCACCGCGACCTGCCGTCCGTCGGCCACCGCCTTGAAGGCCGCCCGCATGGCCACCTCGGTCTTGCCGTAGCCCACGTCGCCGACCAGGAGCCGGTCCATGGGCCGGGGCCGCTCCATGTCGGCCTTGACCTCCTCGGCGGCGCGCAGTTGATCGGGCGTCTCCTCGAAGGGGAAGGCGTCCTCGAACTCCTGCTGCCACGGTGTGTCGGGGGAGAAGGCGTGGCCCGGCTGGGCCTGGCGCTCCGCGTAGAGCTGCAGCAGCGACTCCGCCATCTCGCGCACCGACTCGCGGACGCGCCTCTTGACCCGGGCCCACTCGACCCCACCCAGCTTGTTGAGCCTGGGCGGGGCGTCGTCGCTGCCGATGTAGCGCTGGAGCAGGTGCACCTGGTCCGTGGGGACGTAGAGCCGGTCCTCCCCGGCGTACTCCACCACCAGGTAGTCCCGGCGGACGCCGCCCACCTCCATGGTCTTGACGCCGCGGTAGCGGCCGATACCGTGGTTGACGTGCACCACGTAGTCGCCTTCGCGCAGCTCCAGGTAGTCCGAGATGCGAGCACCGGCCTCCGGGCGCGGGGCGGTGCGGGCACGCCGCGGTCGGGCCTGCTTGCCGAAGACCTCCGTGTCGGTGAGGACCACCAGGCGCAGGTCGTCCCACTCGAAGCCCGAGGTCAGCCGCGCCGGCACCACCACCACGTTGCCAGGTTTGAGCTGGCCGTCGACCCGCGGGGCCACCACCGCCAGGACCGACTCGTTGAGCAGCGCCTCGCGCGCTCGCTCCGCCCGGCTCTCGCTCTGCAACGCCAGCAGGATGCGGTAGCGCAGCTTCTGACGGGCCCTCAGCTCGTCGGCCAGCAGCTGCCAGTTACCGTGAAACGGATCGGCGGAGCGGCCCTGGATCGGGTGGATGCCATCGGGCTCCACGCCCTCCACCCGCCGCGCCAGCAGGGAGAGCAGGAGCAGAGGGTGACGGCGGCTCGCCTGCAACAGCTCCTCCCACCAGCCGAAGCATCCCGCCTCCTCCGGCAGCACGCGCCCGCGCTCGAGCAGGCCCTCGAAGAGCGCGGCCCACTCCGTCCAGGCCGTCTGGATCCGCTCCTTGAGGCGGGCCGGCTCGTCGAGGACGACCACCCCGGACGTCATGAAGGCCGGTAGCAGAGGAGAGTCCGGATAGAAGAGAGGGCGATACTGGTCGGCTCCCTCCGCGTGGCCCGTCTGCGACAGGCGTTCCAGGTGAGCGGCGATGCGCTCCTCGAGACGCCGCGCCTCTTGCCGGCGCCCCGCCGAGCGCAGCCGGTCGGCTTGACGGCGGGCGCTGGACTCGATGGCCTCCACGCCTCGCAGCAGGGCCTCGTCCGTCAGGAGCAGCTCGCGCGCGGGGGCGATGGTGACCTGCTCCAGCTGCCCGAAGGAGCGCTGGCTGTCGACGTCGAGCGTCCGGATCGACTCGACCTCGTCCCCGAACCACTCGATCCGCAGGGCCTGCTCGCGGTCGGGGGGAAAGACGTCGAGGATGTCCCCCCTGACGCTCATCTGGCCCGGTCCCTCCACCCTGGCTCGCCGCTCGTAACCGGCTGCGGTGAGGCGACGCGCCACGACCTGGAGGTCGACCTGCTGCCCCACCGAGAGAGGCCGGACGAACTCCCGCCACACCTCCGCCGGGATGGTCCGCTCGACGACGGCCACCGCCTCGGCGACGACCACGGAGGGCGGACGGCCGGCGCCGGCGAGGCGCATCAGCGCGTCGATCCGTCGCCCCAGGAGCTCGACCGACGGCGTGACCTCCTCGTGGGGCAGCGTCTCCAGCGACGGGAAGTACCCGACCCGCTCCTCCCCCAGCATGGGATGCAGGTCCTCGTACCACCGCTCCGCCGCTTGCCGGTGAGGGGCCACGATCAGGATGGGCCTCGGCCCCTCGGGTCGGCTGGCCAGCTCGGCGAAGAGCGCGGCCACCAGGGCGCTGCGCTGGGAACCCTCGGCTCCCACGATCATCCGCTGCGCCGGGCCACGGGCGATGGCCTGGGCCAGCTCCTGGACGGCATCGAGGCCTCTCACCAGCTCCACGAGTCCGGTCAGCTGCATGCGGTCACCCCTCGACGCGCTCCAAGCCGGCCGGCCCCCGCCCCCGGGGGCACGGTCGGCCGTCGATCTCCCTCGCTCCTCGGGCTCGGACCCGTCGGATGGCACGAGGCGTCCGCCGGGCCGTGATCCGTCTCAAGTCGTCTGCGGCCGCCCTCCGTCCGCTGCGGCCGTCGTGGCATTATACCGGTTCATGGCGGCTTGGACGCCCAGCCGCCCCCACACCTCCGCGGCCTCGGCGGCGAGCCGCGCCGCCTCGGCGAGCCGCGCCGCCTCCTCCGGGTCCGGTACCTGCAGGACCCACTCGGCCCCGGCCACGCCCGGCGGCGGCTCGCCGATGCCGATGCGCACCCGCGCGATGCGATCGGTGCCCAGGTGATCGATGATGGACTGCATGCCCTTGTGCGCGCCGCTGGACCCCTTGCCCCGTACCCGTATGCGGCCGGGGGGAAGGGCCATGTCGTCGTAGATGACGAGGATCTCATCGAGCTGCAGCGACAGCCGGCGCACCAGGCAGGCCACGGCCTCGCCGCTCGCGTTCATGTACGTGAGCGGGTAGGCCAGGATCCACTCGATGTCGTCGCTGCGGGCGCGAAGCACCCGGGCACGGCACATCTCGACCGGCCCGTACCCATCGAGCCGCCGCACCAGATGGTCCAGCGCGCGGAAGCCCGCGTTATGCCGCGTCGCCCGGTAGCGCTCCCCCGGGTTGCCGAGCCCCACCACCAGGCGATACGCGCTGGCACCCTGGCGTCGCGTCGAGTCGCCCACCATCGGGGCAGGCGCCTACTGCGCCTCCTCTTCCTCTTCAGCGGCCTTGCGGGCCCGGGTGATGCGCTCCGGCTCCGCCGGGGTGGCAGCGGGCGCCGCCGTCTCCCCGGCCTGCTCCCGGGTGGCCACGGCGGAGACCAGTATGGTCTCCGGGTCGGTCAGGACCTGCACGCCCTCGGGCACCTGGAGATCGGCCACCGTGAGCGAGTCGCCGTCCTCGAGCGCAGCGACGTCGACCGTGAAGTAGCGCGGGATGGCGGTGGGCAGGCACTCCACCTCCACCTCCCGCTCCCCGACGGCGGGCACCAGGCCCCTCCGCTCGAGCGTCTCGACGCCCTCCAGCAGGACCGGCACCGTGGCCCGCACCGGGCGATCCATCGGCACCGCGTAGAAGTCCACGTGCAGGGGATCCAGTGCCACCGGATCCCGCTGGACCTCTTTGATCAAGACCGAGTAGCTCTCGCCTGCCGGCTGGCCGTCCTGCACCACCAGCCGCACCAGACGGGTACGGGCGCCGGGCACCTTGAGCAGTCGCTCGAGCTCGCTGCGACGCACCTGCACCGTCCGGGAGACCGACGGCCCGTAGAGGCTGCCGGGTACCCAGCCCTGGCGACGGAGCTGGCGCGCGGCGCCCTTGCCGGTCGTCTTACGAGCCGCTACAGCGATCTGGAGTTCGTCCGCCACCTATCGCACCTCCGCTCGCTCTCCTGCAGGGGCCGGATTGGCAAAGAGCCGGCTCACGGACTCCTCGGTGAAGATGCTGCGGATCGCCTCGGCCAGCAAGGGGGCCACGGAGAGGACCCGCAGCCGATCGAAGGCGAACCGGCCCGCCACCGGTATGGTGTCGGTCACCACCAGCTCGACGATGGGCGCGCGGGCCAGCCGCTCGGCCGCGCCGGGCGAGAAGACACCATGCGTCGAGCACGCGTAGACCGCCTGCGCCCCCTCCTCCATCAGGGCCGCAGCTGCCTGCGCGAGGGTACCGCCGGTGTCGATGATATCATCCACGAGGATGGCCGTGTGCCCCTCCACGTCGCCGATGACGTGCATCACCTCGGCGACGTTGGGCTCGGGGCGTCGCTTGTCGCAGATGGCCAGCCCGCAGCCCAGCCTCTCGGCCAGCTCCCGGGCTCGCACCACGCCGCCCACGTCGGGCGCCACCACCACGGGCGACGGCAAGTGCAACGAGGCGAAGTAGTCGGCCAGGATGGGCAGGGCCTTGAGGTTGTCCACCGGGATGTCGAAGAAGCCCTGAATCTGGCCAGCATGGAGGTCGATGGTCAGGACGCGGTCCGCGCCAGCGGCTACCAGCAGGTTGGCGACCAACTTGGCCGAGATGGGGTCCCGTGCCTGCATCTTGCGGTCCTGGCGGGCGTAGCCGTAGTAGGGGATGACCGCGGCCACCTCGGCGGCGGAGGCCCGCCGCATCGCGTCCACCATCACCAAAAGCTCCATCAGGTTGTCGGCAGGGGGAAACGTGGGCTGGATGATGAAGACGTGGGCCCCTCGCACGCTCTCCAGGATCCGGACGTTGACCTCGCCGTCGCGGAAGCGTCCGATGTGCGCCGCCCCCAGGTCGACGCCCAGGCAGGCCGCCACGTCCCGCGCCAGTTGAGGATTGGCGTTGCCCGTGAAGATGCGAAGGCGCTTGTGATGGTGGTCCAACCGGGGCACCAGGCTGGCATTCTCCAACATGCCCTCAAACGCCCCCTCTACGATAGGTCGCACGGGGCGCCACGCTCCCGATGCGGGCACCCGCCGCGATGACACTGCCAGGGGGAATCCACGCGCCAGGGCCGATGGTGGCCCCGTTGCCCACTCTGCACGCCACGAGGCGCACGCCTTCGACGCTCACGTCGTCTCCCAGTTGACAGTCTACCAGGACGGCCCCCGGCCCAATCTCGCAGCCTCGCCCGACCCGAGTCGTGCCCAAGAGCGATGCAGTGGCGTCGACCACGCTGTCCGGCCCCACCTCCACCCACGGATCCAGCAGAGGATCGGCCCCACCCCGCAGCGTGACTCCCGACGCCAGCAGCCGTTCACCCACCCGGTGGCACAGGGTCCGCTCCAGCTCGCGCAACTGGCGCCGGTCGTTGACTCCCGTGATCTCCAGGGGATCGGCAACCGGCACGGCCACCACCCGCTCGCCCCTGGAGGCGAGCCAGCCCACGGTATCCGTCAGGTAGTACTCGCCTTGCGCGTTGTCGGGGCGCAGCGCCTCCAGCGCGGCCTCGAGGGCGTCGCGGCGAAAGGCGTAGACCCCCGCGTTGGTCTCCCGGATGGCCCGCTGCTCGGGGGAGGCATCCCGTTCCTCCACGACGCCCGTCACGCGATCGGGCTCGTCCGGGGCGCGCAACACCCGGCCGTACCCCGTCGGGTCGTCGAGCATCGCCGTCAGGATGGCCAGCGCCGCGTCCCGCCGGCGCCTCTGCGACACCAGCTCGACCACGGTCCCCGCCGACAGCATCGGCACGTCCGCATAGGAGACCGCCACCTCGTCCACCCGGGGGTCCAGCGCCCTCATCGCCCGCCGCACCGCATCACCGGTGCCCCGCTGGGGCTCCTGGCGGACGAAGCGGACCGCTACCCCGAGCCGTTGGGCCCATGCGCCCAGCTCCTGCTCGACCCGGGCCGCCTGGTGCCCCGTGACGACCACCAGCTGACCGGGCTGCCAGCGCCGCGCCTCCTGGAGGAAGAACGCGCCCATGGGCCGGCCGCAAAGGTGGTGAAGTACCTTGGGATGGCTGGATCGCATGCGCGTGCCCATGCCGGCCGCCAGGACCACCCATGCCGTGCCCGCGTGGGACACCACGCGACCCGGCGGGGCGACGGAAGGCCCTCCCGGCGGCGACACGTCGTCCCATGCCGTCATGTCGGCGACCTCTCGCCCCTGGTCCCTGCACCAGGGTCCTCCACGTCACCGGCTCCTCCGCTGTCGTGGGGGTGCCCTGGATGGTTCGCCGCTCGGGCGCATCCTCCTCTCCATACCTGGGGAGAAGCTATGGATAGAGTCGTTGGTCGAGGAGGTGAGGCCCGCGTGGATGGCCGACGTAGACCCTTACTGCCCTGGGAGCTGGTGCCCTCGTCGCCCTGGGCCTCGTCGTGGCCTGCTGTCTGGCGGCCGCTCTGGGAGGGGGCCATGTCGGACCGCTGGGAGGCCGCCTACCCGCCGGTGGACCTGTACGAGGAGGGCGACGAGGTCGTCGTCGAGGCCGAGCTGCCGGGGGTCGACCCTGACGACGTCAGGGTGGAGCTGACCGACCACCACCTGGTCATCCAGGGAGAGGTGCGACGGACCCGGGAGCACCACGATGGCGGCATCTACCGACAGGAGCGCCACTTCGGCTCCTTCGTGCGAACGGTACCGTTGCCGGCGGAGGTCGATCTCGATCGGGCCGACGCCACCTTCCGAGGAGGGGTCCTGCAACTTCGCCTGCCCAGGAAGGCCGGGCGACGCCGTCGACTTCCCATCCGCCGCGAGCCCTGAGCGCTCCCCTGCTCCGACGCGCAGCCACCCCGCCGTCAGACCCGGCGGGGGCTGCGCTCTAGCACGGCATCGAGAGCCGGCGCGACCTCAGCGGGTGGTCTGGGTGGGTTGCGCCGGATTCTGGACGTTGAGGGGGTTGGGAACCTGCAGGGCCTGCTGGAACCCGGCTCGCACGCCGGCCGCCGCCTGCTCGATCAGGGCCTGCTCGGCTGCGGCGATCATCCGGCGGACCATGTGCCCCCCGACCGCGCCGGTCACCCGGGACGGCATGTCGCCCCAGTAGTCGGACTGAGGCACCTGGACGCCCAGATCGTTGGCCACCTCGTACTTGAACTGCTGCAGGCTGCGGGCCGCGTCCAGCACCAGCGGGCGGTTGCGCTTCTGCCCCAGGGCCACGGGCTCGTCACCTCCTTCACCCGGCTCTAGTCTTGGGCCGGGCCGGAGGCGAGTATGGCGGTGAGTTGTTTCCGTGCCTGCCAGCCGACCGGGCGGCCCCGCTACTTCTCGTAAGGCTGACCGTCGGCCGCCGGCGGCGACACCCGCCCCACGACTCCCGACAGCGCCACGATGGTGGCCACGTAGGGCGCCATCAGCAAGAACTCGGATGGGATGGGCGTCTGCAGGATCTGCATGCGGATCTGCAGGGAGTCGGCGAAGCCGAAGATGAGCGACGAGGCGAAGGCACCACCGGGCGTCCAGTTGCCGAAGATCATGGCGGCCAATCCGATGAACCCCCGCCCGCCCGTCATCACCTCGTCGAAGCGCCCGACCGAGCCGATGGTGAAGTAGGCGCCGCCGACGCCGGCCGCCATGCCGCCCAACAGCACGCTGAGGTAGCGGGTGCGCCAGACGTCGATACCCAGCGTGTCGGCCGCGCGGGGGTGCTCGCCCACCGCCCGCATCCGCAGCCCGAAGCGGGACTTGAAGAGCAGCACGTGTACGGCGATGACCAGGGCCAGCATCACGTAGACGATGACGCTCTGCTGGAAGAGGACCGGCCCGATGATGGGGATATCGGCCAGGCCTGGGATGGCCACCACCGGCAGGGTGCCGGAGCGGTTGAGGTGCGCGAACCGCTCGAGGAAGCGGGCCGACAGGTAGCTGGTGAGGCCCGTGGCGAAGATGTTGATGACGGTGCCGCTGACGATCTGGTCGACCCGGTAGCGGATGGAGAGCGCCCCGTGCACCAGGGCCAGCAGACCGCCCGTCAACACGGCCACCAGCATGCCGGTCACGAGGCTCCCGGTCACGCTGGCACTGACCACGGCGGTCAGGGCACTGGTCAGCATCATGCCCTCGATGGCGATGTTGATGACCCCGGCCCGCTCGCACAGCACTCCGCTCAAGGCGGCCAGGGCGATGGGAGTCGCCCGCAGGAGCGTGCTGCGCAGCATGCCCACCAGGTTGAGCGACTGCCCCTGCACCGCCCAGACCAGGAAGGCCACGACCAGAGCCGTGACGGCGAGCGCAACGGTGGTGCCGCCCTTGAGACGGGGCCACCGCAGGTAAGCGGCGCCTACCGCCGCTGCCACCAGGGCCGCCAGGTAGATCCCCAGGGCCGAGGGCACCACCAGGTCCGGCAGCTGCCAGGCCGCCCGGAGGCCGGCGTTGAGCCCGAAGACCGAGACCTCCCCCCACGGCGTGCCAAGCCCAAACAAGACGACGATGGCCAGCGCCAGCCCGAGACCTACCACGGCAGGCGCGACGCTGCGCCGGCCGGTGGGCACGACCAGGGCCTGCGCCCGGGCCGCAGTAGCCGCCGCCCCCGCGCCTGCCCCCGTCTGAGGCCGTCGCCGCAACCCGCTCATCCCCTGCCCCATCCCCTCGTCAGTACCGGCCCGGCCGCCGTCTCGCCTCGGATCCGGTACAGTGCCCGCACCAGGGCCGGTGCGGCGACGAAGGCCAGGATCAGGGCCTGCAGGATGGTGATGATGTCGATGGGGATGCCGGCCACCGACTGCATGCGGGTGGCTCCGCTGCGCAACGTGCCGAAGAGCAGCGAGGCCAGTACGACCCCACCGGGGTGGCTGCCTCCCAGCAGGGCGAGGGCGATGCTGTCGAAGCCGTAGCCAGGCGAGAAGCCCTGCCCGAGCCAGCGGTCGACGCCCAGCACCTGGTTGGCCCCCGCCAGGCCCGCCAGCGCACCGCTCAGGGCCATGGCGACCACGTAGGTGCGGCCCACGGCCATGCCGGCCGTCCGGGCAGCGTCGGGGTTGGCGCCGACGCTGCGCATCTCGAAGCCCAGCGGCGTGCGCCACAGCAGCCACCATACCCCCACCGCCAGGGCCAGCGCGAGGAAGAAGCCGACGTGAAATCGCAGGGGCGGCTCGAACAGGCGCGGCAGGTAGGCGCTCGGCAGCACCTCCGGACTGATGGGGACGAAGCCGGGCATGCCACCGGGACCGGGGCGCTTCATGGGGCCGTTGAGCAGCCAGTCGCTGAGACGAAAGGCGATGTAGTTCATCATGATGGTGTTGACGACCTCGTGGGCTCCCGTGCGGGCCTTGAGGTAGCCTGGGATGGCCGCCCAGGCCGCACCGGCCGCGGCCCCCGCCAGCAGGGCCAGGGGCAGGTGGAGCCAGGCACCGAGCCCCTTGACCGAGTAGCCGATCCACACCGAAGCCAGGGCACCCATGAAGAGCTGGCCCTCGACCCCGATGTTGAAGAGTCCTGCCCGGAAGCCCAGCGCCACCGCCAGACCGGCGAAGATGTACGGGGTGGTGGTGACCAGGCTCTCGGAGATGGCGTAGGCCGAACCCAGCGACCCCTCGAAGAGGGCGCCGTACGCCGTGGCGATGCTGCGCCACGTGGCGGCCAGCGCATGGCCTGGATCCTGCACCACCCGCCCCCAGGCCCGGATGACCTCCACGTCGGTGACCACCACGATGAGCGCGCCGGCCACCAGCCCCGTGGCGACCGCCAGCAGGGGGATGGCCGCGGCTCGCGCCATGGCCCGGATCCGCTCGCTCATGCCGCGCTCCCTGCCATCAAGAGGCCCAGGCGGTGCCGATCGAAGCGCTCCCGCTCCTCCAGCGCCACGATACGACCCCTGTACATGACCGCGATTCGATCGCTCAGGGCCAGGATCTCCTCCAGCTCGGTCGAGACCACGACGACGGCTGCACCCTCGTCGCGCCGCTCGAGGATGCGCCGGTGGATGTACTCCACCGAAGCGACGTCGAGTCCCCTCGTCGGCTGCGAGGCCAGCAGGAGTCTCAGCGGGCGCGAGAACTCCCGGGCGATGATCACCTTTTGCTGGTTGCCGCCCGAGAGGGTGCGCACCGGGACGTCCACCGAAGCCGCTCGGATGTCGAAGGCCCGCACCAGCTCCTCGGCCTTGCGACGCAGGACGTCGAGCCGCAACGTCCCCCGCCGGGCCGCGGGGGGCCGGTGGTATCCGTTGAGGAAGAGATTCTCATAGACGGGAAACGGCAGGATGAGGCCGTCGCGCTGCCGGTCCTCCGGGATGTAGGCGACCCCCATCTCGGTGAGCCGACGCACGCTCATGCGCGTCAGGGACTGCCCCAGCACCCGCACGTGCCCGGCAGCGATGGGCCGCAGCCCCATCAGGGCCTCCATCAACTCGGTCTGGCCGTTGCCCTGCACCCCTGCGATGCCGACGATCTCCCCGGCCCGGACCTGGAGATCCACCCCTCGCACCGCCGGCAGGCCCCGGTCGTCGACGACCCACAGCCCCTCCACCTCGAGTGCCGGCTCCTGGGGCCGGGGCGGCGCCTTGTCGAGCTCCAGCGACACCCCATGCCCCACCATCATGGCGGCCAGCTCGGCTTCATCGGTCTGGGCGGGGGTCGTGGCGCCCACCACGCGCCCCTGCCGCAACACCATGATGCGGTCGGCGATCGCGAGGGCCTCCTTGAGCTTGTGGGTGATGAAGACCACGGCATGCCCCGCCTGGGTCAGACCCCGCAGGATGTGGAAGAGCTCGTCGACCTCCTGGGGGGTCAGGACCGCGGTGGGCTCGTCCAGGATGAGGACGCGGGCGCGTCGGTACAGCACCTTGATGATCTCGACCCGCTGCTGGACGCCGACGGGCAGATCCCCGACCCGAGCCGTCGGATCCACCTCGAAGCGAAACCGGCGGGAGATGGCCTCCACGTCTCGTGCCGCCCGGGCGAGGTCCACCACGAAGCGGGCCCGCACGGGCTCCGCGCCGAGCACGACGTTTTCGGCCACCGTCATGACCGGCACCAGCATGAAGTGCTGGTGCACCATCCCGATCCCGGCGGCCATGGCGTCCGCCGGACTGCGGAAGACGACCGGCCGCCCATCCACCCGGATCTCGCCGGCGTCGGGCTGGAGCAGCCCGTAGGCGAGGTTCATCAAGGTCGTCTTGCCGGCGCCGTTTTCGCCCAGCAGGGCCAGGATCTCGCCCGGGTACAGCTCCAGATCCACGCCGTCGTTGGCCACGACGCCGGGGAAGCGCTTGACGATGCCCCGCAGCTGCAACAACGGTCTGCTCACGAAGCTGCTCCGTCCTGCACGGCTCGCATCCGCCTCGGACGCGGGAGAGCCGGCTCGGGCGCTCGTCTCCCGAAGCCGGCCTCCCTGCTCTGGGTCATCAGCGCCCGGCGAGGATGGCGCGGATGTCGATCTCGCCGTCGATGATCTTCTGGCGGACCTGCTCGACCTCGGCCTTGAGCCAGGCGGGCACCTTCTCCTCGTACTCGTGGTACGGGGCGATGTCGACGCCGCCGTTGGCCAGGGTCCCTACGTAGGTGCCGCCCTCGAACCGGCCCTCCAGTACCATCTTGACCGCGTCATAGACCGCCACGTCCATCCGCTTGACCACGCTCGTCAGGTAGGTGCCGGCGAACTCGGGGGCGCTGACGTACCAGTCGGTGTCGACGCCGATGATCATGGCGCCGCGGTCGCGGGCGGCTGCTGCCGAGCCGAGCCCCACGGGCCCCGCCACGGGCATGACGATGTCCGCGCCCTCGTCGAAGAAGGACTCGGCGATCCGCCGCCCGTCGTCGGTGCTCTCGAAGTTGCCGGCGAAGACGCCGCGCTGGGTCTGGCTATTCCACCCGAGGAGGCGGACTCGGGTCCCCTTGACCTGGTTGTAGTACTTGATACCGGCCTCGAAGCCCTCCATGAAGATGGTGACCGGCGGGATGGGAAGGCCACCGAAGGTGGCGACCGTACCGGTCTTGGTCATGGCCGCGGCCACGTAGCCCGCCAGGAAGGCGGCCTCGTCGGTCGCGAAGACCATGCCCAGGACGTTGGGAAGCGGCGGCTCGTAGCTGAAGTCCAGGATGGCGAACTTGCGGTCGGGATGCCGCTCAGCCATCTCCTTGGTCGCATCGCCGAGCAGGAAGCCGACCGTCACGATCAGGTCGTAGCGCTGGGTGACGAACTCCTGGATGTTCTTGATGTAGTCGGTCTGCTGCTGGGACTCCAGGTAGCGGCCCTCGATACCGAGCTCCTCGATGGCCTGCTGGATGCCCCGCCACGCGGTCGCGTTGAAGCTCTTGTCATCGATCCCGCCGACGTCGGTGATCTGGCCCACCCGGATGGTGCCGGCCGCGACCGGTGTCGAGGCCAGCAGGGCGGCCACGGCCACCAGGGCGAGCGCGCGAACGACCCCTCTCACGGGCATGATGCACCCCTTCCCCGCCTTCGGAATTGTCGGATGCCCGTTGAAGCTTCCCGACCCGGGATCCTTTCATTCGGCCCCTAATCGGTCAAGCCCTCTTTTGCGCGAGGCGGAGAAGGAAGGCGGCCACCTCCGGCCGCGCCAGTTCGGAGGGCAGGCCCCGGCCCTCCCGCAGGCGGCGGCGGAGCTCGGTGCCGCTCAACGAGACCCGAATCGCCGGCGGGTGAGGGCAGCTCTTGTCGGTGACCATCGAGCGGCAGCGCCGGCAATAAGACGCAGCCCCGAATCGCAGGACCTCGACGCCCAGCAGGGCCGGGTCCAAACGGTCGAAGATGCGCTGTGCGTCGAGCGGCCCGTAAAACGAGCCGACCCCGGCGTGATCCCGGCCCACCACGAAGTGACTGCACCCGAAGTTGCGGCGCACCACCGCGTGGAAGACGGCCTCCCGGGGCCCGGCGTAGCGCATGGCGGCCGCGAAGCCGGACAGGAGGACCCGGTCGGGCGGGTAGTAGTGGTGCACCAGGATTTCGCAGGCCCGCCACCGGATCTCCGCCGGCAGGTCCTCCTCCCGGGTCGGCCCCACCAGCGGATGGAGCAAGAGGCCATCCACCATCTCCAGCGCGCACTTCTGCAGGTGCTCGTGGGCGCGGTGCACCGGGTTGCGGGTCTGGAAGCCCACCACGCGGCTCCAACCCATGGTCTCGAAGTAGGCGCGGGTCTCCGCCGGCGTCAGCGCCCAGGGCGGCAACAGCGGCGTCGCCCACACCCTGACCGGCCCGCCGACGCACCAGCCGGGCGAGGCGAGGAGCCGGGCGACGGCGGGATGCTGGGGCGACTCGGTGCCGTAGACGGCCCGGGCCTCCGCCAGCGGGTCGGCGGGGAAGACGTCGCGCACCTCCAGCACGCCGAGGGCCCCGGTGCCCGTCCCGCGCCGGCTGTCCTCGCGCCCGTCCCCGGTCGGGCCCGGCCCGGCCGCACAGAGCGATACCCGGTCGCCAGGAGCGAGCCGGCGGGCCCGCGCGGGGTCGACGCGCAGCACGACCGGCACGGTCCACGGCAGGCCCGACGGGAGCGTCATCCGGCTCAGCACGCAGGCATACGTCTCCCGGTCCATGAAGCCCTCCAGCGGGCTGTAGGCGCCGCACGCGATGAGCCGGAGGTCGGCCTCTTCGACGCCGGAGAGGGGCAGCCGCGGCAGGTGGCGGGCCGCGTCCCGCAGCGAGGCGGCCGTCACGCCCGAGACCGTGCGGTCCACGAGCCGCCCTCCGTACGGGGTGACGAGCGACACGGCTCAGCCCCCCCGCGCCCCATGCAGCCCGCACTCGGTCTTTTGGTGGCCACGCCATCGCCCGGCCCGCTCGTCCTCCCCCGGTGCCACGGCGGTGGTGCAGGGCCAGCATCCGATGCTGGGGTAGCCGCGGTCGTGCAGGGGGTTGTAAGGGACGCCACGCTCGCGGATGTACCCCCAGACCTCGTCACGGGTCCAGCGAAACAGCGGGTTGACCTTGACGAGCCCGAAGCGCCGGTCCCATTCCACCGGCCTGATGCCGGCCCGGGTGGGCGACTGCTGTCGCCTCAAGCCGGTGATCCAGGCACGGTACCCCTGCAAGAACCGCTGCAGCGGCTCCACCTTGCGCAGGGCACAGCATCGGTCGGGGTCGCGGCTCCACAGCTCGGGGCCGTACTCGGCCGTCTGCTCTTCCAGGCTCACGACCGGCTCCACCCGGATGATCCGCACGGGGTAGGTCTCGGCCACACGCTGGATGAGCCGGTAGGTCTCGTCAAACAAGAGCCCCGTGTCGAGGTAGAAGACGTCCACTCCGGGGCGGATGCCGGCCACCATGTCCAGCAACACCATGTCCTCGGCGCCGAAGCCGCAAGCCAGGCATATCCCCGGCCCGTAGGCCTCCAGGGCCCAGGCCAGGATCGCCTCGGGAGAGGCCGACTCCAAGCGATCCGCCACCTCTGCCAGCTCGGCCCGGGTCGCGAAGGGTCCTTCGGCCACGCTGCACACCCTGCCTTCCGAGACGGTCCATCGATGCCTCATCCATATGGAAGGCAGGGCAGCCCTGCTACTGCGGTCCCGCTCGCGTCACGACGCCGCAGCCCAGGCGGCGCCCCGAGTTGCCGGCTGGATCGGTGCGGTAGTCGTCGGGGTTTTCGTGGATGATGACGGCGCGGCCGACGACGTCGTCGATGCGGAGGCGGTCCGTGAAGAAGCGCATCCGGGCGACGCCGGCGTTGGAGAAGAGCACGGGGAAGTCGCCGGCGTGGTTGCCGTGGCGCTGGCCGTCGGGATTGTAGTGGCCGCCCGCTGCCAGGAAGGGCTCGGCCGGGTCGCCCACCGTGCAGTCGCCGACCTCGTGGAGGTGAAAACCGTGGGGTCCGATCGGGGGATCTCCGGCCAGGTACGGCGGCAGACCCTCGGCCTCGACACTCACCTCGACGCCTCCCGGCACGGCCCGGAAGGCCACCAGGGCATGCAGTTGAGGCGCCAGCGGCCCGCCCTGCACCCTCGCCACGGCCTGAGGCAGCGTCGCAGGCGTGTGGCGCATCAGCGTGAGCGCCACCACCACCCCGGCGACGGCCAGTGCCGCCAGCACCAGCGCGCGCAGGCGTACGGCGCCGATGAGGAGGGCCCGACCGGCCACAGCCATCCCTCCGTCGAGGCGAGTGACGGTACAAGGTCCCGAGGGCTCGCCCCTCCCACTGTACGGGCGGCCGCCGGTCGGTATGCATCAGCCCTTGAGGTACCGGTCCAACCAGTCGACGATGCGGTCCAGTCGGAAGACCCGGTGCCACGGCTTGCCGTTGCGACTGAGACCGTGGCTCTCCCCCGCGAACCGTACGAACTCCGTCGGCACCTTGCGCACCTTGAGCGCCACGAAGAGCTGCTCGGCCTGCTCGATGGGGCAGCGCAGGTCCTGCTCCGAGTGGATGATGAGGGTCGGCGTCCGGATGCGGTCGGCGAAGTGGATGGGCGACATGCCCAGATAGGCCTCGGGGCGCTGCCAGGGTGCGGCCCGCAGGTCGTAGAGGTCCAGGTAGCCGATGTCGCTGGTGCCGAAGAAGCTGTACTCGTTGGTGACGCTCCGCATCGTCACCGCGGCCTTGAAGCGGTCGGTGTGGCCGATGATCCAGTTGGTCATGAAGCCACCGTAGCTGCCGCCGGCCACCCCCAGCCGGTCGGGGTCGATGAAGTCGAACCGCCGTACCACCTCGTCGACCAGGGCCATGACGTCGCGGTAGTCCTTGTCGCCCCACTGGCCCCGGATGGCCGCGCAGAAGGCCTGACCATAGCCCTGGCTGCCCCGGGGGTTGGTGTAGAAGACGGCGTAGCCGTTAGCGGCCAGCAGCTGGAACTCGAAGAAGAAGGCGTACCCATACATCGCCATGGGGCCGCCGTGGATCTGCAGCACGGCGGGGTAGCGCCGTCCGGGCTCGAAGGAGGCCGGCCGCATCACCCACCCCTCGAGGGGCGTGCCGTCGTCGGACCGGAACTCGAACCGCTCGGGCCGCACCAGCTGCACGCCCTTGAGCCATCCGTCGTTGGTGGCCGACAGGCGGCGCAGGTGGGCGACCCGCGCCCCGTCCAGGTGCCCGGCCCACACGTCGCCGGGCGAGACCTCGTCGATGAGCAGCAGCGCCACCCGGCCCGTCGGGCCGTGCACATCGAAGTCGTGCACCACGTGGGGCCCCTCCGTCAGCGGGCGGGCAGCGGGAGCGTCACCCGACGCCTCCAACCGGAAGAGGTCCACCGCCCCGCGGCGGCTGACCGTGGCGTAGATGACCGAGGCGTCACCGCTCCAGACGAAGGCGCGCCCCGCGTCGCCCGCCACGTCGTGCAGCACCTCGTTGCCCACGGTCAGGTCGTCGGTCCGGGTCAGGCAGACCCGCTGGCCGCCCGGACCGGCCTCCTGCACGAAGAGGTGGTGGTTGCTGTAGAAGTCGTCGACCAGGTCGTGGGCGGTGTAGGCGATGCGCTGCCCGTCGGGCGAGAAGCGCACTGCCGTGATCCGCAGGTCCGACGCCGTCAATCGCACCGACGGCGTCACGGGTGACGAGACGTCGGTCGGCACCAGGTAGACGTCGGTCCAGCGCTGGTAGTCCGCCTCGGGATCCGGGTTGGTCACGACCCCCAGGTGCCGCCCGTCAGGCGCCCAGTCGGCGGAGTGGATGTCGAAGGCGCCGCTGGTCAGGGCCACCACGGCAGGGCTCTCGTTGCCCTCCGGCTCGACGGCCACCAGCAGCAGGTGCCATCGCCGATTGTCGAGGAAGCCGGTGCCGTCCTCCTTGTGGTGGAGGCGGGTGATCACCTTGACGTCCCGATTGTGCCGGAAATAGGGGTCCTTGTCGGTGGGGTCCTCGTCGCCGAGCCGCTCGATCCCCCGAGCCGGGTCCATGGGCGCGATGAAGGCGATCCGCCGGCTGTCGGGCGACCACAGCGGCGTGCCGGCACCATGCTTCAACTGGGTGAGGGGTCGCGCCTCGCCGCCGAAGGCCGGCATCACGTAGAGCTGGAAGGGCGGCGCTGCTCCGGCTGCGCCAGGGGCGTGGTCCGCCCGCATCGCCCCTGCCCCCGCAGCGCTGGCCCGGTTGGACAAGAAGGCCAGCCATCGTCCGTCAGGAGACCAGCGCGGCGCCCGGTCCTGGGCCGTCCCGGCCGTGAAGGCCATCGGCGGGGAGGACCCATCCAGCGGCGCCACCATGATGCGCGAGCGGTACGTGTCTTGCTCCGGATCGATCCAGCGCTCCACCCAGGCGACGCGTCGCCCGTCGGGCGAGATCTGCACGTCGCCGGCGAAGCGCATCGCCAGCAGATCCCGGGAGGTCAGCAGGCGCCTGGGTGGCGTCTGGGGCGATGTCACCATCTCACCCCGCCTTGGTGCCGGCCCCCGCCTTGCGCAGCCGGGCCGACGCCATCTCGATGAGGGAGAGAGCCGTCAGGGCCAGGAGGATGTGCAGCAAGACGAAGGCGCGTCCGCCTGCAGCCCCTGCAAAGATGGCCAGGCCCGTCGCCAGGGGGAGCAGCGGCGTGAGGCGGGCGGCCGTCACCAGGCCGGGCGCCTGCTCTTGGGCACGCCCCCGGAAGGCGACCAACGCCAGGACAGCGATGACGAGAGCCAGGGTGAAGTGCGTCTCCCAGACCCGCTCGTTGCGGATCAGCCCCATGAAGCGCCCCGCTCCCAGCAGCAGCTGCACGTAGAACAGGATGCGCAAGACCAGGATCATCCGCCCTGCTCCCTTCGGGTCCCGCAGCCGAGCAAGCCTGTTAGGCGCGTCGCGCCCCGCCTCCTGCCCGACGCCGCCCGCAGGCCCTCCCTCAGGCAGGCGTCGCCGGCGGCTGGTCCGGCCGCTGGCGACGCTCGAGCTCCTCGATACGCTCCTCCACCGCCTGGACCTCCTGCCGGAGATCGTCCAGGTAGGCCCGGAGCCACTCGAGCTGCTCCTGGCGGGTCGCGAAGCGCCGCCACCATCCCCGTGGCCCTGCCGGCCCGGGACCAGCCCCGTGCATCCACGGCAGGGGCCCCCAGCCGCCCTTGGCCCATGGTCCGGGCCTCATCCAGCGCCAACCGTCCATCTGGGCTCACCCCTCCTGCGTGAAGCGCTCGGGTGCGGGGGGAAAGGGTGGCGGCTGGCCGTCTCCTGCCGGGCGATCCGCCCGGAGATGCTGATAACGCTCCAGCCACTCGTCCAGGCAGCGACGCTCTTGGGCGAGGCGTAGGGCCACCCGGTCCAGGAGCACCCACCCCGCGTCGGTCAGGACGTAGCGCCGACGCGCCGGCCCCGTCTCGCCGGCCTCCCAGCGGGAGCGCACGAGCCCCTGGCCCTCGAGTCCTCGCAGCCACCGGTAGAGGCTGCCCGGCAGGGGGGGTCGTGGGGCGGGGCCCTCGCGGGCGCTGCGCTCGAGCAGCTCGTACCCGTGGGACGGCGACTCCGCCAGCCAGAGCAGGATCCAGGGCAGCAACGCCCCACCGCCCCTCATCGGTCCGCCCCGGTGCCTCCCGTGCCGTCCCCTCCGACCGTACCCGGGCCCGTCGGCGCCTGGCTGCCCCTCCACCGCTGCCTGCTCGCCCCCGAGTGACGCTTCGTGGTGCAACTATATTCTAGGGGAATATAGGTGCCTCCTCAAGTCCCTCGGTGGACCGGTCCCGCGCGAGGCCGACGGCACCCCCGGGGTGACCGCCTCAGGATGTCTGCTGGCGCACCGGCACGTCTGCTGGCACCTCGCCGGCCCTCTCGAAGCGCAGCACGACCGAGACCCGGTCCCCTTGCCGCAGGTTCCTCTCCAGGCCGACCAGCATGATGTGCAGCCCGCCCGGTCGCAACACCGCCTCTCCCCGGGCAGGCACCTCCACGGCGTGCACGGGCTCCATGCGCATGACGTCGCCCTCCATGCGCGTCTCGTGGATCTCCGTTGCCCGCGCCACGTCCGTCCTCACCTCGAGGAGCCGGTCGGGGCTCTGCGTGGGGTTGACGAGCGTCAGGTAGACGGCGCTGGTGTCACCGGAGGCGGCCGGTCGGGCCCAGGCGTCCCGCACCAGCACCCGGGCCGGGGCGGAGCCCGCCGACTGGCGAAGCAGGCCCCGTACGTCGTGGACGATGTCGGCTGTGGGGGTGCCGTACGGGTGCATGACCCTCACCATGCCGTCGGGGCCGACGAGGTACAGCGCCGCGGTGTGGTTGATCAGGTAGCCCGTCGCCGATCCGGGCACCGGCACCTTCTCGGCAAAGACGCCCCACCGGTGCATCACGTGCTCGACGGTGGCCGGCGAGCCTGTCAGCCCGACGATGGCCGCATCGAAGTGACCCACGTACTCCGCCAGGCGCTCCGGCGTGTCTCGCTCCGGATCGACCGTCACGAAGAGCAGCCCCACCCGGTCGGCGTCCGCGCCGAGCGCCTGCCGCACGGCTCTGTACTGCACCATGGTGCCCGGACAGACGTCGGGACAGAAGGTGTACCCGAAGAAGACCAGCACCGGGCGCCCGCGCAGGGCTGCCAGCTGGAAGGGCTGGCCGTGCTGATCGGTCAGCACGAAGTCAGGCGCGGGGTAGGGGGGAGAGATCGCCAGCCCCCGAAACGTAGGGGTTTGCCACCGGCCATAGCCCCAGACCGCCGCCCCCGCCAGCCCGACCGCGATGATGGCCGCGACGAGGGCGATGCGCCACCGCTTGTGAGAGGTCGACATCGTACGCTCCCCTTCGGCATCCTTTCCCGGGACATGATAGCGCACCGGTCTCCGTCACGGCGGCAGACCGCGGCGCCGCCGCGCCGGCGGTGCCGGTCCCCACCCCCTTGCAACCTCGGGGGGACGTGCTAAAGTGGCCGGGGAGGCCCCGGTTGGCCATGGTGAGCGTCACGGGGGGCGGAGGGTGGCGAGGGGCATGGGGACCTGGGTACGGTCGTGCTTGGCGAGGCGTGCCACCTCCCTTGCCTGGCGGGGCCTGGTGGCATTCGGGCTCTTGTGGGGCGCGCTCGGGGTGGCGAGTCCAGCTCCGCCGGCCTCGGCGCAGGGGCTGTCGCTGCCTCCCTACGAGGTGCCGATCGGAGCGCTGGCCGTGGCCGACTACTGGGCCATCGGCGAGGTGAGCCTCGAGGAGGCGGGCCGGGCCGTCTCGGTGCGCCTGCTGAGGCTTCAGGTGGAGGGCGAGCCGGCGCAGTTCAGCGTGGAGCTGCGGTTGCCGCCCGCGACACCGGACGGCTTCGAGGCCGTGGCATTGGTGCCCGAGTCGGAGCTGGACGGGCTCGTCCAGGCCCTGGCCAGCATGGCGCAGCTGCCGCGACGGGCCGAGGGCGACGGCCGCGACCAGGTGACGATGCTCTACAGCCCGGTCCCCGACCTTATCGTCAGCCTCTCCCGCCGGCCGGGTGGGGCGCAGCGCGCCGAGCTGTACATCCAGGGCGAGTCGGTCGCCCTGCGAGCCGACCGGGGCTTGGCGCAACTGCGGGATCTCCTGGTCCGCTCCCAAGGGCGCATCCGGGATCTGCGGCAGCGCTCATGACGCCCACGGACAAGGGGAGGCTCCCGGGTGAGCCGAACCATGCAGGGCCGGCATGAGCCCCGAGCAGGGGGCGCACGCTTCGCGAAGGCGGTGGTGGACATGAATGATCCAGGCCCACGTCACCCGAGAAGGGGTGCTGCACTCGACCGATGACATCGCCGAGCGCAACTCGTGGGTGCACCTGGTGGCTCCCAGCGATCAGGAGCTCGCGCGTGTCTCGGGGGCGCTGGACGTCCCGGAGGACTTCCTGCGCGCCGCGCTCGACGCCGAGGAGCAGCCCCGCCTGGAGGTCGAGGGCCAGCGGGTGCTCATCCTGTTGCGCTGCCCCGTGCTCCGGCATCACGACGCCTTCACCCACTTCGAGACCCTGCCCGTCGCCGTCATCGTCACGACCGCTCACCTCGTGACCGTCTGCCTCGAGCCCAACGAGGTCTTCCAGTCCCTGCTGCAGCCGCCCCGGATCCACACCGCCAAGCGGACCATGTTCTTGCTGCAGGTGCTGTACCACACCGCGGTGCTCTTCCTGCGCTACCTCCGCCAGATCGATCGGCTCACCGACGAGATCGAGCGCAAGCTCCTCCGCTCGATGCGCAACGAGGAGCTCTTCCGGCTCCTGGAGCTCAGCAAGAGCCTCACCTACTTCACGACGGCCCTCCGGGCCAACCAGATCGTGATGGATAAGCTGATGCGCCTCCACCTGCGCAAGGAAGCCAGCCCGCAGGCCACCCTCAACGGGGACGTCGTCGCCCCGGCGGTCCTGAGGCTGTACGACGAGGACCGCGACCTGCTGGAGGACGTCATCACGGAAAACCGCCAGGCCATGGAGATGGCGGACATCTACACGACCATCCTCACCACGACCATGGACGCCTTCGCCTCCATCATCTCCAACAACCTCAACATCGTGATGAAGTTCCTCACGTCGGTCACCATCGTGCTGGCACTGCCCACCATCATCGCCAGCTTCTACGGGATGAACGTGGCCCTGCCGCTGCAGGGCAGCCCCCTGGCCTTCCTCATCATCCTGCTGATGACCGGCGGCCTCATGGGCGGCGTGGCCTGGTGGCTGGCCCGCAGGGGGATGTTCTGAGTGAACCGGCCTTCGGTGCCGATTGCATGATGTAATCGCTTACGGGTATCATGAGGGGCAGGGGGAGCAGCGACCCACATGCCCCTCGAGACCGACGGCAGGACCGCGACGGCCAGGAGGGTCCCATCCTCGCGAGCCGAGCTCGCCGCTCGGACCGGTCCCGGCGCGCCGCCGACGAGAGACGCATCCGCCGACGGCCACACAGCCGAGATGTCCTTCTCGAGCGTGCCTGCCCTCCTCTTCCATCAGGCGGGTCGGCTCGGGCGCCGTGTCGCCCTGCGCCACAAGCGCCTCGGCATCTGGCAAGAGACGAGCTGGGCGCAGTACTCCCGGACCGTGCGCCACGTGGCCTGCGGGCTCGGGCGACTCGGGGTGGAGAGGCGAGACCGTGTCGGTATCGTGGGCGAAAACCGGCCCGAGTGGCTCTACACCGATCTCGGCGTGCTGGCCTGCGGCGGCATCAGCGTCGGCGTCTACCCCACCTCCAGCGCCGAGCAGGTGGGCTACGTGCTCGGCCACAGCGAGGCCCGTGTCTACGTGGTGGAGGGGGAGGAGCAGCTCGACAAGGTGCTGGAGGTGTGGGACCGGCTGCCCCACCTCCAGTGGGTCGTCGTCATGGACCGCAAGGGGCTGCGGCGGTTCAGCCATCCCCGGGTCCTCTTCTGGGACGAGTTGCTCCGCATGGGGCAGGAGGCCGAGCGGGCCGAGCCCGCGTGGGTCGAGGGCCGGACGAGCCGCATCGGGCTCGACGACGTAGCCCTCATCATCTACACGTCGGGCACGACGGGCCCTCCCAAGGGCGCCATGCTCACCCACCGCAACCTGCTCTGGACCGCGGAGGCCCTGGCACGCGCCAACCCCGTGGCCGAGGCCGACGAGGTGCTGAGCTTCCTGCCGCTGTCGCACATCGCCGAGCGGATGGTCTCGGTCTACCTCGCCATTCGGTGGGGCATCACCGTCCATTTCGTGGAGAACACCGACACCGTGCTGTCCAATCTGCGCGAGGTCTCTCCCACCATCCTCTTCGCGGTGCCCCGCATCTGGGAGAAGATCCACTCGCAGTTGGAGCTGCACATGCGCGAGGCCGACCCTTTCAAACGCCTGGCCTATCGCCTGGCCGTCCGCATCGGTCGGGTCCGCGCCCGCCTCCGGCTCGAGCCCCGTCGGGCCGTCCACGCGGTGCCCGCCTGGAAGGCGTCCCTCGCCCGCGGCGCGGCGAGCGCGGCCTACGCGGTGGGCCATGCCCTGGTGCTCCATCCTCTCAAGCGCCGCCTCGGCCTCGACCGGGTACGGCTGGCCATCTCGGGGGCCGCCCCCATCGCCCCCGAGGTACTGGCGTACTTCCACGCCATCGGCGTCCCCATCCGCGAGGTCTACGGCCAGACCGAGGGCAGCGGCCCCACCACCATCCACCAGGGCGACGAGATCCGACTGGGCACGGTAGGCCGGCCCCTGCCGGGCGTCGAGGTGAGGCTGGCCGAGGACGGCGAGATCCTGGTGCGGGGCCCCAACGTCTTCGTCGGCTACTTCAAGGACCCGGAGGCGACGGCTGCCACCCTGCGAGACGGCTGGCTGCACTCGGGCGACGTGGGCGAGTTCGATGAGGACGGGTTCCTTCGCATCACGGACCGCAAGAAGGATCTGTTCATCACGGCGGGCGGCAAGAACGTCGCGCCCCAGTTGATCGAGAACAAGCTGAAGGCCAGCCCCTACATCCACGACGCCGTGGTCATCGGCGACGGGCGCCGCTACCTGGTGGCCCTCATCGTCATCGACGAGGAGAACGTCACCCGCTTCGCCCGGGACCAGCGCATCCCCTTCACCACCTACAGCGACCTGGCGGCCCGCCCCGAGGTCCATCGCCTCATCCAGCAGGAGGTGGACAGGGTCAACCGCACCCTCTCGACCCCGGAGCAGGTGAAGCGCTTCGCCATCCTGCCCAAGCGCCTCTACCACGAGGATGGCGAGGTGACGCCCACCCTCAAGGTGAAACGGGCGGCCGTCATGGCCAGGTTCCGGGAGGAGATCGAGGCGCTGTACCGGTAAGGGTCGGCGCTCTGGCCCGACCGCTTGCAGTCCAAGCAGACTCCTCAGGGCGAATGGGTTTCACTCCACCGCGTTTGATGCTCTCGCAGTGGAGCGCCAGCGCGTGGTCGGGGTACCGGTCCCGAGTATCCAACCCCCAGACAACGCGTGCATCAGCGCACGGGGCACGGACTCATCCTGCGCCGACCCGCCTTTACCCAGCTCAGGGACTGGACGTCGCTCCTAGCCGGCGTGGTCTTTCCCCCTGGTCGACTCTGCTTGCCGGCGCAGATACTCCAACACCACCCGCTCGACGACGTCGCCCGGGTGCTGGCGCTCCTCGAAGTTCTCCATGCCGTGCCAGGCCGCCAGGGCCTCGCGGGTCGCCTCATCGAGGCGGCCCGTGGCGTGGGAGAGGTACCCCAGTGCCGCCAGCGCCTGCTGCACCTCGGCCAGCACCGGCCCTTCCAATGGCACCAACTCAGGCTCGGGCGCCTTTTCGAAGTAGAGGCGATAAAGCCCCACCAGCCGCTCCAACTCGCCGATGGGGTCGGGGTGGTCGTCGACCCGCAGATCCATGTAGCGGTCGTTGAAGCCCCCGTAGCCGCCCCGCTCCCGGACGATGAGGATGGCGGCCGACTGCCGGCCGCGGCGGTCACCGCCTGCCCTCTGACCGGCGTGGAGTGCGGCAACGAGGCGCGCGGCCAGGTCCCCCGTCGTACGCAAGTAGGCGTCGGCCATGGCCTCGACGACGGCCGGCCCTGCCAGGATGTTGCCCTGTGCGGCGAAGCCGGGCCCCGTCACGTGCCCCGCCCACTCGAAGCACCGGCTCCCGGTGAAGGCCGCGCTGCGACCGCGGGCGTCGACGATGCCGAACTGGCGATCCTCCCGCCCCTCGTCGTCGGCCACCAGCCGCCGCGCCACCTCCTCGGGCTCCAAGCCCTCGGCCAGCAGCTCGAGCCCTCGGGGCCCGTAGGCGGTGTTGGCCAGCGCCTGGGTCGCGATGGCCCCCACGCCTGCGCGGGCCCACGGCACCACCGCTCCCACCGCGAGGAACTTGGACTGCACCGCCACCCCCAGGCTGCGCGTCGGCGCATCCAACGCCACGATGGAGAAGGTCGCGACCTGGGGCACGCGACGTGATGCTGGCATCGAGTCCATGCCCCCTCTCCTGCGTGGCCAGGTTCGTCGAGCGCGGGCACGCCCCTTCGGCGCCCGGCGCCGGGCTGGCGTTGAACAGCTCGTAGCGACAATTCAAGGTGACAAAGAGCGACATGACGGGATCTATAAGGGCTGAGGTGGACAAAGCGGTTGTATCTACGCCGTTTTTCGGGTGGGCGTCACAATCTTCAGGTAGTGGGGCGGTCGGTCGACCTTCAGGGCCTGAAACAGCGCCTTCTGCTCTTCGGTGAGGGGGCGGACCTGCCAGACCTCGCCGTGGGCGGTGGCGTGGCGGCCCACGTCGATGGGGGCGACCAGATCCCGCATCTGTCGCCAGGTCTGGCCCGTCTCGTTCTCGGCCACCCGGATCATGAGGAGGGCCAGCCAGCACAGCAGCACGTGGGACCGGATGCGGTCGTCGAGCCGGTGGTACATCGGCCGGACGTCGACCGTGTGCTTCAGGTGCCGGTGCACCCGTTCCACCTGCCAGAGTTGCTTGTAGCCGTAGACCAGGTCTTCGGCGGGCAAAAGTCGTCGGAGCTGCTGATCACGAACTTCCCGTCGAGGGCGGCTTCTCGGCGAACCTTGGCCGCGTCGATGACCAGTCGCGCGCCCACGTCTGGCGCAGGTAGCGGCCGAAGGTCTCGTGGGCCCGCAGCTCGCAGGCTGCCTTGGTATGCGCCTCGCCCTGCTTCTGTTTGAGCGCTTCGAGCCGCTGGCGAAGCTCGGCCAGGATGGACTCCCGCTTCTGGCGGTCCCGCTCGGCCTCCTCGGGGTTGCGGACGATGACGAAGCGCCGGCGGGCGGCGCTATCCCCTCCGACCACGACCTCCTTGATCTCCAGCCCGTCGGGAAGCCTGCGGTACTTGCCGCCCGGCGCAGCGCCTCCGCGGGCACCCCTGGGGGCCCACCCGCAACTTCTCCCCGATGATGTAGTGATCGCCGGCGCCCTGCAGGATGCGGCGGTTCGCCTCGGAGTTGAAGCCCGTGTCCAACGCCACGACCACCCGGTTGAGCTTCCAGCCGTTGAGATCCCGTTTGACCTCGGCCACGACGTTCTGGTCGCCGGTGTTGCCGGGCCAGACCCGGCAGCGGACCGGGATGCCGTCCCGGGTCACGGCAAGCCGATGACCACCTGGGCCATCTTCGGATGATCATCGGCGCTGTGCCCCCAGCGGCGCAACCCGTCGGCGTCCTCGCCCTCGATTTCGAAGTACGCCGTCGTCGTATCGAAGAAGATGACGTCCACTTCGAGGTTGAAGAGGTTGGCCAGCGTCCAGAAGACCTCGCGCTGGATCGCCTCGGCAGCCTCCAGCAGAAAGTCCATGGCCCGGTAGAGCTGGTGGACTTCCACCGCGGGCAGCTGGTCGATGTAGACGTCCTGCGCCACCCACTTCTCGATGGCCGAGCTTGCTGGACGGCGCCAGGGCCCGGTTGGCCACCATGGCGAAGAGGAGCCGCTCGATGGGGGTCTGGTAGTGGCAGCGCTTGAGCAGGCGCTGCAAGGTCTTCTGGATGCCCAGCCGCCGCCACAGCCCGTCCAAAAGCCACGTCCCGCCCAGCTTCAGGGAGCCCAGGTACCGAAAGGGCCACTCCATGCCGAGATCCTTCTGCAGTTGGGCCTGCTCGTCGGGGGGCAGGAACCGGGCGATGCTGCGCACCAGGCGGCGCAGCGCGTCCAGGTCGAGCTGGTCGACCCGGCCGAAGGTGTACAGCACCTGGGCCCGGGGCTGTCCAGTCTTGGGGTCCCGGACGTTATGGGCAAGCTGGGCGTATTGGATGCCCTTGGAAGTGACGGTGCGCACGTACATCGTGCCTACATCGTAACTCGTTTACCACGCTGTGTCAATAGCTACATCTTTTGTGGTTGTGTCTACGCGCATCCGCGTTTTTCTACGGGGAATGGCCCGCAAACCCGCTTCGCACCGTGCGGGTGGGGGCGGGTTGTGGCCACTTACTGTACAACGCCAGCCGGGGCGGGCCGTCAGTTCCACCGGCGCCGCTTGCGGTAGCGGCGCCAGCCCTTGGGGGTCGCCTCCATCGAGACGCCCAGGTAGAGCTCCTGGACGTGGGGGTTGTCCTGCAACTCTCGAGCGGTGCCCTCCAGCACGATGCGGCCGTTTTCGAGGACGTAGCCGTAGTCGGCGACCTGCAGCGCCATGCGCGCGTTTTGCTCGACCAGGAGCACCGCGGTGCCGTTACGGCGCACCTCGTCCAGCACCCTGAAGATCTCCCGGGTCACCGCAGGGGCCAGGCCCGTCGATGGCTCGTCGAGCATCAGCAGCTTGGGCCGTGACAGGAGGGCGCGGGCGACGGCCAGCATCTGCTGCTCGCCCCCCGACAGCGTGCCGGCCCTCTGGCGCCGCCTCGCAGCCAGCACCGGGAAGAGGCTCAGTACCCAAGCGCAGCCATCGGCATCCCGTCGCCCCCGCTCGGCCACCTCCAGGTTCTCCTCGACGGTGAGCTCCGCGAAGATCCCCCGGCCTTCGGGGACGTGAGCGATGCCGAGCGCCGCGACGTCCTCGGGTTGCCAGCGGGTGATGGCACGGCCGTCGAAGCGCACCTCGCCCTTCTCGGGCTGGCCCTCGATGAGGCCGCTGATGGTGCGCAACAGTGTGGTCTTGCCGGCGCCGTTGAGACCTAGGTTGCAATACGCAACTGACCTCCACCTCAACACGACTCACGTACTCAGCTCCGCGCGCAGGGCGTCCGGCAAGGCCACGTAAGCGTGCATCCACCGGCCGGGGGCCCGGTCGACGCAGCCGAGACCCCCACGGGTGCTCGCAGGAGGGGACCGGCCAAACAGAGACACGGGCTACAGGCCCACGAAAAAGCCCGGCTCACCCTCCCCCTGCGCTCGCACCGCCCCCGCCCGTCTCGTGGGCGAAAACCTTATGCTACACCGTGGCGCTCACCTTCTGAAGGCTCCTCCGAGGCGCCGCCGTTTCGACAGCTCAAGCATACCAGCACGGACTACGGGACATCCTCCAGTCAAGGTCCTGAGGGACTTGTTTCCGAAGAGCGGGTACGGCGAAACCCGCGTGTCCTGTCCGTGGAATGAGGCGGACGGTAGCCCGGCGCTCATGGATCGCGCAGGATCATCCGGTTGTGCCCTGCTGCTGTTTCGCTGTACCTGGACCGTGTTGGTCCACGCATCTCGCCCTTCCTTTCCCGTTCCGTTCCCGAGTGCACCCTTCACTCCCTTTGGTAAAGCGGTTCTGCCTGTCAAGCGACACTCAGATGGGCTCGTATAAGTCCTTCACCGCCGCATACAGCGCTTTGTAGGTTTCGAAAAGCCGGTCGTAACGGGCTTTGTGCCGGATATCCGGCAGGTAGCTGCGCGCGGGCCGCACCATGCGCTGTACCAAGCGGGACAGCATCTGCGGACGCCCATCCGGACAAGCCGCAAGGATGGCCGCGCCCAGAGTGGCACCCTCGTGCGATTCCAGCTGAATGACCGGTACTCCCAGAACGTCTGCCTTGACTTGATTCCAGAAGGCACTTCGAGAACCGCCGCCCGTTACGCGGACTTCACACACTGCCTGACCTGTGGCCTCCGAAGCGACTTCCAGCACATGCCGGACGCTATAAGCCACCCCTTCGTAGACGGCCCGAACCAGGGGAGCGGCCCGGTGCCGTTCAGTCAGATTGAACAGCACGCCGCGCGCGTGCGTATTCCATATCGGGGCACGTTCGCCCCTCAGATACGGTAGAAAAACCAGTCCCCCGGCCCCAGGCTCCGAACCCTGGGCCGTCCGCTCGAGAACCACGGGATCGAACAACCGCCGCTCCGTGAGAAGGGCTCCCCAGACCCAATCCAGTGCGGACGCTCCCACCTGAGTCGGGCCGCCCGCGAAGAACAGGCCCGGCCACAGAGGCATGAGCCCGCCGTCGCCGGGGTAGGGCGCTCGATCAGTTACCAGTGCGATGACCTCCGACGTGCCCGCAATATCAACGGCGACTCCAGGCATCAAGGCGCCAGCACCGAACATGCTGCACCAAGCGTCAATGGTTCCGATTTTAACCGGGGTGCCCTCCGGAATACGCGTCTCGGCGGAAGCCGCCGAGGTCACCTGCCCCACAGTCTCTTCCGGGGAAAGGAGCGGGGGCAGCAGGCCCATGGGGAGGCCAAGGCGGTCAAAGAGGTCCGGATGGTAACGGCGCTCGATCACGTGCGCCACCGAAAACGCGCTGAACTGATCCGTGGCCATCCTGTCTGTGAGCCGCAGGGCGATGTAATCCTTCGGCTGAAGGACGGCCGCCGCCCGGGCGATCCAGCTGGCCCGATGACGCACCAGCCAAAGTAGCCGGGCCAACGGGTTGGAGGCATCGAGAGGGAAACCGAACCCCGTGTACCGCCGCATTTCCTCGGGGCTCACCAGGCTCGATATGAGCCTGGCTTCGTCACCTGCTCGCCGATCGGACCAGATAATGGCCGGGCCCAGAGGCGTGCCGTCTTCTGCCACCACGACGTGACCCGGTGACTGGCCGCTTAGACCGACGCCGACCACGTGTCCGTCCGCTGGGAGGGCCTCCATGACCGATGCAGCGGCGCTGGCGGTGGCCGCCCACCACTCCTCCGGCTGCTGCTCCGACCACCCCGGATACGGATGAGAGGTCTCGTACGTGCGCGCGGCGAAGGCCACGATCCGGCCGTCTTCCGTGACCAGGCCGACCTTCACGCTGCTGGTTCCGAGGTCAATGCCCAGCAGGAAATCACCCACCGCAGCGCCTCCTCATGGGCGGGAGTGGACGACCTGCGCCACCCGTCGAATCATGGCGCGCATGTCGGAGCTCTGCCAGACGTTGCGGCCAAACGCAACCCCGATGGCGCCCGCTGCCACGGCGCCGCGCGCTGTCTCTATGACCTGCTCCTCGTCTGCCATCCTGGGGCCGCCCCGGACCACAACCGGCACGAAGCAGCCCCGCACGGTCTTTTCGAAGGTGTCCGGAGACCCCGTATAGCCCGTCTTAACAAGGTCGGCTCCGATTTCGGCACCGATGCGGGCAGCGAGCGCAAGCCTATCGGGATCCGTCTCCCCCTCTTTTCCAGCCGGCAGCATCTCGGCAACCAGGGGCACGCGTAGCTTCATGCACTCCGCGCAGACCTCAGCCAGTTGTCCGAGTGACTCGGCCTCCCCCTCGTATCCCACGAAGCCCATGGCGATGACGGCCCTGGCCCCTACTTCGAGCGCCTGCTCTACAGAGAACAGCCGGCGCATGCGGCGCCAGTCCGGCCCGATGGAGGAGGTGCCTCCATCGACGCGGACGATGAGTGGCGCGCCGGCCAGGGCACTGTGGTATCGTTTCGCAAAGCCCAGTGTCACGATGAGAGCGTCGGCGCCGCTTTCGAGGGCGGCTTTGGCCACTGACAGCGGGTCCTCGAGGCCCTCCATAGGACCGAAGGTACCTCCATGGTCGATAGCGATGATGAGGGTTCGACCGTCGGGTCCGGTGATCGGTTCAAGACCTGGCATGGCCTCGTCTGCCCCTTCCTGAGGGCGCTGGGGGCCGGAGCCTTGTGTGGTGGCCGACCTCCCAGCGCTCCTTGCCGAGACCTAGATCAGCGGGGTACGTTGGCCGGAGTGATCAGGGGCGCATCCAGGTAGATGGTGGGCACTCCACCCGTTACCTGTTCTTTGGTCTTTCCGTGCACGACCAGTTCCTCCACGATGCGAACAGCTTCGTCCGCGTACGCTTCGAGGGGTTGAGCAATGGTGGCGACGAAGGGCGTGCCCGCGCGTATCATGTCGTAAGCCTGCCGGGTCCCGTCGATTCCCACCACGAACATGTGATCCCGCTTGTATCCGGCTGCCATGATAGCCTGCGCGATGGCTGCCGCAGGGTCGTCCCATGGTGCAAAGACGGCATCGATGCGGTCTCCGTACCTCGCCAGGAAATTCTCCATGGCCGCCTGAGCATCCTGAACGAAGCCCGCCGGTGGAAGCTCGTGCTGCGCGAGTACCTTGATTCGCGGGTACTCGGTGAGCACGGTATCCATGATCTTACCGCGCTGGCGGGTGCCGAAGTGCTGCTGGAACTTGAAAAGGATGACATTCCCCTCCCCACCCAAGCGATCGACCAGGTATTGCGCGACTTTTGCACCGGCGACGAAGTTGTTCATCGTGATGTTTACGACGATGCCTGGGACGTACCCCGAGTCGATGGCCACCACGGGGATGTTGGCCCTGAGAGCCGAGTCGATGGCTGGCTGGATGCTGGGCAGGTCGGCCATCGCCACCACGATCGCCCGCACGCGCCGGGAGACGAGGTTCTCCATCTGGCTGGTGAAAGTGCTCCACGATCCGGCTGCATTCGTCGTGATCACGGTCCACCCCTTGGATGAGGCGACCTTCTCGAACTCGACGGCCACGCGAGCCTGCGACGTCGCACCGAGATTGGCAACCGCCAGGCCGACTTCCACCCCGGCGGCGATCGCGACGAAGCCAGGGAAGGCCAGAGCCAGGATTGCTGCCAGCAGAAGCATCGCCCAGATCGCTCGCCCTTGTCTCATGATGATACGGAGCCCCCTCTTCAGACCCTTTCCTCAGCACTCCCGCCATGTGAGCCGTTCGGCCACGAGATCGGTCGCTGTGCATCACCTCCCCGCCCGCGCCGCCACCCGTGAAACTGTCACGGCCCCCAGAAGCACGGCACCCTTGACGATGTTCTCCGCGTAGTAGGGGAGCCCGAGTAACGTCATGCCGTTGCTGAGAACGCCAAGCACGGCCACGCCGACCAGAGTGCCGATGACGTTTGGCAGCCCGTCTTTCATCACCGTGGTACCCAGGAACGCAGCTGCAAACCCATCCAGCAGAAACCCGCTTCCGGCCGTCGGCTGGCCGGATCCCAGCCGTGAGGACAGGATGACGCCGGCGAGCGCGGCGTAAGTTCCCGACAAAACCAAGCCCAGGATTCGATAGCGAGCGACTCGGATGCCGGAGTGCATGGCCGCTACAATGTTGCCTCCGGTCGCGTACATGTAGCGCCCGATGGCCATCCGCTCCGCCACGACGAAGCTGACAACCACCACCCCCGCAGCGACCAGGACAGGGATCGGGATTGCCCCCACGAAGCCCCGTCCCAGCGCGCTGAACTCCGGCGGGAAGCTGCCGTAAACCGGCTGCCCTCGAGTGAGAAAGAAGTTGAAGCCGATGGCCAGGGACATGCTGCCGAGAGTGGTGATGAAAGACGGAATCCCCACCTTGACAGTCATGACCCCGTTCAGCAGTCCAAACCCCGCGCCCAGAAGCAGACCGCAGGCCAACGCGGTCGAAAAGCCATATCCGGCCAGCAGAAGTGATGTCACGGCGACTCCGGCAAGGCCGCAAACCTCGCCGAAAGAGAGGTCGAACTCGCCCACAATCATGGCAAACGTCAGGCCTGTTGCGGCGATGGTGAGCATAGACACCTGCCGCAGCAGGTTCACGAGGTTGCGAGGGTCAAGAAACTCCCTTCGGAGAACCCCGAACAGGATCGCGAGGCCCATGAGCGCGAACAGCACGCCGTAACGGCGCAGTAGGGCATGTAGGTCGATAAAGGCGCCGTGCACAGCAGTGGGCGTGTGTTGCTTTAGACCGACGTCACCCAACCCTAGCGTCCCCCCAAGGCGCTCTTCAGGATGGCTTCCTGCGAAAAGTGCCGTCGCTCAAATTCCGCGGTGATACGTCCGTCCCGCATGACGTAGATGCGGTCGCTCATCCCGAGGAGTTCGGGTAGCTCGGAGGATACGAGCAGGATGCCAAGACCTTGCCGAGCCAAGTCGACCATGAGGCGGTAGATTTCCTCTTTGGCTCCCACATCCACTCCTTGAGTCGGTTCGTCCAGGAGAAGCACCGACCCGCTTCGGGCAAACCACCGCGCAATGGACACCTTCTGCTGGTTCCCGCCGCTCAGGGTTGCGACAGGCTGGTTCAGGCTGCGAATGCGGACATCGAAGCGGTCGACGAGTTCGCGCGCCATGGCGTGCTCCCTGCGGAAATTGACGAACCCGAAGCGGCAGGTCTCGCGGAGATGGACCATGCTGAGGTTTTCCTTCACCGAGGCACTCGTGACGAGACCCTTCAAGCGACGATTCTCCGGGACGAGGTACAGGCCTAGCCGGATTCGCTCGTGGGGCGGCAGATGTCCGATGGGGCGGCCCGCGAGGAGGACCGCGCTTCGCCCAGTCGTGTAGATGCCGAAGATGGTCTCGAGCAGGCTGGAGCGGCCGGACCCTACCAGGCCTGCGATGCCGACGATCTCGCCTTGACGGACCGTGAGGCTGACATCCCGAAGCTTTGTCGTGGTCAGGTGCCTGACCTCCAGCACTGGTCGGCCAGCTGCGATGGGAATCTTCGGAAACCGATTCTCGATCTGTCTGGCTATCATCAGGGAAACGAGGTGGTCAACGGACGCTTGGTCGCGAGGAACAGTTGCCACCTTCTGGCCATCCCTCAGCACGGTGATGCGGTCGGCCACCTCCAGGACTTCCTCCAGCCGGTGGGAGATGAACACGATCGACGAGCGGCTCTTCCACTGCCGCAGCAGGAGGAAGAGCCTGTCGGTCTCCTGTCGGGACAGGCTCGCGGTCGGCTCGTCAAGGAGAAGAATTCGCGGCTGGTGCGCAAACGCTTTCACAATCTCTACCAGTTGCTGCTCGGAGGCGCCAAGCTGCCAAACGGGGACGTTGAGGGAGATGTCCACCCCAACCTCCTGTAGCAGAGCGTTAACCTGCTCCAGGAGAAGGCGTCCCTGGATTAAACCCAGCCGCCGCGGCTCAATCCCCAGCAGGATGTTCTCGGCGGCTGTCAGTTGCGGAACTAGGTCGCGCTCCTGGTACACCGACGCAATGCCGAGACGGAGCGCGTGCCATGGCGTGACGAGACGAACTGGTTGGCCATACAGTTCGAGCGTGCCCGCGCTGGGCTGGATCGCGCCGGACAAGATCTTGACCAGCGTGGACTTGCCCGCTCCGTTTTCCCCTACGATGGCGTGGATCTCGCCCGGCTGAAGCTCGAAGTCCACGCTTCGAAGAGCGGTGTGTCCAGGGTAGTGCTTCGTCAGCCCCAGGCCTCGGAGAACGGCTGCGATGGTTATTCTCCTCCTTCGACGTCGATTTCGACTTTGACTGCCTGCTGCGAAGCCGCCACCTCAAACGCCTGCCCGATGTCGTCCAAGGTGAAGCGGTGCGTCACCAGGCGCTCTACCGGAAGCGCATCGTGCCCCGTGGCCAGAAGGTCGGCGGCTCGGTGGAAATGGATCGGGGCAAATCCCGACTCTCCCACGAGGACCACACGGCCATAGTGGATCCGGTTGGGGTCGATGCTGACGGTCGTTCCCGGGGCAAATCCGCCGAACAGCGTCACGCGACCCCCGGGTCTGACAAGCTGCATAGCTGCCGCTACCAGTTCAGGCACCGCGTTGGCGACGATGACCCGGTCCGCCCCGCGGCCTTCCGTGTATGCCATGATGACTTCGTAGACCTCCTCGGGGTGAATCGCATGGGCGCCGAACGAGGAGGCCATGGCACGGCGGTGGGCCTGGGGTTCGCTGACGACCAGCCTCGTGGCACCCCGCAAGCGCGCCACGAGCAAGTGCAAAAGCCCCATCGGCCCTGCTCCCATGATCAGGACCACGTCTGCGGGCTCGATTCCGGTGTCGCCTACCCCGTTAAGGACGCAGGCGAGCGGTTCTGTGAAGGCACCGCGCACGAGAGAGGTGGCCGGTGGCAGCACGTACAGGCCTTTTCGTGCATGGAATTCGGTCAGCTTGACATATTCGGCGAATGCCCCATTCGATACATAGCTCTTGTCGACGCATAGGTCCGCGAGCCCCTGGCGGCAGTAAAAGCAATAGCCGCAGTTCACGTACGGAGCGACGGTAACTCGGTCGCCGGGCTTGCAGACGGTCACGTCGCGGCCCACCTCCTCTACGACTCCCGTGAATTCGTGCCCCAGGATGTCCCCGGGCTTGAACGAATGGTGGCCGCGCAGAAAGGTTTTGACGTCGGTTCCGCATATGAGGGCCACGCGAACGCGCACGAGGATTTCGTGGGCAGCCACCTGTGGCCGCGGAACATCCATCAGATCAAGCTTGCCAGGCCCGCCATACACCGCTGCCTTCATGCGCCCATCAGCCCTTCGTCTGCAATAGTGCTTCGGCTGTGGACTCGTCGGTTACTAGGTGGGTCACCATCCCACCCCGGACCGCGCCGCAGATGGCTCGGACCTTGGCCGGGCCTCCTGCCGCAGCGATGCGAACCGGAATCCGCTTCAGGGTTGCAAAGTCGATGGCCAGCAGCTTGCGATTCGCGGCGCAGTCGAGCGGGACCCCTCGCTCATCGAAGAAGTTACCGGCAATGTCGCCCACGGCACCCAGGCGGATGAGCTCTCCCACTTCTTCGTCATCGTACAGGCCCGTCGACAGCATGGGAGAATGCGGGATCTCCGCCCCAATCCCGAAAAACGCCACATCGAGCTCTCGCCAAAGGCGGATAGCATGCTGGATCGAAGGCTCTTGCAAAAGCTCTCTTTTCGCTTCCAGGCGGTTGAGCACCGCAGGCGCGTGAAACAGGACCACTTCGCCGCCAAACGCTCGGGCCAGGCGCACGCTCAATTCGTCAACCTGGAGCTCCGGCTTTACCTGGGCGATGCCTCCGAGCAGTGGAACAACCGTAATCGCGCGCTGGGGGGCGCTGCTCGAGGCAAAGTCGACAAGTGCTAGCATCGTCCTGCCCCATGATAGGCCAACGCGTGCCCCTTCCCGTAGGATTTCAACAGCAAGGCTGGCTGCGGCTCGCCCTATAGCGATAGCAAGGGCACTCTCGTCTTTGGTTTGGACCCCCACCACCACCGCTCGCGTCACACCGAACCGGCTCTCAAGCTCCTTGGCCAGGCGGTCCGCGACGGCGAAAGGATTGCGCACGGCTATGGTGACGATGCCGTATTCGAGCGCATCCCTCAGAAGCCGCGAGACGGTGGAGACGGAGCACCCGAGGGATCGGGCTATCGCTTGCTGGCTCCTGCCCTCACTGTAGTACATTTCACCGACCCGCAATGCCCGCGCGACGCGCTCAGGGCTCGGTGGCTCAAGGGGGGTCGTTGCAAGTTTTTGCAGCAAGTTTCCCCACCACCCCAACTTGTACCACCCAGCACCGAAAATGTCAAGACCGCGCGATCACCCACCAGAGCTCGCGCCAGTGTTTACCAGTAAGATATTGCTAGCCCTCCGTTTCGAGGTGCCAGGAGGGGCGAAAAAAGCCGGGTACGCTGCCCCCGTCCGATGATCCGGCTGGTTGGGAAAGGGTCGGCTTGGCTGGTCGGGTTCCTCGACCCGCCGGCCCTCGCGTCAGCTCGTGTTGAAGAGGTACGAGTCCGGGGGTGCCTCCCCGACCAGAAGCTCCGCCCGCAGCCGCTCGGCCACGCCCCGGTCGGTCTGCTCCCAGGGACCGCGGCGGCGGATGCGGCGGGCCAAAAACAGCTGAAAGAGGTTGTAGCCCGCCGCCAACAACGCCCACAGCACCTGCATGCCGGTCGGGTGGTGGAGGAAGCGGTGGTCCAGGTGCCATTCGTGCTTGAGCTGCCGAAATCCCTCGTTGTCAACCCCCCATCGGGCCCGGGCGATCTCCCACACCACCCGGCCGCTGGCCTCGGCCGGGCTCAGCGTGGTGGCCACCTCCAGGATGCGAAGCGCTTTGCAGTGCCAGACGGCAGTCCCCTGGTGCTCCGTCCAGCTCAGCTCCTCTTCGGCATACACGACCCGGATGGGCCGCTTGAGTCCCTCCCAGCTGGTCAGCTCCGGGCTGTCCCACGCCCGCACCTCCACCTGAAAGGAGCCGATGCGGGACACAAAGGCCTCGTCGTAGCGGCGGCCCCGCCGTAGCCCCTCTGCGTCCTGGACGACCGCGTAGCGCTCGTCCTTCAGGCACACCACGACGTGAAGTCCCAGGGCGCGCACCGCCTCGAGGAAGGGAGCCTGCGCATACAGGGCATCCACCGTGACCACGTCGCAGAAATGCCCGTGCTTTTCCCTGCAGGCGCCGCAGCAGCCGTAGCCCTGCATCGACCTCCCCTTCCTGGGGCCGCTGGGGTTCGATGCCCCACACCACGGCCGGTACTCCCCGGGCCTTGCGCCGACTCGGGTAGCCCCCCTCCTCCCCGGACGGCCAGCGCACCGTCTGGGCCGCCACGACCCGGTGCACGTACTCCACCCGCCCGTCCCGATGCCGGTAGACCTGGCAAGCCGCACAGCAGCGGGCCTGGGTGCGCAGCACCTCGGTCCCATCCAGCGCCACCACATGCCAGCCGTGCACGCTGCCGCCCTGGAAGGTCTTGTTCTTGCGGGCCGTGGTCAGGATGGCGTCGTTGATCGCCCACGCCGAGGCCACGTCGGCGGCCATGGCCCAGTCCCGAAGGCAGTCCTGTCGCGCCTCCCGCTCTTTGAGCACTTCAGAGGGTGGATCTCGCGCGTAGCTTGAGCGTCGGGTCTCCCGGAGGACCCTCCCAGCCCCCCGGCTAGCCGGGGGGCTGGGGCTTTTTGGAAGGCAGAGCGGCCGGGGAGCCGAATCGTGGGGGCATGGGGAGGCCCGTGCGCCGATGCCGCCCGGTCCCGGCAGCGAAAGCGGGGCGGTGAGGGAGGGAAAACAGCGGGAGCATCCCCACCGCGGTCGCCACGCCCGGGATGCTCCCCCAACACCGCCCCCGGCTGCTCTCCCGGATCGGGAGCCTCCCCTGAGGGGAGGGAGCCGGTTTGGTGATCCCGATCTTCGCCGGCCCAGACGTTCGCTCCTACCTGGCCGCCGAAAAGTCAGGCCGGTTGCGGCTTCCCCGGCTCTGCCCGGCCTGCGGCGGTCGGCTGTGGGGACACGGGTGCTACGAGCGCGGCGCCGACGAGACGGGGCCGGGTGGCTATCAGCGGATTCCGGTGCGCCGCCGGCGCTGCTCGCGCTGCGGCCGGACGGTCTCGTTTTTGCCCAGCTTCCTGCGCCCCTACCAGAGCCTGGTCAGCGCCGTCCGCCAGCGCCTGTACGAGGGGCGCCGGCGGGGATGTCGTGGCGGGCGTTGGCCGAGTCAATAGGGCGTTCGGTGGCCACCGTGCGCCGGCTGGTGCGAAGGGCGTGGGCCGAGGCGCCGGGGGTCTTGGCCCGGCTGCAGGAGTGGTGGGGGGAGCTCGGCGGGGGCCTTCCGACCGGCCCGCCGGTCCTGCAGCCGCCGGAGGATGACCCGTTGGGGGCGTGCCTGGACTTCGCCGAGACGCTGCGCCAGGGAGTGAGGCAGGCGCATCCTGGGCCGACAGCAACCGGCCTTCTGGACATCGTCAACCTCCTGCTCCAGGGCGACCCGGCCTGGCTTTGAAAGCGTCAGGGGCCGGGAGAGGAGGCATCTGCGCCCCGCTCAAATCGATCATCCGTTCGCCTTCCGCGGGGCTGCCGGACCCCCCAAACCCTGGCGCCTTCTCGGAGAGCGCCCGGTTGCCGGAGACTGGAAGCAAACCCTACGGCAGGGAGGGTGCTTCCATGGCTTCCTGGCCCGACGACACGCTGGCGTTGTTTCGCTATTCGCTGATCGCCCCGCTGTTGGATCCCCTGGCCGATGCGGAGGAGAAGCGGCGCTGGCGAGCCGAGGTGGTGGGCCGCCCCCACCTGCTCCCGGACGGAAGACGCCTGCACGTGAGCGCCCCAACCTTGCGCCGGTGGGTCCGCCGCTACCGACTCGGTGGCTTCGAAGCGTTGCGGCTGGCCCTGCGGCGGGACCGGGGATCGGTGCGGGTCGTCACCCCCGAGCTTCTGGAGCAGGCCAAGGCCCTCAAGCGTCAGGACCCGACCCGCAGCCTGCCCCAGGTGGTGCGGCTGTTGGAGGCGGCGGGCCTGGTAGCTCCGCAGACCCTCAAGCCCAACACCCTCTGGCGCCACCTGCACCGGGAAGGCCTGAGCCAGCGGGTCCTTCCCCCCAAGCCAGGCCTGCGCCGCTTCGAGGCCAAGGCCCCCAACGACCTGTGGCAGGGCGATGCCACGCCGGGTCCGGCGCTGCCGGACCCCTTCCAGCCGGGCCGCATGCGGCGCACCTATCTTCTGGCCTTCCTCGACGACCACTCCCGGTTGGTGGCCCATGCGGAGTTTTTCTGGGCCGAGGACCTCTATGCGTTGGAGCTGTGCTTTCAGCAGGCGCTGTTGCGCCGGGGCCTTCCCTGGCGGGTCTACGTCGACCGGGGCCTCATCTTCCAGGCCGAGGTGTTCACCCGGGCCTGTGCCGAGCTCGGCATCCGCCACATCTCCGGCACCCCTGGCCATCCCGAGGGCCGCGGCAAGATCGAGCGCTTCTTTGAAACCTTGCAGGATCAGTTCCTGCGGGAGCTGACCCATCACCCTGTCCAGCACCTGGCGGCGCTCAACGAAAGGCTTGCGGCCTGGATCGAGGAGGCCTACCACGTGCAGGTCCACAGCGAGACGGGCGAGGCGCCGGCCGTTCGATTTGCTCGCCTGCAGGCGCGCCGGACCGTCTCGGCCGAAAAGCTCGCCCACGTCTTTTTGTGGCGGCGGGTGCGCCGGGTGGACAAGACCGGGTGTCTTCGTTTCGACGGCAACCGCTACGAAGCGCCGCCCGGGCTGGAAGGCCGCAAGGTCGAGGTGCGCTTCCATCCCCTGCACCTGGAGCGTCTCAGCCTGTTCATCGAGGGCCGCCACGTGGGCGACGCCGTCGCCCTCGATCTCGCCCATCCCGTCTACCGCGGCCTCGACCGGGTCCACCACCCGGAGCCGAGCCGCCCGGTCGAGCCCGCGATCCCCTACCTGGAGCTTTTGGTCCAGCGCCGGCGACAGCGCCAGGCCCGGGCCATGTCCCCCCTGCGCCTGAGTCTGCTTGAGGATCCGGAGGCGATGCCCGATGTTTGAAACCCACTTCGGCCTGACGGCCACGCCCTTTGCCCGGGAGATCCCCGTCGAGCATCTGTTTGTCTCCCAGGCCCACCGGGAGGCCTTGGCGAGGCTCCACTACGTCGCCGAGCGTCGGCGCGTGATGGTGCTGACGGGGGAGGTGGGCGCCGGGAAGTCCACCGCGCTTCGGCGGCTCAAGGCCGAGCTCGACGCCACCCGCTACGAGGTGGTCTACCTGGCCGACGTCGCCTTCACCCCCCGTAGCTTCTTCCAGAGCCTGCTCGACGCCCTGCGGCTCGATGCGCCGCACGCTTTGCCCAAGCTCAAGAAGGTCGCCCGGGAGGCCCTGGCCGAGCGCTGGCGTACGCAGCATCGCACGCCGGTCCTGCTGGTGGACGAGGCGCAGTTCTTGAGCCCGGCCATGCTGGAGGAGGTCCGGAGCCTGCTCAATTACGACTGCGACGCCTTTGCGCCCTTCGCCCTGGTGCTCTGCGGCACCCGGGCGCTTGCGGAGCGGCTGGCCCTTCGCTCCGCCGAGGCGCTTTCCCAGCGCATCGATCTCCGCTACCACCTCAGCGGCTTTTCGCCCCAGGAGACGGCCGCCTACATCCGCCATCACCTGAAGCTGGCCGGGGCCAATCAGGAGCTGTTCACCGCCAAGGCCCTCGACCACATCCACCGGGCTTGCAACGGGCTACCGCGGCCCATCAACCAGCTCGCCCACCTGTGCCTCATGGCGGCGGCCGCTCGGCAGGAGCGCGTGGTCGATCATGAGCTGGTCGAGGCGGTCATCGCCGCCGAATGGCAGGCGCCTCAGGCGGCTGGGAGGTGAGCGCCATGCGGCTGTGGCTGCGAGGGAATACGCCCATCACCGTCGAGTGGCGCTGCACCCGCCGGGCCGGCCCTCTGGCTCGGCTGCGCCTGGTGGACGGCCCGCGGGAGGTGGTGCTGGCCTTTACCTCCCGCCGCGCCATCTACGAGCTGGCCGTCCGCCTGGCGCTGCTTTGGGCGGAGGCCCAGGAGGCCGACGGCAGGGCCAGCCGTCATCGGCTGCCCTGACATCCAAAGGGCGTGGCCGCCCGGGACATCCGGCGAGCCACGCCCTTTCCCGCTCATCGAGCGCGCGACGACCCTGGTCAAATAGCGATCAACGCAACACAACTCCTCCACCGACCACTTGACGCCACGCCTTTCCTCTGCCTCCTTGCGGAATACCTCGGCTCCCGGTTGGGGTGCGTTGGCCAAGTACTGCCAAAGAAGACCATATAGATCAGGGCGAGACCAGCTCAACTCAACTCTGGCGCTGAGCACCTTCGATGCGTCGGGAAAGTTGGCCACCCTGCTCTCGTCAAGCTGGTCCGAGCGGAGAAAGCACTTTACGCGAAGGCGCCTGTAAGGCCGAAACTCAAGGGCTGTCTCCAGGAGGCCGCGGATCAGGCGATACATGTCCTGCCAGTCGTCTGCGCTCCGGTCCAGGGCATCGAAAAGCACCAAGGACCATCGTTGTTCCCGTTCGCACTCTCGATCCCGTGCTTCGAGGTGTCGCTCCACAGATTCCGGGTTCTCTCGCACCCAGGCCAGTCGCGCCATCCAGTCCCTCGTCGCCCCCAGAGGCGTGCCTGCTCCGGCCAGTTTCGTGAAGACGATCGTCTTCCACACGACCCTTGGTTGGCGCGCCTCCCGGAGCATCCGTAAAAGGATGTCGCGGCTAGGGTACTCGTCGGGACTCGGCCTCTCTCCAAATCCAACCGCGACCTGAGTCTGCCTTTGCACTTCCACATCAGGACGAACGCGAGCCACAAGCCCTCGGATCACAGGATTCTGAAGCGCCGCCCACCAGAAGCTCTTGCCGGCTCCACGCATGCCGACCACTACCATCGTATCCGGTTGGAGAGCTTTGACATGTGAAGGGGGCAGGTAGACGAAACGAGGGTCCGGGGCGCCACCGTGAAGGGATGTCTCCACCGGCAGCGCACTAACCAGGAGCTCCCTCAGGACTTCCGGATTCCAGCCCCGAGATCCACCGTGCTCTCTCATGGCTGCCCCTCCTGAGCGGCCATCGAGAGCTCGTCGAACCGTTCGAGGAATCCTTGGTATGCGGCGAATACGGCTGGCTCCTCGAGCCCCCGGATCGAAGGGACCCAACTAAGACCCGTGTTCCAGTAGATGGGCCACGGACTGTGGGGCGCCTCATCATCCATAAGGTCGAAGGAGAATGGTTCAGTTCGCGCCTCTTCCTCAGGGTCGGCGGGGACTGTATCGTATAAGTACTCCCTGAATAGATCCCACGCCCGCTCCCGCATCCGTTTCAGTAACACCGATGCCCGCTCCTGCGGGACCAAGGAAGCGACCAGCGACAACCTCTGCCTGATGACCGTTGCGGCCCCATGCGCACGCCAGTAATCGAACAGCAGTCTGTAGCCCGCCCAGGTGGCCTCTGAATCTACCGCGAAGAGAAACACTTGGGCTTGCAGGTCAGTAACCGTGGCAGCTGCCAAGTCGTGTAGGCCGCTACGGCTGTCCAGCAGGACCACGTCCGGCTTATGCCGGTTCTCCAACTCGACAAGCATGCGCACCAGACGCGCGCTCCACGGCTCCACCACGGCGTCGGGCCCATCCGCCGGGAGATCGAGATAGACTCGCCCTAGCTTCGAGATGTACTCTCCTGGGTCAGACCCGTAGGCGGGAGCCACCAGGATGTCCCCCTGGAGGTCCTGACACCATCTCGGCCGACCCACCATGTGGGCCAACACCGGATCAGATTGCCCCACCAAGTCCTCCACAAACCAATCGACCACCCCATAGTCCGGGTGCTCCCCAGGTGCAAGCAGCATAGATGAGAGGCCAGGAGACTCGAGGTCAAGGTCCACGACGAGCACCCGCAGCCCTCGTCCGGCAAGGTGGGTGGCCAGCACGGCAGCGGTGGTGCTTCGGCCCACGCCCCCCTTGAGAGAAAAGAGCGTGTACCGCCTGGTTCTCGCGGACAAGCCTTCTGGGACTTTCCCCCATCCCATCCCCGTTAAGAGCCGGTCTACAAGGTAGACCGAGAGGGACCCCATCTGCGTCGTCACCGCATCCGCGCGCAAGGCATCGAGCTCAGCTCCTTCTGCTCGAAGCACCATTCGACCAGGCGGATAGGCGTGTGCTCCGAGTCGATCGGAGAGTTGCCGTGCAGTATCCGCCAAGAGAGATTCCAGAGCACTCGATAGCACCAGACCGTCGGGTACCGCGAGACGAATGCGGCTTCTTAGGTCCCGAATCACCCATAACTCGGGCAGCCCCACCTCCCCCAAACGCGAGGCCGACAACACATCGTGGATGCGAGGCCATACCTGGTCGAATGGAACGAAGTCGTTCATTGCAGCACGCCATCCCTCTGAGGCGCGTTCACGATTCGGCGAATCAGGCTTGCCCCGTCGCGATGAACTTCGACAATGCCTCTGCTAAAGTGTCTCCGGTGTGCATAGCGGTTACTCGCATACCAATCGCCAAACGGGTTGGTGACAGGGAGTTCCATGGCATATCTCTCAATCGTGCGTCCTTGCGCAAAGCTCACGAACTTGTCCCAAAGCCGGTTGATATGCGTCTTATACTCTTGAGAAGGGACCCCAAGCGGGTCCGTGGTCATACCGGCCACCACCATTAGAGCCTTGAGCCCACACTCCGCGCACAGGCCGAAGAGGTGATCGGCCGTGGCCAACCGACCGTGCTCGAACAGTTCCTCCCCATCTTCCCAGTACCGCGTATGTGCGTCGAGGAAATCCGATGGAAATAAGCAACAGTGGCCCATGCCGCGGTCCTGTTCGGCCTTCTCCACCTTTCAGCTCCCTGCAAAATCGGGTCAGTGCTGTGGTGGCCACCAATCCGGTTTGTGTCGAGTTTCCGGTCCAGCAGCAGGGGGCCCCGCCAGGGCGCGATTTGTCCTCTGGCACCTCTGGCACACTGGTAATACGTACTGGGAGGCAACCGATCCTTCGGCTGCTCGAACCCGCCTTTACCCCGCTTTGGGACCGGACGTCGCTCCTAGCCGGCGTGGTCTTTCCCCCTGGTCGACTCTGCTTGCCGGCGCAGGTACTCCAGCACCACCCGCTCGATGACGTCGCCCGGGTGCTGGCGCTGCTCGAAGTTCTCCATGCCGTGCCAGGCCGCCAGGGCCTCGCGGGTCGCCTCATCGAGGCGGCCCGTGGCGTGGGAGAGGTACCCCAGTGCCGCCAGCGCCTGCTGCACCTCGGCCAGCACCGGCCCCTCTAGCGGCACCAGCTCCGGCTCGGGCTCCCGCTCGAAGTAGAGGCGGAAGAGCCCCACCAGCCGCTCCAGCTCGCCGATGGGGTCGGGGTGGTCGTCGACCCGCAGATCCATGTAGCGGTCGTTGAAGCCCCCGTAGCCGCCCCGCTCCCGGACGATGAGGATGGCAGCCGACTGCCGGCCGCGGCGGTCACCGCCTGCCCTCTGACCGGCGTGGAGTGCGGCAACGAGGCGCGCGGCCAGGTCCCCCGTCGTACGCAAGTAGGCGTCGGCCATGGCCTCGACGACGGCCGGCCCTGCCAGGATGTTGCCCTGTGCGGCGAAGCCGGGCCCCGTCACGTGCCCCGCCCACTCGAAGCACCGGCTCCCGGTGAAGGCCGCGCTGCGACCGCGGGCGTCGACGATGCCGAACTGGCGATCCTCCCGCCCCTCGTCGTCGGCCACCAGCCGCCGCGCCACCTCCTCGGGCTCCAAGCCCTCGGCCAGCAGCTCGAGCCCTCGGGGCCCGTAGGCGGTGTTGGCCAGCGCCTGGGTCGCGATGGCCCCCACGCCTGCGCGGGCCCACGGCACCACCGCTCCCACCGCGAGGAACTTGGACTGCACCGCCACCCCCAGGCTGCCCGTCGGCGCATCGAACGCCACGATGGAGAAGGTCGCGACCTGGGGCACGCGACGTGATGCTGGCATCGAGTCCATGCCCCCTCTCCTGCGTGGCCAGGTTCGTCGAGCGCGGGCAAGCCCCTTCGGCGCCCGGCGCCGGGGCGGGCCGTCAGTTCCATCGGCGCCGCTTGCGGTAGCGGCGCCAGCCCTTGGGGGTCGCCTCCATCGAGACGCCCAGGTAGAGCTCCTGGACGTGGGGGTTGTCCTGCAACTCTCGAGCGGTGCCCTCCAGCACGATGCGGCCGTTTTCGAGGACGTAGCCGTAGTCGGCGACCTGCAGCGCCATGCGCGCGTTTTGCTCGACCAGGAGCACCGCGGTGCCGTTACGGCGCACCTCGTCCAGCACCCTGAAGATCTCCCGGGTCACCGCAGGGGCCAGGCCCGTCGATGGCTCGTCGAGCATCAGCAGCTTGGGCCGTGACAGGAGGGCGCGGGCGACGGCCAGCATCTGCTGCTCGCCCCCCGACAGCGTGCCGGCCCTCTGGCGCCGCCTCTCAGCCAGCACCGGGAAGAGGCTCAGTACCCAGGCCCGGCGATCGGCATCCCGTCGCCCCAGCTCGGCCACGTCCAGGTTCTCCTCGACGGTGAGCTCCGCGAAGATCCCCCGGCCTTCGGGGACGTGAGCGATGCCGAGCGCCGCGACGTCCTCGGGTTGCCAGCGGGTGATGGCACGGCCGCCGAAGCGCACCTCGCCCTTCTCGGGCTGGTCCTCGATGAGGCCGCTGATGGTGCGCAACAGTGTGGTCTTGCCGGCGCCGTTGCTGCCCAGCACGGCCACGATGGCACCCGCCGGCACCGCCAGCGAGATGCCGCGCAACACGGTGACCCGTCCCCCGTAGGCGGTCTCGACGTTGCGCAGCTCCAATAACGGCCGGGCAGCGGGCAGCCGGGAGGGGGCCGGCCCCGGCGCCGGGGCGGCCACGGACGGGGCGCGCGACGTGGCGCCGTCGCCGGGCTCACCTTCGCTGCCGATGTAAGCGGCGACGACGGCGGGGTGCACCTGGACCGCCTGGGGCGGCCCCTCGGCGATGACCTGGCCGCGGTCCAGCACGATGACGCGCTCCGAGACCTGCATCACCATGCCCAGGTCGTGCTCCACCAGGACGACGGTGACGCCCATCTCCGAGCGCACGTCCTCCAGCTTGAAGAGAAACTCCGCCTTCTCCTCGGCGGTCATGCCGGCTGACGGCTCATCGAGCAGGAGCAGGCGCGGCTCGCCGGCCAGCGCCCGACCCAGCTCTACCAGCTTCTGCAGCCCGTAGGGCAGGTCAGCCACCCGCTGGTGGCGCGTGACCTGGATGTCCAGCAGATCCATGATGGCCTCGACCCGCTCCCGCTGGGCCACCTCCTCGCGCCGCCACCCCGGCGAGGCCAGCGCCACCCGCGCCAGACCTGCCCGGTAGTGGCGGTGGCGCCCCAGCAGCAGGTTGTCGAGCGCCGTCATGCCGCGGAAGAGCTCGACGTTCTGGAAAGTCCGTGCCACGCCCAGAGCGGCGATGCGGTCCGGCGAGAGGCCGACCAGATCGCGCCCGTCGAGCCGGATCCGCCCCTGCTGGGGGCGGTAGAGGCCGGTGATGCAGTTGAACAGCGACGTCTTGCCGGCACCGTTGGGGCCGATGATGGAGACCAGCTCGCCCGGCGCCACGTGCAGGCTGACCCGGGTCAGCGCCTGCAGCCCGCCGAAGCGCAGGCTGACCTCCTCCACCGTCAGCGCCGCACCACGCCGCTCCACGCCTCCCGATCCCATCGAGCCCCTCCGCCCCCGTCGGGCCCCCTGCGAGCCCGGGCCCGTCTCCACCCTCTCAAAACTCCACCGGGTACGGGATCCAGTCCGTCAGGCGCACGGGTTGGCCGTTTCGGTACTGCGCCAGGAAGATCGCCTCCAGCCCCTGCCGGCGCCCCGGACCGAAGGTGACGTCCTGGAGCAGCTCGCCGTCCCACCCCTGCAGGGTCTCCATGGCCTGCACGAAGCGCTCGCGTGTCAGATCGGGGCCGGCTCGCCGCAGCCCCTCCAGCAGCGGCTCCAGGAAAGCCACGCCCGCCAGGGCGTTGAACGGCGTCTGGGCCAGCTCCGGCCGGCGCTCGGTGATGATGGAGAGCACCTGGTCCACCCTGGGGTTGGTGCCGGGGAAGTCGAAGAAGCCCGTCACGATGGTGCCCTCCCACGCGGGCCCCGCCAGCGTGGCCATCACCGGATCCGCCAGGGTGAAGGTGGCCAACCGGTGGGGCTGGTAGCCGATCTTGGCGATCTCCGCGGCGATCATGGCCCCGTGGCGAGGCGTCGCGTAGAGCACCAGCGCCTCGGCCCCCGACTGGCGCAACCGCAGCGCGTGGCCGCTCAGGTCCGTCTCGGTCAGCTCGTAGGGGACGGCGGCCACCAGGCGCGCCCGCCCGCCGCTGGCCTCGACCGCTTGCTGGACGCCGGCCAGGCCGGTCTTGCCGTAGTCGTCGTTTTGGTAGAAGACCGCCAGCGTCCGGGCTCCCAGCTCCTCGATGGCGTATCGCCCCAGGATGATGGCCTCCTGCAGGTAGTTGGGGTAGGTGACGAAGAGGTAGCGGGTGTCTTGGTAGCCCACCCACACCTGAGCGTCGGCGGTGGGTGTGATCCAGAGCACCTGGTTGGCGATCAGGTAGTCGCGCACCGCCAGCGTGTTGGCGGTCCCGATGAGGCCGACGATGGCGAAGACGCCCACGCGGTCCACCAGCTCGCGCACGTTGGCCACGGCACGGGGAGGCAGGTAGGCGTCGTCCCGGATCTCGAAGCGGATGCGGCGCCCATGGATGCCGCCCTGTTGGTTGATGTGCGCCAGGTAGGCCTCCGCGCCCAGGGCCGTCGCCCCCCACGGGGCCGCCGGCCCCGACAGCGGCGTCGACGTGCCGATGACGACCTCGCCGGCCGAGATCCCGCGCTCCGCGGCCTGCGCCGCTCCGGACGCCAGGACCGCCGCAAGAGCGATCGCCAAGGCCCACCCGGCCCGCCGCCAGGCCACGCCTGCCCTCACCCCCCACGCGCCACGGGTGCGCCCACCCATCCGAGACTTCCCCATTGGCCGCTCTGCCTGCACGCCTCTCGTCACCTCCTGACGTCTCGTGCGACGGGGCCTCAGACCCGCCGCTCCAACTCTCGCCCCAACAGGCCCTCGGGGCGGGCCATCAACACCACGACGATGAGCAGGAAGGCCAGCGTCGACTTGAACGCCACCGACACGTAACCGGCCAGCAGGCTCTCCAGGACGCCGAGCGCCAGCCCCCCCACGACGGCGCCGGGCGGGCTGTCGAGCCCGCCCATCACGGCGGCCGCGAAGCCCTTGAGGAAGGGGTTGAGCATGAAGAAGGGATCGATCAGCGTGGCGGGCGCCAGCAGCAGCCCGGCGGCGGCTCCCAGGGCCGCGGAGAGCGCCCACGTGGCGGCCAGCATCCGATCCGATCGGACGCCCAGGAGTCGGGCCGCGACGGGCTTCTCCGAGAGGGCCCGCATCAGCAAGCCCCAGCGCGTGTGCAGGACCAGGAGGTACAGGCCCGCCATCGACACCGCCGCGACGGCCGTCGCTCCGGCATGGAGCTGGCTCACCACGAGGCCACCCACCCGCCAGACGGCGGTGGCCGGCAACGGGAAGGGCATGGCCTTGATGTCGGTGCCCCAGCCCGCGACGGCCAGCCCGCCCAGCAGCAACGCCAGGCCCATGGTCATGATGGACTGGCTCAAGGGCGCCGCCTCCCGCGCATGGCGCACCAGGCCCGCGTAGAAGAGCGCGCCGATGGCAGCCGCCGCTCCCAGCCCGGTCAGCGCCGCCAGCACGAAGGGCAGACGTGCGCCGGTGATGGCGGTGTAGGCGACGAGCGTGCCCAGCGCCGCCACGTCGCCGTGTGCGAAGTTGAGGACGCGGGCCGTGCGGTACAAGACGACGATGCCCAGCGCCACCAGGGCGTAGAGGCTGCCCGTCGCCATCCCGTTGATGGTGAACTGCAAGAATAGATCCATCGCCGGTCCGTCCGCCTCACAGAGGCCAGCTCTTGAAGTACCGTTTGATGCGCAGCCACCGCCCGTAGAGGCCCCACGGCTCGATGGCCATCACCGCCAGCACCACCGCTCCGTACACCACCGGCAGGTACTCCCGCGTGCGGCTGGCCAGCTGCGGCAGGGCGGTCAGCAACGCCGCGCCGACGATGGGGCCCGAGACGGTGCCGAGGCCCCCCACCACCGCCATGGCCAGGTAATAGATGGATTCCAGGAAGCTGAAGAGGTTGGGCTCCAGGTAGCCCAGCACCAGGCTCATCAGGCCCCCTCCCGCCCCGGCGTAGGCGGCGCTCACCGCGAAGGCCAGCGTCTTGTAGCGGGTCAGGTCGACGCCGTTGGTCTGGGCGGCCAGATCGCTGTCCCGCAGGGCCATCCACGCCCGGCCCACGTAGGAGCGGCGGATGTTGTACGCGGCCAGCACCAGCGCCGACGCCGCCGCCAGCACCAGGTAGTAGCGGGCGGCATCGGAGGCCAGGCTCCATGGCCCCAGGCGGGGGGCCGGCACCATCAGCCCCGTCCGGCCGCCCGAGACCAGCTCCCAGTTGATCAGGACCTGCTGGACGGCGATGCCGAAGCCCATGGTCGCGATCGCAAGGTACGGGCCCTTGAGCCGCAGGGCGGGCAATCCCACGAGCCAGCCCGCCACGCCCGCCAGCAGGGCGCCGGCTGGTAGCGCCACCCAAGACGGTGCCCCCGCTCTCGCCGACAGCAGGCCCGTCGCATAGGCTCCAATGGCGACGAACCCCGCCTGGCCCAGGGAGATCTGACCGGCGAAGCCCACCAAGAGATCGAGGCCGACGACCACCACCACGTTGATGCCGATGAGCGACGCCACGTAGAGGAAGTAGCCCCCGAGCCACAGCGGCGCCAGCACCAGGCCCGTCCCCAGGGCCACGGTCGCCACCCAGCCGAAGGAGCCGTACACGAGGGCGAACTCCCGCTCGTACCGGCGCACCAGCGCCTGGCCCGCCATGACGCTCACCCGACCCGATGACGGTGCGGGCACCGGCCTTTGGTCGAGTCTCGCGGGAGGGTTGGTTAGCGGTTACAAGCCACGGGGCCGGCCGACGCTTTCCCGCCGTCCACACGTTATGGTGGTGCCTACCATTCTCGGTTACGTCGACTTCTCCTCCGCTCCCGCCCCCACCGCTCCCGCTTTTCGAGAATGCAAGCGTATCCACATTCGCTCGCGAGCAAGGAGCTCGCCAGGGCATGCCGAATAGCCCACGCCGCCATCGTGACGCAAGGGTAATGCGAGGGAGCCCATGCCATGCTCGGTGCGCTGGCGCCCATGCCGTTGACCGGACCGGGGTTCGACGCGGTCATCGACGCATACCTGGCGACATTCGGCGTGCCTCCCGACCGGCCGCAGGCGCGGCCCGATGTCGGCAACACGCCGGCCCGAGCGCTGTATGCCTCCAAAGGGTGGCAGGTGTTGCTGGAGCCCTGGCATTCGGCTCCCGACGGGGAGCCTTACGTCATCCTGGGGCTTGCTCTGCCGTCGTCATCCTGACAGACAGCCTGGCGCCGTGGAAGGAGAAGAAGCCGTGACGTTCCCGCCGTGGTGAGTAGATGACCGCCGGACCTGGATAGCCATCCGGGGGAAATGGCTCACCTCCATCCCCCCGCCCTGGCCGTTCGTCGCTTGCGACGAACGGGCGCAGGCCGCAGCCGTTCGACCCGTACAGGCTCGACGGCTGCGAGCCAGGGAATCGGGGCGGAGGAGCGATGCGGCGTGAGCGCGATGGATTGGCCGAGTGCACGACGCGCCTCGGTCGTCATCGGTGTGCTCCTTGCCGTCGAGCTGGTCGATGAACTGCTCGACGGCGTCCTGAGTGCGACGTGGCCTGCCATTCGGGCGGACCTTGCTCTGTCGTACGGTCAGGTCGGCCTGCTCGTCGGGCTTCTGCGCGTGGCCGGCAGCGTGGCCGAAGTACCCCTGGGCATACTGGCCGACATGGGATGGCGCCGACCTCTCCTCTTCGGGGGAGGCGCCGTGTTCTGCCTGGCTCTCGGCGCGGTAGGGGCCGCACCGGGGTTCGTGCCGATGGCTGTGGCCCTCGCCGTGCTGGGTCCCGCATCGGGTGCGTTCGTCGGACTATCGCAAACCGCGCTGATGGACCTCGAGCCTTCGCGGCGCGAGAAGAACATGACTCGTTGGGCGCTGGCAGGCACGGCGGGCAACCTGGCAGGGCCTGTGCTGGTGGGAGCCTCTCTGGCGGTCGGATGGGGATGGCGTTCTGCGTTCGTGGCCTTGATCGTCCTGGCCCTCGGCGCCCTGTTGGCTCTCCATGTCGCGGCACCCCACCGGTCACCCGGTCCCCTTTCGTCCGAGGTCCGGACGGAGATGGCGCGAGGCAGCCCGCCTGCGTTTTGGGAGGGACTCCGTCGCACGCTCGAAGCGTCGCGCCGAGGTGTCGCGCGCTGGCTCCTGCTGCTGGAACTGGCGGACCTCATGCTCGACGTCTTCAGGAGTTACCTGGCCCTCTACCTGGTCGAGGTGGCCGGAGCCGACCAGGCAGCCGCAGGCGTCGGTGTGGTCGTCTTGACGGGTGCAGGCCTCGCAGGGGCGGCTGCACTGGTGCGCCTGCTGAAGCGCGTCCCTGGCCTCTCGTATTTGCGGGGGAGCGCGGCGCTCGCGTTGCTGGTCTTCTCGCTGTTCCTCGTGATGCCACACCTGGAGGCCAAGCTCGTGACGGTCGGCGTGCTGGGCGTGTTGACCTCCGGCTGGTATCCCGTCTTGAAGGCGAAGCTGTACGAGGCCTTGCCCGGGCAGAGCGGTGCAGCCGTCACCCTGTCGACTCTGTCCGGCATGGTAGGCGGGATGCTTCCTGTGGTGCTGGGAGCCGTGTCAGGCCAAGTGGGCCTGGCCAACGCCATGTGGCTTCTGCTCGCCGGCCCGCTGGCTCTCCTGGTGGGGGTGCCGCGCGGAAGGTGACCTGGAGGAGGGGCACGGCCCGGTGAGGGCAATGGGGCTTGCCGTCCACCATGACGGCCTCCAGGATGGCACCCTTGCGGTAGGTGGGCCGGCTGGGGAGAAATCCCGCCGCCTGAAAGCTGGCTGGGGCGCCTGGATTCGAACCAGGACTAGGAGATCCAAAGTCTCCCGTGCTGCCGTTACACAACGCCCCAGCGCATGCCCAGTATAACAGACCCGAGGCCCCCCGGCCAACAGGCAGGCCGGTGACGTCGCCCGCAAGACACCTGCCTCGCCGGCCGGGCCCGTCACGCCCCGGCGTGGGTCGGGGCCAGGAAACGCTTCGCCAGGGCCAGGTCGTCGGGCTTGTCGACGTCGATGCCGATCTCGACGTACGGCGTGGCGACCGCCCGTCCCCGGATCCCCAGCATGGCGCCGACCCGCCGCTCCACGTCGGCGATGGAGAGACGACCGACCATGAAGCGCAACAAGGCGACCGGCCCCAGCAGACGCGCGAGGGTCAGCGGGCTCTTGCGCCCCTCCAGCGTGGGCCCCAGCAGTCGCCGGGTCCGGGCCACGATGTCTCGGCTCACGACCAGCAGGTTGCCGCCCGTGAAGGTCCCGTCCTGAAGCCGCACCCAGGTGCGTCGCACGCCGGGATAGGCTCGCTCCCCGGCCGAGCGCTCCACCACCGCGTACCAGACGTCCACGGCCTCACCGCCCTGCTCGCAGCGGCGCACGAAGTCGTCGACCATGTGGGGCTTGAGCAGGGGGATGTCCGACGTGACCACCATGACGTAGTCACCGGCGGCCGACGCCAGCCCGCGCTCCAGGTTGCCCAGGAGATGGCCGGCCGGGGCCACGCCCGTCACCCGGCCTGGCGCTGCGGCCGCAGCCGCCTCCACCACGGCCGGCGGCCCGACGCAGACGATGCGCCCGCTGCGGGTCGACTCGGCCAGCGCGGCCGTCACGTACGCGACCATGGGGCGGCCCGCGATGGGGATCAGGGCCTCCCAGGGCTCGGCGCTGGCCCCCCTCAACTGGCCCTCGTTGCCCGCCGCCGCCAGCAGCACCACGTCCAGCTTGGGCGGCAACACGACCGCGGAGGGCTCACAACGCTCCGTCATCGCTCGACTCCTCGTCGCCAGCGGCCTCGTCGCTGCCCTTGGCCGCCATCAGGGCCATGAGGGCGTGCTCGGCGCTCTCGATGTGCTCACGGGCCAGGCGGGCGGCCCGCTGGGCGTCACGGGCGGCGATGGCCTCGACGATGCGCCGGTGCTCTTCGAGCGCCTTGCGCATCCGGGGCTTGTGCGAGAGGGTCATCGTCCGGTAGCGCATGACCTGCTCGCCCAGCAGGCTCAGCATCTGCTTGAGGCGGGAGTTGCCCGCCATCTGGTAGATGGCCTCGTGGAAGCGCGTGTCGACCTCGATGAGCCGCGCGATGTCGCCGCTGTCGACGCACTCGCCGTACTCCACCAGGATGCGCTCCGTGCGCTCGAGGTCCTCGTCGCTGGCACGCTCGGCCGCGAGCTGAGCCGCCAGGGCCTCCAGCGCGGTGCGCACGTCGAAGATCTCGACGACGTCTTTGAGGGAGATGTCGGCGACGTACGCCCCCTTGCGGGGGATCATCACGACGAAGCCCTCGTGCTCCAGCTTGCGGATGGCCTCCCGTACGGGGGTGCGGCTGACGCCGAGCTCGTCGGCCAGCTGCACCTCCATGAGGCGCTCGCCGGGCTTGAGGGCGCCGGTGATGATGGCCTCTCTCAGTGCCTCGAAGACCAGCTCTCGCAGCGGCTTGTAGTTGTCCAGCTTGAGGGGCGACAGCGATCCGGGCACGGGTCGCTCGCGGCTCCTTTCGGCCGGGTCGCGGGCCTGATCTTAGATGGATTCTACCACGGTCCCCGGCGCGCGCCAGGGGAGGGCAGCCTCCTGGGACGGCAGCCGGCTGACGTATACCCGGACCGTCCACCCCTCCGCAGCCGCCCGCCGCCGGATCTCATTGGCCAGCCCTCCGCCCGCCCCCGGGGCCGCCAGCGCGAAGACCGCCGATCCGCTCCCGGAGACGCAGGCTCCCTCGCCTCCGGCCGTCTCCAGCAACCGGAGCAGTCGCTGCGTCGAAGGGCTGAGACGGTATGCGGCCGTGGCCAGGTCGTTGTGCAGCAGCCGTATGGCTCGCCGCAGGTCCCCCCGGGCGAGCGCCGAGATCAGCGCCTCCGCCCCGTGGCCGCCCCCGTCGGCCTGCATGGGAGTCTCGGACGAAAGGGTGTCCCAGAGGCGATAGGCCTGCGCGGTCACGACCCGACTCGGTGGGACGGCGATCACACACTCCGCCGCGAGGGCGCACGGCACCATTGCCAGGCGCTCGCCCACGCCCGTCGCCCGCCGCACCCCTCCCCGCACGAAGAAGGCCACGTCCGCCCCGATCCGCGCCGCGACGCGCTCCAACTGGTCCGGCGTCAGGCCCAGCCCCCACAGCCGGTTGAGCCCCCGCAGGGCAGCGGCGGCGTCGCTGCTACCGCCACCGAGCCCTGCCCCGACGGGGATCCGCTTGATCAGGTGGATGCGCACGGCGGCTGGAGGTCCGGGAGTGCTTCGCGCCAGCTCCGCGGCCGCCCGCACGACCAGGTTTCGCACGCCTCCGTGGGTCCCGCCCCGGAGGTCGACCACCTCGGCCAACGCCAGACCCGTCTCTGCCAGCGACTCGGCCTCGGGCCCCGTGACCGACAGGGTCAGCGTGCCCGGCGCGGCCTCCGGGTCCCGCCACAGGACCAGCTCATCGACGGGCTCCACGCTCGCCATTACCGTGTCGATCGCGTGCAGCCCGTCCTCGCGCCGACCCAGCACCCAGAGGCCCAGGTTGACCTTGGCGGGTGCCACCTCCGTCAAGGCGTCCGCCGGGAGCGGTGACGGCACCTCGCTCATCGCCCCACCGATCCGACCAGGTCCCGGATCCACTGCCAGAGCCGAGCGGCTCCCGAGGACGGCGCCACCGACGCGCCGGCCACCGCCTCCGCTCTCGCCACCTCGCGGCCGTCGACCTCGCCGAGCACCCAGCCCACGGCCTGGCCCTCCTCGATGGGTGGCGCCAGGTCGTCGCGCACCACGAGGCCCCGGGTCACTCCCCGCGGATCGCCCCCCAGCGTCAGCACGTAGAGCATCGTCCCCGCCCGCACCGGTAGCCGAGCGGGCTGGCCCCCTCGGACCCGTACCTCGCCCACCTGCTCGCCGGGGATGGCGAGGACGACGGGGCGGAAGGCCCGAAACCCGAACTCCAGCAGCCGGGACGTCTGCTCGACCCGCGTCTCGTCGCTATCCGTGCGCATCACCACGGCGATGAGGCGCCGCCCGGCCCGCTCGGCCGTGGCCACCACCGAGTACCCCGCCTGGTTGGTGAAGCCGGTCTTGAGGCCGTCCACCCCCGGCACCGCCCCCACCAGCCGGTTGGTGTTGACCATGACGAAGCGGGGCTGCTCGCGGAAGACCTTGGTCCGGATCGACGTCCAGCGCAGCACCTCGGGGTGCCGCGTCACCAGCTCCCGGGCCAAGATGGCCACCTCTCGGGCGGTGGTGAGGTTGGCATCCTCGCCACCGTCCTGGGGCAAGCCGTGGGAGTTGACGAAGCGGGTGCGCTCGAGCCCCAGGTCCCGGGCTCGCCGGTTCATCAACGCGACGAAGGCGCCCTCGGTGCCCGCCACGTGCTCGGCAACGGCCACCGCGGCATCGTTGGCCGAGGCGATGGCCACGGCCTCCAGCAGCTGCTCCAGGCTCCAGGTCTCGCCGGCTGCCAGGTAGACCTGGGAGCCTCCCATGGCCTCCGCCTCCCGGCTGATCCGCACCGGATCATCCAGCGAGACGTGGCCCGCCTTGACGGCGTCCATGGCCACCAGCATGGTCATGACCTTGACGATGCTGGCGGGGTGCAGCGGCTGGTCCGCCTCCTTCTCGAAGAGCACCTGGCCGTTGCCCGCGTCCACCAGGATGGCAGCCGGCGCCGCCACGTCGAAGCCGAGGCGGTCGGGCGTGTTGGGCGAGGCGCGTTCGACGTCGGCGCCCTCCACCCCTTGCCGGTCGGAAGCCCCCGTGCCGCGCTCGCTCCGAGAGCCGGTCAAGAGCAGCCCCACGAGGGCCGCGAGCCCGACCAGGAGCGCCGCGGTGCGGGCCCACCGGGGCCATGCCCCCCGTCCCGTCCGATCCCGCCGCCCAGCGCCTTCCTCGCTCGCGGACCGTGGCCACCGCACCCCGCATCACACCTTCGCACGCAGGTTGCAGACTCCGGCGTCGACCTCACGCGCCGTACTTGTTGAGCCGGCCGGCATGAGCCAGCATGAGCGGGAGGATCTCCGTGGCCCGGATCTGGCCCAGGCTGCCCCGTGCGCACTCGGACTCGCCAAACTTGGTCACGTGCCGGTCCCGCCGGGCGGTCCGGGCCCAGAGCAGCAGGGGCACCGGGTGCCAGCTGTGCGACCTGAGCATGGCCGGCGTGGAATGATCGCCCGTCACGACCAGGACGTCCGGGCCTCGCTCGACGAGCGGCGGCAGAGCCCGGTCCACCTCCTCGATGACGCGGCTCTTGCGAGCCCAATCGCCGTCTTCGCCGGCGCTGTCGGTCCCCTTGATGTGGACGAAGAGCAGGTCGTAACCGTCCCAGAGCTCCAGTGCCCGGGCGATGGCGTCGGCCGGCTCGGGGCCCGGTACGTGGGCCTCCATCCCCACCAGCCGGGCCAGGCCCCGGTACATGGGATAGTAGGCGATGGCCGCGGCCCGCAACCCGAAGAGCTCGGGCAGCTGCGGCAGGTGGGGCTGCCGGTCGAAGCCCCGCAGCAGGATCGCGTTGGCAGGATGCTCCTCCTCCAGCACCGCGTACGCCTGCCGGATGAACTCGTTGACCACCGCCGCTGTGCGCTCGGCCTCGGGCTCCAGCGCCCGCACGGGCAGCGCCGGCACCCCCGTCACCTGGGGGTCGGAGTCGCTCAGCCGCGGCGAGAGCCCCTCCCCCCGGAAGATGACGACGGCCCGGTGCTGCATCTCGGGCTCCACCCGCACCGAGACGCCCTCCAGGCGGATGCGCTCGTTGAGCAGGCGAGCCAGGCGCTGGCACGTCTCCGTCGAGATGCGACCGGCTCGACGGTCCGTGATGACGTCACCGTCTCGCGTGGCGAAGTTGGCCCTTGCCGCCACGTCTCGAGGCTCCAGCGTCAGGCCCACGCCCAGGGCCGACAGCACGCCCCGCCCCACCACGTACCGCTGGGGGTCGTAGCCGAAGAGCCCCAGGTGTCCCGGGCCGCTCCCGGGCGTCACGCCGGCCGCGACCGGCACCGAGAGCCCGCACGAGCCCTCTCGAGCGAGGCGATCCATGGTGGGAGTGCGGGCTGCCTCCAGCTCGGTCAACCCCGTCTCGGGATGGGGAAGCCCGCCCAGTCCGTCCATGACCAGCAGCACCATCTTGCCGCCGCTTCTCGCCAGCGGCCGCAGAAACTCCAGCAACGATGCCACCCCTTCCTCATGTTGCCCGACCGACCGGGGAGTTGTTACCGCGCCGGGCCAGCCCTTCCCTGTCCCTGTCGGCACCGACAGGGCGCCGCTCGGCCCCCGTTGAATACCCTGCCCCGGGGACGCTGATGCTGGGCAGCCAACTGGTCTTCCGTCGCCTCATCCTCGGCGTAGCCGGCAACCCGCTGGTGAGCCGGATGGTGACCCGTCACGGCCTCTCACTGGGCGCCCGACGCTTCGTCGCCGGCGAGACGCTGGAGGAGGGTCTGCGGGTCGTCGCCGCCCTGCGTGCCCGTGGCATGTCCGCGACGCTAGACTACCTCGGCGAGAAGGTGACGGACCTGGCCGCCGCCCGGCAGGCCGCCTCGACTTACTGCGAGATGCTGCGCGCGCTGTCGGCGGCCGGTCTCGGGCCCAACGTCTCCCTCAAGCTGAGCCAGTTGGGACTCACCATCGACCCCGGAGCCTGCCTGGCCGACGTCCGCCGGGTGGTGGAGGTGGCCGCGGAGCTGGGCGGCTTCGTGCGCCTCGACATGGAGGAGTCGGCCCTGGTCGATGACACCCTGACCATCTACCGCGCCCTGGTGCGGGAGTTTCCGGGACGGGTCGGGATCGTCTTGCAGGCCTACCTCTACCGCACGCAGACCGACCTGCGGGGGCTGTTGCCCCTGGGCCCCAACGTGCGGCTGTGCAAGGGCGCCTACAGCGAGCCCCCCTCCGTCGCGTACCCTCGCAAGCGCGACGTGGACGCCAGCTTCCTCAGGCTGCTGGAGCTGGCGTTGCGCGAAGCCGCCTTCACGGCGGTGGCCACGCACGACGAGCGCATCATCCGAGAGGCCAAGCGGATGATCGTCGAGGCGGACGCACGGGGCCGCGCCGAGTTTCAGATGCTCTTCGGCGTCAAGCCCCGCCTGCAGCAGGCCCTGGTGGACGAGGGCTGGCCGCTTCGCATCTACGTCCCCTTCGGCACACACTGGTACCCCTACTTCGTCCGGCGGCTGGCCGAGCGGCCCGCCAACCTGGCCTTCGTGCTGCGCGGGCTGCGCGGGTGAGCCCGGCCGGTCGGGCCGGTGCTCAGCTGCCCGGTCGCACGTGGGCCAAGAGCGCTCGCACGAGCTCGCAGGCCTGTTCGTAGCGGCCAAACGACGGGATGACGTAGACGCCGTCCACGTAGGGACGGGCCTTGAGCGCCACCTCCAGGGCCATCTCCATCCCGACCCGCTCGGCCTGGTCGCCCGCCTTGCGCACCGCCTCCCGGATGCGCTCCGGGATGGAGATCCCGGGCACCTCGTTGTGCAGGTACTCGGCGTGCTGGTAGCTGCGCAGGGGCAGCACCCCCAGCAGGACCGGGATGGGGCGCCCGCCCAGCCGGTCGAAGACCTCGAGCAGCGGCTCCAGGTCGAAGAGGGGCTGGGTCATCGCGAAGTGGGCCCCCGCCTCCACCTTGCGAGCGAATCGCTGCACCTCGGTCGTCAGGTCCTGGGACGCCGGGTTGAGGGCCACCCCGATGAGAAACTCCGTGGCCCTGCCGATCCCCTTGCCGGCCACGTCCACGCCCTCGTTGAGACGGCTCAGTACCCGCACCAGGCCGATGGAGTCCAGATCGTAGACCGCCGTCGCGTGGGCGTAGTTGCCCAGGCCGGGGGGATCGCCCGTCAGCGCCAGGATGTGACGGATCCCCATGGCATGCGCCCCCAGCAGATCGGCCTGGATGCCCATCAGGTTGCGATCCCGGGTGGTGAAGTGGAGGATGGTCTCGATCCCGGCCTCCTGCTGGATCAGGTGGGCCGCGGCCAGCGACGCCATGCGCACCTGCGCCATCGGGCTGTCACCGACGTTGATGGCGTCGGCCCCCGCCTCTCGCACCGCTCGTGCCCCGGCGATGAGCTTCTGCGCCACCGGCCCCCTCGGCGGGTCCAGCTCCACGCTGACGACGAACTCACGCCCGAGTCGCGCCGCCAGCCGCGAAGCGGGTCGGCGGGGAGTCGCCTCCTTCTGGCCCCCGGCAGGCAGCCCGCCAGGCAGCACCACCCGAGCGGTCGGCCGACCCGGCTGCTCCGCCCCCACCGTTGCCACCGGCGGCTCCTTGACGCCCGGGGTCGGCCCGGGCTCGCCCGTGCCCAGCGACAGCGCCCGCGCCCACTCCTCCGGCAGGCGATGACCCATGGCATCGAGCGCACGGCGCATGGCCCGGATGTGATCGGGCGTCGTGCCGCAACAGCCACCCACCACCGCCAGGCCGGGCTCGGCCGCCACCCGCCGGGAGAAGTCGGCGAAGTACTCTGGGTTGGCGACGTAGACGTAACGGCCCCCCACGATGGTGGGCAGCCCTGCATTGGGCATGGCCGACAGCCGGGCCCGGGGGCCCGCCGTGCCACGCATGGCCCGCAGCGCGTCCAGCACGGGGGCCGGTCCGGCGCCGCAGTTGACCCCCATCACGTCGGGGTGCCACGCCTCGTCGAGGGCGGCCAGGGCGAGGGCGGCCTCCTCGGGCGATACGCCCAGCAGGGTGCGCCCCTCGGCCGAGAAGCTCATCTGGGCGATGACCGGTAGCCGACAGGCTTCACGCACCGCCCGGAGCGCCAGGGCCAGCTCGCGTGGGTCCGACATGGTCTCGATGACGAAGAGGTCCACGCCTCCCGCCAGCAAGGCGTCTACCTGCTCGCGAAAGGCGTCGAGCACCTCCGCCTCCGTCAGCGGGCCGACGGGCTCCAGCGGCTTGCCGGTGGGGCCGATGTCGCCCGCGATGAGCACGGGCACCCCGGCGATCTCGCGAGCGTTGCGGGCGATCTTGACCCCCTGCAGGTTGAGGGGGCGCGTCCGGTCAGCCAGGCCGTGGCCGCCCAGGCGGATGCGGTTGGCGCCGAAGGTGTTGGTGGTGATGATCTCCGCCCCGGCGCGGATGTAGTCGAGGTGGACCCCCAGCACCAGGTCCGGCTGCGTCAGGTTGAGCGCGTCGAAGGAGCCCTCCAGCGGCGCCCCCCTGGCGTAGAGGAGCGTACCCATGGCGCCGTCCGCCAGTGCGACCCGCCCCGGTCGCACCATCTCGGCGAAGGTCATCGCGACGCCCTCACTCGAGGCCGCGCTCGGCCTTCACCTGGCGGACCGCCTCCACCATGTTGGCCAGCTTCTGCTCGGCCTCTTCCCACGTGCGGGTCTTGAGCCCGCAGTCGGGGTCGACGTAGAGCTGGTCCGGCTCGAGCACCTCCAGCGCCGCCAGGATCCCCTTCTTGATCTCCTCCACCGGCTCGACGCGATGGCTGTGGACGTCCACTACGCCCAGGGCGATCTCCTTGTGCGGGCGGTGGCGGCGGAAGAGCTCCAGGATGGCGAAGTCGTTGTTGGCCGCCTCCAGATCCAGCTGGTCGACGGGCAGGTCCAGCATGCGGGGGTAGATGGTCTCGAAGTGCCCGTAGCAGATGTGCGTGATGGTATGGGCCGAGAGCCCTCGCGTCACGATCCCGAGCGCCTCGATGGCCAGCTCGATCTCCTCGGGGCGGGTGGAGACGGCAGGTTCGTCGATCTGGATGTAGCGGGCGCCGGCCCGCTCCAGGTCCACCGCCTCCTCGTGGATCACCTCGGCCAGCCGCAGCACCAGGGCCCGGCGGTTGGGGTAGTGGTCGTTGAACGACCAGTCGGCCATCGTGTACGGGCCGGTGAGCATGCCCTTGACGGGGCGGCTGGTCAGGCTCTGGGCGAAGGTGAAGGCCTCGACGGCCATGGGCCGGCGCCGGCCGATGGGGCCCACCACGATGGGCTTGCGGTAGTACCGGTTGCCGTACGAGCGCACCAGCCCGCTGATGGCGAAGCCCTCCAGCTGCTCGGCGAAGTAGGTGGTCATGTCGCCCCGTTCCATCTCGCCGTGCACCAGGAGGTCGATGCCCAGCCGCTCCTGGAGCCGGATGCAGGCTTCGGTGGCGCGCCGTTCCTCGGCGGCGAGCTGCTCGCGGGAGATCTCCCCCCGGGCGAAGGCCGAGCGCGCCTTGAGCAGGTAGTCGGGCTTGGGGAAGCTGCCCACGCTGGTCGTCAAGAGGGCTGCCATGAGGAGGCCTCCTTCTGGCTCATGCTCCGCCTGCCACCAGGGCTCGAGCCTCGGCCAGGCGCTCGAGCTTGGCCAGCGCCCGCCCCTGGGGCAAGAACTCCAGCCCGCAACTGGGGCTGATGAGGATCCGGTCATCGCCCTGACGGCGGCCCACCGCCTCGATGATCCGGGCCAGCTCGTCGGCGGCCTCCAGCCGCCAGTCGCGCCCGTCCACCAGTCCCAGGGTCACCTGCTTGCCCAGCTCCACCTCGGCCAGGCGCCGGGCCAGGCCCGGCCCCGAGGCCAGGTCCCAGCCGAGGATGTCGACGTCGAAGCTGACGAGCGCCTCCCACAGCGGCTCGGCGTCGCGAAAGTAGGTATGCAACGCCACCGGCACCGTCAGGCCCTCCCGGGCCACGGCCAGCGCCTCCCGTGCGAGCCGGACCTCCTCGGACGAGGCGCCGAAGAGCAGCGCTGGCTCGTCGAACTGGATGACGTCGGCGCCCGCCTCGACCAGGGCGTGGGTCTCCAGGTTGAGCGCCTCCGCCACGTCGGCCATGGCCTGTCCGAGGTCGTGGTAGTGCTCGTCCACGCTCAGCTTGACGAAGGTGTAGGGCCCCGGCAGCGCCACCTTGAGCGGCTTGCGGGCGACCGCCTTGGCCTGGCGCACCTCCCAGGCCAGCGACGAGCCCCGAAACCAGACCCGTCCCTTGATCTGGGGGCGGCGGTAGTAGACGTTGTTGTCGAAGTACCGGACGAGCCCGCCTACCTCGACGCTGCCCAGGTCCCGGGCGAAAGGCGTGACGAGGTCGTCCCAGCGCACCTGTCCATCGGTCACCAGGTCGACTCCTGCCTGCTCCTGCTCGCGGATCACCCTTGCCACGGTCTGGCGCACGGTCTGCTCCAGCGCCCGCGAGGAGAGACGCCCCGCCTCGAAGCGGTTGATGGCGTTGCGCACGTTGGGCCCCTCGGTACCCTCGGGGAGCTTGGGATAGCTGCCGATGACCGTGATCCGTACCACGCCCGCCGCCTGCTCCCTTCCCGCCTACGTGGCGGGCTCGGACTCGGCCGACTCGGGCCGCCGCCCGCCGTGACGCAGGCGCTCGATGAGCGCCGACGTCGAGCGCCCTGCCAGGAGCGGCACCAGGACGATACGGGCCCCCACCGCCCGCGCGGTCGGCTCCTCGGGGAGCGCCTTGTCGGCGTAGTCCGCACCCTTGACGTAGAGATTTGGCCGAATGAGTTCGATGAGAGAGGCCGCCGTCTCCTCCTCGAAGATGACGACGCGGTCCACGGCCCGCAGGGCGGCCACGACCCGGGCCCGGTCCTCCTGGGGCACCACCGGCCGGCCCGGCCCCTTCAGCCGGCGGACGCTGGCATCGCTGTTGACGCCCACGATGAGCGCACCGGCCATGGCCCTGGCGACCTCCAGGTAGGCCACGTGGCCGGCGTGCAGCACATCGAAGCAGCCGTTGGTGAAGGCCACCTCCACCCCGTCCTGCTGCAAGGCGCGGGCGAAGGCGGCCGCTTGCTGGGCCGTCACGATCCGTTGGAGCGACAGCGGCTCCTGCGTGGCCGTCATCGGCCGATGGGGGCCTCCAGCGGATAGATGGTGGGGGTCCACCCGACCACCGCCTCCTCCACCTCCTGGGGGGAGACCGTCGCCACGCCACGCTTGCCCACGACCAGGCCAGCGGCGACGTCGGCCAGCAGCGCCGCGGCCAGCACGCGATCCGTGCCACAGGCCAGCCCCAGCGCCATGGCCGAGACCACGGCGTCGCCGGCCCCGCTCACGTCGTAGACCTCGCGGGGCCGATAGGCCATCACCCGCAGCGGCGGGCGGCCATCGGCGAAGAAGAGGGACATCCCTTCCTCCCCTCGTGTCAGCACCAGCACCTCCAGCCCCAGCTGGGCGAGCAGTCGCCGCCCGGCGTCGACCAGAGAGGCCTCGTCGACGAGCGGCTGGCCGACGGCCTCCTCGGCCTCGCCGCGGTTGGGCGTGGCCGCATAGGCGCCTTTGAGCTCCCGTAGCCGGTAGCGGGCATCCACCAGCACCGGCACACCCCGCCGCTCGGCCGCCCGCCTCACGGCGGCGAAGAGGGCGGGGGTCACGGTGCCCCCGCCGTACTCCGAGACGATGACGGCCTCGGCGCGTCCCACGGCCTCCTGCGCAGCGGTGACCAGGCCGTCGTGGATGCCCGCAGGCGGAGCTCCACTCTCCCACCGGTCCAGCCGCAGCACCTGCTGCTGGACCGTCTGGCGGCCCCCGGCCACGAAGCGGGTCTTGACGGTGGTGGGCCTGCCCGGCTCGCGCACGAGGCGGGCCGTGATGCCCTGCTCGGCGGCCAAGGCCGCCAGGCGTTCCGCCGGCGCGTCGTCGCCTGCCAGGCTGACCAGCTCCACCTCGGCCCCGAGGGCGGCCGCGTTGGCGGCCGCGTTGGCGGCGCCCCCCAGCCGGCTCTCCTCGCCCGACCAGCGCAGGATCAGCACCGGCGCCTCTCGTGAGATCCTCACCGGCTCGCCGTAGACGTAGCGGTCCAGGATGGCATCGCCCACCACGGCGATGCGCCGACCTCGGATGGCACGCAACAGCTCCAGCACCTGCGCGGCCGACGCGCCCGGCCACCCGTCGGTGACGGACCGGGCGAATTGCCGTGCGTCCGACACGGCAGCGGCACCTCGCTTCTCGACGGATCGCGGATCAGGAGGGAGGTTCGGCAGGGGCGGGGGCGCGCCCTGTACGGCCCCCGGCACCGTCGCTCGCCTGCCGCAGCGAGACCGGGCGCCTCGGGGCTGGCCCGGGGCGCAGGCCGCGGCCCCCCAGCGACCGCATGAACATCACGCCCCCGACCACCAGGCTGGCATAGAAGATGAAGAGGCGCCACACCCCCACGAAGACCGCCAGCCGGCTGGCCGGCACGACCCGCCGGAACAGCCAGCCCATCATCAGCTCCGCGCCGCCGCTGCCCCCGGGCGTCGGGATGAAGGGCTGCAGCAGGTTGAAGAGGAGCTGCGCGGCGGCCGCGTAGAGCCAGTCGGCCCGGCCACCCAGCCCCACCAACACCGCCCAGGCGATGGAGAGGTAGACGACCCAGTACAGCCCCGTCAACACCGTGGCCGCCAGCAGGTGCCACGGGCGGCGCAGCACGAGGTAGCGAAGCCCCAGCGAGAAGCGCAGGCTCTCCTTGACCAGCACGCTGGCCCAGCGGCGGGAGAGCCGACGCCCGCCCTGTGCTCGCTCACGGGCGAGCCAGCGCATTAGCAGGGCCGGCACCGAGCGGGGCCGCGCCAGCATCCAGCCGACCAGGAGCGCCACGGCCGCCAGCGCCCCCACCACCGCCGCCGTCAGGCCGGGCGAGCCCAACCGGGCCGCCAGTCCCTTCCAGGCCGCCGCCACCGGCCAGGCGGCCAACACCCACAGCACCACCAGCCCGGAGTCGACCACCGCCACCGCCGTCGCATGGCCCGGGGAGAGGCCCTCCCGGGTGAGCAGGTAGATGAAGACGGGGACGCCTCCGGCACTGGTCGGCGTCACGTGCGAGACGAAGACGCTGGCCAGATAGTAGCGGAAGACCCGGCGGGCCGGCACCCGTGCGCCGAAGGCGGCCGCCAGGATCTGACTTCGCCAGGTGCGCAACAACCACGCCCCCATCGTGAGGGCGCCGGCCACCGTCAGCCAGGCGGGGTCCACCAGATGGATCTGCTCGATGGCTTCGTCGCCGTCTCGTACCAGCAACAGAAGGGCGGCCACGGCGGCCGCCCCTGCCACCAGCGAGATGATGACGCTTCGTCGAATGGCCTGGGGCGACAGGGCCCAGGCCTGGCGACGCGGCTCGTTCACATCTCCTCGAACTCCTGCACCTTGTGGGCCACGCGACGCCGGTAGGTGAGGCTCACCTTGCGGCGCCCAAAAGCGCGGCGCCGCCAGACGCCCGGCGCGCACAGGGGCCCGCTCGGCAGCCGGGTCGTCTCGCCTTCGACGCTCCAGTGCCACGGAGGCGCCTCGGGAAGGAGCAGCGGCGGGGGCTTGGGGAGCCGGCGGGCCTCCCGCAGGCCCGTTCGGTCCAGCACCCGCTCCACTGCCGCGATGACGTCGGCCGGGCCGATGGCGCGCATGCACGGGGCGGGCTGCTCGGCCAGCGAGGCGTAGCTGAGGTACTGGCGGCTGCCGCCGAGCCAGTGGAAGCAGGGGCTGCAGGGTACGGCCCTGCGCACGACCACGTCGTGGGGGCCTTGGGGACCGAAGTTGCCCGGGTCCGTGGGACCGAAGAGCGCGACCACCGGCGTGCCCGCCGCCTGGGCCATGTGCAGCGGCGACGAGTCGTTACCGATGAAGACGTCGCACTGCTCCAGGATGGCCGCGGTCTCCTTGAGGCTTGTCCGACCGGCTACCACGAGCGGCTCGGCCAGGCGGGCCTCCTCCGCCAGGACTCGCGCCAGCTCGACGTCGTCGGGCCCCCCCACGACCACCACCTGCGCGCCGTACCGGCCGACCAGGTAGTCGGCCACGTGCGCGAACCCCGACGCGGGCCACCTCTTGGCAGGGAAGTGGCGGCCACCCGGGTGGATGGCGACGCGCAGGGGCGCCGCCTGCGCCGATGCCGTCAGCAGCCGACGGGCCCACGCCCGCTCGGCGGGGCCGACGGGGAGCTCCATCCACCGGCCGTCGGGCTCGGCGCCCAGGGCCGCCACCACGTCCAGGCAGTAGTCGATGGCGTGCCGCTCGCGCCGGTCCGGCACCGGCGAGCTGTAGAACCAGCCCAGGGTCTGGCTGTTGAAGCCGACCCTGACCGTGGCACGGGTGAAGAGGGAGAGCCAGCTGCCGATGTTGGAGAGTCCCACGACCGCGTCGAAGTCCTCGTCGGCCAGCGCTGACAGCAGGCGCGGCAGCTGAAGCCCGCTGCGACAGAGGATCACCCGGTCCAGGTGCGGGTTGCCCTCCAGGACCTCCCGGTTGGCGTACCAGGTGACGTCGGCGATGTACGCACGGGGGAAGCGTCTCCGCAGCGCCCGGATGGCCGGCGTGCCGAAGAGCGTGTCGCCAATGGGGCACAGCTGCAACACCAGGATCCGGTCGATGCTCGACGTGTCGGGCGGCGCCCCCTGCATCGGTCATCCTCCGGCATCAGCCTGTCGGCCGCCCCCAGATTAGCAGAGACCGCCTCCCCCGGCAAGCCGACGCTGGAAATCCCTTACTCCCTCACGATGAAGAGGCGACTCCCCGCGGGGAGGGCGGTCGTCTCCTCGTGGGCCCCCAGGGCGGGGTTGGCCGCCAGCAGCCGCTGGGCACTGGTTCGGTAGCGTCGGGAGAGCTTCCACAGCGTATCCCCCGGCTGCGTCACCACCAGATAGATGGACGGCTGGCGCTCCGCAGCGGCCCGCACCGCCACCGCCTCGGCCACCACCTCCTGGGAGGCCGGCAGCCACGCCTCCACCGCACACGTGCCCGAGACCGTGAATTCCACCGTCTGCCGGTTGATCAGGTCGGCCTCCACGGAGAGGCTCGACAGGGCGGCCCGGACCTCGGCCTCCCCCTTTAGATCGGGCACCGAGACCGTCTGCTCGAGCGTGACTGCCCCCGGCCAGAGGGCGAAGACGATGCCCGTGGCGCGCTCGTCGGCCTTGTACGGGAGGTAGTAGGCCCACGGCGTCAGCGACGCCGTCACGTGGGCCCGGCCGGTGTCGGGTCGCACGGTGAGGCTGTCGATCTGCACCCCGCTCCAGACGATCCGGTCGACCGGAGGTAGTGTGCCCGTGATCTCGACGGTCCCGCCCGCGGTGAACGTGCGGCGCCCCTCGCCCGCGGGGCTCTCGAGCCGCAGCTCGACCTTGCGCACCTCGACCGGCAGCGGGCCCGCCGAGCGGATGTCCGCCACCACCGGCACGGCCCGCACTGCCCAGGCCTGGGCCTCGACGTCGATCTGGCAGGTGATGTAGACGAGTCCCTCGGCCGGCAGGACCCGCACCACCGCGTCCGCCGCCTGGGCCTGGGCCCGAACGCGTGTGCCGGGCTCCACGCCCGGGACGGGGATGGTGGTGGTCCATCCCTCGGTGCTGCTCCACGCGGCCAGTTGCACGTCCCACAGACGGGTCGTCCGGCTCGCCGCGCCCGGCTCGACGCCCTCGTCCTCCTCGCCGTCACCACCCGGCTCGGGCGGGGATTCCTCGGCGTGCCGCTGGATGGCGTACAGCAACGAGAAGACGGTCTCCCCGCGCACCTCCACCTCGCCCTGGCGCGCCTCGGTGCCGGTGATGACGGGCTCCACGTGCAGGTCCAGCACCCGCAGGCGAGCCGCCGTGCCTCCCGGCAGGTCCAGTCCGTGCGCCTCCTCCACGGCCAGTCGCGTGCGCTGGGCGCCCTGGAAGAAGATGTTGAGCCGGAGATTGGCCGGCGTCGCCTCGATGCGGTCGGGCGCCGTCGCGGCGACGTGACTCACGGCGGTGGTCCGCTCGGCGACCGTCCCCATCGCCACGACCTGGACCACCGCGTCGACATCGACGGTCCTCCCGTCGCCCCGGAAGCGGCCGTCGACGTCGCGGACCTGGGCGGTGGCCTCCCAGCGGGCCTCGACCCCCTCGGGCGGGAGATCGAAACCGGCCACGAAGGTCAGCTCGCCCTCCAGGCGGCCTCCGTAGAGGGCTCCGACCGGATCCGGCGACTCCGAGCCCGCTGCGGCGTAGACGACCCACGCGTGCAGGGAGCCACGGACCTCGAGCCGTCCCGTCTCGGCGTCCGCGACGACCCGGTCGACCGCGGCCAATGCCTTCCAGCGGATGGCCGTACCGGCATCGGGAAGCTCGGGAGAGAGCCGTAGGGTGCCGGAGGCCGTGGCCTCGACGCTTCGTGCCTCCAGGCGGTGGGAGAGCAGCAGCTCCGTCTCCCTGATCTTGACAGCCACGGACCGACGCCTCCCTCGGGGGGGTTTGGTCCATCCTTATGACGCCTCGTCCCCAGACGAGAACCGAAGGACGCGTAACCCGCCGACCACCTCCGCCAGGGCAGGCTGCTCGGCACGGTCGAGGCCGCGAAGCACCATGCCCCCCAGACCCGCCCACTGCACCAAGCGGACCAGCGCCCGCACCCGCTCGGCCGGGCATCGGACCAGCACGGGGAGCTGCTCGGGCGGCTCCCCTCGCAGGCGCCGGAGCCGGAGCTGCCAGCCGATCATGACGGCCTCGGTGCGGGTGAGGCGGCGACGAGCCAGGCCCTGGCCGTCCGGGCCGCCGGAGGGTTGGACCAGCCAGGGCGCCAGGTCCACGCCCAGCAGGACATGCCAGGGAGGCCTCCACCGCCGGATGCCTCGCACGGCCGTGCGCACGGCGGCGAGGGTGGCGTCGAGCTCGACGTCCGGCCCCGGCACCCAGACGACGAGCCGCTCGAAGGCGTGGGTCCTCCGGGCCACCTCGTATCCCCACCAGAGGAGCGACGACCGCCCCGAAGCCGCTCGAATCCGGAGGCTCAGCCAACCCGACAGGCCCGCTCTCCGCAGGCGCCGCACGAGCCACCCCGCGCCGGGCGGTGGGAGTTCGGCGGGCTCCGGCCGGCTGGAGGGGCGGGCCGGTCCGCGGACGCGACCGGCACGCGGCCAGGGGCGGCGCGTCGCAGGCGGGCCAGCCACGGGCCCGCGCCGTCGCGCGGCGTGGCGATCCCGGATCCCGGACACAGGGTCACCACGGGCACGGGCGGCGCCTCGCCCGCATCGCCGCCCGGCGGCGTCGCCGGGGGAGCCGCGTCGACGTGGCGGAGCTCGGGGCGCCCCAGTCGGTCGACACGCAGCTCGGCGAACGGGACGGCCCACCCGCTCAGCCACGTGGGGCCGCGCCCCGCCTCCTCGGCGCTCTCGGCCCAGCCCATCACGAACTGCTCCACCTGCCCGTCGACCAGGGCCAGGAGCGGATCGTCCAGCAGGCGGAAGAGCTCGGGGCCCGCGATACCGTCGGCGTGCAGGCGAAAGGCTCGCTGGAAGCTCCGGACGGCGTCCTCGGTCAGCTCGCCGTAGGTGCCGTCCACCTCGCCCTCGTAGAATCCGAGACGGGCCAGTCGTTGCTGCAGCGCCTCCACCTCGTGGCCCCGGCTGCCGGGGCCAAGCGTGGGCCGCCGACGGCGACGCTCCATCCAGGCGGCTTCGGGCGTCTTCATCCAGGCTGTGCCCCCACCCCAGCCTATGCCCTCGACGGGGCCGTCATGGCCCGGGAGGCGCCCAGAGCACGCCATCGCCCCGCAACGCCCCGCAGAAGCCCCGGATCCCCTCCAGCAGCGCCATCGCCTCCTTGGTGCGGGGCCACGGATGGGCGAAGGCTCGCGCGAGCCTCGGCTCGCTGACGAAGGCAGCCTCGACCAGGGCAGCCGTGCAGGGCATGCACCGCAGGATGCCGACGCTGGCCTCGCGCACGCCCCGGTTGGGGATGCCCAGGACCCGCGCCAGCGCGCCTACCAGGCTCGCCGCCAGTCTCCGGCCGGGGTCGTGCCGGTAGAAGTAGCCCTCGGCCCCCTGCAACGATGGGTCCCAGAAGGCGTTGTGATGCAGGCTGATGGCCAGGTGGGCTTGGAACTGCCGGGCCCGGGCGCATCGCTGCAGCGGGGAGAGCTCGACGTCGGAGGTCCGGCTCAGGGCCACCGCAGCCCCGGCGGCCTGGAGCAGCCGGGCCAGCCGGCGCGCCACGTCGAGGTTGAGATCTTTCTCCAGCCGGCCGTCGCCGTAGGTACATCCCGGGTCGTTCCCGCCGTGCCCGGGGTCTATGAGGATCCGAAACCGTGCGAGGTAGGGATCCGGGCGGGTGATGAAGAGCGCGCCGGCTCTCCGGTCCAGCCGGACCGTGGCGCCTCCCGCCAGGGCCACCGCGTCCGCGGGCAACAGCAGCTGGCCGTCCGACCACTCCGGAGAGGCGGATAGCGGCACGACGCCGTGGCCCTCGACCTCGGCGTGGGGGTCGCCGCGGCGGAAGACCACCGTCCGCCCGCTGCGGGCATCGCGCCAGCCCAGCACGTCCTCACCGATGTCGAGGCGGGCCCCCCATCGAAACGCGATGGGCCCGGCGTCCACCCAGGCTGCTCGCGCGTCGAGACGTCCGTGACCGTCGATGAGACGCCCGTCGAGCACCACCCGCACGCGGCGGTGGCCGTTCGGGCGATAGCCGTTCATCGGGAGGTCCTGTCGCACCTCGCCCCATGCCGCTCCTCGAGAGGCTGCTCACCACGGTATGCAAGGACCCCGGTGGGGGGGCAGGGGGCGCGAGCGACGGAGGAAGGCGACAGGGCGAGGGCGCCTCAGTGCGGCGACGCGGCTACTTGGTGTACTTGTCGGCCACCTTGGAGGCGCCGAAGGCGTCGGGCTTGATGCGGGCGTCGAAGCCGCTGCCCGTCACCATGCCGACGACCTCGCGGATCAGGTCGCGCGTCTCGCCGTGGCGACCGATGTCGAGATGGATCTCGACGTCGAAGTCCGCGTGCCCGTTGGCGGCCAGGCGAGAGGCCAGCATGCCCGCCACCTCGAGGCTGCGCGCCGCCTCGTGGAAGATGCGCTGCCGGAGGCTGCGGCCGAAGACCTCCCGCTCACGCGAGTAGAAATACCGGGCACCCTTGCCGACCCGGTGGACGATGATCGCCGTGACGAAGCTCGTCTGCTCTCGCAGCTGCGAGTCGGTGCCCACGATGACCCGGTAGGTGGCCTCCGGCTTCTCCCTCACGTAGGCGATGATCTCCTCGAACATCGCGTCGAAGTCGAGCGGCCCCTTGGTCGGGCTGATGAACTGCATCTCGGCCGCCTTCCGGCTCTCCGTCAGTTGAGCTGCGGGAGCTCACCTCCTCGGCTCCGTCGAACCGTCGCGATTATAGCACGGCCCGACCTCAAGGGCGCCCATCGATCGCGGCCCAGGCCCGGGCCAGGTCGAGCAACCGCTCCGGCTCGAGGGCCTCGCCCCGCAGCGCCCCGTCGACGCCGGCCCGGTCCAGGATGGCCTGGACCTTGGCGGGGTCCGGCGTGAGGGAGCGCAGCGCGTTGCGCAAAGTCTTGCGGCGTTGCCCGAAGGCGGCCCGGAGCACCTGCTCCAGCCGCCGGCGCTCCTCGGGGGCCAGTTGCCGGGGCAGGGGCTCGAGCTGCAGCACGGTCGAGTCCACCTCGGGGACCGGGAAGAAGCAGCGGCGCGAGACGTCGAAGAGCGGGCGCACCCTGCAGCGGGTGGCGACGGCCACGGTCAGCGATCCGTACGCGGGCGTCGAGGGCGCCGCGGCGAGGCGGTCGGCCACCTCCTTCTGCACCATGACCACGGCCCGGTGCCACCCCGGCTCGTCCACCAGCCAGAGCAACAGCGGACTCGTGATGCCGTAGGGCAGGTTGCCCGCCACCAGCACCCGCGCCTGCGGTCGTGGCACGGTGCCCGGCTCGTGGCGCGCCGACGCCACCAGCTCCTTGAGATGGGTCAGGGGCAGGCGCAAGGCGTCCGCCACCACCAGATCCACCGTGGGACGCAAGCCGTGGCTCACCAGGATGTCGGCCAGCGCCGATGCCAGGGAGGCGTCCCGCTCGATGGCGACCACCCATCGGGCACGCCGCGCCAGCGGCAGGGTGAGCGCCCCCAGCCCCGAGCCGATCTCCAGCACCACATCTCCGGGGCTCGCCTCCAGGGCGTCGGCGATCCGGTCGGCCTGGCGGGGGTCCACGAGGAAGTGCTGGCTCAGCCGCCGCCGGGGCCTCAGCTGGTAACGGGTCAGGATGGCCTGCAACCCCGCAGGGGTCGACGGGCGCGGCGGCCCCTGCGCGGCCGGCCCGTGCTCAGTCGAGGACGTAGACCGTCACCGTGCGCCGTCCGAAGTGGAGGGCCTCCCGCAGGGTGTTGAAGCCCAGGTCGATGCGGTTGCCCTTGATGGCCGACCCGACGTCGCCCGCCATCGCCATGCCGTACCCCGGGATGTAGAGGCGCGTCCCCAGCGGGATCACCTTGGGGTCGACCGCCACCACCCCGTGGCCGGCCCGCATGCCCGTCGCCGTCAGGCCGTCCGCGTAGCGGCCCGTGCTCTCCGGGCCGGGGTAGTACGCGGTGGCCACCATCTGGCGGGCCTCCCGGTACCGAACGGGCCCCAGGGGCGTCTCCAGGGTCCTCCAGACGATGCGGGTGCCCACGCCGATGATCTCGTCCTGGGGTCGCTGCAGCACCCGGGTGGCGAGGCGCTCCGTGGAGACGAGCTGGCCATCCTCGTAGCGCAGGCGCTCGGTGTACTCGGCGAGGCCCTCCCTGCCGGGCCTCAGCAAGCCCGTCTTGCCTCGCTCCCACCGAGGCTCCGCCCACCGTAGCGTCTGGTACGGGATGGGGGCCTGGCGCACCACGACCTCCTCCCGTACTCGCACGACCCGCACCGTCATGTCGGGTGACAGCGTCGTCGCCCCATCGGGCACGACGTAGTCGAGCGGCCCGAGGGCGATCCCCTCGCGCTCCAGCAGATCGGCCACGTCACCCCCCACCACCAGCGTCCGCCGCTGCGCGCCGTCCACCGTCAGGTGGACGGGGAAGGCCCGCCGCACCGAGATGACCTGGCCGGGCGTCACCCGACGCTGCAACGGGGGATCCGTCTCGTCACCCTCTCGCAGCGTGACGCCGAGCTGGCCCAGGACGCCCGCCACCGTCCCGCTCAGGACGTCCCCCTCCAGCACATCACCGTCCACCTCGACTCGCACCGGCATGACGGCCCAGGAGTGCCCCATGACGCTGACCAGGGCCAGCGCCAGGAGCAGGAGCGCTCCCTTGCACACCGCCCGGGAGCGGGTGGTGGTGGGCGACGGGGGCCTGCCCACTGACGGGCCGCTCATGCGCCCTCGCCCCCAGGGCCTGCCGCCGGGGTCGCGGCGCCCGGGTCGGAGCCGCCTCCATGCTCCGCCTGGCGCCTGTCGGCCGCGGCATGCCCCAGCTCCTGCAGGCGTCGGCGCACCTCGTCGAGGGGAAGGTGCTCGATCCGGTCGATGACCTCCATGACGGCCTCCAGCTGCTCCTCGGTGATGGCCCCCTCCTGCCTGAGCCGGCGGTAGGCAGCGGCCAGGCGGAGCCGCACCCGCTCCAGGTGATCGAGCAGGTCCATCGGGGGCGCTTAGCCCTCTTCTTCGGCCAGGTCGATGAAACGGGTGTAGTCGCGCACGAACCTCAGCTTGGCCACGCCGGTCGGACCCCGGCGCTGCTTGGCCACGATGACCTCGACGACGCCCTCGAGGCCCTTCTCTCGGGCTTTCTCGGGGTAGTAGTAGTCTTCGCGGTAGAGGAACATCACCACATCGGCGAACTCCTCGATGTTGCCGCTATCGCGCAGGTCCGACATGACCGGCCGCTTGTTTTCGCGAGCCTCCACCCCTCGGTTGAGCTGCGACAGCAGCAGGATGGGCACGTTGAGCTCCCCTGCCAGGTCGCGCAGCTCCCGCACCACGTCCCCCACGACCTGGGCCCAGCTCTTGCTGGTGGGCTCGCCGGGCGGCCGGATCAGCTGCAGGTAGTCGATGACGATCAGCCCGAGATCCTTGTAACTGGCCTTGACCCGGCGGGCCTTGGCGCGGATGTCGGTGGCCGACAGGCCACGCTTGTCCACCACCAGGATCGGCAACTCGTGCAGCTCGTTGAAGATGGACTGGGTCCGGGCGAACTTCTCCGGGTCCATCCGGGTGGTGTAGTCCAGCGACGTGACGGGCTCCCGCCCCCTGCCATCCTGCTGGAAGCGGAAGAGCTCGGAGATGACGATGCGGTCGCCGATCTGCTCGTCGTCCATCTCGAGGGAGAAGATGAGCACCGGCACCTTCTCGAAGCGCGCCACGTGCACGGCGAAGTTGAGGGCCAGAGCCGTCTTGCCCATGCTGGGCCGGGCCGCCAGGACGATCAGGTCCTTCTTCTTGAAGCCCGTGGTGATGCTGTCGACCGAGGGGAAGCGCACCATCAGCCCCGGAGGGCGGCGTCCCTCCATCCGCTCCACCAGGTTGAAGTAGCAGCGAGCGAGGACGTCCCGCAGGGTCTTGACGTCGTCCTCCAGCGACCCCTCCTCGGAGGTGGCCTCGAACATCATCTGCTGGGCGACGGCCTGGCACTCCGAGAGCGAGGGGTGCGTCTCGAAGAGGATCATGTGCTCCACCTGCTGGGCGGCCTCCAGGATGCGCCGGCGGGCATGCTTGTCCAGCAGCACGTCCACGGCCGGCTCCAGCTCGGCGGCCGTGCCGAACGACTCCGTCAGCTCCAGCAGCACCGACTCCGGCTCGCTGACCTGCGCCTCCTTGCGCAGGCGGTTGAAGACCTGGGTGAACGAGATGCGCCCCGTGGTGTTGTAGAGCTCCACGATGATGCGATAGACGAGCCGGTGCAGGCGGTCGTAGAAGTGGGCAGGCCGCAGCCTGTCCAGCACGAGGTCGGCCTTGTCAGGGTACTTGAGCAGGATGCCCAGCACCCGCCGCTCGGCGTCGGGGTCGTAGGGCACGAAGGTGCCGTGGGGCGACCCCGGCACGGCCCCGGGCGCGGGCGTCAGCGTCGCCGTGCGGGTCGCGAGCGTGGAGGTCCGGGCAGGCTCATCCACCATGGCCGTACAGCTCCTTGATGCGGCGGACCCGCTCGGGATCGATGGGCCGGTAGGCATCCGCGTTGGGCACGCCGACCATGGGGGCATCCGAGCGCTCCGCCGACCGCGACGCGCCGAGCACCGTGGCCAGATGCGGCCGCCGCAGCACGTCGGCCCACGTCCGCACGCCCTGGTTGTACCAGTTGCGCAAGATGCCCTCCAGATAGCTGAAGCTGGCGTACTCCGCGGACCTGGCCGCCTGCTCGATGGCCAGGGCCACCACGTCGGTCGTCATCCCCCGCTGCGTGATCCACTCCTGGAGCCGCTCGGCCTGGCTGTCGCTGATGAGGCCGATGCGGCGGTGGTACCACTCCAGGACGCCCCGCAGGTCGGTCGGCATGGAGGCCGACGCCTCCGCGCCCGCCGGCTCGGAGGTGGCCGCGGGCTCGGCCCGGCCCGCCTCCGTCTCCTGCGACAGCTCAGGTGGGGGCCCCTCTCCGAAGGACCGGGCGAACTCGGCCGCGCTCAGGGGCTCCAGCACGCGGACGGCATGGTCCGCCGTCTCCTCTACCAGCCGGTAGAGGGTGAGGCGCCGCAGGGCCTCGGCCGCCTCCAGCGGCGTCAACCCCAGGCGTCTCGCCACGAAGGAGGCAGGCTCCTCGTCGCCGACGGCTTCGCCCCGCTCCGCGGCCACTCGCAGCACGAGCCACGCCGCCACGCCCTGCCAGCCGACCCGCGGCGCATACAGCTCCACGAGCTCCTCGGCCACGGGCAGGTAGCGACGGCCGGCCGATGTGCACTCGATGCGAACCCGCCGACGCGCCATCCTCGTTGCGCTCACCCCGGCTAGCCGGAGGACTTCGGCCCCCGCACCCCCCCTCCCTGCGCGGCCAGCCGATACTCCGCGTTGGCGGCCCGGATCGCGAGCCGCACCTCGTGCACCGCCAGGGCGATCTCGACCAGCCGGTCCAGGAGCTGGGGATACGGCAGCCCCGAGGCCTCCCACAGCCGGGGGTACATGCTGACGGCGGTGAAGCCGGGGATGGTGTTGATCTCGTTGACCAGCACCTCGCCCCCGGAGCGTACGAAGAAGTCGACCCGCGCCATCCCCTCGCAACCGATGGCCGCGAAGGCACGGGCGGCCAGTTCACGCACCCGGCGCTCCACCTCCGGCTCCAGCGGCGCCGGCACCAGGAGACGGGTGCCGGCATCGTGATACTTGGCCTCGTAGTCGTAGAACTCGCGGCCGGGCTGCACCTCGCCGGGCACCGAGACGCGAGGCTCGTCGAGCCCCAGTACGCTGCACTCGATCTCCCGGGCTGGGGCCGCCGACGCCTCTACCAGCGCCTTTCGGTCGTAGCGGAGCGCCTCCTGGATGGCCGCCCGCAGCTCCCCGGCGTCGCCGGCCCGCCCCACCCCGACGCTGGACCCCAGGTTGGCAGGCTTGACGAAGACGGGAAAGCCCGGCTCCTCGGCGACGGCCCGGACGACGGCCTCGGGGTCGGCGCCCCACTGGGAGCGGGAGACGACTCGATAGGGCACGATGGGCAGGCCGGCGGCCCGGAAAGCGGCCTTCATCAGCGCCTTGTCCATGCCCACCGCGCTGGCGGCCACCCCGGCCCCGACATACGGGATCTCGGCCAGCTCGAAGATGGATTGGATGGTCCCATCCTCCCCCAGGGGGCCGTGCAGCAGGGGAAAGGCCACGTCGAGGAGAGGATTGGCCGGGTGCCCGGGCTGGGGCACCACCGTCACCGGGCGGAGCTCCTCGACCGATCCTGCGGCCAGCGCCTCCAGCACCTGCCACGGGTCATCCCCCGTGTACCAGCGCCCCCGCCGGTCGATCGCGATGGCCGTCACCTCGTAGCGCGACGAATCCAGCGCGGCCAGCACCGACCGGGCCGAGAGGATGGAGACCGCGTGCTCCCCCGAGCGCCCTCCGAAGAGCAGCCCCAGCCTGAGCCGATCACCCCGTGCCACGACGCACTCGCTCCCTTCCCGTCGCCGGTCCCCACATGCCCGTCCACGACCGCACGTAGGCTCCTCCCGGCATGCATCCGATCCAGAGGGTTGGCCAGCCGACCCATCCCCGGCGTCCCATGGGCTTCACCAGCGCATGGGCCCTGGGGGTGGGCACCATGGTCGGCGCCGGCATCTTCTCGCTGTCGGCCGACGCAGCCCGCTACGCGGGCCCCGGCGCCATCCTAAGCTATGTGATCGCGGGTGCCGGGGCGCTGGTCCTGGCCGTCAACTTCGGCTACCTGGCCACCATCCATCCCGTCTCCGGCGGGCCGTACGTCTACATCCGTGACACGCTGGGCTCCACGGCAGCCTTCGTGGCGGGATGGCAGCTGTGGGTGGGGATGGGGCTGTCGACCTCCTTCTACTGCCTGGGCTTCGCCCGGTACCTGACCTACTTCGTGACGGCCCCCGAGTACCTGACGGCCCCGGCGTGCGTGCTGGCGGTGGCCGCCGTCAACGCGATGGGCCCTCGGGTGGCGTCAGCTCTCCAGAATCTTTCGGTGGCCATCCTGCTCATCGTGATGGGGGGCTTCATGCTGACGGGGGTCCTCCGGGTCGACCCCGCCTTTTACGCGCCGCTGCTCCCCTACGGGTGGCCGGGCGTCCTCGACGCCGTTCCGCTCGTCTTCACCTCCTACCTCGGCTTCGAGATGGTGGCGCAGGCGGCGGGGGCCATCCAGGACCCGCGGCGCACCGTGCCCCGGGCCATGGTCGCCAGCGTGCTCGCGGTCACGGCGCTGTACGCGGGGGTGATGGCGGTCAGCGTCGGCGTCGTCCACCACGTCGACCTGGCCACCAGCCCGACCCCGCTGGCCGAGGTGGCACGCCGCCTGGCGGGACGCGGGGGCGCCGCCGCGGTCGCCCTCGGGGGTCTGGTGGCCACCCTCTCGTCCGCCAACGGCAGCATGCTGGCGTCGCTGGAGCTCGGCGGGGCCATGTGGGCCGACGGCCTGCTGCCCCGATGGTTGACCGGCGGCTCGTCGGGCGCCGGCCGGGCCGTCGGGTGGCGGCCTTCGTCGGTCCGCCTGGGCATGGTGGCCATCGCCGTGGCCATCGCGGGCACCTGGGTCGGCCGTCTGGACTGGCTGGCCCGTGGCGTCGGGGTGCTGCACTTCCTTCCCTTCTCGGTGGTGCCGCTGGCGTTGCTGCACGTCCTCGGCGCCCCGGAGGCGGCCCGCACCCGACCGTCCGAGGCCTGGGCGGCGCGGGCGTGGGCGGTGTCGGCCACCGCGGTCATGGGCTTGCTGCTGCGCCGCATCGACCCCCTGGATCTGTGGGTGGCCGCCACGCTGACCTTACCCGGCGTGCTTTGGCTGTGGCGGCGTCGGTAGGCCGGCCTCGTCGGGCTCCTGGACCCCGAGCTCGCGTGCCAGGGCCCGGGCCATGGCCGTCACGGGGGCAGGTCGCCCGGTCCATAACTCGAAGGCGGCGGTCCCCTGGTGGAGCAACATGGCCGCTCCGGTCACCACCGCCCGTCCCGCCTGGCGTGCGGCCTGCAGCAGGGGGGTATCCAGCGGACGATAGACCATGTCCATGACGACCGCACCCGGGGCGAGGCGGGCCGGGGGAGCGAGCTCGACCAGCGCCTCGCCCTGGCCTACGCCGGCCATGCCCAGGGGCGTGGCGTTGACCAGCAGGTCCACGGACTCGAGCAACGGATGGAGACTCGTCGCCTCCAGGGCGACCGCCTCCACCCGGCCGAAGGCACGGGCCAGCTCCCGGGCCGCCTCGAGTCGACGTGCCGCCACCACCACCCGCTCGCACGGCGCCCCCACGCAGGCGGCGATGGCGGCCCGCGCCGCGCCACCGGCGCCCAGGATCAGGGCCACCCGCCCGTCGAGGTCCGGCAAGGCCCGGGCGACGGCCTGGCGGAAGCCGGCGACGTCGGTGTTGTGGCCGACGATGCGGCCCCCGTCGATCCAGAGGGTGTTGACCGCGCCCACGCGCCGTGCCTCGGACGTCAGGTGATCGACGTGACCGAGCACCGCCTGCTTGTGGGGGATGGTGACGTTGGCCCCTGCGAAGCCCAGGGCCCTCAGCCCCCGCACCGCATCGCCCACCAGGCCCGGCGGGACCTCCATCGGCACGTAGAACCAGTCGAGCCCCAGCGCGCGGAAGCCCGCCTGGTGCATGGCCGGCGATGCCGTGTGCCCCACCGGGTAGCCGATCAGGCCGACGAGGCGCGTCCCGACCGCGCTCGCCATGCAGGCCCCCCCAGCACCAGGTCCAGCGCCTCCTCGATGCGGTGTACGCCCAGCACCGTCTCCCCGGCCAGCTCGGGCGGCACGTCGGCCAGATTGTCCGCGGGCACCAGCACCTGGCGCATGCCGCTCTCGCGGGCGGCCCAGACCTTCTCCACGATGGCCCCCACCGGCTTGACGTCGCCCCAGAGGGAGAGCTCACCGGTGACGGCCACGTCCTGGCGGGCGGGCACGTCGAGCAAGGCGCTGATGATGGCGCAGGCGATGGACAGGCCCGCGGAGGGCCCGTCGATGCGCCCACCGCCCACCACGTTGACGTGCAGGTCGGTCTGGGCGACGTCGACGTCCAGCAGGCTACGGGCGAGGGACGTGGCGACGAAGACCGAGTCGCGGGCCATGCTCCCCGCGGCCTCGTTGAAGCGCACCGTGCCCTGGCCGGCGGTCCGGGCCGGCAGGGCCACTGCCTCGACCTCGAGCACCACGCCCCTGAATCCGTGCGCTCCCAGCCCCAACACCCGCCCCACCCTGGGCGTGGGCCGTGCACGCACCCGCCAGGGCGAGACGAGCCGGGCGGCGCGGAGCGCCTCCTGCACGTGGGCCGCACTCACCCGCAGGCCGTCGAGATAACGCGGGCCGGGCTGGGCCGGGACGGAGACCTGCCCGTCGACGCCGAGCCGCTCGGACAAGGCCAGGCTGCAGGCGTCCGCCAGCAGCACCGTGGCCCGGCGCCCGTCCGGCGAGTGCTCGGCGATCAGCTGGACGGCCGGCTCCTCCAGCTCCAGCCCGACCCGTCGGGCCGCCTGCTCAACGATCTGGCGGATGTGCGACGGCGTCAGCGGGTCGAAGAAGACCTCGGCGCACCGGCTGCGCAGGGCTGGATTGATGTCGTGGGGGCTGCGGGTGGTGGCGCCCAGCAGGATGAAGTCCGCAGGCGCCCCCTCCTCGAACAGCTTGCGGATGTATCGCGGCACCCGGGAGTCGTGGGGGTCGTAGTAGGCCGACTCGAAGAAGACCCGGCGGTCCTCCAGCACCTTGAGGAGCTTGCCCTGGAGCACCGGGTCCATCTCGCCGATCTCGTCGATGAAGAGGACCCCCCCGTGAGCCTCCGTCACGAGCCCCACCTTGGGCTCCGGCACCCCCGACTCGGCCAGGTCCCGGCGGGCACCCTGGTAGATGGGATCGTGCACGCTGCCCAGCAAGGGGTTGGAGGCCTCCCGGGGATCCCACCGCAGCGTCGCCCCGTCCACCTCCACGAAGGGCGCATCCCCCGAGAAGGGGGTGAAGGGCAGACGCTTGGCCGTCTCCAGCACGAGGCGAGCCACCGTCGTCTTGCCGACCCCCGGCGGACCGTAGAGCAAGACGTGCTGGGGCATGGGAGATGCGAGCTTGGCCAACAGCGCCCGTACGGCCCGCTGCTGGCCGACCACCTCCTCGAGGCGCTGGGGCCGCAGCGCGGCCAACAGCGACGTGCCCAGCCCGCGGCGCTCCAGCTGCTCCAGTTGGGCATACTTGCGCAGGGTATGGGCGTTGTCGGGACCGCCCTGCTCCCGTGCGATCTGATGGCGCAGCTCCTCGAGGTAGCGAGCCTGCTGGCGCTGCATCCGCTGGTGCACCTGGCGCTCGATCTCGTCGCGGACCCGCTTGCGCGCCAGCTCGTCGGCGATGCGCTCCTCGGCCCGGGCGACGAGCGCGTCCAGCTCCTCCTCGGCGCCCTCGACGGGCGTGGCCGGTCGCTGCTCCAGCACCCGCAGCAGGGCGGTCACCTGCTGGCGCAGGTCCGAGGAGCGCATCATGGAGAGGACGCCCACCTTGGCAGCCATCAGGACCAGGCGCTCGGGCCCGTAGATCTCCCGGGCCCGATCCCACAGGGCCAGGACCTCCCGCGCGAGGGCCTGCTCCGGAGTCGGCGGCGACAGGTGGGCTCGACTCATGCAGACGGCCCCTCGCCGTCGGCGGCCTCCACCACGACCCGGACCTCCGCCGAGATCCCGGGGGCCAGCCTCAGCGACACCGCATGCTCGCCCAGGCTCTTGATGGGGCCCTCCAGCTCGATCCGCCGCCGGTCCACCTTGACCCCCAGGTCGCGTTCGAGCGCCTCGGCCACGTCGGCGGCGGTGACGGAGCCGAAGAGCCGGCCGGCATCGCCGGCCCGCGCCTTCACCACCACGCGCGCCCCCTGCAGCTTGGCTGCCAGGCTCTCCGCCTCGGCACGCTCCTTCTCCAGCTTGCGCCGGATGACCGCCTGCTGGTGCTCGACCGCCTTGACGGTGCCCCCGGTGGCCATCACGGCCAGCCCCCGGGGCACGAGATAGTTGCGACCGAAGCCGTCGGCCACCTCCACCAGCTCACCGGCGCGGCCGACGCCCTTGACGTCCTGGGTCAACACCACTTTCATGGCCGTCTGCTCCTCTCCATCTCCCGTGCCGGGCCACTCCCGGTCCGCCTCCGCAAGCCCCCGGGCGCGGGTTAGAGGCGGCGGAAGTTGAACCAGGGATCGACGAGCCCGGCCACCACCAGAGCGAGGTTGGCGATGGGAAGCCACAGTACCAGCAATACCAGCAACAGGCGAAAGCCCTTGGCCAGGCCCGCCCGGTCGAACCAGAACCAGACCAGGGAGAGTCCCTGCACGAACGCGATGACGGCGCCGGCGAAGGAGAGATTGGCCGCGGCCACACCGACCCAGGGATGCGCCCCCGCCACCATGCCTACCAGCAGCCCGGCCGCCACCAGCGCCGGCGCCAACGGCGTCGAGCGCCAGCGGGCGAAGGGCTCGAACCAGGCGATGCGCTCGCCCAGGCGCACCAGCACCGCCCGCGCGGCCCAGTGGTTGACCAGCGCGCTGACCAGGGCGCTCGACAGCAGCAACACGGGCAGCAGCACCCGCATCAGCTCCAGGGTCGCCTGGAGCTGGGCCTGGGCCATCTCCAGCTGCTCCGCCGGGAGGCCCAGCCGGCCGTAGAGGGAGACCGCCCCCTGCATCCCCTCCTCGTAGACGGTGAAGAGCCGCTCGATGGGGTCGATCCCCACCAGCGCGAAGGAGAGCCCCAGGCTCAACAGCGTGGCCAGGGTGGCGCCGGCCACCGCGGCGGCCAGCACCCGACCCGGGGGCCATCCGGCGTGCAGCGCCATGCCCAGCGACAGGCCGGTAAGTCCCGACGGGATCAGCAAGAGCACCGCTCCCAGGCCGCCCAGCAGCACGCCCGACAGGATCGCCGCCACCACCCAGGCACTGATGGCCGCCGTCACCCCGTGGCGGTAGACCAGCAGCGCCATCGGCGCCGGCAGCACGACGATCAGGTACGGCACGTACAGCGACAGCCAGCCCAAGACGACGGTGACGGCCGCCAGCAGGCCGCCCTCCGTCAGGCGACGTACCCGGACACGTTCGGGTGACGACGAGGCGGTTATCGGCGTGTCCCTCCCTGGAAGTGGCGGTACAGCGCGGTGAAGTCGCCGTACCACTGCTCCAACTCGTGTCCCTGGGCCATGGTGGTGCGAAGGCGCGTCTCGATCTTCATGTCGAGCCGGGCCGGACTGATGCCGAGCCGCCTGGCCAGGAGATACCCTGCGATGACGAGGGCCGCCAACGCCTCCGTCACGGCCTCGTCACTGGCGCGCAGCATGGCGCGGTACAGATTGGCCAGAGCCGCCGCCATCTCGGCCTTCAGGTGCTCGATGGCGCGGAGGTTCTTGGCCCACTCCCCGTCGGTTCGGCCGGCTGCGGGCTCTTCCATCGCGCTGGCACCCTCCGTCCACCCGTGCGGCCCCGGGTCAGCATGGTTCCGGCTCGTCCGGGCCAGGTCCTCCCCGCGGGGCGCGGAAAAGCGAGGAGCGAGCAGGGCCTGGCTGACACCGGCCACGCCTGACTCGCCCCTCGCTCCGTCGGCACCCGCCTGCGGACGCGGCGGCGGTCTCAGTCGGCCACGAACGGCAGCAACGCCAGGTGGCGAGCCCGCTTGATGGCCATGGTCAGCTGCCGCTGGTGACGGGCGCAGTTGCCCGTGATCCGCCGCGGCAGGATCTTGGCCCGCTCCGTCATGTACTTGCGCAGGCGATTGGGGTCCTTGTAGTCGATCCACTCGACCTTGTCGACGCAAAAGGCGCAGACCTTGCGTCGACGCTTCTTGTCCTTGGGCATGGGGTCGATCGACCCTCTCCTTCGTCGATGCTCTCAAAACGGCGGCTCGTCGGCGGCAGCCACCTCGCCCAGGTCATCGGCGAAGCCCGTGTCGTCAGGCTCCGCGCCACCCTCCTCGGTGCCCCGCGCGGGCGGCCCGAGGAAGGAGACCCGGTCGGCCACCACCTCCGGCTGTACCCGTCGCACCCCGTTGGCATCCTCGTACGTGCGGATCTGCAGCCGCCCGTCCACCCCCACCAGGCGGCCCTTGCGCACGTAGGCGCCGACCGTCTCGGCCAGCTTGCGCCAGCAGACCACGTCGATGAAGTCCGTCTCCCGCTCGCCCTGCTGGTTGGTGAACGGCCTGTCCACCGCGATGCGGAAGCGGGTGACGGCGGCACCCGACCCGGTGTAGCGCAGCTCGGCGTCGCGGACAGCCCGGCCTACGAGGATGATGCGGTTGATCATGGCTCGGGGCTCCCTTCCTCACCGACGGCCACGGCCTCGGGGGCCTGGTCCTCGGCGTCCTCATGGCGCCTCACGACCAGATGCCGCAAGACGGCGTCGGTGATGCGCAGCACCCGATCCAGCTCCTTGGTGACGGCTGGCTCCGAGTCGAACTGCAGGAGCACGTAGTAGCCGTCGTGGTGGCGCTCGATGGGATAGGCCAGACGTCGACGACCCCACCGCTCGACGGCTCGCAAGAGGCCGCCGCCGTCGGCGATGACCTTCTGCAGTCGGGCGACGAGGCTCTCGTAGGCCTCCTCCGACTCCAGGGTGGGCGTCAGCACCACCACGGCCTCGTAGGGGCGCATCACGGCACCCACCTCCTCCCTTTGGACGTACGGCACCCCGGGAACCGACCCCGGCCCGGGGGCAGGGGGTAGCGAGGCCATTATAACACCTCAGGCCAGCGGCATACCCGGCCCGAACGCCTCCAGGCGGCGCTTGACACCGTTGAGGAACCTCAGCGCCTGCACCCCGTCCGCGACCCGGTGGTCGAAGGAGAGGCACAGCGCCATGATGGACCGGATCGCCAGCTGGTCGTCCTTGAGCACCACCAGCCGTCGCTGGACCGCCTCGGTGGTCAGGATCGCGGCCTGGGGCGGGTTGATGATGGGGGCCGAGAGCACCGAGCCCAAGGCGCCGGTGTTGTTGACGGTGAAGGTGCCGCCGGCGGTCTCGTCCGCGCCCAGGCGCCTCTCGCGGGCCCGTCGCACCAGATCGTGGAGCGCCCGCGCCAGCCCCACCAGGCTGAGCCGCTCGGCCTCCCGGATGACCGGTACCAGCAGGGCGTCCTCCAGCCCCACCGCGACCCCGACGTGGACGGATCGGTGGTAGACGATGCGCCCGTCCTGCCAGGAGGCGTTGAGCTCGGGGTGCTCCTGCAGCGTCTCGACGACGGCCTTGACGGCGAAGGGCAGGTACGTCAGCTCGAAGCCCTCCCGCCGCACGAACGTCTCCCGCACCTGCTCGCGCAACGCGGCCAGGGCCGTCACGTCGGCCTCTACCATGGTCCAGGCGTGCGGGATGGTCGTCCAGCTCTCGACCATGCGGCGGGCGATCACCTGGCGCACCGGGCTGGCCGGCACGGCGCCGGCCGGCTCGGGTGTCCGCCCCGGCGACACGGCGGGCGGCCGCTGCGGGGTGGACGGCGGCTCGGGCGGAGCTGACGGAGGGGCCGTTGCCTGGCGCTGCCGGGCCGCGACGTAGGCGAGCACGTCTTCTCGGGTCACCCGGCCCCCATGGCCGGTTCCCCTCACTCGGGCGAGGTCGACGCCGTGCTCACGCGCCAGGCGCCGCACGGCAGGCGAGTAGCGTGCCTCGGCGCCGCCGCCCCCTGTCGCGCCCTCGGCATCGAGACCTGCCGGCCCCGGCCCGGTGCTCTGCACGGTACCCGCAGGCCGCGGCTCGGGCGTCGCGGGGGCGGTGGCCCCGGCCGCCTCGAGACGGGCGATGACGGTGCCCACCGGCACCGTCTCCCCCTCGGGCACCTCGATGGACAGCAGCCGCCCCTCGACGGGCGAGGGCACCTCCACGGTCACCTTGTCGGTCAGCACCTCCACCAGGGGCTCGAAGCGGGCGACGGGCTGGTTCGGCTGCTTGAGCCACCGGACGATCTGTCCCTCGGTGACGCTCTCCCCGAGCTGGGGCATGACGACGTCGATGACCACGGCGGCGCGCCTCCTCACTCGCGGGCGAGATCTCGCATCGCCTGCGCGATCCGTTGGGTATCGGGCAGTACGGCATCCTCCAGCACGGCGGCGAAGGGCGTGGCCGGCAGATCGGGCATGGTGACGCGCCTCACGGGCGCGTCCAGGTCGTAGAGGGCCTCCTCGGCCACTAGGGCAGCGACCTCGGCCCCCATGCCCAGGGTGCGGTTATCCTCGTGGACGACCAGCAGCCGGCCCGTCTTGCGCACCGACGCCAGGATGGTCGAGCGGTCGAGGGGGGCCAGCGTTCTGAGGTCGATCACCTCCACCTCGATCCCCTCCCCCGCCACCTGCTCGGCCGCCTGCAGCGCCAGGTGCAGCATCATGCCGTAGGCGACGGCGGTGAGCCGGTCCCCCTCGCGGGCGATTCGGGCGGGCCCGATGGGCACCACCCAGTCGCCGTCGGGCACCTCTCCCTGGATGGCGCGGTAGCCTCGCTTGGGCTCCAGGAAGATGACCGGGTCCTCGTCCCTTATGGCGCTCTTGAGCAGCCCCTTGGCGTCGGCCGGCGTCGAGGGGATGACCACCTTGAGCCCGGGGACGTGGGCGAAGAAGCTCTCCACCGACTGCGAGTGGTACAGGCCCCCACGGATGCCGGCCCCGTACGGCGCGCGCACCACCACCGGGCATCCCCACGCCCCATTGGAGCGGTAGCGGATGCGCGCCGCCTCGTTGATGATCTGATCCATCGCCGGGTGGATGAAGTCGGCGAACTGAATCTCCGCCACGGGCCGCAGGCCATTCATGGCCGCGCCGATGGCCACCCCGACGATGCCCGACTCCGAGAGGGGCGTGTCGATGACCCGGTCGGGCCCGTACTTCTCGATGAGGCCGCGGGTGGCGACGAAGACACCCCCCTTGACGCCCACGTCCTCCCCCAGGACGATGACCCGCGGGTCCCGGGCCATCTCCTCGTCCAGCGCCTCCCGGATCGCCTCGATCATACGCTTGACGGCCAAGACTCCCACGCTCCCCCGTCAGCTCTCGGCCGCAGGCTCGGCGAAGAGATGGCGCGCGACGGTGGCCGGATCGGGCGGCGGTGCCTGCTCGGCGTAGGCGGTGGCATCGTCGACGATCCGTGCCACCTCCTCCCGCAGGGCCTGCTCCCGGGCGTCGTCCCATAGACCCGCCTCCACCAACCGGTCCCGCAGGAGCGGGATCGGGTCGCGCCGTCGGGATTGGTCCACTTCGTCTCGGCTCCGGTACACCCGGTCGTCGTCGTCGCTGGTGTGCGGCACGTAGCGGTAGGTGACGGCTTCGATCAGGGTCGGGCCAGCGCCCGCGCGGGCCCGCTCGACCGCCTGCGATACCACCTGGTAGACCGCGACGGGGTCCTGCCCGTCGACGCTGACCCCCTCGATGCCGTAGGCCGCGGCCCTGGCAGCCACGCTCTCCACGGCCATCTGGCGGCGCTGGGGGACGGAGATGGCGTAGCGGTTGTTCTGGCAGAAGAAGATGACCGGCAGCTGCAGCACCGCGGCGAAGTTGACGCCCTCGTGGAAGTCGCCCGTGCTGGTCGCCCCCTCGCCGAAGGAGCAGAAGGTGACGCTGTCCTCGCCCCGCAGGCGGCTGGCCAGGGCCGCTCCGGCGGCGTGAGGGATCTGAGTACCCACGGGGCTGGAGCCGGTCAAGACCCGCAGGCGGGGCAGGCTGAAGTGCGCCGGCATCTGGCGCCCCCCGCTGTTGGGGTCTTCCGCCCGGGAGAAGACGTTGAGCATCAGCTCCCGGGGCGTCATCCCCAGGGCGAGCATCAGGGTCATGTCGCGGTAGTAGGGCAGGACGACGTCATGGCCGGGGCGCAGGGCCATGGCAGCCCCGACCTGGGCGGCCTCCTGCCCCTGTGCCGTGATGACGAAGGGTACCTTGCCCTGGCGCTGGACGATCCACATGCGTTCGTCGAGGGCCCGTGAGAGCACCATGATCCGGTACATCGCCAGGAGCCGCTCGGCCCCGATGGCCTCGAGCGCGACGTCCACCGACTTCGACGCCGTGGCCTCCTTGGCCGTTCGCAACATCCATCCCCCCAAAGCATCGATCGGATGGCCGGAGCAAGGGTCTGCAAACGGTTTCTTGCCGGCTCATCCCCCACATCCCATGCGGTGCTCTCCCGTCGTTGTCCGGTATGGCATCATCCCGTGCTCCGGCTGACGGGTTCTGCGAACCATTGCTATTCCCCTTCGAGCCCACGGTCACGGGCCCGGCTGCCCCTGCCCCGCCCCTCCCAGCCGGCTCCGCGATCTGGCAAACTAGGATCCATGGACAGGTCGGCAGCCAGCGTCCAGACTCCCGGCCCAGGACGGCGCGTGGCGCGTGCCGCGCTCATCGCCGGGCTCTACGTCGCCTTGACGGCCCTGGTGCTGCCGCTCAGCTTCGGGGTACCCCTGGGGCCGGTGGTCATCGAGCTTCGCATCAGTGAGGCGCTGGCGGTGTTGCCGTTGCGCTACCCGGAGTCGGTGCCGGCCCTCTTCGTCGGCGTCTGGCTGGCCAACCTGATGGGCGGGTTGGGCCCGTGGGATGTCTGGGGGGGCAGTCTGGTCACGCTGCTGGCGGCCTACCTGACGTGGCGCCACCGTCGCCACCGCTTGGCCGTCCTGTGGCCGGTGGCCGCCAACGGGCTCCTGGTCAGTGCCTACCTCAGCGTCTTGCTGGGCTTGCCCTACTGGGCCACGGCGATCGGCATCACCGCCAGCGAGGCGCTGGTGGTGCTGGGGCTGGGGATGCCGCTCTTGAGGCTCCTGGACCGCCGGGTCCCGTCCTGACGGTGGGTCGAGCGCCGGCGCGCCCTCACGGGGCCGGGGGCGGCGTCTGTGGGGGCGGCTCCAGCACGGGGCGCCGCACGAACCGCTTGAAGGCCCTCTCGAATCGGCGCCTCGGCATCAGCACGACATGTCCGCATCCCACGCAGCGAATGCGGATGTCCATCCCCGTGCGCAGCACCTCCCACTGGTCGGAGCCGCACGGGTGCGACTTGCGCATCTGCACGACGTCACCCAGGTAGAGCTTTAGGGGCACGAGCGATGCCACGCCCCGCCCTCGATCGCGGCCGGCCCGGGGTCGCGCCCGGCCTTGCGCGCATGGGCGAAGAGATGCGCCTGGGCCAGGCCCGCCAGGCGTCCGAAGCGGCCTTGCACGAACGACTGCAGCTCCCTCACCGGCATGTTGCGACCGCCGAAGTAGGCGCCCTCCAGGGCCCGCTGCGCCCATCGGTCGATGGGAAAGGCGTCCCATCGGCCGTAGCCGAAGAGCGCGATGCAGTGGGCCACCTTCTCCCCCACCCCGGGCAGCGCCTGCAGGTGCCGGATCAGGTCGGGGGTGGCCAGCTGTCGCCCCTGCTCCAGGAAGTGCGGGTCGTCGGCCAGCCGCCGAGCCGTCCCGGCCAGGTAGGCCGCGCGATAGCCCAGCCCCAGACGGCGCAACGCGGGCTCGCCCATGCCCGCCACGGTCTCAGGCGACGGCAGGCTGCCGGGGCGCTCGCCCTCGCCGGCCGCCTCACACAGGCGCCCCAGCATGCCCTTGATGCGGGCGATGTGCGTGTGCGAGGAGAGCACGAAGGAGAGCACGGCCTCCCACGGGTCCAACCGCACGACCCGCAGCCCCCGGGTGGCCGTCACCGCCTGCGCCAGCGTCGGGTCCAGGGCCAAGAGACGGTCTCGGGCCGTGCGGTAGTCACGGTCCAGGTCCAGCAGCCAGGCCAGGGCCTCTCGGACCTCGAGGGCCGTGCCGGCCCCGCATGACGGTCCCGCGTCGACCACCAGCTCCCCGGGCGCGAGGCGAGGGTCCAGCTGCACGTGCAGCCGCCACTCGCCTGCCATCCCATCGAGCGAGCCGTCGCCTCGAGGGTGCCACCGAAACGTCTGGCCGCCGTCGAGCGTGAGCAGGAGGTCGATGGGCTCGCCGTAGCGGTCCAGCGGACTGATGCGCAATCTCCAGACGTCTCGGCGCCTCTTGCCACTCACGCCGGCAAGATAGCCGCACCGTCGACGGACGTCAAGGGTGGTCGGTCGTGTCCTGGTCGCGAGGATAGGAGCCCATGACCCGCAGGTAGCCGACCTGGCGGCGCACCTCCCGCAGGGCGTCGCGCACGGCCGGATCGGTGAGGTGGCCCTCCAGGTCGATGACGAAGAGGTAGCGTCCCAGGCCCTCCCGTGAGGGCCGCGACTCGATGCGGGTCAGGTTGATGGCGCGGGTTGCGAAGGCGTCCAGCAGGTCCCGCAGCAGCCCGGGACGGTCCTGGAGGCTGCCCACCACCAGAGTGGTGCGGTCCCGCCCGGTGGGGGCCGGCCAGCCATGGGCCAGCACGCCGAAGCGTGTCGCATTGGGCCCCCCGTCTTGCGCCGGCCCGAACGCCACCGAAAGCCCGTGCCGCGCCGCCGCCTCCTCCGCCGCCACCGCAGCCCAGGGCTGCTCGCAGGAGGCGACCTGGCGGGCGGCCTCGGCGGTCGAACTCACCGTCTCCAGGGGCACGCCGGGTAGCAGCGCCTGCAAGGTGCGCCGGCACTGCATCAGCGCATGCGGATGCGACAGCACCCGGGTGACGTCGGAGAGCCTCACGCCCGGTCGCACCAGCACCCACTGCTCGACGGGCACCGTCACCTCGCCGATCTGGGCCAGTGTGCTCTCGTGCAGCCACAGATCCAGCGTCAAAACGACGGAGCCCTCCAGGGCGTTCTCCAGGGGACAGACGGCGCAGGCCACCTCGCCGCGGGCCGCGGCCGCGAAGAGGGAGGGCAGATCCGCGAAGGGCACCAGGGCTCCGACCTCGGGATGACGGCTCGCCCAGCGGCGAGCCGCCGCGTGGCTGAAGCTGCCCTCGGGTCCCAGGTATCCGGCCCCCCGCCCGCCCATCGCCCTCATCTCATCCCGCCGCATGGCACGTGCGCTCTCGGTGAGCCTCCGTCGTGCGCCCCGTCGGCCGGTGGCGGTTGTACGAGTCGAGGCCGTAGCGCTCGTGCTCGAGGCGCCGGGCGAGGGCCTGCTCCTCGGGCGAGAGCGATCCCTGCTGCCACTCGATGCCCACCGTCTCGGCGAAGCCCGCGACGAGCGCGGCACAGGTCTCGTCGAAGCCCACGTCACGGCCGGCGGCATCCGACAGGCCGGCCGCCCGCTCCCGCAGGATGAGCCTCAGGAAGCGCTCGCCCCGCCCCCCTGGCGCGAGCAGGCGGGCGGTGCGCTCGGGGTCGAAGCGCAGGGGGATGCTGCCGTGCTGCAGCAGCGCCCCCGAAGCCCGGCGTAGCTGGGCGCTGCCGACGACCTTGCGCCCCTCCCACTCCAGCTCGTAGCGGGAGGCCGCATCGAAGCAGGCGCCCGCCAGCGCATCGCGTCCACGGAGCGCCGGGCCCGCCGGGGGCCGCGCCAGCCTGGCCTCGATGCCCAGCCGCCGTAGGCCGGCCGCCAGCGCCTCGCTGATGCGGCGGTAGCCCTCCATGACGCTGCGCCCCCCCACGGGATGCTCGGGGGGCAGCACCACGGCGTAGGTCACCTCGTCGTCGTGAAAGACCGCCCGCCCGCCCGTCGGCCGTCGCACCACGTCGACGCCCTCCTCCCGGCAGGCGCGTTCGTCGAGGCTGTCGCCCCACTCCTGGAAGTAGCCCAGCGAGACCGCCGGGGGATCCCACCGGTAGAGCCGCAGGGTGGGCGGTGCGATGCCCGCCTCCACCGCCCACAGCATCGCCTCGTCGACCGCCATATTGCGGGCGGCCGGTCCGGGCGGGTCCACCAGGAGGCGCCAGCGCTCCAAGGCCGCCTGTTCACGCTCCCGGGCGGTAGCAGACGACCGGGTTGCGGTTGGCCGTCACCTCGTCGAGGCGTCGCACCGGGGTGCGGTGGGGCGCGGTGCGGACCCGGTCGGGGTCGCTCCGGCACTCCTCGGCGATGGTCTTCATCACCTCGGCGAAGCGGTCCAGCGTCTGCTTGGTCTCCGTCTCGGGCGGCTCGATCATGAGGGCCTCCTCGACGACCAGCGGGAAGTAGACCGTCGGGGCGTGCATGCCGAAGTCGAGGATCCGCTTGGCGATGTCACCGGCCCGGACGCCGAGGCGCTTTTGACGGACGGCCGACAGCACGAACTCGTGCTTGCAGTGGCGGTCGAAGGGGAGTTCGTACCACTCGGCCAGCAGGCGCATCAGGTAGTTGGCGTTGATGACGGCCGTCTCGCTCACCCGGCGAAGCCCCTCGGGCCCCAGGGCCCGGATGTACGCGTAGGCCCGCACGAGCACGCCGAAGTTTCCGTAGAAGCTGCGCACCCGGCCGATGCTCTTGCGGCGGTCGTGGACCAGGACGAACCGGTCGCCCTCCCGCTCCACCAGCGGCACCGGCAGGTAAGGCGCCAGCTCTTCGCGCACCACGATGGGGCCGGCTCCGGGCCCCCCGCCGCCGTGGGGGGTCGAGAAGGTCTTGTGCAGGTTGAAGTGGACGATGTCGAAGCCCATGTCGCCGGGGCGGGAGATGCCCAGGATCGCGTTGGCGTTGGCGCCGTCGTAGTAGAGCAACCCACCGGCGTCGTGCACGATGCGGGCGATCTCCAGGATGTGCTCGTCGAAGAGCCCCAGCGTGTTGGGGTTGGTCAGCATCAGGCCGGCGGTGGCCGGCCCGACGGCCCGCCGCAGGGCCTCGACGTCGACGCCGCCCCGGGCGTCGCTGGGCACCTGCACCATGCGATAACCGCTCATAGTGACACTGGCCGGGTTGGTCCCGTGCGCCGAGTCGGGTACGATGATCTCGCGCCGCTGCTCGTGCTCGCCCCGGTCGCGGTGGTATGCCTTGATGAGCAGCAGCCCCGTCAACTCGCCGTGGGCCCCGGCGGCCGGCTGCAGGGTGGCCCGGTGCAGCCCGGCGATCTCGCACAGGTAGCGCTCCAGCCGCCACAAGAGCTCCAGGGCGCCCTGCACCGTCTCCTCGGGTTGGTAGGGGTGAAGCCGGGCGAAGCCGGGCAGCTGGGCCACGTCCTCGTTGACCTTGGGATTGTACTTCATCGTGCAGGAGCCCAGGGGGTAGAAGTCGACGTCCACCCCGTAGTTGCGGCGGGAGAGTTGGACGAAGTGACGCACCACCTCCACCTCGGAGAGCTCCGGCAGGGGTGCCGGCTCCTTGCGCAGGTGGCCCGGGGGTATCAGCTCGGCCAGGGGCCGCTCCGGCACGTCCATCGGCGGGAGCTGGTAGGCGACCCGCCCGGGCGCGCCCCGCTCGAAGAGAAGGGGCTGGTCCTGCTCCTCCGGGGCGGCCGCCGCCGGCCGCACCCCCTCCACGACCCGCTGCTGCTCCATCGCTCTCGCTCCTCCGCTCAACCGAGCTGGTGCAACGCAGCCACCAGGCGATCGATCTCGTCCCGCGTGCGGGCCTCGGTCACGCACCACAAGACGGCCCGGTCGAGATTGTCGTAGAAGCGGCCCAGGGGCAGCCCGCCGATGATGCCGTACTCCTGCCAGAGTCGGGTCAGCACCTCGGGCACGGCACCGTCCATCTCCACCACGAACTCCTTGAAGAACGGCGCGTCCCACGCCGGCCGGATGCCCGGCACCTTGGTGAGGCGCTCGAAGGCGTAGTGCGACTTCTGGACGCAGAGCTCGCCGACCCGGCGGATGCCCTGGCGGCCGAGCATGGCCAGGTAGACCGTGGCGGCCAGGGCGTTGAGGGCTTGGTTGGTACAGATGTTGGAGGTGGCGCGCTCCCGGCGGATGTGCTGCTCACGGGTCTGCAGCGTCAGTACGAACCCGCGCCGGCCCTCCACGTCGCGGCTGATACCCACGATGCGCCCCGGCATGCGGCGGATCAGCTCCCGGCGGGCAGCGAAGAAGCCCAGGTACGGGCCGCCGAAGCTGATGGCGTTGCCCAGAGCCTGGCCCTCGCCGACCGCGATGTCGGCGCCGTACTCGCCCGGGGGCGCCAGGATGCCCAGCGAGATGGGGTCGACCACGGCCACGAGGAGCGCGCCGTGCCGGTGGGCGATGGCGGCTGCGGCATCCATCTCCTCGATGGCGCCGAAGAAGTTGGGGTTTTGCATCACCACCGCCGCGGTGCGGTCATCGACGGCCTGCTGCAGCGCGTCGAGGTGGGTGACGCCCATGCGCCAGGGGACCGTGTCGAGGGCGACGTCCTGGTTGGCCAGGTACGTGGCCATCACCTGACGATACTCGGGATGCACCGCGGCCGAGACCACGACCCGCCGGCGCCCGGTGTGGGCCGTCGCCATCAGGGCGGCCTCCGCGGCCGCCGACGCCCCGTCGTACATCGAGGCGTTGGCGACGTCCAGGCCGGTCAGCTGGCAGACCAGCGTCTGGTACTCGAAGATGGTCTGCAAGACTCCCTGGCTCACCTCGGCCTGGTAGGGGGTGTAGGCGGTGTAGAACTCGGACCGCCCCAGGATATGGCGCACCACCGACGGGATCAGGTGGTCGTAGGCTCCCCCGCCCAGGAAGCAGACGTAGCGGTCCAGGTCCGCGTTGCGCGCCGCCAGCGTGCGCATGTGAGCGATGAGCTCGGCCTCGCTCATGGCCGGCGGCAGGTCGAGGGGCCTGTCGAGGCGGGCCTGAGGAGGGATGTCGGCGAAGAGCTCGTCGACGCTCTTGACGCCGATGCGGGCCAGCATGGCCTCCCGCTCGGCAGGGGTCAGGGGCACGAAGTCCATGGCGTCACCCTCCGCTGCCGTCGGTCTCCCCGATGATGGCCCGGTAGTCGGCGGCGCTCAACAGCAGGGCGAACTCGTCGGGGTCGCTCGCCTCGATGACGCAGACCCAGCCCTCGCCATACGGGTCCTTGTTGATGAGCTCGGGCGAGTCCTGAAGCGCCTCGTTGACCTCGACCACGGTGCCGGAGACCGGGGCGTAGACGTCCGAGACGGCCTTGACCGACTCCACCACGGCCATCCGCTTGTCGCGCTCCACCGTCGCGCCCACCTTGGGCAGCTCGACGTAGACGACGTCCCCCAGCTCTCGCTGCGCGTAGGCGGTGATGCCGACCCGTACGCGCCGCCCGTCGATGGCGGCCCACTCGTGCTCCTTGGTGTACCTGAGCGACTCCGGATACACGACCTGGCCTCCTCACCCTGTGGCCTGATCGGGCCTCTTGCGGGTGCCGGTGCGGCCGCGGGTGCGGATGGGGACGAAGCTGCCCTTGACGATGCGAGCCGGCAGGCTGCGCCCCCTCACCTCGACGCCCAGCAGCCGGCCCGGCTCTGCCGCCCCGGCCGCGACGTAACCCATCCCGATGCCTCGCTGGAGCGTCGGCGACAGCGTGCCGCTCGTCACCGCGCCCAGCTTGCGACCCGACTCGGGGTCGAGCAGGGCGTAGCCCTCCCGGGGGACGCCTCGCTCCTCCAGGACGAAGCCCACCAACCGGCGCAGCGGCCCTCCCGCCCGCTGCTGCACCAGCGCGTGGCGACCGATGAAGTCCGGCTTGTCGAAGTCGACCACCCAGCCCAGCCCCGCCTCGAGGGGGGTGGTCGTCTCGTCGATGTCGTGGCCGTAGAGCGGGTAGCGAGCCTCCAGGCGCAGGGTGTCGCGCGCCCCCAAGCCCACGGGCACCGCGCCCACGGACGCGCCCTGCTCCATCAGGGCCTGCCAGAGGCGCTCGGCGTCGGTGGCCTCGACGAAGAGCTCGAAGCCGTCCTCGCCGGTATAGCCGGTGCGGGAGACGGTCGTGCGGATCCCGGCCACCTGGGCCTCGGCGAAGCGGAAGAAGCCCAACGCCTCGAGGTCGAGCCCGCGGGTGAGCGGCACCAGGAGCTCTTGGGCCCGGGGTCCCTGCACGGCAACGAGGGCGACGTCGCCCGTGCGATCGGCCAGAGCGGCCTGCCAGCCGGCCAGGTGCTGCTCGACCCAGGCCCGGTCCTTCTCCCGGCAGGCGGCGTTGACCACCAGCCGGAAGCGCTCGGGCCCCTCGCGGTAGACGACCAGGTCGTCGACGATGCCGCCGCCCGGCAGGCACATCACGCCGTAGCGCGCCTGCCCGACCGCCTGGGAGCCGACGCCAAAGGTCAGGAGCGCGTCGAGCGCACGGGCGGCGTCGGGCCCCTCCACCACCAGATGGCCCATGTGCGACAGGTCGAAGAGCCCGGCTCGCTCACGGACGGCCCGGTGCTCCTCGACGATGCCGGTGTACTGGACGGGCATCCACCATCCCGCGAACTCGAACATCCACGCGCCCGCTCGCTCGTGCAGGTGCGAGAGGGGCGTCCGGGCGGGATGGGACGGCTGGCCGGGGCCTGTCGACGGCAAGGTACCTCGCCTCCGTGCAAGACTTCCCGGCGGGTCTCCTCGACTCCTGCTGGCACGGGCGCACCGCGGCCGCGCCCGCCGCATAGGATGCCCGCCGGAGAGACGAGGGGGCCTCGATCATGCTTCGCCGGCTGATCCTGATGACCATCCCCCGCCTGCTCTGGCGCAGGCGGGTCATCGTCTGGTGGGTGCCCCGCCACCGCTGAGGCCGGGGCTCAGGCCCGGCTCGCGACGGTCGGCCGCCCCAGGCGCTCGCCCACGAGGCGCACGATCTCGTCGATGCTGTCGGCCACCGGGACATGGGCGGCCCGCAACGCCTCCACCTTGGACTGCGGCGTGCCGAGCCGGCCCGAGATGATCGCGCCGGCGTGGCCCATGCGCTTGCCCGGCGGCGCCGTGCGCCCGGAGATGAAGGCGACGACCGGCTTGGTCACGCGCTCTCGTATGAACGCGGCCGCCTCCTCCTCGTCCGTGCCGCCGATCTCGCCGATGAGCACGACGGCCCGCGTCGCGGGGTCCTCCTCGAAGCGAGCCAGGACGTCGACGAAGCGCGTGCCCACGATGGGGTCGCCCCCCACCCCCACGCAGGTGGACTGCCCGATACCGGCCTGGCTCAGCAGGTGCACCACCTCGTAGGTGAGGGTGCCGCTGCGAGAGACGAGTCCCACGGGGCCCGGCGTGAAGACCCGTCCCGGCAGGATGCCGACCAGCGCCTCGCCCGGCGAGATGAGACCCGGGCAGTTGGGGCCGATGAGGCGGGTTCCCCTCTGTCGGGCGCGCGCCACGACCTGCAGCATGTCCTGCACGGGTATTCCCTCGGTTATGATCACCACCAGCTCGAGCCCCGCTTCGATGGCCTCCAGGGCCGCGTCGGCGGCGAAGCCGGCGGGCACGAAGATGATGGAGGCGTTGGCCCCCGTGGCGGCGCGAGCCTCCTGGACGGTGTCGAAGACGGGCACGCCCTCGACCGTCGAGCCGCCCTTGCCCGGCGTCACCCCGCCGACGACCTGCGTGCCGTACTCCAGCATGCGGGCCGTGTGAAAGGCACCCTCACGGCCCGTGATGCCCTGGACCAGCAGCCTGGTCCCCCGATCGACCAGTATGGCCATTGCGCGTCCGGTACCCCTCTCCGGGCCTCTGCCCTATCCGTTGCCGTGCGAGCGCGCTAGATCCACGGCACGCCGGGCGGCCTCCTCGAAGGTCGCCGCGCTGCTGACGCCCCTCACCCCGGCCTCGCCCAGCAGTGCCCGTCCCTCCTGCTCCCGGGTGCCGGTCAGCCGCACCACGACGGGCACGGAGGTGCCCCCCAGGGCCGCGATGGCCTGCAACAGGCCCCGCGCCACCTCGTCGCAGCGCGTGATGCCGCCGAAGACGTTGAGCAGCACCGCCTTGACGTCGGGATCCCCGGGCACCACCCGCAAGGCGCGTTCGACCACCTCGGCGCGGGCCCCGCCCCCGATGTCGAGGAAGTTGGCCGGCCGGCCGCCCTCGCGCTGCACCGCGTCGAGGGTGGCCATGACGAGCCCGGCGCCGTTGCCGATGATGCCGATGTCGCCCTCCAGCTTGACGTAGGCCAGGCCCTGCTCGCGCGCCTGGCGCTCCAGGGGGTGGTCGGCCTCCACCGAACGCATGGCCGCCAGGTCGGCGTGGCGAAAGAGGGCGTTGTCGTCGATCTCGATCTTGCCATCCAGCGCCACCAGCCGGCCGTCGGCAGTCTGCGCCAGCGGGTTGATCTCGACGAGCTGGGCGTCGTAACGCCCAAACAGCTCCCACAGCGTCCGGACGAAGCGAGCGAACTCCCGCGACAGATCCGCCGGCGCACCGCCTTGTTGCAGCAGCCACCGCAGGTGAAAGTCCCGCAGGCCGAGCGAGGGGTCCACCCAGAGCTTGGCGATCCGCTCGGGGGTCTTCTCGGCCACATCCTCGATGTCCATGCCGCCTGCCGTCGAGAAGATGAGCACCGGCATCTGACGGGCCCGGTCGACGGTGACGCTCAAGTAGTACTCGCTCGCCACGCTCGACGCGCGCTCGACCAGCACCTGGTGCACCAGGTAGCCCCGAATGCGGGCCCCCAGCAGGGCACGAGCAGCCTCGGCCGCTTGCTCCGGGGTGTCGGCCAGCTTGATGCCCCCCGCCTTGCCACGGCCCCCGATGGGGATCTGCACCTTGACGGCGACGCGTGTGCCGAGGCGCGCGGCGGCGGCCTGGGCCGCCTCGGGGCTGGAGACCACCTCGCCATCGGGCACCGGCAGGCCCGCGTCCCGAAAGACGGCCTTGGACTGGGCTTCGGTCAGTCGCATCTCATCTCGCCCCCTGGTAGACCGGCGTCAGCCAGTGGCGGAAGGCCTCGACCCGGCCCTTGACGGTGTCGAAGTAGAGCGTCTGGATGCGCCGGGTGATGGGGCCCATCTCGCCCCGGCCGACGCGGCGATGGTCGACCTCGCCCACCGCGCTGACCTGCGCGCCGGTCCCGACCAGGAAGACTTCGTCGGCCACGTACAGCTCGGTGCGGTCGATGGGGCGCTCCTCCACCTCGATGCCCAGCACCTCCTGCGCGAGCTGGATGACGGTGGCGCGGGTGATCCCCTCCAGGATGTCCTCGTAGACGGGGGTCGTGATGAGCTTGCCGCGGCGGACGATGAAGAGGTTTTCGGCGCTGCCCTCCGAGACGTGCCCGTCGGTCGTCAGGAAGATGGCCTCGTCGTAGCCGTCCTCGGCGGCCTCCGACTTGGCCAGCGCCGCGTTGACGTACGAGCCGCAGATCTTGGCCCGCATGGGGATCATGACGTCCGTGACGTGGCGCCACGAGGAGACGCGGCAGCGGATGGGCCGCTCCACGTCGATGTACGGGCCGAAGGGGACCGCGAACAGTGCGAAGTCGTGGGCCAGGCCATGGAGCCGGACCCCTACCGCCATCTCGCTCTTGTAGAAGAGGGGACGGATGTAGACGTCCTCCCGATCGCCGTTGCGCCGCAAGACCTCCAGGGTGATGGCCTCCAGATCCTCCACCGACTGCTGGGGCTCGATGCGGAGGATCTTGCACGAGTCCAGCATCCGCTCGTAGTGCTCACGCATCCGGAAGACGTAGAGCTGTTGGTGCTCGTCGTTCCAGTAGGCGCGGATCCCCTCGAAGCAGCCGGTGCCGTAGTTGAAGGCGTGGGTCATGATGCTGACCCGGGCCTCCTCGACGGGGACGACCTGCCCCTGGAAGTAGGCGTAGCGTCCCATCCGCTGTGGCGCCTCCCATCGCCGACCGTCTCGTCGATGAGCCAAGATGCAAGTCGTGTTCACTTCGCCAGGGGCATTTCCTGCTGAGCCGGGCGCCTCCGGCCGGTCAGGGCAGCCCCGCCGCCGCGGTCTCGTCCTCCGGCCCCACCCGCACCACTGCCGCCGATGGCGGATACGACGAGACGTTGACCCGCTGCCTGCCCACCGCGGGGCCGTAGAGGGGCAGTTCGCGCCAGAGCGTCGCGACGTAGCCCGTGCGGCCCTCCTGGTCGAGCCGGCGATCGCCGGGGGCGAGACTCGGGTCGAACCGCCACTCGACCCCTGCCGGCGTCGCGCGCTCCACCACGGTCCTCAGCTGCCAGGGCAGGGTGACGGCATCGGAGGGCGCCCAGAGGCGCACGGTGAGGTGGTCGCCGTCGGCTCTCGCGCTGATGGCGACGGGGTAGGGGTGGGGGTTTTGGAGCTTGAGGTCGATGAGGCCCCAGGCGACGGCGGCGTCTCTCGCCAGCGGCACGTACCAGACGGGCCGGGAGTGGGGCGCTCGCACCCGAGCCAGCAGACCCGACAGCAAGGCGGCGTTGTAGAGGGTCGTCGAGGTCTGGCAGACCCCGCCCCCGACGTCCAGCGTGAAGCGCCCGTTGACCAGGACCGGCGCCTCCCGGTACCCGCGCTCCCGCACGCGTGGCCCGACCACCTCGTTGAAGGAGAAGGTCGCCCCGGGGCGCAGCACCAAGCCGTCCAGGGTCTGAGCGGCGATGGCGATGTTGACGGCTCGCTCCTGCTGAAGGGGATCGTAGCGGGTCACGTATCCCCCCAGCGGACGTGGGGACGTCAGCGGCTGCAGCTCGGCCTCGGCGAGCGAGGGGGCCACCGGCTCCCAGGGCACCTCGACGGGTCGACCGCCTCCTTCCAGGAGCGCGGCCCGCAGCTGGCGGGCCAGGCCTGCGCGATCGACCCGACGCCCCGGCCGGCCCGGGACGATGGCGGCACGGCCCTGGTCGTCCACCTGGAGGCGGGGTTCGGTCGGCGCCTCTCCGGCAAGCTCATCCAGGCGTCGGGCGAGCCGCTCGAGAGCCTCGGGCTCCGGCCCCTCGACCCGCAGGCCGGCTCGGTCTCGCCGAGCGACGGCCGGCCGGCATCGGGGGCGACGCCGGGGCGGGTCGGCACGAGCCGCAGCCCCAGGCTGTCGGCCCTCAGCTCCAGGCTCGCCGCCCCCACCCGCACCACCAGGGTCTCGTCCGGCGACCGGGCCGCTGCCGTGGGCGAGACGACGGCATGGGTCGACGCCCAGGCCGCCACCGCCAGCACGGCCACCAGCGCCCCGCGCTGCCGCCAGAGCCAGTACACGAGGGCCGCCAAGCCCAGTATGCCGTAGGCGAGCCACCGGGTCGCCACGGGCCGGGCCGGGCCCTCCAGGCCGTCCCGCTGGAGCCGGACCGACTGCTTGAGGTGGTGGACCGCCTCGTCGTAGCGGCCCATCCGTCGCAGGGCGGCCGCCAGGTTGTTGTGGGCAGGGGCGTAGTCGGGGTCGATGGCCAGGGCCCGTCGGTAGGCGGTCTCCGCCTCCCCCAGGCGGCCCTCCTGGAGGTGGACGTTGCCCAGGTTGCTCCACGGGGCCGGGTAGGCAGGGTCCAGCTCCGCCGCCCTCTCGAAGGCTCGAGCCGCTTCGGACAGGCGCTCCAGGCGCGCCAGGCAGATCCCCATCTTGTTGAAGACGGTGGCCTCGCCGGGATGCGCGTGCGCCAGGGCCTCGAGGCGCGCCAGGGCCTCGGCCCACCGTCCCTCGTCCATGAGGGCTTGCACTCCGGCGAGCGCCTTCTGCAGCGCGGGGTCCGCCCACCCGTCAGCCTCCGGCGACGGGCGGTGGCCCGACCGGGAGGAGGGTGTCATGGGTCGCCTCCACCACCTCGATGCTGGCCAGGCAGTCTTGCACCAGAGCAGCGACGTCGAGCCGCTGCTCCGCCTCCTCGACCTCGCTCAGCGTCGGGCGCGTGGCGGGATGGCGAGCGACGAAGAGCGTGCAGCAGTCCTCGTACGGTTCGATGGAGGTGGCGTAGGTCCCGATCCGGTTGGCCAGGTCGACGATCTCGGTCTTGTCCAACCCCACCAGCGGCCGCAGCACCAGCCGGCCCGCGGCGACCTCGACGACGGACATGCTCTGTACCGTCTGGCTGGCTACCTGCCCCAGGCTCTCTCCCGTGACGAGGGCGTCGTATCCATCCCGCTCGGCCAGCGCCGTCGCGATCCGCATCATCATACGCCGCATGAGGATGACCCCGTACTCGGGCGGGCAGTGCCGGTAGATGGCCTTCTGGACGTCGGTGAAGCGCACCAGGTAGAGCCGCATGCCCCCCTGCCACGTGGCCAGGACCCGGCCCAGGCGCACCACCTTCTGCAGCGCCTGCTCGGTCGTGAAGGGCATGGCGTGGAAGTGCACCCCATCGACCCGGAGGCCCCGCTTCATGCCCAGCCAGGAGGCGACGGGGCTGTCGATGCCCCCCGAGATGAGCGCCAGGGCCCGGCCGCTGACACCGACGGGGAGACCTCCCGGTCCCGGCCGCTCGTCGCCGTACACGAAGGCGACCCGGTCCCGGACCTCCACGTGCAGGGTCAGCTCCGGGCGGTGCACGTCGACGCGCAGCCGCGAGCCGAAGCGACGGAGCAGGTGCGCTCCCAGGTGCCGGTTGAGCTCCATCGAGTCGAGGGCAAACTGCTTGTTGGCACGCCGGGCGGCGACCTTGAAGGGCAGGGGAGGCTCTCCCTCGGCGCGCAGATGGCGTTGCACCAGGGTCACCGCGGCATCCTCGATGGCCGCGAGCTCCGCGGGGACCTGGAGGGCCGGCACCGCGCCCACCACCCCGAAGACGCGCGCCGCGACGCACGCCGCCTGTTCCGCCACCAGCCAGGGGTCGCCCGTCCCGGGCGGCGGCTCGTCTGCCGCCAGCACCAGGCGGCCCCGCAGGTTGCGGACCCGGTGCGGGCCGAGACGAGCGGCTGCGTGCCGCAGGTTGGCGGCGAGGCGCTGCTCGAACCAGGCGCGGTTGTCGCCCTTGAGCCCGACCTCGCCGTAGCGCACCAGCACGACAGGAGCCCGGGAGATCTCAGCCACGCCCTCCCCCCCGCCCCACGAACGCGCTCAACGCCTCCACCACGGCCGCCGTCCGACGAATGGCCTCGTCGACCTCCTCCTCACGTGTCAACAGCCCGAGGCTGAGACGGATCGCGCCGGTCGCCAGCCGCTCGGGCACTCCCATGGCCAGGAGGACGTGGCTCTTGCGGGCCTTGTGCGAGGAGCAGGCGGAGCCCACCGACACGAGGACGCCGGCCTCCTGGTCGAGATGGGTGGCCACCACCTCCGCCCGCAGCCCCTCCAGCGCGACGCAGACGATGTGCGGCGCCCGGCGCTCGGGATCGGCGGGTCCCAGCAGATGCGCGCGGTGGCCGAGGCCCGAGAGCCCGTCGAGCAGTCGCCGACCCAGGCGGCGCAGGCGCTCCGTGGTCTGCGGCAGCTCCTGCCGGGCGAGAGCGGACGCCACCCCGAAGCCCACGATGCCGGGTAGGTTTTCGGTGCCGCTGCGCAGCCCCCGCTCCTGTCCGCCCCCGACCACGATCGGGTCGAGCCGGGCCCTCGGGCCGACGTACAGCGCACCGACGCCCTTGGGGCCGTGAAGCTTGTGGGCGCTCACCGACGCCAGGTCCACGCCCAGGGTCTCCACATCGACCGGCAGCCTCCCCGCCGCCTGGACCAGGTCGCTGTGCACCAGCACTTCGGGACGGCGGCGGCGTACCAGCCGCGCCACGTCAGCGACCGGCTGGAGGGCGCCGGTCTCGTTGTTGACCAGCATGACCGAGACGAGGAAGGTGTCGTCCTCCACGGCCCTCGCCACCGCCTCGGCGTCCACGACGCCCTCGCGCGACGGCGCGACCCGCGTGACCCGGTAACCCTGCGACTCCAGCAGGGCCGCCGCCTCCATCACCGACGGGTGCTCGATGGCGGTGATGACGAGATGGCGCCTGTGCCGGCCTGCGGCACGGGCCGCGCCCAGTAGCGCGAGGTTGTTGGCCTCGGTCGCCGATCCGGTGAAGACGATCCGCTCCTGCGGCGCGCCGAGCAGGGCCCCGACCTGGCGACGGGCCTCGTCGAGGGCCTCCCGGGCTCGGGCCCCCAGGCGGTGGCGCGACGAGGGGTTGCCGGCAGCCAGGGGGTCTTGCAGGACGGCCGTCATGGCCGCCACCACCTCGGGGCGCACCGGGGTCGTGGCGGCGTGGTCGAGGTAGATGAGGGGCGTGGTCGTGTCGGGCACCGGCATCATCACCTCGAAGGCGTTGGGCGGGGAGACGAGGTCCCCCTTAGTATAGGCGCCGCCGCGTCGTCATTGCAAAGACCCAGTCGAGGGCCAGGGCCACCAAGGCGGTCCATCCCGCGACGGGGTAGAGCAGGTGGACCGCCTCCACGAAGCCCTGCCGTGCGATAGGTAGGACCGATGCGATGGCCAGTCCGGCTGCGACGGGGCCGGCCTGGCGGTCCCCGGGCACCATGAGGCGCCCCAGGCCGCGGAGGGGGGTGACGAGGGCGGACGCCGCGGCCACCGCGGTGGTATAGGCCGCACCGGCGAGAAGGGCCGTGTGAACCAGGCCCGCGGACGGGTGCAGACGCGCCGCCGCCGCCGTGAGGGGCATGGGATGGGCGTCGCTTCGTGCCAGGTCGACCGTCCACAGGCCGGCCCCCGCCACGAGCCCCACCATGAGTCCGCCCAGCGCACAGGCCCGGCGGGTCGCCGTCGCTCCGAGGCGCAGCTCGCCCGCCAGCCGCTCCACGGCGGCGCGGCCGAACAGCGCGTCGCCCGCGGCGTAGACCGGCGCGCCGCTCACGCAGGGGCGCCATCGGGCGCGCCAGGCGGCCTGGCGGCGGTCGCGTCGAGCAGGTCGAGCGCGCTCGCGGCGCCCCAGGCGAGTGCCTCCGCCAGCACCGCGGCGGCGATGACCGGCCCGACCATGCGACTGATGGGGGCCAGACCCCGACTCGCCGGTAAGGCGGCGCCGGCCCAGGCGGCGAGGGCGGCCGCCAGGAGGGAGCGCCCCTGCGTCGAGGCCGCTGGGGCGGCCAAGTGCGCCAGGGCGGCGAGGGTCGCCGCCAGGGTAGTCCACGCGAGCATCACGCTGGTCAGGCGGAGCACGGCGGGAGGGGGCGAGGGCCTCCGGGCTTCTCCCGGAGGGGCCGCCATCAGGCCGATGAGAAGTCCCACGCCGACGGCCGTCAAAGGCCCCGCTCCGGCGCAATGCCCCAGGAAGAGGACCAGCTCGCGCCCGCTGGCGAAGCCGGCTCCCACCACCGCGGCGAACAGGGTCCAGGCCACCGCGCTCGCCGCCACGATGCCGCCGGGCCCCTGCACGTCAGGCACACCGGTGTATACGTGGCGGCGGCCCGACATATAACGTGAACGTCAGCCTGGGCCGCCGTATCGGCCCTTCTCACCAGGCTCCCACGGGGGCGGGGAGAGTCGGAGTTGAAGTCGCGCGCCAGTGGCAACCACGCGTCGGCGCTCCGGGAGGGCGCCGCCGAGGATGGGCTCGTCGGCCGGGTCCATTACCGGGACCCGCAAGCGGCGTGGCAGCTGGCCGACTACCTGCTCCGGCTGCTGGAGCCCCATCCCGGCGCCTGGGAGCAACCGGCCGTGGTCTGCATCGGCACGGACCGCTCCACGGGTGACGCGCTGGGCCCGTTGGTCGGGTCGCAGCTGGCTCGCCTGGCCCCCCAGCTAAGGGTCTACGGCACGCTGGACGAGCCGGTGCACGCCACCAACCTGGCGGAGACCCTGGTGCGTCTGGCGCGCGCGTCGCCCACCTTCGTCCTGGCCATCGACGCCTGCCTGGGTCGCGCCGAGAACGTCGGCAGTCTCACCGTCCGCTCAGGCCCCTTGCGCCCAGGGACAGGGGTCCGCAAGAGCCTGCCGGCGGTGGGCCACGCCCACATCGTCGGGGTCGTCAACGTGGGAGGTTTCATGGAGTACCTGGTGCTGCAGAACACTCGGCTCGGCATCGTCTGGCAGATGGCCCAGGTCATCGCCGCTGGCGTCGTGCATGCCGCCAAGCAGGCCAGCGAGCTGCTTCACATGCGAAGCCGCGCCTTCTCGTGAACGGCCGCCACGACGGCCCGCTCGTCGAGGCCTCGCGCCTCGATCACGGGTGCCTCGGTCCGGCGCCTGAGGTCACCCGTGATGTCCGCGTCCATGCCGCTCAAGACGACGACGGCCACCTGCTCCAGGGGCGCGCCGTGGAGCGACCGCACCTCGTAGCCGGCCCGTTCCAGCGCGGAGCGCAGCCGCATCATCTCGTCGTCAAGGGCCACGATGGGGCGGCGGATCTGGGTCACGGGGAGACTCCCTCCTCGCCCCTAGCTTGGGCCGCTGCCGACCACGTCATGCCCCGGCGGGGCGAGGGGGTGTGGCCAGCTCCTGGAGGAGCGCGACGACGACGGCGTCGTCGACGGGGCGAAAGTCGTCGTACCAGTGGCCAACCGACTCCAGGTCGGACGGGGTCGTGAGCGCCACCAGGCGGTCACACTCGTCGAGGATGAGCCGGGCGCTGGCGCGGGCGGCCACGGGTGCAGCGACCACCACGGGACGGGCCCCCATGCGGCGGACGTAGCGGGCGGCCGCGATGGCCGTGTAGCCGGTGGCGAGCCCGTCGTCGACGATGAGGGCCAGCTGCTCCTGGATGTCCGCGAGCGGCCCGTACAGGTGCTCGCGCCGGCGCGCCTCCTCCAGCGCCGTCGAGACCGCCTGGTGGAGCTCTCCGGGCTCGATGCTGAGCGCCCGGATGGCCTCCTGGTTGACGACGGCCGTGCCATCGGGCGCGACGGCGCCGATGGCCAGCTCGGGATTGGGAGGGCAGGCCACCTTCTTGACCGAGACGGCGCGCAGGGGCCACGCGAGCTGCCTTGCCACCTCGGCCGCCACCACGATGCCGCCCCTCGGGATGCCCAGGACGCAGCCGGCCCCTGCGGCGTAGGGAGCCAGCAGAGCCCCCAGCCGCCGGCCCGCGTCAGCCCGGTCCTTGAAGCGCAAAGCCCCGTCACCTCGCTGTCAGGGCTCGGCGTGCGCCCCGGGGTGCGCCCTCACTCTATGGTCACTCGGTGGCGGCGTCACGTGGCTGGGGTGGGAGGCGGCTGGGTGCGACGGAATCCGCGGCCCTGCGGTCGGGTGTGGTCATCGCACACTTGCCGTCGAGGCGGCCGCCCTCGTTGACCACCAGGATGGGGGTCTCCACGTCGCCGCGGATGCGTCCCGAGGCCGCGAGCTCGAGGCGGGCGGTGGCGTGCACCTGCCCCTGGACCTCGCCCGCCACCAGCACCGAGGCGGCCTGCACGTCGGCCACCACGACGCCGCCCTCTCCCACGATGAGGTCGCCGGTGGTTTGGATGGTGCCCTCCACACGCCCGTCGACCCGCAAGGAGCCCGAGCCCTTCAGGTCCCCCTTGACCTCGGTCCCCTTGCCCACGATCGTCTCCACCGCGCCGGGATCGGGGGGGCCGGCCGGGGCCTGGACGTCACGACGCGACCGGATCACCGGTGGTTTGCCTCCTTCGCTGGATGTCTGCTCAGGGCAGGTAGTTGAGCGGGTTGACGGGGCGGCCGTTGACCCGCACCTCGTAGTGGAGGTGGGGGCCGGTGCTCAGGCCCGTCGACCCCATGGCGCCGATGACCTGCCCCTTGGTGACCCGCTGGCCCACCTTGACCTGAATCCGAGAGAGGTGTCCGTACAGGGTCTGCCGGCCGTAGCCATGGTCGATGACGATGGTCAGACCGTACCCGGAGCGGCGCCCGGCCGACACGACCTGGCCATCGGCGGCGGCCCGGATGGGAGTTCCCACCATGCCGGCGATGTCGACCCCGTAGTGGTAGTCGGACTGGCCCGTGATGGGATGCGTACGCGGCCCGTACCCCGAGCTCAGCCAACCCTCCGTCGGCCAGATGGATGGCGTGTGAGCCCTCATCCGGACGAACTCGAGGGTCCGCGACCGGAGGGCCTTGAAGTGGTCGTCGTACGCCTGGATCCGGTCATCCGCGTAGCGCAGGGCGGCCGCCACGATGGGGATCACGTCAGGCGCCGAGAGCGGCCCGCCCTGGCCGGTCGGCCTGTCGCCCTGGGCGACCTGCCGCACAGGGGGCAGCGCGGGCGGCGGCACGGCGTCAGCGCGGGCCAGCATCTCGCGCAGCTCCGCACTGGCGACGGCCAGCCGTTGGAGCTCTTGCTGGATGCCCGCCGCCTCGGCCATCAGCGCCTCGAAATTGCTCTGCTCATCGATGTAGGCACGCTCGAGGGTGGCATACCGGTCCAGCTGGAGGGCCAGCCGTCCGCTCAGCAGGGCCTGCCGGTGGAGAGCCGTGACGTAGGAGTTGGAGAGCCAGAGGAGAGCGACCAGGACGAGGCCGACCGCCGCCCGTAGCGCGTCATAGGTCCGTCGCCGCAGGCGCAAGGAGCGAACGACGCCGCCGTCGTGCGGGACGATGGCGATGGTGATGTAGGGCTCGCTCCGCTTCCTCGCCATCCAGGCGGGCAACCTCCGTTATCGTTCCCCACCCCGTGGCCCTGGGGTTCGACACCGTCATTGTCGACTCCTGCCAGGGCTCGATCGGGGCCGCCGGGGCTCGAATCCCCGATGCCCGCCTGGGGCCGTGAGAGATGTTCCACGTGGAACACGGGCGAGACCCGCTCGCTCAGCGCAGGCCGCCGATGGCCACCCGGTCGTCGACCTGCCCGAGCAGCTCGACGAGACGCACGAGATCCTCCTCGCCGTAGAATTCGATCTCGATGCGGCCCTTGCGACGCCCCTCGCGGATGACGACCCGGGTGCCCAGGGCCCGCTCCAGGGCCGCCTCCACCTCGCTCCACCGCCGCTCCGACTCGTCCGAGGCCGCAGGCCTCCGGTGCCCTCCGCCCGCCCGCCCCACCCCTGTGGCCTCCCGTCCCTGCGCCAGCTGCCGGGCCAGCCCCTCCGTCTCCCGTACCGACAGCCCTGCCTCCAGCACGCGCTGCGCCAGCTCCACGCGCGCCCGGCCGGGCGGCGCGGCCAGCAGCGCCTTGCCGTGTCCTGCGCTGAGCCGGCCGGCCCGCAAGGCCTCCCGGATCTCGGGCTCCAGCTCCAGCAGCCGCAGGGTGTTGGCCACCGTGGGCCGCTTGCGCCCCACCGCCTGCGCCACGTCGTCCTGGCTCAGGCCGAACTCGTCCATCAGCCGGCGGTAGGCCTCGGCCTCCTCGAGGGGATTGAGATCCTCCCGTTGCAGGTTTTCCACCAGGGCCATCTGCAGCATCTCGCGATCCTCCACCGGACGCACCACGGCGGGGAGGCTCGTCAGGCCCGCCAGCTGAGCCGCCCGCCACCGGCGCTCGCCCACCACCAGCTCGTAGCGCACCGGCTCTCGCCCGACGACCGGACGGACCACCACGGGCTCCAGCACGCCGTGCGCCCGGATGGAGGCCGCCAGCTCCTGCAGCTCATCGTCCGCGAACTCGCGGCGGGGCTGGTAGGGATTGGGCGCCACCTCGCCGATGGCCACCTCGCGCAGCCGCCCGCCCTCGGGCCGGGACGTCGCGCTCTCCGGTATCAGCGCCCTAAGCCCTCGCCCGAGCGCTTGACGGCTCATACCGCATCACCTCCTCCGCCAGGGAGCGATAGGCCTCGGCCCCCCGGCACTGGGGGTCGTACAGGACGATGGGCTTGCCGTAGCTCGGCGCCTCGGTGAGTCGGACGTTTCGAGGGATCAGGGTCTCGAAGACCCGCACCCGCCCCTCGAAGAAGGAGCGCACGTCCTCCACCACCTGCTGCGAGAGGTTGGTGCGAGAGTCGTACATCGTCAGCACCACCCCCGCGACGCCGAGATCGGGGTTGAGGTGCTCCCTCACCATCTCCACGGTGCGCATCAGCTGGCTCAGCCCCTCCAGCGCGTAAAACTCGCACTGGATGGGCACCAGCACCTTGTGGGCCGCCGCCATGCCGTTGAGGGTCAGCAGCCCCAGCGACGGGGGCGAGTCGATGATGACGTAGTCGTAGCCGTCCTCGACGGGCTCCAGCCCGCGCTTGAGCCGAAACTCACGGGAGAGCGCGCTGACCAGCTCGATCTCCGCGCCCGCCAGGTCGATGGTAGCCGGCGCCACCTCCAGCCCCGCCACCTCCGTCGGCCGGATGATGGCCTCGATGGGCTGCTCCCCCATCAAGACGTGGTAGATGCAGGCGGGCAGCCCCCGCTTGTCGATCCCCACGCCCGTGGTGGCATTGCCCTGGGGATCGACGTCCACCAGGAGCACCCGGTGCCCCGCCACGGCCAGGTAGGCGGCGAGGTTGACCGCGGTCGTGCTCTTGCCGACCCCGCCCTTTTGATTGACCACCGCCAGGATCCGAGCCAATCTCCTCGTTCAACTCCTTCCGCGCCGCTCGCGCCCGGACGACTTGGCCTTGGCCAACTTGACGACGAAGGTCCACGCCGCGTCGTCCTCGCCTTCCTCCAGAGCTGCTTCGAACCCCGCCTTGCGGGCCTGACGCACCACTTGGCGCAGCCCGTTGACGAAGATCCGGGCATCCCCGTAGACGGCCCGTACGCGTCGCCGCCGCGCCCGACCCTGCAGCAGCCCCTCGACCAGACGCTCGCTCTCCTCGGCGCTGAGCTGGCGCTCCGCGATGGCCTTGACCGCCTCAAGCTGCTGCCCGGGGTCCTCCAGGCGGAGCAGACTCCGGCTCTGACGCTCCCCGAGGCCCCGCTCGCGGATGACGGCCCGCACCTCCTCGGGCAGTCGCAGCAGGCGCAGCTTGTTGGCGATGGCTCCCTGGCTGCACCCGAGCCGCCGCGCCAGCTCCTCTTGCGTCAGGCCGAACTCCTCCATCACGCGGCGGAAGCCCTCCGCCTGCTCCAGGAAGTGGAGCTCGGCGCGCTGCAGGTTTTCGATGAGGGCCCACTCGGCCGCCGTCCGGTCGTCGGCATCCCGTACGATGGCCGGCACCCTGGCCAGGCCGGCCATCTGAGCTGCCCGCCAGCGCCGCTCGCCCGCCACCAGCTCATAGCCATCCTCGACCCGCCGCACGAGGATGGGCTGCAGCACACCGTGCTCCTGGATGGACCGGGCCAGCTCCTCGAGCTCGGCCTCGGGCAGGCTGCGCCGGGGCTGGTAACGCCCCGGACGGATCTGGGCGGTCTCGATCCACTGGACCTCCACGCCGCCCTCCGCCGCCGGGATGGGCTTGGACGTGGCCGTCGCCTTGCCCCGCAGCAGCTCTCCCAATCTCACGCGTCCGTCTGCGCCTCCTTGCCCGCCGACTATGAGCCGGGCTGGTTGGCCGCATTCTTCAAGGCCTGTCCGCCTTCCTCTCGCTAAAACCCGAGACGCGTCCCAGCTGGCCGGGACGACGCGGAAACGCCGCCGGCGTCGCGGCCTCCTTGCGCGAAGTGATGACCACCCGCTCGATGGGGCCCGGCAGCTCCAGCCGATGGGCCTGCGGCTCCGCCAAGCCCAGCGCGGGCGCGATCCGCCGCCCCGCCTCCCACTCATCGACGAAGCGCGGCCCCTTCATCACCAGCGCCACCCCACCCGGTCTCAGCAGCGGTGCGCACAGCTCCAGGCTCAGCGCCAGGCTCCCCACCGCCCGGATGGTCGCGAAGTCGAAGCGCTCCCGCCAGCTCGGATCCCGGCCCAGCTGCTCGGCCCGCTCACGCACCACCCGGACGTTGGGGAGCCCCAGCACTCCCACCGCCTCCTCGAGGAAGAGGGTCTTGCGCAGCACGGACTCCACGAGGACCACCCGCAACTGGGGCCGGACGACGGCGATGACCAGCCCCGGGAAGCCGGCCCCGCTGCCCACGTCCACGACGGCGCCGCGGGCCTCGGGCCCGATCCACCGGCCCAGGGAGAGGGAGTCGAGATGGTGCTTGACCAGCACCTCGCGCCGGTCACGCACGGCGGTCAGGTTGGTCCTGCGATTGGCCTCGAGCAGCAGGGACGTTAGCTGGCCTAACTTCCTCGCCATGTCGATGGCAATTTCGACACCGAGCGCCCCGGCCCCCTCGACGAGGGCCTCCACCTCGCCCCGCTCCACACCCCTCGCCTCCATGACGAGGGGGCGGCCGTCACCGGCCGCCCCCTGACGCCCCAACCTACGACGGCCCCGCCCTGCGCGTCGTCGACCGGCCGCGTGGTCGCTGCCCGGCAGGCAGCTGCTCCTCCCCCTTCGGAAAGATCACCACCCGGCGATGGGGCTCCTCGCCCTCGGAGCGGGTCGCCACCGCCGGGTCGTCCTTGAGCGCGAGGTGGACGATCCGGCGCTCCGCGGCGCTCATCGGCTCCAGCGCCACCCGCCGCCGCTCCTGGCGCACCCGCCGTGCCGCCTGCTGCGCGACCTGCCGCAAGGCCGCCTCTCGCCGGCGCCGGTAGTCGCCGGCGTCCAGTACCAGCCTCAACGGCTCGGGCCCGTGCTCCCGGTTGGCCACCACGTTGGCCAGGTACTGCAACGCGTTGAGCGTCTGGCCCCGATGGCCGATGAGCAACCCCGCCCGCTCGGAGACCACGTTGAGCTGATAGGCGCCCGGCCCCATGCGCCGCGTCTCGACGGCACCGGGGATCCCCATCAGCCGGATCACCTCTCGCACGAAGGTGCGGCCGCGCTCCAGCCGCTCGCGATCGCCCTCCTCGCCGGAGGTGGTACCCCGGGCGGGCTCCTCGCCATCGGCATGACCGTCCGGATGGGGCTCCGGCTCGGTCCCGGGATGCTTGACCGTCACCCGCACCCGCGCCAGCCGCCCCCCGATCCAGCCCAGCAGGCCCTTGTTGGCCTCCTCGAGCACCTCCACGACCACCTCGTCACGCTCGACGCCCAGCTCGTCGAGCGCGGCCTCCAGCGCCTCCTCCACGTTGCGTCCGGACTTGACGACGGAGCGAGGGGCACTCATGAAGCCCTGACGCCTCCTCTCGCCTCCACCAGCCGCCGCTGGAAGAACCAGTACTGGGCGTACGTGAACAGGCTGCTCACGGTCCAGTACAGCGCCAGCCCCGTCGGAAAGCTGGCCGCGAAGACGGCGCTGACCAAGGACATGATCAGCATGGTCTGCCCCTGCCGGGGATCCGTGAGCGACACCTTCATCGATATGTACTGGGACCAGCCCGTGAGGATGGGCCAGACGAGGTAGGGGTCGCGCACGCTCAGATCCCAGACAAGGAACAGGCTCCCCTCTGGGAGCCGCCGCAAGGCGAGGAAGAGTCCCCACAGGATGGGAAGCTGCAGCAGCGACGGGAGGCAGCCACCGAAGGGATTGATCTTCTGCTCCCGGTAGAGCTCCATCATGCGGCGCTGGAGCTCTTGGGGGCGATCCTTGTACTTCTTCTGCAGCTCCTGCAGCTGGGGCTGGATGCGCTTTTGCCCCTCGAGGGCTCGAAACTGCGCCACCCCCAGGGGCAACAGCACCAACCGCACCAGGAGCGTCAGCCCGATGACCGCCAGCCCGTAGTTGCCGGTCACGGCCCGCAGCTGCTCGAGCAGCCACCACAGTCCATTGGCCAGTTGATCCACGGTCGCCCCTACCGCCTCTCTGCGCGTGACCCCTGGGAGCGCGCCTCAAGGGACGGGGTCGTATCCGCCGGGGTGCCACGGATGACACCGGGCGATCCGTCGCAGGGCGAGCCACGTCCCCTTTACGGCCCCGTGCCGCACCAAGGCCTCCTCGGCATAGGCAGAGCAACTGGGATAGAAGCGGCAGACAGGCGGCGTCCAGGGCGAGATCCACCGCCGGTAGACGCCCACCACGGCAGCCAGACCCCGCCCGAGAGGCGAACCGCCCCCGCTCATGCGGAGCCGACCCATGCGCCCGCTCGCTTCAGTGCAGTCCGTAGCGCTTCCCTCAGTTCGCTGAATTCGGCGTCGCGACAACCCGGGCGCGCCGAGAGGACCACGTCCGTCCCGGGCCGCACGCCCTCAAGCTCCAGCCGGAGCGCCTCCCGCAGGCGCCGGCGGACGCGGTTGCGTGTCACCGCCTTGCCGACCCGGCGGCCCACCGCGAAGCCGACCCGCACACCTGCACACGGCCCTGGCGCTGCCCATGCGGTCACCAGGTGCGTAGCCCCACGCCGCCCCGAGCGAAAGACCCGATCGAAGTCGCGCCGGACCACCAGACGGTAGAGCCCTGGCCCCCACCGCCGGCCGCTCAGCGCACGGTCAAGCGGGCCCGGCCCTTGGCCCGCCGGCGCTTCAACACCTTCCGCCCGCCAGGCGTGGACATCCTCCGGAGAAACCCGTGGACCCGTCGGCGATGGCGGCGCTTCGGCTGGAACGTTCTTTTCATGCTCTTTCGAACTCCTCCGAAATGCTCCGAAGCCACCCCGGATGGGGCCTCTGGCGTGATGAGACGCTGTCGGCGCCAAAAGCGGCAGGTTCGATTATAGCCCTGGGCTTTTCGGAACGTCAACGCCTGCCCGTCCGCCGCCCCGGCTCTTGGGACCCCTTGCCTGGCCTCCCCCCTCCCTCTTAGACTCACGATTGCCCGGTCGAGCGGCCGGCTCTGCCTGTGCACTCTCCCGTCGACAAGCTGTGGGTAGCCTGTGCGAAAAGCGCCGCCGACCGGGCAGGGGGATGGGGGACGGTCGTTGTGAGAGCCGCGCGGACCTTCACTTTTCACGGGGTGTGCGAGCCCGACGACCTTCTCTCCTCGCGCCCGCGGGCCTGCTCGCGCGGCCCCGTCGAGGCTTGCTGGGGCGAAAACGAGCTGTGGATAACCCGGGGATATTGTGGATATTGGCCCGCCGCGTGCCGTGCCCTGTCGACCTTTTCTCAGCTTTTCGCCGCCCCCGAAGGAGGCGCCTAGAAGAGGCCGGGACGCCGACATGGAGACATCCGTGCGCTCGCACTCGCTCATCCGATTTCCATCGGTGGAGGCAAGGGACGCCGCGGACGACGCGCGCCTGGTCTCCTTCACCCCCGCCGCCCGGCTCCAGCCCAGCGACTCCTCGGCCTCGCTCAGCGTGCGGCTGGCCGTCTACCCACCCGAGGGGGGCTTGCCGGCCGTCTACGATGTCTGCGCGACCGAGACGGGCGCGCTATTGGTCGAGGCCTGCCGGCGCAGCGCGCAATGGGTCAGGGATGTGGGCAGCCCCGTTCCGGCCGAGGCCGTGGTCGCGGTGGTCGAAAACCTGATCCACGCTCACTTCCAGCTGGCCACGGTCTCCATCGCGCCCGACGGCTCGGTGACCGTCTCCGATCAGGGCCCCGGCATCCCCGATAAGCAGCGGGCCCTGCTCCCGGGCTTCACCACCGCCACGGCGCAGATGCGCCGGTACATCCGTGGCGTGGGCTCCGGCCTCACCATCGCGACCGCGTTGATGGAGCGCGTCGGCGGGGAGCTGCGCATCGACGACAACCTGGCCGGCGGTACCGTCGTCACCCTCTCGCCGCGAAGGGCGGCCCCTTCGGCCGCGGCTTCCGTGGCGGCGGCGCCGGCCTGCGTCCCGACCGCCCCTTCTCGTCGTGGCGTCGAGGCTCTCACGGCCCGTCAGCGGCGGTTGCTCCTCCTCGCTGCCGACCTGGGAGAGATAGGGCCCAGCGCCGCCTCCCAGCACCTCCGGATGAGCTTGACCACCGCCTTCCGCGAGCTGGTGGTCCTGGAGGGGCTGGGGCTGGTCGCACCCAACGGGTCCGGCAAGCGCCGGCTCACTGCCGAGGGCGCGGCGGCTGTCGAGCAGTTGCTGAGCCAGCGGGCGGGCGGACTTTCGCCCCACTCGCTGGCCTGAGCGCGCATCACCATCGCGGGGGCGTGCCTGGCCCGGTCAGAGGCCTGGCCGCGTCGGCCCGGAGGGCCGACGGCCAATGACCTGGAGGGCAGAAGATGGGCTCATTGTCTGACCTATGGCATACCACGGTCTCGATCGTCGTCGAACGTGAGGGGGTGAGCCCTGGCTTCGACGCGTGGCTCAAGGGGGCCCGGCCCCTCGCAATGGACGGCCCCCGCCTGCTGGTGGAGGTGCCGGATCCGTTCACCCGTGACTGGGTCCGCTCCCGCTACGGCAGCGCCCTGGATGCGATCCTCTCCTCCCTGACGGGCCGGCCCTGCTCGGTGCAGCTGGTCACCCCTGGCGAGGTGCCCCCCGCGCCGTCGGTCGGGGGCGTGCCCATCGATCCCCCATCGGCCTCCCGCGACGGGGTGCGACCGGCCGACGAGGAGGCCCTCCCGGCCGCCATCGGTCTCAACCCTCGCTACACCTTCGACAGCTTCGTCGTCGGCAACGGCAATCGCTTCGCCTACTCGGCCTGCCTGGGGGTGGTCTCCAACCCGGGTGGCCCCTACAATCCCCTCTTCCTCTACGGCGGGGTGGGATTGGGCAAGACGCACCTCATGCAGGCCGTGGCCCACGAGCTGGCGCGCACCCGCCCCAGGATGAAGGTGCTGTACGTCACCACCGAGGCCTTCACCAACGACCTGGTCGACTCGCTGCAGCGCCGCAGCATGCCCGAGTTTCGCAATCGCTACCGATCGCTGGACGTGCTGCTCCTCGACGACGTCCACTTCGCCGCCGGCAAGGAGAGCACGCAGGAGGAGTTCTTCCACACCTTCAACACGCTTTACGAGGCGGGTCGCCAGATCGTCCTCTCCAGCGACCGGCCCCCGTCGGAGATCCCCAAGCTGGAGGAGCGCCTGCGCTCGCGCTTCGCCTGGGGCCTGCTGGCCGACATCCAGCCGCCCGACTTCGAGACGCGCCTGGCCATCCTGCGCAAGCGCTGCGAGGCGGACGGGCTCGAGATGCCCGACGACGTGCTGCGCTACGTCGCCGAGGTGATCCGCTCCAACATCCGGGTGCTCGAGGGGGCCCTGCGCAAGGTGGCCACGGCCTCGAGGCTGGCGGGCACGCCCCCGACCCTCGACCTGGCCATCGAGGCGCTGCGGGACCTGGCCGAGTCGCAGCACCGTGCGGTCACCATCGACCGCATCCAGAGCGTCGTCAGCGAGCACTTCGGCCTCACCCCCGCCCAGCTCAAGGGCAAGAGCCGGGCCCGGGAGCTGGCCCTGGCTCGCCAGATCGCCATGTTCCTCTGCCGGGAACTGACCCAGGCCTCGCTCCCGCACATCGGCGAGCAGTTCGGCGGGCGCGACCACTCGACGGTGCTGCACGCGGTGGACAAGGTGCAGAGCCTGGCCCGCCGCGACCCAGCCATCGCCGATCTGCTGCGCCACCTGCGTCAGCGGCTCACGCGCCCTTGATCGAGACCGTGGTGCGAATCGCGTGGATAGGATGTGACCGACCATCGAAATCCTGTGGACAGATCGCCCCCGTTGCCCACAGCCACGGACGGTCTCGAGACGCGCCGCCGCGCCGTCCCCACCCTCTCCACGTGGCGCCGAGCGGTCCTTCCACAGCTCCCGACCCCGCCGAGGAGCGTCGCACCGGGACGCCCGCCGTTGTCCACTCTTTGCACAGGCCTTACTGGGACCTCTACTGTCTTGGCCATGGGGTCCTTGGTCCGATAGGTCGGACCAGATCGTCGTCTTCAGCAGATCGACCGGAGAGGAGCCATCCCGCCCATGATCGTCACATGTGCTCGTGAGCGCCTCGCCACGGCCCTGGCCCTGGCCGAGCGGGCAGCCGCCACCGGCGAGAACCTGCCCGTGCTGGGGGGCGTCCGGCTCCACGCCGCCGGCGGGCGCCTGGAGCTGGCCGCCACCGACCTGGAGATGTCCGTCTCGGCAGGCGTGGAGGCCCTCGTCGAGGAGCCGGGGGAGAGGGTCGTGGATGCCCGGCTCTTCTCGGCCCTGGTGCGGCGGCTGCAGGGGCAGGACGTGGGCCTGCGGTCGGGCGCCGACGGCCAGGTGTTCGAGGTGAGAGCCGGGGGCTCGCGATTCTCCCTGGTCTCGATGGCGGCCGACGAGTTTCCGGAGCTACCGCAGCTGGCCGATGGTTGGCGGGTGCAACTGCCGGCAGGCGACCTGGCACGTGCCATCACGCAGTGTCGCTTCGCCAGCGCGGTCTCGGACCAGCGCCCCGTGCTGAGTGGCGTCTTGCTCGAGAGCGAAGAGGGGCTCCTGCGGCTGGTGGCCACCGACAGCTCACGGCTCGCCTACCGCGAGATCCCCATCGCCGGGCTCACGCCCTTCGGCAACGCGGGGCTTTTCTCCCCTCGTGCCATCTTGCCGGCCCGTGCGCTGGAGGAGATGCGGCGGATGTGCGCCTCGGTGGATCCCGACATCGCGGTGAGCCTCTCCCTGGGCGAGCGTCTGGCGGAGCTCGAGGTGACCACCGCTCGCCTCACCACCCGCCTCATCGAGGGCAACTTCCCGCCGTACCGGCAGGTCTTCCTGGACGACCTCCCGAGCCGGGTGCGGTTCCGGCGGCCCTCCTTGCTCGATGCGGTGCAGCGGGTCGCCCTCTTGAGCCGCCGTGGGCCCGCGGTCGTCCAGATCTCCGTGGAGGAGGGCCAGGTGCTCTTGCGCAGCGCTGTGGCCGACTCCGGCGAGGGAGAGGAGAGGGTCGAGGCGTACGCCGAGGGGCCGGGTTTCACCGTCGCCTACCAGGCCCGCTTCCTGGAAGAGTTTCTCAAGGCCTTCGACGAGGAGGAGGTAGAGCTGGAGCTGGGCGATCCTGCCCGCCAGGGCACCTTCCGGATCGCCGGCGATCCTGGATACCGCTATATAGTGATGCCGTGGCGCACGGGCTAACCGGCGTCCCGGGGAGGCGAAGGTCGCGTGGCAGCCGTCCCTGTCAGCATCCGGGTCGAGCCCATCGAGCTGCAGCAGTTCCTCAAGCTGAGCGGGGCCGCTCGCACGGGCGGAGAGGCCAAGACGCTGGTGGCGCGCGGCCTGGTCAAGGTCAACGGCCTGAGGGAGTTGCGGCGCTCGCGAAAGCTCTACCCGGGTGACGAGGTGGAAGTGGTGGGCCGAGGGCAGTTCGTCGTCATCGCGCGGCTGGGCTGAGCCGTGAGGATCGTCTCGCTGCGGGTGGCGCAGTTTCGCAACTACGAGTCCGTGGAGCTCGAGCCGCACCCCCGTCTCAACCTCGTCGTCGGCCCCAACGCGCAGGGCAAGACCAACCTCCTCGAGGCCATCTGGGTGCTTGGAGGTGCCCGCTCCCCTCGAGCCAGCGACCCCCGGGCCATGATCCGGTTCGGCCACCCCCAGGCCGTGGTGGAGGCGCGGCTCTCCTTGGACGCCACGGGAGCCGAGCGCGATCTGCGCCTCGACTTGCGGCCGGGCGGCCGGCTTTTTCGCATCAACGGCAAGGCCATCACGCGCCATGCCGACGTGCTCGGCACGCTGGCAGCGCTGTGGTTCTCGCCCGACGAGGTGGACGTGGTACGGGGCGGCCCGGCCCATCGCCGGCGCTTCATCGATCTGATCCTGGCGCAGGCCGATCCCCTCTACCGGGCGGGCCTGTTGCGCTACGTCCAGGTGCTGCGCCAGCGAAACGGGCTCTTGCGCGCGGCCGTCAAAGGGGCCTCGGCGTCGGCGGCCCTGCTGGCGATATGGGACGAGGAGCTTGCGCAGAGCGGGGCGGAGCTGGTGGTGGGCCGCCTGGGGCTGCTACGCGATCTGGCGCCCGTCGCCTCCCTCGTCTACCAGCGCATGGCGGGCGACGGTGCCCCCCTGGAGGTGGCCTACCAGGCACGCTACGACATCGGACCCTCGGGGTCACCCGACGCGGAGGCCGTCCGGGAGGGGCTGCTGCGACGGCTCCAGGCGCTACGGGTCGCGGAGCGGGCCCGGGGCGTGACGCTGGCGGGGCCCCACCGGGACGACCTCGTGGTGCGCGCGGGCGAGACCGATCTGCGTCACTACGGCTCCCGAGGGCAGCAGCGGATGGCGGCGGTGGCGCTGTTCGTGGCGGCGTGGGAGTGGATGCGGGCCCGGCTGGGGGAGGCGCCGGTGTTGCTGCTGGACGACGTCACCTCGGAGCTCGACGAGCTGCGCCGGCGTCGGCTCCTGACCGTCCTGCCCGCCGAGGCGCAGACCTTCATCACGGCTACCGAGGCGTCGCTGCTGGAGGGCGCGGGCCCCTCTCCCGGCGCTCCGGGCAGGACATGGAGGGTTTCGGCCGGTCGGCTGGAACTTGTTCCGGGCCGCTGATGGGCGGCCGGCCGGCTCCAAGAGGTCTTCGACGGAGGCGAGTGCGGCGTGTACGTCCACTTGGGAGACGACGTGGTGATCCGGGCTCGGGACGTGGTCGCCATCGTGGATCTGGCGGCCCTGCAGCGGCGCGGTCTCGCTCTCGACAAGATCCTGGGGTCGGGTGACCACGTCGCCGTCACCTGGGTAGGGGACGGGGTCGGCACCTCGCTGGTGGTGACGCCCGGTCGCCTCTACGTCTCCCCCATCTCTCCCATGACGCTGCGTCGCCGCGCCAGCATGCCCTGGTCGGGCGAGCGGGACGGCGACGGGTCGCCCGTGGTCGTCGGCCGGGGCCGCCGTCGTGCTGGACGGCGCCGGCGCCGGGGGGCCTGACGGAGACCCCCGGGGTATAATGAGCCTGGACCTCGGCCGCTCTTGCTTTCATCGTGGAGGAGGCTTCCCTTGACGCCCTCGCGCGGTTCGCCTCAGCGGGACAACCCCGTGACGCCTTACGGCGCTCAGCAGATCCAGGTGCTCGAAGGCCTGGAGGCGGTGCGCCGCCGCCCCGGCATGTACATCGGCAGCACCGACGAGCACGGTTTGCACCACCTCGTCTGGGAGGTGGTCGACAACAGCGTCGACGAGGCGATGAACGGCTTCTGCACCCAGATCGAGGTGCGGATCCATCCCGACGGCTCGCTGTCGGTGGACGACGACGGGCGGGGCATCCCCGTCGACGTCCACCCCCGCACCGGCCGGCCGGCGGTCGAGACGGTGTTGACCACGCTGCATGCCGGCGGCAAGTTCGGCGAAAACGGCGGCTACAAGGTGAGCGGCGGGCTGCACGGGGTCGGCGTCTCCGTGGTCAACGCGCTGTCGGAGTGGCTGGAGGTGCAGGTCCGTCTCAACGGACAGGTCTACCGTCAGCGCTACCAGCGGGGCAAGCCGACGACCGAGCTCGAGGTCATCGGGCCCACGGACCGCACGGGCACCCTGGTGCGCTTCAAGCCCGATTCCGAGGTCTTCGAGACGACGGCGTTCGACTACGACACCATCTTGCAGAGGCTGCGCAACCTGGCCTTCCTCAACGCCGGGCTGGAGCTCCGTCTCATCGACGAGCGCAGCGGACGCAGCGATACCCTCCGCTACGACGGCGGCATCGTCGAGTTCGTCCGGTACCTCAACCGCAACAAGGAGCCGTTGCACCCCACGGTCATCTATGCCCGCCGCGAGCTCAACGGCACCCAGATCGAGATCGCGCTGCAGTACAACACCGGCTACCTGGAGACGGTCATCCCCTTCGCCAACAACATTCACACGACCGAGGGCGGCACCCATCTGGCTGGCTTCCGGGCGGCGCTGACCCGCACCCTCAACGACGCGGCGCGCAAGCTCGGCATGCTCAAGGACGGCCAGGACAACCTGACCGGCGACGACGTGCGCGAGGGGCTCACCGCGGTCGTGAGCGTCAAGCTGCAGGAGCCCCAGTTCGAGGGGCAGACCAAGACCAAGCTGGGCAACAGCGAGGTGAAGGGCTGGGTCGACTCCGTCGCCGGCGAGGCCATCGCGCTCTTTCTGGAGGAGCATCCCCAGGAGGCGCGGCGCATCCTCGACAAATGCATCACGGCGGCCAGGGCCCGGGAGGCGGCCCGCAAGGCCCGCGAGCTGACCCGGCGCAAGAGCGCCCTGGAGAGCGGGGGGCTGCCGGGCAAGCTGGCCGACTGCATCATCACCGACCCCGAGCAGTGCGAGCTCTTCCTGGTCGAGGGCGATTCGGCAGGCGGCACCGCCAAGCAGGGGCGGGACCGGCGCTTTCAGGCCATCATGCCCCTGCGGGGCAAGATCCTCAACGTCGAGAAGGCCGGCATGGAGAAGATCCTCGCCAACCTCGAGATCCGCGCCATGATCACGGCGCTCGGCACGGGGGTGGGCGAGGAGTTCGACATCTCCAAGAGCCGCTACGGGCGCATCATCCTGATGACCGATGCCGACGTCGACGGGGCCCACATCCGCACCCTGCTGCTCACCTTCTTCTACCGCTACGCCCGCGAGTTCATCGAGCAGGGGCGGGTCTACATCGCCCTGCCGCCGCTCTATCGCGTGCGCAAGGGCAAGCAGGAGCGCTACTGCTACTCCGATGCCGAACTGGAGCGGGTGCTCAAGGAGATGGGCTCGAGCGGCGTCGAGATCCAGCGCTACAAGGGTCTCGGCGAGATGAACGCCGAGCAGCTGTGGGAGACCACCATGAACCCCGAGACCCGCACCATCTTGCAGGTGACCATGGAGGACGCGGTGGCCGCCGACGAGATCTTCACCATCCTGATGGGCGAGCAGGTGGAGCCACGGCGCCAGTTCATCCAGCGGCATGCCCGGGAGGTCCGCAACCTGGACGTCTGACGCCCAGGCACGACCGCACGCCGGACGGAGGCTTGCTCAATGGCCGAGGAGCAGCGGATCGGCAAGGTCATCCCCATCGAACTCGAGGACGAGATGCGGCGCTCCTACATCGACTATGCGATGAGCGTCATCGTCGACCGCGCGCTGCCCGACGTGCGCGACGGCCTCAAGCCGGTCCAGCGCCGCATCCTCTACGTGATGAACGAGCTCAACCTCCGTCCGGACCGTCCCCACAAGAAGTCGGCAGCCGTCGTGGGCGAGGTGATGGGGAAGTACCACCCCCACGGGGATGCGCCCATCTACGAGGCCATGGTGCGCATGGCCCAGGACTTCTCGTATCGCTATCCGCTGGTCGACGGGCACGGCAACTACGGCAGCGTCGATGGCGATCCGCCGGCGGCCATGCGCTACACCGAGGCGCGCCTGTCCGCCATCGCCATGGAGATGCTGCGGGACATCGACAAGCAGACCGTCGACTTCGTCCCCAACTACGACGGCACGCAGCAGCAGCCGGTGGTCCTGCCCGCCCGCATCCCCAACCTGCTCATCAACGGGGCCTCGGGCATCGCCGTCGGGATGGCGACCAACGTGCCCCCCCACAACCTGGGTGAGATCGTCGACGCCCTGGTGCTGCTCATCGACCGGCCCGACGCCAGCGACGAGGAGTTGCTCGCCGTCGTCAAGGGGCCCGACTTTCCCACGGGTGGCATCATCATGGGGGTCCAGGGCATCCGCGACGCCTATCTGACCGGACGGGGCCACATCCGGGTGCGGGCCCGCCTGTCGACCGAGCCCATGGGGGGCGGCCGGGTCCGCATCGTCGTCACGGAGCTGCCCTACATGGTCAACAAGGCCACCCTCATCGCCAAGATCGCCGACCTGGTGCGGGAACGGCGCATCGAGGGCATCACGGAGGTGCGCGACGAGTCGGATCGGGAGGGGCTGCGGATCGCCATCGAGCTGCGGCGCGACGCGCAGCCCCAGGTGATCATCAACCGGCTGCTCAAGCACACCCAGCTGGAGGATACCTACGGCGTCATCATGCTGGCGCTGGTCGACGGCACCCCCCAGGTGCTGACGCTGCGCCAGGCGTTGCGCCACTACCTGGACTTCCAGGTGGAGGTAGTGACGCGGCGCACCCGCTTCGACCTGGAGCGGGCCCGGGAGCGCCTGCACATCGTCGAGGGCCTGCGCATCGCGCTGGATCACATCGACGCCATCATCGAGCTGATCCGCTCCTCGCCCGACGAGGCCACGGCCCGGCGAGGGCTGATGGAGCGCTTCGGCCTGACGGAGCGCCAGGCCACCGCCATCCTCGAGATGCAGCTGCGCCGCCTGACGGGTCTGGAGCGCGAGAAGCTGGACCGGGAGCATGCCGAGCTGACCCAGACCATTGCCCGCCTCACGGCCATCCTGGGCGATGTGGGCGAGGTGTACCGCATCATCAAGGAGGAGCTCCTCGAGATCCGCCAGCGCTTCGCCGATCCCCGGCGCACGGAGATCCAGGAGGAGGCATCCGAGGTGTCGGAGGACGACCTGGTGGCTCTGGAGGACGTCGTCATCACCCTGACCCACAACGGCTACATCAAGCGCCAGCCGACCTCCACCTACCGCAGCCAGCGCCGGGGCGGGCGGGGCATCTCGGCCATGGCGACGCGCGACGAGGATTTCGTCGAGCACCTCTTCATCGCCACCACCCATACCCGGGTGCTGTTGTTCACCGACATGGGCCGGATGTATCACTTGAAGGGGCGGGAGATCCCCGAGGCCTCCCGGGGCGCCCGGGGCACCTCCATCTACAACTTGCTGCCCATGTCGGCCGCGGAGTCGGTGGCGGCGGCCATCGCGGTCACCAGCTTCGACGACGGGCGCTACCTCTTCATGGCGACCCGCAACGGGATCGTCAAGAAGACGCCGCTGTCGGAGTTCGCCACCAACCGCCAGGGCATCATCGCCTGCCACCTCGACGCCGACGACCGCCTGGTAGGAGTGCGCCTGACCGAGGGCGAGCACGAGATCTTGCTGGTGACCCGAGATGGGCAGGCGGTGCGCTTCGCCGAGGAGGACGTGCGCCCCATGGGAAGGGCCAGCCGGGGCGTCATCGGTATCCGCCTGGAGCCCGGCGACCGCGTGGTGGCCATGGACGCCGCCCGCCAGGGGGCCGACGTCCTCATCGTCACCGAGCAGGGCTACGGCAAGCGCACGCCGGTAGAGGAGTACCGTCTGACGCGGCGGGGCGGCAAGGGCGTGCGCGCCATCGGACACAGCGACCGCAACGGCCCCGTGGTCGGCATGCGGGTCGTCGAGGAGGACGACGAGGTGATGGTGATCTCGGTGCGGGGGATCATGATCCGACTCGGCGTCTCGGGTGTCTCCCGGCAGGGGCGCACGGCCCGAGGCGTGGTATTGATGCGACTCGACGAGGGCGACGCCGTGGCCGCGCTGGCCCAGATCGCCGCAGCGCGCAACGGCGACGAGGAGCCCAACTGACCGTCGCGGCCCGGGCCGCGCGAGGCGGTCCCGGAGGTGAGCCATGACCATGGGCCTCGCACTGGAGCCCGCGGGACCCAATCGCTACCGCCTGGCCCGCCAGGGCGCCATGCGGGTCGACGCCTACGTCTATCTCAACGAGAGCTTGCGCCGCGACTTCGACGAGCCCGTGGCGTTACAGCAGCTGGCCGACGCGGCCTCGCTGCCGGGCGTCGTACACCGGGTCGTGGGGATGCCCGACATCCACCAGGGCTTCGGCCTGCCCATCGGCGGGGTGGTGGCCACCGACGCTCGCACGGGCGTCGTATCGGCGGGGGCCGTCGGCTACGACATCAACTGCGGCGTGCGCCTGATCCGGTCGGACCTGGCCCGCTCCGACGCATCCCGTCAACGCCTGCGCCAGCTGATGGAGGCGGTGGAGCGGCGGATCCCAGCCGGGGTCGGCAAGCGCTCCCGTCACCGGGAGCTGGCGTCGCGCCTGCCCGAGATCCTGGTGGGGGGCGGCGCGCGCTTGGTGGAGCTGGGTTACGGCACGCCGGACGATGTGGAGGCGACCGAGCAGTACGGACGGGTCGCCGGGGCCGACCCCGACGCCGTCAGCCGAGAGGCGCTCGAGCGCGCGGACCAGCTGGCCACCGTGGGCGGTGGCAACCACTTCATCGAGATCGGCTACGTGGAGCGGGTGCTGGATGCCCGGCTGGCCGAGAGGTTCGGCCTCTTCGAAGGGCAGTTGACGGTGCTGGTGCACTCGGGCAGCCGGGGCTTCGGCCACCAGATCTGCGCCGACTACGCCGGAGCCATGGCCCAGGAGGCCTCCCGGCACGGGATCGCGCTGCCTTCACGGGGCCTGGCCGCCGCTCCCATCGACTCGGCCCTGGGGCGGCGGTACCTGGGGGCCATGCACTGCGCCATCAACTTCGCCTTCGCCAATCGCCAGCTGATGACCCACGACATCCGGGAGGCCTTCGCCGAGGTGCTGGGCCAGTCGTGGGAGGCGCTGGGCATGCGAGTGGTCTACGACGTGGCTCACAACATCGCCAAGTTCGAGGAGCACTTCGGCCGGCGGCTTCTGGTGCACCGCAAGGGTGCCACGCGGGCCCTGCCCGCCGGCCACCCCGTCAACCCGCGCCGCTACGTGGCCTCCGGGCATCCCGTGCTGATGCCCGGCAGCATGGGCACGGCCTCGTACGTCGCGGTCGGGTTGCCCGGCATCGAGGAGACCTTCACCTCCGCCAATCACGGGGCGGGCCGCGTGCTGTCGCGAGCCGAGGCCCGCCGGCAGTTCAGCCGGGAGAGGCTGCAGGCCAGCCTGGGCGAGGTGCTCTACAACGTGGCCGACGTGCGCGCCATCGCCGACGAGGCTCCCGGCGCCTACAAGGACATCGACGCGGTGGTCGACACCCTGGCGGAGATCGGCCTCACCCGCAAGGTGGCCAGGTTGCGGCCGCTGGCCGTCATCAAGGGCGAGGGCGACTGACGTCGGTCACGCGGAGAGGGGCGGCGTGCCATGGACCAGTCGGCGCAGGCCGGGATTCCCCGGGAAATATCCGAGGCCATCCACACCCTGGCGCGGCTTCTGTCGAACCTGCCCGAGGTCGAGCAGCTGAGGCAGGCCAGGGAGGAGATCGGGCGGCACGAGGCGGCCCGCATCATGTTGCGGGACCTGCGCCGTCGGGAGCGGCAGCTGGCGGAGAAGAGCCGCCGGGGGGAGACGCCCAGCCCCCAGGAGCTGGAGGAGCTGGAGAAGGTGGCCGAGGTGGTGACCTACAACCCATACGTGCGGGCCCTGTTGCAGGCCGAGATGGCCTACGCGGGCCTGATGGCAGCGGTGGTGGGCGCCCTCGAGGAGGCGCTGCAGCTGCCCGCCCTCCCCGACGAGGTGGAGGGGGGCGGCGTGCCAGCCACGCCGTCAGCAGGCCAGACGGGCGCGACGGAGGGGCCAGGCGGCATCCAGCCGGGCGGGCGGGTGACGCTGGCGCGACCCAAGCTCTGGGTGCCCGGCCAACCGTGAGGGGAAGAGGCGCGTGATGGACGGCAAGGGTCCCCGGGTCTTCATCGACGAGATCGGGCGCTACGTCGGCCAGGAGGTGGAGGTCTGGGGGTGGGTCTACAACAGCCGCTCGAGCGGACGGCTGGTCTTCGTGCTGGTGAGGGACGGCACCGGCATCCTGCAGTCGGTGGTCTCCCAGCGGGACGTCCCCGAGTCCGTCTGGGCGGCGGCCACGTCCCTCACTCAGGAGTCCTCCGTCAAGGTGGCGGGGCTGGTCAGGGCCGATGCCCGGGCGCCGGGGGGCTACGAGCTGGCCGTGACGGGGCTCGAGGTGGTGCAGGTCGCGCGGGAGTATCCCATCACGCCCAAGGAGCACGGCGTCGACTTCTTGATGGACCACCGGCACCTGTGGCTGCGCAGCCGACGCCAGCACGCCATCCTGCGCATCCGCAGCACCCTGGTGGGGGCGGTACGCGACTTCTTCGACTCGCGGGGCTTCGTGCTGGTCGACGCCCCCATCCTGACGCCCGCCTCGGTGGAGGGGACCACCGCTCTCTTCAGCACCGACTACTTCGGCACGCCCGCCTACCTGAGCCAGAGCGGCCAGCTCTACATGGAGGCGGCCGCGATGGCCTTCGGCCGGGTCTACTGCTTCGGCCCGACCTTCCGCGCCGAGAGGTCCAAGACACGCCGGCACCTGATGGAATTCTGGATGGTCGAGCCGGAGGTGGCGTACGCGGAGCTGGACGACATCGTGCGCCTGGCGGAGGAGCTGGTGACCTGGGTCGTCGAGCGCGTGCTGGAGCGCCACCGCCCGGAGCTGGCCCTGCTCGAGCGCGACACGGCGCCGCTGGAGCGGGTCAAACCACCCTTCGCCCGGATCACGTACGACCAGGCCATCGAGATCCTGCGGCGAGAGGGCGCACCGGTGGAGTGGGGCGCGGACTTCGGGGGCGACGAGGAGACGGTCCTGGCTCGGGCCTTCGACCGGCCCGTCTTCGTCACCCACTATCCGGCGCACATCAAGGCCTTCTACATGAAGCCCGACCCCGCGCGCCCCGAGGTGGTGCTGGGGGTCGACCTGCTGGCGCCCGAGGGCTACGGCGAGATCATCGGGGGCGGCCAGCGCATCGACGACCTCGACCTGCTGCTCCGGCGGATGGAAGAGCAACGCCTGCCCCGCGAGGCCTACGAGTGGTACGTGGACCTGCGGCGGTACGGCTCGGTGCCCCACGCCGGCTTTGGGATGGGCATCGAGCGTGTGCTGGCCTGGATCTGCGGGCTGGCCCACGTGCGGGAGGCCATCCCCTTCCCCCGGATGCTCTACCGGCTCTATCCTTGACGCACCGGCGCACGCTGCCTCGGACAGGGGGTGGCGCGGGGCGGGGTTGTGAAGGATCCCACGAGCACGAGCACGAAGGTCCCGTCGGCACGGGTCCGATCGGGTCGCATCCGGTGCCGCGGGAGGTCGACGCCTATGGCGACAGTTTCCAGGCCCGAGCCGTCCGTCCCCCGGCGGACGTCGCTCTTGTGGAGGGCCGGGCTGCCCATCGCGGCGGCCCTGATCATCGCAGCCGCGCCACCCCTGTGGGGCCTGCAGGCAGGGGCCATGCGCATGCTGGGGATCTTCGTCGGCACCATCCTCGGGCTCATCCTGCAGCCGCTGCCCCAGGGCGCGGTGGTCATCCTGGGGGTGACGGTCAGCGCCCTCAGCACCACCCTGACCATGGGGGAGGCCCTCACCGGCTTCGCCAACACGACGGTGTGGCTCATCGTCTCGGCCTTCCTCTTCGCCCGTGGCTTCATCAAGACCGGTCTGGGTCGGCGCATCTCCTACCTGATGATCCGCAGCTTCGGCCGCAGCACGCTGGGGCTCTCCTACGCCATCGCCGCCAGCGACCTGATCATCGCCCCCGCCACGCCCTCCAACACGGCCCGGGCGGGGGGCATCCTCTTCCCGGTGGTGCGCAGCCTGGCGGCCAGCTTCGGCTCGGAGCCGGGGCCCACGGCCCGCAAGGCCGGGGCCTTCCTGATGATCACCGAGTATCAGGCCAATCTGGTCACATCCGCTATGTTCCTGACGTCGGTGGCGCCGGCCCCGCTGGTGGCGGAGCTGGCCCGCCGCAACTTCGGCGTGGAGATCACGTGGCTGGGGTGGGTGACGGCGGCCGTGGTGCCGGGGCTCATCGCCCTGGCCCTGGTGCCCTACCTGCTCTACCGCCTCTACCCACCCGAGGTGACCGTCTCGCCCGAGGCGCCCCGCCTCGCCGACCGGGAGCTGCGGGCCATGGGTCCCATGTCCCGGGGCGAGCGCATCATGCTGGCCATCTTCTTGCTGACGCTGGTGCTGTGGGCCACCAGCCAGTGGACCCGGCTGCACGAGACCGCCGTCGCCCTGGCGGGCGTCTCGCTGCTCATCGTGCTGGGTGTCGTCGGCTGGCAGGACGTCCTGGGCGAGAGCGGCGGCTGGGACGCGCTGGTCTGGTTCGGCGGCCTGGTCTCCCTGGCCAACGGGCTGACCAAATGGGGCATCATCAAGGCCCTGGCCGACGCCGTGCAGGGAACCCTGGGGGGCGTGGGCAGCTGGGTCGTGGTGATGGTGGCGGTGGTGCTGGTCTACCTGTACCTGCACTACTTCATCGCCAGCATGACGGCGCACGTGACGGCTTTCTTCGTGCCCCTGGCGGCGGTGGCCATCGCTCTGGGCGCGCCGCCCTACCTGGTGGCCATCGCGCTGGGTGTCTTCTCCAGCCTCAACGCCTGCCTCACCCACTACGGCACCGGCCCGGCTCCCATCTACTTCGGGGCGGGCTACGTGGACCAGGGGACCTGGTGGAAGTACGGCCTGGTGCTCTCCCTGGTGCACGTCGTCGTCTGGCTGGGCATCGGAGGGCTGTGGTGGAAGGTGCTGGGCCTCTGGTGAGGGGGCGGGCGCCCCTCAGCGCTGCCGCACCGAGAGGAAGATGAGCAGCACCGCCACCGCCAGGATCGCCAGGCGGGCCGGCGAGAGCCGGCCCGCCTCCGCCAGTCCGGCCAGCCCGAGGGCCGTCACCGATGCCAGCACCAGGGGCCCCACCAGGCCCAGCAGGCCGTTGATCCGCACCGCGTCGGCCACCCGCCCCGAGCGCACCATCAGGATGGCGGCGGTGATCTCGAGGGTGGCCGACAACAGGCGCAGCAGCGCCATTCCCGAGACGACGCGCTCCTCGGGCATCCCGGCCCTCCCGTGCTCCTCAAACTGGCATCCTGCATAGAGCTATGCCGATCCGGTCGGGGGCCATGTCGGCCCCCAGTTGACCCGGGACCGTGTCGAACCTGTCTGCCTGGGGGCCCGCACGCCGGCCCCCGTGCCGCATCGGCCTTGGCATCCACTGGAGGGGGAACGGGGAGATGACTCGGCGTCGCGGGCGTGGTGGCGGGCAGGTCGTGCTCTACGACAGCGGCGCTCTCGTGTTGCTGCTGATGGTGGCCCTGGTCGGGTTGGCGGCCTATGGCCTCCAGCGTCGGGAGACGGTCTCCGAGCGTCCCGTGGTGGTCGTGACGCCGGACCCGCGCTCGCCCGGCCTGGCCCGCATCCCCCCGGGCCATCTCAAGAAGCGCAGCTACGTGCGGGTCGTCACCATGACGCCCTCCGTCGCGTCCCGCTACAAGCTGCGCTATCACCAGGGCGCGCTGGTGACCGAGATCGAGGTGGCCGACGACAGCCCTGGCGTGACGGTGCTGCTGCAGCCCCTCGACATCATCGTGGCCGTAGAGGGCGACCCGGTCACCAACGATGCCCAACTCCGGGCTCGCCTGGCGCGCCACCGGGGTGACGCCTGGGTCAAGCTGACGGTGGTGCGGGCCGACCGCATGGTGACGCTGATGGTGCCCGTCGACGTCTTCGAGTGGGAGGGCTGACGCGCGTGGGTAGCGGGCTCAGCGTACGACCACCTGGCGATAGACTTTCTTGCCCTTGCGCAAAAGGAGCCGCCCGTCCCGGAAGTCTCCCAGCGTGACGGTGTAGGTAGGCTCACCCACCCGCACCTCGTTGAGGTAGACGCCGCCCTGGAGCACCAGGCGGCGCCCCTCGCTCTTGGAGGGCGCCAGTCCCGTCTCCACCAGCAGATCCAGCAGGGCGACGCCTGCCTCGGCCTCGGCGCGTCGCAGCTCGGTGGTGGGCGCCCCCTCGACGGCCCGCGCCTGCCCGCCGTCGGACTCGAAGAGCGCCTCGGCCGCCTCCCGAGCCTGGCGGGCCGCCGCCTCGCCGTGCACCAGACGGGTCACCTCGTAGGCGAGCACCTTCTTGGCCTCGTTGATGGCGGCGCCGGTGCGCTCGGCGAGCCGGCGCACCTCGTCGAGGGGCAACAGGGTGTAGACCGCCAGGAAGGCGGGCACGTCGGCGTCGTCGACGCTGCGCCAGAACTGGAAGAAGTCATAGGGGCTGGTCTTGGCAGGATCCAGCCAGACAGCGCCCGCCTCCGTCTTGCCCATCTTGCGGCCGCTGGCCGTCACCGCCAGCGGGCAGGTCAGGGCGTAGGCTTGGCCCCTCTCCAGGCGGCGGATCAGGTCGACCCCGGCGAGGATGTTGGACCACTGATCGTCGCCGCCGACCTGCAGGCGACAGCCGTAGCGCCGGTAGAGCGTCAGGTAGTCGTAGGCCTGCAGGAGCATGTAGTTGAACTCCAGGAACGACAGCCCGCGCTCCATGCGGGTGCGGAAGGCCTCGGCCGTCAGCATCTGGTTGACGGAGAACTGCGAGCCCACCTCGCGCAGGAAGGCCAGGTAGTTGAGCGGCAGCAGCCACTCGGTGTTGTCCACCATCAGGGCTCGGCCCTCGGAGAAGTCGAGGAAACGCGCCAGCTGCGCCTTGAATCGTTGCGCGTGCGCCTCGATGACCGAGCGGGAGAGGATGGGACGGGCCTCCGTCTTGCCGGTCGGATCGCCCACCATCGCGGTGCCGCCGCCGACCAGGGCGACGGGCCGGTGCCCGAAGCGCTGCAGGTGCATCAGGAGCATGATGGGACGCAGGTGACCCACGTGGAGGCTGTCGGCCGTGGGATCGAAGCCGCAGTAGACGGTGACAGGCTCGCGGTCGAGCAGCTCCCGGAGCGCCTCCTCGTGCGTCACCTGGGCCACCAGGCCGCGCTCCCGCAGGAAGGGCAGCACACCCGGCGTCGGCATGGGTCGCGACGACCTCCCCATCAGCCGACGCGTACCACGGCGGCGAGAGGATGTCAAGGCACGAGCGGCGTATGCCCAGCGGCGTGGACGACATCGTGCGCGAGCGTGCCGCGCAGGCGGGCTTCGATCCCGATCGGCTGCAGGTGGCCCTGGAGCGGGTGGCCGAGGCCGCGGCCGACGGGTGCATCCCGGGCGCGGTGCTGGTGGTGGGTCGGGGCCGGGGAGAGCCGGTGGGGCCCGTCGCGGTGGGCTCGATGGCGCTGTTGCCGCAGCGGGAGCCCATGAGGACCGACGCCCTCTTCGACATGGCCTCCGTCACCAAGGTCATGGCCACGGCGGTCGTCGCCATGCGCCTGGTGGAGGAGGGCCGCATGAGCCTGGGCGCCCCGGTGAGCCGCTACCTCCCTGAGTTCGCCCAGGGTGAGGAGGCGCGGGGCCGGGTGCGCGTGGTGCACCTGCTGACCCACACCTCGGGGCTGCCGGCGTGGCATGCACTGTACGAGGGGTGCGGCGGGCCCGAGGGGTGCCGGCCCCGGATGGAGCAGCGCCTGATGAGCCTGCCCCTCGAGGCGGCCCCGGGCCAGCGCGTCACGTACAGTTGCATGGGCTTCATCCTGCTGGGGCTCGCGATGGAGCGCATCACGGGCCAGGGGCTGGATCAGCTGGCTGCCCGCTGGGTCTACGAGCCCCTGGGCATGACCGCCACGACCTATCGGCCCGGGCCGGCGCTGCGCGACCGTTGCGCGCCCACCGAGTACTGCCCGATCCGGCGCCGGATCGTGCGGGGCGAGGTGCACGACGAAAACGCCTACTTCCTCGGCGGGGTGTCGGGTAACGCGGGGCTCTTCTCCACAGCGCTCGACACGGCCCGGTTCGCGCAGATGATGCTGGGGCGCGGCCGGCGGGAGGGGGTCCGGGTGCTGAGCGAGGCCGCCGTCGAGGCGATGATCCAGGACCACACCTCCCGCAACGGAGAGCCCAGGGGCCTGGGCTGGGCCTTGCGGGGCGACAACCCCGACTCGTCCGCGGGCGACCTGCTGTCGCCCCGCGCTTACGGCCACACCGGCTTCACCGGCACGTCCCTGTGGATCGATCCCGACCGGGACCTCTACTGCGTGCTCCTCACCAACCGGGTGCACCCCACCCGTCAAAACGAGGCCATCCTGCAGCTGCGGCCTGCCTTCCACAACGCCGTGGCTGCGGCGCTGGCCTGAGCCGGGTGACCCTGTGGCCTACCATTGCGAGCGCAAGGCCTGACGGCCCGACAGGTACCGCTCCGCGGCCATGGCCGCCAGCGCCCCATCGGCGGCCGCCAGCACCGCCTGGCGCACCCGCCGGCAGAGTACGTCGCCGGCGGCGAAGACGCCCGGCACCGAGGTCTGCAGCTGCTCGTCGACCCGCACGCAGCCCGACGGGTCCGTGCTGACGGCGCCGTGCAGGAAGTCGATGGCCGGGCGGTTGCCCTGAAGGTAGACGAAGACGCCGCGCACGGGCAGCACCGATTCCTGCCCGCCGGTGCGGGGGCGCAGCCGGATGCCTTCGACCCGGCCGTTGCCGAAGATGGCGGTCACCCGGTGGCCCGGCAGGACCCGCACCGGGTCCAATGACTCGAGGCGCGCCACCAGCTCGGGGTCGGCCTTGAAGCGACCGGTCGGGAGCACCACGTGCACGGCGGAGGCGAACCGCCCCAGGTGCAGCGCCTCCTCCACGGCCTCATCGTTGTCGCCGATGACGGCCACCTCCTGACCCCGGAAGAAGGCGGCGTCGCAGGTAGCACAGTAGCTGACTCCCCGCCCTACGAAGGCCTCCTCGCCGGGCAGCGCCTGCTTGCGCGCCATGGCGCCGGTGGCCACGATGACCGCCCGGCCCCGGTAGGTGCCCGTGGAGGCGATGACCTCATTGGGCTCGACGGTCACGTCCGACGACAGCACCTGAGCGGTGACGACATCGGCCCCGAAGTGGCGCGCCTGCTCCCGTAGCCGGTCCAGCAGCTCGAGCCCGCTGAGGGCCCCGGGGACGCCGGGGTAGTTCTCGATCCGCTCGGTCATGCCGAGGGCGCTGGCCCGGGGGCTCTTGTCGAGCACCAGGGTGCGAAGGCCCGCCCGGGCCGTGTAGAGGGCGGCGCTCAGGCCCGCGGGCCCGCCGCCGATGACGATGACGTCGTAGACCTGGGCGACGTCGGCCTCCGCCGTCGCCTCCAGGTCGATGGTCCACTCCATGGGTGCACCGTCCCCCTCGTGATGGAGAAGGGAGTCGTCCGGTTGGCAATATACCCTAGGGGGTAGGGGAGGTCAACGGGGGCGACGAAGTCCGCCTCATTGCCTCAGCTACGGGGCGTTGCGGCCCGGGACGCCTGCGGCATGACAAATGTCCTCCCGGCGAGGGCCAGATGTCCCGCGATGCCAGGGACGGGTGACCCTGCAGGGACGGGGTCGGCGCCTGGTAAGGTAACAATGCACCGTGTGTATAGGTCGAAGGCGGGCGGCCTCGACGGTTGGCGCCCCCCGGGTCTACCCCGCAGCCGTCCCCCGAAGCGCCGATCGCGAAGGAGGCTGCCCGTCCCGACCCGCCTCGCCGACGCCCGGTCTCGACTCCTCTCGTCCGCCCCGCATCGTGAGCGTCCGCTCTTCAGCCCTTGAGGGCCCCCACGGTGACCCCCTGCAAGAAGTATCGCTGGAAGGCCAGGAAGACCACCAGCATCGGCACGGCCGCGTAGGTCGCCGCGGCCATCAGCAGATTGAAGGCCAGCGGCACCTCCTCCTGCACCAGCGCCAGCCCCACCGACAGCGTGCGCATCGCGGCGCGATTGGTGATGACCAGCGGCCACAGGAAGTCGTTCCACTGTTCCACGAACGTGAAGATGGCCAGCACGGCCATGCCCGGCTTGGCCAGCGGCATCACCACCCGGTGGAAGATCCCGAACTCGCTGCACCCGTCGATGCGCGCCGCGTCCAGGATCTCCGAAGGCAGCGTCTGCAGGAACTGCTTCATCAGGAAGGTGCCGAAGGGCGCCGCCACGGCCGGGAAGATGAGCCCCAGGTAGGTGTCCTGCAGCCCCATCCGGGTCGCCAGGATGTACAGGGGGATCAGCGTCACCTGCCCGGGCACCATCATGGAGCCCACGTAGATCCAGAAGAGGAGGTTGCGTCCCAGGAACCGCTTCTTGGCGAAGGTGTAGCCGGCCAGGGTGGAGACCAGCACCACCGCCACGGTCACGCTGCTGGCCACCACCAGGCTGTTGACGCTCCACCGGCCCACGTAGGGCCGCTGGAAGAAGAGGCGGAAGTTGTCGAGCGTCGGCTGCGACGGCCAGATCTCGGGCGGGAAGCGCATGGACAGCTGCGGCGTCTGCAGGGCCGTGACCACCATCCAGTAGAGGGGGATGACGGCCAGGGCCGCCAGGACGCTCACGGCCGCCACCGCTACCACCCGGCCGCCCGAGATGCGCAGCACCCAGGTCCGACGGGCCGGCAGGCTCAGGGCCGGATGGGCGCCGCTCACAAAGCGCATGGAGGTGCGTCTCCCGTCACGCTGCGGATCGCCTCCTGTGGCGGCCGGCGAGGGCCCGTCAGTACTCGACGTCCGTCGCCAGCCACCGAAACTGCACGAGGGCCACGGCGAAGACGATGGCGAACAGCACCATCGCCATGGCCGAGGCCGTCCCGAACTCGTAGAAGGTGAAGGCCGTCTCGTAAATCAGGTAGCCGATGGTGATGGTCGAGAACTGGGGCCCTCCCCGGGTCATCAGGTAGACGTTGGTGAAGACCTGGAAGGAGGAGATGGTGCCCATCACCAGCAGGTAGAGCATGGTCGGCTTGAGCAGCGGCAGCGTGATGCGCACGAACTGCTGCACCTTGGTCGCCCCGTCGATCTCCGCCGCCTCGTAATAGTCGCCCGGGATGCTGCCCATGGCCGCCGAGATGAGGACGATGGTGGAGCCGCCCCCCATGATCACCTGCATCAAGATGAGGGCCGGCATCGCGGTCAGGGTGTTGCCCAGCCAGGCGAAGCCCGGCGTCTTGAGCAGGTAGTTGAGCAGCCCGAAGGGCGGGTTGTAGATCCAGAGCCAGATCATGGAGATGATGACGGCGGAGGTGACGTGGGGCAGGTAGAAGGCCGTCTTGTAGAGGTTTTGCAGGGGTTTGCGAAACGGGAAGATGACGGCCGCCACGAAAAGCGCCTTGCCCAGCCACAGCGGCACCACGCCCGCCGCGTAGTAGAGGTTGTTGGCCAGCGACCGCCAGAAGAGCCAGTCGGTCAGCACGTAGCGGTAGTTGTCGAGGCCCACCCACTGGCTGCTCAGCGGCCGGTAGTCCAGCACGCTCAAGACCGCGCCCCAGGCCACCGGCACCAGGAAGAAGACCGCGAAGAAGCCCAGGCTCGGCAACAAGAAAAGGTAGGCCCAGCGGTCCTGGTAGAGGCGCCTGGCCAGGGCGCGTGCCGGCATCCCGCCGTTCGTCGTGCCTCGACCTCCCATCCGTCGCTTCGCGAAGGGGCCTTGCGCGGGCCCTAACGCCCCCGGAAGACCAGACGGTTGGCCTGCGCGACGAACTCGTCCAGCGCCTGCCGCGGCGTGCGGTTGCGGCTGAAGGCCGCCTCCAGCATGGCGATGAAGTGGTTGTCGGCAGGCGTGGTGTCGAGCTCGGCGCTACCGAAGTAGGGGATGCCGTGTTCGATGGCGCGCAGGTAGACGTCGATCTCGTCCTCGAACTCGTAGCCCTCGTACAGCCCCTCGTTGACCGACTTGCGGGCCGTCACGTACAGCAGCGAGCGCAGCAGCTTCATGTTTTCGGGGTTGGTGAGGAAGCGGACGAACTCCATCACCATCTCCCGCTTGTACGGGTCGGCCTGCTTGAAGACCACGAAGCCCCCGCTGGTGTGATAGGCCACCGGCCCGATCTCGGGGAAGTGGGGGAACTGGGCCACGTGGGCCGGGAACTTCTCCTGGATGCGCCCCTCCTTGAGGTAGCGATCGATGCGCCCGATCTCGTAGGGGCCGCCGTAGCCGATGGCGATGCGCTGCTGGTGGAAGAGGTTGATGACGTCGTAGATGCCCATGCCCTCGGCGCCGGGGGGCGCGATGCGCTCCTTGTGGATGGCGTCCACCATCCACGTGAGGGCCCGCACGCCCTCGGGGCTGTTGAGGACGAAGCGGCGCTGCTGCTCGTCGACGTAGCGCGCCCCGAAGATGTGGAACCAGGCCAGGTTGTTCATCAGGTCCATGCGGGCCGACATGGCCAGGGCGTAGTAGTCGTTGACCCCGTCGCCGTTGGTGTCATAGGAGAGCTTGCGGGCCGCCTCCATGAACTCGTCCATGGTCCACGCCCGGTCGGGCAGCGGCGGCAGGGCGACGCCGCGCTGGGCGAACATGCGCGGGTTGAGCAGGAGGGTGGAGCCCATGCCGTTGTTGCTGTTGTTCCACGGGAAGAGGTAGTAGTGGTCGCCCACCTTGCCCTCGTCGAGGGCGTAGTCGTAGAAGTCCTCCCAGTCGAAGGGCGTCAGGTACGGGTCGATGGGCTCCAGCAGGCCCTGGCGCACCCACTCCTGTCGGAAGTTGATGGGCCGCAGCACGTCGGGCGGGTTGCCGGCCAGGATGGCGGCCGCCACCTTCTGGTCGAAGCCCTGGTTGGTCAGGACCTCGTAGCGCACCGTGACGTTGGGGTGGCGCTTCATGAACTCCTGGGAGATCCACCGTGGGAAGTCCTCGGCGGTGGGGGCCTGATCCGGCTGCAGGTCGGGAGGGGCGATGCGCCACGGGTTGATCCACCACGTGATGGTGATGGGCCGCTCCTCGGCCAGCGCCGGCCCCGGCTGGAGGGTGCCCAGCAGCCCCAGCAGGACCCCGCACGCCAGGCAGACGAGCCGTCTCGTGCTACGCAAGGTGCCCTCAGCTCCTTCTGTCGAGGCTTGCCGATGGGACTGGTGGACGGGACTGGTGCGGGAGGTTCGTCGCTGGCCCCGCCGGGTTCCTTCCCCCGTTGCGGGAAGCCAGAAGCTGTCCGCGGGGCGTCCCGGCAAGAGCCATCGATAGCAGGTAACGGCCTCACGCACGCGAAATACATTCGACCGAAGACTGGGCAGCGCCCAGGACTCACAGACGGCATCGGGGGAGTACGTGGAGAGACCCGGGCCGGCTGGGACCCGGTGGGGTTCCGCGGCCCGGGTCTCCCTTTCCAGGGGAAGGAGGCCAGACGTGAGATGAGACGTTACACGCTGGTGGCGCTGGCAGTGGCCATCGTGCTCGTCGGAGGCTGGCTAGCGAGTTGGGTCCAGACCGCAGGAGGGGACGTTCGGGTGACTGACGCCCGCTTCGCGGGTCAGGACGGGCGCATGCTCAGCGGCCTGCTGTACGTGCCGGCCAACGCGACCAACCGCACGCCGGCACCGGGCCTGCTGCTCATGCACGGCTACATCAACTCCCGTGAGACGCAGAGCGGATTTGCCATCGAGTTCGCTCGGCGGGGCTACGTCACGCTGTCGATGGACATGGCGGGCCACGGGTATTCGGACCCCATCGGCGGCGACCTGTCGCGAGGTGCCTACGACGGCTTGCGGTTCCTGGCGTCCCTGCCCTTCGTCGACGCCGGCCGCATCGGCGTCGAAGGGCACTCGATGGGCGGCTGGTCGGTGTTGGCCGCTGCCGACCGCCTTCCCGAGCTCGTGAAGACGGTGGTCCTGGTGGGGTCGTCCTCGGAGACCCTGGGAGCTCCCCGCATCCTGCCCGATGGTAAGTTCAACGTCGGCGTGGTCTTCAGCCGATACGACGAGTTCGCGCAGCTCATGTGGGGAGTGCCACGGGCTCGTGACATCGTGAGGAGCGCCAAGCTCCGGACAGCCTTCGGCACGTCCGAGGAGGTGGAGCCGTACCGCCTGTACGGAGACTTCGGGGCCGAGACGGCCCGCATGCTCTACATCCCCGACACGACGCACCCGGGCGCCCACCTCTCGCGGGAGGCCATCGGCAACGCGCTCGACTTCGTGCAGGCATCTATCCCCGCGCCGCGACCCCTGGACCCCTCCGACCAGATCTGGCCGTGGAAGGAACTGGGCACGACGCTGGGGTTGGTGGGGGCAGTGCTCTTCTTGTTCGGGCTGGCTGGCCTCCTCCTGGACACTCCCTACTTCAAGGGGCTTGTCAAGGCGCTGCCGCCGGCCGTGGACACGTCGAGAGCCGGCTGGGTCGTCGGCGCGATGCTGACCACCGCCATCCCGGCCATCACGTTCTTCCGATTCCAGCACCTGGGCAACCAGTGGATACCCACCTCCGCCTTCTGGCCCCAGTCGCTGACCATCGGATTCATGGTGTGGGCCCTTCTCAACGCGGGCATCGCGCTCGTGCTCTTCGGGGCCTGGCACCTCCTCTGGGGGCGCCGTCGGGGCGGCGGGGCCCGCGCCTACGGTCTGTCGACGGCCGGTGCGGGCGTCGCAGGGTGGCGCTACCTGGGTCGGGCGCTCCTGCTGGCGGTGATCGTGACGGCCGCCACCCATGCCCTGCTGTCCCTGGTGCAGTGGGCGTTCCTGGTGGACTTCCGGTTCTGGGTCGTGGCGCTCAAGCCGATGGACGTCCGTCGCTTCCTCATCTTCTTGAGGTTCCTGGTGCCCTTCGCGGCCTTCTTCGTGGTATGGAGCATGGCCCTCCACGGCCAACTCCGCCTGCCCGAGTATGGCAAGGAGTCGACCACCCGTTGGGTCTGGATGGTGGCCAACGGCCTCGTCGCGGTGCTCGGACTGGCGGTGCTGGTGGCCCTGCAGGTCGGCACCCTCAAGCTCACGGAACGACTCTTCTTCCCTACGGAGCCGCTCCTCGGCATCGTAGCGTATCAGTTCCTGCCCTTGCTCGCCGTCGCGGCCGTGCTCTCCACGTACCTGTTCCGGAGGACCGGGACCATCTACCCGGGCGCCTTCCTCAACGCGCTCTTCGTGACCTGGTACATCGTCGCAGGGCAGGCCATCCAGTTCGCGGGCTGACGCGACCCGAGGGTGTCGCAAGAGGGTGAAGTTGCGGGTGGCGGGGTCCCATTCGCTTCCCCGCCGCCCGGAACGTTCGTGGGCGGGCACCCCCGATGAGATAGAATCGCCATGAGGGAGCGGGAGGTGCACACCCATGGGGATCCGGGTCAAGCGGGTCTACGATCCGCCCGAGCCCGACGACGGACTGCGAGTCCTGGTCACCTACTACTGGCCGCGTGGGGTGCCCAAGACGGCGGTGGACCGCTGGTACCGGGCCCTGGGGGTGCCGCCCCGGCTGCTGGCGCCGTGGCTGCAGGACGCCATCGACGCCGAGGCCTTCGAGCAGGCGTACCTCCAGGCCCTGCAGACCGAGGAGGCCCAGTCGCTCCTGCAGGAGCTGCGACGCCTGGCCCGCAGCCAGACTGTGACGCTCTTGACCAGCGTGCGGGAGATGGAGCGCTCCCACCTCCGGATCCTCGAGCGACTCCTCGAGGGCCGGCCCGAAGCCGACCGCTGACCCCGGGCCCGCTCCCCGACGGCGGGGCTCGCCGAAGGCAGGAGCCCCCGCCAACGCTCTGTCGGGCTTGGCCTGGGACAGCGTCGGGCCGGCGCGTCTCAGCCCGACCCCGCCAGGAAGGGGTTGGTGCGCCTCTCCTGGCCGATGGTGGTGGCAGGCCCGTGGCCCGGCCATACCGGGCAGTCGTCGGGCAGCACCAGCAGCCGCCGCCGGATGGAGGCCAAAAGCGTCTCGTGGTCGCCGCCTGGCATGTCGGCGCGCCCGATGCTGCCGGCGAAGAGGGCGTCACCGGAGAAGACCCCTCGAACGCCGCCCTCGAGGGAACCGGGGCCCGGCGCGCGCAGCACCAGGCTGACGCTGCCCGGACTGTGACCGGGGGTGTGGCGCACCTCCAGGGTGGCCGGCCCCACCTGCAGCACCTGACCGCCTCGCAACGGCCCGTCGGGGTCGGGCGGGGTCGGCACCGCGCGCCCGGTGAAGAGCTGGGCGGCGTCGGACGCGTAGCGGAGCATCTCGAGATCGCCGGGGTGCATGGCGAAGGGCGCCCCCGTCGCCTCCTTGACGGCCCGGACGGCACCCACGTGGTCGAAGTGTCCGTGGGTCGCCAGGATCCACTGCACCCGATAGCCCTGTAGGGCCTGCAGGATCCGCTCGGGCTCGTCGCCGGGGTCGATGACCACCGCCTTCCTGCTCTCGTCGTCCAGCAAGAGGTAGCTATTGGCCTGCAGCTCGCCGACCGTCACGGTCAGCACCCGCAGCGCTAGACCGCTCATCCCCATCCCCCTCGTGGCAGGAAGCACCCCCACCGGGTCGAAGGATCGGCTCGTAGTGCCCCCCAGCCTGCGCTTGAGCCCGCAGCCCTCTCCGACCGGACGAGACGCGAGCGGAGCCGAGGCCGGCGAGACGAGACCAGACCAGAAAGGAGCTCGATGCCCCGTGTCCTCCTACCCGGTTCGACCGTCGCCCAGTGGTTCGACGGCCCGCGCCATCGTCCTCGACGAGCGCGCGCTGCCCCGCCGGTGGTACAACGTGGCCGCGGACATGCCCCGGCTGCCCGAGCCGCCGCTGCACCCGGCCACCGGCAAGCCCGTGACGCCCGAGGACCTGGCCCCCATCTTCCCGCGATCGCTCATCGAGCAGGAGATGACGACGGAGCGCTGGATCGAGATCCCCGAGCCGGTGCTCGACATCTACCGGCTCTGGCGGCCGACGCCCCTCTACCGGGCCATCCGGCTCGAGCAGGCCCTGCGGACCCCGGCGCGCATCTACTACAAGTACGAGGGGACCAGCCCTGCCGGCAGCCACAAGCCCAACACGGCGGTGGCGCAGGCCTACTACAACCAGCAGGAGGGCATCCGCCGGCTGGCCACCGAGACGGGAGCGGGCCAGTGGGGATCGGCTCTGGCCTTCGCCTGCGCGCAGTTTGGCCTGGCGTGCACCGTCTACATGGTCAAGGTCAGCTACCACCAGAAGCCCTATCGCCGCTCGCTGATGCAGGTCTGGGGTGCCGAGGTGCATGCGAGCCCCACATCGCTGACCCAGGCGGGCCGCAAGGTGCTGGCCGAGTCCCCCGACTCGCCCGGCAGCCTGGGCATCGCCATCAGCGAGGCGGTGGAGGACGCGGCGACCCACCCCGACACCAACTACTCCCTGGGCAGCGTGCTCAACCACGTGCTCTTGCACCAGACCGTCATCGGGCTCGAGGCCCGCGAGCAACTGGCTCTGGTGGGGGAGTATCCCGACGTCGTCATCGGATGCGTGGGCGGCGGCAGCAACTTCGGCGGCCTGGCCTTCCCCTTCCTGATGGACCGTCTGCAGGGCCGCCGGCAGGTCGAGGTCCTCGCGGTGGAGCCCACCGCCTGCCCCACGCTGACCAAGGGCAAGCTTCGCTACGACTTCGGCGACACGGCGGGGTTGACCCCGCTCTTGCACATGTACACCCTGGGGCACACCTTCGTGCCGCCGGGGATCCACGCAGGAGGCCTGCGCTACCACGGCGACTCGCCGCTGATCTCGCGCCTGTACGAGGACGGCCTCATCGGGGCGCGGGCCTACCCGCAGCGGGCCGTCTTCGAGGCGGCCATCCAGTTCGCACGCACGGAGGGATTGCTGCCCGCGCCGGAGTCGGCCCATGCGGTGCGGGCGGCCATCGACGAGGCCGTGCGGGCCCGCGAGGAGGGTCTGGAGCGGGTCATCCTGTTCGGGCTCAGCGGGCACGGCCACTTCGACCTCGGTGCCTACGACGCCTACCTGGCCGGCCAGCTGGAGGACTACGAGTACCCGGCCGAGCTGGTCGAGCAGGCGCTGGCCGCGCTGCCCGAGTTGCCCCGCTGAGGGCAGGGCCCGTCCACACGCCGGCATCGCCGCGAGGGGCGGCCGTCCCGGGCGGTCGCCCCTTCTGACATCGTCGGTGCTGTGCTATAGTGAAGGGCGAGCGACGTCGAGACGAAAGGGGCGGCCCCTTGACGCAAGCCCGCCATCCGGCTCCGAGCGCCGTCACCGAGGCGGATCCGGTCATCGCCGCCGTCGATCCGGAGGTAGCCGACGCCATCCGGGAGGAGCTTCGTCGCCAGGAGGAGCACCTGGAGCTCATCGCGTCCGAAAACTACGCGAGTCCCGCCGTGATGCGAGCCCAGGGGTCGGTGCTGACCAACAAGTACGCCGAGGGGCTGCCGGGCCGGCGCTACTACGGAGGCTGCGAGTTCGTCGACGTGGTGGAGCGCCTGGCCATCGAGCGGGCACGCCAGCTCTTCGGGGCCGAGCACGTCAACGTGCAGCCCCACTCCGGCGCCCAGGCCAACGCCGCCGTCTACTTCGCCGCGCTCGAGCCCGGTGACACGGTGCTGGGCATGGACCTGGCCCACGGCGGGCACCTGACCCACGGCAGCCCGGTCAACGTGTCGGGCGCCTGGTTTCGCTTCGTACACTACGGCGTCCGCCCCGACACGGAGCAGATCGACTACGACCAGGTGGCCGAGCTGGCGCGCCAGCACCGCCCCCGACTCATCGTGGCCGGCGCCAGCGCCTACCCGCGGGTCATCGACTTCGTGGCGTTGCGGCAGATCGCCGACGACGTGGGCGCCGCCCTCATGGTCGACATGGCCCACATCGCCGGCCTGGTGGCGGCGGGTGTCCACCCGAGCCCCATCCCCCACGCCGAGTACGTCACCACCACCACCCACAAGACCCTGCGGGGGCCGCGGGGAGGCCTCATCTTCTGCCGGGGGGCGCTGGGCAAGGCCGTGGACCGGGCCGTCTTCCCGGGCATGCAGGGCGGCCCGCTGATGCACGTCATCGCCGCCAAGGCTGTCGCTCTCAAGGAGGCCCTGAGCCCCGAGTGGCGGGCCTATCAGCGCCAGGTGGTGGCCAACGCCCAGGCGCTGGCCGACGCCCTGATGGAGCGTGGCTACCGGCTCGTCTCGGGCGGCACCGACAACCACCTGATGCTGGTCGACGTCCAGCGCTCCCGAGGGCTGACGGGCAAGCAGGCCGAGCAGACGCTGGATGCGGCGGGCATCACGGTCAACAAAAACGCCATTCCCTTCGACCCGCACCCCCCGACCGTGGCCAGCGGCATCCGGATCGGCACGCCGGCGGTCACCACGCGAGGGATGGGGCCCAACGAGATGGGGCTCATCGCGACCCTCATCGACGAGGTCCTCAGCCACCCCCACGACGAGGCCCGCCGGGAGCGGGTCAGGGGCGAGGTGCGGGCGCTTTGCCGGTCGTTTCCGGTCTACGCCGGCCGGGCGTGGTGAGCGGGCCTCCGGCCGGGTCGGCGCCGGTGCCCGGCAGTGTCGATGGCGACGGGCGAGGGACTGGTGCGATGGGCCCGAGGAGGTGGCGGTACAGGAGGCTCGTGCGCGCGAGTGGCCAGGGCGCTTTTTTTGTGGGGTCGATTGTGACGGCGTTCACAATATGCCAACCGTAGAAACCCAGCATGCTCGGGCGGGTGGGCCGCCCGGGCGCGCGGGAAGCGAGAGGGGTTGCCCGATGCTGGAGATACGCTGGCACGGGAGGGGTGGCCAGGGGGCCAAGACCGCGGCCTTCTTGCTGGGCGAAGCCCTGGCCACCACCGGCAAGTACGTGCAGGCCTTCCCGGAGTACGGGCCCGAGCGCACCGGGGCGCCCGTGGTGGCCTACAACCGGGTGGCCGACCAGCCCATCCGGCTCCACGCGCCGGTGACGCATCCCCGGTACGTGGTGGTGCTGGACCTGACCCTGGCCTCGGCGGTGGATCTGGGGGCGGGGGTGCCCGATGACGGGCTGATCCTGGTCAACACGGGCCGAGCGCCCGCCGAGGTGCGCGAGCGGCTGGGCCTCGACGGCCGTCCCGTACGGGTGCTGACGGTGGACGCCGCCCGCATCGCCATGGCCACCTTGAAGCGCAACATCCCCAACACGCCCATGCTGGGGGCTCTGGTGGCCGCCACCGGCCTGCTGCCCAAGGAGTCCTTCCTCGAGGCCATGCGGGACAACCTGCAGCACAAGTTCCGCAATCGCCCGCAGGTGGTCGACGCCAACCTCGAGGCGATCCGCCAGGCCTATGAGGAGGTGTCGGCGTAGATGAACCCCTCCCGAGGAGCGGCCTTCATCGAGAGGGAGGCCAGCGTCACCCTGCCGTGGACCGAGATGGCCGAGGCTGGCCTCATCCCCCAGGGTGGCACGGCCGCCCGCGTCAAGACCGGGGCGTGGCGCACCGGGTCGATGCCGGTGCTGGAGCTGAGCCGGTGCATCCACTGCCTGCGGTGCTGGATCTGGTGTCCCGACTCGGCCGTCCTGCTCGACGGCGAGAAGGTGACGGGCATCGACTACGACCACTGCAAGGGCTGTGGCATCTGCGCCCAGGTCTGCCCGCCCAAGGTGCACGCCATCGAGATGGTGCCAGAGGGAGGCGAGGCCTGATGGCCACCACGGAGGCGTACCGCATCACGGAGCGGCGACGCGTGACCATGACGGGCGCCGAGGCGACGGCCGAGGCGATGCGGCAGATCCACCCCGATGTGGTCGCCGCCTACCCCATCACGCCGCAGACCGACATCGTCATGCGATTCGCCCGGTTCGTAGCCGATGGGGTGGTGCAGACCGAGTTCGTACCCGTGGAGAGCGAGCACTCGGCGCTGAGCGCCGTGGTGGGAGCCTCGGCCGCAGGCGCCCGTGCCATGACGGCCACGTCAGGCCCCGGCTTCGCCCTGATGCACGAGATCCTGTACGTGGCGGCGGGCTACCGGCTGCCCATCGTCATGCCGGTGGCCAACCGGGCGCTGTCGGGCCCCATCAACATCCACGGTGATCACAGCGACACCATGGGCTCTCGCGATGCGGGCTGGATCCACCTCTACGCCGAAAACGCCCAGGAGGCCTACGACGACCTGATCCAGGCCGTGCGCATCGCCGAGCACCCCGAGGTGCGGGTACCGGTGCTGGTGGGACAGGACGGCTTCATCATCACCCACGGCATGGAGATCGTCGAGGTGCTGACCGACGACGAGGTGCGGGCCTTCGTCGGGGAGTACCGGCCCGAGCGCTACCTGCTCGACGTCGACCATCCCATGACGGTGGGGGCGCTGGCGCTGCAAAACAGCTACTTCGAGGTGAAGCGCCAGCTGGCGGAGGCGGTCCGGCGGTCGGCCCGGATCATCGCCGACGTGGGCGAGGAGTTCGGCCGGCTGACGGGTCGGTACTACGGCCTGACCGAGCCCTACCGCATGGAGGACGCCGAGCTGGTCATCGTGGCCATCGGCTCCACGGCCGGCACCGCCAAGGACGTCATCGACGAGCTGCGAGGCCGCGGCGTCAAGGCGGGCCTGGTCAAGGTGCGGGTCTTCCGGCCGTTCCCCGCCCGCAACCTGCGGGACCTGCTGGGACGGGCGCGGGCGGTGGCTGTGCTGGATCGGGCCGACTCGTACGCAGGCCTGGGCGGCCCCCTGTTCGCCGAGACCAAGGCGGCGCTGTACGGGCTGCCGCAGGCGCCCGTCATGACGGGGTACGTCTACGGGCTCGGCGGCCGCGACATAACCCCGGAAATGATCGCCGCGGTCTATGACGACCTCGGCCAGCTGGCCGAGCGTGCCCGGGCCGACCATGCCGCCGTCGCGGCGGAGGCGGCCCTCAGCGTCCGCTACCTGGGCGTACGGGAGAGGTGAGGACGAGATGCCGACGCTTAAAGAGCTGGCACGCCGGCCCAACCCGTTGACGGGCGGTCACAGCGCCTGCGCCGGCTGCGGCTTCCCGCAGGCGGTGCGGTTGGTGCTGATGTCCATCGAGGAGCCCGTGGTGGTGGCGGGGGCCACGGGCTGCATGGAGGTCACGACCACGACCTATCCCAACACGGCGTGGACCGTGCCCTTCATTCACAACGCCTTCGAAAACGCTGCTGCCACCATCTCGGGGGTCGAGGCCGCCTACCGGGCGCTGCGCCGACAGGGCAAGATCGACCGGGAGATCCGCTTCGTCGCCTTCGGCGGTGACGGCGGCACCTACGACATCGGCCTGCAGAGCCTCTCGGGGGCCGTGGAGCGAGGGCACCGGTTCTTGTACGTCTGCTACGACAACCAGGCCTACATGAACACGGGCATCCAGCGCTCGTCGGCGACGCCCTACGGCGCCTCCACCACCACCTCGCCCGCCGGGGAGGCGGTCCCGGGCAAGCTCCAGCGCCGCAAGGACCTGACGGCCATCCTGGCCGCCCACGGCATTCCCTACGTGGCGCAGTCCACCATCGCTCACTGGCAGGATCTGACCCGCAAGGTGAGGCGCGCGATGGAGGTGGACGGCCCGGCCTTCATCAATGTGCTGGCGCCCTGCCGGCTGGGCTGGGGGACCGACCCGGCCATGACGGTCCGGATGGCGGAGCTGGCCGCGGAGACGTGTGCGTGGCCCCTCTTCGAGGTGGACCACGGCCAGTGGCACGTCACCTACGTGCCCAAGCAGAAGCTCCCCGTGGAGGAGTACCTGCGTCCGCAGGAGCGCTTCCGCCACGTCTTCCAGGACAAGAGCGGCCAGCTCCTGGCGGCCATCCAGCGCGACGTCGACGAGCAGTGGGAGGCCCTGCTGGCCAAGGCAGGGCAGGCGGTCGACGGCAAGGCGGCGAGCCGGGCCTGAGCGGCCCGGCCGCCCCTTTTCCAGCGTTCGAGCCCGGCGGGGGCGGCTGCCGGGGGCTTGCATCCCCTGGAGGGCGGGGATAAGATCCCCACCGCCATCCAGCAGGGAGAGAGGTCGGGGCGGGTGGGCGGGTTGGTCCTGGCGAAGGGTTTTTGGCCCTTTGCCGGCAGCTTCCGGCGCGGGCATCGTCCCGAGGGGCCCCGGAGGCTGGCACGGTCCCTCCTTTACAGTACGGCCGAGGGCACCCTGGCCGCGGCCAGCGAGAACTTCGCCATCAACTACGTCCCCCTCTTCGCCGTGGCCGCCGGTGCCTCCGCGTTGCACGTCAGCCTGCTGACCGCCATCCCCAACCTGCTGGCCAATGCCTTGCAGATCCCCTTCGGGCGGCTGGCGGAGCGTAAGGGGCGCAACAAGCCTCTGTGGTTGCTGGGCAACTCGGTGGTGCGGTGGGTATGGCTGCCGATGGCGCTTTTGCCGTGGTTCATCCACGACCGGCAGCAGCTCATCCTGGCCCTGCTGCTCCTGACCGGCCTGCGAGGGCTCGGCATGGCGGTGGCGGTCCCCGCCTGGACCGCTCTGATGGCGGACCTGACGCACCGCTCGTGGCGGGGTTCCTACTTCGGCATGCGCAACCTCCTGGCCAACGGCGTGGCGCTGGCCGCCTCGGTGGTGGCGGGCTTCCTCATCGAGGCGATGGGATACCCGGAGGGCTACGCGCTTGCCTTCGGCGCGGCGTGGTTGGTGGGCCTGGCGTCCCTGGTGGTGATCCTGCCCATCCACGAGCCGCGTCAACGCAGCGCCGCCCCATCGGCCGCCCGGCCCCGCACAGAGGCCGCACCCGCGGGAGCGGCCGCCACTCCCGAGGGTCCGTCCAGGCGACGGCCCTTCGGCTCCGACTGGCTGGTAGGGGGGCCGGCGCAGTGGCGCCGAGAGGCGCCCGGCTTCTACGAGTACGCGGTCTCGGCCTTCCTGTGGACCGCGGCTGTCAACTTGCCGGCCGCGCTCTTCCCCGTCCACTTCACCGAGGCGTTGCACGGCACGCCGGAGCTGTGGGGTATCGCCAACGGTGCCACCTTTCTCACCACCATTCTGGGGCAGCGGCAGTGGGGCCGACTGTGCGACAGGGTCGGGCAGCGCCCGGTCATGATCTGGTCCGGGATCGGGGCGGCCCTGTTGCCCCTGTGGTGGGCGGTCATCCCGTCCCCCGGCTGGGTCGTGGCCATCAATCTCCTGGGCGGGATCGCCTGGGCGGGGTACAACCTGGCGGCCTTCAATCTCGTCCTGGAGGTGACGCCCGATAGCCGTCGACCCTCCTATGTCGCCGTCTTCAACCTGGGGGTGGGCATCGCCGCATCGGCGGCGCCCATCCTGGGGGGCGTGATGGCGGAGTGGATGGGCACGGTACCGGTGATGGCCATCTCCGGGCTCTTGCGCCTGGGGGCGCTCGCACTCTTCGCGCACTGGAGCGGGTTGCGTTGGCGCCGGGTCGCCTGGAGGCGGGGCAGGCTCGGTGGGCTGGGCGTGCCAGTCTCCCCGGATACCACCCGCCCGGAGGTGCGTAGCCAGCCGCGGCCGTGACGAGCGGGCGCGATCGGTTGAGGGCCGGCTCGCCGCGGGGCTACAATGGGAGTCAAGATTGGCGGGGTGGAGTCGGTGCTGGATCTCAAGTTCATCCGCGCCCATCCCGACGTGGTGCGGGAGGCGATGCGGCGCCGCGGCGACGACGTGCCCCTGGACGCGCTGCTCGAGACCGACGCCCGCTGGCGAGAGACGCTGGCTCAGGTCGAGGCGCTGCGAGCCGAGCGCAACCGGCAGTCGCAGACCATCGGGCGGCTCAAGCGCGAAGGCCGCCACCAGGAGGCCGATGACCTGGCCGCCGAGGTGCGGGCCATGGGCGAGCGCCTGCAGGCCCTCGAGGAGCGGACCCGGGAGCTGGAGCAGCGACTGGAGGCTCTCCTGCTCACCATTCCCAACCTGCCCCACGAGTCGGTGCCCTACGGGCGGAGCGAGGAGGACAACGTCGAGGTTCGCCGCTGGGGCGAGCCCCGGCGCTTCGGCTTCGAGCCGAGGCCCCACTGGGAGATCGCCGAGCGTCTGGGGATCGTCGACTTCGCCCGAGGGGCCAAGGTCGCGGGAGCCCGCTTCTACGTGATGCGGGGCCTGGGAGCCCGGCTGGAGCGGGCCCTCATCAACTTCATGCTGGACGTGCACACCGCCGAGCACGGCTACGAGGAGATCTTCCCGCCCTTCCTCGTCAACCGCGACAGCATGGTTGGCACCGCCCAGCTGCCCAAGTTCGCCGACGACATGTTCAAGGTGGAGGGGGAGGAGCTCTACCTCATCCCCACCGCCGAGGTGCCCGTCACCAACCTGCTGCGCGACGAGATCCTCGACGCCGCACAGCTTCCGGTCAAGTACGTGGCCTACTCGGCCTGCTTCCGCAAGGAGGCGGGCGCCGCAGGCCGCGATACGCGTGGGCTCATCCGGGTGCACCAGTTCAACAAGGTGGAGCTGGTCAAGTTCGTGCTGCCCGAGCGCTCCTACGACGAGCTGGAGGCCCTGGTGGAGGACGCCACCGACATCCTGAGGCGGCTCCAGCTCCCCTACCGGGTGAGCCAGATGTGCACGGCCGACGTAGGCTTCGCGGCCGCCAAGAAGTACGACCCTGAGGTCTGGATGCCGAGCTACGGCCGCTACGTCGAGATCTCCTCCTGCAGCAACTTCGAGGACTTCCAGGCCCGGCGGGCCAACGTCCGCTTCCGCCGGCAGCCGGGAGGCCGGCCCGAGTACGTGCACACCCTCAACGGGAGCGGGCTGGCGGTGGGGCGCACCGTGGCCGCCATCCTGGAGAACTACCAGAACGAGGACGGCAGCGTCACGATACCCGAGGTGCTGCGCCCTTACATGGGGGGCACCGAGCGGATCGGGCCAGCCTGAGATCCGGCGCAACGCACCGTGCTCTCCTGCAGGGACGCCGCCGAGGCAGCGCCGATCGTGGCCGCAAGCCGAGGATGGTGCTGCGCGCGGGCGCGTACCCCACGGGTGCCGCCGTTGACACCGCGCAGGAGCAGATGCTAGACTTGACGCAGCCGCGGAAGGGTTCGCTAGGGGCCAAGCGGCCGGTTTGCTAAACCGGTGGGCGCCCTCAAAGGCGCCTCGCGGGTTCGAATCCCGCCCCTTCCGCCATTCTTATCCCCTTCTCACCGCCGGACGTCGTCACGCTCCGTCTCGTGTCGGCAAGGTCCCGTCGGTGCTCCCGGCTCCCGCAGCGCATGGGGCTCCCGACGAGCCATTCCCAGTACGTCGACCATGTCTACCGACCCCTTGCTCGGAGCGGCCAACATAGGTCGCGGTCGGGCAGGTAGAAGTCGGGGAAGGTACAGGTGGCTCTTCCGATCCCGGTCCATGCAGGCGAATCCGGCCTGAGAAAAGGGGTGAGGCTACCGCCCGACGGCCAGCCTCTCGGCCAGGATGGATGGCAGGCCAGCGTCCAGGATGGCCTGCTGGGTGACTTGGACAGCGTAGGCGACACGCCGCACGACGAGCCGTCCGCCGTCCGCGTCGACCAGGACGTAGCCCGCTTCGGGGCGCCCGTCCCGGGGTTGACCGACGCTGCCGGCGTTGACGATGCACGGCGTAACGAGGGGGATCTCGGTGCTCTCGAAGAGGGGCCGGTAGCCGCTGCGGGTGTAGACGCCCATCAGGTGCGTGTGGCCGACGAGGCAGACGTCCCACCCCGGGTCCTGGTCGCGCAACAGCTGGGCCGCCGCGTCGCCGCTGATGTACTCGGTGACCGGGTGACGGGGCGTGCCGTGGGCCAGCAGGATGCGCAGGCCTCCGAGTACCAGCCGGTAGGTCGAGGGCCGGGCCGCCAGCCATCGCCGCCGGTCGGAGCCGAGCCGCGCGAAGGTCCACTCCACGGCCTCGCGCGCCCACGGGTTGAACCACTCGAGCCCCAGCTGCCCCACGCAGGCGGCGTCGTGGTTGCCCATCAAGGAGACGGCTGCGTGCTCGCGGGCCCAGTCGACGCTCGCCTCCGGGTCGGGCCCGTAGCCCACGGTGTCGCCGAGGTTGTAGATGGTGGCAGGCGCAAAGGCGGCCATGTCGGCCAGCACGGCCTGGAGCGCCGGGAGATTGGCGTGGATGTCCGAGACGACCGCAACGGGCGGCGGCACCAGAAACGGCCCCCCACAACCCCCGGAACGCGACGTGCGATCCCGACGACATCGTGGCGGAGGGGGAGGGATTCGAACCCCCGGAGGGACCCAAGGCCCTCAACGGTTTTCAAGACCGCCTCTTTCGTCCGCTCAGACACCCCTCCGCGTCGCGCCCACCCTCACGCTGGGCCCTGCGGGCTCCCGGCTTGGGTGGCGCTGCCTGCATTATAGCATATGGGCCCCCGTGCCCGGCCCGGCCGGGCGGTTACAATGTCCACGAGACGACCGCGTCGGACGGCGCGTCGACGAGGGTGGCGGAGCATGGATCAGCATGCGCTCGAGGCCATCGCGGGCGAGTGGAGCCGGGCGGGGGAGCGGGTGCGGTTGCGGTGCCTGTCGGAGGCCGATCTGCCGGCGCGCCTCGCCATGACCAACGATCCCGACGTACAGATTGCCACCGTCGGCACCACGGTCGGGCAGCGCACGCCCTACGACATCCGCAGCTGGTTCGCGACCCTGGCAGCCGACCCCCACAGCCGCCAGATCGCCATGGAGGACGAGTCCGGCCGCTACATCGGCGACTTCGACCTGCACAGCATCGATCCTCGCCAGGGCGAGGCCTGGATCGAGGCGCTCCTGGGCGACCCGGAGATCAGGGAGCGGGGGCCCGAGGCGGTGGCCGCCTACCTGACGGACGGGTTGCGCACCCTCTTGCGCTACGTCTTCGACGAGATGGGCCTGGAGCGGGTACTGGTGGAGTGCCTGTCCACCAACCCCGTGCTCGAGCAGGCGCTGCGAGCCCTGGGCTTCGTCGAGGACGGCCAGATCGACCACCTCAACGGCGTGGTCTCGCACGTCATGGTGCTGACCCGCGAACACTTCGGCGGGCGGACTCAGTCGCGCATCGACAGCAGCCAGTAGACCGTGCCCTGGTCCCACCCCACGTCCCACGGCACCGCGCGCCGGTCGGCGGTGTGGGAGTCGACCACGACGTAGCCGCGAAAATCCTGCCCCGTCACCACCGCGAAGTGGACGACGCGACCCTGCTCCTGGTAGGCGATGAGATCACCCGGCTCCAGCGCATGGATGGTGCCCTCGGGGAAGCGGTCGGAGGCCTTGACGACGTCGGCGTAGGTCCCCCGTGCCAGGAGGCGGGCCCGTCCGGTGTCGAGCAGGTACGACAGCAGCCCCGTGGTCTGCACCCATGCCCGGCTCCCACCGTCGCGGCGGTAGTACCAGGTGCCGTCCATGGGGAGGCCCCCGGCGTGGAGTACCTGCGAGGCGAAGTTGGTGCAGTCACCGCCCACGTCGGTGTAGTCCCTGTAGGCGGGGTTGTAGCGGCCGCCGTTGCCGCACCCCCAGGCGCCCCCGCAATAGGTGCGGGCGTAGGCGACGGCCTTGTCACGGTCGTACGCGACTTCCCGGCTCGCGGCCCGGGACGACAGGGGGACCAGCCTCCACAGCCACTTCCAGAACCCCACCAGGATGCCGGGCACGAGCGTCTCGCCGCCGTCCACCGCGGGTGGGGAGCAGCGTGGCGCACCCAGGGCCTGCAGCCGGGCCAGCGGCTCGAGGATGCCGCCCGAGGCCGCCACGTCGGCGGGAGTCACCTCGGGGACGAGCGTGTCCTCGTCCAGGGGGTCGGTGTACCAGTCGCGCCGGATGACCCACCGGCCGTCCTCGCGCACCATCTGGATGGCATGGCGGGTGCCGATGCCGAAGAGGTGCTTGGTCAGCGAGGGATCGTCGCGGTAGACGTAGCCCAGCCGGGTGGACTGCACCACGCTCAGCCACGCCTCGTCGCCCGATACCCGCTGGTTGGTCACCCGCACGTCCGAGCGGGCGCTGACCATCTGGAGCCGGCGCCGGTCGGTCCAGGCCCGCAGGTAGCGCAGGCGGCGCTGCTCGTGCTCGAGCGCCCACTGGCCGGGGTCGGACTCGAGGTCGTAGTGCTCGCGCAGCGGGGCCTCGTCGAAGGCGACCAGAGCCTGGGCCCGGGCGTCGAGGATGCGGCGCAGCGCCGCCACGGGGTCGTCCGCCCGGGCCGCCGCGCCGTCCGGAGGGGAGGTGCGCTCCGCCTGCGCCTCGGGCAGCGCCTCGGGCGCAGCCCGGTCCTGACCGCTTCGCATGGCTCGGACGCCCCACCACACGATCCCTGCCGTCACCGCCAGCACGGCGACGGCCAGCACCATCCGCCTTGCCTGCACCGTGACCCACATTATCTCGTCGACCTCGCCGGACCCCAGTAGCGGTATGCCCGCGGGCTCGGCCGTCATGCGTACGGCCTCGCCTCACATAGCCTGCCCACGAACGGCATCGAGGGGGCGTCCGCGTTGTCCGTCCTGGCGCTCGCGGTGGTCGGCGCGCTCTGCTGGGGGATCGCACCGGTTGCCGGCAAGATCGGCCTGGCCGGGGTCGACCCGGTGGTCGGGCTGGCTCTGCGCACCCTGATGGCTTCGGCCATCGTGGTGGGCTTCGTCATCGGCAGCGGGGCGTGGCCCCGGCTCGAGCGGGTGCCGATCCAGGCGTGGATGCCCATCGGCATCGAGGCCCTGCTGGCGACGCTGGCGGGCGACCTCGCCTACTACGCGGCCCTCAAGCAGGGGGAGGCCTCCACCGTCGCGCTGGTGATGGCCGCCTCCCCGCTGGCCACGGTGGCCGTGGCCTCGCTTTGGCTGCGGGAGCCCGTCTCGTGGCAGGTGGTGCTGGGTGCCCTGCTGATCGTGGCGGGGGTGGTGCTGGTCGGGAGGGAGATGGGCGGATGACTCGTCGGCCGGGGGGCCGCCCTACCAGCCCTCCCCGTCCGCCCACAGGTAGCCCCACGCGATGCGGCGAGGCGGTGGTTCGCCCCCATCCTCGCCCGTCACGACCACCTCCACCGCACCCAGCCGGTCCGGCGGCACGTCGATGCGGGTCGCCAGCTCCCAGCGGCCCGGCGCCACCTGGGGCAGGGGTCGGGCGAGATCCGGCGTCGCGTCCAGCGTGCGGACGCGCACCACGTAGCGCTGCCCCGGGCCCGGATCCGGCAACCCGTCGGCGACGAGCCGCACCCAGCAGCCGTTTTGGTCGCCCAGCACCGAGGCCAGCGCCACGACGCCCGAGAGCCCCGGATCGGTCGACAGAGCAGCGACGGAGCCGCCTGGGGCGGCCAGACCCTGCCACAGCTCACGCTCCAGGCGCACCCGACGGAGCTCCTCTTGCAGGGCAGCGTCGCCCCGGCCGGGGGCCCACGCGGCCCACCGCCCCGCCGCCCAGCCCAGCGCCAGCAGTGCCACAGCGGCGGCCACATGCCAGGCGTGCCCGATCGACGGCCGCGCCGCCCGCCCGGTGGCCGCCGGCGGCGGCTGCCGACGAGCCTTTGCCAGGGCCACAACGCGGGCACGCAGCTCGGGAGGAGGCGCCTCGGGCGGGACCAGCCTGGCCAGTGCCGCCGCGGCGTCGGCATGCTCTGCCGTGAAGGCCCGGCATGCAGGGCAGACGTCGAGGTGGCGCTCGACCGCCTCGCGCTCGGCCGCCTCCAGCGCGTCCAACGCGTAGGCCCCGGCCAGGGCCCGCACGCGCGAGCAGGTCACGGGCCCACCTCCTCGGGGCCCAGCAGCCGGCGCAGCCGGGCGAGCGCCCGTTGCATCCGGCTCTTGACCGTGCCCACCGGCAGACGTCGAAGCTCGGCGATCTCGGTCGACGAATACCCCATCAGGTAGGCCATGACCACCACGTCACGCTGTTCGGCCGGGAGCCCCATGAGCGCGCGCATCACCGCTTGCCGCTGCTCGGAGGCCTGGGCCCCGTCCGCGGTCGGGTCGACGCGGTAAAGGCCGTCGACCTCGGCCTCCTGCCCGACCGGGACCGTGACGAGGGGGTCCATCGGCGTCTCGGCAGGCCGGCTGCGCTGGGCGCGCAGGCGGTCGATGGCCTTGCGGTGGGCGATGGCAAACAGCCAGGTGTGCACGGAGCCCCGCCGGCCGTCGTAGGTGTCGGCGTGGCGCCACACGGCGACGAACGTCTCCTGCAAGATCTCCTCCCGGTCCCGCCGGTCGGGGACGAGCCGGCCGAGCATCCCGTAAAGGGCGGCGGCGTGCCTGTCGTAGAGCTCCTCGAGCGCGCGTACGTCGCCCGCCGCCAGGCGGGCCATCACGTCGGTCTCCGCTCGCGGCAGCTGCCGGCGCCAGGGCTCCTTCACGGACGACACCCTGCCGCCCGCCTCACGGGCCCAGTCATGCTCCGCCATCCGGTCCCTCTCGACGATCCATACGGGAGCGAGCCGCCCGGCGGATCCACCCTCAGGCGTAGTTGCGGATCACCAGCTCCGAGATGGGCCCCCGTCCGTCGGCCCGGCAGTTGATGGCACGGCGCGCGTAGATCACCCGGATGTCGTAGCCGGCGTACAGCTCCCGGATGAGGGGGGTGTCGGAGTTGCTCAACATCAGCAAGCACCCCCGCCGGTCCAGCTCCCGGAAGAGCTCGGCCAGGCGCCGCTGGTCTTCTTCGGTGAAGCCCGCCTTGGTGTAGGCCGTGAAGCGGGCGGTCGGCGAGAGCGGGTGGTACGGCGGATCCAGGTAGACGAACGTGCCGGGCCCTGCGTGCTCCAGGGCCAGCGTGAAGTCGCCGAGCCGGATCTCGGCTCGCGCCAGCGCCTGGCTCACACGGCCAAGGTTGGACTCGTCGACGATGGTGGGGTTCTTGTAGCGGCCGAAGGGGACGTTGTGCTGCCCTCGCGCGTTGACCCGCCAAAGCCCGTTGTATCCCGTCTTGTTGAGGTACAGGAAGCGGGAGGCCCGCGCGACCGGGTCGAGTCGGGCCGGGTCGAGGGCACGGATGCGGTAGTAGTAGGCCGCCGCGTTTTGGTGCCGGCGCAGGTCAGCCAGGAGCTCGTCGAGCCGGTCCCGCACCACGCAGTAGAAGTTGATGAGCTCCTCGTTGTTATCGATGAGCACGGCGCGCTCGGGCCGCAGGTGGAAGAAGACCGCGCCACCCCCCACGAACGGCTCCACGTAGAGCTCCCACGGCTGCCTGGGAAACAGCGGTTGGAAGCTGGCCAGGAGCCCGCCCTTGCCACCGGCCCACTTGACCGGCGGGCGGGGCGCGGCCATGTCCTGGCGGCCTCGGGCGGGTGTGTCGTCTGCTCGGGTGAGCCTGCGAGTCACGCGTCCGTCTCCTCGTCCCCATGCGGGCGCCGGGCCCATGCCCCAACGTTCCGCGTGAGCGGGCCCGGGGCCTTCTTCAGGGAGACGGCTCGGACGGCAAAGACGGCTCCACGGTCTGCAGCAGACGCTCGAGGCGATCCAGGCGCTCACGGATCTCCTGGAGAAGCTGCCCGATCTCGGCCCCATCGGGCACTCCGGGGCCGTCGGTCGCTGCTCCCGCCATCATCCGCGGCGCGCCGGCCAGCACGGGTGCCACGCCACCCGCCGACGGGCCGGCGGGGCCCGCCGCGAGGAACCTCGCCACCTCCTCGTCCGACTCGACGGCGTAGACGTGGTTGGTGCGCGTGTCGACGAAGGCCTGGTAGGCGATGCCCGCCGCGTCCTGGGGCATCACCACCACCTTCCAGTAGAGCACGCCGTCGCGGACGAACGGCAGGGGCTCGATGATCTCGAAGCGCGACCAGTCGACGACGGGGTTGGCCCGCCGCACGTAGTCGATGGCCCGGGTCGGCCCCGTCAGCGTCTGGTCGGGCGGGAGGTGCAGCACCCGCACCTCCCCCGTCGAGGCGTCGACGAGGAAGACCTTGAAGACGCCCCGGCTCTGGCCGTACGGCTCGGCGCTGATGAACCACACGAGGCCCTCCCTCGTCGCCATGAGGAAGGGCTGCCGGTTGACGGGTCCGTCCTCGCCGCGCTCGACGTCGGTCACCTTCACCTGGTCGTGGTGGATGAAGAGGGCGTTGACGATCCCCCGGCGAAAGCCGTAGGCCTCGGCGAGCCAGCGGGCGAGGCGCTCCGGGAAGACTCGGGTGCCGCCGACGACGGGATGCGCCGCCAGCGCCTCTGGCTCGAGGAAGGCCACGTCCCCCTCCGGCGAGGCGACGAAGGCCCCGGCGAAGTAGGGCACCGTGTAGGCCAGGCCCCATCGCCAGCGGTAGCGCCACCCGATGGCGGGGGCGACGGTCCAGATCCCGCCGTCCGGCGCGACGAGGTAGTAGGGCTTCTCGCCCGTGACGAAGTAGCGGCGCCGGTACGCCTGCCACCAGAGGTTGTCCGTCAGGTGGATGCCCTCGGCGGGGCGCAGGGGGCGCTGGAGGAGGCGGGTGTTCTTCTCCTGGGTGGTGGCGTCCACTACCGCCACGCCGCCCGCCGGCAGCAGCCACTTGATGACCGCGGCGCTCGGCACCAGCAGGAACTGCCAGCTCAGCCGCCCGTCGACGGGTGCCAGGGCCTGCCGGCCGAGGGCGTACTGGGGGGTCTGCAAGGAGTCTCGCGCCAGCCGGAGCGCGACCTCCACCGGCATCACCCGGATCTGCGAGGCCGACTCGGGCAGCCGGTCGATGGGCTGGTAGTCGGTGATGCGGCCCAGCTCCGCGTGGCGCAGCCACAGGGAGACAAGCGGCAGCAGCACCACAAGCGTGGCCCCGACCGGCACCGACACCCACCACAGCCCGCGCCAGTGGCCCGTGCGCGAGGCGCCGGTCTGATCCTTCCAGTGCACCGCGCGCACCCGGGTCAGGGGTTCCCAGCGGCGCAGCAGCAACGCGTGGACCAGCGCCCAGACGACCAGGGCCTGCAAAACGGCCGGCGTGGCGTAGAGCCAGAGGACGGGGGCGTGAAGCCAGGTGCGGAAGTACCAGACGACCGCCAGGGCGGCGACGGATACGAGCACCGGGACGACGGGACGGACGGGACGACGCATGGAGACGCCTCCTTCGCTCCCATCATCGGGGCCGGACGGCTGCAACACAATACCCGCAGCGTGGCGGACGGCAGGAGAGCGGCCCCCCTTCCGGGAATGCGTGAACGCAGTCACAAGCTCTTCCGGGGTCCGGAGCCCCGGGGCGAGGCGCGAGGAGGTCGGCATCGGTGAGCGGCTCGACGTCGTATCCTGAGCTCCAGAAGGAAGTCCTGCGCCGGATGTCGGAATTGGGCCGCGCGATCCCCGGTACGATGCAGGGCTTTCAGGCGCTGCACGACGCAGCGGTGCGCAGCGGCGCGCTGTCGGAGAAGACAAAGGAGCTCATCGCGTTGGGGATCGCCATCGCCGTCCGCTGCGAGGGCTGCATCGCCTGCCACGTGCACGACGCGCTCGAGCACGGCGCCACCCGGGAGGAGATCGCCGAGACCGTGGCCGTGGCGGTCATGATGGGCGGCGGGCCCTCGGTCGTCTATGGCTCGATGGCGATGGCGGCGGTGGACCAGTTCCAGGCGGGCAAGTGAGTCTCGGGCCGGCGAGCGAGCCCGAGCGGGGGGGTGGCGGGGGTGGATCTGGCCCGGTTGGCCCGACGCCGCTACACGGAGCCCGGGCATCCCACGCCCATCGAGCGACTGGACCGCCTGTCGGCGGCGCTCGGCGGGCCCACCATCTACGTCAAGCGTGACGACCTGCTGATGGGCCTGGCCGGCGGCGGCAACAAGGTGCGCAAGCTGGAGTTCCTGGTGGCCGAGGCGCTGGCGCAAGGGGCCGACACCCTCATCACCACCGGTGCCGTGCAGTCCAACCACTGCCGGCTCACCCTGGCGGCTGCCGTGCGCGAGGGGATGCGCTGCCGGCTCATCCTCGAAGAGCGGATACCCGGCAGCTACGACCCGGGAGCCAGCGGCAACAACTTCCTCTACCAGCTGCTCGGAGCCGAGCGCATCCGGGTCGTGCCGGCCGGGTCGGACCTGGTCGCGGAGATGGAGGCCGAGGCGGCCGACGTGGCCGCCGCTGGGCGCAAGGCCTACGTCATCCCCGGGGGCGGCTCCAACGCGGTGGGCGCCACGGGCTACGTGGCCTGCGCGCAGGAGCTGCTCTACCAGGCCTTCGAGATGGGGCTGCGCATCGACGCGATCGTCTGCGCCAGTGGCAGCGCCGGCACGCAGGCGGGGCTGCTGGCGGGCCTGCACGGCCACCACGCCGACATCCCCGTCATCGGCATCAGCGTGCGCAGCAGTCGGGCCGAGCAGGAGGCCCGGGTGTGGGAGCTGGCCAACCGCACGGCCGAGCACGTGGGGCTGCGAGGGGAGATCCCCCGGGAGCGGGTCGTCTGCCTGGACGACTACGTGGGGCCCGGCTACTCGATCCCGACGCCGGGCATGGTGGAGGCGGTGCGGATGGTGGCGCGCACCGAGGCCATCCTGCTGGACCCCGTCTACACCGGCAAGGCCATGGCCGGGCTCATCGACCTGGTGCGACGCGGACGTTTCAGCGGCAGCGACCACGTGCTCTTCCTGCACACGGGCGGCTCGCCGGCCCTATTCGCCTACACGGGCGTCTTCCGCGGCGCGTGAGGGGCCGGCCAGGGGCTGGCCTCACAGCTTCGTGGGCCCCCTCCCCTGGCCCTCGGCTCACAGCTCCCGGGTCCGCAGCGCCCGGCAGGCGGCCACGGCAGCCAGCAGGTACAGGGCCAGCGAGGCGCCGGTCGCGGCGGCGACGGCCCACCCGGAGGGGCCCGATCCCTGCGTCACCATTCCCATGGCCAGGTCGCGGCTCGTGACCCTCGGGGCGGGCAGGCGCTCCGATAGCGGCATGACCACGCCCAACACCACGACCACGAAGGCCAATATCACGTGCCGCGCCGCCTGATACCCCCACCGGAAGAACGCCCACAGCGAGATGCCGGCGGGCACCAGGGCAGCGGCCGTTGCTGACCGAGATGGTCTTCGCCTATCCCGGCGTGGGGTTCGTCCTGTATCAGGCGGTGACCAGCCTGGACTATCCCTTGATGCAGGCCATCTTCCTGTTCATATCGCTGACGGTGCTGGGGGCCAACTTCCTGGCCGACTTGACCCTGGCCCTCCTCGATCCGAGGGTTCGCACGGGAGGGGCTGGGTCGTGAGCACGTCGCGGGCTGTCCTGCGTCACCCTAAGGCGATGGCCGGCGCCTCCATCCTGGCCTTCTTCGCGCTGATCGCGCTGCTGGCCCCGCTCATCGCACCCGCGTCGCCCACCGCGATGGACTTCGCACCCTCCCAGCCGCCCAGCTGGGCGCATCCTCTCGGCACCACGGCCCTGGGGCAGGACGTCCTCTCGCAGGTCATCTGGGGCACGCGGCTATCGCTGCTGGTGGGCCTGGTGACCGGCGCCGCCACCACCGTGCTGTCGACGGCGGTGGGCCTCGCGACCGGCTACTTCGGTGGCCTGGTGGACGAGGTCCTGTCGGCCATCACCAACATCTTCCTGGTCCTGCCAGGTCTGCCGCTCATGATCGTGGTGGCGGCGTACGTGACGGTCAAGGGCGTGGTGCCCATCGTGCTGGTCATCTCGGTGACGGGATGGGCCTGGGGGGCGCGGGTTCTGCGTTCCCAGGCGCTGAGCCTCAAGAGCCGGGACTTCGTGCAGGCGGCGGTGGTGGTGGGCGAGCGTCCTGCCCGCATCATCTTCTTCGAGATGTTGCCCAACATGCTCAGCCTCATCGTGGCCAACTTCTTCGGCGCCGCGCTGTACGCCGTGCTGAGCGAGGCAGGGCTGGAGTTCTTGGGGCTGGGCAACGTCAACGTGGTGACCTGGGGGACGATCCTCTACTGGGCTCAAAACAACCAGGCCATCATCCTGGGCCAGTGGCAGTGGATGGCCGTCCCTGGATTGTGCATCGCCATGCTGGGTACCGCGTTCGCCCTGATCAATTTCGCCATCGATGAGGTGAGCAACCCACGGCTGAGGCAAGGTTGAGAGGCCATCGAGAGCCTCTGGTGCGGATCGAGGCCTTGCGGGCCGGCTATGTCAAAGGCGGCCGGGTCGCGATGGCCGTGCGCGACGTCGACCTCGACGTGGCGCAGGGGGAGTTTCTCGGCATCGCCGGAGAGTCGGGGTGCGGCAAGTCGACGCTGGCCTTCGCCATGACCGGGTTGCTGCAGCCGCCGGGGAAGGTATTCGGTGGCAAGGTGTGGTTCGCCGGCACGGACCTGACCCGCCTCGACCAGCGGGCGTTGCGACACCTTCGCTGGCAGGAGTTCTCCATCGTCTTTCAGGCATCCATGAACGTGCTCAACCCCGTGGCCAGGGTGAAGGATCAGATCTTCGACGCGATGATCGCCCACGGGGTGAGGGACCGTCGCCGGCTGCACGCCCGGGCCGTGGAGCTGTTCCGGCTGGTCAACCTTCCCCCGCGCTTCCTGGATGCCTATCCTCACCAGCTGAGCGGAGGGATGCGCCAGAGAGTGGCCATCGCCGCTGCTCTGGCGCTGGAGCCCAGGCTGGTCGTCATGGACGAGCCGACCACGGCCCTGGACGTGGTGGTGCAGAGGACCATCCTCCAGGAGATCGACCAGCTGTGACGACGCCTGGACTTTTCGGTGGTCTTCATCACGCACGACCTGTCGCTGCTGGTCGAGATGAGCGACAGCGTCGCCATCATGTACGCCGGCGAGATCGTCGAACGTGCCCCCTCTCGACGACTCTACGCCTCCCCGATGCATCCCTACACCCGCAGCCTGATGCAGGCCTTCCCGCCCCTGACGGGGCCTCGCCGACGCCTGAGCGGCATCGCGGGGCAGCCGCCGGATCTGACGAGCGAGAGCCCCGGTTGCCCCTTCGCACCCCGCTGCAGCCAGCGGGTGGCGGGGGTGTGCGAGCGGGTGCGGCCCCGTCTGCGGCAGGTCGAAGAAGGACATTGGGTGGCGTGTCATCTCCATGAGTGACGTACGGCCGGCCTTGGCAGAGGCGCAACGGGTGGCGTCCGGCGGGGACGTCCGGGCGCTCTTGGAGGTGCGGGGGCTCGTCAAGCGCTTCCGCATCGGGCGATTCCCGCGCACGCGCGTGCTCGTGGCGGTCAACCACGTCGATCTGCACGTGGGTGCGCGGGAGGTGGTGGCGCTCGTCGGCGAGTCGGGATCGGGCAAGAGCACCCTCGCCCGGGTGGTGGCGCGCCTGGAGACCCCCAGCGCCGGCCGCACCTGGCTGGAAGGGCAGGAGGTGCCGGCCCGTCTGTCGCGAGGCGAGCTGCTGGCGTACCGTCGCCGGGTGCAGATGATCTTCCAGGACCCCTTCGCCTCCCTCAACCCTGTGCACACGGTGGGCTACATCCTCTCTCGCCCCCTCGTGGTCCACGGGCTGGCGACGGGGAAGGGGGTGCGGGCCCGGGTGGAGGAGCTCCTGGAGGCATGCGGCCTTACGCCGGCCCGCTCCTTCTTCGACCGGTACCCTCACGAGCTCAGCGGCGGCCAGCGACAGCGGGTCGGCATCGCGCGGGCGCTTGCGGTGCGGCCTCGGCTCATCCTGGCCGACGAGCCCACCTCCATGCTGGACGTCTCGGTGCGCCTGGACGTGATGAACCTGCTCCTGGACCTCAAGGAGCAGGAGGGGCTCTCCCTGATCTTCATCACCCATGACCTCGCGGCGGCCCGCTACATGTCGGACCGGATCGCGGTGATGTACGCTGGCCACCTGGTCGAGGTCGGGCCGGCGGACGAGGTGATTGGCGAGCCCCTGCATCCGTACACGCGGTTGCTCAAGCGTGCAGCGCCCAAGCCCGAGGCGGGCCTGCAGCCGGAGCGCCTGGAGGGCGCCGGAGACGTGCCGGAGCTGGGCGCGCTGCCGCCTGGCTGCCCGTTCCATCCGAGATGCCCGTTTGCCAGGCCGGAGTGTCGCCAGGCTCTGCCCCCGATGCAGTCGGTCACCCCGTCTCGCCAGGTGCGGTGCGTGCTGTACGGCGCCCGGCCGTAACCGGCTGAGGAGCAGTCGGGCCGAGGCCTCGTGGCGGGCACGACACGGAGGCGGCGCGGCCCCTTGGCGCGCGGCGGTGATGGGTGGTACACTGCCTGTGCGGCGGTCGAGCGGCGCGTCGGCTGCTGCAAGACGGTGGCCCCGTAGCTCAGGCGGATAGAGCAGCGGTTTCCTAAACCGCGTGTCGGAGGTTCGAGTCCTCTCGGGGCCACCAGCATTTACGGGCGCTCAGGTTGGGACGGATCCCAACCTGGATCCCAACCTCGTCGCCGGAAGAGGCTCGTCGTGGCGGGGTTTCGCTGCTGGCTGGTTGGGAGGGCCGGGAACAAAGGAGCCCGCCCTTGGGGGGCAGGCTCGGGCGGGCAGCCTTAGCCTTGGGTGACGGAGGGCCTCAACCCTCTGTCCGTTCGGGGGCCGTCCGGCGCAGGTGTTGCGAGAGACGCCGGACGGCTTCCCTTGTATCCTCTGGCAACGCGTGGGCGTACCGCTTCAGCGTGAAGCCTGGGTCGTAGTGGCCGACGATCTCACTAACGGCCCGAGGGTTTGCCCCTGCCTGCAAAGCTCGGGAGACGAAGGTGTGCCGGAGGTCATGAAAGCGGATGTCTCTCGGCAGCCCGGCCTTCTTCAGCAATTCCTTGAAGTTGCGCTGCGTCAGGTTGCCTGGTTCGAGCGGCCATCCGTTCTCCTGGCAGAAGACTAGCGGGCCGTGCTCCTCGTGGCCTGGGAAGGCGCCGTACTGCTTGCCCCGCTGCGAGTAATTGGCCCTGGCAATCTCCTGGTCGATCCGTAGCTGACGCAGCGCCTCGATCACCTCCGGGGAGAGGGGGACCACACGGGGTTTCCGGTTCTTCGGTGTGTCGAAGACGGGTTGCCTTCCCGCTTTCACAAGGGCCTGCTGCACTACCGCTACTCCGACATCGAGGTCCACGTCTGCCCAGCGCAGGCCCAGGAGTTCACCCAGCCGCATTCCAGTGTGGACAGCCGTAAGGTAGAGCGGGTAGAGCGGGTTCGGTATCTGTACCCTAGTGCCGTCTGGCAACCTCTCGCCCTCGATGTACCGAGCCGCGCGTAACAGAGCATCAACCTGTTCGGTCGATAGACCGTCGGGCAGCTTCTCATCTACCTTCGGTGGCCGCACTCGGTCGCAGACGTTTTGGCTTATCCGCCCGTCCTCCAGCGCCGAATTGAGCGCCCGATGGAGCACCCGGTAGATGTGCAGGCAGGTTCGGGCTGACAGCCCTTCCTCTCGCTTCTCGGCCAGCAGACGCTTGACGTGTTGGGGCGAGAGGAGGTCGAGCCGAACGGCGCCGAGTCGGGGGGTGATATGCAGGTTGACCAGCTCTTTGTATCGCTTCAAGGTGCGGGGCTTTGTCGTGTTCGGAGCGTCGTTCTTCAGCCAAAGCTCCAGAAACTCCTTGACCGTCAGCCGCTCGGACGGAGCGACGAATCGCTTTTGCGCCTTCTCCTGTTCCCACTCCTTCTCCTTCGCTTTCGCCTCCCGCTCGGTATCGCAGATCGTGTCGTGGAAGAGCTTCTTTCCGGTGGCCGGGTCCCGGCCCATAAACACAACGACCCGAAACCGCCCGTCTTTGGTTCGGGAGATGCCCATAGACGCCTGACCCCTCCCTGCTATGGGCTTCCGACTCTGCCCCTTCCTTCTCGTTGGCACCTTTACCAACGGGGTCGCAGGCGTTTTGACCAGCCCGCTGGCAAGCGCGCCACTCGTAGAAGGTTGGGACGTGGGTTGGGTAGGCTAGAAGAGGCCGCTTCACTGACGCAGTTTCGGCTGATGCGCGGTCTCGTCATTCGCATACCCGGCGTCAGGCTCGGGTGGCGCCAGGCTTCTGTCTGCCACGGCTCGCCCCGCGGGCGGACTGCTCCGCAGGCCCCTGCGAGGCTTCCACCTTATCGAGCCAGTTTTCTAGCAGCGAGATGATCACCTCCTGAACCGTAAGGTCCAGCACGGCGGCCTGCGCCTTCACTCGGCGCCGAAGTTCTTTCGGAACACGAATGGAGAGAACGACATCCTCGGCAGCCTTTTCGTCAGGCATCCAACCAGCCCTCCCTTCGTCGCCAGATTACCAGGAATGATGTCAAGATGTCAAGCTGTTTCTGCCCGAACAAAAACAGGGGCCGCCCCCGAAGCGAGGGCGGCCCCGGATCTCGGCCGCGTTGATTTACACCGGCATTACGATGGGCTCTGAGAGCGGCTTGCTCCCGCTTCGAAGCACCTCTTCGTAAACATCTTCGCCAATGGCCCATGCCGTCTCCATAACAACGTCTACCACGGCATCCCCTTCGTCTCCACCCACCATCCGAGCATACCGCAGCGCCGCCTCCAGCACAACTCGCAGGGTGTCAACGTCTACGAACATCGACCGCAACCCCCTTCGTGGGATTCTGAGCCCACCATAGCAGAAAGACATCTTGCTGTCAAGCCTGCTATCACTTGCTAGCACTTTTTCTGGAGGCACTGGCAGGGGAAGCATAGTAGTGGAGCGGGCGGGGGACGGAGCTTCGGCGCGCCGCCGGGGCCGGGCGGAGTCCTGTGAGTTTTGGTGCGGGCGCCTATCATCCGGTTGGGGAGAACGACGGGGGCCGGAAGATCCCGGTGGGTTTGTCGGCGCTGGTCGAGCGGGCCGTCAAGCGCCGACTGCTGGCTCTTCGGGCGCGATGTCGGCAGTCCCTGCCCGCCACCGGCGCCACCGGGGGCGCGCCCCCGGCCCGTCAGCAGGGGACCCCCCGACCCGAGCCGGGGCCCCCTGCCGCTAACGCCGTGGATTGTCGGCTGCTATCTCATGCCCGCGCAAATATCGGCCCAGGTAGGGAACCCTGCCCGCATACCCGCATAAACCCCATCGGCCATTATCTCCATTTAAAGGTGGCTTCTGCAAGTGCCCTCCACAGGAGGAGCGCAGCGTTGTTATGGCGCTCGGTGGGGTGAGAGGCAATGTAGGCATCGACTACATCAGCGATCTGCCCTAGCGTTGTTTCCTGTGGAATAAAAAGCAGGGCCGCGGTTAGCCGGGAAACAGCAACGCCACCTGCAATCCTGAGCCTCGTTGACGTATCTGCTTCTGCCCACTCGGCCAACGTCATGTTGGCTGCCGTGGGCGGAATGACGCTGTTCGCAATCGTAACCTGCTCCCACGCCACAGCCTTCAGAGCGTCGTAGGCTCCTGCGTAGTAAGCAAGCCGCAGTGCCTGGCTTTGGGCTGCGATTCTATTGCCGTCGTAAAAGCCGAATCGCTGTGAAGTCTCCGGCTTCAAGAACTCACCCACGCCCTGCGAAACTGCCACGCCCGCCACGGCAACCACAATGAGTGCGCTCACAGCCAACGATGCGGACGGTCTATGCACTTCCCCGGCCTCCTCTCCACGGCCTTGCACCGTGCAGTTTCGTCTTCGGGGCCGTCGTGCCCTCCCTGCCCTCCCAGGCTCGCGCTGTGGTGTCGCAGGCATGGGGACGCAGCAGGCACTTGGCCAAGATACGAGAATTGGTCGGGCAGGAGGTGGAGAAGGTGGACTGGACAGGTGTCAGCGCAATGGTGCAGGCGGGTGGTGCGGCGGCAACGGAGGTCGCTACGGTGGTGCTGGTGTGTGTCACCCGGCGATACGTCAAGCTGACAGGTGAACTCGTCGAGGCGAGTCGGAAATCAATAGAAGCCGCCTTCATGCCACAGGTGGCGTGTGTAGTAAGTTCAGCCGACCGGGCCTCCACGGAAATTAGCTTTAACCTGCACTTAGAGAACTACGGCCCCCTGCGCTGGATTTGCGGCTAGTGTGGAAGCCAACCACGGAAGTGAAGTGGCGCACGGCGTTTCTTCCGGCAGGAGTCCGTCCGCCCGTCAGCCTCAGATTCCCCGCTGAGTCCGTGCCATCGAGCGGCGAGGAGGTAGCACAGAACCTCTTGCTGGAGTATTCGAGCTTCGCAGGACGCCATTACCGGCACTCCATAGTTGAGCCACCGGGCTGACTCCCCACGGGGATTCGCCGATGAGAGCCGGAGCACCGCTTTCGCCACCAGCACACCAGCGAAATAAGCCAATACTCGCTGTGCGGCTGAAGAAGTTCGTAGGCAAGGTAGACCACAAGCCATAGGGCTGCGATCAGAAACGGGCTTGCCAGCACCCATGGGATGGCCTTTCTCAACAGTGCTCTATACGGCGGCGAAGCTCGGTCGCCAGACGACGAGAACTTCTGCGCTTCAGCTCGGGCGTGCTCAAGCTCAGACCGCAGGCGGTTCGCTTTTTGCAGACGGTCGGATAAGACCATCGTGCTCACTCGCCACTGCGCAGCGGTCAGGTCAAGTGCGAGCTTCGGTGCCTTGGCGGGATCCCTTTCGACGCTGCTGGCAAACTGGAGGTTTCGGGCTAACAGCAAATCGGAGGTGCGGCGTAGCTGCTCCAACTCAAGGGTCGCGGCAACAATGTCCCGGTTGTTTGCCTCTATTGACGCTTCTAGAGCCTTGACCCGCTCTCGCCAGTAGTCCGCAGGAAACAGCCACCGGTCAATTGTGGAAACGTCGATAGCACCAAAGATGAGAAGGAGCCCCAGAATAGTGCCTGCCACCGACGCCAACCGCAGCGCAAAGCCTCCGACTCTGCGGCAAACGGGCTCGGCTTTCGTGGCAGCGGTCCCACTGCTGCGGTTGCCCACCTCGGCTCACCACCGCCGGGCTACTTGTGTGGCGCTATTGTGTGGCCACACTCTCTTTGCGTCCCCGCCATCAAGGTTCGTGCGCTTGGGCGGGAAACCCTTCTGCCATATCACTCCGACGCAAAGCGTTAGTCGCTACGGGGGCGAAGGCGGATCCCGACGTAAAACTCGGGGCGCTTTCCTTTCTTGGGGCCGGGGCGCGTCTTCTTGATGTCACCCAGGATGGTGCGGAGATCGTGTCCGAATATCCGGCGCGGGCGGGGGACCATGCGCTTGCTAGCACAAAACTCCATGTACGCTGCGTAGAGGTCCTTGATAGCCACCCGGTATTTCGGATTACCCACGTCCACACGCGCCTTGATAAATGCCTCAACCGTGGCGGGGCCGGATTTAGGTTGGTTCGGGTCCTGAAACAGCGCGGAAAGCTCCGGATCTTGCTTGAGGGCTTCCCGAATTGCCTGTTCCGTGATGGCTTGGGGGTGCAAATAAAAGCTCGGATCGCTGGCTACGGCTCGGAGAATAGCAAGGTGAAAGAGCCGCTGGTCGTCAGGAGTCGCCAAACGCCCCGAAAAAAGCGGGAAAATGGCTTCCGAAAAATCGGTTCCGACACCGCGCTGGCTGATACCCCCTACCCGGCGCAGACCTGCATCATTTCGCTGTTTGCTGCCCTTCCCGGCTCCCATCGTAAACCCTTCACCACCTCTTACGGTGTCCATAACTGAGAAAGTCGCTGGGCTTGTGCTGTCATGCTAGCAGCTAACGCTCATCCTCGGTCGGGCTTCGGGAACCTGTAACCAGGTGTAACCACTGTAACCGCCCCGCCAAACCCGCATCATGACGCGCTTTGGGGCGGTTACACCCCAAATGTAACCGCCTGTAACCGCGGTTACAGCGGTTACACTGGTTACACCAGTTACCGCGGTTACATTGGTTACACGCATTGTAGCCCCTCTCCATCCCTTTCCCGACCAACAGCTTCAGCTTGACGGTATCTAGCACTTTTGGTTTCCCCCGCCTCCTCTGTGGTAGCAAGCAATCATTTCATTCGTCCCGGCTCCCGGTGTCCGCGATGTAATAGCGGCCATTAGCGTCAGATTTGACTATGCCGCGCTCCGCATAGCGATAAAGGCGCACCTTTACTGTGGTGCGCGACAAAGAGAGCCGCCGTGCAATTTCCGCTGGTGTAGCTGGCCCGTGTCGAAGAGCGGCCAGGATTTCGTCTTCCTGTTTCGTGCGCCGAAACTCCTCAGCCTTGCCGAGTATTCGCCACAGCCCTGTCTCCCGGTCCACCGATAGCGCCCATGCCTGCTCCTCTACGTCCCGCCCTGTGACAAGAAGCTCGGCATCGGCCTTTCCCCTAGCCCTCTTCAGCACCCACGTTGTGTCCACAGACCCTGTTAGCCCTGTGGAGCCGGATACTTCGTCCAGCCAGTCGCTGGCGTCTGCCTTGCGGGTGTGGTGCACCAGCAGAATGGCAATCTGCCTGTCGCTGGCGAGTTGCTTTAGTTGTTCCGTGGAGGCGTAGTCCTCGCGGTAGATGTTTGCGCTGTCTTTCTTGGCGAGGCGGGGCCGGAAGCGGTCGAACACGTCAATGATAACAAGCCGAGTCCTGGGATGGTGGTCAAGCCACCTTTCTAGTTCCTCTACCCCGCCTTCCCCGATCCGCGGCCAGGTGAGCGCGAGGTAGGTGGTTGAGGGCGCGTCCCATTCGAGGTTAAGTAGACGGATTTTGCCTCCTATGATTTCGATTCCGGGACCGCGCAGCTTCAGAATGCGGCTCTTCAGGCGCCGAGGGTTGTCTTCGAGGGCAAGATAAAGCGCCTCCCCCTGTTCAGCTACCTTAAAGCCGCCGAGATCCTTGCCACTTCCGATGGCAAGGGCCAACTGCAAGCAGAGCCATGATTTCCCGAGCTTCGGCTTGCCCGCCAGGATGTTCAGTCCTTCCGGGAGAATCCCGGTAAATGCCCATCTCGGCTCAGGTAGGGGCGTGCCGAGTAGCGTCCGCGCCGAGATGATTTTCGGTAGTTCGCTAGGGGTGGCAGGTTGCTCGGCGTGGCTTTCTGGCGCTGTTTCCTGTAAGGCCCGTTCGGCGATACGCATGGCGTCTTTCCACCCGTCGGCTCGGTTGGTGAACTTATCTCTGTGGGCTGCCGACGTGAAAACCAGTGCGGCAATCCCCTTCGGGTCGGTCACACCGGCTTCGACGGCAGCACACCCAAGAGAGAATGCCCATCCCGAGCGATCTTCGTCGGGGATCTCAGCCCATCGCTGCCGCCAGACTTTGGGTAGTTTTGTGAGGCATTTGTTGGCTAGTGCCTCCACGTTTTCGGGCGGCAACAGCTCAGGGCTTCCGTGTCGTTTCAACACTGCTTCCCGGAGCCAGCGAACGGCCCACTCGGGGGCCGGCGGAAGATCGCCTCTCAGGAAGCGAAGCAAGTCTTCTTTGGTTCGCCAGCGGTAGCGGCGTCCGGTGCGGTGGAGCGACGGCGGAAGCACCGTGTAACCTTCGGTCTTAACGTCGATTTTGCTACTCTTCCCGTGACGGATAGCCGAAGCTGTTATTGGGTTCTCTGGCGCTCGGAAATAGACATGCTGTCCTCCCCCGCCCGTGAGCACACGGGGCGCGGCGGAGTCGAGCCCGAGCGATTCGGCCTCCCGGACAGCCTCCTCATTGTCGCAGTCCACGACGAGGAGGCGGGACATCTCCAGGTCCACGCCGATGTTTGCAGCGCGGCGCCTATCCCACCAGGCCCTAACCTGGTCTGCGTTGGCGGACGAGTTCTTGACGCCTTGGGCAGTCAGCGGCGCCTTTCCGATATTCCGGTCGGTATGGCCCCGTCCACAGGCGCATTGCCCATGCTCGTCGGGCCAGCATAGGGGGATGAGGAAGAAGCCACGCTGCGCGTAGACAGAGGCCCAGCGGGAAAGGTTGACAGAGGCCCTTCTTACTGCTACTATGCCCACAGGTGCTGCACCTCCCGTATTTCTGCCGCACCTACCAGCGCCCGGCCCGGAACACCGCCTCCGGGCCTTTTATTTCTCGTTACTCAGGCGTGCTTCAGCGTTCTTTTCCCGTGCAAGTCTTCGGGCTTCGGCCAAAAGTGCGGCGATACCGATGGCGAGGCAAGCCCTTGTGACTTCGCTGACCGACTTTTGGCCTATTTGAGCAAGCTCCAACAGTGTTCTCCTGACTTTAGGGGTTACGGACACGTTTAAGCTGACTAGACGCTTTTCGGGCGGTTTCTTGGGGGCGGGCATCTGGCACACACCTCCACGCCTGAAACCCTATCAAACAATTGTCAAGCCATCAAGTCGGTGACAAGAGGAAGTAGACGCCCTTGTGGCAGTGCGAAAGCCTGAGTCCGGGACCTGGGCCGTGCCAGTGCCACTCGCCACAGTACGGGCAGCGGACCTTCCATTCGTACTTGTCGGCTCTTGGCCGGATGCGAGGATACTGTTGCTCTACCGCTTCCTGGTGGTCGGAGCGCGGGGTGACGTGCAGTCGCTCGTTACTGGCGGAGCTGTCGTGTATAATGACGGCGCGGGATACACGCATGCTCTCTCACTCCCTAACCGCCCGGCTGTGGCCGCAGTCGGGCGTTGTACTTATGGGCGCAGCCTGACCCCTTCCCGTGCCGTCGTTGACCTGTCTTGTTGGTTTGTCACCCCCCTCTCGCTTGCTCACGTCTCGGGACGCTGCGGACGGCTCTAGAGCGACCTCACTGACCCGATGCCACCTCCCGCGCCCGCTGGGCCAGGAACTCGATCTGGCGCTCCAGCATGGCTAACCTGGCCTCGACGAGTTGCCTCTGGCGTTCATTACCAGAAAGCAAGGACTCCAGCAATTGCCGCCTCAGATTGTTTGCTTGGCGCTCCAGCTCGCGTTGAGCATCCCGTAGGGCCAAGGCGTCCTGAAATGGCTCGTAGGGTGAGGAGGGGTAGCCCCTGACGGAAGTCAGCGTCTGCCGGAGTGCTCCTTCCATGTCCGGGCTCGTAGTGATCCGACTGAGGACGTCGAGTGGGCGGTAAATGGTGCGAAGGGCCTCTGCGGTTCGGGCCTCCGCAGCCATCCCCTCTGGCTGCCCAGCGATCGGACCGATCAGCAGCCGCAGGTCGGGAATGCCTGCTTCCTTCAGCGCCGGCGCCGAGATAGGTTCGCCCGTGAACAGGTTGTAGTTGGTGGCCGCCTCGAAGGGTACGGTGACGGTGGGGCCGAACTGAGTCAAGATGTACCGTCCCATTCCCTCCGGGCTACGAAGGAACTCCGCGAGGTCGTAGAAGGCGACTGTATTCAGGATGTTGCTGTAAACGGGCCGCCCCAATGCGTCCCTGCCGACGTACACGGGCAGTGCCAGATAGTCCGGCGCCTCGGCTTCTTCGGGCGCTTCCCGCTCCACTTCCCATGCCCGCACGGCCCGTTCCACTCTGGCATACTTGCTCGGCTGCGTGATGAGGTTGGCCATCTCGTTCGGAATGTTCTTGACCGCCCAGGTGATGAACGGGGCGACGTAACGCCGAGCCTCACGAACGGCCTGGGGAATATCCTGGTAGTCGAAGTGGAAGAGCCGGACCCGCTCCGCGGCATCCGCCGGGGAGAGTCCCTTTTTCAGCCCGTCGATGAACAGACTCCCCCGCAAGATGTCTTCGATTCGGGTTCCGAGCCACTGCCCAGCCTCGACGTAGTAGCTTTCGGCACTGAGTGGGTTCACGCGCCGCAACGCCTCGGCAACCTGCTGTGGGGCACCTTCGCGCAGGCGCTGGCGGATCTGTTGGGCTACAGGGCTTGTAGCGAATCGCTGGTCA